>CAVUOO010000004.1:0-771307 GCA_963743195.1 uncultured Gemmatimonadales bacterium
ATCACCGAGTCCGGTTCCACATGCGTGCCGGGCCAGATCTTTGGATCTTGTCGACGCGACCTTCCGTATTTGCTGCAATCGAGCGAATGTCTGCCGGCGCCAGAGTGCGCAGGCCGCGCACCTGGCGCACCATCGGACCGCGTTTGACGGTATCGACCCAGACAGTCGAGCGATGGACGCTCGGCGACCGCCGGTTTCAAACGCGAAATCGCAATTGCGGCCAGGATCAAACCCAGCACAGACGCAGCGATGATCATGATGCGGCGCTTGCGCTTTTTCGCCGCAACGCCGGTGCGCGGGGACGTCTCATCGAGGAAAGATTCGGCGCAAAGCCGTGCCGGGCGCAGAACCCTTTCGATCTGTTGGTTTTCGTTCTGGAATCACGGTTTTGCTTGGATCAAAACAGCGGGAGAGCGCGAAGGAGTCGGAGGCACCGCGGACATACCGGTCATAATCGGCACTATGGCGATGACGATCAGCGTGCCGAAGACGGCCGCTTCGGTCGTGAACTCGCGGTTGGCTTTTTCGGCGTCGAAATAATCCCGGCCGATGTCGCGCAGTGATTTCGATGTCTTGATGCATGGCGCGCTCGAAGGGTTGAGCATCGACGCGTGGTAATGATATTCGACGAGCGGAAACTTGTGCCCGTTCGGTGAGGTGTTTGGTGATGATTTCATTTTCTTTCAGCTCCTATAGTGAGAGGCAGTTGGTGTATTTGCTGGATTCAAAAAAATTTCTTGTCATAAGGCGACCAACCATATCTGTGATTGCCCTCGCACTGTTGCAATGGCCATGCCAAGTTCAGAAACAAAGTTGTATCTGCTGAATTATCAGAGACTTGCGCTAATCCTATCCGCACCTGCTCGTACACGACATTTTCAGTCGCGGGACGCTCGCGTCCCGATTTTGGGACAAAGTTAGTGCGCGCCTCTGGCTTGTGCGGGCTAAGCTCGCAAGCACGGACGCTTGCGCCACGCTATTACTTCGGAAGGCGGAGCAAAGCTCGCGCGCCCTGGCGATCCTCTCGGTTCATGAGTGCCAACGTGCCGCCATGCGCTTCGGCGATTTGGCGGCTCAGCGCGAGGCCAATGCCCGAGCCGTCGGGTTTGGTTGTGAAAAACGGCACGAATAGGTTGGCCGGATTCATAATGCCCGGGCCCTTCGTCTCGCACAAAAATCTCCGCGTAATCGGCCTGTTCGCGCCAGCCGACCGTCACGTGTCCGCCGGTTTCGAGCGCAGCGTCAACCGCGTTGTGCACGATATTGATGAGCGATTGCTCAATCTGCGCCGCGTCTGCGCGATCACTGTCTTCGGACCCGGCGATCCGCACCGCGAGCCGCGTCTCCAGGCCGATCACTCGCCTGACGAGTTCACCGAGGTTGATCTCTTCCTTCTGTGGCGGGGGAAGGCGGGCAAGGCGGGCGTAGGCCTGCATGAAACGGCTGAGCGATTCCGCACGGGTCGCGATGGACGTTCAAACCGCTGCGTGCATCATCGCGCCAATCGGCTGGCAGCGGCTCCGGCGCAGGAGCAGACTCCAAACTCGCGGCGATCGATTTGATCGGTGCGAGCGAGTTGTTCATTTCGTGGCCAAGCACCCGCACGATTCGCTGCCAGGCCTGGCGTTCTTCCTCGCGCAGGGTTCGACTCAGATCGGTCAGGACGAGCAGTTCATGCGGCAAACCGTGCTCGCGAAAATTGCTCTTCCGCACGCCCCAGCGGCCGGAAGCGCCGGGAAAGGTCAGGGTCAGCGGCGCGTCTTCGTCGGCAGTCGAGACAGACGGCCAGACCGAGATCGCTCGCGCGGCGCCCGAGCAACTTGTCGATCGGCGGCGGAGCAGATTTTCTCCCGCGCGATTGACCAAACGAAGCCGCCGGTCGGGATCGAAAGTGAAGACCGCGACATCGATCTCCGCCATGATGGTACGCAAGAGCGCGGTCGCTTCGAACGCGCCGAGCCGCTGGACGCGCAAGGTTTCGCCGAGCTGATTGATTTCGAGCAGCACCTCGCCGGAGCGCTGTCATCACGCGCGCCGCGGGCGCGAATCGAATAATCGCCCTCGCGCAGAGCCGCGAGGAGGTTGCTCATCGTCTGAAGCGGACGCACGACGTGTTCGCGCGCATGCTGGCAAGAAAACCGAGCGCAGCAACCCACGATGATCAGAGTCAACGTCCAATGACCTTTGGCGCTGAAATCGCCGAACCAGAGCAGCGCGAAAACAATGATCGCGGCCGGCGCGCCCGCGGCGATCGTGAGCCATGTCAGGCGCCCTTCGTGGGAGAGGCGGCGCGCGGGATCTATTTCTGATTTGTCGGGTTGGCCACGTTTTCTCCCAATCGGCCCTCAGAAATCAGCAATCAGAGATCTCAAAGCCCGTGGTGCTGGAGGCGCCGGTAGAACGCGCTCCGGCTCAGGCCCAATGCCTCGGCGGCTTTGCGCGCGTTGCCATCATTCCGGGCGAGCGCCTTCTTGATCAGGAACGCCTCCACTTCGTCCAGGCTCATCTCCTCCAGCCTTGGAGAACCGTCCGACGCATTCGTCAGGCCAAGATCGTTCGCCTTGATCTGCGTCGCCCTGCGACATGAGCACCGCGCGCTCGATCACGTGATCCAGCTCGCGCACGTTGCCGGGAAATTCATGGCGCATGAGCGCTTCGTGCGCGGACGGTTCGAAGCCGGCGAGCTTCTTTCGGTAACGCTCGGCGTGCTGCCGCAGGAAGTGAGCGGCGAGCGGCGCGATATCTTCGCGTCGTTCGCGGAGCGGCGGGAGCGCGATCTCGATCGTGTTCAGGCGAAAGAGCAGATCCTGCCGGAACCGTCCGGCCGCGACTTCTTCGTGCAGGTTGGAATTAGTCGCGGAAATGATCCGCACGTTCGCGTGCAAGGTGCGCGAGGAGCCGACCCGCTCAAACTCGCCCGTCTCGATCACGCGCAGCAGTTTCGCCTGCTGACTCATCGGCAGGTTGGCGATCTCGTCGAGAAAGAGCGTGCTCTCGTCGGCCAGCTCGAAGCGGCCCGCGCGATCCGTCTTCGCGTCGGTGAAGGCGCCTTTGACGTGACCGAAAAGCTCGCTCTCGAAAACGCCCTCGGAGAGGCCGCCCATGTTGACCGTGATCATCAACTTGCTCGCCCGCGGCGAGAGCGAATGCAGCGCCTGCGCGATCAATCCCTTGCCCGTGCCGTTTTCGCCCGTGATCAAGACATTTGCATCCGAGGGCGCAACGCGCGTCACCAGCTCGATCACCGGCCGCATCGGGGGCGAATCGGAAATGATATTCGGCATCTTGCCCCGCAGCAGTTCGTTCTTCGCCTCGAGCTGTTGGCTTTTGCGGAGCGCGTTCCCGAGCGCGATCTGGGTGCGGACGATCGCGAGAAGGCGATCGTTATCCCACGGTTTGGTGACGAAATCGCGCGCCCCAAGTTTCATCGCCTCGACCGCGAGATCGACCGTCGCCCAGGCCGTCATGACCACGATCGGCAGCGTGTCGTCGAGCGCCTGGATGCGCGGAATCCTCGAGACCTTCCTGTCCGGAGGTCGTGTCCCGGGTGTAATTGAGATCCATCATGAGAAGGGCATAGCTTTTCTTCTCGAGCGCATTCAAGACCCCGCCTAACGACGTGACCGCGTCGGTTTGATGACCTTCGCTCTTGAGCAGGATGCGGAGCGCCTCGAGGACATCGGGCTGGTCGTCGGCGATTAGAATTCTTGTCACGGCCAATCTGTTCTGCGCGTTTCCGAACCAGTCAATCGTTCTGAAAAAATTCTGAGAGAGCCTCCCTGACAGTCGGACACCGGGGCTCGCATCGTTTCATGCTCACAACATGCTGAGATAGGAGGGTAGTCACCCGTTTATTCTTCCCGCAGGAGTTTGGATGGATCGACAGCCATCGCTCGCAGCGCTGGAATGGCGGACGCGGCAATGCCGAGCAGCGCCATCGTTAGCACCGCGCCGACCACGACCACGGGATCCCGCGGATTCGCCTGATACACAATCTGCCCCAGCAGGCGATTGGCGAGGACGCCTGACAACAGCCCTAGTAACGACCCGACCACAAGCAGTACGATTGGCCGCCCCACAGCTGTGCTCATCACATGTTTCGTGCGCGCGCCCAAGGCCACGCGGATGCCCAGCTCCTTCATCCGGCGGCTCACGTTGTACGCCGCCATGCCGAAGATGCCCGTCACCGCCAGCATCGCCGCCAGCAGGCCCATGACGCCGAGTGCTACTGCTTGCTGCCCGGGCCGGGAACAACGCATTCAGCCCCCCTAGCACTTCGAGCCAGCTCTGTACCTGTGATTCGCGCTTCGGCTCGAAGCCGTTCAGGGTGCGTTCGACCGTGGCCGCGATCTCATTCTGTGCCCGCTGCGATCGCACGACGAAAATCATTTGGTTCTGCTCATTTTGCGACAGCGACAGATACGCAACAGGCTGTGGCGACTCTTGCATGTCGTGGTATTTGCCGTCCTCCACCACGCCCACGACTTCTGTCAAGTGACCCAGTACAATGAAACGTTGTCCAATCGCCGACGTGTCGCCCCACATCTTGCGCGCGAAGGTTTCGTTCACGATCGCCACATACGGCGTTTGAGTGGTGTCTTGCCATGAGAAATCCCGTCCACCGAGAAGCCGAGTACCAGCAGCCTCAAAGTACCCCGGCGATATGGTAAACACGTAGGGCGCCAGGACAGAATTGTTCAGGGTGAACTCGGCGGTCCCCGGCGGGAAAATCGGAACCCCACGCAGACCGCCATTAAAAGGCACTCGGTTCACCGTGCCCGCCGCCACCACACCGGGGATGTTCCGCACCGCTTCAATCATCGCTTCCTTTTTCTCGATTGGCACGTCGCCGCCCTGTTCCATCAGCTTCAGGTCCGTCTCGGCCAACATCACGTCCTGCGGTTGGAAACCCAGTGGAGCGTGCAGCAAGCGCACCATGCCGCGCACCGCGACAAGCGAGGCCGTTACCAGCAGCATGCAGATTGTAATTTGTGCGCCCAGCAACAGGTCGCGCGAGGCAAACCGGCGCAGCGGCATTGAATCCACCGGCCCGCTCTTCATCGCCTGCAAGGGACTGCTCTGCCATGTCTGGCGCGCAGGAGCCATTCCAAAAAACGGCGCGCTGATCAGTGTCAAGATCAGTGCGACGAAGTAGACGCGCGCATCGACATTGACTGCCAGATGACCATAGGGCGAATCCCATCGGTTCAGCACACCGAGCAGCAGGCTCGCGGTCAGCAACCCCGCGGTTCCACCGATCAACGACACGACCATCGCCTCAGCCATCAGTTGCCTAACGAGTCGCCAATGGCTCGCACCAAGCGCGACGCGAAGCGCCAATTCCCGGCTGCGATCGGCCGCACGCGCTGCAAACAGGCTGGCCAGATTGGCGCACGCGGCCACCAACACCAGCAGAGCCAGCCCGGTGACGCTATAGAGAAATCCGTGAATAACGTCACCGTCGTCCGCGAAGAGTCCGGGCCGGACCAGCCGCAGCGGCATTCCGGTGTCCGTTTGTGGATACTCCTTGGCCAACTGCGCCGCGATCCCACTCAGATTCTCCGCGGCCTGTTGGGGCGTTACGCCTGACTTCAGTCGGCCAAGCACCGTCACCGAGATGGATGTCCGGTCTTGCAAGCGTTGCTGCCCCCAGTTCACGAAGGGTATCCAGTAGTCCGGCCAGTCAAATTTCTCCGTGCCGTGGAACTGCGCCGGAGCCACGCCGATTATCGTGTAAGGATCTTTATCGAGCCGCACGGTGGCCCCGACTGCACTCGGATCGGCGTTAAATACGCTTCGCCATAGATTATCACTCAATACCATATAGGGCGCTGAATTCGGCCCATGCTCGTCCGCCTCGTGAATGAACCGTCCAACTTCCGGTTGCACCCCCAGTAGATCGAAATAATTGCCGGTGACAGCGTAGCCGGTGACACTTTTCACCGTATTACCCCACCTCAAGGTCGCCTCAGCAAATCCATCAAAGCCCGCCATCCCGCTGAAGGTGGTGCTCCGTCGCCTTAAGTCTTCATACACAGGATACGACGTAGTCAGTAGTTTGAAGCTCGTCCACGGCTTGAGACGGAGTTGGTAGAGATTCTGCGGGTCGCTCACTTCCAGCGGGTGCAGCAGGACCGCATTCACGATTCCAAAAACGGCGATGTTTGCCCCAATCCCCACCATCAGAGTGACCAAGGCGACGAGCGTAAACCCGGGTGATTTCCAAAGCACTCGCAGCGCATAGCGAACATCCATTAACAGGTCCTTCATTAATTCGCTGGGGATTGGTTTACGTACGGGAGAATGGCGTCTCGAGCATGTCGCGCTGATTGTCTACGATAAGAATTCTCATCACCAACTATTTCTCACCTGCGTGTTTAGGGAGTGTCAATTGCTCTGCAATGCTCGTGCCAACAATCCTCACTACCATCAATTCAGCTCAGGCAGCGATATGCGTTCACTCAAGGAATTTCCTTTATATTGCCGCTTGTGGGATTTGCGCGTCCCGATTCCAGGACGCAATTCTCGGATCTTAAGAAGGCAGCAGCACTAGTTCTGCGCGACAGCGTGCCCTGCGCTAACACGTAATCTACTTTGCTGGCGACCCGGAAAGCGGTGGCCACCCGATCGGCCGCAGATCCATAGCACCCGAAACGCGTTTCCGTTTTCGTTGCCGCAGTTGGTCGAGTGCGAGATAGATGACCGGAGTAGTGTAAAGCGTCAGGATTTGTGAAACGATGAGACCTCCCACGATAGCAACCCCCAGCGGCTTGCGCAGTTCACTCCCGATGCCCATTCCGATAGCCAGCGGCAACGCACCGAACATCGCAGCCATCGTCGTCATCATGATCGGCCGGAACCTAACGAGACACGCCTGGTAAATCGATTCTTCGGGTGTAAGTCCTTCGTGGCGCTCCGCATCGAGCGCGAAATCGACCATCATGATCGCGTTCTTTTTTACGATGCCGATAAGCAGAATAATTCCGATGACCGAGACGAGGTCCAGCTCGTTGCCGGTTATCAGCATTGCTAAGAGAGCCCCGAGTCCGGCGGATGGTATTGTAGAAAGGATCGTGAGTGGATGGATCAGGCTCTCGTAAAGCATTCCCAGGATGATATAAACGGCCAGGAGCGCCGTGAGAAACAACCACGGCATTGTCACCCACGAGGCTTGAGCAACCTTCGCAGTGCCGGCGAAACTTCCGCGAATGCTTGATGGCATTCCGAGATCACGTTTCGCCCGCTCGACGATTTGCGTTGCCTCACTTAACGAAACGCCTTGCGCAGTGTTAAAGGAGATTGTCACGCATGGAAACTGGCCCTGGTGATTGACTGAGAGTGGCGTGTTGTCCAACTGGAAATGTGCGATCGTGCTCAGCGGCACCTGGCTTCCGGAGTTTGATTTGACGTAAATTTTGTCGAGCGAGCTCGGATCGAGCTGGAACTTGGGATCGACTTCGAGAATGACGTGATATTGATTCTGCTGCGTGTAAATGATCGAGACCTGCCGCTGACCGAACGCGCTGTAAAGCGTGCTGTCGACTGCCTGCGGTTGAATGCCGAGGCGCGCGGCCGCATCGCGATCGATTACCACGGTTTCCTGCAATCCGCGAAATTGCTGATCGCTCGTGGCGTCCTTGATCTGCGGATATTCGTGAAGCTTGTTCACGAGCTTCGGCGCCCACGAATTGAGCTCCTCGATGTTTTGATCTGACAACGCATATTGGTATTGCGCTTTTGACGATCTTCCGCCGACACGAATGTCTTGATTTGCTGTGAGAAAAAGTTGCGCGCCGGGAATTTTCGAGAGCTTTCCTCTCAGACGCGCGATAACTGTGCCCGCGTCATCTTTGCGTTCTCCTTTGCCCGAACCTTTCGGTTTCAAACTGATGAACATGCGGCCGTTATTCAACGCCGAGCCGCTCCCGCCGCCGAAGAATGAGCCGACGGCCTGGACCGCGGGATCGGCCATGACAGTTTTCACGACCTGCTCTTGCTTTTCTTTCATCGCCTCAAAGGAAATGTCCTGCGCGGCCTCGGTCGTGCCCATCATTTGTCCCGTGTCCTGTTGCGGGAAAAATCCCTTCGGCACGACGAAGTAAAGGTAAACGGTCGCGATGATCACCAGCCCGGTGACGATGAGCATGGTGTATTCGTGTTTGAGGACCCATTTCAAGCCGCGTTCGTAAAAATCGCGCATTGCGTTGAAAGCGCGCTCGCTCAATCGATCGAACACGCCGCGCTGCCGATGTCGCTCTTCGTTTTTCAAAAATCGACCGCAGAGCATCGGCGTGAGCGTTAACGAAACGACGCCGGAAACGAGAATCGCCACGCTCAACGTCACCGCGAATTCGTGAAACAAGCGCCCGATCAAGCCGCTCATGAAAAGCAGCGGAATGAAAACTGCGACGAGCGAGAGACTAATCGAAATGACCGTGAAACCAATCTGACGCGCGCCTTTCAACGCGGCTTGAAGCGGTGGCTCGCCCTTCTCAATGAAGCGCACGATGTTTTCGATTACGACGATCGCATCATCGACAACGAATCCGGTCGAAACCGTCAACGCCATGAGCGAGAGGTTGTCGAGGCTGTAACTGCACAGCCACATCACGCCGAAGGTGCCCGCGAGCGCGAGCGGCATCGTAATACCGGAGATGAACGTCGGCCAGAACCGGCGCAGGAAGAGAAACATCACCATCACGACGAGCGCCATCGTGATGAGGAGCGTTAGTTGCACATCGTGCACGGACGACCGGATCGTTATCGTGCGATCGCTCATTACGTCGAGATGCACACTGGGCGGGAGCCAGGTGCGCAGTTGCGGAAGGATCGCGTGAATCTGGTCGGTCGTGCGAACGACGTTCGCGTCCGGCTGTTTGAAAATGACTAACAAGACAGCGCGCTTGTTGTTGAACAAGCCTGCCTGGTCGCGATTTGCCTGTGCATCGATTGCCGTGCCGACATCGCGTAAGGGCACGGCCGCGCCATTGTGGTGCGCGACGATGATCGGCTGATATTGATCGGCCTGCGTTAGTTGATCGTTGCTCGCGATGACGAAACTCTGCTCCGGGCCGTCAAATGCACCCTTGGGTGAAAGGACATTCGCTTGTGAAAGCGTGGTGCGAATGTCTTCCATGCTCAGGCCCATCGAGGCGAGCGCGACCGGATTTATCTGCACGCGCACGGCGGAGTTCGCGCCGCCGCCGATGGTCACCTGGCTGACGCCATCGACCTGGCTGATGCGCTGGCCGATGATTTGATCGGCGAGATTGTAAACTTGCGACAAGGGCAACGCGTCCGACGTCATCGCGAGCACCATGATCGGCGCATCGGATGGATTGGCTTTGCGATAGGAGGGCGGTTGCGGCAGTCCGCTGGGCAATTCCCCAGACGCGGCATTGATTGCGCTCTGCACGTCGCGCGCCGCGCCGTTGATGTCGCGGCTGAGATCGAACTGGATGGTAACGTTGGATCCACCGAGCGAACTCACCGATGTGATTTCGGAAACACCCGCGATTTGCGCGAATCGTCGCTCCAGTGGCGCGGCCAGCGATGAGGCAGCGGTCTGAGGATCGACGCCCGGCTCCTGCGCGCTCACGTTGATCGTCGGGAAATCGACTTTCGGCAGTGGTGCAACCGGGAGGAAGTGATAAGCCACCGCGCCGAGCAACAAGACTCCCGCCGCCAGCAGCGATGTGCCAACCGGCCGGCGAATGAATGGCTCAGAGACATTCATGGCTAAAATCCGAGGCGATCATCTTCACCGTTCACTCCAGCGAACTGAGGCTCGGGTTCTAGTTCTGTTATCGATCCTAGTGGCAACTCAGGTTGAGCGATCTCGTCGTGATGACGGCGTTCCTTCATCCAACGTCCAAACCGATCGAGATAAAGGTAAATCACCGGCGTCGTGTAGAGCGTGAGAAATTGTGAGAGCAGCAAACCGCCGACGATGGAAATTCCGAGCGGGCGCCGCAGCTCACTGCCAGTTCCACTCTCGAGGGCAAGTGGCAATGCGCCCAACAATGCCGCCGCCGTTGTCATCATGATGGGCCGAAAACGCAGCAGGCATGCTTGATAAATCGATTCCTCGGGCGACATCCCTTCCTTGCGTTCGGCTTCGAGCGCAAAATCGATCATCATGATCGCGTTCTTTTTCACGATGCCGATGAGGAGGATGATGCCAATGAGCGCGACCAACGAAAAATCGATGCGGCAAATGAGCAGCGCGAGCAACGCGCCGACGCCGGCAGATGGCAATGTCGAAAGAATCGTGATCGGATGAATGTAACTTTCGTAGAGAACGCCTAGCACGATGTAAATCACCACAACGGCCGCCAAGATCAGCAGTGGCTCGCTCGTTAGCGATGAACGAAATTCCGCTGCCGCGCCGGTGAATGTAGTTGCGATTGTATCGGGCAAACCGATTTCGCGTTCTGCTTTTTGAATGGCCGGAATGGCGTCACTGAGCGAACTGCCACTGCTGCAGATTAAACGAAATGGTCGCGGCCGGAAATTGCCCTTGATGCGGGATGGAGAGCGGCGTGTTGCTCACGTGCATCGTCGCGAACGCGCTCAGCGGCACCGGCTGGCCGCTGCTTGATTTGACGTAAATTTTGTCGAGCAAATCTGGCGATTCGCGAAAGTTCGGTTCCACTTCGAGAATGACGCGGAATTGATTGAGCTGCGTGAAAATGATCGAGACCTGCCGTTGTCCGAATGCGTCGTAAAGCGTGTCGTCGATTGCTTGCGTGAGCACGTTGAGGCGCGATGCTTTCTCGCGGTCGACATCGACATTCAACTGCAAGCCGTTGACCTGTTGGTCGCTTGCCACGTCGCTGAGTTGCGGCAGTTGTCCAAGTTTTTGCACGAGTCTCGGCGTCCACTCTGCGAGCTCGGCCGCATCCGGCGTCCTGCAAAATGTATTGGAATTGCGTGCGGCTGACGCGCGCATCGATCTGCAAATCCTGCGCAGCTTGCATGAAGAGCGAGACGCCTTCGACATCGCGCGTGGCATTGCGCAACCGTTCGATGATTTTTTCGGCATTCGCGCGCTGATTGTGCGGCTTGAGCACGATGTAAAGCCGGGCGGTATTGATGGTCGCGTTCACTGTTCCCGCGCCGACCGAAGCCGACACGCTCGCGACATCCGGGTCGCGCCTAACGATATCGGAAACGGCGTGCACGCGTTGCAGCATCGCCTTGAAGGAAATGTTCTCCGCGGCATCCGTCACGCCGACGATCACCCCAGTGTCCTGTTGCGGCAGCAGCCCTTTCGGCACGACGATGTAGAGGAGGATGGTCGCGACCAGCGTGATGATTGCGACATTCAAGATGAATCGCTGATGCGCGAACACCCAGCGCAACCCGCGTTCATACAAATTGCTAAACCGCGTCCAATATTCTTCGGTCCGGCGATAGAACTCGCCTTGGTGTTCTCTTTCTTCTTCTTTTTCGGAGCGCAACAGCTTCGCGCACATCATGGGCGTGAGCGTCAGTGAAACGAACGCCGATACACCGACCGCCACGCTCATCGTGATCGCGAATTCGCGAAACAAGCGGCCGACGATTCCGGTCATGAACAAAAGCGGAATGAAAACCGCGACGAGCGAGATACTCAACGACACCACCGTGAAACCAATTTGCTTCGCGCCTTTCAGCGCTGCTTCCAACGGCCCATCGCCGGCTTCGATGTAACGCACGATGTTCTCGATCATGACGATCGCGTCATCGACGACGAAGCCGGTCGAGATGGTTAGCGCCATCAACGAAAGATTGTCGAGGCTGAATCCGGCCAGATACATGATGCCGAACGTCCCGATTAGCGAGAGCGGAAGCGCCACACTCGTGATCACCGTCGCCCAGAGTTTTCGCAGGAAGAGGAACATCACCATCACGACAAGCGCGACGGTCAGTAGCAACGTGAATTGCACGTCGCGCACTGACGCGCGGATCGTCTCGGTGCGATCAGCCAGAATGGAAACGTGCACGGACGGCGGCAGGGTACCGGTCAATCGCGGCAGCAATTGCTTCACGCGGTCCACCGTTTGAATGATGTTCGCGCCCGGTTGTCGCTGAATATCGAGCAGCACGGCGGATTGTTCGCCGCTTTTCGTGCCGACCCACGCCGCGAGCTGATCGTTCTCCACGCTGTCGATGATGTTCGCAACATCGCCGAGTCGAATCGGAGCGCCGTTTTTGTAAGCGACGATGATCGGTTTGTAAGCGTCAGCGGAAAAAATCTGGTCGTTCGATCCGATAGTGAACGATTGCCGCGGCCCGTCGAAGCTGCCTTTCGGCGCATTCACGTTCGCCTGTCCGAGAATTGTTCGCACATCTTCCAGGCTGAGTCCCAGGGCGGAAATCGCCGCCGGATTCACTTGCACGCGCACGGCCGGTTTTTGATTTCCCTGAATCGTGACAAGGCCGACACCGGTGACTTCGCTAAATTTCTGTGCGAGCAACGTGTCGGCGTAGTCGTTCACGCGATCCAAGGGCAAACTATCGGACGTAATCGACAGGGTAAGGATCGGCGTGTCGGCCGGATTGACCTTGTTGTATTTCGGCGGGTTCGGCAGATTTGGCGGCAGAAATCCGCCGGCGACATTAATCGCGGCTTGCACGTCCTGCGCGGCAACGTCGATCGGGCGGTCGAGAACGAACTGCAAAGTGATTGTCGATGTGCCGAACGAGCTGGTGGAATTCATCGACGCCAATCCGCTGATTTGCCCAAACTGCCGCTCGAGCGGCGTAGTGATCGACGAGACCATCACGTCCGCGCTCGCGCCGGGATAAAATGTCGTCACTTCGATCGTTGGGAAATCGACCGTCGGCAGCGCGGAGATTGGCAAAAGTTTGTAACCAAGCGCGCCGAGCAAAATGACGCCGGCCATCATCAGCGAAGTTGCAACCGGCCGGCGGATGAATGGTTCGGAAATGCTCATGATTTGGACCCCTTCGCCGGCCTCGCCGATTTGCCGGTTGGCGGTTTTCCTAGCGCAGCTGGTTGTTGCGGCTGCGGCGTTGTCAACTCAACATGCGAGCCGGGTTGAAGTTTGTATTGACCATCCACTACGACCTGCTCCCCAGCTTTCAATCCATTGTCGATCAAAGCTTGATTGTTTTCCGTTTGCGCAACTTTGATGGGGCGCATCTCGACCGTTTTGTCCGGCTTGATCACATAGGCATATGTTCCCTGCGGGCCGCGCTGCACCACACTTTGGGGAACAACCATTGCATTCTTGCGCGTCGTCAAAATCAACCGCGCATTCACAAATTTTCCCGGCCAAAGTTTGAGGTCTGGGTTTGGAAACGTCGCCTTCAATTTCACGGTTCCGGTTGTTTGATCAATTTCGTTGTCAACCACCGCCAGCGTGCCTTCGTCGAGCGTCGTCGTGTTGCCGCGATCCAACGCCGAAACGCGCAAGCCGTCGTTCGCGCCGCCCTGGTTCAAGATTTCCTGCAGATCTTGTTCGGGTAATGTGAAGACGACCGAGATCGGATGTAATTGCGTGATGACCACAATTCCATTTTGGTCTGCAGCGTGGACGACGTTGCCAATGTCGACAAGTCGTACGCCCGTGCGGCCGTCGATCGGCGACTTGATGGAGCAATAATCCAGATTGACCTGAGCAGCCTCGGCGGCGGCTTGCGATTTTTGCGCGTTCGCCACAGCAGTATCATAATCCTGCGCCGCTATTACGTTTCTCGCGCGCAAGTCGGCCTGCCTCTTCAGCGTCACTTGGTCCAGCGCGGCTTGCGCTTTTGCCTGATCGAACGCGGCTTGGTACGGTTTTGGATCGACGACGGCGAGCAACTCGCCTGTTTTCACATCCTTTCCTTCTGAAAAATTGACCTGCACCAAATTGCCATCCACGCGGGTGTGCACCGTGACGGTGTTGAACGCTTGCACCGTGCCCAGACCATCAAGGTAAATCGGCATATCTTTTTGCTCGACCTTGCCTGCGACCACCGGTACCGGACCGCCGCCGCCCGGTCCACCACGTCTTCCCGGGGCTCCTCCACTGCTGGCTGATCCGGATTGCTCAGACGAAGCGCGGTGATGACAGCTCCACCATGCGATCAGCAACACGATAGCGCCGATGACTGCGAGAATGACTCGTTTCGACATTTTTTACGCACCTCGTTCGCATGTCCGCCAATTGGACGGATTCGTCCCGTGGCGAACTGGGACGCTCATATTTTTGACCTCCGAGACAGCGGTTTGGTTACAAGAATGTATCGTGCGTGCGCCAGGGCGCGTCTGCGTTCGGGTGGCTACGGACGCAAAAAATGTGCACGTCCGGGCAGATTTTCCTCTATGCCTTCGATCAACTCCCCAAAACTGATTGGCTTGGCTAGAAACGGATGCCCTTCGATCTGCAAACCCGACTTTGTCTCGGCCTTCGTGACCAGAGCCGTCAGAAAGACCACCGGAATTCTGCGCAACGCCGGATCGGATTGAATGCGGGCGGCGACTTCACCTCCGTCGGTTTGGGGCATTGCGATATCCAGCAGGATTAAGTCAGGCTTAAAGCTCTGGGCTGTTTGATGAGCTTTGGTTGCGTCGTTTTCTTCGCACACGGAATAGCCGCCGGTATTTTCCAGTAGGAGCTTGGCCGCACGGGTAAAGCCCTGGTTATCATCGATAATTAATATTCGCGGTTTTTGTTCGATCGCTGCTGAGCTCTGAGGGAAAAAGGTTGCTTCAACCAACCTGCTCATAACGCTCCTTTCATTCTGTTCGCGATTTCTGTGGATGACGCATGCCGCATTTAATGTGACCGCCGAAGCACCGGCGCGGTTACAATTTTTATAACGGAATCTGCAATTGGCTACCCAAGTGCGCCAAAGGCCAGACCAAGCCCGTAAGTGACGACTGCGACGATGATGCCGATCCACGTCATCTCCAGGCCCGACGCCCACCAGGAACGGATCGTGATCAGCGATTTTAACGCGCCGACCAGAAAGTGCGCAGCCAAACTGATGCCGAAGGAAGTGATTACCGCGGTAATTCCACCGAAGAAAAAAAATGGAATGATCGGAACAAAAGCGCCGATCGCAGTGGAGATCGCAGCCGAGGTCGCAGCAGTCCATTGATTCGGAAAGCGATGCTCGGACAAACCCAACTCGCTTTGCGCCATGGCCTGCACTAACTGCTCCGGCTGCTGCGCCAGGCGCTCCGCCATTTTCTGCGATTCTTCCGGAGTGAATCCTTGCAATTGATAGAAGAGCGACATTTCCTCGATTTCTTCCTCTGGATTTTCCTCTACTTCTGCGCGCTCACGCGAAATTTCTGCTTCATAAACTTCCGCCTCGCTCTTTGCGGCAAGGTACGCGCCTGCGCCCATCGAGAGCGTGGAAGCGAGCATTCCCGCCAGGCCGGAAATCAAGATGTAGTGTTGCTGGTTGTTCGTAGCGCCGGCCACGCCTGAAACAATTCCAAATACTGCGCCCAATCCATCGTTTGCGCCGTAAATTGCGTCGGCCACCCAACTGCCCCCTCGCCCGTGCCAGCGTTCGCGCTTTAGAATTTTGTCCAGCGCCGTGCGCGGGCTAACCGGTGGCGCCATTGCACTCAGTACTCGCGCATGCGCCTTTTCTTCGAGCGCGCTCTTTCGCAGAAATTCCTGAGTATCCTGCTCGCCGGCAAACGCGCGTTCGGCTTGATCGTGAAATTCTGCTTCCTGCCGTTCTTCCGTCGCTTCCATACGGCGAATGGCAATTTCCGCTCCGGCGATCTTGTTCCACCACCGATTTAGCCGGCGCCCAAGCGTATCTCTGTAGAACGGGCGGCTCGACACCGAGCTCCTTTAGCTTTGCTTCCCAACGCTGCGCGTGACGCTCTTCCGCTTCTGCCATGCGCAAAAGAATGCCTTTACGTTTTTCGTCGCGTTCTCGTTCGGCGAGATCGCGATAGGTTTGCGCAGTCTCGACTTCCGCCTGCCAATTGCGCCTCACGATATCGACCGTTTGCTGACGATCTTTGTGCTCAGCGGCCATACCGCATTAAAGCGCAAGGAGCGGCGGTTTCCAATCCGCCTTCCTTAATGCGGCGGACTGGAGACCGCAGCTCCTTGTTCAATCAGCCGGCTCGAGCGCAGCGCCCAACGCTGGCTCGACCCGCGCTCGTTGCTGCTGTGCCGTGATAATGAGTGCCACTGAACCGATGATGAAAACAGCGGCGACCAACATGCGCGCCGTGACGGTTTCACCCGCGAAAAAAGTGCCGAGCAGAACGGCAACAATAGGATTCACATACGCGTAAGTGGCGACCTTCGCCGGGTCGCAGTGACGCAGCAGCCAAATGTAAGCCGTGTACCCGACCACGGCTCCAATGATTACGAGATAAACAAATGCGCCAAGCGACAACATGGAAACGGAACTGGGATGAAACCGTGGCAGCTCACCAGTGATAACGCCTGCAATCAAAAGCAAAAATCCTCCGCAGATCATCTGTTGCGCGGCAGTGAGAAATGGCGACGGGGCGTGTTTCGTGGCTCGCGAGTAAAGCGAGCCCGCAGACCAAATGAAACTTGTGAAAAGCAGGATCGATATTCCTATCACAGGATTTTGTCCGCTTGGGGAGTGAAGATGTAGACCCGGTCCGAATAAGATTCCCACCCCAGCAAAGCCGCCTGCAAGCCCCAGCCACATGATTGGCGTCGGTCGCGGACGCCATTCCCGTGGCCCAACCCAGCAGCGCGATATAAATCGGAACGATTGCCACGATCAGCGCCGCCAACCCGGAATCGATATACTGTTCTGAAATTGTCACGCCGCCATTGCCGCCGAGCAGCAGACACGCTCCAATGATGAATGACGTGCGCCAGTTCACCCAAGTCGATTTGCCTATCCCCTGCGACCAGGCAATCGCATACATGATCAAGCCGGCCAACACGAATCGCGCGCCTGCCATCAGAAACGGCGGGATCGTTTCGATCGAAAACTTGATCCCGAGATAAGTGGAGCCCCAGATCACGTATAACGCGGCGAATGCGATGATCACCAGGTTTTTTTTGACGCGGCCATGGAGCGATGATCATCTCGTATTCCCGAGACAGAGCAAACGTCGCTTCGTTAAATCGTTAAAAAGCTTCTCGCTTAATCGAGCGGCTTTTATCAAAATACGTTCAAATGCCGACAATCATACCGCCAAATGGCAACGCCATTGCTTAACGTTCATCTCAATAAGGGACGACATGGAGTTCCCCTTGAGAAGCTAGGCGCAGTAGCGCGAGAGACAGTTATTTTTCTAACAAAATTGTCTATTGATTTGGGCGACCCTGAGAGCACAGACAATTGGATCGCGGAAGATTTCAGCAGCCAATCAGTGTTATTCAAAGTGCGGCGTAGTCATGAAAGCCGCATCGAGCCAAGCGTTTGGGACAGCGCGTTTCACGCGGTTGTAGCGAACGACTTTTCTGACCCCGTCTTAAATGCTCGCATCAGCCCGGATACTCGGGCTCAGTTTTGGCGAATCACACAGCCGATCGACGAAAACGAATCTATAACGCTCGGAATAGAAAATAGCCGGAATGGTGCCGAGCCAAAAGTGGAATGGTTCGACATTACTAAGGAAATGGCAATGCGCGCTGAAGAATCCCTGCCTGAATTTTTCAGCAGTTACGGAGAAATCCAGGGGTACGTACACGCCCTTTATAAAGAAGCGGACCGCCCCAAGCTAGTGGTTAGGGAGCTTTCTACCCGAAATCTGGTTCACTGCTTTTTCACACCGGAGCAATACGAAGCCGTCGTCGATCTTTTGGAAGACAAAGACGGTATAATTTTCGTCGAAGGCGAAGTACGTGAAGATCCCACTACGGGACTAATAACCGAAATCGAAGTCGAAAACTTCACCCCTGCTCCTGATTTCAACCCTCAAGAATTTGAGTCGCTAATAGGTTCGTTCGGAAAGAAAACTGATGGTAAGTAAATTAGAAATCCCACGAATCTATCTTGAGTCTTCATCTATCAATGACTTGGCAATAGGTGAGGCTAAACAGACTTCAGACAAAGACGTTGAACGGGACGTTTGGATGGTTCGTGAGGCGCTAAGACTAGCCAGAGAAGAAAAACTACTCGTTTATACTTCGACGATCAGCATAGCGGAATGCCTTGGAACCGATCCGAATAGCCCAAAGATTCCAGAGAAGCTAATGAGATTCCTCGACTCACTGCTCCTGTCCGGTAAAAGCGGAATCAAATTGGTCCAGACGACACAGACCGTCTGTACACAAGCCCGAGACATTCGTTGGGTAACCGGAATAGGAGGCGTTAAGGGTAATGATGGAATCCACGTTGCCACCGCGCGCTTTATGAAGTGCGGGGAGTTGTGGACGCGAGACGAAACACACATTTTGAGCAAAAAGGATAAGTTCGCGGAGTTGGGCTTGCGGGTGAATTTTCCGCGTGATTCGAAGCTGATGCCTGCTCAGATGCCACTTGGCATTAACGCCTGACCCTCAAATTAGGACACTACCCTGCTCCCTTACTGCTTGACAAGATCAACGCTGCTGGTCGAGCCGGGCACGCCGGTGGTCGAGAAATCGTAGTGAACGGTTGTGCCGGGCGCAGGGGCGGGATGCGCCACCGATGTTCCCGGTCTGGAACTTCACCGCAATGTAATAAACGCCCGCCTGCTGGGCGTTGAACCTCACGGTGACCGCGCTGTTGGTGCCGTTGGTCGTGTCTTGCTTCATGTTCACGCCCCCGGCCGGTTTGCAGTCGGATCCCTTGAACACATTCCCGCCGCCATCCAGCTTGAATTGCGTATTAAAGTTGCCGGTGGTAATCGATTGACTGATCACAAACGTGTTGCTGCCTGCCGTTGCCGTCACTTTCACCCAGTACATGAATTTAGGCGGCCTCACATTCTTGGTCTTGCCATGGTTATCCACTTGGTAAGTGACGCTGCCGAGGGTGGTTGCCGTGCCGCTCGAGAACTTGGCGCAATTGGTTCCATCCACCGTGATCTGACTCACCGTCGCTGTCGCTGTAGGTGTAGGTGTAGGTGTAGGTGTTGGTGTTGGTGTTGATGTCGCGGTTGCGGTCGCCGTTGCTGTAGCGGTTGCTGTAGCTGTAGCTGTCGCAGTTGCTGTTGCTGTTGCCGTCGCAGTTGCTGTAGCGGTGGCTGTAGGCGTCGGTGTAGGTGTTGGACTCGGCACGGGACTCGTTACGAGCACATATTTGGAATCGCTGGGAATGCCGTTGCTAAAGACGGTCACCAGGGCTGGGCCGGGAGGAAAATTATTCACCGGTGTCGAAGTAAAGACAGTATCGGACCAGCCTGCCGTTGGATCCACCGGGAGAAAGGCGACCTGGCTGCTGTCGATGGCGCGGAGTTGGACCACTGGGTAATTAGTCGATGAGTCCTGGAAGTTCCCGCCGGAAGCTTGGGAGATTCCTTGAAAACGTGAGCCGGTCAGCACGAGGCTGCTTCCAAACGCCAGCGGAGAAGTCGCCGTCGCAATTTGCGGCTGCCAATCTGGCCGCACAAATCCCAGCCCGGTATCGTACAGTTCCGCGCTGGTTAGATAGCCGCTGTCATTCTCTCCCCCTGCCACCAGCACCTTGTCGTCGGGCAGCAACGTCGCCGTGTGAAAATAGCGTGCGGTGTTGAGGCTGCCTGTGGCACTCCAACTCCCACTGGCTGGGTCGTACAGTTCCGCGCTGGTTAGATAGCCGCTGTTATTCTGTCCCCCTGCCACCAGCACCTTGCCGTCGGGCAGCAACGTCGCCGTGTGCCCAAAGCGTGCGGTGTTGAGGCTGCCGGTGGCACTCCAGCTCCCGCTGGCCGGGTCGTACAGTTCCGCGCTGGTTAGATAGCCGCTGTTATTCTGTCCCCCTGCCACCAGCACCTTGCCGTCGGGCAGCAACGTCGCCGTGTGAAAATAGCGTGCGGTGTTGAGGCTGCCGGTGGCACTCCAGCTCCCGGTGCCCGGATCGTACAGTTCCGCGCTCGCGAGATAGCCGCCATTATAACCTCCAGCCACGAGCACCTTGCCGTTGGGCAGCAACGTCGCCGTGTGAGCACCGCGCGCGATGTTGAGGCTGCCCGTGGCGGTCCAGGTCCCGGTGGCCGGGTCGTACAGTTCCGCGCTCGCGAGAAAGCCGCTGCTGTCACCTCCTCCTGCCACCAGCACCTTGCCGTCGGGCAGCAACGTCGCGGTGTGAACATAGCGTGCGGTGTTGAGGCTGCCGGTGGCACTCCAGGTCCCGGTGCGCCGGATCGTACAGTTCCGCGCTCGCGAGAAAGTCGCCATTATAACCTCCAGCGACGAGCACCTTGCCGTTGGGCAGCAACGTCGCCGTGTGACGCTCGCGTGCGGCGCCGAGGCTGCCGGTGGCGCTCCAGGTCCCGGTGGCCGGATCGTACAGTTCCGCGCTCGCGAGAAGGCCGCTGTCGTCTTGTCCTCCTGCGACGAGCACCTTGCCGTTGGGCAGCAACGTCGCCGTGTGGTCAAAGCGTGCGGTGTTGAGGCTGCCGGTGGCGGTCCAGGTCCCGCTGGCCGGATCGTACAGTTCCGCGCTGGCGAGAGGAGCGTTGCCGGCACCAGCTCCGCCTGCGACGAGCACCTTGCCGTTGGGCAGCAACGTCGCCGTGTGAACATGGCGTGCGGTGCCGAGGCTGCCGGTCGCTGTCCACGTCCCGCTCGCCGGATCGTACAGTTCCGCGCTCGCGAGAGGATTGAAACTGCTGTCAAGTCCGCCTGCGACGAGCACCTTGCCGTTGGGCAGCAACGTCGCCGTGTGCTGCGCGCGTGCGGTGCCGAGGCTGCCGGTGGCTGTCCAGGTCCCGCTCGCCGGATCGTACAGTTCCGCGCTCGCGAGAGCGCCGCCGCTGTTGTTAAATCCTCCTGCGACGAGCACCTTGCCGTTGGGCAGCAACGTCGCCGTGTGGTATCTTGCGTGCGGTGGCGAGGCTGCCGGTGGCGGTCCAGGTCCCGGTGGCCGGATCGTACAGTTCCGCGCTCGCGAGAGCGCTGCTGCTGTCAGCTCCTCCAGCGACGAGCACCTTGCCGTTGGGCAGCAACGTCGCCGTGTGAATACGGCGTGCGGCGCCGAGGCTGCCGGTGGCGGTCCAGGTCCCGGTGGCCGGATCGTACAGTTCCGCGCTCGCGAGATAGCCGCCGTTACTAATCCTCCTGCCACGAGCACCTTGCCGTTGGGCAGCAACGTCGCCGTGTGACGATCGCGTGCGGTGGCGAGGCTGCCGGTCACTGCCCACGTCCCGCTCGCCGGATCGTAGAGTTCCGCGCTCGCGAGATAGCCGCTGGTGCCTTGTCCTCCTGCGACGAGCACCTTGCCGTTGGGCAGCAACGTCGCCGTGTGATTCTCGCGTGCGGTGTCGAGGCTGCCGGTGGCGGTCCAGGTCCCGCTGGCCGGATCGTACAGTTCCGCGCTCGCGAGAACGCCGCTGAAGTCAAGTCCTCCAGCGACAAGCACCTTGCCGTTGGGCAGCAAGGTCGCCGTGTGCAAACCGCGTGCGGTGCTGAGGCTGCCGGTGTTATCAAAAGTAAACGGGGCATCGACGGGAGAGAGGCTCAGGGCCGACACTGGTCCTGCAATCACCAGGTCCTTATCGGCTGCCGCCACTGGCGTGATGGGCGCGCTCGACCCATTCGATGCCGGAGCGGCCTTGAAACTGGAGGCCAGTAAGACCGCCGAAATAGATAGTAGAGCAACCGAGAGGGCGACATGAAGCGCCCAAGCGTGGGTAGAATTATTTTGTTGTTTTTTCATAGAGTTGTTCCGTTTGAATTAGTTTTCATGTCGCTTCTTCCTTTCACATCCTGCTCAGCGTGCAGGTGAGACTGGGGGAGAGTTTTCATGGATGGAAGTGGGCGCTGAATTTCTGGGCGAACCTGAAGAATAGCGGTCGCTGTTCCCTTACTGCTTGACGAGATCAACGCTGCTGGTCGAGCCGGGCACGCCGGTGGTCGAGAAATCGTAGTGAACGGTCGTGCCGGGTGCAGGAGCGGGATGCCCACCGATGTTCCCGGTCTGGAACTTCACCGCAATGTAATAAACGCCCGCCTGCTGAGCGTTGAACCTCACGGTGACCACGCTGTTGGTGCCGTTGGTCGTGTCTTGCTTCATGTTCACACCCATAGCCGGTTTGCAGTCGGATCCCTTGAACACATTCCCGCCGCCATCC
Source organism: uncultured Gemmatimonadales bacterium (assembly GCA_963743195.1). Classification (GTDB taxonomy): domain Bacteria; phylum Gemmatimonadota; class Gemmatimonadetes; order Gemmatimonadales; family GWC2-71-9; genus CAVVWJ01. The sequence continues at coordinate 22,157 of CAVUOO010000004.1, forward strand.
AGCTTGAATTGCGTATTAAAGTTGCCGGTGGTAATCGATTGACTGATCACAAACGTGTTGCTGCCTGCCGGTGCAATTACTTTCACCCAGTACATGAATTTAGGCGGCTTCACATCCTTGGTCTTGCCATGGTTGTCGACTTGATAGGTGACGCTGTCGAGGGTGGTTGCCGTGCCGTTCGAGAACTTGGCGCAATTGGTTCCATCTACCGTGATCTGACTCACCGTATTGGTGTTGGTGTCGGAGTCGGAGTTGGCGTCGCTGTTGCGGTAGCTGTGGCAGTAGCGGTAGCAGTAGCTGTGGCTGTGGCTGTGGCAGTTGCTGTTGCAGTTGCTGTAGCAGTAGCAGTAGCCGCGACCGTGGCTGTGGCTGTAGCAGTAGCGGCAGCTGTAGGTGTTGGCGTGGGTGTTGGAGTTGGTGTACCCGCGCAGTATCGCCCGCCGGTGTTGAAATTGCTGCTGCCGTCAGTTCCGCCCCAGACAATCATTTCGCTGCCGGTCCATACTGCCGTGTGCCGGTCTCGGGCAACGGGCGCGCTGGTGGTGCTGGTGACTGTCCAACTATCCGTGCTGGGATTATATCTGCCGCCGGTGTTCAAATAGCTGTTGTTGAATCCGCCCCAGACGATCATTTCGCTGCCGGTCCACACTGCCGTGTGCTGGGCTCGGGCATCGGGCGCATGGGTGGTGCTGGTGGCTGTCCAACTATCCGTGCTGGGATTGTATCTCCAGCCGGTGTTAAAATAGATGTTGTTGAATCCGCCCCAGACGATCATTTCGCTGCCGGTCCATACTGCCGTGTGCTGGCCTCGGGGATCGGGCGCATTGGTGGTGGTGGTGGCTGTCCAACCATCCGTGGTGGGATTATATCTGCCGCCGGTGTTCAAAAAGCCGTTGCTGGAGTTGAATCCGCCCCAGACGATCATTTCGCTGCCGGTCCACACTGCCGTGTGAGTGTTCCGGGCAGTGGGCGCATTGGTGGCGCTGGTAGCTGTCCAACTGTCGGTGGTGGGATTATATCTGCCGCCGGTGTTCAAAAAGCCGCTGCTGGTGCTAAATCCGCCCCAAATGATCATTTCGCTGCCGGTCCACACTGCCGTGTGAGCGTCTCGGCCAGCGGACATGATCACGGATAACGTGCTGACGCAAGGCGCACCCTACGGGATCGACCAGTACAACGGGTCTGCGACCTATCGACGCAACACTATCACGCGGGGCGACGATCGGTATCAATGTCTCCGGCGGGACAGCGACGGTCTATTGTGACAACCAAAGCACGGCGAGCGTGACTTGTAAGCCGTAACGCCGCTCGGGCCACCCGGGCGCCACTGAGGTGATTACCACGAGTCTGGCGGCGGTGTGAACCTGCACCGCAGTCGGACTCGTGGAGCATTTGAAGGGGAACCCTTCAGCCTCGATCGGACCTTCCCTCCCCGTTGACACGCAATCCATGCTTAGGTATCGTGTGGCCATCGCGAGCAAAAACCGATAACGAGCTGGCGCCATCCCAGCGTCCAGTCCATCGCGACCAGCGGCCTCCGATCCGGACCGCACAACTCCCGACTACATAATCCGTCCGCCACCATCCGCAGTGGGGTGGTGCGCAGCTGTGCGAAGCTCGAGCCGATCTGGCTCTCGTCGCGCAGCACACCCAACTACCGCAGTCCTTCACACAGGAAGCGTATGCCCATGCATGTGCCCACGCGCGTCTGTACCCGAGGCAACCTCTTCCGCGCCCTGGCGGTCGCGATGGTGGCAGGCGTCGCCTGCCGAGGAGAGGATCAGCTGAGCCCTGAAGCCGATCCCACCATGAGCCCACACACGACGACCGCGCCCACGCCGCCGCCGCCTCCTCCACCATCATCGTCTGCATCGTGCACGCGAAGGGTGAATGTCTCCACCGTTTCCGCGCTCTCCAATGCCACGTCGAATGCTCTTGCCGGTGACTGCATCATGGTGGCGGCGGGAACCTACGCCGTCGGCGTGCCGAGTTGGAGTACGGAGTGGCACCTGCCTCCCAAGCCGATTACGGTGGAAGGGGTGGGCCGCGACGACGGTATTCACGTGGGGGGGAACGGCGGCATGGTACGTCAGGGGCAACTACTGGCGGGTCCGCAAACTTCGCGTCACGAACGGTTTGTTCGGTATCCAGACCGAGCGGGTGAAGAACGTCTGATTGGATAGCCTCGAGGTGCGACAACATGCAGCGGCAGGCGATCAACCTTCGGCTATGGCACCAACCATACCATCGTCAAGAACTCGAAGATCCATGACACCGGGAAGGCCAATCCACGTGGGGTGAGGGGGTCTACATCGGGGGCTACGCCTCCTATGGCAGCTCCTCACCGGACCTCGCCGCCGATGACAACCAGGTGCTGAACACCACATTCGGACCGAATGTGCGGGCGGAAGCCATCGACATTTCGGAGGGCGCCGATCGAGTTATCGCGAACGGGAACCGGATCGACGGCACCGGGACAGTCTACAAGTACGGCCAGATGAATTCACTTGTGGGGGTACGCGGCACCGGGCACCAATTCAATGACAATGTGCTCTCGAAGGGTACTCCCGATGGATTCATGGTCTACTCGGGATCGGCGACGTTTCACCGCAATCGAATCGCCCTCTATGCCCTGACCAACTATCCCAGCCCCATGGGGATCTATCGCAACGGCAGCAGCACCGTGATCGTCGGCTGCGACAACATCGTTACCAACATCCCAGCGGGTGGGGGCGCCTACAACGTCAAATGCACGCCCTAAAGCGGCGGTACCCTCGAAACTCCTTGTAGCAGCGATCGGACGCCTGGTGCGCGGGATTGGACCCTGCCGCCAGGTGCCGACGCAGCCGCTACGATCATGTGCCAGCCATTCCAACTGATCGGCTCATGAGCGCGCGGTATGCCGCGACGGTCTTCCGACCAATTTCCGCCCACTCCAGCGACGCCGCATGAGTCAACTGAGGTTTATCGGGCTCTCTCGACCATTGCAGCGCCGTCAGAAGTACCTCCGGAGAGATTTCTCCTTCATATAGTCTGACCCAGGCTGGGCCAAAGGTCGTTTGGAGTTCGGGCATTGCTCCGAGCGCGGGCACCAGGACCGGCCGGTGGAAGGCCAGGGCCAGCAAGGCACTCGCGGAATTGAGGATCTCTCGAAAGGGCAAGACAACGAGATCGGCAGCGTTCAGGTATACCTGCAAATCCTTCGCGTCCACATATCCAGAGTAGATGCGGACCCGAGCGTCACCGTCAGCGGCTTCTCGCGTTGCCGCCTCTTCCTCGTCCGAATTGAATCGCCCAGCGATCACAAGGCGAGCATCCGGATCCGGCAAGCCGCGGAACGCGGCCGCAAGCGCAGGCACGTTCTTGTATTTGGCGATGATCCCGAGAAAGAGAAGCACCGGCTGATTTGGCTCGATCTCGAGTCGGGAGCGCGCCTCCTGCTTGGTGATATCGTTGGGATACGCATTCAAGTAGTTGCCGAGTGGCACGACGAATCCGGGCAGATTTCGAAGGTGCGGAAACTGTGCGCGAGCCTGATCGAGTCCAGCGGGGGTCAGCGCGAGGAAGCCATCCACCATCCGAGGGAATACTCGCCAGTATAATCGTTCGAGCCGCGGTCGCGGGAAGTTGTGCGATCGAAGATTATGCACGGTCCACACGACTCTGGTTCCCCGCAGCCGCATCCAGCACAGGCAGCTCAACACGCCGAGCGTTCCGACCACAGCCTTCAACGGATTGGGATGAACGAGGTAGTATTCTGGCCAATGCGCATGGAAAATGTCATAGCGCCGCCAGAGCGCTTTCCACGGGCTGAAGTCCTCCACCTCCACGCCGAGAGACTGTACGGCCTCGTAGAGTAGCTTCGTGTACGGATTGTCCCGCCCGATGCCAAGACCAGGCCAGGCAGACAGCCGCAGCGACGATTGGCCGTTCCGGCTAGCGAATCTCGCCATTCGGCCGTGTGCTTCTGCTCCATCGGCCGGCGACCAGCTGTCGCGCGAACAGGCCGAGATACCGTGGATTGTGGTACAGATACCGCCGCCAGAGGCGGGCCGGCTCGGTCGCCAACCGAAACAACCATTCGAGACCAGCGCGCTGGAGGAAGCGTGGAGCCTGCTGTTTGGTGCCGGCGAAGAAATCAAAAGCGGCTCCAACGCCGACCATGGTAACGGTCGACCGATCGCGGTGCTCTGCCATCCAGCGCTCCTGCTTCGGGCACCCGAGACCAACGAACAGCAGCCGAACCCCGGACTCGTTGATGCGCGCCATGGCTTCGGCGTCTTCGGCCGGCGTGAGCGGGCGGAACGGGGGGCTCCAGGTGTATCCGACTGGAAGCGCTGGCCAACGCCGCCGGGCCTCGGTGACCATTCGATCCATTACCTCGGGACTTCCTCCATAGAAGCCGACCGAAACGCCCTGCCGTGCCGCCTCCTCGCAAACCGCAGGGAGCAGGTCAGGCCCATATACGCGAGTCGCGGCGTTGACACCGAGGAGTCGGAGCGCCCAAACCAGAGGCATGCCGTCAGGTGTCACGAGATCCGCTTCGTTGACGATCCGCTGGAAGCTCGCGTCATCATACGCCTCCATGACCATATGGACCGTTGCGACGCAAACGTATCTGGGGCGCCCTTCCCTGCTCCAGCGGAGAATGCGACTCACCGCATCGGCGTAGGCCGTTGCGTCAACCCGCATGCCGAGTATGCGCCGCTGTTCGAGGGTCATGGATTACGGGATGCTTGCCAGGGAGGACCGACCGTGCGCGCGCTCGAGAGTTTGCTGGTACACCTCTGCAAGAAGGCGATACCCCACCTCCGGGGTGTACGTGGTTTCGTACACGCGCCTTGCATGGCGTCCAAGCGCCATCAGTTGCTCCGGATTGTCAATTGCCCACCTCAGGGCTCGCGCCCACCCTTCGGGCTCCTCGGGTGCCACCAACATCCCTGACCTTCCATTTTCCAGAACCTCCGGCAATGCCCCCCGACGACTGGCGATGATCGGCAGCCCGGTGGCCATGGCCTCGAGCACCACCATCGGAAATCCCTCGTAGCACTCCGAGGGAAAGACTAGAAAGGCTGCTTCCTTCATGGCACCCAGCACTCCCTCCCGGGGCTGCCTGCCAAACCATTCGACGCCCGGCAGATTGTCCGCCGCCAATGTCTCCAATGGACCGCTGCCGATCACGCGAAGTGGTATGCCTGGGGAGAGAGAGCCCCAGAGCCGCGCCAGGGTGGCGATCCCTTTCTCCTGACTCAGTCGCCCGACATACAGGCCGAAACGTCCCTGATGGCTGCCCGGTCCAGGATCATCCGGCAGAAAGTTTGGCTTGACCACCAGCCGAGCCGCGGGGAGCCCGCCCTCGATGAACTTGGCGCGGGCAAACTCGCTCACGGTGATGTAGGTATCCACGTCGGTCTGCCACGTGCCACGTGAGCGATGAGTGGCGAGCATGGCAGCCACGACCGTACTCGCTTGACGACTGTTCCGATAGCATGCATGGACTATCCCCGGCCAGGCGACGGACCGACCAAGACAGTCTTCACACGGCTTTCCGTTCCGAAGAAAGAGCGCGTTGAGGCAGAGCAGGCGAAAATTGTGGAGGGTCTGCACCACGGGGATTCGAAGTCGGCGCGCCGCCGTGTAGCCCGCCGGCGAAACCAGCGGAAACGTGTTGTGAAAGTGCACGATATCCGGCCTGTCGTCGCGCAGAATGGCGCTCAGCTCGGCCAGGATCTGGTGATTCCAAACGGTGGACTTGACCAGTTGCAGCTTGCCCATCGCGGCGATGCGAGCATTGTGGACCGTGAACAGTCGCACCTCGTCCCCGTGGGACCGCAGGATCTCCGCCTCGGCGGCGAACACCTGATCTTCACCACCCGGCTCAAGGTAGTAGTTATGTACGAGGAGCACTTTCACGCTGCCGTCCCTGACTCGCAGACCTCGCGAATGATCAGACTGCTCACCTCATCGATCCGTTTCAGGCGGGTAATGTCCGGAGGGGGGAGGTGACCGGTTACCGCGAGGCGCAATTTGGCCGCGAACTCGGACGGATTGAGAGGATCGAACGTGCTGCTCGACGGAACCAGCTCCATGGCGCAACCTGCGTAGATCGAGACCAGCGCCGGCAACCCGGACCACAACGCCTCGTTCACGACGAGACCCCACACGTCATCCAGCGTCGGGAACACCAGTACGTCTGCACTCCGGTAGAGGGTTGGCACCCGGTCCGGAGACTGCGGAGGGTGGAACACAATATCCCGGAGGCCCAACTCGCTCACCTTACCCTCGAGTCGCTGTTTTTCCGGTCCCTCTCCGACCACTAGCAGAGAAAATCGTAGTCCTTCGCTTTGCAGGCGCGCGGCGGCTTCGAGCAACAAGTCCACGCCTTTCCCGGGAACCAGACGACTCACGCAGAGAACCACGGGGCGTACGTCGAGCCGCAGAGCCGGCTCGGAGGACGCGACATACGGCCCTTCGAACACGCAGTTCTGCAGTTCCACGATGCTCGACCGGGGCACTCCCAGAGATTCCAGATATTCGGTCGACGTCGCGCCGTAGCTGAACCAACCGCGGACGATGCCGGCGAGTCGCCGACGAACCAGTCGCCTGCTGAGTCCAATACCGCGTTCAGTGTGGAGCGTGCCACCCCACCACACCCACAGCGGCTTGGCGAACAGCTTGGCGTACAGCAGAGCCATGATCGTTCGAAAGCCCAGTTCGTCGCTGATGACCGCGTCGGGCCTCAATCTCAGGAGATCGGTGAAGAATCCCGGATTGAGATGCAGATATCTCGAGTCCAGGACGGCTTGCTGATCACGCTTGAGCCAGGGAACGGCGATGCCGAACGAGTGCTTCACTCGCATCCGCTCGAGCCCGTCGGCAAGGCCTTCCCATTGCACTCTGTTTGGCTCACGCCCGGAATAGAGAACGGTCAAGTCGAAGTGCTCAGCGAGCCGTTGGTAAATGGGCAAGCGGTAGGGCGCCAGAATATTCGTCAGAACTGCGAGCCGGCGGGCCCGTTGCCCGGAAACCGTCATCGCGGAGCGTCATCGCGCCGGTCATCGCGGCGGATCGGCGAACCGGGCTCGTAGCGATCGGCCCCCGGTCCGACCGCGATGGCAGCAGCCGGGAAACGCTGACGGACACCGAGCCGCATCCGTCCGAGACCCGCCGCCTGGCCGGCCTGCGTCTTCTTCGGGGCAACCGCCAGCAACGCCGACACGTAGAGCGCCCACACAATCGTGTTTCTGCTCAGGGCGTTGACTTCGGTGAGATTGTAGAGGAGCAGGAAACATATATACAGTACGGGCCACAGGCCGATGGGACCGGGGTCGCGCTGAAGGTATCTCACGCCTCTCACCAGGCCGCGCAGCAATCCGACGACGAACACGCCGAGTCCGACGAAGCCCAGCGCGAGTGCTACCTCCAGAAACCCATTGTGCGCGTTGGGTGCAGTCCACCCCGCGCCCTCGTCCACTACCACTCTCCACGGCAGCTCCCAAAGCCAGAACGACTCGTACCCGTAGCCGAGCCACGGCCGGCGCATGATCATCTCGATTACGTACTGCCACAGATCAGTCCGACCGGTGAGCGTGGCATCACGGCCGACGATAGCGGTCGCCGCACTCACGTTGGAGCTGATGAGCAGGAGGCCAATTCCCAAACCGAGGATCGTCATGCCACCGAGACCGACCGCGAGGCGCGCATCTCGCGACAGAATCCGCATTACGGGGATGAGGCTCAGAATGGTCAAGGTCACAACCAGAGCCGTACTCGAATTCGCCACCACCAGAAGAAGGAACGACAGGCCGCCCATCACCGTGGCGGTCACCCTCGGCCGGCGAACCAAGGCGAGCAGGGTAAAGATGATGGTCGACAATGCCATCATCCGCCCCAACGAGTTCTTGTTCTCGAAAATCCCCCCGTATCCGTCCCCGGACAGTTTGGCGGGCGAGAACAGAACAATGCTGCAGGCGAGGGTAATGGCGAGTCCCCAGCCGACAAGTCGCAATTGCTCTTCGAGGCTGTACCGCAGATGCAGGTACACACCGAACACCGTGGTCCCGAGCAGTGCCACCCACCGGCGGAAGACGGTGTCCGGTGCATCGGACCATAGCATCGATGCCAGTGCCAGCCCGAGAAGGACAGTCAGAAGGATATCGGCGGATGAGGCTCGTAAGAGAGCCCTCGGTCGCTTCAGGGCGAGCGCGAACGAGATGAAAAAGATCGCGGAGTTGATCGCGTAGTTCAACGGAGTTCCGGCGTCGGCAGAGGTAGGATTCACCGGCGTCGGATCGGGGATGGCAAACGGGTCTGTGGGCCAGAGCCGCGCGTTCGTGAAGATATAGATCGCGAGAACGACGAAGATGGTCTCGAGAATGCGCGAGACCGGGGCCGCGCCGAGTCGTCGAAGGGCCGGTCGGACGCTCATCGGTTAGCCGAACTCCACGACGGACGGGACATCGTCGGGCGACCGGAGTCGGCCTCCGTGTCGGGCGAGATACCACACCAGACTCCAGATCGCCACTCCCATCATCCCATCGGACACGAGCGTCGCGATCGCGGCGCCGCGCCACGAATAGAGGGGGATCAGCCACACATTGAGGAGAATGTTGAGGGTGGCAATCCCCACCTGCACAATGGTGCGGTGACCTTGATGCCCGGCGCCGGTCAGGGCATCCGCTCCGAAATAGTGGATCGCCTTCAGGAACGGGAGCAAGGCCAGCCAGCGGACCGCACCGATCGCATCGCGATAGTCTCCCCCCAGGATCGCAGGCAGAACCGGCGCGACCAGGAACAGGGCCGCGGCAGCCAGCAATCCATACCCGGCACCAAAACCCACGAGCCGCCGCGCGAACCGAGCCGTCGCGCTGACCCCACGCATGCCCTGCTGGAAGAACTGAGCGTACGTGGCCATCAGGAGAGACCCGACCGGCAGAAACGCAACGTCCACGAGCCGATAGGCGGCGGCGTAAATCCCGGTCGCCTCGAGCGTCGCGAGACGTGCGAGCATCGCCTTGTCGATATCGTTGGTGAAGGTCTGGGCGGAAAGGCTAACGGAGAAGAACGCGCCCTCACCGAGTTCCGAGCCGAGGTGGCCGATGTGGAACTCCGGTTTTCCCAATTCCCGGTTGACCAGAGCGACGGCGATGCACCCGCCGATGACAGCGCTCAAGAGGTACAGTATTCCCCATTGGAGGGCGGTCGGCGCCGGCGTAATCGCCACCATCACCAGAGCGGCGACCAATCGGACCGGACTGAGCAGCAGTTGGAGCAGAGCGGTCCGGGACATCCGTTGGTAGGCCTGGTACGCCTGAGCGCTGACGTCGACCAGCCGAACGAACAGAAGATCCGCGGCGCCAATCGCCAGGACGAATTGAACTGAGACAGAAGGCGGCAGCCAGAGGCGTGCAACCGCCGTCACCAGGACGAGGAGAGCGCTGCCCGACAACACTGTCGTGATCAAGGCCCTGCCCCACTGCCTCGGGAACGTTTCAGGAGCCCTGGCCACATGCTTGATGAGAAGATTGCCCGACCCGAGACTGGCGAACGGCGCCGCGACGGCCACGAGCGCCAGCACGCTTACGTAGACCCCGTACTCGCGAGCGCCGAGTGCGCGGGCGATGAGTATGAAGTAGACCGCCTGGACGCCGACGCGAAGAACCTGTCCCAGCGCAACCCACAGCGTGTTTCTGGCAAGCAACACATGCGCTGGACCAAGCCGGCCGGGGTCCCGGCGATCGTTGCTCATGAGCGGCTCATCGTCGCCAGCGCTCGAGCCTGTCGCCGCGCTCCCGGGACGCTCCAAACGGTCACCCGACGCAACTCCATGGGATGCGAGGAGGGTGAAGTATTGAGTCCGGTGCGGACGGTGAGCCCGAACTCGAGGCCCGCGTCACCGGCGATCTCGAGGACCCTGGCGTCATACCCACCGTTTGGATACGCAATGCTCCTAGGAGTCACGCCGCTCACGCCCGCCAGAAACTGCTGCGCCTGATCGATCTCGCTTCGAATGCCCGCGAGATCGTAATTGACCAGGATCGCGTGATCGGCGGTATGATTGCCGAGCGAGACGTGTGGGGACCTGGCAAACTCCACCAGTTCGGCCCGGGTAAAGGGTCGATCACAGTCGGACATCGGCAGAAGGGCACGCGAGCCAAACCATCGCATCAGACGTGCCTCGATCTCCTCGGCCCGAAGCTGCTTGAGGCTCCGGATCCGCCGGCGAATCGCCCCCGCCGTGGCCCCCCGCCTGGCGGACTCGCGATACATCACGTCCCACCAAAACGACTTCTGCTCCGCGACGTGGTTCGTCGAGATGTAAAAGGTCGCCGGCACCTCGAACTCCTCGAGCACCTCGAGCGCCAATGCGTTGCTCACATAGCCATCGTCGAAAGTAATCACCGCCGTCGGCCTGTCCTGCGGCCGCTGCAGCGCGTCTTCCAGCCGTCGGATCGCCACACCATGAGCGAGCAACGATTCCACAAACTCGGAAAAGAATCCGATCGTGATCTCCTGCTGGGGATCGCAGACGCCGCTCCTCGCCTCTCGACTGTTCCTGAAGAGACCGTGGAACAGCACGATCACCACCGCCCCACACTCCCTCTGGGCGGGACGCGAGGCCCCGATGCGCCATCGGTCGCGAAGCCAGCGAAGGTGACCGGTCGCGGCGTCGATCATTCCCGCGTCGACTCGCGCAACAGAGTGAACTCGCAGCCGCTGGGAGAAACATTCGCGATGCGGTAGCCTGCCTCCCTCAGAAGGGCGACCATCCTCTTGGTCTCGGCGACTCCGATGAAGTCCCACCGATGGTGAAACTCAACGAGCAGTTGGTCCACCGGTAATCCACTCGTCAGGAGATCGGGGAGGACCGTGTACTCCCCTCCTTCGATGTCCATCTTCAACAGGTGGACGCGGGCGTGCCCGAGCTGCGCGGCGATCGTCGCGAGCCGCCGCACCGGTGCGCTGATCGCCGATCCGTCTCGATCGCCGCGTACCATGCTGTACGACACGTGCAGCGGATTCGGTGGAGGGGTGAACGATGCCATCCCGTCCCACGACGCCACGCCGAGCTCGTGGAGGGTGAACGCCCTGGGAAGTGCCTTGCGACCGCACCCAGGCCAGCGAACGCGGCGTCGGCTCGAAGGCGTGCACGGGAGTGCCGAAACGCTCGATCAACTCCATCTCGAACGACACATCCTCACCAACTCCGAATGAATACACGATGCTCGCGGGGCCAAGACCGATGGGACAGACACACCACTCCGCCCCGGGGCGACCGAGGGATACGCGCTGGACCGTCAATTCTCTTCGATAGAATAGGTCGCGCCCCACCAAGGACCGGAGGGCGCGCCGTCCCACGCGAAGCGCATTCGGGATACCCATCATGTGCGAGTCCTCAGCCAAGGACTCCAGCCGCGCGCCCCTGGCGTCGCTCGCTCAAGCCGTGGCCGCGACCGGCGCGCCGGCGCGCGACTTCCGGAAGAGGTAGAGCACCGTACCAGGTTTTCCGTCAGCGGGCGGCGCGAGACAAGAGCCGAGACAAGGCGCGATTCAGCGGAAAGAGGACGGAGTGCAAGAGACGGCTCCGCCCGAAGATCCGCCCGTCGAGCACCTCCCACCGCCGCCCGATCCCTCCTGAAACCATCTGGGCGTCCTCCAAGATCAGCCCTGCCTGCGCGGCGAGCTCGCGCAGGGCTTCCGGCGCATAACCGAATCGCCGCCTTTGTAGGCGAGCTTCCGGGTTGGTGCCCAATGATCCGCGGAGAGGGGAATGCTCCTGTTCGCACACCCACACTCCTCCCGGCCGAAGTACTCGGGCGATCTCGCCGATGGCCGCGCGATCCTCGTCGATGAACTGGAGCACCTCGATGAGGAGAACCGTGTCCAGAGACCCGGTCGCCAACGGCAGCGCTGGGGCGCTGCACGCAATTCCCCAGATCGGCAACTCCAGCGAGCGCCCGGTCGCGGTTGCCCGGCGCATGTGACGGAGGGAGACGTCTGCCAGGACATGAATGCTGCCGGGGCGGTTGATGGCGTCGGCGACCGAATACAGGCCGTTGCCCGCCCCAAGGTCGAGCACCGCTTCCCCGCCGTGCCGCCGGAGCATCTCACGGACAGCCCCGAAACGACGATGGGCCGCTAGCTCGGGAAAGCCAAACGCACGGGCGTACCACCGGGACAGGGAGAGCTTTATTCCGGCGGTTTCGGACCACAGGGCGAGCGTCGCATCGTCCAGATACGCCAGCACCCGCCCGAATGCATCACCCGCTCTTCGAGGAAGCCGGGTCGTACGAGCAACCGGCACGATCCACCGGCTTATCGAGGCGCGCCGAGGGACTCTCGCTCCATCGTGGCGGCATGGCCGTCGGTGGCCGGCGCCTTCGCGAGACGAAGCTGCGACTCGATCCAGCGATAGGTGCGGGTCAGACCGTCCTCGAGCGACACCGAGGGTTCCCAATTGAGCGTCGCGCGCAACTTGGTATTATCGCTATTGCGCCCCCGAACGCCTTGCGGGGCCGAGAGGTTGTACCGTTTGCGAATTCGCTTGCCGGCGGACTTGGCCACGATATCCACCAGCTCATTCACCGTGATGAGTCGATCCTGCCCCAGGTTCAATGGCTCGCGACAGTCGGAGCGCATCAACCGATAGATCCCTTCCACGCAGTCGTCCACGTAGCAGTACGAGCGCGTCTGTTCACCGTCACCCCAGACCTCGATCTCGTCCTCGGCCTTTGCGAGGGCGATCTTCCGGCAGATTGCCGCGGGCGATTTTTCCCGGCCACCGTCATAGGTGCCGAGCGGCCCGAAGATGTTGTGGAACCGAACGACGCGAGTCTCGAGCCCGTAGTCCTCGAGGTAGTGTCGGCACTGCCGCTCGGAAAACAGCTTCTCCCATCCGTATCCATCCTCGGGGTCGGCCGGATACGCGTGCTCTTCCTTGAGCGGCACGACATCGGGGGACTTCTGGAGGTACCCTGGGTATATGCATGCTGAAGAAGTGTAGAGGTATCGCCGCACGCCCTGGCACCGGGCGGCCTCCAACATATGCATGTTGATCAGCACGTTATCGTGCATGATTACCGCTTTATTGTGCTCGATGAAGCCGATTCCGCCCATGTTGGCGGCCAGATTGTAGACCTCGTCGATTCCCTCACAGGCCGCCAGCGTATTCGGCCACCTCCGAAGATCGAGGAGACGGAACTCGTCGGCGCGCGTCTCTTCGTATTCCGGATACTTGAGGTCCACCCCTCGGACCCAGTACCCCAGCTCTTTCAGGCGGTTCACCAGGTGATGGCCAATGAAGCCGCCGGCGCCGGTCACGAGCACTATCTGCTGATGATCAGACATGAATCGCCTCTAGAAATGGTCGGTGGCTCTCAGCCTTCAATTTTTTCACCCTCTGTCGCCGTGTAGCTCGCATACGCCGCGTAGTAATAGACGCCGTCGTACGTCCCGTCCCGCTTGAGGACGATGTCGTTCAGCACCACGCCGAGCGCCGGCGCGCGGACGTGGTTGAGTTGTCCCATCGCGTATCCCAAGGCCGCGGAGTCGGTGACGCCGGCTCGGACGACGATGACGACACCATCGGCCTGACGTCCCAGCAGCGCGGCGTCGGTGAGGATGTTGATCGGCGGCGTATCGATGATGATGAGGTCGTACGTCTCTTTGACGTGCTCCAGCAACGCGCCCATCCGGTGTGAGCCCACAAGAGCTGGAGGACTCGAGGTGAGGCTGCCGGCGGGCAGTACGGAGAGCTCTCGGGACTCTCCCACCTGCACGATGCGCCGCGCCTGCTCGAAAGTCTGGCCGCCCTGAAGAACCTCGCACAGACCGGGTGCCCGGGAGATTCCGAACAGCTGGTGAACCTGGCCGCGGCGCATGTCGGCATCGATCAACAGGACGGAGAGTCCCCGCTGCGTCAAGGCAATCGCGAGATTGACGGCGGTAGTGGTCTTTCCCTCTCCGGGAAGGGCGCTTGTCAGAACGAGGGTCTTGACCGTCTTCCCCTCTTGAGAGAACGCGACATTGGTTTGGAGGATGCAGTACGCCTCGGCGATTGCGCTTCCGAGATCGGACACGGTCATCCGGATCTCGGGAATAGGCGTCAGCGCTGCTTGCGGGCTTTCCTGCTTCGCCGCCTCCTCAGGAGCTGGCTCCGGTGCCGACAAGAAGGTGTAGATCCTTCTTCCAGGCGCCGTAGGGAGAGTCTTGGGTTCCGGTGGGCGCGGACTCGTGCGAGCCGGGTTTCCACGGGATGGTCGAGAGGTGTGATTGGCGATCAATGCCTGTTTCCGACCCCCACGGGCAATCCGCGGAATCAGCGCCAGAACCGGCAGTCCGCTCGCCGCCATGACGTCGGCGCGTGTCCGAACGGTGCGATCGAGGAACGCGCGCAAAGCCCCGATGCTCAGACCAGCCAGAAGTCCAGCCATGATGGCGCCAAGGACCATGAGCTTGCCGCGTGAGGGGATCGGATTGCGTGGCGCAATGGCGGGGTCAATGATCGCCACGTTCGAGTTCTGTGCCGCCTCCGCGATTTCCGCTTCCTTCAAGCGGGTTTGAAGAAGTGTGTACATATCCTTCAGAACAGTAGGCGTGCGCTCCAGTCTGGCGTACTCCAGCTCCTTGCCGGGCAGGCTCTGCAGCTCGCGGCTGAAGCCGGCGATGGTCGAGTCGCGGGCCGCTACCTGGTCGGTCAGACCTTGCAGATAGGTCCTCGCCATGGAGCCGAGCTGGTTTTCCAGTTCGGTAATTCGCGCGGTCAGGCGCTGCACTTCCGGATCCTGGTCCGTGCGGCGGGTGAGCAGTGTTACGCGCTGTTCCTCCACCTGGGTCAGCGCGGTGATCATCTGGGATGCCGCCTGGCTCTGAAACAGGCTCGGAAATGCGAAGAGCCGCCGGTAAGGCGATTGAGGGTTCGCCCCTGGGGCCGTGCGCTCGCTATCGACCTGCGCCAGAAGTTTGGCGAGCGACGACCGCTCCGCCTCGACGGTGCTCCGGCTTGCCTCCAGCTCGACCAGACGCCCGATCTGTTTGCTCGACTCCTCGCTCGGATTGACTACACGCGCGCTCTCCCGATAGCGCTTCAGCTCCTCTTCGGACGAGCGCAACTGCACGGCCAGCGTGTCGATCTGTCCGTGGAGAAAGCGCACCTGACTTGCGGCTTGAAGTTTCTGCGTCTGTTCCCGGCGGGTCATGAAGTCCTGAACCACCATGTTCGGAATGCGCCAGACCAGATCGGGATCGGGGTCACGGAAAGTGATGGCCAGGACATCGGCATCGCGGCTGACTCTCGTGACCGAAAGCGCGCCCTGGGTTCCGAAGATTGCGTCGCGCATGGAGGACACGCTGAACGCGATCTGTTTTTCCTTCGCGGCACGAGGGGCAAGACGAAGCGACACCCCGGGCAGCGACAGGGAATCGCCCGGTCGAACTGAGGGGAACTGTTTTCCGGTCCTCCTTTCCGTTATGTCGAACCGACCGTCGGCCCGGCGAGCGAGCTCATACCTTCCTCCAATCGCGGTCGGAGACACCTGAATGTTCTGCAGCAGGCTGTCCCGGGCGGCGCGAAACGGCAGAAGGAGGCGGACCTGCAGCTTGAGCTCGCTGGTGGCATCTTCTACCAGGGTGCGACTACTGAGAACCTGCATCTCACTGTTCAGCTCGTTCGCCGCGTCGAGAGGCCGGAAAATGTCCGGCAGATTCGATTCCTGATCCTGGATTCGTAGGGAGACAGTGGCCTGATAAAACGGAACCAGCTTCCTCGCATAGAGCACGGCCGCGGTTCCCGCGAGCAGCGCGCAGACGAGCATGAACCAGACGCTCTGACGGATCAGCGCGCCGAGGTCACTCAAGCTGAACTCGCGCTCCTCCGGCTGCCCCTCCATGCGAGTGGCTGGGACCGGGAGTTGGTCATCGGAACGCCGCGAGGGCAGCCTTGTCACGTGGGCAGGCTCCTACCTTCGGAATGCGAAGTAGAGAAGACTGGTGAGCGTACCGATCGCCCCGAGAACCAGCGGAGTATTCCTGCTCAACCAGCTCCGTTCCGGCACATAGAGCTGGTCTCCGGAGCGGATCGGCGTGTCCGCGAGCTTCGTCCCTCGGGTGAGCTTGGTGACCGTCGACTCTCCCTCTCGCCGCAGCTCGACCTGGTCTTGCTTGCCATCGGAGGAAGCGCCGCCCGCAAGAGCAAGCGCGTCGGCCACGGTCATGGTCGGCTCGACCTGGTACACGTTGGGTGTGCGGACTGCGCCAAGGATTCTCACTCGGCGTAACACCGTGATATCAATCGCGGGATCACGAAGGTCGCGAGAATAGGTGTTGACCAGGAACCGCTGGAGAGAGTCTGCAGTCAGGTTGCTGACCTGCACCGCTCCTATCCGCGGGAGCGTGGCCACCCCGGCCTCGTTGACGACGGCGTCGCCCGACATATCGGGCTCCCTCCAGACTTTTAAGCGTATTAAGTCCCCGGGCCTGACGACGCCGCTCGAATCGACCCGTGGCAACTGCTGAGAGCCAGCCGGGGTCGACTGCGCCCTAGCCAGCGTCGGGAGAAACTGCCCCTGGACCAGGATTACCAGGCCGGCCAGGACGCGGAACCAGGTACGCGCCGGGGCGCAGCATGAGGAGAATGGGTGCATAAATATGGAGTCGGGCGGATAGTCCCGGCCGTTACGAGCATTCTTCACGGGTTTCTCGTTTCCGTGCCAGGATCGGGCCACAGTTCGGACGGCGACCAGGTTGCGAATGAACACGTCGAAGAGAGTTCATCGAAATCTACAGCGACAAGCCCCAGACTGCCCCTGCCAACCCCGGTCTCTACGAGTCGGCCTTGCAACACGGATGGGCCTTGGAGTCTCACGAAACGGCACCCCAGCCGCCATGCTGAATTGTCAGGGTTCTAGGACCAGAGCAGGTAATACTTTAGCAAGGCACGGGCCAAGGTGGGTAACTGGTCGATAGGTCGTAATGCTATGGTGCAGTGTGGCTTACGGCGCAGATAAAGGCGAAGGGTGGGTCGCATGCCACATGCGGCTGTGGGGCTGGGACTACAGATCGATTCGCGAACTGAACTTGCATACCCACGCCCGAGGCGAGATTCGAACTCGCACGGGGATAACCCGCGGGGATTTTTGGGAGTCACAAGGGGTTCCGTTCGACTGCACAAAGCTGGCTCAAAGGCCGGTTGGTTCATTCCTGTTGCGGGCGAACACGACGTAGCGAACCGTCTTCAATTCACTGGCACGGAAAGGAGTCGAGCGGACTGGGCGGGCCCGCTGCAATTGCCGCTCTGCGCGCCGTGCCGCGTGCAGACTCGGATAAGTCTCCGGCATCAGCGCGCCGTACAGTGGCGTCCCGTCGAGACGTTCGACCGTTTCCCACCGGATGCCCCATTCCAAATCGGAAACCCGGCTCATCGCTTCCGATTGAGCCGCTCGAAGCGGTCGTTCGTCACCTGCGAGTAGGCCGGATTCCTTACCTTCCCCGAAGCCAATCGTGGCGCTCGCCATGGCCGCTTCCGATCGCTGCGGCGTAAGAAGTAGTTCGGCTCCAGCATCACCAGCGCTACGGGCCATGTCCTCATGCAGAGCACAGATCATCTCGTCGCCCCGGGCGGCGGCGCGGCACAGTGCCCACGCCCACAGCCAGGCAATGGCTACGAGGACGCCAACCGTCCACCCGGTCCAGGTCGGCAGGAGGATTGTGAGCATCGTCCGCGCCTCCCCAAGTGCTTGCGCACGGTTCGAGATTCTGACCCCCTTGTTCGCAACTGCCAACAAGGGATATGAGAAGAGATGTAGTATTGCCGTGCGTAAGACTTAGTGAGTAAAGCCGGAAAGTTCCTTCAGGAAAGCCCGCGGCACCGTGATCCTTGGCATCAGGTGGGCGGGCTGGCGGCCGTGACTCCTCGAGCGGGGATGTCGACCGGTGCGTGGGCTACTGGGCTGCCAGCGCTGGTGATCGGGAAGGTGGCACCCTCTATCTCCGATGGACGTAAGTCGTTAGAACGTGCGAAGTGCCCGAGGCGAGATTCGAACTCGCACGGGGTTGCCCCCGGTGGATTTTGAGTCCACTGCGTCTGCCGTTCCGCCACTCGGGCTACGAGCCAGTAACTTCGTTGAACCCCTATCCTCAGGCAAGCTGAGTCCGGTAGAACTTCGATGACCTCAACCCGGAACGCTCCGTGGCCGCTGTTCGGCAACCTGGTTTACATCCGTGGCATGACATCCCGACCGGTCCGAACCCGCCGCAGGAGGTAACCGCAGTCATCGAGATTCCCACCAACGAGCGGAACAAGTACGAGCTCGATAAGACGCTCGGGATTTTCCGACTCGATCGGGTCCTTTACAGCGCCGTCCACTACCCCGGTGACTATGGCTTCCTCCCTCGGACCCTCGGCGATGACGGCGATCCGCTCGACATCCTCGTGCTGATGACCATCCCGGTGTTCACGGGGTGCCTGGTGGATGCGCGACCGATCGGTCTCTTTCATCTGGTCGACCGCGGCGCCGCGGACGAAAAGGTTCTCGCCGTCCCGATGGGCGATCCGTACTCGGATGGCCTCAACGACCTCGACGACATTCCGCCGCATTACCTCAAGGAAATCGAGCACTTCTTTCAGGTGTACAAGGACCTGGAGGGAACCCGCACGGTCACTCGAGGATTCGAGGGTGCCGCCGCTGCGCGGGGGGCCATCGAGGAGGCGATGCGAAGCTACCGAAAGAAATTTGGAGACCCCGGAGCGTAAGGCTTACAAGGTCGGCGGATCGGACGGCTCTCGAAGCGAGACGGGGGGGCCGAGAATCTCCCGCCAGACCATTGCGTCGCGGATGCGGCGCATCGAGTAGCCCTTCGTAGCGGTCGCGTCGGCCGGCTCCTCCCGAATTCGCGCGTCGAACACCCGGTGATCCGCTGTATCGAGCGGACGAGCGTTCGCCTCTGCGGCCGCGATTCTTCTCGCGGCAATGGCTTCGGCCTCGTCATCGGAATCCACCACGGCCCGCTCGGGCCGTTGCACATTCTCCTCCAGGCTCCGTGCTTCCGGAACGTCGCCGCCGGCTCTTCGCACCCCCACGCTCTTGGGTGGCGGACGCTTTACTGCGAGGGCCGCGCCCGCCCGCTGGCCCCCTGCCTCGTCCAGCGTCCGGCCCAACTCGCGCAAGAGATCCTGAAGCCGCACTCCTTCCCTCTGGGTCGGGTCCGTAGCGGCTGATGGTGGAAGGGTAACTCGCGGCGGAACCTGGGGACGCGATCCGGAAAACCGCTCCTTCTGGTCCGGCCGCTTTCCCTTCCGCCCGAAGATGCTGAAGAGAACCCACAGCACCCCGAGGCCGACGGCAAATCCCGGGTCCATCGCTAACTCCCGGTCGGCGGCGTGGCGTCGCCACCCGCGATCGCCTGCCGCATCGTGGTGTCCGCCTGCACGTTTCGATAGCGCTGATAGTCCATCACGCCGAGGTGGCCGTTGCGGAAAGCGTCGGCGATCGCGAGCGGGATCTGTGCCTCGGCAGCGATCACCTTGGCGCGCTGGTTCTGCGCCTCTGCCTTGAACTCCTGCTCTACCGCCACCGCGAGGGCCCGCCGCTCTTCCGCTTTGGCTTGTGCGATGCGCTTGTCGGCCTCTGCCTGGTCTGTCTGCAGCTCGGCGCCGATGTTCTTTCCCACGTCGACGTCGGCAATGTCGATCGACAGGATCTCGAACGCCGTGCCGGCATCGAGCCCCTTGGAGAGCACCGTCTTGGAGATCAGGTCGGGATTCTCGAGAACCTTCTTATGAGACTCAGCCGAGCCGATGGTGCTCACGATCCCCTCGCCCACGCGGGCCAGGATTGTCTCCTCGCCCGCGCCGCCGACAAGCCGATTGATGTTCGCTCGGACCGTCACCCGCGCGAGCGCCAGAAGCTGGATGCCGTCCTTGGCCATGGCCGCCACCTTGGGCGTCGTGATGACCTTGGGATTGACGCTCACTTGCACCGCCTCGAAGACGTCGCGGCCCGGCGAGATCGATGGCGGTGGCCTGCTTGTACGTGAGTGCGATGCCGGCCTTGTCGGCGGAGATGAGAGCGTTGACCACGCGGTTCACGTTCCCTCCCGCGAGGTAATGCCCTTCGAGGTCGTTCGGGCTGAGCTGAATCCCGGCCTTGTGCGCGCTGATGAGGGGGAGGACAATGGCCCGCGGATCCACCCGGCGAAAACGCATCCCAAACAGTGTGAAGAACGGGACACGGATGCCGGAGAAGAGTGCGGTGAGCCATAGACCAAAGGGGATGAACTGGAAGAAAACGACGAGGATGATGATGGCGATGAAGATCAACGCCACCACAACCCCGAGGCTCAGCATGGAGTCGTCCACGACGTGCTCCCCAAGTGAAGGAAATGCTACGCGATTCCGCGAACGATGTGCCGGTAGCCTTCGCTTCGCAGCACTCGAACGGGGGTGCCCTGCGCGACGTACTCGCCTTCGGTGATCACGTCAACTCGTTCCGCCCCGATCTGCGCGAGCCCTGCCGGCCGCAGATCCGTCACGGCGACGCCGTCCAGGCCGACGAGGTCGGCACGGGGAAGAGACGAGACGTAGCCTTCGGACTGCGGGGCGCTGTGCCGGAGAAAGAGCCCGGCGAAGCGGGTGCTCGTCGGCAAGTGCCGGAGCCACGCGTATGCGACCGCAGCGGTGATGACGAGACTCGCCCCGAGGACGGCAAGTGCCTGCAATACGTCGGCAGTCGTCGGAGATGCGCCAGCCATCGCCAGCACGATTGCCGCGCCGAATGACACCAGGGCTAGGATGCCGGCGGCCCCAAAGCCCGGAAGAATGAAGACTTCCACAAGAAGCGCCAGCAGCCCGAGGCCGAGCAGAAGCACGACCTCCCAGCCCGCAAGGCCGAGGAAAAAGGTCGAGCCGAAGAAGAGTCCGAGCGAAACAAGGCTGAGAAGAATGCCGAGGCCGAAGGCGCCATGCTTGATCTCGAACACGAGACCGAGCAGGCCGAGTGAGAGCAACAGCGGGGCAATCAGCGGATTGGTAACGAGCCGGAACAGGTGCTCGGCCCAGTTGGGATCGATCGGCACCACCGTTAGAGGTTCCGTGTGGGAGACACGAGGAAATCTAGCGTGGTCCCCCCTACCGTTCCATGAGAGGTCTCCGTCGGCCACGGGGGTCTTCGCCGAATCCACCCTGGCGCTCGCGGAACTGTTGGGCGCGACGCAGCAGTCGCTCGCGCAGAGCGATAACCTGCGCCCGCTGCACCGGATTGAGATATCCCTTGAGCTCCGCGACTTCATCACGATAGGTCTGGGCATAGGCGACACGCCCGGACAGTAGATCATCGGTCAGTTTCGCAACGCTATCCTGGTCGGCGGCGGTGCCGGGTCGGAGTTGAAGCGCCAGGGCGCGGCGGATGGCAAGCTGACGCCCCTCCAATTCCCTCCTGCGACCACCGAATTTGACCGTCGTCGCCCGAAGTCGGGTCATCTGCTCGTTGGAGAGTCCGAGTTGTTCCTTGATTCGGACGGCGAAGCGTTCCTCGATCCGCCGGCGCAGCTCGGGAGCCCGCGGTCCCGGAGCCGCGGAATCCTGGGCGGCAAGTCGGGGGCTCACCAGCAGTGTGAGCGTCAGCAAGGCCAACATGGAGTGTCTCATCACCCCTCCCAAGCTCCGAGCACGTCCTCCAGCTCGTGGTCATCCATGTCGTCAAGCCCCGAGGCGTCGAGCGCCGGCGCCAAGGAGTTCGAGTCGTCCAATGATCCCAGAATGGCCTGGAGCTCACCATCCGGTAACCCGTCGAGCTCGGGAAGCGAAACCGCTTGCTCTTCTGTCGAGCCCACAGCAGCAGGGTGACGGGGTCAGCGCCGGCGTCGGGTTCCGAGGCGCCGTCGCGACCGGCCCTGAAGTCCCGGAGGCGGGTACGCTCGATGGGGTTCTGGGAATGCGGACCGCGAGGACGATGGCCGCAGCCGCGGCGAGCCCGGCTGCCATCCACGTCCAGCGACGTGAGCGTGCAACAGCGCGCTCGCCGGAAAGGCGACCGAAAATACCGGCCGTCATGACCTCTGGACTCCGAAGCGGCGGGAGTGAGGCTCCAAGACGGGAAGTTGTCTGTACGAGCCGCCACTCCGCCTGGCAGTCCGGGCACGCGTCGAGGTGAGCCTGCTCGTCCGCTCGCCACGTGGAGCGCCCGAGCGCCACCTCGGGCATCCGGTCGGAGAGCCCATCACATTGGATCATCGCACTAGCTCCTTCAAACGCTTTACCGCGTGATGGTAATGCACCCGCGCGGCTCCCGGGGTGGTGCCGAGCGCACGCGCGATGCCTTCGTAATCGATCCCTTCCTGAGCCCTGAGGAGGAAGACCTCTCGCTGGAGTCGGGGCAGTTGCGAGAGACCCTGCCGCAAACGCTCCTCTGCTTCCTTTGCCGCGAAGTCGCCGGCAGGATCACTCCGGTCGGGCAAGTCACGATCGTCGATCGAAAAGAGCTGACGTCCTTTCCGCTTGCGGAACTCATCCTTGAGCAGGTTGCTGGAGATGGTGAACAACCAGCTTCGGAAGCTGGCTTCTCTTCGCCACCCGTTGAGAGCCCGGAAGGCCCTGAACAGGGTCTCCTGCACCAGGTCATCCACCTCTGCCGTCGAGGCTCCCGAGCTGTAGAGAAAACGGCCAACCGCAGCCCCGTGACGGCGAACCAGTTCGGTGGCGGCCTGCTCGTCCCCGTTCTGGTACGCTGCGACAAGAGCATGATCGGCTAAGGGTTGGGGCGTCGGGGCGCTCATCCGAGGTACGGGTGACGTCGGTTGGACGGGTTCGTTAAGCCGGACTATCTTCCGGCCCATGCGACGACCGAGTGTAATCGCTCATCGAGGGGCGTCCGGCTACGAGTACGAGAACAGCCGCGCGGCCTTCCGGCGTGCCGTCATGCTGGACGCGGACGGGGTGGAGCTCGATATCCACGCGACACGGGACGGGGCCATTGTGGTGCACCACGATCCCGAGATTCCCGGTGTGGGACCAATCGCGGAGCTCTCGCTGGACCAGGCCCGACTCGTACGGATTCGGAACGGAGAGACCCTCCCGCTGCTGGCCGAGGTATTGGAGTTGTTGTACGATCGGGATGTATGGATCGAGATGAAGAGCCTCCCAGAGGAACATGATGGGACGTTCTTTGAGATCCTCGATCGCGGCCCATGTCCCGCCCGTTACGCTGTCCACGCTTTCGACCACCGGGTCATCCGCCGACTGGGAGAAGCACGACCGGAGCTGCGCCGGGGCATTCTGCTCTCCGCCTACCTCGAAGATCCTGTCTCCGCGATGCGTGCGGTCGGAGCGACGACGCTGTGGCAGGAGTGGCAGCAGATAGACCGTGCCCTCGTGAACAAGGTGCATGACGCGGGTGGGGCTCTGGTCGCCTGGACCGTGAATGAAATCGGCGATCTCGAGCGGTTGGCGAGAATGGGGGTGGACGGACTCTGTGGGAACTATCCCGACCGCATGCGAGTGGCACTCGCGAGCCGGGTCGAGCAGCCATCAAGCACCTGAGGCTGGCTGTGATTCCGCGGTTTCCGCGGTCGGACGCCCCTTCTTTGTTTCGGCAATCTGGCTTTCAAGTCTGTCGATTTCGGGTCCCAGATCGTCCAGACGAAGCATGAGGGCGTCCACCCGCCTTGCCTCGACTTCTCCGCCCCTCTCTCTCTGATAAACCAACAAGCCAAGATCGCGCGCCGCGCGGTCACGCTGTCGCTTGAGTCGGAGCACCTCGATCTGGAGCTTTCCCTCGTCGAGCGCTGCCTGCGCCCTCTTCCCGAACGCCTCCAGCTCCTGATTCAGCCGGTCGAACAGTGTCGATTTGGACACGATACCTCCCAATCAGCGTGGGCCGACCGGACGTCGTCCGGCGTCGCCATGTTTCACAACGAAAAGATAAGGGGGGCGGCTCAACGCTCCGCTCCCCCCCTAGATGCGACCCGAAACCTGCCCGGACTTCGGAGCTACGAGGTAACCGTCTCCTCGACAGCCGGGTAGACCGACACCTTCTGGCGCCCCTTGTCCTTGAATTCGAAACGGACGACGCCGTCTACCAATGCGAACAAGGTGTCGTCGTTGGCCCTGCGGACATTCTTCCCGGCATGGAAGCTGGGTGCCGCGCTGGCGCACGAGGATGTTCCCGGCCACGACGCTTTCGCCGCCGTACCGCTTGACGCCGAGATACTGAGGATTGCTGGTTCGGCCGTTGCGGCTGGAGCCTACACCTTTCTTGTGTGCCATGTCTGCCTCAGCCGAGCGTGACGTCGGTGATGCGGACCTCGGTGTACTTCTGCCGATGCCCGGTTTTCCGGCGATAGTTCTTCCGGCGCTTGAACTTGAACACGTAGATCTTGGGCTCCTTGCCCTCGCCGACTACTTCGGCCACGACCTTGGCGCCGGAAACCAGCGGGGCACCCGGCCGGATGGTCTCACCGTCGGACGAGAGCAGAACCTCATCGAAGGTGATCTTCGACCCGGCCTCCGCGTTCATGCGAGGGAGGCGAAGGGTCTTGCCCTTTTCGGCCCGGAACTGCTTGCCGAGGGCGCGGAAGATCGCGTACATGTACGGTCCCTGGACGGAGTTAGCTACTGAACGAGCCGGCTAGAAGGTATAGGCCAGGTGGCAGTCCATGATGGACAAGGGGTGGACGCGGCCCTTGCCGTGCCTACGCTACCGCATACAGCTCCGTCACGTCCCGCCCGGCCGGCCGGCTCATCAGCCGGAACTCGTCGAGCCGCATCATCGGATCGTCCCGGAGCTCCAGGTCGAGTCCGGTCAGCTTCGAGAGAGTCTGCAGCAGCTTGGGCTCCTCCTCGAGGAGGTAGAGCGCCACCTCGGGGTGCAGGCGGACCGCCAGCTGCCGCTCCCGGTTCTCGTGTCCGGCCCGCTTGAGCGACCGCTCCAGCCGCCGGGCCACGACTTCGGGGGTGAAGACCCGGCCGCTCGCCGGCGCAGGTCGGGACAGTCGGTGGTCATCGAGTGCCACAGCGAGGGCCGGACGCGCTGGCGGGTCATTTCGACCAGGCCGAGCTCGGAGACGGCGAGGGCCTTGGTGCGGGCGCGGTCCCGGCCGAGGTGGGTGCGCAGCTCCTGGAGCACCTTCTCCCGGTTGGCTCGGGTCTCCATGTCGATGAAGTCGCAGACGATGATGCCGCCGATGTCGCGCAGCCGGATCTGCCGCGCGATCTCTCGCGCCGCCTCGAGGTTGGTTCGGAGAATGGTCTTCTCGGGGTCCTTCTTGCCGGTGTACCGCCCGGTGTTGACGTCGATGCGAGACCAGCGCCTCGGTCGGCTGGATGATCAGCGAGCCGCCGGTGGGCAGCTCGCACTCTGGCCTTGAAGAGGTCGCGGATCTCCGCCTCGATGTCGAACTTGTCGAACAGCGGGGTCGGCTCGGCGTAGAGGTGGACCCGGCTCATCAGCTCGGGATCGACCTGCTTCAGGTACTGCTCGATCTCGTTGTACAGCTCCTTCGAGTCCACGTGGAGCGCGTCGACCTTGGCGCTGAAGAGGTCGCGGATGATGCCCACGGGTGAGGCTGGTCTCCCGCTGGACCAGCGCCGGCGCCCGCCGACGAAGGTCTTCTTCCGATTGATCTTCTTCCAGAGCGCCAGCAGCGAATCGATCTCTCGCGCGAAGTGTTCCTCGGTGACACCTTCGGCGACGGTGCGCACGATCACGCCGCCGGAATCCTTGGGCAGCAGCCCGGAGACCATCTCCCGCAGCTTGGCTCGCTGCTCTCGGCTCTCGATCTTGCGGCTGACGCCCACCTTGGAGGCGTAGGGCATGTAGACGAGGAAACGACCGGGGAGGGAGATCTGCGCGGTGACCCGGCAGCCCTTGGTGCTGATCGGCTCCTTGGTCACCTGGACCAGGAGCGTCTGACCCTTCTTCAGGATGTCCTGGATGTTGGGAAGCGCTCGACGGCGATGAGATTTCGCGCTGCTTCGCTTCTCCGCCGCTGCCCCGGTCGCGCTGCGCCGCCGTTGCCCCGCCCGCGCGGCGACGGTCTCGGCCCCTCCACCCGCCTTTCCGCCTCGGTCCGGCCTCGTCGCCGACCTGCGGTTCGACCACTTCCGCGGCATCGGATGCCGCTTCGTCTCCTCGGCCTCTTCCTCCGGTTCCTCGTCCTCGTCGGGTTCCAGCAGGTCGGAGGCGTGGAGAAAGGCGCTCTTTTCCAGCCCGATGTCGACGAACGCGGCCTGAATACCGGGGAGAACCGCCTCGACCCGGCCGAGGTAGATGTCGCCGACGGTCCGACGATGGTCGGGACGATCGACCAGCAGCTCGACCAGCCGGTCGTCCTCCAGGATGGCCACACGGGTTTCCCGCTGGCTCCCGTTGATCAGGATCTCGCGCTTCAAGTTGCTCGACCTCGGCCGCGTACGGCTCCGCGGCGCGACAATGGAAGAAGAGACGGGCGGCCTGTTGGCCGGCGCGCATTGGCTGTCCGACACGACGGCCGGTGGTGATCCGGCCGACGGGCATAGAGTAGCCGCTGCCTGCAATTATATGCAGGGGCACAGTTTACGGCAATTGTAGTCAGCCGGCGGCGATGAGTTCGGACGGCATCAGGCCCGCAAGAATGTGTCGCGCAATGACGATTCTCTGGATCTCGCTGGTCCCCTCGCCGATCTCGCAGACCTTGGCGTCCCGCATCATCCGCTCGACCGGGTAGTCGGTGGTGTAGCCGTAGCCACCGAAGATCTGGACCGCCTTGGTGGTGGTTCGCATGGCCAGCTCCGAGCAGTAGAGCTTGGCCATGGCCGCCTCCTTCTTGAACGGCTTGCCGTTCTGCTTGAGCCAGGCGGCGTGGTAGAGCAGGTGCGTGCCGGCCTCGATCTCCAGGGCCATGTCGGCCAGCTGGAAACTGATCCCCTGGAAGCTCCCGATCGCCTTGCCGAACTGCTTCCGGACGCCGGCGTACTGCGAGCGCCTCCTCGTAGGCCCCTTCGGCGATGCCGAGCGAGAGGGCGGCGATACCGATGCGGCCGGCGTCGAGGGTCTTCAGGAAGTTGACGAAGCCGTGCCCGGTCTGGCCCAGCAGGTTCTCCTTGGGGACGATCGCGTCCTCGAAGACCAGCTCCCGGGTGTCGCTGGCCCGCCAGCCCATCTTGTCTTCCTTCTTGCCGGCGCGGACGCCGCGAGTCTTGGGCAGGTCGTCCGCGTGCCCGACCCCGAGCTCGCCGGCACTCGGCCGAGGTCCACGGTGTCCTTGGTGACGATGAAGCTGGTGATGCCCTTGTTCCCGTTCCCGGGCTCGGTGCGCGCGGTGACGACGAAGATCTCACCCACGCCGGCGTGGGTGATGAAGATCTTGGAGCCGTTGAGCGAGGTAGTGGTCGCCCTTGTCGACCGCGGTCGTGGCGGTGCCGCCGGCGTCGCTCCCCGCGCCGGGCTCGGTGAGACCGAAGCCACCGAGCACCTTGCCCGAGGCGAGCAGGGGCACGTAGCGCCGCTTCTGCTCCTCGGTGCCGAACTCCACGATCGGCGAGGTGCCGAGGTTGGTGTGGGCGCTGATGGTGAGCGCGTGACTGGCGTCCACCTTGGCCAGCTCGTGGATGGTGATGTAGTAGGAGAGCTGGTCCATCCCGGCCCCGCCGAGCTCCTCGCTCCAGGGCACGCCGAGGAGACCAAGCTCGCCCATGCGCTTGATGTTCTCCCACGGGAAAGGTGGAGGTGCGATCGAGCTCGCGGCGACGGGGGCGATGTGCTCGCCGGGCGAATTCGCGCACCATTTCGCGGACCTGATGGTGCTGCTCGGTGAAGTAGAGTGAGTCGTCCATACGCACTTGTGAGGAGGTTACGAGTAAGTCACCTGGCACAACGGCCGGTCGCGCCGGACACAATATACACCGGGCTCACTCCGGATTACGTGCAGGACTGCCGTGCGGGTGCTCGACGACCAGACGCAACAACGCGTCACCGAACTTCGCGAGGGTCCGCGGCCCGATGCCGGGAAGGCGCGCGAGCGAAGAACGATCGTGAACGGCCCCTGCCGCGAGCGCGGTCAGCGCACCGTCGCTGAGGATCTGGAAATCGGGGACGCCCATCCCGGCGGCAACTCGAGTTCGCCACCGCTCGAGAGCCGTGCGAGTTGGACTCATGGATTCCGCGGGATCGCGCAGGACTCCTGGAACCCCGAGCGCCCGAAGAATGGTTCCCCCGAATCGGCCTGCCAGCGCGGCCCCGACACCGCTCACATCCGCGAGTGCGGCCACGCTCTCCGGCGGCTGCTCCGCCAGACGTCGCAGAACCTCCGGCTCGAGCAACGCTCCGCCCCATGGTCCCTCGCGATGACCGAGCTCGCGACGCAGCCGCGTCAGTCGCGCCTGGACCGCATGGTTAGTTGGGGCCGGACCGACCTCTCGGCGACAACGATCGCAGCCGGCGCAGCGCGGCAGTCGCTCGCCGAAATACTCGAGCAGCTCGGCGCGCCGGCACGTATTCCCGCTCGCGTACTTCTCGATAGCGGCGATGCGACGCTCGGCATTTCGACGCCGGGTGCGGACGTGCTCCCACGCGACGGGGCCACGGTCCGGTCGCAGCTCGCGCTTCAGCCGTTCCGCTGATGCGCGAACGTTGGTTGGAACGCCCGAGACCGATGCGCCCTGCGTCCAGAGTCGCTCGAGCAGTTGTCGCGGCGGGAAAGTGACATCGAGCTGACGGCGGTGAAGCTCGGCGTCCCCCGGTCGCCAGAGCAGCACGCATCGCGCGAAGCCGCCGTCGCGACCGGCGCGACCGGCTTCCTGGTAATAGGCTTCGGGCGTCGCCGGGAGTGTCCAGTGGACGACCTGACGAACGTCCGGCTTGTCGATCCCCATGCCAAAGGCGCACGTGGCGACGATCACATCCACTCGATCGTCGAGAAATGCTTGCAGTGTCCCGGCCCGCCTGGCCTTGGTGAGACCGGCGTGATAGGGCGCCGAGCGATGTCCGGCGCGAGCCAGCGCCCGAGCCACCGCTTCGGTGAGCCCACGTGTCGGGGCGTAGACGATGACCATGTGATCGTCGCCCGCCAGCAGGTCGAGGAGGGCGCGAAGGCGGTCGCATTCGGAGACGACCTTTACGACCCCGAACCAGAGATTCGGGCGATCGAACGAGCCAAGATGGACGGCGAATGTCCCGGACCGAAAGCGCAGTACGCCGGCGATGTCGGCGCGGACTGCCGGCGTTGCGCTGCCGGTGAGTGCCACGCACGGCGGGCGGCCAAGCTTGTATCGCGAGGAGCCCAACGTTCGATAACTCGGCCGAAAGTCGTGGCCCCATTCGGCGACACAATGCGCCTCGTCAATGGCGAGCAGGGTCGGGCGCACCCCAAGGGAGGTAAGCTCGGGGGCGAGAGTACGGAGTCGTTCGGGCGATACGTAGAGCAGCCGTAGCGTTCCGGCCCGCACGGAGTTCCAGATCTCTGCGCGCTCGGGCGCGTCGAGGGCACTGTGCATACCAGCAGCGGGGATTCCGCGGGCCCGCGCGGCGGCGACCTGATCCTGCATGAGTGCAATGAGTGGTGAGACGACAACGGTGAGACCGCCACGGACCAATGCCGGTATCTGGAAGCAGATGGACTTACCGCCTCCGGTGGGAAGAATGGCGAGCGTGTCACGGCCCGTGAGCACCGACCGAATCACGCCTGCCTGGGCTGGCCGAAAGTCGGGATAGCCGAAATGATGGTGGAGGAGCCGGCGAGCTTCGACCATCGCATCGGGCATGGCCGAATCTCGCCGTGGCCCCCGTGGGCGCGTGACTCAGCGAATGCGGGAAGGTGCCTTAAGGCGCGGCGACCAAAACAAAGGCCGCCGCGACGGATCGCGACGGCCCGACTTAGTCCGCAGTGGCGACTAATGTCCGCCGAGCCGGACGCCGACCGTGATCGGAATGAACTTCAGGTTCTCTCCACTCGTGAACACATCGTGGAATCGACCCTCGGCGAACAGGCCGGCGCCGCCCAGCCTTGATGTCGAATCCGGCACCGACGTTGATGCCGAACTTGGTGGTGGAACCGCTACTCGACGACTCGTTGACTCTTGGCTTTGGCGTTGTACACGCCGCCGCCACCGATCAGGTAGGGCCGAAAGCGGCTCTCCTCTGACGTCTTGAAGTTGTACACGAGGTTTCCGGTTCCGTAGATCAGCTGCTCCTTCGCTCCTGATGGTCGACCGGCACTATCGTCGCTGTGAACTGACTGTAGGCTACCGTCTACCTGAATACCGACTGGCCAGCCTGTGGGGACGAAGGAAACGCCGGCCAGTCCGTGCCAATCCAGTCTTGAATCCATCGTTGAATACGTTCCGAGCGGGATGTCGACACCGCCGCCAAGTGAGAACTGCGCCTTGCGCACGAGCCACGTTCGCACTCGCGAGCAGGCCGATGAGAGCCGCCGCAACTCCCGTTGCTACCCTCCGCATACACTCTCCTTTTTGGTTCCTAGTTCAGGATGGAGCGCGGGAGGTCGGACGAGCGTCCTGTTCGTTACCCGCGCGACCGCCTCGGAGGCGGTGCGCTGGGAAGGTAGCCCGGACCGCGCCCACACATTGTGAGCCGGATCACAGGTCTGTCCTACGGGGTATCCGGCTCGTCCTCAGAATGCTCGCGAGGGTGGTTCCGTTGCACGAGGCGGAGGAGGAACGACGCGGAGAGCAGCCCGATCGCGATCCAGACGACACGCCGATCATCCGTGACGACGGCGGCGATAGCGGCAGCAAAGCCCGCCAGCGCCAGCCCGAGACGAAACCTGTTCATCGCTCGAGAAACCGCGCGATTGCCGCCCGAAAGTCCGGAGTCTGACGAGCGAGCGCATTCACCCTCGCGCCAAGGGCAATGCCCTCGTGAAATGAGACGGTATCGAGCTGATAGAACAGCCGTTTGGCAAGAGCGAGCGCCGTGGCGCTGGACTCGGCGAGCTGATGGGCGACGGCCGAGGCCTCCCGGTCGAGGTCAGCGTCGGGGACAACGCGTGAGACCAAGCCCAGGTCGTGCGCTTCCTGCGCGGTGACGATTCGGCCCGTCAACACGAGGTCGAGGGCAGCCTTCTCACCGACCAGGCGACGCAGAATCGCCATCACCATCGCCGGGACGAAGCCGCGCTGGACTTCGGGATAACCCAACTGAGCGCCCGCGCCGGCAATCACCACATCGCATGCCGTGGCCAGACCCGCTCCACCGGCCAACGCCCTGCCCTGCACAACCGCCAGCACCGGCTTGGGAAGCTCCCGGATCCGCTCGAAGAGCGTGCCCAGCTTGAGCGCGTCCGCCTCGTTCGCTGCGGGGTCGCGATCGGCCGAGGCGAGGAGCTCGTCGAGATCGGCGCCGGCACAGAAATCCTTCCCTTCGGCGCCGCAGCACCACGACCCGCACGTCGGGATCGAGATCGGCCCGTTCGAGTCCGGCATGGAGCGCCTCGATCAGGTCCGAGCTCGAACGCGTTGCGCTTGCCGGCCCGGTTCAGGACGAGCGTCAGCACGCCGTCGGCGAGAGTCGAGCGGACCAGCGAGGCCGTGCCGCTCATTTCCGGAGAAACCGCCGCGCGAGTGCAACCGGCACGGGGATCTCCATCCGGAGGAGCGCCGTGGAGTACACCTTGCCCTGCGCGTCGGTCTTGAGCGAGATCGTCCCGCCTCCGTCGAGCGCCTCGTGCAGCAGAAAGTTGAGCGCGCGCAGGTTGGGGAGCTCGAATCGCTCGACGCCTCTCACCATTCCCCGGAAGTGCTTGGCGACGCGAGACACCGTCACTTCACGCTCGAGGAGTGGGTAGTACTCCGGCTGCAGTGCAATCAAGCCGACGTTGGCGGTGTTCCCCTTATCGCCCGAACGGGCGTGCGCCAGAAAGCGAAGCTGCACCGCCTTCGTGGACGCTCGCGAGGAAGTCTTGGCCATCGTCAGGCCTCCAGTATCTCGACTCGAACATGCGGCTCGATCTCGCGGCGGTCGATGAGCGCGGGCCAGTAGGCCACGACCTCCTCCACGGCCGGCCTCCCGCCCGCGAAGCCGGTGACGCTCGGCGGCCCGGTCAGCACCAGCGGCGCGATCTCGCGGGTGAAGCGGTCGACGGGCCCGCGCTCGCGCGCCCGCACGCCGATGCGCAGCTGCACCTCGGGGATGTCGGGATTCGGAGGGCCGGCTCAGACGGCCGTGGGTGGCGTTGACGCCGACGAACTCGGTGAGGATCTGCTCGAATTCGAGGCCCAGATCGGTGAGCCGGCGTCGGAGGATGCGGTCGGCGGCTTGCGCCTTGTCGTACGCCTCGGGCCAGCGAATAGACGAGCGTGCCGACCGCCTTGTAGCCGTAGAAATACGCGATCGAGACCTTGAGCATCGGCGTGCGGGGGCCGCCCCGGATGCCGCTCACGCGGACCCGATCCTTGCCCGCCTGATGCAGCTGGATGGTGGTGAAGTCGGCGACACCGTCGGGCGTGATGTAACTCGTGCGGGTCACCCATCTCATACACCAGCTGCTCGGTCACGGAGGCGACCGAGACTGCTCCGCCTGTTCCCGGATGCTTGGTCACGACGAAGCTCCCGTCGGCGGTGGCCTCCACGATCGGAAAGCCGGGGTTCTCCAATCCCTTCACCAAGCGCCAGCCCTTGAGAAGATTCCCCCCCGAGGCTTGTGCGCCGCACTCGATGATGTGCCCGGCGACCGTGCCGGCCGCGATCTTGTCCCAGTCGTCGTGAGACCAGCCGAACTCGTGCACCATGCGGGCCAAGGGTGAGCCCCGTGTCGGTGACGCGTCCGGTGACGACGACATCGGCGCGCTGCCGGAGCGCCTCGACGATTGGCACCATGCCGAGGTACGCGTTGGCCGAGAGAACACGATCCCGTATGTCGGAGAGCGGCCGACCCGTTTCCATGTCGGTCAGCGCGTGTCCACGGTGAATGAGGTCGTCGAGGCGATCGAGGATGTCGTCACCACTGACGAGGCCGACGCG
The DNA here is from genome assembly GCA_963743195.1 of uncultured Gemmatimonadales bacterium. Lineage (GTDB taxonomy): Bacteria > Gemmatimonadota > Gemmatimonadetes > Gemmatimonadales > GWC2-71-9 > CAVVWJ01. The sequence goes on from CAVUOO010000004.1 coordinate 55,102, forward strand.
GAGCCTTCTCGTGAGTCCGAGCTTCCGCGCTACTTCGAGCACGGCCTCGGCGCAGCCACGAGGATTCACCCCGCCGGCGTTCGACGTGACCCGAATGCCGCGCTCGACGATATCGGGAAGAATCCGCTCCATCAGCGGCACGAAGTCCCGCGCATACCCTGCCTTGGGGTCGCGGGATCGCTGTTTCTGCATGATGGACATCGTCACTTCGGCGAGGTAGTCCATCATCAGGTAGTCGATCGGACCTCCGCGTACCTGCCGGACAGGTGCCTCGAGCCAGTCTCCCCAGAATCCCTGGCCCGCGGCGATCCGGACGATGCGGTCGTTCATCGACTCGTCGCGGCAGCCGGCATCAAGGTCGTCTCTCGCGTCCAGCTTCTCCCGTTCACCCGGGCGATGAGAAGACCAAGGGGAACGAATTTTTCGCCGAGTGGCCTGGGTGTCTCCGATGGCATCGTGAAAGAGACCATCGCTGACTTTCCAGGGGCGATTGTGACCTTATTGCTGTCCGTCGTCGATCCGAGCACCACGGAACTGTCGGCGTACAGGCGAATGGAGGCGTGCAGCGACCACTTCTGCGAGTCTGCCGGGTCGGCGAACCCGGGAAGCAGTGTGAGCACGACCGGCTTGTCTCCATGCCCAGGCTCGGCTTCTACCTGGAGCCGTCCGAACGCGTAGTTCAGCGGTTTCTTGCCGAGCTGACGGCCGACCGAATCATTCAGGATGACGCCGAAATCGGTGAACCGACCCCATTGGGCTCGATCCATTGTGATGTCCACGACGACGCCGCGGGACCAGCCAGAGAGAACGAACGGGATGCGGACGGGGGCGGATCCCGTGGCAGTGATCGTTTCTTCTCGTGCGGCGCCGCCAAGATGCATGCCCACCTCGGCGGTGACGGGCGTCTTGGTGAGATTGCCGAACGTGGCTCGGACGCCATCCCCCTGAGGGACCGCTCGAAGCGATACCGGTGACTGTTCCAGGGTCACGGTGGCGGTTGCGGGGTGACCCGGCAATCCAACCACGACAGACTCGTACGCACCGCTCACGACGTCCCGGGCATCGGCTTCGTATTCCGCCGATTGCTGCTCGAACCCGGCTGGACGGGCACCCTCGTCGCGGAACGGCATGCCGTCGGGCTCATGAAGGAATGCGAGCGCATGTTCCGCCCGACTCCCAGTGGCGACGGTGAGTGCGAAGGGCCGAAGGCTATCGGCCCGAAAGAAGGTGCGCAGCAGGCCGCCGGACGGCAGGCGCTCCCCTGCCCTGAGGGTATCGACACGGTCGCTGATCGGGGCCGACACGATCACGGCATTGACGAGTCGGAACGCGGGACCTGCGAGCGTGTCCTCAGCCCACCCGCTCACGACCCCCACATGGGCTCCCTGTTCTCCGAGCGCCTCCCTTGCATACCGAACTTCGACCCGAGTCCGCTCGCCCCTGAGCATGATTGTCTTGGGGGCGGTGAGCCAGGGACTATCGCTCCTGAGCGTGTAGGTCGCCGGTGGGGCGGACGCCGGCCGGAGGAGCTCGAAGGTCTGGACCGTATCGTGGGTGGATGGGAGCGCGCGGCGCACGGCGGCGCTGACGTCGCCGAGACCGACGGCGCGGACCCCGACGCTGGGAACGACGTGACCCTGCTCCAGCCACGTCCATGCCTTGACGACATCCGGCACTCCGGTCCCCTCGTCGAGATATGTCATATCCGGAGTGGGCGAGGCCGTGACCATCAACGCCTGCTTGATCGCGCGCGCGTCGATCGGCTTGTGTGCCTGAGCGAGACCGGAAACAAGGAGCGCGGCAAGCCCCGAGGCGTGTGGCGCCGCCATGCTCGTCCCCTGCTCCACTTCGTCGCCCGCATTCCAGCGCGGCACGGTGCTATACGCCATGCCCGGCGTCGCGATATCGGGCTTGGCCACTTCGGCGCCGCGCGAGCTGAAGTAGGCGAGCTGATCGGGAAGCGGCGCTCCATTGGGCCCGGGGGCGAGGAAGCTGGACGGAAGCGTCGCGGCGATGCCGATCGCGGTGCCGGTAGAACCCGGGAATCCCAGCGAGGAGAGTCCCGGGCCGTCATTGCCCGCGGAGATCGCCATCACGACATCGGGATTGGCCTGGAGAATCGAGTCCACGATGGCATCGATTCGTGCCCCACCCTCGATCTCGTTGCCGACGCCGAAACTCATATTGAGCACGAGCGGCAGATGTCGCTCGCGGGCGAAGCGAATCGCGTAGTCCATCGCCCGGACCATGCTGCCGGTCGTCGTGATCCCGCCGTTTGCGCCGTTTGCAATCTTGAGCCCGAGCAATTGCGCGCCCGGCGCCACGCCGTCGAATCCACTCACGCCGTAGATGTCGTGGCCCGCGGCGATGCCAGCGACATGGGTGCCGTGTCCGAAGACGTCGAACACCAGGTCGAGCGCGGGCCGACCCGACGCCTCGGTGAAGTTGGCGGCGATGCCAAGTCGCGGTGTGAGACCTCGTGGCGCCCATCCGAAGGACTCACGAGCGACAAGGTAATCGTGAATCGGCTTCTCTCCCGCGAGCGATCCATCGCCGTCGGTGTCCGCGAAGAGCACCCACCCGTCAGACGCCCGCGTCACCACGATCGGCAGAGTGTCTCCCACCGTGCCGTTGCGATTGAGGTCGGAGGCCGGTGCCTCTCCCAGCGGGATCTCGGCGATCGTGCCGGCATAGTACGGACCATTGGTATTGAGGGCGACGACCCGTCCGAACCCGCCGAGCCGTCGCGTGCCTACGGTCACCGAGTCGCCCTTCGCCGCCACCGGCTCGAGCGGAACCGCTCCCTCGGCGGAGAAATCGCGGAGGTCGATCAGCTTGGGCGAGGTGGTGGTGGTCGTCGCGAGGCCGGGAATCGATGGATCGATACCGGTGTCGAGAATTCCGACCAGCACTCCGCGTCCATCGAAGTCGGGATGGGCACGCAGAAACCGATCGATGCCGGTGCTGGCCAGCGGCATCCACCCGTGCGCATAGGCCACTTGAGGCGGCGCGACACGACGAACCGAGTCACTCTCCGCAGGAGCGGGGGTGATCGCCGACGGCGGAACATTCATCACCGGAGGCTTCGTGGCTCCGGGATCGATGTTGGGCTTGGGTGGCGGGGGCGATGGTTCGTGTCGCGCGGGGGCACAGGCATGCCGAGAACGACAAGCGCGAGCAGCGGGCGGTGCATTCGACTCCTATGAGGGCAGGGCCGCATCGAGCGGCGGCAGGACGAACGGCCCAAGGTGCGGACCCGCGTAGTTGGCGCTGACCCGAAGCGCGAACGCGAGCTGGTCGCGCGTCTCCTCCGGTGTCACGATCGCATCGACGAAGCCGCGCGCCGCGGCGTACTTGGCGTCGAGCTGCTGATCGTAGTCGGCGCGCATCGATTCGATCGGCTGCCTGGGTGTCGGCGGACGGTGGCCGGCCCTCGCGCTGTGCCTCGCTCGAGCTCGGGGCCGTGCACCGCGGTCACCGCCGCCTCGCCTTCCATGACCCCCATGCGACCGGTCGGCCAGGAAAACAGAAAATCGGGATCGAAGCCCTGCCCCGCCATGGCGTAGTACCCCGCACCCGAGGCGTGGTTCACCGTGAGCACGAGCTTGGGCACGACCGCGGTCGCCATCGCCTCGACGAAGCGTGCCCCGGCGCGGATGATCCCGGATTGCTCGGCCTCGGGACCCACCATGAATCCGCTCACGTCCTGCACGAAGAGGATGGGAAGCCGCTCGCGGCGGCGGTCTCGATGAAGTAGGCGACCTTCTCGGCGCTCTCGGTGTAGACGATCCCGCCGAAACGCGGGCGCTCCCCGGCCGCTGCCCTTGATGATGCCACGCTGGTTGGCGATGACGGCCACCGGCCGTCCCTCGATGTGCGCATGACCGCACAGCATTTCGCGGGCGATATCGGGCTGGAACTCGTCCAGCGCGCCGCCGTCGAGGAGGCAGGCGAGCACCTGACGCATGTCGTAGGACAGCCGGTGATCGTGCGGGAGAATGTCGTAGAGATCGGCAGGAGGCCTGGCCGGTGCTGGCGGCTCCGGCAGCCTGATGGCTCACGCCACCGCTGCGCGGAAGGCGGCCGACGTACTCCCGGATGCGTTGGAGGCATTCCGCGTCGTTGGCCGCGCGGTAGTGGGCCACCGCGCTCCGCTCGGTGTGGGTCACGGCACCGCCGAGCGTCTCGGCATCGATCGTCTGGCCGGTGGCGCCCTTCACCAGGTTGGGACCGCCCAGCCCCATGAAGCTGGTGCCCTCCACCATGAAGATGACGTCGGAGAGCGCCGGGCAGGTACGCGCCGCCGGCGATGCAGCTCCCCATCACCGCGCTCACCTGGGGAACGTGGAGGTAGCGTCGCATGATCGAGTTGTAGTAGAAGATGCGCGCGGCGCCGTACTGCCCGGGGAAGACGCCGCCCTGATACGGAAGGTTCACGCCGGCGCTGTCCACCAGGTAGATGATGGGGATCCGCTGGCGCATCGCGACTTCCTGCGCGCGCAGAATCTTCCGGATCGTCTCGGGCCACCACGAGCCGGCCTTCACGGTGGCGTCGTTCGACACGACCACGACTTCGCGACCCTCGACCACACCGACGCCGGTGATGACGCCGGCCGCCGGGGCCTGGCCGTCGTACTGGTCGTACGCGACCAGCAGACCGAGCTCGAGCCACGGCGCGCCGGGATCGAGCAGACCCTGCACCCGTTCTCGGGGCGCGAGCTTCCCCTGCTGGTGCATCTTGGCGACGCGCGCGGCGCCGCCGCCTTCCTGGAGCTTGGCGGCGAGCCGCCGGTACTCCTCGGTCAGGGTCCGAAGCCGCGCGGGCTGGACGCCGGGGCGGACGCACTCATGCGCGACCGGGACTGGGACGTGGTGGCCTCAGGGTGAGAGGTGCTCGGAGGCCCACGACTCGATGTACTCGATGAGCTCAGTGGTCGGCGTGCCCGGGCCGAAGAGGCGGCCGATGCCGAGTCGCTGGAGCGCGCCCATGTCGTCGGGCGGGATGATCCCGCCGCCGGTGACCAGCACGTCCGGTCGTCCCTGGATTCGAGCAGGGCCCGCACCCGGGGGAAGAGCGTCATGTGGGCGCCGGAGAGAATCGAGAGCCCGACGACGTCCACGTCTTCCTGGACCGCGGCCGTGGCGATCATCTCGGGGGTCTGGTGCAGTCCGGTGTAGACCACCTCCATGCCGGCATCGCGCAGCGCGGCGGCGACCACCTTGGCACCGCGGTCGTGACCATCGAGCCCGGGCTTGGCGACGAGCACACGGATGGGACGAGGCAACGAGCGGGATGGTGTCATATCACCGGAATCGGAGCAGGGCCGCGAGACCGCGCACCGACGCGCGGGCCTCGCTCTCGTAGATGACGTTGACGACGACCCGCTGCCGGAGTGCCTCTTCGATCGCGTCGTCCACTACGTCGAGAACCGGAATGGGCTCACCCTCACCGCGACAGTCGCGCTCGGTGCGCGTCAAGCGACCCGACTCCCCGCAGCGAAACCCCGGCTCGGCTGCATCGGCATTCACGAGCAAGGCGCGCACCTGACCTACGGCCAGCGCGCGGAGCGTCTGATCGAGTCCGTTGACCGCCCAGCCGCCGCCCTCGCTCTCCATCATCTCCTGTACGAGCGTGCGCTCGGACGCGCGCTCCCACTGTTCGCGAACGGCCAGCGCGGCAGCGTGGACCAGCGGCGCGGTTGCTTCCTTCGGATTGAGCTTCGCGGTGCCGATGACTCGCTCGACCAGGTAGTTGTGAAGAAATGGCTTCACCGCGCCCGCCTCGGTTCCCGTGCCTGCCAGCACGATCCCCTGAGCCGGCTGACGGCGGTCGATCGCGAAGAGCTCCCGGGCGATCGCCTCGTAGTGGCGTTGTTTCTCCTCACGAATGCGGTTGTGGTAGGTGTGTTCTCCCCAGCCGGGCCCGCTCTGATCGCCGTGGAACCGCTTGCCGCGCGTGCTGTCGGCACGGAGTCCGGGCAACTCTTCGGCATGATAGGCAGTCACCATGAAGAACCGGGCGCTGGTGCGGTCGAGGACCACCGCGAGCAGACGGCCGAACTCGTCTTCCACCGAGGCGAGCTCCCGGACGAGCGGCGTCGCATCGACACCGAGCCGTGACCGATGAACGGTCGGCAATGGGATCGCGTCGAAGAGCCCGATGCCCTCGCAGGCGAAGAGGGCGACGCCCTGAGTGGGCGGCAGCAGATCCGGATCCTGCAGATACAGCCGGATGCGATCGAGATCCCGGCCCACCTCCTCCTGCACATCCCGCGAGAGCCCGAGCCTGGGCAGCAGCTGGATCGCCTGGCGAATGCGATTCTTGACCTTGATGAGATACTTGCCACGATTGCGGTCGCGCGGCTCCAGCTTGAGGTAACAGGTGACCACCCGGTGCCGTCCGGGGCGCACCGACGTGAGGCGTGCCAGGCGCTCGTCCACCGCAGGGGGCGTGATCCGCGCGCGACCCCTGGCGTTTCCCAATTTGCGGGCCTCAGAAGAAGACCGGCTCCCGATAGCTGCCATATATTTCCTCGAGCACATGCCGGATCTCGAACAGCGTGCAATACGCCCGCGCGCAATCGAGCATGGCTGGAATGATGTTACGATCCTCGGCCGCGGCGCAGCGCAGCGCGCCAAGCCGCTCTCCGACCAACGCCGGATCACGAGTGGCGCGCATCCGCGCCATCCGCTCCCGTTGGGTCCGCTCCGCGGTGTCGCCCACCTTGAGGATCTCGACTGGGGCCTCCGCCTCCTCCACGAAATCGTTGACGCCCACGATTCGACGAACGCCGCGCTCGACTTCGGACTGAAACCGCATCGACGAGCGCGCAATCTGCCGCTGAAACCACCCGCTCTCGATCGCCGGCACGACGCCGCCCTGCGCCTCGATCTCCGCGAACAGCCCTTCGGCCTCCCGCTCGAGGGCATTCGTCAGCGATTCCACATAGTACGATCCACCCAGCGGATCGACCACGTTCGGCACGCCCGTCTCGTACGCCAGGATCTGCTGGGTCCGGAGCGCAATGCGCACCGATTCCTCGGTGGGGAGCGCGAGCGTCTCGTCGAGCGCGTTGGTGTGAAGCGATTGAGTTCCGCCGAGCACGGCGGCCAGGGCCTGATAGGCCACGCGAGCCACGTTGTTGTGCGGCTGCTGCGCGGTGAGCGTCACGCCGGCCGTCTGGCAGTGGAAGCGCATCCGCCAGCTGCGCTCGTCGCGGGCGCCGTAGCGCTCGCGCATGTGCCGGGCCCAGATCCGACGCGCCGCGCGCAGCTTGGCGATCTCCTCGAAGAAGTCGTTGTGGACGTCCCAGAAGAACGACAGCCGAGGCGCGAAGCGATCGACGTCGAGGCCTCGCGCCACGCCGTGCTCCACGTAGCAGAAGCCGTTCGCGAGCGTGAAGGCGAGCTCCTGCGCGGCGGTCGCGCCAGCCTCGCGGATGTGGTACCCCGAGATCGAGATGGTGTTCCACTTGGGCGTGTGCTCCGAGGCCCACTCGAAGAGATCGACGATCACCTTGAGCGCGGGCTCCGCCGGGAAGATCCAGGCGTGCTGCGCCATGTACTCCTTCAGGATGTCGTTCTGAATCGTCCCCTGAAGCCGGTCGATCGGCACGCCCTGACGCTCGGCCGCCGCGACGTAGAAGCAGAACAACATCGCGGCGGGACCATTGATCGTCATCGAGGTGGACACGCGATCGAGCGGGATCCCGTCGAAGAGCGTCTCCATGTCGGCAAGACTGGAGATGGCGACGCCGCACTTGCCGACCTCGCCTTCCGACCGGGGATGATCCGAGTCGTACCCCATGAGCGTCGGAAAATCGAACGCGACCGAGAGCCCGGTTTGCCCGCGCTCCAGGAGGAACTTGTATCGCTCGTTGGTGTCCTCGGCGGTGCCGAAGCCCGGCGAACTGGCGCATGGTCCAGAGACGCCCGCGGTACATGGTCGGATGGATGCCGCGGGTGTAGGGGTATTCACCCGGGAGCTCGACGCGACTATCGCCGTTTCCGGGGAAATCGAGGGGCGTGTAGACCGGTTCGACCTCGCGCCCCGATACCGAGCTGAACTCGCCGTCCTCCCGAACGGGAAGCGCCCCCGCGAGTGCGCGCCATGCCGCCACCTCGGCGCGCAGCCGCGCGAGCTCGCTCGAGTCGGGAGGTCCAGCGGTCATGTGCGAGAGCCTTGCTTGAGACCCACCAGCACTTCGGCCGCAACTTCGTACGGGCTTGCTCTCCCCTCCGCGACGTCATCGAGCCTTCCCGCCACGTGACCCTCCGCTCCGGTCTCTTCCCAGACCCAGCGACGGGTGGCGCGATCCACGACTTCACGGGTACGGTCGAAAAGCCTCCGCCGACGGCGCTGCGTGAGCTCCCCTGTGCGCTCGAGCCAGTCGAACCGGCGGTCGAGCGCGGCCACCAGCTCGGTCACGCCTTCGCCCTTCGCCGCGCTCGTGAGCAAGACCGGATGGCTCCACCCATCCTCCTCCGCGACAGCCCGATCATGGTGAAGACCACCCCTCACGCCGTGATGGGCGGGGACATGTCGGAACGCGTTGCCCTTGCGGATGCCCAGCATCACCTCGATCTCCTGGCGCAGCTTCTCGGCGCCCGGGCGGTCGGCCTTGTTCACGACGAACACGTCGGCGATTTCCATGACTCCCGACTTGAGGGTCTGGATGCTGTCCCCCGATTCTGGAACCAGGACGAGGACGGTCGCGTCGGCGATTCGCGCGACGTCCAACTCCGACTGGCCGACGCCGACGGTCTCCACGAGAATACGATCGAAGCCGGCGGCATCGACGAGATCACAGACTTCGCGCGTCGAGGTCGCGAGCCCGCCAAGGGAACCGCGGCTCCCCATCGAGCGGATGTAGACCCCCTCGTCGAGGGCGATGGATTCCATGCGGATGCGGTCGCCGAGAAGGGCGCCGCCGGTGAACGGGCTCGTGGGATCGACCGCGATGACGGCCACACGCAGCCCGTCGGCGCGGTAGGCCGCCACGAGTCGCTCCATCAGGGTCGACTTACCGGCGCCGGGGGGACCGGTGAGACCGATCCGGCGGGCACGACCCACCGAGCGATGTACCTTGGCCAGGAGCTGCTCGAAACCGGGACGGGCATTCTCGACCACCGAAATCGCTCGCGCCAGCGCCGCCGTCTTGCCGGCCAGCAGCTCCGCGAGCAGAAGGTCGGGGTCCATGGGTGAAAAGTCGCCACGGCATGGAACGGAGGCAAGCGAGGACGACGTCTCAGGGCTCGTCTCGCTCGGCTTCCTCCAGGTGCAACTCCCTCTTGGTGAGTCGATGAATGACGTACACCAAGATCACCCCTGCAATTGCGGCACCGAGCAGCCAGAGCTCGAACCTCCGGACCCGGCCCAGCAGTACTTCCGCGCTCCCGCTGACCGCGTAGCCCAGGCTGACAAACACGAGTGTGCCAGCCAGGATGCCGAGGCCGTCAACGAGGAGAAATCGGCCGAAGTTGAGACCCTGGAGGCCCCAGAAAACCATGCTCGCGTTTTTGGTTCCGTAAACGAAGCGGGATAGCATCAGTTGCCAGACGCCGAACCGTCGCGCCAGCGACTCGATGCGCCGCCCGACTCGCCGGTACAATGCCCCCGACCGAAAACGAGCACCTCGCCATCGTCCGACCCAGAACCATCCGCAGTCGCCGAGCAGACATCCCGCCGCGCCCGCGGCCATGGCCACGGGGAGCGGGAAGACCCCAAGGTGAGCCACGACGCCCGCGAGAATCAGGGTCATGTCTCCCTCGACGATGGCGCCGATGACGACCGCGGTCGGACCATGGTCGATCAGGAGCTGCTTGAGACTCATGACGACTCCACGGGCGCCTCGGCGACGGCGAGCGCATCGTCGAGTCCGCCGGCCAGATCCGCCTCCGGAATCTCATTGGCGAGGGCCGAGCGCTGCAGCGCCATCATCGGCTGGGCGTGAACTCCCGCGAGGATCACTCTGGCCCCGGCCCGGCGGAATCGACCAACTACGTCGCGCAGCGCGCTCAGGCCGGTCGAGTCGATCGCCGGAACGTGTCGCATCACGATGACCAGGACCTTGGGCCATACGATGGTCGGCGCCTGCTTCGTGGAACGGTAGGTGCCACTAAAGATCATATCGACCTGATCCTGCTCTACGAGCTTGGCGGCTTTGGCTTCCGCCACACTATCGGTTGTGGCGCCGTCCTCGAGGCGGCAGATCGATCTGCCGCTCGAGCAAGCCACCTTCTGCATTGATGTCATAGATGACCATCCTGGCCACGTTGGCATTGGCGCTGCCCGTGAACGACAGCGCCCGTGTGCTCCGCGGATTACTCTCGCCTTGATGGGCGAATTCTTCGTCGCGTTCTCTCCTCTTGAGACAGGTGATTGGTGATCGAAGGCGGGGGTTACGGTGGCGGGTATAGCCATTATTGCGCGCCGGGGCCGGGCCAGCAAGTGGGCGTCCCTGGGTCATGCTACCATTGTGTCACACGATTGAATCATCTTTCAGCTGCCCCATGGCAACATCTCCCAACGTCCAGCGCTGGATCGATCTGCTCGCCGCCCACCTAGCACGGAGGTACCCCACACCACGCTGGGAGCTGGGTGCGTCGATGGACGGCCAGGGGCACCTCCCGCAGGCAACCTACCAGCCGGTCACCCGGAGTACGTGCCGTAGGGTACCATCCGCCCTTCCTGTCTCCCGTTGTCATCACTTGACACACGATGTCGCCGCCGCTATCGTCGCTTGACCCCCTTCATCTATAGATACGGTAGATACGGCCACTCGTGCCTGACCTGTTTACCCCCAAACAGCTGGCGCAGTATCTCCAGCTCTCGCCCCGAACCGTCTACCGCATGCTCGAACGGAACGAGCTGCCGGGCGTCCGGGTCGGCGGGCAGTGGCGCTTCCGGAAGTCCGAGGTCGACTACTGGCTCGACCGCCGGCTGCAGCGTCTCGATACCGCGCAGCTGGGTGAGCTTTCCACCGATGCCGAGGCGGCCACACCGCCGACGCTGACCGATCTGCTGGAGCCGCGAAACGTCGTGTTCGGCCTGCCGGCGGGCGAACCGGAGCCGGTCGTCCGAGGATTCGTGGGGCGGCTCGTGTTTCCCGAGCCGGTCGATCACGATCTGTTGGTCCAGCGCATCCTCGAGCGCGAGGCCATGTGCAGCACCGCGCTTGCCGACGGCGTCGCGCTGCTGCATACGCCGCGCATCCGGCCCCGGGTACTCGCCAGCCACGACTTCGTCGCCGTCGGCCGACTGGCGTCACCGATACCGTTCGGCGCGCTCGACGGAACCCTCACCGACACCTTCGTGCTGGTGCTGGCCCGCGGGGAGCGTACCCACCTGCAACTGCTCGCCCGGATGGCTCGGCTGATCCGAGAGCCCGGGTTCGTGCCCGGACTTCGGGGAGCGACCACGGCGGCGGAGGTCGTGGACCTAGTCCGGGCGAGCGAGCGCTCGACGTTCGGCGACATCCCATGAACCTCACGGTGCGGCAGGCCGCCACCTACCTCCATGTGGACGAGTCCACCGTGCGCCAGTGGATCTCCAAGCGGGGCCTGCCCGCGCACCGGGTGGACGAGCGGCTCCGTCTCAACGCCCTTGAGCTCTGGGAGTGGGCCACTGAGCAGGGCATCCAGGTCTCCCGGAACCTGCTGGACCGGGCCCGCAAGTCTCCGGAGACGGTCCCACCGCTCTCGGCGCTCCTCACGGCGGGCGGCATCCATCACGATGTCGGCGGCGACGACAAGGCGGGGGTGCTCCGCGAGCTGGTAGCCCGCCTGCCGCTGCCCGCGGACGTCGATCGCGAGTTTCTCACCAGCGTCCTCGAGGCCCGCGAGGCGATGGGCTCCACCGGCATCGGCGATGGGATCGCCATCCCCCACGTCCGGAATCCGATCCTGCTGCACGTCTCCGAGCCCTTCGTCACGCTGTGTCTGCTGCGGCGGTCGGTGGACTTCGGGGCGATCGACGGCCGACCGGTCCACGCGCTCTTCTCGCTCGTGAGCCCCAACGTTCCCGCCCACCTCCAAATCCTGGCGCAGATCGCGTTCGTCCTGCGCGACGCCGAGCTGCGGCGCCTGCTGCGCGAGCGCGCGAACAGCCAGGCCATCATGGATCGGATCCGGTTCGTCGAAGGGCAGGTGAGCGCCGAGTGACACTGCTCGGCCTCGCGCTCGCCGTCTGGCTGGCCGGCGCCCTCCTCGCGTGGCTTGTCGGCGCTCGTCCGGATGCGGCGCGCGTCGTCGCCGTGTCGTCGGCGCTCATCGGGGCCGCGCTCGGCGCGACGGGAGCGATCGGCACATTGCTCCGCGGCGCCGTCGAGAGCTGGTCGAGCGCCTGGGCCGTCCCCTTCGGCTCGCTGTCGCTCCATCTCGATCCGCTCGCCGCGCTCTTCGTTCTGCCGGTCTGCGTCGTGGGTGGAGTGTGCGCCCTGTACGGTGGGGCGTACCTGCTGCCGTCCGCCGTCGAGCGCCCCATCGGCCCGCCGCTCGCGAGCTACAACGTCCTGCTGGCGAGCATGACGCTGGTGTGTCTGGCGAACAACCTTCTGCTCTTCCTCGTCGCCTGGGAGCTGATGACGCTCTCCTCGTGGGCGCTCGTGGTCCACGAGCACGAGCGGGAGGCGGTGCGGCTGGCGGGCCGGCGCTATCTCGTCGCGGCCCATCTCGCGACCGCGGCGCTCTTCCTGATCGTGCTGTTGCTCTCGGCGGGCGGCGGGAGCTTCGAGCTGAGCGGCCTTTCATCCGGTAGGGCCGCCTCGGCGGTTCCGGCGGCGCTCCTCTTCCTCCTCGCGCTCGCCGGGTTCGGCACCAAGGCCGGCGTCGTGCCCTTTCACGTCTGGCTGCCCGACGCCCACCCCGCGGCGCCCAGCCACGTCTCGGCGCTCATGTCGGCAGTGATGATTACGATGGGCTTCTACGGCCTGGCGCGATTCGTTCCGCTCCTGGGGCCGCCCCCGCTCTGGTGGGGACTGGTGCTCATGGCGCTCGGCGTCGCGGGCGCGTTGGGGGGGATCGCCTTCGCCCTCTCGCAGCGTGACGTCAAGCGCATCCTCGCCTACTCCACGATCGAGAACGCCGGCATCGTCGCGCTCGCCTTCGGCGTCGGCCTGATCGGGACGACGCTGCATCAGCCCGGCCTCGCGGCGCTGGGCTGGATCGGCGGCCTGCTCCATCTCTGGAACCATGCGCTCTTCAAGTCGGTGCTGTTCCTGGGATATGGCGCGGCGGCCCAGCGGGTACACTCGCGCGACGCAGAGCAGATGGGCGGGCTACTCGCGCGGTGGCGGACAGTCGGATGGCTCATGGTGATGGGCGCGGCCGCGATCGCGGCGCTGCCGGGGCTGAACGGCTTCACCAGCGAGTGGGTCATCCTCTACGGACTCCTGAGCGGGGGTGCGCAGCTTCGGGGCGCTCCCCAGATCGCCCTGCTCGCCGCGGCGCCGACGCTCGCCTTTACCGGTGCGCTGGCCCTGGGCTGCTTCGCGCGCCTCACCGGGGTGACGCTGCTGGGCGAGCCCAGGTCGGAGGGCGCGCGCTACGCCGAGCCTCCCGGCTGGGAAATGCGTCTCCCGATGATCCTGCTCGCGGCGCTCTGCGTGGCGGTCGCATGGGCGCCCGACCAGGCGATCGCGCTCTTGTCGCCCGCCGTCGAGACCCTGGCACCCGGAGCCGGCGGGACCTCGGTCGCGCTCGTGGCGGCGCCGCTCGGCGCCGTCGCCATGTTGGTCGCGCTGGCGCTTGCGCTCGTCCTGACGCTTCGGTGGGCGCTCGCCTCGCGCGCGGCACGGATTCGCCGCGCAGGCACCTGGGGCTGCGGTTACGCCCGGCCCGCGCCGCGCATGCAGTACACTGCGTCCTCCTTCGCGGAGCCGGTCACGCGGATCTTCCAGCCGCTCCTCCGGAGCCGGGTCGAGGGCGGCGCCGCGATCAAGGACCCGTGGCCCGACGCGGCGGCCTGGGGGTCGGTCACGCCCGACCGGGTGCTGGCGGGATTCTGGGAACCGATGTTCAAGTCGGTCGAGCGCGCGCTGCTCCGTCTGCGCGGCCTGCAGCGCGGCCTCCTGTCGACCTACCTGCTCTACATCGTGTTGACCGTGCTCGCGCTCGTGGCCTCGATGATCCTGACGATGGGGCCGCGACGGTGACGCTCTTCTTCCTCGCTCTGACGCTGGTTCTGGCCGGCGGTTTGGCTGCCAGGTACTCCGGCGCGCTCTTCCGGCTGCTCGTCGGCGCCGGTTGCGCCGTTGGCCTCGTGCCCGCCATCGCGGTGCTCGCGGGTGGGGCGCCGAGGCGGATGAGCGTTCCCGGGCACGTGCCGGGTGGACCCTGGGTGATCGGGATCGACGCGCTGTCCGCGTGGTTCCTGCTGGTGGTTTTCGGCGTGGGCGCCGCGAGCGCGCTCTACGGTGTCAGCTACCTCGACCGGGGCCGCGCGTCTCCCCGCGCGTCCCTGGAGCACCTGCTGCTCTCGTTCCTGCTCGTCTCGCTCGCGCTGGTCGTGACCGCGGCGGCGGCCGTGCCGTTCCTGATCGCGTGGGAGCTGATGGCCATCTGGGCGTACCTCCTGCTCGTGTACGAGAGCGAGAGCCTCGCAGTGCGACGCGCCGGTCTCCTCTACCTGATCGTCACCCACACCGGGACGCTCGCCCTGTTCGCGCTCTTCGCGCTCTGGGGAATGCCCGCGAGCGACCTCACCTTCGGCGCGCTCGCGGCCGCCGGGCCGGCGCTGCCGAACGGCGGCGCCGCGGTGCTCACGCTCGCGCTCTTCGCCTTCGGACTCAAGGCCGGTGTCGTACCGCTCCATTTCTGGCTGCCCGACGCGCACGCGGCCGCGCCGTCGCACGTCTCCGCGGTCTTCTCCGGCGTGATGATCAAGGCGGGCATCTACGGGCTGCTGCGCGTTCTCCTGCTGCTCGGCGGCGCTCCGCCATGGTGGGGATGGACGGTGCTCTGTCTCGGCGTCGTCTCCGGCGTGCTCGGCGTGCTCTGGGCCCTCGCGCAGCACGACCTCAAGCGCCTCCTGGCCTATCACAGCGTCGAGAACATCGGGATCATCCTGCTCGGTATCGGCGCGGGCGCGCTCGGGCTCACCTATCACCATCCCGTGGTAGCGCTGCTCGGTTTCGCGGGCGCGGCGTTGCACACCTTGAACCACGCGCTCTTCAAGAGCCTGCTGTTCCTGGGCGCGGGCGCGCTCATTCAGGCGGCGGGCAGCCGCGACATCGAGCACCTCGGCGGGCTCGCCCGGCGGATGCCGCTCACCTGGATCGCCTTCCTCTCCGGGTCGATCGCGATCGTCGGGCTCCCGCCACTCAACGGGTTCGTGAGTGAATGGGTCACCTTCCAGGCGCTGCTTGCCGGTGGATTGCTCGGCGGTCCGATCCGGCTCGAGGCGCTCGCCGTCGCCGGTCTGGCGCTCGTCGGCGCGCTCGCGCTCGCATGCTTCGCCAAGGTGTGCGGGATCGTCTTCCTGGGACAGCCGCGCACCCCCGACGCGTGGTCGGCGGAGGAGGCCAGCGCCGGGATGCTGGCCCCGCTCCTCTTTCTCGTGCTGGCGTGCGGGTTCATCGGACTGGCGCCCGCGGTCGCGGTCGGCGGCGCGGTCCGCGTCGCCTCCTCGTTCGCCGCCGGCGAGGGAGAGGCCGCCCGCCATCTGGCGGCCGCGGCGCGGCTGGCCGGCTGGGTCTCCGCCGGCGTGGTGCTGCTGGTGGGGCTCGTAGCTCTGGGTCGCTCGCGGTCGGCCTTGCGCCAGCGGCGGCAGCCTACCTGGCGATGCGGGTACGCCTACGCCGAGCCGCGCATGCAGTACTCCGCTTCCTCCTTCGCGGCGCCGCTGATCGCAGCCTACCAGCCGATGTCGGGCGTGCGGGTGGAGCGCACCCTTACCTCGTTCCGCTCGCACCCGGCAGATCTCGTCGTGTCGGGTGCGGTGCGACCGCTCTGGCGTGGGCTTCGCTGGGTGGTCGAGCGGCTGCGTCCGATTCAGCACGGACGGCTCGGCCTGTACTTGTCTTACGTGGTCGTCACCGTGATCCTGCTGCTCCTGATGGCCACATGACGACCATGCCACTCGCGTCGCTCGCCCTCGTGCTGCTCCTGGCGCCGCTGCTCCCCGGTGTGGCGACCCGGACGCGCGCGCTGCTTACCGGCCGGCGCGGGGCGCCGGTGCGGCAGCTCTATTCCGATCTGGCCAAGTTGTGGCGCAAGGGTGTCGTGTACAGCACCTCGACGACCTGGATCTTTCGCTTGGCGCCGGTCGCGGTGCTGGTGACTTCCATCCTCGCCGCCTGTCTCCTCCCGCTCGATGGCCGTGAAGCCGTCGTGAGCTTTTCGGGCGACCTGATCGCCTTCGCCGCGCTCCTGGCGCTGGGACGCTTCTTCCTCGTGCTCGCCGGGCTCGACACCGGATCGAGCTTCGAGGGGATGGGCGCCAGCCGCGAGGTGACGTTCGCGAGCTTCGCCGAGCCGGCACTCTTCCTCTGCTTCATCGCGCTGGTGCGGGCGAGCGGGTCGCTGAGCCTGACCGGAATGCTGGGCGGCCCACTGGCGGATGCGTGGTCCTCGGCGGCCCCGTCTCTGCTGATGGTCGGTGCCGCGCTCTTCGCCGTGCTGCTGGCGGAGAACTCCCGGGTCCCAGTGGACGATCCGGCGACCCACCTCGAGCTGACCATGATCCACGAGGTGATCGTCCTCGACCACAGCGGCCCCGATCTGGCACTGATCCTGTATGGAGGCGCGCTCAAGCTGGCGCTTTTCGGGGCACTGCTCGTGGGCGTGCTGATTCCGCGGGCCCATCTGGCGCCCGCGGCCTCGCTGGCGCTGCTCGCGCTCGGGCTGGTGGTCGTCGCCGCGCTGGTCGGAGTGGTGGAGTCGGTGATGGCGCGGCTCCGGCTGGACCGTGTGCCGCAGTTCCTTGTCGCTGCGTCGGCGCTCGCCTTCTTCGCCGTCATCCTCCTCCTCTGGTGACCATGTCGCACCTCGACCAGGTCCTCCTCCTCACCGTCGTCCTCACCAACTTCGTGGTGCTGGGCACGACGCGGCTCAGCACCTGCATCCGCGCGGTGGCGATGCAGGGCTTCCTGCTCGGCGTGCTCCCGATGGTGCTCCATCCCGGCGCCGGTCTCAGCATCATCGGGCTGTCGATCGGAACGGTCATCGTCAAGGCGGTGGTCCTGCCCTGGTTCCTGCTCTGGGCCATCCGGGAGGCCTCGGTCCGACGGGAGATCGAGCCGCTCATCGGCTACATCACGTCGCTGCTGCTCGGCGCGGTCGCCGTCGCCGTCGCGTTCGCCATCGCCCAGCGCCTTCCCCTGCCGGAGGACGAACCTGGCGCTGCTGGTGCCGGTCGCGCATGTCCACCGTGATCATCGGCCTCCTGGTCCTCACCACCCGGATCAAGGCGATCACGCAGGTCGTCGGCTATCTCATGCTGGAGAACGGCATCTACATCTTCGGCCTCACGCACGCCGAGCGGGTACCGTTCCTGGTCGAGCTGGGCGTGCTGCTCGACGTGTTCGTGGGCGTGTTCGTCATGGGCATCGTGGTGTTCCACATCAACCGGCGAGTTCGACTCGCTGAGCTCGGCCAACCTGACGGAGCTGAAGGACTGATGCGGCTCCTCGCGCTGATCCTGCTGCCGTGCTCGGCGCGGTGGCCGCGTCGGGCCGGCTCACCGCGCGCCAGCGGGTAGGCTGCCTGCTGGGCGCCGCCGTCATCCACCTCGCCCTTACGATGTCGCTCTGGCTCCGTCCGGCCCAGCCGGTGCTCGGCGGCTGGCTCGCCGTGCGATCCCTCGGTCTCGTCGTCCTCACGCCTGGTCAGCGTGCTCTTCTTCGTGCTCGCCGGTTACGCGGTCGGCTTCCTCCGGGTGGAGAACCCGCGCGGCGGCCGCCTGTTCGTCAGCTGCCTGCTGGCGTTCCTCGCCGCGGCGTCGCTCGTGGTGCTGAGCCACCACCTGGCGCTCTGTGGGTGGGAATGGAAGCCACCACCCTCGCCCTGGCGCCGCTGATCTTCCACCGGCACGACCGGCGCTCGCTCGAGGCGGTGTGGAAGTACCTGGTGCTCTCGTCGGTGGGCATCGCGCTCGCGCTGCTGGGCATGTTCTTCCTCGCCACCGCACAGGTAGGCGGCCAGACTGCGGGACGGCTCATGGTCCTGGAGGACCTGGTGGCACAGGGGCCCGCGCTTGAACCCGGCCTGGCTCCAGGCGGCGTTCATCTTCCTGCTGGTGGGGTTCGGCACCAAGATGGGCCTGGCGCCGATGCACACCTGGAAGCCGGACACCTACGGCGAGGCGCCGCCGCTCGTGGGCGCGCTGATGGCCGGCGCGCTCACCAGTTGCGCTTTCCTCGGGATCGCACGGATCGTCGAGGTCACGACGGCGGCGGGGCTCGGAGACTTCATCCGGCCGCTCCTGATCGGCTTCGGGCTGCTCTCGCTCGCTCGTCGCGGCCGTCTTCATGATGGCGCAGAGCGACATCAAGCGACTGCTCGCCTACTCGAGCGTCGAGCACATGGGGCTGCTGGTGCTGGGGCTCGGCATCGGCGGGGTGGGAGCGTACGGCACCATGCTTCACCTCGTCAACAACGGCCTGGCCAAGGGACTGCTCTTCCTGGCCGTCGGCAACGTGGTGCTCGCGACGGGCACGTCGCACGCGCCGACGCATACGCGGCATCCTGCGGTCGCGGCCCGTGTCCGGCGTGCTGCTGGTCGCCGGACTCTTCGCGGTGACGGGGTCGCCGCCATTCGGACTCTTCCTGAGCGAGTTCACCATCCTGACGCGGCGCTGTGCGCGGCGGACATCCCTGGGTGGCCGCGGCGATGCTGCTGCTCCTGGCCGTCATCTTCATCGGCATGGCCACCGTCATCCTCGAGGTGGTGTACGGCGAGCCCGATCCGGCGCTGCCGAGGGCACGGGAGAGCGGCTGGCTCGCCGGCGGACCGCTGGCGCTGGCGGCGGGTGTCCTGCTGCTCGGCCTCTACATCCCCGCGCCGCTGCACGCAGTGCTCGCGCGGGCCGCCGCGAGTCTCGGCGGAGGTGCGCCCATGACCGGCTTCGACGCGCTAGGCCTGCGCAACCGGCGGAGCGTGCCGCTGGGCCTCGGTGCCGGTCGAAACCGAGAGCGGATTTCGGGAGACGCTGCTCGCGGCGGTGACGGATGGCTGGCGGCTGGTCTCGTTCTTCGGCATGCCGGAAGGACACGCCGACACCCGGCTGGTCGCCATCCTGGCCCACGACACGAGCGGCTCGCTGGGCGCCACCAGCACGGTCGTGGACGACCGACTTCCAGTCGCTCACGCCCGACGTGCCCCGCAGGCCCATCTGTTCGAGCGGGAGATCGCCGAGCAGTGCGGCGTGGCGCCGACGGGACATCCCTGGCTCAAGCCGCTCCGGCGTCATCCGCCGGATCATCTCGCCGCCCGGGCGCGCTCCGGTCGCGGTCGATCGCGAGGCCTATCCGTTCTTCCGGATTCGTGGCGAGGAGGTCCACGAGGTCGCGGTCGGCCCGGTGCACGCCGGCATCATCGAGCCGGGGCATTTCCGGTTCCAGGCGCACGGCGAGGAAGTGTTGTTCCTCGAGATCATGCTCGGTTATCAGCATCGCGGCGTGGAGCGGCTGCTCGAGACCGCGGACGCCGATCGCGCCGTGCTGGTCGCCGAATCGATCGCCGGCGACACGGTGATCGGGCACGCAGCGGCGTATTGCGGCGCGATCGAGGCGCTGGCGCGAAGCCGGAAGACCCCGCGGGCACAGGCGATCCGGGGGATCGCGCTGGAGCTGGAGCGGCTGGCCAACCACATCGGCGATCTCGGCGCCATCGCCGGCGACGTCGCGTTCCAGCCGGGCGCGTCGTATTTCGGCCGGATGCGCGGCGAGTGTCTCAACCTTCTCATGACCATCTCGGGCAACCGGTACGGGCGCGGACTGCTCCGGCCGGGCGGGGTCCTCTTCGACATACCGCCGGCCATGGTCTGCGGAGGCGCGCCAGCGGCTGGAGACGCTGCGGGCCGAGCTGGAGCCGGTCGCGCAGCTGATGCTCGAGAGCCCATCGGTGCAGGCCGACTCGAGGGTGTCGGCGGCGTGCCACGGGACAAGTGTCTCGAGCTCGGATTCGTCGGCGTGGTGGCCCGCGCCTGCGACGTGCCGCGGGACGTGCGTCACGATCATCCGTACGGCATCTACCGTTTCGCTCACATTCCGGTGGCGACCGCGTGGGCGGGCGACGTGCTGGCGCGGGCGCTGGTGCGGTGGCTCGAGATCCAGCGGTCGCTCGAGTTCGTCCTCGAGCAGCTGAGCGCCCTGCCGGCCGGCGCCGCCCGGGTGGCGTGCGGCGCGCTCCAGCCGAACGAGCTGGTAGTCGCGATGGAGGAGGGGTGGCGCGGCGAGATCGTGCACGTCGCGATCACCGACGGACACGGCGGGATCCGGCGCTACAAGGTCATCGATCCCTCCTTCCACAACTGGACCGCCGTCGCGCTGGCGATGCCGGGCAACCAGATCTCCGATTTCCCGCTCTGCAACAAGAGCTTCAACCTGTCGTACGCGGGACACGACCTGTAGGCGGAGGCCCCATGCTCGACTTGCTGCGCACACGCCTCACGCAGGGGACCCGGACGTCTGGGTTTCCGACGGAAGCGCCGGAGTTCCCCGAGCGCTTCCGCGGCCGGCCCGCCTTCGACGCATCGCGCTGCGGCGACGGGTGCGCGGGCTGTGCGCGATCGGTGCCATCCGGCTTCATCGACCCCGGTCCGCCGCCGACGGTGGACGTGGGCGCCTGCCTCTTCAGTCCCGAGGAGGCGGCGGCATGTGCCGATGGCGCGGTGGAGTTCACCCGGGATTTCCGGATGGCCGCCTCGAGCCGGCAAGGTCTTCGCTCGGAGACCGGGGAAGTCGAACTGGCGCGCGTGCTCGACAATCGGACCCGCCGCCTGTTCGGGCGGTCGCTCCGGCTCCGGTCGGTGGCCGCGGGAAGCTGTAACGGCTGCGAGGCGGAGCTGGTGGCGCTCGGCAACGTGGTGTTCGATCTGGCGCGTTTCGGCGTCCAGTTCGTCGCGTCGCCCCGTCATGCGGACGGCATCGTGGTCACCGGTGCGGTCAGCACCAACATGAGCACGGCGCTTCAGGCGACGTGGGACGCGGTGCCGGATCCTCGCCTCGTCATCGCGGTGGGCGCCTGCGCCATCAATGGCGGGCCGTTCCGAGGGAGCCCCGAGGTCGGCAACGGCGTGCCGTCGGACCTCCCCGTGGATCTCTGGATACCTGGCTGCCCGCCGCATCCGCTCACGGTGCTCGACGGACTGCTGCGGCTGCTCGGACGCCTCGAAGTGGGCCTGTTACATCGCTGATCGTCGGATCGAGCCCGCCCTTTCGCGCTTCGCGCTCCGTGGCGCCACCTTTATATCGTATCTCCCTCTGCTCATCCCTGACTCCGCTCGACGATCACCAGCACCGGCAGCGGCCAGACCCTGGGACTGATCCCCGGCATCTTCGGCTCGGCCTCCGGGTACCGGGACGTTGGCGACTTCGGCCATCCGTCGCATGAAGAGGAACGCGGCCCTTTTCGGCGCGCGGAATTCCCGGCGGAAGGTGCGCCACTCGTTCGTGTGATGGGAGACGACGACCAAGGATGCTCGTGAGGTTCGCCATCGGAATCAGCGCGGCCCATCGCCCGAACAGCAGCGAGATGAGGAGCAGCGTGACGGCATGCGTGATACCGGCGACGGGCGTCCGGCCCCGCTTTTCACGTTGGTCGCCGCGCGGGCGATCGCGCCGGTGGCGGGGATGCCGCCGAACAGGGGTGCGACGATATTGGCAACGCCCTGGGCAACCAGCTCCATGTTCGAGCGGTGGCGTCCACCGATCATGCCATGGGCGACAACGGCGGAGAGCAGGGATTCGATTCCGCCCAGTAGCGCGATCGTGAAGGCCGGCGCCGCCAGCACGGTCACCGTCTCCAGCGTGACGTGGGGAAAGGTTGGACGAGGGAAGCCGGCGTCGATGATCCTGAACCGCCCACCGATCGTGCCGACCCGCAGATGAGTCAGGCGGACAATGGATGGAGCGCGGAATTTCTCTGGCCTGCAAGGGAACGAGGCCGGGAACGTGGCCGCGTTCTTGCCAAAGCGGGGCAGTATCTTCCACCAGCGCCGCGCTGGCGCTGCCAGGAGAGTTCGTGGACGACCGACGATGAGCAACGGAACCATCCCCAAACCGCCGTTGGGTCTGGCCCGCCGCTTGGCCTTCTTGACCGCGGTGATGGCCATCCTCCTGGTGCTCGGTGCAACCGAGATCGCGTTGTCATGGTCGGCCCGGACCAGGCTCGAGGACTTTCGGCTCGAGTCGGTCGCGCTGGCCAACACCCTTGCCTCGTTGCTGGTCCGTGTGGCGCCGACGGGAAATCCTACCGCGCTCGCACAGGGACTCGAAGGATGGTCCCACCATCGCACGACCGAATCGCGGGCCAGTGTGTACGTCAGACATGGCCGCGAGCTTGCGCTCGCCGCCGAGAGCGGCGCCACTGATTCGTCGCCAGCGAGTCCGGAAGCCTACCTCGCACTGACACGGCGCGCCGCGGAAGTCCGGCTCCACTCCGGCGAGAACCCCGGATGGCAGGTCGTCCTGCCGCTCGGTAGCCCTCATCCGTTCGGCGTACTCGACGTCCGCGTCTCGACCCAGCGGCTCCAGGATTGGGCGCGGCAGGAACGCCGGCGGGCCTACCTCCTCGCACTTCTCTCGGCGCTGCTTCTGTCGCTGGGTGTCGCGCTCATCACCGCCCGGTGGGTGGGACGTCCTCTCAGCGCCATTGGCCGCGCGATGGCGGGCGCCCACGGCGGAGCCGAGCATGCTCCCACGACCCCCGAAATTGGACCACCGGAATTTCGTGAGCTCGCGCGGCGATACAACAGGATGCGGGACGCCCTCGCCGATCGTGAACGCGAGAGTGCGGCTCGGGCCATGCTGCTCGCTCTCGAGGAGCGCGCCCGAGGACTGGACCGGCTGGCCCTCATGCACGAGACCGCCGCGAGCTTCGCTCACGAGATCGGTACGCCACTCAACACCGTGAGCGGGCACCTGCAGCTGCTGCGTGACGATCTCGCGGCCGAGCACGATGAACGGGGCACCGAGCGAGTCCGGCTTCTGTTGGCGCAGGTCGAGCGTGTCGCGGGCATCGTGCGGGCCGGGCTCGATCGAGGCGGTTGGCCCAAACCCGCGGTCCGAACCGTCGATTTGACCGATGTCGCCGCCCGCATGACCCGGTTTCTCGAGCCGTCATTCACGGACGCGGGAGTGGTGGCACGGCTCGAGGCATCGGGCAACGGCTCCGGCCCGGTGCTCGCGTCCTGCGACCCGTCGATGGTGGAGCAGATCTTGCTCAACCTTCTGAAGAACGCAATCGAGGCGCTCGCCTCGGGCAATACCGTCAGCATTCGCACCGGGCGATTGGGACACGAGGTGTACATCGAGGTGCAGGACGACGGTCCGGGCCTCGACACCGAAGCGGAGGCAAATTTGTTCCGCCCGTTCTCCACTACCAAGGGGCCGGCAGGAACCGGACTCGGGCTCGCTGTCAGCCTCCGGCTGGCTCGCACACTGGGCGGTGATCTGGTCCACCTGCCCTCAGCGCGCGGCGCGTGCTGGCGTCTCACCCTTCCACCAGCGGGTACGCCATGACCGAGACGGTCCATCACGTGGTTCCGACCGCCCGGCTGCTCCTCGTCGATGACGATGAAGCGGCATGCCGGCTCCTGGCCGAGGTCCTCGAACGCGAGGCGTATGAGGTCGTCTCTGCCCTCTCGGTGGAGGAGGCGCTCGCGGCGATCGGACAATCGGGACCCTTCGACGCCATCCTCACCGATCTCCGCATGCCCGGCTCCAGCGGTCTGGATCTGCTGCGCGCCGTGCGTGAGAGCGATCCCAGCGCGCTCGTGCTGGTTCTCACGGCGTTCGGGGACGCGGCCGCCGCCGGGGAAGCCATCCGAGCCGGCGCATACGATTTCGTCAGCAAGCCATATGACATCGCCTCGCTCCGGGAAACACTGGGACGCGCATTGGGGCGTCGGCGCATGGCGACCGTCGGCCGCCGGCAGACCAACGAGCCATCGGCGCGGGTCGACCTATCGCGGCAATCGACCGAGCCTGCGCTCGTGGGGCACAGTCCCGCCATCATCCAGGTCATGAAGACGCTGGCGCGTGTGGCTCCTTCGCAGGCGTCGGTTCTCGTCGTGGGAGAGACGGGAACCGGAAAGGAGCTGGTCGCCCGCACGATCCATCATTTCTCCGACCGCGCGGACCGGCGCTTCGTCGCCGTCAACTGCTCCGCCCTCGCGGAAGGGTTGTTGGAGAGCGAGCTGTTCGGCCACGTGAAGGGAGCGTTTACGGGGGCCAGCGCGGCGCGACCGGGACTTTTTCGCGAAGCGGATCGGGGAACCTTGTTCCTCGACGAAATCGGCGACATTTCGCCCGGACTTCAGGCCCGGCTTCTCCGCGCGCTACAGGAGCACGAGATCGTTCCGGTCGGGGCGGAGACGGCCGTGAAGGTCGACGTGCGTGTGCTTGCAGCGACGCACCGTGATCTCCCGGCACTGGTCCGCGATGGTCGCTTCCGCGAGGATCTGTACTACCGGCTCAACGTCGTGACCCTCGTGTTGCCGCCGTTGCGCGAGCGGCGGCAGGACATACCGCTGCTCCTCGACCATTTCCTGCGCGCGCTGGCCGTTCGGCACGGCCGTGGGCCGGTAGCCGTTGACACCGAGGCACAGCGCAGACTCCTCGGCTACGATTGGCCGGGCAATATCCGTGAGCTGCAAAACGTGCTCGAGCGCGCCGTGCTGCTCGCCGAACAGGACGTGATCGGCCCGGAGCACCTGCCCGCCGAGGTGGGCCCTGCGGGACATGCGTCTGCGGCTCCCACGCGAGAGTCCGGTCAAGCGTGGGCCCTGCGCTCTCTCGAGGAGCTCGAGCGTGAGCACGTCCAGCGCGTCTTGACGGCGATGCACGGCAGCCGGGAAGAGACGGCGCGCATTCTCGGCATCTCTCGACGCACGCTCACCCGCATGATCCAGCGCTGGAATCTGGCCCGGGACTAAGCCGGGACAGTCTGTCGCCCGCGCGCCACTTTGGCGCGCCACCTTCGCTCCGATCCGGTCCCACCACCCCTGTTTCGACACCTTCCCGCGCCACCGAGCAGCGTCCGCGTGTGGCACGCCCGTTGCCTTCTTCGGCTTCGATTTCTCACGGCCGCAGGTTCACCGGCCGCAGTACTCACTCGAGGAGGGAAGCAATGTTCCGCAACATCGCCGTGGCTACCGCCGTGCTCGTTTGCGCCGCTGGGGCTGGGAAGCTCGCCGCCCAGGATACTGCGAAGGCGAAGCCGACCCCGCAGGCCACTCAGAAGGCGCCGACCACTGCGGCCGCCCCGACCAAGCCGGCTGCGCACAAGGAAGTGAAGTGGACGAAGGAGCAGATCACTGAGGCGCAGGCTGGTCTCGCGAAGGCTGGCTACTACAAGGGTCAGCCGACTGGTGTCATGAACGCCGATACCCGCAAGGCGCTCAAGGCATTCGAGAAGGCCAACAACATGCCGGCGACCGGTCGCCTCAGCGACAGCGTGCTGGTCAAGCTCAAGTCGGCCTAGTTCGATCCACGATCCATCCCCCGGACGGCAGCCTGGCGGCTCCGGTCTGTCGTCAAACGCCCCTCCGCAAGGAGGGGCGCCTTCCTTTTGTGGACCTGGAGTTGGTTCGCGCGAGTCCTAGATCAGCAGCGCGCCGGCGAGACCCAAGAGGAGCAGGAATCCACAGACGTCGGTGAAGGTCGTGACGAAGATGGACGAGGCGATTGCCGGGTCGACGCCGAGTCGCTCGAGCACGATCGGGATGAATGCGCCGGCGAAACCGGCCACGAGCAGATTCCCCGACATGGCCAGGAACACGATCAGACCGAGACGTGACCCCTCGCCGATGAGCGCCGCGACGATGCCGACAACAAGGCCGATGGCCAGACCATTGGTCAGTCCCACCAGAATTTCTTTTCCCACCACTCGGAGGAACAGATGAGCCGGGATGAGTCCGAGCGCGAGACGGCGCACCGTCACGGCCAGGGCTTGGGTGCCTGCGTTCCCTCCCATTCCGGCGATCACCGGCATCCAGACGGCGAGGGACACGGTGCGCTGCACGGTGCCCTGGAAAAAGTAGACGACCCCTCCTGCCAGAAATGCGGTGGCGAGGTTGACGTACAACCACGGGAGGCGACTCCGGACCGCGACGTCCCACCCGGCGGCCAGTTCCTCGTCGGGCGACACGCCGCCGAACTTGAGCAGGTCTTCGGTGGTCTCCGCCTCGACTACGTCGATGACGTCGTCGAAGGTGACGCGCCCGAGCAGTCGTCCGCCCTCGTCGACCACGGCCACGCTCGGGAGATTGTACCGCGACATCAGCCGAGCGACTTCCTCCTGATCGAGTGTCGGAGGAACCGTGATGTCCGCGTCCGCCATGAAGGTGCCGACAACGCGATCGGGTCGGCTGATCACGAGGTCTTTGAAGGGGAGCAGGCCCACCAGTCTGCGATAGCGGTCGACCACGAAGACCTGATAGAAGTCCGTGACTTCTTCGGCCTGGCGACGAATCCCCTCCAGTGCTTGTTGCACCGTGTCGGTGTCGAAGACGGTCACGGTGTGTGCCGTCATGAGACCGCCCGCTGTCTCCTCGTCGTACCGCAGGAGGCGGTCTACGTCGGCGCGATCTTCGACCTCTTGGAGGATGCGTTCCTGATCGGCAAGCGGAAGCTCACCGAGAATATCCGCCGCATCGTCGTCTTCGAGCTCCTCGACGATCTCCGCCGCGCGCTCGGCCGGGAGTGCTGCCAGCGTCTCGCCCGCGTGCGCGTCTTCCGGCATCTCGGCCAGCGCCTGGCTCGAGACTTCCGGCGGTAGCGCTTCCACGGCGGCAAGCCGCTCCTGATCCTCGAGCGCCGAGAGCACGTCGGCGAGATCGGCCGCCTCGATCTGCGACGCCCGGCGCACGAAGACCGGAAGCTCGCCCGTACGGACGAGCTTGACCATGCGCTCGATCGTATCATCGCGTTCGATTTTATCGTCGCCAGTCGTCATTGCGTGCCAGGCTGGAGGGGCACGGAACGAATGGAATCGGGTCGAATGACGAGTCGCTCGATTCGCGTTGGCGAAGCCTGCAACACGTCGAACTCGAGCCCACGGAGCGTAAAGCGTTCGCCGGCATTGGGAATCCGTCCCGCCCACTCCACGAGCAAGCCTGCCACGGTGGTCGACCGGCCCGCCGGAAGCGAGACGCTGAACCGCTGCTCCACAGCCTCGCGCGGCAGATTCCCGTCGGTCTCGAGCGGTAGGCTGGCCGCCGCCGTCGTGGCTCGAACTTCCTCGTCGTGCTCGTCGAAGATCTCGCCGACGAGCTCCTCGAGCAGATCCTCGAGCGTGGCGATGCCCAGACTGCCCCCGAACTCGTCGAGCACGACCGACAGATGCCGGCGCTCGCGCTGCATGTCGAGCAGCAGGTCCCCACAACTGCGGCTGCCTGGAGTCACCGAGATTGGGCGAACCGGGAGGGGATCCCCGGGCTCGAGCTTGAAGAGGTCAAAGGCGTGCACCATTCCGACGATCTCGTCGAGCGTGCCGCGAAAGACCGGGAGTCGGCTGTACCCGCTCTGAGCGAAGACGAGACGAATATCCTCGAGCGGAGCATTCTCCTCGATCGCCACGATTTCGGTGCGCGGGGTCATCACCTCGCGAACCGGGCGCACGCTGAACGCCATGACTCCACCGACCATCGCCAGCTCGTCGTCGACGCGAAGACCCACCGCGGCGCCTTCCCGCCAGATGGCGCGGAAGTCGGTCGGCCGCGTTGCCACTCGCGCGGGAAGCAACAGGCCGACGAGACGCGACCATGGCCGCAACACGGGGATCACCCGGTCCGCGACGGCTTCCGCCCGCATGCGCGTGAGCCAGCGGGGCACGAGGTAGGCCGTGATGAGCACGAGGGGAACGGCGAGCAGCGCCAGGATAACCACGAGACGCGGCGTTCCCGCCCCGGCGCTCGCCAGGATGGCGGGAATGACGGCGCCGATGAGGAGCACGCCGAGGGAGGTCGTGGCGGAGGCGGCCGTGAGGTAGTAATCGATTTGATTGAGCCACGCGAGCGACGGTGCCGCACCGCGGAGGCGTCGGCCGACGGCCTGGGTGAGCTCCGTTCGGCTCACGGTCAGGAGCGCCGCACCTGCCGTCGCTCCGAAGGCGGCGACGGCAACACCGATGGCCACGACGAGCCAGATCATGTGAGCGCGCGCTCTACGCCATCGAGTGGCGTCGCCACCACGGGCCGGCGAACGGCGACGCGACGCACCCTCCGGCGGACCACCTGCTCGACCAGAAGCCGATAGCCCTGAAGGTCGATGGCCTCCCCCGCTCTCGGCACGCGACCGAACTCGGCCAGCACCAGGCCACCGACGGTACTGACGTCCTCGCGGTCGAAGCTGTGACCGAGTGTGGCCTCGAGCTCGGACAGCGCGACGCCACCATCCACTCGTAACTGATCGCCGGCGACTTCCTGGATGGGCGCCACCTCGTCGGTGTCACGCTCGTCCTGGATCTCCCCCACGATCTGTTCCAGGATGTCCTCCAGAGTCACGATGCCGGCCGTGCCGCCGAACTCGTCCACCACGACGGCCAGGTGACTGGGACCGCGCTGGAAATCGCGAAGCTGCCGGTCGAGCGTCTTCCCTTCCGGAACGAACGCGGACGGCCGAATGAGCGCATGCCACGGCTCGGAGTCGGTCAGCGCGGACGCGAGCACGTCCTTGGCGTAGATCACCCCGACAATCGCATCGGGATGTCCGTCGAACACCAGAAGCCTGGCGTGCTCGGAGTTCCGAAGCGTGTCTGCCACTTCTTCGCGAGTGGCGGCCGAATCGACGGCGACGATGTCGATTCGCGGCGTCATGACCTCCGCGACCGTCGTATCCGCCAGCGAAAAGACGCCGAGCAGCATATCGCGCTCGGCAGCGCCGGTCTGCCGGCGCGAGCGGAGTCCGGGTCGATTCCGAGTCTGCGAGTCCGCCCAGGCGGTCAATCGGAGCACTGGGCCGAAAGGGGTGAGCGTCGACCCGGCGAAGCGTCGGACCGGCGCGGTCAGCTCCGGCGCGACCACGGCAAGAAGGCGAGGGAGGAGATCGCCCACGACCCACACGAGCGCGATAGCGAGGACGAGACGGAAGAGGCTCTGTGCCGGGGACCACGCCCACCATGCCACCGCCCCACCCGCTGCGGCGCCCGCCAGCACAAGCAGCGAGAGATGCGCGACATGCAGCCGACGGGACAGCGTCACACCGGATTGCTCCGTGTCGATCGCTCCTCCGAGTGCACGGGGAAGATCGGCGTCGGACTCGGCGGCGAACGCAAGGAGTGCCGCCCATAACGTGAGCAGCGCCGCCAACAGCGGCGCGATGAACAGCTGGAGCATCGCCATCATGCGAGCGCCTCCACGTATTTCTCCTGGCGTCGCCACATTGCCGACCGAGTACGATCGGGGCCTTCGGGATGCTCGAGACCGAGCGCGTGCAGTGTACCGTGCACGACGAGTCGGATCAGCTCCTCCTCCGGCGGGATGTGTCGGGCCTCCGCCTCCTGTCGAGCGACGAAGGCGCAGATGTATACGTCGCCGATCACGCGACCATTGGGCGCTTGCAGCGCGAAGGCGAGAACGTCGGTGGGACGGTCGTGTCCCTTGTGGCGGGCATTCAGCCGGCGCATGGCATCGCGGCCGAGGAACGTGACGGAAATCGACGCCTCGCGCTCCTCGCCGCGCAGGACGGCCTCCACCACCCCGCGGACACGGGTGGCGGCCAGCGGCAGCCGGCGGCCGGAGATCACCACCTCACTGCCGGTCGGCGGTCTGGAATTCCGGAGTGATTCCACCGCTGGCACGAGGATAGCCGATACGCTTGTGGTAGGTCCCCGACATCACGCGAGCGAACTCGCGCTTGACCCGCTCGAGATCGCCGAGGGTGAGTGGACAATCCTCGAGCTGACCCGACGCGAGCTTCTGTTGAACGAGGTGCTCGATCGCATCGCGCACCTTCTCGGGAGACCGATCGTTGAGAACGCGGACCGCCGCCTCGGCCGAGTCGGCGAGCATCGCCACCGCGGTCTCGGATGACTGCGGCCTCGGGCCCGGGTAGCGATAGTCGCTTGCGTTGACCTTGCCATTCTCTTCCTGGAGGCGGGCACGCATGAGAAAATAGGTTATCTCCGTGGTTCCATGATGTTCTGGGATAAAGGCTTTGACCGCAGGCGGAAGCTCAGCAACTTCGGCCAATGCGATCCCGTCGAGGACGTGTCGGCGGATGATGCCGGCCGATTCGAGCGGCGGCAGCGTATCGTGGGGGTTGGGACCGCCGCCCTGGTTCTCCACAAAGAAGCCCGGGGTGGTCAGCTTGCCGATGTCGTGGTAATAGCAGCCGACGCGCGCGAGCAGTCCATTCGCGCCGATGATGTTGCAGGCGGACTCACACAAATTGGCCATCGCGAGGCTGTGCGCCCAGGTGCCTGGTGCCTCGAGGGCCAGGCGACGCAGCAGTGGCCGGCCCAGATCGGAGAGCTCGAGAAGCGTCAGATCGGTCGTGATCCTCGTTCCCGATTCGGCGAGGGGCATCACGATCATCGCGAGTGAGGCGCTGGCGGGCGCCATCAGCACGCCGAGGAGCGCGCTCGCCACGATGGTGACGGTGGACCAGCCCTGCATCAGGCCGACGGTGATCGAGGCCAGAACACCGGCGACCGCCACGACGCCGATCGTGAGGTACAGGTGACGGCGGCGGCGCACGACCCGGATCCCGATCGCGCCGGCGACACCACCCATGAGGCCGAAGAAGAGAATGAACGTATCGCGCAGCGCCCACTGGCCATCGAGCAAGACGGCAAGGGTCAGCGCCGCGAATACGCCGATGCGGCCATCGTAGAGAAGTGTGACCAGTATGGCGGCGAATGAAATCGGCACGAGCTCGGGGCGGCCGGGGACCAGCTCGGTGACACCAGCGGAGATCAACAAGACCAGCGAGAAGAGCGCGCCGAAGAAGACCATCTGGCGGAACTCGGCGTACGTCTCACGCCGGTAGAACATCATCAGCAGCCAGAAGACGCTCAGCACGATCGTGTTGTAGAGCAGGACGCCGAACGCCCCCGGGAGCCAGAGATTATCGGTTCCGCGACGACGGAGCTCGCCATGGAGCGCGACGAGCTTCGCCCGTGCGTCCTCGGTGATCGGCTCGCCCACGCGCACGATGCGTTCGCCGGTGCGGACGATGGCCTTGACCGGATCCACGCTCGCCCGCAATTGCTCCCGTCTCAGCGTGGTGAGCGGGAGGTCGGGCACGACCGTCGGATGGAAGAATGCCCCGACCAGCCGGCGCAGCGTCCGCTGGCCGACCGGGTCGGTGAGCACGATGCCCGCTGCTTCCGCCTGATCCATGAGGTCCGCGAAGGTGAGGATCGAATCTCGCGGCAGCACCCGCTCGTCGTCTCCCCGCCGCAACGTCACCGTCCGGCTCACCTCGCTGCGGATGACTCCCGCGTCGGCCACGCCCCCGGACAACGCCTGCCCGAGGAAGTGCGTGACGACTTCCTGCATCTCGTGCCGTTTGACTGAATCGGCCAGGTACCGCGTCTCGTCCGGACCGAGATGCACCCGGGTGGCGGCGACAGCCCGGAGCAGGTCCGATCCCTGCCCGCTCGCGCGCTCGAGCTCGGCGAAGAATTCGCGGGTCGCAGCCAGGGAGGAGTCGTAGGCCGTGGGACTGAAGCGATAGACGGGCTGCGCGGTGAGCGCGCGCGATTCACCCTCTCGAGCGACTTCTTCGGTGGACTTCCGGACTTCGAAGGGAAATGGCGCGAGAACGGTGCGCTCCGACCGCTGGCCGACGTCCGGGACGCGGGTGAGTACACCGGCAGGCGGCGGGAACAGGGCGTACGTCAGGAGCGCCGTCGCCAGAAGCGGTGCCCAGCGCAGCGCGTGGAACCGGATCCGGTCGGCGACCGACCCGACCATGACGCCACTAAGCGAGCGAGGCAGTCCTCGTCGCGCCATCAGCCGTTCTGATCCTCTGCATACGCCCGGATGATTTCTCGCACGAGCCGGTGCCGGACGACGTCGGTCTCGTGCAGATAGCAGAACGAGATGCCTTCGATACCCGGGAGCACTCGTTCGACCTGAACCAGACCCGAGTCTTCCCGACGCGGCAGGTCGATCTGAGTCTTGTCGCCCGTGACGACCGTTTTGCTGTTCACACCCAGACGCGTGAGAAACATCTTCATCTGCGCGCCGGTGGCGTTCTGGGCTTCGTCGAGGATGATGAACGCATCGGCCAGCGTTCGGCCCCGCATGTAGGCGAGCGGCGCGATCTCGATCGTTCGCGTCTCGAGCGCGCGCTGCACCTTGTCGTGCGGCATCATGTCCTCGAGCGCATCATAGAGCGGTCGCAGGTAGGGATCCACCTTTGCCTGGAGGTCTCCGGGGAGAAATCCGAGCGACTCACCCGCTTCGACCGCCGGTCGAGCAAGGATGATGCGCTTGACTCGCTTCCGGGCGAGCGCCTCGACCGCCTTCGCCACCGCCAGGTAGGTCTTTCCCGTTCCCGCCGGCCCGATACCGACGACGATGTCGTGATTGGCGATGGCCTGCAGATAGTCCCGCTGGCCCTGCGTCTTGGCGACGATGGCGCGGCGGAGTCCCGGCAGCACGATCTTGCCGTCGGCAGGCGCCGCCGGCAGCTCCGCGCTCGGGCCTTCGGAGGCCAGTCGAAAGACATCTTCCGGCGTGACCGGCTCACCCATGCGGGCCAGGTCGAGCAGTCCCTGAACCACCGGCGTCGCGCGCTCGATCTGCTCGGCCGCGCCGCTCAAGGTCACCGCCTCACCCCGGAACGAGACTCGCACTCCGAGCGCACGCTGGAGCTCGAGCAGGTTGGCATCGTTCACGCCGGCGAAGAGCAGCGGGTCGGCACCTTCGGCGGAGAGACGCTGGTGAACGTCGTCAGCCATGGGTCCCGAGCCGGTCGAAGGAGCTCACCCCTTCACCTCCAGGTGCAGCGCGCTAAGGTCGGCGGGATCAACCGGGGTCGGCGCGCCCTCGAACAACGCGCGCGCCGCGGTGGTCTTGGGGAAGGCGATGACGTCCCGCAGCGACCCCGCCTCAGCGAGCAGCATCACGATGCGGTCGAAGCCGAGCGCGAACCCGCCGTGCGGCGGCGCGCCCGCCGCCAGGCCGTCGAGGAGAAATCCGAACCGGCGCCGGACATCGCTCTCCGGAATTCCAAGGAGCGAAAAGATGAGACGTTGAATCGTCGGATCGGTGATCCGGATCGAGCCACTTCCCAGCTCAACCCCGTTGTACACGGCATCGTAGTGCAGCGCACGGCAACTTCCCGGATCGGTCTGCGAGCTTGCCCAAATCGTCAGGGTGCGGCGCCGTGAACGGGTGATGCGCCGAGCACATGCTGCTCGGAGTCGGAGTCGCGCTCGAATAACGGGAAATCCACCACCCAGGTGAAGGCGTGCGGTGTGGACGGCCTCGACGCTCGGGACGCCGTATCAGCGCCGCGCGTACCGCGTGCAGCGCCGGCGACGTCACGGCGTCGGCCCCGCACGACGGCCAGGAGCAGATCACCCTCCGCGGCCACCCAACGTCTCGAGCAGCCCGGGTCCCACCGCCTTCACTCCCTGCCCTTCCCACCCCGCAGGACTCCGTGCGAGCCCAGATCAAGCCACCCGCCCTGCCTCCTTGGCCACGGCCGTCAGCGCGTCGAGCTCCTTCCGGCTCAGTGCGCCGCCGCCCGTCACGACGATACCGCGGAGTCGGCCGCCCTTGGCACGAGACTCGGAGAGAAACGGTGCCGCGTCGTCACGGATCAGGGCGGTGAGATCGCGGATCTCGAATCCAAAGCGAAGGTCGGGCTTGTCGATCCCGAAGCGCTCCATCGCCTCGTGGTAGGTGATCCGGGGAAAGGGCCGGCTCACGGCAGCCCCACCTTCCGACCAGAGATCCACCAGCACCTGTTCGACGACGTCCTGGATGTCTTCCGCGGAGATGAACGACGCCTCGAGGTCGATCTGGGTGAACTCGGGTTGTCGGTCGGCCCGGAGATCTTCGTCGCGGAAGCAGCGCGCGATCTGGAAGTAGCGATCGTACCCGGCGACCATCAGCAGTTGCTTGTAGATCTGCGGCGACTCTGCGGCAGCGCATAGAACTCGCCCCGATGCAGCCGACTCGGGACGAGATAGTCTCGCGCCCCCTCCGGCGTCGGCTTGGTGAGGATCGGGGTCTCGATCTCGAGGAAGTCGAGCGCGGTGAGCGTCCGCCGCGCGCGCTGGAGCAGCCGGTGGCGCAGGATCAGATTCCGCTGCAACTCGGGGCGGCGGAGGTCGAGCACCCGGTGCTTGAGCCGAAGCTCTTCCGCGGGCAACTCCTCCTTCTCCTTCCGCGCAACCGGGATCGGCGGAGTCTGGGCCGGTCCCACCACCTCGCAGGTGGGTGACGTGCACCTCGACCTCGCGCGACACGAGGGCTTGGTCCCGCGACGGCTCCGGACGTAGCTCAACCGTACCCGTCACCAGGACCACCGATTCCGTCCCGGCCTCCGCCGCGCGCGTCATTATTTCGGCCGGGGTCCAGTCCGGATTGCACGAGAGCTGCACCAGTCCCGCGCGGTCGCGCAGGTCGATGAACACGAGACCACCGAGATCGCGCCGACGATGGACCCAGCCACCGAGTCGAACCTCCTGCCCGACCACGGCTCGAGTCAGCTCGCCACAGCGATGGGAGCGTAAAGCGGTGGCGCTCATGCGACGGTCAGGGGTAGAGTCAGACTGGCCATGGATAGACGGGCCTGGACGAGAGAGGCGGAGCGGATCAGGACGCTTCCGCGGCGAGGACGACGTGGTGGAACTCATCAGGTGTGCGGGCCTCAGTCAGCTTGCGACGGACCGCGTCTACCCTCACGAGCCGGGCGATCCGGCTCAGAATCTTCACGTGGAGGCCCGCGGACTCTTCGGGGCCGACGATCATGAAAAACAACCGAACGGGCTCACCATCGATACCGTCGTAGGCGACGCCCGACCCGGTGCGGCCACCCACCACGGTGAGAACCTTGACTCCGGCTGAGCGGGCATGTGGGATCGCGACTCCGAACCCAATCCCGGTGCTGAGGACGGCCTCCCGCTCCAGAACGGCCGCCAAGACATCCTCGAAAGTTCCGCCCGAGCACTTCACCAGGTGCCGCGTAAGTTCTGCGAGAACACCGGCTTTGTCGGTGGCGGCGAGGGGAACCACGATCCGGTCCGGCGTGAGCAACTCGGTCAGGAGCATGGCTCGGCCAGCAGTGGCATGGGACAAACGTAACCGTCGTCTAGGGGGGTAGCAAATGGAAATTTTGAGTGTGGTTAAGGCCCCGAAGGCCGGGCATTATCTTCCCCCTTGTGCCTACGACCATATCGCAATCCCGCGCCGCGGCGCCGGACGCCACCCTTCTCGATCTCACGCCCATTCTGGCCCGAAAGCGGCTCGAGGAGTGGACCGGGGCTCGGGGGTTGCCACGGTATCGAGTGGCGCAGATTGAGCGTCGACTCTGGCAGGCACCGGTCTCCCTGTGGGCGGAGGCCACGGACCTCCCCCTCGCGCTCCGAACCGAGCTCGATCAGACGCATCCACTTCCCAGGCTCAAGGCGGAGGTCATCCAGGAGTCGGTCGATGGCACCCGGAAATATCTCTGGCGGCTGAGTGACGGAGAGGCCGTCGAGTCGGTGCTCATCCCGTCCGGCGGCCGGCGCACCCTCTGTATCTCCTCCCAGGCCGGCTGCGCGCTCCGCTGCTCTTTTTGCGCCACCGGGCGGATGGGCTTCCGGAGAAACCTGACGCCCTTCGAGATCACCGGCCAGATCCGCGAGATCCTCCTGCGAACACCGGGCGACGCCCCGACGAACGTCGTCTTCATGGGCATGGGAGAGCCCTTGCTCAACTGGCCGGCTGTGGACACCGCGCTCACCGTCCTCAATGATCCTGCCGGATTCGGCATTGGCGCTCGTCACATAACGGTGTCCACGGTCGGCATCCTGCCTGGACTGGAGGCGTTCGCTCGACGGCCGGAGCAGTTCCGCCTCGCGATATCCCTCCACGCAACGACGTCGGCTCAGCGACTCTCGATCATGCCCATCGAGAAGAAGTACGATCTCGAGGCGGTGATTGACGCGGCTCGAGTCTTCCGCAAGCGCGTAACGCTGGAGTATGTGATGATCGGTCGCGTGAACGATGCCGACGCCGATGCGGACCGGCTCGCCCGCCTCGCGCGACGCCTCGGTGCCCTGGTCAACATTCTCCCGCTCCATCCCGGCGGAGCACCGGATCTCGATCCCACACCAGCAGACCGGATCAGGCACTTTGCCGCCCGGCTCCGCAATCAGGGGGTCGAGGCGACGGTTCGGCGGAGTCGCGGGCTCGATATCGATGCCGCGTGCGGACAGCTGGCAATTGTGGAGAAGGGAGAAAGCAGAAGGGAGGAAGGGACCCTTCTCTCATCCCGTCGCCCCGAATCCGGCAGCGATACAATTAATGGAGAGCAGTAACGCAGAGAGCTGTTCCTCTTGCGTGCGGTCGCCTCCAGACTCGCGGAAACGGCGCAGCAACTCGATCTGCTGGCGTGAGATCTGATTCATCGTTCCGAGCCGCCTGGCCAGCCGGCGACGGAATCGCGGAAAGCGCTCGTTCAGCGTGTCCCCACCGCTGATCTTGAGAATCGCCTCGACACTCCGCCGGTATTCCTCCTCGATCAGCGCAAAGATTTCCTCCCGCACGCGAGTCTCGGCCACCAGATCGGCGTACTCCCTGGCGAGCTCGAGATCGACGTAGGATAGCGTCTTCTCGACTTCGTCCACGATGAGCCGAAAGAGGCGCGAATCCCTGAACATTCGCTGGATCAGCGCCGCACCCCGATCGCCACGGACCTGCAGAAACGTCAACACTCCGCTCCCGAACCCGAACCAGCCCGGCACGAAGTGGCGATTCTGCGACCAGGCGAACACCCACGGGATCGCGCGGAGATCGCCCAGCGAGCGCGCCCCGAATCGACGCGCGGGTCGGGAGCCCATGTTGAGGAGCGCGATCTCCTCGAGCGGGCTCGCGCTCTGGAAGTAGGTGAGCAGGTCGGGGTGGTCGATCAGCCGGCGATAGGCCGCCTGCGCCGCCCCCGCGAGCGCTTCCATCGCCTCGTCGAACTCGGCCGTGGGGACGAGCGCCTCTTCCCGCTCCGACTTGAGCGTATGCTCGACGACGCTGGCCGCGAGGAGCTCGATCTGGTACTGCGCCGTGCCTCGGTTGGCGTACTTGAAGGAGACGACCTCTCCCTGCTCCGTGATCCGCATCCTGCCCCGAATCGATCCCGCGGGCTGGGCGGCGATAGCCCGTCCGGTCGGGGCTCCCCCGCGACTCACCGAGCCGCCTCGGCCGTGGAAGAAGGCGATCGGCACCCCGGTCTCCTGGCCCAGACGGGTGAGCTTGATCTGTGCCTTGTACAGCTCCCAGTTGGAGGTGAGAAACCCGCCGTCCTTGTTCGAGTCCGAGTAGCCGATCATCACCTCCTGGATTCCACCCTGCGTTCGCACACTGCGCCGGACCAGTGGAATATTGAGCAGCTCGCGCATGATCACCGGTGCGCGTTGCAGATCCTCGATCGTCTCGAAGAGCGGTACGATCGGAAGCGTGCAGCTCTCGATTCCCGACGTGTCGGCGAAGAGACCAGCCGTCTTGGCGAGGAGGTACGCGCCAAGCACGTCACTCACGCTTCGTGTCATGCTGAGCACGAAAGTGCCGAACGCCTCGCGATCGATCTCCTCGCGCAGTTGCCGCACCAGGCGAAACATGCCGAGAGTCTCGGCCGATTCCGGCGGGAGCTCCGGCGGTGCCGCTCCGGGCGTCAACGGGCGTGACAGCTCCGCCGCGATCCACGCGCGCCACTCTTCCGACGGGACGGCCGGTGGGTCGCCGCCGTCCTTGCCGACCGTTGCGCGCCAGAGGTCGGCGAGCGCTGCGTTGAGCTTCGTCGTGTTCTCTCGGACATCGAGCCGCACCGTGCTGAACCGGAAGGACTCCACTTCCCTCCGAACCGGCAGCACCACCGTTGCCGCGATCTCCGGGCGCGACGCCGCGATCAGATCACCCTCGATGAGCTTGAGATCGCCGATGAGGGCGTCGGCGGACGCGTACCCCTTGGGACCGGAACGGGTGTCCCCCGCCTCGGTCGCCAGGATCATCACATCGAGGCGCCGCAGCATGCAGGAGAGATATTGGCGAAACACCTCACCCGGATTCCGCGTGGCAATCGCTTCCGCCTCGCCGGTGGCGGCCAGCTCCTTGTCGAGAGCCTGGCGAAACTTCTCGCTGATGGGGAGCGCCTTCTCGGTGATGCTGAGAGTGCGCATGAGGTCGTCGAGTCGGCGACGGTAGCGGCGCAGCACCGTCAGGCGGTTCTCCAGCAGGGTGCTGCGGGTGACGTCGTTGGTGACGAACGGGTTGCCGTCCCGGTCGCCACCGACCCAGGAGCCGAACTGAAAGAACGGCGGGACCGTCGCAGCGCTCGGCTGGATAGTACTGGGCAAGCACGCGTTCGAGCCTTGTCGAGGAGGTCGGGCACGGCCTCGAACAGCGTCTCGTTGAAGAAGTGCAGGCCCCAGAAGACCTCCTGCGGGACGGTCGGCTTGGTCGAGCCGCAGCTCCCCCGTCATCCAGAGCAACTCGATTTCGTTCCGGAGCCCGTCGACGAGGCGTTGGCGTTCGCGCGGGGTCCAGCGAGGCGACTCGAGGTCGACCAGGCGACGGTAGATGCTCCGATGCTTCTCGAGCACCGTGACGCGCTTGGCTTCGGTGGGGTGGGCCGTGATGACCGGACGCACGCGGAGGATCTCGAGCAGATCGCGAAGCTCGGACGCCGGCACCTTTGCCGCCGCAGCCGCGGAGATGACCTGCGCAAAGGTCCCTCGAAGCTGTTCGTAGCCCTCGCTCGGCTTCGATCTGCCGGCGGCGTCGCATCGCCGCATTCTGTTCAGCGATCGACAGGAGCTGAAACCAGATCCCCTGAACCTGAAGCGTGCGGGCGAGCAGATCGGGACTGAGATCGGCAGGGTCTCGCTCACCGCGAAGCACCGGTTCCACCTCGGGTGCACGAACTCGGACGAGGTCGAGCAGCAGCTGGAAGAGCAGCTCGGACGACTTCGGTGGCGTAGTGCGCGGCGCTCGCGGCAACGGGGTCGAGCGGACTCCGGGAGCTCCGGCGCCGAGAACGGCTCCAGTCCTACGTGGGTCACACCACGCGATCCCTGAGCGGGGCGCCTTTGAAGAAGAGACGAAGGTTTTCCACCGCCCGCATGCCCATCGCCACTCGCGTCTCACGCGTCGCGCTGCCGAGATGAGGGAGCAGCACGACGTTTTCCATCGTGAGCAATGCGGGCGTGACTTGCGGCTCCTTCTCATACACGTCGAGACCCGCGCCCGCGATCTTGCGTGACGTGAGCGCATCGACCAGGGCCGCCTCATCGACGACGTCGCCTCGAGCGGTGTTTATGAGATATGCATCGGCTCGCATGAGTGCGAGTCGCTCCCGGTTCATCAGGTGACAGGTCTCGGGCATGGCAGGGCAATGCAGGGAGACGAAGTCCGATTCCCTGAGCAGCTGCTCCAGCTTGGCGCGAGGCTCCGCGCC
The DNA here is from genome assembly GCA_963743195.1 of uncultured Gemmatimonadales bacterium. Lineage (GTDB taxonomy): Bacteria > Gemmatimonadota > Gemmatimonadetes > Gemmatimonadales > GWC2-71-9 > CAVVWJ01. Next base: position 94,879 of record CAVUOO010000004.1, read on the forward strand.
AAGGCCCGCCGCGACATCGGCGGGTGGCGGGAAGGGGTCGTGGAAGATCACCTTCATGCCAAAGCCATGGTGCGCTCGCTGCGCCACCGCTCGCGCGATCCGACCCATGCCGACCAGGCCCAGCGTCTTCCCGGAGACCTGGGTGCCGAGCATATGCGTGGGTCGCCAGCCGGTCCACTGCCCTGCCCGCACGTGACGCTCACCCTCTCCGGCCCGGCGCGCGACCATCAAGAGCAGGGTCATCGCGGTGTCGGCAGTGGCATCGGTAAGGACGTCGGGTGTATTGGAGACGGCCAGCCCGCGGGTCTTGGCTGCCTCGGTATCGATGTGGTTGAAGCCGACGCCGAAGTTGGCGAGAAGTCGCGCGCGCCGTGGCTCCGCCGCGAGCACGTCCGCGTTGAGCTTGTCGGTCACGGTGCAGAGCAAGGCGTCGGCGCTCTTGAGCGCATCCCGCAAACCGTCGGGCCCAAGTGGACGATCGTCGCTATTGAGCCTGGCGTCGAAATCTCGCGTGAGCTCCTGCTCAACCGGATCGGGCAGTCTGCGCGTGACGACAACGGTAGGGCGCGCGCTCACTGCGAGACCATCTTCCGCTTGGAGGGCCGCTTGGCCAGCGCGGAGGCGACCGTCGTGCCCAGTTCGGCCGGACTCGGCGCCACCACAAGACCCGCGGTCCGCATGATCTCGGCTTTCTCCGCGGCCGTATCTCCGAAGGCCGAAATGATCGCTCCCGCGTGACCCATTCGCCGGCCCTTGGGCGCGGTCAGTCCGGCGACGTAGCCGATCACCGGTTTGGTCATGTTCTCCTTCACGAAGAGCGACGCCTCCGCCTCCTGCGGGCCCCCGATCTCGCCGATCATCATGACCGCTTCGGTCTCGGGATCCTCCTCGAACAGCTTCAGCATGTCGACGAATGAACTGCCGTTGATCGGGTCGCCCCCGATCCCGACGCTCGTCGATCTGCCCGATGCCCAGCGCATTCATCTGGGACGCGGCTTCGTAGCCGAGCGTGCCGGACCGCGTCACCAGCCCCACGGAGCCACGGGAATAGATGTGTCCTGGCATGATGCCGAGCATCGCCTTGCCGGCGCTGATGACTCCGGCGCAGTTGGGCCCGATCAGCGTGGTCCGGCGTTCCTTGGGATAGCGCCAGAGATAGCGCTTGACCATCATCATGTCCTGCGCCGGAATCCCGTCGGTGATCGTCACGACGAGGCGGATGCCCGCGTCGGCTGCCTCCATGATGGAATCGGCACAGAAGGCGGCAGGCACGAACACGATACTGGCCGTGGCGCCGGTCGCCCGCACGGCTTCCTTCACGGTGTTGAAGACGGGACGGTCGAGGTGGCGCGTCCCGCCCTTCCCCGGCGTCACTCCACCGACGACGTTGGTTCCGTATGCGATGGATTCCTTGGCGTGGAAGGTCGCCTTGTCGCCGGTGAATCCCTGAACGATGACGCGGCGTCTTCTCGTCGATGAGAATGCTCATTGTCCGTTCCCGGCCGAGGTCTTCGCCTTGCGCGAGGCGGGGAGGGCGGCGACTGCCCGATCGGCGGCCTCCGCCAACGTGTCCGCCGTGATGATGGGAAGTCCGCTCTCCTTGAGGATCTTGCGCCCCTCCTCGACATTGGTGCCGGCGAGACGGACGACGAGCGGGATGGTGAGCTCGGTCTCCCGCGCCGCCTGCACTACGCCTTGCGCCACCCAGTCGCAGCGATTGATGCCGGCGAAGATGTTGACCAGCATCGCATCCATGTGCGGATCCGAGAGCACCAGCCGAAACGCCGCTGCCACGCGCTCGGGAGAGGCGCCGCCACCCACATCGAGGAAGTTCGCTGGGGCCCCGCCCGCATGTTTGATCATGTCCATCGTGGCCATCGCGAGCCCGGCTCCGTTGATGATGCAGCCGATGTTTCCCTCGAGCGCCACGTAGTTCAGCCCGAACTCGGCGGCCTGTGCCTCTCGCGGGTCTTCCTCGGCGTAGTCCCGGAGCTCGCTCACGTTGGGACGGCGGAACATCGCGTTGTCATCGAACGTCATCTTGCAGTCGAGGGCGAGGACCTGGCCGTCGGTCGTTACGACGAGCGGGTTGATCTCCACCATCGTGGCGTCGAGGTCCCGGAAGGCACGGTATGCAGCCGAGCAGAGTCGTCACCGCGCGGCTGACCTGACTCGGCGTCAGCCCCAGCCCGAACGCCACCTCTCGCGCCTGAAAGGCGGTCATCCCGACAGCGGGCTCGACCACCTCGCGCACGATGGTGTCGGGCTTGTTCCGGGCGATCTCCTCGATCTCCATTCCGCCCTGGGCCGATGCGACGACCATGATCCGCTCGCTCTTCCGATCGAGAACGAGGCCGAGGTAGATCTCGCGCTCGATCGGCACCGCGGCCTCGATGTACAGCCGGTGAACGACGCGCCCCTCGGGTCCGGTCTGATGGGTCACGAGACGCTTGCCCAGCAGCGCCTTCGCCGCCTGGCGCACCTCGTCCTCGTTGCTGCAGAGCTTGATCCCACCGGCCTTGCCGCGAGCGCCGGAGTGGATCTGAGCCTTCACCGCCCAGCGAGCACCGCCGATCTCCGAGGCGCGATACACCGCCTGCTCGGGGCTGTACGCAACCCCTCCGCGTGGAATCGCGACACCGAAGCCCGCGAGGAGCTCCTTCGCCTGGTATTCGTGGATGTCCATGGGCACTGCTCGCTGTCAGAGCTGGTAGCCGGTAGCTGACAGCCGATAGCCGTGGCTACCGCTTCCCGATCGCCGCTGCGATGTCGACGACGTTCTGCGCCATACGGGCCGAGGCGGCATCGATCATGCGGCCGTCGAGCTGGGCCGCGCCGCGGCCATCGCGGGCCGCATCATCCAGCGCGGCCAGTATCCGCTTGGCCCGCTCGACCTCCGCCGGTGGCGGAGTAAAGATTTCGTTGGCCAGGTCGATCTGCGAAGGGTGAATCGCCCACTTGCCTTCGATGCCCAGCGCAGCACCGCGACGGGCCGCGTCGCGATAGCCTGCCGGGTCCTTGAAGTCTCCGAAGGGGCCGTCAATCGCGCGGAGGCCATAGGCACGACACGCGACGATCATTCGAGACAGCGCCGCGTGCCACTGATCACCCGGGTAGTCGGGATTGAGTCCGCCGATGCTGACCGTGCGAGCCCGGCAGCTCGCGGCATAGTCGGCCACACCGAAATGCATCGCCTCGAGTCGCCGACTCGACTGGGCGATGGCCTCGACGTTCGCCATGCCGAGCGCAGTCTCGATGAGGACGTCGATGCCGATCCGGTGAGGGATCTCCTTCGCTGCCTCGATCTGCGTCAGCATTGCATCCACCAGGTAGACATCCGCTGGGACGCCGACCTTCGGTATCAGCACGGTATCGAGACGATGGCCGGCCTGTTCTACCACGTCCACCACGTCCCGATACATGTAATGCGTGTCGATTCCGTTGATCCGAACACAGATCGTCTTCCCTCGCCCTCGCCAATCGTGCTCGAGGAGCGCCGCGATCACGTTCTTCCGCGCCTGCTCCTTGTCACCCGGCGCGACCGCGTCCTCGAGGTCCAGAAAGACGTAGTCGGCCGCGCCGTCGAGGGCCTTCGGGAACATCCCCGGCTGCGAGCCCGGCACGGCGAGCTCACTGCGCTGGAGACGCTGGCGCGCGGGCTCGTAGCGGGTATGACTCATCGTCCCGCGCCGGCGGTCGCCTTCTCCTTTGCCGGCGTCGCAGCGGGCTGCGCGTCGGGAGCGCGTGGGGGAAGGTCACGCTTGGCGAGCGGCGCCGCCGTGCTCCGCCAGTACTCCTGCGCCGCCGCGACGCCGCTCCCGGGCGTGATCTCGATGCCGACGTCCCGCATCGCCATCTCGGCACCGGCGATGCCGCCCAAGAGCATGAGCTCATTCAGGTCGCCGAGGTGGCCGATGCGGAAGAGCTTGCCGGCCATCCGAGCGAGTCCGGCCCCGAGCGCCAGGTTGTACCGACGGTACGCGATGTCGATGACCTCGGCGCCGTTGATTCCGGCGGGCACCATGATCGCGCTGACGGTATCCGAGTTCCACTTGGGGGCGCGGGCACACAATTCGAGGCCCCACGCCTTGACGGCCTGACGAGTCCCTTCGGCCAGGCGGTGGTGCCGCGCAAAGACGTTCTCCAGTCCCTCTTCGAGCAGCATCGCTATCGACTCGCGCAGCCCGTACAGCATCGGGAGCGACGGCGTGTACGGGAAGTATCCAGTCGCGTTGGCTTTCCGCATATCGCCGAAGTCGAAGAACACTCGAGGCAGCTTCGCCTGTTCGTACAAGGCAAGCGCCTTCTGACTCGCGCAGACGATGCCGAGTCCGGCAGGCAGCATGAGACCCTTCTGCGAACCGGTGACGGCGAGGTCCACTCCCCACTCGTCCATTCGAAAGTCGATACTGGCGATCGAGCTGACGCCGTCGACGATCAGCAGCGCCGGATGCTTCGTGTCGTTCAGCGCCTTTCGCACTCCCGCGACATCGCTGGTGACGCCGGTGGCGGTCTCGTTGTGGGTGAAGAGGACGGCTTTGATCTGATGACTCTTGTCGGCGGCGAGCGCTTCATGGTAGCGCTCGATCGGGGCGCCCTCACCCCATTCGGTGTCGAGCACGTCCACCTGGAGACCGAGCCGCTGCGCCATGTCGATCCAGAGGTGACTGAACATGCCGAATCGGGCGGCAATGACGCGGTCACCCGGCGAGAGCGTGTTGGCGAGCGATGCCTCCCACGCGCCCGTGCCACTCGCCGGGAAGATGAACGCCTGCCCCGAGGTGGTCTTGAAGATCTTCCTCAGCTCTTCGAACAGGGGTGCGGCGAGGCTTGGAAACGACGACGAGCGATGGTCCTCCATCGCGACGTGCATGGCGCGGAGCACACGATCGGGCACATTCGTGGGGCCCGGGACGAAGAGGAAATTACGGCCGGCCATCGGCGAACCTCTCGGTAGAAGATGAACCCCCGACGGGGCGGGACCCCGCCACCGTTCGCAGTACATTTGGAGGCGCCGGGCCTCCGAATAATTATGCGACTTGCTTGATATACTGCTTTGTGCTTTTTTTCACAAGCCTCCCCTTTGCTCGCGAGCGCCAGCCTTGCCCACGCCTCTCCGCCCAAATCGCGACTTTTTGGAGGACCTGTATCGTATTGCCGTGGAGTCCGTTAACCCCGGTCCCGCTCTGCTGGCCCGGCTGCAATCGGTTCCCTTGCGTCGCCCCAAGGGGCCTTGGGTGCTCGCCCTCGGAAAGGCGGCGGCGCCGATGGCTGAAGCGGCCACTGCAACCCTGCGCGAGCACGGGATCGCACCGGCAGGCGGCCTGATCGTCTCGCCGATGGCTGCCACCTCACCGCACCCTGCACTTCACGTCATTGCCGGCGATCACCCCGAACCAGGGCCAAGGTCGTTCGCCGCGGCAGAGGCGCTGGCACAGACCGTCGCCCGGATTGGACCCGACGACGAGGTGTGGGTGCTCCTCTCCGGCGGGACCACCAGTCTCATCGGCGCCCCCGAAGCCGGACTCTCGCCGCACGACCTCGCCGCCTTGTACGCCCTGCTCCTCGGTTCGGGCCTCGACATCGCGGCGATGAACCGGATTCGGAAACGATTCTCTCGATGGGGTGGCGGGAAGCTGGCGCGAGCGCTTGCCCCAGCCACCGTCCGAGTCTTCGTCGTCTCCGATGTGATCGGCGACGACCTCGCCGCGATCGGCTCGGGGCCATGCGTCCCGGACCCGACCACCGCCTCCGAGGTCCGACGCCTGCTCGAGACCGCCGCGCTTTGGGAGCGAATCCCGCCCTCCGCTCGTGAGCTCCTTCGAAGCACCGAAGCGGGGCAAGGGATGGAAACACCAAAACCGGGCGACCGCGCCTTCGCGCGAGTATCCCTCGAGGTGATCGCCAGCAACCGTCTGGCCCTGGAAGCCGCGGCCCGCCACGCCGAGGCGTTAGGGCTGGCCTCGGAGATAGCCAGCGAACCGCTGGCCGGGGAGGCGGCGGCGGCCGGGGCGAGTCTGGCCGCCTTTCTCCTAGAACATTGCGGCCGCCCGGACATCCCGCAACATCCCGAGCGGGCCCGGACACGATGCTGCTTCATCTGGGGTGGGGAAACGACGGTTACCCTGGGAGATGAGACTCCGGGCCAGGGTGGCCGATGTCAGGAGTTGGCCCTGGCCGCGGCGCGGACGCTCAACGGAGCCCCCTCAACGGTGGCGCTGCTCGCGGCAGGGACCGACGGCCGCGATGGTCCGACTGATGCCGCGGGTGCCGTCGTGGACGGCGCCACCTGGCGCGCCGCCATGGCGGCGGGGCGAGATCCCGACCGCGATCTGCGCGCCCACGATGCGTATCGCTCGCTCGACGCCGCCGGTGCCCTGCTCCGCCCCGGACTCACCGGCACGAACGTGATGGACGTGGTGATAGGAGTCTGCTGAGGAGAAGAGAGAAGCTCTCAGGGGTGTAGCGGGAGCTTCGGTCGGTAGTCTTCGCCCAGAATGACCGTCGCATCTACCCGGCGGAGGGGATCCGGGGCGATGCGAAGCCGCCCTGCGCCGAGTGCCTCGACAACGTCCTTGCCTCGTCCGGGATCCCCGCGGCGGACCAGCACGCGGGTCGAGTCCGCAGTCGTGTCGGCGTTTCCGAAGAATACGACATCGATTCCCCGCTCGCGCAGCACGCGAGTGGCCACCCGCGCGAGTCCCTGCCGTCTCGTTCCATTCAACACTTCCACGGTGACGCTGCGATCCGGCGAAGGGACGGCGTACGCATGACCCTGGATGCGCTCACGGGGATGGGGCCAGAAGCGCCACGCGCCTCCGACTGCCAGCAGCACCACCGCCACGCTTAGCGCGATGCGGAGGGCGAGGCGACGAGGCTGTTCCAGAAACGCACCGTTGGTTCGGGCAGTGGCCATCCCGAGTTCACCAGACGGGAGACTCGTTCGCGGGCCACTTCGCGCAGCACTCCGCTTGGGTCACTCGGAAATCGCGCCGCCAGCTCAGCCTTGTGCTCCTTGTCCCGCTCTCGCCCCGGCTCCAGGTAGTCGCTGCAGTAGAGACTCCGTCCCACCATGTCCCACTCGGCGAGACCGATCGAGTGATAGCGCACCGCGTCGAGCACTCCTCGGTCGATCTCGCCCTCGGCCTTCGCCCGCGCGGCGCTCGCCGGGCCGTGGCGGAGATTCGGCGGCCCTGGTGTGGTGGGAGCCCACTTTTCCAGCTCCTCGGGCGAAGCATCGCGCAGGGCATCGTGCAGCCAGACCGCCCGGAGCCAGCGATGTCGCTCGTTGGCGGGAACACCTAGCGCGTCGGCCCATGAGGAGACCAGCTCCGCCACGCGCTCGATATGGGCCAGGCGTTCCGGAGAGACGACCGCCCAGGTTGGGAGTGTGGGACGCAGGCCCGGAGGGGTTGATGGGTTGTCGGTCATCACCCGAGACCCTCGCCGAGCACGACGTTGTCGATGAGTCTGGTGCGGCCAACCCGCGCGGCGAGTGCGACCACCGTATCGGCAGCGGCCATGACGACCGGTTCGAGTGTACGGGGCTCGACGATCGCGAGGTACTCGAGGCGGACGCCGGGAAACATCGCCAGCTGCGCACGCATCGTCTCTTCGAGTCGTTGTGCGCTCGTCTGGCCGGCGCGCCATGCCTCGTGGCCGGCCTGAAGCGCCCGGCTCAATCCGACGGCTTGTCGGCGTTCCTCGGGATCGAGGTACGCATTTCTGCTGCTCAGCGCGAGGCCGTCGGCCTCTCGCACAGTCGGGACCACCACAATTTCCACCGGCCAATCGAGGTCGCGCACCATCTGAGTGATGAGAACCGCCTGCTGCACATCCTTCCGCCCAAAGCAAGCGACCTCCGGCTGGATCAGATGCAGGAGCTTCGCGACGACCGTGAGGACCCCGGCGAAATGGCCCGGCCGGGCCGCACCCTCCCAATGGTCGCCGGTGGGGCCGGGGACTACGCGCACCTCCGCTCCCGGCGGATACATCCTCTCCGTCGAGGGGACGAAGAGGGCATCCACCCCGCGAGCCGCTGCGAGCGCGCGGTCTCGCTCCAGATCACGGGGATAGCCAAGGAAGTCTTCGGTGGGACCGAATTGGAGCGGATTGACGAAGACGCTCATGACCACCGCATCGGCGCGACGGCGCGCTTCGTCGACCAATCTCAGATGGCCCTCATGGAGGTAGCCCATCGTCGGCACGAGGCCGATGCGCCGCCGCGCGGTACGATGGCCGCGTACCCAGCCGCGCAGGTCCGGAATCGTCTCGAGATCGACCATCGAGCGATTAGAAGCTGTGCTCTGCACCAGGGTAGCGGCCGTCCCGCACGTCGGCAGCGTAGGCTTTGACCGCCGACCGCACGGCCTCGCCGAGCTCGGCGAAGCGCTTGAGGAATTTCGGATTGAACGCGTCGTTGAGGCCGAGCATGTCGTGGAGGACCAGGACCTGCCCGTCACAGCCAGGCCCGGCGCCGATTCCAATGGTCGGGATGGTGAGGGATGCGGAGATCCGGCCGGCGAGGTCTGCCGGAACCAGCTCGAGCACGATCGCGCACGCCCCTGCCTCCTCAAGTGCCTTGGCATCGGCGAGGATCCGATCCGCGGCGCGGGCGTCCCGTCCCTGCACCCGATAACCACCCAGGGCATGAACCGACTGCGGCGTCAGGCCGAGGTGACCCATCACCGGAATTCCCCGATCGACCAGGGCCCGGACGGTGTCGGCCATCGCGCTTCCGCCTTCGAGCTTGACGCCGTGGGCGCCAGTCTCCTGCAGCACCCTTCCCGCATTCCGGATCGCCTCGGGGATGGAGACCTGATACGTCAGGAAAGGCAGGTCCACGAACACCAGCACGCGCCGCGAGCCCCGGACGACGGAGGCGGCGTGATAGATCATCTGGTCGAGCGTCGCACTCAGCGTCGTCTCGTGTCCGGCGAGCACCTGGTTGAGCGAATCACCAACGAGCAGCACGTCCACGCCCGTGTCCTCGAGAAGGCGGGCGAACGTGGCATCGTAACACGTGAGCACGACAATTCGGCGACCGGCCGCCTTCATGGCAGGCAGGTCGAGCACGGTCAGTGGACGAGGCTCACCCGTCATGAGAACTCACGTGATTCCAGCTCCGCCAGCTCACGCTGCCAGAAGTCGCGGTTGGGCAACTCGGGATGGGGAATGATAAGGTCGGGCTCGACAACGCGCTGACCCCCATACCGAACGATATCGAGATCCAGCGTTCGCGCACCCCAGTGTGTCTCGCGCGTTCGACCGGCGTGGTTCTCGATCTCATGGAGGGCGTCGAGCAGCGCGCGCGGCGCGAGCTCGGTGTCCAGCACGACCATCTGGTTGAGGTAGGGAGGCTGTGACATCCCGCCGAGCGGAGGAGTCTCATGGATCGTCGATTCGGCCACGAGCGCGGTTCCAGGCAATCGCGCTAACGCCGCGCGCGCGGTTCGCAGATGGCCGTCGCGATCGCCGAGGTTGCTGCCGAGCGCCACGTAGACGCGCTCGCGGGAGCCCGGCGGCATGTCACCCCTCGACGGCGAAATGGCGGGCGATGCGCTGCAGGTCCGCCGCGACTTCGCCGAGCTCGCGGATGGCACGCTCGAGATCCGTCTGTCCCGACGCCGCCTCCGCCGCCCGACGGGCGAGGGCGTCGGTATCGGAGCGCGTTCGAGTGGACCCCACCGCGACTCGTTCGATCTGCCCCGTCAACCCGCTGACCGCGTCGAGCTGTTCCGCCGCCGTCGCGGCGATCGCCTCGGCGTGGCGACCCGCCTCGCCGGTGGTGCCGACGATCGCCTCGAGCGCCATCGCCGCGTCGGCGCTCAACTCCTCGACACCCGCGACCGCGTCACGGCCCCGGTCCATGGTGACGGACACCTTGGTCACTTGCGCGCTGATTTCCTCGAGCAGGATCCGAGCCTCGCCCGCCGCGTGCAGGCTCTGCGCCGCGAGGTCGCGCACCTCATCAGCGACAACCGCGAACCCGCGTCCCTCGGCCCCGGCTCGAGCAGCCTCGATGGCGGCGTTCAGGGCGATGAGATTCGTGAGGTCGGCGATCTCTCTGATGGTTCCGATGAACCCCGTGATTCGTGTCGTGAGAGCGCCGAGTGCGGCCACCTGATCTGCGCTGGCGGAGACGAAGCTCTTGATGCCGACCAGCCTGTCGATCGCTTGCCCGATGACCACACGATTCTGCCCGGCGACGACGGCGGCGGTTCCGCTCGCCTTTGCGGCCTGGGCCCCTTGCGTTGCCATCGCCCGCGTGGCGGCGGCGAGGAGATCGGTGGCTCGGAGACCACCGGTCACGAACGTCTCCAGCTCGTTCGCGCCTTCTCTCATGCCGTGCGAGGCTTCGGCCAGCGCGAGGGCGGAGGCCCTGAGCGACTCGGTTACCCGTGCGAGCGCCGTCACCTGAAGTCCGATTTGCTCCACCGTGCTGAGTAATGGTCGCCGCAGCTCGGCGATGTGAATCGCGGTCGCCATCTGATTGGCCAACGTGCTGAGCGCGAGCAGGTCCTTCGTCCCGTAGGCATGGCGTTTGGGGTGGTCCACTTCCAGAGTCCCGAGCAACTCCTCACCGAACCGGATCGGATGGATCACCATGCTTCCGACGCCCGGCACCGGAGTGGTGATCCGTCCGTCACGCCGAACATCCTTGATGACCACGGTTTCTCCACTCGTGAGTGCCTCGCTGCGGAGCGACGCGACACTCTCGCCGGAGCCGTCGGTCCGGACAGCCGCGAGTGTTCCATGGTAGACCATCGCCGGGCCCGTGGGAGTGACGCGATAGACCCTGAAATCCGCCCAATCCACGAGCCGATAGGCGAGGCGCTCGATCTGGCCGAACGATCCCTGAAGCGTCGCGTTGCTCGCGATCGATGCCTCCATCAAATGCACCTTGTTCAGGTCTTCCGCGCCGATCGCCTCTTCCAGGATCCGCCGGGTGAGCACACCAAGCACGCCGAGTGCCAGGCCGACTGCGATCCAGCCGACCGGCGAGAGGGCCCGGATCGCTGCCACCACGACGATCGAGGCCAGCACGGTCAGCAGATAGGAGATGATCTCCCAGCGCAGGATGAGAATCTTTTCGACGTACTCGAGCTTGTCGCGCACGAGGAGCGTGAAGTAGAACAGGCTCCGGCTGACGAAGAAGTAGAGGCAAACCAGGATCGCCGCGGCCGGCAGAAAATCGATCGACAGCTCCGGGCTTCGAGTCAACGCCAACACCGCGGCGTAGGGGCCGTATGCCGCGACGAAGCCGAGGACTTCTCTGCCCGCATTCACCAAGCCGGCATACCCGAGTTTGCGCAGCCACACGACGTCCGAAACGAACACGCCTGCCCAGAGGGCAACGACCACAGGCGAGGGCCCGATGCACACCGCGCCGACGAGCGCGGGAATGGATGATTGGGTGAGGTAGGAGTATTTGCTGAGTCGGACAGGGGTCACGCGCAGTATGATCACCGCGGCGGTCAGGATCACCGTCGTGATCGGCTGCAGCAGCCAGCGAAGGTCGGTGGCCATGGCGGCAATCGCCGTGGCGAGCCCGCCGATCCACAAGACCTTGGCGTACCGATCGAGGAGTCGCTGCAGATCAACGGTCATCGGAGCACCGGGGTCCGATCGAGCGCCTCGCGAAGCGAGCCGAGGAAGGCTCGCACGCCCGCGACTCCCTCGCGGGCGAGCACATCGACGAGCGCGCTTCCCACCACGACACCGTCGGCCAGCTTCGCGACGTCCGCGGCCTGTGCCGGGGTGCTGATCCCGAAGCCCACGGCGATCGGCAGCGACGTTGCCCGGCGCAACTGGGCGATCGAGTCGCCGAGCCCGCGCGCCAGCGACGGTGTCGCGCCCGTCACCCCGAGACGCGCGACGAGGTAGATGAACCCTTGAGCCCCCGAGACGGCCGCGGCGACACGCTCCCGACGTGTGGTCGGCGCCACCAGGCGGATCAGGTCGAGCGGGCTCGCCTGCACCGTCGACTCGACCGCCGGATCACTTCCGGCAGGGAGGTCGGTCAGCAGCAGACCCGCGATCCCGAGGTCGGCAGCCCGCTGCAGGAAGCGTTCGACGCCGAATCGGAGAATGGGATTGAGGTAGCTGAAGACGACGACGGGGCGTGAGAGGCGAGCGCGTTCGATGAGCTCCAGCGTGCCCGCCAGGGTCATTCCGGCTTGAAGTGCTTCGTACGTCGAACGCTGGATGGTGGGCCCATCGGCAAGCGGGTCACTGAACGGAACGCCGACCTCGATGACATCGGAGCACTCGTCTGCTGCCCGGAGTGCGTCGAGGCTGACCCTTGAAGTGGGGTAGCCGGCGGTGAGGTACGGGATCAGGGCGGTGCGGCGACCGGCCCTGAGCGTCGCCCAGGCGGTCGAGAGCCGGGATTCAGACAAAGTAATCGCCGACGGTGAGACCGTACCGACTGGGGTTGGTGACCTTGACGATGGAACGGCGGAACGCACCGCTCTCGTCCTTCTCGGTAAGGCTGACGAGCGTACCGGGCGGCGGGATCGTGCCGCCGTTGACATCGACGACGAGTCGAACGAGAGGCCGATTGAGCGTCTGGCCCTCCGGGTCCGGGCCGGCGACGACCCCGATCTCGAGTGTGTCGAGAATCACGCAGGTTCCAACCGGGTAGACACCGATCAGATTCACGAGGCCCTTCACCAGCAGCGTGTCGTACCCCCTCCTCGGGTTCTCGAGCATCTCCCGCAACACCTGATCCGGCTCGATCGGTACCGTCTGATACGTCCGCCGGGTGGTGGCGGCATCGAACCCATCGGCCACGGCCACGATCTTGGAGAAGATGTGCAGCTTGCGAGGACGGATCGACTTGGGATAGCCGGTGAGATCCGTCTTCATGTGATGTTCGTGCGCCACGAGGATCGTGCGAAACGGCATCTCGTCGTGGGTCTTGAGATGAAAGAGCGTCAGGGCTCCGAGCCACGGGTGGCCCTGCATGATCCGCCACTCGGACTCGTCGAGACCGGTCGTCTTGTGCAGAATGGAGAGCGGCACGCGCGCCTTCCCCACGTCGTGCAGCAACGCCGTCATCCCGAGATCGTACAGCTGAAGCCTGGAGAGCCCCAGCTTCTTGCCGAGCGCGACGGAGAAGATGCACACGTTCACCGAGTGAGTGAACGTGTATTCGTCGTAGTCCCGAATGGTCGTGAGACCGACAAGCGAGGTCTCATTGTTGAGGACCTGGTCCACGATGAGCTGCACCGCCCGCTTGACCCGCTTCACGCCGCTCGTGCGGCCGAGCCGCACGCCGGTCATTACGTCCTTGGCCACGGCCACGCCTTGCGAGTATACCCGCTTGGCCGCCTGACGCTGCTCCTCGGACTCGGCCTCCTGATGCGTGGCGCGCTCGATGGTGATGCCGTGGACGTTCCCCGCCTCGAGGCGTTCGGTGAGCTCGTCGAACCGCGTATCCGGATCGGCGCGTTCCGAGAGGCTGAGCAGGAGGCTCAGAAAAATCTGCCACTCGCGTCGGTTGACGCCGGGCGCGATCCGCAGGGCACCGATATCGAACGCGCGGAGGATCGTGAGGATGTGACTGAACGAGGCGTAGTTGTCGAGCTCGAGTCGGAGGCGCGTGGCGTTGACGAAGATGAAGTCGCCAGCTAGGCGGATCTCGAGCTCCGATTCGACCGCAAGGAGCGCACGGCCCGCGTCGTCGAGATCGTCCAGCGCCTTCTGCACCGTGGCATTCTCGACCGGATAGAGCTTGAGACTCCTGAGCGCAGTGTACAAGTCCAGGAGAAAGGCGCGGCCGCCCTGGCGGAGCTGTCCGTCCGCGACACGCGACGAGACCTCTCCAGTCTGACTCACGTGCTGCTCTCCCGCAGCGCCCGACTCACGGCATTGCGGACGACCAGGTCTTTATCGTCGGCGGCGCGCTGGAGCACGTCTCGCGCCTCCGGTGTCCGGATCTTGCCAATCGCGATCGCCGCACAGGCTCGCGTCTCGGATGCCTCCTTCATGCGCAGCAGGCCGCGCGGAAGAAGGATCCCGCTCATCGCCTTGAGTCCCGAGGGCCCGGCGATCGAACCATAGGCCTCGAAGAAGGCCATCTTCTCGGTGAGGTCCATTTCCTTGACTGCCTTGCCCAGGACGACGGCTTCCACCCGTCGCTGCGCCCCCTTGTATCCGCGCGCCGATACCACGCGCACTGCCGCCAGCCGGACCGTTCGGTCGGAATCCTCGAGCGCCTTGTCGACGAGTGCCAGCGCTGCCGGGGTGCCGAGCAGAGCGAGCGTCTGTACCGAGGCCAGGCGGACGGCTGCATCAGGATGGTTCACCGTTTCGCCGAGACCGGAAACGGTCTGATGGAGATTGAGCCGCCCGCACACCCCGACGACCGCGACGAGCGCGGCCGATTCCGGATCGCGCAGGATTCGCATCACTTCCGCCGTGTGAGACTCGGCGAGCCGATCGGCGACGCCCTCCAGCACGGCCTTCAGGGGTTCGGATTGGAGGTTCGGCACCCATGCGAGGATCGGCTCCAGTGCGGAGGCGCGGAGCTCGTGCAGGACTTCGGTGACATGGGCCTCGGTGGCCATCCCCGCGGCCTCGTCGAGTGACTGAATGACCTGGCTGACGATCGCCGGCTCGCTCAGCCGACTCACGAACCCGTCGAGGCGCTCGACGTGCTCCGGCAGCACGCCGGACGTTCGCTTGGCCAGGATGCGGCACTCGCGAATGATGGTCGCAGCCGCGCGGAAGTCGCGCGCATTGAGCAGGTTGGGAAAGAGGTGCTCGAGGATCCCGAGGATCTCTTCTCTGATCTCCTGCGGCTCTTCCTGCTCGAAGAGGTCGAACAGCACGCTCAGGGCGGCGGTGCGCACATCGCGCCGATACTCCTCCTCCAACTCGGAGGCGATGGTGTTGATCTCGCGCTCGTCGAGGAAGTACAGCGTCGAATCGAAATCCTCCACGTCCACCATGCCTTTGGGGCGCGGCGGCGCCTCCTGGGCCGCCTGCTCGTGTCGTTGGGTTGCCTGCGCCGTCTCCTCGACCCCACCGCCTGCGTTATACGAGCCCGTCGCCTCCGGCATGGAGCCGCCGCCATCACCGAAGAACTCGATGAACTTGTATTGGATGAACTCGTATTCCTGCTCCCAGAGCAGGGTCAGCAGATCGTCACCGGCGTCGGCGGCGAGGAATCGGGCCTGGTTGATCAGCTCGAGGAACCGGGGCAGTTCCTCACTCTCCGCCCCGCGACGGATCGTGAACGAGCGCATGCCGTCCTTGAACAGGCCCCAGGCCACGCTTTCACTCTTGTTGGGCTGGTGATAGACGACCTGTTCGTCCCAGACGAAATCGGTTTCGGCGACGGTAACGGTCAGCTCATCCATCGCATCCCAGACTGGGGCGAAGGCGGCGCGGAGATTCTCCGTGGCGCGTTGATGGATGGGATTGTTGGGGAGGTACATCTGATAGGCGCGCAGTGCTTTCACCAGGCTGTTCATCAGCTCGGTGACCTGGGTCGCCGGCAGGACGTCCGGAATCGGTCCCGACCGGGTCACACGACCGTCCCGGTGAGTGCCGCGACGTGCGCGACATCCTTGTCGCCGCGACCACTCAGACAGACGAGCACGATCGCGTCGCTGGCGCCAACGCCCCGCCATCCGTCGCACCCAGGCGAACGCGTGGGCAGTCTCGAGCGCCGGGATGATGCCCTCCAGGCGGCAGACCGTCCGAAACGCATCGAGCGCTTCGGCATCGGTCGCGGACTCGTACGCGACGCGACCGCTGTCGCGCAGGAAGCTGTGCTCCGGTCCAACGCCCGGATAGTCGAGCCCCGCCGAGATCGAATGAGCCGGCGCGACCTGGCCGTCGGCATCCTGAAGCAGATAGCTCAAACTGCCGTGCAAGCACTCCCGGCGTCCCGGCACCGAGCGTGGCACTATGGTGCCCGGAGCCGATCCCTTCACCGGCCGCCTCGACTCCGACAAGCTCGCACGTCGGCATCGTCGAGAAAGCCGGAGAAGATGCCCATGGCATTCGAGCCGCCACCGACGCAGGCGACCACGGTATGCGGGGAGCCGCCCGTAGCGGGACAGCATCTGGCTCCGCGCTTCACGTCCGATGACCGACTGAAAGTCCCGCACCATGCGCGGATAAGGATCGGGACCCACCACGGAACCGATGATGTAGTGTGTGGTCGGTACGTTGGTGACCCAGTCGCGCAGCGCCTCGTTGGTGGCATCCTTGAGCGTGCGGGTTCCGGATTCGACCGGCACCACGGTGGCCCCGAGCAGCTCCATGCGGTACACGTTGAGCGCGCTGCCGCGCCACATCCTCCGCCCCCATGTAGACCACGCACTCGAGTCCGAAGCGCGCGCACACCGTGGCAGTGGCGACGCCGTGCTGCCCGGCTCCGGTTTCGGCGATGATCCGACGCTTGCCCATGCGCAGGGCAAGGAGCGCCTGCCCGATCGTGTTGTTGATCTTGTGCGCGCCGGTGTGATTCAGGTCTTCGCGCTTCATCGCGACGATCGGCGCCGATCTCCTTGCCGAGGCGCGGGGCCTCGGAGAGTGGAGACGGGCGCCCCACGAATTCGGCGAGCAGTCCCTCGAACTCGGCCCAGAAGCTCGGGTCGCACGCGTGCGGCGTCGTAGAGCGCGGCGAGATCATCCAGTGCCGCGACGAGCGTCTCCGGCACGTAACGACCACCGTATGGACCGAAACGTCCGCCGACCGCTCGCTCAGGAGATAGCGCTATGGCCAACCATGGCCTCCATGAATCGCGCGATTTTCTCTGGGCCCTTCTTTCCCGGCAGGTCTTCAACCCCTGAACTTACATCTACGACCTCGGGTCGAACGAGGGCCACTGCGTGCCCCACCGTAGTCGGGGTGAGGCCGCCGGCCAGCACCATCGTGCGTCCGGCGAGACGGGCTCGCGCGTGCTGTGCGATGGTAAGGTCGAGCGGCACGCCGGTACCACCCAGTGCCCGCGGGACCATGGGCTCCACCAGTACTGCGTCGGCATCGCGAGCCGCGTCGTCGAGACGGTCGAGGTCGGCGACTGTGGCGATCCTTACCACGCGCCAGACCAGGAGACCCCGCTGCCGAAGCTCCTCGCCGGCGCCTGCGGCGTATGACCCGTGGAGCTGGGCACCGCGCAGCCCGGCTTCGTCGCTGATTCGCAGAATTTCTTCGATGCCCTGAGCACTGAAGACGCCGAAGACCGGGATGGGTCCGCCGGCGGTTACGATCCCGGCGGCCGCTGCCACCGTCACTCGGCGTGGACCTCCAGCAAAAACGACGCCCAGGTAGGAGGCCCCTGCCCTTGCGGCGGCCTCTGCGTCCTCTGGGACGGTCAATCCACAGATTTTAGCCTTGACGGGCACGCCGTTGAACCCCGGTCAGACCCGCCAGGACTGTCGCGGGTTCGGCTGCGGCCGAGAGGACCGTCCCCATAAGGACGGCATCTGCGCCCGCCATGGCCGCCGACTCTACATCGGAACGCGTCGCCATGCCGCTCTCCGCGACCGCCACCATTCCGGCCGGTACTTGTCTCAGGATTTGCCAGGCCCCCGCCGTGTCGACGGTGAAGGTGTCGAGATCACGACTGTTGACACCGATGATGCCCGCCCCTGCCTCCAGAGCCCTCGCGAGCTCGGCATGCGTATGAATCTCGACGAGCGCGTCGAGGCGCCATTCCTTCGCGCAGGCGATCAGCTCAACGAGCCGCACCGCGGACAGCGCGCGGACGATGAGAAGTATTGCCGACGCGCCGGCGGCTCGGGCCTCGAGGATTTGCAGCTCGTCGAGGATGAAATCTTTCCGCAGAACCGGGAC
The DNA here is from genome assembly GCA_963743195.1 of uncultured Gemmatimonadales bacterium. Classification (GTDB taxonomy): domain Bacteria; phylum Gemmatimonadota; class Gemmatimonadetes; order Gemmatimonadales; family GWC2-71-9; genus CAVVWJ01. The sequence continues at coordinate 112,697 of CAVUOO010000004.1, forward strand.
GGACACCCGGGCAATCACGGCGCTCAAGTCGTCGAGGGAGCCGCCGAAGAACGGGCCATCGGTGAGAACCGAGATGGCGGCCGCCCCTGCGCGCGCGTACGCGGCGGCATGCGTGGCAGGATCGAGCTCCCGGATCAACCCCGCACTCGGAGAGCGACGCTTCACCTCGGCGATCACGGCGACGGTGCTTCCCTGAAGCGCCGCCCCCAGCGAGCGCGAGACCGGGGCCTCGGCAGCGGCACGCTCCAGATCCGCACGACGCTGATGTAGTGGCGGGATCAGCCGCCGAGTCGAAGCCAGGATTTCATCCAGGGAAACGGGCATCTTGTCCTTCGGCCGGTATTCGGGTACTGTTATTCGGCCTCTATTCGGTCGTCTTCTCTCCCAACGCGGAGCGAACCCAATGCCCCTGACCAAGCGCCAGAGCGAAATCCTCGGCTATTTGCACGGACATATTCAGCAACAGGGGTACGCGCCCAGCTTCGAGGAGATCGCGGAAAAGTTCGGGTTCCAGTCACTGGCCACCGTGCACGAGCACCTCACCAACCTCGAGCGCAAGGGGTACATCAAGCGCGCCTACAACGAGAGCCGCTCCATCGAGGTTCTCCCGCCGCGAGGGACATCCGCCGCCACGGAGATTCCGCTCCTCGGAAAGGTGGCCGCCGGCACTCCGATCGAGTCCCTCATGCATCAGGAGACCATCGCCGTTCCCGATCAAATGCTCCCCCGGCGCGGTCCGAACTACGCCCTTCGCGTTCAGGGAACGTCCATGGTCGATGAGCATATCCTCGACGGAGACGTCGTCGTCGTGCATGGCAAACAAACCGCCGAGAACGGTGAAATGGTCATCGCACTCGTCAACGGCTCGGAGGCCACGGTCAAGAAATTCTACCGCGAACCGGGCGGGTGGATCAGGCTTCAGCCCGCCAACGCCGCCATGCAGCCGATGCGCTTTCAGGAGCGTGACGTTCTGATCCAAGGAATCGTCGTCGGAGTCATCCGAAAGTACTAATCACGCCGACCTCAACCGCATCAGGGTCTCGGTCGCGGCACCGCCATCCAGCGCGTCGCGGGCCCGGCACAGCGACTCCTCGAACGTCCAACCCCGGCCCGAAACGTAGAGGGCCGCGGCCGCATTGAGCAGAACCGCGCACCGCTCCACTTCCCTTCCCCGCCCTGCCAGCAGCTCCTCGATTCGCAACGCGTTCTCCGCCGGCTCACCACCAGCCAGATTCTCGAGGTCATGACACTCGAGCCCATGGTCGGCAGGACGAATCTCGATGGTCTCGACGGTGCCGTCCCGAATTTCCCACATCATCGTTTCGCCGGAAGGGCTTACCTCGTCCATCCCGACGGCGGCGTGAAGCACGAGTGCGTGCGCTGCGCCGAGTCGGGCGAGTGCCGCGGCCACGAGTGGGGCACGACCCCGATCCGACACGCCGATCACCTGCCGTTTGGCCCCGGCCGGATTGGCCAGCGGACCAATCAGGTTCATGATCGTCGGCACGCCGAGCTCTTTCCGAACCGGGCCGACGTGACGCATCGCGGGGTGATAGGTGGGTGCAAACAGAAAGACGATCCCCGCGCGCCGTAAGACGCTCGCCGCTCGATCGGGCGAGAGACTGATATCGACCCCGAGGGCCTCGAGCACATCGGCCGACCCTGATCGCGACGTGTAACTCCGATTCCCATGCTTGGCCACAGGAACACCCGCCCCCGCAACCACGAGCGCGGCCGCGGTCGACAAGTTGAGAGTGCCAACCCGGCCACCCCCGGTTCCGCAGGTGTCTACGAGCGAGTCGGGCTCGTCGGCAATGAGACGCACCATGGCCGAACGCAACGCGCGCGCCGCCCCGGCAATCTCCTCGGCGGTCTCGCCCTTCGCCCTGAGCCCCATCAACAGCGCCGCTGTTTGCCCCTGGCTCGCCTCTCCTCGCATGAGCACGCCGAACGCGGCGGCGGCCGTCTCCTCCGAAAGAGAAGCGCCGTTCGCGAGCTCCTGGAGGGCCAAACGAAGGGTTGCGTCCTGATCCACGGGCGTTCGAGGGTTGGAGCGTCGATGGGTGCTGGAGGCGTGGGAAAGTGTATCGAAAGAGACGCGCTTTTGTCAATCGTGACAATGATTTGCGTAGCTTGCCCGAGGGGTGGCCGGCGGCTACATTTCGCTTCGATGAGCCGGACCTTCCTCGCCACCCTCCATTACGACGGCACGGGGTTCGTCGGGTGGCAGCGCCAACCGGCTGGCCGCTCCGTCCAGGTCGAATTCGAGGCCGTCCTGGAACGATTGTTCGAGCGCCGAACGATCGCCCACGCCTCGGGTCGAACCGACGCCGGGGTTCACGCCCAGGGCATCGGCGTGAGCTTCGAGGCTCCGTCGAGTTGGACGTCTCTCGATCTCCACCGCGCTCTCAACGCACTGCTCCCCCGCGATTGCTGGATCGAGTCGGTGCATCACATGCGGCCCGGCTTCCACGCTCGGAAGAGCGCGATTTCCCGCCGCTATCGGTACGATGTCGGATTCGACGCCGCGTCCGCATCGCCGTTCCGGCGCCGATTCGAATGGGCGCTGGGCCGACCGCTTGACGTCGCAGCGCTTCGGCTCGCGGCGCGTGAGTTCCTCGGCCAGCATGACTTCTCCGCCTTCGCCGCAAAGGGTACACCGAAGCCGCACTACCGCTGCACCCTTACGCTCTCCGAGTGGACAGAACGCCCTGACGATCGTGGCGTGAGCTTCCATGTTGAAGCGGATCGGTTCCTCCACCATATGGTGCGGATGGTGGTCGGCACGATGGTCGACATTGGGGCGGCGCGCCGCCCCCTCGAGGATATCGCCCGGCTTCTCGCGACCGGCGATAATCAGGAGACGAGCCCGCCGGCACCGCCGCACGGGCTCTATTTCGTGACGGCTGCCTACCCGCCTGAGCTGTTCGCCGAATCCTCCGACGAGGAGGCCCATGCCCTCGCGCGCAGCGTGTAGCGCGGTCCTGGCCCTTGCCACGGCCATCGGATGCCGCGGGTCACGGCCGAGCGAGACTGGAATGGCGGTGACGACCTCCGGCGCGCAGGTCGAGACGAAAGCGCCGTCGCAGGGCCCGGCGAGAGCCGCGGAGGTGCAGCGTGTCACGAGCGATTCCCGCCGCACCGCACTCGTCGCAGCGGCGGAGCGCGCGTCCGCGGCGGTCGTCTCGATCAACGTCACGTCGCATCAGGAGGCGCCCCCTCGCTCACCATGGGACTTCTTCTTCGTTCCGGAAGGCGCGCGCGTAGTCCAAGGGCTTCGGGACCGGCTTCGTGATCCGAGCCGACGGCGTCATCCTCACCAACCAGCATGTGGTCGCCAATGCGGAGAAGGTGGTCGTGACCCTCGCCGACGGCAGCGATCTGCCGGCCAAGGTCCTCGGCGAGGATCCGCTGACCGACATCGCCGTGCTCAAGATCGACCGGCAGGGACTCCGCCGGTCGTACGCCGGTCGAAGCACCGACCTGATGATCGGCGAGTGGGTCGTCGCGCTCGGCAATCCGTACGCCTACCTGCTCGGCAACGCCGAGCCGACCGTCACCGCCGGCGTGGTGAGCGCCACCGGCCGCAACATCCTGCCCGAGCGGCGACCAGGCCGGGCTCTACCTCGACATGATCCAGACCGACGCCGCGATCAACCCGGGCAACTCCGGCGGCCCGCTGGCCAACGCGCTCGGGCGAGGTGGTCGGCGTCAATTCGTCGATCTTCTCGCAACAGCGGCGGATCGGTCGGCCTCGGCTTCGCGATTCCCGATCGAGCGGGCGCTGCGCGTCGCCGACGAGATCATTCGCACCGGCACGGTGCGCCGTGCGTGGGTCGGCCTCGAGGTCGCGGGCGCCGCAGCGATGCGAGACTGGAAGAGCCAGGGCGGCGTGGTCGTCGCGTCGGTGGCTCCGGAGGGCCCGGCGGCTCGCGCCGGGCCTGCAGCGCGGGCGACGTGCTGGTCCAGGCCAACGGCCGCCGGCTCCGCAACTACCTCGACTGGGAGGCGGTGAAGCTCGACCTGCAGGTCGGCGACACGGTCGATCTGACGCGTGCGCAGCGGCGACCAGAACGCGACGCGCAGAATCGTGACCGGCGACCTGCCCACCGTGACCGCCGCGAAGGTCACCGTGCTCAAGGAGCTTGCAGCTGGTCACCGTGACGCCCGCCGATCCAGGCGGAGCGCGGCATCCGGAGCGAGCACGGGCGCGCTGATCTTCCGGATCTCGGCCCAGGTGAGCCGCGCGACCGGGCTTGCAAGAAGGCGACGTGATCGTGGCCATCAACCGCAACCCGTGTCCGGACGCGCCGATCAGGTCGCAACACGCTCGATGGACGTCAGATCCGGCCAGGTGATTCGGGTCTACTTCGAGCGCGACGGGCAGATCTCCTTCACCGACCTCGCCTTCCGATGACCGACGACGATCGCTGGCGCTCACCGCTCGGCACCCGCTACGCCTCGCCGGCGATGCAGCGCCTGTGGGGCGAGCCGCACCGCATCGCGCTGTGGCGGCGGCTCTGGCTGGCGCTCGCGGAGACCGAGCGGGAGCTCGGCCTCGACATTCCCGAGAGCGGCGCTGGCCGAGATGCGCGCGCATCTCGACGACGCCGACCTCGCCGTGGCGGCGCGGTACGAGCGCCGCTTCCGCCACGACGTCATGGCCCACGTCCACGCCTTCGGCGAGCAGGCCCCCGCGGCGCGACCGTTTCTCCACCTCGGCGCCACGAGCGCGTTCGTCACCGACAACGCCGACCTGATCGTCATGCGCGAGGGACTGCGGCTGCTGCTGGGGCGGCTCATCGCCGTGCTCGCGGCGCTCGACGGCTTCGCGGTACGCAACGCCGGCGCTGCCCTGCCTCGCCTACACCCATTTCCAGCCGGCGCAGCTCACCACGGTCGGCAAGCGGGCGACGCTCTGGATGCAGGACTTCGCGCTCGATGTCGAGGAGCTGTCCCACCGGCTCGAGACGCTGCGCTTCCGCGGCTGCAAGGGAACGACCGGAACGCAGGCCTCGTTCCTCGAGCTGTTCGACGGCGATCACGCGCAAGGTGCGCGAGCTCGAGCGGCGCGTGACGGCGCAAGCTCGGCTTCGCGGCGCAGTTCGCCGTCACCGGCCAGACCTACCCGCGCAAGGCCGACAGCAGGTGCTCGACGCGCTGAGCGGCGATCGCGCAGTCGGCGGCGAAGATGGCGGGCGACCTCCGCCTGCTGCAGCACGAAGGCGAGCTGCTCGAGCCGTTCGAGACGGAACAGATCGGCTCGAGCGCCATGGCCTACAAGCGCAACCCGATGCGGGCCGAGCGGATCTGCGGCCTCGCCCGGTTCGTGATCTCGCTGCAGGCCAACGGCGCGCACACCGCCGCCAGCCAGTGGCTCGAGCGCACGCTCGACGACAGCGCCAACCGCCGCCTCACGCTGCCGGAGGCGTTCCTCGCCACCGACGCGATCCTGGTCCTGGCGGCGAACATCGCGGCCGGCCTCGAGGTCCGGGAGGACGGTGATCCGCCGCCACGTGGACGAGCAGATGCCGTTCATGGCGACCGAGCGCTGGCTCATGCTCGGCGTCGCCGCCGGCGGCGATCGCCAGGCGCTGCACGAGGTGATCCGCCGGCACAGCGTCGCCGTGGCCGAAGCGGTGAGCCGCGGGCGGACGCAACGACCTGCTCGACCGTCTGGCGGCCGACCCGGCCTTCGGCAGGGTGCCCGTCGGATCGCTCCAGGCCGAGCTCGATCCGGCCGGCTACATCGGCCGGGCTCGGAGCAGGTCGGCGAGTTCCTCGACGGAGTACCTGCACCCGCTGCTCGACGCGGGCGCGCCCGCTCGCGACGGAGGCCGGCGCCGCCGAGGTGCGGGTATGACCGCGTCCTGGCCGAGAGCCGCGCTGCCCCTTCCGCTGCTCCGCCGCGGCAAGGTGCGCGAGGTGTACGAGGTGGACGCGCGACCACCTGCTGCTCGTGGCCAGCGACCGGGTCAGCGCGTTCGACGTCGTGATGGACGAGCCGATCCCGCACAAGGGCGCCGTGCTCACCCAGCTCAGCGCGTTCTGGTTCGAGCAGCTGGCCAGCGTGTTCCCGTCGCACTTCATCACCGCGGACGCCGACGAGATCGTCGCCGCGGTTCCGGCGCTCGCGCGCGCATCGCGAGCCAGATGGCCGGCCGCACCATGCTGGTCCGGCGCACCGAGCCGGTCCCGTTCGAGTGCGTCGTCCGCGGCTACCTCTCCGGTTCGGCCTGGGAGGAGTACCGCAGACGCGGCACGCTGGCCGGCGAGCCGCTGCCGGCCGGGCTCGCGCGAGAGCGACCGCCTCGAGCCGCCGATCTTTTCGCCCGCCACCAAGGCGGAGACGGGCCACGACGAGAACGTGACCGTTCGATCGCGATCGCGGCGGCGCTCGGGCCCGCGCTCGCCGGCCGAGCTGCGCGACGCGAGCTTCGCGCTCTACGCGGCGGGCCGCGACCACGCCGCGACCCGCGGGATCATCATCGCCGACACCAAGTTCGAGTTCGGCACGGACCGGACGGGCACGCTGCGGCTGATCGACGAGGTGCTGACGCCCGGATTCGTCGCGGTTCTGGCCGGCCGACCGCTATCAGCCGGGCCGCGCCCAGCCGAGCTTCGACAAGCAGCCGCTCCGCGACTATCTCGCGGAACTCCGGAGGCGACGGACGCTGGAATGGCGAGGCACCGCCGCCGCCGCTGCCGCCCGAGGTGGTCGACGGCGACGAGCGCGCCGATACCTCGAGGCCTTTCGCCGCCTCACCGGGCCGCGACCTGCCGGAGGACGTCGTGATGCGCATCGCGCCGGAGGGCTGGCCGTTCATCATCGGCGCGTGGGTGATCGTAGTCGGCGCTCGTCGCTGGGTCCGCACGCTCGGTGGGCGGCGTGGTGGTCTGGCTGCTCGGTCGCTCGCGATCTGGGTGGTCGCCTTCTTCCGCGATCCGGTGCGCGAACGGGCCCCGCGGCGACGATCTCGTCATCGCGCCGGCCGACGGCAAGGTGGTGAGCGTGATCGAGATCGACGAGCCGGCATTTCATCGGCGGCGCGGCGCACGCGGGTCTCGATCTTCATGAACGTGTTCGACGTGCACGTGAACCGGTATCCGGTCGAGCGGAACGGTGAGCTACCGGCACTACAACGCCGGGCGAGTTCGGCCACGCCGGCAGCCGAGAAGGCGAGCCTCGAGAACGAGCAGTCGTCGATCGGGCTCGTGACGCCGCGCGGCAAGGATGCTCGTCCGGCAGATCGCCGGGCTGATCGCCCGGCGGATCGTCACCGACCATCAGGCCGGCACGACGGTGCGGCAGGGCGAGCGAATGGGCATGATCCGCTTCGGCTCGCGGGTGGACCTCTTCCTCCCGCCGGGCGCCCGGGTCCTGGTCGCAGCCCGGCGCAACGCACACGGGCCGGCGTCACGGTGGTGGCCCAATGGAGCTGATACCCCGGCGAGACCGGCTGCGGCGCCCCGACATGCGGCGGGTCGTGGTGGTGATGCCGAGCGCGTTCACGCTCGGCAACCTCTTCTTCGGGTTCTGGGCGATCGTCTCGGCCTTCAACGGCAACTTCCGCTGGGCAGGCTGGTTCATCGTCTTCGCCGGCATCCTGGACATGCTCGACGGCCGGGTGGCGCGGCTGTCGAACACCGGCACCCGGTTCGGCGCCGAGCTCGACTCGCTGGTGGACGTGATCTCGTTCGGCGTCGCGCCGGCGCTGCTCATCTACTTCCTCGAGTTCGCCAGCGCCGGGACGTTCGCCTGGGTGCTGTGCTACATCTACGTCGTCGGCGGTGGCCCTCCGGCTGGCGCGGTTCAACGTCCTGTCGGCACGGGAAGCCCTCGACCGGATGGTTCACCGGGCTGCCCTCGCCCGCGGCCGGGATGACGCTCGCGGTGTACTACCCGTTCAGCCAGACGGACGTGGTACCGCGCTTCGCTCGCCTACCTCGATCTGCAGCACCAGGGCCTCGTCGTGCTGATGCTGCTGCTGGCGCTGCTGATGGTGAGCAACGTGCAAGTACCCGAAGTTCCCGCCGATCGGGCTTCGGAGCGCCAAAGGCATCTTCGGTCTGGTCGTCCATCTGGCGATCTTGGTCGGCGGCATATTCTTCCCCGAGTACTTCCTCTTCCCGCTCGGACTCTCCTACATGGCTCTTCGGCGTGACGCGCGGCGCTCGTGCTCGGCCTCATGGAGCGCCCGGAGCTGCCCAGCGTGGTGGCGAGCGGCGCCAGAGCGAGACACCGGTCGAAGCCGCCGCGCCCGACCGGCGCGCCGGGTGGGTGGAGCGGCGCAATCCGACGGAGGACCGATGAGTATCGCGTACACGTCCGAGTCATGCCTCGCGCCGGGCTGCTCGATCCGCAGGGCCAGGCGGTCGAGCACGCCCTGTCGGCGCTGGGCTTCGGCGAGGCCGGCGGCGTCCGGGTCGGCCGCGCGATCGAGCTGAGCGTCGAGCGCGCCGTCTCGCGGCGAGGCCGAAGCGCGGGTGCGCCAGATGTGCGACAAGCTGCTCGCCAACCCGGTCACCGAGGACTATCTGCTCGAGGTCGAGGAGGCCTGATGCTCGACGTCGCGGTCGTCCGGTTTCCCGGCAGCAACTGCGACGTGGACACGCGTACGCGCCGCCGAGCGGGCCGGCGACGCATGCCTACTTCGTCTGGCATCGCGACACCGACCTTCAGCGGCGCCGACGTCGTGATTCTGCCGGGCGGCTTCAGCTACGGCGACTACCTTCGCTCCGGCGCGATCGCGCGGTTCAGTCCGATCATGCGAGCGGTGCAGCGGCACGCCGCCGACGGCGGCCCGGTGCTCGGCATCTGCAACGGGTTCCAGATCCTGTGCGAGGCCCACCTGCTTCCCGGGGCTCTGCTGCGGAACGCGCGGCCTGACCTTCGTCTCCAGGCCGGTCGACGTGATCGGTGGAGCGACCGACGACCGTGTTCACCTCGGCGTACGCCGTGGGCGACCGGCTCCGCTTGCCGGTGGCTCATGGCGACGGCCGATTCGCCGCGTCGGACGACACGCTGCGCGTTCTCGAGGCCGAAGGGCCGGATCGTGCTGCGCTACGCCGAGGAATCCGAAGGATCGCCGTACAGCCCAACCCGAACGGCTCGGCTAACGACATTGCCGGCATCTGCAATGCCGCCGGCACGGTGGTCGGCATCATGCCTCATCCCGAGCGAGTCGCCGACGCGCTTCTCGGGTCTACCGACGGGCTGGGCTTCTTCACTTCCATGGCTGCGCTGCAGCCTCTGGCGACCACGTCTACCGCCGACGAACCCATGACCGACAAGCCAAGCCGCAACGAAGACGAATACTTCGTCAAGCAGGACGCCGAGCTGATCAAGCGGCAACGGGAGCTCGCGGAGCGCACCGCGCTCGAGACGGAGCGAAAATCGCATTTCATGAAGTGTCCCAAGGACGGCTACGATCTGGTGACCGCCCAGTACCACGGTGTCCAGATCGAGAGCTGCCCGCATTGCGGCGGCATGTGGCTCGACGCCGGGGAGATCGACGTCGTCGCCCACGAGGAGCGCCCCGCCCTCTTCACCCGCGTGCTGGCCGACGCGTTCGCGACCTTCCGGGCCCGTCGGCCGCGGCAGGTCTCGTGACCGGATTCGCTGTCGAGCGACGGAACCGAAGCCTTCCCCTTCGCGGGCGAGCGACCGGTCACTCCCGAGGTCGTGCGAGAGCACAACCTCAACGACCTCGAGTACGGGCGCATCCTCGAGATGCTCGGCCGCGCGCCGACTCTCACCGAGCTGGGCGTCTTTTCCGCGCTCTGGTCGGAGCACTGCTCGCTACAAGCACTCCAAGCCGGTGCTGCGAGACGTTCCCCACGACCGGCCCGCAGGTCGTCCAGGGGCCCGGCGAGAACGCCGGTGTGCTGCGGCTTCCCGACGGCTGGGCGGTCGCCTTCAAGATCGAGTCGCACAATCACCCGTCGCGCGGTCGAGCCATACCAGGGCGCCGCGACCGGCGTCGGCGGCATTCTGCGCGACGTGTTCACCATGGGCGCGCGTCCGGTCGCGGTGCTCAACAGCCTCCGCTTCGGCCCGCTGGACACGCCGCGCAATCGCTACCTCTTCGCCGGAGTCGTCCGAGGCGTCGGCGACTACGGCAACTGCGTCGGCGTCCCGACGCTCGGCGGCGAGGTCGACTTCGCCGCGGGATACAGCGGCAACCCGCTGGTCAACGCGATGTGCGTCGGCTTGCTGCGGGAATCGGAGCTGATCACGCGCGCGCGCCCACGGCGTCGGCAACGTCCTGCTGTGCGTCGGGCTCGGACCGGGCGCGACGGCATCCACGGCGCCAGCTTCGCCTCCGAGGAGTTGTCGGAGAAGAGCGAAGCGCGCCGGCCACAGGTGCAGGTCGGCGATCCCTTCACCGAGAAGCTGCTGCTCGAGGCCAGCCTCGAGCTGATCGACGTCGGAGCTCATCGTCGCGATCCAGGACATGGGCGCGGCGGGACTCACCAGCTCGTCCGCCGAGATGGCGGCGCGCGGCGGCGTCGGCGTCGAGATCGACACCGCACTGGTCCCGACCCGCGAGCCGGGGATGACGCCGTACGAGATCCTGCTCTCGGAGTCGCAGGAGCGGATGCTGGTGGTCGCGGAGCCGGGTCGGGTGCGGCGATTCAGGCGGTCTGTGCGCACGTGGGAGCTCACGGCGACCCCGATCGGCAGGGTGACCGACGACGGCATCTTCCGGGTCCGCCACGACGGGCTCGTCGTCGCGGCGATTCCGGGCCAGCGGTTGGTGGACGATTGCCCGATCTACCACCCAGAGGCCCGAGAGTCGGAGGCAGCGCGGGCTCGGCGCAGCGCACACCCGTCCCAACCGCCGCTCGCCGATCTTCGGGGAGCGCTCGAGCTCCTGCTCGACAGCCCGACCATCGCGAGCAAGCGCTGGGTGTACGAGCAGTACGACTCGACCGTGCAGGCCACCACCGTTCTCGGACCCGGTGGCGACGCCGGCGTGCTCCATGTGCCCGGGACTCGATTTGCGGCTGGCCGTGACGGTCGACTGCAACAGCCGCCTGGTCGCGCTCGATCCCTACGAGGGCGGCAAGGCGACGGTCGCCGAGGCGGCCCGCAACATCGCCTGCACCGGCGCGCGGCCGCTCGGGATCACCGACTGCCTCAACTTCGGCAACCCGGAGAAGCCGGAGGTGTTCTTCCAGTTCGTCGAAGCGTGCCGCGGCATCGCCGATGCCTGCCGAGCGTTCGATACGCCGGTCACCGGCGGCAACGTCTCGTTCTACAACGAGAGCCCGACCGGCGCCATCGATCCGACGCCGACCGTCGGCATGGTCGGGTTGCTCGAGGATGCGACGAAGCGGGTCCCGAGTCACTTCACCGCGGCCGGCGACCAGATCATCGTTCTCGGTCACACCCGCGGCGCGCTGGGCGGCTCGGCCTATTGGGCGGAGGTTCGAGACTTCGTCGGCGGTCGTCCGGCACACGGTGGATCTCGACGCGGAAGCCCGCGCTCCAGCGACTCCTGGTCGCGGGCGCGGCCCAGGGGCTTCTCCGCTCGGCGCACGACTGCTCCGACGGCGGTCTCGCCGTCGCGCTCGCGGAGGCAGCGATCGGCGGGCCGTATGCCGAGCAGGGGTTGGGCGCCGAGTGCGACCTGAGCTCGTATGCGCCCGGCGTACCGGCGGAGTCGGTTGCTCTACGGCGAGGATGGAGCCCGGGCGATCGATCTCCTGCGCCCCTGAACGCGTGAACCGACTCGCCGGCGCTGGTCGCGAGGAGGCGGGTCCCGGCATTCCAGGCCGGTACAGTCGGACGTCCCTCAGGCGATCTCCGGGTGACCATCGGCGGCGAGACGCTCACGTGGAGCGTTCCGGCGTTGCGCAAGATCTATTTCGAGGCGATTCCTCGTCGGATGCGTCATCCCGACGTGGATCGATCGGCGGGAGCATAGCGATGTGCGGCATCATCGGCGTCTCGGGAGTTCCGGACGCGGCGCGGCTCGCCTACCTCGGCCTGTACGCGCTGCAGCATCGCGGACAGGAGAGCGCCGGCATCGTGGCGGTCGATCGCGAGGGCGTCGCTCGCGATCATCGCGGGATGGGCCTGGTCGAGCGAGACCTTCGACGAGCCGACGCTCGCGCTCTTGCCGGGCGACGTCGCGGTCGGACACACCCGCTACTCCACCACCGGCAGCACGGTGCTCGCCAATGCGCAGCCGTGCTGCGCCAACTACCCGCGCGGGCCGCTCGCCATCGCGCACAACGGCAACCTCACCAACGCGCTCGAGCTATCAAGCGCGAGCTGGTGGAGCGCGGGCGCCATCTTCACGACCTCGTCGGATACCGAGGTGCTGGTCCACCTCATCGCCCGCTCCGAGGCCGACACCGTCGAGGGACAGATCCGCGACGCGCTCGAGCAGGTGGACGGCGCCTACAGTCTGCGTGATCTCGGTCGGGACGTACCCTCTACGCCGTCGTCGATCAGTCGCGGGTTCCGTCCGCTGGTGCTTGGGCCGCCTCGGCGACGGCATGGTCGTCGCGTCGGAGACCTGCGCACTCGACCTGGTCGGCGCCACACCGGTCTGCGAGCTTCAGCCGGGCGAGTTCGTCCGCATCGAGGATGGCAAGGTCACCGAGCTGCCCCGCCTCAGTCCGCGACCGGTGACGCCGCTGCGTCTTCGAGCTGGTGTACTTCGCCCGGCCGGACAGCACCGTCTTCGGCGAGTCGGTGGATCGGGTCCGCCGCGAGCTCGGCCGGCAGCTCGCGCGGGAGCAACCCGCACCCAGGCGCCGAGGTGGTCTTCAGCGTGCCCGACAGCTCCAATGCCATGGCCCTCGGCTTCTCCGAGGTCTCGGGCATCAAGCTCGAGTACGGCCTGATCCGCAATCACTACGTCGGCCGAACCTTCATCAACCCGACGCAGGCGCTCCGCGTCGCCAAGGTGAAGATCAAGTTCAATCCGGTGCGCGACGTCATCGAGGGGAAGTCGGTGGTCGTGGTGGACGACAGCCTGGTGCGCGGCACCACCAGCAAGGGCCTGGTGCAGATGATCCGCGCGGCGGGCGCCCGCGAGGTGCATCTGCGGCTCGCGTCGCCGCCGATCACCGGCCCCTGCCACTACGGCATCGACACCCCGACCCGCGAGGAGCTGATCGCCGCCACCCATTCGATCGAGGAGATCCGGGAGTTCCTCGGCGTCGACTACGCTCGGCTATCTCGTCGCTGCGACGGGATGCTGCACGCGGCGGGCGACGATCAACGGGTTTGTCATGCCTGCTTCTCCGGCAGCTACCCGACCCCGATCCCCGGACGATCTGGTACAGCTGCGGCACGCCGCGCCCCTGGTCGCGACGCCGGCATGACCGGCCCCTACGCGCAGCCGCTGGTCTATTTCTTCGGCCAGGGCCGCGCCGACGGCACGGCGGCGATGAAGGACGTGCTGGGCGGCAAGGGCGCCGGCCTCGCCGAGATGACGAACTCTCGGGATTCCGGTCCCGCCCGGATTCACCATCGCGAGCACCATCTGCCAGACCTACCTCGAGACGCGGCAGTTCCCCCCGCGCCTCCAGCCGCAGGTCGAGACACGCTCTGCAGCGGCTCGAGGCCGCGACCGGCAAGCACTTCGGCGATGCAGACAACCCGCTGCTCGTCTCGGTGCGCTCCGGCGCCGCCGTCTCGATGCCCGGGCATGATGGAGACGATCCTCAACCTCGGCCTCAACGACGACACCGTCGAGGGGCTGACCCGCCAGAGCGGCAATCCGCAGTTCGCCTGGGATTCGCTACCGGCGCTTCGTCCAGATGTACGGCGCGGTGGTGTTCGATCTGCCCAAGAAGCCGTTCGAGCAGATGCTCGAGGAGCGCACGTCAGCAGCTGCAAGGTCGCGCGCGACATCGACCTGCCCGTGCCGAGCATGCAGGCGCTCGTGCGGCGACTTCAAGGCGCACATCAAGAGCGAGACCGGCCAGGACTTTCCCGAGCATCCGATGGACCAGCTCTGGGGCGCCATCGCCGCGGTCTTCGAGAGCTGGAACACCCGGCGCGCGATCGACTACCGGAAGCTGCACGACATCCCCGACACGATGGGCACCGCGGTCAACGTCGTCACCATGGTGTTCGGCAACCTGGGCGAGGACTCGGGCACCGGCGTCGCGTTCACCCGCGACCCGTCGACCGGCGAGCGGGTGCTCTACGGCGAGTACCTGCTCAATGCCCAGGGCGAGGATGTGGTCTCCGGGCGCGCGGACACCGGAGCCGATCGCGACGCTCAAGGAGCGGCTGCCGCAGTCGTATCGCCGAGCTGGAGCGGATCGCCCGAACGCTGGAGCGCCACTTCCGCGACGTGCAGGACATGGAGTTCACCATCGAGCGCGGCACAGCTCTACATGCTGCAGACGCGGCGCGGCCAGCGCTCCGGCCAGGCCGCGGTGCGCGATCGCCTGCGAGATGGTGGACGAGGAGCTGATCACGCGAGGAAGAAGCGGTCGCCCGCATCCCGCCCAACGATCTCAACCAGCTGCTGCACCCGACGATCGATCCGCAGAGCCAGCTCGACCTGCTCACCACCGGACTGCCCGCGTCGCCGGGCGCGGCCTGCGGGACCGTGGTCTTCGATGCCGACCACGCCGAGCAGCTGGGTCGGGCAGGGCGAGCCGGTCATCCTGGTGCGGCGGGAGACCAGCCCGAGGACTTCCACGGCATGGTGGCGGCCAAGGCGATCCTCACCGCGCGCGGCGGCATGACCTCACACGCGGCGGTGGTCGCGCGCGGCATGGGCAAGCCGTGCGTCGCCGGCGCCCAGGAGCTCGAGGTGGACGAGCGCGCCGCTCGCGTTCTCGGTCAACGGCCGACCGATCAGCGAGGGCGACTGGATCACGGTCGATGGCAGCACCGGCAAGGTCTACGCGCGGCAAGGCGGCGCTGGTGGCGCCGGAGCTGTCGCGGCAACTTCACCCGGCTGATGCAATGGGCCGACAAGATCCGGCACCTCCGGGTCCGGGTGAACGCCGATACCCCGGCCGACGCGCACCGTGGCCGCGATTTCGGCGCCGAGGGGATCGGGCTCTGCCGGACCGAGCACATGTTCTTCGAGGGCGACCGACTCACCGCGATGCGGGAGATGATCGTCGCGCAGGACGAGCGCGGGCCGGAAGAAGGCGCTGGCCAAGCTGCTGCCGATGCAGCGCGGCGATTTCGAGGCGATCTTCCGCGCGATGGAAGGCTTCCCGGTCACCATCCGGCTGCTCGATCCGCCGCTGCACGAGTTCCTGCCCAAGGAGCCGGCCGAGATCGAGGCGCTGGCCGAGCGAGCTCGGGCAAGCCGGTCGAGGAGCTCCAGCGGATCATCGATCGGCTGCACGAAGTGAATCCGATGCTCGGGCTTCGCGGCTGCCGGCTCGGCATCATCTATCCCGAGATCACGGCGATGCAGGCCCGGGCCATCTTCGAGGCCGCCTGCACCGTCGCGGCTCGCAAGGGCCGGGTGCATGCCCGAGGTGATGATCCCGCTCGACGGCCAGCGTGGTCGAGTTCCGGAAGCAGGCGCTCATCGTGCGGCAGGTCGCCGAGGAGGTGTTCCGCGAGCGGCAGATCACGGTGCCCTATCTTGCTGGGGACCATGATCGAGCTGCCTCGCGCCGCGCTCACCGCCGACGAGATCGCCCGCGAGGCGCAGTTCTTCTCGTTCGGCACCAACGATCTCACCCAGACGACCTGGGGACTCTCGCGCGACGACGCCGGACGTTTCCTGCCCGTACTACCTCGAGCACGGGATCATCGAGGACGATCCCTTCCAGGTGCTCGACCAGGCCGGCGTCGGCAAGCTGATCCAGATGGCCTGCGAGCTGGGACGCAGGACACGGCCGGACCTCAAGCTCGGAATCTGCGGCGAGCACGGCGGTGAGCCCGCAGCGGTCGCCTTCTGCGACCGGCTGGGTGTGAACTACGTCTCGCTGCTCGCCGTTCCGGGTGCCGATCGCTCGCCTCGCCGCGGCCCAGGCGGCACTCGCCGACCCGTGGCACGATGGATCGCACCCGCGCCACCGTCTAGCCACCGGAGGTCTCATGACGCAACCGGTCGTCGGCATCGTGATGGGCAGCGACTCCGACTGGGAGGTGATGCAGCACGCCGCGGGACGGCTCGCGGAGTTCGGCGTTCCTCACGAAAGACGGATCGTCTCGGCCCATCGCACGCCGGACCTCCTGTTCCAGTACGCTGAGGGCGCAGTGTCTCGGGGCGTGCGCTGCATCATCGCGGGGGCCGGCGGCGCGGCTCACCTTCCCGGCATGCTCGCCGCGAAGACGACCCTTCCCGTGCTCGGGGTGCCGGTGCCCTCGCGCCACCTCCAGGGATTGGATTCGCTTCTCTCGATCGTGCAGATGCCAGCCGGCATTCCGGTGGCGACCTTTGCGATCGGGACCGCGGGAGCGCAGAACGCCGGCCTCTACGCGGTGGCCATTCTCGCGCTGTCGGACCCCACGCTCGCGACAAAGCTCACGGAGTTCCGGCGCGCGCAGACTGCGCGGGTGAGCGACCTCAAGCTTCCCCCTCCTGGATGATCCTGCCCGGCGCCACGCTCGGCGTGCTCGGTGGTGGACAGCTCGGCCGGATGTTCACGTTGCGAGCACGAACAATGGGCTATCGCGTCGTGGTGCTCGACCCTGACCCCGAGAGCCCAGCGGGACAGGTTGCCGATCGTCACCTCCGCGCTCGCTACGAAGACGAAACAGCACTCGGCGAGCTCGCCGAGTGCGACGCGGTCACTACTGAGTTCGAGAACGTACCGGCCGCTGCGCTCGAGCGACTCTCGGCCTCGACCCGGGTGTGTCCCGGCGCGCGATCGGTGGCCATAGCACAAGACCGAATCGCAGAGAAGTCCTTTCTTCGGGAGAGCGGATTTCTCACCGCTCCGTTTCGGGTGGTAAGGAATTCCGCCGACCTGGACACTGCGCTCGCCGCGATTCGGCTCCCTGCCCTGCTCAAAACGAGCCGCTTCGGGTACGATGGAAAAGGCCAGGCCGCGATCTTCACGCCAGCGGATGGAGCGGATGCCTTTCGGCGTTTCGGGAATGTCGCGTGCGTCCTCGAGGAACGCCTCACTCTCGAGACCGAGCTCTCCGTGGTTCTCGCTCGAGGACAGGATGGTACCGTGGCGGCTTTTCCACCGGGCGAGAATCGCCACCGCGATGGGATCCTGGAGACGACCGTCGTACCGGCGCGGGTGCCACCGTCATTGGCCCGCGACGCCCGGGCGCTGGCGGCGCGCGTGGCCGAGGCTCTGGAGTACGTCGGAGTGATGGGGGTGGAGCTCTTCGTGGCGAACGGTGGACAGCTTTACGTGAACGAGATAGCACCACGAACCCACAACTCCGGTCATTACACCCTGGATGCGTGCTCGGTGGACCAGTTCGAGCAGCAGGTACGGGCGCTCTGCGGCCTTCCGCTGCACGAGCCCCGTCTGCTGTCACCGGTCACGATGATCAATCTTCTCGGCGACCTGTGGCGGGACGGTCCCCCACAGTGGGCGGAGGTGTTCCGCCGCCCGGATGTAAGGCTGCACCTCTACGGAAAGACCGAGCCACGGCCCGGACGCAAAATGGGCCACCTGAATTGCCTCGCTTCCGATCCGGACCTGGCCCTTGCCCTGGCGATCGACGCCCGGGACGCGCTCGCGCCCCGACCGGTCACCCGCGCGTAGCCGCGACCGGCTTGACCAGCCGGCGCACACCCTCCAGCAGCCGGTCCACTTCTTCGGCTGTCGTGTAGCAGGCGCATCCCGCACGCACGAGCCCGCGAGTGGTGAGACCGAGCCGCGCTACTACCGTAGTCGCATAGAAGTCGCCATTCGACACGAAGACACCCTTCCCAGCGAGCGCCGTCGCCACCTCATCTGACCCTCGACCCTCGACGGTGAACGCCAGCGTAGGAGTGCGCCGCTCCGTCGGGGGCGGGCCGTACAGCGCGACCCCGGGTGTCTCGACCAGGCCATCCCACAATCGCTTCACCAGGTCCTGGCCTCGCTCATGGAGGGCCGCAACGGTCGCGGCCAACCGCTCTCGCCGGCTGACACCCTCGCTCAGCGACGCGAGGAATTCCACTGCCGCGCCGGCCCCCGCGATACCCTCGTGATTGAGCGTTCCCGTTTCCATGCGCTCGGGCGCAGTGTCGGGGGCGGGGGCGAGCTTCGGCGCGTCGAGGGCTTCGAGCCGATCCTGACGCCCGAAGAGCACCCCAATGTGTGGACCGTAAAACTTGTACGCCGAGCAGGCGAGGAAATCGCATCCGATGGCCTGCACGTCGACCAGGTTGTGGGGGGCGTAGTGGACGGCATCCACGAAGGTGAGCGCCCCGACGTTTCGAGCCAGGCGTGCCGCACGCGTCACGTCGCTCACCGTGCCCAGGGCGTTCGACGCGGCACCGACCGCAACGAGTCTGGTCTTCGTCGAGAGCGACCGCTCGAGCGCCGCCCAATCGAGCTGCCCCGTCTCGACCAACAGCGGAACCGTGCGAATCGTGACCCCACGCTCGCGAGCGAGGGCGGTCCAAGGTGCGACGTTGGCGTGATGGTCGAGCTCGGTGACCACGATCTCGTCCCCAGGCCCCCACCCTCGACCAAGCGCCCGCGCAAGATGGAAGGTGAGGGTGGTCATGTTGGCGCCAAACACGATTTCGGCGGGTGACGCACCCAGGAAATCGGCGAGCGCCACTCGGGACGAGGCGATGGCCTCGTCGGTCTCTTCGCTGGTCGGGTAGTGCCAATGGGTGTTCGCGTTGTGGTGGTAGAGGTAGTCCGACATCGCGTCGACTACGGGGATGGGCACCTGGGTGCCGCCGGGACCATCGAAATAGGCCACGGGGATGCCACGATGGTGCCGTTTGAGGGCTGGAAATCGGGCACGGATGTCGGCGGTCGAGTGCGTCAACGGGTCCTCGGCAGGGCTGCGATGAGCGTGATAAGTTACCTGAAATGAAACAGCGTAACCGACTATGCGTGAGCGGATTACTCTCAAACGCTGAACAAACATTGAACAAAATTCAACGTTTGTTAACACTCAGCGCCCGATCCCGCCGATCGCTGGCGTAGCCTTCCCACGCGCCCTAGCTTACGCGGCGACCTCGTTCCACACCAGCGAAAGACCACCCTTCCCGATGCGCCAAACCCTCATCTCGTTTTTCATGGTCGCCGGCTCGACCGCCCTCACACTCACCGGATGCGGGTCTACCGAGCCACCAGTGCCGACGACGGTTCAAATCGACTCCTCCTCCCTCTCCTTTGCCTCGATCGGTGAGACGCGGCAATTGACAGCGGGCGTCAAGGACCAGCGGGGAGACCCCTTCGGATCTCCAACGATCACGTGGAGCGTCGCCAACACCGCAGTGGCCACCGTGGACGGCAGCGGCCTCGTGACGGCCACGGGACCAGGGATCACCCAGGTAACCGCCACCGACGAATCCGCGACGGCCACGATCACCGTGCAGGTCGTGCAGGTTCCGGCGCAGGTCCAGAAAGTGAGTGGCGACGGCCAGAGCGGACCTCCCGGTCTGGAGCTCCCCGGGGCACTGACGGTACAGGTCAACGACGCGCGCGGCCATCCAGTCCCCAATATCGGCGTCGCGTTCACCCTGGCGGAAGGGATGGCGACCATCGCGACACCCAGCACAGTCACCGGCGCGGACGGAAGAGTCTCGACAAAGATCACCCCGGTGAACCTGGGGACTGTGCAGGTGAGAGCGGGAGTGGACGCGAACATCGGCGCCGTCTTCGCGATCACGTCGGCCTCGCAGTTCAATATTCAAGTGCGCTTCCTCACCGAGCCTTCCCCTGCGCAGAGGCAGGCATTCGCCGATGCAGAGCGCAAGTGGGAGAGTCTCATCGTGGGCGACATCCCGGATGTGCCGCTCAACGTGCCCGCTGGTACCTGCGGTCAGTCCTCCCCTGCCCTGAACGAGACCGTAGACGACCTGATCATTCTGGTCTCGCTCGTTCCCATCGACGGAGTCGGGCAAATTCTCGGCGCGGCCGGACCCTGTTTTGTTCGCGGCAATGGAGGTTTATCGATCGTCGGCGCGATGCAACTGGACACCGACGATCTCGACTTCCTCGATGCGCAGGGGCTGCTCGGAGACGTCATTCTCCACGAGATGGGACATGTGATCGGGTTTGGGACGCTGTGGGACACCAAGGGGCTACTCGCGGGTGCAGCAGGAAGCGGTGGCTCCGATCCCCATTTCGTAGGGGCCGACGCGCTCCTCGCATTCAATGACGAGGGAGGCGCGTCGTATGCCGCCAGCGCCAAGGTTCCGGTCGAGGACATGGGCGGCCCAGGGACGGCGGACGCCCACTGGCGGGAACTGGTATTCGACAACGAGCTGATGACGGGATTTGTAAACTTCGGAACGAATCCGCTCAGCGGGATAACCGTCGCATCGCTCGCCGACGTGGGCTACGCGGTAAACTTGCTCGGAGCCGATCCCTATTCAATCCCGGCTCCCGCCCTTCTGCGAGCCGGCCCGAGCAGGCCCGCGGTTTCGCTGGGGAAGGACATCCTGAGATTGCCGATTGGCGTGGTGGGGACGAGTGGTGAAGTCCTGGACGTGATTCGTCCATGATATGGAACGGCGGGCTCGCCGTGAGGCGGACCCGCCGCTGATGGAGGCGCAGGGAATCGAACCCTGGTCCGAGTAAGCTTCCAGAACAGCGCCTACGTGCGTAGGCCCGGCTTCTTACCGTGGCCGCAGGGCGGTGCCGAACCGACCTCCCCTTGGTCTAGCTCCGTGGTACTCTCGCCATCAGCGTCGGAGCGACGCATCAGGCCAGCCTGGTTTTGCGATTCGACAGGTAGCGCTCCAGGCGGGCTCTACCAGCCGAAGGCGCGTCAAGCGAGTCTAGCTCAGCTTACGCGGCCAGTGCCAGTTCAGTGTTGGCAGTTGAAGCATTCCAGATGGTTTTACCAGGACTCTGGACCTGGGCACGCTGCCATTCCTTCACCAAACCCGTCGAAGCCAGTCGCCCCCCGGGTACACGGAAAAGTAGTGGGTTCCCCACCATCTCGCTATCCCAAGCGTGCGCTAGCGGGAACGAGACAATCATTTACAAACTGCCGTCGCACAATGGCTTAACTGACAGTGCGATTCCCCTCGAAATCATGGCCGAACCGCCCGTCACGAGGTCCTCTGGTGCTCTTCATCATCGGGGCGCTCTACCGGATCCTCCCCGCCCTCGGCTCGCCCCACGTCGCTCGCGGCGGCGCGGTGCTCTTCACGCTCGGCGTGGCGGTACTGCACGCGCAGGTCTCCGCGTGCTCGCGATGCGGATCTCCCTCACCTCCTGATCAGGCCACCCAGCAGAGCCGTCAATACCTTGGGCAGCCGCTCCGCGCGCGAGAGCACGGCGTAGTCACGGCCGAAGATCCGTGTGGCGTACCGCGGGGCTTCCCGATCCACCGTCAGGCAGAAGACGTGCACCCCCTGGAGCCGAGCCTCGACGACGGCGGTGCGAGTGTCCTCGACACCGTAGCGCCCCTCGTACTCGTCCACGTCGTTGGGCCGCCCGTCGGAGAGCAGCAAGAGCAACCGGTGCCTCACGGCCTGGCGGGTAAGCCCGGCGGTAGCATGCCGGACCGCCGCGCCAGCGCGGGTGTATCCGCTGGGCTCGAGTCCGGCGATACGACGTTGCACTGCCCGAATTCCAGTGGTCTCGTCGAAACGCTTGAGCACCTGAACGGTGACGCGCGATGGACCGGCGCTCGAGAATGCCATCATCGCGTGACGGTCACTCAGCGCCGCCAGCGCCTCACCAACGGCGAGCAATGCCTCCTTCTCCACGTCAATGATTCTTCGATCCCCGGCGACCCAACCGTCGGTGGATGCGCTCGCGTCGATCAGCAACATGATCGCGGCGTCGCGGCGCATCGGTCGGCGGTCGATGTAGAATCGGTCGTCGGCAACTCCGCCCCCACGGCGATCGGCGTAGGCCGCGACCAGTGCGTCCACATCCAGCTCCGCTCCATCCGACTGTCCCCTTAATGCCGTTCGGCGAGGGCGGAGTCGCTCGAAATCGCGGCGGATCGCCCGGACCATCGCCGCGTGACGCCGCATCGTGGCCTCCACCCATGATTCGTCCCCCTCCCCGGCCACGCGCTCCCTGACGATGGCGGCGCGGGGGCGATAGGACGCCGCACGCCAGTCCCACTCCGGGTACGCGATGCCGGTAGCCGGAGCCACACTCGGCACAGCAGGTGCGCGCCGGATCGGGTCTACGCCGATCAGGATCTCGGAAACCCGCTCGGGGCTACGGACCAGGCGAGCCTCCGGCAGCTCGGACAACGCGTCCGCGAGATCCCCGGGGTCGGCCCACTGGTCACGATCGACGGGACGCTGGAGCCCGACCGGGTCCTCCACTTTCTCCTGCAGGTCGTCGGCTCTCACGATCCACGTGCCGGGCTCGTCATCGTCTTCGGATTCCGCCGCATCGCGAGCCCGGGGTCGTCGTGGCAGGATGCGGCTTCGTCCCGGCGAAGCCGCGACCTCGTCCATTTCGCCACGTACGATCCCCGGCAACGACTCCATGTTCGGTTCGATCGCGCCCCAGAGGGAAACCGGCGCCATTCCGCGATATGGACCCGCAAACTTGATCAACGCCTGCTGCTGTTCCTCGGCCCAGCGGCGCGACACCTCCGGTGTTCTCGGAAGGATGAACGGAGCAGGAGGCAGATCCGGAGGCGCCGCGAGCAGCGCCCGCACGAGGCTCTCGACTTCGAGCTCCTGGCGCGACGGACGGCGGATATCCGGCCTGGATTCGCCGGCCTCCCTCCGAGCTTCGCGGAGCCCAGCGACGAGTCTGGGAAACATTCGCACCAGCATGGCATCGACCGCGGCGGACTCCGCGAGGAGGTAGAGATCCCGAACGAGAAGGTCGCCAACGGGCAGATTCTTCAGCGTGCCTCGAGCCACGCGGGCCGCCTGCTCAAGGGCGAGAAGCCGATACCGCCCGGGTACATCCGCGGGGCTGAGAGAATCGAGAGTGCCGGGGAGTCGGATCCGCTCGCGGTCTGCTGACGACAGCGCGAGGGTGCCATGAAGGTGGGATGTGCGGCGCCGAGCGAGACGCATGAGGAAGCTCGGAGGCGCGGGAGGCTCCGCGATACCGATCTCGGGAGCATCCGGAAAAACCGCGGCGACGAACAGCTCCAACCGGCGTCGAAGGTCCGCGAGCCCGGGTGGCCCCTCGGGGCGGCGACGGGACCGGACGTCGCGCGCCAGCCGAGTGGCGTGCAGGGCGGCCTCGGCGATGACGTCCTCGGGCTCCGCCATCGCGTTAGAAGCTGACGGAGATCAGGTCGCCGATGGCCGATAGCAGGTCGGGGTCATCGGTGAGGGGTCCCATCAAAGCAACCCGACATGCCTGGGAGGGGGCAATATCGCCTGCAATGAGTCGGGCGGTCGCTACCAGCAGTCGAGTGCTGGGAACTTCAGGCAGGCCCCGATCGCGGAGCCGTCGTATCCGGCCGCCCAGCTCCACGAGCGCGCGAGCGGTCGCGTCGTCCACGCCTCCCTCGTGCACGACCACACGCCGCTCGAGCTCGGGAGGTGGAAAGTCGAACTCCAGCGACACGAACCGTTGGCGGGTGCTCGGCTTCAGATCCTTGAGTACGTGTTGGTAACCGGGGTTGTACGAGATCACGAGCTGGAAGCCCGGCGCCGCCTCTAGCAGCTCTCCGGTCTTTTCGATCGGCAGCATGCGCCGATCGTCGGTGAGGGGGTGGATCACCACGACCACGTCCTGACGAGCCTCGACCACCTCGTCGAGGTAGCAGATGGCACCGAGTCGCGACGCGCGCGCGAGGGGACCATCCTGCCACACAGTCTCCTCGCCCCGGACGAGCCAGCGTCCGGTCAAGTCGCTGGCCGAGAGATCGTCATGGCAGGCTACCGTCACGAGCGGGAGCTTGAGTCGCCATGCCATGTGAACGACGAACCGCGTCTTCCCGCACCCCGTCGGACCCTTGAGCATGACAGCCAGGCCTCGTCGGTGACACTCCTCGAAGACGGCGACTTCGTCACCGATAGGGAGGTAGAACGGCTCCTCCCCTCCGGGCTCGAGGACGCCGTCGGGCAGGCTCCGCGAGAAGGCAGCGAGGCGATGGGCGGTCATGAGGTCATCCCTTCGCCTCCGCCGGGACGGCCGGCCAGGCCGAGGGGGCTGCGCTTCGCTTAGGCGCCAGGAAGAAGAAATCGTAGAGATAGAGCGCGACGCCGAGGACGAACAGGAGTCCCGTGCCGAGCACCATCAGGAAGTGCACCTGGATCTTGTGTTGCGTGTCGAGGTAGCCGAGTCCGAGGATGCGCTCCAGGTAGGTCTGGCTGATGCCGGCAGCGGCAAAGGCCATCGTCATCCCGAACATTCCGGCTATCTGCAGCCAGAAGGCCCAGAGTCCGGTTGGCGACTCTCCTGCCTCCTGGTCGTGGCCGAAGAGACCGGGCGCGGCGTAGGTGATCATCGCGAGCACGATCATCACGTAGGCTCCGAAGAAGGCCATGTGGCCGTGCATGGCGGTGATCATAGTGCCGTGAGTCCACTTGTTGACAGCCGGCCAGGTGTGGGCCAGCCCGAGGACGCCGGCCCCCAGAGCGGAGAAGATCGCGCTTCCCAGGGTCCAGTGGAGCGCCAGGCGGTTCGGGTGGGCGAGTCCTGAACGTCGCATCGCCATGTAGGCGTAGATCGGCCATTCCGAGGAAGGCCAGCGGCTCGAGCGCGCTGAAGAATCCACCCAGGAACAACCAGTAGCTCGGCACGCCGATCCAGAAGTAATGGTGCGCGGTGCCGAGGATGCCGGCGATGAAGGTGAGCCCGACGATGACGTAGAGCCACTTCTCCATCACCTCGCGGTCGGCGCCGGAGAGCCGGATGAGGAGGTAGGCGAGGAGCCCGCCCTGGATCATCTCCCACACGCCTTCGACCCAGAGGTGCACCGTCCACCAGCGGTAGTAGATGCTGAGGGTGTAGTTGTCGAAAGTGAGCAGCGCGGGCAGGTACAGCAGGGCCGTGAGCACGAGCCCCGCGACCAGAACGCCCTCCGTCGTGGTGAGTCTCTTCGCATTCCAGATCGTCATTCCGATGTTGTACAGAAACATCAGCATCACGACGACGATGGCGAGCTTCACCGGCATCGGCTGCTCGAGCAGCTTGTTACCCTCGGTCCAGCCGGAACAGGTAGCCGACCACCGCGGTGACCCCGGCGACGGTCCACAGCCCGAGCTGCCAGTAGGCGAGGCGCGGCGAGTAGAGCTCGGTCCGGGACTCTTCGGGCACCAGCCAGTAGGTGGCGCCCATGAAACCGGTCAGCACCCAGACGATGAGCACGTTGGTGTGGATCTCTTTGCTGACGTCGAATGGCAGGAAGCTGACTGATC
The DNA here is from genome assembly GCA_963743195.1 of uncultured Gemmatimonadales bacterium. Classification (GTDB taxonomy): domain Bacteria; phylum Gemmatimonadota; class Gemmatimonadetes; order Gemmatimonadales; family GWC2-71-9; genus CAVVWJ01. The sequence goes on from CAVUOO010000004.1 coordinate 138,091, forward strand.
GGGTCGGGTCCCAGGTACTTCGCGATCGACGAGGATCCCGAACACCATCTGGAGCCCGTATAGCAGCAGGGCGACCACGAAATAGGGATAGGCGACGGACTGCGTGCGATAGCGCATGTCGTCTCCTTGCTACTTGAGCGTCATGAGGTAGGCGACCAGCGCATCGATCTTCGCCGCCTCGAGCGACTTCCCAAAGCCCGGTGGCATCATCGACTGGCCGTTGCTGGAGAACGTCGGGCCGGCGACGAGAAACGTGTTGGGCTCGAGAATCGACTCCCGGATATATCCCGCCGCATCCGTGGCATGGCCGTGATACTCGGCCGACTTGATTCGCGCTCCGGCTGTCGCTGAGATACCTGAGAGTGATGGGCCCACCAGGTTCACGCCGGGCGTGGTCGAGTGGCAGGCAAAGCAGCCGGGAGGCGACTGGCTGAATAGTGCCTGGCCGATGGCTACCGGATCATCGGATGCAGGCTGAGGGGCTGCCGCCCCGACGTTGGCGCCGGGAATGGCTGTGCCCGAGACCAGGATTGGCCGCGGAGGCCAGCCATGTGTGTCGATCTTGCCTACCCATGACAGGAAGGCAATGAGCTGGTCGATCTCCTGCGGAGTCAGCTTCAGGTTCGGCATGAGCCGGCCGTCCCGCTGCTCGTTGTAGAACTTCGAGGGGTCGGCCAGGAAGGACTTGAGGTAAGGCGCGCCCCGCTGGTCGGCGATCTTGGTCAGGTCCGGAGCGTAGTAGGCTCCCTCGCCGAGGAGCGTGTGACAGTTGACGCAGTTCTTCCGGTGCCAGACGTGCTTCCCTGCGATGACTTCCGGCGTAATCTGGTCGGCGTGGGTGAGCGTCGGGATCTGTCGGTGGGTGTCGATCGTCAGGCCAAGGAAGATGAGAGAGAAGAGAGCGGTCGAGCCGAGGAAGAAAGCGCGCGTTTGTCGTTTGGTCATGGGAGCCCTCGGGTCACACGCCGATCTGGCGGAAGTAGCGCAGGGCGATGGCTGCGCCGTACAGGGCCGCGGCGGCCATTAGGATCAGGATGAGGACGCAAAGCGCGCGCGTGAGGGCCGGGGCGCGTTGAAGCAACGGTGCGTCGCGGGAACTCTCCATCTGCGGTCTCCAGAGTGAGGGCACATGCGCTGCAACGGGGCTGAGATTGTCGGGAGGATGTTCTACTACTACAACCTGGAGCCGAGTGACGCAACCTTCCCTCGCGGCCGCTCAATGTGCACCAAGAGAGCGTGGACGAGCCGGACGAAACTCCCCCTCATTGACGATCGGGCAGTGTGGCCGAAACCATGCCCCCGCGAGTTCCGCCTGATCAACTCCGATCGACTGTCCCCGCCCGTTCCACACGATTGCGTCCACTTTTCTTCGCAACGTAGAGTGCGGCGTCGGCCTGCGCCGCCAGGTTGGCCAGGCTCTGACTCGTCTCGGGACAACCGGCGACGCCGAACGACGCGGTGAGCGGCCAGGTCTTCCCATGCCAATCCCACGACGTGGTGCCCAGCCGGATCCGAATGCGTTCCGCGATTCGCGCGCCGGAATCCAACTCCGTCTCGGGCAACCACACGGCGAATTCCTCTCCACCGATGCGGGCCGCAGCGTCCACCGCTCTGATTTGACCCTGGATGATCCTCGAGAAATGAACCAGCGCTGCGTCGCCGGCGGGGTGACCGAGAGAGTCGTTCAGGACTTTGAAACGATCCAAATCGGCGTAGATGAGCGATCCGGTCTTGGCCCCGCCCTGTCGCGCCATCACTTCTTCCAGACCGCGTCGGTTGAGCAGACCGGTGAGCCGGTCGCCGCTTGCCCTGCTGCGTTGCTGGTCGGCCTTACGCGCCCGGTACAGTCGAGGCCCCGCATTCTCGAGCGCGGCGGTGAGCTCGGCCTCCGCCGCGCCAACTGGCTGGCGTCCGCCCGGCGGCCAGATCGCGACCGCTCCAAGCGTCTCACCGGCCGAGCGGATCTGCCGCAACAGCACCGATCCATCGTGCTGCCTTCGATCGGCGACCACTCCGCCGACGGGATCACCGTTCACCAACCCTTCGGGCCGACTCCCCAGCGCGACTTCGCCAAGCGGACTGCCCTCTGGTAACAGTGTCTCGAGCAAACGCCGATCGCCCTTTCCCGACACTCCGATCACCCGCACCCGAAGATCGGGCGCCCGGGGGTCACGCACGAGCGTGTCCGGCAGTTCGCGCGCCGCTACGACCACCTGCGCGTCGAGCGCCCGCTCGAGCTGGTAGGCGAGCCGAAGCCCCACGCTGCTCGCCGACTCGGGAGAGGCTTCGTCCGCTTGCGCCTGCGCGAGCTCCACGATCTGGGGCCGGCGACGGACTCCCTCCAGTAATCGCTTGAGGTCATCCTCGGCCAGGGTCAACGTGGTCGAGTCGGAGAGAGTCGGGAGGAGAAGTCCCACTGCCGCCCCTGAAGCGGCATGAAACACGAGGATGCCGCTTTCCATGCGCTCGACGCCGCTCTGCTCCTGGTCGCGGGCACGCTCGAGCCGCCGGTCAACAGCGACGATCTGCGCGACCTCCAGTCGCTCCGCATCCACTATGCGCTCGGCGCGCGGTCCTTCTTCACGGGGATCGAGCTCGGTCAGCCACACGCCGAGCGCTTCGTGGGATCGCCTGAGCCACTCGAGCGCGGGCTCGGGCAGCAGATGGGGGGCGACGCCTGCTGCCATCTGGGTTGTCGCTCGCCGACGTCCCAGACCCCAACCCGCGGCGGCGCCCACAATCACGGCGGCCAGCAGTGCGAGGATCGTCACGGCCGTAACCACCCGCGACGGCGGAACCAGAGGTAGATGGCGAGGGTGACGCATGCCATCGCGACCAGGACGGCGGGGTAGCCCCATCGCTGCTCGAGCTCGGGCATGAACCTGAAGTTCATCCCGTACACCCCGACAATGAACGTCAGCGGGAGAAAGAAGACGCTGAAGACCGTCAGCACCCGCATTACCTCATTGGTGCGATGGGTGGCGAGCGAGAGCTGGATGTTGAGCGACGTGTTGGTATCGTCCAGCAGCTCGTCGGCGTAGAAGTGATAGCTCTCCACGTTCTCCTGGACGTCCCGAAAGAACGGCGCCGCACGGCCGGTGGCAGGGGTCATGCGCTGGACGACATCCAGAAACCGCCACAGCAGCCGCTTGACCAGCGTCACCTGCCGCTTGAGCAGATGAATTTCCCGAAGCGAGGTGGCGAGGGCCGGGTCGACGATGTGGCGACCCTCGAAGAGCGAGGTCTCGAAGGCATCGATTCGCTTCTCGAGCGCCTCGAGCGGCGGTGCGAAAGTGTCGGCCCCGGCGTTCAGCAGCTTCGTGAGCACCTTGGCCTGGAGAACTTCCTTGCCCTGTCCTCCATTCTTCGCCAGCTCAGACGCGATCCGGTCCTCGAGCTGCGTGAGCCAGGGCTGCTCGGACCGATGAATCGTGAGAAGGAAGTCAGGAGCGTAGAAGATTGCGAGCTTGCGGGTGAGCTCCTGCATGGTCGCGCAGAGGTCGTCGGCGTGCTCGTCATAGACCCGGATGATCGCGAATGCATAGGTCTCGAACTGTTCGAACTTGGGGAGGTGCTCCGGGTCGAGGCAGTCCTGCACGGAGATCGGATCGAGAGTGTACCGTGCCGCCAGATCGGCGAGCTCGTCCGGGGTCGGGCCAACCACGTCGAGCCAGGTGAAGCCGGCCCCATTCTGCTCGACAACGGTGCGCGCCGTCATCCGCGACAGATCCTGCTCGCGGCTGCGGCAGCGCCGAAACCGTTGTCGATGTTCACGACCGTGATACCAGGCGCACACGAGTTGAGCATGGTAAGAAGGGCCGCGAGCCCGCCGAACGATGCCCCGTATCCAACGCTCGTCGGTACGGCAATGACGGGCACGGCGACGAGCCCTCCGACGACGCTCGGAAGGGCGCCCTCCATTCCGGCAACCACGATGATGACCTTCGCGCGCGAGAGCTGATCTCCGGCGGCGAGGAGGCGATGGAGCCCGGCCACCCCGACGTCCGTCAGGCGATCCACCGGATGCCCGAACGCGTCGGCCACCACCGCCGCTTCTTCCGCAACAGGCAGATCGCTGGTACCGGCGCATACGACGAGAATACCGGCGGTGCTGCGACGACCGGGGGATTCGGCAGACGGTGCGAGGTACGCCGTGCGGGCGAGCGGATTCCAGGTCATGCGGGGAAAGCGATTGCGCAGCTCCGCCGCCGTTGCCTCGGGGACCCGTGTGCCCAGAAAGCCGTCGTTGGCAGCGGCCAGACGCTCGCAGATCGCCACGACCTGCTGGGTCGTCTTCCCCTCGCAAAAAACCACCTCGGGCTGCCCCTGGCGGAGCGCGCGATGGTGGTCGATGCGGGCGAATGCGAGGTCTTCGTAGGGAAGGTGCCGCAGCCGAGTCATCGCCTCGTCGGGCGCAAGGCGCCCAGCCGCGACGTCGGCCAGCAGGGCCTCGAGCTGCTCGGCTCTCACGCCACCGCGACGACCGGATCGAGGTAATCGAGAAAGATGGACTCGGCCTCCGCGATCGACTCGATCGCGAAGAGTCGTTGCCGGAGATTGCTGGCGCTGTGGAGCCCCTTGGTGTACCACCCGAGGTGTTTCCGGAACTCGAGCACGGTGTTCCTGGTGTCACCCTGAAGCCGAATCGCGAGCCGGGCGTGCCGCAGTGCCACGGCGAACCGTTCCGCGGCAGAGGGGGGCGGAGGGGCGGCTTGACCAGCGAGGAGTGCGCGGCTGTCGCGGAACAGCCAGGGATTGCCGAACGCGCCTCGGCCCACCATCACCCCTGCACACCGGGTGTGATCGCGCATGCGCACTACATCCTCTGCGGCCAGGAGGTCCCCATTCCCGATCACGGGGATCTCGAGCGCCTCGACGACGCGAGCGATCTCGTCCCAGCAGGCCTTCCCCGAGAACATCTGGTTTCGGGTACGGGCGTGGAGAGTGAAGGCACGTGCGCCCGCGTCCTGCATGCGAAGCGCGATGCCGACCGGGTCACGGGTGTCGTCGCTCCAACCGCTCCGCGTCTTGACCGTCACCGGGAGGTGTGTCGCCCCGATCACCGCTCGAATGATACGCTGAACCAGATCGAGATCCCTCAAGCACCCCGAGCCGCCATTTCGCTGAACCACCTTCTTCACGGGACAGCCGAAGTTGATGTCGATGAACTCTGGCCGGTAATGCTCCGTGATGAGGCCAGCCGCTTCGGCCATCGCCTCGGGGTTCGCCCCGTAGATTTGAATGCCGATCGGTCGCTCGATCTCCTCGAATTCCGCACCCTCGAGGGTGTTTCGAATGCGCCGGCGGATCGCCTCGGAGGAGAGAAACTCGGAAATCACGATGTCGGCCCCCATCACTCGACAGATTTGGCGGAAGGGCGCTTCCGACACCCCGGCCATCGGGGCCAGGATGAGCGGGAAGGGGTGGGCGGATGGATAGGGCAACTTCATGGGGACAAAATACTTGGCCGCCAGAGACAGGGCAATGGAATCGGTCGGCGGCCATCTGGAACTACCCCCATCCTCCATTCGTCTGGTAAAGATCTCACGTCACCCGGAATTCCCGATGCTCCGACCCATGTACGCCGCGCTCGCCATCCTTATGTGTGGACGATCGGTTCTCGCACAGACCGACCCCATCCTCGCATCCCGGGCCGAGTACGCCGATGCGGTGCGAGCGTATCAGGCACATGATACGGCCGGGTTCCTCGCGCACGCCGAACGAGCGGTAGCCCTGCGGCCCAACCACGGCGGCGTTCTGTACGGTCTCGCATCCGCCTACGCCCTCAGTGGTGAGCACGCCAAGGCGATCGAGACCCTCCAGCGGTTTGCCGCGCTGGGTTACTTCGCGGACGCCGAGGCCGACTCCGACCTCGCCGGGTTGCGTACGGCACCGGGATTCGCCGGGGTGCGTCGAGCGCTCGAGGCGAATCGTCGCCCGGTCGTCAAGAGCACCGTCGCGTTCACGCTTCCCGAGCGGGACCTGCTGACGGAGGGCATCGCGTACGACCCGCACGCCGAAGTCTTCTTCGTGGGAAGCGTGCATCACCGAAAGATCGTCCGAGTGGATCGCTCCGGACATGCGACGGATTTCATCACGGGCGAGCGCGACGGGCTCTGGGCGCCGCTTGGCATGAGAGTCGATCCGGAACGAGGAGTCTTGTGGGTGGCGGCGGCTGCGGTCCCACAGATGCTTCACTATGACTCAACCGAGGCCGGGCGGAGCGGGCTCTTTCGATTCGATATCGTGACGGCAAAGCTCACCGGCAAGTTCCTCATATCGCCCGACAGTGCACCGCACCTGCTCGGCGACCTCGCCATCACCAGAAACGGCGACGTGTACGCCAGTGACAGCCGGGCGCCGATCGTGTGGAAGCTTCGCGCCGGAGGGGAGACGTTGGAGCGGTTCGTCGAATCGCCGCTGCTTCTCAACGCTCAGGGTCTCACCTTCACGCCGGACGAGAAGACCCTCTACCTCGCCGACTATTCGCGTGGCATGTTGAAGATCGACCCTTCCTCGCGAATCGTGAGGCTGCTGCCGTGTCGCGACCGAGTGTTGGCGCTCGGGATCGACGGCCTGTATCTCGATCGAGGGACCCTCGTCGGCATTCAGAATGGAGTGGAGCCGCATCGCGTTCTTCGGCTCACGCTCGATGCGCAGGGCGACAGTCTTGTCGGATCCGTGGTCCTCGAGCGTGAACACCCCAGGTACTCGGAGCCGACGCTCGGTGTACTCGTGGGCCGCGACTTGTTCTACATTGCAAACAGCCAGTGGGAGAAATTCGGGGAGACGGGAACCGTGGCTCGGCCGGATGAGCTGCTTCACCCGGCCATCCTCCGGCTCCGGCTTTGACACTCCCGCCCGGCGGATGTAGGTTGCCGCCGCCATGCAACTCACGGATTTCTTCAGTCCCGACGCGGTCTCTCTCGACCTTCGCGCGCGATCGAAGGACGACATCCTCGCCGAGCTGGTCGGGCTCTTGCGACTCGATGAGCGCTCGAGTGAGACGCTGCTCCGGATGCTCCAGCGCCGGGAGACCCTCGGCTCGACGGGTGTGGGACACGGCATTGCCATTCCGCACTGCCGCTCGCTCGTGGTGAGTCACCTGCGCCTCGCGTATGGCCACAAGCGGGAACACGTGGACTTTCAGGCGATCGACGGTCAACCGGTTTCGGATTTCTTCCTGATCGTGGCGCCGCCCACAGAGGTCTCGAATCAGTATCTGCCCGTGCTCGGCAAGATCGCTCAGTTCGCCAAGGAGTCGGATGTGCCGCATCGCCTGGCGAACCTCTCCTCGCCCGAAGCATTCTTCGATCTGCTGCGGGAGAAGGGAGTGTAGCACGTGATCCGGCCCGGCCTGGCCGGTCTCCTGGTCGTGGCGCCACTTGTGGCAGCCACCGGCCAGACTCCCGCCGACCGGCACGCGCTCGACCGCTTCAGCGACTCGCTCTCGGCCGTCACCGTGCGAGACACCGCCTCCCTCCGCACCACCTTCAATTCCCTCGATCGCTCGACCAGGAGCAACCGCGATCCCCTGCTCCTCCTCAAGGCAGGGCTCGCGGCCCGGCGTCTCGGCGAGCTCGGCGCCGATCCGGACTTCGGGGATGCCGTGCGTCTTTTGCGCAAGACAACCGCCCTCCAGTCGTCGTGGCCGTACGCCTGGCTCGCCTTGGGGGCGGCGGAGGCGGGGCACGCGAAATGGCAGCAGGCCGACCGTCTTGCTCTCGGGAATCGGGTAGGCGTCGAGTCGCTCGAAGCGGCCAGCGAGTGTTACCGCCGCGCCCTCGTGGCGGATTCGAGTTATGCACCAGCGGCTGTCGCGTTGGCCGACCTTGTGCTCTCGCTCCACGATACCGCGATGTACGCCCGGGCCCGCGATGCCCTCCGGCGTGCTTCTCCGGCGCAACGGTCGCCGGATGTTCTGCTGGCTTGGGGGCGGATGGAACGCGCCGCCGATGAGCCCGATTCCGCGCTTGCGGCGTTCGAGGCCGCACTCGAATCGGGCGGTCTCCGATCTCTGGAGCTCCTCGAGCTGGCTCGCACGAGACTCGCCATGGGACGCAACGATGGCGAAAGTCCCTACTTCGAGGGAGCCGGCGGCGATGATTCGGCTACCGTCGCAGCCTACCGCGCCGACCTGACCCCGATTGCGTCCGACTCGGAGCTGGCTGAGTTCGACGCTTCCTCGGGGCCGAAGCGCGTCGAGTTCCTGACTCGGTTCTGGTCGGGGCGCGATCGAGCGGAGCTTCGTGGAGACGGTGAGCGTATCCGGGAGCACTACCGCCGGCTTCTCTACGCACGCCGCAACTTTGCGCTCACCCTGAGCCGGAGATTCTACAACCCAATGGACGCGTACCGCTCGGGCAGCCTGGAGCTCGATGACCGCGGAGTGATCTACGTTCGCCATGGCGAGCCGGCCGAGCGTCTCAAGCCGTTCGTATTCGGGCTCATGCCCAGCGAGTCGTGGCGCTACGCGCGAGCAGACGGAGATCTGCTGTTCCACTTCTCCTCGGGATCGGACCGGAATGGCGGCGGCGACCTCTACGACTACCGCCTCGTGGAGAGTGTCCTCGACCTGCATGGCGCGTCGGACGCGCCCGTAGACCAGCTCCTGCTCTCCCGCCAGTCGCTGTCTCCGCTTTACAGCAAGATGCTGAATTGGGGGCCTTACGGCGCCGCGCACTCTCGGGCTCGCGAGCGGGGGATCGGCCGAGCCAGCATCGAGTACGGCACGACCACAGACAGCTACGAGCTTCAATTCAGCCATCGCCTCCTCGTCGTGGCCAATCTCGTGGCGATCGGCCACGGCCCCCGAGGACCGATCGCACACTTCGTCTTCGCCATGGCATCTCCCGACAGCGCGGCACCCCTTCGCCCAGGTGGCCGGTATCCCGTTCGGGTCCGTCTCGTGGGTTTCGACGAGGCCGGTCGAGCGGCGGGATCGGTGGACACCACCGTCATCGTTGAAGCCCCGCGCACGCTCGCCCCAGCCGAGTACCTGATCGGTCGCGCGGAAGTCACGCTGCCGGCCGGCCGCTTTTCATGGCGGGCAGCAGTCCAGACCGGAAACGATGTTGGTGTCGTGTTACCGCGAGACTCGGTGCTGGTCGCGCGGGACGGGCCTGAGCTCGCGATCAGCGACCTGGCAATCGGCGTCGAGGGCGCCAGTGTGGTCTGGCAGGCCACGCCTTCGGACACCGCGTATCTCACGCCCTTCGGGATGGTGCCCGAGAGTCGCGAAGCCGAGCTGTACTACGAGGTCTCAGGGGCGCAAGCGGGCAGAGCCTACGGGCACGAGATCTCGGTCTACCGGCTCAGAGGGGACCGGTCGGAGCCGGAGCGGAGGCCGGTCGTGCGGCTCCGCTTCGACGAAGTGGCCGCGGGCGCGGTCATCCACGCGCGTCGGACACTCCAGCTGCGCCGCCTCAAGCCCGGCCGCTATCTGCTCGATGTCCGCGTCTCGGGACCGGACGGCAGCAGTGACGTTCGGCGGAGGGAGATCCGGGTGTTGAAGACGAAGGGATAGGTCGGCCAGTCAGGACGCAGCTTGGTCGAGCAGTGCGAGGCGCGCCTCCATCTCGGAGTCCATGGTCTTCCGGAGCTCGATGAGCCGCAGGGCATATTGCTGAAGGGCGCGATCGGTCTCTGTTTCAGGCGTCCACAAAGGAACGGGATGAGGGCGGCCCGCCGCGTCCAGCGCGACGAATACGATCACACAATGACAACGTCGTGTCTTCTCGACTTCCCGAGGATCACAGGCATAGATATCGATCGCGATGTGGAGGCTGGTGCGTCCCGTGTGAATCACCAGCGCGCGTAGGTCCACGACTTCTCCCACGAGGATCGGCCTGAGGAAGTTGAGCCCTCCCACGTAGCTCGTCACGCAGTACTCGCCGGTCCAGCCGGCGGCGCAGGTGTATCCCACCTGATCGATCCATTTCATCACGACGCCGCCGTGTACCTTCCCGGCGAAATTCACGTGTCCGGGCTCCGCCAGAAAGCGGAGCGTGATGCTGCGGGGGCCGGGCTTGGTCATTCCCACTCGATGGTTGCCGGTGGCTTGGAGCTCACGTCATAGACCACTCGATTCACTCCATCCACCTCGTTGGCGATCCGATTCGAGATTCGGGCCAGCACCTCCGGGGGAAACGCAAACCAGTCGGCGGTCATGCCGTCCCGGCTCGTCACGGCGCGCAGGGCGACGACCTGGTCGTAGCTGCGAAAATCGCCCTGGACGCCGACCGACCGGATGGGGAGCAGGACCGAGAATGCCTGCCAGATCTCGTCGTAGAGACCCGCGGCCCGGATTTCCTCGATGTAGATGTGATCGGCACGCCGGAGCACATCGAGCGGACGGCTTGGTGACATCGCCGATAATACGGATCGCCAGTCCGGGACCGGGAAAGGGATGCCGGCCCACCATTTCCTCGGGCAACCCCAGCTCTCGGCCGACCTGCCTCACCTCGTCCTTGAAGAGTTCCCGCAGCGGCTCGAGAAGCTTGAACGGGAGCCGCTCCGGCAGGCCGCCGACGTTGTGGTGGGTCTTGATCGTGACCGACGGGCCGCCACGGGGAGACAGCGATTCGATCACATCGGGGTACAGAGTGCCCTGGACCAGGAATCGGACGTCGGGCCCACGGCTTCGGGCCTCCTTCTCGAAGACCTCGATGAAGGTGTGCCCGATTCTCCGCCGCTTCTCCTCGGGATCGGTGACGCCGGCCAGCCGTTCGAGGAACGCATCGGACGCATCCACGACGCGAAGGTCGATGCCCAGATGGCGTCGGAAGGTGGCCTCCACCTGCTCCCGCTCATGCAGGCGAAGGAGACCATGGTCGACGAATATGCAGGTGAGTCGGTCGCCCACGGCCCGGTGCACCAGCACGGCCGCGACCGAGGAGTCGACGCCTCCCGACAGTCCGCAGATGACACGGCCCGTCGGCCCAACCGCCTCGCGAATCCGCGCCACCTCGCCTTCGACGAAGTGACCCGCCGTCCAGTCCGGAGTGCAGCCGCACACCTCGAACAGGAAGTTGCGCTATGATCTCCCCGCCCCGAGGCGTGTGGGCGACCTCGGGATGGAACTGGACGCCGAACAATGGCTTCTCGCGGTGCTCGAAGGCGGCGATTGGAGAGTTGTCGCTGGACGCCGTGACTGTCATAACCGGGCGGGGGCACATCGACGTGATCTCCGTGGCTCATCCAGACCGGGGTTTCCTCGCCTGTTCCGAACCCTGGAAGAGCCTTCCGCCGTTCACCGTGACGTTCGCGCGACCGTATTCCCGACGGATGCGGCGGTCGACTCGTCCCCCCGAGAGCTGCGCCAGCACCTGCATGCCGTAGCAGAGACCGAGCACCGGGGTCCCCAGATCGAGGAGGGACCGGTCGGCGGTCGGAACGTCTTCGCCGTACACCGAGTTCGGACCGCCCGAGAGGATGATCCCGCGAGGATTCCACTCACGAATCCAGGCGACCGTACGGGACGGGGGGTGGATCTCGCAGTAGACATGGGCCTCGCGCACCCGTCTCGCGATGAGCTGGGTGTACTGGGAGCCGAAGTCGATGATCAGGATTCCGTCGTGATGCCGTGATCACGGGGTGGGGCGCTCCTCAGGGTCGACAGTTGCTCGTCGGCGTACAGTTCTTCCACCGTCTCGCGCGGCCGCACGACCGCACCAGCGTTCTCCGTCTACCACCACCTCCGCCGGCCTGGGACGGGAGTTGTAGTTCGACGCCATGACGAAGCCGTAGGCGCCGGCTCCGAGCACTGCGCGAGCGTTCGCCGGCGTACCAGCGCCGGGCATCACGCGATCCAGCGCCAGGAAGTCCCCAGTCTCGCACACCGGTCCGACCACATCTACTCGCGCCTCCGGCCGCCCCTGCTCTTCCAGCTCGACGATCTCGTGATACGCCTGTAATGGCTCGGCCGCACCAGGTCGTTCATCCCGGCGTCCACCACGACCAACTCCTTCCCGCCCGAATGCTTCCGGTAGAGCACCTGTGGTGAGCAAGACACCGGCGCTCCCGACCAGAAAGCGTCCCGGCTCGAGGTACGATCAGTCAATCCGCTTGGCGCAAGCATCGGGACGACCGCCTCCGCAAAACGGCGAGGATCCAGCGACGGCTCGTCCCCGTAGCGAATACCGAGTCCGCCACCGATATCGAGAACGCCTGAGCGTGGTCGATTCCGGCTGCGCGGAGGCGGTCGACGAGCTCGAGCAGGCGCGCAATGCCCTGCTGGATAGGGCGCGGTGTCGAGCAGCTGGCTGCCGAGATGCATCGCGAGGGTGGTCGAGCTCGAGGAACGGATGGGAGGCAATCACGCCGGCGGCGGCCGCGACCTGATCGATCGGGACGCCGAACTTGATGCCGCTCTTGCCGGTCGAGATGTATGGATGGGTCTCGGCGTGACGTCGGGATTCACCCGGATCCCGACGGTGACCGCGAGGCGCTCGCTCCTCGGCGATGCGCGCGAGCCGCTCGAGCTCGTCACGCGACTCGACATTGAGGTGACCGAGACCCGCGCGTACGGCCAGCCGCAGCTCTTGCTCGGATCTTCCCGACACCACTGAAGACGACGCGATCGAGGATCGAATCCGGCGGCGAGGACACGCGCGCAGCTCGCCACCGGAGACGATGTCCGCCCCGGCGCCCAGGTCACGCAGCACCCGCAGCACCGCGAGGTTGCTGTTGGCCTTGACCGCGAAGCAGATCCGGTGCGGCACGCCGGCCAGCGCACTGTCCAGCGCGCGATAACGTCGCGAATCACCGCGGCGTTGTAGACGTAGGCCGGCGTCCCTACCTTGTCGGCGATCGCGGAGAGATTCACGCTGCCGAGCCGGAGCGTCCGGCCCTCACGAAGCGCAGACCGAGCGTCCGCCAGGACGCTCGGACACCGTGGTCGTCAGTACGCTTTCGCCCACACCGCCTCGGCAACGCTCGGCCGGCCGCACCACATGCAGGTCGTCGGCGCATCGGGCGAGCGGAACTCCTCGTCCGGCAAGCACGCGGATCGTCGCCTTGGTCTGCTCCTTGATCTCGGCCTCGCACGCGGGATCGCCCACAGCAGCCGCCGTACACGAAGCCCCCATCGCCCTCCATGTAAGTCGAGAAACTGTTGCCTTGGTGGCCCCCCGGATGCTGTGCTGCCTCCCGCCGAGCTGCGCGCGGCCTCGAGCAGGTCGCTGCTGCATCGCGATCCATCGATCCTGACGCAGGCGCGCGGCAATCCCCGCCATCGGGATCGGCTGCTTCTTGCCACCGGTCCGCCGGGCGAGCATGACCGTGCCGGCCGCGACGTCGCGCGGCCCGATCTCGAGCCGGAGCGGGACGCCGCGGCCTTCCCACTCGTAGTACTTGGCACCCGGCTTCATCCCATCTCGTCCGTCCAGGTGCACCCGCACGCCTCCGGCCGCGAGCTCCTGCCGCAGGCGATCGGCGGCGGCCGTGACGGCAGTGCGCTCTTCATCGGTCTTGTAGATCGGAACGATCACGACCTGGTACTGCGCCAGCCGCGGCGGGCAGACGAGTGCCGGCGTCGTCGCCGTGCGTCATGATGAGCGCGCCGACCAGCCGGGTCGATACGCCCCACGAGGTGTTCCAGACGTGATCGAGCCCGCCCTCGGCGGTCTGGAACGTGACGTCGAAGGCCTTGGCGAAGTTCTGCCCGAGGTTGTGACTGGTGCCCGCCTGGAGCGCCTTGTTGTCCTGCATCAGCGCTTCGCATGCAGTAGGTGCGGAGCGCGCCGGCGAATCGCTCGCTGTCGGTCTTCCGGCCGGTGAGCACCGGCATCGCCATCCACTCTTCCATGAAGGTGCGATAGACCCCGAGCATCCGCCAGGGTCTCCTCCTCGGCCTCCGCCTCGGTCGCGTGGGCCGTGTGACCTTCCTGCCAGAGGAACTCCGTGGTGCGCAGGAAGAGCCGGGTGCGCATCTCCCAGCGCACCACGTTGGCCCACTGGTTGATCAGCACCGGCAGGTCGCGGTAGCTCTGGATCCACTTGGCGTACATCGCGTAGATGATCGTCTCGGAGGTCGGCCGGATGACGAGCGGCTCCTCCAGCTCCTTGCCGCCACCGTGCGTGACCACCGCCGTCTCCGGCGCGAAGCCTTCGACGTGCTGCGCCTCCCGCGCGAGGAAGCTCTGCGGGATGAAGAGCGGGAAGTAGGCGTTCTGGTGCCCGGTGTCCTTGAACATCTCGTCGAGCGCCCGCTGCATCTGCTCCCAGATGGCGTAGCCATTCGGCCGGATGACCATGCAGCCGCGCACCGGGCTGTAGTCCGCGAGCTCGGCGCGGCATGATCACTTCGTTGTACCAGGCGCTGAAATCAGCGGCGCGGGTGGTCAGCGCCTTCTCATCCGCCATCGTCTCTCCTCAATTCCTGCGTTCACTTGCCCTCCGAGAACATCTCCCATAACCATCACGACGCCAAAGCCGGTTCTGTTCTTCCTTGTGTCGTAAATCCACGGGGTGAATCAAATGCCGATCACACTCGATAAGTGGACCACGATCTGGTTACGAGGTATCGTGATCTGCGTCTTCCCCGCGAGGTCCTTGAGGATGCACCTCTCCCCGCGCCCGCTCATCCGGCCCGACCAGCACGGCCCACCGCGCGTTGCGGGCGTTCGCCAGCTTGCAGCTGCTTGGCCAGCGTGAGCTCGGCCAGCGCATATTCGACCCCGATGTTCGTCGTCACGCAGCTCATGCGCCAAGGCCAGGACGTACGGCTGATCCTCCGGCGTCACCGCAGCCACGAAGACGTCGACCGAGGGGCGATAATCGGGCAGCAGGCCCTTGTCCTTCAGCAGCTCCCGCAGCACCACGTCGCCCATGCCGAAGCCGACGGCCGGAAGGTCGACCCCGCCGAGGTGCTCCAGCAGATTGTCGTACCGGCCACCGCCACAGATGGCCCGGAGCGATCTCTTCGCGTCGAAGAGCTCGAAGACCGTGCCGGTGTAGTAGGCCAGGCCACGCACGATGGTCAGATCGAGATCGACGAAGTCGGCAAGGCCCATGGCCCTCAACGCGTCGATGACCGTCCGAAGGCGGGACGTCTCTGCATGCCGGTAGCGGCTCTCGACCTCCGCCAGGTCCTTTACGGCGGCCAGGGATTCCAGATTCTCGACTGATTGTGCGGGACCACCGGCATCGAGCAACGTTTGCTTGGCGGTGCCATACTCGCGCCGCCCAATCTTGTCGAGCGCCTGGTGTGCAAGCCGCTCTCGGCCGCCACCAAGGTCGATCGATGCCAGGATGCCGCCCAGCACCCTTCGGTCGGAGAGTCGAACGCGAACATCTCCCGACCCCAGCCCGAAGGCCCGCATCACATCGATCGCGAGCGCAATGATCTCGGCATCGGCGAGCGGACCCGGCTCGCCGATCAGGTCGCAGTTGAGCTGGAAGTGCTCTCGAAGACGCCCCCGCTGCTGCCGCTCGTAGCGGAAGAGCTGCGGGATCGAGAACCATCGGATCGGCTTGCGAAGCGTCGTTGGCGCGGGCGGCCACCATCCGGGCCAGTGTCGGCGTCATCTCCGGCCGAAGCGCCACCTCACGCTCGCCCTTGTCCGTGAAGTTGTAGAGCTGGCCGACGATCTCGTCCCCGCTCTTGGTCGTGTACAGCTCGAGCGGCTCGAGCGGCGGCCCGTCGTACTCCTCGAATCCGTACCTCGCGGCAACGGACCGCCACGTCTGGAAGATGTGGGAGCGGTGCGAGAGATCGACGGGCGTGAACTCGCGAAATCCCGGCAAGGCCTGGCTTTTCATGGGGGGAAAATAGCGTAGAAGAGAGCACGGTGAAGGGAGAAAGGGCCCCTCCCCTCGCCCTTCTCTTTTCTCCTTTCTCCGTTCTCCGTTCTCATACCTCCATGCCCAGAGCCGTCATCACGTCGCCGACAGTGTGGAACGACCCCGTCACCAGCACGGTCGCGGCCCCTTCGGGGGCGCGTTGGAGCGCCTCGGAGAAGCTGGGAACGAGGGTCCATGCCGCACGCGCCGGCGGGCGACCGCGGTCACTAAGCCACCGCCGCAACCACCGAGTGTCCCAGCCACGGTCCGCCGCCGTCGGCGCGACGGTAAGAATACCTCGATCGATCACGCGGTCGAGTTCGACCAGCATCTCGGGCCATTCCTTGTCGCCCAGAATCGAGACCAGGGCATGGAGCGGTCGCGGTGGCCGGATGGCCTCGAGGGCGCGCGTCAGCGCCCGCATCCCGTCCGGATTGTGCGCGACGTCGAAGAGCCACTTCCCCCGCCGGTCGAGCCGTCCCGCGACCCTTGCCTGCGCGAATCCACGTTCCAGGGAGTCGGCGCTGGGCCGGTACGGCTCGGGGAGAGCCATGAGCACACCATGGGCGACTCCTGCATTTCGGCGCTGATGGGGCCCGACCAGGCTGAGCCCACCCTTCCACTCGTAATCCGCGGGCAGGACCCGAACGTCTGCCCGTGCCCCGGGATCGATCCGGGCCACCGACTTGTGCGCCTCTCGCCTGAGCACCTCCACCAGCGTGGGAGTGCGCTCGCCGATGACGAACGGAACTCCAGGCTTGGCGATGCCGGCTTTTTCGCAGGCGATCGACTCGAGCGTCTCCCCGAGATACTTCATGTGGTCGCGCTCGATCTTGGTCACGGCGCTCACGAGCGGCCGAATCACGTTGGTGCTGTCGAGCCGGCCGCCGAGCCCGACCTCGACCACGGCGATCTCGACGCCTCGCGCAGCGAAATCGGCGAAGGCGATCGCGGTGGTGGCCTCGAAGAACGTCGCCTTGTGCTCGAGGATCTCCCCGTGAAGCTGGTTGGTCCACATCGCGAGCGCGTCCTCGGAGATCGGTACCCCGTCGACCCGAATGCGCTCGCGAAACGACACGAGGTGTGGCGAGGTGTAGAGTCCGACTCGCCACCCCTCTTGACGCAGCGCGGCGGCGACCAGCGTCGAGACGCTACCCTTTCCGTTGGTGCCCCCGATGTGGACAGACGGCATCACCTCGTGCGGATTCCCCAACGACCGGAGCAGGGCTCGGGTGGTCTCGAGCCCGAACTTGATCGTGGTGGTGCGCGGAAAGAGGAAATCCAGCGCATCGCCGTACGTCAGGGTCATCCGCTATGGCCTCAACGAAACGCCCCACCCAGACAGGCCGTGGGTGGGGCGCACACAAGGGAGAAAACGGCCTGGGATCAACTCTGCTCGGCGCGCTCCATCTGCGGTCGCCGACCCTGCATGTGCCGAAGCAGCCGGGCAGTGGTCTCCCGAAGCGACGCCCGCGGAACCACGTCGTCGATCTGGCCGTGCTCGAGCAGGAACTCCGCCGTCTGGAATCCCTCCGGCAGATCCTGGCCGATCGTCTGCTTGATGACCCGCTGGCCCGCGAAGCCGATCACCGCTCCCGGCTCGGCGAGGATCACGTCGCCCTGCATGGCGAAGGAGGCCGAGACGCCACCGGTGGTGGGATCGGTCAGGATGGAGATGTACGGGATGGAATCGCGGTGGAGTTGGGCGATCGCCGCCGAGGTCTTGGCCATCTGCATGAGCGAGAGGACACCTTCCTGCATCCGGGCGCCGCCCGAGGTGGAGACGATGACCAGCGGAGCCTTCTTTTCGGCGAGCGGCGCGCGAGTCGCGCGATCTTCTCGCCCACCACCGATCCCATCGACCCGCCCATGAACGCGAAATTCATGACGCCCAGATCGAACGGCTGCCCATCGAGCTTGGCCGTTCCGGTGAAGATCGCGTCGGCGTCTCCACCCTTCTTGTCGGGCGGCCGTCAGGCGGTCGGCGTAATGCTCGAACTCGAGGGGATCCACCGACCGAAGATCGCCGTAGAGCTCACGCCAGGTGCCTTCGTCGGTCAGCAGCTCGACGTATTCCTCGGCGCTGATCCGCCGGTGGTGGCCGCACTCCGGACAGACGTTGAGCGCCTTCTCGAACTTCTCCCGGATGTCGATGTGGCCGCAGCCGTCGCACTTTTCCCACGCGTCAGGCGGAATCTCGAGCCGTTCGCGCTGCGACTTCCGAGGCTTCCGTTCCTTCTTAAACCATGCCATCACGGCCATAGAAAGTAGGTACCACCAGAAGAGGGAAGGTGCGGGACAAGGACCATGGAATTTCGGGGATTCGGCCTCCGAGCGCCAGGGCCTATTACGTAACTCATTGTCAGACATCTGGATAGCCGGATTGCCGAGAGTCCCAGGCGACCCGGAGTGCAAGACCGAGGCAGATCGCAGCAAATAAGGAAAAACGAGCCTCCGTAGGAGAAAAACGGCAGCGGGATGCCGGTGATCGGCATGAGGTTCACCGTCATGCCGACATTTTCGAAGACGTGGGTGAAGAAGAGTCCCAGGATTCCGAAAGACAGCGAGGCTGCTGAACGGGTCGGTGGCGCGACGAGCGATCCGGAGCAAGGAGAGGAACAGAAGAAGGAAGAGCGTCAGGGCCACCATGACACCGACGAAGCCGAGCTCCTCACCCACGATCGGGAAGACGAAGTCGGTGTGCTGTTCCGGCAGGAACGCGAGACGCTTTTGGGGACCCTGGGTGAACCCTGTGCCGAACCAGCCGCCCGAGCCGATGGCCACCTGGGACTGAATCGCGTGGTAGCCCGCCGCCCGCGGATCGACCTCGGGGTTGAGGAAGGTGAGCAGACGGTTCTGCTGATAGGGCGCGAGCCGCTGCCAGAGCGGGATCGCGACGCCACCCATCACGATGTTGGCGGTCAGGGGAATTACCCAATCCCACGAGGTAGGGACGCCAGGCGACGAGCACCCCGACCAGCAACACGATCCAGGCGCCCCACGCCACCGTGTTGAAGGCGAGGAGCAGGCTGACCACGGGCGAGGCGATGAGGAAAAGCAGTCGTGGACGCACGCCCGCCCAGAACAGCATCGCGAAGGCGATTCCGATGAAGACGATGGCGCTGCCCAGGTCGGGCTGCTTGAGCACGAGGAGGAACGGCACGCCGACGATGAGCCCGGGGATCAGCAGGTCTCTGCAGCGACCGCGGTGGCTCCTTCCGCCCCGACAGATACCGAGCCAGCATCAGAACGGTCGCAATCTTCGCCAGCTCTGACGGCTGCCCGATCTGGTGACCGCCGACGGAGAGCCAGCTCTGACTGCTCGGTGCCGTACCTGCTCCGGTGCCGACTACCAGCACCAGACCGAGCAGATGCGAGACTGAATCCATAGAGCGCCGGTGCCAGCCACTCGAGCAGACGCACCGAGAGGTGAAACACCATCCCACCCGCCACCATGCCGATCCCGAACCAGAAGAACTGCCGGTACCATACGCCGGCGGCATGAGTCGGCACATCGGTCTGCCCCGCCGAGTAGAGGGTGAGCAGCCCGAAGAACATCAGGCAGGCGCTGATCGTCATCAGCGGACGGTCGATAGTGGCCGCCCTCATGGATTCCCACTCTGGCGTATCGAATCGGCGGTGGCCTTGGCCGCGGCGGAGTCGGGGTCGAGCTCGATTGGACGTGGGGCGCTGTCCTGGACGGTAGCGGCCTCATCGATCAGAACTTTGACCTTGATGGCGCCCGCCGTGTCGGGGCCGAGTATGTACCGCCGAAGCGTCCGGATCACATAGGGAGCCACGACCGTCCCGTGTTCGGCGAACTCCATGATGGCACCGACGATCAGCTCCGGCTTGTCGGCCGGCGCGAACCCGATGAACCAGCCGTGGTCCTTGCCGTGCGGGTTCTGCGCGGTGCCGGTCTTTCCCGCGACGGCCAGGTCGGCATGACGACTGCGCCGCTGCGGTGCCTCGCTCCACCACCGCGATCAACGCTCGCCGCAGGCCATCGAGCTGGTCGGCGCTCAAGCCCAGCTCTCGCGGCTTGGCGGCCGCGGGACGAACGAGATAGGGTGATGCGGCGTTCCCGTTTCCAGCGAGTCCCTCGTAGAACCGCATCATGTTGATGAGGGTCTGGGTGTTCTCTCCCTGGCCGATCGAGAAGTTGAGGGTGGTGGCCGGCGGGCTCCAGCGACGCGGACCGTAGAGCCGGTCGAAGTAGGCGGTGGAGCTCGGGAAGATCGGGTCGATCTCGTTCTCGAGGTCGATTCCGCTCTTGTCCCGGAACCCCATGAGGACGCCGTCCTGGATGATGGCGTTGAGTCCGAGGCGAAGCCCCAGCTGATAGAAGTAGACGTCGCAGCTCGCGGCGACGGCGCCGAGCAGATCGAGTGAGCCGTGCCCCTCCTTCTTCCAGCAGCGGAAGACCCGGTTCCCCAGACGGAGGCCACCGCGGCACGGCTGCGGCATGTGGGTGTCGAAGTCCGACGAGCCCGCGTTTGAGCGCCATCGCCGCAGATGGCCAGCTTGAACGGAGAGGCGGGCGGGTACCGCGCCATGATCACCCGATTGAGGAGCGGTCGGGCCTCGTCGGTGTTGAGCGCCCGCCATTCGGCGCTCGTGATGCCGCCGACAAAATCGTTGGGATCGTAGGAGGGAGACGAATACATGGCGCGGATCTCGCCCGAGGGCGTCATCGCGACCATCGCCCCCCGGACCCCGGCCGGCCAGATACTGTCGATGAAGCGCTGCAGCTCGAGATCCACTGTGGTCTCGATCGGTTTGCCGGGCGTCGGCAGCAGTGATGCCGCGCCGGCCTCCTCGCGCACGAGACGGCCGCGCGCGTTGACCTCGATGTAGCGCACCCCTTCGACGCCGCGGAGCGTGTCGTCGTACTCCCGTTCCAGGCCCGCCTTCCCGACGATCGAACCCAGACCCGCCCCGGGAAAGCGATTCGTCGTCGAGGTCCTGTTCGGTCACCTCCGAGACATACCCCACGAGATGCGCAACGGCCTTACCCGCGGGATACAGGCGCTTTGGTTCCGCTTGAATGACGAGGCCTGGGAGAACGAATCGGTGCTCCTCGAGGCGCGCAACGGTCTCGAAGTTGGCATCGCCGAATACGATCGCTGGTTGGTAGCGAGCCTGGGTGAAGCGCCGAACGATCTCGTCGACTTCGCTCGTGTCGATTCGAACGAATTGGCCCATGCGGGCGATCACGGCGCGCAGAGAGTCGGCGGATGGGGCGAGCAGCTTGACGGAGTATCCGGGGACGTTTTCGGCGATGATCTCGCCCTTCCGGTCGAGAATCGCTCCTCGAGGCGGCGCGACGGTAATTGGCCGAAGCCGGTTGGTTTCGGCCTTGAGCTGGAACTTCTCGTGCTGAAGGACCTGGGTCCGAAAGAAGGCACCGGAGAGGACCAGGAACGCGAGGAGAAGGATCCACTGCGCCGTGTCGGCGCGCTCCCGCAGGCGGTAGGAATCGAAGCCGTTCATACGTCGAGCCGGACTGAGAACCACTGCCTCGATGCGAGGAGTACCAGCAGCGCGAACGCGGCCGTCGCGAGGGCCTCGAGTGGGCTGTAGACGGTGAGCTCCGCAAGCAGGGGCCGGTCCGTTCCCCCGCTCAGCAACAGAGTGAGGAGGTCGCGCAGCCAGAGCCCCGCCCCGACGAACGCAGCATTCACGAGAATGTTGTCGGCGAAGAAGACGGCACGGGCCCACGAGGCGCAATAGCCGACGACGGTATTGGCCATCATTCCTGCTCCGAACCGAGCCGGGGTCAGGGCATCGCCGGCCAGGCCGATGAAGAATCCTAGCAGTGCGGCGATTCCGGGGCTGCTTCGGAGCGCCACGAGCATCAGCCCCAGAAAGAGAAAATCGGGACTGACTCGCGGTCCCCAGAGCCGGGGCCGCAGATAGAACTGGAGAATTACCATCAATAGTAGTACGAGCACCAACTGCACGCGATTCGCTCTCGTCGGCATCATCGGGCCGAATCTCCCCGGGCCGACTCGGCTCGTTGTGCGGGAGGCCGCGACGGGGCAGGAGTCGCTGGAGCGGCGGATGGTGCCGCGCCGCTGTCAGGCCTGGTCCGCTTGCGAATCCTGGCCAGCGAGTCTTTGCGAGCCGCCGCCGCCTCTTTCGCGGCCTGCGCCAGCGAATCGGCGCGGCGCGCCTTGAGCAGCGAATCCAGTCGTTGAGCCTGAAGTTGCGAATCGCTGGGGAAAGCGGCGCGAGGTCGGAGGATGGCGGGGCGATCAGGATCAGCACATGGCCGACCGACCCAGGATTGGCGGCTGGACGAAGGCGGTACACCCGCTCCCAGCCTGCCTGCTCTCGAACCAGTCCCGTGACCGTTCCGACCGGGATTCCCTTGGGGTACACCCCGCCGAGACCCGAGGAGAGCACCAGCGATCCGGGCGGTACCGAGTCGCGATAGGGCACACCACGGAACTCGAGCGCCCCTTCCCCGCTCACAGCCGACAGCGACGGAGCGACCACGCCGGCAGCGTTGCCGGTGACCGTAAAGGCACTCACACGGAACTCCGGGTGAGCCCACGTCATGGCAATGCTGGTATGCGTCGGCCGTACTCAGCACGACACCGATGAGTCCCTCCGGCGACACAACCGGGTCGAAGGGCGACACGCCCTTACTCGAGCCCGCGCTCAGCAGCAGAGTGCGAGCGTCGGTGGCCAGTGACTGGTGGAGCACTTCGGCCGCGACGTACGAACTGGACAATCGCTCGCTGAGGGTCGAGGAGCTGCCGCAGCCGCTCATTCTCGGCCAGGAGCGACGGCAGGCCCTGTGCGAGATAGGCGGAGGAGTCTCGTTGGGCGGTGACTTCGCGGAAGCGGACGCGGCTGGTGCGTCCCTCCTCGGCCCTGGCCTGGAGCCACACGAGAGGGGCGAGCACGGTCTCGCGAAGGGTATCCGCCACGCTCAGTCCGATTCGAGTGGGCAGGACGAGACGCCACCACCGAGAGGCCGACGCAGACGAGGAAGAGCACGGTGTCGCGGCGGGAGTAGCGAACGATCCGCGCCCGGCCATGCCTAGACGGAGAGGACGCTGCGGTACTTCTCGAAGTCGTCGAGAATGCGGCCGGTGCCGCGCACCACGCAGGTGAGCGGATCCTCGTCGACGTGAATCGGCAGGCCGGTCTCCTGCGGCCAGCAGGATGTCGAGCCCGCGGATGAGCGCGCCGCCGCCGGTCATGACGATGCCGCGGTCGACGATGTCGCTGGCCAGCTCGGGCGGCGTGATCTCCAGCGCGCGCCGCACCGCGTCGACGATCTGCTGGATCGGCTCCTGCACCGCTTCGCGGATCTCGCTCGAGTGCACGCGCACCGTCTTCGGAATGCCGGAGACCAGGTCGCGGCCCTTCACTTCCATCTCCCGCTCGTCGCCGGTCGGGCGCCGCCGAGCCGATCTTGATCTTGATCGCCTCGGCGGTGGGCTCGCCGACCAGCAGGTTGTAGTTCTTGCGCATGAACTGCACGATGGCCTGGTCGAGCTCGTCGCCGCCGGTGCGGATCGAGGTGTCGGACACGATGCCCGAGAGCGCGATGACCGCGATCTCGGTGGTGCCGCCGCCGATGTCGATCACCATGTTGCCGGTCGGCGTCTCGACCGGCAGCCCGACGCCGATCGCCGCCGCCATCGGCTCGGCCACCATGAGCACCTGCTTGGCGCCGGCGGTCTCGGCCGAGTCGCGCACCGCGCGACGCTCGACTTCGGTGATGCCCGACGGCACGCAGACGATCACCTTCGGCTTCACCCGGAAGACGTGCTTGTCGATGATGGTCTTGAGGAAGTAGCGCAGCATCTTCTCGGTGACGTCGAAGTCGGCGATCACGCCGTCCTTGAGCGGACGCACCGCGAGGATGCCGTCCGGCGTGCGGCCCAGCATGCGCTTCGCTTCGAGTCCGATGCCCTTGATCTTGCCGGTGGCCTTCTCGATCGCGACGACGGAGGGCTCGTTCAGGACGATGCCTTCGCCCTTCACGTAGATCAGGGTGTTGGCGGTGCCGAGATCGACCGCGATTTCGTTCGCGGGGAGGAAGGACACCGAATTTCAGTGCCGGAAACTTCATTCAGGCCGCGCCGAGGTGCGGCGCAAGTAAGGGTCACGTAAGATGGCAAGACGGATTACGGCAGGGCGATGTAGTGCCGATCAACTGGGACAGCCAGTGCAGCTACCGTCAGTGCCCGGTGCTGCCGAATCCGCCCTGCCCCGCGCGTCGGTTCCGGGCAAGCGCCATCGACCGTCGTGGAACGTCACCGGCTCGACCCGGGCGAAGATCATCTGGCGCGATCCGCATGCCGCGGGTGACCTCGAACGGCTCGGTCCCGAGGTTGATCAGCGGCGATCATGAGCTCGCCCCGGTAGTCGCTGTCGATCGTGGCCGGAGTGTTGGGCAGCGTGATGCCGTGCTTGCAGCGCGAGCCCGGAGCGGGGCCGGATCTGGCACTCGAACCCCGCTGGGACCGCGATCGCGAATCCGGTGCGGAAGAGCCGCCGCTCGCAGCGGGGCCAGCACGCCATCTTCGGCGCTCACCACGTCGTACCCGGCGGCACCGGGCGTGGCCGAGCGTCGGGCAGCGGCAAGGCCCTCGCGCATGGGGCAGCCGGGCCACGAGGACATCGGTCACGTCGCAGCGGCTGCTCAGATGACCGCGGCGACGTCGACCAGCGGCAGCCCGAACGCCTCGGCCACGCCCGGATAGACCACCTTGCCCTCGACCACGTTGAGCCCGAGCCGCAAGCGCCGGATCGGCCTTGCAGGCCTCCTTCCAGCCGTGCTTCGCCAGCTTCAGCGCGTACGGCAGCGTGGCGTTGGTCAGCGCCAGGGTCGACGTGCGCGGCACGCCGCCCGGCATGTTGGCCACGCCGTAGTGCAGGATGCCGTCGACGAAGTAGGTCGGGTTCTCGTGGGTCGTCGGCTTGATCGTCTCGACGCAGCCGCCCTGGTCGACCGCCACGTCCACGATCACCGAGCCCGGCTTCATCAGCTTGAGGTCGGCGCGCTTGACCAGGTGCGGCGCCTTGGCGCCCGGCAGCAGCACGGCGCCGACCACCAGGTCGGCCCGGCGGATGGCATCGAGGATGTTGTGCCGGTTGGAGTAGACGGTGTCCACGTTGGCCGGCAGCACGTCGTCGAGGTAGCGCAGCCGGTCGAGCGAGATGTCGAGGATCGTCACATGCGCGCCCAGCCCGGCCGCCATCTTCGCCGCGTTGATGCCCACCACGCCGCCGCCGATGATCACGACCTCGCCCGGCGCCACGCCCGGCACGCCGCCCAGCAGCACGCCGCGGCCGCCGAAGAGCTTCTCGAGGTACTTGGCGCCCTCCTGCACCGCCATCCGCCCGGCCACCTCCGACATCGGCGTGAGCAGCGGCAGCTCGCCGCTGGCGAGCTGCACCGTCTCGTAGGCCACGGCGATCGCGCCCGACTTGATCACGGCGCGGGTGAGCTCCTCGGCGGCGGCGAAGTGGAAGTAGGTGAAGATCAGCTGGCCCGTCCGCATCCGCGGCCACTCGACCGCGATCGGCTCCTTCACCTTCATGATCATCTCGGCGCCTGGCCCACACCTCGTCCGCGGTGGCGAGCGATCTGGCGCCGACGGCGTCGTACGCCTCGTCGGCGAAGCCGCTGCCGAGTCCCGCGCCCTGCTCGACGCAGCACCGTGTGCCCGGCGCCGACCAGCGCCTCGGCGCCCGGCCGGCACCAGGGCGACGCGGTTCTCGTTGGTCTTGATTTCCTTCGGCACGCCGATGATCATGTGCCCTCAGTAGTCAGAGTAGGGTGAAGGTCGATGGAGAAGGGTGAGAGTGAGACGGTGAACGGGGCAAAAGCGCTACTCCCTCTCACCCTTCGCCTTTCCTCTACTGCCGTCTTGCGGTCCCAACCGCAGCACGGTCTGCCGCTCCGGGCGAAGAACTCCGCCGCCACCGCCGCGATGTCGTCCGCGCGTCACCGCATCGATCTCCGCGA
This sequence comes from uncultured Gemmatimonadales bacterium, assembly GCA_963743195.1. Taxonomy (GTDB): domain Bacteria; phylum Gemmatimonadota; class Gemmatimonadetes; order Gemmatimonadales; family GWC2-71-9; genus CAVVWJ01. The sequence continues at coordinate 163,868 of CAVUOO010000004.1, forward strand.
GCATCGCGTCGAGCGGGCGGTACGGGTCGCCGTGGAGCGTCGAATCCGGCCAGGCGACTCATCCGTGCCGCGGGACTCTCCAGCGACAGCATCACCTGACCCTTGAGCTGCTGCTTCCCGTCGGCGAGCTCGTCGTCGGGCAGTCCCTCCGCGCGCCAGGCGATGCGTACTCCGCGGGATCGCCTCGATCGCCTGCGTCGGCGGTGGCCGGCTGGGTCCCGACGTAGACGCCGAGCTGCGCCGGCGCTCTGATAGAACTGCTTGTACGCGTAGACCGCGTAGGCCAGCCCCAGCTCCTCCCGCACCCGCTGAAAGAGTCGGCTCGACATGCCGCCGCCGAACACATTGGTGAGGATCGCCAGCGCGAAGCGCCGCGGGTCGCGTCAGCGGAAAGGTGTCGGCCCCGAAGACGATGTGCGTCTGGGCCGTGTCGCGCATTCGCTCCGGCGCTCCGCCGCGGACGGCGCGGCGGCGCCCCGACCGGGCCACGACGGCGGCTCGACGGCCGTCGCCGTCGAACCAGCCTTCTCGCGCCAGCAGCCTCGAGCAACGGCTCGTGGTCGACGATGCCCGGCCGCGGCGATCACACAGTTGCCGCGGGTGGTAGCCGCCGTCGTGCAGCTCGCTGCAGGTCGGCGGCGCCGAGCGCCGCCGACGCGTCTCCCGCGTGCCGAGGATCGAGTAGCCGTAGGGATGCTCGGGCCACAGTCGCCTCGGAGTGCAGCTCGAAGACCAGATCGTCGGGCGTGTCGTCGACGCCGTTGATCTCCTCGAGCACCACGTTCCGCTCGAGCTCGAGGTCGGCGTCGCGCGAGCAGCGGACGGCGGACCAGGTCGGTGAGGACGTCCAGCGCGCGAGCGGCAGGTCCTCGATCGAGCACGTGGGCCTGGTAGCTGGTGTGGTCGCGGCCGGTGTACGCGTCGAGCGAGCCGCCGCGCACCTCGAGCGCCAGGGCGAGTTGCTCGGGCGCTGCGCCGCTCGGTGCCCTTGAACACCATGTGCTCGAGCAGATGGGAGACGCCCATCTTGCCGCGCGGCTCGTGGGCGCTGGCGGTGCGAACCCAGACCCCGACGGCGACCGACCGCACGCCGGGCAGGCGTTCCGTGAGCACGGTCAGCCCGTTCGGCGCCGTCGGTGCGGAAGCAGCCCGTCGTCGAGGCGGACCGTGTCCACCGCCGGTGCTACTCCTTCGGGATCAGCGCCTTCCGGGACAGCTTCATCCGGCCGCGCTCGTCGACCTCGAGCAGCTTGACCTGCACGATGTCGCCCTTCTTGACGACGTCCTCGGTCTTCTCGGTGCGGCCGTGCTGCAGCTCGCTGATGTGGAGCAGCCCTTCGACGCCCGGGCATGATCTCGACGAAGGCGCCGAACGCCGTCGTGCTCTTCACCGGGCCCTCGTAGATCTCGCCGACCTCGGGCTCGGCGGTGATCGCCGCGACCATCTGCGCGCGCCTTCTCACCGCCTCGCCGCCGACGGCGGCGATGGTGACCAGGCCGGTGTCGTCGATGGTGATCTTGGCGCCCGTCTCGTCCTGGATGCCGCGGATCGTCTTGCCCTTCGGACCGATCACGTCGCCGATCTTGTCCGGCTTGATCTGCATGGTGACGATGCGCGGCGCGTACTGGCGACAGCTCGGCGCGGGCGGTCGGCAGCGCCTTGTCCATCTCGCCGAGGATGTGCAGCCGGCCCTTGCGGGCCTGCTCGAGCGCCTGCTTCCATGATCTTGAGGTCGAGGCCCTCGATCTTGATGTCCATCTGGATCGAGGTGATGCCCTTGCGTCGTGCCGGCCACCTTGAAGTCCATGTCGCCGAGGTGATCCTCGGTGCCGAGGATGTCGGTGAGGATCGGCGACCTTCGTCGCCTTCCTTGATCAGCCCCATCGCGACGCCGGCGCACGGCGGCCTTCATCGGCACGCCGGCATCCATCAGCGCGAGCGAGCCGCCGCAGACCGACGCCATCGACGACGAGCCGTTCGACTCGAGGATGTCGGAGACGATGCGGATGGTGTACGGGAACTCCTCGAAGTTCGGCAGCAGCGGCTGCAGCGCCCGCTCGGCCAGGGCGCCGTGACCGATCTCGCGGCGGCTGGTGCCGCGCATCGGCTTGACTTCGCCGGTGGAGAACGGCGGGAAGTTGTAGTGCAGCATGAACGACTTGGTGGTCTCGCCGGCTACGTCGATGCTGTCGATCCGCTGCTCGTCGTCGGCGGTGCCGAGCGTGACCGCGACGAGCGCCTGCGTCTCGCCGCGCGTGAACAGCGCCGAGCCGTGGGCGCGCGGCAGCACGCCGGTCTCGATGCGTGATCGGCCGGATGGTGTCGGCGTCGCGGCCGTCGACCCGCTCGCCCTTGTCGAGCACCTGCGCCCGCATCACGTTGTACTCGACGTCCTCGAGCTCGTTGCCGATCTCCTTGCGCCGCGTCGGGGAACTCCGCGGCGAGCGCTGCGGCGACCTCCTCCTTGACGCGCCTCGACCGCCCGCGGCGCGGCCGGCCTTGTCCTTGGCGTTGATCGCCTTGGCCATCGGCTGCCTCGGCCAGCGCTCGGCGACCTTGGCCAGCAGCCCGGCGTCGGGCTCGGCCTTGGTCCACTCCATCTTGGCCGGCGCGCTGGCCTTCTCGATGAGCTTCTTCTGCGATGCCGATCAGCTCGCTGATGCCCTTCTGCGCGACCTTGAGCGCCTCGAGCATCTCGGCCTCGGAGATCTCGAGCGCGCCGCCCTCGACCATCACGATCGAATCGGCGGAGCCGCTGACGATCGAGGTCGATGGTCGAGAACTCGAGCTGCTGGAAGGTGGGATTGAGGATCCACTTGCCCTCGACCCGGCCGACGCGCACGGCGGCGATCGGGCCGTTCCACGGCACCGTCGAGACGCTGAGCGCGACCGAGGCGGCGACGAGCGCCGAGCACGTCGGCGTCGTTCTCCTGGTCGGCGGAGATCACGTTGACGAAGACCTGGACTTCGTTCTTGAAGCCCTTCGGGGAAGAGCGGCCGGATCGAGCGGTCGATGATGCGGCGGCGAGGATCTCCTCGTCGCGACGGCCGGCCCTCGCGCTTGAGGAAGCCGCCCGGGATCTTGCCGGCGGCGTAGGTCTTCTCGCGGTACTCGACGGTCAGCGGGAAGAACGGCAGGGAGGAGATGTTGGGGGAGACGGTGACGGCCGCGAGCACCATGGTGTCGCCGAACTGCACTAGCGCGGAGCCGGCGGCCTGCTTCGCCAGGCGGCCCGGTCTCGATGATGAGCGGGCGGCCGGCGAACTGGGTTTCGATCCGTTGCACGGTCACGACTCCTGTTCCTCTGTGTCATTGTGCTGGCACTCCAATACAGCAGAGGGCGTCCCGACGTGCTGGATCGGGACGCCCTCGCGGCGCATGACTGACTAGTGACGGAGACCAAGCTGCTCGATCAGGGCCCGGTAGCGTGGCGAGGTCGCTTCGCTTGAGGTAGTTGAGCAGTCGGCGGCGGGTGCCGACCATCTTGAGCAGGCCCCGCCGACCGTGGTGGTCCTTGGGGTGGGTCCGGAAGTGGTCGGTGAGCGAGTTGATCCGCTCGGTGAGCAGGGCGACCTGCACCTTGGTCGACCCGGTGTCGGTCTCGTGGGCCGCTGCTTGGCGATGACCGCCTGCTTGTCGAAGCTCATGCTACGCGCGTCCTCTGTTCGATTCTGGTCGTAATCTCTTGTAGCACGGTAGAATAACCACCCTCCGACCCATGAGCAAGTAGGCGGTGGGCTGACCAGCCATCAGCCCCCAAACAGCCGCCTGATATCGTTCGAAAACGCCAGCCCCATCAACAGCACGATCAGCACCATCCCCACCATGCTCAACCGCTCGCGGAGCTTGAGCGGGAGCGGCCGGCGCGTGATCCCCTCGGCCAGCAGGAACACGAACTGGCCTCCATCGAGAATCGGGACCGGCAGCAGGTTGAGGATCGCGAGATTGATCGAGATGAGGGCCATGAACGCGAGGAAAGAATCGAGCCCCAGACGGGCGCTTTCCCCTGCCATCTGTCCGATCATGATCGGCCCGCCCACCTCGCGCTTTGAGATCCGTCCGCTGAAGAGCCCACGAATCGTGCGAACGATCTGCGTCGAGGCTGAAGCCGTGGATTTCCAGCCCTCCGTCACCGCTTCGGGAAGACTCAGGGTCTCGGATCGGAAATTGGTTTGCACGGCCACGCCGATCCGTCCGACCGGTTTGACCTTCCCATCGGTGTCGGTGATCGTGTCCACTTCGGGCTTGATCGACAGCGTGAGATGGCGCGCACCTCGCGCGACCTCAAAGGAGAGCGCCTTCCCGGGATCTCGCCGGAGGACCTCGAGCAGATCGTACCACTGCTCGATCGGTTGGCCATCGACCGCCACGATCGTGTCGCCCTTCTCGAGCCCGGCGCGAGCAGCCGGGCGCGACGGCAGGACCTCGCCGATGACGGGGGCCCGGAATGGCTGGATCGCTTGCGAGGCCTTGAGACGGGCCTCGAGCGCGTCCGGGTGCACCGGGATCTCGACGCTGCCGCCGTCCGCCAGTTCGAGACGCACGCTCGGCTCAGAGGCGTCGATAATGCCCTGCTCGATCTCGTTCCATGACGAGACTCGGCGGCCGTTGATAGCGACGATCGCGGTGCCGGGACGCAGTGACTTCATTCCCTCCGCTCCCTCAGGCACGAGCTCGGGAACCACGCGACCGACTGTAGTGGCTGGATCGATCTGGCGACCGTTCTTCGCCGCGAGGAAGGTGAAGAGGAACCAGGCAAACAGCGCGTTCATCGTGACACCGGCGAGGATCACGATCATCCGCTTCCAGAGCGGCTTCGATTCGAACATCCGGTCGCGGCGGCACCTCCACCGCCGCACGCCCGCCCTCGAGCGGACTGCTGCCGATATCCTCCTCTCCGGCTCGCCATCTTGACGTAGCCGCCGAGGGGCAGCCAGGAGATCGAGTACTCGGTTTCGCCGCGGCGGAACGTGAGCCATCGGATAGGCGAGCCCAGGCCCAGCGAAAAGCGGTGGACATAGATGCCCGCCCACTTGGCCGCCACGAAGTGACCGGCCTCGTGGACGAACACCAGCACGCCGAGAACGACAATCAACGACAGCACGGTCGTCAGCACGGATACCTCATGGTCTGCTCAGCAGCTTCCTGGCGTGTACGCGAGCCGCACCGGTCCGCCTCGCGCACGGTCTCAAGATCGGTCGCCGCGGCCGGTGAGATGCGAGTCGAGCACCGCGTCGATGACCTCGCTGATCCGGCCGAATGGGATCGCTCCGGTCAGGAACGCCGCCACCGCCACCTCGTTGGCGGCGTTGAAGACCGCCGGAGACGATGCCGCCGGCCCGGCCTGCCGCAACACCGGCGGCAAAGGCCCGGAATACGTCGCGACGCACCGGCTCGAAGGTGAGCGGACCGGCCGTGACCGGATCGAACCGTCGTACACCGGCATCGGGCAGTCGAGCCGGGTGCGTGAGCGCGTACAGGATCGGCAGCTCCATCGACGGAAAACCGAGCTGTGCGATGACGCTGCCGTCGCAGAACTCGACGAAGGCGTGGACGATGCTCTGCGGATGCACCACGACCTCGAGGTCGTCGTAAGAGAGCCCGAAGAGATGATGTGCCTCGATCACCTCGAGCGCCTTGTTGGCGAGCGTCGCACTGTCCACCGTGATCTTGTTGCCCATCGCGCCAGGTCGGATGGTGCAGCGCCTCGTCGACGCTCGCGTTGCGGACCCGCTCGGCCGGCCATTCGCGGAACGGGCCGCCCGAGCGGTGAGGATCAGCCGATCGAGCGTACTCTCGCGACCCGTGACGCATTGCAGGACCGCGCTGTGCTCGGAGTCCACCGGTACCAGCTCGCCGCCGCCGGCGCAGGCGGCGTGAGCGACGAGGTCGCCCGCCATGACCAGGCGTTTCCTTGTTGGCCAGCGCCACGCGCTTGCCGGCGTGGAGCGCGGCGAGGGTGGCATCGAGTCCCGCCGCGCCGACCACCGCATTGACCACGATGTCCACGTCGGGAAGCGTGGCCGCCTCGACGAGACACCGCCGGTCCGGTTGGCAATCGGGATCCGCCATTCCCTGCCGCAAGTCCCGCGAAGGCAGGGTGCCACTCGGCCACCTGTGCCGCGAGTTGCTCTTCCCCTCGTGCCGCCGGTGAGCGCCACCACACGGAAGTGATCGCGTTGTCGGCGCAGCACCTCGAGTGTGCTCCGGCCGATCGACCCGGTCGAGCCGAGCACGGCGACGCCGAGCGGAGTCCGACTTGTGTCAAGCCGCATCAGATCGCCCCGAAGAACCGGTACAGGGCCGCCGCCACGGGAACGACGAAGTACAGCGAGTCGAGCCGATCGAGCACGCCACCGTGTCCGGGAATCAGGTGGCTCGAGTCCTTGACCCCGGCCTCGCGCTTGAAGAGCGACTCGGCGAGATCGCCGACCTGACCGACGACCCCGAGTACTGCCGCGATGACGAGTAAACTCCCGAGTCCCACGGTCACGCCCACCCGCGGAAAGATGAGCGTGCCAAAGATGGGCGCGACCACAAGCCCACCTACGACACCTGCGACGCTCCCGGACCGTGTCTTCCCCGGGCTGACCAGGGCGCCAGCTTGGGCCCTCCCATGATACGGCCCCCGAACATCGCGGCAGTGTCACAGACCCAGGTCACTACCAGCGGGAAGAACACGAGCCAGGCGCCTGCCCAGGCTCCGGACCGGATGGCGACCATGCCGAATGGCGATCAGGAACGCCGGGAGACCTGCGCAGTATGCCACGGCGAGCACCGTCACCGCTACCGCCTCGATCGGGCGATCCCCGCTTGGCCGGGCCGCCAGCGCCCAGGTCAGAACCAGGATGAGCCAGGCCGCAGCGGCCAAGGGCCAGAGCCCGTGCACCTGCTCCCGATTCTCTCCGGCGATCGCGGCATACGTAAGCGGCGCAACGGCGGCGGCGGCAGCGATGCCCAGCACGCGGGCCGGCTCGACCCCCTGCCTCTCGGCGAGTCCGAACAATTCCCCGGCGCCGAGCACGCCGGCGAGCGCCAACAGACAGACCAATGGAAGACCGCCATACCAGATCACGATCAGCGCCAGCGGGATGGCCACGGCGGCGAAGGCCACCCGCCGGACCAGATTGGCGTCCATTAGACCGGGACGCGCCCGAATCGCCGGTCGCGGCGCTGGAACTCGAGGATGGCTTCGAACAGATGGCGCCGAGTGAAGTCCGGCCAGAGCACCGGCGTGACGTAGAGCTCGGCGTAGGCGAGCTGCCAGAGCAGAAAATTGGAGATCCGCATCTCGCCGGAGGTGCGGATCAGGAGATCGGGATCGGGCCAGGGCGCGGTGTAGAGTTGGCGGCTCAGCGCGTCCTCGTCGATGTCCGACGGATCCAAGCGACCGGCCGCCACTTCCTCCGCCAGGAGCCGGGCCGCTCGGGTGATCTCGGCGCGCGAGCCGTAGGAGATGCAGATGTTGAGCGCCAGTCTTCCGCCGCCGGCGGTTTCTTCGACGACCCGATCGACCGCCGCGCCGTGCACTCGGGGCAAGGCGGTCGAGGTCGCCCAGGATCCGGACCGAGACGCCCCGCTCGCGGAGATTCGTCGAGCTCCCGCGCGATGTACTCCTCGAGCAGGCGCATGAGCGCGTCGATCTCGTCGGCCGGGCGCTGCCAGTTCTCCTGGCTGAACGCGAAGAGCGTGAGCACCTCGACGCCGGCATCGAGACAACCGCCGATGACCTCGCGCACCGCCGTCATCCCGGCGTGATGGCCAAGCGGGCGTGGCAGGGAGCGGCCCTTGGCCCACCGGCCGTTGCCGTCCATGATGATGGCGATGTGTGCCGGAACCGCACCGTGGACCTTCACCTGATGCAGCAGCTCGTCGCTCATCCTCAGACTTCCATGATCTCGGCCTCTTTGGCATGGATCAGGGCGTCGATCTGCTTGATGTGGTCGTCGGTGAGCTTCTGCACTTCCTTCTCGCGCGCGGGTCTTGTCGTCCTCGGACACCTTTTCGATCTTCTTGATCTTCGAGAGCGTTTCGGTACGCGCGTGCCGCACGGCGATACGACCCTCCTCGGCGAGCTTGTGGATGACCTTCACCAGGTCCTTGCGGCGCTCTTCGGACAGCACCGGCAGCGGAACCCGGATCAGGTTGCCCTGCGTGGACGGGATTGAGCCCGAGATCGGAGTCGCGAATCGCCTTCTCGATGGCGTGGGCGATCGACTTGTCGAACGGCTGTACCGTGAGGAGGCGTGCCTCCGGCGCCGCCACGAGCGCAACCTGATTGAGCGGAACCGTGCTGCCGTAGGCCTCGACCCGAACCAGATCGAGCAACGAGGTGCTGGCCTTGCCGCTCCGGATGTGGGAGAACTCGCGCTTGGTGTTCTCGACCGCCTTGTGCATCAGCTCGCGGGCGTGCTTCGTCAACTCGGGAATGGTGGTCGCGGGAGTGGTGCTCATCGGACGATCGTCCCTACCCGGTCTCCCTGCAGCACGCGGGTGATGGCACCGGGCTGATTGATGTTGAAGACGACGATGGGGAGCTGATTGGCCTTGCACAGTCCGAACGCGTTCGCGTCCATGACCGCGTAATTCTTGACGATGGCTTCCTGGAAGCTCAGCTCGGGAATGAATGTGGCGGTGCGATCAGTTCGGGGATCGCCGGTGTAGATGCCGTCGACGTTGGTGGCCTTGAGGATCACTTCAGCCTCGATCTCCAGCGCGCGCAGCACCGCGGCAGTGTCGGTCGAGAAGAAGGGGTTGCCGGTGCCCGCCGCGAAGATGACAAGCCGACCTTTTTCGAGGTGTCGGATGGCGCGGCGCCGGATATACGGCTCGGCCAGCGACTCCATCCGGATGGCGGTCATGACCCGGGTGTCCACGCCGATCTTCTCCAGAACGTCCTGGAGCGCGAGGGCGTTGATCACGGTCGCCAGCATACCCATGTAGTCCGCGGAGACCCGGTCGAGACCCTCCCGGCTGGCAGTGGCCCCGCGAATGATGTTGCCGCCGCCGACCACGAGGGCCAGCTGCACGTTCAGCGCGTGGACCGCTTTGATCTCCGCCGCAAACGCCTCGACCTTGTGAAAATCGAGACCCGATCCCTTCTCGCCGCCCAGCGCCTCGCCGGAGAACTTCAGCAAGGCGCGGGTGTAGGCGAGGGGCATCAGGCCTCCCCGATCTTGAACCGGGCGAAGCGGCGGACCGCGATCGCCTCACCCAGCTTGCCCGAGGCCTCCTTGATGAGCTGACCGACGGTGTGCTTGTCGTCCTTGACGAAGAGCTGTTCGGTGAGCGTCCTCTCCGCCACGAACTTCTTGAGCTTTCCCTCTACGATCTTGGCTCGAATGTTCTCGGGCTTCCCTTCCGCTGCCACCTGCTCTTCCGCAATCCGCCGCTCCCGGTCGATGAGGTCGGCCGGGATATCCTCCGGATTTACTCCGATCGGGTCGGCCGACGCGACGTGAAGCGCCAGGTCGCGCGCCAGCTGCTGGAATTCGTCGGTGCGGGCGACGAAGTCGGTCTCGCAGTTGAGCTCCAGCAGCACCCCAACCTGTCCGTTGTGATGCAGGTAGCTCACGATGATGCCCTGCGAGGCACTCTTTCCAACCCGCTTCTCGGCCTTGGCGATGCCCTTCTTGCGAAGGATCTCGGCCGCCTTCTCGAGCTGACCGCCGGCCTCCTCCAGCGCTCGCTTGCAATCCATCATGCCGGCGCCGGTTCGGGCTCGCAGCTCGCTCACATCTTTCGGGGTAATCGTCGCGCTCGTCATGGTCTCCAACCGGGTCCAGTCCGGGGTGAATAGTAAAACCGCCGCTCGCGGCCTGCACGGGCCAGGAGCGGCGGATGCTCCATCGTCCCAACGTCCAGCTTAGGCGTCGCCCCCGCTCCCGGTGCCACCCCCGCCGTCGCTCGGGGCCGCCGCGGTGGCCGCCTCGACCGGAGCACCGTCGGCATCGGTCTTGAGGCGGGCTGCAATGGCCTCGGGCTTGGGCCGCCGCTTCCGGCGGGCCGGCGACGCTTCCGATCGGCGTCGGCGTCGCCTTCGCTCCCCGCATCGGTGCTGTAGGTCTCGGCGTCGAGATCCTCGGCCGTCTCCCGAAGGGGCATCTGCGCGCGGGACTCGTTGATCACATCGGACAGGGCCGCCGTGATGAGGGAGACCGAGCGAATCGCGTCATCGTTGCCGGGCATCGGCACGGTGATCACGTCGGGATCGGCGTTCGTGTCCACGATGGCCACGACCGGAATCCCGAGCTTGTTGGCTTCGGCGACCGCGATCTTTTCCTTCTTCGCGTCGACGATGAACAGCGCGCCCGGCAGCCGGCCCATCTGCTTGATTCCCTCGAGGTTGCGGCTCAGCTTCACGCGCTCGCGCTCGAAGAGCAGCTTTTCCTTCTTGGTGTAGTTCTCGAAATCGCCATCGGCCGCGCCCTGCTCGAGCTCCCGCAGGCGGCGGATCTGCTTCTTGATCGTCTGGAAGTTGGTGAGCATGCCGCCCAGCCAGCGCTCGGTGACGTAAAACGCGCCGGACCCCTGCGCCTCGAGCTGGACGATCGCCTTAAGCTGCTTCTTGGTGCAGACAAAGAGGACGCCCGTCGCCCTTGAGCACCACGGCGCGCAGGAGCTCCTGGGCCTTTTGGATCTGACGGAGGGTCTTCTGGAGGTCGATGATGTAGATGCCCGAGCGCTCGGCGAAGATGAATCGCCGCATCTTCGGGTTCCACCGACGGGTCTGATGGCCGAAATGTACGCCGGCTTCGAGCAGGTCCTGCAGCTGGGGCTGTGCCATGCGATGTGTGGTATCCAATCGTTGTCAGGGTTGTTCATCCACCGCGTTCATCTCCCGACGCTTCCCCCGAAGGGGCACCCACGTCAGGATCCGGCGGTGTGAGGGATCGGCGGACCGCACGGAAGGGCGGAACGTTCCGCGGTGCCGCCGTACTGCCGGCTTCGTCTACCGCTTGCTGAACTGGAACCGCTTCCGTGCACCCGGGCGTCCGGGCTTCTTCCGTTCGACCGCTCGCGGGTCGCGGGTCAGCAGGCCAGCGGCCCGGAGCTTGGTCCGATGCTGGCCGTCGGCCTCGACCAGGGCGCGCGCGATCGCCAGCCGAAGCGCCCCGGCCTGCCCTGCCTGCCCACCGCCATCCACGTGTGCCCGCACATCGAACGCACCGAGCGTATCGGTGGCCGTGAAGGACTGCTGAATGTGCTGCACGAGCGACGGGCGCGGAAAGTAGTCGCCCAAGGTGCGGCCGTTGATGTCCCACTTTCCGGTGCCGGGAGTCAGGTAGACCCGGGCGACACTGGTCTTACGGCGGCCGACGGCCTGCCAGCGGAATTGGGGAACTACAGTCGTCATGCGCTCACCTTCGAGGCGGAGGGAGTAACCGAGAACGGCTTGGGCTGCTGTGCCGCGTGCGGATGCTGAGCGTCGGCGTAGACCTTGAGCTTGCTCCGCAGCTTCTGCCGCGCCAGGGAGGTCTTGGGCAGCATGCCGAACACCGCCTTCTCGATGACCCGGTCGGGATGTTTGGCGAGCATGTTGCGGGCAGTGGTGAAGCTCTCGTGTCCCATGTAGCCGGTGTGCTTGAAGTACTTCTTGTTCGAGACTTTGCGGCCGGTGAGCTTCACCTTGGAGGCGTTGACCACGATGACGAAATCTCCGCCGTCCATGTGTGGCGTGAAGGTCGGCTTGTGCTTGCCACGAATGAGCTGTGCGACGGCGCTCGCCAATCGTCCGAGCGGGACGCCGGTGGCGTCCACGAGGTGCCAGTCGTGAGTGAGATCGTCGGGCGTGGCGGTAAATGTCTTCATCGCGTTGGCTGCACCTTGTGCTATAACAGGAGTCAAACTGAAACAGACTCATAAGATAGCCAGCCTCAACGGGCTGGGTCAAGGGAGCGGTGGGCCGCTCGGATGAAATGCGAGGGACTTACCGGGAGGCGTCGATGAAGGCGGCGAAGAGTCGATTCATCCGGGGATCGCGCTCGACAAGCGCTTCGGGGTGCCACTGCACGCCGAGCAGGAAATGGCCGTTGGGGGATTCCAGACCCTCGACGAGCCCATCCGGTGCATAGGCAGTCGGCCGCAGCGTCGCGGCCAGATCCTTGATGCCCTGGTGGTGCATGCTGTTGACTTCGACGGACGGAGCGCCGATGAGGGACTCGAGCCGCGAGCCCTTGGCCAATGTCACGTCATGGACGAGGCGGTCGCGGGTGTACTGACCGCGCCGGGGGAAGTAGTCGTGCTTGATGGCACCGGGAAGCTGCGTGGCCAGATCCTGATGAACGCTTCCGCCCGCAGCGACATTCACCACCTGGATCCCGCGGCACACCGCGAGCAGCGGCTTCTTGTCTTCCAACGCCCACCGCGTGAGCGTCAGCTCGATTTCGTCGCGCGCAGGATCGGTATGACCACAGAGGTCGTTGGGCCCCTCATCGTAGGCGGAGGGATCGAGATCCACGCCGCCCGGCAGAAAGACGCCGTCCAGACGATCGTAGATGCTCCTGAGCGTCTCGGTGTCGCCTTGAATGAGCGGGATGATCCAGGGGATCGCGCCGGCCGCGACCAGTACCCGCACGTACTGCTGGCTCATCACCCAACAGCGGGGAAGCTGATCCGGAATCTCTTCCAGAGTCTGCGTCGGTATCCCGATGATCGGTCTGCTCGCCATGCGGTACGACCCCCGTGAGTGTCTTTACTGATACCGGCCTAACGCCGAATCGACGACGCGGGTTCCACGGAATCTACTACACCCTCCGCAGTTTCCGTGATCAGCGCGTCTACCACGGCGTGTAGGTCGCCTGTCTGCCGAAATCGGGCCAGTTGCCGATCGGCGCTGGTGCCTTCCTCGAGAATCTTGAACGCGTACTCCACTTGCTTCCGGCTGCCCAGCTCGTCCAGCACATCGTCCACGAACCACTCGATCAGCTCGCGAACCAGATCCCGTGCGGGGAGCTCCTGTTCCTTGCCGAGATCGATCAGTCGCCCATCGAGTCCGTAGCGCACGGCCCGCCACTTGTTCTCCTCGAGCAGGGAGAGTGGATAGAGCCGGAAGGTCATGTTGTCTCGGCGCAGCCGCCACAGTTTCGCGACGATCGCCTGCAAGATGGCGGCCATGCACACCGCTTCGTCGACCCGGGTGCAGACATCACACAGCCGAAACTCCAGGGTGGGATAACTATGGTTGGGGCGGATGTCCCACCACACCTTCGAGGCATTCGGGATGCAGCCGGTCCGCGTCAGGGTATCGACCAGAGAGGCGTAGCTCGGTCCAGGAGTTGAGCGTGGGTGGTATGCCCGTCCTGGGAAAATTCCTGAAGATGATGCTTCGGTACGACTTGAGTCCCGTGTCCCGGCCCATCCAGAACGGTGAGCTCGTCGACAGGGTCAGCACGTGAGGCACGAAATACCGAGCGACGTTCATCGCATCGATGAGAAAGTCGCGATCCTCGATGCCGACGTGCACATGCGTGCCGAAGATGAGCAGTTGCTGCGCCAGATCGGCGAGATCCTGCTTGACGCCGAGGTACCGCTCGAGGGGTGTGATCTCCTGGGTGAGCCACGACGAAAACGGGTGGGTTCCGGCCGCGGCGATGACGAGACCGCTCTTGCCGGCCAGCTCCATCACGGTTCCCCGCAAACGCACGAGCTCTGCGCGCGCCTCCGCCGGCGTGCGGCAGACTCGAGTGCCGATCTCGACCATGGATTGGTGGAGCTCCGGCTTGACTTCTCCCAGCACGAGATGATCGCCGTTGAGAATCTCGGTGATGTACGACCGCAGTTCCCGGGTTTCGGGATCGATGATCTGATACTCTTCCTCGATGCCCAGGGTCAGTGATGGAGCTTTCATGTTCGTCCCCGCTAACGGTTTTCGACCACGAACGTCGGAGCGGTTGAGCCACCTCCGGCCGTGACGTTGAGCAGCGCCGCCGTCGAGACGCGCGTGAGACACCCGGCGGCGTACTCGCCATACGCGATGAACGGCGCGGTATCGAGCATCCGGTCCCGTATGTCGAGGCGGCCGTCGACGACACTCGGAAACGGCTCGAATGGGAGCGGTATCCGCTCCTGAACCACGTACGGCTCGGCGAGCGCCTTCCTTACGGCGCCTTCCCAAGCCGCCGCGTCGACTTCCCAGCCCAGCGAGATCCCGGCGCCGCCGTAGTCGTCACTCGGCTTGAGCACGAGATTGTCTCGATGTTCGAGAATGAAAGGGATCAGATCAATCGCGCGACCGCGGAACTCGGTCTGCCGCTCCTCGACTCGGCGGGTCCACGGAATGTAGGCCTCGATCGCCTCGCGTTGCTCGTTCGGGAAGAGCGCCTGATTGCGCTCGTCGCTCAGCACGGCCAGACTCGTCTTCTTGTGGAGGATCTTGCACTGAAACGGGTTCACCATGCAGACGGCGCCCTCGCGCACCGCTCGCAGGACCGGGCTGTCCTCTCCTTCCCGACTCACCAACTCGCTCAACAGCACACGCTTGTAGATCAGCGTGACGTGCAGATCACCGGCCCAGAGCTTGCCGGCTCGATATTCTACTTCCCGTGGGTCGGCGATCTCGCATGTGAGACCCTGGGAGCGGAAATATTCGCGGAACAGGAGGAACTCGCTGTAGGTCGGAACCTCCCGCCAATCGAGGATCGCGATCCGCGGCGATTCCCTGCGCCCCGACCACTCCCGAAATGCCTCGAGCAGGACGTGAAGCACCGAGTGCCGGGCAGGAAGAGGGCGGACGTCGTATCGTCGCAGAAATTCGCGCATGACCGGGAGCCCGTAGAACACATGGGTCAGGGCGTCGTTGTACGCCGACCCGGCCGGTGTTTCCGCGTTGTACTCGGTGAACCGCAACCCGCCTTCCAGAAAGAAGGCGTCGAGTCGAGACGCCGGACTCGGATCGCGGACTCGCGGCCCGCAGGCGATGAGGCGCTCCTCCCAATCCGCCAGACCAAATTGGGCGCGGACCGCCGGGTTCGCCATCGCCGCCTCGTACGCGGTGCGAAACGGGCGCATCACGCGATCGACTCCGGTTCGCATGGTCCGGTGCTGTTCGGGCGAGAGGAATCGGGGCCGGAGGACGGTGCAGACCGGGCGGTCGCCGAAAAAGAGATTCCGCGCGCGTAGCTGCGACTCCAACTGCTCCTGCGACGCCTGCGCGAGCTCGTCGGTCAGGAGACCGTGATACGTGTCGATCGCATCGGCGAGCGAACTCGTCACGGTGCGGAGCGCACCGGAGTCCGCGAGGGAGCGACTGCCGCGGGGCTGCCGACCGTCGAGGCGTGGCCCTTCCCTCCGAACAGGGCGTGCCAGCGCATCTCCCGCGCCTGCGGCCGAGGCTCGAGGGCAAGCCGGATGGCAAGATCGGCCATGCGTTTGACCACCCACTCGAAGTAGTGGGGCGTGAGCGAATTGACATCCATGTCCGGCGCGGGGTTCATGAAATCGATCGCATAGGGAACGCCGTCGCGGATCGCGAATTCGATCGAATTCATGTCGTAGCCGAGCGCCCGCACGAGGGTCTGCGCGTCTCGGACTACGCGCGCGCCGACTTCGGAGCTCAGGTGGGCATGATCGAGGATGTAGCGACGTTCCTTGGGATCGTACTTGGTCGGGAGAATCTCCTCCTGACCGATGCAGATGCACCGGACGAACTGCTCCCACCGGACGAACTCCTGAACCACCATCGTCAACAACCCCGAGTTGTCGTAGTGATGAATGAGCTCGTCGAGAGTATGACAGATGTAGACTTCCTTCCACCCGCCTCCATGCGCGTCCTTCAGGACACACGGCAGCCCGACGTATTCGACGATCCCTCGCCAGTCGAGTGGGTAGACCAGGTTCCGGAGGCTTTCTGACGGAACGATTCCCGCCACGTAAGACTTGTTCGGCAAGGCCAGCGTCTTCGGGCTCGCGACGCCCAGCTCGGTTGCGAGTGCCGCGCCGAAGAACTTGTCATCCGCGGTCCACATGAACGGATTGTTCACGACGGTGACGCCTTCCACCACCGCCTGTTTCAGTAGGCTCCGATAGTACGGCACCTCGTGGGAAATCCGGTCGATGATCACTTCGTACCGGCTGGGCTCGTCCATTCTGACGGCGCCGACCTTCACGAACTCCGCCGTCACGCCAGCGTCTCGCCGGTTGACCTCCTCGAGGAAAGCGGGCGGGAACGACCATTCCCGTCCGACCAACAGGCCCACGCGTTTCGTCATGTTGCCCTCGCTAGTGGCCGCGGCCAGCCGCCGCGATCAATCGTGCCCGCCGATGTAGAGCCGGATCATCCGCTCCCAGTAGGGCCAGTCGTGCGCCCACCCGTCCCAGATGCGAAGTGCGTTGCCGATCCCCTTCTCCCACAGGACCGTCGAAAACTCCCGATTGTTGTCGCAGGATGGATCGTCATGTCCGATCGCGAAAATGATGTCCTGTCGGCGGAAGGCAGCGAGCCGATCAGGATCGTGCTCGTGGCGCATGAAATCGAATGGATTGCAGGCATAGACATTGGCGTCCGAGTATCCGCCGGTCAGCCGTTTCATGTCGTAGAGCCCGCTCAGACCTATGATCCGATTGACCTGATGCGGATGCCGGAAGCCAAAGCAGGCAGCGTGATAGGCGCCGAAGCTGGCGCCGACTGTGACGAGGTATGGCGTCCCGTTCCGTGACCAGGTGAACGGCACGACTTCGTCACGAAGGTAGCGATCGTACTCCAGATGGCGCCAGGCGCGTGCGCCGGGATGGAGATGCTCACCGTACCAACTCTCCCCATGCACCTGATCGAGACAAAAGAGCTGGATCCACCCCCGCTCCAGATGCTCCCCCAGCACTTCGTGCATCCTGCGATCGAGCCATTCGTGACAGGTCCCGAGCGAGGTCGGGAAGACCAGCACCCGGGCACCGGCGTGCCCCACCACCATGAGCTCCATGTGGCGACGGAGTGAGGGACTGTGCCAGCCGTGGTGCTCGAAGTTCATTGGCTGCCTTCGCCGTCCACGAGAAATGGAAGAGCCCGGGCGAAGCGACGCGCCCAGGACGCCTCGTCGTGCCGGCCGCAGCGTGACTCGAGCCAGCGGAGATCGCGGCCGGGCTCGTATCCCTTTCGGATGAGCAGGTCTCGCATCCGGCGTGCACGCGCCACATGCGCGGCGCCTTCGAGCGAGCCGATGTCGAGATAGATACGACCGGAACGATGCGGTGCACGGTCGACCGCCGAGAAGATCGCATCGCCGGCGAACCAGAGCGAGGGGCTCAGGGCCCCGACGAAACCGAAGACCAACGGTGTCCGGAAAAAGGCATAGAGGCTGATGAGTCCGCCCATGGAAGAGCCCGCGATGCCCGTGTGCTCTCTCCCGGCCAGCGTCCGAAACCGTTCGTCGATTGCCGGCTTGAGAGTCTGGCTGAGAAAATCCAGATATCGATCACCCGAACCACCGCCCTCGACCGGATCCACGAAGGGGCTGTACTCCGCCAGCCGTTCGGTGCCCTGGTTGGGGACGCCCACGACGATCGCCTCGATACCCCGGCGCGCGGCGGACGCCATGACGTTGCCCAGCTTCCAGTCTCCGGCGAAACTCGTCACCGGGTCGAAGAGATTCTGTCCATCGTGCATATAGAGCACCGGGTAGGCCCGGTGCTGTCGGTGATATGAGGCAGGGAGGTATACCAGAATGTCGCGTCGGTTCCCGAGCTCCGGACTCCAGAAGTCTTTCAGGGTCTCGAGCCTGGTCGCCGCGTAGATTCCCGGGCTAGCCATGGTCCGACTCGAAGTCCACCAGGACCTGACCCTTCTCCACCGCCTCTCCCGCCTTCACCCGCACGGTCTTCACCACCGAGGCGGCCGACACTCGGAGCTCGTTCTCCATCTTCATGGCCTCGAGCACCACCACACCGGTCCCAGCCCTCACCTGCTGCCCCGGTTCAGCGAGCACTCGGACGACGAGTCCCGGCATCGGTGCCTTGAGCGGTGGAGTTCCCCGTTGCTGGCCCCCGCTACCGGTGAGGCTGCGGATGTGGCGGGTTCGCTCGTCCAGCACTTCGCACTCCCACCGCTCGCCACGCAGTCCCACCGACCATTTCCCCTGGCCGGCGGGGTCCATCGATATCTCTGTCTGCCGGCCGTCCACCACGAGCTGCCGAAGCGGCGTGCCCGTGACACTGCTCAGGGTCGCCGAATAGGTCTTCCCACGGAGGGTGATCTGATCCCCGTCGACCTCGACCTCGATCTCCCGGCCAGCGATGCTGACGACGTACTTCACGATGCTCGCTCCAGCACGGCAACGGTCTCGATGTGAGCGGTCTGAGGAAAGAGATCGAAAGCGCGTGCCGTCGCGAGGCGGTACGAGGGCAGACGCGTCAGATCGCGCGCGAGGGTAGCGGGATCGCAGGAGATGTACACGACCTTCTCCGGAGCCGCGCGCTCGAGTCCGGCCGTCACTGCCGGCTCCATACCGGTGCGCGGTGGGTTCGTGACGACCAAATCCGGCTTGCCGAGCGTTTCGATCACGGCCTCTACGCGAGCCGCATGGCGACGCGCCGGCGGACCGATTGCTTCGGCCGCCGTCACGGCGCGGCGGTCGAGCTCGACGCTCTCGACATGCGCTCCGGCCCGTGCGAGCACTTCTGTCGTCTCGCCGATGCCGGCATAGAGATCCCACAATCGTCGGTCTGCCACGGCGCCGAGCTGTGAGACGGCAAACTCGCGCACGAGGCGCCCCATGCCCGGATGAACCTGCTCGAACGCCGTCGCCGGATATGCCACCCCATCCCCGGCCACGGCCCGAGGCGCTCCGCCTTCGGGGTGCCACCAGACCGTTGCCGGGTGACCGCGACGGGCCAGCTCGGCATAGAGCGTCGGGCCCCCACTCCACGCCGCATCGGATCGGGCCCGGACGACGACATGCAGTCGCGCCGAACGGTCCTGGCGGATCACGATCCTCGTGACGTCCGCAGGGAGGAAGGCTGCGGCCTCGCGAAGCTCGTCCCACAGCGCCATCAGCTCGGGTATGGCGATATGACAATGCTCGAGCGGGAAGATCTCATCCGGGCGCTCGTAGCGCCGCAGGCCGATCCGTCCTCGACCGTCGGCGGCGAGCGTCAGCTTGGTACGGTACTCGAATGCCTTTTCCGCGGGCACCAGGTCGGGGTCGGCCACATCGAGTCGAGCCAGCCGCCGGAGCGCATCACCAACGAACGAGCGGCGCGCCGCCTGTTGCGCGGGGAGGGCCAGATGCTGGAGCTGGCAGCCACCACACTCGTCCCTGGTATAGTGGGGACACCGCGGCTCTATTCGGTCGGGACCTCGTTCCAAGACCTTCCGGAGTCGCGCCCTCGCGAAGCGGCGATGATTGCGTACTGAGGTGAGCTCGACCAGGTCGCCAGGAGCGGTCCGAGGCACGAACACGGTTCGTCCGTCGACCAGCTTCCCCACACCGTCTCCGCCCGCCGCAATTCTCACGATCCGAATCGGCGTCACCGCAATCCCTCGACTCGTGCGCGCCGCTGCCACGCCGAGATCCCGTCGTCATCGGGGGCCACGGAGGGACGCCGAGCCAGTCGAGCCTCGTCCTCGGCCAACGCCGCTCCGATCGCGAGGCGAAGAGCGTCGTCGTCCGATAGCGTCGGCTGGAGGAGATCGGCGTGCCGCTCGAGAAACTGGACGTCGATGTCCCCCTCACGAAATGCCGGATCGGCCAACAGCCTCCTGTGGAACCCTTGGTTCGTCGCGACCCCGCTCAAGACCAGCTCGTCGAGTGCTCGCACCATGCGATCGATGGCCTGGTGCCGGTCTGGAGCCCAGACAATCAGCTTGGCAAGCATCGAGTCATAGTAGAGCGTCACTTCATCCCCCACTTCAACGCCACTCTCCCACCGCACTCCCGGTCCCGAAGGAACACGCAAATAGGCGATGCGCCCTGTGGAAGGGAGAAATCCATTGGCGGGATCTTCGCTCGTAATCCGGCATTCGATCGCCCATCCCCTCGGCTGCAGCCACCCCGGCGCTACCCGCATCGGGTGACCCGCCGCGATCCTGAGTTGCTCTCTCACCAGGTCCACACCATAAACCATTTCGGTCACCGGATGCTCGACCTGGATTCGGGTGTTCATCTCCAGGAAGTAGAACGAGCGATCGGCGGCGAGGAGAAACTCGCACGTCCCGGCGCCAAGGTACCCCACGGCCCGAGCAGCGGCGACCGCCGCGGCACCCATCCACTCCCGGAGGTCCGGAGTCACCGCGACCGAAGGAGCTTCCTCTACGAGCTTCTGGTGCCGCCGTTGCACCGAGCACTCGCGCTCGCCGAGATGAATGGTTCGTTCCGCATCCGCAAGGACCTGGAACTCCACGTGCCTCGGACGCTCGATGTATTTCTCCAGGTAGACACCGCCGTCGCCGAATGCCTTGAGCGCCTCGACGGAGGCCGACGACAGCGCGCTCGCGAGCTCGTCGCCGCGGCGTACGAGACGCATCCCCCTTCCACCACCCCCGGCCGCCGCCTTCACCATCACCGGGAATCCGATCTCGTTCGCGAGCGCTCGTGAAGCTTCGGGATCCGCCTCCGGCGTGGTCGCACCGGGGACGATCGGGACGCCGGCTTCGCGCATTCGCCGGCGAGCCTCGGTCTTGTCTCCCATGGCTCGGATCGCCCCTGAAGGAGGACCAACGAAGGTCAGACCAGCCTGCTCGACCGCTTCGGCGAACGCCGGCCGCTCGGCGAGGAAGCCGTAACCAGGATGAACCGCGTCGGCCCCGCTCTCGAGCGCCACTTCGATGAGGCGCGCGATGTTGAGGTAGCTCTGGCTCGGAGGAGGCGGACCGATGGGTACGGCAAGATCCGCTGCGCGGACGTGCGGCGCGGACCGGTCGGCATCGGAGTAGACAGCCACGGCCTCGAGGCCTTCTTCATGACAGGCCCGGACGATGCGCAACGCGATCTCTCCGCGATTGGCAACGAGCACGCGCTTCATTTTTGGGAGATCAGGGCTGGCAGGCGGGCGGGGGCGCGTCTCCGAAGAGCAGGAGGAGGCTGCTGCAGAGGAGGACGTTCTGGCGGGCTGCCGCATCGTAGACACCGCGTACATCGGTGATCCAGGGGGAGTCGCCGCTGCGCGCAGCCTTGAGGAGCTCGGTGATAGCGAGGCCGCCCTCGCCGGCGGCGGCCGTCGGGCGACTGACCCGCACCAATCGGAATGGCGCCCACCCGAGACGCGGCGCGGCCGCCGAGTCGGTCCCGGGACTCAGACACAGCGTGCGACTGGCGGCCACGGCGGCGAGAGCCCGCTGCACGGGTAAGGAGGGGTCGACTCCCATCGCGGCGGCCATGCGCACCCGGTACAGGGAGTCGGTAGCGTAGAGCGCGGGTCGAATGGGGATGATGCCGGAAAGAGTGTTATCGAGGCTGCCGTACCAGACCGAGAGAGCCTCCAGATCGCTCCCGGTGACCAGCACACCTCCGGCCGGGCAGGAGCCCAGCAGGTTGACGCCGAGTTCGACGATATACGGGGGCATCACGGGGGTGCCTGGCCCAGCCCTCGAGTAGCGCTCGGCACTCCACCCGGAGTCTTCAATGAAGATGAGCGTCCGCTCGGCCTCGGCGACTCCCCGGAAGACGAGCCCGGAATCCACCGAAAGGCGCAAAGACTGGTCGAGAGCCGTCGCGGCGAAATCGAGGTAGAGAAGGCCGTCCGGATCACCCCGGTGGCCGTGAACATGCCAGTCCCGCGCGTCGAAAAGGTAGAAGCGTCCCAACTGGAGCCAAGCTCGGCCGTCGTCGGGAGCAGTAGCCAGGTAGTGGCCCAGGAGATCGATGGCCATCTGGCGCTCGCCCTCGCGATCGAGCGTGGCGGCTCGGGGAGCGATGTTGGGATCGATCGCGGCTTGGGCGTAGAGAGGGGAGAAAGCGGCGAGCGCCAGCAGGGCGGCGCCAGCCATCGGGCCGCACAGCCTTTCAGTAACTCCGCGAGAACGCATCCTCAGGGGCGAGCGCATCTTGCGCATGTCGCGGAAAGATGGCGGGCCGCCCGGACGTTGGCTAGGGGCAAGCCTAGAGCGGCAGGTTCCCATGCTTCTTAGGGGGGTTCCGATCCCGCTTCGTCTCGAGCATCCGCAGGGCATCGATGAGCCTCGGCCGAGTGTCGCGCGGATCGATCACGTCGTCGATATACCCTCGCTCAGCCGCGGCGTAGGGATGGGCGAATTGCCGGGTGTAGTCATCGATCAGCCGAGCGGTCGCGGCGGCAGGATCGTCCGCCTTGGCGATCTCGTCCTTGAACAGGATCTCGACCGCACCCTTGGGCCCCATGACCGCGATCTCCGCCGTGGGCCATGCGAGGTTCACGTCCCCGCGAATGTGCTTGGAGCTCATGACGTCGTAGGCCCCGCCGTACGCCTTTCGGGTGATGACCGTCAGCTTGGGTACCGTGGCTTCACAATACGCGTACAACAGCTTGGCGCCGTGCTTGATGATGCCCCCATGCTCCTGGGACACCCCAGGAAGGAAGCCGGGGACATCGACGAAGGTGACGACCGGGAGGTTGAAGCAGTCACAAAACCTGATGAATCGCGCCGCCTTGAGGGACGCGTTGATGTCGAGGACCCCGGCGAGCACGGCGGGTTGGTTGGCGACGATCCCGACCGGGCGTCCGCCGAGTCGGGCGAAGCCAACGATGATGTTCTCCGCGCAGGCCGCCTGCACTTCCAGGAAGCCGCCGTCGTCCACGACCCGCCCGATGACACCGTGCATGTCGTACGGCTTGTTGGCATTGTCCGGTATCACGTCGAGAAGCGCGGGGTCGCGACGATCGGCCGGGTCATCGGTGAGCCGACGCGGGGGAGCCTCGAGGTTGTTCGGAGGGAGAAACCCGAAGAGGTCGCGCACGGCCCGAAGGCACTCCGGCTCGGAATCGTGAACGAAGTGCGCGACCCCGGAGACGCTCGCGTGTACATCGGCACCGCCGAGCGCGTCGAAGGTCACCTCCTCGTGTGTCACCGTCTTCACGACGTTGGGACCCGTGACGAACATGTAGCTCACGCCGCGCACCATGAAAATGAAATCGGTAATGGCGGGGCTGTAGACCGCGCCGCCGGCGCAGGGGCCGAGGATGGCGGAGATCTGGGGAATGACGCCCGAGGCGAGGGTATTCCGGAGGAAGATGTCGGCATATCCGCCAAGAGAGACCACGCCCTCCTGGATGCGTGCGCCACCGGAGTCGTTGAGTCCGATGATCGGCGCCCCGTTCCTGAGCGCCAGGTCCATCACCTTGCAGATCTTCTCCGCATGCGCCTCGGAGAGACTGCCACCGAACACGGTGAAGTCCTGGGAGAATACGTATACCAACCGACCGTCGATGCGGCCGCTGCCGGTGACGACGCCGTCACCAGGATAGACCTGGTTATCGAGACCGAAGGCGGTGGATCGGTGGGTGACGAAGCGATCGAGCTCGACGAAGCTGCCGGGATCGAGAAGGAGGTCGAGACGTTCTCTGGCGGTGAGCTTGCCTTTCTTGTGCTGCTGGGCGACTCGCGCCGTGCCCCCGCCCTGCTCGGCAAGGACCTGACGGTGGTGTAGCTGATCGAGAAGCTCACGGGGGTCGGACATCCCGTGAGAAGATAGTCAGACCCTGGCCGACGCCGCCAACGCGCGTTCGAGCGCCTCGCGCAGCTCCGAGCGGAGCCGCTCCGCTTCTTCCCAGCTTCCCTCGCCCACGGCGTGCTCCATGGTCGTGCTGAGCGTCGCCATTTCCTGAGCGCCGATCATCGCGCAGACCCCTTTGAGCTTGTGTGCCACCCGGGCCGCGTCGTCGAGTGCACGTGCACAGACCGCGGCGTCGAGCTCGCTCAGAATCGACTCGCTCGAGTTCGCGAACATCGTCAGGTAACGCTGGGCCTTGACGGGGTCGCCGCCAGCGATCTCCTGAAGCCGTTCGGGATCGAGTGGAACCGACTCGCCTGACGGCGCGACGGTTGTCGGACGGGCGGTCGACGGAGATGACGAGGAGTGCGTCCAGCGGCCGATGACTTGCTCGAGCCTCTCACGGCTGATCGGCTTGGTGACGTAATCGTCCATGCCCGCGGCCAAGCATCGTTCCCGATCGCCCTGCATCGCGCTCGCGGTCATGGCGACAATGGGAACCCGAGGACCGCCGTTTTCCCGCCGGCGAATTTCCCGGGTCGCGTCGTACCCGTCGATCTCCGGCATCTGGCAGTCCATCAGGATCAGGTCATACGACGAGCGGCCGACGGCAGCCACGGCTTCGGCTCCGTTGCTTACGATGTCAACCTGATGCCCGAGCGGCTCCAGCAACCCGAGGGCAACCTGCTGGTTCACCTCGTTGTCCTCGGCCAGAAGCAGTCGAAACGCGCGCGCGATCGAAGCGGGCCGCCGTGACCCATGAGAGGGGCCGAGGTCCGCGGCAACCTGCAGCGCTGGATTCACCAGTGTGACCAGACAATCGTAGAGCGCCGATTGTCGAACCGGTTTGATGAGAAACGCCTCGAACCCCGCTGCTCGCGCTTCCTCAGTGGCCGGACGCCCCAAGGTCATCGTCGTAAGGAGCACCAGCCGCGTGCCGGCCGTGATGGGATCGCGCCTGATCGCGTGCGCCAGCGCGATGGCGTCCATACCCGGCATTCGATGATCGATCAGTGTCACGACTGGCAAGTGGCGCTCTGCCGCGGCGCGCCGGAGCATCTGGAGCGCCGACCCCGGACTGTCGGCTGCGTCGCAGTGGATTCCCCAGGCACGGACCTGCTGGGCCAGCGCGTCCTGGGTTGTCCGATGATCGTCTACCACGAGGAGGCGCAAACCGCGCAGCCCACCCGACTCGTCGACCGGGGCCGTTGACGCCGCGGCGGCCCCGAAGCCAGCCGTGAACCAGAAGGTGCTTCCGCGACCAGGCTCACTCTCCACGCCCAGCTCGCCGTTCATCATCTCGACGAGCTGCTTCGAGATGGCCAGACCAAGTCCGGTCCCGCCGTATCGGCGCGTGGTGCTCGCGTCGGCCTGAGAGAATGGGACGAAGAGTCGATCGCGAACTTCGGGAGACAAGCCGATCCCGGTGTCGCTCACTTCGAACCGGATCACGATCGACTCAGCGGAGCGGCCCGCCATGCACGCGCGGAGCACCACTTCACCCTCATCGGTGAACTTGAGCGCGTTCCCAGCGAGGTTGAGGAGGATTTGCCGCAGGCGGCCCGCGTCACCGCGGACAAGCGCCGGCACATCATCGTCCACCAGTGCCGCGAGGTCGAGGCCCTTCCGGGAGGCGTGGTCACCGAGGAGCGTGGCAATTTCCTCGATCGTGCGCCGCGGATCGAAGTCGACGGCATCGAGCTCGAGCTTCCCGGCTTCGATCTTCGAGAAATCGAGGATGTCGTCGATGATCGTCAGCAGGCCATGTGCGGAACGATGGGCGGTCTGGGCGCGATCTCGCTGGTCGGGCTGCAGATCATTTTCCAGAAGCAATTGGAGCATGCCGAGCACGCCGTTCATCGGGGTCCGGATCTCGTGGCTCATGTTGGCGAGGAAGGCGGCTTTCGCGTCGCGGGCTGAGATGGCACCGTCTCGCGCCTCCTCGACCTCACGGAGACGCTCGACCGTCTGGTTGAACGCGGAGCCCAGACGAAACCACTCTCGTGCGGGACCTGGTGGCGTCAACGTCCGAAGCTGGCCGTCACGCTGCATCACGTCCAGCTCGGCCGTGAAGGAGACCAGAGGCCGGACGATGAGCCGATCGCCACCGAGCCACACGACGCCCAACAGGATCAACGCGACGAGCGCAGCAGACGCCAGAAAGCGTCGGATCCAGACTTCGAGCCGGCGAAACGCCTCGCGCGATGATCGAAGCGTCAGGATACCGGCTGCCCTCCCGGCAACATCATTTACGGCGAATCGTGCGGCGGCGCTGTCCCGTCCCGCGTACACGTGATTCCCGGCCGACGTGAGGTTCGTCGTATCGGAGAGTGGCTCTACAGTGGAGAGTGGCTCTACAGTGAGGTTCCTCTGCAGCTCAGCCCCGAACTCCCTGAGTAGCGAGTCGGAAAGCGGCTGCAGCGCGACAACGTATCCCCGGTGAGGCACACCCTCCGTTCCGATGGCCGCCGGGAGAATCACCGAGGCGCCGATGAGATACGCGTGCTCGTCCACCCACACCAGCCCGCCGATGGCGCGCTGCTGGTCGAGCTGAGAGAACAGATTCGACCGCTCGATCCACGACCGGAGCACGACTGCCGTGTCCTGGTCGAAGAGGAACTTGCGCTCGCGCCGGCTATCCCAGATCCCGACCAGGCGATCGCCGTAATGCGATGGGAACCACACTTCGAAGTTGTTATGAAACCAGGTCGGCCCGCCGGTATCGGGTTGGGCCGCCATGCGACGATAGGCTTCGTCCCACATCGCGTACTCGACGACGCGGTCCCGGTCACGGACCGCTCGCTTGGCCAGCAGCGCGCGGGCCCGCTCGAGGTCGGCTCGAGTATTGTCCAGCTCCTCGAGGCGCATCGTGTGCTGAACCGCACCGGCAAGCCCGGCCACGATGAGCCCCATCGCGGCGGCACTGGCCAGCGCGACGAGAATGAGGTGGGCTCGAAGAGGCCACGCCTTTTTCGCTTGTCTTGCGGACGGTTTCATCACGGGGAGCGTCGGCTCGGCCGGTCGATCCATGAGGTCAGAGTTACTCCTTGGGCCGCTGCGGAAATCCGGTTGGGGGGCGACCTGCCGTTCTGTGTCAAGTTTCATTCCACTGAAGGGGCTGGCCTAAACCACGGTGTTGCGGACGGTTACCAACCGTAAAGGGCTGGTGCACACTGGCGGAATGCAACGCGCGTCCGGCTTGGACCAGACGAGAAAAGGGTCAGTCGCCTGACTCGGCGACTGACCCTTCTGATTCACGGACCGAAAGCGCCTATTCCGCGCGACTTTCCTCGAACACCGGCTTGACCGGCGGAATGATCGGCTCATCGGGATAGCCGACGACCGCGAGGACGATGCGATGATGGATCGGATCGACCTCGAGCACCTTGAGATCGACAACCTGGCCTTCCTTCACGGCGTCACCGGGGTTCTCGATGTTGGCCACGCCCAGCTGAGACATGGGGACGAACCCCTCGATGTCGTTACCGAGGTCGACCACCACGCCCTTGTCCATGAGACGGACCGCCCGGCCCCGAAGCTCCATGCCGATGGGATATGTCTCACCAATGCGGAGCCACGGATCTTCCTCAGCCTGCTTCAGTCCGAGCGAGATGCGCTTGTTTTCGGCGTCGATGTTGAGGATGACGACGTCCACGCCATCGCCCTTCTTCACGACTTCCGATGGATGCTGGACTCGCTTGGTCCATGACATGTCGGAGATATGGATCAGCCCGTCGATCCCGGGCTCGATCTCCACGAACGCGCCGAAGCTCGTCAGGTTCCGAACCTTGCCCTGAATGCGGGTGCCGACCGGGTACTTGAGCGGAAGAATCATCCACGGATCCTGCTCGGTCTGCTTCATCCCGAGCGAGATCTTCTCCTCCGATTCGTCCACCTTGAGCACGACCGCTTCGATGGTTTCGCCGATGCTGACGATCTTCGACGGGTGCCGCACGTTGCGCGTCCAGCTCATCTCGGAGATGTGGACGAGGCCTTCGATCCCGGGCTCGATCTCGACGAACGCCCCGTAGTTGGTGATCGAAACGACCTTGCCCTGGACCCGAGTACCGACGGGATACTTGGCGGCGACGTTCTGCCAAGGGTAGGACTGCAGCTGCTTCATGCCGAGGCTGATGCGCTCACGCTGCCAGTCGATGTCGAGGATCTTGACCTCGACTTCCTTGCCGATCGCGACCATTTCGGTCGGATGGGACACCCGGCCGTAGGACATGTCGGTGATGTGGAGCAGGCCGTCCACGCCACCCAGATCGATGAAGGCGCCGAAGTCGGTGATGTTCTTGACGACGCCCTTCCGGACCTGGCCCACCGCAAGCTCCTTCATCAGGTGCTCACGCTTGTGCGCCCGCTCGTTCTCGAGGATGACCCGGCGGCTGACCACGATGTTGCGCCGCCGCTTGTTGAGCTTGATGATCTTGAACTCGTAGGTCTGGCCCAGCAGCTCGTCGATGTTCGGCACCCGCCGGAGCGCGATCTGGCTGCCCGGCAGGAATGCGTCGACCCCCATCAGGTTCACGACCACGCCGCCCTTGATCTTCTTGACGAGAGTTCCCTCGACCGGCTGATCGCTCTCGTGCGCGACCCGGATCTTCTCCCAGACCCGCATGAAGTCGGCCTTCTTCTTGGAGAGCACGACCGCGCCCTCCTGGTCTTCGAGATGTTCGAGGAAGACCTCGACTTCATCACCTTCCTTGAGCGATTTGCGGATCCTTGAATTCGTCGAGCGGAACGGAGCCTTCTGACTTGAAGCCCACGTCGAGGATGACCGCGTTGTCGGTGACCCGGAGGACCTTCGACTTGACGATCTCTCCCTCGACGATCTGCGCCATGGTGCCCTCGTACATCGAGAGCATCTTCTCATAATCTTCGTCGGAGTAGTCTTCGTCGTAGAGGTCCTGCCGAACGCGGAGGCCGGTCGGGGAAATGAACTGATCGGTGGATGGTTGAAGTTGATCGAGCATGCGCTGCTGGTGTCCTTTACACACCGGGGCTCGTTGGCCACGGGTTAGAGTTGAGCCCTCTCCAGCCGATGTGCCGGGGAAGGAAGCCATCAAAGTTAGTGCGATCTTGGTGCCAACGCAAGGTGGGACAACCGCTTGGATGGGCTCCATTAGCGCTGGAAAAGGGGTCGCGCCAGCGCGACGATCGCCTTGACCTGGTCCTCAAACTCGAGGACGGTCGTATCGATCGGAATTGCATCCTCCGCGGCACGCAGCGGGGCCACCTTCCGGCTCGAGTCGGCAAGGTCACGGGCATTGAGGGCCGCGGCCTCGTGCTCGAGCTGCTCGGGACTCACCTCGGCTCCACGCTGGATGATCCGGCGGCCTGCTCGGGCCTCTGGGCTCGCGGTCAGAAAGATCTTGAGGTCTGCATCCGGGAAGACCACCGTGCCGATGTCCCGACCGTCCACGACGACGTCACGCCCTTCCCGGACCATCGCACGCAAGCGAGTGTTGATCCACTCCCTGATCACCGGAACCGCTGACACCGCCGAGACCTGCGCCGTGACCTCCGGGCCCCGAATCTCGGAGTCCACCGGCTCGCCCTCCAAATAGGCGGTGAAGCCGGGGCCATCGGGCTGGAGCATCAGACCACGATCTTCGGCGGCCCGAAGGATCGCTTCCGGTCCGAGGCTTGAAACCAGGTCGTCGTGCTCCAGCTCCCGGCGCTCCCTTTCGCGCAGGGCAACGAGAGTCACGCCGCGATAGAGCGATCCCGAATCGAGGTGCGCGAAACCGATCGCCTCCGCCACGGCCCTGGCCGTGCTCGACTTTCCCGAGGCCGACGGCCCGTCGATGGCGATCACCCACCCACTCACTGCGAGCCCCGGCGCCGGATTCCACGGAGTGTCTCCGTGAAGTGCGGAAAACTGACCGCCGCGCACGCCATATCATCGACCAGCACGCGCGCCCTTTCGACCGTGCCCAGCACGGCGAACGCCATGGCCATGCGGTGGTCTCCTGTCGACCGAACGGTTCCAGCCGGCGGCGTCACGTCACCGTGGATCAGAAGGTCATCGCCTCTGATGTCGGCTCGCCCCCCGACCGCACGAAGATTCTCCGCAATCAGTGACAACCGGTCGCTCTCCTTGACCCGCAGCTCGCCGACACCTCGGAAGATTGTCGTGCCCGCGGCTCGAGAGGCGAGCACGGCAAGCAACGGGATTTCGTCGATGAGCGCAGGGATTTCGACCGGCAAGATTTCGGTGGCTCGAAGCGCCGCGGGTCGGACCACAAGATCGGCGACCGGCTCGCCGAAATGCTCGGTGGTTTCCTCGATCGAGACGTCCGCACCCATGCGGCCCAGGACGGTCAAGAACCCTGTGCGCGTCGGATTCACGCCCACGTGCAAAATCCTCAGCTCTCCGTCCTCGGCCAGGATCGCCGCGCCGGCGAGGAAGGCGGCGGACGAGGGATCTCCCGGGACCTCCAACTCGAACGGCGTGATTTTCCCGCCTGGTCGAAAGCCGATCCAACCATCATCCTCCGTGACCTGGTAGCCAAAGGCGCGAAGCATCCGCTCGGTGTGATCCCGCGATCGACCGTGTGGCTCTCGTACGTCCACTTCGACGTCCCCGGCGAGGCCGGCGAGGAGAAGCGCGCTCTTGATCTGTGCGCTCGAGACGGGCATCTCGTAGCGCAGCGGAACGAGAGCGCCTCCTCGAATGGTCAGAGGCAGTCCATCGCCGGCGCGCTCCTGGAAACGGGCTCCCATCTGGGCGAGTGCGGTCGTAACTCGGCGCATGGGGCGCCGGCGCAGCGATGAGTCGCCCGTGAGGGTCGCGCTGAAACGGTGGCCGGCGAGGACCCCGAGCAGGAGACGGGCGGTCGTTCCGGAATTCCCGCAGTCGAGAACCGTGTCCGGGCCGCGGAATCGCCCCCTGCCCGTCACCGTGACCGACACATCGTCCCGCAGGGGCGAGATCTTGGCGCCCAGCCGGCGGAGGACTCCCGCGGTGGAGCGGGCGTCGAGCGACGTGAGTGCCCCGTGAATTCGGCTGGTTCCCCGCGCGAGCGCAGCGAACAAGAGCGCGCGATGGGTGATGCTCTTGTCCCCAGGCACCCGAATCTCGCCACCGACTCTCAACGGTCGAGCCCCTCGCGAAAGCCCTGAGCGGCAGTGAGATAGTTCCGGAGACCGTCGGTGTCGCGAGAGAGGATCAGGCTTCGCAGTTCCGCGAGTCGCAGTTCAGTGTCGGCGATGGCCTCCGCCACGGCCTCTCGGTTGTAGAGCAGAATGTCGATCCACATCTCGGGGCTGCTCGCGGCAAGCCGCGTCGTGTCTCGTGCCCCGGGGCCGAACGAGAGTCCGGCGAGGCCCCGATCGGCGAGCGCTTTGGCGAGCGCAGAGGCGACCGACTGAGGGAGGTGGCTGGTCCAGGCGAGCTGTCTGTCATGCGCGACCGCGTCGATCAGAATGGGAGAGGCCTCCACGACGTCTTCCCAGAAATGCATCAGGCCGCGAGCCGCCTGGTCGCCTCCCGGTTCCCCGGTTTCACAGACGTAGACCGAACAGCCCCGTAGGCGTGTCGGGCTCGCGGCCACGAACCCGGATGCGTGGGTGCCAGCCAGGGGGTGCCCCCCGACGAAGGACCGGCCAAGACCATGAGAGACAGCACGCGCCACAATGGCGGCTTTCACGCTGCAGACGTCCGTCAGGACCGCCCCCGGCTCAAGGGTGGCCCCCAATTTGCCGATAAGTTCCAGTGTCGCTTGAGGGGGTACGGCCAGCACGACGAGCTGCGCGCCTTTGATCGCCTGCTCGGCGGTGTCAGCCAGATCGGTGATCGCAGACGCTTTCAGGGCCTGAACGCCATCCCGCCGCGACTTGGCGAATCCCACGACTCGCGGAATGCCCGCCTGACGGGCCTGCCAGGCCAGGGATCCGCCGATCGCGCCCAGACCGATGACTGCCAACGACGATGGCCGCATCAGTCCGGCTTCGCCCGATTCGTCACGCCGTGCATGCGCCCGCCCGAATGAGGCGGCTGCGGCCGCCGTGGTTACATGAGGTGGCCAGCATTCTATCGATATGGCGACTGATTCTCAACGCAATTTTCGCACGTCCGTGAGAGCCGGGTCCGCCATGGTCACCCCGGGGGCCACGGCGGCGCCGCCTTCGCGGAGCCCCGCCGACGGATGGCTTGCGCCCATCCTGCTCGGCGGGAATCTCGTTGCGCAGGTACAGCTCGATTCGCTGATGTCTCAGCCCCCGGCGAGGATCTGGTCCAGCGTCGTGGGAGCCGGTTGGACGACCGATGAAGCGATCGCGGCAGAGATTGCCCGGGTGTTCCGCCTTCCACTTGCCAACCTTGCTTCTACCGACCCGAGGGTCACCACACTCCTGCCCGAGGCGGTCGCCCGCAAGCATCAGGTCGTCCCGATCTCAGCCAACGATCGCACGATTCAGATCGCGACCGCCGATCCGCGCGATCTCGACATGGAGCAGACGCTCCGATTCGTCACCGGCCGAGACGTCGGTTTTCAGGTGGCCACACCGCAAGCGATCGCCGGTCGGCTCGACGAGCTCTATCGGCCGGAGCGGGCAATCGAGCGGTTGTTGATTGGCCTTCCCGAGACCCCCGTCGTGGCGGTGGATGCGAACCCGGCGCCAGTGGAGGCAGACCGCGAGCTCGATGGACCCGTCACGAAACTGGTCGACGCGATGATCCACGACGCCATCCGGGAGGGCGCGAGCGACATCCACGCCGAGCCGACCGACGGCGCGGTCGTGGTACGCTACCGGATCGACGGTGTGCTCCGTGAGGTGATGCGACTGCCGGACTCGGCAGGCGCCGCCCTCGTCCGTCGCGTGAAGATCTGGGCAAAGCTCGATGTGACCGATCCACTCCGCCCGCACGACGGCCGGGCCATGGCGCGGGTCGGCAATCAGACGGTGGACCTACGCGTCTCCACCATCCCGGTCGCGCGGCGCGGCGAGAAGGTCGTCGTCCGGATCCTGGACAAGAACAACCTCTGCGGCAATCTCGCCCAGCTCAAGCTACCCGCGAACGAGCACGAGGCTCTCGAGCGCCTGCTCGGCCATCGCGAGGGCATGGTCCTCGTGACGGGGCCCACGGGCAGCGGGAAGACCACGACGCTCTATGCCGCGCTCAACCAGCTCAAGACGGGCAAGGTCAACATCGTCACCGTGGAAGACCCGGTGGAGTACGAGGTCGCCGGCATCTCCCAGATTCAGGTGAGCGACGCCCAGGGCCTCACGTTTGCCCGTGCCCTGCGATCGGTGCTCCGCCAGGACCCGGATATCGTGCTCGTCGGAGAGATTCGCGATCTCGAGACTGCCGGCATCGCCGTGCAGGCGGGTTTCTCGGGTCACTTCGTCCTCTCGACGCTGCACACGAACGATGCCGCGTCGGCCGTGGTACGTCTTCGGGACATGGGCATCGATGCGTTCAAGGTCGCGGCGGTGCTCAAGGGCATCGTGGCGCAGCGACTCGTGCGCAAGCTGTGCGAGCAGTGCGCCGAGTCCCTCCCGGTCGAGTCTCTGCCGCCCGAGGCGCGTCCGCCTGCGGGACGCCAAGTCCGGATCCGTCGATCTACCGGCTGTCGCAGCTGCTACGGTCGCGGGTTTCGGGGACGCGAGGCGATTCTGGAGATCATGCCGGTGGACGAGTCGGTTGCCCGGCTCATCGATGCCGGCGCACTGCCGGACGTCCTCGCCGCGGCGGCCCGCAAGATCGGCATGCGGTCGTTGTGGGAGAGCGGGCTGGAGCGGGTCTGGAACGGCAGTACCTCGCTCGACGAGCTCAAGCGCGTACTCGGGGAGCGCGCCGGCGATGAGCATGAGGCAGCTGCGGTAGCGGCCGCCGTCGCAGCGGCGACGAGCTCTTCGCCGACGGCCCCGAACAGCGTGCCGGCTGCCGCCGAGCCGGCGGCACCCACCGCGCCTGTTGAAGCAGCGCCTGCGCCTGACGGCAATCGCGTGCTCGTTGCCGATGACGATCCACAGATGCGTCGGCTGATCCGGATCGTGCTTCAGCGCGAAGGGTTCGAGGTCCTCGAGGCGAATGACGGGCTGGACGCCCTCGAGCTCATCGAGCAGGGCTCGGTGGACCTGGTGATCCTCGATGTTGAAATGCCAAGGCTCAATGGCCTCGGCGTGCTCGAGGAGATTCGGGCCCAGATGCGCACCGCTTCCTTGCCGGTCATCATCCTGACTGCACTTCAAGACGACACCGAGGAAAAGGCCTTGGATCTCGGGGCGCAGGACTACCTGACCAAGCCGGTGCAAACCCGATCGCTCGTCGCACGGGTGCGAGCGGTACTCAAGCGGGCAAAGTCGTAGCGCTTCAATCACTTGCCGAACGGCTCGACGTCGGAGCGAATCGGTTCAAGCGATGTTTTTGACCCTCAAGTGGCGTGCTTTTTGCCGTCGGGGAGAGAGAACGTGGCCAGAATTCTGATCGTCGAAGACAGTCCGGACAACATGAAGCTCTTCCGCGCGGTCCTCTCTCAAAAGGGACACGCGATCACTGAGCTGACCGGCGGCGAAGGGCTGCTCGCCACGATCGCAGCGTCCGATCCGGAGCTGGTCCTGATGGACATCCAGCTGCCCGGGAAAGACGGATTCGCCTTGCTCCGGGAGATCCGGGAGTCTCCGCATCGCGCGCTTACGGTCATCGCACTGACCGCGCATGCCATGACCGGCGACCGCGAGCGGGCGCTGCAGGCGGGCTTCGACGGGTACATCACGAAGCCTATCGACATTCGGAGTTTTCCCGACCAGGTCCGGCGCGCACTCAACGGCGAGGGCGTGACGACCTGAGCGGGGCACTCAGATCGGGACCCAGCCCATGAGTCAGGACATCTCGACGCGGAAAGCCTCGCCTCCGCCGCCATCGCCCGAAAAGAAGGCGCTACTCGACGCCTTCGACACCGTCCTCAAGTCACAAGCCGAAGAGCGGGACCGCGAATTGGAGGCTCGGAGGCGCACCCCCGCCTCGCGTCCATTGCTCGCGGCTGCTGCCCTCATCCTGTTGGGGGTCGGAAGTTACCTCGCGATCCTGCAACCGGCCTGGGTGTTCGCGCCGCAACCGCACCCGGAGACGATCGCGGTCCAGGAAGCCAGCCTCAAGATCACAATGGCCACCGCGGCACAGCACATCGAGCGCTTCCGGCAAAAGAACGGTCGACTGCCCGAGTCTCTCACCGAGGCGGGGGCCCATGGTGACGTGATGAGCTACAGCAGACTCGGTGCGTCGAGCTTCCGCCTGGTGGGAGACAACGGGACGGCGCATGCGACGTTCACCGCTGACCAGTCGATGTCCGACTTTCTCGGCAACAGCTATCAGATCATCGCGCGGAGACCCCGATGAGCCGGCGCAGGCGCGGATTTACCTTCATCGAGCTTCTCGTCGTGATCATCGTGCTTGGCCTGCTCGCCGCGCTGGCGACGCTCAAGTATATCGATCTGAAGAACCGAGCGCTTACTGCACAGGCCGCCGCGGACATGGAGGCGATCCGCCTCGCGGCCTACGGTGCATGGTACGAGACGGGTACATGGCCTGGGGAAGTCGGACCGGGGGTGGTGCCGGCGGAGATGGTGAACTATCTCCCGAAGAACTTCGCTTTTTCTCGGCCCGAGTACACGCTCGACTGGGAGAGCTTCGTGCCGCCGGGCGGGGGAACCTCGGCCAACATGCAAGTCGGCGTCGTAATCTCGTCGACCGACGCCCGCATGCGGCTCGCCCTCATGCAGACCCTCGGAAACAAGGGACCGTTCTTCGTTACCGGAAGTGACCTCACCTTCGTGATTGTCGGCCCCGACGGCAGGAGCTGAGCTCAGGACAGCCGCTTGCGAAACTCCTCGAGACCGACCGGCGGTCCGGGGAATCGGGGGTCCAGCCGTTCCAGCGCTTCGACCACGACCTGCGCCACCAACAGGTCCCTCGGGAGCTTCTTGTCCGCCGGGACCACGTACCACGGCGCCTGAGGAGTGCTCGTCAACGAGAGCACGTCCTGATAGGCCTTCGTGTAGGCGTCCCACTTCTCGCGCTCGCCCAGATCAGCCGGATTGAACTTCCAGTACTTCGCGGGGTCATCCAGCCGTTCGCGCAGTCGCGTCCGCTGTTCCTCACTGGAGATGTGCAGAAAGAACTTGAGGATCGCGACGCCGTTCTGTGTGAGGAATCGCTCGAACTCGTTGATCTGCTCGTAGCGCGGCCGCCAGACCTCTTCCGGTACGAGACCGTGCACCCGAACCACGAGGACATCCTCGTAGTGCGACCGATTGAACACGCCGATGGTGCCCTTGGGGGGCACGGCTTGATGGACTCTCCAGAGAAAATCGTGACTCAGCTCGAGCGGCGTGGGCACCTTGAACCCGGTCACGTCGCAGCCCTGGGGGTGTAGCCTCCCGAACACGCGCCGGATGGTGCTGTCTTTCCCGGCTCCGTCCCTTGCCTGCAGCACGACGAGCAGGGCGTGCTTCCCCTCGGCGAAGAGGGCCGTCTGGAGCGCGTCCATCCGTTCTCCCAGCTTCGCGATACGCTTGTGCATCTCGGAATCGTCCAGGCCGTTCGTGCTTACGTGCGCGTCCGCGTCGGACAATCGAGGGACCGCGCCGGGAGAGACGGGCTCGAGTTTCATTGGCATCTCAGGATGGTGAGTCACCGGTCACCGCGCCGCATCGTGTTGCAGGAGCATGAGTGAGTGCGCGGCCAGATGCACCTGACCTCCGCGGATGGCTCGTGGAGCTGGATGCGCTGTGTCGAGCAGCTGGATCCAGGCGCCTGGGCTCTCCATTGAAGGCAGGGCGAAGCTTCGCGAGCGCGCGCCGCCATTGAGGAGTAACAGAATCGCGCTCCCGCGCGGCGTGCGCCCACGCTCGTCGATGTCGTCCGTCGCCTCGCCGCGGATGAGCATGCCGAGGACATGATTCGAGGCATCTCCCCACTCTTCGGTCGTCATCTCTTCACCGGTGGCGCCAAGCCAGGTCAGGTCTTTCTCCTCCCCGGCGCGCACCGGCTCGCGACGAAAGAAACGGCGCCGGCGCAGTACGGGATTGGCCGCGCGCATGGCAAAGACTCGCCGCGTGAATCCGAGCAATTCTCGCTGGAGCGGCGTGAGCCGCCAATCGACCCAAGCGAGGGCGTTGTCCTGACAGTAGGCGTTATTGTTGCCCTTCTGGGTTCGCCCAACTTCATCCCCGTGAGACAGCATCGGAACGCCCTGGGAGAAGGCGAGGGTCGCCAGCAGGTTTCGCTTGATCCGCTCGCGCATGCGCACGATGTGCACCGCCTCACTCGGACCCTCAGCGCCCCAGTTTCGGCTCAGGTTATTGTCGTTTCCATCCCGGTTGTCCTCGCTGTTGGCCTCGTTGTGCTTGTGTTCGTAGCTCACGAGGTCGTGCAGAGTGAAGCCGTCGTGGCAGGTGGCGAAGTTGATGCTCGCCTGGGGACTTCGCCTGCTGACCTCGAAGATGTCGCTGCTGCCGGCCAGGCACGAGGCGAGCGCGCCGACTTGACCCGGGTCACCCCGCCAGAACCGACGTACCGTATCCCGATATTGCGCGTTCCACTCTCCCCACCCGATCGGAAAGCGACCCAATTGATATCCGTCCGGCCCGAGATCCCATGGCTCGGCGATCAGCTTCACACGTGAGATTTCCGGGTCCTGGCGCACGACGTCGAAAAATCTCGCCGAGGGGCTGAAGTCGGGACTCTCGCGGGCCAGGGTGGGCGCGAGATCGAAGCGGAACCCGTCGACGTGCATCTCGGTGACCCAGTAGCGCAGGCTGTCCATCATGAGTTGCAGCGCGCGCGCATTGCTGATGTCGAGCGTGTTGCCGCACCCCGTGTAATCGACGTAGAAGCGTGGGTGCTGCTGATCGAGCCGATAGTACGCGCGATTGTCGATGCCACGGAACGACAGGGTCGGGCCGAGGTGATTTCCCTCGGCCGTGTGGTTGTAGACCACGTCGAGGATGACCTCGATGCCGGCCCGGTGGAACCGCTTCACCATCGACTTGAACTCGGCCACCTGCTGGCCGAGCCCGCCAGTCGCATACCGCGTGTCGGGCGCGAAGTATCCGATCGGCGAGTAACCCCAGTAGTTCGCGAGGCCGGCGTCGGCCAACCGGCGCTCGGTGACGAAATACTGCATCGGCAGCAGCTCGATCGCCGTCACGCCGAGCCCCAGCAGGTGATCGATGATGGGATCGGTGGCCAGACCGAGGTACGTCCCGCGCAGGGACTCCGGTACGTCGGGATGCAGCATGGTCATGCCCTTGACGTGCGCCTCGTAGATCACCGTGCGATTCCACGGGGTCTCGGGTCGGCCGTCGTCACCCCAACTAAAAGCCGATTCTACGACGACGCACTTCGGCATGTTCCCGGCGCTGTCGGCCGTGTCCGGCTTCAGATCATGCTCGTCCACCGCTCCGCGCGTCGAATAACCCGACAGCGCGTCGCTCCACCGGATCGTTCCGCTCACCGCCTTGGCATACGGATCGAGCAGCAATTTGGCGGGGTTGAAGCGATGACCGTGCTCCGGCTCGTACGGCCCGTGCACGCGGTAGCCATAGAGTTGTCCGGGCCGGACATCGGGCAGATAGGCATGCCACACCAGGCCGGTGCGCTCGGCCAGGTGGACGCGCTCCCGCTCGACCCCATCCTCCGGATGGTCGAACAGGCAGAGCTCGACGGCGGTAGCGTGCTCGGAAAAGATCGCGAAATTGGTGCCCTCCCCATCCCAGGTGGCACCGAGAGGGGCGGGCGCGCCGGGCCAGATCCGGATCATCGGGTCAGCCTTGGCTGCCCGTTACCGATCATCGGGGACGTGGGCGAGGAGCAGGGCCCCCAAAGGCGGCAGACCGATCCTGAACGAATCGGCCTGCCGCTGCCAGGCGACGGGCTCGCTGTCCGTGCCGTCCACCAAACCGAACCCGCTGCCGCCATAGATGTCGGCGTCGCTGGAGATGAGAAGGCGATAGCGGCCGGGGCGCGGAGCGCCGACGCGAAAATCGTGGCGAGGCACCGGTGTGAGGTTGAGGATGGCGATCACGACATCATCGCCATCACGGCGGAGGAACGAATAGACGGAATGCGCGCTGTCGTCGGCATCGAGCCAGGAAAAGGCCTCGGGATCCGGGTCGCCTCGCCACAACTCCGGGCGCGCGCGGTACACCGCGGACAGGTCGGCCAGATACCGGCGCAAGCCGGCATTGAGGGGACGCTCCAGGAGATGCCATTCGAGGCTCGTGTCGTGATTCCACTCGCGGGTCGATCCGAGTTCCGAGCCCATGAAGAGGAGCGACTTTCCGGGACGGGAGAACTGGTAGGCGAACAGCGCCCGCAGGTTGGCGAACCGCTGCCACTCGTCTCCCGGCATCCGACTCAGCAGAGTGCCTTTGCCGTGCACCACTTCGTCGTGGGACAGCGGCATCAGAAACTGCTCGCTGTACTCGTACATCATGCTGAATGTGAGCAGGTTGTGCCGACTGGATCGAAAGAGCGGATCGGTCGCGAAATAATCCAGGGTGTCGTGCATCCATCCCATGTTCCACTTGAATGCGAAACCGAGTCCTCCGTAGGCGACCGGTGCCGTGACGCCGGGCCACTGCGTCGACTCTTCCGCAACGGTGAAACATGCCGGGTGCTCTTCGGCAATCGTTGCATTCAGCGTCCTGAGAAATTCCACGGCCTCCAGATTTTCGCGGCCACCGGACACATTGGGAATCCATTGCCCCTCGGCACGGCCGTAGTCGAGATAGAGCATAGAGGCGACGGCATCTACCCGCAGCCCATCGACGTGAAACTCCTCGAGCCAGTAGAGCGCGTTGGCGATCAGAAAGTTCCGGACTTCGCGCCGCCCGAAGTTGAAGATCAGGGTTCCCCACTCCGGGTGCTCGCCCTGTCGGGGGTCGGCGTGCTCGTACAAGGCGGTTCCGTCGAAGCGCCGAAGCGCGAAATCGTCCTTGGGAAAATGAGCTGGCACCCAATCGAGAATCACGCCGATGCCGGCGCGGTGACAGGCGTCGATGAGAAAGCGAAGATCATCGGGAGTACCGTACCGCGCCGTCGGCGCGAAATACGCGCTCACCTGGTACCCCCACGAGCCGGTAAAGGGATGCTCGGCCAATGGCAGGAATTCGACGTGGGTGAATCCGAGACGGGTCACGTGTTCGATGAGCTTGGGCGCGATCTCCCGGTAGGTGAGAGGGCGCCCACCTTCCTCGGGAACCCGCATCCAGGATCCCAAATGGACCTCGTAGATCGTCATCGGCCCGCGTCGGAGCTCGTGCGGCGACGGCCGATGCGCCATCCACTCGCCGTCTCCCCACTGGTACGACGAGACGACGATCCGTGACGCGGTTCCGGGCGGAGGCTCCATCGCCTGGGCAACGGGGTCGGCTTTCATGCGGATCTCACCGCCGGGTCCGACGATCCGGTACTTGTACAATGCGCCGGGCGAAACTCCGGGAACGAAGATTTCGAATACGCCCGTCGTTCCCAACCTCCGCATGGGAAGCCGCCGCTCGTCCCACCGGCAAAAATCTCCCACGACACTCACA
The DNA here is from genome assembly GCA_963743195.1 of uncultured Gemmatimonadales bacterium. Taxonomy (GTDB): domain Bacteria; phylum Gemmatimonadota; class Gemmatimonadetes; order Gemmatimonadales; family GWC2-71-9; genus CAVVWJ01. Next base: position 204,036 of record CAVUOO010000004.1, read on the forward strand.
CCAAGCGCAGAGGGCGCCCACACCGAAAAGGACACGCCCTCGACGCCATCGAGACGTCGCGGATGCGCGCCCAGAATGTTCCACAGCCGCCGATGCGTACCCTCGGAAAACAGGTGCTCATCGATCTCGCCGACCGAAGGAAGAAACCGGTAGGGATCGTCCTGCTCCCAGGTTGCGCCTCCGAGAAACCGGAATCGGAACCGATAGCGGACCGGCAGCCGATAGCCGGGAAGAAAAGCGGTGAAGACTCCCGTGCGGTCGAATTGCGTCATCGGCACGGGAGCGGCGTGCTCGAGCACACACTCCGCCGATTCCGCGTCCGGATGAAGGGCACGGACGACGACACCCCATCCGGCCGGATGTGCCCCGAGCACTCGATGAGGGTCAGGGTGGCGTCCGGCGATCAGACGGGCGACGTCCTCCCCTTCGAGCGCCTGATCAACGAAGGTCATGGCCGCAACGTACGTTATCGGACGATGCTGTGGAACAGGAGAGCGCAGATCAACGGAAGAGTTGCCCCGATCATGGGTGCTGGCAGGATGGGCTCCGGCGCTATTGCCCCGAGCGCAGCGCTCGGATTCGGGTGAGACCGCGCAGCACTACGACCAACGTCACCAGCGTCCACACGGCCGTATAACCCAGCTTTGCCGCGGCCGAGGCGCGCACCAGTCCGGCTGCGAAGTACCCACCGATGAATACCCCGTCCACGACCAGAACGAGTACCACCAGCCTTACGACTTCGCGCTTCACGCGGTCGGCGCGTTGGTCCATCGCTGAAGCCAGGCCGTGCACCATCCGACCTCGATCTCGAGCCGGAGAATCTCCTCGCGAGCCTCGGCGATGCATTCCTGAAGGTCTCGTCCCCCGGTCGTACTCGTGAACACCGACACCATTTCCCGGAGGCCCTCGAGCTCCCACACCAGCAGCTGACGGTAGCGCTCCGCCGCTTCGGGTGTGGTCGGGGCAAGCCGGCGGAGCTCCGCCTTTCGGTCGAGAGTGTGCTCGATAGAATGCCGCGCAGCGTAGTCCTCGGCGGCGATCCGGGGTCTCCGGCGCTCCAGCGCGGGCGCGAGGAATGGCAGGCGTCGGCGATTCCGCACACCAAGCTCGGTCAGAGTGCTGCGGAAGAACTCGAGCAGGCTCACTCCCTCCCCTGCCAGATCGACCGCAAGTAAGAACTGCCGGCGATCAGGATGATGCCGGCCAGAATTGGCCCGGGGCCACCGGTATTCTCGTAAATGAATGGCAGCTTCCCTGCCTGTGCGGCCGCCGGATGTAGGATGATCAGAACCCCAAGTACGATGCCGCCGACGCCGATCAGCGCAAGCAGCAGAAACAGATTCCGCATCACCGCCTCACGAGGAAGGTATCGAAGAGATAGATGAAACCTCCGCCAGGCCCGTACGGCAAGGCCCGGATGGGTTGGATCAGGGAGAGGAGAACTGCGCAAGCGCCTCGGCGGCACCCCGCTCGAGAGCATCGACCTGCCCGGTGGGAAGACTCACGATCCTGGCCGCGCTGGACATTCCGATGGGCGACCGCTGGGACACTTGCGCGTAGATCACCAGCGCCGCGAGGTAGGTGCCCGAAGTACTGGGATGAAACCCATCGCCCCCGAGGAGCGCGAGGCCTGGATCGCGCCGATGCGCGGCCCGAAAGGCCTCGCCGACAGGGAACACCACGCCGCTCACCTCTCGCGCCGCGGTGACATAGGACTCCGTTACCTGGTCCCACTCCGCGGCACGAGATGCCGGGGGCCACACCATATAGAGTGCCGGGCGCCCACCGACGGTACGAATCTCCTCCGCGAATTTCCGGGTGTATTCCACCAGGAGCACTCGACTCTCGGGCAGAGCCGACGGACCTTGTTGCAGGACGACGAAATCCCAATTGTCGCGCCGGATGGCTTGTTGCGCGTCACCCCGATTCCACTGGTCTTCGAGACTGAAGTCCGGAATGGTCACCGATTCGACCACCGGTGCCTTTCCGCCGACGGCCAGACCGAGCCGCCGGACCATCGCGGGCAGGTCGTTGGTATACGTGAGGCTGTTTCCGATGAAAAGGATGCGAAGATCGTTGTCTCGCTGAGGCAACTCGGGCCCGGTGCCGGCGCATGCGGCGAGCAGCAGAACCGGGAGCCGAAAACGGGTCCATCTCCTCGGTAGCAGCATGGTTATTGCTCCTCGAAAGGATCCATCGCTCCGACAGGAATTGCACCCTCGCTACCGTCCAGCCGCACGGAGACTTCCATGCGAGTCCCCGCATTGGCCCTGGTTTTCTTTCTTGCAGCTTGCGACAGTGCTGCCGCTCCGCAGGACCCGCCCAGCGGCAACAACCCTCCGGCCGGACCAGCCACCAGCCTAGGGGGCTGCACGATTTTTCCAGCAGACAACGCCTGGAATCGTGACGTGAGCGCCGATCCGGTTGCGGCCAATTCCGCGGCCTTCCTGAGCGTGATGTCTCCGGGCAACTCCGTCCACCTCGATCTCGGCACCACCGAGGTGTACTACGGAATTCCCTGGTCCGTCGTGCCGGCCGATCAACCTGAGGTGACGATCGAATACGGAACTGATGGCGCCGATTACTCGGACGAGAGCGATCCGGGCCCAATGCCGATCCCCCTCAATGTCCCGATCGAAGGGGGAAGCACGACCGATCCCAATCCTTCTTCGGGCGATCGCCACGTTCTCGTGATCCAGCAGGGCTCTTGCATGCTCTACGAGCTGTATAACACGGTGCGGACCTCGACCGGCTTTCGCGTAAGCTCGTCGGCGAAATGGGACCTCAACGTGAACGCGACGCGGCCGGCGGGATGGACATCGGCCGACGCCGCCGGGCTCCCGATTCTGCCTGGTCTGCTGAAGCACAGCGAGGTTGCCTCCGGCGAGATCACCCATGCCCTGCGTTTCACCATTCCTCACGTGCGCCGCGCCTATGTGGCCCCCGCGAGCCACTGCGGTCAGTACAATGACCAGACGCTTCCACCCTACGGGACTCGCGTCAGACTGAAGGACGACTTTTCTCTCGCCCCATACACCGGAGACGCGCTCGTCATCCTTACGGCCTTCAAGAAATACGGCTTGATCCTGGCCGATCAGGGAAGCGCATGGTACGTGACCGGAGCGTCGGACCCGGCGTGGTCGGATGCCCTCGACCAACTCCGGGCTCACCCGGTGCATGGAAGCGACTTCGAGGTGTTGCAGAGTGGACCGATGACCAGCTGCTGAGGCAATCAGGCCGACATGGGGCGTGCGCTGCCCAGCTCGGCGGGCCGCACGGCGCCGACGCCGGCCGTACTGCCGGTGACGATTCGGCGGTGGGTATCGAGCTGTCCGAGGTGATACGTGAAGTGAGAGACGAGGTGGACGAGATACTCTTCCGTGTCGACCTGATGGTCCGTGATGCTCTCGGGGTAGCGACAGGGCAACGACTCGTCTTTCAGCCCCGCGAGAGTGCGTCCAACCTCCGATCGCGCGGCCTCGATTTCCGCGAGGAGGTGGGCGCGGGACACATCGCGCCTGGAGAACTCCGCCGGGCGATCCCGCACGTAGCCCGTGCCGCCCAAGAGTGCACCAAGGTAGTGTCGCACGTTTCCGGCGAGATGGAGCGCGAGCGTCCCCGCGGTGTTCGACATGCCAGGCACCTGCTGCCAGAGCTGACGCTCGTCTGGATAGGCCTCCACTTCACGGGCAAGTGCTCGGAGATCCCGATCGAGAATCGCGGCGACAGAGCGAACGAGCACGTTATCCCCCCGAGCCGATGCGGACGATCTGGCCGAGACGTGCAATCAGGGGCAACTCCCGCTCGGGAACCCACTCGGCGACGTCACGAACGACGCGTCCGGCCCATTCGCGATCGAGGGAACCCCCGGCCGCGATTTCCGCGCGCTTCGTCTCGAGGTCATCGAAAAGCCGCTCGAGATGCGGTCGAGCCGACGCCCCCGACGAGGTACGGAGACCCGCAGCCTCGAGGCGACGGACGGCGGTGATCGCCCCGTCGAAGGCGGACAGGAGCTCATCGCGGTCAGCCGGCATCAGAGATGGAGCTCGTAGCGGAAGAAGTCGTCATCGCGACGATATCCGAGTGATTCGTACAGAGCCTGCGCACTCCGGTTTGTGCGCGCCGTCGCCAGCTCGAGTCCACACGCCGCGGTCTCCTCGGCGAGCTGCCGTGCCCGGTACATCAGCCTGCGTCCGACTCCGCGTCCTCGGGCGTCCGGGACGACAAAGAGATCGTTCAGGAGCCACAGTCGGCCGGGACGGGCCGATGTGGACGAGAACAAGGGATAGAGCTGCACGAATCCAAGGGTGGCTTCGTCCTCTTCGGCCAGAAACACAACCGATTCGCCACGCTCCAGCCGGCGGCCAAGAAAGTCGCGGCAAAGCACGAGGTCGGAAGGGCGATCGTAGAACTGGCGATACGCGTCGAAGAGCGGCGTCAGTCGATCGATGTCGCCGCCGTTCGCCTCTCGAACCGAGATCACCGAGACAGCGCCTTTCGCTCCTGCCAGAGCTTCTTCATGAGCTGGATCTGGCCCGTGTGATACACATCGTGAGCGGCGATACCGAGAACGAGCTGGCCGTAGGTCCAGCGGCGACCCGCGGGAGGGACCCGGTCGAGCTGCGATGCGGAGATCCTCGCCACGGCGGCGACCAGCAGACGATGCTGTTCCTTGAGGAGCTCCACGTCCCGTGTCCACGCTTGCCTCATCGGCGGCCGATGGGGGCGCGGGCCAGTTGGAGGGCGAGCGGGGAAACCGCGGGACCGGGCCAATCTCCAGGTGCCGGAGGACGGTGTACTTCCAGTATGCAATGTGAAGCGTCAGCGCCCAGATGTTCTTCCGGCGAGGGGCCGGCCGCCAGATCGCCTGGTCGGCGTCCACGCCGCGCAGTGCAGTGACCGGTGACGGCCCGCCATGCCAGCTCCGCTGTCCGGGGGCGGGCTGAAGGTTCCAGGAGAGGAGCTCGAGGATTGGTGAACGCAGGAGACCCGCTCCCGGGCGGCGGACACGCCGCCTACTTTTTCAAGTGAACCCGCAGACCGGATTCGACCGACTATGACCGACACCCGCGAAGCCTGTCTCAAGCCCGAATTCGCCCACCTGTATCCCGGCCTCACACCTGGCGTATGGTATCGCGCGGCGTGGCTGTCCGCCCGTCAGTTCGCCCGTGAGTCGTGCGACGGGGCGGCCGCATCGATCGCCCGCATGGTGGACGGGCAGCATTTCGAGTTCCGAGGCGGCCGTCCAAGAAACGCGCAGCCGGAACGGGCTCAGATTCCGTAACGCGTTCGCAACGTCTCGAGGTGGTGCAGCTCGTGCCCGGCGATGATGAAGGCCAGGGCTCGCACGCTGATTACGCTCCCGTTCGCCGTGCCCCTACGAGCCCACGCCTCCGCGGGAAGGTTGCGGAACATCGTGATCGTCGCGTGGCGGACGGCCGCCCATTCCTCGGCGAGCTGATCGAGACTCAAGTCATCGCATCGGGCGAACGGCACGTAGTCGTTCTGCTCGAATCCCGGCAGCGGCGTGGCATCGCCGCGAGCGACCCGGAGCGCCCGATATGCCAGGATGCGCTCGGTGTCGCTCAGGTGACCGACGACTTCCTTCACGCTCCATTTGTCCGCCGCGTACCGGTAGCTCCGCCGATCGGGGGGAACCGAGGTGAATCGCGCCACGGATGCATCGCGCTGCTCCGCCAGCAGCGTCAGGAGGTCGACGCCATCCGGCACGCGGGTTATGTACCCGGAGTAGTACGGATCGTGCTCGTCCGCCCCTGGTCGCTCCACTCTCTGAGTCTCCCAGGTCACGGGGGCCCCGACTCGGATGTCTCCGCCATCGAGCACTTCAGCGTAGGCTCCGCCTCCCCAGTTGGTCTCCATCGCACGACGCAAACCCGGCTTCGCCTCATCCATGCGCTCGCACGGCCGGGTCTCGCCCAGGATCCTCAGACGACAGTCGCCGATCCGAAGCATGCGGTTGGTGGTCCGTGCGAGGGGGAACTCGCTCACCATGAGGTTGGCGCGGCGCGCGCTCGGCGAGACGTCTGCCTCGAGTCCGTGCATCAGCCCATCCCACACCTCGCGCTCGATGAGCGTGACTTGCCGTCGCCGTCCCTGGTCGGCGTTGCCAACGAGGCCTCGACCGGCCACGAGCGCCGCCGAAGACACCGGATCCATCGGTCCGCGGTGAGATCGCTTCACCCAGATCGCCTCGAGTCGTCCCGCCATGCCAATCTCCGCTGTCAGCTGAGGGCTCAACCCGCCCGGCCGAGCATGTTTCGCCGCCGGTACTTGCCGCACGCCGGGTCACCTGAACGCGTCACTCCCCTGACTGGCGGCACCCAGTCGTCGACCATGGCGCTGTCGGCCGCGGTTTGCGCGTCGGCATACTTGGTCCGGCACCGGTCCAGCACTTCTTGCAGCCCCTCGCGCATCACTTGGACGCCATGCCCGCGTCCGATGATCACCGGCGCGATGGCGATCACCGCTGCCGTCAGCACGAGGAGAAGAATCAGGATCCTCGAGCCACCTCGCCTCACTGAGCCTCGAGGCGGGCGAGAGTGCCGCTCGAGTCCAGCAGCTCGAGCTTCGCAGCCGATTGACGGTACGCACGAGTGCGCTGCAGGGTTTCCACGTACTGTTTCTCGAGATCCATCCCCTTCATGCAGGCCATCCGAGTCAGGGCGAACGGTCCGAGTCGGAGGCTATCGCCGTGCAGCTCGTACGGACCGGTCATCCGGTTGCAACCCGCGAAGCCGGACGCTCGATGACCCTCGGCGATCAACTCGAGTGTTGCCGCCTTTCCGTCCTGTCCCAGCGGCGCGGGCTTCCCACCCAGCTCCGTGAGCCGCCACGTCGTCCCGACGAGCGCCGGAGTGGCGTTGGCCGCCGATGACTCCGCCGCGGCCGCAGCCTTGCTCACCGAGTCGGCGCTCGGCGGAGGGTGGTTCTCCTTGGGCGAACCAACGCATGCGATCGACCCGGCGATCAGCCAAACTATCGTACCCTTCATCGGGCCCTCCCACGACGCACAGTGTCCATAACGAAAGCGAGATTGCCTGGCGCACTGCAAGAGCATGCTGGGACCGGTCAGACCCTGCCGGCTCGGACCGCCAGGGGCCAGCGAATTCGACGCGTCTCCTGTCGTCCCCAGCGTCGCTCCAATTGGGCCGCCAGCAGCGGCGTTGGATCGCCCTCATGTGAAGCTTTGTACCGGCTCACCGCCGACCACGTTCCGACGTATCCCAGCAGGTCATCGAGAGTCCAATCCGCCACCATCGAGAACTGGGGAACGGTGAGCTCCTCGAACGGAAAGGAGATCCCACGATATCGGGCCTCGACCAGACGACGCTCAGGAGGCCAGTAGCGACCCAAGTTCTCGTTATAGAAGTGACGAAGTACCGCATCGAGCTCGGGGTCGCCCAAGACGGCCAGATCGTAGCTCCACACCACGATGACGCCCCCGTGAGCGACAGTCCGCTGAACCTCCGCATAGAACATCGGCAGCTCGATCCAATGCAACGCCTGGGCGACGACCACCGCGTCGACGCTCCCGCTCGCCAGGGGTGACCGCTCGGCCGAGGCGGCTACTCGAAGGAGCGTGCTCGCCGGGAGCGCGGAAGACAGCTGCGAACGGCTGATGTCGGTCGCGACCACGCTGGAGAAATGGGGGAGCAGTCCTTCGGCTGCCTGGCCACTGCCGGCTCCACAGTCCCATACTCGGCGGTGATGCGGCGTGAGGCTGGCAACGTAGTCGAACAATTCGAGAGGGTATTTCGGTCGATACGCGGCGTATGCCTTGGCGACCCCGGAAAAATGGTCGGTACCAGTCACTGGGTCTCGTGCCCGGCGTGAGTGATCTCTTCAACGACGACCGCCGTCCCGTAGCACAGGACCTCGGTGACACCGGACATGATCTCCGTGGCATCGTACCGGATGCCGACCACGGCGTTCGCGCCTCGCCGTTGCGCGTGGGCCAGCAGGATGTCGAACGCATCGGCGCGTGCACGCTCGCACAGGTTGGTGAGGAGGCTGATGTGACCGCCGAATATGGTCTCCACCTTGGCGCCGATCGTCCCGAAGAGTGATCGAGATCGCACCGTCACCCCTCGGACCAGGCCGAGCGCCTGAACGATGTGATAGCCAGGCAGCTCAAACGCCGTCGTCGTCATCTCCTCGTGCATGGGCTCTCCCTTTCGTCCGGTTCACAGGCCACACAGACGCGTCTAGCTTTCCGTCAGCGGAATTAACCACGCAACTGCTCGTCTCGCATCTTGCCGGAAGGAACGGTTCGACAAATGGAGTCCGACCAGCTTCGGGCCCTGCAGGGTCCGCTCAAGGAACGATATCGTGATGATCCCAGTGCGGCATTGGTGACCCTGCGCGCGGCTGCGCGGCTCGAAACGCCGGGAGTCAGCTGTCGCGTCGAAACAGGAAGGGCCATGGTGGAGGCGGGGCTTCATCCGGCGACCGGCGGGACGGGGCTCCAGGCCTGTTCGGGCGACATGCTTCTCGAAGCGCTCGCCGCGTGCGCGGGGGTGACGCTCCGCGCGGTGGCGACCGCGCTCGATATTCCGATCCGGGGGGGCACCGTGAAGACCGAGGGAGACCTGGACTTCCGGGGAACGCTCGGAGTATCGAAGGATGTCCCGGTCGGGTTCGGATCAATCCGTGTGCACTTCGAATTGGAGACGGAGGCCACCCGGGAGCAGCTCGACACGCTCCTCCGCCTGACAGAGCGCTACTGCGTGGTTCTCCAGACCCTCAGAGCGTCGCCGAGCGTGAGTGTGGCGCTCACGGCACCTCAACGTGCAGGGGCTGGGTCGTGACGACGACGGTGCCGGTGTTGGGATCCCACCGGCCCACCCAGACATCATAGGGCCCGGGAGCAAGCGGTCCGAGTTGAGCTTCGTACAGTACCTGTCGCCAGCCGGGAGCGTGAGTGACGTTGTGCACGGACTTGCCCGGCACCGAATCGAATAGCGTGAGCCTCAGAGTTCCCCGCTGGGTCGAATCGACGTCACCGTAGAGCCCACCGTCGGTCCGCTGGAGATCCATGCCGCGAATGGTGATGATCCGATCCGATAGGCGCAGCGTCGGGGGACCGGTATCGGACGGGCTTGCATTGCCGAGTACCCGGAACCCGTTCGCGGCCACGGGACCCGGGGAGGATTGTGGAGGGCCGTGAGCGCAGCCGATCCCGAGAACGACTGCGGTGAGGAATCCGATCCGCACGTGAACCACGATGGTCAGCGAACGTATCGGGCCAGCGCCATCGCTGTCGTCGCGATCAGGATCAGCACTGCCACCGCCGCAGAGCCACGTGCGATGCGGGACTGAAGGGCCTGCATTTCGGCGACCTGATCAGGGGTCGGAGGCGCACCGCTCGCCTTGATCTGGCCACGCCGAGCGCGGCCATTCGCTTGCCCGCGGGAGCGGCAATGACCATTCCGACGATCGCGGCAAGGATACCCGCGGTGCCTCCGATGCCGAACACCATTCCCGTGCCCGATCGCATCCAGGCTCCGCTGAAGCCGTCGGAGTCACGAGCGTAGAGACTCAGCCCGCTCAGAACCGTCAGGATGGCCGCTCCCATCATATACATGGGCACTCGTCTCACCCGAGTGAGCTGATCCATGACCGCGCCTCCCGCCGGACCGGCCGACTGGAGACTCGGCATCAGAAAGCCGGTCATGAAGATCACGGCGCCGAACCAGAACGCGCCGCCGACGACGTGGATGAAACGAAGAATGAGAATCGTGCCGGAACCTTGCATTGGACAACTCTCCTTGAAGAATCCCTGATTACCCCAATGGCCGGTCGATCGCCGGGCTCTGGGTCGTGAAGAACTTGGGGCCGTCGGAAGTGAGATACAGGCAGTCCTCGAGGCGGATGCCGAACTCCCCGTAAATCGCGATGGTCGGCTCATCACTAAAGCACATGCCTGGCTCGAGTACGGTCGTATTGCCACGGACGAAGTTGGGAGACTCGTGGCCGTCCATCCCGATGCCGTGCCCGGTGCGGTGCGGAAGACCCGGCACCTTGTATCCGGGACCGAATCCGGCATCGGTGATGACCTTCCTCGCGGCTGCATCCACCGACTCGCAAGTCGCACCGAGCCGCGCGGCGGCGAAGGCGGCGTCCTGCGCGCGGCGCTCGAGATTCCAGATCTCCGTCTGCCGCCGGGTCGGCTTGCCATACACCGTGGTCCGGGTGATGTCCGACTGGTATCCCTCGACCGCGCAGCCCGCGTCCATCAGCACGATGTCTCCCTCGCGAAGATGCTGAGGCCGGGTGCTGCCGTGCGGAAATGCAGAGGCCGATCCGAACCCCACGAGGGCCCAGGGGTCTGACCCACCGAGCCGTTCCTGCGCGCTGAGCATGTTGCCCGCCAACTCGTCCTGCGTCATGCCCTCTCGCATCGTCGCGAACGACGCACGAAAGGCAGCGATCGTCAGGTCGCTTGCGCGCTGCATCAGCGCGATTTCCGCCGGACTCTTGATCATCCGGCAGCCGACCGTGACCGGGGCCGCCGGCACGTATTTGGTTGGAGGTGACGCGGACCGAAGACCGTCGAGCACGAAGAATCGGACCTGGTCTTCCACGCCGACCCGACCCGACGCGTGGCCGCGATCTCGCAGGGCTCCCGCCACGAGGTCGTAGGGGCTCTCGTCTTCCTGCCAGACCCGAACGTCTGCCGGAAAGTGGAGACGCTCTCGAGCCCTGGCCTCCTCGAACGCGGGGCAGATGCACGTCAGCTCGCCGTCGGCAGGGACGAGCATGAGGAAGGGACGCTCGGAGAGACCCCACCCCACACCGGTGAAATAGGAGAGACTGGTCCCGGGCTCGAGGAGGAGCGAATCGAGGCGCTGCTGGGCCATGAGCTGACGCGCGCGCGTAAGCCGCTCGTGTTGCTCGGTGTCACTGATCGGCGTCACCCCCTTGGTCATCGGGGAGAGCGCCCGAATCGAGGGAGGCAGCGCGCAGGGATCAGTCTCGGCCCGCACCGCACCGGGTACCAGACCCGGCGTGGACACGGCCGTCGCACACGCGAGGCCGGGAATGCTTGCGAGAAATTCTCTTCGGCTACTCACGGAATCTCGACACTGGCATCAACTGAGCCGCTCCTCGAGGCGCCGTCGCACGGCCGGCCACTCTTCGCTGAGAATCGAGAAGTACACGGAGTCCCGCAGCGACCCGTCCGCGTTGATCATGTGATGCCGAAGAATCCCTTCTTCCACGGCTCCGATTCCCAGCAACGCGTTCCGCGATCGCTGATTCAGCGCGCTGGTCTTGAACTCGACTCGAAGGCAACCCCAGCATTCGAAGGCGTGTCGCAGCATGAGATACTTGGCTTCGCGATTCGCCCCAGAGCGCTGCCATGGACGGCCCACCCAGGTCCAGCCGATCTCGACGCGACGGTGCGTCGGCACCGCGTTGCCGAACCGCGTGCTGCCGATGACCTGTCCGGTCGCCCGAACCACGGTGACGAACGGCAGGGCGGTCCCCGCCTGCTGCTCCGCAAGCGCCTCACCGACGTATTCCTCGAGAGCCTCGCGGGACGTCACGACCGAGACCGTCAATCGCCAGAGCTCAGGGTCCTGGGCGACGGCCAGGAGCGCATCACAATGGTGGAGCGTCAGCGGCTCGAGTCGAATCGTCGGGCCTTCGAGAGTCGTAGGAGTGAGGATCACGACAACAATCTGCCGGGAGCGACTCGTGTCGCGCGCACGGCCAGTGGGAGCGCGCCGACCAGGACGGCGACGAGGAGGATGAGTGCGTAACGAAGCAGTGTGCCTGCGTCCCACACGGGGAAATCCGCCAGGACGTCGTGAAGAAGATTCCAGATCGCCGGCCCGAACCAGAGACCCACCGCCATCCCACCGAGACCGATGCCGCACGCGCGAAGGAGCACGAACGCGATCACAGCCCTTCGCCGCGCACCGACGGCGCGTCGCAGCCCCAGCTCGGGCTGGAGCGACAGCAGCCACAGCCAAATCAGCGAGAATGTTCCGCAACAGGCCAGGACCAGCGTCGCCCATCCTACGTACGCGATCCGGCCGGCGAACCACTGGAGCGGTCGCAGCTCATCCGCCACCAGCTCCGACTCCGTGAGCCGGCCAGCCGAACGCGGGAGCATGAGCTCACGATGAATGGCTGCAACGGCAGTCGCATCGATCGTGGCCCCGTCTCGCGGACGAATCAACAGGTCCACCCCCGGGGCCGGATGTTGTAAGACGCTGGCATACACCGCGAACAATGGCTGCAGGCTGCCACCCAGACCTCGCGCCGGGGCATCGCTCACGATTCCCACCACCGTGTGCCACGTCCGGGGGTCATCACCGAGAAGTATCTTGCGCCCGATCGCCTCGCCTCGCTCAAAATGCCGAACCGCAAGACTCCGGCTTACGACTGCGACCGGCGTCGCCCCCCAACGATCGGCGCCACTGATGCCCCGCCCCGCCAGGAGACGTACGCCGATCGCGTGAAAGGAGTCGGCGCTGACGAACTGGTGGGTCGCGGGGACGACGTGCCACGGCAAATAGATTCCGCCTTCGGAACATTGGCCGCAATCGGTGGTCACAGCGGCCACCGTGCCGAGCCCGACGAGACCGCCCCTTGCGGTGAGACTCACCGTATCGAACCGCCTGCGTGCATCCAGTTCGTCGAGGAGCATGCCGTAACGATTGGCGCGGTCAGCCGGTGTCGAGTCGTCGGCCAGTTGTCGAAACACCTGACCGGCAGCCGACGCGGCCGGCTTGCTCTCGAGTCTCAGTGCTGCCTGCCGAGTGAGGAGGCCTGCCGCTGTCAGCACGATGAGACTGAGACCGAGCTGGAATGCCGGCAGCGCCAGTGGAACAGGAGAGCCGGTCGCCGTCGCCGAACGGTTGCGAGCGAAGAGCCACGGCAATACTGCACACAGAACGAACAGACTTCCAAGAGCGCTCAACCCGACGATGCTGGGGAGGATCGAAGCGTACCCGTAGTGACCAGGCCAGCTCATGAGGCTTCGGCGGGTTGCGAGAGCCCCGGCACCCGAGCCAGCGACGAGTGCGGACGACGCGAGAATGCACGCCTCAATGAGGGCGCTCCCGACGAGAAGCCGCCGGGAGGCTCCCACGGCGCGTCGCGCAACCAGCTCCCCCGTCCGTTGCGATTCCCGAGCGCCGAAGAGACTCGCCAGTGACACGACAGCGACCGCGACCACGGCACCCATTCCGCACAGAAGCAGGTCGAAGAGATTGCCGATCGCGGCGCGCTCCGTGGCGGCGGGCGTGCGGCCCCACGTTTCATGCGAAACGACTCCTCCGGCGGTCGAAAACTCGAGTCTGGACTGAAGCAGAGAACCCGGATGAGCCAGCGTCGTCACAGACACAATCGCGGCGGACGCCACCATCGTCATGCCCATGAGCAGCATTGCCGATCCGGAGTAATGTCGGAGCGTCCAGAGGGCCGGTTCACCAAACCGGATCAGGCGGCGCATCGTCATGGAGCGACCGGCCTCAGCAGGAGATCCTGGAAATCGAAGCTGAAGTCCACCGTGGGCGAGGCGGGTGCCATTCGAGCCTGATCGATGCTCCCATCGGGATTGAGGTCGAACGTGACGAACGCATCCGCGCGGAGCTCCCGGTCCCGCCAGCGCACCAGAAACGAATCGTACTGCCAGTGGATGAGGTCACCGACGAGTGAGGGTGTGTGGCTGAACCGCATGACCAACGCACCGTTCTCCATCGCAATCGTGATGTCCCCATACCAGTCGTCTCGGTACGTCCGGGCATAGCGAGAAATCGGCAGGGAGGGTCCCGACGTCGAGTCTCGACTCGCAGCGGCCTTTCTCTCCGACTCCACAACCTCGGACCGCCCCTTTGCCTCGGCCCTGGTGAATATCCCTACATAGTCCGGCGCCTTGGCCCCGAGGTAGTAGTCCAGCACCCGGTAGGTGATGGCGTTGAATGCTAGCCCGGACTCCTGATTCGTCAGGACGATCACGCCCAGACGGAGATCGGGTATCATCGCGACCTTGGAGACGTAGCCCGGCAACCCACCGGTATGCTGCAACAGTTTGTGCCCGCGGTAGTCGCGCACGCCGAGCCCCAGTGCATAGCCGCTGAAGTTCGGGTGGAGGTGAGGAAGCTCTGCGGGTGCCGGATCGATCGGCACGGGCGTCACGTCTCGCCAGATCTGAGTGGTGCTCGCGGGAGTAAAGATGTTGGTGCCGCCGGATGTCCGGCCCGAATCCACCTGGACCATCACCCACTTGGCCATATCCTCGGCGCCGGACATGATACCACCGGCGGGATTGACGTTGTCGCTGAGGAAAGGCGCGACGGGACGAACAGTATCATCGACTTCCGCGTGTGGTGTCGCGACATCGCCCTTCAGCTCGCTTCCGGAGCGCACGATATCGCTATTGGTCATGCCGACCCTCGAAGAGATCCGGCTCCGGATGAAGTCTTCCCAGGTCGTCCCCGACACCGCCTCGATGACCTGACCAGCCACGAGGTAGAGGACGTTGTCGTAGGCATAAGCGCTCCGGAAGGACGTCGCCGGTTTGATATACCGGATACGCCTCGCAATCTCATCGCGATGATAGGTGGACGGCGGCCACCAGAGCAGATCTCCGCCGCCGAGCCCGAGGCCGCTCCGATGGACGAGCAGGTCGCGCACCGTGAGCTCGTGTGTCACGAATGGGTCGTACATCGCGAACCCGGGCAGATACCGGGTGACCGGCGCGTCCCACTCGAGTTTCCCTTCTTCGACGAGCATGGCGATGGCCGTCGCGGTGAACACCTTGGTATTCGACGCAATCCCAAACCGCGTTTGCGCATCGACTGCCGCGGGCTCGCCCAGCTTCCGGACACCGTATCCCCTGGCGAGTACGACCTTCCCATCCTTCACGATCGCCACGGCCACCCCGGGGACCCGGAAGGTCTGGAGAACCTGGGCCACGTAGCTATCGAATTTGGGAGGTGGCGCGGCCTGCAGCGCGAAGAGAGATGACGCCCAGAGTGCGGCGGAGACGAGCGCAAGCGCGAATCGATTCAGGCCGGAAGCCAAGAGAACCTCGCGAAGGATCAGTAGTCGTTGATCTCGATACCAGCCAGACGGCGGTCCGCGGAAAAGTACACATTGGCAAGTACGCTCGCCTCTGGGCCCGTTCCCCGCACGTAGCACATACGAGTGATCTCCGCGCCGAGATACATGAACGCACCCGACCCGAGCGTATCGCAGGTCAGGGGAGTCCAGGACTCGACCGGCTTGATATCCTCGCGAAGCTCCTTTCTCCACGCTGGAGCGGCGAAGCGACGAAACCCCGGCGTCTCGCTTTCCGGACTTTCCCGATCGGCCGCCACGGTGCCAAGTACTCGCGAAGACTGCGCCGCGAGCGAGTCGGGACTCGGATCGGGTTCGAGCGTCTGCGATGCAGCCAGCACAGGCTGTACGATGCCCGCGATCGCCTCGGAAATGGGCCCCGAAGTGGCGTTCTCGAGATTTGCCAGCACAATCACGGTCATATCGAACTCGGGGTACCGCTGGATGCTCGTCCGGAACCCCTGCCACGCGCCGGTATGGCCGATCCGCCGGTGGCCGCGCTGCGGGATCAGAAACCATCCGTCACCGTAGGGGTAGGTTCCCCCTCCCGCCAAGGGCACCGGCGTCCATGCCATGTCGAGGACCCGGGCACTGGGTCGCTCCCGATGGTTTAGCGCCACCGCCCATCGCTCGTAGTCTCGAAGCGAGAGGTAGAGCGAGCCATCGGCCGTAGTGTTGAGCGAAGGCGCCACCCATTTCTGATTCTTGACCTCGCCATGAACCAGTCTATAGCCCGCGGCGCGGTTGGGGACGATGTCATCCTCGCTGATGACACGCGCCGAGCGCATGCCGAGCGGAGTGAAAATGGAGTCGCGGAGGAGATCGCCGTAGAACGTCCCTGTGACGCGGTGTATGAGCACGCCGAGGAGAAGGTAGCCGGTGTTGCTGTAGCTCCATCGCGCGCCTGGGCGGAACATGAGCGGGAGGCCGGCCGCGAGCCGAACGAGCCGGTCCTCACTGTAGTCACTACGCAGGTCGACGACGCTGTCGGTATACTCGGGAATTCCGGAGGTGTGCGTGAGCAGATGCCGGATGGTAATGCCCTTCCAGCGCTGTCTTCCCTCGGGAAGGTATCGAATGATTGGATCGCTCAATCCGAGACGGCCCTCCTCCACCAGCATCAGGACGAGCGCCGAGGTGAACTGTTTTCCGACCGACCCCGATTGGTAAATCGTGCTATCCGACGCGCGGACACTGAGCTCGAGATTGGCGAACCCATATCCTCGAGCCAGCATCACGCTGTCACCGACCAGGACCGCGACCGACATCCCCGGCGTGTGCTGGCGCTTCATCTCGGCCTGCACGAACCGATCGATGGAATCGGTCGGAAAGGGCCGAGCCTGGGCGTGGGCGAACGACCACAAGCCGCTCATGCAGACCACGAGGCAGGACATGCGGGCGATCACGAGACCGCCCTGCTGAACACTCGATCAATTTGTCGGTCGGTGCCCAACATGAACACCTTGGATCCCACGTCCATGTACCCACACTTCCGGTAGAAGGCCTTCGCCCGCTCGTTCCGCTCCCAGACGCAGAGCCAGATCACCGTTGCACCGCGACGGGATGCTTCCTGGTCCACCGTAACCATCAGGGTGGAAGCCAGGCCTCGACCGTGCCAGGACCGGTCGACGTAGAATCGGAGCAACTCGATCGGCGTGGACCCGACGACCACCTCGGGCGCGGGCCCGACGCGCAGCTGCGCGTAACCGACGAGGTCACCTCCGCTCTCTGCGATGATGGTCGTCATGTTGGGGTCGTCGATTTCCGCGGACTGGAGTAGAGGGCCATACGTCCGCGCAAGATGCACCGCCATGTCCTCGGCGCTGTTCTCGGCTCCGAACGTTTCCGAGAAGGCTCGAGCGCCGAACTCCGCCAGGCGGATGGCGTCGGCGGGAACGGCACGGCGGATCCTGGCTTCGATGGGATGCAGGTGGATGGTCATGATGATCGTAGACTGGACGAAATCCGTGCCTCGCGCAAGCCGCGGCGACGAGCGCTCAGGGACTCATTCTCCAGTCGATCGAATCTCCGAGACGTCGACAATGCGAACACCCTGCGGCGGGTTCTCGACCGCCCGGGTCAGCGCCCCAACCATCTGAGCCCTCGTCACCAACCCCAGACGTCGTGCCCCATCACGGGCGGAGGGAATAACCGAGAGGACCGCGTAGAACGGCTTCAACAGATACGGCCACCGATGACCGGGACCGAGCACATACCAGGGGCGGAGCATCGTCGCGGTGAGGCCGCTGGCTCGAATGAGCTCCTCGCCCTCTCGTCGTACGGCGACATACGCCTGCATCACCGGTGCCGGTTGCGCCACGCTCAGATAGACGAAGTGTGCGATGTGGGCGTTCAGCGCGGCCGATACCGCCGCCTGAATAGACACGAGATCCACGCGCCGAAACTCGGCGGCCTTTGCAGGGCTCGGACGTGGCGTGCCGACCAAATGCACGAATGTGTCGGCCGGAGAGACTTGCTCGCGATAGGACTCGGCGCGCAACGCATCACCGGTGATCCGCTCGACTGCCACCGGCAACTCGGCACGGGAACCGGGCCGGACTAGCGCCCGAACCGTATGCCCTCGTTCGAGAAGTCGGCGAATGAGTGGAAGACCGAGGTAGCCGGTCCCGCCGGTAATGAAGACGGTGTGATGCAGCGGAGGCGCAGTGGAGCTCAGTGTCGCATCCCGGCTGGCCTGGGGAGCCGCCGTTCCAACATGTCGTCGCGCACTTCGAAGCCGTGTCGCTGGTACAGCAGCCGGCTGCGGGGCGTCGGCCAGAGGAAGACGGCGTCCGCACCGCGCGACTCACACTCATCGAGGCAGGCCCGTAGCAAGGACGACCCGACTCCCGATCCTCTGCGCTCCGCGATCACGAACAGACTGCTGATATATCCATGGAGTTCGGGCTCGCCCACGGGGTTGGGGATCTTCTCGAGGAGCTGAAGCCACGCCGCACCGATCGGCCGCGCGCCCTCCACGGCCAGCCAGGACTTCCATGCTGTTCCCGACATGAGTCGTCCGGCCATCCAGGATCGGCAACGCTCCAGGAAGGCCGACTCCGCCTCCGTGGCCGAGTCCAGCTCGACCCTGAAGTCATAGCGAAGACGGGCGAGCGTCGAGGCATCGTCGGGACCTGCAGCGCGGATCATTAGCCTGGGTCCGTCCCCGGTCGCTCCGTTGCCGGGCTATTCCCAGGGCCCGGGAGAGGTGGATGCGACCCGCCCTGTCGCTCACCCTCCAGCAACTCCTCGACCGAGCCGTAGCGATAAATGACCGGAGCACGACTCGTGAACAGTCCCCCGGTGTCGGCAGTGGGCCCGTAGGTCGAATAGAGCGGCTGGTTCAGGAGACGGAGATAGACGGTGAGCTGACCGCGATGATGAGCCGAGTGTGCGATGCGTCGGACCAGCACCCAGGCACGCGAGCGCCTGACATCGAAGAAGTTGGTCTCCTCCTCGAACCACTGCGGGGGGGCAACCCTCAGGCGCTCAAGGCGACGACCGGAGGCTTCAGCGTAATGCGACAGAAAGCCGAGACGAGTCTCAGCGGCTGGAAGCTGGGGCAAACCGACGTCGATGCCAAGCATCCGGGTCATCCAGGTGTCCTCGGAGACACACTGGTGCACCATGTGCTCCAGCGGCGTCCGTGCTCGAGGCTCCGGCCGAAGGCTGAGATCGTCGTCCCGAAACTGCGACCAGACGCTCAGGGTCTTGAGCCGCTCGGTTGCATACGTCTCGGGCAGGAAATCGAAGGTCACATCCGGCCTCTCAGCCTGTCCCGAGCGCTGCAACCCCAGCCCGGGCGACCTCGGCGTCCTGTGCGGATTGCATGCCCGACACGCCGATGCCGCCGACCACCTCGCCTTTGACCATGAGCGGCAGTCCGCCCTCGAGAACCGACACCGATGGCATCGAGACCATCCGCAGCCCTACTCCGCCCTCGGCGATCGCGTCCTGAAAGGTCTTGGTCGGACGGCGGAAGTTCACCGCCGTCTCCGCTTTGGCTTGGGCGATCGCCACGCTGCCAAGTTGAGCCTGATCTCGTTTGTGGAGGATGACAAGGTGCGCTGTGCTGTCTACGATGGCGATCACGACAGGCCAGTCGCGTCGCTCCGCGAGAGCCTCGGCTGCAGCCATGACTCGTTTGGCGTCGGCGAGCGAGATCGGGGGCCCGTAGGGAGGCGGTCGCCCAGGACCGGGAGTGGGGGACTCGGGAGCGGTCATGCGATCCAAGCTACACGCAGTCGGCCGCCGGGCGAGAGCGAGGTGGGTGGCCCCGGCCGGAACCGGGGCCCGATTGATTGGGTTATGCGGGGACTGGCATTGGCGGAGTAACGGCCGCCTCGTCACGCTCTCCGGTACGTATCCGGCGCACTTGCGCCACATCGAGCACGAAGACCTTGCCATCTCCCACCTCTCCCGTGCGGGCGGCGGAGAGTATGGCATTGACGGTGATGTCTACGAACGGCTCGGAAACTCCGATCTCGAGCCGCACCTTCTCCTGCAACTCCACTTTGACGGTGGTTCCCCTGTAGGTCTCGACCCGGTCGGTCTCGCCGCCGTGTCCCAACACTCTGGAAACCGTCAGACCTCGGACTTCGGCCCGGTACAGCGCCTCGAGCACCTCATTGAGCCGGTCCGGCCGGATGATAGCGACGATCAGCTTCATGGGAGCCTCCCGGCGTCAACGAGACATTGGCTGAGGATGAAGTGCGGCGACCGCGGTTTCCGAGGTTGCCGTATCGGGAATGACGAGGATCGACCCTTCTCCGTTGGAGTATGCCTCCTCGCCATGCTCGCTCACGTCCATGCCCAAGCCTTCGGTGGCCGGCAGGGCGCGGAGCGAAACAACCAGGCCCATCACCTTGAGAATGACGAAGGTCATGATGCCTGCGTAGACGAAGGAGCTGAGGACACCAAGTGCCTGAATTCCGAGCTGGGCCGCGTTGCCGGCCAGCAGTCCGTCACTGCCCGCCGCGTTCCACGCCTTTTGAGCGAACACGCCGGTCAGCAACGCCCCCGTCATGCCGCCGATACCGTGGCCGGCGAACACATCGAGCGAGTCATCGAGTCGGGTGCGGGAGCGATACAGAATCGCGAAATAGCTCGGGAACGCCGCGATGCCACCGAGGACTAGCGCGCCGGTCGGACTCACGAATCCGGCGGCCGGCGTGATCGCGACGAGACCCACCACGATGCCGGTGGCGCCGCCGACGGCAGTGGCCCGACCGGTGCGCAAATAGTCGAGCAGTACCCAGACGACCATGGTCGCCATGGGCGCGAGGAACGTGTTGGTGAATGCGAGCGCGGCGAGCTCATTCGCCGCCAGCGCGCTACCACCGTTGAAGCCGAACCATCCGAACCAGAGCAGGCCGGCGCCAAGGAGCACGAAGGGGACGTTGTGGGGAAGAATGGCCTGCCGTCCGTAGTCCTTTCGCGCCCCGAGGACTACCGCGGCCACGAGGGCGGAGATGCCGGCGTTGATGTGGACGACGGTTCCACCGGCGAAGTCGAGCACCCCGCGGCTCATCAACCACCCCCCGCCCCAGACCCAGTGCGCGACCGGAGCGTACACGAAGAGCGTCCACAGCGCGATGAATGCCAGATATGGTCCGAAGCGCATGCGCTCGACGATGGCGCCCGAGATGAGCGCGGCGGTGATAATCGCAAAGGTCCCCTGGTAGGCCATGAAGAGCACGTGGGGAATCGTCCCCTTCGCCTCTGTTCCCACGGACCTCAGCAGGGCGTTGGTCAAGTCCCCGATCCACGCGCCACCCTGACTGAACGCCAGACTGTAGGCGGCCAGGGCCCACACGATGCCGACCACTCCGAGGGCGGCGAAACTCATCATCATCGTATTGAGCGAGCTCTTGGAGCGCACGAGGCCGCCGTAGAAGAAGGCGAGCGCCGGCGTCATGAGGAGGACGAGGGCGGTGGCGACGAGCATCCAGGCGGTATCGGCGGGTACAACCGCGGGTGTGGAGCTCTGCAGCGTGGCGAGGAGCGGTAGAGTCACATTCGGAATCCTCATGGACCAGGGTTGAGTCGACCTCGTGGCGAACCTGCGGCCAACAGGAGTGTATCGGTCCTGACCGCAGAGCACAAGCCCCCTGTCCACCAAAATGCGCCGATTTAGCACTCAAATTGGGGAATTCTGCCGCTAATTACCTCCTATCTTGCATCGCTGACCCTCAAAGTACGTAGAATCTGCTCAGTTCTGAGTACACCGAGTCAGACAGTCGGCCTGATCCCGTTAATCGTCCGAGACAGCTCGCTCGCGGCCGTTCCGAGTAACGGGAGCTCCTCGTGCCGCGTGCTCATCGCTCCGGATCGCAGGTCGGCATCGAGCCCACGGCAGATTTCCTTGGCCCGCCGCAGCCGGAAGCTCTCCTGAAAGGCGCGATAATCGTTCGCGCTCCCGGCGCTGAGCAGACCCCACAGGCGGAGCCGGAGATCGTCCACCGAGCTCTTGAATTCGGTGAGGGCAGCGGTCGGGATCTGCCCCTGTGTCATTCGCTTCTCGATCGCCTGCAGGGCAGCATTGAGAGTGGTGACTTGTTCGGCGAAGCTTGGCTCTGCCATCACGGCCTCCCCATTGGATGCGATCCGCTGTCGCCCGGCGTTCGCCGTTGCGCCAGCAGCCAGTGCATGACGGATGTATCGGCGTAGGTCCGACTCCACGCGTCGTGCCCCACCCCCGGATAAATCGTGAGACGCACGTTCCCTTGACATGCCTGGAGCCGTTGGGCGAGCGTCTTCGACCAACTGACTGGAATGACGTCGTCCTCATCTCCGTGGACGATCCAGACCGGCACTCCGCGCAACCGGCAGATTTCCACCGGATTCGCTCCGCCACTGATCGCCAGGACCGCGGCGAACCGCTCGGGCGTCGCCATCGCGAGCTCCCATGCGCCGAAGGCTCCCATGCTGAGCCCCGTCAGGTACTCTCTCGATCGATCGATACGGAGCGTGCCCTCGAGATGATCGAGGAGGGCACCCAATCCGTCGGCAGACCAGAGCTCGCCCTCGGGCGTCTGAGGCGCAACCAAGATAAAGGACGAGCGGGCGGACGGGTCGATCTGGGGCAGACCTTGGGACCGAACAATCGCGAGGTCGTTCCCCCGTTGGCCTGCCCCGTGCAGGAAAAGCACCAGGGGCCAGCTCCCTTGCGTCGCCGAGTAGCCGGGCGGCAGATCAATCAGGTACCGGAGGTGCACCGACTTCACGACCGTGGTGTCGAACGTCCCGCTCTCACTGCGCGGGGCCTGGGCTCCCAGAAGGGACGCGTGGACGAGCAGCAGCATCGTCGCGGCACTCGCGACACATCCGACACCCGATCGGGGACGTAACCCACACAGCGGTCGCCAGACCGGGGTGGCCCCACCTTCACTCATAGAGGCCCAGATGTCGCAGAGTCCCGACCAGAGTCCGTCGGCAAGCGTGATGGACATCGATACGACCTTCCTGCCTGTCGCGCAGATGCGGCAGATCGCCAGAGTCACCAGCGTGGACGAACGCTCGATCACCGGAGAGGTCGATATCGGCACCGGGCACTGGGTATTCGCGCAACACTTTCCCGGCGATCCCGTCTTCCCGGCACGCTGATGATCGAGGCTCGCGGTGCTCCCGCCTGAGTGCTGACTTCGGAAGCTATTCCCGGACGCCGCTCCCGAGTCCACGCGCCATCGCCGTTGCGGCGACAACCATGAGCAGGACCAGGCCTGCCTGCACATAGCTGATCGTGGCAAACAGCGGGGCTCGCCTGACATCCACAGGTGCTCCACGCGCCGCCAGAATCCGCCACTTGATGAGCATGACCATCGGTGAGATCTCGAGGAGAAGAATGGCGGCCAGGGCCGCCATTTTGAGCCAGAAAACGTGGTTGTGCAGGTAATACGTGGTTGGCTTTTCGATGCCTGCCAGGAGTCGCCAGAGCCCGGTGCCGATCCACAGCACTGCGGCGAGCCCCCACCAACTGTCAGCCGCAAAGAGTCGCCGCAGGCCGGGAGCGTCCAGCGTACCCCGAAATCCACGCGCCCTTGCCCAGACGGCGCCCAATCCGACACCGAGTCCGGTGAGATGCAGCGCGGCCAACAGAATCCGAAGCGTCATGCGCGCCCTCCTTCCGCCTCCCACAGCTGGGGATAGCGGAGAATCATCCCCGTCGGGCTGACGTCGAGCTCCGTCACGAACGTCCCGCCGAGCGTCTCGTACTCGTACGTGCGTTCGGAGGTGTGCCGGTACGCCTGCACCAAAGGCTCGAGCGTGAGCTGAGGAAAGCGGAGCCAGGCCGAAGTGAGATCGGCGCGCTCACCCACCGGTAGCCCCAGGCGACGGATTGGAAGCACATTGGTCGCGGGGCTGAACTCCAGGTCGAGATCGATGCACCCGTCGACCGCGGAGCATGCCTGTCCGTTCACGCGCCATCGATGGTGAGAGTCGCTGGCGACATCGAGTCGAACGCATTTCGTTCCGATCCATCCGGCGACTTTGGCATGGAGCGTTTGCCAGCCGGCCGAGCATGCGACGAGATACTCCACTCGGCACGGCACTCCGTCCTGCTCGAACACCGCGGTGCCGCTGAGATGCCAGAACGGATCGTGATAGATGAGACGGGCCGCTTCGTGGCCTGGCCGATCGAGCCGGCGCCACAACACTAGCTCTTCGTCACTGCGCATAGTTGGCAAAGGCGGGTGTCTCGATTCGAGCCCCTGACCCCACGTCTCGGAGGATGTGGACCAGCGTCACGTTGTCGTCATTGCGTTGGACTCGAGATTCCAGGAGCGCGTACCGCGCAGGGTCACCGTATCCCTCCGCATTGAGACGATGGGCCTCGCCTCGGCAGATATCACCGGGAGTCGGCCGGCTGGCGGGATAGGCATCCTCGTGAAAAGAGACCAGCGCGCGCCAGTGGGCGTCGCCCGCGCGCTCGACCGATGCTCGAACGTCGTCTCTCGTCAGCGGCATGGCACACAGTCAGTCATCATCCATCACCTGTCCTCGAGCCGTCGGACGAACTTGAGGCCCGACCACACGTCGCTCACCGCACACACCTTGACGTCGACGAGTCCCGCCGCGAGACCATGCTCACGCACACGGTTCTCCGTGAGATCGGTCCGCACTCTCGAGGCCTTCTTGGGCCACGCCACCCAGAGCATTCCCGCGGGTGCGAGGGCCGCGGAGGCTCTGGCGAATCCAGACTCGAGCGTCCGGTGATCGGGCGCGAAGAGAATGATGCAATCGAGAGCGGCTGCCGGGAACCTCTTCCACGCGATTCGATTCCCCGGCGCTTCCAGTTGGACGCGCACGTCGGCCGGGGCGCCGATGAGGCTCGCACGCTGTCCGTCCTTGAGACCGATCTTCGTGGAGAGAGCCTTACCCGAGTATCCCGGCATGTGGCGGTGATCAACCGCCCCGCTTGAAGAACTGCACCGCCCGTTCGTGTTTCTCTGCGGCCTCCCGCGTCTTGAAGGTGCCCAAGTTGCGTCGCTTCCCGGTCTTAGGGTCTTTCTTCCTGGAATAGAGGCGATACCCGCCGGCAGCCAGCTTCCGAATCATTTCGACCCCCATGCCCATGGTCATTCGTCGGTTTCCACTCCTCAATCGTGCGCGCGCGTCCACATCCGGACGGTGATTTGAGTCACCTCCGGATTCCGGACCCCACTCTATGTTCGCTTCGCGAGCAAGTCTGGGCTGACCCAAGAAAGGACCTTACTTATGAGATGGCAGACATTGACCTTCCCCTGCGCTGTTGTGGCGACTCTCGCCGCCTGCAGCGGCAGAGCCGGGACAAAGGGTGAAACTGGGGCGGTACCGGGAAATCCGGCCGATACGACCGCCGCGGCAGCCCCCGCCCCGGCCCCGAGCGCGACTGATACTACCGCAATGCCGAGTGCCCCTGCTGAGTCCTCCAGCAATTCCGGCATGAGTGCCGATACCGGGAAGAAATCAAGCAAGATGAAGCATGACACGTCTTCGGCCGCGCCGAAGTGATCGGGGCCCGCTGGAGGGGGGCCCGATGGCTCCCCTCCGCGGGAATTCCCTGATCGATGTAGTACTCCTGTACCAGTTCCCTTCCCTTTCGTCGAACCCGCCGGCCCTGCGCCGTCCCTGCTCGTTATCGCATCACCCAGGCGGCCAGCTCCCCAGCAGGCGTCGCACCGTCACGAGCTGACCGATGTGGTAGGCGACATGATCGGCCGCGAGCAGGAGCTCCCTCAGGTACGTCTGGCCGGTTCCGTGCGGTATGGTCTCTTCGAGTTGAATTCGCGGGTTCCGCGCCATTGCCTCGAGCGCCTCGCGATCGACCTTGAATTCTCGGAGACTCGCCGTCCACGCGGCGGCCGATGGCGGCTCGGCGCTCGCGGGCCAGTAGTCGTCCGGCCATTTCATCTCGTGATAGTCCGGATTCCGGCAGAAATCGAGGATATCGTGCTGAGCGATTCGGAGATGTTCGATCAGCTGCCACGGAGAGTATGGCAGTCCGGAGGGCTGGACCCCGCGAAGACGCGGCTCCAGGCCCTTGACGGCCGCATCGAAGGAAACGTGAGCATCTTCCCACGCAAGGAGTCGAGCGACATGCTCACGACAGGGTTGCTCGTTGGCCATGTGGTTATCCATTTCTTGAGAGCCCGGCACGGTACCGACCAGTAAGAACGAAGACCACCGCCGCCACGAGGAGCGTCGCCGCCACGGCACCGAATTCACTCCCAGTGGATTGCGCGGCCAGCCACCCCATGGCGAGTAGGCCGAGCGCGGTGAGCAGGCGTGAGACGGGGCCTCGCGCAAGCCTCAGGGCCGCGCCACACGCCATCGCGTACAATATCGCGTTGGTGACACTCGCGAGGATGGCCAGTTTGACGAAGGTTCGGGTAATCGCCAGCACGAAGACGATCGACGCCTGGAGCAGCACGGCCACGCGGGGGATTCGGCTGCTGGGGTGGAGTGACGCTACGACGCTCGGCAAGAACCCGTCTCGTCCAAATGCAAAGAGAATTCGCGAGCTGCCGAGCAGATTGCCGGCGACGAGGCCCAGCATGCTGAACGCCATGCCGGCCAGCATCAGGGTGCGGCCTGCCGGCCACACGAGCCCAACACCGTCGGCCAAGGGTGCCTTCGAGTCCGCCAACCGCACGCCCAGGACACCTTGCGCTTCGAGGTGAACTGCGACGTACAGCCCGATGACAAAGAGCATACCGGTCAGCAATGCCAACGGGACCGTGCGTTCAGGCGAGCGGATCTCTCCGCTGGCGCCGATCGCGGCCTCCATCCCGGCGAGTGAGAAGAACGCGAGGATCGACGCGCGACCGAGATGCCCGAGGTCGACGGCGCCCGCCGCCGGCCACTGAAGGTTTGACGATTGGATCGCGTGTCCGGCCACCACGAGAAAAAGGACGAGCGTGGCGAGCTTGACGCCCGTCGCGGCGACAACGAGCCGCGTTCCGGCCGTGATGGCGAGCAGGTTGAGCGCGACCGGACCCGCGTAGATGATCGCGACGAGGGCGAGTTGTCCGAAGGGAGTTTGGAGCGAGGCGGAGCCGGTGGACGCGATCTCCGCCAGCGCCGAGACCAGTCCGGCGCTCGCGAGCGCGCCCGAGAGCCAGGCGAGGACACCCGCGAGATAACCGACGAAGGATCCGAACGCGGTTTCGACGTAGACGTACGCGCCGCCGGTGCGGGAGACGCGGCTTCCGGCAATGGCGAAGGAGACCGTGACCAGCACCATCGCGACACCGCAGACGACATAGGCCAGCACCCCGGCCGATCCCAGCTCTCTGGCCACGGCGGCCGGCAGAACGAAGATGCCGCCCCCAATCACCACATTCACCACTCCGGCCGTCAAGCCCAGGAGACCGATGCCGCGAACCAGCCCCTCCTCATGCTGTCGCACCGTCACCCCCTTAACGCCGGTACCGTGGCCGCGTCATCCGAGTTGTCTGCTACGGAGATTCTATCATGCCAGCACTTGCACGATTCCGCCTCCTGGCTGTCCTCGTCACCCTTGCTATTGCCGTCGGATGCGCCAGCTCACCACCGCCAGGACCCGTCTATGTCGTCGATCGCCCTCCGCCGGTTCGGGTGGAGATAGTGCCCGCCCGGCCGGGGCCGAACTACCTCTGGGTTCCCGGCTACTGGAGACGCAACGGCGCTGAATATGTATGGGTTACGGGTCGCTATGTCGTTCCACCAGCGCGCCGCCGGGCCTGGGTGCCGGGACAATGGCACCACAACCGCCGCGGGTGGTACTTCGTGGAAGGGCACTGGCGCTGATGGGCCAGACTGTCGTTTCCACTGTAATTCGCGAATCTCATCCGCCTCAAGCCAAGCCTCTATGGCGGCGGGTTTCGTCAGACGGTGGCGAGCAGGAGCTCCAGGCGGTCGAGCAGCTCGCCCTGAGCCGGGTTGATCCGGTCGCGCGCCGCTCGAAGATCGAACCACGCACAGCGATCGACCTCAGGAAACGTGAGGTGGCGACCCGAACCACGCGGCCATTCCATCGTCGTCGCGTTGCTCGTTACCGTATGGGGATCGGCGTCTCCCTCCCATGCCCAGGCGTGCACCACCTTCCCGCCCTTCTGCTTCACACTTCCGAGCGGGCGGTACGGTCCTTCCGGCGTAATGCCGGTCTCCTCCGCAAACTCCCGTCGCGCCGCATCCAGCGGGGTCTCACCCGGATTGATGTTCCCCTTGGGGATTGTCCAGGCGCCCGCATCGCGATGCTGCCAGAAGGGGCCGCCGGGATGCGCCAGGAAGACCTGTAAAGCCCCGTGGCTTCGTCGGTAGAGCAGAAGACCTGCGCTGATGTTGGATGATGCCGACATGAGCAGGGTGCGGCGGAGGCCAATCGGGGTCAGGAGCGGGGCACGTCGTGGTCAGTGAGCACCGGCAGGTACGGGACCCATGGTCCGACCTCTTCACGAAATTGCTTCGCGATCACTCGCTCGGCCTGCGCCAGGTGGCCAAGGTCGTGCACGACCCACGCGGCCAGGAGCTGGCGGAGCGTGACGGGGCCCAGGCTCGGATGTTCGCCTGGGAGCTCCAGCTCTGCGGCCGTCAGATGCCAGCCGCGCAGGATCGCAAGATTCGCGGCGCGAAGGCGCGCGAACTCATCGAGGAGCGAGTCGAGGGTCCGTTCGACGTTCCGCGCGAGATGTCGGAACCGATCATACGGCTCGAACCGATTGTTTCCACCGCGAGCGAGGATAATCCGCGCCCGCGGCACCCAGTCGGTCTCCTCTCCGTCGATCAGGTGGCCGACAACGTCGAACGGTGTGAAGGTGTTCGGGCCCTCGCTGACGCGGGCCCATCGCTCATCCAGCCCTCCGAGGAGGGCTCGCAAAGTGGCGGGGGTTCGAGACAGCAGCTCCTCAGTCCCCTCGAGTGAGAACGTCATCACCGCGATTTCAGTAGCCTGTGTTGTGGAACTTGCGTATGCGTGCTTCCAGATCGTACGGCTCGGTCAACAGGACCTGACCGGTCGGACCCACGTAGATCCGAACGGTAGCGGCGCCGGGAATGAGCGTCGGCCCAAAAGCAAAGAGCCACGCTCGCGGATGCCCTCGCGTTTTGGGCATTCCGTGCCACAGGAACGTGGTCGTCTGGTTGCCCATCTGCGGCGGTGGAGCACCGAGCAGCTGACCCACTCTCGTATATGCGGCCGCCCACGACGCCCCGAAGAGCAGCGCACCGACAACGGCAAGGATCATGGTCCACCAGAAAAGGCGCGCCATAGGACTCCCCCAGTGTGGTCCGGCGACAACCCGAGTTGTGCAGGGAACATACACCGAGCGCGCTCAACCGACCTCGCGCGGATCGGGGCCTGCGACGACGTTGTCACACCGCGGTAAAGGTTATTCCATCGGGTAGTGCATCTGGAAGCCGCCTGTGATAGAATGAGTTGTTGACACTACCCAGGAGGAATCATGGCTACCGCAGCACCCCCGTCTACCGCCACCGTCGCTCAGGAGCTGGTCTCGCTGTGTCGCGACCGGCGCAACCTCGACGCCATCAATAAGCTCTACTCACCGAAGATCGTAAGCGTGGAGCCCGTCGGTGATGAGAACATGCCGGCGGAAATGACCGGCATCGAGGCGATTCGTCAGAAGAATGCGTGGTGGTTCGAGAACAACGAGCTGCATTCCACCGAAGTCAACGGCCCGTTCATCGGCGACGATCAGTTCGCCGTGCAGTACACCTTCGATACCACGTTCAAGCCCACAGGCCAGCGTCAGAAAATGACCGAGATGGCGCTCTATCGCGTCAAGGACGGCAGGATCGTGCACGAACAGTTCTACTACTACATCCCACCCAAGACCTGATGCCCCCGGCGCCGCTCGCGCGGCGCCACTTGGCTCGACTCACTGGTTCACCCCATTGCCCGCCGGGCGGTGCTCACGTAACGCCAGCCAGAGACAGGCAACGCCGAGCGGGGTGGCCAGACCGACGACCCCTGCTCCCGCAAGCACCCACGCTCCCTTGAGGCGGGCCAGAATGGGAATGTGATGGCGGAGCGCGGACACGACGAGCGGCATCCAACAACCGACCACGGCGGCCAAGGTCACTGCTCCCAGCGATCGCTGGCGAGGCCATCGCCAGACGACCGGTACGACTGCGACGACCGCCAGTGTGCCCCACAGAATCATCCAAGCCCCATCATAGACTCCGAACGCGGGGATGGACTCGGTGCAGGCTACGAAGATGGCGAGGAAGAGGGCCGTTATGCCCGCGATCATCGATATCCTTTTACCAACGGTACGGCGCGTCACCGCGAAGTCGCGAGTCACCGGCCGTCCACGAGGCGACCCATGAAGAGGGTATCGGTGAAGACGCCGTCGATCCCCTGATCCCGCGTCACTCGTCCCTCGACGGCCCAGCCGAGTCGCTCGTACAGACGAACGGCGTCGATGTTATCCACTCGAACACGGAGATTGAGTTTTCGTATCACTCCGCTCGCTTCAGCCCACTCGATGAGCATTTCCAGCAGGGTCCGGCCGATCCCGCAACCAGTGAACGACCGGGTGACACTGATGCCGAGCTCTCCGGTGTGCCGAATGCGGGGACGCCGTCCTCCCTCGAACGACAGTGCGCCGACAATCGCTCCTTCATGGAGAGCGAGGAGGACCAGCCCGTTGTCGCTGGCGGCTACGCCGGTCAGGTATTGACGCTCCTCGGGCTCGGTCAATCCAGGACCCTCAGCGCCGAACGTGAGGTTGTTCGACTCGCCCCCGACTTGCCGGAGATAGGCGAGCACCGCGCCGGCATCGTCGGGGACGGCCGGTCGGATGTAAATCCGCCTCCCATCGCCCAATTGAAGATCACGGGTATACGTCAAGCCAGGCCTCCGGCGTGGCGAGGCCCAACCACGAGGCCCGGCTCTCTGCTCGGTGGAGTGACCCGGCAACCATGGCGGGTCTCACCGGACGAGGAACCTCGGACGAATGGGCGAGACTATTGGGAATGAAGGTGTTCCTGGGAGAGACGAGGCAAGGGGTCATGCGGCTGCCGGGTCGGGACCCATCGCGTAATGTGCCTGAACCCGGCGGATCTTCCCATTCTCATCGAGCTCCATGCACTCGGCGCTCATGAGCCCCTGAATGCTCTGATAGTGGAGAACGAGACTGTCCACCCCGGCGTACGCGCGGTGCAGGACGAAGTGGAGGTCAGGATACGCGGCCATGATCGGACCCCAATACGCGCGCAACGCGAGCTTTCCCTTGACGGTCTTCTTGCCGGGGCCAAGCACGGTTTCCACGAACGGCGAGGTAATTTCGACCTCGTCGGCATAGTGGCTCAGAATTCGGTCGAGATCGCCGCTATTCCAAGCCTCGATCCACTCCACGGCGAACCGCTGGGCATCGGCCTCGGTCATAAGGTCCTCTCTGCCGGGATCTAAGCTATTGTCAGCGGGCCTCGAGGCCAACTTGCATCGGGCGCCCGGACTGTATCGGAGATCACGGCAGAACGGAACCGGAACCCTGAGCATCGTAGCGATATCGCGACTCGCGTGGTTCACCGGCTTCACGAGGTGGGGCATGTTTCTTCGTGTCTGGCGTTTCGTCACGCTCCTGTTCGCGGCCCTCGCGCTAACCATGACTTCGGCGCACTTGCTCGAGCTCCCCCAGAAGATGGGCTACGATGCCACGCTCTATACCGCGGTGAATACCACGATGTATCGATACTTCGCGATCGTGGGTGGTGTCTACACGGTCGGGTCGATCGTCTCGGCGATCGTACTGGCTATCCTGGTGCGGCGCCGCCGTGCCGCTCGCCGATGGACACTGGCCGGGGCGCTTGCCCTCGTGCTTGGCTTCGTGACCTGGCTCGCCCTTGTCGAGCCGGTGAACACCCAGATCGCCGCGGCACTGCAGAATTCGCCCACCACCGTTCCAGCTCTGTGGATGGGATTCAGGGACCGTTGGGAATACGGTCACGCCACCGGCTTCGTCTTTCAGCTCCTCGGTCTGTCGGCGCTCATCGTCTCGGTTCTCGTCGAGATCCCCAAAGGGTATCACCGGAGGATCAGCTACTGACTCTCGGATGGATCGAGCCGCCGCCCTCGCGAGACCACGACAGCCGATCCTTCCGCGAGAAACGCTGAGCGGGGAGAAGCCGGCAGCCATTCCGTGAAGCCGGCGCCATAGACCGACCCGACATCGCAATCGAGCTCCGCGGCCTCCGCTGTCCAGACCCGCCACCGGGGGTGATCGACGCGGTACTCGACGGTTCCGCCATCGCGCTGTCGGGAATACCCCCAATAATGTTCGGCCACGAACTCCGCCTCGGAGTCGAGGTCTGGAAAGTCCGGGAGCCCTGCGGCTTGCACCGCGAGTCGATGCCAGCGGCCGCCAACACGCCACCGGTATGCCGCTCGTCCGAAGCCGCCTTTCGCCAAGCCATCGATCGATAGCTCGTGTGCCATCGGTACCGCTGAGTAGGGTTCGTTGTAGCACCAACGAGCCACGGCCGCGATCGCGGGACGAGGCACCAGTTCCTTCACGAAAACCACGGCACGCCGCCACTCGCCGGCATTATGCCTGCACCGCACGTAGAATCGCAGATTCACCTCGTCGAAATCCCGATGCCCGGGAACCGCGATTCCCAACACACGGGTGTCGAGGAACCGAAAGCCGACCAGGCTGGCGAGCATCGTTCCATTGAAGTCGTCGAGCTCGGTCCCCGCCGGCACGAAAGGGCGGAGCAGCGCTGGAGGAACTTCGTAATTGAGGATGGCGAGATACTGCCACTTCGCTTCGAGGAAGGGTCGAAGGGTGGTCACCGGACGACCAGAGGACACTCTTGGTGGAATCGTTGGACGATGTCGAGACGATTCTCCATTGCTCCCGACTGCGCGGCGATGCGCCAGGCAAATTCGCGACGCTCTTGGACACTGTCGGCCCCTTGCGCGACCGCGACCCGCCACTGCGCGCAATACGCCGGAAGCTCGGCATCAACCACCTGGCGGGCGGAGCGGATCGAGGCCACGAACGCCTCGCACGTGGGATACGCCGCGGCCTGCGCACGGTGCACCGCCTCGTGGGCCTCGAGCTGCGCCAGCAGCAGCGAGTCACGTACATCGGGTCGCACCTGCGTAATGGCGCGCCCGGACTCACAGCGAGTGAGACTCAGAAAATCGTCCGCCGTGGCCGGCCGTTGGGCCGCAACGACACGGGGCCAGATGGCGAACAGCAGCAGGAGTCCCCCGCACCGTTTCGGCGAGAGTCGCCTCACGAGTGATCCTTCGCCTTCAAGATGAGGGCATAGAATCGCCGCGAGGCTGCCGCACCTCGTAATGCGCGGAGCGGGAATCGAAGTGATCAAGAAGAGCCCTCGCGGCCGGGAGCACGACAGCCACCTCGTAGTCCTCCCCCGCAAAGGTCCGCACGGCGTCGAGCGAGTCGAACCACATCATGGTCACGAACTCCTCGAGGCTGCCGACGTTCCGCCGAAGCAGCTCGATACCGTGATAACCCTCCATCCGGCGGCCCTCGATCCCTCGAAAGATCTCGGCGCGCAGCAGTCGCTCGTACGCGTCGGCGTTCGCGGGTGCTGTCCATCCGTGCCAGATGCGGCAGATCATCGAGTGAACTCTTTAACAAGTCACTTCAATTTTGGCTCACAACATGCTTTCGATATAGCACTTAAGTCACTGATCCCGACCGCCGGGATCCCAAGGGACGATCGCGACCATGGGGCGGACGAGCCTCGATTCATCGGGCCCGACGCGAGGCCAACCATCCGATGATGAGTCCCACCGCCACTGCGCTCACCAGGCGGGGAAACTCGTCGTACCGGATGAACCTTGTGCCCCACGGGCCGATCTCGAGCGCGCCGATGGGACTGAGGCGCGCGCCGCCGCCGCCACCGGCGCCTCTTGCCGTCGACTCCTGGCGGCCTTGCTTGGCCGGCACTTGTCCCGACCGAGGTCGCAGGCCCCCTCCTGCGCCGAACCCGTACGCCACCTTCGCGACGGGGATGATCGTCGTTTCACCGTGGTGGACCGGTTCGCCGTACACGTGGCGAATGCTCAAGTTGCGCTCGAAGAAGCTCGAGACTGACTCGAAGGGAACGGTTGCAGACATGGAACCTCCGGAACGAACATGGACTGCGCTTTCTCTGGCGTCTCACTCCCGCTTTAGTCGCGTCGGCTTGGCACCGGCGTTTTCGACCTCTTTGATGGTATACGGATCGTGTCCGGTTCGCGCCGTCCTCATGATCAGCATGCCGATGATGAAATTCCCGACGCCGAGCCAGAGTCCGAGATGAGCCGCGTGGGACCACGCCGGCCATCCACGCGCTCGCCGACCAATCAGATCCAAGATGATCAACAACAATCCGGCGCCGAGCAGGAGCGGGCCCAGTACCCAGGCGAGCGCCCGGAAGACGGGCCGGACTGGGGTCGAGCGGCTCACCGAGTCTCCATCACACGAACCCCTCGCCGAGCAGACGTGCTCCCGCCGCGGTTACTTCGTGGAGCTGGCCCGAGCCGGAAACCACGCGTGACCAACTCTCCGTCATGAGTCGCATGCGCTTCGCCGTTGGGTCCCACCAATATTTGAATCCTCCGCTCATGCCGTCGATAGCGAACCAGAACGGTTCATCCTGGGTACCGGCATTCGCCACGAGCGTCGGCAAGGCGACCCTTTGATCGCGGAGGGCATCTCCCGCACGGGATCGAATGAGCGTGTGAAAGTGCGCCTGCACCCGTGCGAGCTCAGGGGAATCAGGCGAGAGGCCTTCTGGTGCGGTCGGCGCGAGCTCACTCAGCACGCGTCTCAGCCCGACCACAAACTCGTGCGAAAAGACCCCGTTCTTGATGGCCGCCGATACCAGCGGTAACAGCGCTTCTTCGGGCAGGTCGAGCGCCCGAGGCATCAGCTTGGCGCCTTCCCACTGAGAAAACCGGATCTCGATTTGCTTGGTTCGCTTCACGAAGATCCGTTCGATCGCCACGGCCGCCTTCTTGGATGACCCCGACGGACGCTTCGCCGTGGCGAGCTCCTTCCAGAACCTGGTGTCCTTCAGCTTCTCGGTCATCGTCTCACCGGTTAGTGGTCGTACTCCTTCGACTTGCCTGTCAGTGTGCCAGGCACTCCAGCTCGAGGCGCGCGCCCATCGCGAGGCCGGTTGTGCCGAACGCGCTGCGAGCCGGCCGGTGCTCCGGGAAGAACTCCACATACACCTCGTTCATGGCTGCCCATTCGCGAATGTCGGCGAGCATCACCGTGCACTTGACCACGCGGTCCATCGAAGAGCCGTGACGCGCCAGCACCGCTGCGATGTTCGTGAGCGCCTGCCGGGTCTCGGGTCCGATCCCACCGGCGACGAGCTTGCCCGTGCTGTCGGTGCCGAGTTGACCGGAGAGGTACAACATGCCGCGTACCTGCACGGCCTCCGAAAAGGGGAGCGGGCGAGGGCCCGGCAGGGTGTAATACTCCGCGGAGGATCCGCCGCCCCCGTGACCGGCGCATCCGACGATCAGCACCATCGCGGCCCATCTCGTGGCAACGCTCATGGAAATCGCGAGTGCCTCAGCCCGACGCCTTCGGCTTCCACAAGGCGGCGTCGAGAATCGACCATATATGAATGATCCAGCCAAGGAGGAAGAACCACAGCGTAGCCGCCAGCACGAATTGGATGATCGCCATCAGTAGTCGACCCTGCAGCAATTGCCCCAGCCCCGGGATACAGAGGCTCGCCAATGCAGCCAGCACATTTCCTGCGGAACCCTGTCCCGCCATGGTGAATCTCCTCTTTCATGATCCCGCCGCAAGGTGACTGAACCGCCGTGGCGTCACTTTTCGACTTCGAGCTTGGTCGCACACTCCGGACAGAGCCCGTGACTCGCATTGGCTTGATACTCAGCGAGAAACGCCTCGAGCGTGAGCCAGCGACCGTCGTCGCGAATTCGACGGCACCAGCCGCACAGGACCACGAAAGACTCGAGCGCGACGATCCGCCGGGTCAATTTGATGGTGACCGACGTGCTCACGACGCCGAGGACCGCGACGATCGCGGACTCGAAAACTGCCTCGGAGACTCGTCGAGGAGTGGCAGTGGCATGAAAGAGGATGTGCGGGAGGTCCAGCAACTCGTCGGCCCACAGCATGACGAGGACGATGGCAAACCCGAGCAGTTGGAGGACGACAAGCTGGCGGGGCAGACGCGCTCGCAACGGCGACTCCGGTTTAGGCTGTGACTGGAAGTTAATGCCGGGAACTATCCGCGTCCGTCACGCCTTACATCCACTGAGGCGTCGAGACGCAGCACGACAGACGTCGTGACACACGGATGGAAGGAATGACCGCCATGCACCGCCCACTCTATACGCCGAGCACAGTACCTGTCGTCCAGGGTCCGGGCCCGCTATTGCTCTTTATCCAGCAGGCACAGATCAGCCTTGTGTACGCGTCCGAGAGGCGAGGTTAGGTTTCGATTTCCCCACGACGATCGCCTCCTATCGGAGCGCCTGCCACCAACCGAAGTGAAACTGCTGGACGCTTCCGGCCGGAGTCTGGTGCTCCACTAGTTCGCTCCGCTTGAGCTCGTACCCGGATCCGAGGACGTCGCTGAGCTCCGCGGCGGAATAGCGGCGCACCGGAAGCCCACTGCACCGGGTGGGGCCGTCCGGACCAAAGGTGGCCAGAATGACGTGCCCAGAGGGAGCCAGGGCAGCTGAAAGCGTTCGGAAGTATGCCTCCTCCTCGTCGGGCGTCATCAAGAAGTGGAAGGCGGCGCGATCGTGCCACAGCGCATAGCGGCGGCGCGGCTCGTACCGTGTCACATCGGCGTGGATCCACGAGACTCGGTCCCCCGCGCGGCCGAGACGGGCCCGGGCACGCGCCAGCGCTTCGCCTGCGATGTCCAGCACGCTCACATCGAGATACCCGCTGCTCAATAGGTGGTCGACGAGATGAGATGAACCGCCGCCGATGTCGAGGATGGGCGCCTCAGGCGGCAAGCCGGTGGCACGGATCAATTCCAATGAGTGGCTGGGAACCTCCTCAAACCACGATACCGAAGTCTCCTTCTCTCGGTGGTACAACTCCTCCCAGTGCATTTTCCTGCCGCCGCTCATTCTCACCCCGCTATGGGAAGATGCCCAGCTGCTCGTAGCTCATGGCGACCTTGTTGATCGCCACGATCAGCGCCGCAGTTCGGAGGTCCGCCTTGCCAGAGTGCTGCTTCCACATTTCGCGGATCGGGTGATACGCGCCGATCATGGTCTCTTCCAGGCCGGAGTTGACGAGATCCTCCTCGCTCGCCCCGTGCGTCACGCGCTCGATCTCTTCACTGGTGAATCGCCGCCCCGTCACACCCTCCACCGCCTCCAATAGACGACCGTAGGCGCCCTGCTCGAATCGCTTCTGCATTCGTCCGAAGCGCACGTGACCCAGATTCTTGACCCACTCGAAGTAGGAGACAGTGACGCCGCCGGCGTTGATGAACGCATCCGGAATCACGAAGATGCCGCGTTTGCCGAGAATCTCGTCCGCCTCGGACGTCGTAGGCCCGTTGGCCGCCTCCACCACCATCTTCGCTTTCACCCGTGGCGCGTTCTCTTGCGTGATCTGTCTCTCGAGAGCGGCCGGAATGAGGATGTCGCAATCGAGCTCGAGCGCCTCGTCGCGGTGAGCCAGTGTCGTGGCGCCGGGAAAGCCGACCATGCCGCCGCGCTCCCGCCGGAATGCCATGACCTGCTCGATGTCGAGTCCCTTCGGATTGGCGATCGCACCCTCCGACTCGGCAAGGCCAACGAGGACCGCCCCACCGTCCTGGAAGAAGCGGGCGGCGTAGTAGCCCACGTTCCCGAGCCCCTGAATCACCACCCGCTTGCCAGAGAGGCCGGTGGTGAGACCGAGGGCCTTCATGTCCTCCGCGACGCTACACGCCTCGCGCACTCCGAAGAAAACCCCGCGCCCCGTCGCCTCGACGCGTCCTCGAATGCCACCGGCGCTGATCGGTTTGGCCGTCACGCACCCGAGCGCATCGAGCTCACCCGGGCGAAGCTGAGTGTACGTGTCGGCGATCCACGACATCTCACGCGGGCCCGTTCCCACATCGGGCGCAGGGACGTCGAGCCCGGGGCCCATGAAGTTCTTCCGCACGAGCTCGAAAACGTACCGGCGGGTGATGCGCTCCAGCTCGTGCACGGAATAGGCCTTGGGATTGATGCGAATACCCCCTTTCGCACCACCGAACGGGACATCCACGAGGGCACACTTGTACGTCATGAGCGCGGCGAGCGCCTGCACCTCAGCGTCATCCACGGTCTCGGCATACCGGATGCCACCCTTGCAGGGGAGCTTGTGATGGCTGTGCTCCGCCCGCCAAGCATGGATCACCTCGATCCTGCCATCGTCGCGTTTGAGGGGGAAGCTGGTGTAGAAGAGGTTCTTGCAGGCTTTGATATTGGCGAGCAGCGTCGGATCGTGTTCGGTAAATGTTGCGGCACGGTCGAACGACCGGTTTACCTGATCGAGGAAGCCTGCACCTACGGACATGGCTGTCCTCCCTTGTCGTCGGGGGCACGGCGGGGGTTGCAAAGTGATAGCCTTTGCGAACGCGTCACGCCAGGGGGCGCGAGACTGCCAGCCGACAGACGGATGCATTCCGCAGGTGTTCGGCTAAACTTGGAGCAACGGCATCCTTGCGACGAGGCTGGAACTTCGGCTCATGAGTGGATCGGCGACATAGCCGAAACGATTGCGGCCCGAGTCCGGGCGAGACCGGCGCTCGAATCTCCACCGGCGCTCGCGGCGCGGGCGAGTTAGACGGAGCTCGTCTTCACGCTCTCGAGGCGAGCTCGCGAACGCCTCGGCGGATTTCTCTCGGGTGCACCGCGGCAAACCCAAGGTGAAGTCCGCCGCGGCTGATCCGTCGATACCTCTCTGCAGCCAGCCGTCTGTTCGCAGTCCGGCCTCCAGCTCCGAAACATCCAGCAAGCCCTTCAATCGTTCCCTCGCCGATTCGATGAGCGGCGCGTGACGATGCGTGACCGATTGCGGCGGCGAAGGAGTCCACCGGGCGGGCGGGCCCGCGAGATACCCTAGCGCTGTCCCCCGTCCGCGCAGCATGATTGTGCCACCCGCCCATCGTGGATGGGAACACTCGTGAAACAACGCTTCAACTGCGCCAAGGTCGCACCGGGATGCGCCTACTGCCTCGACGCCTGGAATCGACTCTCGATCTCCGCACGACCCGTCCCCGGCGGCTACCAGCCGACGGCAGCCGCAAGCTGAAATGAGAGGGGAGGCGGGAGCCGACGACCTGATCGACCGGATCCGCCGCCTCGAGCGGGCAGCCCGGCCGCTCGATCCCGGTGCCGGTCGCCGGAAGCACCTGCGCAATGCCGTCGTCGCCTCGACGGAGCGGTTCCTCCGAAGACTCGACGACCTGAAAGCGTATTACGAGACCGAGGACAAGGGGCGCGGCGTGCTCGACGCGCCGATCTCCACGCACGGCATGCCCATCGAGTCTGTCATCGATCTGCTGGAGAAGCATGTCGTGCGACCGGGCAACATCCCAGCCTCGGGCGGGCATCTCGCCTATATCCCAGGCGGTGGCCTCTACCATTCCGCGCTGGGCGATTTCCTCGCGGCGATCAGCAACAAGTACGCGGGAGTCTTCTTCGCCGGCCCAGGACCCGTACGGATGGAGAACATGCTGGTGCGCTGGGTCGCAGATCTGGTGGGGTATCCGGCGACGGCGGGTGGGACGATCCTCTCCGGCGGCAGCATCGCGACACTCGCCGCAATCGCAACGGCGCGAGACGCGCATGGCCTCAAGGGCGCCGACTATGCCGGCGTCGTTGTCTACCTCACCACACAGGCTCATTACTGTATCGAGAAGGCGCTCCGTCTCGCCGGTCTCGGCGAGGCGCAGATCCGCTACATCGAGGTCGACGAACGATTCCGCATGCGGCCCGGCGCCTTACGACACGCCATCGCCGAAGATCGGGGACGAGGTCTCCGACCCTGGCTCGTCGTTGCTTCGGCCGGTACCACCGACACTGGCGCCGTGGACCCCATCGATGACATCGCCAGCATCGCCCAGAGCGAGCGGTGCTGGTTCCACGTGGACGCAGCCTATGGAGGCTTCTTTCTCCTCACCGAGGAGGGCCGCCGCCTCTTCAAGGGAATAGGCCGCTCCGATTCAGTGGTCCTCGATCCGCACAAGAGCCTCTTCCTGCCCTATGGCGCCGGCATGGTGCTCGTGAAGGATGTCGAGCAACTCGCCGCCACGCACGACTACACCGGCCACTATATGCAGGACGCGGTGCGGGAGCCCGGAGAGCTTTCGCCGGCCGATCTGTCTCCGGAGCTCACCAAGCACTTTCGCGCGTTGCGGATGTGGCTCCCGCTCGTGCTGCTCGGCACCCGGCCCTTCCAGGCCGCGCTCGACGAAAAGCTGCTCCTCGCCCGGTATTTCCATCGCGAGATCGCGGCCCTTGGGTTCGAGGTCGGGCCCGAGCCCGAGCTTTCGATTGTGACCTACCGGTGGGCACCACACGGAGTCGGCCTGGAACGGGCCAACGCGATCAATCAGAAGATTGTCGATGACGTTCGAAGGGACGGCCGGATATTCATCTCGTCCACCATGCTCGACGGTCGTTTCACGCTCCGGCTCGCCATACTGGCGTTTCGTACTCACCGGCGGACGATCGATCTGGCGCTCCGAATACTCCGCGAACAGGCGGCGGCGAGCGGGTAGCTCAGCCCTCGAGCTTGTGGATGGTCAGCAGCATCTCGCTCGGCGTGAGCGCTTGCACCGTGTGTGGGACGCCGGGCGCCAACGCGAGCAATTGCCCCGCCCCCAACTCATTGGACTTGTTCTGCACCTGGACGAGAAGGCGCCCGGCGAGTGCGTGAATTGTCACGACGCCCTCTGCTCGGTGCTCCTTGAGCAGTCCGTCCGCCTCGAACACGAAGTGAAGCAGGGTGACGGGGCCGTGGCGGAAGACGGCGATCTGCCGGTGGCCGGCGACCGGGGGATGGGGTTCGGCGCGCAGGCGGTCGGCGTTCGCGGGGAGGTCGACCAGCTGCACCGGAGAGGCGAGACGGGCTTCGGGGTGCTCGCGAAGTCGTTCGGATGGACTCACAGGATCACCAGTCCCTACTGATCGAGGCAGGCCGATCCTGCACTGAGCACGCGAGCGCCGGTCCCGCTGCCAACGAATCGGAAGACGATCGGCGTCTCCCCGCAGGTCTTGCTCGACGGGTAGAGATACACGTCCACGGTGTCGCCTCGACGCTCGCCGGTCCATGCCTGCGTCCGTTGGGCCCAGAGCGCGAGGAACCACGGACGTTGCCGCGCCGCGTTCAAGGCCCACACAACAGGCGCCAGGCCGGCCGAGAGCCGAGACAGGGTGACCGAATCCCGCTGCAATGCGGCAACGACGTACCGCTGCGCCGGTTTCTTGTAGGCCCGTCCGGGCCAATCCGCCGAATATGGCTGGAGGATCAGGAGCGCTGCCAGGCCAAGCAGCGCGAAGACGAACGTGAGATAGAAGGGCGCCTTGAGACGCATGGCACAAGTTCGCGGGTAGCAGCCCGCCCAAGCTAGTCCTGCAACACGAATGTGACTTTCAGCAGTACACGATACTCAGTGATCTTTCCCTTCTCGATCACGAGCTTCTGGCTCTTGACCCAGGCCCCGCTGACATTCCGAAGGGTCTTGTCGGCGCGGGCAATGCCCACGCGGATCGCGTCATCGAAGCTCTTCGAGGACGATGACTGTATCTCGGTGATCTTGGCGACCGCCATATGGAGCTCCCGTCAAACGGAAGAGTTGAAGAGTTGGGGCATGCACGCTCAAGCTACGCTCAACCCCCTGCGCTCGACAGGGGACTCGCTCGTCATTCCCTGGCTCGGCGTGCGGTCTCCTGATCGAGTCGCGCGCGAAGCGCCGACAGAACCGGGTCCTCCGCAGTATACCGCCGGCCATAGGCGAGGTTGAAGGCGTAGTCGAAGTCGGCGGGATTCTTGCCCTGCGTGTGTTGCAGAATCGTCTCCAGCTTATCCAGCCCCTTGGCGAGTTTTGCCTCCACTGACTCGGCCGCCTCGTATTCATCCCACAGCCCGAGAATCTCTTCGCGGAGCGGACCAGGAAGCGAGCCCGTCAGCTCCACAAGATCGGTGCGTTCCTGATCGGCCTTGTTCACGCCGGCCACCTGTGCGGGCGCCGGTACGTCGCCTCTGATGGCTTCGCCGAGGTCGTGAATGAGGCACATCTTGAGCAAATGGGCGAGGTTGACGCCCGGCGTCCGGTCATAGAGCAACATCGCCATGAGACAGAGGCGCCAGGTGTGCTCCGCGACGCTCTCTCGCTCCCCCTCCGAGGTCCACCCGCTCCGGCGGACCGTCTTGAGCCGTTCCGCGGCGCGCAGAAAGGCCAGGACACCGTCGAGATCATCCGTCGGCATTCAGGCAATTCCCGGTCGGACGATGATCGTGGAAAGCATCGTCGCGATGAGGGTGCGCTCGGGTGTGCCTGCCGTGAAAACCTCCGCGAGACAGACCGTCAGGGTGCGACCCGCCCGAAGAACCCGGCCACACGCCAGAAACGCCGAGCCCTTGGCGGGGGCCAAAAGATTGATCTTGAACTCGACGGCCAATACATCGGTCTCCGGAGCTGCCAGGGTGTAGGCCGCATACCCATTGGCCGAATCGGCAACGCTCGCGATGGCACCGGCGTGCATGTAGCCGTTCTGCTGGCAAAATCTTTCTGAAAAGGGGAGTGAGAGATGGACCTCCCCCGGCGCAATGTGCGCGATCCTGACGCCGAGGGTGTCCATATGAGTCTGCCGGCCGAAGCTGTCTCGTACACGGGCTTCGTAGCCCGGATCCGGCTCACGCATGATCCGCCACGGCCATGATGCCTTCTTTTCTTGCACAGTGGGCACAGCAATAGAACGTGCCATTCGCCTCGATGCCGTGGCCGATGATCTTGCAGCCGCAATGATTGCAGACCGGTGCCAGCCCCTGGATCGCGCACTCGAAGCAATCGAACGTATGGGTCTTGCCGGCGGTGACGACCTGGAAGGAGAGATGATAGTCGTTACCGCACACTTCACATTCAGCCATGTGACCTCCTCGTCCTGGAGCAGCCCGACGCTGCTCAGTCCGAAGACTGTCCCGATGATGGGCCTGTGCGCCAGTGCACCACCCACACGACCAGGGCCACCACGAATGCACCCACTACAGTAAGAAGACCCGCCGTCGACAAATGAGGCGGCGCGGTACGATGGGCCCTCAGGATCAGCGTATGAATGCCGAGAGCGAAAGCAATCATCAGGGAACCGAGCCACCAGTGGCCCCGACGATTGCCTGAACCCCTTCCCACGACCACCACGATCAAGAGGGGCAGCCCGATCCCGATCGCACCGAGATAAGTGGCATACGACTGACGCGCCATCCATGCGTGGGGCACGCCGGGACCGTTGAAGTTGGTGGCGACGATGGCGGGCAATGCAGGGAGTGTCGTCACGACGACCAGAACGCCGAAGACGAGGAGCGTCCAGAAGAGCGCCAGGCCGGATCTCCGCTCAGTTCGGACCAGGGTTCACGCTCACCTTCGAGGCAACCCAATGGAGCAGAATTACGGTCGGGACGACGTAGGGAAAGATGCCGTAGAGCGCGCGCTCGGTTCGGTCCCACAGCTCCTGAGCCAACGACTCGCGTTCCGCCAGTGGGCTGGGCCGGACCTCACGGCGGCGGTCGTAATAGCGGCCG
The DNA here is from genome assembly GCA_963743195.1 of uncultured Gemmatimonadales bacterium. Classification (GTDB taxonomy): domain Bacteria; phylum Gemmatimonadota; class Gemmatimonadetes; order Gemmatimonadales; family GWC2-71-9; genus CAVVWJ01. The sequence goes on from CAVUOO010000004.1 coordinate 247,358, forward strand.
CTGACGCCTCTCAGCTCCGGCGCGGTAGCGCAATACAGCGGCGTCTCTGCTCCCTTCTCGTTGGAATCCATGAACCGTTTCATGAGCCACTGCACAGGCTGCGGAAGCCTGCGCCAGATGTTGGACGCCACGGCGCCGGGGTGGAGGGACGAGGTCGTGATGGAAGTGCCCGCCAATCGGTGTGCCAGGGCCTTGGCGTGCAGGATGTTCATCAGCTTGGTCACCGAGTACGCTACGAACCCGTTGCGCGTGGCAATCGTGCGTCGCTCGAGCACCGACCAGTCGATCTCTTTCACCCGCATGTGCGCCACGCTCGCCACGTTGACGATCCGAGCCTCGTCCGATTCTCGGAGCCGCGGCAGGAGAAGGTTGGTCAGGAGGAACGGGCCGATGTGGTTGGTCGCGTACGTCAAATCGAACCCGTCTCCTGTCAGCGCTTCCGTGCCGGCGATGCCGGCGTTGTTCACCAGGACGTCGAGCGGGTGGTTCGTGGCGAGAAAGGCCGACGCGGCGGAACGAATCGAAGAGAGCTCCGAGACGTCGATCTGAAGAAAGCTGGCGTCGAGCCCCGGATGGCGGTCGCGCAGCGTTTGCAGGACCGGCATCGTCCGTTCTTCGGAGCGACATGCGAGCACCAGGCGTGCGCCGCGAGCCGCCAGCGCCTCGACCAAGGCGCGACCGATGCCGGAATTGGCTCCGGTCACGAGGAAGGTGCGTTGTTCGAGCGTCATCGGGAGAATGGTCGGGTCACTTCAGCGGAACGGCTTGAGACTCCAGCCAGATGAGGCCCTCCTCCCGTGTCCGGAACACGCGAGTGGCCTGGAAATACTCTTCGGCAAATACCTCGAACATTCGCGCCATCCCGAACAGTGCATCCCTCGATGCGATGATCGCGCAGTTCAGGAATTTGACCCGAGGGACGATGCGACCAATCTCCAATGCGACGGTCCGCAACTGTTCGCTGGCGGGAAGCGAGGTCATCTCGCTGAGGTCGAGTAGCACGTGCAGCTGCTCCGGACAGTTCGGATCCTGTGTCAGGACGGCGAAGTGCTGCAGTACTTCATCCAGGGTCGCGGCTCCCGTGCAGCTCGTGCAGACGAGCTGCCTCACGCGATCGATCTGATAGGTGATGGGCATCGCTCAGTGTCTCACTCGGCCATGATTGTGACCCGATGCCAGGCGTTGTTGTTGTACCCTTTGACGTTCCACGTCGAGCTTACGGTTGGCGGCTGGCTGGCTCCGGAAACGTCGGTCGCGCGGACCACGAGGGTATGCCGACCCCTGGACAGCTCTATCGTCGCCTCCCACAGGCTCCAGGCCCAGGTCTCACCCCCAGCGGCGATCCGAGCCTGCGACCACTCGTGTCCGCCGTCGGCAGAGACTTCGATGACACCGAGCGCTCGACCACCGCACCCCATTGCCCAACCCCGAATCGCGACTGGACCGGCTCGAACCACCTGACCGGAAATCGGGTCGAGGATCACCGCGTTGAGGGGGGCGGCGCTGATCGCACTGCCGGCGGACACGTCACGGGGATCGGTCGGGTTGATCTCCCGCTGCACCCGATAGGCCCGGCTTTGGAAGTAGTTGGGCGACGGATCGGTCCTGAGCACGATTCGACCAAGCCACTTGACGCTTCGCGCGCCGATCCAACCCGGCACCACCGCTCGCACCGGAAATCCGTGCACAGGCGGAAGCGGGCGTCCGTTGAGCTTCGTGGCCAGGAGCACTTCGTCACTCAACGCCTTGCTCATGTCGATTGAGGCACCGAATCCGAAACGCTCCCCATGGCGGTCGACGCGATCCAAGCCGATGAACTCGACGTGGCGGGCACTCTCGGCGGTCCCAACTGCCTGCAGGACTTCCCGCAAGGGAATGCCGGTCCACGTTCCCGTACTGATCGGCTCCGGTCCCCACGGAAACTCCCCCGGCATCGGCCCCAGCGACAGAAACTCCGACCGCCGGAGGCCCGCACAGACGAGCGTCGCTGTAACGTCTCGCTCGCGAAACGTGGAGGTGAGCTCCTCGAGCGAGAAATTCCTCGGCCGACCAACCAGCCCGCCCACCTCGAGGCGCCAGGTGTGCGGATCGATTTCCGGGATAGGTCCATGACTGCGGGTAAAGAAACAATTTGTAGGGGTGATGTACTGTTCGGCAGGAACGGGCCATACACCCGCGTTGAGACCCTCAGGATCGTGGGCACATCGCTGGCCGGCCATTGTCATAGAACCGGAGCTCCGTGGTTGTCTGGAATTGGGTGCTCAGAAGCTACCCAACCGAGTGCGGCGCCGCTCGCTCGAAAACGTAACCCCGGAGTTTGCAGCGGGGCGAGCCCCATCGTATGTTCACCGAGCATGCGCCCCGGTGTGCCTGGAGGAGCAATGAAGTATCCCGCCGTCTCGAATTATCTCAACGGATCGTTCGTGGTGGACGACCTCCCTGCCCTCGACGTCTACAATCCAAGCGAGGGCAGTGTCATCTCTCGAGTTCCGCTCTCGTCGCACCGCGAGGTGGACCGGGCCGTCGAGAGCGCGAAGGCCGCATTTCCCGCCTGGTCCTCGACGCCGATCAAGGAGCGGGTCCAGGTTTTCTATCGGTACAAGACCCTGCTCGAACGGCATCTCGACGAGCTTGCGGCACTCGTGTCCGAGGAAAACGGGAAGATCGCGAGCGAGGCGCGAGCCGAAGTGCTCAAGTCGGCCGAGCTGACGGAGTTCGCGTGTTCGCTGCCGCAGATCGTGCCCGGCGAAGTGCTCGAGGTGAGCCGCGGCGTCGAATGCCGCATCGAGCGCTTTCCGCTTGGCGTCGTCGCGGCGATCACGCCGTTCAACTTCCCGAACATGGTGCCGAACTGGTCGATCCCCAATGCGATCGCGCTCGGCAACTGCTTCATCCTCAAGCCGTCGGAGCTGGTTCCGCTGAGCGCCGGACGGATCGCGGAATTGCTGCACGAGGCGGGGCTTCCCGAGGGCGTGCTCCAGATCGTGCACGGTGGTAAGGAAGCGGTCGAGGCGATCTGCGATCACCCCGGCATCGAAGCGATCAGCTTCGTCGGCTCGACCAAGGTCGCCAAGATCGTCTATCGTCGCGGAACCGCCACCCTGAAGCGCGTCCTCGCGCTGGGCGGAGCCAAGAATCACCTCATCGTCATGCCCGACGCCGACCTCGAGATGACCGCCGGCAACGTCGTCGCGTCGATGTCGGGGTGCGCCGGCCAGCGCTGCATGGCGGCATCGGTGATGGTCGCCGTCTCGAAGACCGACCACATCATCCGGCGCATGGTGGAGATCGCCAAGCGGATGGTGCCGGGCAAGGACATCGGACCGGTCATTTCCGCCGAGGCGAAGGCACGCATCGAGGGCTACATCGCCGAAGCGGAGGCGGCCGGCGCCAAGGTGCTGGTCGACGGGCGCAATACGACCGTTCCCGGACGCGAGGGTGGCTACTATATCGGCCCGACGATCATCGATCACGTCACGCCCGACATGCGCATCGCGCAGGAAGAGGTCTTCGGCCCGGTGCTCGTGATCATCCGGAGCGCCAGCGTCGACGAGGCGCTTGCCGTCGAGAATGCCTCGCCCTACGGCAATGCCGCGTCGGTGTTCACCGAAAGCGGCGGCACGGCGCGCTACGTCATGGAGCACGCCAGCGCCGGGATGGTCGGCGTCAACGTCGGTGTGCCGGTGCCGCGCGAGCCATTCTCGTTCGGCGGGTGGAACGAATCGAAGTTCGGCGTCGGCGACATCACCGGCCGCGGCTCGATCGAGTTCTGGACCAAGTCGAAGAAGATGACGACCAAGTGGAACCGGGAAGCGGGCATGAACTGGATGTCGTGAATGAGAGCTATCGGCTATCGGCTGATAGCTGAGAGCTCTGGGAGATGCCAATGTCCAACCGATCGGTCACCTTCACCGGGATCCGGTTTCAAAATCCCTTCCTGCTTTCCTCGGCGCCGCCCACCGAATCCGAGAACAACATCCTTCGCGCCTACGAAGCGGGCTGGGCGGGGGTCGTCACCAAGACGATCGGCCTCCACCCGGTCGTGAACGTCGTCGGGGCCAAAGCCAAGTTCATGCGCACATCCCCCGAGGATGCTTATGTCTCCATGAAGAAGCGCCCCGGTGCGGCGCTTCATTCCTCCTGGAACTGGGAGCTGATCTCCGACAAGACGCTCGACTGGTGGCTTCCTCGTCTCCGGCGGATCAAGGAGGCCTTCCCCGATCGGGTACTCATCGCTTCGATCATGGCCGGGTCCGGAAACGACAAGGAGCTCAAGAACTGGCAGCGGCTCGCGCGTGACTGTCAGGACGCGGGTGTCGATGGGCTCGAGCTGAACTTCTCCTGTCCGCACATGGACCGCCGGGACATGGGATCGAACATCGGGAAGGATCAGGGTCTCTGTTCCGTGGTGACGGAAGCGGTGAAGGAAGTGGCGCGGGTCCCGGTCTGGTGCAAGCTCACCCCGGCCACGGCAGAGATCGAGGTCGAGGCGGCAGCCTGCTTCCGGGGTGGCGCCGATGCGATCGTCTCGTCCAACACGTTCCCCTCGATTCCGCTGATCGATCCCGAGACGCTCGAGTTCGAGATCAACGTCGATGGGATGGTGTCCAGCGGTGGGCTCGGCGGTCCGGCAATTCTCCCCCTCTCGCTCGCCAAGATGGCGCAGATGACACAGGCGTTTCCCGACAAGAGCTTTTCGGGAATTGGAGGCATCTCGGACTTCCGCCAGGCGCTGTCCTACATCATGCTGGGCTGCGGCACCGTACAGGTATGCACCGCCGCCATGCTGGATCAGGCGGTTGGACCCAATGTGATCAAGCGGTTGTTGGCCGGGCTCGACGCATTCCTGGAGGCACACGCCGCCGAAGGATGGACCAGTATCGAGGACTTTCGGGGTCTCCGGCGCGACCGGATCGTCTCGCAGTCGGCGATTCGCCGCCCCGACGCCGCCGACTATCACTCGGGTTACGAGGCCGAGGAAGGGTACGCACCCGCTCCTGCAGAGACCTAGTCGAGCGCCGGCAGCGCGACCCGCGACGTGATGCGGCACCGCGTCGGCGCAGTCCTCGCTCCGCTCGTCTTTTTCCTCCTTCTCGCTCTCCCGCTGTCGGGACTCACCCCGGCCGCCCACCGATTGGCCGGGGTGTTGGCCGCCGTCGTCGTGCTGTGGGTGACCGAGGCGCTTCCACTCGCCGCCACTGCATTGCTGGGCGCCGCGGCCTGCGTGGTACTGCGGGTCGCACCGGCGAAGGACGTGTTCGCGCCGTTCGCCGACCCCTTGATGTTCCTTTTCATCGGCGCGTTCATCATCTCTCGCGCCATTTTCCTCCACCGGCTCGACCGCAGGCTGGCGTTCTCGGTCCTCTCCCTCCCCTGGGTCGGCGCACGGCCTGCCCGGATCCTGCTCGCGTTCGGCGCGGTGACCGCACTCATCTCCGCCTGGATCTCGAACACCGCCACCACCGCCATGATGTTCGGGATTGGCCTGTCCATCCTCGCCGCCCTCGAGCGACCGGGAGCGCAGGTGGTCCTCGACCCGCGCTACGCGACGGGGATCATGCTGATGACGTCCTTCGCGGCATCAATCGGCGGCTTGGCAACACCAATCGGTACCCCACCCAACGTGATCGGTCTTGGGTTCATCCGGACCCTGGCGGGAAAGGAAATTCCCTTCTTTTCATGGAGTCTCATCGGCGTGCCGGTGGTGCTGATCCTATTTGCATTCCTGTACCTGTTTCTCAACGCGCTGTCACCCTCGGGATTCGTCGAGCTGCCAGGGGCATCCGACCGACTCCGGGCGGAACGGGAGGAACTCGGCCCCTGGACTGCAGGACAACGCTCGGTCGCCATCGCCTTCGGTGTGACGGTGGCGCTGTGGATCGCTCCGGGCATCGTGGCGATCATTGCCGGCGAGCGAAGCGCAGCTTACGCGGCGGTTGTCGGGAGCGTTCCCGAAGGCGTCGCGGCGATCATCGGCGCCATGCTTCTCTTCGTCCTGCCCGGATCGGGGGGCCGTGCAATCACCTGGGATGAGGCGTCGCGCATCGACTGGGGCGTCGTCCTGCTCTATGGAGGCGGATTCTCCCTTGGGGTGCTCACCTTTCAGACCGGTCTTGCCGAGTCGCTCGGCCGGGGACTGACCGGGCTCATCCCGCTCCACGGATCTCTCGGACTCCTGGTGGTCTCCGTCGTCGTTGCGGTCTTGCTGTCCGAGACGACCTCGAATACCGCTGCCGCAAATATGGTGGTTCCGGTGATCATCTCGGTTGCGAAGGCCGCGGGCCTCGATCCAGTCGAGCCTGCCCTCGGTGCCACCTTCGCCTGCAGCCTCGGGTTCATGTTACCAGTCTCGACTCCCTGCAACGCGATCGTATACGGCTCGGGCCTCATCCCGATCGGCCGGATGATTCGTTACGGGGCGCTCTTGGATGTGGGCGGGATCGTGGTGATCGTGACGATGGTGCATCTGCTGATGTCGTTGTTTCGGTGACGCAGACCCAGGAGCTAGAATCGACTTTATGTTGCTCGCATAACGGTAGACTCCCTATAGAGTTATACTGAGCACATCAAGAGGGTAATGCGCCAGAATATTTGTGATGTGGGCTCGTTACCGAGTAATCACCGCCTCGATCCGACCATACGGTTCGCGCGTCGCCACGAAAATCTCGTTCGGATTGTCCAGACCGAACGGTCCCAGGTCCACGAGCAAGTGGTGTTTGTTCGGCAGCACGAGCCGGATCTCGCTGATCTCTCCACAGCGCCCCAGCGCCGCCTCCCCCATCGCGTACAACGTCTGCTGAACCGAGTCCGACTGTTGCCCGGCGAAGGTCTCGATCATCGCCGTGCGCACGTCGCCCCAGGAAACCGAATAATCCCGAGGTGGACGCGTATACTGCCACCGCGCTTCTACATCCGTCGCAAGGATGCGGTCGTCCGTTTCCTTCAGCGTCGTGTAGCGGTCGCGGAGATAAGCGGAGAAGCCGGATCCGGTAGTCTTGAGGAGACCTAATCCCTCGATTCCCGCCTCGACACGCATCTCACTCTCGCCGACGGTCACGATCGCGAGCCGTCGCTCAGCCGAACCTTGAATGAAGGTGTGGTCGTGCGGTGCACCGTTCAGGACCGCCCGATGCCAGTAGTGCGCGGCGAGTGTGATCACCGCCCGACGTGCGGCGGGACAGGCGGCGAGAAAATGGCGCCCGAGCCGTTCCCCGAACGCCTCCGGCGGCTCGACCGCCCCCTGCCGGGCGAGAGCGTAGACCGTGTTCTTCATCGTATCGGTTGGCAGGACCTGTGAGTTGTCGCCGGCGGTGTGCGTCGCGCTGAACTCACCCTGGAGCTGCACTTCGATGGTCAGGTCGTGCAACTCGTGCCGCGCCGCGCCCCGATCCACTTTGACCAGACGTAGTGCCGCCTTGCCGTACCCATTCCAGGCGAGCCGCGGAGTCATGAGTCAGCTCCCCCGATAGGTCGAGTAGCCGAACGGCGCCAGAAGAAGCGGCAGATGATAGTGCGGCACGGTGTCGCTCACCTCGATGTCGATGCATACATCCGAGTAGATCGTTTCCCGCCCCGCGGCCCGGAACCAGGGCCCTGTCTCGAAGACGAGCCGATAGCGACCGGCAGGAATCCCCGAGGGAAGCCAGTCGCGGACTCTTCCGTCCGCATCGGTCACAGCCGAGGCCAGCGGCTCCGTGTCTCCGCGGCCGCCGACGCGCTCGAGTCGTACCGTCAATCCGGTGGCCGGACGACCGACGCTGGTATCGAGCACGTGGCTCGTGATCCGGGTCATGGTGCCTGCGAGCCGATGAGGGACCTGAGGCGAAGCTGGATGATCTTTCGTTGCTCGTCGACGGCGATTGCGAGTTCCTTGTCGGGTGGATTGTTCATCCGTGCGGCGATGTCTGCCAGCAAGTCCTCTCCACTCCGGCCGGCGGCACAAACGAGATAGATCCGCCCGAATCGGTCTTCATACGCTTCGTTCGCCTGAGCCAGGGCCGCGCGAGTCGAGGCTCCTTGTGCTGCGCTCTGTTCTTCGGCCGACCACGCTCGAGCGGCGGCGCTGACATGGGTGGCAGCCTGCCGCTCGCCGATTCTCGGGTGATAGGCAAAGGCCTCGTTCCAGTCCCTGGGTCCCATCGTTCGCCACACCGCGTCGCTCGCCGAGAGCATCTGTTCGAGGCTTTCGAATGGCCGGCGCGCGATGATGCCCTCGACCCAACGCGACGACCCGCAGCATGCACGAAAGTGTTGCGCGACCTCATCGGCAGGCATCGAATTGAGTCGTGCCAGCGTGAGCGTCATGCGCTCACAGTTCCGAAGAGTCGGAGCCGGGCAATGCCGCCGTCCGGGTAGATCGCAAGGCGAGCGTGTGTCGCCGCCGTTCCCGAGACGTCGAAGCCGTGCTTGGCATCGGGGTCGAGCGGCGTGCGTGACAAGAGTGACGTCCACTCGGCGTCGCCGCCCGACAATCGCTCGGAGAGCAGATCCGGGACGTCGCAGACTTCGACGGAGCAACTATCCGGAGCATTGCCCTTGAAGTGGTCGGTGTCCACTTCGATCCGCTCGATTGTCCCACGGGCCGCTAGCCGGACGATGGCCCAGTCATGCCCGGGACCACGACGACGCTTGGTCTCCCAGCCATCCGCCATGTGGGTGGAGCGGCCCGGGAGGATGAGATTGTGCCGGTGGCCGAAGAACATGTCGCTGCAGCCGACGACCAGACCACCGTTCTCGAGCGCCGCGAGATCGGTGAGGGTGCCGGGTTGAAGTGGCGGATCAAGCGACGGTTCTCCGTAGACACGGAGGCGGGCCACCCCGCCGTCGGGATAGATGTTGAACCGGAGATGGGTCATTCGCCCGCGTAGCGTGATTCGAAACGGATTCTCGGTATCGCCTCGGAGCCCGGATCGCGGGAGAATCTCGGTCCATCCTCCTCCGTCTCCGGCCGCGAGCCTCTCGGGGTCGGCCGTTCCCGAAATGGCGCACCCGTCGAGGGAGCAATGCTCGGGATAGTTTCCCTTGAAGTAGCTCGTATCGACGATCACGCCGTGCACGATCGCAGGAACGCCGAGCCGAATGAGACACCAGTCGTGCCCGGGGTTGCGGCGCCGGCGCGTCTCCCATCCGTCCATCCACTTGCCTCGGTCGGTGTACTCCCCCTCCCGCCAGATCGGCTTCTCCGGCTTGAGAAGGTTTTCCTTCGGGGCAAAGAACTCGTCATTCGCCAGCAACACGGTCCCACCGAGACGAGCTGCGGCGACATCCACCAGATCCGTGAAGAGACTCATGGGTCGAGACGGGTAAGCAGTCGACCCCGCGGAGCCCGATCCGCCGCACCGCGGGCATATATGCATTCGCCCCGAAGGTACGTAGCCTCGACAACTCCCGCGAGTCTTCGGTGAAGCCACGGGGTAACCGAATGGCGATGACGGAGACCGATCTCGCTCACCACGAACTCCTCCTCCGGGCGCCAGAGCACCAGGTCGGCATCATTGCCCGGCGCTATCGCGCCTTTGCGTCGACGGAGACCGGCGACCCGCGACGGTCCCGTGCTGAGCCATTCGCACAGGGCATCGAGATCGTATCCCCTCGCGCTGGCGCCAGTCCAGACCGCGGGCAGGCCGAGCTGAAGGGACGCAATGCCTCCCCAGGCGCCGGCGAAGTCACCCTCTTCCCGCCGCTTCAACGCTGAGGGCGCCGGTGAGTGGTCGCTGACAATCGCGTCGAGCCGACCATCCCCCAGCGCGGTCCACAACCCCTCGCGCTGGTCCGTCTCACGGATGGGCGGCGCGCACTTGAATTCCGTGGCGCCATCCGGAATCTCCTCGGCGGAGAAGCCGAGGTAGTGGGGACATGTCTCCGCCGTCAGTCGCACACCGCCGGCCCGGGCCGCGGTGATGAGATCGATCGCTTCGACTGAGGACACGTGGACGACGTGGACGCGGAGGCCCGACTCACGGGAGAGATCGATGAGGAATCGGACCGCTTCCGATTCCGCGGCGACGGGTCGGCTGGCCAGCCATGCAGCGTAGGACCTTCGACCGCCGGATGTCGACATCTCCTTCAACGCACCGGGCCACTCGGCGTGCACCATGAGCAGCGCGTCGAGTGCCGCGAGCACCCGGGCAGCCTCGCGGAGTGCGGCCGGAGGCATCGCAGGAAACTCCTCAACGCCCGATGGACAGAGGAAGCACTTGAAGGCGAAGACGCCGGCCTGGTAGAGCGGCTTCAAGTCACCAATGTTGCCGGGAACGACCCCGCCGAGGAAGCCGACGTCCACCGCACAGCGCTCTCGTGCGGCCGCGCGCTTGGCCTCGAGCGCCGTTACGCTCGTGGTCGGAGGAATGCTGTTGAGCGGCATGTCGAGGATTGTCGTGACGCCACCCGCGGCAGCCGCTCGGGTCGCCGTTTCGAACCCCTCCCATTCCGTCCGTCCCGGCTCGTTCACGTGGACATGGGTATCGACGAGCCCCGGAAAGACGACCGCGTCGCCTGCCTCGACGATCGGTCCACCGGCATCGATCTCGTCGTAGGCGGTCACCCGCGCAACTCGGCCGTCCACGACGTGGATGGCGGCGGCACGGATGCCGTCCGGCGACATGACTCGTGTCCCGCGGACGATCAGCGATGCTCTCGGTGTGTTGGTCAAGTGCTCAGGCGGACTCGGCGGCTGGCTCGGTGTCAGCCCAGAACCGGCGGACGAGATTGGCCGCGACATCACGCCGGTAGGCGGCCGTCGACCGGAGGTCATCGATGGGGCGGATGTCCTCGTCGAGCAGCCGAACGGCGTCGTCAATGCTCGCGCCGGCAGCGAGGGCCTGCTCGACGCCACGAAGACGAACGACCGTGGTAGCCACACTGCCCAGGGCGATCCTGGGCCTCGGTCCGCGCACCGCGGCCATGACCACCTTCGAGATCGCCTGGGCCGCCCGCGTCCCCACCTTCCGGAACCACTGCCGTCCCTCGACGGTCGGAACGTCGAAGCCCACGATCAATTCGTCCGGTCTCAGCGCGCTCGCGCGATACCCCGTGTAGAACTCGATGAACGGAATTCGTCGGTCGCCGTCGACGCTTCGCACCACCACGATCGCCTCGGCCGCCGCAAGAACGGGAAGCGTATCACCCGCCGGCGAGCCGTTCGCGACATTGCCACCGAGTGTCCCACGATTCTGGATCTGAAGACCGCCGACTTCCCGCGCCGCGCTCACGAGCATCGGCAAGCGCCGGCGAACCAGGCGCGAACGGATGAGTGCGGTGTACGTGGCGAGTGCACCGATGTGGAGGACGCCTTCGCGTAGCGTGATGCGACGAAGCGGCTCCAGGCCCCAGAGGTTGACGAATCGCGTCGCGGTAAGCGTGCCGAAATTCACGGCGACGTAGAGGTCGGTGGCGCCGGCCAGTGGAGTGAGCGGCCCTTCGTTCCGCAGCATGCGGAGCGCCTCGGTGACCGTGCGAGGCTCGAGCAGCTCCAATCGAGACGTTGCGGTTCTCACGAGGCCCGGTGGATGGCACGGTAAATCGCCTCGTAGCCGGTGCAGCGGCAGAGGTTGCCGGCCAAACCCTGGCGAATCCTGGCGAGACTCGGGCGGCGACCGAGCGTGACGGCAGTGAGAATCATTCCAGGCGTGCAGATCCCGCACTGCGCCCCCACCTCGTCCATGAAGGCACGTTGGAGCGGGTGCTCCGACCCGAGTCCTTCGATCGTGGTCACCTCCGAGCCCTCGGCCTGAGCGGCTGGGACGAGACAGGAACAGACTGCTTCGCCGTCCAGCAGGACCGTGCATGCCCCGCACTCGCCTTCGCCGCACCCTTCCTTCGTGCCGGTGAGTCCGCAGGTTTCACGCAACACGTCGAGCAGACGCGCCATCGGGTGCACCTCCACATCGACCGGCGCCGAGTTCAGCGTGAAGCGCACGCGGCCTCCCTTACCACTTCCGGAAGCGCGGGGATAGCTCGAACGTCGATGCCGAGATGGCGGATCGCGTTGATCACGGCCGGCGCCGGTCCGTCGATCGGCAGCTCACCGAGGCCCTTTGCCCCGAACGGCCCACCGGCGTACGGATGCTCCAGGAGCACGACGTCGATTCTCGGGGTGTCCATGGTCGTGGGGATGATGTAGTTGGTGAGCTGAGCATTGGCCATTGCCCCGCCCTGCATCGCCACGCGCTCGAGCAATGCGTAACCCAAGCCCTGCGCCGTCCCTCCCTCGACTTGTCCGCGTGCAAGTGCTGGATGGATCGCCTTCCCGATCTCGTTTACCACCGTGACTCGAAGCGGCCGCACCTCCCAGGTGTCCGGATCGAGCTCGACTTCGGCCACATCGCAGCCCCAGGCGTAGGCAGCGTACGCATCGCCATGGTAGCTGGCATCGTCCCACCGGATCCACTCGGGCTGCTCGTACTGGCTCGTGACGGAGAGAGCACCATGCTGCCGGACATACTCCGCGGGTGACAGACCACCCAACTTCGTTCGTATCTCCTGAGCGGCTCGCTGGAGGATTCGCCCCACCACCATGCAGGTCCGTGACGCGACGGTGGGGCCGCTGTCGGGGACGATGCCGGTATCGGGAACCACCACCTCGATCTGCTCGTACGGCATGCCGAGGGTGTCGGCAACGATCTGGGCGTGCATGGTACGCGTGCCCTGGCCGATCTCGGTGCTCGAGGTGAGAACTCGTGCACCGGAGGCGATGAGCTCGACGGTCGCGCGCGAGGCGAGCTTCAGCTCGCCGCTTCCGGTGAACCCGGAGCCATGCCAATACATCGCGAGTCCGATGCCGTTCCGCGTACCGGTGTAGGCCTTTCGCTTCCGACGGTACCGGGACCGGCGAACGGCGGTGCGCAGGACTTCGAGCGGGTTACAGTCGTCGCCCAAGACCTGGCCGGTTGCGGTCGTGTCGCCGGGCCGGAGGAGGTTCCGCTCCCGCAGGCGTACGGGATCCATACCGAGGGCCTCAGCGACGCGCTCGATGTGCACCTCCATCGCGAACTGTGTCTGCGGCGCGCCGAACCCCCGGAACGCGCCGTTGGGCGGTGTGTTGGTGAACGTCGCACGCGCCGCGATTCGGGTGTTGTCGCACCGGTAGGGACCAGCCGCGTGAATCGTCCCACGAGAAAGGACCACGGGAGAAAGCGTCGTGTAGGCGCCACCGTCGAGAATGACCTCGATGTCCATCGCGACCAGTCGCCCGTCGCGCGTGAGCCCCGTGCGGTGCCGAACGATCGACGGATGCCGCTTGGTCGTGGCTACCATGTCTTCCACGCGATCATAAATCAGCTTGACCGGACGGCCTGCCTTGAGCGCAAGGAGGGCCGCATGCGCCGCGATGTGGGACGGATACTCCTCTTTTCCGCCGAATCCTCCGCCCGTCTCGGTCTGCACGACGCGGACGTGGGACACGGCGCGTCCCAGGACGACGGCGAGCGCACGATGCGCGTAGTACGGGCACTGGATCGAGCCGTAGATTGTCATCCCGCCATCTTCCGGGATGGCGATGACGCCCTGTGGCTCGATGTAGACGTGCTCCTGGTGTCCGGTACGGTAGGTCCCCTCGACGATGTGGTCGGCGACGGCAAAGCCGGAGTCGACGTTGCCCTTCTCGATGAGGATGGTCTTGAACGTGATGGGAGACCGCTCGGGATCGAAGACCGGCTCACCGGCCTGTTCGTCGAGCGTGATAGTCGCTCCGAGCAGAGCCTCGCGGTCTTCGTGCGCAAGCAGGAGCACCGGCTCCGCAGCGTGGCGAATGTCCCGCTCTACCAGGCACGGCTGGTCGTCGGCGATGAGCGCAACGACGTTCTGACCGGGAATGTCTCGGTAGTCCACCACTGTAAAGCCGCTGGGATCGAAGTCGAGACGGACACCGTTCAGCGTGCCACAGGGAACCGACGTGCGGATCGTGCGGGCGTGGAGCATTCCTGGGAATCGGAGGTCGTCGGCATACCGCGCCTGCCCGGTCGCTTTCCCGATTCCGTCCTTCCTTGGCACGCTGCGACCCACGGCATTCAGCATGGGCAGTCCTTGCTCACGATCACGAGTGGGCAAGCCGGGCGCGCGCAGCTCGCACGAGGTCCGCATTTCCCGGCGCGATCACTCCGTCGGGCAACGCGAGCGAGTCCTCGAGACCGATTCGAGTGCCATAGCCTCGGACACGTGCCGCGTCGACCAGCGGCCACGCGGTCGCGTCCACGCCGTGCAGCAACCTCGTCGTCGTGACCCCTCCGTCGTCGAGAATCGACTCACACTTTGCGACGGTCGCCAGCGCTTCGGCGGTTCCCTGCTCCTGAGGCTCGAGCATGATTCGGAGGCATCGGTTTCCGAGTCCGCTCTGGACGAGCCGTTCGGCGCCGACTCCGTTCGCCACCCCGGCCTCGATGCCGACATGTCGCCCAAGAAAGAAGGCGGCCAGCTCCGCCGCCCCGTCTTCGTGAAAGTTGACGGACACGAAGTCGGGAAGCACGGTCCACTCTTCGACAGCGCTGAGTCGGCGAGCAGGATCGGAGATGATCCAGGCGCCGGTGCTGACGCCGAAGGGTACCCCGCGCTTCCGCACCTCGACAACGGCCCGAGCCACCCACGCGGCGGCCAGGGTCTCACGACCGTCGCCGTCCCGCACGTGGAAGTGAACGGCACCCGCGCCGGCCGCGGCAGACTCCTGGGCAGCCGTGGCGATCTGCGAGGGTGACACCGGGATCGCAGCATGTTGGTCCGGCGAACGGCCGCCATTCAGGGCGGCCTCCAGAAGCACCATGGCTCCATTTCTCCTCGTCACGACACCCAAAGCTATGTCCATCGGTCCCGCCCGCCAGCATGGAACGGGCTCGGTTTGCACGCCGTCGGAGCCCATCGTATGTTGACGGACAAGTCCCCCTTGCCGGCCGCAATTCCCCGAATGCTTCGTTCGAAGTGCCGCCGACGCCCAGGAGAAGGAGCGGTATCGTGATGAGACTCGATCGGATCATCAAGGGCGGAAGCGTCGTCACGCCGTCCGGCACTTTCGTCGGTGACGTCGGCATTTCCGGCGAGAAGATCGCTGCCCTGGGCTCCAATCTCGACTCGGCCCCGGGCACGGAAATCATCGACGCAACCGGCCATCACGTGCTGCCCGGTGTGCTCGACGTCCACGTGCATCTGGCGCTTCCGTTCTGCGGCACCGTCTCGGCGGACGATTACCGCACGGGCACGCGGGCGGGAGCGCGTGGGGGAGTCACGACCGTGATCGACTTCGCGATCCCTTATGCGGGCGAGACCCTCGATCAGGCCGCGGACAATTGGATGAAGAAGGCGGAGGGAAAGGCCTTGATCGACTACACCTTTCACATCTGCATCACTCGCTGGAACGAGCACAAATCGCAGATCAAGGGGATGGTGGACCGCGGATTCACGACCTTCAAGGAGTTCATGATCTACGAGTCCGAGGGATGGCAGTCGGACGACCGTGCGCTCTTCGGAACGCTCGAGCAGATGCGCGAGCACGGCACCATGCTGCTCGTGCACGCGGAGTCCGCGCGGGTGCTCGACGAGCTGATCGCCCGTCACCACACGCCGGAGCTGATGACCAAGTACGGTGCCCGGTTGCACCCGATGACCCGCCCCAACTTCATCGAGGCCGAGGCCATCCAGCGGGTCATCCAGTGGTGCGAGGCGACGGGTGGGCAGCTCTACATCGTGCACATGTCCACCGCCGAGGGAACGGATATCGTGCGGGCCGCGCAGTCGCGTGGTGTGCCGGTGATCGCCGAGACGTGCGCGCAGTATCTCGTCCTCGACGACACGGTCTTCGAGAGGGAGGATGGACACCTCTACGCCTGTTGCCCACAGATCAAGAAACCGAAGGACGTGGACCGGCTGTGGAAGGGGCTTCGGGACGGCGAGGTTTCGGTCGTCTCGACCGATACCTGCACGTTCACCCGAGAGCAGAAGGCGATGTGGAACGGCGACTGGACCAAGATCCCGATGGGGCTTCCCGGTCTCGAAACGCTGCTGCCGTTGGTGTATACCCACGGTGTGTTGGGTGGAAAGCTCACGCTGGAAGAGCTGAGCATGAAGCTCAGCACGAACCCCGCGCGGATCATGGGCCTCTATCCGCAGAAGGGCGCCATCGCGATCGGCGCCGACGCGGACCTCGCGATCATCCACCCCACCGCCACACGGACGGTCAGTCCTTCCACGATGGAGACCAACGCCGATTGGTCACCGTACGAGGGATGGGAGCTGGCGGGCTTTGCGCGGACCACGCTGTCCCGCGGCGAGGTGATCGTCGACAAGTACGCCGTTGTCGGCCGCGAAGGCCGGGGACGTTGGCTGCCGAGGAGTGCGGCAGGGCTGCAGGCATTCCACGCCTCGAAGCCGGCTGCCTCTGGAACGGACGCACCCTCACCGGCTCCACGACCCCGCACCCCGCAACCGGCGGGAGCGCGGTGAGCGCTGCGGCCGCGACTCCTGCCACGGAGGACCTCAGCAGCAGTCCCCTCTGGAATCCGGACCTTGCGCCAACGCTACCCGAGCGGCGCACCTGGTCCACCTACCACATTGCCGCGCTCTGGATCGGGATGAGCGTGGTCATCACCACCTACACCCTGGCCTCCGGTCTCATGCAGCAGGGCATGAGCTGGTGGCAGGCGATGATCACGATCCTGCTCGGCAACACCATCGTGCTGGTCCCGATGGTATTGAACGCACATGCCGGAACAAAGTACGGCATTTCGTTTCCCGTTCTCTGTCGAGCGAGTTTCGGCGTGCGCGGGGCCAACCTACCGGCTGTCCTCCGCGCGATCGTCGCCTGCGGGTGGTTCGGAATCCAGACGTGGATCGGTGGGCTCGCGCTGGACGCGCTTTGCGGAGCGGCGTGGACCGGCTGGACCGGCGTGCCCGCGCACACGGCGATCTCGTTCATGCTGTTCTGGCTCATACAGGTGGCGATCATCCTCAAGGGCACCGAGGGGATCAAGCTGCTGGAGGCCTGGTCGGCGCCGCTGCTGCTCGCCGGTGGCGGCCTGCTGCTGATCTGGGCCATTCGCGTCGGCGGAGGGCTGGGCAATCTGCTCGCCGGGTCGGAGAGGCTCCGGGGCGGCGGCAGCTCGTTTTGGGACCTATTCCCGTCGGCCCTCACTGCCAGCGTGGGCTATTGGGCGACGCTCAGCCTCAACATCCCCGACTTCACTCGCTATGCCAAGAGCCAGCGCTCGCAAATGCTGGGTCAGGCACTCGGCCTGCCTACGACGATGACCGCGTTTGCGTTCATCGGAGTGGCTGTCACCAGCGCCACGATCGTGCTCTTCGGCCAGGCCGATCTGGGACCCGTGGTGCTGATCGCGCCGGATCGGCAGCCGCGGGGGTCATCGTGTTCGGGGCGCTGGTGGTGCTCGCGGCTCAGCTGACCACGAACATGGCCGCCAATGTCGTGTCCCCATCCAACGATTTTTCCAATCTGAGCCCCAAAGCGAATCAACTACGTCACCGGCGGACTCATCACGGCGGTGATCGGCATCCTGATGTTTCCCTGGAAGCTCTATTCCGATGCCGCGGCGTACATTTTCACCTGGTTGATCGGCTATTCCAGCCTGATGGGCGCGCTGGGTGGCATCCTGATCGCCGACTATTGGGTGCTCCGTCGCCAACGGCTCGTGCTCAACGATCTCTTCAAGGAGCACGGGGTCTACACCTATCGGGGAGGCGTGAACCCCCGGGCCGTGGTGGCATTCGTTATCGCGGTGTTACCGGTCGTCCCGGGGTTTCTCCGGGCCGCCGCGACGCCGGGCGGGACCGTGGCTGACCCGAATTTCTTCGACCGGCTGTATTCGTACGCGTGGTTCGTCACGTTCGGTCTGAGCTTCGTGGCCTACCTCGCTCTCATGGGCGGCTCAAGCAGACCCCCGACCGCCCCAACTGCGAACCACGGAGACACGGAGGACACGAAGGCAGCACGGAGAACTGCGTGATCGTGGGCAACACACCCACAAACTTCTTCCTTCTCCGTGAAATTCTCCCTGTTCTCGGTGTCTCCTTGGTGCGCTTCTTCTTGGTGTGGTGCGCTTTTCTTCTTGATTGAAGGACGTTGACATGCCCCGAGTCGTGAAATGCGGACTGATCCAGGCCATCCACGCCTGCGCCACCTCCGAGACGCTCGAGACCATCCGCGAGGCAAACGTTGCCAAGCACATGAAGCTCATCGAGCGGGCGGGACGCGAGGGCGTGCAGATCCTCTGCATGCAGGAGATCTTCACCGGGCCCTACTTCTGCGCCGAGCAGAGCGCGCGCTGGTACGACTCGGTCGAAGCGATACCCGATGGTCCCACCACGAGACTCATGCAGGATGTCGCCCGCCGGTATTCGATGGCCATCGTCGTCCCGCTGTACGAGGAGGACGGAGCGGGGATCTACTACAACACCGCCGCGGTCATCGATGCAGACGGCACCTATCTGGGCAAGTATCGAAAGAATCACATCCCCCATTGTGCGCCGGGGTTCTGGGAGAAGTTCTATTTCCGGCCGGGCAACCTGGGGTATCCGGTCTTCAAGACGCGGTACGCCGACATCGGGGTGTACATCTGTTACGACCGCCACTTCCCCGAAGGTGCGCGCGAGTTGGGTTTGAACGGCGCCGAGATCGTCTTCAATCCGTCGGCCACCGTCGCCGGACTCTCCGAGTATCTCTGGCGACTGGAGCAGCCGGCACATGCCGTGGCCAACGCCTATTTCGTCGGCGCGATCAATCGGGTGGGGTACGAGGATCCCTGGCGAATCGGAGAGTTCTACGGTCAAAGCTACTTCTGCAATCCACGGGGGCAGATCGTGGCGGAGGCGTCACGCGACAAGGACGAGCTGGTCATGGCCGAGCTGGACCTCGACCAAATCAGAGAAGTCCGCAACGTCTGGCAGTTCTACCGCGATCGAAGACCCGAGACCTACGTCGGCTTGACGAAACTCTAAGCCTACCGACCGATGTCCTCGCTCCACAGCTCCGGGTGAGCGCAGATGAAGTCGGCCAGGATTCGCTCGCAGGCGGCGTCCTGCAGCACGTCCACGATGACTCCCCTGCTCCGCAACAGATCCTCCTCTCCGATGAACGTGCGGTTCTCCCCGACCACTACCCTCGGAATTCCGTAAAGCAGGATCGCGCCGGTGCACATGGCGCACGGCGAAAGCGTCGTGTAGAGCGTGCACTCGCGATACACTGCCGCCGGCTGGCGGCCGGCCCGCTCCAGCGCGTCCATTTCTCCGTGAAGCACGACGCTCCCGCCCTGCACTCGCCGATTGTGCCCGCGACCGAGAATTCGGCCATCGCGAACCAGTACCGAGCCGATCGGGATACCGCCTTCCTCAAGGCCTCGGCGTGCCTCGTCGAGCGCCGCGCGCATGAAGTCGTCCATGAGAGTGTCGCTCAGGTTCTGGTCGAGAGCAGCATTTCGCGGTACACCAGATCGGCGGCGACCACGTCTTCCACCGCGACGCCTACCGACTTGAAGAGGGTGATGTCTTCCGGGGTTTCCCGTCCAGGACGGATACCGGCCACGACCTCGCCGATCTCCGCGAACGCCTGACCCGCCGCGATGACATCACCGGATTCCTGCATGGCGGCCTCGCGCGACTCGACGTAGAGTCGAGCACGTTGGACCGTCTCGTCGTCCAGCTCCCGCCAGTCGGGCCGGCAGGCACCGACCGCATTCACGTGAGCACCCACCCTCAGCCAGGCCCCCTTCAGCACCGGCGTCCGCGAGCTCGTGGCGACCACGATCACATCGGCGTCGCGCACCGCCTCCTCGGCCGTTGTCACGGCGCGAACACCGAAGCGGTCCGCGAATGTGCCGGCATGGCGTGGACTCCACACCCGTACCTCGCGAAAGGTGCGTACGAGGCGAAGGGCCTCGAGATGACTTCCTGCCTGTACCCCCGAGCCCAGGATCGCGAGGATCGAGGAGTCCTGGCGTGCGAGGTGACTGGTCGCGACGGCGGACACCGCGGCGGTGCGCATCTCGGTGATGAGCCGGCCGTCCATGGTGACCAACGGCTCGCCCGTCTCAGGTCGGAATAGCGTGATCAGCGCATGATGGGTCGGAATACCGCTGTTCTTCGGAAAGAAGGTCACCAGCTTGGCGCCCAGCGCGCTGCCGGCCCAGGCGGGCATGGTCGCGAAGAATCCCTGGTGAGCCGTGATCGGCAGCATCAGGCGGACCGGTTGCACCACCCTCCCCGCCGACAGGTCGGCCAGCGCGCGCGCCATGACGGGGATGAGCTCCTGCATCCGGAGCAGCCGGCGAACGGCATCCTCGTCGAGCATCATGGCGTCGAGTCACTTCCCGGAAGATGGCTTGCCCTTCAACTCGACCAGGATCAGCTCGAACGGCTTGTCGCCGGCGTTTTCCGGCAGGTGCGCACCGCCGGCTTCCCACTGGACCGATCCGGCCTTCACGGACGCATCTTGGGTCTTGCCGTCCGGAAGGGTGAACTTCACGTGGCCATCAGTCAGGAACACGGCCACGCTGGCGGGGTGGGAATGCATCACCGATTTCTCACCGGCTCCGTAGTTGATGCGTAGCACGCGAACCTGATCGTTCTCGAGCTCTACCTTGTAATGTTTCGGGTCGACCTTCACAGCATCCTGCGCATGCGCGGCAACGGTGCTCATCAGCCACAGCGCTGCCATCAAGAGTGCCGATTTCATGCCTGCCTCCTCGTGCGATGGGTGCGAGATCGATCCAGGGTGGGGCCGTGCGCGGCACAACTTACCCGCAATTCCGCGTCCTCGACAGGCAGGTCGGCGGATGCGATACTTCGGCGGCTCTCGGCCATCCCGAAGACGCACGCGAACCCACCATTGAGGTATCATGAGCGACATCGCACGGCTGACGACCGCCCTGGAGGAGCGTTACCGGATCGAGCGCCAACTCGGCGCCGGAGGGATGGCGACAGTCTATCTCGCGACCGACCTCAAGCACGATCGGGAGGTCGCGCTCAAGGTCCTCCGTCCAGAGCTGGGGGCGGTGCTCGGTGTCGAGCGATTCCTGGCCGAGATCAAGATCACGGCCAAGCTCGATCATCCGCACATCCTGACGCTGATCGATTCGGGCGCCGACGGTGGCTTTCTCTATCTATGTGCTCCCCCTTGTCCGCGGCGAGTCACTGCGCGATAAGCTGAACCGCGAGCACCAGCTCGGTCTCGAGGAGGCGGTCGGCATCACCCGGCAGATCGCGAGCGCGCTCGACTATGCCCACCGCCATGGCGTGGTGCACCGCGACATCAAGCCCGAGAACATCCTCCTCCTCGAAGGCGAAGCGATGCTCGCCGACTTCGGCATCGCGCTCGCCGTGAGCGAGGCCGGCGGCAATCGCCTGACGGAGACCGGGCTCTCGCTCGGCACGCCGCAGTACATGAGCCCCGAGCAGGCCACCGGAGACCGCCAGCTCGACGCTCGGAGCGACGTCTACTCGCTGGCCGCGGTCCTCTACGAGATGCTCGCCGGCGAGCCGCCGGTCACGGGCCCCACGGCCCAGGCGCGGGGCTCGGTGTCTCGAAGGACCTCAAGCGAATCGCCGTCCTCGAGAGCAGCTACCATGGCGATGCCTACATGAGCAGGATCGTAAAGCCCTAATGGACTAGGCTGGGACGGTTCGAGGCTTGCCGACGGAGATTGCCGCAGATACAGGAAGGAGCGAGGGATGAGCGGGGTACGTTTGCTGGTTGGCACACGGAAGGGAGCGTTCGTCCTGACCGCCGACGGGAAGCGGAGCAAGTGGGACATCAGCGGTCCACATTTCGCGGGCTGGGAGGTCTACCACCTCAAGGGATCGCCCGCCGATCCCGATCGGCTCTACGCGTCACAGTCGAGCAGCTGGTCCGGACAAGTCATCCAGCGTTCCAACGACGGCGGGAAGACGTGGGAGACGATGGGGAATGAATTCACATATGAGGGCGTCCCCGGTACGCATCAGTGGTACGACGGCACACAGCATCCCTGGGAGTTCAAGCGGGTCTGGCATCTCGAGCCGTCGCTGACGGATCCCGACACCGTCTACGCCGGCGTGGAAGACGCCGCGCTCTTCAAGTCGGCGGACGGCGGCCGAACGTGGGAGGAGCTCGCCGGCCTTCGGGGGCATCCCTCAGGGGCCAAGTGGCAGCCGGGCGCCGGCGGGATGTGCCTCCACACGATCCTCCTCGACCCCGCCAACCCGAATCGGATCTTTGTCGCCATCTCGGCCGCGGGCGCGTTCCGGAGCGATGATGCCGGCAAGAGCTGGCGGCCGATAAACCGCGGCCTGCGGTCGCAATACATTCCCGACCCGACCGCCGAGGTCGGTCACTGTGTCCACCGCATCGCGATGCACCCCTCGCGCCCCGGCCTCATGTTCATGCAGAAGCATTGGGACGTCATGCGAAGTGACGACGCCGGAGACTCCTGGCGTGAGATCAGTGGCAATCTGCCAACCGACTTCGGGTTTCCGATCGACGTGCATGCCCACGAGCCCGAGACCGTCTACGTGATTCCCATCAAGAGCGACTCCGAGCACTATGTCCCCGAGGGAAGACTGCGAGTCTACCGGAGTCGCGCCGGCGGCGATGAATGGGAAGCTCTGACCAAGGGGCTGCCGCAGCAGGACTGCTATGTCAACGTGCTGCGGGATGCGATGGCCGTAGACCGACTCGATTCGTGTGGCGTCTATTTCGGAACCACTGGAGGACAGGTCTACGGGTCGTCCAATGCCGGAGACTCGTGGAACGCCATCGTGCGGGACTTCCCAGCCGTGCTGTCCGTCGAGGTTCAGACCCTGACATGATCCGAGTGTCGCTGCCCAATCACCTCCGACGACTGGCGCAGGTTGACGAAGAGGTGGAGCTGGAGGTCACCGGTCCCGCGACACAGCGCTCGGTCCTCGACGCCTTGGAGGAGCGCTATCCGATGCTGCGAGGAACCATTCGAGACCACGCCACACAACAGCGGCGCCCATTCATACGGTTCTTCGCCTGTGAGCAGGATCTGTCGCACGAGACGCCGGACGAGCCGCTACCCGACGCCGTCGCGAGAGGCACTGAGCCCCTGATGGTGGTGGGAGCGATCGCCGGTGGTTAGCGATTCGGTCTCGCAACCATGTATCACGCACCTGATGTTGTACCTAACTGTCCCGCGATACAGCTTGAGACGTACCCATCACAACTCCCACCGGACACCGATATGAAGACATCGCTGATGCTCGTCACCGTCGCCTGTGGTCTTGCCATCATCGGCGCCGCGCCGAGCCCTTCGAACCCCGTCTCCGATGCGCTGCGTTCCATCGCAGAGCGAAGTGGCAAGAATCTCGTCGCCGCCGCCGAGGAGATGCCCGCTGACAAGTATGGTTTCAAGCCGACGCCGGCCCAGTTGAGCTTTGGGGAAGTCCTGGTTCACCTGTCCCGCGGCAACGACTTTCTCTGCTCGAAGATCTCGGGCGTGGAAGCCCCCAAGCGAACCGAGATCGCGAAGACAGCGCCGAAGGACCAGCTCGTCGCGCGCCTTCGCGAGTCATTCCAATTCTGCGAAACCGCATTGGCGAAGGTCGACGATTCGGCGCTGAGTACCAAGGTGCAGTTCTTCGGTAACAATGAAGTCACTCGGGCGGAGGCGATGTTCGTGACGGCCGAAGATTGGGCGGACCACTACAGCCAGCTGGCCATCTACCTCCGGCTCAACGGCCACCTGCCCCCAACCGCGAAGAAACCGGAGAGTTGAGCCACACGAGCAGTTAGGTCGAAGACTTCCGCCACCGTAGAATGCCAATCTGCTGCTCGATGATCTGAATAGCCGCCTCGGCCGTCTCGGCATCGCGCAGCAGGTCGGCCCCTGGCAACGTACGAAAGAATTCGCGGGCAACGGGCAGCGCGCAAAGCAGGATGGTGGGACGACGGGCCTTGAGCGCCAGCGCGACCTCCGATGCGGTCCCGGGCCCTTCGACACCACAGGCGACCACCACGTCGCTGCTCAGCACATTCACGGCGTTCCGGGCGTCACCGAGCGCGGTGAATATCGCCACGTCCACATGGCTGCTCACGGGCCCATCCGGATCGCTTGGTAAGATCCCGATCGTCAGGCTTCCTGGCACCGTCTTCGCTCCCGCATTCGCCGCTTCCATCACGCCGGCAGGTCGCCCTCCGGTGAGCAGCACCCACCCGGCCTCCGCTACCAGGCGACCGAGACGACCAGCGGCATCGCGCGCAGCGGCGCTAGGATTGTTCGCTCCCATGATCCCGATCACCGGACGCCTCGTTGTCATTGCCACCTCTCACACGAGGGAAACTCCCGCCGCCGCGTTCGCGTAGATTTCGGCAACACCAACTCGGCGAACCATGCTCTCGCTCCTGCTTCTGCTCCAGTCCCCGGTCGGCAGTACCGTGGTCGAAGGCAAGGGATCACCCACGGCCGACATTCCTCGCCTGGAGGCCACTGTTCAGATCGACGGGAAGTTCGACGAGCCCGTCTGGTCCCAAGCGACACGCCTCACCGGGTTCTGGCAATACCAGCCGGTCGATGGCCGCCCCGCGGAAGAAGAGACCGAGGTCATGGTCTGGTACGCACCGGATGCGATCTACTTCGGGATCATCGCCCACGACCGGAGTCCCGAGGCCATTCGAGCCACGGTCGCCGACCGCGACAATATCGATAACGACGACCACGTCGTCATCGACATCGACACCTTTCATGATCGTCGCCGCGCCTTCTTCTTCGGCGTGAACCCCCTCGGTGCGCAGAGCGACGGCGTCCGCAGCGAGGGTGCGGGCCAGGTGAGCAGCCTCATTCCGGGGAGCACGGACAAGAGTCCCGATTTCGCCTGGGAGTCTAAGGGCCGCATCACCGCTCGCGGGTATGAGATCGAGATTCGGATCCCCTTCAAGAGCCTCAGGTATCCCGGTAGCGGCCCGCAGGCGTGGGGATTCAACGTGACCCGCGTGGTGCAGCGCACCGGGTACACCGACACCTGGACCGACGTGAAGCGGGCCAACGCGAGCTTCCTCGGCCAGGAGGGCGCGATCGGCGGACTTCACGACCTCAAGCGCGGCGTGAACGTGGAAGCTCAGCCGTTCGTGACGGCGACGGCAGACGGTCACCGCGATTCGCTGACCGGCGACTTTGGCCGCGAGAATGTCAATCCAGACGCCGGACTCAACCTGCGACTCGGCTTCACCAGCTATGCGCTCGACGCGACATTCAATCCCGATTTCAGCCAGGTGGAAAGCGACTCGGGCCAGGTCACGGTCAACGAGCGCTTCGCGCTCTTCTTCCCCGAGAAGCGACCGTTCTTTCTCGAGGGCATCGAGCTCTTCGGCTCACCCCAGACACTTGTCTACACGCGTCGGATCGTCGATCCCAAGGCCGGCGCCAAGTTGACCGGAAAGTTCGGACAGCTCGGGGTCGCCCATCTCACCGCAGTGGACCAGACGGATGACGGCGACGCCTGGTTCAACATTACTCGACTGCGCCGGGATTTCGGCCGGAACTCGATCGCCGGTCTGACCTTCACCAATCGTGACCAGTCGACTTCCCATAATCGCGTCCTTGCCGGTGATTTTCGTTACGTCTGGAGCCTGTACTACGTGCAGCTCCAGTACGGCTCCTCCTGGACCAAGGACGCGCTGTCGAGCCGCCATGCTCCGATCTGGCAAGCCGAGTACGACCGCACCGGCCGGACGTGGGGATTCAACTATCTGCTGAATGGCCAGGGTCACGGGTTCGACGACCAGGCGGGGTTCGTCAACCGGCTTCGGAGCGGCGTCGTCACCGGCCATGCGTTCAATCGCTTTACTGTCTACGGCGCTCGCGGTGCGCTGGTCGAGAACCTTACGCTCTTCGGAGGCCCCGAGCGCACGTGGCTCTACGACAAGTTCGGCCTCACTCCCGGCCTCGAGGGGGACGAGTATGCGGACGGCACCTTCCAGCTCCGTGGCGGCTGGAAGCTGGAGGGACGATTCGAGCGCGACTTCGTGAATTTCCAGGACAGCACGTATGGCGACTACACGCATCGGGAGCGCGTCCGGACCCGTCTACCGGCCGAACGACGATTTCTCGGGCTTCGTCTGGCAAGCCAAGGTAACGACTCCGATCTGGCAGCAGCTCGGTGCGTATCTCACCTATCGCCGTGGGCGGGCGGCAGATCTTTCAGGAAGGCACCACCGGACGGGCCTGGCTGCTCGACGGGCGAAGTTGATCTCCGCCCGATCTCCACGATCCGGCTCTCCGCCACCGGCACGGTGTTTCGCCTCTTCCGTCTCGACGGGAGCGAGTTCGCGCGCTCAATCATCCCGCGGCTCAAGGTCGAGTACCAGCCGAACCGCGCTCTCTTCTTCCGGGTCATCGGCGAGTACCGATCGGAGCGCCGGGCAACGTTGCTCGATCCCGCCGGCGGCGATTCCTTGCTCGTCGCCGGGCACCGCGCAGCCCGCAACGGACTTCAACGGTCTTCGACTCGACCTTCTGGCCTCGTTCGAGCCGACTCCGGGGACCGTCGCCTTCCTGGGGTACGGCAGCTCGCTCGAGACCGATGGGGAGTTCAACTGGTCGCGACTGCAGCGGATGAACGATGGGTTCTTCGTGAAGCTGGCGTATCAGGTGAGATAGAATCGGGGGACACGCGACCCAAGGGGTCATGCGTTGTAGATCGGGCCGCCCTGGCGTTGATAAAGCTCGAGAACCGCGGCCGCGTCTTTTCGCAGCACGCCACGGACCACCGCTACGCCACGAGCCTCGAGATACGCGAAGGACTCAGGAAAGACCGGACCCTCGTCGAAGCTCAAGGCCACGGCGTCCTCCTTCATCGCTCCGGTCACCAACCGACGAACCCCACTCCAGTGCACAGCGCCAAGACACATCGCACACGGGTCGCACGAGGTTACGAGCTCATGAGCCGGGAGCTCTGTGCTCTGCAAGGTGTAGGAGCCCACCCTGTGCTCCGCGAGCATGAGCGCCAGTATTTCCGCGTGAAGCGCGCTGTTGTTGAGTCTGACGACGCTATTCACGCCGACGGCCACGAGAGCACCGCTCGCGCTCTCGAACACCGCCGCGCCGAAGGGCCCACCAGTGCCTCGAAGAACGTTCTGGCGGGAAAGCTCGATGGCGAGACTCATCCTGCTGTCGTCGGATGGATAGCGGGCGCTCCAGTCGACCGCCTGTTGCACCCAATCGGGGCAAGCGGCGGCGACGGAGAGCCCGCGAGAGCCAATCGGGTTCAGAACCGACTCTGCTCCTTGAGGATGGCCAGGCTCTTGGAGCCGATGGTGATGAGCGCCTGGAAGATCCCCTTCACACCCACCTTTGCGCCCTCGGGGGGCGGGCTCGACCCTTCGGTGACGACGGTGAGAGTCCCGGTACCATCCTTGACCTGATAGGCACCCGCCACCAGGGCGCCCGCCGACTTCGAGACTTCACCCTTCACACGCACGGTCTTGCCGTTGTACTTGGAGGAGTTGCTGAGGAGATCGCCGATTGGCGTGACGGAAGCGCAGCCCGCAAGACCGAGAAGAAGGGCGGCGAGTGGCACGAATCGGCGGACGGGTCTGGTAGTGGACATGAACGGCTGCTCCGGATCGGAGATTCGGGGTGACGAGCGGGTGCAGAATCGAATCTACTGCGACCCGTGCTCGCCAGCGAGGCTCGCGATACGGAACGCCGAACTCAGCCCTCGTAGCGATCGTGGTACCGAACCCAGGCCTGGGTGAAATCCAGTGCGTCCTCGTCCCGGCCCTTGGGTACGAGATCGAGGTAGTTGTAGGCAGTGTTGAGCGAGTCGATGCCCCGTGCATACGCCGAGTACGTGTGGAAGACCGCGCCCTGCCCGTCCCGATAGAACACGCTGACTCCCTCACGGTCGCTCATGTTGAAGTCGACCGGCTGATAGTTATAGACCGCCGTCCCGCCCTTGATCTGCTCCGGAGTGAACGAAACCATGAGATCGTAGTTGAAGTCGTTCCCGCCCGAGGAGACCCACTTGAAGCTCCATCCCATTCGCTGTTTGAACGGCTCGATCCTGGTCAGCGGGGCCCGAGAGATCGCGACGAACGAGACGTCACGATGGTTGAGGTGAACGATGATGTCGTTGAAGTTGTCCGCCCAGAACGAGCAGCTGGGGCATCCCTCCTCCCACTCAGGGCTGAACATGAAGTGATAGACCACGAGCTGGTGTCGCCCCTGGAAGAGATCCGTGAGCGTTTCCTTCCCCGCCGGCCCGGTGAAGACGTACTCCTTTTGGACCCTTTCCCAGGGAAGCTCGCGGCGTTTCCGGCTGAGCGCATCCCGTTGGCGGGTGAAATCCTTCTCCGCTGCCAGAAGGGCTCGGCGCGCGGCGAGCCATTCTGCGTGAGTGACGACTCGGTGATCGCCGGTGGCGGTAGTCTGCGGCATAGGATGCATCTCTCCGGGCCTGGTAGGCGCATCGGGGTGAATCGGCATGCGATGGACTGGCACCGCGGCGTCCGATCTCATAATATTCAACCATATGGTTGAACACAAGCGCCGAGCTCCGCGGCCTGAGCCGCGTCTCGACCGGGTCTATGGCGCCATCGCCGATCCCACCCGGAGGGCCATCCTTCGCGTGCTCGCCGGCGGGGAGAATACCGTGGGCGAATTGGCCAATCGCTTCCCCATATCGTTCAACGGGGTCTCCAAGCACGTCAAGGTGCTGGAGCGAGCGGGACTCGTGGAGCGGAGGGTGCGCGGCCGTGAGCATCGGCTGCGGCTGCGCGCGGAGCCCCTGCGAGAAGCGGCGCGATGGCTCGAGCACTACCGCGAGTTCTGGGAGACTAGATTGGACGCGCTGGAGGCATTTCTCGTCAGGAAGACACGCCGATGACCGATCCAGGTGTATCCGGTGGCCCGCTGGTGGTGAGACGATTCCTCCCGGCGCCCCGCGAGCGCGTCTTCGCGGCGTGGCTCGACCCGGAGGGCCTGGCGGAGTGGATGCGGCCGGGAGAGACCACGCGCGCCACCGTGACTGTCGATCCACGGGTCGGCGGCCGATTCCGCATCGTCATGTCCCATGATCATGGTGATTACGAGCACTCCGGCGAGTATCTGACTATCGACCCGCCATCGCTGCTGTCCTTCACCTGGATGTCCAGCGCCACCGATAACAGACCCACCGTCGTCACCGTTGAGCTCCGCGAGCACGCCGGCGGCACCGAGCTGATCCTGACCCACCGGCAATTGCCGCCCTCCCGCATCGAAGCGCATCGGAAGGGGTGGACGGACATCGTGCAGAAACTCGGCGAGGCGATTCGTCATCCGCTCTGATGATCATGCGCGGGGATCTCGAACGAGTCAGCGCCTCGTCATCAGGAACTTGACGATCGTCTGCACTTCCTCCGGTGCAAGGCTCTTCGCGAAAGCCGGCATGTTGGGGCCGCCGTTCGTGATGCGGGCCTCCAGCTGATCCTCCGTCATCCGCGACCCCACCTGCGAGAGATCGGGCCCCTTCCGTCCACCGTTGCCCTCGATGCCGTGGCAGAACTCGCACCCTCTCTGGTAGAACAATGTCGCGCCATGCACGACGGCCGGATCCGTGCTTCTCACGACGGAAGCCGGGAGAGGGGTCGCCGCGAAATTGGGTGACCAGTCCGCCCGCTGCGCCGCTACCCAGAAGCTTGCGATCGTGGTCCAGATGAAGATGACCAGCAGCCAGGCCCACGGCCGGCGTCGAACGCTCCGCTCACCCTTGTTCGAGATCGGCAGCAGCAGGAGAATCGCCCCAAAGAGCAGCGGCCCGAGCACGATGACGATCGTCTCGAGGTGGTTGGGTGTGAAGGCGAGCACCGCGAAGTACCAGAGGAAATACCAGTCGGGCCTCGGGTCGGCCTGGAGAATGCTGGGGTCGGGCGGCCGGCCGAGATTCGGGGGGCCGACGACGAGGGCCAGGAGGACCACGACCGCGACCATGCTCGCCCCGAAGACCACGTCGCGCCACGCGGCGTCCGGCCAGAACGGCACGCCCTCGCGGTGCAGCATCTCCTCATACCGGGCCCGATAGGTCGCCGGGTCTACCGGCTCGCCCGCCTTGGGTCGCTCCGAGATGCCATGGCGCAGAACCAGGGCGAGGTGCAACCCAATCAGCACGAAGACCAACGCCGGAATGAAGAACACGTGAAAGGCGAAGAAGCGACTCAACGTCGCCCCGCCGATCGTGTCGCCCGCAAGGATGAATCGCGCGATATCCCGTCCCACCACCGGCATCCGACCGGCCTGCGCGGCGCCCACGATCACGGACCACACCGCATTCTGGTCCCATCGGAGCAGCTGTCCGGTAAAGGCGAGCGCCAACGTCAGCAGCAGCAGAGCGGCACCAGAGAGCCAGTTGAGCTCACGGGGGAACTTGTAGGACCCCATGAGATAGGTGCGCGACACGTGTATGCCGATGAGGAGCACCATGGCCGACGCGCCGAAATAGTGCATCCCTCGGAGGAATCGTCCCAGCAGCGCCTGCTCGGAGATGAACCGAAGACTGTCGTAGGCCTGCCCGCTCGACGGGACGTACGCGGTCGCGAGGGCGATGCCCGTCAGCACCTGCAGCACGAAAGCGAGGAGGGTCGCGCTGCCGAAGACGTACCACCATCCCGTGCGCGGCGGCACCGGGTGCTCGAGCGCTCGGCGGACGGCCGTCAAGAGACCGCTGCGATCGTCGAGCCAGGCGAGAAATTGCTTGATCACGCCGGCCTCACACGATCGGAATCGGACTGGTCAGAATCTCGACCTGCCCGTCCCGCACACGCACGGGGTATTGTGGCAGGGGCCTGGGAGGCGGTCCGGCGGCGACGGTACCGTCTGCGTTATAGACCCCGCCATGGCATGGGCAGAGAAAGAGTTGGGCGTCGGCGAACCACCGGACGGGGCACCCGAGATGTGTGCAGTGGACGGTGAACGCGGTGAATCGCGTGGCATCTTCCCGGCGAAGCCACGCCGCCGAGCGGGCGGTCACCCCTGCCCAGGGCAGCGGCGAAGCGTCCTCGAAGGCCACGCTCACGGTTTCGCCCGCCTTGAAGCCTTCGACCGGCCCGACGGAGCGCCAGACTCGGGGAGCCTTTCGGAGGAGGGGCGAGACGAGAAAGCCGAGGACCGGTATGCCCATGACCGCCGCGACGGCGCTCGAGAGGGCAACCGAAATACGAGTCAGGAAGCGGCGCCGCTCCATGGTAGGCTCCATGCGGACCTCACCCTGCGGGTTCGGACGAAAGCTACGCGCGGCCTCGACGAGGTCGCCCGACGTGGAAAGTGAGCACGGACATGGCCGAGGGGAAGGTGGAGGACAGGATCGCTATCGGCGTCGCCGGATTACCCTGCCCGCTGCGATGAGACCATACCACAGGGAACATTGAATCATGAACATGGCGCCGACGCGCCAGTAGAAGTGCGTGCCTCCACCGACGAAGAACACGAGGAGAATGCCGGGAAGCTGCAATATCCACGGCCACGCGCCGAGCGTACCGTGTGGGCCACCAAACGCAGCGAACACGGCCAGGACGGCCTCGACGGCGATGGCGTACCCCAGTGTTCGCCTGTTCACGGACTCTACTGCCGCACGGGCCTCAGAACGGCATGCTGTATTCGGGTGGCTTCACGCCGTTGAGACGCAGGTATGGCACGACCTGACCCAATGTCCACACCGAATGCTCGAACGCGAGCACTACCAGGCGAACTGCGGGCTGCGGCGGTTGGCCGTACATCGGGACGCGTTGAGCGAGTGCGCCGGGGTCGCTTTCTTGAACGCGTCGAGCAGATAGTCGTACGTGGACGCGGCATACGTGCGGAGCGCCGTCTTGTCGTGGAGGTAACTCGAGCTGTCAGCGAGCACCGGGGCTGCCTTGAGGCCCTTGAGAGCTACCGCCGCGACCTCGAGGTTGGTCGTCACGATGTGGTCGAACTGTTGCGCGAAGGTTCGCACTCCGGGTGTCGGTCGAAATCCGGTCGCATGGGATGCTCCTGTTGGAAAGCCTCAGCCGACCCGCGGCAAACGCAGTCCGAGCGTAACAATCATGTGACGAGCCACGCCCGCCATTGCAAACTCTCCGCGGTCCGCACACCTTCGGCCGGTCCACAATAACAATCAATTGCCTGCCACCGCTCGAGCGCTGCCGCGCCGAAGAGGAGGGCGCCATGGACGATCCGGTCCAGCCGATCCAGATCCCACTGACCCCAGAGCAACAAGCCCTGATCCAGCGACTGTCGGGTCAGTACGCGCAAGTCCTCGAATTGGTTCCGGATGCAACGGACAAGGCTTCGGGAGCAGGGCGCGGGCTGGAGTTCCGTTGGCGCCTCTCGGTCGCGAGCGGGATTCCCCGGCAGCAGTGGGGACCCGGGTCAGACTCGGCGCCACCTGCTTCGGGCGGCGTTACTCCCCCCTAACGCCCCAACGATCACTTAGACACCGACCTCCCCCCACGCTTCTGCGACCAGTCTTCCCACTCGCGAGCCGAAGCGTTGTCGGGCAATCGTCGTCGTGAGACGCGCCGCCGCTCTGAATCCGCTTCGCCTTGGGATCGTAGTCATCGTCTCGTACCAGATTGCCCCGGCTCTGGTCCACGCGTAACCGCCGAGGCGGGTGGCGACGAGATAGAACGCGTGGTTCGGGATGCCAGAGTTAAGATGGGCAGCGACGTCGGGATCGGGAATCCTGATCCGGTCCCGATAGTATTTGGGTTGGGGATCGGTTCCCAACAGCGGATCGTTTTCGAAGGCCTTTCCACCGGCAAGAGTCCGAAGTGCCCGAGCCTTGACGGCAGGCCCCATCATCTGCCGGCCCACGAGCCAATCGGCTCGGCGCGCGGCCTGCCGCCGTCGCCACTGCTTCACCAATGATCCCATCACGTCACCGAAGCTCTCGTTGAGCGCACCGGCTTCCCCGTCATAGGCGAGACCGCTGGTGTGGGCGATGATGCCGTGGGTGAGCTCGTGCCCCACCAGCTCGATGGGCCGGGTAAGGTTGACGAAGATTTGTCCATCGCCATCGCCATAAACCATCTGAGAACCGTCCCAGAACGCGTTGTTCAACCGCCGCGACAGATGCACGCTCGACCGGATCACCATGCCGTGCCCATCGAGCGAGTTTCGTCCGAACACCTGGCGATAGAAGGCGTAGACATAGCCGGCGTTGAGGTAGGCCTCGTTCACGGCGGCGTCCCGCACCGGTCGCCCGCGTTCGGAGCGTACCAGCCGACCAGGCAGTCTTCCCGGCGATTCGTGTCTCGCGTCGTAGACCTCGCGATACCGCCGTCCGTTGGGCGACGGCGGAGCCGGCATGGGAGGCAACGCGGCGAGCTCGGCCCGAAGCTTCGCCGCCTGGGCCGAAAAGCCGAGTGCGTCGAGGGCTCGCCGCCTCACCCCGGGATCGATGGCCCGTGCAAGACGCTGAAGAATGTGGGTGGGAACAGCACAGCAAACGGGTGAATGGGGGGGCACTCCTTGGGATTATCGCCGGGAAGCCCGCCCGTCAAGGTGGCCGAGTGGCGGCTTGGCGGTCTCAGCGGTATGCTTGCCTCTCACCCCCACCCGCTGATGGCAGGAGCCTGATGGTCCTGAGCCCCGGACGCGATCTCACGCGTGACGTCGACGCTCTTGCCAGCTACCTCCCCAGTCTCGTGCTTCGCGATCTCGCCGCTCATCCGGGCGAGATTGTCGCTCCTCGGATGGCAACGACTCCCGCGGCTGTGCTCTTTGCCGATCTCGCCGGCTTCACGGCACTGGCTGAAGAGCTGAGTGGGAAAGGCCCGCGAGGAGCCGAAGAGCTCTCCCGAGTGATTGACGCGCACTTCGGCAGGCTTACGGACATCGTCCTCCGGGCGGGCGGCGACGTCCTTGCCTACGCGGGGGATGCGGCTCTCGTCGCGTGGCCTGCCCATGATCGTGTCTTGCCGATCGACGCGCTTACCTCCGCGGCGTCGAGTGGGTTGAAGTTGCAAGCGCCTCTGGAGCAGGCGGGCGCAAACATCCTGCGGATGCGAGTCTCGATTGGCGTGGGTGAACTCACTCGGATGATGGTCGGTGGTGTGGATGGTCGCTGGCTCTTCCTGGCCCGGGGCACTCCTATCACCCAGGCTACCCGCGCCGACCAGCTCGCCGCGCCGGGGGAAGTGCTCGTCTCTCCTGAGGCCGCGGCATTTCTCGGTGCCCATTGCGACGGCGTGGTCCTGGAGGGAGGCGCCCTTCGGCTCACTCGCATGCAGTCGCCACCGTGGATCGAAGAGTCTCCGGTGGTACAGGTCGTTCCGAATACCCCGCGCGGACTGCGCACACTCGTTCCCGATGTGATCACCGCACGGGTGGACTCAGGGCTCGGCGAGTGGGTCGGCGAGTTCCGAAGAGTCACGATGGTGTTTTGTGGCCTGGGCGCGCTCGATCAAACGGGACCGGAAGCGCTCGCAGTGATTCACGGTGCGGTCGCGGCTCTCCAATCGGAGGTCGCGCGATTCGAGGGGACCGTGTATCAGCTGCTCACCGACGACAAGGGCACCACTCTCGTCGCCGCGTTCGGTTTGCCGACGCGCTCTCACGAGGACGATGCCGCACGCGGCGCCCTCGCCGCGCTCGCAATGCGTGACTCGCTCACGCGGCTCGGTCTTTCACCGTCGCTCGGCGTGGCAACCGGCTCCCTGTATTGCGGTGTGTACGGGACGCCGAGGAGGCGTCAATACACGGTCGCCGGACAGTCGGTCAACATCGCCGCGCGCCTGATGCAGCAGGCGGGCGGGTCCGTACTCTGTGACGGCGCGACTGAAGAGGCGGCAGGACGATATCGGGGTCTTCAATTCACTCGATTGCCGCCGCTTCGCATCAAGGGGCGTGAGGAGCCGCTCGCCGTCTATCGGCCTTCGGTCGAGACCAACCAGGTTCCGGCTGGAAGGGTGCTGAAGAGCGATGTCCGACCCTTGGGGCGGGACTCGGAGTGCGACATCCTCGATGCCGCGCTCGAAGCCCTGCAGGCCCACCGATCGGGCGGTCTCATTGTGCTGCAGGGTGAGCCGGGAATCGGCAAGTCCCGTCTGATCGAATACGTCCGAGGACGCGCAGACGGCCGTGGCACGCGAGTCCTTGCCTGCAACGGAAACGAGATCGAGAAGTCGACGGCCTACCACGCCTGGAGCCCGGCTCTTCGTGAGTTGGCCGGCAGTGATCCACACGACGCGGCTCACCGACTCGGTCTCGGACCCCGGCATACATCGCTCGTGCCCCTCCTTGCTCCTCTGCTCAACATGGACCTTGGCGAGAGCGAGCTCACGCACGGAATGACGGAAGAGGTTCGCGCAGCGAACATCCGAAAACTGCTGCTCGACGCCTTGGACCACTTGGCAGTCTCGGGCCCGCTCGTCGTGACGGTCGAGGATGCTCATTGGCTCGATTCCCCTTCCCTGGCTCTTCTTCTCGGAGCCGCGAGAAGTCTCGCGAATGTGCTGTTCGCGGTCACGAGCCGCCCGCTCGATGATCCGCCTCCGGACTTCACCGCGCTCGTGAATCTGGCCGGGTCGGGCCTGCTGCGGCTCGAGCCGCTGGGCAGAGATGCGGTGGGAAGGATGCTTGCCGACCGGCTCGATGTTCGCTCGGTTCCCGATTCGTTACTGACACTCGTTTGGGAGCGCGCCGCAGGAAATCCGTTCTTCAGCGAGGAGCTCGGCTACGCTCTCCGCGATTACGGCCTGGTGGTGTTCACCGCGAACGGGTGCGAGTTGGCCGACCCGACGCGCGAGCTTGCCCCGGCGTTTGCGGAAGCGTTGGCGACACGAGGCCTGCCACCGACCGTGCAGGGGGTCGTGACCAGCCGCATCGACCGTCTCGGTCAGGCGGAGCAGTTTGCGCTGAAGGTGGCCAGCGTCATTGGGCGAGCCTTCCCAGTCGCGATGCTGCGCGAGGTGTATCCTGTCGCGACGACGATTCGGGAGCTCGATGCAACGCTGGCGGAGCTGGAGCGACTCGACCTGATTCGCAAGGAGGCCGGCAATCAGGATCCGAGCTTCATCTTTCGTCACGCGATCACCCAGCAGGTGGCATACGACCTGACGCTGTACGGCCAGCGACGTGATCTGCACCAGGCCGTCGGTGAATGGCTCGAGAAGCATCACGATCCCGATTTGTCACCCGTGCTGCCCCTCCTTGCATTCCACTGGCGGCGCGCCGAGGCCGTGCCCAAGGCCGTCCTCTATGCGAGCCGCGCCGGCGAACAGGCGTTCGGGAGCTTCGCCAATGCCGAAGCTGTCGGATTCTTTCGGGACGCGCTGTCGTTGGGAGCCCAGGCATCCCAGAGTGAACGGATGTGGTGGGAGATGCAGGCTGGCCGTGCCTGCGTGAACTGGTCTCGGTACGACGAAGGCGAGGAGCATCTGAAGCGGGGACTCTCCCTCGCGGGTGAGAGGGTACCTGCTGGAGTCGTGACCGGCGTTGGTGACCTCCTGACACAGACGTTGCGACAGGCTCTCCATCGTAACTTTCCCGACCGCTTCATCGGACAGCGTACCCGCGAACGGGAGAAGCTGCTCGCGATGGCGCGTGTGCATGAGGCCCTGGTCGAAGTGTTCTACCTTCGCGACGCGAGCCTTTCCTGCCTCAACAGTGCCATGCGAGGGCTCAACCTCGCCGAGCTGGCCGGCCCCTCTCCCGAGTTGGCAAGATTCTACGCGACGGTTGGCGCCATCCTCGGATTCATTCCGCTTCGGGGACATGCCGAGGCCTACTGCCGGCGTGCACTGGACACTGCGCGCGAGGTGCACGACGTCCCCGCCGCGATCTGGACCGCACTCACGGTGGGGGCGTACAAGGTCGGGGTGGGTTCCTGGCAGGAGGCGCTCGCACTCTTTGCAACGGTCACGGAGCAGAGCGAGCGGCTTGGAGATGCCCGCCGCTGGGATGACGGGATTCAATTCCTCACCGACATCCACCTGCTGCAGGGGCGATTCGAGACCAGTCTCGAGCTGGCGGGCCAACTGTGTCAGTCTGCGGCCCGACGGAACGATCCCCGAGGACAGGCCTCGGGCGTGCAGCGACGCGTTCTGTCACTCCTCGCATTGGGAGAGGATGCCGCCGCCCTCCAGGGCGTCGAGGCGCTCACCACCCTTCGATGGAATGTCGGAACGGTTCATGGCGACCTGCCTCTCTCGACCCTCCGCGTGTTGACCGCGCTTCGCGTGGGGGACGTGGCGACGGCGCGCCGAGTTGCGATCGATGCCTCCCGGATGTTGGCCAAACTCAACCCCGCCTATCATGGGTACGTGTTCGATGCTGCGGGGATCTCGGATGCGCTGCTGCAGATTCTCGAGACTCCGGGCGCGGCAGACGCCACATCTGTCGCGGAGCTGACGGATGCCCTCGGTAATGCGTTGGGTGCACTCAAGCGATTGGCCCGTGTCTTCCCGATCGGCCGACCCTGGCAGTCACTCCTCGCCGGGCGCGCGGAGCGTCATCGCGGGCGCCCCGATCGAGCGTTCGCCGCATGGCACACGGCGGTAACACTCGGGGAGCAGTTGGAGATGCCGTACCCGGCAGCCTTGGCCCATCTGGAATTGGCAGCATCGCTGCCATCCGACGACCCGACACGCGAGGCCCATCAGGAAAGCGCGCGACACGCCCTGACTGATCTCAAGGCGGTACGCGACCTGAATCGACTCAAGGCCTTCCGATCATGACTACGGTCGCATCACTCACGCGGCTGGAGGACTCCGGCCAAAGGATTGCGACGGCCTTCGCCCGCTTGGACGAACGCCTGGTGCACACGCCCTACCTTCGAGATCGGATCGCCGGCTGGCTCAGGCACCTGTCGCCCACCAGTGATCCCGCGGATTACTTCCTCCAGATGCGCACCCTCCCGATACTCAGCTTCCCCGAATGGGTGGAGGAAGGACTCGGCGTTCGCATCGATCCCGCTTTCCAGAATGACGTCGCGTATTCCACTATTGCCGGATATTGCCATATTCGCCTGCTGGACGACGTCGTCGACGGCGACTCGGCCGGCGACTCCACTCTGTTGCCGGCGTCCGGTTTCTTTCATTCTGAGTTCCAGCACGCATACGCGCGCTGGTTCGCCCCCGAGCACTCCTTCTGGAGCCATTTCACGACCCTATGGTTCGGCGCGGCAGAGGCGGCGGTCCTGGACACGGAGCTCGCGACGATTACCTCGCCTGTGTTCCACGATATCTCGGCTCGGAAAGTGAGTCCGGCGAAGATTCCGATCGTTGCCACCTGTCTCCATCACGAGCGTGCCGATGTCCTTCCCTCGTGGCTCGACGTGTGCGATCGACTGGGGTCAATCGCGCAGATGACTGACGATCTGTTCGACTGGCACGATGACATCGGGCACCCCGAACGCACGACATATTTTCTCTCCGAGGCGGAGCGGCGACGTGATCCCGGGGACCCGGTGGCAGCGTGGGTTCTTCGGCAAGGCTTCGAGTGGGGTGTCTGGACGATTCAGTCGTGGTACCGCGAGCTGCGCCACGTCGCGGACGGAATAGGAAGCAAGGGGCTGGACGCACATCTCGACTTACAGCAGGCCGCGCTGGCCGAACGGGCGGCCGGACTCCTCCCCGGCTATCGTGCTCTCGCCTCACTGGCCGATGTGTGGCCCCAATGACTTGACCCGGGCCGTCATAGCGTTACTTTCTCCGCCCCGCTCCGTCCTCCTTCTTCTCACATTGGGAGCACCCCATGGCGCTGAAATTTGAGGAATTGGTCAACAAGGTGATGAAGGATCCGACATTTCGAGCCGCCCTCGAGGCCGATCCTGCCAAGGCACTCGAATCGGTCAACATCAAAGCGACGCCAGACCTGGTCCGATCCCTCAAGGCGATGGATTGGAAGTCCGTCCACAAGGTGAACGATCACTACAAGGCCGCGCAGGGCATTTCGACTTGACCGGGTGCCACGCTTCGACAGTTGAAATCGCCCGAGGCGATTTCGCGTTTCACCTGCTGGACAATTCGACGCTGCTCAATCTCACGGTCCTGGGCGACCTCCTCTGGGCGATCGCCTATGTACTCATCATCCGCCAATGCTTCCGCCAAAGGAGCTACGGCCTTCCGCTGGTCGCCATCGCGATGAATTTCACGTGGGAGCTGCAGTACAGCCTCCTCGTACCACCCCGCTGTGATAACGGTTCGGTAGACATCGTGAAGGCCGGGATGATCCTGGTCTGGGCTCTCCTCGATCTGGTGATTGTCTGGCAGTTGTTCGCATACGGCAAGGACGAACAAACCATTCCCGAGATCCAGCGCCACTTTCATACGATCGTGGTGTTGGCGCTGGTTCTCGCCTTCATCGGTAACTTCACCTTCGATCGGTTTCATCACGCCGATGCCGCGCCGATCAGCGGCGTGATCATCAATTTCGTGATGAGCCTCCTGTTCATCTTTCTGCTGTTTCAACGGCCCGGATTGCGCGGCGTATCATGGGCCGCGGCGCTGTTCCGGGTGGCGGGGAACACCGTCATCTTCTTCGCCAACGTTTTTCTGATGCAGAACGATCGGCAGGGCCTACGAGATTTTGCTCTGTTTCTGTTCGCGGGAACCGCGATCTTTGATTTCACGTTCCTCAAGCTGCTCAACAGCAGGCGTCACGCGCTTCCACGCCCGGCTGCCGCCTGAGTCTTCGCTCGGAGCCACCAGATGGGGCAAGTTCCAGAAGTCGAGGGCCGTGGCTAACAGCCGAGCCTGCTCCTCCACCATCTCCGTACTCAAGCCTCTGACGCGCTCCACGAGCAATTGGTCACTTGGTTTCATGAAACAGCCTCGGATCGTAATCCCCTCGTCCACGGTCCAATCTCCACTGTCCGTCATTGCGGTGAAGCGAGGTATGTCGCCTCGATTGAGCGCCCGCTGCTCGACCCGACTGATTGCCTCGAGCGCGGCCGGGTCTCGCACCGGACGGAGCATCGAATCGGATCGCATCGATTCAGGTGCCGCCACCGCTGCACGGTAGGCCACGCTGTGTCTCACGATCACCCGAACCGGTCGGTCGGAAAATCCGCTCAACGGCCCTGAGGGACCGAGGAGCTCCTTTCGACGGGAGATGACGACATCAGCGGCCTGCCGGAATCCGGATAGCACGCGCGCTTTGAACCTCGCCGGTGAGAAGGCCCTCCCATCGGGACTCTGCACGACGTTTCGCTGCCTCGGGACCTCCATACCCGCGAACCACTGAGCGGTGGTGGCGCCGAACCCGCTCACGTCGTAGAGCCCTTCGTCGGGGCCTCGAATCCATCGTGGGACCAATCCCGTGTCGAGTAACGATCGCTGCTCGCCGGGCCAGCGGGGATGCAGCAGCGTCTCCAGATCCACGATCACCGGATGCTCGCCGTGAGCAATCAGGTTGCCGTGATGCAGATCCGTCGCATCGAGGAGCCAGGCCAGACAGATCAGGGTCCCCGCGCGTTCGTAGTACCGCCCTGCCGCTGTTTCGTCGAGACAGGGAGCCGCGTCGACGAACTCTGCCCATCCGTAGTTCCCCCGGGATAGTGCACGAGCTGCGCACAGTTCGAGTCTATCGCTTCGGCGATTCCACCAGTCCACCATCGTCTCGAACGATGCCTCGAGCGCCACCGGACGTGGCTTGTAGATGACGCTCAGTCCCCGCTCGAACGTCACCAGTGCGACGGTCCGACCTCCATCATGCGGGTCGGAAAGCCCCATATCCACTCGTTCGACGGAACCCAGGGGCCTGCCGCCGTTGAACGAATACTCGAGGTCGCCCTGATCCGCCGAGAGTCGGTGAAACAGCACCCGGGTTGGCGTCATCCCAGTCCCACCTGTTCCATCAGGGCCTGGAATCTCCGTTCGGTTTTCAGGGAAGCCCAGGTCGGGCGAACCCCGAGCCAGACCATTTCCGTCGCACGTTTCTCGCGGCCCTGTTCCAGCCGAGCGAGCGCGTCCTCCGGCCGACCAAGAGCGAGGACCAGCTGTGCGAGCAAGACAGGGGAGACATATCGCGAGTGGGATCTCGTCTCCAGCTCCGCCAGGATTCGGGTCGCGTCTTCCAGGCGACCGGCCACCGCGCAGGCCGAGCCCAGCGCGGCGAGAGTCTCGGCGCCGCGTGACGAATCGGTCATTGCCTCTTCGAGCACGGCCACTGCTTCCTCCGGGCGTGCGCCCTCGAGTAGCGCCAGTCCGAGGAAGTACTTGGCCAGCCCGAAATGAGGATCGA
The DNA here is from genome assembly GCA_963743195.1 of uncultured Gemmatimonadales bacterium. Taxonomy (GTDB): domain Bacteria; phylum Gemmatimonadota; class Gemmatimonadetes; order Gemmatimonadales; family GWC2-71-9; genus CAVVWJ01. The sequence goes on from CAVUOO010000004.1 coordinate 288,484, forward strand.
GATCTACGACCGACCTGAGGGTCGTGATCGCCTCGTCGGACCGCTGACTCAGGTAGTGAAGCAGTCCGATACTCGAGGTTGTCACGAGCGACAGGGGGTCGTGGTCCAACGCCGCTCGCAACGAGGCCGCGGCCTCGGTGAAGCGCCCACGGGGCAACAAACAGTTGACGGCGTATCGGTGGAGGACCGTCGGATTTCCGGGGCCCAGGGCCAGGGCACGCTGGAAATCGGCCTCGGCGCCACTCCAGTCCCAGTCGTACACCGCCCGTATCGACCCGCGGACCGCGAGGGCCTCTGCGGTCTCACGCCCGGAGGCCTCAGCCTGCTCAACAGCGCTCTTGGCCCGTTTCATCGCTTCATCCGGGGCGACGGCGCCGTACACGCCAAGCATGAACCAGGCGTCGGCCAGTCCAGCGGCGGCGAGGGCAAAGCCAGGCTCTCGAGCGAGGCCGGACTCGAAGGAGGCGATCGCGTGCCGGAGGCCGGATTCGGTTCGCCGATTGGCGAAATGACGGCCGAGGAGATAGGCGCGGTAGGCTTCAGGATCGCTGGCGCCCGGCGCGACGACCGGAGAGCCGGAGACAGACTGGGGCTGAAGCCGGGACACGACTGTCCGCGCGATCTCGTCCTGAACCTCGAAGACGTCCGTCATCGCTCGATCGTAGCGCACGCTCCAGGACTGATAACCGTCCTCGACATTGGTGAGGGTGACCGAAACTCTGAGCCGATCCCCGGCGGCACGCACCGCTCCCTCGAGGACGCTTCGCACGTTGAGTCGGCGACCGATCTCCCGCACATCCAGATTCTGTCCCGTGAGCGCGAACGCGGATGTACGCGATGCCACCCGGAGCGATCCCAAGCGGCCCAGCGCATCCCGCAACTCCTCGGCGATTCCCTCGCACAGATACGACTGGTCCCGCTCGCGGCTGAGATCGACGAACGGCAGCACCGCGATGGAGCTTTCCAGCGTCACGGTTCCGTTGGCTTCCACGGCAGGCGTGACACCCGTCGAGTGAGCCTCGAGCGCGAGGGCAAACTCGTCGGCGGTCGCGAATCGGTCCGCTGGTGCCTTCGCCAGCGCTCGGATCAGGGCGCGCTCGATCGCATCCGATGCGTCCGGCCGGATGGTGCGGATCGGAGGAATCGGTGACACCGCGTGGCGCGTGACGACGGCCACCGCCGTCGGACCGGTATAGGGTGGCTCACCCGTGAGCATCTCGTACACCACGCAGCCGAGTGAATAGACGTCGCTCCGACCATCCACTCCACCGGACACCTGCTCAGGACTCATGTAGATCGGCGTACCGACGCTGAAGCCCGGATCGGTGAGCCGGGACGATCCCGCCTGCCCGACCGCCGTGGCGATGCCGAAATCGGCGACCACGGCGACGCCGCCTGAAAGCATGACATTCTCGGGCTTGATATCCCGGTGTACGATGCCCTGGGCGTGGGAATAGGTCAGCGCCCCGGCGATCTCGCGGGTGATCCGGAGGACGGTCTCGATGGGCAGTTGCCGTTCCCGATCCAGCCGCGCCCGGAGTGATTCGCCGTCCACAAACGGCATGACATAGTAGAGGATGTTCCCGGCCTGTCCGGAGGCGAGGAGCGGCACGATGTGCGGATGGGACAAGCGAGCAGCGATACGGATCTCGCGCAGGAATCGCTCAGGGCCCAGCAAGGCGGCAATCTCCGGACGCAGGACCTTGACGGCAACCTGTCGATCGTGTTTGTGCTCGACCGCGAGATACACTGTCGCCATGCCGCCCTGGCCGAGCTCTCGGGCGACGTCATAGCCCGACGCCAGGGCGTCGCGCACCACGTCGAGTTGGCCAGTCATTCCCTTCCTGCACCCTGTCTGGTCAACGGCGATCGTCCTCTCGTTTCCCGTAGGTTACTCCCCCGAACAACGTCAGCAGGGTTCCTCCACGATCAGTCGCGAACCTGGGCATCGGCCGCCGGGGCCTCTACCGAGCTCGAATGCGCTCCAGGTCTACGATGACTCCGACTTGATGGATACCCATCACGTCATCGCGCCGACGCGCGTCGGCTTCAACGGAGAGACCGTCCTTCTGAAATTCCGAGGGCAGATTCCTCGGATCGTAGGTGACCGAGTCTGATCCGCGGATCGCGTAGAATCCGCCTTCCATCTCGAGGTGCCGGACGACTCCGACGATATGGATTGCCTGCCCTCCCTGTTCAGCGGCAATGGTCGGAGTCACCCAATCCTTCTGCCCTCCACCACAGGCAGCGAGAATGATCATCGAGCTGCCCCAGGCGGGCCGGAGCCGGCTTCGCTTGTTGCGCTGCATCGAGCGTGTCTCCCGAATGGTTTCCATCATCATTCGCCCCGAACCAATCCGCCATCGACGAGAAGGTTGGCGCCCGTGATATACGCGGCATCCGGCGATATAAGAAACGCCGCGACTCGAGCCACCTCCTCCGCGGTCGCCGGCCGGCCGAGCGGAATGGATCGTATGATTGCCTCATCGACTGGATACGTGTCCACCCAGCCTGGCAACAGATTGTTCATTCGCAACCCGTGACTCGCATACTGCTGACTGTACAGGCTCGCAAAATTACCGAGGCCTGCCCGGATGGTGGCGGAAACAGGATGAGTGAGACCCGGTGCGACGGCCGCGAAGCTCGAGATGTTGACGAAAGCCCCACCACCGCCGGCACGCATGAGCGGCGTGGCGGCTCGCGCCATCCGCACGACGTTGAGCAGGAGCAGGTCGAGACCGTTGTGCCAGTCTTCGTCGCTGAGGCCGAGGAGATCGCCCTTGGCCGCGTGACCGGTATTGTTGACGACCGCATCGAGACGCCCGAAATGAATTCGTGCAGTCTCGACCGCCCGGGACAGGTCGCCTGGTACCGCGACCGATCCTCGAACGCTCCGGGCACCGAGCTCAGCGGCGAGCGTGTCCACGTCATCCGACCGCGCCATCAGTACCAGACGATACCCGCGTCCGCCGAGCTCGCGGGAACAGGCAGCCCCCATCCCTCGGCTCGCGGCAGTGACGATCGCAACAGGGCCACTAGCCAGTCTCGACTCCCGCCTCGCGGTAGGCCTCCAGCACATCCGGACCGAAGCAGGCAAACAGCACGGTCTGGACGCTGGACCGGGTGGCAAGACTCTCCCTGACCGCGGTCACCGCGACCCGGGTGGCGGCCGCGACGGGATATCCATAGATCCCGGTGCTGATCGCCGGAAAGGCGATGCTCGTGAGACCGCCGTCGTTCGCAAGCTGTAACGCGCTCCGGTACGCCGACGCCAGGAGCGCGGGCTCCCCTGCTTCGCCACCTCGCCACACCGGCCCCACGGCATGAACGACGAACCGGGCCGGAAGCCTGAACCCGGGTGTGATCCTGGCCTGCCCGGTCGGGCACGGGCCCACCGCTGCGCAGGCCCGGGCCAGCTCGGGGCCGGCCGCCCGATGAATGGCGCCGCAAACTCCACCACCGGGAGCGAGCTGCTCGTTGGCCGCGTTCACGACGGCGTCGACAGTCAGGGTAGTGATGTCGACGATCCGGGCACTCATGTGCATCAGAAGCCTTGCAGAGATCTCAGAGGTCGGCACCGTCCTCGGGTCCCCGCTGTCGGAATCGCAGGAGCGCGAAGGCGGTCAGCGTGACGACAACCAACGCCACGGTCGTGACGGCATCGATGATCAGGAAGCCGAACCCCATCATGTCACCGCCGGTAGGGATGAGGCCGATGAGGATGGCGCCATACAGGAGACACGAGCACAGCGCCAGCACGCCTGACAGGATCAGCCCGATCCTGCTCACCCGTGGAGCTCGGGAGGGTAGCCACAGCGCGGCGCCAAGCAGGTACGGCAGGATCGCTCCGATGAAGATCACCGGTTGAATCAGATACCCGGCCACTCCGGGCTGAGTCAGGGCCAGGGTCACGGGTGTGCCGACCGAGAAGACCAGGCCCGCAATGAGGAAGTACACGGTCTGTCGTCTGGCGGCATCCATGACTCAGCGCGATCCCCCCGAGGACTGATCGGCCACTTGTTGCAGATACTCCACTGCGGCCTGCACTCCACCCTGTGAGCTGGCGGCGACCTGGAGCGCGTGCGCGAGATGCCGCGCAAGACCATCCCACTGCTCCGGTCCAACCCCTCCCGAAGTCGCTCCTGCGATCAGCCTCGGCAGGACGGCGGCGAGACCCGGGACGACGTGTCCCTCGACGATGTCGTGCCACCTGGCCGTAAACTCGCGAGTGTTCAGCGGGTGATCCTGTTCTCGCTCCATGGATGCCCCCGATGGTTCGCCTGCGTGGCGGTCGAGTATGAGTCGCGATTTATGGAAGGCGTCCAACCATTCTCACGAGCAGCAGGAGGACCATGCCGACGGCCAGCACGAGCGCCAGCACCGCGAATCCGAGGATGATCCGAACCCTGCGAAGGCCGGTCTGTTGCAGCCGAATCGATTCCTGCTGATTGCGCAACGCCTCTCCATATCTCTGCATGTGTTCCTTTTGCAGATCACGGATCTCTTCGAGCAGGTGAATCACCTTGTCATCGGTCATGGCGACGCGCCCGCTCACTCGCTGGCATTGCTCAAGAGCCGGCCCCGCCAGCTCTCCCGGGGCCGAGTGACTCGCACCCGTGGCCAGCTCAGGCCCTTGGACGGCGTCACGACGAGGAGGGCAAAGGTCATGGCATCGGGTCGGGCGGTCTCCAGCCCGGCGACCCCGAGTGCGACGCACGCGACTCTGGCCTTGGGCCAGTTGGGTGCGTCACGCCGATCACTGCATTCGCGCCATGCCCCGATTTTCGTCTCTCGGCCCGAAAGGTGGGAGAGACTCAGCGTGTACGCGCTCAGCGTCGCGGCCGCTTCCCTTCGTTCGGGTACGAAGAAGGCCGGGGCTTGCGCCGGAAGTATCACGATGTGCGGCTCGACGACGATCGTGTCGCACGGCGCCTCCGTGCTGCAAAGACTGCCCCAACCGGTCGGGTCCGAGTCCCAGGGCGCGGCGGCGATCGCGGCCAAGGCCGCTTGCCCGATTGCTACTTGAGTCGGAGGAGTGGTCGCGGCAGCCGGAGTCTCCCGGTTCGGTGCGCGACACCCCGCGACCAGGAAACCGCCGAGCCACAGCCAGGAGAAGGACCGCACCATCACAACCTCCGCAACACCGCACACGCGTCTGGTTCGGGGATCTCGAAATCTGCCGATCGGCGTCCGGAAAGGCCAGTCACGCCAGTGCCGCGGCGAATTCCTCCATGCCGGCGAACCGTTCGGCGGCCGACTTGGCGAGGGCTCTGGCGATGGCCGCATCGAGGGCGGGAGGTATCCCTGGAATCGGAACTACCGGCGCACGAAGGATCCGGGTGACCGTTTCGGTGAGCGTCCGACCCACGAATGGAGGACCACCGGTCAACATCTCGTACAAGGTGCATCCGAGGCTGTAGACGTCCGTGCGCTGGTCGAGGTCACGATCCTCACGGAGTTGCTCCGGGCTCATGTAATACGCGGTCCCGACCACGACGCCGGTCTCGGTGAGCTTCTGGTAGTCCGCTGCCCCGAGCGCTCGCGCCAGTCCGAAGTCCGCCACCAGCGCGCGCCCACCGGCCAGGAGAATGTTCTCCGGCTTCACGTCGCGGTGAAGCACCCCACGGCTGTGAGCATAGCCGAGTGCGGCCGCGACGTCCCGTGTAATGCGGAGAGCCTCGTCGAGGGCGAGTCGCCGCTCCCGTTCCAGCCGGACGAACAGCGATTCACCCTCCACGTAGGGCATGACGTAGAAAGGGATGTCTCCTGCCGTTCCGGAATCGTAGAGCGGAATGATGAGCGGATGGTCGAGCGATTCTGCGATAGCCATCTCACGCCGAAATCGCTCGGCGTCCAGCGCGCTGGCCAGACCAGGATGCATGATCTTGACCGCCACGGGCTTCTGCTGACGCTCATCCCGGGCGAGAAAGACCGTCGCCATGCCGCCCTGTCCAAGCTCGCGCTCGATCGTATACCCGGGCAGGGCCTTGGCCAGTAGCTCCCGGGTCGAAGTCACCGGTCAGACGTACGCGCGCTGCAGCATCTCGGCGGCCGAAACGTCCAGGTGGTCGGCCCACCGCAGCTGATCGAAGAGTTGAAGGAGATCGTCCTCCACGAGACGCCGCCGTCGCAGATCGTCCAGATCGTACACGACCCTGCCTCGATGCATAACGAGGACGCGATCACCCATCTGCACCGCCTGCGACAGCGAATGCGTGACCATCAGCGTCGTGAGTCCGCCCGCTGCAATCGCCCCCCGCGTGAGCCTGATGACCTGCTCCGCGCTGCGGGGGTCGAGCGCGGCCGTATGCTCGTCCAGCAGCAGGAGCGTCGGTCGCACCATGGTCGCCATCAAGACAGTGAGAGCTTGGCGCTGTCCACCGGACAACAGCCCGATCGGCGTATCCAGCCGGTCCTCGAGACCCATCCCCAGGCGAGCCACGGACGCCTGTAAGGCGAGACGCTGCTCGCGTCCCAATGCCCGCCGGAGTAGTCGCCGGCCGCCTCGTTTTCCCGCGAGGACCAGATTTTCGGCGACACTCAGCTCGGAGGCGGTGCCGGTGAACGGGCTCTGGAATACGCGGCTGATGAGGCGGGCTCGTCGCTGCTCCGGCCAGCGGGTCACGTCCCGATCATCCAATCGGACACTCCCGCGCGTCAGCTCCAGGCTGCCGGCGATGGCGTTGAGCAAACTGGATTTCCCCGAGCCATTCGTGCCGAGCACGACGGCGAACGTGCCCCGCTGGAGCTCCAGATCAACCTTATCCAGCGCCCGGACTTCGCTCGGCGTCCCTTGGTGAAAGACGTGTGAGACCGCCTCCAGTCGGAGCGCAATGTCAGACATGGGCCGTCTCCGCCGGCCGTCTCAGCCGGAAGGCCCGCAGCACGTGGGGAAGAACCAGAACGGCGAGCACGAAGAGCGCCGTGATCAACTTGAGTGCATTCGGATTGAGCCCAGCCCGGATTGCAGTCGCGACGATCAGGCGAAAGACCACTGCGCCCACGACGGCTCCGGCGATCCATCGCCCGACCGGTCGGCGCCCAAGCAACGCCTCCCCGACCATCAGATTCGCGAGTCCCGTCACCAGCGCGCCGATGCCCATTTGGATGTCGGCGAAGCCCTGGAACTGGGCGTAGAGCGCTCCACCAAACGCAATGAGTCCATTCGACAGTCCGAGGCCGAGAATGATCATGCGATCGACATCGATGGCGACCGCCTTTGCCATCTGCGGATTGCTTCCCGCGGCTCGCATGGCCAGTCCCAGATCGGTGCCCATGAACAGCGGCCAGAATGATCGCCAGTCCTCCCGCCAGCAGCGCCATCAGGACGAGGGTCGCCACGCTGCCGCCGCTCACATCGGTGCCGAACAGCGTCATGCTGGACGGAAGTCCGAAGGCGTGTTGGCCGACTCGTTCCGCAATGGTGAGGAGGCTGTCCGCAGATGCCAGGGAAAGATTTCCGCTCCCCATCACGAACAGGCTCACCGAATAAAGAGCGGTGCTCGTCAGCACTCCGGCCAGGAGGGTACTCACCTTGAACTGGGTGTGCAGGATGCCGGTGACCGACCCTGCGGCGATCCCGGCCAGGGTTCCCATGGCCGTCGCAGCGAGCGGCGGGGTTCCGCGAACCAACAGAGCGGCGACGACCGCGGCGCCCACGCCGAACGATCCATCGGCCGTAAGGTCCAGCGTCGAGTAGATCCGGTAGCTGATGAATACGCCGAGCCCGAGCAGGGCGAGAATGAGACCGGTCGTCGCCGCCGCGATCAGAAGGTTCACGTGGCGATCTCAGGAGATCTGCGAGATGGGGGCAACCCAGGCGACGCCGCGCACGAGCGCGCTCTCGGCGACCGCGGCCTCGGCGCGATCGTCCCACACGAGATGCAGAACGTCGCGGAGTTGATGGTTCGCGAAGAGGCCTTTCGTCAATGCATCCAGCTCGACCGTGCGCTGGGGCAGCGGATGATAGGAGAAGACCGCGGCGTGAAAGTGGCCGAAGAGCTTGCCGGTGATGCCGAACGGACGGAGATGGGACGCGAGCGCACCATCGGGGGAGCGGGCGATGACTCCGGCGATGAGAGTCGTCGTCACCGAATAGGTGCGCTCCGGTGCGAATGACAACCAGTCACGCACACCGGGAACATCGAACCGGAGTGGCTCGGCCCGCGCCGCGGCCGGCGACTGGAGTAGCCTTGCCCCCGACAAGCCGGCCGTCTCCCCAGCGATCACCAGACCGGCAACCTTGCCGCCCGAGGCATCGAGACACACGGCTGCCAACTCGGACAACGGAACCGAGTCCGCCTCGGGTTGTGGGCTGAACCGCAGAAGCTTGGAGAACCCGCCCTCGCACGTAATCCCGGTGGCCAGCAGGGCGCGCGGCGCGACTGGTCCTTCGCCGACGAGATAATCCGGCAGACGGGCACCGTCGCTCGGGAAGTATGCAATACTGCCGGCGACCGCGACCAGCTCGCCGACTCGCTCGCACCCGTCCTCGTAGTCACCGGCGATCGCGCCGAGACCGATGCCGAACCTGGTAGGGGGGAATTCGACGACTTCGCAGTCGGCGGATCGGAACGGGGTCCGACCGAGCTGTGCGGGACGACCGTGCAGACGACACGTCAGCGTGCCCTCCGGTTCGCTGGAGGACATCTGGTATTGACCGCTCGTGGCGAAGCCGGTTCGCTGATGCCACGACGACTGTCGGAGGTTCGGCCCGGACGAGCCGCCATTCGCCTTGAAGGACGCATCCCACCCGGTCACCGCCAACATGTCGCGCACGGCGGGCGGCAGCGACGTGATCTGCACCTCACCGCGCAGGAGCGACAACTCCTGCTGCCACCGCGTCAGGACCTTGGTGGCCGCCGAGCTGACATACGTGACGTGGGACAGGTCGAGCGTCAACGTCCGCACACCCTGGCGGAGCAGCTCGTCCAGAGTACTGGAAAGATGCTCCGCCCACTCCCGGTCGAGTCGCCCCCCGAGGCGCAGGACGACCGCCCCGCCCTCACGGGTGGCGTCGATCTTCATTTCGGCTTGGCGCCCTCGCCCACGACGCTGTCGGCCTGCTTCACGACGTCTGGTGGTACCGTCACCCCGGCCTTCGGATTGACGATGACCTTGGTCGTCTTCACCTGATAGAAGGGGATCGACCCCGGACTCTCGCCACGCAGAACCCGGGCAATCATCTTCCCCGCCTCGGCGCCGCCCTCCTGAAAGTCCGGGAAGAACGAGGCCACCGCCCCTTGCATTACCTCGAAGGGGGCCGGAGAGAATACGGGGATCTTGCATTCCTTCGCCGCCTTGATCAGGCTGGCGAATCCGCCGTGAGCGACGTTGCCGTAGAGCTCGATCGCGTCGACCTTCTTGCCGCAGAGGGACCGCGTCGCGTCTCCGACCTCACCCATGTTGCCGACCGGCACCGCGGTGACCTCGAGGCCGGCCTTCTGCGCCGCCTTGGTCATTCGATCCTTGAAGATCACGGACAGCTTCTCTTCGGGACTGAACAGCACGCCGATGCGTCGGGCCTTGGGAACGATCCGTTTGATCAGATCCACTCGCCTCGACTGCTCGGGATCTCCGAAGCCTGGTGAATAGACACCGGTGATGTTCGGCAGATGGTTGCTGTCGCTGGTCCCCGCTCCGGCCGCGAAGGGGTCGGAGAGAAGATCGAAGACGATCGGGGTCGACTTCGCGCGCTTGACCGCGGCTTCGAGCGTCGCATCCTGCAGCGTGACGATGACCTTGGCCTTTGCGTCGATCGCCGCGTCGATGAGGCTCGGGAGCGTCGCCAGATCGCCCTGGGCGCTCGAAACCTTGAGTTCGTAGTCCCGGCCGGCCTGAAGATCCGACTCGAGCAGCCCCACCTTGATCGCGTCCTCACCCCACTCACTCCCCATCCAGTCGGCCGCGCGAATGAGTGCGATCAGGGGTTTGGCAGTCGAGTCCTGAGACGAGCCTGCCGCGGCCGGAGCTTGGTCTCCCGCGGAAGCCTTGGCGTCCGGTTTGCCGGTGCAACCGGTCCCGAGGGAGAGGCACGCCGCGAAAGCGACGAGCCGGGCCGTGGTGACGGGCAAGAAGGAAAGCCCCGGATGGCCGCTCATGTCGTATTCTCCAGAAACTGGGTAAGGGAAGTGACGCCGCGAACCGCGGAAGAAACCTAAAACGGTGAGGGTGCTGGTATCACGCGCCCGGAGAGATCTGCGCGGGAGTCAGGCGAGCCCCAGCCTGTTCACCAGCGCGTCGTACCGGCGATCCGACCGCAACGGGTCGGCCCATGGAGCAACGCGGAGGAACATCAGTCCGGGCTCACGAATCTGATATGCCCGCTCGAGCTGCTCGAACGCCCGATCGTTCGACTCCATCGCGGTGAAGAGGAGCGCTGACAGCAGAGCCAACCGACTCTCCCCCGCGAGCTTCGACTCCAGCTCCCATAGAATTCCGGAGGCCTCCTCCTTGTACCCGGCGGACGCGTATGCGTAGCCCAGCATCAGCTTCTTCATCGTGCGCAATCCCGGCCGCTCGACCTCCGCGCGGATGTCGCTGATCGCCTCCTCGAACGCCCCCTTGGCGATCAAGGCCCACCAGAGCACCAGTCGAGCGCCAAGGAAGTCCCGGTCCATCCCGAGCGTCTTCCGCAGCTCGTCGATGGCCAGATCGTAGTTGCGGCTATAGTACACGACCCATCCAACTGCGCGGTTCACCGGGACCGACAGCGGATCGAGCTGCTGGGCGCGCTTGATCGCCGCCAGCGCGTCGTCGTGCCGGCCGAGCGCCGCCAGATACTCGGCGTACCACTCGTGGGCCATGACGTAGCTCGACTTGAGTTCGAGCGCACGCTTGAACTCGCGCTCGGCGCCGGACCAGTCGAGGTCTCCGAGCCAGCGCGCGTAGGCCAGCGACGTGTGGGCTTCGGCGAGCGTGTCATCCATGTCCAGGGCCTTCAATGCCATGGATTTTGCCTGAGCGAGATACTCGACCGGCGGCTTCGAGCCGAAGCCGATGCTGAGGAGCTCGTAGGCATCGGCCAATCCGGCATACGCGAGAGCATATCCCGGATCCTTGGCGATGGCCTCCTGGAAATTCTCGATCGCCTTCTGCACGTCGACGCCCGACCACTTGTTGACGTGAAAGCGGCCAAGCAGGTAGAGGTTGTACGCCTCGGCGTCGCCGGTGGCCTTCTTCTCCACTCTCGACTTCTCTTCGGGGGAAAGAGCGAGCGAAAGTGCTCCGGTGATCTGCTGTGCGACCTCGCTCTGGACTTCGAAGATGTCCGTCAACTGGCGATCGAAGGTGTCACCCCACAGGTGCTTTTCGGTCTTGGGGTCGACGAGGTGCACGACGATACGCGCACGGGGGCCGGCACGGCGGACGCTGCCTTCGAGGATGGCCCCTACTCCGAGCTCATCGGCGATCGTCGCGATCTTCTTGGATGTCTTCTTGTACTGCATCGAAGAGGTGCGTGAAATCACCTTGAGCGCGCTGATCTTCGAGAGCTGGGCAATGATATCGTCCGTGATGCCGTCGCTGAAATACTCGTTCTCGGGATCGGTGCTCATGTTCTCGAACGGCAGCACCGCGACCGACTTGGTCGATGAGGAGACCTCCTCGACCATGGCATGCGCCGCTCCCACCGCAATCGCCGTCGTTGCGGAGGTCCCCAGGGCTTCGGCGAACTGCGCGGCCGTCGAGAATCGATCGGCGGGGAGCGTCGCCATGGCCTTTCGAACGGCGGCATCGACCGCTTCGGGCACCAGCTCACGGAAAGTGCGCGGCGAGGGTATGGGACTGCTCAACCGGTTCGCGATGATGGCGGTAACCGTCGATCCCCGGAACGGCGGCTGCCCCACCAGCATCTCGAAGAGCACGCAGCCCAGACTGTAGATATCGCTCCGGCCGTCGAGATGCTCGCTCCCCTCGATCTGCTCGGGACTCATGTACGAGGGGGTACCGATGACCTGTCCCTTCGAGGTGAGGCTGGGAGAATCGCCGATGGCCCGGGCAATGCCGAAATCGGCGACGAGTGCATGGCCCGAATCGAGCAGGATGTTCGCCGGCTTGATGTCCCGATGCACGACCTTGGCGTTATGCGCGTAGCTCAGGGCGTCGGCCACTTCGCGCGCGATCTGAATCGCGTCACCGACCGGAAGCTGGCGTTCGCGAATGAGACGCAGCCGAAGGGTTTCTCCCTCGATGTACGGCATCACGTAGTACACCAGACCACCGGCCTGGTCCGAGTCGTACAGCGGCAGGATGTGTGGGTGATGAAGGCGGGCGGCGATCTGGATCTCGTGCAGGAATCGAGCTGCACCGATTTCGGCGGCGAGGTCGGGACGGAGCACCTTGACCGCCACCTCCCGCTCGTACTTCAGATCGTGGGCGAGGAAGACGGTCGCCATTCCACCCTGACCGAGTTCCCGCTGGAGCCGATATCGGTGGGCGACTGCAACGCTGAGGCGATCGAACAACTCCGGCGTTCGGTTGTCCAACCCCAGCTCGGCCATTGTTGTGTCTACCTCCCCCTTATACCATCCGCGCACACCCGAGGCTCACACCGGGATGCAGTGCATCCGATCTCGCGAGAACTGGTGACGCGCCGCTTCTGGACGAGCCGAGTCGTTCGGTCAGCAGCAGAAGGTGCGCGACACGCGCTGTTTCAAAATCAAGGATCATCGCCAATATAGGCGGAAATTTGGGGGTCGCCAGATCGTGTGTGTCGGCGTCGCAAGCCGGACCAAAGTAACGGCCACGACTCGCATTGCGCTCGCCGCTTCGAGCCGTTTCACGGCGGTGATCAGTTCTCCCGGCGCGCCGGCCTGCCGCCGTGCAGCCGACCATCGCTTCGGCCTTTGAGATAGTCGTACAGCCCATCGAAATACACCGAATCGATGCCAATTTTGGCGGCGGATGGCATGCCCTTGCCCGATCGCCCTTCCACCAGGACGCGGAGGAAGTCGCCGCGGGTGGGCGTGTCGCCGTCCGGCTTGAGAGCCAGGATCAGGCTCGGTGCGAAGGAGGTGCCATGCCCTTCCTCTCCGTGGCATCGCGCACAGTGTAAGCTGTACTGCTGCCACCCCTTATAGACCGTGACCTCGACAGTGTCTGAAGGTGGAGGGTGGTAGGGATCGGCGGTAATCGAAGGTGACGGCGAGGCGGCACCAGCCGGCGTGAGTGGGGGAGTCGAGGCGGTTGGAGAACAACCACCCAGAGGATCGAGCAAACAGATCGCGTACCCGAGCCGCCGGAGCAACCTGCCTTCAATCACAGAGAGTCCCGTCCGTGTCCGAATCGAGGTTCGCGGCAACCACAAAAAGAACAGCCTCTTCCCCCGATCCGCAAACGCATCGCCGGACCTTGACGGACGATGCGTTTCGTGAGATCGCGCGACCCGCGCGCCTCGTCTACACCGAGGTGTTCGACGATCCCTGGTACCCGGGCGAAGCGCTGGACACCGCGGTGCTGACCGAGGAGCGAGGGAAGACGATCCTCACGACGACGGTGGTCTGCGCATCGCAGGAGATTCGAGATGGCGTTCTCAAGTCGGGCATGGAAACCGGAGTCGCCCGGAGTTACGACCGACTCGAGGAGATCCTGGAATCGTCATCCACCCGCAAAGCAGAGACCGTCTATGACGGCCAAGGAGCATGACAAGGTAAAAAACGTACAATGCGCCTAGACACCGCGCAGGTCAGGCTGGGCGGCAGCCGCGACCTGCGGATGGTGATGGCGCGTGTGGATTTCCTGAAGTCGCACGAAGTCGGCCAGTGCCAATCGGCCGAAGAATGGATGTTCGATCGCCGCGGAACGGTTCCCCGAGGTGTCCGTCTCGAAGCCGTTGGCTGCGGACTTGAGGCGCGCGAGCAGCTCCTTCGGCGGCGCCGGCGATTCGCTGGGCTCGAGCATCTTCGGGGTCTTGCTGCCGGGGATGAACGCTCCGCGCCGCAGCACCGGGTTCAGCAGAAAGACCCGCAGAAGGGGCCGAACCAATCGCGGTGCGCCGCGCGCCGGGGCGGTGCCATGAAGCACGTTCCGGTTGACCTCATAGACGACGGCGAGATGATCGGCCACCTGCCCCGGTGACCACTTTCCCGGAGCGCGGGGAGCGGCCCATCGGTCCGGGGGGACTGACCTGGCTGTGTTGAGGAAGGCTTCGACCGCCTGATGATGTGCCTTGAGGGCGGATGCGAGATCCGTCATGCCGATACCGTTACCCTGCACCGTCCAGGTCGAGCTCCATGTACACATCGGCCGTGGTATAGGGGAGTGGCGACGGGGGCGTGCGGTGTTGAAACCCGAGTGCCTCGTACAAACGGAGTGCAGATCGAAGGCGGGTGTTCGAGACGAGAACGAGACGGTGGGCGTTCCGCTCCCTGGCGAACGCCATGCAGGCGTTTACCAGCCTGCGTCCGAGACCCTGACCTCGAGCAGCGGGGGAAACCGCGAGCTTGGCAAGCTCGAACACGCCGGGGCCGTGCGGAATGGCCGCGCAGGTGCCGAGTACCTCGTCTCCCCGGATAGCGACGAAAATCTGACCGCCCGGAGTCAGGATTTCCGCCTCCGGATTCTGTAGCTGCTGCTCGTCGAGCGGTTCGAGCAGGTCGTTCTCGACCAACCACGCGCGGTTCAGTTCGGCGAACGCCTGCGCATGCACGGGTCGATACGTCTCGATAGACATGGCTGCACCATACGACAGAGGCCCGAACGCCGCAAAGATCCCGTGTGATCAACCTCACCGACAGAGCGAGTCAGGCGACCCTAGGCTGGAGGCGTCGTCGTGGGTACCAGACCTCGTGCTCTGAGAGGATCAGATGCCGACACAACTCTACCCGCAGCGCTACGAACCGACCCCGGTGTACGCGCTGGCCGAATACTTGAAGCGCAGAGGCGTTGACCTTCCCCATATACGAGGACTGTGGCGGTCGATTCTGCGTCCACTCCGGCGTCCCGGTCGCAACGCGGATCGAGTCATTCCAATCGTCACGGACGGGGTGGTCGAGCTGGCCGTGGACACGATTCAGCGAGCGATGGACGTAAGCGGATTCTTGAACTGGTGCGGCGTCGCAGATCTGGAGCCGGTTTCCAAGCTCCAGCCGCCTCGTCAAGACTTGGCCGGATAGCGGACGTCCTACTCCGGCCGGATGTAGTATCCCGACACTCGCCACACGCCGTCCGACTCCTTCATCGGCGTCACCGTCTCCACAACCGTTCGACCTCCCCCGGTCTTGGTTCGGTACTGCAGGACGACATAGTTGCCGGGTGGCGCGTTGGGCAGTTTGGTTCGGAAAACGGCCTCGACCTGCTGGCGCTCACCAAACGGCTCGAACGGCCGCCGCGCCGAGCCGACCGCGGCTTCCCAGCCAGCCCTGGTAAGCGCATGACGGAAGACGGCAGCGGCGCTATCCCAGCTTTCCCCATACCGGCCGCGATCCACCAGACCCAGCCACGATATCGCGGCCGCCTGCCCCGCGGTGACCGCGGCGGCCGCCGTATCGGAAGACTGGGCAAGTCCGGCTGATCCGTTCCCCAGCATCACACCGAGGACCGCCACCGAGAGAAGCTTTCTCACGCCCCGCCTCGCGTTCTCGATTCCTGTGCCGTTTGCGCCGCGTATGCCAGCTCCCAGCGAGCAACCCGTTTCGCGATCTTCGTGCTGTCGCAGGATGAACACAAGACCACAGCCGGCCTGCCCGTCATCATCACCTTGGGTCCCCCGCACTCCTTGCACCCGAAGACCGGCTCGCCGCGCGAGGTCACTCGTGCCTCGGTAAAGAATGGAGTCAGTGCCCGCCCCTTGGTTTCCGGCAAGGCTGCGGCGAGGCGCGCGAATTCCTCGATCTCGAAGAAATTCGGAAGCTCGAGGGTACGCAGGTGCTGGAGCTTCGCCAACGGCATCAACCTGCGATCTGCGGGACGGACGTTGCTGAGCGTGAGATACCGAAGATTCGGCAGACGATCAAGCGGCGCGAGACTCGGGATCTTGAGCGTACTCCAGATCCCTCCGGACAAATTGAGCGCCGTGAGGTTGGGCAGGGACGGGAGCGTCTCGAGATTCAGGCGCTTGAGGTCATTGAGAGAGAGAGTGCGAAGTGACGGCATGTCGGCGAGGAATCCGATGTCCGCCTGGTTGGGCGCCCAGGTCACCAGCAGGTGCTCGACCGAAACGCACCTGGCAAGCGGGCGAATGTCGACTCGGCGAAGGTTCTGCACGTAGACTGCTCGCAGGCGGGGAAGCCTCGCGATGACCTCGAGCAGTGCCGGGCTTGGACTGGAGGCCCAGGCCGCAACGAGATGAGTGGCCGCTTCGAGCCTCCCGAGAGACGTGGGCGTGTCGGCCGTTCGTAGAAACGTGGCGTCCGGCGGAAGACCGGAGAGGTCATTTACCAGGGGACGCTTCGGTGCGGCAAGCTCGTAGAGCGGGCGCCCCCCATCGGCAACCTCCGCGAAGCCGGTGATCAGGCGGTCGTAGAACGTGAACGCCGCCGCAGACTCGTCGGCCTTCATGGGTCCAATCGGGACTTCGCTCGCAGAGCCTGAATGAGCCCCATGAGACCCACCCCAAAGAGCGCGCCGCTGCCGAAAAGAGTCAGAAAGTCCACGGTGCGCATGTGGGGGACCAGACGCTGGGCACTCACGACTCCGATGATCAGGGGCACGACGAAGACCGCGGCGTGGCGTCGGCTCAGATGGCCTCCTAATGCAGTGTTTCGTGCGCCTCGAGCATGCGGACGAACTTCTCCAGTCGGCGCTCCCGGGTCGCCTGTCTCTTTGCATCCTGCAGTCGGTAGAGGATGGCGTACCGGTTCCGGCTATCGAGTTGTTGGAAGAAACGACGCGCTCGAGGGCTTTTCCGCAAGCGCGCCTCGAGGTCATCCGGAACAGTCATGGCGGTGGGTGAGGCGTAGGCCCTGTCCCAGCGTCCGTCCGCTTTCGCAGCCTCCATCTGGCGAATGCCGGCCGGCGTCAGGAGACCCTCGCGATGGAGTCGCTCGACGGCCGCGCAGTTGATTCTCGACCACTTGCTTCGCGCCGTCCGCGGGGTGAACCGTTGCCGGTACCACGTGGAGTCGACTGAAGCCGTTTGCCCATCGATCCACCCGCAACAGAGTGCGACCTCCAAAGCCTCGACGTGCGAGACCGAGGCCACGCCACTGGCCTTCTTCGCCATCTCGAGCCAGAGCCCCGGTGACGTCTCGTGATGGCGCCGCAGCCAGAAGTCCCAGGTTTCTTTCGACGCGAACCGTTCGACCGGCAGATCCTTCCGGACGACCGGACTCACTTCGAGCTCATCGGCCAGATGCGGTGGAGCGGTATCGTGACGGGATCGAAGGGCGGTGGCAACGCAACGGGCGAGGCGCTCCGGAGACAGAACTCGGGAGTCGGACCGAGAACCATCCGACGATACCAGAGTGTACTCGTCCCGGAGTTCACCAGCGGCTCGAGCGACGTGTCGAGACCGGCGTAGCTCATTCCATCGGGTTTGGAAAACCAAGCGGCGACCGTCGGAGCGGGCCCGGCGGCTGACCCCAGCCTGAGGCGATAGAGGCCGGCGGTCCCCCCGCGGCCACGGCGGCGGCCTCGTCATGCGGAACCTGGCGTGACGCCGTGATCGCGGCGTCGTTCAAGGCGTCGAGCGCCGACCCATTCTCCAGCAAGTACCAGTCTTCGTACGCCGTCGCATTCGAAGTGATCCATGGAGCGGCGCCGATCGAGTCGGAGCTGGAGCCGAGAAAGCCGACCGGGGGTGCATGACGAAGCGCACCATGGAAGCGTTGTTGCAGGCTCTCGTATCGATCCCGAGATACGCCGGTTCGTGGCCAATGCCAGAAGACGTAGGCAAGCACGACGTCTCTCCTTCGCTACCCCGCATCGCTTGCGCTCGGCGTCCACGGCCGCAACCGCGGCAAGAGACGTGGAACATGCCGGCAGTACTCCCGATACTGCGACCCGAACCGCTGGTCCAGGAACGGCTCCTCGAGCAGGGGAATGTAGACGGCGTTGACGCCGAGAAAGACGAGCGTCCAGGTGAGATGGATTCGTGACAGAAGAACCAGTGCCTCACCCAGCAGGACCAGAATGACGCCTGAGATCATGGGATTGCGCACATACCGGTAAGGACCCTGCACAACCAGTCGACGCGGTGGGTCCCAGGGGGCGAGTGTCCCCCTGCCATCTGTGGCGAAGCGACGAAGACTGGCGACGAACAGGACGAGCCCCACGCACAGGATCCCGATACCCGCGGCTTGCACGACGAGCTCGGTGACCGTCGATCCGAGCGCCGGCGTGATCCCGTTCCGGCGCGCCAGCACGATCGGAATCAGGACAGCCATAGTGAATGGCAGGATGGCGATCGCGAAAAGATGCCGGAGAAGAAGGATCACCGATCGCCTTCGGGCTCCGGGAGACCCCAGAGCGCGCCGGTAGCCAGCTCGAGGCTGTTACCCGAGGGGTCGCGGAAGTAGAGGGAGTACCCTCCCTGCGGCCAGCGGATTTCGGTTTCGATCGGAATGCCAGCCTCGGTGAGATACCCGCGCCAGCGTACGATGTCTCGTTCCGGTACGCGAAAGGCAAGATGTCCCGGACCCTCCGCCCCGTGCCGCGGGATCGGCGGCCCACCGCTCACGGTGGCAGGATCGGCGGTCGCACTCGGATTGAAGACCAGAACCACACCCTCCCCACAGCGAAAGAAGACATGACGGCCGGGCTGCCTCGCGATCACCTCCAAACCCAGCGCGCCGTGATAGAAGCGCTCCGCCGCGTCGAGGTCGGCGCAGTACAAGGCGCTCTCCAGCACGTTCGGGAGCCGCGGCGGAAACCCCGCCATCGTCCGGCCTGCTCTCGCGCTCCGCTCAGCCCTCAGCGGAGAATGGCGGCGCGAACCGCAGCGCTGGTGATCACTTGAGTTTGCCGATCTGATCGGCGAGCTGGCGGGCGAGCAGCTGGAGCTCGATGTGCTCGGGGTAGAGCGTCGTGCTCTGCTGCGATGCCAGCGATGCGCTGACCGCCTGAATTCCGTCGATCGCGCGACGGAGCTTCAACCGCTCGACCCGAACCGTGGCCATCGCTCCATGCCCTGCGGAGAGAATCGCCCACATGTTCGTGCGCAGGGTATCGACGGAGCGCTTGAGATCTTCCAGACCCGGTGGCGCGACGGGCGCACGCGCAAGACGAGTGTCGACCTCGTTGAGGAGTGACCGAAGGGTGGCGAGTTGTTGCGCGAGGGGCTCTTCTGCCATGGGGGAGCCTCGACCAGAGTGTGAACCGTCTACCAACCGCGGAAAAGCTGCCTGTCATGCGCGACCCCGCACCGTCTCACAGACGGTCTCCGTTTCGCCGGTTGCCTTCTGGAACTCCACGGGATCGGCGACGACTTGAAACACTCGATCCGAGGGAGCATTGCTGCTGCGCGTGGCGATCCAGCGCATGGTCAGCCCTTG
This sequence comes from uncultured Gemmatimonadales bacterium, assembly GCA_963743195.1. Taxonomy (GTDB): domain Bacteria; phylum Gemmatimonadota; class Gemmatimonadetes; order Gemmatimonadales; family GWC2-71-9; genus CAVVWJ01. The sequence continues at coordinate 307,914 of CAVUOO010000004.1, forward strand.
GTGTTACGCCAGATTCTCCTGAATGAAACGGGGACTCAGATGGACATCAACCTGGACGAGAGGCCCGTCGCCGATACAACGGAAGCCGTGGACCTCACCGGCCTTGATGACCAGAATGTCACCGGCTCCGGCTTCGAATTCCTGCCCTTCGACGGTCCAGAGACCCCTTCCTTCCCTGACGAACTGGACCTCATCGTATGGATGACGGTGTGGTCCCGGCCCCTTTCCCGGTTGCGCGCTCAGGAGAAAGACGGAGATGCCGACGTCACCCTGCTCTGCTCCAATGAATTCGTGCGAGCTGCCGCGAAACGGCAGATCCTGCTGACGGACGCGATACATCCGGAGCCTGCTCCCGTATCAAGGAAATGGAATCAATCTTTTTCCGCGCCGGCAAGTCGTCCGGGCACGCGGAGCTCTACCCACTCGACCTCCCGAGCCTGAATCACATCCCGGACGCGACGCTCCCGGGTGGTCAAAGACGAGATCCCGGTCTTCACCTCCAGAAACACGATGCTCCGCAGATTACCCTCGGCGAGCCCATCAAAGACGACGAGGTCGATGGGGCTGCCGAGAAAGCGGACGTCTTTTGGATTGTAGGGGAAGGCAGGCAGGTAGGGAATCAACTGCTCGTGCACCTTGCCGGCGGTCACCGCCTGGCTGCGTTGCACGGCGTCTGCCCGAATTCTCACCGTGTACTGGGCCCGCCACAGGAGAAAGTACACCCCGCCAAGGAGCAGCCCGATCGCTATCCCGGCAAAGAGTCCGAGCAAGTTGGATGGCACGAATGCCTCTGGAGAGATGGAGAAGTCATTCCGCCCGATCGTGGCTTGCGAGAACGGGCGGCGAGTCGCGTTCCAGACTATCGGCGGGGGCCGGGGCGACGGGAGCCGTCCGCCACGACGGGACCCGGCCGGGCAGCGTCCAACAGGTCGTGGGCGATCGAAAGGAACAATCGGGGTTCACCCTCGGATTCGACGATACCGGTTGCGTCGCCGTAGCACACCCGGAGACAAGGGCGGCACCTCCGAGAATCGTCCCGATGGTCGGCATGACGCGATTCATGTCGCGCCTTCGGGTGATAGCGGACGCTCCGCCATCAGGGCCAGCAAGTGATCGTCCGGATCGCGGAGGAACGTCATCCAGAGCTCATGGTCGGTGAGACGCGCAATCCGGTGCGGCCGGTCGACGAAGACTGCGCCCCGTTCACGAAGCGTCGCATATGCAACGTCCAGGTCGGCGACACGATAGTAGATGACACCGGCCGAGGTCGCCGGCTCGTTGCCCTGGGGGCGACTGAGCATGAGTCGCACGCCGCCGCAATCGAGGAATGCCAGCTCGGGCGGCGCCTGGAAGAGGAAGCGAAGCCCCAGCACATCGCGATAGAAGCCGAGAGACCGCTGAAGGTCGCCGACCGGAATGGCCAATTGGCCTACGCCCTGGGGCCCATCGTAGGAGGTCATCGGCCTTACGGTTTGATCAGTCGTTCAACGCCATCCTGATTGATCAGCTTGACGGTACTCTCGCCACCCTCCGCCAACACCTGGATGTATGTGGGATCCGACTCGCCACCGATCAGCAGCCCGGATCCCAGCCTTGTCGCTCCGAGCTTCACATTCGGCTTGCCACCCGGGCTCATGAGGCGCAGCAGCACGGTTTCGGGATATGGCTTGCCCTTCCACTGGTGAGCCGAGTCCTCGGGCAGGACCGACAGGCTGGCGCGAATCCTACCCTGCCTATCGACGATCTCGAGGGCGTGCCCACGGATCACCGCCGGGACATCGTCCGGCGCCATCTTCTGCTGGCGCGAGTGCGTGGTCTGGGCCCAGAGCAGCCCGCAGTTCACGACGGTGAGAGCGATAAGGAGTCTCTGAGTGTCCATAGTCTTCCTCGCACACGTCCAGCAACCGTGATCCACGCTGTGCCCGAGGCCGCCGCGGGTGCGGAAATCATTCTGCTGGAGTTGATGTTCGGAAACTCGGGAGGGAGAGATGTCGGCGCAAGGTCGAGGCTGATTCTATGCCATCACCACAAGAGGACTCGAGCCAGCCAGCCAAGACCCGCAACCCCCACGGGGAGCAGACTGAGCCCGACGGAAAAGACGAACCCATATCGAAAGAGCACCGGGCCCACAGCCGGAGCGCGCTGGCCGAGCACGCGTCGAAGCATGAGATCAGCCACCGGGCCCATGGTGTAGCAGATATTGGCCAGGATGCCGTACACCGCCACCACCCGCACCGGTACCCCCATGGAGAATGCATGGGGTGGCAGCCGGCTTATGATGCTCACGACTGCGAGCGAGAACAGCCCGGCGCCACCGACCCAGACGTTGAACAACAGTCGCCGCGCCTCCCACCAGCGCAGGACCGACCACGGAGACCGCGGATAGTACAGGGGCGTGAAGAAGTATTTCTCGATTGCAGTCATCGCAGCCGCCGGTTCGGTTCCTCTCCACTTTGTCACACAAAGTGGATTTCCGCAAGGGCCCGACCCGGCGCCCCCCCTCCAGTGACCATCCTCACACCCCAATATGGATCGTCCTCACCGCTCTCCCAGGCCAAGGAACGTACCCTGCACGTACTGAGGATCGCCGAACGAGCGGTCCCGCTATCCGTGGAGGAAAGTATGTTGCGCTGGGCAATGATCTTCGCCATCATCGCGCTGGTCGCTGCCGTGCTCGGCTTCGGCGGGATTGCCGCGACGGCCGCAGGTTTCGCCAAGATCCTGTTCTACATCTTTGTCGTCCTGTTTCTCGTCGCCCTCGTCGCAGGATTGGCTGCCGGCAGACGAGTGGCCCCATAGCTCGCCCATTCGACTGGGCCTGCAATCCTAGAGTCCCGCACTCAGGACCTCCGATGGGAGCATGAAGTCATACGAGCGGCGCCAGTCGGCGCCGCTCGCTTTTTTTATCGTGCCGCGCCGTCAAGGGACTCGGCTACGGCTGGGCGCGCAACGATCGCGCGACGACGCCGATGCCTCCCGCGACGAGTCCCAGAATCACCAGCGTGTCGAAGAGCGATGTTGGGGCGAAGTAGATGTGAAGATTCGCGATGATTCCCGCCAGGATGATGAGCGCCCCGCAGGCCGTGAGGAGCCATCCGCCGATACTCTTGCCGTCGAAGAAGAGCCAACCGATTCCCACCAGCAGCGGCAGCAGGGATAGGCCAAAGGCGTTGTAGCCCCAGAGGACCCAGACTCCGCTTCCAACGGTTACGCGAGTGAGCAGGAGGTAGGCGCCAACCACGATCATCGCGAGGCCCACGAAGAAGACACCGACGCCCCCGGATGTGCCACCGGCTCCTCGCATCTCCGCCTCCGATCATGGATGTCCGATGCAACTTCCAATTTGTCGCTGGTGTCCCCGGGCAGGAAGAGCGACGTGCCATGGGTATCGGACCTCCATAGATTGTTCCGGGAGCTTTGCCTCCTCGATCTCATGATAGGACTCCATGCACACGCTTCTTTTGCTCTCTACCGTCATCGCCCTCCAGGTACCGGCGCAGCGTCTCAATGAAGCGGAGCTCATCCGCTGGAAGCGCGAGTCGCGCGCCGTCACGATCGTACGGGACGACTGGGGCATCGCGCATGTTTATGGGAAGACCGATGCCGATGCCGTCTTCGGAATGATCTACGCCCAAGCGGAGGACGACTTCGATCGCGTCGAGACCAACTATCTCAACTCGATCGGACGTCTGGCCGAGGCGGAGGGAGAGAGCGCCGTCTGGCAGGACCTGCGAATGAAGCTGTTCATCGATCCGGACAGCATGAGAGTGCGGTACGCGGCAAGTCCCGCCTGGTTGAAGCGGCTGATGAACGCCTGGGCCGATGGGCTCAACTACTACCTCTATACTCATCCGGACGTGAAGCCTCGGGTGATCACCCGGTTCGAGCCATGGATGCCGCTGTCGTTCAGCGAAGGCAGCATCGGTGCCGACTTTGAAAATGTCTCCTTGGAAGAGCTGGAACGGTTCTACGGAGACAGCGCGAGCCGGCCGTCACCGACCGACGCGAGCGCACTGCCAAAGGCGACGGGTTCGAACGCTTTCGCCATTGCCCCGTCCAATACCGTCAACCGCCGAGCGCTCCTTCTCATCAACCCGCATACGACCTTCTTCTTTCGGTCCGAGCTCCAGATGAGAAGTGACGAGGGGCTCGACGCCTACGGCGCTGCCACGTGGGGGCAATTCTTCCTCTATCAGGGCTTCAACGACCGGCTGGGCTGGATGCATTCGTCGACCGGCGCGGACGCGGTCGACGAGTACGCCGAGACGATCCTCCGGAAGGGATCTCGCCTCTTTTATAGGTATGGGGACCAGAACCGGCCACTCGTGACCAAGCGCATCGCCGTGCCCTACCGAAGCGCGGCAGGGATGTCGTCACGAGTCTTCACGGTTTACCGGACGCACCATGGACCGATCGTGCGGGCCGCGGACGGGAAATGGATCAGCATTCGGCTCATGGAAAAGCCGATCGAAGCATTGAGTCAATCCTTCCTTCGCACGAAGGCGCGCACGCTCGCCGGCTATCGCAAGGTCATGGAGCTCCACGCCAATTCCTCGAACAACACCGTGTATGCCGACGCAGATGGACACATCGCCTACTTCCACCCGCAGTTTGTTCCCCGACGGAGTGATCGATTCGATTGGACGAAGCCCGTCGATGGCAGTGATCCCGCCACCGAATGGCACGGCGTACACGGCATCGACGATAGCCCGCATGTCGTGGACCCGCCGAATGGTTGGATTCAGAACACCAACGACTGGCCCTGGTCCGCGGCCGGCCAGTACAGCCCGAAGCGGGAAGACTTCCCTAGGTACATGGACCAGGCAGGCGAGAGCCCGCGCGGGCTGCACGCCGTCCGAGTACTGGAGAGTCGCAAAGACTTCACCCCCGAGCGTCTTCGGACTGCCGCGTTCGACAGCTATCTCACGGCATTCGAGCGACTCCTGCCGACTCTGATGGCGGCATACGATTCCGCGCCTCGCGGCGAGACTCTGAAGGCACGCCTCGCCGAACCGATCGATGTTCTTCGCAAGTGGGACTATCGCTGGTCGGCGAGCAGCGTCCCAACGTCGCTGGCGGTCTACTGGGGAGAGGCGCTGGCCGCGCTCACTCGGAGCGACGCGGAAGCCGACGGAATGCCCGCCTACGATTACATGGCGACGCGCGGGTCCGCGGAGCAGAGGCTCTCGGCGCTCGCGAGCGCAGTGGACCGGCTCACCCGCGACTTCGGAACGTGGAAGACGCCCTGGGGAGAGATCAACCGCTTCCAGCGAATCACCGACGACCTCGAGCAGCCGTTCAGTGATTCGGGTCCAAGCGTTCCCGTCCCCTTTACCTCGGCCCGATGGGGGTCACTGGCTTCGTTCGAAGCACGCACGTATCCCGGCACGAGGCGCAGGTACGGAAGGTTCGGCAACACTTTCGTCGCCGTGGTCGAGTTCGGGACGGACAGTGTACGCGCGATGGCAATATCGGCAGGCGGAGAGAGTGGACATCCGGAATCACCGCACTTCGACGATCAAACGGAGCGATACACCGAGGGAAGGCTGAGGCAGGTCTACTTTTACCCCGGACAGCTCGCCGGACATACCGAGCGAGAGTATCACCCCGGAGAATGAGCGACGCCCAGCCTCGATCCTCAGATGACCGCGTACATGAGGGCGACCAGGCCAATCAGGATCGCGGGGAGAGCCGCCACAAACAGCCCAATCAGAAGCCGACGATCCCATCGTAGTCCCCGCCCCGATCGCCGCCCCAGCAGCACGGCACCGACCACGATCAGCGCAACGCTGAGCCACCCGCCGACTTCATTGAGGCGCAAACCCGAGGAGCGCGTGTTTCCGCTCTCTCGCGCGAATTGGCTGACAAGACCTGGCAAGACAAGCGCGAGGACGGCCGGGACAGGAGCTGCCGCGAGGTAGAAACGCTCCGCCACATCCAGTGGTCCAGCTGCCGAGCCACGAATCATGATGGTAGCCAGGACAGCCACCGCGAGGAGAACCGTGAGCGTCAGCAGACCGCGTGCTCACGAAGCCATGTGAGAACCCGCCCCGCGTCGGCATCGGGAGGAAACACCGGATAGAAGCACCGCTCGATTCGATTTGCCCGGGCGAGCAACGTCAGGCGCTTCAACAACCGCATGCCGCCGGCCACGAATGTGGGCAAGCTGAGCGCATCGGTGAGGAGGAATTCCGCATCGCTCAGTACCTCGTAGGGCAGGTGCAGCCGCTCGACCATCTCTTGTTGGTACGCCGTGGCCTGGGTACTGACGCCATAGACTTGCGCGCCAAGCGCCCGGAGCTCCGCGTGATGGTCCCGATAGCTGCAGGCCTGTGGGGTACAGCCTCGAGCACCGGGAATCGAGTCCCACGTCGGAGGAGCGGACTCTTCAGGCCGCCCCGTTCGCGGGTAGCAGTACAGTATGGTCCAGCCGGCGCCGAACGAGTCGAGCTGTACCGCACATCCGGCGGTTGACTGGAGCGCGATCGACGGTAGTTCCCGCCCCTCGAGATGTGCCGCGGCGCCATCGTCAACGGGGACGGCCAATCCTGCGGGCAATGCGTAGAGGTCGTCTCGCACGCTACCCCTCTTCGCTAGTCACTGCTCAGATGGTGGCCCGTTCGGCCGTTGCGCAACAGCCAGCAGATGGGCGCTCCAGCCTACCACCGCAGGCTCGGCTTCCAGCTTTCGAGCCACGTCGAGCAGCATATCCCGCCGAAGCACATCAACCATTCGCTCTCCGACATCGGGCAGGATCCAGCCCGGTCCCTTTAGGCCGTAGACGCCCTTCAAGTCCAGCCCCGCGTCCCGCACTTCGTCGGCCAGCTCGTCCGGGCGGTGAAAGTATGCCGTCGTGAAATAGTCCAGCCGGTCGGTTGGATTCCGGTGTTGGCCATCGCGAAGATCCCGCTCCACGATCTGCGCGAATCGAGAATCCTTCAGGAGCTCGCGGGCGAGTCCATCCAGCGCCGAAGCCCAGCGAGAGATAGCGGCGGCGAACAGCCAGCCTCCCGGCTTGAGCACGCGCGATGCTTCACGCAATGCTCGAGCACGATCCCGCGAGTCGGTCAGGTGATACAGCGGACCGAGCAGCAGGACCACATCCGCGGTGTCATCGGGCAGGCCCAAGTCGCGCGCATCGCCTATTCGGCAGGAGGCCAGCGGTCGCGGGGCCGCCGCGCTGCGTCGCTGCGCTTCGGCCACCAGCCGCGGCACCGGATCGATCAGATGCACTGCATAGCCGGCTTCGGCGAGCCAAAGGGCATAGGCGCCGGCTGCCCCACCGACGTCCAAGACTGTTCCTGGCGCTGCCGGCGCAAAGCGCTCGATCAGTTCCCGGGTACGCACCTCTTCGAGCTGGGACGGCCCCTGCTCGAGCCGAGCTTCCTCCGGTGCGCGCTCGTAATAGTCGGTGATAATGGGATCGAGGCCCTTGGGAGGAGTCAGGCCCATGTCAGTCTGCTGTCCTGCCGAGGACTCGACGTTGGAAGGTGATTCATCGCGATCGCGAGGCGATTACGCGAAACACACCGACTGCGAGAAGTCCGGCCGCACACCGGCATGGAGCATGCTGCGCTGGGTCTGGCGGCCGCCTCCGTCGTAGGTGAACTCGAGTGTGAGATTGAGGTCGGGGCCGTTCACCACGCCCGTCACGCGGACGTGCGAGCCGCCAAACCGTTGCACCACGGCTCCGGCCAGCTCAAAGTGACCCGAGCCGTCCGGGTGTATCGGACCTGCGAAGCGCGCCTGCGCCTGACATGGCAATCGAAGTGTTGCGATGCGCGATGTCGCGATGAACTCCAACTCCGACGCACCCCACTGCCCGCTGATGGGCAGTTCACTCGGCTCGGTGCTGCACGCCACGAGAGCGACGATCAGCGGTACCACGAAGACGCGAGCTCGACCTCGCATGCACCCCTCCGATCTTTTCATGCCGTTGAGCACCCTCCGCGACACTCTCGTTCAATCGACACCAGGCAGAACGGGCTTTCTCAGAGAATCAGTGATCGATGAGGTGCACAGCCCACCCCGCAAAACTCAGCCAAGCCTGGGTCCCGGCGACCCACATCCTGATGGGATGGACCAGGATGACTGTGAGCCCGCCCCACAGCGTGACCGGATGGACGCGGCGGCGGGATGCGACGTCCCAGATGACCATCGGCACCAGAAAGAGGTCAACGGCCAGATCGAGCCCGCTGACAAAGGGAATTGAAGAGTCTGCCCTGATGAATGCGAACGGCCAGCGTGCCACCCCGGCCTCGATGAGGCTGATGGTCGCCAGCAACATGTAACGCTTGTGGCTTTGCGGGTCACGCCGCTTCACGATGGCCCGCGCCACGAAGCCTGCGAACAACACCATAAGCGAGAGTGGCACGACCAGGAACTCGAGGGGCGGCATCGAGACGTCGATGAAGCCGGCCGGCCGGCGAGCCGCGATCAGCGAGCCGAGTGTACCGATCGTCACGACGAGAACGGCGAGACCGGCACCGACCCAGCCCAGGCGGCGGTGCACCTCGACCCGTCGACCGGCAATCAGCGAAGTCTGTGCGATCAACAGGACGAACCAGGCGAAGAAGACCGTCCCGTGGATGTAGAAGATCGTCTCGGGGGCGCCGTGTGCCGCCGCCCATGCCGGGTACCAGTGCCTGAGAAAGAACGTGCGGGAGAATCCGAGAACGATCGCCGCCGTGAGCGCAAGCGCGAAGCCGGTGTGAAAGCGGCGCTCGGACGTCCATCGGGCACGACCGGGCCACCACTCCCACACGCTCTTGTTCCGGGCAACGGTGCTTGATGACATCCCCGTCGGCCTCGTTCGTGGATCAGTCTTGGAAGCGACCTGTCGGAAAACTCTTGGGGTACAGCTCGGCACTGCCGTCGAGGTTCCCCGTCTCCGCGTACATCATCGGCGTCGCCTCGGGCGCAAGCACGCGCCCGCCCACCACCCGAGCCAGCACAAGCTCGTGATCCCCCGCGGCATGACGGCCGGCGACGCGGCACTCGAGATATGCGGCGGCATCCAGGAGGACCGGAACTCCCTCGAGTGCCGCCCGCCATTGTTGCCCCGCGAGCTTGTCCACCGTGCGACCCGACTGCGTGCCGAACTGGCGCGCCAGCTCCTGTTGGCCCCGGCGCAAAATGCTGATGCCGAAGACGCCGGAAGCCATGAGAATCGGATATGATGCGTGACCCGGATTGATGCTGAGCGCCAGCAGCAACGGATCGAAACTGACCTGGGTGATCCAGGCCGCCGTAAATGCGTCCCTCTGGTCGCCGTGGGCCACCCCCACGACGTAGAGCCCGTTGGTGAGACGACGAAAGAGCTCGAGCGGAGCGTCGCTCATTCAGAAGATTCCGATCCGCCTTCCATCAGCTCGGCGACCCTGTCCAGCTCGTCCTCGAGAAAGAATCGGGCGCATTCGGTCGATGAGCTCTCGGCGAACGTAAAGATACCCCATCCCCTCGCGACCCGAGCCGGAACTTGTGGCTCGCGGCCGCGAGAAATTCGAGGCGTCCCACGCTCAACGTGGCGGTGTTGAGGTAGATCGTGTTCTCGAGACCGGGGAAGAGTTCGCGGATGTCGGCGCCGTTCATGGGAGGTAAAGCTACCCGTCCATTACTCGGCCACCAGAACCGGCGCGCGTACGAAGTACCGACAACCTCGGACTGCGGAGGGAGATCGGCGATCTAATCCGGTGAGTGGTTGGGCTGCTGCGGACGCTCGGCGCTGCCGGCCATGAGGTGCAGGGCCAGCGCCTTGCGAGTGTGGAGACCGAGCCGATCCAGCACTCGCTCGAGATAGTGCCGCACGGTATGCGCGCTCAGCCGGAGCCGCTCGGCGATGGCCGCGTTCGAGAGCCCTTCGGCGGCGAGCAGTGCGATCTGGGGCTCGCGACCTCGGAGGCCGAAGGTGACCCGCAATTCCTGCGTTGTCGGAAGGCCCGGGCTCAGCCGATCGACCAGCACGAGCACGGCGGCCTCTGGAAGCAGCGTCCCCGGAACCGCGCGACTCGCGACCAGCCGATAGACGCCCCCTGCCAGCTCGACCTCCCGTGCCTCATCTCTTGAGACACTCGCGGACGCGGCGATCAGTCTCGCATGTCGGGCCACGAGCTCGCGGAGTCGGTCGCACGCAGGCTCCTCGCTCAACAGCTCGTCCAGACGCGCGTTCCGGGTCACCTCGGTCCCCGCCGGTCCGTAGATCACCATGCCGGTCTCTGCGTCATCGAACGCCCGGCCCAGCGTCCCTCGCCACATCGCGAGCCGATGCAGCGCCGATAGGCCGGCGCCGAGCGCACACCGGAGAGAGACCACGCGGACGATCGGCTCGGATTCGTCCGCGACGGGGGGCAAGGGACGAGCAGTCCAACAGCCGGTATCGAGCGACTCGAGTGCGCCACGGAGCCAGCCCGCCTCTTCCTGCGGGAGGTGTAACAAGGCCTCGAGCTGATCAACGGTGTCGCCCGGGAGATCGAGGGTCGCGGCGCCGCACGCGTCGCGAACCCGCTGAAGGCTCTCGACAAGCCACGCCTGGCGGCCGCCCCATTCGAGCGGGGAGGTCAGGACTTCGACAGCACGGACGAGTGGGGCCAGATCCATCAACGCGCCTTCCCGAGTCACCCCCACTACGCTATACCATGCCCGTGAAGTTTCCGTGATCGGGAATCGTGGGACGAACGTCCCCTGCGAAGCCCCGTCCCAACGCCAACACTCCAAGGAGTCACCGACACCATGACACGAGAGACCGACCCTACGCCCAGAGGTGTACGATGAAGCCGTCACTCGCCAGCCGCATTGCCGTTGCCGGCGTGGTGCTCGCGACCCTAGGTCTTCCTGCTGCCGTCTCGGCGCAATATCAGCTCCCTACCCTCACCAGCTCGGCCAGGGCCGATAGCCTGCACGACGCGGCCGTGGCACTCGTTGCGGCCCACCGCTGGAGCGACGCTGCGCGCTTGCACCGTCGCTCGGCGCAGCTTCGGGATGCCGATGACCAGCTCGGCTTCCGGTGTCTCAAGGAAGCAGCCGCGCTCGACTATGCGAACGGTAATCGCTCGGCCGCACGAGGCGACATGGCTGCCGCGGCAGCGCACGCCCTCGCACGTGGAGATCTGCGCACCGCGGCACTCGCCTATGTCGATGCCGCATGGATCGCGCAGGAGCAGAAGGATTCCAGGCAGGTCTGGGAGTTGGGCCACCGGGCGGAGATGCTGGCGAATTCGCCGTTGCTCGCGAGCGCCGACCGCGCCGCGATCTTGAAGCGGATCAGCCGGTCGCCGGCATCCGTACAAGTGGTGATGGGCGCGGGGGCGGAGCCATAACGATCAACGTGCCTCGCACAACCCTTTCGGCGACCGGTCGGGCGCGAGAGTGGACCGCGGTTTCGACGCATCCTGCAGGATGAGCACGACCGATCGCCGAATGGTCGTGCCGGTACCGGTCAGGGATCATGGTTCCCCGATGACCCCCTCAGGATGCCTTTGAAGCGCATTTCGTTCGTGCCCTGGAACCCCAATCGTTCGTAGAGCGCACGCCCTTGGGGCGAAGCATGCAGCACGAGGCGGTCGAGCTGCTCCTCGCGAGCCCAGGCGATGACCTGCCGGATGAGAAGCTCCGCCAGACCCCGACGTCGCCATTCCGGCTCGGTAAAGACATTGAGCACGATGGCGTGACGCCCATGCGCGACCGCGGGGCCATCCGGAAGCGTGAGCATATGGGGAAAGGCGCGGCGCAACTGGACCCCGGCTCCCGCGACCACAGATTCCGGCTCGCCTCTCGGGCTCGCCAACCATCCCACGTACTCACGGCTCGCCAGCGCCTCACCAAGATGTGCCTGAGACGTCGTGCGCAATTCGTCGAACAGCTCAGGTGGCACGTCACCCATGTCCTGAAACATTCGCGCGCGATGCCACGCGATGATGGCCGCATCGCCCGGCAGGGCCACACGTACATCGAATGGAGCCGACACTACTCCCTCATGCTTTGAGGAGGCCGAAGCGTTGCAGGCTCTCCGCAGTGGCGACGAGCGCCTCCTCGTTTGGTCTCGGCGTCCACCCCAGTGTATGTCGCGCCTTTGCGCCCGTGGCGTTCTTGACCTTTCCGAGCTCGGGCACCATCTGCCGCACGGCCGGCGCGAACAAGGCCGCGATACGCACCAGGATGTCGGGGATCTCGCGCGTCGGCACCCTGCGCGCAACGGGCCCCAACCGCCGCTTGAGAATCCGAGCGACCTCGACGATCGGCAGGAAGTCGCCGGCGACCGCGAGGAATCGCTCCCCTCGTGCAGCGGGCTCTGTCATCGCGCGGACATGGAGATCGGCGACGTCGCGCACGTCGACGATGCCGAAGTAGAGACGCGGACAAACGGGAAAATCCCCGTCGAGGAGGCGCCTCAGCAACACGATCGAGCTGGCGTAATCGTGGCCGAGCACCGGCCCGAAGATCCCCACCGGATTGATCACCGAGAGCTCGAGGCCGTGACCTTCCGCCGCTACGAAGTCCCACGCCGCACGCTCGGCTATGGTCTTGGACTTCACGTATGCCGACACGTCGCTTCGCAGATCCGTCCAGGTCGTCTCGTCGAACGGCGCCGCCTGCCGCGGATGGCCGTATCCGATGGCCGCGAAGGACGACGTGAGGACTACGCGCCGAACCCCGGCGTCGCGCCCCGTGCGGAGCACGCGGAGTGTCCCGTCCCGCGCCGGCACGATCAGGTCGTCTTCGTGCTTCGGCGCCTCGGACGGAAACGGCGATGCCACGTGCAGCACATAGTCACATCCGACCGCCGCCTCGGCCCACCCGGGGTCACTCAGGAGATCCGCCGGAAAGAACGACAGCCGATCGCCGGGTTCCACCCCCGCCTCTTTCAGCATCGCGCGCACGTCGGGCTCACGCTTCAGACTTCGCACTGTTGTGCGCACGCGCTGGCCGCCGGCCAGGAGCTGCGCAATGATGTAACTGGCAAGGAATCCCGAGCCGCCGGTCACCAGGACTGTCTGACTCTGTTTCATGAGTGAGGGATGGACCTACGCGAATTGGTTCATCGAGCGCGAGTCGGCCCACCGACCGCGACGTGATCGAGCACACGGATCATCAAGGCCTCGTCCAGATACTGATCGTCCACGTTGATCGCCCCGGGCTCGACCCCATACGCCAGGAATCCATGGCGTTCGTACAGCCGCCGAGCGCGAGCGTTGTCAGCCGCGACAGTCAAAAGCACCTGCCGAATCCCCTGTGATCGCGCTTCGGCGAGAAGAGCCCGAACCAGCTCGTCGGCCAACCCGCGACCTCTCGCGCGCTCGCGGACGTACATCCCCCATAGCAGAGCTCTGTGTTGCAGCTTCGCGCCGTCGTATCGCGTCAGCCCGCCCACGCCCGCCAGACCCTCGGCATCGAAACCGCCTACTACGAACGCATGCTCCAGACGTTGTCCGACGGTCTCGAGCGTGAGATCGCATTCATCTTCCTGCGCCACTCGAAACTGAAGCGGATGCTTGGTGAACCCCTCGAGCCGCAGGGCCTGGTAAGTCGCTGCGTCACCCGGCCGGAGCCGGCGGAGCGTCCATGATGCCGTGCGCGAGTCGAGATCGGTGACCCGCGCTCCAGCATCCTGCTTCGCGCTCCGCGGTGAGGACAGCCTCTTCCGGTATACGTGCTGTGTTTTGGTTCGACCGTACCCCAGCCGTTCGTAGAACGGATGAGACTCGACCCGGACGACGTTGCTGCGCACGGAGATCTCGGTGAGACCGCGAGTATGGGCCCACTCCTCCACCGCCGCGACCAGCCGCTGTCCTATTCCCTGACGCCGACTCGCCTCATCGACCACGAGCCCCAGTATCTCACAGCGACGATCCGCCTCGAGGAACCGTTGCTCCGCAGCGTGAACCCAACCGATCGGCTCGTTCGGGGCCCGACAAGCTACGAAAACCCTTTCCTCGATGCTCGCAAGGATGTCCTCCAGACGGCGAGACATGAGGCTCGAGGACACGGGATATCCAAGTTGTGAGCTGAGCTGGGCCAGGGCGGTCGAATCCTCGAGGCGTGCCGGCCTCACCTCGATTTCTCCGTGATCTCGAGTCATCGCCCCGATGTCGATGGAAAGGCGACGACGGCATTGTCGTTCGGAAGCTCTCGCCGATGAGCCACGGGTGCTTCTCCGGCCTTCGGCTTCCAGGCCTGCCCGGTGTCGAGAGATTCCGGACCCTCCGCGAGGCCCAGCTGATCGAAGGTCTCGAATTCATACGGAGTCCCTTCCGCCCCCATCACAGAGTTGGCGTCCACCACGTGGAAGTGCAGGTGGGGCGCGTCCGAGTTGCCCGAGTTCCCGAGCAACCCCAATACATCGCCTGCCCGTACCCGGTCCCCGACTTGCACCCTCAGACTTCCCGGCTGCAGGTGCGCATAGACGGCGAACCGTCCGTGACCAAGGTCGAGGATGAGACAGTTGCCGGCAACGTTGTCCAGGGTCACGGTACGGCTGCTCCGCTCGTTGCTTCCGATGTTCTCGGGCAGGCCATCCTTGAGGCCCGACACACGCCCGTCCTGCACTGCCAGCACCTCGGCACCATAGCCGTAGTAGTTGCCGTTGGACCCTGGGTCATCATGATACAGGCGCCCATCCGGACCCAGTCGCATCCAGTCGATGGCGAAGCGCTGAGCGATCCGAACCTTCCCGTCGACCGGCAGCAGGGTTCGGCGATGATCGGATGAAGCGAATCCATTGAAAGCGACCCAGCCCGATCCTCGAAGCGGCGGGCGCAGCACCGGGACTGGCCCCCGGACGACTGCCACGCTGGGCCCCCGTAGGGTCTGCTCGACGATGCGACCATCCTTCCCTGCTATCGACAACGAAAGCCGGTGGTGAAGCGCAGTCGGTACCGTCGCGCCTCGGTCGAGCGCGAGGTCGAGAAAGATCACGAGGGTTCGACCTTCACCAATGTCCCGAGTCTTCCCCTCACTGTCTGCCGGTCCCACCGCGAGAAGCATCTTCTCCAGCTCCTCACCGCGAAAGGTCGCCAGGGGCCGGACGGAGTCGGCGCCGAGCACATCGAGCCCGATGAGCTCGATCGGCTTGGGGCTGAAGTTGGTGAGATGGAGCTCGTAGAGCAGCCTGGCCCGACCGTTCACCATCACCGGCTGAGGGCCCAGCGAAGCGCGGACGTCCACGGGAAAGGCGGATGGGGACTGCGGGAGGGCAGCCACCGGAAGGAGTCCTGCGGCGACCGCCGCGACGATCAAGAGAGTGACGTGTCGGATCAATGGGACGTCTGCAGAGATCGGGTCAGGAGCGGTGCATCAGACTCAGAAGCTCTTCCCGGGTGGTCGCGCCGGCGATGAGAGAGCGGAGCTCGGACATGGTTCGACCGCCGTCCCACTGCCCCGGTGCGACCTCGACGGCAAGTAACAGATACCGCTTGAGCTCCGGAAGCGGCACGACAATCGAGTCGCCGTCGAAATGGAGCATCACCCGTAACCACTGATTCAGAAAGATGTCGAGGCCCCAGAAGGGTCCCACGGTTCCCACACGCGTCGCTTCCCGGACGCGCCGGCCGTTGCCGCGCGCGTCAACGAGCAGAAGATCGTGAAACCATCCCCGGCGCAATGCGCTGCGCGTGCACGTGAGAAGGTCGTTCGGTGTGGCGTAGACCCGTGCTATCGGGCCGCGCACCGCGATGACCGGGAATCGTAGATTGTCGATGGACATGTCCCTCTAAATTAACGCATCGGCGAGTTATCATCTTCCTGGATCGGACGAGCGAGACAACCTTTTGCGGCCTGCGACTATCCCAACCGATAACCACTGCCCATATCCACGAGGTCGTCCATGTACCGCGGTCTCCCCGCCCTCGCGCTCGTCGCGCTCCTTCGTGTTTCAGTCGCCCACGGCCAGGCCGGCGACCCTCAGGCCCGGTTCTGGGACGGTGCCATGGAGGGTGACACCATGGTCATGGCTGCCGCGCTCCGTTCGGGCGCGGTCATCGATTCTTTGGATACTCGCCAGAATCCGAATGGACGCCGAGCCCTCAACTGGGCTGCCTGGTACAACAGGGTGCCTGCGATCCAGTTTCTCCTCGCCCATGGCGCCCCGCTCGAGGCTCGAAACATCACGGGATTCACCGCCCTCCACCACGCCGCCGAGGCGGGCTCGGTGGAGGCGCTCGACGCCCTGCTCAAAGCCGGCGCCGATCCCCGGGCGGCCAACAACGCCGGTCGTCTTCCGGTGGACACCGCTCGGGAGCGCGGCCAGGTCAAGGTCGTGATGATCCTCGCAACCGTTCCCTCGCCAAAGGCCGCCCCGCAGTGATGCCGCAGATCGTGGAAGGCGGCCTCGACGACCCTCGGGTCGTCGAGCTGCTGCACAACCATCTCACTCGCTCCCTGGCAGAGACCGCGCCGGGGAGCGCGCACGCCCTCGACCTCTCGGGGCTCAAGTCACCCCACGTGACCTTCTGGTCCGCGTGGGTAGACGAGACCCTCGTCGGTGTCGGCGCGCTCAAGACGTTGAGCAAGGATCATGGTGAGGTGAAGTCCATGCACACGGTCGCGCCGGCACGCGGGCACGGCGTGGGATCGGCCATGCTTCGGCACATCATCGAAGCTGCGCGGTCGCGCGGGATGTCGCGCCTCAGTCTCGAGACGGGCTCGTGGCCATACTTCGCGCCGGCGCGCGCGCTCTACGCGCGGCACGGCTTCATGGAGTGTCCACCGTTCGGCGACTACACGGAAGACCCCAACAGCGTGTTCATGACCCGGTCGCTCGCGACGGAGTGACCGGCTCCTCGGCGAGCAGCCGCCGGACCCGGGGAATCACCTCGCGCCCGTAGAGCTCGATGCTCCGAAGCAGGCGGTCGTGACCGAGCGTGCCGGCACTGTATTTGAGATCGAAGCGCGACGCGCCAAGCGCACCCACCGTCGCGGCGATCTTGCGGGCGACGGTCTCGGGCGAGCCGACGTAAAGCGACCCCGCCGTGATCTCGCGCTCGAACTCCGCGCGATTGGTCGGCGGCCAGCCGCGCTCGCCGCCGATCCTATTCCGCATGACTTCGTAGTGCGGCCAGAGCTCTTCGCGCGCCTGCCCATCGGTGTCCGCGATGTGCCCCGGCGAGTGGACACCGACCGGCAGCGATTCCGCGCCGAGTTGGGCGAGCGCGCGATGATAGAGCTCGACATAGGGCGCGAAGCGGCGCGGGTCGCCGCCGATGATCGCGAGCGTCAGCGGAAAGCGGTAGCGCGCGGCGCGGACCACCGACTCCGGGCTGCCGCCGACGCCGACCCACGTGCTGAGCGGCGGCCGCTCGACGCGCGGGTAGACGCGCACGCCGTCGAGCGGGGGGCGTACGGTGCCCCTCCAGCGCACCGGCTCGCCGCTGCGATCGGCGTCCCGCAGCGCCGCGAAGATGGCAAGCTTTTCCTCGAAGAGGGTGTCGTAGTCGTCGAGCGAGTAGCCGAAGAGCGGGAACGATTCGGTGAACGAGCCCCGGCCGAGAATCACCTCGGCTCGGCCGCCGGAAACGGCGTCGAGCGTGGAGAAACGCTCGTAGACCCGGACGGGGTCGTCGGTGCTGAGGACGGTGACGGCAGTGCCGAGACGGATGCGAGTCGTGCGCGAGGCGATCGCGGCGAGCACGACCTCGGGCGCGCTGATCGCGAAGTCGGGGCGATGGTGCTCGCCGAGGCCGAAGAAGTCCACGCCCAACTTATCGGCCAACTCCGCCTCGGTGACGACGTCCCGGAGCACGCCTGCCTGTGGCAGCAGCCTCCCCTCCGCATCCATGGTCACGTCGCCGAAGGTGTCGACGCCCATCTCGATAGCTGACATGGGCACCTAACGGACGGGATGGGTGAAAGAGTTCCCGGCCGCGTCGAGCGGGCTACGACGTCGCGAGAACCAGGCCCACCACCAGACGCCCGCGATCGCCACGGCCCACATGACCGCCGTGTTGCACGTAGATCTGCCGCTTGTATTCCGCGCTCGGCTCGGGGATGAACCCGAAGACGACAGTCTCCGACGTATTGAAGGCGACATGTTGCAGGATCGCGAGCGGGACGCTGCCGCCGCTCAGGAGATGGCGAGCGTGAAGAGGCCAGCCTCCGCGATCATCTGCACGAGGTAGAGCCCGACCGAAGCGATGCTCAGTGGAAAGACCGACGGGATCGCGGCACCTGGAAACCAGAACATCGGCGTATGCCAGAACGTCCAGACGACTCCGAGGATCGCGCTCGCGCTGACGATGCCGTGCTCTCGAAGCAGCCGTGGAAGCGCATAGCCACGCCATCCGAGCTCTTCGGGAAGCGGCCCGAACGGCAGTGCCAGTGCGTAGGCTCCCGGTATGGCGGCGAGCCCGGGAGCGAGCGTGACCTGCGTCCACGTCACGTGGTAGTTGGAGAGCAGCGTGGCCAACGCGGTCATGGCGGGTGGTAACAGGAGCACCGCGAGGTACCAGACCAGCGGAACGCGCCAGCGCAGCAGGGACCGCAGGAGCTCGGCCACGGCCGCGCGTCCGCCGTTGCGCGCCGCGAGAATCAACGCGGCGATACTCGGTCCGTAGGCTCCCGGGAGGAAGACCTCGACCCACCACGGGAACGTCTGGTGGAGCGTGGTCCGCCACAGCACGACGAACGGGATAGTAAAGAGCCAGGTGATGAGATACGCGAGCCCGAAGTACCTCAGCAGCCCTCGGCTCACACTACGGCTTCGGCTCCGCCACCAGCATCGGGGCCTCTTCGACCAGCCGGTACGGGTGTCCGGCGCACGTCACCGCCGGGTTGGTGGGCGCAAAAGTCCCGAGGGAGTTCGGCTTGTACAGCCAGACGTGGAGATCGTAGTGGGTGAGCTCCATCGGCAGCAGCGGAGGATGTCCCATCATCGGACCATCGAACGGGCGGCCCCACAGCTTGGGACGCTCCTTCACTCCGGTGGAGAGGGGGACGAACCACTCGGCGCCGGTGAGCTTGAGCTTGTCGCCGTCGGCCTCGTACAGCAGCACCTGCGGTTTGCCGGGATCGGGGACGGGGCCGATCATGCCAAGATTGAGGAAATGGACCCCCATGCCTCCCGGCTTATAGGGAACGTGCCCGGGGGCGCCTGGGTGGGCGATCACGATGCACCCGAGAGTGGAGAAGTACCCATCGTGGATGGCAACGTAGGGGTCCTCGTATTTCTTGAGCGCCGCTCGCACGGCGGCAAGCTCGGCCGGATCGTCCTTCGACTGCGCCGGCGCCGGCGAAGCGCCCACGGCCGCGAGAGCCACGGTCCAAAAAACGGAGCCGAGAGCGACGGGCTGATACTTGCTGCGCCTCATCTTCTGCATGGAGCCTCCGAGAGGGTGACTCATTTGGGCCTGGTGAGTTTCGCGAAGCGACGCTGGAATGCCTGGAACGATCTCGGCGACAAAGCGGTCGAGGTCGAGCTCTCCGTCGAGATAGGCGCGCATCAGGGTGGAAGTCGTTCGGGAGGTCGAGGCTCGTTGTTCATGGCGACCACCTCCCGTCCACAAGATAGCGGTCGGTTGACCGGTGCGGAGCGGCGCCTCCTTCGGAGGAGCTCATCAGACAGCACTCCTGCGAACAACTGTGCTTGCGCTCGCCCACCACGATGCCCCAATACCCGCGATTAAGGACATCAGAATGGCAGACGTCAGCAGTCTTTGGGCGGCTTCCAGGGGCGGGCCAGCGAAGATCTCGCCCATGCGCATGAGATCTCGGATCAGAAACGCGATGCATGCGATGGCTCCAACCAGCCATGGCCTGGTAGCGCGTTGGAGCAGACTCCACGCGAAGAGACCGACGACAACGATCCGCACGATCGGCCAGCGACACGGACCATCTTTTCCAATGGCGTGCTCACGATCGCTCGGCCTTCGCCTCTGCCGCCCGCCGGGTCCACTGCCAGAGGCCTCCAGTGACCGCGGGCGGGAGCCGATGGCCCAGCGCCCGGGCCGCCAGCACGATCTGCCCTCGATGGTGTGCCTCGTGCGCCACGAAGTAGGCGAGCACGTGTCCTACGTCCAGGGGAAGATTGCGCCAGACGTAGCTCGAGGAGATCGGAATGGTGCCGCCTCGATCGTAGCCGATGGCGAGGAGACGCAAGATGCCTCGGCTGCTCCTGCCCAATGCTGTGACAAGCTCCTTGCGACCGACACGTCGCCGATCCACGCCGCGGGGGACGACAACGCCGAGCTCCTGTCCCAGGGTCTTGGTCCACATGCACCGGGCGTTGTGAATGTGGCCGGCGATCATGCAGACCGTCCGCCGGGGCGCTCCAGGGATCGCACTGGTCCATAGTCCTGGCGGCAGGTGCTCGATCAGGTACACCGTCAGCCGGTTGCTGGTGCGCCACGTGTCCAGGATCGTGTCACGAAGATCAGGGATCATGTGCCTCGACAAACTCCCTCACGCCCACATGGACGCTGCCGATTGCCGTGCCTGCTCCTTCCATTCCTGTTCGCGCACGCCGAATACCAGGAGCCAAACGATCAATGCCGCCGCCCCCAGAAGTCCGATCGTGACGACGTACGGATACAGGCGCGTGGCCAGCGGGGGGACCATGAAGGTGAGCCAGCCGAGCCCGCCCAGCATGCCGAGCACACCCAGGGCTCGCGGCAAGAACGTCGACCGGAAGATGAGGTAGCCCTGGAGAAGCGCATAGAAGCCGAAAAAGACGAGACCGATGCCCGCGCCTCGAGCATTCATCCGGAGCAACAGGAGAGTCAACCCCTGACGTTGTCCCTCATTGAACGCGGTCAGGTAGTCCCCACCAGTCAGGATCATGAACGGGGCGAGATAGAAGAGACGGCTGAACGTCTTGATGACGATGCCGACGAGACTAAAGAATGCGGCGAGTAATGAGGCGCTTCGGCTGACCGGCTTGAGCAGGTCGTAGAACAGCGCCGTCACGACGATGTTGCAGGCCATTTCGGTGAGGTAGGCCGCGAATCCGAGCCGCCAAAGCGTTGCATGCGCCAGAACGTTGCTCGCGGTAGCCGCGGCATCGCCAGGCATGATGAACCGACCGGAGACGGACTCCCCTGCTCCGCCGAGCAGGATGGTCAGCAGAAAGAACGCCCCGGTGAGGCGAGCTTTGGCCTGGAGCGACATTTCCGGCAGCGTCATGTCCATGGTCACCGACGTAACCTGTCGAACGTCTGCCCGCGATTGTTTCTGCGATGGGACAAGATACGCGCGTCCGCGACGCCTATTGTTCCCTCAGATCCACGAACTGAAGGGCGACGAGCACCGGACCGCGCACAAAGCCTAACGCCGTGTCAACGTGGACACGCGCCGGTCCTGCCGCCGGTTCGGAGAAGTCGCACACAAGCCGGCCGCTGCCGCCGTCGAAGGGATCGGACCCGGTGTCCAGGTTAGCGACGTAGCGACCATTCGTGTCGGTGGCCAGCGAGACCGGGGTCCCGCCGCCGGTACACGAGATGTGGATCGTGGCTCCGGAAATGGGCGCGCCTCCGCGGTCGGTCACCAGGCCAGTGACAGTCGCGCGGGCCGAGCCGGACGTGAATGGATCTTCCGCCTCGCCGCAGGCCGCACCAAAGGCGGTGATCGCTACGAGCACGATTGATGGGTGGGGAGCATGAAGACCGAACATTGCCACCTCCTGATCGTCTGATAATACAGCAAGGTGCCGAGAGATGACTTCGGCTTGACAGGCTCGGTCCCAACAGGCATTAACAGAGTCTGACCAAGATCTTCTACTCAAGGAGGGAAGTATGTACGTCATGATCCAGCACACGATTTCCGATCCGGAGACGTTTTGGAACGCTGCCGACCCCACAACTCTCTCGCCCACGATCAAGCTGCACCACACCTTCCCGACCCCCGATGGCACACGCGCAGTCTGCATCTGGGAAGGCGAGTCGGTGGACGCGGTCCGCAGCGTCCTCGAGCCGCTCATCGCACGCGTAAGCCGAAACGAGTACTTCACTGTTGAGAATCGCGAAGGGTTTGCGCGGCCATCGCGGCTGGCTCGCCCCGCGGCTGCGGCCGGCTCCTCCAAGAACTAGCTCAGTCGGCCGATGCCATCGCGTTGACGGGCGGCATGGCACCCTTGATCAGAAGCCACAACACGAGGGCCAGCTCACCGAAGAAGGCGGGCTGGCTGTAGGTGAACACGTTGTCCTGATATTGTGGCAACAACTCGCCCGTGAGGCTCAGCATGACATAGGCGACGCCGCCGATACCCAGCCAGACACCACGGACCCACGTGTTGCATGCACTCGATGCTGAAGCTGGTGTGGAAGGATGTCGCGAGGCCGTCTATCGCAGACGGCAGCTACAGTGACCGCCCAACGCCCCCTCTTTCCCCACCCAACACCACTGCCGCAATCGCGAGCAACGCCAGATTCGTGCAAGCATTGGAGAAGGCTTCGGGCTCGGTCTGGAAGATTGGACCCCCGAAGTGGGTCACAACAGCAAGCACGAACGCCAGCGCGGCAAGGCCGGTGAGCGCCTTCGCAAGAGTACTCATGCTTCCCCCCTAGGATGGATCCAACGTATTTCTCCGTCAGCGAGCGCATTTCGCTCGCCACGCACCTCGAGAATCACTCGCGATTTCACCACATGGCGGCTCACCTGGTATTTGCAGTCACATCGCGCGCCGGCGCCGTCACCCCTCGATGAGCTGCTGGCCGCCGTCGATGTCGAACGTCGCTCCGGTGACCGCCGTGTTGGTCATGAGATGGACGGCCAATGCGGCGATGTCGGCCGGGCCGACGACGCGCCGGATCGGCAGCGTACTGCGGAGCTGCTCGCGCCGCGCGTCCAGCTGGTCGCCCAGTAGCGCGGCCGACAGCGGCGTGTCGACGAACCCGGCCGCGATCAGATTCACCCGGATGGGCGCGATCTCGAGCGCCAGATTCCTGGTCAGCGCGGGCATCGCGGCGGTGAGCGCCCCGATGAGCGCGAACCCCGGCGCAGTGCGGCGGCCACCGGTGCCACCCATGAAGAGCAGGGTTCCGCCGGGACGCACCTTGCCGGGCGCGAGCCGGGCCACCTCCAGCGGCAACCAGAGATGGGACTCGACGTCGCGACGCGCCTTTGCGAGGTCGAACTCCGCCAGCGACGCGTAGTAGGGACCGGGCCCCGTGACCAGCACATGGTCGATCGGTGTCGGCAGCTCGTCGAAGAACGTCCGGAGCCGTGCGAAGTCGGTGGCGTCGAAGGCGGCGATGCTGGTGGCGCCGACCTCGAGACCGGCGCGCTGCAGGCGACCCTGGTCCCGCCCGGTGAGGATCACGCCGGCTCCCTCCTCGCGCGCGAGACGGGCCGTCTCGAGCCCTATCCCTAAGCTGCCGCCGATCACGACCACGGTCTGCCCGAGCAGCACAGGCTCATGGCGAGCCGGTGCGATTGTGGATGTGGCGGTCATCGTTCCAGCTCCCGTCAATGTCGGGCCGGCTTCTGGCCCGCCCGCTTGTCCCACCCGTGGAAGGGCGAGAAGTCTCCCGCGTCCCAGCGCTCGCGGAGTCCGGGCTTGCTCAGATCCCAGTCGGGACGAATCGCGCTCGACACCTCGCGCAGGTCGTGCCAGAGGTCTACCACGGACGGGCGGCCCCAGAACCAGTAGCCGTTGTAGATGCGGTGGATCACGAGGCCCGGTTTGAGCACGAGCGTGTGCGGGATCATCGGGTTCTTCTCGGGATCGGTGTACTCCTGAATGTCGAGGTCCTTCTGCACCCTCCGCTCCGGGTCGGAGAGGAATGGCCACTGGGCGCCGACCGAAGCACGGAACTCCTGGAGCGTGTGGTGGTCGTCGGTCGCGATCGTGACGATCCGGGTGTACCCCACGGCGATCTTCGGGTAGAACGCGGCGAGCTCCAGATGCTGCTGGTGCTCCTTCGGGCAGTAGTGCCCGCGGGCAAGCGTGAGGATCATCGGGTCGTCGCCCTGCAGCTCGCTGAGCCGTCGCGGGGTGCTCGTGTGATCAGGCAGCTCGTAGTCGGGAAACGTGCCACCGGGCACGATATCAGCCCGCATGCTGCTTGTCCGTCACGTCGGCAGCTCCGTCCCCGCCTGCTCCGCCACCATGTACGCGGCGTACCACTCGGGCCAGTTCGCGTCCCGCTGGCCGGTCCGCTTCTCGTGCTCCCCGTGCGCGGCCTCCGCCCGCCGAAACGCGCTCGCGAGGTCGCCTGCGGAGCCGAACGAGGTCGCGCCAGGGTCGATCCGTCCGGGCAGCCGCGTCGTGATCTCCTGCAGCAGCCAGCCGTTGCCGTCCGGGTCACTGAACGACACGAATGACCCGTAGCTGCTCCGGCCCGGTGCGGGGCCGCTTACCCGTCCGCGGGGGTCGACGCGGTTCCACCCCGCGAAGTGAAACACTTCGCTGGCCTTGACGCCCCGCCTGACCAACTCGTCACGGGCGGCCTGAATGTCGGAGACGATCAGGAGAGTCCCCTGAGCGGATCCCGGCGCGGCGGCCGTGAGGTTCGTGCCGAAGTGAATCGAGCAGGGGGAGCCCGGCGCCGTGAATTGGACTACGTGATCGCTGGCCGAGGTGAAGTCCGCGTCGAGCCGCCACCCGAGCCCCCCATAGAACGCCTTCGCGCGGTCGACATCCGAGACCGGGATGGTGATCACCTCGAGCTTCATGGCGACCTGCCCAACGCGAGTGTCGGTGGTCGCGCCCTTACTCTGGATTGTGGTGGTGCTCATGGCTGTCTCCTGGGATGTGTCGTGCCAGGGAAGAATCGGTCAGTGAGGTTCGTTGAATCCGACGGTGGTGCGTCCGTGAAGCGATGTCAAGAGCCATCGCTTATGGAGTGGACACAGTCCCTTACCGTACCACGATGGGCGCCGTCCATCGAAACGTTCCCCACGCCATCGCGAGTGTACCGTGGCTGGCGTCGGTCGGCTCGATCGAAATGGTGAACTTCTCCACCGGTGGGTTCACACTATCCGATGTTATCGGCGCCATGCCCAGGTCCTGGGCTCGGCTGTATTCTGTTCCCCACTGCCCGGTCTGTCGATTCACGATGAGGTCGACGCGACCGACGTGCGGCGCGGTCCACAGGGTGTACGTCCCCGCCGGCAGTGACAATCCCGCGAGCGTGATCGGCGCCGAGGTGGTGAACTGGGTCGCGGCGTTTGCTCCCGTGCGCCAGACGCGGTCATAGCTGATCACGTTGCCCAGCAGCGTGCGTCCGCGCAGCAAGGGACGACCGTAATCCACCGAGAAGGTGGCTGCGCCGATGGTGGCGCGTGCGGTATCGCGCACGCTGAGCTGCTGGAGTCCCGTGCGTTGTTCCGCCGCCGCGAGACGATCCCCGACCCCCTCGACGTCTGGCAGGGTCGCCGTCCGGGCGACGGTGACCTTGTACGTGCTCCGCGCCCCCGAATAGGTCAGCATCCGCCCGCTGCTGTCGACCGTCACATCGCCGGTTCCCGACAACCAGTCGTGGCGCAGCTCCACCTTGCCTCCGGCATGCGGGATCACGAAGCCCCGGTGCAGGGTGAAGCTCGGTCCGACGTCCCGATCGGGATAGAATTGCCGGAACGGCACGCTGTCGCCCGGCTGCAGTCCGGTGGCGGCGCCGCGGCGGAGCGCCGCCGCGATCTCCAATTCGATGACGCTGTACATCATCGACACGTGCGGCACGGTGATCGCTCCGCCCGTCGCGAACGTCGTGTCCCGCACGCCGCTGCTGTCGCGGACCGAGATCTTCACCCGATCGCCGGAGAAGTCGGCGGTGATCCGGCGTCCGCGCTCCCTCGGCGACCGGCCGTTCGGAGTTCGGACGTCCATCACCATGCGCCGGATCCTGCCGTCGGCGGCCAGATCGAATTCGGTGTGACGCCGTCGGACGAACGGCCAGCGATCCACGCCGTCGGTGACCAGCCGCGTGGGCGAGCGCGAGACGCGTTCGACGGAGACGGTATCGTTTCCGAGTAGGGCGACAAAACCGTAGCGCTCGGGTGGCGTCGCAGCGTTGCAGGCGAGGAAAAGCAGAACGAGGAGCGGCGACCGCTTCATCTGAAGCCCCTTGAAGGATCTGAATGGCCCCGGCTAACCCAGCTCGTAGTTCAGTGTGAAGGGATGCTCCATCCCGTGCCCGACGGCCGAGGTGCCCTCGCCCCGCAGGCCACGAAGCTCTCCCGTGCCGGAGCCAGGGATGACGAAATAGGACTCCTTTGCCACACCGTTCTCGAAGACTCCAGTGCGTTGCAGCACGAAGCTGCCCGCTTTCCCCGCGAGTTGCCCCACGATCCGCTCGAGACCAACGAAGGTGGCCGAGCCGTCGCTACGATACATCATTAGGTATTCGACATGTCCCTCGCCGGTGATCTCGCCGGTGAACGTCTTTGTGACGGCGGCCCGAGTCAACTTCGGTAGGTCCTGGGCCTCAGCATAGGGATTCTCGTCCCAACTCTTGATGGCGAATCGGGAGTCCGCGACGTTCTTCATTTTTCTACCTCGGCCGGGTGATCGGAATCAGGATGTCCAGGGCGCTGTCGTCTGCATGTACTACGCACGAATGGAATAGCGCTGGCTGCCTGCTCCGCCAAGGCGTTTCCTCAGCAGGAGATTCTGGTGACCAACTGGGTAGTCGTCGAGCGTAGCCAGCGTCTCGAAACCGCGCTTCATGTAAAAGGCTGGGGCCTGGAAGGTGAACGTGGCGAGAAAGATCTGTCCGCAGCCGCGGCGGCGAGCCTCGCGCTCCGCCGCCCCGAGGAGTTTGGTCCCCAAGCCCCGGCCGCGGTGCGACTCGTCCACCCAGAACTGCCGAATCTCGCAGTAACCGCCCCAGGTATGCCCGCAAATCCCGGCGACGATTTGCTCTCTGTCGTCTCTCACGAAGATCGCCAGCCCCTCGCCGTCCGTTATTCCCGTCACCCGTGAATTGAACTCGTAAAGCCGGTCCTCCAAGTACTGAACCTGTTCGGGCGCAGGGTCGGTCTCGATGACGAATTCCGGTGCAGACATCCTCACCCCTCTATGGCCGGCTGAAGTCTGGGCGCCGACTCACTTCGAGAAATTCAACCGCTTCATCAGCGCAATGAAGCGCGGCTCCGACCGCAGCGGATCGATAGATCCTGTCGATCTTGAGCCAGACCAGTAACTCCGAGCTGGCCGCATACGCCTGCTCGAGATAGTCGAGGGTGCGCGCGTGATCGCCGAGGCCGAGATACACCAGGGCCAGGTTGAACGGCGCCACCTCACCGCCAGGCGACATCTTCTTGAGTTCCTCGAGGGTCGCCATCGCGCGGGTGCGGTCACCGGACATGCCATACGCGTACGCCAGATAGGCGGTTGTGAACGGCGGGGCATTCAGGGTCCGCGCCTGCTCGAACTTCGCGATCGCCTCGCGGTAGTCGCCGGTCTGGAGCGCCAGAATCCCTTCAGTAGCTGGAGGGAAGAAGAAGGTCGGATCGAGCTCGGCCGCCTTCCGCGCAAGCTCCAGCGCCCTCGCCGCCTTGCCTGCGTACAACAACGTCGTCGCCAGATCTTCCAGGATCGACGGCGAGAGCGGATCGAGCGCAATGGCCCGCTGGCCTTCGGCAATCGCCTCGTCGAAGCGCCCGATGATTCCCAGCATCTGGTTGAGCTGGTCGTGCGCGTAGGCGTAATTGGGATTGAGGGCGATCGCTCGACGGAGCTCCCGTTCGCCCCCGTCCCAGTCGTATTCGAACCACGCCTTGAATACGCCAAGCGATGTGTGAGCCTCCGCCGACATGCTGTCCAGCTGAACCGCCCGTTCCGCCGCCGCCTTCGCGCGGGGCTTCGCGTCGACGGCGCGGATGAACCCCTCGTTGTACGCGGCCCAGGTGTACGCATCCGACAGGCCCGAGTACGCCGGGGCAAAGGTCGGACTCAGCTTGACCGCCGCATCGAACTGCGCGATCGCCTTCTGCAGGTTCTCGTCGCTCGGACGATTGAAGAAGAAGCGTCCCTTGAGGTAGGCGTCGTGGGCCTCGGGATCGACGGTCGGCGCGGCGGAGAGGCGGGATTGCTCGCCGAGGCGTCAGCTGCACGTTGATCGCAGTCGCAATGGCCGACGCCAGCTCCGCCTGGAGCGCCAGCACGTCGCTCGACTTGCGCTCGAAGGTCTGGGCCCAGAGGTGCCGGTCCGCGCGGGCATCGATCAGCTGTGCGGTGATCCGCACCCGGTCGCCGGACCGGGTCACCGACCCCTCGACGATCGCATCGACGTTGAGGGCCTTCGCGATCTCCGGAGTCGGCGGGCGATTCCTTCCCTTGAACTGCATCGCCGACCCGCGCGATGTGACTCGCAGCTGGCTGATCGATCGCCAGATCGCTGGTCAGCTCATCCGTCATTCCCTCGGCGAAGTAGTCCTGGGTGGAGTCGGCGGAATAGTTGTCGAGCGGCAGCACGGCGATCGAGCGGATCGCGCCGCCGGGCGCCTGCCCCGGCCGAGATCGCCACGCCGCCAGAAGAGAACTGTCGCGACGACGAGGAGAAGCAGTCCGGCGGCCAACGCCAGTCCCTTCCATCGGCCCGCGGCCGCACGCGGCGCCGGGGCCGGCGTGACGGCCGCTCCGCTCACGAGTGCATCGGCGAATTCGCGCGCGGTGGCGAAGCGGTCGATCGGCACCTTGGCGAGGGCACGCATCACGGCGGCGTCGACTGCGGCCGGAATCGTGTCGCCGCAGTACGCGCAACGACGTCGGGCGCTCGGTCATCAGCTTCGCGATGATCGCCTGGACTGATGCCACCCGTCACGCGGCGGCTCGCCGGCGAGCATCTCGTAGGTCACCGCCCCGAGCGCATAGATGTCGCTCCGGGCATCGATGTTGCGATCGCCGGCGGCCTGCTCGGGGCTCATGTAGCTCGGGGTGCCGAGCGACAGCCCGGTCCCGGTGAGGCGATCGCCACCGGCCTCGCTCACGGCCAGTGCGATGCCGAAGTCGGTGAGAAACGGCCTCGCCCTCATGGAGCAGGATGTTCTCGGGCTTGATGTCGCGGTGGATCACGCCCTGGCGATGGGCGTAGTCGAGCGCCGAGGCAGTCTGTCGCGTGATGGTAAGCGCCTCGTCGACACCGAGCTGCCTCTCCCGCGTGAGCCTGGCGCGAAGGGATTCGCCGCGCACAAAGGGCATGACGTAGAAGAGGGTGCCATCCACGTTGCCCGAGTCGATCAGTGTCAGGATGTGGGGATGATCGAGGCGGGCGGTGATCTTGACTTCCGCGAGGAAGCGTTCGGCACCGAGCGCGGCGGCGAGCTCGGGCCGCAGGACCTTGATGGCGACGTCGCGATCGTGCTTGAGGTCCTGCGCGAGATAGACCGTGGCCATGCCGCCCGCGCCGAGCTCCCGCTCGATGCGGTAGCGGTCGGACAGAGCCGCGGCGACGCGAGCGGTGGACTCGCTCACTTACCCACCTTCCGCTTGCGCGGGTGAGGTTGCGGCCTTAAGACCTGGACCCGACAATGACCTGGCGAGCGTCCGCGCGATCGACCCCTGGCCAGAGATCGCTATGCCATTCCACTATGGACTCGATCTCGGAAAGCCGGACCCAGAGGTTGCCCTGGTCCAGCTTCGGATGCAGCCGTTCAATGTTCTCCAACCCCTCCCGTGATTCCACCGCACTCAGGCGCCGCAATACCGTATCCAGGTCGGCTTGGGTCAGGGCTCGCACATCCCATACGCAGAGCGGCACCATTTCCGAATTCTCATCGACCGCAAACACGCGCTTGAGATAGAAGGACTTCCCGGAGCGCAGGATAAGCTCCAGCATGAGCGGGGGGACCGTCTGATCTTTGGTACGATTCAGGTACTCCCTGACACTCAGTCTCATGCGGTCGACCTGCCGTGGCTCGGAGAAGGAACGACGCGAGTTGGCCGCGGCACTACGCGAGGGGTCCCGTGCCAGTAAAGTGCACCAGGGTTCCCTCCGGACTCCGGCTGTCGAACTCTGTCTCGCTGACGCGCGCGGTGCCTTTCTGGCCCGTATCAAAGGTCAGCGCGAGTCGCTCATTCGGGAGAATACCGTCCACACTCCGGGACATGAACTCCCCACTCCAAGACTGCCGACCTGGGCTTAGGTCCGTGATGGTGACCTTCACCTCCACGTTCTTCATTTCTTTCCGATTCGAGCGCTCAATGAGGGCGGTGTACGCGACCATGGTGCGACCTGCTTTCTGGCTCTGCGAGGGAGGTGCCCGGACGTGTGCGGTCCCGTACTGGAATGGTACTCGAACGGCCAGAACCGCGCTGTGAGGGGCAGCCACTCGGCCAGCTGCCGTCATCTTCATCGGCCTGACCCCGCCGGAGGAGGTCCCCTGGCGCCGGTCGGCTCCATGCACTGATTAGCGCGCCTCCGCTGGGACTGCCCGGCGCAGGAGCAGCCACGCGAGATAACCCGCCGCCACGACCTCGTATGTTAGGCAGAACTGTGGCCACCATACGGGTACGCTCGGATTGGTTATCAAGTGCCCGTGAAGCAGATCAAAGATCCCATGCGTCAGCAAGCCGGCTGCCACGAGCCAGAGAGAGTACCGAAAGCCAACACCTGCCGCAGCAAGAAAACACGATGCCAACTGCGCTCTCGATGATCAGCGCTTGTCTGGAGCCCGCCATAACAGCGAAAAGGGCATAGTATGAGGCGAGGACGATCAGAATGCGATAAGCGCCCGATCACGGGCAAGGCTGAGGAGTGACGATTGCCATAGAGTGCCCCGCCTTCGCGTACGTGATTAACATCGATCGACGTCCTGCTCGCTCCTAAGGAACGCGCTATGCGTGACGATAGAGAACCCGCCCATCGGGTGGCCGCGTACACGGACGCCGGCTTCGCCGTGATCGTGACCGTCATGGTCCTGGAGCTGAAGGCCCCGGATGAGGCCGCGTTCTCGGCGCTCTGGCCGCTCTGGCCCACGGCCATCAGCTACGTGGTCAGCTATCTCTTCATCGCCGTCATCTGGATCAATAACCATTACCTCATGCGGTTCGTGGGTTACCCGTCGCTGGGATTGATCTGGATGAACTTTGTCCATCTCTTCCTGGTGTCGCTCCTGCGTTCGCGACAGCGTGGATCGCGCGCACCCGGCTCTCGTCGCCCGCGGTCGCGTTTTACGCAGGACTGTTCGTGTGCATCGACATCGCCTACAACGTGTTCGAGCGCGAGGTTCTGGCTCGCGCAGGTACGACGTTGGTGTCCGAGCGGACTCGTCGCCTCGCCCGGCGGCGCTCGCTCGTCGTCCTCGCGATCTTCACGACCGCCATGCTGATCGCGTTCGTCGCGCCGCGCCTCAGCTTCGGCCTGATCTGCGGCGCCCTGCTCCTTCACTTGCGGCCCGAGGTCCCCGGCAGTCGGGCGTGAGGGTCCTCTAATCGGAAATCGAATCCCCGGCAGGGTTCACAAATCGATGACCACGTCGCGAATCGGTTGCGAGCAGCACACGAGAACGTTGCCGTCGGCCGGCTTGTCGAGTGGCTCTGGTCCGTAGACGACCTCCCCCGAAACCAGGCCACTCTCACAGCTATGACACACCCCGGTCCGACACGACCAGCGGACCGGGACGTCGCATGCCTCAGCCAGCTCCAGGATGCTCTGATACGAGCTCTTCCAGTGTGCGGCGATGCCACTGCGCGCGAACGATATGAGCGGACCCGTCTGGGCATCGTCGCTGGGCAGGTGCGGCGCGCGCATCGCCGCACCAACGACACCAGGTGTCACCGACTCGCTGCCGTTGAAGAGCTCTACGTACATCCGCTCCGGCGCGACGCCCGAGGATGCGAGGGCCTCCTTCATTTCCGCCATGAAGCGAACCGGCCCGCAGAGGTAGACGTCCGCCTCCCGGGGGATCCCGACCTCGTCGAGGACCGAACGCGACAAGTGCCCCGTCGCGTTGCAATCCTCGCCGATCCTGTCCCCCGGGGCCGGCCGGCTGTAACAGACGTAGCTCCTGCCGTGTGCGAGCGCGCCCATGAGGTGGCGCACTTCGGCGGCGAAGGGATGATGCCCCCCATCGCGAGCGCCGTGGAGCCACAACACCTGCCGTGTCGAGCGGACTTCCGCCAGCGCATGCAGCATCGCCAGCATGGGCGTCACCCCGATCCCCGCGCTGAGCAGCACCACG
Source organism: uncultured Gemmatimonadales bacterium (assembly GCA_963743195.1). Taxonomy (GTDB): domain Bacteria; phylum Gemmatimonadota; class Gemmatimonadetes; order Gemmatimonadales; family GWC2-71-9; genus CAVVWJ01. The sequence continues at coordinate 339,957 of CAVUOO010000004.1, forward strand.
GGGCGGTCTCCAGACTGCAGAATGAAGCTTCCGCGCGGAGCGCTGACGTCAAGAGCATCGCCCACCCGGACGTGCTCGCTCAAGTACGCCCCTGCGGCCCCGTTCGACTCGATCCTTACGCTGATGCGATAGCGCTCCGACGAGACGGCCCCAGAAAGCGAGTAGCTGCGATAGAGTGGCGGTCCCGCGGCGATGGGGTGAAGACGCACGACAACGTACTGGCCCGGCAGCGCCATTGGCAGAGGCTGACCGTCCGCGCTCCCGATCGTCAGGGAGAGGACATCCGCGGACTCGTGCTCAATCGTCGTCACGGTACGCGGCCGAAATCCGGGCGCTGCCGGATGCGCGGCGGCTGCCGGCGCGAGCCCCGAGTTGCCGCGAAGTAACTCCTCGAACGACGAGCGCCACCCGGGCGAAAGCGCTGCGATCCCCACTGCTCGCTGCAGTCGATCGGGCGGATGCTTGGACGAATAGAGCAGCGCGTTGATCTCGGCGATGGTCATCCGCTCCTTCGCCTCGCCCACCTTCACGATTTCGTCGCCGGCGCCCACCTCTCCTTCCCGATGGACGCGGAGGTAGAAGCCTGGCCGTCCGCTGGATGTCAGGAGAGCCGGCATCCTGGGCTCGTTCATCCGGATGCCGACGCGATAGCAGGTCACGCGAGGCTGGGTGACCTCGAACAGGGCGCTGCCGATCTGATACCGGTCGCCGATGCACACGACATCGTCGGTCAGTCCTTCGATCGTGAAGTTCTCGCCGAACTGTCCATGGACGAAGTCGGTCCTCCCGAGATGCTCCTCCCAATAGCGATAGGACTCGATCTGATAGACGAACACGGCGCGCTGCTCGCCTCCGTGACCGTTCAGGTCGCCTTGCCCGTCTCCGTCTACGTTCAGCCGGCCGACCCTGCACCGGTCGGGCACGGAATCCTTCCAGATCGCCGTGTGAACGGTGCGGCCCTTCCACTCGATGTCGCGTGGGAGTCCGACGTTTACCGAGAGTAGTCGAGGCATCTTCTCCGCCGGCTTGACGGTCACGGCTCAGCTTACTAGAGTCCCGATGTGCGCAACAGGGCGCACCCGGTCCGCGGGCAGGGACTATCCCACCTGAGCAGAACTGCACGGCAACCGACATCACCTCACTTCCAGCCCACCGACGGCGGACCCCGGGCGACACGAAGGAGGCATGATGTCCCGCACCCTGCCCGAACGGGCCAATCTCGAGTTTCTCACCAAGCAGGCAAAGGATTTACTCCACGACGCGAAGGCGGGCGACGCCATCGCGCGCGAACGGTTGCGCGCATGGGGGCCGCCCGGCGTGTCCGACCGACCGAAGCTTGCCGATTGCCAGCACGCGCTGGCACGCGAGTACGGCTTTGCAAGCTGGCCGAAGTTGAAGGCTCACGTCCAAGCACTTCGCGCCACCGATCCGATGGAGGCGCTTGCGGCGGCGTTGAAGACCCGCCAGGCCAAGCCGGTCGCCGAGGTGCTGAGCCGCTTTCCGTCGGTGAAGGCCAGACTGGATGAGCCGGTGCCGGGCGGAGCCTTCGGAGCCACCCCGCTGATCGTCGCGGTGGAGCAGGCCAATCAGGAGTCGGTGGACCTCCTGCTCGCGGCCGGGGCGAACATCAATCAGCGCAGCCACTGGTGGGCCGGCGGCTTCCATGTGCTGGAGGACGATCACGGCCTGGCGGACTTCCTGATCGCGCGCGGGGCCACGCTCGACGCCAAGTCGGCGGCGCAGCTGGGACGAATGGACGACCTGGCGGCCTTGGTGGCCGCGAATCCTCAGTCGGTACACATGCGGGGCGGCGATGGACAGACGCCGCTGCACGTCGCTCCGACCGTGGCGATCGCCGAGCTTCTGCTCAGCCACGGGGCGGATATCGATGCCCGTGACGTGGATCATGAATCCACACCGGCCCAGTACCTCGTGCGCTCGCATCCCGACGTCGCGCGGTTCCTTGTGGAGCGCGGAGCACACACCGACATCCTGATGGCCGCCGCCCTGGGTGACCTCGAACGCGTGCGCGGCTTTCTCGACGCCGATCCCGACTCCATTCACTGCACGGTATCCCACAAGTATTTCCCGAAGCGCAGCATGAACGCCGGCGGGCACATCTATACCTGGACGTTGGGACAGGGGAAGACGGCGCACACGGTGGCCCGCGAGTTCGGCCATGAGGTGGTTTTCAAGCTGCTGATGGACCGCAGTCCCGACCCGCTCAAGCTGGCGGTGGCCTGCGAGCTGGGCGACGACGCGTCGGTCGCGGCGTTGCTGCAGGCTCGGCCCGACCTCGCACAGTCACTGGATGATGAGGAGCGGCGCAAGCTGCCGCTCGCGGCCCAGAATAACGACGTCGACGCGGTGCGGATGATGCTGGCAGCGGGCTGGCCGGTCGGCGCGGTCGGGCAGCACGGCGCCACCGCCCTGCACTGGGCGGGGTTCCACGGCAACGCCGCGATGGCGCGAGTGATCCTCGCACATCATCCACCGTTGGAAGCGCGCGAGAGGGACTTCGGACAGACACCACTCGGCTGGACGATCTACGGGTCGATCAACGGCTGGCATGCCGAGCGCGGGGACTATGCTGCGGTGCTGGAGCTGCTGCTCGACGCGGGTGCCGCGGCGCCTGCGCTTACACCTGAGGTGAAGGCGACTGAGCCTGTGCTGGCGGTGCTTCGACGACGCACCAAGACCTGATGGACCCTGGCCGGTCTACCCCAGCTCGCACGCCGCGGCGCGCGCTGCGTCCCGCGGCGAGCCACCCCATTGGCGACTCCAGGCGCGGCGCAGCTGCAAGCCCGACCGGAAGCCCGCGACCTCCGCGGCGTGGGTGACGCTCGCGCCGCGTTCGAGCGACTGCCGGGCCCGCTCGAGCCGGATCGACCGCAGGTAGTGCAACGGGGACACGCCGGCGTGGTCGATGAACAGCCGCAGCAGGTGGCGCTCGGTGGCATGGCCGACCGCCGCCAGCGCCGCCATGTCCCAGTCGCGTTCCGGCTTGGTGATGATGGCATCCTGCACCCGGTGCACGACCGCATGCAGATGGCGGCGATGCACGAGAAACGGCGACAGCTCGGGGTCGCGCGGCGAACGCCGCAGGTACACCACCATGTCCTCGGCGACGCTGGCGGCCAGCGCCTCGCCGCATTCCTCGGCGATCAGGTGCAACGCGAGATCGATGCCCGCGGTGATGCCGGCGCTGGACGCGACCGGCCCATCGACCACGAACACGCGGTTGTCGATCACCTGCGCCTCCGGCGCCAAGGCACGCAGCTGAGGCAGCAGCTCGTGGTGGGTGGTGCAGCGGCGGCTGGCGAGCAGGCCGGCCCGCGCCGCGAGCAGCGCGCCCGAGCAGATCGCGACCAGCCGGTGCGGCGGATCCGCGGCGAGCAGCGATTCGCCGAGCACTCGCCTGAGCCACTGCGCCGTGGCGGCGATCGCCGGCGTGACCTGCGCGAGCTGTGCGCTCGGCTGGCCGACCAGCACCACCCAGGTCGGCGCGCTCAGTCGCTCGGGCAACGGTTCGAGGTCGGCCAGTGCAAGCCCGACGGAGGTCGTTAGCGTCGGCGCCGGGCCGGCGAAGCGCAGCCGAAAGCGCGGCGGCTGCCCGCGCCGATGGCGATGCAGGTTGGCCAGGCGAAATGCTTCCGCCGGCCCCGCGATGTCGAGCAGCAGCGAGTGCGGCGCGATGACGAACAGGAGGTCGATCAGATGCAGCGCGAGCGATCATTTCAGGACATGGTGTGGTGCCCGATACACATCGTCCGGAACACCGTGATCCGGACAACCATGTCCGAAACTGATCCAAACCTGTCGGCGCGAGGCACGACGGAAGGCGCGAACTCCGTAGCTTAGCGACCTTCCCGTTCAAGAGGTCACGACTCATGTCGAGAATCACTGTCCCTCGGCGGCATCCTGTTCGCCGCGGTGCTCTCCTGGTGGCCTGCCAGCATAGTCGCCGCGCAAACACCCGACCAGCCATATTCGGACCTCGAACCCGGCGTGGACCCGAGCATCAAGCCGGGCGACGACTTCTTTGCCTATGCCAACGGCAGTTGGCTCCAGGCCACCGAGATCCCGGCAGGCAAGGATCGCTGGAGCGCTCGGAACGAGATCGGCGAGCTCACCCGACAGCAGGTCCCGAAACTGCTCGACGACGCCGGCGCCGAGCCGGTCGGGATCGATCGCGCGCAAGGTGGCCGACTTCCGCGCCGCCTATCTGAACGAGGCCGCCATCGAGGCCAGAGGTCTCGCGCCACTCAAGCCGACTGCTGGATAGCATCGATCGCGTTGCAGGACAAGGCGGCGCTGACCCGGCTCCTGGGCCGCGGGACTCCGTGCCGATGTCGACCCGCTCAACTGGGGCGTCTACCGATCCGTCCACCCTGCTGGGTCTGTCGGTGGAACCGAGCATCCACGGCGAGAAGACCTACGTCGCCTTCCTGCTGCAGGGCGGCCTCGGCCTGCCGGATCGCGAGTACTACGTCAGCACCGAGCCTCGCATGCAGGCGCTCAGAACCAGATACCAGGAGTACATCGGCCGCCTGCTGGCACTGGCCGGCTTCGACCGCGCGGAGCCAGCGGGCCGCAGCGGTGATGGCGCTGGAGACCGCACTCGCCAGGAGCCAGGCCACGCGCGAGGCATCGGCCAACGACCACAACGCCGACAACCTGTGGACCCGCGCCGACTTCGCGCGCCAGGCGCCGGGGATGGACTGGTCCGCGTTCTTCGCCGCGGCAGGGTTGGCCAGGCAGGAAGCCTTCGTCGCCTGGCAGCCCACCGCGGTGACGGGTGTGGCGGCGCTGGTCGCGTCGCAGCCGCTGCAGGCGTGGAAGGATTACCTGCGCTTTCATGTCATCGACGCCTATGCCGACGTGCTGCCGCGTGCCTTCGCCGAGCAGGCCCTGGCGATGCACGGCGCCGTGACCGGCCAGCCGCAGCCGAGCCCGCGCGCCCAACGCGCGCTCGAGGCGACCCAGGTGGCCATGAGCGACGCCCTCGGGAGGATGTATGCCGAGCGCTATTTCCCGGCCGAGCAGAAGGCCCGGGTGAAGGCGATCGTGGCCAACGTCATCGCGGCATTCCGCGCGACGGGTCGAAGCAGCGACATGGATGTCGCCTGCCACCAGGACGCTGGCGCTGGCCAAGTTGAAGACGCTGTACTTCGGCATCGGCTACCCGGAGACAGTGGCAGGACTATTCCGACCTCGCCGTGGACCCCGCTGACCCCGTGGGCAATCTTCGGCGCGTCGCGGACCGCAACTACCGCCATGCCGCTGGCCCGGCTCGGCCAGCCCGTGGACATGACCGAATGGTGGATCGCGCCGCAGACGGTCGGCGCGGTCCTCGTGTTCCAGCAGAACGCGTACAACTTTTCCGCCGCACTGTTGCAGGCCCCAAAGTTCGATCCGACGGCATCGGACGCCGCGAACTACGGCGCCATCGGCGCCATCGTCGGCCACGAGGTCAGTCACTTCGTCGACATGCTGGGCGCGGAATGGGACGCGGAAGGCCGGTCGCGCCACTGGTGGACCGCCGAGGATCTGACGCGGTTCGAGGCATTGGTCGAGCCGCTGGTGAACCAGTTCTCCGGCTATCAGCCGTTTCCCGACCTGGCGATCGACGGCAAGCTGACCCAGACCGAGAACATCGCCGACCTGGCGGGTCTCGCCGCCGCCTTCGACGCCTATCGCCGCACACTCGGCAGCAGGGCCACCGACAAGGCATACGTGCGCCAGCAGGACCGGGAGTTCTTCATCGGCTTCGCTCGAAGCTGGCGCAGCAAGATTCGCGAGGAGGCGCTGCGGACGCAGCTCGCCACCGACAGCCACGCCCCGGAGAGCTACCGCATCGCCACGGTCCGCAACATCGATGCGTGGTACGACGCGTTCGACGTGCAGCCGGGACAGCGGCTGTACCTCGAGCCCGGCGTCACGGGTGCGGATCTGGTAGTGCGCGTCACCGTCTGCGAGCTTCCCCATGAGCCACACGGCCCTGGCGGCCGCATGGGCCGGATTGTGTCGGCACACGTCACGGAGCAACGGTCTGAGCTGGTGCTCCTGCCCGAGTTCGCGCTGGTAGATCCGGTGTGGGAGGAAGAGCGCTTCGACCAGGCACGCTGGACCGCCGCCCTGGCCCAGAGCGATGCTCGGCTTCGAGCGGTTGCCCGAATTGCACGCCGAGTACGTGGTAGGGACCCGGCCCGTCAGCATCGAGGGCCGTCCCTTCAACCAGGGATACCTCTGGTCGGCTGCCGGCGGCCTGACGCCGCTTGCGCCGCAAGTTCTTTCTGCCCGACGAGCCGGGCGGCTGGGAAACGCGCTGGTTCGATCGGGGCGACCCGGACTTCCCGGCATTCCACGCCGGCGCCCTCACATTCGGACTCAACATCTGCACCGAGCTGTGGGCGCTGGAGACGTATGGAGCCTACGCCGCGCTGGGCGTGCAGGTCATCCTGTCGCCCGCGGGCGACGGCGGCAGCCACGACGGCCAAGTGGTTGTCGGTGGGTGTGGTAGCCGCGGTGCGTTCGGGAGCTTTCAGCCTGTCGTCCAACCGAGTGGATCCGACGGGTGCGTGTGGAGGTGCAGGCTGGATCATCAGCCCGGATGGACGAGATTCTGGCGACCACCACACCCGAATCGCCGTTCGCGACGATCGACATCGACCTGGCGGCGTCGGCCGCGGCACGCGATGGCTATCCGTGTTACGTGTTCGGGCGCTGAAAATAGGGCCACGAGGTTAGTCGCAACCGATCATGGTCGCCGGGAATCTCCCAGTAGGGGAGTCGCCATGAACCGGATGCGAATCGCACTGCTCTCTACGCTCAGCATCGCAAGTCTTTCGCTCGCGCCCGCGGCGGCGCGCCCAACCCAGCGGGTTGCAGGCGGCCTCGTCGCCGGCCTCTTCGGCTGGCCGAAGGAGACGTACTGCACGGATCTCATGTCCGGCACCGTGCAGACCCTCGACCCTCGATATCTACTCGACCGGCTCCAGCTCGCGGCGCAGTGTCACTTCACCCTGGTGATCGAGCCGCCGCGCCGGCGGCTCTCCGTCACCGGCGCCAACGGCGGCGCATTCTCCGTCGAGAGCGCCGAGCGGCTGACGGATGAGTACGCGCAGGTGTTGACGCCCGAGACGGTCAGTAAGTACAGCGCGACGATCCTCGGCTTCAACCTGGGCGACGACTACGATTGCCCAACCTGCTGGGGCGGCCAGGAAATCACACCGGCTCAGATCGCGTCCTGGGCGGCGTACACACGCGCCCGGATTCCCGGTCTCCCCCTCGGTGTGCGGATGACACCCGACTGGGTGCAGAAGGACCCTTCGCTCGCCCCGCTTCTCGACTACGCCTGGGCCCAGTACACCACCAGGAAGGGCGACCCGCAGAAGTTCTACGACGAGGCCGCTAGAGACGCGCAGCAGCTTGGCATCCAGATCGTGATGGGCGTCAACGTCGAGAACTGCGGCGGCCCCCACACCGACCCGTGCACCGCGGAGGAGCTGGAGCGCGCCGGGACGATCGCGGTGACTCACGCGGCGAGCTGCGCGTTCCTCAACTGGCGGTACGACCCGACGATGTGGGAGCGGGAGGACATCCGGACCGTCTGGAGCGCGCTCATGGCGAAGGCAGAGGCGCGGCCGAGACGAGACTGCCGCCGGGCGTAATGAAGATCGGCTGCATGCGAGGGTCAGGCCGCGCCTACGCGAGCATCGCCGCTACCGCGCGACTCACATGAATCCGTGTCGTGTCCAGGAGGGGCAGCCCACCCGCGTCGCTGGCTCGCAACAGCAACGGCAATTCCGTGCCCGCCGCCGTTCGACCTCCCGCACCAGCCAGTCTGCCAGCTCATCGAGCCGATTGGCGTCGACCAGATCCAGCAGTCGCTTGAGATCGATACTGTTGATCAGAATCGAGGGATACGTCCCGTCCCGCTTGTGCTCACGGTATTCAGTGATGAGCAGGCGGTAGTAATCCACGGTCGACCCGGGTGCGATGCCGCCGATGATTCCCAGCGTCTTCATACCGGACGCTCGCTCTTCGGCTGATGGTCAGGCATCAGTGCAAGTGCCAAGCGCGCCATTCCAGCGACCGAGCCAGATCCACTCCGGCTGATGCCTCGCGTGCGAACGGGTGGTCGAGCCCAGGAGACAGTCGAATGGTTGGGCGGGTTGCCGGACTCTCCAGCTGTAGCGAGCCCGGTAATCCAACGGTGTCGGGGTAGCGCTCTATCTGATTGGCGATCCAGCACGCCAGTGGCGGCTCCTGATTCTGATCAGGCGTGTCCCAAAGATTCCATACCCGATCGAACTCGCGCGGGTGCATCTCGACCCACAGGCCCCAACCCAGGCTCTCCGACTCTCCACGAATGACGACTGGAAGCACACCGCGAACGAAGCAGCGCGGCGTACCGCCGGGCTCGCTCGAGTAGATGATGCAGTAATCCTTCGTGTGCTTGACGCGCGTCTCGCGCTCCGCCTCGCTCAATGCCAGGAAGGCATCTGGCCGCCAATACGAAGGCTCGATGCCTGAAAGATCGTGTTCCTTTCCGCACTCGGCACATCGAATGGTAGTCATTCGGCTTCCTCTACCGCGTCAGGCTAACGACCTGCGCATCGGCCTTCATACACCATGTGCCGCCAGCCAAGCCAGGTACTGTGCGCGGTCCGCCGTGCGAATGCGGACTTGCTCGGCCGGGGGCAAGCGCCAGGTGAGCGCGCGCATTTCCTCCGGATACTCGGCCCAGCCAAGCACATCTCGATAGTCCCGCTTGGCGTGCGCTATCAGGTCGCGCAACCGCTCCATGGACCCCTCGCTGAGCTTCAATGCGGCCACGCGTACGCGAATCGCCTCGCGTTCGTCGGGTTCCGTCCCGTAATGGCCGAGCACGCTGCCCGCCTCGCCACGCCGCTCAGGCGCGAAGAGTCGCCCGACGAGTGCATCTACGAGATCGGCCGTGAGGTCCACGAATTCTCCCGCTTGTCGCCTGCATGCGCGGGTTGGGCCACGCTCGTCGCCAGGAGCTTGCGGGCGCGAGCCCGTTCCGCGGGGCTCCCGGTTTCCAGCGCGCGTTTCAGCTCGCGGCTGAGGAGTGGGCGCAGTTGAGGTTGAACCTGGGTGAGGTCCGCCAAGGCCTGCAAGGCCGATACCCGCACGATCACGCTTGGATCCTTCCGATACCGACGGAGCACCCCCACGAGGGTGCTCCGCTCTCGAGGGCGCAGCCCAAGGCGGGGCAACAGCTGCGCCAGGTGCCAGCGAAGCTCCTGCTCGTGAGTCGCAGCAGCCAGCGCGAGCAGCTCTGCTCGAAACGGCCGTATCCAGAAAGGCCGTACCCGTCCGACCTTCTCGAGGGCGTCACCGGCACGCACCCGCACGAGCAGATCGCGGTGCCAAAGCCCTGCCACTAGCTCCGGCAGATGTGCAGGCTGCTTGAGCACCGCACGGGCGACCTTGTCCGCGCGGCCGATCGACCGTCGGTCGCCATGCTGAAGTTGATCGAGGAGGTGGAGGCGTACCACTGTCAGCCGCTGCGCACCATAGCCTCGATCGCGGCAAAGGTGGCCCGACAAATCCCCTGGTCGTGGTCCTCCTCGGGCGAGTACGAGGCCACCGTCGCGGCGGCAAGGGGAAGGCGGTCGCGAATGGCGGCGATGGCGCCGGTCAATTGATCCAGGGAGAGGCCATGGGGAACGGGGAGATAGTTCGCCCGTCCGACAGCCGGGTCGAAGACGTCGACGTCGAGATGCAGATACCCGACGACGTCGGCTATCGCAGCCCTCTTCAGAAGGAGTGGCAGCCCGCCTGGGAGTTGCTCGACCGAGACCGCCGTGACTGGGGATTTTCCCAGCCAGCTCTCCTCCGCAGGATCCAGGTCGCGTACGCCGAGAAGGAAGGTGATCTGGGGCGGAATGGGCTGAAAGCCGGGCACCGTCTCGGCGAGGTCGTGCCAGCAGAGCCCCATTGCCGTGGCAAGGCCCATCCCATCGAGGAAACCCGTCGTCGTGGTCTCCGGGGTGTTGCAGTCGCCGTGGGCATCGAACCAGAACGTGGCACAAGGTGCTGCGCTCAGGCCACCGAGGGTGCCGATCGCTGTGTTGCAGTTGCCGCTGAGCACAAGCGGAAAGTCGCCGGCCGCTCGGGACGAGCGTACGGCATGCGCAAGACGCCGCGCCAATTCGAACGCGGTGCGAATCTCTGCTGGCTGATTGTCCGGGTCGTCTTCAATGATCTGGACGGCCGTGACCACATGACCGAGGCGCTCCAGGTGGCCCCGGAGCCCGGCCCGGAGCAAGTGTTCAGGGCCGGCTCCACAGCGCCAACCGCGGTGGCCGGAATCGTAGGGAACAAGCAGGAGCTGAATGTTCACCGGCCCAGCGTCCATGCCGCCGCAACGCCCGCAAGGAGACTGACCAGGAACCAATCCAGCAACAGCCCCACCACGACACCACGGTGCAGGTTCACGAAGAGCGCGATGGAGAACAACACCGGCGCGCCCAGAGCCGCCCAGCACAAGAGGCCGAACAACACGCCCTGCAGCAGCCAACCCTTCCCCACGAGGGCGTGGAATCCGCCCGTCAGGCTGAAGAAGAGTACGATCATCAGGGCAGCCAGCAGTGTGGCGCCACTGGCCAATGCGTATTGTCGAGGTCCTTCAGTCGGACGCCAGGTGGCGGGAGTGAGGCGTTGGTACGGGTGGAACGCCACGCCGGTCACGAGCCAGCTCGTGAGGACACCAAGGACTCCGGCGAGGGCGCCGGCGAACAAGATCTTGGTTAGAGGCATCCCGGGCGATCCTTTCGGTTGCAGACGAGAGCGCCGGTAATATGCCTTGACACGTATATACCCTGTTGAGTATATCAAGTATGGAATCCGTGTTCGAAATCATCGCGGAGCCGAACCGCCGCGCGATCCTGAGCCTTCTGGTCTCGTCGGAACAGTCGGTGGGAGAGATCGAGCGTCAGCTTCGTATGCCGCAGCCGACCGTGTCCAAGCACCTGCGAGTGCTGCGCGAGGCCGGTTTCGTGGAATCCACGGTGGACGCACAGCGCCGTCTCTACCGGCTGAAACCTGAACCACTTCAGGAGGTCGATGCCTGGCTGGCTCCGTTCCGCCGGTTCTGGTCCGCTCACGTGGATGCTCTCGAACGCCACCTCGACCGCATGGATCAATCAACACCAACGAAAAGGAAGACAAGGAGAAGAAGATGACCGATCGCGAGCAGTACACACCGGGTCCGGCCAGCGGGGCGCAGGTACGAAAGGACGGAGAGAAGTGGACGCTCATTCTCGTCAGAGAACTGCGCCACTCGCCGGAAAAAGTCTGGCAGGCGCTGACCGACCCGGCGCATCTGCGCGAGTGGGCGCCCTTCGACGCCGACGGGAGCCTGGGTACGGTTGGAACCACGGTGAAGCTCACCACGGTGGGAGCGCCCACGCCGCACGTTACCGAAACCACGAGTGACGCGAGCCGACGCTCCCAAGGTGCTCGAGTACAACTGGGGCGGCCACGATATGCGGTGGGAACTCGAAGCCTCTGGTGGCGGCACGCGCCTGACGCTGTGGCACAACATCGATCGCCGCTTCATCTCGATGGGCGCCGCCGGGCTGGCACATCTGCTTCGATGTGCTGGATCACCTTCTCGGCGGATCACCCCATCGGCCGCATCGTCGGCCCCGACGCGATGAAGTTCGGCGGCTGGCAGCGACTGAACGCCGAGTACGCCAAGCAGTTCGGCGTCGACGAGGAGGTCCTTGAACTGGAACAACTGGATCGGCAGATCCACCGCTGGTGTCCATCGCCTTCACGGTGACCGTCATCGCCAACTTCGTCGCCCTGGCACGGGGCGGTGACCTCGCCCTGGGTGACCTACTCGCCGCTGCTCCCGCTCGCCTGCTCCTGTTCACGGTCTGTACATGTTCGTGCTGCCGTATGCCGCAAGTGGCGCAGCAGGAGGAGACATGAAAAAGTCAGACGCGAGCCAAGGCCAGCCGGCATCGGAGCTCATCTCGAAACGAATCGCCGAACTCGGGGACTGGCGCGGGGAAACCCTCGGCAGAATGCGCAAGCTCATCAAGGAGGCAGACCCGGACGTCGTCGAGGAGTGGAAGTGGGTCAAGCCAACCCAACCCGGCACCCCGGTCTGGTCGCACGACGGCATCATCTGCACCGGCGAGTCCTACAAGAATGACGTGAAGCTGACCTTCGCCAAGGGCGCGTCTCTGAAGGATCCGGCCCGTCTCTTCAACTCGAGCCTCGACGGAAACGTACGCCGCGCGATCGACATCCACGAAGGAGAAGAGGTTGACGAGTCCGCCTTCAAGGCGCTCGTTCGCCAGGCGGTCGCCCTCAACAGCTCCGGCAAGTCGAAACCCTCGAGGAAAGCGAAGTCGTGAGGAGTGCCGGCCGCGCGGCGGCTGCATGCGCGAGTAGGTGGCGCCGTCGAAGACGGTTGCCGCGTGCGACGAGGCTAGAGGCGCTCCGAGCACAGCCGACAGTCCAGCTCCATGCCCAGATGAGCCTTCCGACCCTCCGCCGTCGTAACCCAATCGCGAACTTGCCAGGGTGGATCGTGGCGCACGTGCTGGGCATGCCCGCACTCCAGGTCGGCTACCCACTGCTGTTCCTCATCCTGATGGAAGCCGACCACACGACGCTTCACCGAATCCTCAGCTCACCTGGACGTGCGTCCGTCCTATCTAGGCCACTCTCTTGCCGAAGACGAACGAGCCGTAGCCGAGCAGGAACAGAGCGTAGATGGCGACGGTCGTCCATCCGAGCCCGTTCACCAGATGCGCTAATTGGCCCGACAGCGCGACTGACAGACCGGCGATCGAGCCGAGCAGAGAGCCCAGCACCAGCCCGCGACGCGCGGGCCCCTCACTGACATCCCGAGCCAGAAAGAGCACGAACCCCGCCTGCAACAACGCAGCGCCGAAGAACCGGGCCATCAAGAGCCCGACGGTGTCCGTCCCCGCCCCGTAGAGCGCCAGCACGGCCGCGGGGGCCAGGAGGAAGCCGAGACCAAAGCCGATGCCGAGCACACCACCGAGCAGAAGAAGAGTGCGAAGTCGCATGCGAAGAGCTCCTTCCAGTGAGGACTACCGTTCACCGCCTCCCGTAATCCGTGAAGACGTAGTCTCTGTTCTTCACGATCGTGTGGCAGGCGAATCCACACTTGGCGTCGTTCGCCTGCGGCGGCGTGTCGGTAGTGGTGCCGGGCCTGAAGGCCTTGGACGCGGTGTCATACTCGAACACGGCCCATCCCCACCCGCCGCTGTCCGTGAACCTCTTGCTGTCCTTTACCATGAAGTCGACGTCATGCTGCGCGCCCGGCACCGTCGCCGCGGGGAAGGTCTCCAGCTTCTTCGGGATCCAATGGATCTTCGCCATCTTGGAGCCGTCGGGGAAAGGCTTGCCGTTGCCGGGAAATCCGGCCTCGTAGGCCTTGATCATCACGGGATTCGCGAGGATCGCAGCCATCAGGGCTCCGTCCTGACTGATGGAGACAACCTGCCAAGCCTCGTATCCCCTGAACTCGGAGAACGCGAGCCCACCCGGCACCTTCACGGTGTACTTGTCCTGGGCGGACATGGCGCCGCTATTCAAGGCACAGACGAGTGCCGTCACGACAGCAATCGTTCGCACGCGTTTGCTCTTCAACACAAACCTCCCGTAGTCAAGCTTGATGGCCAATACCAGGTCCCTGTCCGGCGCCGGGGTTGAGGCCCGAACGCTCCTGCGCTTGGGTCAGCAGCCGCTCGGCAAAGTCCAGTCGATCCTGGAGCTCGCGGAATTGGGCTTCCTGACCGGCACAGTGCGACTGGACCTCCGTCAAGGCTGAAGCCTGTTCGTCGAACTGTTGCTGGAGCTGATCGAGATGGGCCTGGAGCCGCGTAGCGCCTCCTGCCCTGGCTTTTGCGACCCGTATCACGGTCTCGCCCGCGACGGTAGCCACGCCTATGATCATGAGAGTGGTCAAGACATCCATGAGGCGCGCTCCAGTCGCGAACGATGGGAATCAAGGTAATAACTACTGCGAGTCCTACGAATGGCGCCGTAACACGATACTGTTCGCCGGCGGCGGCTCATCCTCGGTAAGGGTGAGCTCATTTCCACTCTCGACCAGCGTCCAGCTGCCGCTCTGGGTCCCGATCGTCAGCGTCACACTCGCACCGCTCTGCTCATAGGTGCCATCAGCGATCAGCGGCTCGGTCGCCTCGCCTGGAAACGTGATCGTTCCGTTGACGCTCATGGTGCCATCGCTGCGAAACATCCACGTCCCGGTCGTGGCCGCGGCTATTCCCATGTCGGTGTAACCGACAAGATCCCATGTGCCAACGAGCGACGGACCGGGCCCTGTGTTATCCGTGGCGCATGCAGCCAACAACGTCGCTCCGACCGCAACGGACCGGCCGACAATGCGCAAGGCAATCGAAGTCAGGCGAAACAAGGGTCCACCTTCCGCGTGCGCTTGTCAGGCCGAGGCGTGTTCGCCGCCTGCCGGCTGCCCTCTCGGAGCCAACACGATCAGAAGCGCGCCGATCACGCCGAGCGCGGCCGTGGCAATCAGCAGCTCGTTGCGTTCGGTTGGAAGCTGAATCGACATCACAGCCATGACAGCGGCATGAGCAAGACTCGACCACGCCGCGAAAGCGATCACACCTCGATTCGCGGACGGGTTGCGTGCTGCCAGAAGCAAGAAGACGCCGAGCGTCACATACAGGCTGAGCATCATTGGCAAGGCGTTTTCGTCATGCGGTTGCAGTTCACTCCGTACAGTCACCACCAAGGGATACAAGCCGGCCGCAAACAACAATCCTACCAACACCAACACGATCTTGAGCGTTCGTTCTCGATTCATGATGCCCTTCTTTCAGTGCCTTGGCATGCGGAGCTCGCGCGGACTCAAGCTTTGCTTGCCATGTCGGATGACGACGCGAGCATTCTGGCCGATCGGGACACGTCGGAGAACCGGCTCAACGCGGGCGAACATCGCTTCGGCATCTGGCCCAAAAAAGAAGATGCCGGTTTCCTCGGGGCCTTGCCAAAAGCTGCGGTAGCTGGTGGCACCCGCGGCTGCGCCGATCGAGGCGACTACCTCCTCAAAATCGAGGTTGGCATAAACCTCGTCGGGCAGGCTGGTCCCGTCCAAGTAAATCGCCAGGCATTGCAGCTTGCCGAATTCGCGCAGCACTCGATTATCCGACGTCTGGATCAGCTCAGAGCCCTGTGGTGCACCCGCTGCCTCGAGGGTGTCGGCTACGATCCGCAGTGCCTCGTCGATATCGGCGAGCTCAATCTCGACATCCGCGTAGGCAATCTTCCCCAGCTCATCGAGCTGCGAGCCTCCACCGGTGACGCGGCCAATGCCCGTCTTCTCGAGTGTCGCCTGAAGCGGATCCTCATAGCGATCGCCCCGGTCGATCGGCCCGATATGCTCGTATACGCGAGCGAGAACCAGGTGCGGGAAATCCATGATAGCTCCTGAAGGATGAAGAGCGTCGGCCGCGCGCCTACCGTCGTCGCTCCGACTCCCATGCCGAGACCAGCGAAAGCACCAGGACCGACACCGCGACGGCGCCCAGCACGGTTGCCGTATCGGAACCATGAAGGGATACGCGCTACCGTCCGCAAGAAACTGCTGGATCCAGCCCTGGAAGCCGCTGCCGAACACGAATTTGCTTCCGAATACTTTGTACTCCCCGAACACCAGGAAGAGGATGCCGACGGCGATCCGAAGCCCGGCTAGGGCCCGGTCGTTCCGAGTCGGGGTCTCCTCCGTGGCACCAACATGAACGCGCGATTCATTTCGCTGCCCTCCTCGGTGGGATCGCGTGGCGGGTGCGCCCGGCGGTTGGGACGGCACCGCGCGGGCACGGATCCTCTCAGGATCTACTCCGGCGTCTCGACGTCCGGCGGGACCAGCGGTAAAAGTCCGCCCAACGGATCTTGTCGGATGCCTGCGCATGTTAAGCGGCAACGCGCGTTGAACTCCCGCTGAACGCAGCTCGCCGAGCCGCCAGACCTGCGAGCATCACCCCGTAGCCCACACAGACCGCCCAGAACAGCAGCCCGGCGACGACCAGGTGACCGTGGAGCGCATCGATCTCTTCCTGAATGGCCCTGGGCTGGAGCGGGATTAGCACGACAAAGAGAAGGCTGCCGTAGAGTGCCCCCTTGAGGGCAGGAGCGCCGCGCATCCGGTGCAGGAAGAGCGAGTAGCCCAGGCTGGCGGCTCCGCCCAGGATCGCTCCAATCACCAGGATGCCGAGTGTTGCTCCGAGCCCGAAGTGCGTCGGTCGGTGGGCGATCAGCGCGAGGAGTCGCATAGCCAGGCGACCCCCAAGCCCAAGAAGCAGAAGTCCACTGGCGATGCCCGCCACGAGGCCAGCCAGGATACCCCTCACCAGACTCCCCCTTCCACTCGGACACACCCAGGCCAGCCCGCGTTTGTCGCCTGCATTTGCAGGTTAGGCAGCAACTCAGCGCGATATCCGGGACGGCGATATGGGCCTGACGAACCTGGAGAAGGCGGACCTCGTGGCCTTTCTGAGGTCGCTCTAGAGACGCGGTCCGCGCCCTTCTCGGCTGCATGCGTGGGTTAAGCGTCACCCCGGCGGCTGAGACTGTAACCGATGAGACCCAACCCGGCAAAGAAGATCACCCCTCCAACCCATAGGGGAACGGTGCGTCGCTCCTCTACCTTCGCTTCGAAGTCGCCGATCTTCACGACGCTCCGATGCGTGCTGTAGTTCAGGCCGCGCAGGCCGATGAACGCCCCAACGATGAGGAGCACTGCCCCGATCACGGTTCCAAGCCGCATGCGACCTCTTCAGTTGGGTGTACGCCTGACAACATGCGCATCAGCTGCAAAGGGTTCTGAACGCGTCGACCTCGTCAAGCCACTGCTTTCTTCACGAGCGCGCCGATCCTCGCCTCGTCCGCGGCGGTCAACTCCTTCAGCGCGAAGGCGACCGGCCACACGGTGCCCTCGTCGAGGTTCGCCTTGTCGCTGAAGCCGAACATCGCGTACCTCGCCTTGAACTTGTGCGCACTCTGGAAGAAGCAGACGACATCCCCGTCCTTGGCGTACGCGGGCATCCCGTACCAGGTTCTCGGCGAGAGGGCTGGTGCGCTGGCCTTGACGATGGCATGGAGCCGCTCGGCCATGGCGCGATCCGGTTGCGGCATCTCGGCAATCTTCGCGAGCACGTCGCTTTCCCCGTCCTCTTTCTTCGCGCGCGGGCCGCGGCGCGCTTCCGCCTTCAGCTCTCGGGCACGCTCCTTCATCGCTGCTCGTTCCCCGTCGGTGAATCCCTTGACCTTGCCAACGGTCTTGGCGGCCTTCCGTATATCCGTCTTTGGGCTCATGGAGCCTCCTCCTACTGCTCGAGACACTTCCGGCGCGTCGGCTGCACGGTCAGGCCGCGGCCCGCGCGTGATGACGACGCCACCACAGCATTCCCGCTCCTCCAATTACCGCCGCAGCGAGCACCATGGCATTAGCCCGTTGCAGTGGGAGCCCCAGTGCCCAGAGCGTGGCACGGAGGCCGCCGAGCGCAAGTGCGGCCATCAAGGCGCCCTGTAGCGCACGCTGCCATCCCGCGAGGGCCGGCCGGACCCGTTGCAGCCTGAGGAGCGTGAGGCTGGCACCCAGGAACAGGAGTGCATCCGCTCTGACAATCCAAACCATGTCGAAGCCCGTCCCGAGTCGAACGGCGACGTCCAGGAGGGCGACCACGAAGAAAACGACACTCCACTGCCAAGCCCAGTGCATTGAACTCCTCACCTTGCCCACCGAGGTGCTCTGCATGCGCGGGTCAGGCTTCATCCGTGTCGCGATGGTTCCCGCGACCTCGGAATCGCATGAGGGTCGTTCCGACACCGGCGCCGACGAGCCCCAACACGGAATAGACGGCGAGAACGAGCAGACCGAGCGGCCACAGTCCTCCGCTTGCCGGCTCCACAACCACACCACCCAGGAGCACCACCGCTTGTCCGGCAAAGATTCCGATCGCGACGCTCCTCCAGTGTTGCGGCACCACGAGCCCGCCCAGGAGGCCGGTCAGGACCAAGGCGCCGGGATAGTATCCGCCCTGCGCATCCCAGGGCTCCCGATGTCGAGTGATGACGGGCGAGAGCAACCAGATTGCGACGCCGAACGCGAGGCCGAGTAGAAATGCCGAATGACGCCCTGATTTGATCAATCGAGATCCTGTTCGGCCGTTACGCGCCTGGCGGTCGTGAGCCAGGTCCCCGCTTCCTCTTACGCTCCCGGAGCCAGCCGATCGTGAGAATGATCAGAATCGCTGGCACCGCGGCGTAGATCCCCACGACTAGGAGCTCCATAAGTCCCCCGCAAATCCGAGTTGTACGACGCTCCCATCCCCCTCGCGGGCCCGAGCAACGGGCGGTCTCACACGTTTGCGACGATCTGTCGGCAGGCCGTCGAAGGGTATCTCACAGCCAGCGACGGACGCGCGCGCTGTACTCCTCGTACTGTTGCCCGAAGCGCCGTCGGAGATACGCCTCCTCCCGCGCGATGACGCCCCGCTGCATCACGAGCAGCACCAGCGGAAGCAGCAGGAGCGGCCAGAGGGCATTGGCCCAGCTCGTTGCCGCGAGATACCACAGCGTGAACCCGACGTACATCGGATTGCGCGTGAAGCGATAGGGGCCGCCGGTGACCAACGACGTGGTGGGTCGCCACGGGTTCGGCGTAGTGCCTGCGCGCCGGAAGGCGACGACGCCCGCGATTCCGATGAGGCCGGCGACCAGGAGAACGAACCCCAGCGGCCGCGCCCAGGTTGCGGGGAGCCATTGCCGCGGCCAGAGCCGCTGCAATCCCCATCCGAGCAGCAAACCCGCAGCATAGATGAGCGGCGGCGGCGCCATCACGCCCGGAACGTCACGCTCCCCCCCGGCCATGGCAGTTCACTCCTTCCGAGCTCGGACCCCGATGCGCTGACGGCCTAACGAAATGCAAATCCTCTGCACGCGACAAGCGCCCGGAATCTCAACCTGGCACAGTACTAGACCTCGACCGATCCTGCTCGCGGAGAAGCTGATGCTTGGTCAGGAAGCGCTCGATAGGGGCCCAGGGCTGCGCGCAATCGTTATGGCCGCACGGCATGAGATAAAACTCCGATGAGGGCTGCGCTGCATGCAGCGCTCGGCCCTGTGCCACCGGAATGATCTCGTCGTGCTCGCCGTGCAGGATGAGCAGCGGCTTGGTAAACCGGCGCACAGCCGCAAGGTTGTCGAATCGATCTCGCACCAGGAGGCCCGGCGCGCCAAACCGTCGGGCAAACACCGGTACGCTGGTGAACGTAGACTCCAGAATCATCGCCGCCAGCGGGCGCTTCCCGGCTAGCGCGGCGGCCGCTCCACCACCCACCGACCGGCCGTAGGCGATGATTCGGGTCGCGTCTATGGACCGCTGTTGGCAGGCCCAGTCGAAAGCCGCCAGCACCGCCGCCGTCACCGAGCGCTGAGACGGCGCCCCGCCCGAGCGGCCATAACCGGGGAATTCCACCAGCAGAACGGCCAAACCCCAGTGACGCGGTTCCTCAAAAGCGCTCGGCCAGTCGTCGATCAGCTCGCCGTTGCCATGAGTAAACAGGAGGACGGGCGCCGGGTCGCGAGCACCGACCAGCGGCGGGAGATACCACGCCTCCACCGACCCGCCGGCGATCTCGAGCCAGACGTCCTGCGCGTCGCTTGGCCGAGCCGGCGCCCCCGCGAGCGGGGGTGCTGGAAACAGCAGAGCGCGCTGCCAGACGAAAAGCCCCGTCCAGTAGACCACCAGCAGACCCACCAGGACAGTGACGCCGACAAGGATCGGTCTCATCAGCCCCGCGCCGCTTCAATGGCGGCGACGTCGATCTTCTTCATCGGCATCATCGCCTCGAACGCACGTTTTGCCGCGTTGCCGCCCTTGGCGAGTGCATCGGTCAACACACGCGGGGTGATCTGCCAGCTCACGCCCCACTTGTCCTTGCACCAGCCGCACTGGCTTTCCTGTCCGCCATTGCCGACGATTGCGTTCCAGTAGCGGTTGGTCTCCTCCTGGTCGTCGGTCGCGATCTGAAAGGAAAAGGCCTCACTGTGCTTGAAGTGCGGCCCGCCATTGAGGCCGATACAGGGTATGCCGGCGACGGTGAAGTCGACAGTCAGGGCATCGCCCGCTTTGCCGTCGGGATAGTCGGCGGGCGCACGGTGTACGGCGCCGACGCTGCTTTGCGGAAAAGTTTCGGCGTAGAAGCGCGCCGCCTCTTCGGCATCGTGTTCATACCACAGGCAGATCGTGTTCTTGGCCATTTCGACTAACTCCTCTTGCTGATTACTGAGAATGTGGCGGTCGTGTCTGGCCGCCCAAGCGGAGCTTCCTCACTCCTGATCGCGAAGCCAGATGGCTGTCTCTGTATAAGGCGCGCCGGAGGCGGGGGACACTTTGTGTGTGGCTCGCGTGGTGTTGGAGTCGACGAGCTCGATGTCTCCCACCCGCCGGACGGTGCCGGCTTGGCGAAGAGTAAATCGCACATGTTTGGGGGTGATAACGGCGAGGCGGCACGTGTAATCCGGTGAAACGCCGATCAAAGCGCAGCCGTGATCGGTGAGCACGGCATCTGCGTACACGTAGCCACTAGGGAAGACGAGTGCCAATACCCAACCATGCTCGGTCCACCGCACGGTCCCCGCAGAGGGAGCACCATCGGGGCCGAACGTGCTTCTGGCGACGCTCAGGGTCCAACTTCCACGCAGCGCTGGATCTACCTGCTGGGCCTCAGTCACCTGAGCGAGGAGGCCGAGGGCGAGAACCAGCCAGAGACCTGGCCGAATGCGCATACGCACCTCTTCGACAAGATGGAAGTGCGACCTCAGGAACTAGGCTCCGCGAGGCACAGCTCGCATCAGGCGGAAGGCCCAGATGCTGAGGCCGCCTGCGAGTACAAGTCCAATCCACGAAACCCATAAGGGCACCATGTATCCCGCAAGGCCTACCTGCCAGTGCCGGAAGAGCCGGAGCAGATGCCCCACGGCGATGACCCCAAACAGCGCTCCAGAGATCTTCAAATAGACTCGCATAGTGGACCCCCTGTATCTGCTTGGCGCTTCTACTCTAGGCCTCAGCAATGGCCGCAATGGACACCTTGAGTCCAGGAATCCTCGCCGGCAACTTCGCACCCTGACGAGCCGGTGGATCGACAGGAAACCATCGGAGCCATTCGTCGTTCATGCCCGCGAAGTCATCCTCGTCTGCCAGGACAATGGTGACGCTCACGATCTTGTCGAGAGAGCTGCCGGCCTCCTCGAGGATGGCAGTGATGTTTGTCAGACACTGACGAGTCTGCTCCTGGATCGTGGCGCCCTTGATCTGCCCGTTGGCGGGGTCGTGTGGGGCGGTGCCGGACACGAAGACGAGTCCGGCCGCCTTGACCGCTTGACTGTAGGTCGCAGGAGGCTTGGCCGCCTTCGGGCTATAGACGATCTGTCGAGGCATCTGGTCTCCATAGGTGTCAGCAAGAATCGGTTTGGCCCCTCACTCAGGAGGGCCCCGGCTTCGGTAGCCGCTCCTGGTCGCGAACCTGACTAAGTAACCGTTCGGCGAAATCCATCCGCTCTTGTACTTCGCTCAGCTCACGTCGCAACTCCCCAACTTCGTCTCGAAGTGCGGCGATGTCGGCTTCGGCCGCCTTTTCCACGCCGCCTGCTCGCAGACGCGCCTCCTCGAGCCGTGTCCGGGCTAGTTTCTGAAGTCCAACGAAGACGATGCCCGCGAGCGGGATGGCCAGCGCAAAGATCGGGATAAGTGGCTGAAGGTCCATGGGGCCTCGACTGTCGGACTATTCGCCGTTGCTACAGGAGTCCTGGGATCCAGCGCCGCCTGACGCGCGCCATGTACGCGGCGTATTCAGGATCGGTCCGGAGAAAGTGCTCTTCGACCAGACTCTTGACCACGAACCAGAGTATGCCCAACGCCACGAGTATGGCCGTGAGCCGAGAGTACCGAAGGAGCAGGAGAGCAACGTAGTTGACAAACGTGGCCGTGTAGATCGGGTGTCGAACGAGACCGTAAGCTCCCGTCGTGACGATCCGTCGCTGGGCAGGTACGATGCCGATGTTACGGCCGAGGCTGAGGCGGGCATAGATCCCGATGCCGAGCCCGAGCCATGAGAGCGCGAGGGTCACCCAGCGACGAGCAATCGGGGTTCCAGCGAGTACGCTGGGAAAGGATGACGAACTGTCCCGGGGCTGGGGTGAAGTGCTGGCCATAATGTTCTTCCCTCGATCGCGCTTTGCGTGATCCTTTAGTCCATGATCTCTATGCGAGCGACTTTCCGGCTAATTGGGTAGCGCCTGCGCATCGCGTGCGCCGGCGCTGCCCGCCGAGGCCACCATGATGCTCGCGATGGCAGCCCACTGCAGGACGTGCAGATGTTCGCCGAGCAGCAGCAGGCCGAAGAGGGCTGCCACCGCAGGCTCCAAGCTCATTAGCACCCCGACCGTTTTCGCCGGAAGGCGCGGCATTGCGATCATTTCCAGCGAGTACGGCAGCGCGCTCGAGACCACCGCCAGCGCGAAACCAAGCGGCAGCACCGCACCCGAAAAGAGCTTGGTGCCGCTTTCGGCCAGTCCGACCGGCACGGTGAGGAGCGCCGCCGCCAGCATGCCGAGCGCTGTGGTCTGTCCGCCATGCGCGGCCCCGGCGCGCCGCCCATAGACGATGTAGAGGGCCCAGCAGGCACCTGCGAGCAGCGCCAGCAGGATGCCGCCGGGCGCAACCGCTGCCGAACCGGCGCCGATCGGCAGGAGCGCCAGCAGTCCAAGCACCGCGAGCGCAATCCACAGGAAATCGATCGGCCGGCGCGATCCCGCCACCGCGACCGCGAGGGGACCGGTGAACTCGACCGCGACGGCGATGCCGAGCGGAATGAGTTTCAGGGCGTTGTAGAACGCCAGGTTCATCACGCCAAGCGACACACCGTAGATCAGGATGTCGCGCGCCTGCGTCCGGCTGAAGCGCATGCGCCAGGGACGCCATACCACCATCAGCAGCATGGAGGCAAGACCGGTGCGCAGCGCCGTGGTGCCGGCCGCACCGACCACCGGAAACAGGCCCTTGGCGAGGCTTGCACCCACCTGAAAGCAGCACATGGCCGCAATCAGCAGTGCGATGGCCAAGCCGGCCGAACCGCGTCGAGTGGATGTGAAGATTCTCCTACACGCGCCCCCGAATCTTTGCTACCCACCAGCGCAGTCCCACAAAGAGGAAGCGCCAGTCGTGGAAGAACTCCGGAGGTTTCCCCTCCACCGCGTGACCTGCGAACTGAAAGATCCACCCCACGACAAAGAGCGCGACCGGCACGGGCCAGAAGCCGTGCACGAAGAGGGCGACGAGAAACAAGGGCAAGGCGAGAGCGATCAGCGGGATCCCGAGGGTGTGGCAGAAGCGATTAACCGGGTGCTGATGACTCTGAGCATACTGGCTGATCCACTCTTCCCATGACCGTCCGCCGAGCATAGGCAACCTCCAAGGTGTCCCTGCATCCGGCATCGGCCGGCACTCGCATAAACTTACGCTCCACTGCGCGCCCACGGAGCGCTTTTAGCCCTCGCGCTTCATCCGCTCCCGGCGGCCGAGCAGGAGGTCGAATTTCTCCTTGAAGAGGCGGTCGATCTCTTCGCCGAACTCTTGATTGAAATAGGGCATCGCCTAGCCGCCGAACTTGAAGCCGTTGGTCGGATCCTCGGTCGGCCCGCCGGGCGCTTGCATGATGCCGTCGATGGAAACCTGGGCGCCGACGATAATCTTCCGCATGGGTCACTCTCCTTAAGGTCTTCGCGAGCGCCGGCTTTGGGCGCTTGTCAGGCGGCATGGCGGGACGGCTTCGTTGCGGGATCCGCGGGGAAGGTATGGATGGTCAGGTTGGTCGAAACTTCGGAAGGCCTGGAGTTGCATCCATGATGCGGGCGACTCGGGCTAGCCAAGCCTTCTGGCTACCTTCTCGGCTCATACCGCAGCGCCTCAGCGATCGCCGTCTCCACCAGCGGCGCCATGACGCGGTAGCCGGCCTCGTTGGGATGCACCCCGTCGTCGCCAAATTCACGCCGCAGCCCGCCGCGCGCGTCCGCCATCGCGCTGTGGTAGTCGAGATACACGATGCCGTGCGTCGCTGCGTAGTCCTTCATCCACGCGTTGAGCGCAATGATTTTCGGCGCCGGCTCGAGCCCGGGGCGCCATGGGTAGTCATAGACCGGGAGTACCGACGAGAGGACGACGCGGATGCCGTTCGCACGCGCGAGCTCGGCCATCGACGCCAGGTTGGCCTCGATCATCTCGATCGTCGACGGGCCGGTGTTGCCGGCGATGTCGTTCGTGCCGGCGAGGATCACGACGACCGCCGGCTGAAGCGCAATGACATCCTGGCGAAAGCGCACCAGCATCTGCGGCGTCGTCTGACCACTGATCCCGCGGCCGATGTACGGCTTGCCGGGAAACATCGTGTCGAAGTACTTGGCCCACGCCTCGGTAATCGAGTTGCCCATGAACACGACGCGCTGCTCACCCGGCTTCGGCGCGCCAAGCGTGGCGTTCTCCGCGCGGTAGCGCGCGAGAAACGCCCAGTCGCTGTGCAGCCGCTCCTCTTCCGGCGTGCGCTGTTCCGTCACCCGAGTCGGGGTCTGCTGCATCCCGCTCTGACATCCAACGATCCACAGAGGAGCGAGGTAGAACGCCACCGCCAGCCTGCTGCGGCAGCTGGTATAGCCACTGATCCAGGGCCTGAGGCGGCTAGGGGTCATCTCAACTCTTCCACTCGGCGTTCTACGGCGCACCGGACCGCTTGGCCCAACGCACAATGGAGCTGCCCACGACGATGGCCACCAGCCCTACGACCGCGCGTGGAATGGATCCTGGAGTCTGGGCAAATGCGCCACGCCCGCCAACCGCGAGATAGGCGATCCCCACCACAATCAGGAGCCAGCCGAACACAAGAGATGCCTTGCCGAAGCGAAATAGCATGTCAACGCCTTTCCTACCCTCTGATGTTGGGGCCTGACGACTGCGCATGAGCTGCAAGCGATAGGGTTCGCGCCCGCTGCGCTCTGCCTCGAACTATTCGTTGAATCACGGGACCACTATCGTATCGGGGCCGGCGAGCTTGCGAACCGTCGTTGCCCGGCAGCCGATAGACATCGGCCTTGATGTCGCACTCGCCGACTCTTTTGTAGGTGTATGTCGCTTTGGAGGGGGCCGTTACCGAATCAGCGACAACCGTAATCGCGCTCGGCGGAGCTTCCACTCCGAGCATCACGGCAGCCGAAACGAGCATGCCCGCCACAGAACTCATTGGTCCGCCATCAATGACGCGAAAGTTAGGATAGTCCAAATAACGTGAGATCGCTCCTCGATAGCAAAAAGTCCCAGTAGCTGATAGTGCGCAGTCGGCAGCGGGAGAGGTAGACTAGGTTCGCTTCGGTCCAACGTGTCGATACGTGTTGAGGAGCACGCCCGTCGGCGAGGCCTTCGAGCTGACGAGAGCAAGTTCGCGCGGGTCAACGCTGTCCGGAAAGCAGCGCTTGCCCCGGCCCAGCAAGAGCGGATAGACCGCCAGCACGACCTCGTCGACCAATCCCTGCTCGAGCAGCACCGACGCCAGCGACGCACTTCCACAGACCACCAGGTCAGGGCCGTCCTGTGACTTGAGGCGGCGAATACCCTCCATGACATCCGCACCCAGGTCGCCGACCGGACCCCATTCGAGGTCATTCCGCCTGTGGGTCGCGACGTATTTCGTCGCGGCGTTCAGATTGTCCGCGAACGGACCACCCTTCACTTTCGGCCAGAAACCGGCCCAGAGATCGTAGGTGCGGCGGCCGAGCAGCAGATCGAAGCGACTGCCGTATGCCTCGGCGAGGAGCGCGGCGCCTTCCGGACTTCGATACGGCGCCGTCCACCCGCCATGCGAATACTCGCTGTTTTCGTTCGGTCCGCCCGGCTGGATCACGCCGTCCAGCGAGACGTGTTCCGCGATCCTGATCTTTCTCATTGAGCCTCCACACGTTCGATGTTTTGGCTGTTCGGCTCCGACACCGAACAGAGCGCGGCTAGCAGCTGCTAGAACTTCACTTTCGCGATTTCCGGGTTCGGCGTGAACTCTTCACCGAAATCCTCGATGTCCATCAGCTTGCGGATCTCGACCTCCGCCTCGCCGTTCGGAGAGGCGTTCGGAGCGCGCTTCACCCACTCGATCGCTTCTTCCAGCGACTTCACCTGAATGATCGTGAAGCCCGCAATGAGCTCTTTCGTCTCGGCGAACGGACCATCGATGACGGTGCGCTTGTCGCCGCTGAACTTCACGCGCGCACCCTTCGAGCTCGCGGCGAGCCCCTCGGCGGCGAGGAGGATGCCGGCCTTCACGAGCTCTTCGTTGTACTTACCCATCGCTTCGAACACTTCTGGCTTTGGCAGAATGCCCGCTTCGGTTTCCTTCGTTGCCTTGCCGATGATCATGAAACGCATTGTTCTCTCCTGAATTCGGTTCGTGTCGGTTGCCGCGCCGTTCGCAGCCTCAAGCCTTGCGCGCGTACTCCTGCCGCCGCTTCGCCCTGTCTATGCGTCGAACGAAGGGCACGAAAATCGACACGGGTTCCAAGTGAGGTTATTTCAACGACTCAAGACTCGATGTCGGGGCGAGATGTTGAAGCGGCTGAGAGTAGGGGTTTGGCGCCGACTTATCGCGACAGGATCACGGGGAGAGCCGGTCGCAGATCCCAGGTTTGGCCCCGGAGGCCGCCGTCAAACTCTATTTCCAATAGGAGTGGGCCGCTCGACTCTACAAAACGAACCAGCCGAACATCAAGGGCAGCAAAGCGCGGAGCGGCGGCCACGACGACCCGGGTGATCCGCCGAACCCCTGCCGGATGAGCAAACCTGTCCGGCTGCCTTTTCCTGTAGCCCCCGAGCCAGGAGGTTACCGCCCTGTCAGGGGGCATCACGAACACATCTGCGGCGAGCGATTCCTCGGGTTGGCGCAAAAGGAGATAGTAGGAGCCCGGGCGCGACTCAGGCACGGCATCGAGACGGAACGGGATGCTCAATCCGGAGCGGGTCCCCGAGAGAAAATGAAGGCCGATTCCAAAGGGGCTAGCGCCCGTCTGGCGCCAGGCTGCGGCGCGCCGGAACTCCGCCACATCGAGCTGGTGGGCTGAGTCGACCGCCACGCTCGAGTCCACCCACATCAACTCGAGATAGGCGTTCTCGAAGAAGGCCGCCAGCGAGGTGGTCCCCTCCCCATCGTGTCGCACCGTCTCCGTGTCGATCACAATGCCGACCTGCCGGAGGGCTTGGATTGCGGCAGCCGCGCCAGGCGGGACGACAACATAGGCGTGGTCGAGCTCCAGGATGGGGCCTTGGGCAGTGACGAGCTCTGGTGGACTGCCCAGGACAACGAGCAGGGGAGCGAAGACCAGGGCCCGGCGTCTAGTCGTGGGCGCCATTATTTCCTCGGCGACTGCCTAACGCACCGCGTCGGCTCACCCGAGGCGCTTGCGCATCAGCAGATTCTTATGGCCGCGCGGATGATCATCCACGGCCGCGATGATCTCGAAGCCGTGCTTGGCGTAAAACACCGGCGCCTGGAAAGTGAACGTCATAAGCAGAATCTGCTGGCAGCCGCGCTGGCGAGCCTCTCTTTCTGCTGCCCTCAGTAGCCTTGTGCCCAACCCTTGTCTCCGCCGCCCCTCTTCGACCCAGAACTGGCGGATCTCGAGACACCCGCCCCAAGTGCTCCCGCAGAGCCCGGCAACGATTGCACCTCTTTCGTCCTTCACGAAGATCGCCAACCACTCCCCGTCAGTGATCCCGGTCGCGCCGGAGTTGAACTCATAGATTCGGTCCTCCAGATACTGGACCTTCCAGCGTTGGCTCCGTCGTGACAAGGAGGTCCAAAGTAGACATCGTCTTGATACCTCGTTGCTCGCTGCGGGAGCGGCCTAACGTGTGGCGCACTAGGCACAAACGTGACAGAACGCATTCAGAGCAGCTTCGCTGAGAGCCATGCCGCCACAGTCAAACAGGCTGTGATGACGATTGAAAACACGATAGGGAGCATGAAGAGGAACCTACAGCTCACAACCGTGATGGCGACAAAGCAAAGAGCCAGAGCCCATACAGTGACCCGCATCGCCGCCAAAGTCTCTGCCGGAAGACCACCTAGCTGCCACGCCAATACCGCCGCGAATAGATAGAACGCACCGACCGAGAATCCAGCCGCGACAAAGAGGTCCCAATATGTCCGGCTGGATCCCTGCACGTCAAAATGGATCGACCGCATTGAGCCGAGGAGCGTTTCAACCCCCCATGTGGGATCGGACTGGCGAAAACCAAGTGTATGTCCGACAGCAAACAGCAGCAGAAGAACAGCTGCGACCCGATAGAACAGAGAAGCCCTCATGTCTTGCCCCCAAGCTCACGGAAGTATGCCTCAGAAGCCATTCGAGGTGTCATCTTAGGATATTCGCTGGCGGTACCTTGCAGTACAAAAGGGCCGGTGCTCGACTGACGGAGGCGGCTGAGGCGGTGTGCGGCACCGGCAGGGAGGCGATCATGGGCAAGTGGCAGCGACGCATTCGCGGTGCAATCGGGATGGGCTTCACTTGGGCAGCAGTATGGTTCGCTGCGGGCCTCGTGCCGCGTTGGGTGTTTGGCTTCAATGCCGACGTCCCCTTCCCTCTCGTCTTTGGTGTACTCGGCTTCATTGCCGGTGTCGCATTCTCCGGGCTCCTCGTGCTGACCGAAGGCCGTCGCAAGTTTGACCAGATGTCGCTTCCGCGCTTTGCGGGGTGGGGTGCGATGGGCGGCCTTCTATTATCGGCCCTCTTCGCCAAGATCGCATCCCTTGGCGCGGGAGATGTTCTAGCGATCGCCCCCACGTTCGCCCTTGCCTGCGCCGTCTGCGCATCTGGTTCGCTCGCTCTGGCCAGGCGAGCGGAAACGCGAGAATTGCCCGACATCCGTGCGAATGCAGTCAAGGCCGACCTCACCGACCATGAGGAGCGGAAACTGCTCTGATACGGGTGGCGGCTCAGGGAATCCCGCTGGGAAGCGCTTCTCGGCTGCATGCGCTGGTTAGCCAATACTTAGGTATTTACAAAAGTATTCCGCGGCTGTAGAATCCCTCGGTCGGATCGGATAACCCGAACATTCGGATGGTGTCGGAAATGGTTCAATCCGCGGCCGCTGACGACGTGTTTCACGCCTTGTCCAATCCGACTCGGCGGAAAGTCCTGGAGCGACTGTCTGTCGGACCAGCCACCGTCAGCGAACTGGCGGCACCGTTCGACATGCAACTCCCGTCGTTCGTGCAGCACCTCTCGGTGCTCGAACAGAGCCGACTGGTGAGGTCGAAAAAGCGCGGGCGAGTGCGGACGTATGAGATCGCACCCGAACGGTTCAAGGTCGTTGAAGACTGGCTGACCGCGCGTCGTCAGTTGTGGGAAGCGCGACTGGACCGGTTCGACCAATACGTCAAACAACTCAAGGAGAAGGAATCCGCATCATGAGCAAGCACATTCGACCGATTCAATCCGAAACTTGATTTCGCGATCGAACGGTTCATCGACGCTCCCACGCGGCTCGTCTGGGAAGCGTTGACGAAACCGGAGCATCTCAAGGAGTGGTACATGCCCAAGGCCTGGGGGCGTGTGGCGCGAACCGAAATGGACGTGCGACCGGGCGGCATCTTCAGCATCGACATCGCAGTGGCGAGACGGCTCGGAGGTTCCCAACCTCGGCTGTTTCCTGGAAGTCATTCCGATGGAGCGACTTGTCTGGACCTCGATGTTGTTCCCCGGCTATCGTCCGGCTGTCTTTGACGACATTCCGATCACCGCCATCATGACGATGGAGACCGTGGGAACCGGCACTCGCTACGTCTTCACGGCGCTGCACCGGGATGAAGCGGACCTCGAGAACAACAAGACGTCGGGCTTCTATCGAGGGCACCGAGATCGCCGTCGATCAGTTCGTGGAGCACGTGATCGCGATGAAGTAGTTCTGGGCGACTCGCGGCGGCTCAACACGTCGACGGAGGGACAACGATGAACGCCGCCGCCTCAATCACCATCACGCCGGTCCTCGTTGCCGACCTGCTCGCCGAGGGCGAGCGGATGCCGGTGTACGTGCACGTCATCGACCATCCCGATGCGCGCGTGCTGGTCGACACCGGCATGACGGAGCTGCACCCGGCGGTGGCCGACATGGATCCCCGCCTCCGTCCACTGAGCAAGCAGAACTTCGACCTCGCCGGCATCGACATCGTCGTCAACACACACCTGCACTTCGACCACTGCGGCGGCAACCACCTCTTCGCCGGCAAGCCGATCTACGTCCAGCGTCGGGAGCTCGACGACGCGCGCAACGAGAACGACTACACCATTCGCGAGTGGGTCGACGCGCCCGGCGTGCGGTACGTGCCGGTCGACGGCGAGCTCGAGCTGCTTCCCGGGCTCCGGCTCGTCCCGGCGCCGGGCCACACACGCGGCATCCAGGTCGTCGTCGTCGAGACTGGCGGGCGCCCGGTCGTCGTTGCCGGCGACGTGGCGGTGTGGTTCGGCGAGCTCGACGAGCCGCACACCGAAGGCCAGCTGCTGGTGCGCGCGCTCGACCCCGAGCTGGTCTGGCTCGCGCACGAGCACGAGCCGTGGCGACCTCGCACCGTCTAAGGCATCACGCCGGCGCTCTCTGGACGATGAAACCGCGGGGAGAAAGGAAGCAGTATGGCTAGGCTCGTGTTCGGAATGAACCAGTCCCTGGACGGCTACGTCGACCATATGGCGTTTGCACCAAGCCCCACGCTCTTCCGCCACTTCATCGAGGAGGCTCAGGGGCAGGTCGGCAGTGTCTACGGTCGCCATATGTATGAGGTCATGCGTTACTGGGATGACGATCATCCTGAATGGGATGCAGCGGAAAACGCCTTCGCGGCGGCGTGGCGGAAACAGCCGAAATGGGTCGTCTCACGCTCGTTGAAGTCGGTCGGCCCCAACGCGAGGCTTGTTGAGGATGATCTTGAGGGCGCGATCCGCGAGCTGAAGGCCGGGCGCGACGGGGAGATCGAAGTTGCCGGCCCGGACTTGGCGCAAAGCCTCACCGAACTTGGCCTGATCGATGAGTATCGAATCTACCTGCACCCCGTCGTGCTTGGTCACGGCAAGCCATATTTCGCCGGACCCCGGCCGCCGCTCCGCCTTATGACTCATGATCGGATTGGCGAGGATGTGATCAGGTTGACCTACGTTCCTGCTTCGTCTCGCGACTCGCCGGATGGAAATCGCCGCTGAAGTCTGGTCTTGGGTTGGGCCATAGCCTTCGGCCTGTGGGCTGCATTTGCGGGTCAGGTCGCAACCTGCACGGGATCGTGACGGCGGCGCCACCAGAACCAGCGTGCGGCCAGGAATGTTACGCCCACCGCATAGAGGCCTGGCTCGACGATGGTGGCGGCTCTCAAAAACCGCCCGAATAACGGGTTGTCCCGCGACATCTCAATGCCAATCAGGAGAAGCCACCAGACCAAGTGGGCGGTGGTCAGCGCCACTCCGAGGCGTACGTCCCTATTCCTGGGCGCCATGAACATGTGAACACCGCCGGCCAGCCACGCCAAGAGGGCAGGTACGAATGAAAACGCGCCGATGACGTAAAGGCCGAAGCCTTTCTCGCCCTGCGGGTGGATCCAGTCGGCGACAGCCCACAGACAGTAGGTGCCTACCGTCACCCCGCTAGCGAGGAGCAGACCGAAGACGACAACCAGACTCCGTCCACCGTGCCGCGTGCCGGGTGACATTAGGCGGCGCCCAATACATAGATCGACCACGGCGCGACGGTCGTCTCGCTGACCCACGCGATCGGCTCTGCGCCCGTCGCCAGCGGTGACGCCATGTCGAGCACGCCAAGCCGAGCCGCCTCGAATAGCTCGCGATAGTGCCCATCACTGCACATCACGTCATCCACGGGCCGACGGTCAGGAACATCCAGCATGATCGTCCGCACGCGATCGCCATCGCGAGCCCGCCAGTTCTCCGGGAAGTCCTTCGTGCTGAACGATGCCCATTCATGCAGATAGATCTGTGGGGACGAGACAATGGTAATGATCCGGCCACGCTGAGCGAGGCGATCCCGTAGCGCGCCCAGGGACTTGGCCTTCCCTGCGTCGGTTGGAATGTTGTCAAAGGTAAAGGCGGCGAAGATGAGATCGAACACACCGTTCGGCGCGGCGCTGAGGTCGCCGACCGAGACGAGCAGGTATTCGCCAGCCGGATCGCGGCGGCGCGCTTCTTCCAGCATGGGAGCTGAGATATCGACGCCGACAACCGTCATGCCGAGGTCGCGTAAGAACCGCGTCGACCTGCCCGTGCCGCATCCGAAGTCGAGAGCCCGCTTGCCCGCGACGTGCTGACTGATGAGTGCCGGGATGTCCCGGAAAGCAAGATAATACGTGCCCGGGAACATGAGCTCCGCGTACGCCCGAGCTCGCTCACCGTCGTCGTACACATTGCTGAAGGGCTGGATCATCGTGGTTTGGCAGGCGTCGCCGAACGACCTGCGCATCCGCGCGATCCGACCGTGGCCGACTCCACGACGATAAAGAGCGGGTGCGTCCCGCGCATCTATCTAGAATCCGGTTTTGCGCGGATGTTCTCCACGAGCTCGGCAACCTGAACGAACTCGATGTCAGGACGCACACCGTAAAGGCCGGTCAGGCGTTGAAGTAGCTCGTCAGTGAAGAGCGCCTTGGCGGCGTCCTCCGAGTCCCACACATAGAAGTTCGTCGCCTGACGCTTTCCGGAACCGAAGGTGAAGGCCTTTGAGCGCAGCCCCGGCATCCCCTCAAACTTCACGCGAGCAGTTTCAGCGATCTTCCGTACCACTTTCTCATCGAAGTCGTCACCGTACCGAAACGTCACGATTACACCAATCATCGCACGCTCCTTCAGAGGCACTTGGAAACACCCGTCCCAACGATTGCGCTTCAGCCCGTCGTGGTCTCATCTCGGAGAATGGCGTACAACAGCTGGTCGATGACCTGGCCATCCTTGATGGCGCTCTGTCGCATCCGCCCCTCCAAACGATAACCAGCCTTCTCAAGGACATGCGCCGAGGCCGTACTCCAAGCGTACGGCACTGCGTAGATGCGCCGCAGCTCCTGGTGCTGATGAAAGGCATAGGCGGTCACCGCCCTCAGGGCTGCTGTCATGATACCGCGTCCCCAAAAGGTCGTACCGAGCCAATAACCGACTTCCGCAGAGATGCGTTCCACATCCTGATGCAGAGTGTAGCCGATGCCACCGATCGCCTGATCGGCCAGGGCGATAGCGCAGTAGGTGCGTGGTTGCATGGCGGCCACGAAGGCGAGAAAGGCCTCCGCATCGGCCAGGGTGTAAGGGTGAGGGAAGGCGTCGCGCATGTTAATCCAGATGCGCCGATCGTTGGCGTGCTGAGCCAATGAAGGAGCGTCATCCTGCCGCCAGTCGCGCACCACGAAGTCCCGGAGGGTGATCAGCATGATCGGAGGTGGACGGTGGTGACGGTGCGTCTAACGCACCGCGCATCCGTCGGCTGCATGCGCTGGTTAGGCTGCGGGTTCTGGATGATTCAGACCGGCTGCTCGAGCGCGCTTCGCCAGCACCCTGAGCCTGATTGTGGCCAAGCTAAATCCCGCTAGGGCCCCGATTAGCCAGCCGCGTCCCATGAACTGCACGCCTAATGCCCCGCCGAGGGCAGTCCCGACGATGGTTTCGGCAAGCGCGCGACCAAGGGGCACGTATCGAAGCACCGTGAGGCCGGCGATCGGCAGGAGGACAGCGCCAAGCACACCCCCAACAAGGCCTGCTACTGCCCAGAGTCCCGGGTGAAGGGCTGCTCGCACGCCGTCCGTGACGCTCACCAAGAGCGTTACACCAAGTGCCCCCGCCAAGGCACCCGCTGCGGCTCCGGTAGGGACGAGGCCCAAGGCGACCAGGGCAACGCGAGTGGGGCTGATTCGCTCTTTAGTGATAGCGACGTGATTGCTCATCGAAGGTCCACCCACATGTGCGGCGCGATCCTCAAGGTCAAAACATCGTGTTCGTGTTCGCCGAAGTCTCGGGGATCGGTTGGAGCACGTCCCAGTGTTCCACTACCTTCCCCGCCGCATCCAGCCGGAAGATGTCCATCCCCGCCCAGTCCCGGTCGCCCGGCCAGTGTTGATAGCAGTGCAGGACCACGTAGTCCCCTTCGGCGATCACCCGCTTGAACTCCACGCGTTTGCCTGGGTACTCCAGGGCCATGCGTTCGAAATAGGCGATGAAGGCGGCCTTGCCATCGGCGACCATCGGGTTGTGCTGGATGTAGGTGGCGCCGACACAGCGTTCGACGGCTTCTGCCGGACGCGACTGGTTAAACATGAGATCGTAGAATGCAGTCACCGTGCGCTTGTTGCGCTCGAGACGCGCCTCCATCTGGTCTCCAAATTCCTTCGGCAGGTTATGCCGCGGCCTAACGAGCGGCAAATTGTCTATTGGCCTGTCGTAGCAGAGCGATGGTGCCGCAGAGCAGGATAGCGCCGAAGCCCGCGACGACAAACGCGGCAGGGATGCCTTTCACAAATCCGATGATCGGAGCGCCGAGCACAATCATCGCGGCGAACGCGACTGCCACGCGGCACCCGATGACGCGGTGCCAGGCGAGCAGGACGCGCCGGTTGCTCGACGTATCTGCAGGGGCGAGAAAATCGTCAGGCGAGCCTTGCCGATGACGTAACGTGTTCATGAGTCGTCTCCTTGCCGTTGAGCCAGGCGTTGAGCTTCTAGTCGCCTCCGCCCTCCAGCGTGCGCTTAATGGCTGCGAGCCCTTGGTCCATCATGGCAGCGATCCCAGGGGCCACCTCGTGCGGCAGCAGGTCCGCGATCCACACGAACCGGCTGCCGGCCGCGCCGTTCGGAAACACTTGAGCGGAGGCATTGTGGTGCGTCATGCGGCCGCCAACCACGGACCAGACGAGTCGCCGCGCCTCGTCGTCGATATCGACAATCAACTCGCGCGCGACGAGTCCGTTGCCAAAAGTTACAACCCGGGCCCCTTCCTCGAGCCGGACATCCGTGACGAATCCTGGCGCCAGGCGCCGATGGAGTGCGCCGACGTCCCGAAGCGCGTCCCAGACGGACGCGGGATCTGCTCGGATCTGCACCTCGCGATAAATCGAGGCCATACTCGGTTGCACTCCAGGTTCTTAACCTGCCCCTTCAGGCGGACGGCCTAGCTCGCATCGAGAAGGGCTCGGCAGCGGCCTAACGCGGTCGCGCCTGTCGGCTGCATGCGCTGGTTGGCAGCGGACTCGGCCAGCCTCGACCTGCAACTCCCTCCCCTTAAGGAAGTACTTGGATCGTGCTTGTCGTCAGGAGCGTGTGCGAGGTCGCGGTCGTCAACGAGATCACCGTGGTGCCCGCCTGAATGCCTCTGACCCGCCCGCTCACCGTGTCGGTCGTCGCGATCCCGGGGTCCTGGCTGGACCAGCGGAGGTTCCCCAATGTGGCGTCTGAGGGGAGGCACTCAGGAGCCGCCGTCAACTGCGCGTCGAGGGTGAGCTCTTGGCCCACCATGAGTTTCGCGGGATCAGGGCTGACTACCGCCAATCGAATGTTGCAGTGGTCTGGCATGAGTTTGGCCTGATACGCCCGGCTGCCTAACGACTTGCAAATCAGCTGCAAGCGACTCGCCCGCTCATGCACTATCCTACGTTCCGCCGCCTGCGGGTGGCGGTCCAAGGAGCCTAACGCGGACGCGCTTGTCGGCTGCATGCGCTGGTTAGGCGTCACCGCAGCTCAGTAGGTTGCTTACGCACAAAAGCGGCTCCCCACAAGGCAATTGCCGCAGCGCGGGAGAAAGCCACTCACTGACGCTGATCGCCGGGGCTGGTGCGCTGCGAAGGTACCTCGGCGGCGGGCTGTGGCTGGTTGCGGGCGCGGTCACGACTCTACCGCTGGCGGTTGGTAGCCGTCGAACAGGACGACCGTCCCTCCCGCGGTCAGTTCCTCCAGACGAAGCCTCTTCAAGGGCGCGTATTCCGGAGACTGGTACCAGCGAAGTGCCGCTGCCCGATCCGGAAATTGGATCACCGCGGTCCAGGTTGACTCCCAGTCTCCTTCGAGCACCGTAGGGCTGGGACTTGCGACCAGTAGCTTTGCTCCCACGGCCGCAACCTGCGAAAGAACCTCGCGCCCGTACTCGCGGCGGTACCTGTCGATGTCAGGGACGCGGAAGAGGGCGATGAAGTAGGCCGGCCTAGGAGTTTCGGGTGGCATGCTTCACCTCCGCGAAGTACGCACAGGAGATAGGTGGCGTTGTGACGCCCAACAGTCCGCTGCGCGCGCTGGTTAGGCGGCCTACGCGCAATCGTGCCTCTGATCCCGGGCAGCGTATCCAGCCGCGAGTCGCTCCAACTGAATGCGGTGCCGCATCGGATGTACTACCGCGTGCTCCAGCATCTGCTCGATGTTGTAGTCCTCGCCCCAGGGAGACTTGTAGGTGACCGGAGCGAGTTCACGGTCTTCGAGCAACGCGAGATGGCGGCGCCAGCCGGCGAGGACGTCTTCCATGAATGCAGCGCTTCTGCCGGCAATCGCCACGAGGTCCGTTTCCGAATCGAGGTCGGTGACCGTTCGCTTGACGCACTGGTCGATCCAGGTCAAGTAGTTACGGGACCAACGCAGCACGTGTCCACCGAGGTGCTCGTTCGACTCGTAGGAGGGATCGTCGGTCGTCGGCAGTAGCGTACCGGAAGCACGAAAGGCGAGCCAGGTATCATGAAACCGCCGCAGTTCGACCTCGTGAAGCTCGACGCAGCTTCGCACGGCGTTGCTCTTGAACATGTCGCTCCTCCGACGGATATGCGCGTTGCGTTGCCCGTTGGGCGAGTTGAATAGGGCGTTGATTCATCGGTGGGGGTGGGCCCCCTTCCATCTCCATAGCCCATGTGCAGAGAGGATGACGGAAAAGAGCGAGGACACGCCCAGTGCAATCATCGTCCAGACCCAGAAGAAGGCTCCACTGGACCTTGCGATCACGCCGCCGGCGACGCCTCCCGCCACCCTGAAATGAAAGACCGGGACGACCGTTCCGAGGAGCGACCCGAGGAGTACGATCACATACCCTGAGCGCCGCTCGGCGAGCACCAGCGTTCCGTAGAGCCAGATGACCAGAATAGGCACCCCAAGAAGGTTCGAGGGGCCTCCCTTTTCAAATCCCCGCACGATGTCGTCAGCAAGATGTAACGAAGTTAAGAGGATCGAGAGCAGAGAAGCGATGGTTAACATCATCTTGTGGTTCATGACAATCTCCGCTGGATTGAGTGGCGAGCACTTGTAGAGCTGCACCGAGCCGTTCGCGTGCTGCTTAACGACCTGCGCATCAGCTGCAAGCGACTCGCCCGCCATGCACAACCCTACGTTCCGCTGCCCACCATCGGCGGGTGGCGCTAACGGCGCTGCGCCCAGATGCGCTTGTCAGCTGCATGCGCGGGTTAGGTGTAGTTGATGAAGACGTTGTTCACCGATGCTGAGTGAGTCGCTGCATGGGAGTGAGCCCGTTGATGCCCATGTGGAAGCGGTCCTGGTTGTAGTATCGCAGAAAGTCAGGCAAGGCGCTCGCCCGAGCGACGGAAGAACGCGGCAAAGAGACTACCGCGAACGCCGGCAACGCAGCGGTCCTCAGCCCCCCATTGCATGCCGTCACGCCATGTTGTATACTGAACCACATGGTTCAGTATTTCCAAACCCACTTCGATGCCTCGTTCGGCGCGCTCTCGGACGCCACCCGACGCGGCGTTCTGGAGCAACTCGGGCGTGCGGACGCTTCGATCACGGCCCTTGCCGAGAGGTTCCACATGACCCTCACGGGCATGAAGAAACATGTAGGCGTCTTGGAGCAAGCGGGGCTCGTCACCACGGAGAAGGTCGGGCGCGTGCGGACCTGTAGGCTCGGCCTCCGCGGACTGCAAGAAGAGGCGGCATGGATCGAGAGGTACCGCCAGCTCTGGAGCGCACGCTTCGACGAGTTGGACAACGTTGTCGAGGAATTAACACGGAAGGAGAAAGCAAATGGACGAAAGAAGAGAACGTGAAGCCACCCCCACGAAGAACCACACGACGGTGGAACGGAAGTCCGAGCGCGAACTCGTCGTCACACGAACCGTCAACGCGTCCTGCGCGCCTCGTGTTCGAGGCGTGGACCAAGGCAGAACTATTCAGGAGGTGGTGGGTACCAAAATCGTATGGGCTGACCCTGCTTTCCTGCGAAATGGATGTTCGCGTTGGGGGGCAGTATCGTTTGGTGTTTCGCCACGAAGATTCGACGATGGAGTTCTTCGGCACGTACCTCGAAGTGACACCGCACTCACGCCTCGTTTGGACCAACGAGGAAGGTGACAACGGCAAGACCGTCACCACGGTGACCTTCGAGGAAAACGCCGGCAAGACGTTGTTGGTCGTGCACGATCTCTATCCCTCGAAAGAAGCGCTTGACTCCGGATCGACGGGCGCGATGCCCGAGGCGCTCGACCAACTCGACGAGCTTCTCGCCAGCCTGGGATCAAGTACAGAGACAAAATGACGCAGCCAATCCATCAACAAAAGCTTTCGATCAAACGGCGGGTACAGCATGCGGAAGACAGCTTTCCTTCTGATGACGCTCGTGGCGACTGACGTGTCGGCGCAGCAGAAGCCAACGACGGGCTACGCGCCAGTCAACGGACTCAACATGTACTACGAAGTCCACGGCAGCGGCGAACCGGTGGTGTTGCTTCACGGCGCGTTCATGACCATCACCAACAACTGGGACGGGTGGATCGGCGAGCTCTCCAAAACGCGGAAAGTCATTGCCGTCGAAATGCAGGGTCACGGCCGCACGGCGGACGTCCCACGCGATATCACCTACGAAAACCTCGCCGACGACGTGGCCGCACTGCTCAATTATCTCAAGATCCCGCGAGCGGACCTTATCGGCTACAGCATGGGCGGAGCCGTGGCGATGCAGTGTGCGATCCGCCATCCGGACAAAGTGCGAAGGGCAGTCATCATTTCGTCCACGTTCCGCCGTGACGGCATGGTCACGGAAGCGCTCGACGCTATCTCGAAACTCACGGCGGACGCCTTCAAAGGCTCGCCCATTGAGGCCGAGTACAAGAAGCTGAGTCCGACTCCGGACGACTTTCCGAACTTCGTCCAGCGCATCGTCGCCACGGCCTCGAAAGGGTACGACTTCGGAGCCGACAAGCTGAAGGCCACCACGACGCCCATGTTTTTCATCCACGGCGACGCCGACGGCGTGCGGCTCGCGCACGTCGCGGAGATGTTTCGCCTAAAGGGTGGCGAGATCCACGGCGACATGAAGCCGCGCTCCGCATCGCGATTGGCCATCTTGCCCAACACCACTCACGTGACATTGATGCAGCGCATGCCCATCATCGTCCCAATGGTGAACGACTTTCTCGACGCAAAGCCGTAGCCATGCTACGGTCCCGTGGCAGAAGTGGTCCCGTCTTTCTGTACAGTCTGAGCCGGGGGAGATAACGCGAGGCGACGGGCGAGTGGTTAGGCAGCGCGTGCGTGCGGTCGATCATCGTTTGGCGCTCAGCAGGCATTGCGGGTCTGACGATCGGATCGAGGAGATCGCCTAGCGCAGCCCACGCGGCCACTGCCCAGATGATCAGTGCCGGTACCACGAGCCAAAAGCGCAGGCGAGCCAGTAGGTAGCCGGCGATTGCGATAACAAGGGCGACCGGCCACACGGTGCTGAGGTGGGGCTCCTTATCCATTACCTCGAGGGCTACTACGAGCAACGACATAAGGAACCGCGATGGTTACGTGCAGTCTAACGACTGGCGCATCAGCTGCAAGGACGCTATTCAATTGCCGGCCTGCGCTGGGACGTCGGCGGCCTTGTCGGCTGCATGCGCTTGTTAGGCTGCTCCTTCATCGACACCCAACTTCTTGTACCAAGTCTCGAGTTCGGGGCTCCACCCGTGACGCTCGTAAAAGGCCTTGGCGCGCCGATTGTCTGCGAAAACCGCGAGCGTCAGCTTCGTGAAACCGTTGACTGTCCCCCAGTCTTCCGCCGCGTTGAGCAGGGCGCGCCCGACTCCTCGGCCTTCAGCCTCGCCGGCCACAACTAAGATCGCCACGTAGCCGTGAGCGCGGTTTGTAAAGTAGTCCCGGCGGGTTTCCAGGAGGGTCACGCCAATAACCCCGTGCGGCGATTGTTCGGCCACGAGGACGCAAGATCCCGGAGAGGGGCTAGAAAGCGCGTCGGCTAGCGCCGCGCGCTCTCGGTCGGCAATCTCGGCAGCCGTGCGTGTCGTTGGACCAAAGGCAGGGAGGCGATCCGCCAGAGCGAGAATCGCGGGTACATCGGGCATAGTAGCGACACGGATCGACAATTGGGTCATGGAGCTGTGATTCCAGAGAAGTTGGAGGTAT
Organism: uncultured Gemmatimonadales bacterium; assembly: GCA_963743195.1. Classification (GTDB taxonomy): domain Bacteria; phylum Gemmatimonadota; class Gemmatimonadetes; order Gemmatimonadales; family GWC2-71-9; genus CAVVWJ01. Next base: position 380,475 of record CAVUOO010000004.1, read on the forward strand.
CCGAGATGTTGGAGGAGCAGCCTAACGATTTGCGCATCAGCTGCAAGCGACTCGCCGGCCCTGCACTATCCTACGTTCCATTGAACCGCCACCGTCAGGTTGTGTTCAGCGGCGTTCCGTCCGGACGCGCTTGTCGGCGGCATGCGCGGGTTAGGCCGTGCTGGCTTCGGAACGCCCGCCCTCAAGCGCTGGGCAGCGCCCCGGGGACGAGGAACTCATAGCCATAGTCAGCGGCCACCGCCCGCAACTGCCGCGGATCCGGGGAGCCCTCAGCCGCAAAGAGCTCACTGCACCGAGCATAGAATTCATCAAAGCCGCTGGGCAGCGTCAGCACCACATGCCGACTCGGCGACGCCCCGACGTTGCGGAACGTGTGAGGTGCTTCACGCGGTGCATAGATCACGGAACCCTGAGGAGCCGGTATCCAGCCGGTAGCCGTCAGGAAACTGAGCTCTCCCTCCAGTACCACAAAGATTTCATCATCCCGGTGATGCACGTGTGGGGGCGGTCCGGCACCGGGCGGCGTCTGAGCGATCGCCAAGATAGCGAGGATCGCGAACGGGACGATCACCGACAGCGGCACGATTGTCCACGTGAGCGGATCGGTCATTGGCGCGCGGTTGGCCCACGCATTCACGAGTTCTTCCGACCGGAAGAAGAGCATCGTGCTTCAGGTAAAGACCAGGTCCGCCACCAGCGCGCGCTGGGACTTGGCAGTGGAAGAGCCAGTGGCTGGGCTCAGGCCTAGACGACTTGGAGTTGGAGGGGGCGCGCTACTTCCCACACCGCGAATGCACGACAGCCTCATGGTGCAGGTCGGCGGGAATGCTCAGTAGGATCGCGAAGATCATTGGGAAATGCGTTTGCCGAGAGCCAGTGTGAACCTTAGGTACTAGGAAAAGGGTGGCGCATGCGAATGGTCGTGCAGTCGCTCGAGGAGGAGAACGCGATTTGCCGCAAGCGGGCGTAGCTTCTCGCACATCTCCTCAGAACAAGCGCATTCGGCGGCAACATGGGAAAGTGTGCCTGCCGGTGTCGAAAGCTCTGGTAGACGCAGCCGCACGTTGGTATCGAAGAGCCGCCCCGCGATCAGCTGGGTCTGGGCAACGAAGACGCCCATCCAGCATTGAACAGGCTTCCGTGCACGATGACCGCACCACGGAAGCGTCGGGTTCGGCCTCGGATAAGGCGGGACGATCTCCGCGAAGGTAGAAGCTCGGTGCAAACCCGAGGAATACGAGTACGACGAGACAAAGGGCCATACGCGTGTAAAACTTGCGCTGGCGGCGTATTCTGGTGGCCGTTCTTTCGTCGGCTACAGTGCGATCGTGGCCACGGCCGATTTCCCTCTCGTGTATCAGTAGCCGCTGGCAGAACGTCTCGACATCTCGAATCACACTCCCGGACGGCCCACATCAGCGCACACCGTGTGCACCAACCTTACGTTCCGCCGCCCGCCATCGGCGAGTTGCGTTTGCTAGGAATCCCGTTCGGAAGCGCTTGTCGGCTGCATGCGCTTGTTAGGCGCTACCGCGACGTGATTTCCGCTGAGGCTTGCTCGTGGGGGGACGACGGGTCCGCTGATCCCGGATGATGCCAGCGAGGGCCCGGAGCGCCTCGTTGACGGACGAGGCGTCGGGGAAGACCTCGGCCACGTCGGGTTCCAAGACGACGATGTGGCCGCCCGCCATTCGGGCGGCGTAGGGGTTGCGGCGGCCTCCGCTGAAGTCATACTCAGGGAGGATATCGTCAGGATCGATGGGAGAGACCGGTTTAGCGCTGGTCTTCTTCATACGTTTGGCGCTCACGGGGAGTCGCAGTCCGGGCGCTGATTAGTCGTATGCGGTCACCGCGCTCGGTGAACATGACCGCAAGGAGGCGGTTCTTCTGGGAGTAGGCCAAAAGCACCAGGCGAAACTCGTCCGCTGAATGGCGCGGATCATCCGCCACAAGGCCGAACGGGTCCCCGAAAGCCGTGGCCGCCTCGTCGAAGCTGACCCCGTGCTTCCGTTCATTTGCGGCAGCCTTCTCTCGGGGTCCCATTCGAAGGCGAATGCCATGTCCAAAACTACGTGTTTCGAGATCCGTTGGGTATGCGCCTAACGACTGGCGCATCAGCTGCAAGCGGCAAGCTGCGCGCCCGCACAATCACTTCGTTCCACTGCCCTCATCGGAACCTGCCGCCCGAGCGGAGCTAACCTCGGACGCGCTTGTCGGCGTGCGCGGGTTAGGCGGCGACGGGGAACCGCCGCTCAGACTAGCAGGGGCGCCGTGACTGGAGGATTAGCCGCACCCAGGCCCGCAGGTGCCACCAGGGCGGCGTGGGCGCGCGGCTCAGGCCCGCGTGCCAGTGGGACTGGTAGCTCTTCCAGGCCTCCCGCCACCCTTCGTGCTCCGCATCACGCTGCGCGCGCCACACCGCCCGTTCCCGCGCGAGGCGGTAGCGCATAGAGCCAGCCATGGTCGTCTCTAGGCGTCCCAGGTACTGTGTCGGCAAAAGACTGACGGACATCGGTCTGCGCCGTGGATAAGCCCTGCGCGGTCGTTCTGAGAGTCTTCTTTCGCGGCGTTCGCCTCCTGCGCTACGCGCCCATCTAGAGCAGCCGCCTTGTATCTACCAATTCACTGAATCTGTGGTCACTATCTGGGGTGCGACAGCTCGATCCGCCTAGGGTCCTCGAGACCGTTCGTTAGCCGGGGCGTCGCACCGCTTCTTCGCCGAGAGCCCGAACAGTTGCGCGGGCCACGAGCCCGTATCCTGCAAGGTGGGGCCGACGCGAGCCGCTCGTTCCGGAGGCATTATGTCGTTCATCGGAATCGATGTTGCGAAAGCGCAGCTGGAGTTCGCCAGCCGACCTGCTGGCGAGATCGGCACCGCCGCGAACGACGAGCGCGGGATCGGTGAGCTGGTCGCCCGCTGCCGCGCGCTCACCCCCACTCTTATTGTGTGCGAGGCCACCGGCGGCTATGAAGCCGCGCTCGTCGCCGCGCTCGCCACGGCCGGGCTGCCGGTCGTGATCACCAATCCCCGCCAGGTGCGCGACTTCGCCAAGGCCACCGGGCAGTTGGCCAAGACCGATGCGATCGATGCTCAGGTTCTGGCTCTCTTTGCCGAGCGGGTCCGCCCCGAACCCCGCCCCCTCCCCAATGACGCCGCCCAGGCGCTGGAGGCGCTGCTCACCCGGCGCCGGCAACTGGTCGAGATGCTCACCGCCGAGCGTAACCGCCTGCTGGTGGCGCGCGCCCCGGTGCGGCGTGATCTCCAGCAGCACATTCGCTTCCTCGAGCGCCGGCTCCGCGAGGCGGATGATGACCTCCACACGGCGGTGAAGGCCAGTCCCCTCTGGCGGGTGAAGGACGATCTGCTCCAGAGCGTGCCCGGCGTGGGCCGCGTGGTCTCGCTCACGCTCCTCGCGGAACTCCCCGAGCTGGGCCGGCTCTCCCACAAGGAGATCGCCGCGCTCGTCGGGGTCGCCCCGCTCAATCGGGACAGCGGCACGCTCCGCGGCAGGCGCTTGGTCTACGGCGGCCGCGCCCCGGTGCGCGCCGTGCTGTACATGGCCGCCCTGGTCGCCACCAAGTACAACCCGGTAATTCGGGCGTTCTACCAGCGGCTCCGCGCCGCGGGCAAGCCGGCCAAGGTGGCCCTCACCGCCTGCATGCGAAAGCTGCTCACCATTCTCAATGCGATCGCGCGCAGCGGCACGCCGTGGAGAACCGAGCACACACTCGTCAGGGCTTGATTTTGAAGACAGTTGCTAACGACCTGCGCATCAGCTGCAAGCGACTCGCCTGCCCTGCACTATCCTACATTCCCTTGAACCGCCATCGGAGTGCCGTCTTCGACTGAGCTCAACTCGAACGCGCTTGTCGGCTGCATGCGCTTGTTAGGCACCACCGCAGCGAGGAATCTAAAAGACATGATGCTTCCCGCGGGCACCGTTCCTATTCGGGAAGCGGATTCGTTGCTGGACTCGCGTTCGGACGAAGGCCCTGTTCTTGATCCCCGGAATGAAATGAAGACGGGTGACATAGGCCTCACCGGAAGCTACGAACTCCGCCCCCGTAGCAGAAAGGATGTGAAACGAGCACGGATCGACCGCACCCGTCGACTCAACGTCATACTCGAGGAGCACTTGGCCTGTAACGCCAGGGATCGAGAGCGCCGGAGGAGACCGCAGACTATTGTGGTGGCGTGTGATGGATGGCTTTGTATCGACCGACTCCGAGGGGAAACTCTGAGGTAGGGTAGCAGTGGGGTCACAACGGGAGCTAGACACCTGAAGGGCTCCAAGCCTGCCGGCAGGATCTAGCGACGCGAGACTGAGCAAGGTTAGCAGGCTATGGATCGTCATTGTACCATGACCGAGTGTGTGCCTAACTCATAATTGGACTGCAAGCGTTTCCAATCCTATTCCGACCACACTTCGTCCCGTACTTTGGCGGAGGATCACCCCCTAAAATTGTCCCGCCCGACACCTACCCCGAAAGAGTGAAACTCTCACCAGAATCGGCGAATTTGCGACACGCCCCATCCTGCCCCGAACACCTCTCCCCGAGACCAGCCCTCGCTCGCTCCAACCCGGACTCCCCTTCCTTATATAGGGCCTCGAGCAGACCCTGCCCGGGGGACACCTCGCGCGATCGTCCTCGCGCGAAGGCCTACAGCGATCCCGCGTCGCACGGTCGCCTCCCGGTCGAGCTCGACCCGGACGACGCGGACCCCAACACGTTCCTCGCCGACTCGTCCCGGTCCACACTGCAGCCGTCCGCCTCTCCACTTCACGCGACCGGGACCACACCTCGAGCGAACGGGTCCACACGCAACGCGTCGCGCCATCCACTCGAGCGTAACCGCACTTCACGCGAACGTTCCCCACACCCGCTCTCGCGCGCACGCTCCCTGATTTCTCGTTCACCACCCCGCTCGCACGCGTCCGCACCACAATGTCCGCGTCGGTGACCTGAACGTCGTCATCCACGACCAGAATTTCATTGCCAGCATCCGCATCCACTCTTCACGCGCGCCGACAATTCACTCGCAAAGATTCTGGCATAGTCGATGCTTCTCCCCCTTCCCCGAATCGACGCGCGTCGGTCGCGTGTTGGTTCCAACGTCTAGAGCAGCACCACCACAGCCGGGGATGCCCGACCATCCGCCGGCCAAACGAAGGGACGTGTATGAAAAGGAGAAGTCGTAATGTTCTGCAGATGGGGAAGAGCGCGGACGAGTTCAGCGTCGCGCACCCCGACACTGACGCGGGCTACATCATCGCGGCGGCAAGACTCACGCAGTTGGTCGAGCAAGGGCACGGCCTCATCGCCGTGCAGCGCGAGGGACAGATCGATGACCACGCCGGCGTCGCTCGGCGCCAGCAGCTGCGCCGGAACATGCGGAGCGGGCCCATCGCCCACCTGGCCGAAGTCGGCAAGCTGGCCGCGCGGGATCAACACGAGCTGGGCAAGACCTTCACGTTCAAGCCGAGCTCCAGCAGCTATTTGGCCTTCCGCGCCGCCGCCGGCACCATGGCCGCGGCCGCACAGACCCACAAGGATCTGCTGATCAAGCACGGCCTCTCGGAGTCGGTGCTCGCGGAGTTCGTGCAGATGCTCGACGAGTACGACACCGCAGTCTCGCTCCACAACAGCGGCCGGACCGCGCACGTCGCCGCCAGGAAGAACCTCGACGGCATCGTCAAGGAAATCTCACGTGTCGTGCGAGTCATGGACGCCCGCAACCGGCAGCGCTTCCAGGGTGACGGACAGTTGCTCAACTCGTGGATCAGCGTCAGCACCGTGCTCGGCACGCCACGTACTGTCCCAGCTCCGAAGGACACTGCGTCCTCGAATGAGGACACCCCGTCAGCCTCCACCGACGTCAGGCCGGCCGCGTGATCGGGGGTCGCTCACCCCGGCGCATGATCGCCTGAGCCGCCGCCGATACCCAAATCGGCGGCGGTGTCGTATCCGGGTCCTAGGGCACCACCGGCAGCACGATGTGCGACGGCAGCGCGGCGGTGCAGTAGACCCGCTGCGTCGCCTTGATGAAATCCGCCGCCGTCGCCTTGTAGATGCTCGGCACGAACTTCTGCGGATTGCGATCGATGATCGGGAACCAGGTCGATTGCACCTGCACCATCAGACGATGCCCCTTCAGGAACACGTGGTCATGATCTCGCAGGGGGATCTTCCACTCCACCGCCCGGTTGGGCACGAGCGGCCGCGGATGCTCGTAGCTCCCGAGGTACCGGCCACGCCGAACCTCCATCGCGATGGGCAGCTGGTAGCCGTTCAGCGATCGCGCGTAGGCCCCGGGGACCGGACCCTCCTCCGGGTCCCACGCGTTGGGCTGCGCGTTCTCGGGATACACGTCGATCAGCTTCACCACGAAGTCGGCGTCGGTACCCGAGGTCGAGGCGAAGAGGCTCGCCGCGACCGCTCCGGTGATCGTGAGGTCGTGATCCAGCGGCGCGCTCACGAACGACAGCACGTCCGGCCGGTTCTCGACGAACCGCTGATCCGCCACCTCCCACGTGCGCCAGTCGCCGGCCGGATAGGTCGGCGAGATCGGGCGCTGGCGGTAGGGCACCGGGTTGGCCGGGTCGGAGACGTACTCGCGCGTGCCGCTGCCCCCGCCCCGCGCTCCCGCCTTCGGCCGGTCGAACGACAGCGTGCCGTCTGAGTGGAGGTAAAGATTCGTGGGGCGGACCTCGGGCGGCGGCCAGGCGGGATACGTCCGCCAGCGGAACGATCCGGTCTGGAAGGTCGAGGCCTGCCATGCCGGCTTCTCACCCCGCCCGTGGAGATAGTAGCGGAAGAACGGCGCCTCGATCGTCTCGCGAAACTCTCGCGCCGTCTCGTGGCCGCCGAGCGGAATCATGCCGATGCTGTCGGCCTTGAGCGTTCGCCACTGCCCATGATACCAGGGACCGGCCACCATGAAGTTGGTGCGATCGGGATCGTGCTCCGCCGCGTGACGAAAGATCTGCCACGGGCCCCATGGGTCCTCCTGGTCCCAGAAGCCCGCCACGTTGAGGTTCGGCACCGTCGAGGCATGGAGCTGCCGGACCCAGGCGTCCTTCTTCCAGAACTCGTCATAGTCCGGGTGCGCGACGAGGTCGTTCCAGTGGGGGATGGTGCCGTGGAGGTAGCGCGCGTTGATGTTCGAGAGCGGCCCCAGTGCCAGGTACCAGGCATAGGTGTCGTAGGTCTCGAAGCTGAAGTGGGTGTTCTTGAACTTCTCGGACTGCTCGAGGACCGCATACTCGAACGCGTAGCTCTCCCGCAGCGCCCCATAGTGATGATCGTCGTCGTTCATCCATTCGTCGGCGGGAGACGCCTGCTCGCTGATCGCCTTGAGAGCGGGGTGCGGGTGCAGTAGCGTCATCGCGCTGGTGAGGCCGTCGTACGACACGCCGAACATCCCGACCTTGCCGTTGGTGTTCGCCACGTGCCGCACGAGCCACTCGATGCTGTCGTAGGCGTCGGTGGTCTCGCTCGTCGAATTGGAGTCGGCCAGATCGACCTCCGAGGTCAGCTTGAACTCCCCTTCGGACTTGAACCGCCCCCTGAGGTTCTGAATCACGAAGATGTAGCCGTCCTGGGCCAGCTCCTTGATCGTCGGCGGAATCTGTGTGGGCACCTGGTCGGGAACACCGTATGGAGTCCGGCGGAACAGAATCGGCAGCGGGCCCTTCTGGTCCACCGGGGTGAGAATCACGGTCTGCAGGTGCACACCGTCGCGGACCGGGATCATGACCTCCTCGAGCTTGAACACCGGAGCGCCGGCGGGTTGTTGAGCCTGGACGACAGTCGTGGCCAGCAGGAGGCCGAGGAGGAGGCCGGTGTAGGCACGCATGGAGATGAATCCGGTTCGTGAATGGAGATGGAGAAGATACATGGGCTCGGTGGCTGTCGCTCAGTTCCGCTGCGTCAGTCCCTGGAGCGCGATCCGGTATTCGCCAGCGTCCTGGTTCCAGGTAATCCCGTAGCTCTCGGGATAGAAGCCGGCCGGCGCGTAGCGCCTGGCGGGCGGCACTGCGATCGCGGCTGCCGTCACGGGACCCGAACGCTGCGCGAGGATGAAGTCACGCGTGATCATCGGCTCGTCGAAGATCACCTGTCCGTTCCACGACCCCAGGATAAACGTCCGGGTGAAGGGCTGGTTCGACGGCGGCAGCTCGGGCGACTTCGTGTCCACCCAGTGCAGGCCCATCCGCGGCACCGTCATTCCGGCCGGCGTGGTGTTGAGCAGAACGTGGGTGGACGCGTAGCCCTCGCGGACCTCGTCATCCGCGGGCAGGCGGGCCGCCTTGGCGGCGAAGTCGGGATTCCTGGGATCGATCTCGTTCCGCACCGCGAGCGGAACCCGATAGAAATGGAAATCGAAGTGCGGGGCGGTGTACGGCCCGCCATGACCGTGCGGGTTCCAGTCGATCTCGACGAACCGGTAGGGCGTCGGGTTGTCGGCCGGCAGCTCGAGCAGGTATTCGCTGTACGCCCCGTGCGCGCCGGGTCCATGGTCCGGCGAATGCTGCGGCAACCCCTCGAGCGCGGTCGCGGTGAGGGCGACGCCGACCTCGACGGGATTTCCCGTCCGTTCGTCAAGCTGCACGTAGGTGCGGGCCTCGCCGTTTCCGAGAGCGACGGGAGCGCCGTAGCGGGCGTGGGTCGTGGGGCGCGAGCCGCGGGTGGCGGCCGCGGCCATCAAGGCCGCCGCGCCGAGCAGGAGGATCGATCGGGTCGCGATGGTACGGGAACTACGCATGATTTGCTCCAGTTCAGGGTTCGGTTTTCCACGATGTTTCCCGTGTGACGTAGCCGGGCCCCGATCCTTCTCACATTTGCGGATCCCACGGCCGCGCTTCAACTTCAGTCCTGCTGCCCACCTCTCCGGACCGGATCACTGGATGCTGGACGCGGTCACCCGCGCACGCTGGAAGGCCATCGAGCCGCTGCTGGACCGGGCGCTCGAGGTCGGCCCGACCGCCTGGGGCGACTACCTCGACGTCGCCTGTCAGGGAGACACCGAGCTGCGCGCCGCGGTCGAACGCTTGCTCGTCCTGTACCCACGACTGGGCGAACCCCTGACCGGACCCACGCCGACCGACCTCGAGGCGTTGCTCCAGGATCAGGCGGTGGCGGACCTCGCCTCCGGCAGCCGGATCGGGCCGTACCGGATCGTGGGTGAGGCGGGACGCGGCGGCATGGGGGTCGTGTACCTCGCCGAGCGGGACGACGATCAGTACCGTCGTCGCGTCGCCCTCAAGCTCTTGAGCCGGGGCGTCGCCGACCCGCGGCTCGTCCGGCGGTTCCTGGACGAGCGTCAGATACTCGCCTCCCTCGACCATCCCCATATCGCCAAGCTGCTGGACGGAGGGGTCACCGCCGACGGCCTGCCGTGGTTCGCGCTCGAGTACATCGAAGGCGAGCCGATCGACCGCTACTGCGACCGGCACGAGCTCACGATAGACCGAAGGCTCGCGCTGTTCCTCGATGTCTGCGAGGCGGTGCAGTACGCGCACCGGAACCTGGTGATCCATCGCGATCTCAAGCCCTCCAACATCATGATCACGGCCGAGGGCAGCGTGAAGCTGCTCGACTTCGGAATCGCCAAGCTGCTCGACCCCACCCGCGGCTCGGAGGCCACTCTCACCGCCGTCGGCGGGCGCGCCCTCACGCCGGAGTATGCGAGTCCGGAGCAGGTCCGGGGCGATCCGGTCGCGGTGACCACCGACGTGTACTCGCTGGGCGTGCTGCTCTATCAGCTCCTGACCGGTCGGCGACCGTACAAGAGCACGGGTCGGCTGCCGCACGAGGTGGAGCGCGCCGTGCTCGAGGAGGAGCCGGGGCCTCCGTCTTCGGCAGTCTCGAGCAACGATGACGGCACCGCTCGCGCGAGGAGCACGACGCCGGAGCGGCTCCGCCGCCGCTTGCGCGGCGACCTGGACATGATCGTGTTGATGGCGCTGAGGAAGGAGCCGGACCGTCGCTATGTGACGGTGGACCGCCTCGCTGCGGACGTGCGGGCGCACCTGGCCGGCCAGCCGGTCAGCGCCCAACCCGACCGGTGGAGCTATCGGGCCGGGAAGTTCGCGCGCCGGCATGTGGCCGGCATCGCGGTGGCCACCGCCGCGGTCCTGCTCCTGATCGCGGTAGGCGTGGTCATCGCGATCCAGTACTCCCGCGCCAGATCTCGAGCGAGCCCGAGCCGAGCGCGTCTCCGGATTCGTGACCGACCTGCTCCGCTCTCCCGATCCTCTGCGCGGGCGCGGCGGCTCGGTCACCGTCCGAGAGGTGCTGGACAGCGCGGTCAAGCGGATCGACAACGAGCTGAAGCAGGAGCCGGCGGTCCGCGCCGATCTGCTCGGCGTGATCGGCCGGTCGTACGATGCGCTGGGGCAGTACGACGCGGCGGCCCGCGTGCTCAAGACCGCGGTTGCGTTGCGGCAGCGAGTGCACGACACCGGTCGCGCCCTGGCCGAGGACGAGGCCGAGTTAGCCGTGGACCTGCACGCGAGCGGGCACGACACGACGGCAGGCGATTCCGTCGCCCGGTTGGCAATTCGCACAGCGAGGGAACAGCTTCGGCCCGATGACCCGGCGCTGGCCGACATCCTTACCCTCACGGCGCACGTCATCGACGAGAAGGGGCACCCGGCTCAGGCGGAATCGCTGTTCGTGGAAGCGATTTCAATCCTTCGCCGCCAGCCACGCGTCGACAGGCTGGCGCTGTCCGACGCGCTCCGAAGTCTGGGCGAGCACTACTGGGGTCGGCAGGAGATGGCGAGCGCAGAGACGCTATATGCCCAGGCGCTCGCGCTGCGCCGCGACACCCTCCCCCCCGGCCATCCGGATATCGGGGACCTCGACGCCCGCCTGGGGGATGTTCTCGCGAAGGAAGGGAAGCCCGAGGCCGAGCGGTACCTGCGCGACGGGATCGCGATCAAGCAGCGCACCCTCGGCCCGACTCACCCGTCCGCGCTGGAGAATCTGGACGATCTCGCGCACCTGCTTGCCAAACGAGGCGACTATGCCGCGGCAGAGTCCCTGCTGACGATTGAGGTGAAGGGATCGAGTCGGGCTGGACCCGACGGCGAGCGGCTCGCGGCCGAGGCACTCGGCGGCCTCGCGCACATCGCCCTCTTGCAGGGGGACACTGCCAGAGCCCTGGCGGGTTTCGAGGAGCAGCTGCGCCTGTATCAGCGTATCACTCCGCCCAACGAAACGTTCTCCTACGGGGGACTGCTCGCCGACATGGGTGATATCTATGCCTCGCAGCGGCGATTCGGCGAGGCGGAGCCGCTGATCCTGAAAGCCCTGGCCGGCGCCCGCGGGCAATTCGGCGACACCAACTCGATCACGAGAAGCTTCGCGAAAGAGGCCGCCGACATGTACGACCGATGGGGAAAGCCCGACCAAGCGCGCGAATACCGGCTCCTCGCCGGCTCTACCCCGGCTTCGAAGTAGAGAACGTGGCCGCCGCGCCCAACGACGAGCTCTTCGCACTGCTCTACGGCGAGCTGCACGCGATCGCCGAGCGTGAGCTTCGCCGCATCGATCCCGGCGCCACCGTCAGTCCCACCACGTTGCTGCACGAAGCCTACCTCAAGCTCGCGAGCCGCACCGACCTTCGCTTCAATGACCGCTCTCATTTTCTGGGCTACGCCTGCCGGGTGATGCGCCGGTTGATGATCGACTTCGCCCGGCGACATCGGGCGGCGAAGCGAGGCGGCGAGTTCGTCATCACCAACTTCCCGACGAACGAGGCAGTCGCTCCCGGCGACGACCCTGCCCCGCCGGAGCGGCTGGAGGAGATCGGCGCGGCGGTCGACGCCCTCGCCGAGGTCGATCCCGAGCTGGCTCAGCTGGTGGATCTCCACGTCTTCTGCGGTATCTCGCTCGTGGAGCTGGCCGCGTTGCGGGGGGTCTCGAAGCGCACGCTGCAGCGCGACTGGCAGAAGGCGCGGCTCCTGTTGCACCGGGCCCTCGAAGGACCCTAGCGCAGACTCCTGCACTGTCGGCTTTCGCCCCGCCCTTCCGTTTACCTCAATGAAGCCGGTATCCGCGCACCATCTCCAGGAGGACCCATGCGGCCGCTCGCTCTGGTCCGGTCCCATCGCGTTCTGGTCCCGATCGCACTGGTCCTCGTCATCGCGTGCAGTGAGGACGCTCCAACCGGCACGACGACTCCCTCGCTCGCCGCGGCCGCCGGCACCAATGCCCTTGCCGCGGAGGTGCGCAGTCTGACGGCCGGCCGGGGCATTACGGCGCTCGAGCGACCGGCTCATGTCCGGCCCGCGCTGATTCAACTCGGCCAGGCACTCGCCTTCGACCGGATCCTGAGCGGAAATCGCGACATCTCCTGCATGACCTGTCATATGCCCAAGTTCGCGACCGGTGACGACCGCAGCCTTTCGATCGGTCAGGGCGCGACGGGGTTCGGACCCGACCGAGTCCACCCACAGGGGGCCTTCATTCCGCGGAACGCGCCGCAGCTCTTCAACCTGTTTGCGCTCCAACCATTGTTCTGGGACGGGCGGATATCGAAGGACGCGGCGGGCACTGTGCACACCCCGGCGGGGGATAAAGTGACGCCGGAGATGGCCAAGGTGTTCGAGTTCGGGACCCTCTCGGCGCTGCCGATGTTCCCCGTGATGTCTCGCGCCGAGATGCGTGGCAACAGTGGCAACGAGCTGGCGGAGGTGCCCGACGATCAGGAGCCGGTGATCTGGGCGCGGATCATGGAACGGCTGGGGCGCATCCAGAAGTACCGCCGGTTGTTCGAGAAGGCCTATCCCGGACAGAAGTTCGACCAGATGACCTTCGCCCACGCGAGCAACGCGATCGCGGGATTCCTCGTCGACAGGTTGTCGTTCACCAACACGCCATGGGATCGGTTCCTGCGAGGGGACGACGGCGCGCTCACCGCGGGCCAGCTGGCCGGCGCCAAGGACTTCATGACCGCGCGCTGCTCGATTTGCCACAACGGCTCGGCGTTCACCGACAACCAGTTCCACAACGTGGCGCTGGCCCAGCTCGGGCCGGGCGAGGGCGACGGCATCGGGGGTCACGACGATTTCGGCCGGATGCGCGTCAGCGCAAATGCGGCGGATCGCTATGCGTTCCGCACGCCGGCGCTCCGAAACGTGGAGCTCACCGGTCCCTATGGCCACGACGGGGCATTCACGGGGCTCAGGGACTTCATCGATCACTACAGTCAATCGGATCTCAAGCTCAAGAACTATGACACGTCGCAGCTGGAGCCGCTGCTGCGAGGGACGGTGCTCCCGACCGTGGAAGACATCCTGGCGACTCGCGACCCTCTGCTCCAGGGCGTCGTGTTCACGCCGCAAACGGTGGACGAGGTGACCGAGTTCATGGGGGCATTGACCGATCCCGCGGCCCGGAACCTCCGCAGCCTCGTTCCCCAGACCGTGCCGAGCGGGCTCCGCGTCGACGAGAGCCAGGGGAATTCGCCGTAGGACGTCGATAGATCCAGTCTCCGGTCCTCGTATACATTGAGGGCGACCAATCCCGGAGACGATTCTTGACCAACGAGCGCGTCGGGGGCTACCGCATCATCCGCGTCCTCGGCCAGGGCGGGATGGGCACGGTCTACGAGGCCGAGCAGCTCGAGCCGTTCCGCCGCATGGTGGCGCTCAAGGTCATCCGCCGCGGGATGGACAGCCGCGAAGTCCTCGCACGCTTCGAGGGCGAGCGCCAGGCACTCGCCGTCATGGACCACCCCAACATCGCGAAGGCGCTCGACGCCGGCACAACCGACGAGGGACTTCCCTACTTCGTCATGGAGCTCGTATCGGGCGTGCCGATCACCGAGTACTGCGACCGGCACGAGCTCGACGTCCGCCACCGGCTCGAGCTGTTCGTCGCCGTCTGCAAGGGCGTCCAGCACGCGCACCAGAAGGGCGTGATTCACCGCGATCTCAAGCCGAGCAACATCCTCGTCCGCGTCACGGACGGGAAGCCGGTACCGACGATCATCGACTTCGGGATCGCCAAGGCGGTCGAGCGCAGTCTCACCGACAGCGCATTCACCACCGAGCTTGGCGTGATGGTCGGCACCCCGGTCTACATGAGCCCCGAGCAAGCGGGCGCGAGCGGGCTCGACATCGACACCCGGGCCGACATCTACAGTCTCGGCATCGTGCTGTACGAGCTGGTCACAGGCGTGCTGCCGTTCGACGTGCAGGACATCACGCCCGGCGTCTTCCTGTCCAAGTACGTGCTGGGCGACACCGACGTGCCGACGCCGAGCAGCCGCATCGCGACCCTAGCGGAAGACATGGCGGCACCGGTCGCGCATCACCGGCACACTACCCCGGTAGGCCTTCGCCGGACGCTGCGCGGTGACCTCGACTGGATCGTGCTCAAGGCGATCGAGCGCGATCGCGCCCGCCGCTACGAGACGGCCAACGCGCTCGCCTCGGATATCGAGCGTCATCTCGAGAACAAGCCGGTCGTCGCGCGGCCACCGACGCTCGGCTACACCGCGGGCAAGTTCATCCGGCGGCACCGGCTCGCGGTCTCGGTGGCGGCGACCGCGGCGGTGGCGCTGATGGTGATGCTCGCCGGCATCGTGCGCGAGCGGAACCGGGCCGAGCGCGAGCGCGCCAAGGCGCAGGCGATCAGCGGATTCCTCCAGGACATGCTGCAGTCGGCCGATCCCTGGCAGGGCGGCTCGCGGCAGACCACCGTGGCCGAGGCGCTCAAGGCCGGCGTCAAACGGGTGAACGAGGGCGCGATCCACGATCCACTCGTCACCGCGTCCATCAAGCGCACCATCGGCTCGGTCTATCTCGGTCTCGGCCGGATCGAAGACGCGGACACACTCATCCGCGCGGCGCTCGCCGAGCGGATACGCCGGGCCGGTCCGGGGACCGAGGAAGCGGCCGAGAGTTACGAGGACCTCGGCAATCTCTATGTGCGACAAGGCAAGTTCGATTCGGCAGCGGTCATGACCGAGCGCGCGCTGGCGATCCGCCGGCGGCTGCACGGCGCGAACGACACGCTGGTGGCCGCGAGCCTCCTCGATCTCTCGGAGGTCTACCACTCGAACGGCGATTACAAACGCGCGGACTCGTTGGGCCGGGAGGCACTACGGGTACTCCGGAGCGTGTACGGCGAGCGACATCCCGCGCTGGCCGACGCGATGGGAACCATCGTCAGCGCCGAGCTGGGCGCGAACAACCTCAAGGCCACCGATTCGACCGCGCGCGCCGCCATCGCGATGCTGCGCTCGCTCGGCCTCGGCAAGAGCCCGGCCGCGTCACCCATCATCAACGATCTCGCGATCAGCCGTGCGTACCAGGGCGACCGCGTCGAGTCCATGGCGCTGATGCACGAGGTGGTGGCGATGGATTCGGCGAACTTCGGATCGGCCCACCCCGATCTCGCGGCCCACCTCGAGAACCTCGGCATGATCTACGACCTCGCCGGGTTCCCCGACAGCAACACCGCCGTGCTGGCGCAGGTGCTCGCGATGCGCCGAGCGGTGCTGGGCGACGACAACCCCGCGGTCGGCCGCACGCTGTACAACCTCGCCACCGCCGATTCCCGGCGGAAAGACTACGCCGCCGCCGAGCCGCTGTACGAGGAGGCCGTCGAGCGCATGCGGAAGGTGTACGGACCGGAGCATACCGACGTGGTCTGGGCGACCGCGGCGATGGGGCGAAACCAGTATCGCCTCGGCCGGCGCGCCGACGCCGAGCGGAACATGCGCTGGGCGCTCGACGTGAAGGACGCCAACGCGCGGATCGAGGGCCGGGACTTCACGATCATCGCTCCGTCCCTCGTCTCGCTCCTGATGGACGATCACCGGTGGGCGGAGGCGGAGCCGCTCGCGCTCCGCGTGCTGGCGATCCGGGACAGTCTCGCCGATTCGCTCGTGCGTGAGAGCGCGGAGCAGCTCGCTGCGCTCTATGAAGGATGGGGAAAGCCGGATCGCGCTGCGAAGTTTCGAGAGAGGGCGGCGCAGCCGCGGTGAGGAAAAGACGCGGGGCGCGCTCTGGAGGCGCGCCCCGTGCTCAACGCTCGCTCCGCGGTCAGTTGTTGCGGCAGCGTGGGTCGTTGGGGTGCGTGTTGCACCGCGGAGGTGGCCCCTTGTGAGCGGCCAGGCTGACGCTGGCGGCTACGGTGTTACAGACCATGAACAGCCCAAGCAGAAGCAGCAGTTTTCTGGACATGGCGGATCCTTTCAGAGGGGTTCCGATCGCAAATCGCCGCGATGGCTCAGCGAACTTGCGAAAGAGTGTAGGTCGAGTCAACAGGATGAGCGGGCGCGTCCCAACGTGAACCACCGAAGCACGACGGCTCCTCGAGCGGCACTCAAGAGGCGAGGCGCTCGACGGCCTTCCGGGCGAGCCGCACCGCTCCCGCCAGGTCTGTCTTCGATGTGCGGTACGAGACCGTGAGCAGGCGGTCACCCTTCAGGAAGTAGAGCTGTCCGGCGATGTTCGATCCCGCCTGATCCCACGGACCCTCGAGTGTGTCGGTCGACGCGCTCGGCGCCCCGGTCTTGGCCTCGAGGGTCTGCTGCATGCCGACGAGCATCGGGTACAGCCTCTTCCCCAGCGACCATCTCGCCTCGATCGAAAACACGCGGTGCTTGCCGGTGTAGAAGCTGCACCCGGTTCCCGTCGGATCGGCGAGCGGCGTGGCGTCGCGTGAGTGATACGGCGGCATTGCGAGAGGCCCGAGCACCGCCTCCACCTCGGCTCGCGTGATCAGCGCACAGGTGTCGCCTTCGTCGGCCACGTGGCCCTCGCCGTATGCGGCGAACGGAAGATCGGGAATCCGGTCGCGCATCAGCGTAAGGAGGCGAAGCAGCGAGTCACCCGCCACTCGTGCCGCGTCGCCGTGCGAGGCGAGGACGCCCAGGCCTCCTATCCTTCCCTGCACCATCGGCCCGACCGCTCCCAGGTAGTCCCATCCGTCCAGCGCCTGGCGCGCGTCCGCCGACGTGTCGGGCGCATCTCCACCGGCGACTCCAGGTCCGACCTGGCGAGCGATCGTGCCCTGCACCATCGCGAGCCCCTGCTCGAAGGTCGTCGCCGTCTCCGTCTCGAGCCCGAGGACGACGGCGCTGCCCGCCGGCACGCCGTCGCGCGGCGCGAGCGGATACACACACGCGGTGCCATCGGCCGCGGCGGTGGTATCGTCCGCGCTGGCGGCCTGCCAGGCGCTGCCGGCGAGCGGACCGACGATGCGGGCCGCGTCGGTTGCGGGGACGAAGTCGCACGGGTTGGGACGTGCGGGCAGCGTCTTCGGACTCCCGGCATTTGCTTCAGCCGGTGAACCGGTGGACCGCTCGCTCGCCGCGGCGACAGCCGCGCGAGATTCGTGTCCGCACGCAGCGAGCGCCGCGACGAGTGCGAGGAGCGCGGCGGAACAGAGACGAGGCGCGGTCATTGCGCGGCGCTCCCGCAGCGCCGAACGACCTCGACCCTCCGGTTTCGTGCCCGGCCCTCGAGCGTCGCGTTTGGCTCGCGCGGCCGGGCGGCGCCGAACCCCGAGGACGTGATGCGGGAAGCATCGGCGTGGAATCGAGTCACGAGCGCGTCACGCACCGCCTCGGCCCGCCGCTCCGACAGCGCGCGGTTGGCGGCAGGGTCGCCGATGCTGTCGGTGTGCCCCTCGATGGCGACCGACCAGTCGGCGTGCTTCGCGAGGAGTGAGGCCACTCCCTCGAGCGCAGGACCGGACTCCGGCTCGAGGTCGGCGCTGTTGAAGGCGAAGTAGACGCCGGGCAGCTCGGTGCGACAGTCTCGCTCGAGCGCCTGCTCGACCGGCACGCCCGCCACACCGCCGGGCCAATCGATGCGGATCATCTGGAAGGTTCCCTTGGACGAGAGGGTGCGAAGGAAGAGGGGATCGGTCGAATCGGCGAGGATCCAGTACTCGTCGGTGATCTCTTTTCCCTCGTAGGTGAAGACGGCCTTGAGATGCATGACCGGGAGATCGGCGCGGCGGCCGTTCACGAGGATCGGCATGCGCTCGGGCGAACGCGACGCCAGCGTGAGCGTGCCGTGGATGACGACCCGGGCGGTCGCGAGCGCGTCGGCGAGGTCCGAGCCCGACGAGGCGCCGCCGGCCACGCCGGTGATCGTGAAGGGAGTCTCGTCGCCCGCCACGACGTGAGCGTAGGTGGCGCGTGAGAGGGACATCGCGGTATAGCCCGGCGTCTCGGTGCGCTCACCGCTCTCGAAGACCTGGTCGAGACGGGGAGCCGAAGCGAGGTCAGCGGCGCGGACGAATCGGCTGAAGGCGGCCTCGCTCGCCGTGCCGTCGTCGTGTTGCTCGCGATAGTGCCAGGTGTAGAGAATGCCTGTGGGCGACACCTCGTGGAGCGTGACGTGATTCTCGCGGTCGCCCTCGGGAAAGTGCGATGCCGACGTGAGCGTGAGATTGGGAACGACCGGGATCACCGCCGACTCGGTCGGCTGAGGCGGTGGCGCCGGCGGTACCGCCGTGTCGGGAGTGGCGTCAGGGCGCAGATCGGCGTCGAACGTGTGTGTGCCGTTTGTGTCGGCGTCCGCGTGCCCACCGTCGGCGATCACGTGCCCGCCGTCGCGGACGACCTGGGTCACGAAGCCGCTCGTGTCGGGTGGCGGGTCGGCCGCACGTCCACGCGCGACGGGTGTGTCGTGACGGCACGCGGTCACGATGACCGCGGCGAGGAGGAGTCGAGGGGCGCGCATCGCGATCAGTGCGTCGCCGCGGCGGGCATTCCGGGCATCTTCATCTCGGCGTACCCCGCGGGAGGCGCGAAGGTCGCGTCGTTCACCGGCTTCTTCTCGATCTTCGTGACCTCGAACGTCGTCTTGCCGCCCGCGTCGAGCTGCTTGAGCATGAAGCAGCCCTTCGAGAACTGCCGGTGCACCGCTTCGCCACCGGCGCAGAAGTTGAGCTCCCCGGTTATGCCGATGAAGCCGAGGTCGCTGGTGATGCAGGCCGTGCCGCCGTTGTCGGGGTGGTGCGGGTCGTGGGCCTCGTAATACTCACAGGAGACGCCCGCCACGGTCTCGCGCTTGCCTGTCGGTGTGAGGGCGATGTCCTTGAGCCTGGCGTTGGCGCCGGCAAATCCCACTGGTGCGTGGATGTACGCGTGTCGTTCGGGTGACACGAGCATCAGCATGCCGCTGCCGTCGTCGATGAGGATCTTGTCCGCTCCGCCCTCCATGCGCCAACGCGCGCCTTTGACCTGAATCGTCTCGGTGCGGGCGACACCGTGGGTAACGTGGTTGGCGGTGATCACGCCCTCGAAGCCCTGAGCGGCGAGGGTGGCGGGCCCCGTCGCCGCGCCAAGGACGCAGGCCAGAAATCTTGTGAGCGACATTCGATATCCTCCGATATTCATGACTGAGAAGGTCTATTGGTGTCCGACGATGCAGTCGGGCGCGACGAGCCCCATTTTGCCGCTGCAGTTGCTCCTGGGACCGGCGCGCACAACACCGATGCTGCCCTGGGTGACACCCCCCTCGACCCGTACGCCGCCCAGGGCGTTGCTGACCTGGAACAGCCCGTCGCCCCTGACGCCTTGGGTGAGCGTGACGACTTGCATATGCACCTTGTTCATGACCGAGACAGATGACTCACCGTCCTTGGTCACGGTCATCATCGCTCGATTCAAGTCCGACCCATCTCTGACCGTGACGAGCGCCACTCCGGGAACGGCGCCGAGCACCGCCACGCGCTTAAGGTCAACGGTGTACGCCTTGAAGAAGCCGCCACCGTCCGGCATCGCGGTCGCGACGGCGACGGGACTGCCGGCGGCATCCATGACTCGCATGCCGCGGGGGTCGAGCTTCACCCCGAAAATGGCCTTGCCATTCTGGTCGTTGACATCGAACGGGGCCGCGACGACGACGCTGCCATCATCCCTCACGTCGAGGAGCTTGTTGTCGTTCTTGTCAATGACCGTAAACGGCGCCCCGATCGTGTGGGGCACCGTGGAGCCGACCCTCCCCTCGAGCCTCGACACTTCCTGGGTGAGCGAGGCCACCTTGCGTTTCAGCTCGGCGAGGTCGGCGGCCGTGGGAGGCGCCGAACGATCTTCACCGACATCGAACAGCCAGTACGCCGACTGGCCTGCCCCGCACGCCATGCCGACTTGGGAACGCAGTACGCGATCGACACCGACACATACGTGGATAGGCGCTGTCTGTTGGGCCGATGCAGCCCCAGCAAGCGCCAATCCACCGAGGATCGTCAGGGATACCGCGCAGATACGACGCTGGAGTCGCACGCTCACCTCCCCGCGGCCGGCGGGACGAAAGTGAAAAGCGCGGCATCGAGCGGCGGGTTTGCGTGGGGCGAGAACGTGGTGGTCATCCGACTGACCTTTCCGGCCGGCGTAGTCGCCGCCCAGTCCTCGTAGATCCGGCGCACCAGAGACGTCTCCGCGTCGATCCAGACCGTCATGCGCCGCACGTTGGAGACATGGCCGGTCTGCCCATACACCGCCTGGGCCATCCCGACCAGCTTGTGACAGTCGTGCCCATCCACCTTCTCGATCCCGGCGTCCACGGGATCGCCGAATTCATTCAGCGCGCCGGGCAATCCCGCATTCGCGAAGAGCAGCGAGGCGATGTCGGAGGCCGTCCCGCTCGTCTGGGGAGCCTCGAGCACGAACGCCATGGC
The DNA here is from genome assembly GCA_963743195.1 of uncultured Gemmatimonadales bacterium. GTDB lineage: Bacteria > Gemmatimonadota > Gemmatimonadetes > Gemmatimonadales > GWC2-71-9 > CAVVWJ01. Next base: position 401,136 of record CAVUOO010000004.1, read on the forward strand.
GCCCTGCCCCTTCTGGTAATCCGTCGTCGTGCCAACCGACCGCCACCAGTAGTGCACCGCCTCCGGATCCATCCAGAGCACGAGCCGATCGATGTTCTCGCCCTTCACGAAGTCGAAGTAGAACCAGCGAGGCGTGCGGTAGTACGTGTGGAAGCCGTGACGATCGCGAGTCGGGTCGCTCGCCGTGCCGTACTCGACCAGCACGGTACCGGTGTCGGCGTAGGAGGTGAGCGCCGCGTACGTCGCGCGCGAGCGGGCCAGAATATCCTCCGCGGTGTGAGACTTGTGCTGAGGTGGCGCCGAGGCGAGCAGGTGGAGCGCGATGCCGGCACCGGAGAGCGTGAGCCAATGCATTGGGGTCGAGCCCATGATCGCAACCCTTCCGGGTGGAACGAGATGGTGAGAGCGCCGGCACCGGGAAGTGGGCCCGCTATTGAGCAACGCACGGTCCAGCCGTAAACTCCCTCATCCTCCATTCCCGCCACGACATTCCCGCGCGGTAACCCGATGAGCGAGCGAGACCAGGGCGCCGGCGAGCTGGACCAGATGCTGCCGCTGGTATACGACGAGTTGCACCGCCTCGCGGCGGGGTACCTGAGCCGCGAGCGCCCAGGTCACACCCTGCAACCGACCGCGCTGGTCCACGAGGCCTACCTCCGGCTGATCGGCCAGCGGCAGGTGGACTGGCGCAACCGTGCCCAGTTTCTCGGGGTGGCGGCGGGCATGATGCGCCGCATCCTGGTCAACCACGCGCGCGACCGGAACGCGGCGAAGCGCGACGGCGCCCGCGAGCAGGTCTCGCTCAGCCTTGTCGGCGATGACGGAAGCGCGGCCGACGTAGACCTGATCGCGCTCGAGGACGCGCTCGAGCGGTTGGCCGCTCATGACGCGCGCAAGGCGCGAGTCGTCGAGCTGCGGTTCTTCGGGGGACTCACGGTGGACGAAGTCGCCGAGGTGCTCGACGTGTCGCGCGCCACGGTCGAGCGCGAGTGGACCTTCGCGCGGGCCTGGCTCTACGATGCGATGGAAGGCGGGGGCGAGACCACACGGTGAGCGACGCGCGCTGGCAGCGGCTGAACGACGTATTCCACGAGGCGCTCGGTGTCGAGAGCTCGAGTCGCGGCGCGTACCTCGACGCCGCCTGCGCCGGCGATCCCGCGCTTCGCGCCGAGGTGGAGCGGCTGCTGGCGGCGCACGAGCGGTCGGGAGAGTTCATCGAGCGATCGGCGCTCGAGCCCGCTCCGAGCGGTCGGATCGGCGCTTATACGATCGTGCGGGAGATCGGCCGCGGCGGAATGGGCGCCGTCTATCTCGCCGAACGCGCGGACGGCCAGTTCGAGCAGCGCGTCGCCGTCAAGCTGATCAAGCGCGGCATGGACACCGATCTCGTGCTGCAGCAGTTCCGCGCCGAGCGGCAGATCCTCGCGTCCCTCGAGCACCCGCACATCGCCCGACTCCTCGACGGCGGCACCACCGACGACGGCCGGCCCTACTTCATCATGGAGTACGTCGAGGGTCGGCCCATCGACGAGTATGCCGACGCGCGCGGTCTCGGGCTGACCGATCGACTTCGCCTCTTCCTTCAGGTAGCCGAAGCGGTGGATTTCGCCCACCGGCACCGCGTGGTGCACCGGGACATCAAGCCGCTCAACATTTTCGTGACAAACGAAGGGGCGCCGAAGCTGCTCGACTTCGGCATCGCCAAGGTGCTGGGCCCGGACGGCGGCGCTCCCACGTCACCGATCACCGGACTCCGTCTCCTCACGCCCGAGTACGCGAGCCCCGAGCAGGTGCAAGGCGGTCACGCCACCGAGATCAGTGACGTCTACTCGCTGGGCGTGGTGCTCTACGAGCTGCTCACCGGGCGGTCGCCATACGGCGCGCGCAGCCGCGACCCGGCCGAGGTGATCGATGCGGTGCGCACGACGGATCCCCAGCGGCCGAGCGTCGCGGTGAGCCGTCGCGAGCTGCGCGGCGATCTCGACACGATCGTGATGACGGCGCTCCGCAAGGAGCCGGCGCGCCGCTATCAGTCGGTGGCGCTGCTGATGGACGATCTGCGCCGCCATCTCGACGGCCGGCCCATCCGCGCTCGGCAGGACGGATTGCTCTATCGCGGCGGGAAGTTCGTCCGAAGAAATCGCGCCGCCGTGATCGTCGCGGCCGTCGCAGGCGCTCTCGTGCTGGCGATGGGTGTCGCGACCGCGAGGTCGCGCGCGAGCCGGTCGCTCGTGGCGGCAGGCGTCCTCGCGCCACGAGACCGCATCCTGGTGGCCGACGTGGCCGACCGGACCGGCGACCCGGCACTCGCCGCGGCGATCACCGAAGCGATCAGGATCGAGCTGACACAATCGCCGGTCGTGCAGGTGCTCTCGGTCCGGCAGGTACGCTCGACGCTGGAGCAGATGGAGCGGTCGCCCGATCTCGCGCTCGACGACACGCTGGCCCGCGAGATCGCCATTCGCGATGGGGTCAAGGCGATCGTGAGCGGGAGCGTGTCGCGCGTCGCCGGCCGCTACACCATCACCGGCGAGCTGCTGCGGGCGGAGACGGGCGACCTGCTCACGGCGGTGGAGGAGACAGCCGCCGACTCGAACGATGTGATTCCGGCGGTCGGCCGCCTGTCCGACGCGCTGCGTGGCCGGCTCGGAGAGTCGCTGCGCAGTATCCGGCAAACGGCGCCATTGGCCCAGGTCACGACGACTTCCCTGGAGGCCCTCCGGCTGTACACGGAGGGTGTCCGAGCGGCCGGCAGCGGCGATCGCGAGCGCGGCGTTCGCCTGCTCGAGCGTGCGACCCAACTCGATACCGGTTTCGCATCGGCCTATCGCGCGCTTGCCATGGTCTACGGGGCCTCGGCCGAGTACGGCCGGGGGGTAGTGGCGATGAATTACGCACTCGCTCACCAGGACCGGCTGCCGTTCACCGAACGGTACCTGACGAAAGCCGGTAATGCGTCGGCCCTTAACGACCACGCGACCGCCATCGAGATGTATCGCACGCTCCTCGGCCGATATCCCGACGACGTGCGCGCGCTCAACAACCTGGGCTGGGAGTACGGCGAGCTTCGCCAATACGCGGTGGAGGACAGCCTGCTCAGCCGCGCGGTCGCGATCGATTCGAGCATCCCGGCCATCTGGACCGGCATCGTGGTGACTCGGGTGAACCTCGGGAACTTCGATGGCGCGCGGCAGGTCCTCGATCATGTCGAGCGGCGTTTTCCCGGAATGCATCTCGCGCGTCTCGCGGAGATCTACCTCGCAGCGGGTCAGCAGGACTGGGAGACCGCCGAGCGAAAGGCCCGCGAGCGGATCGCCGCAGCTCCAGGCGACTCGCTCGACGCGCTCGATAGCTATGAGACCATGGCCGGCATCGTCATGACGCAAGGCCGTCTCGCGGAGGGCGAGCGTTATTCCCGGGAGGTGGTGGGGATGGCGGTGCCGCTGGCGTCGCCGGCACGCTACTACTCCTCGGCTCTACGGCTCGCGTACCTGGAGCTGCGATATCGTCACGCGAGCGAGCCGGCGATCGCGGTGGTCGAGAACGCCCTTCGGCGTTTTCCGCTGGACAGTCTCCGGGAAGGCGATCGCCCCTACGACGACCTGGCGCGGTTCTTCGCCACCGCCGGCAAGCCGGAACGAGCCCGCGACCTCATCGCGCAAGCCGAGCGCACGAGCCTCGACCGCCTGCAGGTGCACAAGCCGAATCGCCACTGGTCGCATGGCGTCGTCGCGCTGGCCGAGCGGCGCTTCGGCGAGGCGGAGCCCGAGCTGCGGGCGGCCGCGGACTCGAGCGATTGCGCGATCTGCGTGCTGCCCGACCTGGCGCGTCTATATCAGGGGTTGGAGAAGCCGGATTCGGAGATCGCGGTGTACGAGCGGTACGTCGGTACCCCGTGGGAATGGCGCTTCGAGACCGACGCGCTCGAGCTGGGCCGGGCGACCGGACGGCTGGCGCAGCTCTACCAGCAGCGAGGCGACACGGCGAAGGCCGCTACGGCGTACGACCGGCTGGTCCGGCTCTGGAGCCGGGCCGACCCCGAGCTCCAGCCGGAGGTCACCGCGGCGCGGCGGTGGCTCGCGCTCCACCGGCCCAGGTGATCGTCATGGGGCATCCTCTTCATGGCAGCGCGAACGCCATCACGTAGTCCCCCTGCTTGGTTCCGAGCTTGCCGTGGCCGCCGGCCGCGATCACGACATACTGCTTTCCATCAATAGCGTACGTCATGGGTGTGGCCTGTCCTCCCGCCGGCAGCTCGTGCTTCCAGAGCTCCTTCCCTGTCTCGGAGTCGAAGGCCCTGAGAAAGGGATCGATGGTTGCCGACGTGAAGACGAGACCGCCCGCGGTCACCATCGGCCCTCCCAGGTTGATCGATCCGGTCTCCTTGCCGGGCAGCATCGTGCCGAGCGTCGCCTCCCACACTTTGGCTCCGGTGAACAGATCCACGGCTACCGTGGCGCCCCACGGCGGGCGATTGCACGGCGGGCCGGCCGGTGAGAAGAGAAAGGTGCGGTAGATGCCGTACGGAGCGGGGTCCTGATCGCCGAACTCGCCGTAGATCCGGTTGTCCTGGTCTCTCTTCATCTCCGCGTGGTACTCAGCACGCGGAATCACCTTCACCCAGGCGATCAGCCGGTTCGTGTTGGCGAACATCAGGTGACGCTCGGGATCGTATGCGGCGCCACCCCAGTTCACTCCCCCCACGTTTCCCGGAACGACAACCGTCCCTCGCACGCTCGGTGGTGTGAACACACCCTCCGATCGCGAGCTGGCGATCTTCCGGGAGCACCACTTCACAGCCTCCGGCGTCGGGCCCCAGACGTCAGCGGAGTCGAACTTCTCGGGCACGACAGAGATCGTGGAGAAAGGCTGGGTCGGCCAGCTCTCCTCGCCCGACACATCCGACTTCGGCACGGGACGCTCCTCCACCGGCAGCAGCGGCGCACCAGTGAGCCGATTCAACACGAACACGTGCCCCATCTTCGTGTTGACGACGACCGCCGGCGTGCCGTCCTTCCAGGTGAAGAGCGTTGGCTGCGCGGCGACGTCGTAGTCCCACAGATCATGGTGCACCACCTGGAATCCCCATACGAACTTCCCCGTCGAGGCCTGCAGCGCGACGACGGAGTTGGCCCACTTGTCGTCGCCCTTCCGGATGCCGCCATAGTAGTCGGGCGCGGGGCTGCTGGTCGGGACGAAGATGAGATCCTGCGCTGAGTCCACGGAGAGGGTGGACCACGCGTTTCCCGCTCCGGTCGGCGGCTTCGTGCTTCTCGCCCACGGGGTGGGATCCCAGGTCCACCGCAACTTTCCCGTGCGCGCATCGAACGCGCGCACGATCCCGCGGCCGGTGTCTACTCGCCAATTGTCCGCGATCGACGACCCGGTGATGACGAGGTCACCGGCGATCGCCGGCGCTGAGGTGACCTGATATCCCCCGCCCCACTCCCTTTGCGTCGCCGCGCCGCGATTGAGATCGACACTTCCGCGCGTTCCGAAGCCCGCGCACGGTTTCCCCGTCTCTCCATCGAGCGCGATGAGACGGGCGTCGAGCGTGCCGACGAAGATTCTGAGGCGGCATGGCTGCCCCGATCCGGCCTTCGCATCCACCCACGCCGACACGCCGCGCGACGCCACCTCGGAGTAGTTCTGCTGCAAATTGAGCGCGGGATCGTACTCCCAGAGCTTTCGGCCGTCTCGAGGATCGAGGGCGATCACGTGATCGTACTGCGTGGTGAGAAACAGCTTGCGTGCGACCAATATCGGGGTCGTCTCGAACGCAGCCTTGTGAACCAGCTCCGTCTGCACGTCGAGGGCGCCCGTCCGGTAGGTCCAGGCCGGCGCGAGCCGCGCGACGTTCGTCCGATCGATCTGGGTCGCGAGCGAGTACCGCGTTCCTCCCGCATCTCCGCCGTAGTGTCCCCATCCCGGGTCCTGGGCGAGGGCGACCGACGTGGAGACGAGGAGCACGCCGAGGACAATGAGCACTATGTGGAGGGATGCGGATGCACGAGCTTCCATTGGACGTATACCTCTGAACACCCTCGAGAACCTGTGAAGTGCGCGTGTCGCCGCGCTCGCCAATAATGGTGTGTTTCCCCCGCGTCGCGCGAGGTCCCCATGCACCGCGATTCAGGCTCATGGGGGCGAGGCGACGTCGCCTTCCTGGCCTCGCTCGAATCTCGCGAGACCGCACTGGAGCGCTGGAGGTGAGCGGCCGCTCGTGGGGGTAGACGGCACCCTGTCGGCGAGATACTGGAGCGAGGCGGCGAGGGAGAAGAAGGAGCCGCCTGAGGGTGCTGGACGGGCAGGACGACGGCCAACGCGCGAAGCTGATCTCGGAGCGGCTCAAGCGTTGGAGGTCGATCGCGACCGCATGAGCAGCGCCAGCATGTCACGCTCGATCTGGAGCCGCAGCTCCGACTTGATATCCATGATCGGCGTGGTGCTGAGTCCAAACACCGGGGCGCGCATCGTGACCTCCCTCCGTGGTTACCAGAACGGCGACCGACCAGCCATACCTGCCGCTATTCTGGTATACGCACGGAGCGAGGTTTTGGGCTCACGGGTGGCTGGCGAGCAGCTTCTGGAAACGCGGATTCCCGCGGAGCGGCTTCCATTCGGGGTCGATCCGAAGCCACGCGGGAGTGAGGAAATACGGGATCTTGACCAGGTGCTCCAGGATGTCGATCGCCTTGTCCGGCTGGCCCGCGCGCATGTACACCCGCGCGGCGAGATGCTCGTTGTAGGGCCCCGAATACCCGTCCGTCGCGCTGTTCTGCCCTCGCAGCGCGAACTCCGCCTCCTTCACTGATTCGTCCTTCCGGCCGAGATAGGCCAGAGCGATGGCCCGCTCGATCCGGAGGTAGGGATCGTCGGGCGCGCCCTTCAGGCGGACGTCGGCCTCGGTGACCGCGGTGTCGGCGTACGCGCGCGATCGAGCCGGATCGCCCCGAAGATCGTAGAGCTCCGTGAGGACCATCGCGCGGCCGAAGATGTCATCATCATAGGATCCGAGTGGAAGACGCAGCGCCAGGTTCTGCCGCTCCTCGTCGAGCGCCCAGTAGAGGTCCCAGAACTGCGCCAGGTAGATAACCACCGTAGTCGGATCGATCTCCGCGACGGCCTGGCGGATGACCTTCTGCGCCCCCGGAAGGTCTCCCTGGGCCAGGTACACCATCGTTTGATTCTCGCGAGACGCCGGATCCTGAGGTGAGAGCGCGATCGACCGCCGCGTCGCCTCCAGCGCCTCGGGATACCGCCGCATCCAGAGCAGGGCCGTCGACAGGGCGCCGGCCTGCGTGGTGGAGCGGGGATCCACAGCCTGTGCCTGCTCGAGCGCGGTCACGGCCTCGTCCCAGCGGCCGGCCGATTCCATGGAGCGCGAGAGACTCACCAGGATGTCCGGATCCCGTGGCGCCACATCTCTCGCCTTCGCGTACTGCTCCAGCGCGGTGTGCCAGTCTCCCAGGACGTTGTAGTAGTACTCGCCCAGCGCCAGGCGAGCCGTGCCGAGCTGCGGCGCGAGCTGGAGGCTCCGCTCGGCGGCCGTCCTCGCCCGGTTTCGCTCGTCTCCTCTGGCCGCTCCCACGAACGCGATTCGGGAGAGCGCACGGGAGAGGTTGGCCCAGGCAGGCGCAAAGGTCGAGTCCAGCGCAACGGCGCGCTCGTACTGGCCCAACGCTCGACGGGTCTCGATATCCGATGTCCGCGTGAAGCCGGCGGCGATCTCGTTGCCACGCAGGTAGGCGTCGTAAGCGGCGAGATCGACGGTGGGTCGCGCGCCCAGCTGCGCCTGCTCTCCTCCGCTGAGCGCTACGTTCAGCGCGGCGGCCACCTTGCTGGCGATGTCACCTTGCACCTGGAACACATCCGTGAGCGAGGCGTCGAACGCTTCCTGCCATTGAGTGGCGCCCTTTGCCACGTCGATCAGCTCCGGGCTCACGCGCACCCGGCTCTGGCCGCCGTTCTTCTCCCAACGAATCTTCCCTACCAGGAGGTAGTTGACGCCGAGCTCGCTCGCGATCTGCTGCATCGTCTTCGTGGTGCCCTTGTAGGTCGCGGCACTTCGACTCGCCGTGACCTGAAGACTCGGCAGCGTGGCGAGCTTGCCACGGATCTCGTCGGTGATCCCGTCCGCGAAGTAATCGTCCTCCCGCGCTCCCTGATTGTCGAACGGGAGTACTGCCAGCCGCTTCGGCCCACCGGCCGCCGGGCCCGCTTCTTCATGCGAATGTCTCCAGGCGAAGAGCACACCGAGCCCGACGGCGAGACCGAGGACGAAGATCGCCACGGCTCGCCGGTACCAGGGCGCAGCGCCCACTCGAGCCGCCACCGGTATCGCCTGGGTCGCGGGCCGCATCGCCTGCTCCAGATCGCGCGCGAACGCCTCCGCCGACTGGTACCGCTCGGCAGGTGTGCGATGCATCGCCCTCGCCAGCACCTTGTCGAGCTTCGGCGGAAGATCCGGACGAAGGACACTCAATGGAGTCGGGTCGGTCGCGATTCGCTTGGCGAGGATCGCCTGCACGGTCGGTCCGGTAAACGGCGGCTCGCCGGCCAGCATCTCGTAGAGCACGCTGCCGAGCGAGTAGATGTCGGTCCGCGCGTCGAGCTCGCGCGATCGCCACTGGCCTGCTCCGGGCTCATGTAGGCCGGCGTCCCGATGGCCACGCCCGTCCCGGTGATCGAGCCGGAGCCCGGTGCCGTCGTAGTGTCCCCTGCACCGTGCATTGCCTTGGCGACACCGAAATCGGCGACGAGCGCGTGATTCGCCGGTGAGGAGAATGTTCTCTGGCTTGATGTCGCGGTGGATCACACCGTGCTGGTGCGCGTACTCCAGCGCATCGGCCGCCTCGAGGGTGAGGCGGACCGCGTCTTCAGCGGGAATCTGGTGCACACGGTCGAGGCGCTGGCGGAGGCTCTCCCCTTCGACGAAGGGCATCGTAAACCAGAGCTGCGTCGGTCCCGCGGCCCGATCGGCGCACAGCTCACCGGAGTCGAGGACACCGCAGGATGTGGGGATGCTGGAGCCGAGCCGCGAGCTTGATCTCGCGCTCGAACCGCTCGGGGCCGAGGGTCGCGGCCAATTCGGGATGGAGCACCTTGAGCGCGACGGGGCGATCGTGGCGGAGATCCCTGGCGAGATAGACCGTCGCCATGCCGCCGCGACCGAGCTCACGCTCGATGGCGTAGCGCCCGCTGAGGCCAGTCTCCAGTTGATCTCGGATAGAGGTCAAGGGCTGATGGCTCTTGGCTGAAGGCTTATGGCTGTTGGCCGGCGACCAGCTTCTGGAAACGCGGATTCTTCCGGATCGGATCGAACGTCGGATCGATCTTGAGCCATCCGGGTGAGAGGTAGTACGGGATTTTGAGCAGCGGCTCGAGCTTGTCGAGCGCTTTCTCCGGCTCGCCCACCAGCATGTATATCCGCACGAGCTGGTGTTGATAGTAGGCACCGTTCTGCGCATCGCTCGTGATCGGCTGCAGCGCCAGGCCCCGCTCAGCCTTTTGGATGGCCGCGTCCTTACGCCCCATGTACGCCAGGGCGACGCCGAGCAGCACGTTCTCTGACGGGATCGTCCGGGGCGGCCGTGAGTTGCTGCTCGAAGGCGACCCGAGCCGAGTCGCCGTAGGCGGCTGCAGCGTCGCCGGTCGCCGTCCACCTCATACACGCCGGCGAGCGCGAGCCCCCAAGTCCCTGCATCGCCGTCGAATGGACGCAGGCGTAAGCCGTTTGCACCAGCGCGCGCTGCTCCGAGTCGAGCACCCAATACAGGTCCCAATAGGTCGCCAGGTAGGCAACGAAGTTCGGGAGGATCCACGTCGGGTGGCGGCGGTGGCCAGCATCGTTCTCGCACCGGCCAGATCTCCCTGGGCGAGGTAGAGCATCACCTTGTATTCCAGGTTGCTCAGGTTCGATGGCCCAAGGGCGAGCGCCTGATCGATCGGATTTGCCGCCTCGTCATAGCGCCGCAGCCAGGTCAGCGCACTCCCGAGCACGCCAGCCGTGTTGGCCGACAGGGGGTCGAGGCTCTGGCTCCGCCGCAGGTGCTCCACCGATTGCTCCCACCGGCCCAGCGACTGTTCAACCAAGCCCATGCCACGGAGCAGGTCGGCATCGGCCGGGGCGAGAGCGAGACCCTTGGTAAACTCCTCGGCGGCTCGGGCCGGCGCGTTCGTAACGAGGCGATAGTAGCCGCCGAGCGCCCAGTATCCGCCGGGGTAGTCCGGCTTGAGCGCCAGTGCCCTCTCGGCGGCGGTTCGCGTCCGGTCGGCCAGCGCCGGCGTTGGGGCGCCGTTGTTGTACAGACCCCCGGCGGCGGCGGACAAGGCGACCCACGCCTCCACGAACGTCGAGTCGAGCGCCACCGCCTGCTCGAGGAGTCCGACGGCCTGTCGCAGCGTCACCGGGTTGGCCCCCAAGGCACGCATGGCCTGACCCTTCAGGTAGGCATCGTACGCGGCCAGGTTCTGCGGTGGGACGGTTCTGCCAGCGCACGCTGTTGACTGGTTCCGATCGCCACGTTGAGCGCCTCCGCCACCCGACCGGCGATGTCGGCCTGGACCTGGAACACGTCGGTGAGCGAGGCGTCGAACGGCTGCTGCCACTTCGAGTCCGCAGTCGAGACGTCGATCAGCTCGGGGCTCACCTGCACCCGGCTCGTTCCGCCGGCTCTTGGCCCAGCGCACCTTCCCCACCAGCAGGTAGTCCACCCCCAGCTCGCGGCCGATCTCCTGCGGGCTCTTGGTCGTGCCCCGGTACTGGCTCGAGCTGTTGGAGGCGATGACCCGCATGCCCGGGAGCGCGGTGAGCTTGCCGCGGACGGCGTCGGTGATGCCGTCGGCGAAGTAGGCAGTCGGCCGAGTCGCCGAGGTTCTCGAACGGGATCACCGCGACGCGACGCTCACCGGAGGATTCGGGATTGCCGTGGCCCCGGCGCCAGGCGAACAGCACGCCCAGGCCGATCAACAGATCCAAGAATCAGTGTGAGGGCCGCGACGGGGACTCGGCGGCGCCTGGCCGGTTGTGCCGGGGTCGCGGTGACGACGGTCGGCGTGGGGAGCGGCGTCGTGACGGTCGGCGGCTGCAGTGCCTGCGCGAATTGGGCCGCACCGGCAAAGCGGTCGGCGGCCACCGGGCGCGAGCGCCTTGCGGATCGCCTGGTCCACGCTCTCCGGTACCGCCGGTCGCGACGTGCGTACGCGTCGGCGGCGGCTCGCTGAGTCGCTTGGCGATCATGGCCTGCGCAGTTGGCCCGGTCCAGGGTGCCTCGCCCGCCAGCATCTCGTAGAGCACCGCGGCGAGCGAGTAGACATCGGTCCGCGCATCGATCGTCTTGTCGCCGGCCGCCTGCTCGGGGCTCATGTAGGCCGGCGTGCCCGACGGCGAAGCCGGTCTGCGTGAGCCCCCCGTCGCTGCCGACGGCGCGGGCGATACCGAAATCGGCGACCAGCGTGGAGCCGTCGCGAGTGAGCATGATGTTTTCGGGCTTTATGTCGCGGTGGACGACGCCGTGCTGGTGCGCGTAATCGAGCGCGCGCGCAGCCTCGGTCGCGATGCGAAGGGCGTCTTCGAACGGGAGCTGGCGCTCACGCCGGAGCCGGTCGCGCAACGACTCGCCCTCGACGAAGGGCATCGTGAACCACAACTGTCCGGCCGCTTCGCCGGAGTCGAGCACGGTCAGGATGTGCGGATGCTGGAGCCTGGCGGCGAAGTGGATCTCACGCTGGAACCGCTCGGGGCCGAGCGTGGCGGCAAGCTCTGGGAGGAGAACCTTGAGGGCGACCGGACGGTCGTGGCGAAGGTCCTGCGCGAGGTAGACGATCGCCATGCCGCCGCGCCCGAGCTCGCGCTCGAAGGCGTAGCGGTCGGCGAGGGCGTCGCGCACACTCTCCGGCACTCCCATGCGGGGGCTCCCGGGGACGTGACGTGGTGGTTTAGAGACCGCTGATAAGTAAGCGTGGTGGAAGCGGATGCGCCAGAGAGGCGGAGAGGGGTGCCGCATAGATCTCGCAGTTGCCCCCATCTTCATCCCGCTGACAGTTCGGGAAGTACAGGGTGCGACCATCCATCCCCCACTTGGGTGCCGTCGCCCTGCCGCGTGTCCGCGCGACCAGCCGCACGTCGCTCCCGTCCGGCCGCATCACGTAGATCTCGTAGTCTCCTTTCCCGCCCCGGTTGGAGGCGAACGCGATCAGTTTGCCGTCGGGGGACCACGCGGGCCATCCGTCGAACGCCGGACTGTTGGTGATGTTGCGCTGGTTCCCGCCCGCGCTGTCGGCCACGAAGACCTCGGAGTTGGTGTTTTCCACCATCCGACGGAAGGCGAGCGAGCGTCCATCCGGCGACCAGACCGGGTAGGTGTTCACGCCGCCCGAGATGAGGACGCGCACTCGGCGGGTCGCGAGGTCGATAATCTTGATGTCGGCGGGGTTCTTCTTCGGCGGCTTGAGGTCGTCATCGGCGCAGTAGGCGACTCGCTTCCCGTCGGGCGACCAGCTCGGATGGATGACGCGCTGCGCCGTCGACGTGAGAATGTCCATCGGCCCGCCGGCGGCCGGCATCAGCGCGATCTGCGCGTGCCCTTCCTTGATATAGACGAGCGCGATGGTCTTCCCGTCGGGCGACCAGGCGGGATCCTCGTGATCGGCCGCGTCGGTGGTGAGCTGGCGATTCTCTCGACCATCGAGTGAGGCGACGAAGAACTGCTCGTGTCCTCCGATGTAGCTGATGTAGACCATCGAACGGCCGTCGGGCGAGAGCGACGGGTCGTAATTCTGGGAGTGGGTGACCTGGCGGGCCTGGCCGAGCGGCTCGGACTGCGCGAGCGCCGTGCGAGACAGGAGGACCGCCGTGGCGAGCACGAAAATGTGAAGGCGCCGCATGTGAGCACTACGGGAGGCGAGCCGAAAGGGTGACAACGCCGCTCCTTGACGCGGCATCGGGTGGGCGTCATGCTGAATCCCGGTGACAACCACCTACTAGGCCGGTTCACTGTAATTTCTTCCCATCGGAGCACACGATGCGCAACTATGTGACCGAGTTCATCGGGACCTTCTTCCTCGTGCTCACGATCGGCCTCACCGTCCTCGGCGGGACGCCGCTCGCGCCACTCGCCATCGGCTGCTCGCTGATGATCATGGTGTACATGGGCGGCCACGTCTCCGGGGCGCATTACAACCCGGCGGTGTCGGCCGCGGTGTTCCTCCGGGGCAAGATGGCCTCGGGCGCCGAGCTCATCATGTATTGGGTGTTCCAGATCCTGGGCGCGATCGTGGCCAGTCTCGTGGTGAAGTGGATCACGGGGCAGACGTTCGCTCCCGCGCCGGCGGAAGGCGCCACCACATTCGGGGCGCTTCTGGTGGAGTTCCTGTACACCTTCGCGCTCGCCCTCGTCGTGCTCAACTCGGCGGCCTCGGCCAAGACGCACGGCAATTCGTTTTACGGGCTCGCGATCGGGTTCACCATCGTGGTGGCGGCGTTCGCCGGCGGGCCGATCAGCGGTGGGGCGTTCAATCCGGCGGTCGGGATCGGGCCCACCACGATCAACGCCACGATGGGCGCGGGCGACTGGAAGTCGCTCTGGCTGTACATCGTGGGTCCGCTGCTCGGCGGCGCCGCGGCTGCCTGGGTGTTCGGTCTCCAGGAGCGCGAGCCGCTCCAGCTTCACGCGGAGCCGAGCCGGATACCGGAGAGCCGGCCGAGCTGATTCTATCATCGACTGCCGAGCTCGGCGCACGGACCCGTGACGAGATCCTCGCGCTGTGCGACCGCGCCTACGGCGAAGACCTCCGGGAGGCCTTCGCATCGTTCGGTGATCCGGTCCACGTCTTCGCTACGGTAGATGGCGTCATCGTGAGCCACGCACTCTGGATCACGCGTTGGCTGGCGCCCGGAGCGCGCACTCCGCTGCGGACCGCTTACGTCGAAGCGGTCGCGACCGACCCCGCGCACCAGAGGCGCGGCTATGCCTCCGCCGTACTGCAGCGACTAATCCGGGAAGTGGCCGGGTTCGACCTGGCCGCGCTCTGCCCCTCGGATGAGGGACAGCGGCTCTACAGTCGGCTTGGCTGGGAGCCCTGGCTCGGGGCTCTCTCCATACGCGGTGACTCGGGACCGATCGCCACTCCGGGAGAGTCGACCATGATTCATCGACTTCCGGGCTCACCGCCCCTCGACGTGAACGATCCGTTGTCGGCCGAATGGCGACCGGGAGAGCTGTGGTAAGCGATCAACCGGCGAGGATGTACACGCGACGCGTCTGGGTTTCTACGCCGGGATAGGGATCTCGCTCCGTCGCCTCGTCGATGCGCCAGCCCGCGGACTCGAGATCTCTGACGAGCTCTCCGGTCTGGAAGTATTCGAAGTCCACGTCGACCTGCTTTCCCCACCACTCGTCTACATGCCTGGGCTCCTCGCCGAGATGGACGGCGAGCAGAAGCGAACCGCTCGGCTTCACCACGCGACGCCACTCGAGCAGCGTCGGTGCGACGTCCGCACGAGCCAGGTGGATGATCGAATAGAATGCAAGGATCCCGGCCCAGTCGTGATCGGGCGTGGGAAGGCGACGAAGGTCTCCCTGCTCGAAGCGGATCTCCGGATTGAGCCGCCGAGCGCAGGCGACCATCTCGCCCGAGAGATCCAGCCCGGCCACGGCCACGCCGCGGTCGAACAGACGGCTTGTCCTCGAGCTCGCGTCCGATCCGTCGCGCGTACTCCTCGGCGACGGTGTCGTAGCTTGTCCTGAGATCATGAAGGGGATCGATCATCGGCACACGCCTCAGCGTTTCCAGGAGAGCTTCAATGTGCCGCCCAAGTATTCCGCCAACCGCTCGGCCTCCTGCGCGGCGCCGCGACGAACCCAGGTAGGCGCCTTCACGAAGGGCTGGATGACGACCTCGACACAACTTCCCTTGAATGTGTGCCGCCAGACACCGTGCATCCGTCCGTTCACCAGGAGAATCGGAGAGATCCAGCCCTGCGGGCGGTACACCCGATGTCGCAAGCCGCGGGGCAGCAGATGATCGGCGTGAGGAGAAGCGACGACGACGTACTGATCGAAGGCAGGAAGGAGTCGGACAGAGCGCGGAGTCCGTAGCTCCCGTATCTCGCGCGCATCGGCGGCAAGCATCCAGGCGGGTGTTCCGTCCACGTCGACCGGTGTCACCTCGTCTCCCAGCGCGGCGATCCACTCGCGCGCCGTAGCGACGCCACCACCGGTCCACCAGCGCGCGATGTCGTGATACGTTGCCGGGCCGTATGTCGAGAGGAACCGGCGTGTGATCGTGCGTGTGGCCATCGCCGGATCGATCCGTAACGGAGCCTTCCCCAGCCACGTTTCCGGCCGAGTGAAGCGGACGCGCTGTCCGATGCTCGGCCCGAAGCAGAGCCGACCGGTGAACGCGGCCGGTTTCAGGATCGTGCCCCAACTGCTCAGCGCGAGCTTCTTGCCGAGCGAGGCTGACCCGGTGAGCGCGACGACTTCCTTCACCAGCTCCTCGCGCGTGAGCACCCGACCGTCCAGCGCCTGGGCCACGGCCTCGGTGACACGGTCGAGCTCCTCGAGCGTGATGCCGAAATACTTCTGCCACAATGCGGCCTTGAGATATCGGCGGATGCCGCCGAGACCCGCATGCCAGAGAGCCAGTTCGTCCGTGGGTAACAGGTGGAGCGTGCCTCGCATCGCCCATGTCTTGACGAGCGTTCTGTCTTCCCACACCGCCCGCTGAACGGCTCCGCGCTCGAGATCTTCGATTCGGGCCCACGCCGTGAGGTCGGCTGAGGACATAACCTGAGCGTGCAACCCACAGAGGCGGTGGACGACCGAGAGGAGGCTGCCGGCCGGCGCGCGCCGATCGAGGTGATGACGCCGGATGCGCCACGCCGCCGCGCGAGCCCACGTGATCTTCAGCATCAGCGTATCGAGTCCAGGAAGGCGAACACGTCGCCCTCCCACATTCCTGCGTCATGAAAGAGAAAGTTGTGTCCCTCATGAGGGTTCCGGCCGAAGGCGGGATAGATCTCGAGGCGGTGCGGGCGACCGAGCCTCTGCATCTCCGCGGCGAGGGCCTGGCCGGACTCGGTTGAATAGTCGTTCGCAGGATGAATGAAGAAGACGGGCGGAGTATGGCGAACCGCCTCTCGCAGCCGCCTCCGCAGCTCGGACGAAAGACTCCAACTGTGGGCCGCACCGGAGAAGACCACCACGGCCCGGAGCGTCGTATCACGCGCGGCAAGAAACAGCGTGAGGGAGCCGCCGAACGAATGCCCCGCCACGGCAATGCGATGCGCATCGACCTCACGGAGCGTCCGAAGGAACTCGAGCCCAGCGGTGGCTTCGTTGAGTTCCTCGCCCTCGAGCAACCGCATCTGGATATCGTTGCGCCCGCGCGGACCACGCGCCCTCAGCACATCAGCCATGAGATCGCCATCGGCTGGGCCCTGATCCTTGGAGAGCCCGATGCCGCGCCGGCACAAGAAAAGGAAGACGTATCCGTGCCTGGCGAAAACGGGCCCGAGTACCCCCATGTCCTGGGATGTAAGAGTGTCTCCGACCGAGTAGCTGCCGTGGTTGAAGAGCACAGCCGGGAACGGTCCCGTGCCGGCAGGAGTCCACAGCAGACCACGCAATGAAAGGTTGCCGCTCTTCACCACGACGGTGTCGGGCCCGGTCGAGGATGACGGCAAGTATTCGACCCTGACCGCCGCGACCGAACGAACCGCTTTCACGATGCGGAGTCGCGAATCGTGGACGACTCGAAGGCGGTTTCGGCCGACCCACACTACCTGAACGGATGGACCGCCTGGCTGATCGGTCTCGCCGATGAAGAGATTGCCTGGTTCGGAGGCACGCAGAGGGGCGCCGGCCGGAAGAACCGAGACCTGAATGGACGACCTCGTGGTTGCTCCGCAATCACGATCGAAGACGACTGCCTCGAGCTCGGCGCCGGGAGACGTCACCTCGGAGAGGATGGTGTTGCCGCAGGTCGAGGCGGATCCTCCGCCACAGCCCGCCACGAGGACGATCGTTACTGACCAGACGATGAAAGGCACGCAGCGCGGGTCGGCCGTCACGCCACGGTCGCTTCCGGCGCGCCCGTGCACGAGGCGGGACAGCCTGGCCACTCGGCGCCACGGTATTTCCCCAGGAGGCGACCGATCATCACAACGAGGGGAAAGAGAACTCGCTGAACGATCCGAGGCGGAACCGCCATGGTCTGAGTATCACGGTGCCGCCACAAGACGTGCGCAAGGTAGAACATCGGCGGGCGTCCGGACGGGCCGGCATTGATGACGGCGAACAGGGCCTCGAGAAACCGATCGAGGTCGCCGGCCGGGACCGCCTTCCCGTGAGCCTCCAACATGTCGTTTCCGGCGTTCCACCAAGAATGAACGACTCCGGCCGGGAAGACCGCGGGCTCACCGGGTCCGAGAAGAATCGTCTCCGTCCCCCGACGCGCGCCGAACTTGCCGGCGATCACCTTGCCCTCTTCCTGCTGCTGCCAGTGAATGTGCGGAGGCGGCCCGCTCGTGCCTGGAGGCAATGAGCCCTCGATCATCAGCACGACTCGCCCGTCGCGCTCGCGAACCCGACGCAGCCGTAGCACTTCTCCGGTATGGCGATTCTCCAGTCTCAGCACGTCGGTCATGAAGTGATCTCAACTATAGGTGAGCAGCCCGTCGGTGATCCGCGCAGCCGATGTGTACGGGTGAACGATGGAAGACGCCGGCCCCATGATGTGGTAGACCTCGAAGCCGGCCCAGCGCAGCGCGTCGGCGATGAGGGCCCGGTGGCAGCGCCACCAGACGGCTTCGGCGCACATGATCGCCGTCCTCAGACCACAGGCCAGATCGGTGAGTCGCGACAGCCCGTCGGCAAATTCTTCAGTCGCCATGTAGTCGGCATAGCCGCGGAAGGCCGCACTCCGCCACGCCGTGTTCGGAGAATCGGGCCGAGGTTGTCGGCGGCCGCCGAGCTCCGGGAACGATTCGTATGCGAGGCCCCGAGCCTCCAGACCCTCGGCAAGGGGCTCACGCGAGAAATGCGGCCATCGCCGGCTGCCGGGATACCGGCGCACATCGGCGATCACCTCGACGTCGTGGGCCACGAGCAGTCCCACGAACTCGTCCAAAGATCTGGTCGAGTGACCGACCGTCCAGATGCGGGGAACCATCCTCTCAATCTACGCGCGTGCGAACGCCACCCCGTCTTCCCGCCTTGATCGTGCTAGTATTCCTCCGCGATGGATCCGCTCTCAGATCTGTTACGCGTGGTTCGCCTCGACGGCGCGTACTTCTTCGCGGTGGAGGCCTCGGGGCCCTGGAGCATCGATACGGCGCCTGCCCGGGAGCTGTCGCCCCGCATCCTCCCCGCGGCAGAGCACCTGATCTCCTATCACATTTTGACCGAGGGCCGGTGTTACGGCGGCTTACGTGGCGAGGACCAGGTCGAGCTCGTCGCGGGCGACGTGCTCGTCTTTCCCCACGGCGACGCGCACGTGATGTCGAGCGCACGAGGTCTTCGGCCCGGTCCGACGGTGCACAGCGCCACGTCGGCTCGCTATCCCGAGACGGTCGTCCTCGGCAACGATGGGCCCCGTGGCACCTCGTTCGTCTGCGGCTTCCTGGGGTGCGACCGCCGGCCGTTCAACCCGCTGCTCGCAACGCTGCCCCATCGGCTGCACGTGCGCGGCATATCAGGGGCCTGGCTCGGCAACTTCACCCGCCAGCTCACGGATGCATCACGTCTCGGTCGACCCGGGGGAGATGCGGTGCTCACGAGACTGGCCGAGCTGATGTTCATCGAGGTGCTGCGCCGCTACCTCGACGAGCTGCCGCGGGAAAAGACCGGATGGCTGGCGGGACTCCGCGATGAGGTGGTCGGTCGGGTGTTGGCGCTGCTCCACGCGCAGCCAGGGCATCCCTGGACCCTTCCCGAGCTGGCGCGCGAAGCCGCCTCGTCCCGATCCAACGTGGCGAGGCGATTCACCGAGCTCGTCGGCCAGCCGCCGATGCAGTATCTCGCTCAGTGGCGGATGCAGGTGGCGGCCAACCTGCTCGTCCAGAGTGGCGCCAAGGTGGCCACCATCGCGACCGAGGTGGGCTACGATTCGGAGGCCGCGTTCAGTCGCGCCTTCAAGAAAGCGACGGGACTCGCTCCCGGTGCGTGGCGCGAGGCGCGTCGTGCGCCCCGGTGAAGCCCGAGCCTCCGAATTGGAATAGGCGCTCGAACCGCCGCGCCAGGTCACGCTCGCCCTCCAGGACCAGCAGTCGCTGCCGCAACGCGTCCGACAACCTGGCGTCTCCCATCACCACATCCACCAGTGTCCGAAGCTTTCCGGTGACGGTGAGGGTGACAGGAAATCCCGGATCCGTGAGACAGATGTCGACGTCTTCCTCGTCGCGGTTCTGCACCACGATCCACCAGTAACGGCGCTGCCGCGGTGCGCCCTCGAGCCGGACGTGCACCACGCTGCGACCCGGCGGAAAGTTTTCCGGAACCACGTGACGCCGCAGCGACCACATCAGCACCGAAGGATCAAGCTCATAGGAGCGATAATCGCGAGTGACCCACTTTCTCGCCCAGTGGCCGAGCGAGTCGACGATCGGCCGAAGCTCCTCGCCGGCCTCAGTGAGGTGGTACGTCACGCCGTGCGAGTCGGTGCGGCGCCGGATCACACCATCGTCTTCCAGTGACTTGAGCCGTCGCGAGAGTACCGATGGCGAGATGAGCGGCAGGGCGTGCCGAATCTCGTTGAACCGGTGGTAGCCGACCATGATCTCGCGCAGGATCAGCGGAACCCAGCGCTGGGCCACGACTTCGGAGGCCTGGGCAACGGGGCAGAAGGAGCCGTAGCTCCTAGGAGGACAGTCGGACATTCGGGTCTCGGGTTGAGGGCGGTACGAATCTGATACTTGTCGCGCGTTCTTTCAATTGGTACGATGCGTGGCCTTCGATGCACCCTTTCCCTTTTTGGAGATTCGAAATGCGCGCGCTTTCGCTGTCCGCTGGTTTACTGCTCTGGGCCGTTACCCTGCATGGCCAGGCCAATTCTAATAAAGACACCACGCTCGCTTGGGGCCCCGCGCCTGCCGTGTTCCCGGCCGGAGCGAAGATGGCCGTCGTCAGTGGAGACCCTACCAAGGCCGACATGTTCACGATCGAGCTCTCGATGCCCAAGGGATACAAGATTCCTCCTCATTTCCATCCGACGGAGGAGTCAGTCGAGGTGAAGAAGGGGACCTTCCTCGTGGGGATGGGCGACACGTTGGACGTGGCGAAGGCCAACCCCATGAAGCCCGGTGCGAAGGGGTCGATACCGGCAAATCACCATCACTTCGCGATCGCCAAAGAGGCCACGATCGTGTCGGTCACGGCGATGGGGCCGTTCGCGATGACCTACGTGAACTCGGCCGACGACCCGCAGAAGGTGGCGCAGCACTAGCCACCGCTTTCACCGCTCGGTGCAGGAAGAAGCCATGCATCGGTGCCTGGCTTCTCCTGCCTGTGCGACGCCTGAGCAGGAAGTCGGGACGATCTGTCCTGGGCAGAATCGGCCGTCCCGGACAGACTTATGCCGCGTGCCACGAGGGCGCGCGTATTCAGCCACTACGGCCGAGCATCACGACACCAGGAAGAGGGCACACATGAGCAAACGCACCGAGGCACTCGCCGAGCGTCTCGAGCAGGGGGCCCACGCGCTCGCCACGTTGGCGAGCACCCTCACGGACGCCGAGTGGCAGACCAGACTGCCGGGCGACGGCCGCAAGGTCGGCGTCGTCGTCCACCACGTGGGGACCATGTATCCGCTGGAGATCAAGCTGGCACAGACGCTGGCGGAGGGACAACCGATCGAAGGCGTAACGTGGGACGCGGTCCACGAGATCAACGCCGGCCACGCCCGCGAGTTCGACACCGTCACCAAGGCGGCGGCGCTCGAGCATCTACGGCGCAACAGCACGGCCGCGGCCGCTGCGATCAGGGCGCTGACGGACGAGCAGCTCGACCGGGCAGCCACGGTCTCGCTCAACGCGGACGCGCCGCTGACCTGTCAGTTCTTCCTCGAGGATCACGCGGTCCGACACAGCTATCACCACCTGGCAGCGATTCGAAAGGCGGTGAAGCCCGTAGAGCGCGCGGCGTACGCCGCCACAGCGCGTTAACCGGCAAAGTCAGGCGGCCGATGCGCCGCCTGGCACCGCCCGGTAGGCCGGTCCGTGGATCGCAACGAAGAGCACGGCCACCATGAACACCAGCAGATCGCCCCGCCATTGGCTCATGGACGCGTGAGCAATGAACGCGGTCCCACAGCTCAGCAGCAGACCGACGGAGCCGAGACGCAACGTCTGCGGTACAAGAAACAGAACCGCGGCCACCGCCTCGAAGCTGCCAAGGACGACGAGATGAGTGGCGTGAGGGCCGCTCGCGCTCCACGCCGTCATCACTCCACCGACGCCGAGCATCAACCCGAGCGTGACGTGGAGGAGCACGAACGTCGGTCGCAGGCGCTGGTATTCGGTCATCTGTCCCTCCTTCACTATTTGCCGCCCGGTGACTTCAGCTCGACGAGCAGAACGTGCGTGCCGCCGCTTCCGCTGTACTCGCTCGCATGTGTTTCCGCCTCGTGCCAGGTCGCCTGCCCCGTGTTCGCGGGCCTCTCGGTCACCTTCCCGTCGGCGCTCGTGAACTTCGTCTTGCCGGCGCCGGAGATGCTGTAGCTGACGTACGCGGGGTGCGAATGCATGGGGATCTTGTCGCCCGCATTCGCGTGGAAGTCGAGGACGCGAACCCGGTCATTCTCGAGCAGCACCTTGAAGTTCTTCGGTGCGACCTTGACGGCGTCCTGGGCCCGAGCGGTTCCCGCGGCGCACATCAGGCCGACGGTGACAAAGATTCCACCCATCACCCAGTTTGCCGAGCCTGGTGATCGTCTCATGGTACCTCCTCGAAGATTGGAAGAAAACGACATGCTGCGATAGTGTCGCCGGTGCTATCCGCACATGACCCGGCGTGGCCTCCACTCGGCCCGAAACCCCCCGTATATCGAATCCTTCCGGGTGAAGCGAAGGACGACGCGGCCTTCGAGCAGGGAATCAGAATCGGTGGGACGAAAGTCGATCTCTCCGGACGGAGCGGACTCACAGGACTCGGAATCCCGACACCGTGTCCCCGCGGCGACCTCCGGATCGGACGGCCAGCGGAAACGCCGACCGGCGACCGAGTCGTTTCTCGGGTACACGGCCACACGTACCTGACGGCTCGCCCCATCGACACTATCCGCGTACGACCCGGTGAGCAGGATGGAGATCGCTCGCCCGTCCCAGGGGGCGCAATCGGGTGTCGCGAAGGCGAACTCATAGCCGTCGGGCGGACTGGGGAGTGGTCTGGACGCCGAGGAATCGCGGCAGCCGAGTACCAGGACGGCCCCGAGGGACATGAAGCTGAGATGGAAAGGTCGGACCATACGCGAGCTCCCGCGAGACTCAGAGATTGGCGAGGAGCGGCTCCAGCATCTGGCGCGGTACCGGGATCAGGCCTGCATCCGCAAATCGGAGGAGAATCTCGCCTCCCCCCGGCTGAATCGCCTGGGCCTTCCGCAGCGCTTCGCGGGCTTCCTGCGCTCTTCCGAGTGGGAGCAGGATGAGCGCGCGGCGACCGAGAAACTCCGGGTCGTCGGGGAACGCCTCGCAACAGGCATCGAGATCCGCGAGGGCACCGGCGAAGTCCTGCGCCGTCGCCTTGCCTACCGCTTGATTGGCGCGACGGTGAGCGCGCGCGTATCGCAACAGGCGCCGAATCTCTCGCACGGGATCCGGGTGGTCGTCGACGCGCAGATCGATGGTGTGGTCGAGTCGAGCAATGCCGGAGGGTTTTCCGGAGACCGTGATGAGCGCCGCTGCCTGTTTTCCCCGCACGTCGCCGCCTTCGGCCTCGGCCGCGTCCATCGCTGCCAGCAGCCGATCGGCCATCTCTCCAGTCGCGCTCTCGTACGCGCGAACCATTGCCGGCCACACCGTGTCCCGCGCCATCATGTTCGCCTGGGCGCAACAGTCCGTCCCGATCATATGGCCCGCCGCCGCCACGCATCCTGCACCGGTGTGCACGGCGGCGCGCCCCTGTACGTCGAGGATCGCGACCTGGCGCTGGCCCTGGCCGGGGTCGTCGCCGAGGAGGCGGTCGAGGATGGCGCGCGGCTCCACTCCCTGTCGGAGGAGGCGAAGCCCTTCGTGACCATATACAGGATTGGCGAATCCCTGCGATGCGATGACGCCGACACCGGCCTCGATCCACGGCACGTGCCGCCCGGCGGCGAAATAGCGTGACTGAAGGGCGATACCGAGCTCACCGCTGCTCGGGTCCCGAGCAACAATCGAATACGTCATTTGACGCCTTCGTCTTCCCTTATGACTCCGACTTCGTGTGAGTCCCTGGTGGACCGGCGCCTGACCATGAACCAGCAGGGAACACCAAGGACGGTCGACTCCGCCGTCACCTCGAAGCCGAAACGACCATAGAACGGGAGGTTGACGGTCTTGTCGGTTTCGAGATATGCGAGACCATGATGCGAGTCTATGAGGTCGGCGACTGCGGTTAGAAGCGCCGTTCCGATGCCCTGTCCCTGCCGGTCTCGCTCGATACCCACCGGCCCGAGATGCCAATGTGGCGCGGTGAGATCCTGACGGGCCCAGCATGAGCTCCACAGCATCGCCGCGAGCACGTTGCCGGGAGAGTTGTCGCGGGCCAACGCACCAAGCACGGCCATTCGCTCACGCAACATCGGCCGACATCGTCCGGGCGGCACCATGGCGCACGCACCCACCAGAGTGTCGGAGGCGAAGGCGCCGAACACGGCTCCCTTGCGTTGGTCCTGCGCGAGCAGGGCCGTGAAGAGGCGGCGAAGCGCGGCCTCGCGGTGATCGGGATCGGCGCCAAAGACCCGTTCGTGTATCGGATTGTCACGCATGCCCCGGCTCAAGACCGCGGCGCCGGCGCCGATCTCACCGATCCGGAGCTCGCGGATCTGCAACCCGTTCAGGGCGCACTCCCCTCTGCATCGACATCCACTTCGGCCTCGGAGAGCTTGAACGTGAACATGACGGTGTCTTCCGGGTCTTCAATACCCTCGACCGAACCGTACAACTTCATCGCGGACGTATTCGAGCGATTCGTCAGAACCCACGCCTGGTGGCACCCGAGCTGCACACCGACCTCAAACATGGTCCGCAGCATCTGCCGCCCGATGCCTCGCCGCTGGTGAGAGGGCGCCACACCGACCTCATTGATCCACAGCTCTGCCGGCTTGTCCGGATGGATGTAGTGCACGCCTGAGACGAATCCCACGATGATGCCGTCATCGATCGCGACCACCAGATGGTGGCGGCCATCGTGCAGGAAGTCGTTGGTCAGGTCGGGCTCCAGGTCGTGGTCGAACACCCCGCTTGCGACGCGGGTCAGGAGAGCGGCATCTCCGGGACCAACGAGCCGAATGTCCATGATAGGAGGCGCGTCTACGGGGCCGATGTCTTCAGGAACGCCGCGACCTTCTCATTGATGAATGGTTTTGCCGCTTCATCGCCTCCCCCTCCTGCGACGTGCCCCCAGAGAGAAGGGATCGTCATCAGGTCGACTGCCGGGATGAACCGTGCCTCATCGCGCGCGTCGGAGACCGGAAAGTACAGGTCGGTTTGAACCGGCATGTAGAGCACCCGCGCACGGATGGACCGGAGTGCCCGCTCGACGTTGCCCTCAAAGCCAGGCGTGCTGCCGACGTCGTGATGTTCCCAGGTCCGGGCCTGCAAAATGAGATCGTTGGGATCGAGACTGGCAAACAGACTGTCCGACAAGTATCCCAGCACGGCGTCGAAGCTGTTTCCCGGCGGCCACTTCTTCCCGCGCCAGAGCTCCTTGTGCCACCACTCCTGCGACGTGAGCCACCCGGCCCACACGAGGCCGAAGAGGTGCAAACCTTGTTTCGGCGGTGTGACGTAGTTGCCGCCTCGAAACAGCGTGTCGCTCGTGAGGGCGCCGATCTGGGCCTCGAGACGAACCACCCCATGGGGCCAGCACCTGGCCGTCCCAGCCAGCGCGACAATGCGGTCGACGAACTTGGGGTAACTGACCGCCCATTGGAACGCCTGCTCGGCCCCCATCGAGAAGCCGAGGATGGCATAGAGGTGATTGACACCCAGCTCCTCGACGAGCAGGCGATGTACGGCTTCGACGTTATCGCGAATGGTGGCACGGGGAAATCGAGGACCGTGATACGGCTCGGGCGTATTGCTGGGAGAGGAGGAGTGGCCGTTTCCGAAGAGCTCCGTCGCGACGAGGAAGTATCGAGTCGTATCGAGCGCGAGCCCCGGCCCGATGAGCCAGTCATTGTCGTGGTGGTCGGCCATGTAGCTCGACGGCAGGAGAATGACGTTGTCCTTCTTTGCGTTGAGATGCCCGTAGGTTCCGTAGCTCACCTTGGTTTGCGGCAGAATCGTCCCATCCTCGAACGTGAAGCTGGGGAGGACGAACATGTGATGGGTCGCGTGATCGGCGGGGGCGCCCTGGGCACCCAGAGTCCGGGGCAAGACGACGAAGAAGAGCGCTGTGGTGAGACGCACCGGGAACGGAATCATCGTCCCTCAGTCGAGGTCGCAGTGCACGCTGTGGAGAATTCGATGGACTACGGGAGCGAGCAGCACGCCGGCGGCCACCACGAACACGAGTCCCGAGTACAGCGCAAAGGCACCGGCGAACACCTTGCCGGCGGGCGACAAATTGGTGTCGACCGGTCCCATCCCGCCGAGCAGCATGGCCGCATTGAGGAAGGCGTCACGAAGACCCAGATGCTCGAAGTGCTCGTACCCGACGACGCCGACCATGAGCGAGACGACCACGATGCCGGCTGAGATGAGCAGATGACGAAACAGGCGGAGTGCGAAGCGATGTCCCGGGAGAACATCCTCCGAACGGTGCTCGAACACCAGTCCTCCTGGCAGGGGAAGCGGCCGCGGTCAGCCGCGGCCGCGCGCGCTTGCCGCGTGCGCGTCCGGTTTTTCGAGGGTCGGTTTCGCGTTGTACAGCTCGGACTGTCCGGGCGGAATGCTCAGGAAACGCCACGCGTCACCGCGGAGACCCCGGGCGATATAGACGATCTGGCCCACGTGATAGCTCATGTGCGCCAGCGACCGGTGAAGGGCCTCGGACACTCGCAGGGGCTGGCTGCGAATCGTGATCGTTCGATCCAGATCTTCGTCCGTCAGGGTACTCAGCGTGTCCAGAAGCACCGACCAGCCACGGTCCCACTGCGCCAGCAGCTCGGCGCGTGAAACGGTGCGGGTCTCAAACTCCTCGTCCCGATTCCGCCACGGCTTCTCCCCGTCGGTGGTGAGGAAGTCCGTGAATCGCGACCGGAGATTGCCACCCAGGTGCCAGCAGATGACGGCGATGGAATTTCCGCCGCCCGCGCCAGGCACCACCAGGTCGCCCTCGTTCAGTTGACCGATAGCGGCCTCTGCGAGCGCCTTGTATCGGAGGTATTCGGCACGGATGGAGGCAATGATCGTGGTCATGATCTCGAATCCTTACGCAGGCGCCTCACGACGGAAGCAGCGGTGTGCTCAAATATACGGGCCTTAGGAGTATAGCTCACTGGTTTTTCCTGCTTACTGGCCCACGGTGCGACGCAGACCCTCCGCTTGGCCGACGCACTCGCGATACCCGAGAACCTCGCGAATCCGTCTGGTATCAACGATCAGGGACGCACTCCACTGCGCCGGAAGCGACGGCCTCGATTCGGGATCGGCAATCACCTGCCCGGGCCATCGAGCCGCCGAGGCGATTGCCCGAACCCATTCGAGCTCAGGAAGCGCGGTGCTCTCCCCGACATTGAAGATCTCTCCGGCGGCGTGCTCGTCCAGCGCGGCCAATCGAATGGCAAAGGCGACATCCTCGACGTAGCCCCGCGTACACCGCCACGCGGCTTCCGCGGCATTGAGCCGCACCGTGCCGTCGGCCGCCGCGAAGCGGGCGAGGTAACCGCCAACGCGATTCTGCCGGTCACCGGCGCCATAGACCATCGGCAACCGCAGAATCGTCACGGGCGCTCTGCATCCGTCCCGTGCGGAACGTTCCACGAGGATCTTGTCATAGCCATACAGCAGATCATCCGGCCCGCTCGCCTGCGCCCGATAGGGGTAGAGCTGATCACGCAAGGGCGCCCGTTCGTCCACTGGGCTAGACACGGTGCCGCTCTGGCTCAGGCCGAGGAACGCGGCATAGGTCCAGTACACGTCGCCGCTGCTGATCACGACGAGACGCGTGAGAGACTTGGGAAGCGCGGGAAGGAGACGGTCGACATCCTCACCGGTGTAGGCCGTCATGTCGATCACGACCTCGGGGGCGGCGGTCGTGAGTACCGCTGCGAGAGTCGCGGTGTTTCTCCGATCGGCCCCGATGCTCCGCACGCCGGGGACTCGCGTAGGGGTTTGACCGCGGTGGATCACCGTCACCTCCGCACCGCCCGCGACGAGCCATCGGGTGACGTGATGCCCGATAAAACCCGTGCCTCCGATTACAGCGACCCGCGACACGTCAACCTTGCCGGGCCGGCCATTCCTGACCAAAGCCCAATACATATCCGTTGGGGTCGCGAACGGCGAACTCCTTCATTCCATACGGCTGCACGACCGGCGTGTAGACGATTGAGGCCCCCCTGCCCTTCAACTCATCGAACAGGGCCTCGACGTCCGACACCCATGAAAAGACGTCCCACGTGCCGCCCTGCTTCTCATTCGGTGCGATCAACTCGGGGTGAGGCACCCGCCGGAACATGATGGCGGATCCGCCACGCTGAGAAATGGCGAACTCGGGAGGATTGCCGGCCGCGTATTCACAGTGAAACCCAAAGACGTCGCGATAATAGTCGCCGATCCTGGCAACGTCGGGGACCGGGAAGTAGGATGCCGAGCGAATGATGTCCAACTGGTGAGAGGTGGCCATGGCGACCTCCTTCGTAGGGAGCGGACTTAAAGAGAGGCCGACACCTCTTGTCGCGTTTCCCGCATATAAAGGAAGAGTGGCAACGCGAGGGAGACGCCGACCGTCAGGATGGCAACGCGCGGCAGCCACAATCGAGACACACCGATTCTGCGCCCTTCAACGCCGACGAAGATCCACACGACCACGGATGAGATGATCACGTCGAGGCCGAAGAATCCGCTGATGTGATTCGCGAAGAGCTGTTGCACGAGCAGCCCGAGGCGGAGGCCGTTTTCCTGGACGAAGGGGACGAACTGCGAGTACGGGACCACCGTGCCCAGCACGCATAGTACGAGGTACACATCCTTCAGTCGCATGAGAGCCTCCGATGGCACCGGACGGGTCAGCCCGCGTACGGTTCCGACGTTCGGGGAGCGTGACTCGCCTGTTCGTCCAGCGACTGGCGATACGCCACGCATCCTCGGATGAATTGTGGCCACTCGGGGACGGTTGGGAGAGGATCGTCCTTCTCCGGCAGCAGTCCCCACAGCTCGGGATGATGCCAGCAGAGCCCGTGTTTCGTGCTGTCGCGGTGGGTGCGAATACCCTGTCGCAGTTTCCGAGTTTCCTCGATCAGCTGCTCGCGAGACATGCCCGTCAGATCATCGTCCATCAGTTCCTCTCTTCGTCGGCCCCTCGCGCCCCAAGCACGATCAGCACCAGGACGAGTAGTCCCCACCATCGTGCACTTCTCATGACCGCCACCGCCAGGCGAGCGGCAGGTTGCTGGAGAAACTCTCCGGCCGCCGAGTCGTTCGTGTGAGAACCCAGTGCGATACCTCCCACGGCGAACTCCCGAGCGGATCCTCCAGAGAAGGCCTTCACTTCCTCCGGTAGACATCCGTGTGCACGTACTTGAGGCCGGAGTCGGCCATCAACGTGACCACGGTGGCCTCGGGCCCGAGTTGCTGGGCGATCTCGATGGCGGCGATCACGTTCGCTCCGGAGGACGTCCCGGCGAAGAGTCCCTCCTCCCGCGCGAGGCGTCTCGCCATCTCCTTTGCGTCGTCGGTCTTCACGGGGAAGACGGTGTCCACGAGCGTCGGCTCCCAGAGCGGAGGGGTATAGCCGATCCCGACCCCTTCGATCTTGTGAGGCCCCGGCTGACCTCCCAGCAGCACCGATGATTCAGCGGGCTCGACGACCACGATTCTCACCTTCGGCTTGTATCGCTTGAGCACGGTGGCGACGCCGCGCGATGACGCGGCGGTGCCTGCGCAGTGCACGAAGGCGTCAACCTGTCCCCGGGTCTGGCTCCAGATCTCCTCGCCGAGCGAACGGTAGCCCTCGACGGAGTCCAGGTTCTTGAGCTGGTCGGTCCAGTAGGTCCGTGGCTCCTGACTCAACTGTCGCGCGGCTTCGATCATGTCGAGGATCAGTTTCTTGGTAGTGCGGCCACCTTCACTCTCGATGATCGTGAGCTCGGCCCCGAACGCCGCCATCTGATCCAACTTCTCCTGGCTGAACGCGTCCGAGCTGACGATTCGGGTACGGTATCCCTTGATGGCGCACACGAGAGCGATCGATGCGCCGGTGCTGCCGCCGGTGTACTCGACGACCGAGTCTCCCGGCTTCAATCGCCCGTCTGCCTCCGCCCGCGAGATCACCGCCAGGGCCATTCGGTCCTTGAGACTGCCGGTTGGATTCTCCCACTCGAGCTTCGCAAAGATCCGCCCGCCTCTGCGCGGCACCACCTTGCGGAGTTGAACGATCGAGGTGTTTCCAATAGCATCGAGTACGTTCACGCGTTACTCGGTGACTCCGATGCGCGACGCGGACGCCGGACCAATTCGCCGCCACAATTGGGGCATCGCTGTCCCATCGTCATAGCGCAAGCCGGACAGAAGGTGCATTCGTAGCTGCACATGAAGGCCAGGTCGTCCATCGGCAGGGGCGCCTGACACTTCTCGCATTGGCCCTTCATTTCAAGACTCACGATCGCAGCTCCGAGATTCGAGCCTTCACGAGTCGCCTCACGAGTGCGGCTGGAGGAAGTCTGGTAAGGGGGAAGCGAACCGTCCCCTTTGACGTCTCATAGCCCGCAAGATCGGCCGCGTGTGTGCGTCTGATCGCCGCGGTAATCGGATAGAGACTGCTGTGATGTTTCCAGGCGGCGTACCAGACGAGCGGCCGGCCGTCGAGCCGAACACACGGGATTCCGTAGCTGAAGCCATCAACGCCGCCGGGCGCCGCGGACCGAACGATTTCGCGAAGTCTCCGCAAATGCCGCCGCGCATTCGGCGGCAACGCAGCCAGGTAGGTCCGCACCCGACGGCCGTCGAGCTTATCGTCGTTCTTCGAGGTTCTGGAAGGCATCGTAACGAAAAAGTTACTGTCGTCGATCGGTCTACGCCTCGTCCTGATGATGTTCGCATTACTCGGGAGAGCCGCATTCAAGCGATTCCACCCCGACGCTGCGAGACCTCGGACCGCCGGCCTGGGGATACTCGAGATCGTGAGGGCGCTCCAAGGATCCGTGAAGGTCAGGAGTGGTACCGGTCGCTAGGGAACGGCGGTCGACACCCTCCTGGTTTCGGCATATATTCGCTCCGTGACCGCTCCTGAACACGATCTGTCCAAGCTTCGGATCAATCGCGATCCTCCCCCTGAAATCCGCCGCGCCTTCGGCCGGACGCTGGTCATCGCCGGCGTTGTCGTCGGGCTCCTTGTCGGCGCCTGGCTCTACGCCCGGAGTCGCTCGACCGTCACGGTCGAGACGACAGTCGCGACGCCCATCTCGGGCGGTGGCGGCACGGCCGGGGGCTCCTCGGCCGCCACCTCCGTGACCGCCAACGGCTATGTGGTCGCCCGGATCCGCGCCGCCGTCTCCGCAAAAATCCCCGGCCGCATCGCCACCCTCACGGTGGACGGCGGGACGGACGTGCGGAAAGACCAGGTGATCGCAACGCTGGAGAACGCCGACTACGCCGCGGCGGTCGGGGAGGCGCGTGCCAACCTGGCCAGCGCCAAGGCCCAGCTCACCGAGGCCGACGCCGACCGCGATCAGACGGCCCGCGATGCACGCCGTGTCACCCAGATCCATGGCAACGATCCCGCCCTCGTATCGGAACAAGACGCGGAGAACGCGAGAAGCAAAGCCGACCAGGCCGCGGCGCGTGCCGGCGCGGCGGAGGCGCGGGTCGAAGCCGCCGCTGCCGCACTCCGCGTCGCTCAGGCGACACTCGAAAACACGTACATCCGCGCGCCGTTCAGCGGCACCGTGCTCCGAAAGGAGGCGGAGATCGGCGAAGTGGTCGCCCCGTCGGTCGGCGGCGGACTTACCCGTGGCGCCGTGGTGACGATGGCCGATCTCGGCTCGCTCGAGGTCGAGGTGGATGTGAACGAGGCCTACATCGGACGCGTCAACCACGGGCAGCAGGCTCGAATCACGCTCGATGCGTACCCGGACACCTCGTTCCGCGGGGAGGTCCGCCAGGTCGTACCGACGGCAGACCGACAGCGGGCCACGGTACAAGTCAAGGTGAGCATCCTCGACCGGGACAAGCGGATTTTCCCCGAGATGGGGGCGCGCGTCGATTTCCTGGCAACCGAGCCGAGCACGGAGAACGCGGCGGGGACCACAGTGGCGCCAGCAGCACCTCGCTTCCGACTGCCGGCGGCGGCCGTGCACGACGTGGGTGGCCGAAGCGTCGTATGGCTCGTGCGCGAAGGCCGACTCCAATCGCGCGAGGTAGAGGCGGGCCCCGTGAGCGCCGGGTTTCGCGAGATCGTGCGGGGGCTCTCCGGCGGCGAGCGGGTGGTGACGGGCGGTGTGGAGAATCCGAAGGAAGGGATGAGGGTGAAGTGAGCTGATGGCTAGTGGCTAATGGCTAGTCGCTAATAGCTGATGCCATTACTCGTACCCATGAGCCATTGGCCATCAGCCATAAGCCACACAGGAGCTACTCAACATGGCACTAGTCGAAATCCGAGACGTGTACAAGAGCTTCCGCCGTGACGCCGAGCGGATCGACGTCTTCAACGGGCTCTCGATGGACATCGAGCAGGGAAGCTTCACGGCCCTCATGGGACCATCCGGTTCGGGCAAGTCAACGCTGCTCAACCTCATTGCGGGGCTCGACAAGCCGACCAGCGGAACGGTGCGCGTCGGCGGGGCCGAGGTGAGCGCGATGACCCCGGCACAACTCGCCGAGTGGCGCTCGCAGAACGTGGGCTTCGTTTTCCAGTCGTTCAACCTGCTTCCGGTTCTCACCGCGTTCCAGAACGTGGAGCTTCCCCTCCTGCTCACGCGACTCTCGAAGAAGGAGCGGGAGGAACGCGTGCGCATTGCGCTCGGCGTCGTCGGGCTGGACGATCGACTCCAACACTACCCGCGCCAGCTCTCGGGCGGCCAGGAGCAGCGAGTCGCCATCGCGCGCGCGATCGTCGCGGACCCCACCCTGGTCCTTCTCGACGAGCCGACCGGTCAGCTCGATGCGAAGAGCTCGCAGGAGGTGCTGACGCTGCTGGCCCGACTGAACGGGGAATTCGGCAAGACGATCCTCGTGGTCACGCACGACCCCAACGCCGCGGAGCGCGCCCAGCGACAACTGCATCTGGAC
The DNA here is from genome assembly GCA_963743195.1 of uncultured Gemmatimonadales bacterium. Taxonomy (GTDB): domain Bacteria; phylum Gemmatimonadota; class Gemmatimonadetes; order Gemmatimonadales; family GWC2-71-9; genus CAVVWJ01. Next base: position 433,729 of record CAVUOO010000004.1, read on the forward strand.
AAGGGCAGGTTCGTGGAACAGGAAAGGTCCGCCACGCCGGTGGCCGCTTCGGCGGGAGGGGCGCGATGAAATTCCTTGGCCTCGTTCTCGCCAATCTCGGCAGACACAAGCGGCGCACGCTCCTCACGATGGCGAGCGTGGCACTCGCGCTCTTCCTCTTTGCGTCACTTCGTACGGTCGTCACCACCCTCAAGGCGGCCGCCGATTTCGGGAGCGCGAGGAGACTCGTCTCGACCAATGCCAGCGGTCTCATTTTCGCTCTGCCGGTAGCGTACGCCAGCCGGCTCCAGACCATCCCCGGCGTCGAGAAGGTCACCTGGGCCAACTGGTTCGGGGGACGGTACGGTGATGGCAAGCGCTTCTTCGCCAACTTCGCGGTCGACCCGAAGAGCTATCTCGACCTGTATCCCGAGATGTCGGTCCCGGCCGATCAGCGCGAGGCGTTCCTGCAGGACCGGTCAGGCGCGCTCATCGGGGCTCGACTGGTAGACCTGTTCGGCTGGAAAGTGGGACAGAACGTCACGCTCCAGGGAACCATCTTCCCGGGTGAGTGGACCTTCACGGTTCGGGGCGTGTACACCCCGACCGATCCGGTGATCAACGACGACGCGATGATGTTCCACTGGCCCTACCTGGACGAGAAGACCGGCCGCCAGGGACAGGTGGGGTGGTACATCATGCAGATCGACCGGCCGGAGAACGGACCCCGCATCGCGAAGGCGATCGACGATCTCTTCCGCAACTCGAGCGCGCCCACCAAGACCGGGACGGAGCAGGCCTTCAATGCCAGCTTCGCGACGATGTGGGGAAATGTGAGCCTGCTGATGAACACGATAGGCATGGCGGTCGTGTTTGCCATCCTGCTCGTGGCCGCCAACGCCATGATGATGAGCGCCAGGGAGCGGACCCGTGAGCTGGCGGTGCTCAAGACCATCGGGTTCAGCGACCGACGGCTGTTCGCACTCGTCATGGTCGAGGCCGGGCTCATCACGATCACCGGCGCCGTGCTGGGCCTCGGCGCGGCGAAAATCGTCTATAGGGCGACCAACTTCAACGCCGCCGGATTCCTCCCCGGCTTCGACGTCACCGGTCCGACGCTCGCGATCGGCGCCGCGATCGCGCTCCTGCTCATGCTCGCGAGTGGCATCGTGCCGGCGCTGCGTGCCGCGCGACTCCCGGTCGTGACCGCGCTCCGGAGCGTCGAATGAAGATTCCATTGACCTACAACCTGCGGAGCGTGCGCCAGCGTCCGGTGTCCACGGCGCTGACCGCATTGGGCATTGGACTGGTGGTCGCGGTGTTCATCGGGATGCTGGCCCTCGCCAACGGCTTTGCCTCGGCGCTCACCCGGACCGGGTCCGACAACAACGTGCTCGTCCTCCGGAAGGGCGCCGATTCCGAGATGTCGAGCGGGCTCGATCGCGACGCGGTCAACACGCTCACCTCGTCGCCGCACATTGCGCGCGGGCCCGACGGCCGCGCCCTGGCGAGCCCCGAGGTATACGTCGTGGTCCCGCTCCCTCGCATGGGCGACACCACTCACCTCGCCAATGTCGTCGTGCGCGGGGTAAGCGAGCAGGCGTGGCAAGTGCGCGCAAACGTCGGAATTCTCGCGGGCACTCGCCCTGCCGCCGGTAAGGACGAGATTTGCGTCGGCAAGCGGCTGGTCGGGCGTTTTCCCAATACCGCAGTCGGCGACAGGATGCAGTTCGCGGGGCGGCCCTGGACGGTCACCTGTCATTTCGCCGCCGCGGGGTCGGCGTTCGAATCGGAGATCTGGGGCGAGAACGAACAGATCATGCCGGCCATGCGGCGCGACGGGTTCCAGTCGTTCTCCTTCCGCCTGGCCGATCCAGCGTCGTTCGATGAGGCCAAACGCGTCCTCGAGGCCGACAAGCGAGTGACGGTGGACGTCTATCGCGAATCGGCCTTCTATGCCAAACAGTCCGAATTGCTGAGCCGTATTCTCCGGATCCTCGCCATCATGATCACCGCGATCATGGCCGTGGGCGCGATCTTCGGAGCGGTCAACACCATGTATGCGGCGGTCGCATCTCGAGCGCCGGAGATCGCCGTTCTCCTCACGCTCGGTTTCCGACCACGCAGTATTCTGGCGAGCTTTCTTGCCGAATCGGCGGTAATCGCGGGAATTGGAGGAGTGATTGGCTGCCTCCTCGCCCTCCCAATGAACGGCATCGTGACCAGCACGACCAACTGGGCGAGCTTCAGCGAAACGGCCTTCAGCTTCCGGGTGACTCCGGGGCTACTCCTGGCCGGACTCCTGTTTGCCGTCGTGATGGGCACGCTGGGCGGATTTTTTCCGGCAAGGAGGGCATCCAAAGTGCCGGTCGTGCAGGCGATCAGGTAGATGCCGATCTACGTCGCCCGCATCGAACGAGACGGAAAGGTGCTGATCGAACATGCCGAGGTAACGGTCGAGCTGCTCGATGTGGACCGGTGGCGGGGGCGGTTCCTGTTGCCGGCGGGTACTTCCCTGCCCCGATCAGCCAAACTCTCGATCCACTTCATCGATGGGCGGGAAGGACAAGCCGAGGTCAGCCACATTCATCCGGCGACCTCGAAGAAGGCCCCCAGACTCGTGGAGATCGCCGGCGTCGGGAAGTTGTAACGGCCGTGGGCAGCTGGCTGCCGTACTAGTCGTCGGAGCTTCCGTCGCCTCGCGGCGTCGTGAAGGCCGTCCAGGCGGCCTCGAGTCGACGGGCCTCCACCCTCGCGTGTTGATCGCGCGCGCGCTGCTTCAGGAGCTGCAGGTCGAGCTTCGCCACCTGGGTCACCCGGTCACTCACCGCTTCCAGCGCCGTCCAGAGGGCCAGCTTTCCCTGGATACCGAGCGCCAGAGTCTCCAGCGCCTCGACGTGTCCGAGCCCGCTTCCATGGGGGTCCTCCACCCTCAGCTTCAACTCGGCAAACTTCTCCGTGAGCCACGCTCCGGCTTCGCGGACTCGACTCTCCGTGCCGCCGAGATCGTGCAAGAGAGTCTGTAGGACGACCTGGTCTGCCGAAATGTCCGCCTTGAGCGTCGACAGAAAACGCCTTCCGTCGAGCGGGCCCGCGAAGGACTGCAGGTGATCAATCAGCTCGAGGGCGGCTCCGGAGCCTGCCAGATGATCTTTGAGATAGGACAGAAGCGAAGTGCCAGTCACGGGTGGTCCTCAGCAGAGTCATCTACACCTCGCGCTCCCTCCTTCGTTATCTAAGACCATGGCCGCATCACGGCAGTGACCGAGCGCACGTTAGGCCGGAAGGGAAGTCGCTGCGGTCGTCGAGGGTATTCAGGCTTCGCTGCGAGCGGACTGCGTCCGGGTCCGCCGAACACCGGACCGGCATAGAGCTGTCGTCACATCGGCGGCGGACGCTCGCGAGACTATCGAGGTCGCCTACGCCGGACTGGGAACGAAGCTCCTCGCATTAAGCCACGCGTCGAAGGTGGTCGGCGCGATCCGCGCATTCGGGCCCGGCAGGAACGCTTCACCCGCGGCGTCGACCCCGAAAAGGGGGCCACGCCAAGTCGGGATGACCCGCACGTCCTCTCCTCGTGCCTCGAGAATTCGCCGCACCATGTCGATGAAATCGTGCGGCTCGGGGCCGGCCAGGTCGGGCGCCCTACCCTGCGGTTTCCCGATGGCGATCTCGGCGAGGACCTCTCCGGCGTCGGCGGCCGCTACGGGCTGAAGGAGGAGCGGGGGCACCTCGAGCACGTCGCCGTGCCGCATCCAATCAATCACCGTACCGGCAAACTCGAAGAAGTGAGTCGCTCGCTGAATCGTGAGCGGAATCGCCGCCCGACTGAGGATCTCTTCCTGCACTCGCTTCCCGGCCAGGTGAGGGTTTCCGCGGAGGCGATCGATGCCGACGATAGACAGGAGAACGTGATGCCGCACTCCCGCTCGCTGCTCGGCTGCCAGGATGTTTCGCGTGGCGGTAGCGAAGAGTTTAGGAGTGGCCTCCGCGTCGAAGACCGGGACATTGGTGACATCGATGACCGTATCGATACCGGCCAGGGCTTCATCGAGGCCCTTGCCGGTAGTCACATCCACGCCTCGCGAGCGGGAGAGCACGACTGGGTCGTGTCCGGCCCGTGCCAGCGCCTCGACCGTATGGCGGCCGGCGACTCCGGTACCGCCGATGACTGCTATACGCATTTTCCCTGCTCCTCATCTGAGCTCCAGAGACAACCCCCGGAACATATCAACTCGGGAAGTACTCTGCACAAAGTGGTCGACAACTGCATCCGCACTGCAAGGAATTGCCGCCAATTGGATGGCGCAACTCGCCCGGGATCTAGAATCAAGGGCAATCCCAACCGCTGACGCCTGAGGGGGATAGGCCCGGGGCAACGGCAGCGGGGAGGGCGTGGCGCCAAATGGCCGGCATCTTGCTCAGGATTAGGTCGGTCGACAGCGTCCAGAAATCGCACATGGCTTTCTGAGAGATGCATGCAGCGTTTCCGAACACCGACCAGAAGATGACACTCGGACCCGGCGCGGAAAAACCCTCGGTGCCGGAACATTCAGCGGTCGGCGGAACATGCCGGCCCGTACTCCAGCCCAGAGCGACCCGCCGGCGACGGCGGCACGCAGAGCCAGGGGTCTCACCGAGACAGCCCAGCCGCCTGGAGGGCACATGGTAACCGTGAACCGGAGACTGTTCAGCAACCGCAGGGGCTTCGCTCTCGAGGCGACGCTCATCCTGATGATCCTTCTGACTGTTCTCATCGGCGCCGGCGTCGCGGCGACGATGATGGTGCAGCGAAGCGCGAGCGTTGACTACCGCGGCGCCCGAGTGACCTACGCGTCCGAGTCCGGCGCCGACCACGTGATGTCCCAGCTCGAGGCAGACATCCAGGACGGGTCCATCAGCGACCCCGAGCTGGCGGCGCTCACTGCTCCCGCGATCAACGGCTTCAACGTGACGGTCTCCGGCGCCCGCGTCGGCGCACCGGTCCCCAAGACGATCTCCTCGGGACCTTACACCGGTCTCTTCGGCCTCAATCAGCAGATCGACGTCACCGTGCACGCGGACGACCCGCAGGCCAACCGTGCCGACGCGATCGTCTCCGTCAATGCGCAGTCGATCCCGCTCTTCCAGTTCGGTGTCTTCTACGAGGGCGACCTCGAGATCCATAACGGCCCCCCGATGACGTTCGCCGGATGGGTGCACACGAACGGCAATCTCTATCTCTCGTCCGACAACACGTTCTTCCAGGACCTGATCACCACGCCGCAGAACGTGTACTGGGACCGTAAGGCGTACGCGGACCGGCGCAACGGCGTCTGGATCAACAACGCCGCCGCGGTGCCCGTGCAGCTCACCTTCGACAGCCGGAGCCAGCCGACCGCGAACGGGTTCAAGGCCGCGAGCCAGGCCAGCTTCGACGGCCGCCTCATGTCCTCGGCGCACGGGGTGACCGCGCTCAAGCTCCCGCTTCCGGCCGGCATGCCGGCGGTCCAGCTGATTCAGCCGCAGTCGATTGCCGACGCGCCCGACGTGCGCAAGGTGAAGGAGGCGTGGCTGGCGGACATGTATGTGAAGGTGGACTTGAACCAGCTCGCCACTGCCTGCAACGGCATCACGTATCTGCCAAGGCCGGGCGGCAAGCAGACGCCGGACGTCGCCGCGTGCCCGCTCATCTTCACCGGCAAGGCGAACGCTTTCCTCGAGGGGCGCGAAGACATCGGCGTGGACATGCTGAACCTTGACGTCGGCGCGCTCGAGAACTGGGTCGCGGCCAACTACCTCGGCCGCCGCGTGGACATTCTCTATATCACGTTCACCAACTTCAACGCCGGTCTGCCCACCGCAGACTATCCGGCGATACGCCTCGTCAACGGCGCGGCGCTTCAATATCCGCTCACGATCGCCACCGATCGCCCGGTCTACGTGCAGGGCGACTACAACTCCGTCGGCTGGAAGCCGTCCGCCATCCTCGGCGACGCGGTCACCTTCCTCTCCGCGGGATGGAACGACGCCGCGCACACCGTGTTCCCCGGCGCGCCGACGGTGACGAGCGGCGAAATGTGGGTCTACGCCGCCATCGCGGCCGGCCACTCGGAGACGCCGTGCGACTATCAGGATGCGGGCTGCCCTGGCAATCGATACGGCGGCGGTCTCGAGAACTTCCCTCGCTTCCTCGAGACGTGGAGCGGCGTCCAGATGCACTATCGCGGCTCGCTGGTGTCGCTCTTCAACAGTCAGGTGGCCAACCTCAACGACTGGTCATGGCGCCACTATTACGATCCGCCGTCGCGTGACTGGCAGTTCGACACGCGCTTCCGCGACCCGACGCAGCTCCCGCCCGGCACGCCGACCGTGGCGACGGTGAGCCAGATCGCCTATCGGCCGGTGTACTGAGGACCACGATGCGACTCTCATCCTCGACCCGGCGCGGGTTCACTCTGATCGAGATTCTGGTCGTCGTGGTCATGATCGGCCTGATGTTGAGGATCGTGGTGCCGAGGTTCCGGATCTCGAACTCCACGAAGGCGCGGCAGTCGGCGGACCAGCTCGTCCGCGACCTCGAGATCGTACGCGCGCGGGCGCTCGCGACCAAGAGCATTTCCCGAGTCGCGTTCAACGTGGCGGGGAATGCCTATACCGGCTACCTCGACAACAACCGCGACGGCGTGCTGGGCCAGACGGCGGCGGAAACGGCGGCGCTGAGCGTGTTCCGGACTCGCGCGCTCACGACCGGCGTCAAGTTCGGGCGGGCCTCGACGCCCGACCTGCCGGGCTACGCCGGCGCGGGGGCGACGACGTTCGCGGGCAGCCGAATCGACTTCGATTCGCGCGGGCTCACCACGCCGCTCGGCACCAAGGGCGTGATCTACATAGTCTCGACCGCCGACACGACGGCGGTCACGGCGATCTCGATCAGCGGCGCCGGCGGCATTCAGGCGTGGGTCTATAAAGGAGGCGTGTGGCAATGAGGAACGAGCGCGGGTTTACCCTCATCTCGGTGCTGCTCGCCGTGAGCATATTGACGATCGGACTGCTGGCGCTCGCGCGCACGCAAGCGATCCTGACGTCCTCGGAAGCCGGTGTCTCGAACCGGACGATCGCGCTCGCGATCGCCACGGACCGGCTGGAGCAGCTCCGCGCCAGCGATCCCGCGACCCTCGCCACCGAGCCCGCTGCCATGGTGGACGCCAACGGAAACCTGTCGGCGACGGGCGCGTATCAGCGGTCAGTGACCGTCACCCTCGACGCGGCCAACCTCCTTCGGCTCAGGGTAACGGTGAACTATCCCCGGATGACTTCGCCGGTCCAGCTCGAGGCGCTGATCTACCGGAGGACCTCGTGAGCCGGCGCCCCGGCCTCAACGGGCGTGGCGGCTTCACGCTGCTGGAGATGATCCTGGCACTCACGATTGGTCTCGTGGTGCTGGGCGCGGCGATGTCGCTGACGGCGGGAACCTGGCGCAGCGTCCGCGGCGTCACGATCAGGGATGGCGTTACCCGCAACGCGCGCTATCTCGGCGTCACTCTCCAGCGCGACGTGCAGGAGACAGGTGTGGACCTGTCCTCGGCGCCGGATTTCGGCCTGTTGGCCACCTTTGGCGACACGATCGCCGTTCTGCGTGTGCCGTACGCCCCGACGGCCGCGCCGCAGTATGCGCTCAGCACGGCCAACTTCGCGAACGGCGTGTGCGGCGCCACGTGCCTCGAGATCCAGACCGGTGGCGTCGCGCCCAACTTCGCCGTGGGCGACGTCGCACGTGTGCAGGTCAGCAACACGCGGCGGTTGATATACGTCACGTCCATCGCCGCGGTGGCGGGGGGCTATCGCATCAATTTCAGCAACGTCCCGAGGCTGCTGCACCATACCGCCGGCATCGGCGGCCTGGCGATCACGGCGGCCGGGACATTCGTCCAGCAGCTCGGCGTCGTGGTGTATTACCGGAATGGCGTCCAGCTCATGCGGGCGACGAAGCTCAATGCGGCGCTGGTTCCCCAGGGTGAGGTGATCGCCACCGGCATGCAGGCCTGGCAGGCACGGTTGGTGTTCACCGACGGGAGCGTCGTCGCCCAGGCCGACAGCGGCTCCGACGGAAACACCGTTAACGACTACGACGACATCGCCGCTCTGCGCGTGCAGGCGACGATCCAGGGCGATCGCACCGATCCGAGGGTGAACAACGGGCTGCCGGTGACGAAGCAGCTGCAGTGGTGGTTCGCGCCGCGTAACCTGATCTACGAGCGCAATCGGGCGTAGAAATTCCGAGGCCGCCTGCGCGCTCGTTCTCACAGCATCGCCGCGGCGACAACGTCGTGGCGTCTCCGGAGAGAGTGGACCTGTGCATAGGTGATCATCCGCCAGAGCCACTCGAGTTGGCCGAACCGCTACCGAGTGAGCCACGCAATACTCAGCGCGGCCTCGGCGATGAACAGCAGGAGGGCCGCAGGAACGTACGAGTACGGACGCAGCCTTAGCCCAAGCCCGTAACCCGATGCAAGCACGTCGAGTACGGTCACCTGTATCATGTAGTTTGTCAGGGCCATCCATCCAGCCTTCCCGAACATCTGCAACCTGGACGGTCCACGCTGGCCAATACGCCAGGAGGAGCACCACAGCACCGATATAGGTGAAGCACAACCATTGGTCCTGAACGAGCCCTAAACCATCGACGAGCGGCCAGTCGATTCCCGGCACCCGACTTCCGCAATCATGCCGAAGCAGGCGAGGGCTGCGAGTCGACGAAGGTAGATCGGGCACACGCCCCAGCCGATCAGATCTTCCAGGCCCGTGACCTCGATACGCGTCCTCTGATGGAAGTGCACCAAGATCATCCCGAAGAGCGCGAGTCCCCGGAGAATGTCGAGCGCGTGAATGCGTTCGTCTGGGTAGAGCGGTGCTGCTTCAACCGTGGCGGATGCTGTATCGCTCATTACAGGCCTCGCGGTTCAGAGAACGCCGTTCTCAATCACCGTCTCCGAGAAATACGCGAGGATCCCCGACTGCTTCTCGCACTCTATCGGTCGGGCCCTGACCGTTGAGGCGTTTCAGCACGTGAGAATGACCTCCTCCGGATTGCGTATCTCCCTCTGTCAGGGCATCACCACGACAACAATCATCGAGGGAAACACAACGTATGCGAAACACGACAGCAGTGCTGCTCCTGCTCGCCGCGATGTCCGGTTCCGCCCAGGCTCAGCACATCGGCCGGGCGCACCGTGCGGCCGTTGCCCCGGCGGGCCTCATGATCAACGTGCACGCGGTCGGGATGCCGGGCTTCACCATCGACGGACCCGACGCGGACACGCCCATCAACGTCTCGATGGGTCCGGGTGTCGGCGCCCAGGTCGGTTACGCCTTCAACCCGCGCTTCGCGGTGTACGCGGGTGCAGACCTCGCCCGCCTCGGCGCAGCGCCGGAGGACGGGGGTGGTCATTGGGGGCTCGGCATCATCGAGCTCGGCGGCCGCATGAGCTTTCCCTCCGCGAAGCGCCGGGTCACTCCCTACGTGACCGCGGCCGTCGGCAGGAGGGGACTTGCCGCCAAGGTCGAAGACTTCGGGGACGTCAAGCTCCACGGCATGGCGCTCAGTGGTGGCGCGGGACTCACCTATGTCGTGTCACCCACCCTCGCGCTCGACGGTGGCGTGGTGCTCTCGGTCGGCAAGTTCGGGCACTACGAGGAACCTGGCGGCAAGTTCGACGTGAACGTCAACAACACGCTCTCGACCCGGCTCCGATTCGGTCTGGACTGGCGTCCCTAACCTCGCCCACTGTGACGCACATGCCGGAGGAGCAGATGCATTCGTTCGGAAATCAGGGGCTGGCTGCGCAGCATCGCGGTCGGTAAGCGCGCGCGGCCGCCACTTCGGGGCCGCCCTCGCTGTCTCAGGAAGCATTTGCTCAGAGAGAAGACCCGCCGTAGGTTGGCCCACATGTCTACGGCGCCGGATTCGCTCTCGCCCGCCCTCGAGCGCGTGCTCGACAAATTCTCCGGGATCGTGCGCCGCGTGTGCTGGCGCTACGGTTTCGCAGGAACAGAGGTCGACGAATTGATGCAAGAAGTGCGAATTAGGTTGTGGCATGCACACGGGGGGCAGGAGCGGGCCAGTGAGTCCATTGCCGCCATCCCCGCCTCCTATCTCCACCGAACTGCTCTTTCCGCGGCCATCGACCTGATACGCCGCCACCGAGCCCGGCGCGGCGATCGGATGGTTTCCATCGACGATGAGCCTGAAGTCATGGGCGAGACTTCCGGTCCCGACTCCGCCCTGGCCGAATCGGAGTTGGCCGAACAAGTCGAGCGCGCAGTTCAGTCCATTCAACCCTCGCGGCGACCGGTCGTCAGAATGCATCTCATGGGACACACCCGCGAAGAGATCGCGCAGCTGCTCGGGTGGTCCGAGGCGAAAACGCGTAACCTGCTTTATCGTGGGCTGGCAGAGGTGAGGGAGCGCCTGCTGGCCGAGGGGGTTCGATGGACCAACCGGACCTAAACGAGACGACACGCCTGCAGGCGCTCTACTCTCGCCGGGTCGCCGCCCGTGGCGACGGAGAGGGTCGCTCCTGTGTCACGCCAGAGGCCATCCTCGCTCTGGTGCGGCAGGAGGGCGCGGAGGCCGAGCGGCTGACCACTCTGGAGCACGTGATGTCGTGCGCGGCCTGCCACCGCGAATACGAATGGTTGAGGGCAGTGAACGAGGCGGGACTCGAGGCGGACGCCGGCGCTGCCGCTGGTTCGCGCCGCTCCTGGTGGCGGAACGGGCGGCTCGCGTTGGCAGCGTCCCTGCTCGTCGCCGTGGGAGCGACGGTCGTAGTCTCGCGGGTCATGCGCCCCGGAAGTGAGAGCGAACGCGGGAATTCCAGCGACATTACGCTCATCGCCCCCGACGCGAACGCGGAAACAGGCGCGCTTGTCACGTTCGCGTGGAGGGCACTGGCTGGGGCGTCACGCTACGTCCTCGAGATTCAACGCCCCGACGGCTCGGTTGCGCTGGCCGATACCACGGCCGACACGACGATCACGGTGAATGACCCCGGTCGCCTGGTGCCGTCTACGACGTATCGCTGGTGGGTCCGGGAAGTGACTGATGGTCTGGAGCCCAGGAGCTCACCGCTCCGCAATCTTCGCCTGACCGGACGCTGACCGGCGGCGGACGAGCCGCTGAATACCCTCGCCAACCACGACGACCCCGCCGGCCGTAAGTCAGGCCGATAGCAGGACCACTCGCGCGTCGAGCCTGACTGATCCCAACTCACCGGGCGAGCCACGTGAGAATCGCCCGGCCGGTTCTGCGTACCTACCTCCGAGCACCCGATCACACCACTCACTCGGAGGAAGCCGTCATGTCAAGCCGTACCTCTCACTACCGTCGCGTGTCGTATGCGCTCGCCTGTGTGGTCGGGCTGGTGCTCGCGGCATGCTCGGGTGGGGGCAACGATGCCACCGCGCCCGATCCCGGGCCACCGCCTGTTCAGGATCCGCCACCGGTGCAGGATCCGCCGCCGCCACCACCCCAGAACGCGGGCATCACGGGCACCTACGCACTGGTGCAGATCAACAACTCCACGCCGGGGCAACTGGTAACGATCTCCAATCCGGACGGGATCGTGATCGGTCTCTATCGCTTCGACGCGAATACCCAGCTCAGTCTCGACGCGCTCCAGACATTCGATCTTCAGATCCGCTACAGCGACGATAAGGACTCATATGGCCTCGACGACCAGGGAGAGTTCAAGCCCGCCGGTCAGACCGAGGGCGGTCTGACGGTAACGTTCAACTCGGCTGTCTACGGCGATTCCTTCGTGGGCGTGGCGACTCAGGGAATCGTTTCCATCGAGTACGATTTCGACGGCGATGGGCAGCTCGACACGGTCCTGAGCTTTCAACGCGTCGGCGGCTGAAGCGGTCCTTTACTCGATGGCAGGAGGCAGGACTATGCAGAGGATGCTGTACGCGGTACTGATCTTCCTATCGCTCGACGTCGCCGGGCGGAGCCCCGCCCCGACACCTCACCAGGTTCGTTCCCCACACTCGGCTCGTGACTGATGTACCCGCCCATGCCAGGGTGAGGAGCCGCACCCTGGCCCTCTTTTCATCGCACTCGGGACAACTCATCGCGGGACCTTCGCGCGAAGCTCATCGAACCAATTCAGGACGACAGTGATCCGTGGTCGCGGCTGGCCGGTGGGCAGCTTGATCATCAGGAACCGCTCGCCGTCCCGCGAAACATCGTAACTTCGCGGCCGAGTCCACCCGGGATTGTCGGGGTAGGGTCCGGCAAACAGCATGCTGGGCGGACCGCTCCGGCCGTTCTGCAAGTCGGTGAGGACCGCCATGACGGTGTCACCCTTCCGATAGACCAGCTCCCTCCCGCCCCGCGTCCACATTGGCTCGGATCCCTCAGCGGACGAGATCTTCCACCGCCTGCCGTTCGGATCGGGGAACGACTGGACGTAGACCTCGACGTGACCCGATTCGTCGGAATCGTATGCCATCCATCGCCCGTCAGGCGAGAAGGCGGGGTGCGCGAGATTGAATCCGTTGGAGAAGTAGCGCGTCGGCTCCGGCTTGCCCTGCAGGTTGACCGTCCAGAGCTCGGTGCCGCCCGAGGTGCTGAGGGTGAACACGAGCAGGCGGCCGTCCTCGGAGACCGAGCCGATGTATCGGTCGTAGCCCCCGGTCTGCAGCGGCTCGGCCGGCCGGCTCGCGTCGGCAACCCTGCGGTAGAGATCGTAAAAGGGGTGCTCGCTGCTGTAGATCAACTCCTTCCCATCGGCGGTCCACTCGGCGCCGAAATCCCTGCCGCCCTCGGATGTGAGGCGAGTGCCGCCGCCGGAGCGCCCGACCTGGAACACCCAGACGTCGCCCGCGGAGTTGGCCGATCGAATGTCTACTGCGATGCGGCTTCCGTCCCGAGAGAGTCGCGGGTCGCCGTATCGGTCGCTGGAGGGAAGCGCGAGAGTCTCGTGGCCCTTCCGGTCGACCATCACCACCCGGGTCTCGGCGCTGTAGGATGTCATCGGCATGTATGCGAGGGTCCCGTTCTCCGACACGTCGAAGGCCGCCGCTCCATCGGTGAGATTCATGGCGACGCTGTCCACGACAGGGAGACCGGGACCGGTCACGGCCAGACGCTTCAGGTCGAACGGGACCGCACGAATCGTCTCGCCCACCGCATAGAGCAGGTGTCCGGTGGGCACGTAGAATCCGAATACGCCGCCCTTGAGCAGCACCTTCCGCTGACCGGTCTTGATCGAGACGACCTCGATCGTCGCCTGCTCGATGGGTACACGGTAGGCGGTGAACAGTACGTGGTCCCCGTCGGGCAGGATCTGCGGCCACCAGTGGCCCAGCTCGGATTCCGCCGTGTCCGGAGTGGTCAGCATCCGCTCATCGCCGCCGCCTTCGCTTACGATCCAGAGACCGGTGTTGTAGGACCGACTGTAGACCAACTTGCCGTTCCGGCCCCAGCTTCCTCCGGCCCAGTCAGAAACACCGAGGTCGACCGGCGGCCCGCCTTCGACCAGGACCTTCCTGAGCCTGCCCTGCTTGGCGTACGCGACCCAGCGTCCGTCCGGCGAGACGAACGGACGGCTGTTCTCCGTTCCCTGTTCACCTTGTCCGGCGCCGGGGACCACCTCCATGCGCATCCGGTCGAGGCGCCGGTGCAGCACTTCCTCCCGCCGATTCACCATGGCGCTGAGGAAGAGCTGTCGGCCGTCGGCGCTGAGGCGGACGATCGGGGTGAACGTCGGCACCGCTCCCGAGTCGAGCTCGACGCTGAACCTGGTCGGCCCGGTGGACGTCGGCGCGCTCGTTCCATTCCGGAGACCAACCCAGCCGGCGACCACGAGGAGCGCGCCGCCGAAGGCCCAGGACGCCATCGCGCCACGATTCCGCCCTCGTGACGTGGGCACGCCGCTCGTCAGCGCCTGAGCGAATTCTGCCGCCGACTGGAAGCGGTCGGCGGGCAACTTCTCGAGCGCGCGCATGACCGACGCATCCACGCTCTCCGGAATCGTCTTCCGATACCGGGCGGGTGGGCTCGGATCCTCCGCGACGACCTGTGTGAGGATGGCCTTGACGGTGGGACCTGTGAAGGGAGGCCGACCGACCAGCATCTCATACATCACCGCGCCGAGTGCGTAGACGTCGCATCTCGGCCCGAGCTTGTGCTCTCCGGTAATCTGCTCGGGACTCATGTACTGGGGGGTGCCGAGACTCAATCCTTCCTTCGTCAGCCGATTGGTGCCCTCGCCATCTCCCAAAGCGAGTGCAATGCCGAAGTCGGCGAGCAGAGCTCGGCCATCGTGGAAGAGCACATTGTCGGGCTTGATGTCGCGGTGAATCACTCCCTGACGGTGCGCGTAGTCCAGCCCGCCGGCGATCTCGGTCGCGATTCGAATGGCATCGGCAATGGGAAGCTGGGTCTCGCGCTCGAGCCGACTGCGGAGCGATTCGCCCTGGACGTAGGGCATCACGAAGAAGACCGTGCCTTCGACGTGGCCTGAATCGAACAGGGAAAGGATGTGGGGGTGCTGCAGGTTGGCGGTGGTCTGGATCTCCTTCAGGAATCGCTCGGGACCGATTCGGTCCGCGAGATCCGGATGCATCACCTTGATTGCGACTTTGCGATTATGTCGAGAGTCGTGGGCGAGATATACCGTTGCCATACCGCCCGCGCCCACCTCGCGCTCGAGCGTGTAGCGGTCGGCGAGGGCCGCTTTCAGCGCGTCGAATGATGTGCTCATTGTGGCGTAAGATAGGGAGCGGCCTAAGCCCGGACTAGAGAGAGTAGCGGCTACACGCTGTTCCACAGCCAGGCCGCACCTCGAACGCCGCTCGAGTCGCCATGGGCGTTCAGCACGACCCTGGTCGATATCCTGTCTGAAAAGACATACCGGGGCAGCGCAGCCAGCATCGCCGATGGCAAGCGGGGGAGGTTAGACATGCCACCGCCCAGGACGACCACATTGGGATCGAGAACGTTGACGACGGTAGCGAGGGCGCGAGCGAGACGATCCTCATAGCGCTTGAGCGCGTTGGAGGCTTGACGATCCCCATCGGCAGCGGCGCGGACGATTTCGTGGCTGGAGCGCGACGCACCGGCCGCCGATGCAAAGTCACGCTCGAATCCGGGCCCCGAGAGAAACGTCTCCACACAGCCCGATTTCCCACAATAACACCTGGGAGCGGCCGCTCGTTCTTCGTCCGTCATCCACGGCAGGGGGTTGTGCCCCCATTCGCCGGCGATCTGGGTCGGCCCATCATGAATCCGTTGGCGAATCGAGATGCCGCCCCCGACCCCGGTGCCGAGAATGACGCCGAACACCGTCTCGAACCCCTGCCCGGCTCCATCCATCGCCTCGGAGAGCGTGAAGCAATTCGCGTCATTGGCCACACGGACGGGCTGGCCGAGTCGGGTCTCGAGATCGGCGAGGAGAGGGCGACCATTGAGCCAGGTGGAGTTGGCGTTCTTGACCAGTCCTGTAATTCGGCTGACGGTCCCCGGAATGCCGACGCCAACCGAACCGGTGCCACCTGCGTCGGCCTCGATCTCGTGGACGAGCCGCGCGATCGAGTCCAGGGTTCCCGCATAGTCGGGGACAGTTGCGACACGCCGCCTAGGAGCGACGACCTGATCACCGTCCAGACCGATCGCTTCGGTCTTCGTGCCGCCGAGATCGATACCGATCTGCATGCTTCAGTCGGTCGTCATCACGACCGGCGCGTGATCGCTGGTGCCAACCTCGGCCTGGACCACACAACTCCGGGCGCGCGCCGCCACCCCAGGTGATGCGAGCAGATAATCCAGGCGCCAGCCGATGTTGCGGGCGCGGAGGTTCCGCCATGGCGCCCACCAGGTGAACAGGCCGGCGTTGTCGGGGTCCTTCGCCCGACCGACGTCGGTGAGCCCCGTTCCAAGGAGGGTCTCGAACATCGCTCGCTCTTCCAGTCGTTGCCCGACGGCCATGGGCTTTCGCTCCTTCGGATGAACATCGATCTCGGCTCGCGCAATGTTCACGTCGCCGCAGAGCAGCAGTTGCCGACCTCCTGCTTGAAGCTCCCGTGCCCATTCAATCAGCCGGGTCAGGAAATCGATCTTGGCGGGATAATCCTTTCCGCCATTGGGGACGTACATCGAAGCGATGATCAGGTCACCGAGATCGGCCTGCACGACGCGGGACTCGAGGTCGAAAGGTGGATGACCATAGACCGGATGATCGGGAAAAGTTTCCTTGCGAAGCTGCAGCGACACTCCCGAATACCCCTTGCAACAGTGCCAAAATGCGTGATAGTCCTGCCGCTGCACCACCTCCGGGACCTGTGACAGCTCCGCTTTCAGCTCCTGCAGGCAGACGACGTCGGGTCGCTCGCGCTCCAGCCATTCCTGGGCTTGGGAGGCCCGGGCCCGAATACCGTTGACATTCCAAGTGGCGACCTTCATTTCACTGCAATTCTCCCTTGCACGACCTCGACGTCTGCCGGAAGGTGACCAGCTTAAAGATATTTCGCCGAGCCGCACCATAGCACGGTTGTCACTGTCCGGGGCAGAAGTACGTCCTAGGACGTACCGCCCTCTTAGGAGAGTTTCGTGCTCAATTTCCGGTCGCTCCTGGCCGGAGTGGCCCTTGTGGGCTGCTCCAGTGCTACGCCTGCTGGACCAAACAACCCGCCTGAAGGCATCGTTCGCGTCGTGAACGCAACGCCAGAGAATCTCGCCTTCTTTGTGGTTGCCGCCGATCTCGCTCCGCTCCTCGACCCAGTCCCGGAGGCTTCGGTCTCCGAGCCCTGGGTTCATGTCGTTCCCCCTGGAGCCGACCGATCGGTCGGTGACGTTTCCGGCCGGGATCAAGCGCCGAAAGGGGGCTTAGGGGTCTACCTCTACCGGGTCACGGCCGGTGGAACGCGTGTGCGCTACAGCCGAGTCGAGCTTGCTTCTGGCCAGGAGATCCAACGGGCAGGAGGGCGTATCGTGATCCGACAGCTCGGTTCCTGAGCTCGCGTCTTTCGATTCAAGCCCCGAGCGTGGTAGAGACTATGATGTCACCGACATGAGCCAGATCCAGAAACCGATGGCGGCAAAGAGGAGGACCAGGTTCAACGCGAGCGCAGTGAGTATCCGTCGTGGTACGCGCGTGGAATGACGCCGAGCACGCCACGCACCGATCATGGCCGCAGCTGCCCCGATGGGCGCGATCACGAACGATGCCATCACCACACCCTCTCCGATGACGAACCATGCCGGGGGGTGGCCTCGGGGATACACGAGCGCTCCGACGGCGGCCGCAAGCCAACCGAGGGCCAACGCGCCTGCGGTCCAGGTCGCGACTCTCATGGATGCAGACCCACTCAGGCGCCGCGACGGCGAGGGGGCCTGCCCTTCGCTCGGCGAGCCACGAGGATCGCCTTTTCCGCCCACGTGCGCAGCTCCTCCGCGTCTTCCAGGACCTCCTCCGGGACACAGTAGTACCCCATCACTTCACCGTCCTCTCCGTACGGTCGGAATGGTTCCATCCCTCGCGTCTCGAAATCGAACCGGTTCGAGTCATCAACCTTCAAGTACAGCGCATCATCCGCGATCAAGGCGAAGAACGCTTCCTCGGCGTAGATCCCAACGCCTCCGAACATGGCCTTTCCTCGAACACCGCGGAGGCCTCGGCCAAGCTGCTCGAGGACATAAATGCGAAAGCTGGGGCTGATACTCATCGATGAGCCTGCCGCCGCAGTTGGGTCGCCAAGTACAGGGCAAGGACCAGCAGGACGGGTGCAGTCACGACTCCAGGTGTATAGCCGCGCTGCCGAAGAGTCCAGAGCGGGTGGCCGATTCCATTCACCACTTCGACGATCACCCAGGCCCACGCCAGGGGGATCCCGCTCGGCCACCCGCGACGGACGGGCCAGAGCCAACACCAGAAGCCGTAGGCAACTAGCAGGACGTTTGCCAACACGAACCCCCGCTCGAGGTCGTTCGAGACGAGACTACTCACGAATCGCGCGGGCGGAAACGATTCCCACAACCGGCCGGCGTATTCCTCTACCGAGTGCGCTGACTGTGCGAGAATGAGCGCGCCAAAAGACGCGGCGACTCGAGTCACAGGAGGCCGATCATCGAAGCTCCACCAAGCCGCGAGGCGTGTCGAGCGTGGCCACGAGCGCCGGGCTCGGACCCGGCGCAATGTCGAGATCGAGACCGAGATGATCCAGTTGCTCGAGGATCGACGCCGGGGTCGGGTGTTCCGCACGCAGATCGACGAGACGAGCTCCATCCGCAGCAGCCTCGGAAGGATGCGACCCCTCACCCCAATCGATCAGAAAAGGCACCAGTCCGGCGCCAGCTCTCATGTCCGGATAGGTCAGCCTCCACGTCAGCACCTGACCGCCGCTCAGCTCCCGCCGGCCATTGCGGACTTCTCCGAGGAACACGCCGGCGTTTCGAGCCACTGCCGCCCGATGGTCGAGGTCGGTAACCTTGGCCGCCCACGTAATAAGACGAGGCGCCTTGAGAGTATCGAGATCAAACCAGCGTGGCCGCTGAGGCTTTTCCTGGGAAGGATCGGGGCCGATCAACTCCAGATACATGGCTGCTCCCAGTCGAATGAGCGCATTGTGCGTGCCCTCGCCAGGGTGACGACCGCCAGGTACCGCTCGAACACCCGTCATTCGCTCGATGCGATCGATTTCCCGCTCGAGGTCTGAACCACCCCAGACGAGGTGATCGATGGGAAGTCTACGACTCACCCGGGGGGTGATTCGCTGGACGTGGCCTGCCTCCAAATCGCCCAAACGTCGCACTCCGCGTGCGGTTCACTAGGGTAGGCCTCGCGGAGACCACGTCGGATTTCGTTCGCTCGTTTCAGGTCGGTGAGGAGGCCGAGCCTCGAGAGCTCCGCCCTCGCGAACACATCGTCGAACCCTCCGCAATTCGTTAGGGCACTCACGTCACCCCGAACGTCGAGGACATCGAAGCCGAGAAAGCCGAAACCCAACGGCGCCGAACCGTCGAGCTCCTCGGCCAGAGGCCGCTGGAGAATGGCGAGAATATTGAGTTGCGGCTCATCGGCGACGCGCGCGCGCAGGTATTCCAGAGACCGGAAGTATGAGGTTTGATAGTCCGCGTGGACATTGTGCTCCCAATCGGCGGCAACGAGCGTTTGGGGCAGAGTGGGACAGAGCATCGTGTCGAGAGAGACGACCTCAAGGAGTTGAGTGAGGCCGGACCAGGCGACATACCGCCCCCAGCTCTCACCAGCGCTGGGGCCGAAGCGTCGCTTGGCAACGAAGAGGGGCTTCCGCCGCAGTGCTACTGCGTCTGTGGAGTCCGCTCCCACAGGACGTTGATGATCTTCCACTGTCCGTCGACCTTGGCCTCGTGGAGGTAGTCTACCCATTCCGCGGCGATGATCTTGACCGATGCCGCCTTCCCGTACGAGATGTCGAGAATCGTCAGATCCTTGCGTCTGTGGTCGGCCGGCATCTTGCTGCCACCGCCGGCGCGGGTCGCTTCGATCAGCTCGGTCGCGCCCATTCCTCGAAGAAACTCGTGGGTCCGCTGAGGATCGCGGATCACGATGCGCTTGGCGAGCTCTCCATGCACCGCCTTGGCCATGCGGTCGGCATTCCCCTCGTAATACCCCTCGATGTAATCCAATGCCGTCTCTCGGATGGCCGCCGAGTCGGACGCGGACTGCGCCGCGGCACGGGGCACCAGGATGACCACGACGGCGAGACCGCTCCAGATCTTCTGCAGCACGAGGCACTCCGGTTGAGGACGGCTCATGCTAGGATGGCCGCGGGACCACGGCAATCAGATCGGCACGAATCGTCTCCCCGACGGCGCCAATTACCCGCCCGAGGGCCCGGACCTCCCGTCTCCCGCCACCAGTCGGTGCAGCTCGACCGAGTATGCCGCGCTGGACGTGAGTTTGGTCCCGTCTTTCAACAGCACGACGTACTCTCCATGAAACCACGGCTGCAACTCGCGGATTTTATCGATATTCACGATCGCCGAGCGATGGATTCGCACGAATCCATGTGGCGTCAGTCGTTCCGCCATTTGCTTGAGCGGCTGCCGCACGGGATGCACGTCCTTGCCGACGTGGAGTCGGCTGTACTTGCCGTCGGCCTCGATCCAATCGACCTCGTCGGGCCGAAGCAATTGGATCCGGCCTGCTGTCTTGATCACGAGACGGTCGGGGCGGTCGCGTGAGGCCAACTCCTCCAGGAGTCGGACCAGACGCGGGTCGGACACAGCGCCATGCTGCGCCCCGATCATTTCCAAGGCGCGCGTAAGGGCACGGTGAAATCTCTCCGGCGTAATCGGCTTGAGCAGATAGTCCAAGGCGTGTACATCGAATGCTCGCAACGCGTATTCGTCGAACGCCGTCACGAACACGACCGCCGGAAGTCGGGACACCCCCACTGCCTCGAGCACTTCGAAGCCATCCAAGTCCGGCATCTGCACGTCGAGAAAGACGAGGTCCGGGACCCGGTCAAGGATGCCGCTCACCGCTTCTCGTCCGCAGTTACACTGGCCGACGATTTCCACATCCGCAGAGCTCTCGCGCAGCAACGTCACGACCCGCTCGCGAGCCAGCGCTTCGTCGTCTACGACGAGGATGCGCATCGTCACGACTGATCTCTCAAGCGACACGGGATCGCGAGGGTCGCCGTCGTCCCTCGTGCAGGACCGGCCTCGATCTCGAGCTTTCCCTCGACACCGTAGAGGCGGCGTAATCGCTCTCGGGTATTGGCGAGGCCGACGCCGTCTGGTACTGGTGCCGCGGGAGGGCCTGGTCCATCGTCGTGCACCGCCAATACCAGTCGTCCGTCCTCCCGTCGCGCATGCACGACCACGTGGCCGACGTCTACGCGATTTGCCATGCCGTGGCGGATCGCGTTTTCCACCAGCGGCTGAAGCGCGAGGCTCGGAACCGTGGCTCGCAGCAGATCGTCGGGCACATCGACCGTCACCTCGAGCCGTTCGCCAAATCGCACGCGCATGATGTCGATATAGCGACGGAGAAAGGTCAGCTCGTCCGCGAGGGAGACCTCTTGGGCCGAGGCGGAGGTCAGGGACGTGCGCAGGAGATCGCCGAGGTCGGTGAGCATGCGATCGGCCGCCGGCGGATCACGGTGGATCAGGGTCGAGATGGCCTGGAGCGTATTGAAGAGGAAATGGGGTTGCAGCTGTGCACGAAGGATCTGAAGCTCCCCGGCCCGAAGCGCCCCGTCGAGGGCGGCGGCCTGAACCTCACGCTCCCGGGCCTCACGGTAGTACTCCACGGCGTGGAGCACACCGACAGCGGCCCAATACCCGAGGAAGTCACCGAAGAATCCGAACACGAACATCTCCGCCAGCGACCGGTCGAGCCCGGGATTGAGCCAGCGGAAGACGGGGGCGTAGATCGTGACCTTGCACACCACAAAAACCAACGAGGCGACAAGGTGAATCGAAGCGGCTCTCCACCACCGACCGCCCCGAATGGGATAGCGGCGCACCAGCCAGAAGAAGGCCGGGGTAAACACGCCGCAGCCCCACCAGTCGGCCAGGGAATTCGGCAGCACGTGACCCCAGTCCGCGGGCCGGCCGAGATACATCTGGCTCGCGACGCGTTGGGCAGCGGACAGGACAGCGAGCGTTGTCCACGCGACGATGCCGAAGACCCAGAGCTCGAGGCTCGGGGCCCTTCGTGATTCGAGTGCGCGGGGTTCCGGGACTATCGAGGATCTCTCACGTGGGACCAATTGAAGGTATCTACGTATCCGAACCCAGCCAGGCACGGTATCCGGCATCACTCGGCTCGATTCGGGCTCGACTCGGCCTTACACCGCCACCGATCGGAATTCGCCGAGTAATGCCTCGTGACGCGTCAGGCGCTCGCAGCGATGGTCGAGCGCTTCGAACTCCGCCGCGAATCTGCTCCGGAATTCCCGGAACGCGGCTTCACTGCGCCAGCGATCGATCGTGACAAAGCGCTCCGGCCGGGCCCGATCACGATACAGCTCCGTGGCCAGGTACCCGGGCGCTCGCCGGAACAGCTCGGCCCACGTGCCGTCTGACGCGTAATGCATCAGGAACTCGCCTTCCTCGGAAGCCGACACCTCATATTCCCAGATGTAGGTGAAGGCCTCATCGGCCATTGGCTCGGCTTGCTCCTCGTGGTCGCTCACGAACGATTCTGTCCAGCTGCACCGACCGTTCGCGCCTGAACCTCCTCCGCGGTCAATCCGAACAGCGGCGGCGTGGGCACCTGGAGCATGTTGAGCATCAGGTAAATCTGACCGCGATGATGGGCCTCGTGCTCGCACATCGCGCGCAGCCACTTCCAGGTCGTAATGGGTGTGCCCGCCGGTGTCCGGCATTTGCGCTCGAGGTCGTCATCGCTCAGCGTCGCGAAGATCGCCTTGGCTTCGGCGTCGAGACGGTCGAAGTACGCGAGGACGGCATCGTATCCATCGGCGAGATCACGCCCGCAACCGGGGTAACGGCTGGGCCGTCCGGCCACCGTCTCAGCGTACATGTAGCGCTCGATAGTCGCCAGGTGCCGCAGGAGATCACCGAAGGTGAAGGCGCCCGGACGATGACTCCACTCGAGTTGGTCGGGCGGAAGACACGCGACTACACGACGGGTTCGTCCGCGAAGACCGTCCCAGTACTCCAGAAACTGCTTGATCGATCGGACTTCCATAGAAACCACCTCGTGGGCTCACCCGCCAAAGCTCGCCTACCAAGATGTCGTGGTCGAGCGGACTTGCCAAAAGTATCTCAGGCGATAGGATCTCCCGTTTCCGGCTTCGATTTCCCGCCGTACCCGGAGGGAATTCCATGCGTTGTATCCCGTTTCTCTCGAGCCTCGCAGCGACCGGTTTCATCCTTGCTGTCATCCCGCCACTGATGGCCGGACAGGCGGACGAGATCCCGACTATCAGCGGCCGGTATTTCACAAGCGGCAGCGCCATGGTGAAGGTGAGTGGATCTGTACAGATCGACCAGGAGGTGCCGATCAACGTGAAGGCCAGCTTTGGAGACGGGGAGATGACCTGGATCCAGTTCGGCGTCTCCGGGGGCGCGGAACCTGACGCCCTGGTCACCTACTAACCATCAGAGGTGGGTATCATCCTCGGGAAGGGGAAATTCACTGCCACCGCCGGTGTCATGGCCGGCGAGAAGCCGCAGTGTTCAGGAAAGACCGAGGTGACCGAGACCTCGGTGTCCGGCCACTACACCTGCCCCGGGACGTCTCTCAGGACGCCGCGACCGGCAAGATGGGAAAGGTCGATTTCGAAGTCCGCTTTACCGCGAAGTCGTAGGCGGAGGGGTGACCGCGAGCCTGATCTCGGAGGCTCGCGGCCGCCTGGCAGATGGCCTAGAGATAGCGCAACCACCAATCGTGTCGCGTCGCCTTGATTCCCCCGAACCAGCGACAGACCGGATAGAGCGCCAGCACGACCACGGCCCAGACGACGTACGCCACCCATAAGTCGTAACCGAACTGCGCGGGAAAGAGCTCCCGCGGTCCTCCCATCGACGGCAGCGGATGGAATGCGAAGGTCGGCGCGGCACCCCCATACCGCAGCAACGCGAGCACCACCGCCACTGCGTGTGCCAGATACGAAGTGCAGCACGAAATAGAAGAGGGGCACCCGTCCAAAAATCACCAACGGATTCGAGGTATCGAGGCCGAGTCGATCAAGCCAAGCCAGGCCTAGCAGGGCCGGGCCCAGGGTCATGAGAAGGAAATCGAGGGACGGCGGATACTTCGTGGTATTGAGGAAGGAGAGCGCCGTGTAGACAGCCGATGTCTGTGTCGCCCAAGGTACCGGATCTCCATAGACATTGAAAGCACGGATGACCACGAACGACAATGTCGCCACCGCTCCGATCACGACGAGGAGTCTCTGCCGCACGGCTCGATCCATCAGGTACAATTGTCCAAAGCAGAACCCCAGCGCCATCACCGCGATCCAGGGTACCAGTGGATAACCGACGATGATCGTCGCGTGGGCGAGCCTGAACGCGCCAGGCTGGTGAAGCAGGTTCCATATCCCTGCCGCGGCGCCGAACCGGGCCGCATCTACCCTGTCCAGGGAGTTGTGTAACACGATCACTGCCACGCTGAGGATCGTGAGCGCTCGGATCGGTATCCAGACCAGCAGCGCCAACCCGATCATGCAGGCACCAAGCGCCCAGAGGACCAAGAGAAGGACCGGGTAGTCTGGAGAGAAGTCGAAGTTATACGCGAGCCGCATGACCGTGACCTCGAGAACGATGAGCCACAGGCCGCGCGACACCAGATACGCGGACAGCTCTGGTCGGGTCTTCCCGCGTTGCCCCCACAAAAACGCACCCAGACCCGCCGTGAACATGAAGGTCGGCGCGCACACATGAGTCACCCAGCGAGTAAGGAACAGGATCGGTGTGGTCTGCGTGAGATCGGTGGGAGAGAACGACATCGCCCCCCGGTGGATAAAGTCCCTCACATGGTCGAGCGCCATAAGGACCATGACGCCGCCGCGAACGGTGTCGATTGCCTCGATGCGCCTCGCAGCGGATTCCATGCTCGAAACATCCGCCGTGCCCGTCGGTCGGGCAATGGATTTTTGTCGAATCGATTGACAGAAACTGGTCAGAAAGCCGGCGGGCTAGATGCTTCTCGCAACGCCAGACCTCAAGTCGGCGCCTTCCTGTGGGATCTTACCGTCATCATTTGAGCGTGAGCTTCCGCGCGTAGGCTCGAGCGACGGTCACCGGCTGCGCAAGGAGTATCTCCAAGCGTCCGAGCAGTGATTGCGGATCGCGGAAGAGCCCGACCTGCTGGAGGACGTACCCTCGATCATAGTAAATGCGCTCGCCGGCGAGCTTGCCGTCTTCATCGAACGTGTAGAGTCCGCACAGCGGGAAGGAGACCGGTCGGCCGGTCGGAGGGAGACCACGCCACGGGCCGAGGTGCGTGCCGCTGATGCGGACCTCGAGGGCTACGCCGTCTTCGGATACCAACCGACGCGTGATGTCGATGCGAAGGTCCGGAAGCGAGACGAGGAGGTCTTCGTAATATCCCTGAACCGCGTCTCGCCCCTCGTGGTGGTCACCCCATGGCTCGTCGTCATACCTGGCTCGACGACCGAACGTGGCCATGATTCCCGGCAGATCGTGCGCATTCTCGCGACGGACATGCTCCTCAACCAGTGCTAACTGAGCGCGACCGCGCTCGCTGAGCGTAGCGTTCATCGTTATCAGCTAACGACTCCCTGCCGTCGCGATCGTCTGACGCGCGACGGCGAGCTGCTTGCGGAGCCGCGGAACGGCAGCGGCAGTGGTGGGGTTTGCCGCGAGCTTCGTCAGCGCGAGATTCACCGCATCCAGCCCCAGATTCGTCCCAACGCGGGTCGATACCCGACTCAGTGCGCTCTGGAAGCGAGGGTCGGACTCCAGCTCGGTCTCGCCCAGCGCCTGGGCCTTGGCAAGGATGTCGGAGAGAGCGGCGATGGCCCGGCGTGCGTTCTCAGGGGAGGTGAGATTCTTCCCGCTGGCGAATTGGGCGACCTCAGGCAGGCTGGCCGCGAAGCGCTGCAGCGCCGCGGCCTGTTTCGCGTTGCGCGGCTGATTCTGGTGCATGACGGCTTGCGCGGCACCCATGATCGCGAACGGCGCCATGGCGGCATGAGTCAGGACCGGTGCACCCGAGACCACTCCGGTGAGAGGGAGGGCGAGTAATGCCAGGCCGCCCACGGCGTGGACCAGATGGAGCGCCGTACCCTCGATCCTGAAGAGGACACGGATCAGATCGCGCACCGGTGCGAATCCGAAGACAGCGCCCGCCACCAGACACACGATGGACTGCGTTGACTGCCCGGCAGCTTTGAAGTGCTCATATCCGGCCAGACAGCCGAGGGAGATCACCAGGAATCCGAGATGCAACAGAATTCTTCCGATTGCCGAACCCGATGAGCGGGTCGGAGACTGCATCTCGTGCAGGCGCTGCAAGTCACCGCGAGGGAGCATGAGAAGGATCACCCACCACCGCGAATGAGGTGCCACAGCTCGGCAGCGGCTGCGATGCCAAACCCGATCGGCAGCGCGATGATCAGGCTGGACCAGTGGCCGTGCTCGCCGAAAATTTCCCCGCCCGTCTTGCGTCCTGGGAGCATGGCCCACCAGCCACCCAGCGCGAGTGCTACGTCCAGGGCCAACCGGGTTTCCCCTCCCGAAGGACGCAACGGCCAGGTCGCGAGCCAGACCGCACAGACTACCAGGGCACGAACGAGGCTGGTCTTGTGCACACGGCGCTGCTCAACCGTTCCAGCCTGCGCCAACATCTCATCCGCCATATTGCTCTCGCTGCGATAGTTACGGCATCAGACCTAAAGCGAGTTATCAAGTCATTGTGTGACGCCGAGCCTCTTGAGCCAGGCCCGACGCAGACTCTCGAGCGGTTCACCGGCGGCGGAATCCAATGCCGCGCGCCACGTCCCCTGGGGAATGCGAGGGAACAGAGCGACGACCGCCGGCAGACCGACTCGCGTCACAACGTGCTTGGTGAACGACTGGCTGCACGCGTAATACACAGGCGCAACTTCGTTGCGGTCGGTGGTGAAGAGTGCCTCCAACCGGCCGGGGCGACCAACGTGATCGCGAATCTCGGCTTGCCGGGTGCTTGTCGCAAGACGTGCAGCACACACGCTATCGACCTTCGCCAGCCCTCCGATCTCGAAGACGTCACCTTCATGGAATCCAACCGCGGCGGAGACCGTTTGCGCGAGATAGTCCGGAAGGCCCTCACTCAACCAGAGCGGGAATACTGCGGCGGCTCGCTCCTCCGCGATAGAGTCCAGGTACTCGAATGGATAGAAGGGGGCGGCCGGAATCAGGAGCTCATGAGACGCTTCGTGGAGAAATGGGGCGTCGTGATTCCTCACCCGGGAGAGGGAGATGAAGACTCCGTCGCGGCCATCGGCGTGCGACACGAACCGGCCTGGACTGAAGTAGAAGCGGGTGGGACGGGAGCCGAGTCGCTGCCACGGGTACGGACCACCGATGAGCGCCTTCAGCCCCCTGACGCCCGCCGCAAGAGAATCGGTGAAGGCGCTGAGCCACGCCGGGTCGAGCGAGTCGATGGGTGCCCAGACGATCACCGGTGGTCTGGCATATGCTCGTCCGTGAGCCCTGAGAAACGCGACTCGCGACGAGTCCTCCTCAGACCAGTCGATCGGGGCGGGCGCCGGTGTCTGTGCGTGCGCAGAAACCGTGAGGCTGACGCACAGCAGGATGTGCCGGAGAGCGTTCAGCGCAGGGGCTCCTCTCGTCGCTGCTCCGATCCTTGAGCCAGCATCCGCTCGGTGAAGTCGAGTCGCTCCTGCGCTTCGCTCAGCTCCTCGCGCAACTTGCTCACCTCGAATTCCAGTGCCTCGAGCGGAGCGTCGAGCGGGGTCTTGCCGGGGACCCCCCGCAGACGCTGGGCCCAGACCGCAAATGCGACCGCGAGCCCCGCATGAACCGTGGCGTGCAACGCCTCGGCCCCCCCGGCCGCGAACGCGACGGCAACCACGTTGCCCACGCTCAGCACGACGGAGATGGGGTACCAAATGGCGGGCTTGAATTTCATGAAGAGACCCCGGTGGTCGTCTACTCGGTGATGATTCGGTCCGCCCATTCCACCATCGAGACGAAGATCTTGGGATTGCCGAACTGGGCTCCCCAATTGGCCAGATCCTGATCGGTCACGCCGCGTGCCCTGGCGCAGGCGCCGCACGCAAAGATCGGGATCTTGCGCTCAACCACTTTCGCCAGCAGGTCCGATATGCGAGGCCAACCGACCGGAGTCACCGCCTCCGCCACCGCTCGGCGCATGAGCACGACCGCCTCACCCAGGAGATAGATCTGCACGTCGTGACCAGCTTCAGCGAGCGCAGCAGCGTGGGAGAATGGGAACGCCGCCTTGGTCGGGTCGTCTGACCCCCACGCGCTCTTCATCATGATCTTGAGCCGTGAAGCTCGGGAAGGCTCATAGGCGATCGTGGGTAGGGCCGCGGCGAGCGGCCAGGCGGCGAGTTGAGCGAGAAAGCGGCGTCGGGCCATGTGATCTCTCCTCTGGACATCTCGCCGACGGACCAACTCTGGACCGTGCGGCTGTGTTGCCCGGGCCTGGCTTCGTGTGGCTCGTTCACGAACCCAGGCGTCGCTCTGTAGACGGATTTCCCGGAGCCCCGGTTTCTTAGCCGGGGAACCCTCCGCTTGGGGGCTCCCATAGCTCGAGCCGATTGCCTTCCGGGTCCTGTACCCATCCGAACCTCCCGAACTCCGACTCCTCGATTCTCTCATCCACAGCGCAGCCTCGTTCGCGAAGCTCGGCCAAGATGAGGGTCAGATTGTCGACTCGATAGCTGATCATGAATGGAGCCGCACTGGGAGCGAAGTACGTGGATGTGCTCGGAAAGATCGTCCAGACGGTAACGGCGTCATGCCCGCTCGGCTCCGCCGACGCGCGAAACGTGACGCCGCCCCAGGACTGCATGTCGAGACCCAGATTGGCTCGATACCACTCCCGGAGCGCATCAGGGTCCTGCGCCTTGAAGAAGATGCCGCCGATACCAACGACTCGAGCCATCGAGTGACAGACCTCCCTCGTGCCAACGATCGGTCCTGAGCATGAACGAACGACCTCTAGCCTACCGGGCAGGCGCGCGGGCCGCCAGTGCAGAATGACCCTGGAGAGTTGCTTCGACACCTTTGAGAGGGAAGGATCGTCCGGATACTGGTCCGACGTTCAGCCAAACGCATGCGCCCCGAGCGAGGGACGAGAATGACGCACCCAGCGCGACACATCGTGGCCGGCCTGACCGGCTGTCTGCTCGCAGGCCTCACTCCGCCCATCGCTGCCTCGCAGGCCCGGACCATCGCGCTTGCACCCGGCGCATGGACCGCGACCGACAGCATTCGGTTCGTGTCCTACCGCGGCCGCCCGGCGCTCTATATCAACCGGGGTGTCGCACTCGCGCAGGGCGCATCGATGGAGAATGGCACGCTGGATCTCGATCTGGCCGCCAGTGACACGACAAATTTCCTGGGCATCGTCTTCCGCGCCGCTACCCCGCGCTTCTCCAACGTCGTGTTTCTGCGGCCGGGAGCCAGCGGCACCGAAGAAGCCATCCAGTACGGACCGGCGTTCAACAGCGTAGGAGTCGCCTGGCAGGTGTACCATGGCGATGGCGCCAATGCCGTGGCGAGTCTGGAGCGCAATCGCTGGATTCACTTGCGGCTCGAGCTGGATGGTCAGACGGCCCGACTGTTCCTCGATACCGCGACGACCCCGACGCTCGTCGTCCCGAGAGTGGTGACGTCCGGAGGCGCCGGTCTCGGAGTCTGGACCGGCGCATTCGGACACGGGGCGTACTTCTCCGACATTCGCTACACCCCCACGCGGGGATCCTCGACCGAGTCCCCTGCCCCGTCCGCGCCGCCGGGTACGGTGCTCGGCTGGGAGATCTCGAATCCGATCGAGGCCGCCGACTTTTCGCCGGCAGCCCTTCCCGATCTCGGTCGCCTCAACTGGCAGAAGGTCGTCGCGGAGCCCGAGGGATTCGTCCTGGTCAATCGTTATCGCGAGGCACCCGTGGGCGGCGTCCCCACCGACAGCACCGGAGCCGTGCTGACCGACAGCGTCATGACGGGCAAGATTGCGAAGTCGCGAATCGTCTACGCGCGGACCACCATCACATCCGCGCGCGATGAGACCCGGCGTCTGCAGTATGCCTACAGCAACGGCGTCGTCATCTACCTGAACGGCCGGCCACTCACCTTCGCCATGAATCCGGGAGGGCTAAGGGGCATCGGAGTCATGGCCAGGGTCGGCGATGCCGTCTACTTACCGCTCCGACGAGGACGAAATCAGCTTGTCTTCGCCGTCATCGCGTGCACTGGTGGGTGGGCCTACTCGGCGAGGCTCGATCCACGATGACGGCTCGCATCCTCGTGGCCATCCTCGTTATGACCAATGCCACCTCCGAGGCGTGGAGCCAGGCGCTGCCGACCATCGCCGAAGCCTTGAACGGTCACACGGAGGTCGTGACGTATCGCGGGCTGCGGGCCGTGAAGCTCGTACCGGCGGCGGAAACGGCAGGCAAGGACGAGGACATGATGGCGGTCCTGGCCGGTCCGGAGTTCAAGAACGGCACGATAGAGCTGAGCGTTGCGGGGGCCCCGCGACCGGGGATGCCACCGGATTCACGAGGGTTCATCGGGGTGAGCTTCCGCACAGGCCCCCATGGCGTGTGGTCGGATGTGTTCTATCTGCGGCCCACCAATGGACGCGTCGAGGATCAACTGAGGCGGAATCATGCCGTGCAGTATGTGTCTGACCCGGAGTTCCCCTGGTATCGGCTCCGGAAGGAGAGCCCGGGCGTATACGAGTCGTACACCGATATGGAAGCTGGTGCCTGGACGAAGATGCGAATCGAGGTGATGGGCACCAAGGCCCGGCTATACGTCAACGGCGCCTCGCAACCATGCCTCGTGATCAACGACCTGAAGCATGGCGATCGGCCCGGCCGCATCGCATTGTGGGCCCACGTGGAGACCGACGCGTACTTCGGTCCGATCACCATCAGCCGGTGACCAGCGCGCCAGAAAGCCGCGCCCGCGTCGGGATGGAATTGCCGTTAGTGAGACAGGAGGGCGCGAACCGCCGAGTCGTGCCGCTCAGGCTCCTCAACGAACGGCTCGTGGCCTGACTGCTCGAACAAGACGAACCGTGCGCGCGGCATCAAGGTCTTGAATTGCATGGTGTACCGCGGTATCGCGACGCGGTCGAAGCGCCCGGCCAACACGAGAGTGGGAACGGCGATCGTCCGGAGGCGTCGACGAAAATCGATCGAAGAGAGGTCCCCACCGAGGACGACGTCGGCGTCCGGTCCGGCGATTTGACAGTAGACTTGAAGGTTCATGTCGAAGCTGGCGTAGCTTGCGCCACCGACGTTCGACGGATCGTAGTAGTAGACCAGGCTCGCGGGCATCCGCCCCTCGACTGCCTGGTAGGCAGAGTCGCAGGAAACCCCGCCGGCTGCTCGCAGGCGCTGGAGCTCTTCCCAGAGGTCCGGGAACTGATTCTGCAGCTCGTGGTTCCAGTTGTCGTTATTCCCCTTTTGCCACATCTCGGCGCTGTAGAACGTATTGGCCAGAATGAGGTGATCCAGTGACTTCGGATACTTGAGAGCATACGCCTGGGCAACGATACCGCCATACGAGTGACCGTAGACCGTGATCTTCCCGAGATTCAGGGCGATCCGCAGGCCTTCGATCTCGTCAACGTCATGCGCAAGGGTATAGTCGCGGGGGTCTGATGCGTGGTCGGAACGTCCGCGGCCGTACGCGTCGAAGTAGATCACCCGGATCGAGTCGCTGAGTCGCTCGAAGAAAGGATAGAAATACGAGTGCGAGGACCCGGGGCCGCCGGGTATGAGGACGAGGGGAGGGCCGTGACCACTGCTGCGGTACCACAGGCGATGGCCGTTCACCGTGACGAATGATCCGGGTGGCTCCGTCGGCTTCTGAGCCGCGAGCGGAGGGACACCGACCATGAGTGCAAGCACAAGAGCGGACAGCCGGGATTCGGTCATCATCCTCGCAGCCACTTGGCAAAATCCTCTCCAAAGCAGGACGGATTGATGAAGTGCGGCTTGACCCGTCGATGCTCGAAGAGATCAGTCTCGACCAAAGGGAGGACCTCGACCCGCATGCTGGATGAGGAGCCCGTTCCACCATCGATCGGCTCGAGCAGAATCTGAGCGGTTCCGGCGCGACGCGCTCTCACGAGGCCCGTGGAATCGACGCTGGCAACATCGGGAACAGTGGACCGCCATCGGAGACGAACGGAACTGCCACAGTCGACGCAGTCCCGGCCGGAGCACGTCGAGCCGTTCACTCGAATCTGTAATGTCGACCCGACATGCAGCTCGATTCGTGCGGGCTCCAGGTGGCCGAACGCGCACAAGCCCTCGGGACCGGTGACGACCCGGCAGTCACCGGTCCGTGCTCCGGCCAGCACAACGAGTAACATCGCGACCTGGTACTGGGACACTGGACCTCGACTTACATGTTATGCGTGGACTGCAAACCTACCCCCGGCGTCTGCGAGCGATTCTTCGGCGAGGCCGCGTCTTCTTCCCAACATCCAGGTGCTTCGGGGCTTGGCATTGCCAGGCCTCCGTGATGATCGGCCTGAGCTCCCGAGCGGTCACCGCAGGAAGGCGAACGAGAACGGCGGGAAATCCGTCGTAGTGGGGCTCGGTGAAGAACTTCGCGGGATCCAACGTGAGCAAGAGGTCCTTGTCGACGAGGCTCGCCACTCTGACCGCGACGACTGCCGGCTGCGGGACCCGCGCCTTCTTGGGCGCGATGCGCTCCAGCCATACCCATACAAAGCCCTTGAGCTTGCCCTTGTGCCGAACCGAGAATGCGAAGTGATTGTCCGCTTCTTCTGTTCCCGGCAACGACAACGCAATCCGGCGAACGTCAGCTTGAGTGGCCATGAACCCCAGTCAACCGCACCCACGAGATCGAGATCGTGTAATCACGCCTACGGTGTAATTTGCCTCTCATCCGCGCCGCGGTGGAAGTGGCAAGATGAATCGGGCGGGTCTCGCTCGAAGAGGCTAGCTTCCCTCGAGGATGTTCAGAAACTAGGGCACAGACTTCAACGAAGGAACACACGATGCAACGGAAAGCTTCAGCGACGTGGCAGGGTGGTATCAAGGACGGGAAAGGCACCATCTCGACGGAAACCGGAGTGCTCCAGCAGACC
This sequence comes from uncultured Gemmatimonadales bacterium, assembly GCA_963743195.1. Lineage (GTDB taxonomy): Bacteria > Gemmatimonadota > Gemmatimonadetes > Gemmatimonadales > GWC2-71-9 > CAVVWJ01. The sequence continues at coordinate 466,503 of CAVUOO010000004.1, forward strand.
CCGTATTCCTTCTCGGCCCGGTTTGAGAGCGGGGCCGGCACGAACCCCGAAGAGCTCCTCGCCGCGGCGCACGCCGGATGCTTCACGATGGCACTGTCGGGCCAGCTGGGCGAAGCGGGCATGACGGCCCAGAAATTGGACACCACCGCGACGGTCACGATCGAGAAGGTGGGCAACGGATTCACGATAACAAAGAGTCACCTCGACCTCGTCGCCCGGATTCCGGGGGCCGACAAGGCCAAGTTCAATGCAGCGGTGAAGGCGGCAGAAACCGGCTGCCCGGTTTCGCGCCTCTTCAAGACAGATATCTCGGTAAGCGCGCGGCTCGAGTCATAGCGATCTGCCAATTGTGTGAAGACCCTCGGCACTTCCTCCACGGCGGTCGGTAATCATGCGCTCTCGTTCTGCCGGGAACCATCGTTCCCTGCAGTGGCGTCTGTTGCTCGGCGTCTGCCTCCTTGCCGCCTGCACCAGCTGGCGCGTGCAGCATGTATCGCCGGCCGATCTGCTGAGCCGGGAGCCGCCGCGTCTTCGGGTCACGCGGGCGGACAGGTCAAGAGTCGAGCTTCACCGACCACAACTCGTCGGCGACACGATTATCGATGGTCGTGTCAGGGGCGGCGTTCGCACCAAGGTTCCCCTCAACGAGGTGGTGGAGGTCGCCGTCCGCAAATGGGATCCGGCCGTGCCCCGCGGCTCTGGTCCTGGGTACTTCCGCTGTGGCAGCCGTCGTGACGATCGGCCTGATATGGGACGCTCGCGCCGACTAGCTCAACCGACGATCGAAACGTGGTGCCCCGCGCGCTCCAAGGTACGGATAGCCGCCTCGAGGTCACGCACCTTCACGAGGACATAATCCGTATCGAACGTCGAAATCGCGAAGATGCTCAAGCCTGCCTGTGCCAGCGGGTCGGCAATCGCGGCCAGAATGCCGATCAGGTTGAGCGGCAGTGGCCCACGAACCCTCAGCGCACGATAGTCCCGCTCACACTTCACGTCTGTGGGCACGACGCTCTGGACCGTCGTGATCGACAGCTCGTCACGGGTTCGGCTGACCGTGGTGAATTCGCCGGCGGACGCCCAGCCCGGCACGGAAGCATCGGCCGGTAGGCGGCACACTGCCAGCGTCTCCGGAGTCACCTCGAGCCTCAGGTGCGGGCGCGGCGATGGTGCTTGAGCCTCAGCCATGATCGCGTTACCGAAGAGGAGCACAACGGGGAACGCCCAGCGGCACTTCACACGTCCAGCCGCCGCTCGTAGGGCACGATCTCTCCATGCTCGAGATATCGCTTCATGACTCGCAGATACATCGCCCAGCAATAACACGAGATTCGATAATGCTCCGTTGCCGCCGGCCAGCCGCGGTGGTAGAAACGGACCTGGGTGATGTCGTTCGTGCCCTCCAGCTCGAAGCCAACCTTGGTTCCGAGCCATTCGTCTTCCGATTGGGTGATCTCGAACTCGAATGCCCTTCCGGGGTCGCATCGCTCGACGATCGCGCGCCAATCATATTGCGGTCCGAACCGGAGCTGGTACTCCGCGCCGAGGCGCGGCTCCCCGCTCGACCGTTCCGTCCACCAATGATCGAGATCCGCGGGGATGCTGACGGCCTTGAAGACGCGTGAGGGGGCCACGTTGATCGGGAAGTCGTGAACAATGTCGGGCATCGGGAACTCCGGGGCGGCCAGCAGGAAGTAGACAGTCTGCAGCGCGGCCATGCCGGTCAGAGCCAGCAGGGCGACCCGCACCGGCAATGGCTGCGAGAATCCATCAGCTGTACTCACGCAGGTCTCCAATCAGGCAACCAGGCAATAGGCATTACGCACAGAACGGGCGGGAGTCGGATCACGCGGAGGCCGGCTCGGCTGCTCGGGCGAGACGAGCGTCGGGGTCCTCGACCCGGCACCACCTTGCCGGCGTTCGCCCGGTGCGCCCATGTTCCGCCCGTGACCCACCGCCACCGACGCGTGCTCTTCTTTCTCTTGGCCGGGCTCGCCTTGACGGCCTGCCGGCCCAGGCCCCGCCCGGGGCTCGCGGCCGGAGACATCGCCGGCCGCTGGGTCCTCGACTTCGTCGGCTATAGCCGCCCCAAGGGCGTCCCGCACTACGTAGGAATCGAGGTGCAAGACACCCTCACCATCTTCGCCGACGGCCGGTGGGTGACCAGCCGCACTTCCACCAGCTACACGATGCGGCACGACTCCCTCGTGTTCCCGGCGCATACCGGGGAGACCGCCTTTGCCGTCCGGATGATCGGGCCCGGGGAGCCCCGGCTCAGCCTCTTGCGCCACACCACCTACGACTTCAACGCCGATGGCCTCCCGGAGTGGGCCGTGCAGGAGATGACGTTCCGCCGAGTCGGCCCAGGGGGGACACCTCGAACGCGGTAGTCGTTGGCCCGATGGGCGCATGCCCAGTACATTGATCGCGACCCATCAAGCCCATAGTCCTGACATTGAGCAGGCGCCTCGACTCGGGTTCACCAAACCACGACTCCTGCGAGCGGTATCCCGATGCGTCTGCCAGCCGATCGCCCGCCAGCATGAAATTTCTTCCCGGGGTGTGGCGACGGAAGGGTGTGCGCTCCATGGAGGAGAGCCTGCCCAGGCAGATCGAGGCCGAGCTGCACTCGCTCCAGCGCGCCTGGTTTCCGCGCAGCATCGATCGGCAGCATGGCGGGTTCTTGTGCGACTTCGACGATCGCTGGAAACCATCGGGGCCGCAGCACAAGATGCTCGAGTACCAGGCGCGGCAGACACTCGCCGCCGCACGCGGTGCGATCTGGTCCCCGCACACGGCGGTCCTCCGAGAGGCGGCCCTGCACGGCTTTGCCTATCTCAAGGACACCATGTGGGATCACCGCCACGGCGGTTGGTACAGGATGCTCGACCGGATCGGGAATCCCCTTGAATCCGCGACGAAGCACGGACACGGCTCGAGCTACGCCATTTCGGCCTGTGTTGCCTGTTACGAGCTGACCGGGAATGAGGAGTGCTTAACGCTAGCGAGATCCGCCTTCGCCTGGCTGGAGGAGCATGCGCACGACGGCAGGCATGGCGGGTATTTCGTGTTTTACCGGCGGGATGGGAGCCTCATCCTCTCGTCCGAAGGCCTGCCGCCGGGCTTCCCCCCTGATCCAATCGGCACACCGCTCGGTTTCAAGGACGCCAATACCACCTCGGATCTCTTCAAAGGGTTGGCCGATCTCTTTCGGGTGCTGCCCGACCCAACGCTGCGAACGCGGCTGGAGGAAATGCTGTGCATCGTGCGCGATCGGCTGGTCGTCGCACCCGGAGTGATGCACATGTACGCGCATCCCAACTGGGCTCCACTACCTGACGTCGTCCGATATGGCCACGTGCTCCGCGGCGTGAACCTCTTGCTTGCGGGCTCGACAGCTCTCACCGGAGCGGTGGACTCGACCACCGCGAGGGTGGTCAAGTCCATGGTCGACACCATGTTGAGGGTGGCGTGGGACCCTGAGAGAGGCGGCTTCCACGCGGCCGGGGGAAGCTTCGCACCGGCGGACATCGAAGGCACCAAGGTCTTTGTGAGGACGAAGTCCTGGTGGACCCAGGCCGAGGGGTTGAGGGCACTTCTGGCCATGGCGCGAATGTATCCGTCCGATCCGGCCGATTACCGGACCCAGTTTCTGCGCCTCTGGGGGTACGTGAAAAAGTACCTGATCGATGCCAGGCACGGCGGCTGGTTTCAAGCAGGCATCGACGAAGACCCGGAGGCGAGAAAGTGGCCCAAGGCGTTCCCCTGGAAGGACTGCTCGCATGAGACGGAAACCCTCCTGGAGTGTCTGGCGGTTCTGGCCACGCTGTGAGCGTGATCTCCACTTCTGTGCCGAACTAGTAGGCGGTCGCCAGGTAACGCAGGAATCATGAAAGCCTTGGACGCGATGGTCGCGAGGCTTCGGCAGCGGATTCGAGTGAACCGATTGAACCGGACAGCCGGGATCCAGGTTGCTGCGTCGAGCTACATCGCCAGGAGTGCCCTGATCCAGACCGACTTCGATGGCCATTCGTTCGGCGGACGCATACTTATCGCGGATGGAGTCTCCGTTTCGGACGGCGTCATCATCATCCCCTATGGCGGCACGATTGTGATTGCGGAGAACGCCTACATCGGACCGTACTGCGTGCTGTACGGACATGGTGGGCTCTTCATCGGCCGGAACACCATGATCGGCGCGCATACCGTAGTCGTGCCTGCGAACCACGGTTTTCGGGCCGTCGATGTGCCGATGAACGCGCAGCCGCTGACGCAGCGCGGGATCCGCATCGGCGAGGACGTGTGGATCGGGTCGGGTTGCAGGGTGCTGGACGGGGTCCGAATCGAAGACGGGGCGGTGATCGGGGCCGGGTCCGTCGTCACTAAAGACGTCGCTGCCTACAGCATCGCCTACGGTGTCCCGGCGACCGTGAGCCGGAGCCGTCGTGATAGCGGCAAGATTTCCAGCAGGCACGATCGATGACGACGGTTGCGAGGGGGGCCGTGTGCCGGCATGCGTCACCCGCGCCGACGCAGCCGCTGCCACCAGGTCTGCTTCGTCGCCATCCGCCCGCGCAGGTGCAGGAGCCGGCGATGCTCCTCCGCCGTGAGCGGGCCTCGGCGGACACTGTCGCAGTTGCGCGCGACCCACTCCACCCTTCGCATGGCGATGATGACTCGACATACGTCGCGCTGAAAGAGCGCGAATCGGAGCATCAGGTCCGCCAGGACAGGCCGGAGCGCCTCGGGGTCGCCCTGTCCTCGCGCTGACGCTTCGGCGATCAGCCTGTCCAGCTCCCATCCGCGGACGAACGGGGACGTCGCCAGTGTCTCCCATTCGCACCTCCGGCACTCGGTGAACAGCGGCGCATCCTCGACGGTCGCGACGTTGAACGGTCGGACCGCGAACTGAAATGGGTTGCTGCGGCGGTGACATTCGATGGTCGCTCGATCGGCAATCCAGACCCCCAGGGAGCGGACGTGGCCTCTCCGTCTCCACTCGATGGCCAGCTCTTCCTGCCGTTGGTTCTCCTCTTGGTCGTCCATCGGCACGAGCACCAGGCAATCGACATAGTCGGTGCGGAGCTGCTCGAGAATGCGATCGATGTGGCCGGGCCGCAGGTACTCCGACGTTCCCACCGGCTCGCCGGGCGCGAAGTCGGTGAAGAAGTTCCATGCCAGAATCGTCGCTTCCTCACGCCGGTCGAGCGCATGCAGCGCGTTCCCGAGGGCGACCCGCTCGGGCTGGTACGTGGTGTCGAACCAGGCGATCCCGTGATCGAGGCACGATGCGACGATCCGGCGCTGATCTTGAGCGGAGGCCGGCCGGTCATTGCCAAGCTGCTCGATGAACGAGTGCCCGCCAAGAATGAGGGGAACGGCGGCTCTCCGGCTCTCCTCGGCGCTCTTACCGATGCTGTGCAATTTGGCGGTAGAGCCTTTCGTATTGAGACACGCAATGGTCAAAACCGAAACACTCCTCGAAGCGCCGCGCCGCCGCCATACCCATTGCAGTCGCCGCTCCGGGATTCTGCGTCAGCCACAGGATCGCCTCGGCCAGCTCCAGCTCATTGTTCTCCTTGAGGACCAGGCCCGAGGCCTGATCAACGACCAATTCAGGCAGACCATCCACGGCAGATGAGATAATCGGGCGCTGCATTCTCGCGGCTTGCAGGGCCACCAGCGGTAAGCCTTCGAATCGAGAGGGCAGCAGCAGCATCGTCGCTTTATTGATGACCGCGTACACGTCTTCCGGTGGCACGGAGCCGGTGAAATCAACCTTCTCTGCAATACCCAGAGTACTCGCGAGCTGCTTTAAGGCCAATTCCTCGACGCCTTCGCCGACGATCATCAGTCGAGCCTTTGGGACTGCCCTCTCAACCTGGGCAAAGGCCTTCAACGCCAGGTCGAACCCTTTTTGTGGTGCGAGTCGTCCGAGACAGAGTATGAGTGGTTCCTCGAAGCGAGGCGGAATCACCTCGAGACCGTTCCCTGCTGAGGGTCCCAGGCCATAGTACACGAACGACATTCGATCGGCGGCCTCGGGAAACGCCCCGCTCAGGCGCTGGTACCCCACGGCTGAAACGGCATTCACCGCATGGCTGGCATGCACGATACTTCCGAGGAGGGAGCTGTCCCTCAGGGAACGTTGAGGGACCACGTGCACCGTGGTCAGGGTAGGTGCACGCGCAGCCGCTCGCGTCTGCAGGTGCATGTAGGAAGTGGCGCCGAAATGCAGGTGGGTGATGTCGGGTCTCAGCTGCCGCTTCAAAGCCGATACGGCTCGCCTGATGGAGACGAGCTCCTGGAGGTCGCTGGTCTGCAATGCCTTCCACATTGCAAAGCGATGAACGGGTACGGAGCCGACTTGCTCGACCGCCGGGAGGTCTGCCTTGTGTGACGATGTCACCACCGTCACCTCGTGTCCCCGGGCCTGTAATGCGGGTATAAGATCACCGCTAAAGGTCTCGACACCGCCGATATGAGGCAGGAAAAAGTCGGTCCAGTACAGGACTTTCATGCTATCTCACACCCTTCGCGTTGCTCTGAGAGACCGTTCTGTCGAGAAACTCGAGCGAGCGGATTCCACGTAGCAACGCCCTGGCCGACGCCTCCGGCTGCGGGGATTGCCTCGACGACCTGTCTTCGAGCAGTACCGTCCATCGCGACGCATTCGCTTCATCCGAATACTCCGCGACGATCCTTTCCCTCGCGGCTCGGGAGACGCGGGACCGTAACACGGCGTCTGATGCAATCGCGCGGATGGTCGCGACGAATTCGTCGCCCCGATCGTCGACCAGAAATCCGGTCTCGCCCTCTTCGATCAGCTGCCCGACTCCGCTGCGTATGCGCAGGCAGACGGGGATGAGCCCGCAGGCCATCGCTTCGAGCAGGGCGATGGGCAGGCCCTCGTAATCCGATAACAGGACCAGGACGCTGGCCTCCGCCATGACTCGCTGAATGTCGGCATTGTCGATTTGGCCGCCGAGCCTGACGCGTTCCCCGACTTTCTCCTCCTCGAGGCATCGTCTGACTCGCTCACGGTCGGGGCCATTGCCATAGATGACGGCCTCGGTCCCCTGCAGTTCCCGCACGACCCGGCACAAGGCCCTGGTCACACTCAGAATCTGCTTTTGCTCTTCCACCAGACGCCCGACATAAATCAACCGCAGGGTTCCCGTTGAGACATCGGCGGCTCGTGCTGGTATCGGGACACCGTACGGAATCAGGTGCACGGTTGTGGCTGTCTGCGCCGCGGCCGCTGCCCGGTACAAGAACTCCGACACACAAACCAGGTCGGACAAGCAACGGCCCGCGGCCCCGACGACGAAATCGGCGAAGATCTTATGATAGAACGGATCGTCCGAATGCATGATGCCGATGGTGGGAATGCCCGCTCGGGAGACCCACCGGGTAGCCAGATAGCCGACGCCGGATAGATTGATCACGAACACCGAGGGTGGAGATTCTGCAAGTTCCTGCACGAGCCATCGAACCTGCGCGAACGCTGTTGCACTGCTGGAGATAGCCTTGCAGCGCACGCCCAGGTCGGTCAGTGCCCGATAGCAGGGACAGGCCTCGGGAGGACCTCGCTCGATGACGAAGAACACGTCGACCAGCCAGCCGGCCTGCTGCAGAAAGGGCACGACTCGGCGAAGCCAGGAGTTTGGCCCACCCACGAAATCCGGTGCATCGAAGGTCGTAAACGACACTCTCATCGGCGATCCTATCCGGATCCAGCGGCGTATTCCCCCGATCCGGTGGTCTCATAGTGGGTGAATGCGTCACACTCGGCGCGGTAACGGGCGTCTCTCCACCAGCGATCCCTCCGATGCGACCAGGCGGGGACCACCGCAAGCCGTTGCTGGCCAGGGAGCTTCGCCCCGAGGCCCGACTGGTGCTCTGCTGTGCGCGTACCCAAGTCGGCCCGGACCTGGTTGAACAAGTCAAGGCACTGGCCTCCCTGCCGCTGGACTGGGAGTTCTTGTGCGGGGCAGCCGAGAAGCACCGCCTGACGCAATTACTGTTCAGGAACCTGACTGCCATCTGTCCCAGGTCGATCCCTGCGAATATCACGGCACGTCTACACCACCAGTTCCATACCAATGCAGGCTCCAACCTCCGGCTGGGTCAGATCCTGACCGGCCTGGTGCAGACATTGCGGGCCGAAGCCATCCCGGTCATTGCTTTTAAGGGAAGTATCCTCGCCAACGGTGCCTATGGGAAGCTAGCGCTGCGTCAGTACTACGATGTGGATCTATTCATTCGCCAGCAAGATGTCCGGCGGGGTGACCAAGTCCTCGTCGACCAAGGGTATGTGCGCGACGAGCTCTTCGATCAGGAGGCCAGGTACAGACACCCGGACACCGCCGCAGAGTTAGATGTGCACTGGGGGTTTACCCCTCGCTACTTCCATCTGAGCGTCGCGGCCGAGGAATTGTTCGCCCGTGCCCGCCCCGACACACTGCTGGGGCAGCCGGTGATGACATTCTCCCCGGAGGATCTGCTGGAAATTCTGTGCGTCCAGGTGATGAAAGACTGCTGGGAAAGGCGGCAGCAGCTGGAACACTTGTCCAAGGTGTGTGACATTGCCGAACACCTGCGGGCACAACCTCAGCTGGAATGGGCGCGTGTGTTTCGAAGGGCGCAACAACAGGGACTGCAACGGATAGTCCATTGCTCGCTCATATTGGCGCGGGAATTGTTAGGAGCGGAGGTCCCGCTGGAGGTCTTGAGAAGACTCGAAGCCGATCAACGTGCAAGAAATTGCGCTCGAAACATGTGCCGTTCGCTCTTTACCGAGACCGACAGACTCTCTCCGTTGGCCAACCCGTATCTTTCCGTTGGGCTGCGGTTTCGACAATTGGCCTTTTACCTGAGCATCAGGGAACGACTCCGTGACCGGGTGAGACATCTCGGGGAGATCGTCAGGACGTACGGTCCCTCAGGTGGTGTGGCGATCAGTAGTGACCAACCGACCTTTCGATCGAAGGATGCGAGACATGACGCTCACGGACAGTTATGAACCCGCAGGTCCCGACATCGTTTCGGAGGAGATCGATGGTGAAGTGATCATCGTGAATCTGCGAAACGGCAGCTACTACAGCCTCTCCCAGAGCGCCACTGTCATCTGGGCCGGCATCCAGGAACATGCCACACTGGAACGGCTCCAGCATCACTTGCAGCGGCGGTACTCGGGCGAGACCGGATCAATGGACCGGGACCTTGCGGAACTGATCCAGGCGCTGGAAACGGAACAACTGATTGCTCTCCGCTCGGCGTCTGACACACCGGCAGCGGTCGAGGCACCCACGGCCGCCGCAGAAGCCCCCGGGGAAAGGGAGGCGTACCGGCCGCCGCTGTTCGAGCGCTTCACCGACATGGGCGACCTGCTCTTGCTGGACCCCGTGCACGAGGCGGAAGATGAGAAGGGCTGGCCGCATGCCAAGGGCAATGCCTAGCGGCGGGCGGGTGATTCCCGACGTCCTATGACTCCCGCTGCGCCGGACATCAGCGTCGTCATTCCCGTGCATAATGGGGAGCGGTATCTTGCTGCCGCCATTCAGAGCGTACTGGATCAGCGCCACCCCGCACTCGAGCTCTTCGTCATCGACAACGGTTCCACCGATGCCACGGCCGAAGTGGCCCGGAGCTTTCCGTCGATACGCTTCGTCCACCTCGCCGATAAGGGGTTGTGCAAAGCCCTGAATCATGGTCTCGAGCAATGCCGAGGAACCCTTCTGGGATTTCTTGACGCCGACGATCTGTGGTCCCCGAACCGACTGGCGGTACAGCTCGAAGCGTTCGCCGGAACCCCGGCGGTCGAGATGGTGTTCGGGCACGTCGAGCAGTTCATCTCGCCCGAGCTGGATGAGTCGGCCAAGGCAAAGCTGAGCATCCGGAACAGGCACCTGCCGGGCCGTTACCGCGGCTCCATGCTCATCCGCAAGGAGAGCTTCTGGAGGGTTGGTCCGTTCGAGTCATCGCTGGATTATGGAGAGTTCCTCGACTGGTACATGCGAGCAGTGGAACGGAAGATCCGAGAAGTGATGCTGCCCGACGTGGTGACGCTGCGGCGCATCCACGGAGCAAATTTTGGCTACACTGACCGGCACAAGCGCGTCGAGTTTGCCCGGGTACTCAAGCGCGGTCTGGATCGCAGGCGGCGCTTGAGCGAGGAATGAAGGTCAAGATCCGCCCCACTCATCCCCACCTGTCTACCACAGAAGGCTGGCTGCTGAGGGCCGCCACGCAACCCAGGCCTGCCGCGGAGGCCGCATGGGAGCTCTGGCGGACGCGCTGCCGGCTGCAAACGGCGGCACAGCCATCCCAGGCGCTGTTTCCCATGTTGTACGCCAATCTGATCGCCGACCTGGGTGGGACCGACACAACCCTACTGAAAGGAGTTTACCGGCGGACGTGGTACGGAAATCAGCTGGTGCTCGCCCACGTGAAGCCGCTTCTGGATCGTCTCGCAACCCAGGGTGTCGCCATCATCTTGCTGAATGATGCGTCACTGGTTGCCGGGCATTACCCGGACATCGGTTATCGCACCATTCGCTGCATCGATATACTGGTGCGGGCCAAGGACTGGGACAGGAGCATCACGTCGGTGGCCGAGGAAGGTTGGCAAATGCAGACAGGCAAGTCCTTCGCGTCACCCACGTCGCTGTCCATCATGGCGTTCGCAGGCTCGGAGCACCGCAGCCTGCGGGTCTGGACCAACCTCTTCGCCGCAGAGCCGCGAGAGGATACCGAAGACCGCATTTGGGAAGAGGGCCGGGGCATTTACGTCAACGGTCGATCCGTTGTGATCCTGGGGCCCGTCGAACAGCTCCTGTGCCTGAGCGCTGAAGCGGTCAGGGTCAAGGAGCCGCCGCTGTTTCTCTATGCTGACGCAAGGCTGCTGGTGCAGTCGCTTATCGCCAGGTCCGACTGGACGCGGCTAGTATGGCAGGCACAGCGCTATGAGCACGTTCTGCCGTTGCGCAACATGCTGGCGTTTCTTCAGGCGAAGCTGTCCATCGTCCTGCCTCCGTGGGTGTTGCCGGCCTTGCACAAGATGGCTATTTCCCACGCCGAACTACTCCAGTATTACCGCGCCTGTGAGAGCCTGCCGTTGAGGTTGAAGTCCACGTGTTTGCGCTGGCTCCTTCCTTTGCGGCGGGTACGCGTCCGTGCTGGATGAGCGTGTGATGCCCTCGTCCAAAGCCGTGGCGAAGGGGACAGCGGGACAAGGGTGGAGGCTGGCCCACGAGACTCCGCTCTCATGGGGGAGTGTGCGCTATGTCCGCGACCTGTTCCTCCACCTCGTGTCGCTGGAGCTGCGCTTGCTCCACAAGCGCTCGCGGCTGGGCGTCGCCTGGACGCTGGCGAATCCGGTCGTCCAGCTGGTCATCTTCACGTCCATTCTCGGCCGGGTGCTGACCGTGGATGTGCCGTACTATCCGCTCTTCCTATGCTGCGGCCTATTGTGTTGGAATGCCTTCAGCGAGTCGCTCTCCATGGCGGCCGGATCGATCGCCAATGCCCCAAACGTGCTGTATCAGCCGGGCTTTCGCCCAGTGATGATGCCGCTGGTGGTCGTGACCATAGGACTGATCCACTTCGTTCTGTCGCTGTCGATCCTGGCCGTCCTGATGGTGTATTACCGGGTGCCGCTTGGATGGCCGGTGATCGCCTTGCCTGTTCTGCTGGGCATCCAGAGTCTCCTCACACTGGCCCTGGCATTGCCGCTGGCGGCGTTGACTGTCAGCTTTGACGACGCCAAACACCTGCTGTCGGTGGCATTACGCTTCCTGTTCTTCCTGACGCCCATCGTCTACGCCACCGACACGTTTCCGCGCGCCTTCCACCTCTTCTACGCGGCCAATCCCCTCACCCATCTGGTCCGCGCGTATCGCGCCATCTTCATCGATGGCCGGTGGCCAGACTGGCTGGCGCTCTCAGCAGTAGCGGTGGGGTCGCTGATCGCGCTGCTCGTCGGGTTCCGGTTTTTCGAGTCACGGCGTTTCCGGTTCATCGAGGATATCGAGTGATTCCCCTGATGAAAGTCAACGACCTCGGGAAGCGATTTCGGCGGTATCCGGCATCCCGCCCCAGGTCCCTCGTGGAGATCGCGATGAGTGGCTGGCGACGGGCGGCGCCTGCCGACCACTTCTGGGTGTTTCGGGGGGTGAGCTTCGAGGTAGTCCCCGGCGAAATGCTCGGTATCGTCGGGCGAAACGGCGCAGGTAAGTCGACGCTGCTTTCCCTGATGGCCGGCTTGTTGCGAGCCGATGAGGGCTACATCGAGCTCCGCGGGCAGATCAGCGCCCTGCTGGACCTGGGACGGAGCCTGCATCACCGGCTGACCGGCAGGGAGAATATCAGAACGTCGGGTCTGCTCAACGGCCTGACGAGCAGGCAAGTGGCCGAACGCGCGGAGCAGATCGGAGCATTCGCCGGCATCGAAGAGTTCCTCGATGCCCCGGTCAGAACATACAGCAGCGGCATGAAAGCGCGCCTCAGCTTTGCCGTTGCGATTCACACCGACCCCGACATCCTGCTCATCGATGAGTTCCTGTTCGTAGGCGACCAGTTCTTTCAGAAGCGGTGCATCGATCGCATCCACGCCCTGATGCAGCAGGGCACCGCGGTGCTTCTGTCATCGCACATTGCTCGGACGATTGCCGACAATTGTGACCGGGCGCTGTGGCTGGACAGAGCGGGCTTGCGTGCGCTGGGCCCGCCAGACGAGGTGTTGGAGGCATACCAGGCGGAGGCCGACTGGGAGACGCGCGTCCGCCCGGGCATCGAGCCATGACGGGTTACGAGACTGCGGATCAAGTGGCGTTCTTCGATGCCATGTATGAGGGTGCCAGGCGTGCCGAAGGGCACGCCGGGCATCGCGACTACCATTATTCGGTCGCCGGTCATGCAGTCCGGCTGCGGATTGCGGGGAAGGGCTTCTCCGACAAACTGCCCGCGGCCCTCGCCCATCTCTCCCGCCCGCCTGGGGAACAGTCGACCCTGACCATCCATGCCTGGGACGACGTATCGACCGGGACATGCCTTCCACGCTTGGTGTCCCGGTACCTGTTTTTCGTCGAGATGCATTGCTTCGATTACCTCGGGCCGCGCAACGAGATGACCGACTTTCACGGCCAGCGGATTCGCGCGATCATGCACCTGGACCCTGTCATCGTCAGTCTGTTCGATCCGCTGAGGTCCGTCGCCCTCTACTGGACGCAGGACGTGGCGCGGATTCCGATCTGGGACTGGGGCACGCCACTGCGAATCATCCTGAATGAGTGGGCCAAGCTACATGGGCTGTTTCTGGCGCACTCCGGGGCTGTCGGGCTGGCCGAAGGGGGCGTCATCTTCGCCGGCAAGAGCGGATCCGGCAAATCCACTTCGGCGCTCGCTTGTCTGGATCACGGTGCCCTGATGTATGCCGGTGATGACTATTCGCTGCTCAGTGTGATATCGCAACCCTACGTGCATAGCCTCTACAGCTCCGCCAAGCTGAAGGGCACCGCCTGACTTTGAGCGGTTCTCCCATCTGCTGCCCCTGGTCGTCAACCGGGATCACATCGAGCGGCAAAAGGCCCTGGTGTTTCTGAATGACGCCTTGCGGGAGAAGGTCACTTTGGGCTTTCCGCTTCGCGCCATACTCGTGCCGCGGATAAGTGGCAGACCCGAAACCACCATTGAGCCGTCTACTCCCATTGCGGCCCTGCGAGCGCTGGCGCCGAGCACGCTCTTGCAATTGCCCGGCGACGGCAGGGAAACGATGTCGCGCCTGTCCGACCTGGTGCGTAAGGTCCCGGCGTACACGTTGAACGCCGGGACACACATGCGCGGCATTGCCGAAAGTGTCGAAGCGTTGCTGAAGCAGGTTTGCGGTGTCGCTTAGGGGTCCCGCGACCTTGCCTTGCATCGGCCGAACTACTGAAGCCGAACTACTGAATCAGTGGTCAGTATCCGGTGGTGCCACGGCTCCATCTGCCTAAGGTCGCAAGAGACCGCTGTTGGTCGGGGAGTCGGACTCCGTTCGGTCGCTGGGAGCCCAGTCCGGTCCGGGTCAGGAGAGTCCTGGTTCGGGCCCAGGAGGGCAACTCGAAGCGTCACGTCAGATTGTCTGATGTGTCGCTTTCAACGTTCAGGGAGCCCGTAGGTTGCTACTCGATGGGAATCCGGGGTGGAGAGGGGCAGACTCAGAAGTCCGGACAACTCGACTTGTGGCTTCGAGGTGCTTGTACTTCACCGCACCGCCTGAGTGCACCCCTGGTGCAATAGACGTGAGTCCACCGTGACCTCTGACGTAAGTGTAATGCCCGGGGCGGGATTCGAACCCGCACGGGGTTTCCCCCAAGAGATTTTAAGTCTCGAGCGTCTACCAGTTTCGCCACCCGGGCGGGCTCCGCAATATACCGCCTCCACCATGGGCAGCTTCCAATGCCCGCCAGAACCGGCGAACTTGGGAGACCCGCGAACTCACTCCGCGGGCACCATCATCGCTCTCGGAGGACCATTGGGACTCGGTGCGAGGCCATCCAGAGCCTCCCTGTTCGCCCTGGTGTGTGCCATAGCGGCCATCGCCGCCCCCGCCGTGACGCACGCGCAACTCTCACCGGTCGGCGTGCCCCGCGGCATGGTGCGCGTGGATCTCGATGGCCGCATCGGCATCTGGGACTCCCAATACCTCGACGGAACACGCGTTCCTCTCGGAGCCGACTTGTCGAGCTCCGCCCTCGGCGAGTCCCTCCTGCCATCGCTGGCCGACGCCGATGCTCGCATCCAGCGGATCACCGGGATCACCGGCTATGGCCTCGACCTCGGTCGTCTCACCACCGACGTCCTGCGAGACCAGGGTGTCGGGAATGCCGGGCTCAGCCTTGGCCTCACCAATCACATCACGATCTTCGGCCGGATTCCGTTGGTCCGCTCCCGCGCCCAGAGCACGATGGTCCTGGATGCTACAACGGCCGACGCCGGCCTCAATCCGGGGACCGCGCCCGAGACCGGCTTCTTCACGGAGTTCAACACCGCGCTCGACGCTCTCCAGTCGAGGATCAGCAGCGGGGCCTACACTGGGGCCACCCTCGCGCTCGCCCAATCCACACTCACTTCGGGTACAGCGCTCCGCGACGATCTGTTCGGCCTCCTGTCCGATCCCGCGACGGCGTCGCCCTTCGTCCCCATCACAACGAGCACTGCCGGGGCTGCCATCACCACCCAGGTGGCGTCACTCCAAACCACGTTGGCCGACGATCTCGGCGTTTCCGGCTTCACGTCCGTGCCGTCTCTTCCCAGCGTCACCCTGACCCGCGACGAATTCCTCTCCTATCTCACCGATCCGGCGGGTGCCGGAATGCGGATCGACAATACGACTGTCACCTTCCGCGGCGACGCGGAGACGGGCATCGCCCTCACACTGCTCGACCATTGGGATCGTGATGGTCACCGTGGGGGAACCCGCGTGGCAATGGAGGGACTCGTGCGCTATCCGACGGGATCGGTCCCACGAGCGAACCGACTCTTCTCCGTGGGCACCGGCGACGGACAGACGGACATCGAGGGACACGTCACGGTCGACCTCGGCGGCGGGGCGTTTGGCGTGCGACTCGAGGGCGGCTACAACCGGCAGCTCGCCGCTGATATCCTCGCGCGGGTTGCCTTACCGACCCAGCCGTTCGCCGGGAGCGGAGCGATCACGGTCGTGCGCAACGATCCGGGCGACATCACTACCATCGCCGCGCGGCCTTTCTTCCGTCTGGCCCGGGACTTCGCGATTCAGGGAACGGCGCTGTACTGGTCGCGCGGCGCCGACGCGGTCACCTATGCGACCGTCGATGACTCTCTCCCTGGCCTCAGCGCGAGCGTCCTCGCGACCGACACCGAGGCAAAGGCAACGGTCCTCGGCATCGGCATCATCTACTCGAGTCCAGGATCGCTTCGTTCGGGCGGACGCGGGCTGCCGGTCGATGCGGCGTGGAATTATGAGCGGGTGATCAAGGGGACGGGCGGACGGGTGCCGAATACGCACAGCTTCACGGCGCGCTTCCGGCTGTACTTCGGTCTCTTCTAGCGATCCTCACGCCGTACGCGCGCTAGTGGCGAGCGCGGGCTTCCCTGCGAAGCAACGCCTGCGCATGGCGCCGGGCCGCGTCGCCTTCCGAGTCGCCCAGCATGCGCGCGATCTCCGCGACGCGATCCTCACCGTGGATCGATTGCACGTCGCTCGTGGCGAGTCCCTCGCGCGCCTCCTTCGAGACGATCAGATGGCGATCGGCCCGCGCCGCGATCTGCGGCAGGTGGGTGATCACGAGCACTTGGTGGCGCTCTGCGACCTCCGCCAGCGCGTCGCCCACCCGAGCGCCGACCTCACCGCCGATCCCCTGGTCAACCTCGTCGAAGACCATCGTGGCTACCGCGTCGTGTCGCGCCAGGACTACCTTGAGCGCGAGCATGAGGCGGGACAGCTCGCCGCCGGAAGCGGCCTTCGCGAGCGGGCGCGCGTCGATCCCCACGTTGAGCTGGACGTCGAACCGCACATTTTCCTCCCCGCGCGCACCGGCCTCTTGCAGCGGCTCGAACACAACGAGGAGCTTCCCCCCAGGCAGCCCGAGTTTGGGGAGAAGACGGTTGACGCCACGAGCAAGGCGTTCGGAAGCCTCATTGCGCCGTGCGGTGAGCGACCCCGCGGCGGAACGGAGCGCGGCTTCCGCCGCAGTGCGCCGAGCCGCGAGCCCGCGGAGATCCACGTCGGCGGTGTCGAGGAGATCGAGCTCCGACACCGCGGCGTCACGCGTCGCGAGTACCGCGTCGATCGTGGCCCCATGCTTCTGGCACAGGCGTTGGATCACGTCGCGCCGCTGCTCGACCTCGGTCAGCCGGTCGGGGTCTTCCTGCACGTCCTGCGCATAACCCGACGCCAAACGGGCCAGCTCAGTGAGATTGGTGTACGCCCCGTCGAGAAGCTCGCGCCACTCGGCGGTGGCGGGATCGGACTTCTCGAGCGATGCGAGCGCGCGATCGGCCTGCGCCAGCGATCCGAGCGCATTGCCCGCGTCGCCCTCCAGGAGGTCGGCGATCCGCGCGGCCTGCTCCGCCAGCGCGCCTGCCTGGCTCAGCCGTCGCGCTTCGATCTGCAGCGCGTCCTCCTCGCCAGGTTTGAGCTTCGCCACTTCGATCTCGCGGACGACATGACGCAGGTAGTCGGCCCGGCGGCGGACCTCGTCGCGCCGAGCGGCGAGTGTACTCTCCTCGCCTCGCAGCCGTGCGACCGTCGCATGCGCCTCCGCAACGGCAGCGCGCTCGCCCTCCGCATCGGCGAAGGCGTCGAGGATGTCACGCTGCGCGTCGGATCGAAGCAAGGATTGGGTCTCGTGCTGGCCGTGAAGATCGACGAGAATCGCGCCGAGCTGAGCGAGGACCGATGCGGTAGTCGGACTGCCGTTGACCCAGGCGCGCGATCGTCCCTCGAGCGACACCTCGCGCCGGATCACGACTCGCCCGTCCTCCACGTCGAGGCCGAGCGCCTCGACCGCGCGTCGCGTCGCGCCATCGATGCCCTCGAACGCACCCTCGACGATCGCCTTGGAAGCCCCGGGCCTCACACTGGCACCGGCGGCCCGCTCGCCAAGGAGAAGGGCGAGCGCATCGACCAGCATCGACTTCCCCGCCCCGGTCTCACCGGTGAGGACATTGAGCCCTTGACCGAGCGGGAGCGTGACATCGGCGATCGTGGCCAAGTCTCGGACGCGGAGCTCGGCGATCATGACGGGCTCCGCGTCGTATTCACGCCGGGGTTGGACGCTGGGCGTGGCGAGGCGGAGACCGACGCTGGGCTTTGCGAGGACGGGGTATCCCACCTCCAGACAAGCCGACAGTCTTCCGGTGGGACACCCCGCCCTCGCGAGCGCCCGAAAGCTCCCGTTTCCATGCGCCGACACTCTCGGGCCCCAGCGTTCGTCTCCGCCACGGAAACACCAGAGACGATTTCGGCCTCGCGCGGCCCCCTGTCGATCCCCCCGCGCGCGACGTCACCGGGATTGCCCCCGCCCGGACAGGTCGCCCCAGTGCAGCTTCTGCCGCATCCGTCCGAAGAACCCGTCGCCGCCGAGCCGGATGAGGCAGACGCGATGATCGGCGCGTCGGACGTCCACGCTTTCTCCGGGCGCGAGAGCGCTTCCGTGTTGCCCGTCGAAGGAGACGAGAAGATCCTCGGCCCACCCCTCCATCGGCTCGATCACGATTCGGTACGTGGCCGGCACGACGAGCGGCCGAACCGCGAGGGTGTGCGCGCCGATCGGCGTGACCACCATCGCCTCGACACCCGGGACCACGATGGGACCACCGGCACTGAGGGAATAGGCGGTGGATCCGGTGGGCGTCGCGACGATGATGCCGTCGGCGCTGTACGGTCCGACGTTCTCGCCCTGGATGAACACGTTGACGCGGACCACACGAGCGACGCCGCCCTTGTGCACGGCGACGTCGTTCACCGCGATCGTCACCGCCCGAACTTCTCCATTGCCCTGCTTGATCGAGGCGGTCAGGGCCTGGCGCCTCTCGGTGACGAAGCGTCCCGCCACGAGCGCGTCGAGCGCCGGCTCAATGGAGTCGCGCGTGGCCGTGGTGAGGAAGCCGACCCGGCCGAGGTTGACGCCGAGGATCGGGGTTTCGCGGCCGCCGAGGAGGCGGGCGCCGCGGAGCAGCGTGCCGTCGCCGCCGAAGGTGACGAGTGCGTCGAGATCAACGGTCTCGAAGTCCGGCATCTCACGGCCCCAGAATGCCTCGAGCCGTGACTCGCTGTAGAGATGGATGCCACGGGCAGGCGCCTGGGCGGTCAACTGCTCGAGGACCGTCTTGAGGTCGGCGTACCGGGGATTGCCGACCACGCCGACCTTCATCGCGCCTCGAGACTTTCCTCGCGCTGGAGCGCCGCGATTCGCCGCGCGATCCCCGCGGCCGTGAGCCCGAACGGCTCGAGCTGGTCGACCCGCGGCGCCTGCTCGATCAGCCGGTCGGGAACGCCGAGGGCGACGACGCGCACTTCCGGGTAGGTGGTCTGCACCGTCTCGGCGAGGTAGGCGCCGAAGCCGTTCACGATCGGTGCCCTCCTCGACCGTGACGAGGGTCCGGTGTCGCTGCAGCGAGCGACTCGAGCATCGCGTGGTCCAGCGGCTTGAGGAACCGGCAGTTCACCACCGTCGCAGTCGATGCCCTCCGGCGGCGAGCAGCTCGGCGGCTGCCCGTGCCGGCATGCACCATGGTGCCGACGGCGAGGATCGCGACGTCCTTTCCTCGACGGAGCTGCTCCCAGGTGCCGTACGGCACCGCCGGGATCTCCGCTGACGGGTCGCGGCTCGACCGGCGCCTTGTCGCGCGGATAGCGGGTGCAGAACGGCCCGTCCGTATGCGCGAGCGCGGCTCCGCAGGAGGCCGATCAGCTCGTCGCCGTCCTTCGGCGCGGTCACCGTCATCCCCGGCACCGCCAGCATGTACGCGATGTCGTAGAGGCCCATGTGCGTCTGGCCGTCCTCGCCCACCAGCCCCGCGCGGTCCATGCAGAAGATCACCGGCAGGTGCTGCACGGCGATGTCGTGGATGATGTTGTCGTAGGCGCGCTGGAGGAACGTGCTGTAGATCGCGACGACGGGCCGGATTCCCTGGGTCGCGAGCCCGCCGGCGAAGGTCACCGCGTGGCCCTCGGCGATCCCGACATCGAAGAAGCGGCTCGGGCCACGCTTCTGGAAGATGTTGGTCCCGGTGCCGCGACGGCATCGCGGCGGTGATGGCGACGATCTCGGGATGCTCGTCGGCCAGCGCCGTGAGCCCGTCGCCGAACACCTGGGTCCAGGTCGGCGGTCCGCTCGCCTTCTTCCGTGGCCTCGCCGGTCACCGGATCGTAGGCGGCGAGCCCGTGCCACTTCTCCTGGTTCGACTCGGCGAAGGCGAAGCCCTTTCCCTTCTGCGGTCATCACGTGAATCACCCGCGGGCCCGTCATCGGCCTCGGACGAAACGAAGGGTATCGCA
This sequence comes from uncultured Gemmatimonadales bacterium, assembly GCA_963743195.1. GTDB lineage: Bacteria > Gemmatimonadota > Gemmatimonadetes > Gemmatimonadales > GWC2-71-9 > CAVVWJ01. Next base: position 486,529 of record CAVUOO010000004.1, read on the forward strand.
CGAGCTTGTCGAGGTCGTGCCCGTCGATCGGGCCGAAATAGCGGAAGCCCGAGCTCCTCGAAGAGCATGCCCGGCGGAGAAGAGGTTCTTGACGCTCTCCTCGACGTTCTTCGCGAAATCCACGACACCTTCGCCGAAGACCCCGCGCAAGGCGAAGGTCATCTTCTTGACCTTCTCGCGCAGCCGGTTGGTGCGCGGATCGGCGACGATGCGGCCCAGCGTCTTGTGAATGGCGCCGACGTTGGGCGAGATCGACATCCCGTTGTCGTTGACGATCAGGATGATGTCGCGGTCGGAGTGGCCGGCGTTGTTCATGCCCTCGTACGAGAGCCCGCAGGTGAGCGCTCCATCGCCCACGACCGCCGACCACCTTGTGGTGCTCGCCCTTGAGGTCGCGCGCGGTGGCCATGCCGAGCGCGGCCGACATCGCGGTGCCGGCGTGGCCGGCGCCGAAGTGGTCGTGCTCGCTCTCGGTGCGCTTGAGGAAGCCGGAGATGCCGTCGCGTCTGGCGCAGCGTCGGGAACGCGATCGTTGCGACCGGTGAGCAGCTTCCAGGCGTAGGCCTGATGACCGACGTCCCAGACGATCTTGTCGCTGGGCGAATCGAACTCGTACAGCAGCGCGATACGCAGCTCGACCACGCCGAGGCTCGCGCCGATGTGGCCGCCGGTCAGGGAGACGCATTCGATCAGCCGGTCGCGGATCTCCTGGGCGAGCTGGGGAAGCTGCTCGCGCGTCAGCCGCTTGAGGTCCGCCGGCCCGTTGATCTGTCGACAGCAAAGTCATGGCCGCTCAGAGTTGATGGAGTTTCTCACGAATTCCTTGTAACAATATACCCGGCAAGGGCTCCCAGTGCCCCGGACGGTACGTCGGCCTCGGTCAAGATGCGGCGACAGCGCTCCGGGCCAGTCGCTCCGCCTCGGCCCGCGCTCCCTCCACGCCCAAGCACGCCGACGTAGGTGGACTTCGCGAGTGCGGCATCGCGGCCGGCGGTCTTCCCCAGCTCAGCGCTCGTTCCCGTGGCGTCGAGCACATCGTCCGCGATCTGAAACGCGAGCCCGATGTCTTCACCGAACCCGCCCAGCGCCCTCGATGACATGTGGCGGCGCCTCTGCCGCAACGCCACCAAGAATGCACGAGGCCCGGATGAGCGCGCCGGTCTTTCCTCGATGGACGTCCATCAGCTCGGCGAGAGCGAGGCTTCGTCGCTCGGCCTCGAGGTCGAGCCACTGCCCGCCCACCATTCCCTCGATGCCGCCCGCCCGAAAGAGCGCCTCTGCCATGTGTCCCAGCGTTGCGGGAGCGAGGCCCATCTCCTCCGCGGCAACGGCGAGCTCCCGCGCCGCCACGGGCACGAGAAGCCAGCCCACTCTCGTCGCGGTAGGCACGTCGAATTGGCGATGGGTGGTCGGACGGCCCCGGCGAAGATCGTCGTCGTCCATGCAGGGGAGATCGTCGTGCACGAGCGAGTAGGTGTGCACCGTCTCCACCGCCGCGGCGACACGCCGCGATGCCCGGCGAGGCGCCGCCGGCCGAGCGATACGCGGAGAATACGAGCGCGGCACGAACTCGTTTGCCCGGCGTGCGGAGTGCATACGCGAGTGCGGCCCCGGTTCGGCCTCCGACCTCACGGCCGAGCCGATCGGCCCACTGGGAGAGGAGGGTGTCGCTCCGATCTCGAGCCTCGGCCAGCAGATCGTCCGCCGTCGCCGACGGCGCGTCAGGCATCGAGTTTGGTGATCCTGAGGTCTCCGCCCGCCTCCTCGAGCACTTTCTGCACCTGCAGCTCGGCGGCGGCGAGCCGTTCCCGGGCCGCGCGAAGCCGGGAGACGCCTTCCTCGAAGAGGGCGAGGGCGGCGTCGAGCTCGAGATCGTCGGCCTCGAGCCGTCGGACGATTTCTTCGAGGCGAGTCAGCTCGTCGGCAATGACACTCATTCGGCGGACGGCTCCACCCGCGCGGGGACTTCACCGTCGGCGACGCGGAGACGGAACGGGCGACCGGAGACGAAGGCCGCGCGGGTCTTGAGCACGTGGCCCTGCTGGTCGAGTGGAACCGCGTAGCCCCGCTCGAGCACGTGCAGCGGGCTCAGCGCATCGAGCTGTGCTGCGAGGCGAGAGACGTGATGGCGTCGGCGCTGGAGAATGGATTGTGCACCGATCCGGAGACGGTCGCCCGTGCGCTCCAGGCGTTCGGCTGCGAGGCGTGCGCGACTGCTCAATCCGCCTGCCAGACGCGCGGCCAGGTCATCGAGCCTGCGCACCACTGCTCGAGTGTCGGCCCAGGCCAGCTCCGCCGCCGCGGACGGCGTGGCGGCCCGCACGTCGGCGACGAGGTCGGTGAAGGAGATATCGGTCTCATGCCCGACAGCGGAGATGGTGGGCACGTTGACCGCGGCGAGGGCGCGACAGACGGCTTCGGTGTTGAAGGCCGCGAGATCCTCACCGCCACCACGTCCCACGATGCAGAGGTCTACCCCGGCGAGCCGATTGACGAGACGAAGCGCGCGGCAGAGCTCATCGACCGCGCCTTCACCCTGGACGCGAGCGCCGACGACGAGAATTCGGGCGGCCGGCCAACGCTTCCGGCTCACGGTGACGATGTCACGAAGCGCAGCGCCGGCCACACTGGTTACGAGGGCGACCGTGGCGGCGTACGGGGGAAGCGGACGTTTGCGTGCCGGATCGAAGAGTCCGTCCTTCTGAAGCAGCAGCTTGATTCGCTCGAGTTCCTGCTGCGCGGCACCGACCGCCGCGGTCGGAAGCATGCGGGTGACGACGAGCTGAAATTCGCCTTTGGCGCCGTAGATGGCGGGACGGCACAGCACGAAGACTTCAGTGCCGTCGGTAGGCGGCTTGCCTGCACGCTGGGCGTAGAGCTTCCACATGCAGCATCGTACCTGACTCTCCGCATCGCGCAGGACAAAGTACCAGTGACCGCTCGGGTATTTCTTGCAGGCGCTCACCTCGCCACGAACCCAGATATTGGGGAATTCGGCTTCGATCACCCGTCGGGCGGTCCCGACCACGTCGCTGACGGTCCACACGTCGTCGGCGGGGGAGAGCATGTTGAGCTGAAGCGGGGAGGCCATTTCCAAATTTACTCCCATCGACTTGAAGACTTCTTCGAAGGGAAACAGAAAGGAAGTTGTTGTTCTCTGCGGCTCTGCGGTGAAAAATCAGGACGCGAGCTGCCTCATCGCCTGCAACGTGTTCTTCAGTAGCATCGCGATCGTCATCGGCCCGACGCCGCCCGGTACCGGCGTGATCGCCGACGCCACCCCCGACACCGGCCCGTACGCGACGTCCCCCGTGAGACGGTAGCCTTTCGCCTGCGAAGCATCGTCCACCCGGTTGATCCCGACGTCGATTACCACCGCGCCGGGACGTACCATGTCGGCCGTCACGAACTCGGCCTTCCCGATCGCGGCGATCAGGATATCGGCAGTCCGCGCGACGGCCGGCAGGTCACGCGTCTTCGAATGACACACGGTGACCGTGGCATCGCCGCCGGGCCCCTGCTGAATCAGCAGGTTCGCCATCGGCTTGCCGACGATGTTGGACCTGCCCACGATCACGACGTTGGCGCCTCTGGTCTCGATTCCTTCACGGATCAGCATCTGCTGCACGCCGTACGGAGTCGCCGGACGAAAGGCCGTCTTATCGCCCGTAACCAGCTTACCGACGTTCATGGGATGGAACCCGTCCACGTCCTTAGCGGGATCGATCCGATGGAGCACTTTCTCGCTGTTGATGTGCTTGGGGAGTGGGAGCTGTACCAGAATCCCGTGGATTGCGGGATCGTTGTTGAGTCGGTCCACTGTGGCGAGGAGCTCGGCCTCCGAGGTCTCGACAGGCAGCCGGATGGTGACAGAGTGCATCCCGGCCTCCTCGCACGCGCGACCCTTTGAACGGACGTACACGGCGCTCGCCGGGTCCTCGCCTACCAGCACCACCGCGAGGCCGGGCTTGCGTCCACTGCCCTTCATCTTCGCCACCTCTGCCGCCACCTCCCCACGGATCGTCTTGGCCAGCGCGACACCATCGATGATCCGTGCGGTCATCGTGCATAATCCACTGATCGCGTCTCCCGGATGACGACAACCTTGATCTGCCCCGGATACTGGAGCTCGTTCTCGATCTTGCGTGCGATCGTCTCGGACAGCGCCGCTGCGGCGCCGTCGTCGATCCGATCCGGCGTGACCACGACCCGCACTTCGCGCCCCGCCTGGATCACGTTGCTCTTTTCGACCCCGGGGAAGGCGTTGGCGATCTCTTCCAGCCGGGTGAGGCGCTTCACGTAGGTCTCGAACGCTTCGCGCCGAGCGCCGGGTCGCGCGCCGCTGATCGCGTCGGCCGCCTGCACGAGCACCGACTCCGCGCTCTCGTGGGGGACGTCGTCGTGGTGGGCCTGAATGCAGTTGATGACGGCGGCGTTCTCCCCGTACCGGCGGGCGACCTCGACGCCGAGCTCGACGTGGGTGCCTTCGCTGTCGTGGGTGAGCACCTTGCCGACATCGTGGAGCAGTCCGCCGCGCTTGGCCAGGTTCACATCGAGATGGAGCTCGGCCGCCATCATCCCGGCGAGCCACGCCACTTCCTTCGAGTGGTCGTAGATGTTCTGGCCGTACGAGGTGCGGTAGCGCATGCGGCCGATGAGCTTGATCATCTCGGGATGAAGACCATGGATCCCGGTGTCGTAGGCGGCCTGCTCGCCCAACTCCACGAGCTGACCCTCCAGCTCTTTCTGCGCCTTGACCACGAGCTCCTCGATGCGACCCGGATGGATCCGCCCATCCTGGATCAAGGCCTCGAGCGCGCGACGCGCTACTTCGCGGCGGATCGGATCGAAGCAGGAGACGACGACGGTGTCGGGGGTGTCGTCGATGATGACGTCCACGCCGGTCGCCGTCTCGAACGCGCGGATGTTTCGTCCCTCGCGACCGATGATGCGACCCTTCATCTCGTCGCTCGGCAGTGCTACGGCGGCCACGGTGCTCTCGGCGGTGTGCTCCGCGGCGAGCCGCTGGATCGCGATCGAGAGAATCCGACGCGCATCGCGATCGGCACCGCGGCGGGCCTGTTCCTTGATGTCGCGAGCCAGCGCCGCCGCCTGCCCTCGGGCCTCGTCTTCCACGCTCTGCAGCACCTCGCGACGCGCGTCCTCCGCCGTAAGCCCGGCGATCCGCTCGAGCTTTCGGCGCTGTTCCTGCGCCAGCCGGTCGGCCTCTCCTTCGCGCGCCTTGAGCGCCGCTTCGCGCGCCGCGATGGATTCATCCCGCTTGTTGAGCGTGCGGTCGCGCCCCTCCAGCTCTTCCGCTTTCTTCTCCTGGGCACGCGACCGTTCGTCGGCGCGCCGCTCCAGGCGTTCCCATTCCTCCCGCCTCCGCGCGATCTCGCGGTCGATGTCCTCCCGGAGCTTGAGCGATTCGATCCGCGCCGCCACCAGCATCTCCGACCGTGAGGCCTCCGCTTCGCGCACCGCGTCGGCACGCAGCCGGTCGGCCTCGGTGCGCGCGGTCGCGAGCACGCTGGTGGCCGAGCGGCGCTGTCGTCGGGTGTAGACGAGAATGAAGATCAGCGCGACGAGAAGGCCAGCGGCCACTCCTGCAAGGACCGGCAGGAGCTGGGACAGGGACATCGGCATGCTCCGTTAGGAAGCGGCGAACCTGCTGCCGCGTTTGGCCGGGGGCAGCAGGTGAGCGAGCTCGTCGGCCATCGCGGTCAGCCGCCCGGCGATTTCCCGGTCGCCGCGGCGGGCCTGGAACAACTCATCGGTGATGGCGAGCGCGGCGAGTATGGCGGCCTTGTGCGTCTCGACCATCGGGAGGGAGTCACGCACGCGCTTCAGCGCGGCGTCGAGGTAGGTCGCCACTTCACGCGTATATTCGGGGGGGAGCTCGGAGCGGACGGTATACTCCTCGCCGCCGATCGTCACCCGCACCGCATTCTTGGCCGCCGTGCTCACGCTGCGTTCCCTCCACCATGATGCTCGAGGAACGCGAGCCGCGACGAGAGCACGCGGAGGCGTTCCTTGGCGCCCTCGATCCGCTGGCGCAGGGCCTGGTTCTCAGCCTCGAGATCGACGATTCGCTGGCGGGCCTCCCGCAGCGCCGCCCCCGCCACGACGCCACCGCTCGCCTTGGCCTCTTGCAGCTCGCCTTCCGCCTTGAGGGTGCGCCGGCGCCAACCGGCGAGCTCCTCCGTCACGTGGCTGACGACCTTCTCCAGGTCGGCCACCGCCGGGAGATCGGGGCGTTCGTAGGTGTAGGGCACGTTATTCTCCGCGGGTGGCGCCCGCATCTCGCCGCCGGATCCCGAGCTCCGTCTCCACGGCGGCAAGCAGTCGGGACTCGGCCTCGTCCACGTCGGTGTCGCGCAGCGTCCGGTCCGGCGCCCGGAAGGTGAGCCGGAAAGCGACGCTCCGCGTTGCAGGGGGCAGCTCGGTTCCCCGATAATCGCTCTCGACCACGACGGCTTCGAGAAGATCGCCGCCCGACGCTCGGATGACGTCGGCGACCCGCCCCACCTCGGTTCCATCCGGCACGAGAAGGGCGAGCACGCGCTCCGACGCAGGCGTCGTTGGCAGGGGCTCGAACTGGACGGACCGGCGTGGAGCGGGGTCGATTGCCACCTCGAGCCCGTAGACCGGTCCGGCCCAAGGGGGCGCATCCGCGGCCATAGGACCCGCTTCACCCACAATTCGTCCCGCTCGATCCCGGACGATCCAGCCGTTCCCTTCAACCTGTATCGCGGCACCCGGAATCGCCAGACCGACCGCGGCTTCCAGTCTGCCCTTGAGGTCCCACAAGTCCAGCGGGTGGCTCTCCGGGTCGCTCCAATGTGGAGGCTCCCGGCGGCCGGTCATGACCGCGGCCAGGCGGCGCTCTTCCACAGGACGCTGACCCGCGGGTGCCGCCGCGAACGCCGTGCCGATCTCGAAGAGTCGGACGTCGGGGACGCGATTGGCCCAGTTGCGCTCGACCAGACGCACCAGACCCGGCAGCAGCCGACGGCGCAAGTAGCTGTCCTCCGCGGACAGCGGATTGACCAGGCGAACGCTGTCGTCACCATCTGCCGGGCCGAGCGGCAGGCTCACGACCTCATAAAGCCCCTGCGCCACCATCCCCCGACGGATCGAGGAGACCACGGCCTCGACCGGCGCATCGGGCAACGAGCCCGGACGGAAGTGGCGAAGCTCCGAGGGAAATTCGTCGTATCCGTGAATGCGCGCGATCTCCTCGATGAGGTCGATCTCACGCTGCAAATCCGGGCGCCACCCCGGTACGTCGACGGCGATGCGGCCATCCTCGGGCTTCGAGACCACGGTCGCGCCGATGGCGACGAGATGCTGTTCGAGCACCGTCCACGGCAGCTCGACGCCGAGCACCTGCGTGACCCTCGCCGGACGAAGGAAGATGCGTGGCGGGTTCGTCGGGGACGGCCACAGATCGACCGGTGCATCCATCAGCTCGCCACCGGCCGTGGCGAGCACGATCTCGAGACAGCGTCGCATGGCGTCTGCCCCGCCCCAGCGATCGATCCCGCGCTCGAAGCGATAGCTGGCCTCGGTGGGCAGGCCGAGCGCGCGGCGAGTCCGCCGGGTGCGTGGTGGGTCCCAATACGCGCATTCGAGCAGCACGTCGTGCGTCTCGTTACTCACCTCGGTGCTGGCTCCGCCCATCACGCCCGCGACGCCGATGACACCCTCGGGATCGGCGATCACGACCATCTCATCGGTGAGTGTTCGCTCGACGCCGTCGAGCGTGACGAGCCGCTCGCCGGTGATCGCCCGCCGCACGATGAGCCGGCCCCGTGGAGCTTCGCGGCGTCGTACGCGTGCATCGGCTGGTTCAGCTCGAGCATGACGTAGTTGGTCGCGTCCACCACGTTGTTGATCGAGCGGACGCCGACCGTCTCGAGCCGGCGCTTGAGCCATTCGGGCGATGGACCGACCCGCACGCCGCGAATCATCGCGCCGTGGAATCGTGGGCACGACTCCACGTCCTCGATCGTGATCGTCACGCTGCCGGCTTGTCCCGTCGTGCCCCCGCGTCGGAGGGCGGAATGTCGACCGCCGCGGCGCGCGGGATCACCGGCAGCCGAAAGGGCATGCCGTACGACGCCGAGAGCTCGCGGGCGATCCCCTTGTGGCCCAGGAGGTCGGGCCGGTTCGGCCCCACGTCCACGACCAGGCGATCGTCGGCGAGAGGCAGAGCCTTGAGGAGCGGAGTGCCGGGAGCCGCGGCGGTGGTCGAGATCGAGGATGCCCGTCGTGATCCTGTCCCAGCCCCAGCTCGCGCGCGGAGCACAGCATTCCTTCGGACGTCTCACCGCGGATCTTGCGGCTCTCGATCTTGAGCCCGCCCGGCAGTGTCACGCCGAGCCGGGCGAAGGGATACTTCTGGCCGGCGAGTGACGTTGGGCGCGCCGCAGACGACGTTGTGGCGCTCGGCCGCCCCGTCGTTGACGACGCAGAGCCGCAGCCGGTCGGCGTTGGGATGCGGCCGCACCTCCTCGACCAGCGCCACGACGATGTCGCCGAGATCGGGATGCAGCGGCTCGATCGCGTCGACCGGCGCGCCCAGCATCGCCAGCCGTTCGGCGACACCGGCCGGCGTCGAGCGGACGCCGGAGGAACGCTTCGAGCCAGCGACGGGAGATGTTCACGTGCGTGCCTCCCTCCCGGCCGAGCTGGCTCAGGAAGCGCATGTCGCCTTCGAGGAGCAGCCGGATGTCGGGGAGACCATAGCGCTGCATCGTGATCCGGTGCGGTCCCATGCCGAAGGCCCACCCGGTGTAGCGCTCGGCATCGAGCCGCAGTTCTCGAGCACGGCGGGATGCACCATGCCGCAGCCGAGGATCTCCATCCAGCCGGTCCCCTTGCAGGCGGCACAGCCGGTGCCGTCACAGAGCTGGCACTCGACGTCCATTTCGGCCGACGGCTCGGTGAACGGGAAGAACGACGGCCGGAAGCGGGTCCGCGTGGTCGGCGCGAAGAAGCGCGCGCGAAGTGGACCAGCGTCGCCTTGAGATCGACGAAGGAGATGCCCTCGTCCACCGCGAGTCCTTCGATCTGGCTGAAGACCGGTGCGTGCGACGCGTCGAAGGCGTCGTTGCGGTACACGATACCGGGGATGACCACGCGATACGGCGGCGGCGCGCCCATCATGGTCCGGATCTGCACCGGCGAGGTGTGGGTTCGCAGCAGCAACCGCCCGCCGGCTCTCCCTCGGCGGGCGATGCATCGACATAGAGCGTGTCGTGCATGTCCATCGCCGGATGATCGGGCGGAAAGTTGAGCGCGAGGAAGTTGAACCACTCGGTTTCGACCTCGGGGCCAACGGCGACCGCGAAGCCGAGTTGCGCGGAAGATCTCGACGATCTCGTCGACGACTCGGGTGACAGGATGCTCGGCACCGACCCAGCGTCCGCGCGCCGGGCATCGTGAGATCGAGCGCGGACAGCTCCCGGCCCTTCTTCTCCTCCTCGAGCGCCGCCCGCCGGGCGGCGAACGCGGCCTCGAACCGTCCCTTCAGTTGATTGACGGCAGCCCCATAGCGCTTGCGCTCCTCGACCGGCAATGACGGCCACCGCCTTGAGAGCGCTCGGTGAGCACCCCGCTTTTGCGGCCGAGGAGGGCGATTTCTTCTGCCTCGAGCCCGGCCGCGTCGAGCCAGGGAATCGCTGCGAGGCGCGGAAGGAACGCCTCGAGATCGGGAAAGCCTGCGGTCATGGATGCGGAGTGTGAGGTCACGGGATCCTAAGCGTCAATGGGGCCGCCCGCCGAGCGCGAACGGCCCCATTGGGCGGCGGCAGCAACGGGACGAGCGGCCCCGCACGACTACTGGTTGTTCTTGGCGACCTCGGCGAGCTTGGCGAAGGCGTCGCTGTCGTGCACGGCGAGGTCGGCGAGCACCTTCCGGTTGATCTCGACGCCGCCCTTCTTGAGCCCGGCCATCGAGGCGGCTGTAGCTCAGGCCATGGATCCGGGCGGCGGCGTTGATCCGGGTGATCCAGAGCGCGCGGAACTCGCCCTTCTTCTTGCGCCGGTCGCGGTAGGCGTACCGCATGCCGCGCTCGACGGTTTCCTTGGCCGCCTTGTACAGCTTGCTGCGGCCGCCGCGAGCCGCCCTTGGCGGCCTCCATGATCTTCTTCTTGCGCGCGTGATGCGCGACGCCGTTCTTGACGCGAGGCATGGATCGGTCCTCAGGCCTGAAGCAGGCGGTTGACGCGCGGGAAATCGGCCGAGCTCACCAGGTCGCACTTCTTGAGCCGGTTCTTCCGCTTGCGCGTCTTCTTGGTCAGGATGTGCGCTGTGGTTGGCGTGGCCACGCTTGAGCTTGCCCGTTCCGGTCCGGATGAAGCGCTTCATCGCGGCTCGCTTGGTCTTCTTCTTCGGCATTACCTCGGCTCCGCGCCTTATTTCGGCGCGATCACCATCGTCATGTTGCGCCCTTCGAGCTTCGCGTCGATCTCGATCTTGCCGACGTCGGCCAGCGTCGGCGGCGACCCGGTCGAGCACCGCCTTGCCCAGCTCGAGTGGGCGATCTGCCGCCCGCGGAACATCATCGTCACCTTCACCTTGTTGCCGTCGCCCAGGAACTCGCGCGCGTGGCGCGTCTTGAAGTCGAAATCGTGATCGTCGATGCCCGGCCGGTACTTCACTTCCTTGAGCTGGATGACGTGCTGCTTCTTCTTGGCGGCCCGCGCTGCCTTGGCCTCTTCGAACTTGAACTTTCCGTAGTCCATGATCTTGACCACGGGCGGGCCGCGCCATCGGCGCCACTTCGACCAGATCGAGACCGCGTTCCTCGCGCGGCAGCCAGCGCTTCTTCGATCGGCAGGACACCGAGCTGCTCACCGTCGCCGGTGATGACCCGAACCGGGCTGATCCGGATCATGCGGTTGACGCGAATTCTCTTTTCGCGATCGTTTGTGGACAGTGCGTGAGCCTCCAGGGCGGAGAAAACAAAACGGGCACCCTTCCGAAACTGCGGGGTGCCCGTCACGTCGATTGCCTCGGCAGCCACTGGCCGCCTCGCGCTGCGATGCCGGGACCCGGGAGCGCTGCGGCACCGGGCCGGCAGGCGGAGGGTGGAGGAGCACCGCTCCTCACTTTCGACGGGGGAAGCTAGCGGACGCTGTGGTGGGTGTCAACGCCGCGAGCGGCTATTCTTGCCCGGTGAGCGAGCATCGAGGCAAAGCGCTTCACCGGAGGGACAGGGGCACTCCGGCAACCTCCAAGACATCCCAACCCCGCCCCCCTGGGAGGTTGCCTCCGAACCCCTCCCCCTCCGGCTCGCTCGGGCCAGCATCGATGCTCGTTCACCGGGCAACCGACGCATCAGCGCGACGCCGGCGCCGCCGGAGCGGCCGGGGCGGCGACAGCGTCCCGCAGCGTTACCTCGTTTCCCTCTCTCACGGGCACGCCCGACGCGACGCCTGGGTCGTGCTCGAAGACCAGTCGCCACCCGCCGGCGACAGCGTCGTGAAGAAGCGCTCGCTTGCTCTCCAGCGTCCGGAGCGGCTCCAGGTCGTATCCCATGATCCACGCCAGCGGCAGGTGCGCAGTGGTGGGGATCAGGTCGGACATGAAGGCGGCGGTCTCTCCCCGGTCGCTGACGATCACGGTCTGCAGGAACGGCACGTGCCCAGGCGTGAGACGAACCGAGATCCCGGGCAACACCTGGGCATCGCCCTCCAAGAGCCGCCACTTTCCCGCAGCCGCGACCGGCTCGAAGTTGGGAGGGAGATAGCTCGCACGAGTCCGCTCGTTGGTGTGTCGCGCGAACTCGAGCTCGCCCTTCTGCACGACGTACGTCGCGTTGGGAAAGGTCGGCCGCACGTGGCGCCGGGGATCGTCACGCAGCGTCGGATCGATGGTCGTGTTGCCGCCGGCGTGATCGAAATGCAGATGCGTATTGATCACCCAACGGACATCCTCGGGAAGAAATCCGGCGGTCGCGAGCGCATCCTCCAGCTGTGTCGCGCCCTCGAGGCCCTGGTTCTCGACCCCATAGATGTCGAGGAACTTGGGACTCTCCTTATTGCCGAGTGCCGTGTCGATCAGGACGAGACCGTCGGAGTGCTCCACGAGCAGGCATCGCATCGCGAGAACGATCCGATGTCGCTCATCCGGCGTGACGCGTTTGCCCCAGAGCGGTCGGGGCACCACGCCGAACATTGCTCCGCCGTCGAGACGCTGCACCCCGCCCTCGAGCGTATGACACCGGAGGTTGCCGACTCGGAAAGCCGACTGAAGAGTCACGCCGACGCCTCCGGCATGGAGTCGGCAAGTGGCATGGTGGGCATCGCCGAGCGTCGCCGCCGTTTGCTGATCCGCCTGCGCGCCTCGATGGCAGCCAGGTCCTGCAGGGTCCGCGCTCCCTCGGCCCTCGCGAGTCGGAGCAGCCGCGACAGCAGCTCGGCCGTCGCCCGCGCGTCACCGCCGGCGCGATGTCTCGCCTCGTTCTCGATCCCGAAGTAGAGACTCAGATTGTCGAGTCCGCAGGAGCGGACGTCCGAGACGAGCCGCCGCGCCAGTCGCACCGTGCAGAGCCGATTCCCGTCCAGCGTGAGCGCGCGCGCCCGCCGCAATTCCGCAGACAGAAATGCCCAGTCGAAGCGCGCGTTGTGGGCGACGAAGATGCGACCGGCGAGCGCGGCCAGGAGTTGGTCGGCAAGCTCGTCGAACGTCGGCGCTGCGCGGACCATATCGTCGGTGATACGGGTGACGGCGGCAACCACCGGAGGAATCGTTCGCCCGGGGTTGACCAGCGAATCGAAGATCGTTTCCCGCCGGTCGCCATGGACCACCACCACGGCGACCTCGGTGATCCGGTCTCGCCCCGACGCGCGTGAGCCGGTCGTCTCGACGTCCACCACGGCGAAGGCGCACTCATCGAGCAGCGGCGACCCCTGCGCCTCGGGCACGAGTCCCCAGCACCCATCGGGGAGCCGCCGGACTCTGGGATCGGCACCGAGGAGGGCCACGGCGATCCGCTCGCAGATCAGGGTCGGTGCGCCCGGAAGGCCGAGCACGTCGTGGCAGAGCGTGGTCGCGGTGCGCGCGCCGCCGCGCAGAATGCCGAGGACTCGGTCGAGGAGAGTGCTCTCGGGGTGCATGGAGACCCCGGTCACAGCGACGCTCGCCTGAGCGGCAACGACATACAGCGGGGCCCCCCTCCCCCTCGGGCCAGCTCCGCACCCTGAACCGTGATCACCGTGCGGTGCTTGGCCTCGGACCAGTCGTCGAAGGCGAGGAAGTTGACCGAATGGACGATTCGGAATCCCGCCCGCTCCAGCTCGCAAAGTGTCGCGTCGTTCCGGCGATAGCTCACGATGGTGCCGGGACGCACCGCGAGGAAGTTGCACGCCGAGCTCCATTGTTCCCGCTCCTGGCTGGTCCGGTGGTCGCCGCCCGCCATGATCGGCTCGAGCACGAGGCCCACCTCGCGGAGGGCCGTGAAGAGGTCGGGACGCTCGCGGACCCCCTCTTCCCCTTTCCGGCGGTGCAACACGGCTCGACGCTCGGGTCCCATGAAGAACGGGGGCGACACGACGCAGAGCTCGCGGTCTACCTGGCTGAACACCATGTCGAGATGGATCGCGGTCGGCGCCTTGGGCATGACGACCACGATGACATCGGTCACCTCACCCCGATCGAACACCATATCGCACAGCTCGTCGAGTGCCGCGGGAGAGCTCCGCTCGCTGAGGCCCAGAAGCAGGAGGTCGGGACGGAGGTAGTGCACGTCCCCACCCTCAAGGGTGTAGTTGCTGCGGCGCTCCTCCGAACCGTCGTAGAGGAACCCGGCGTTGGCGAGCTCGGGATGGAACAGGAAGAGCGCCTTCACCAGCAGCTCCTCGGTCCAGCGAACACCGTACCGCATCGAGCCCACAACCGCGTGCTGGCCGATCACCATCCCGATGTCGCGTGGAAAGAAGAGATTGGGTAAGGGCGGAAAGGCGAACCCCTCCTCGTTCAGGGCCCGCGAGATCGGTCCGCTGTCCTCACGAGTGCCCTCGATCAGCATCTCGACGATCTGCGCCGGCGGATGCGTGCTCAGCCGCTTGGACAGCTCATCGTCCGGGACGACGACCATCGTCTTACTGATCAGGAAGTCGCGCGCGTCGGGCTGACTCAGGATTTCTGCGAGGAGGTCGCGGACCTGGTGTACGCGGGCGAAGCGGCGGAGGACCGAGACGAACTGCCGGTGCTCGCGCTGGGCGATCTCGAGATCGATGATGTCGTCGTAGAGGTAGTCTTCGCGGTTGCCGGGCGTGACCGCTTCCAGTTCGTGACCGGGCGTGTGCACCAGCACGGACTCGAGCGAGCCGATCTCGGAGGAGACGTCGACAGCCATGGGTGAAAGTATCGGGGACGACGGACTGCGTGCTAGTGGCGTGCCTAGTGTGCTACCGAGCGGCCGGCCCGCGCAGCACCCGCCCTGGCAGGGCCCCGGTCGCCTTTCCATCCGCGATCACCGGAACGCCGTTTACCAGCACCCATGACATCCCGACGGCAAGCTGGTTGGGCTCGGCAAACGTCGCCTTGTCACGGATGCTGTCTGGATCGAACACCACCACGTCCGCCCACATTCCCGCCTTGAGGACTCCGCGGTCGGCGATTCGCATGCGGCTCGCGGGCAGCGACGTGAACTTCCGGATCGCCTCTTCCAGCGTCAGCCGCCGCTCCTCGCGGACGAACTTGCGAATGATCCGCGGGAACGTGCCATAGGCCCTGGGATGGGGATGCTCCGTGCCGAGTGGACCGTCGGGCGACGTCCCCTGCGAGTCGTTGTCGATCGAGACCCACGGCTGCTTGAGGGCCAGGGCGATATCACTCTCCGACATGCCGAACACGGCGACGGAGGTGAACGCCTGGTCGTCCGCGAGCAGGTCGAGCAGCGTCTCGATCGGGTCGGCCTTTCGCATCTTCGCGACTTCGGCGAGCGTCTTCCCCTGATACTGCAGCAGGGCGGGATTCTGAACGACGCTGATCAGCACCGACTCCGGCCCCGGGATCTCCTGCCATTCGTTATCCCATGCCGAGCTGGGCGTGAGCATGTCACGGCGAATGCGGCGGCGTGATGCCGGGTCGTGCAAACGCTCGACCAGCTTGGCGGTGCCGCCGTCCAGCGCCCACGGCGGCACGAACGCGGACATCGAGTTGAACCAGGCAGGATAGGCATAGGTGTCGGCGGCGAGGTCCACACCCGCTCGGCGGGCCGAGTCGATCCTGGCCACGATCTTGGGCATCTTCCCCCAGTTGCTCTTTCCGGCCGACTTGAGGTGCCAGATCTCGACCGGGATGCCCGCTTCCCGTCCGATCGTGATCGCTTCGTCGATCGACTGGAAGATGCGGTCGCCCTCCGAGCGCATATGCGTCGCGTAGGTGCCGCCGTATTTCGCTGCCTCGGTCGCGAGGGCGACGAGCTCGTCGGTCCTGGCATACGGGGCGGGAGGATATTGGAGCGCGGTCGAGATTCCGACCGCGCCATCGAGCATCGCCTGGCGGACGAGCGCCTTCATGCTGTCGAGCTGCTGCGCGTCCGGTGTCCGGTCTCCGTCACCGAGCACGACTCGCCGCACCTGAGTCGCCCCGACATAGCTGCCCAGATTGATGCCGAGCCCCTGCTTCTCGAGACGTGCGAAGAATTCGCGGAAGGTGCGCCAGTCGGGGGTTACGCCATAGTGCTTCCAGAAGACGCTGTCAGCCGCGACCACCGCCTCGGAGAGCGGCGCCGCCGATCCTCCCTCACCGGTGAACTCAGTCGTGATGCCTTGGAAGATCTTCGACGGGAGCTGCGGCGTCACGAGGATGGTGGTCTCGGATTGCCCGAGCATGTCGATGAACCCGGGGGCGACGACCCTGCCGCCGGCATCGACGACCTGCTTCGCGGTGGCGCTGTCCAGCCGCCCGATCGCGGCGATGTGGCCGGCCTTGACCGCGAGATCGCCGGCATACCACGGAGCGCCGGTGCCGTCGACGATGTGCCCATGGCGGATGAGGAGGTCGTACTGAGGCGATTGGGCGGAGAGGACGCAGGAGAAGGAAGTGATGGCAAGGACGAAGAGCGCGGAGAAGAAGGGGTGCATGAGACCCCTTAACTGCGGTTGGCCAGCGCGTAGCTCAGCGTCTCGAGCTCCAGCGCGAGATTCACGGTCTTGACCACGACATCGTCAGGCACCACCAGCTGCACCGGCGCAAAGTTGAGGATCGACTTGACGCCCAGGGCCACCAGCCGATCGGTGACGGGTTGCGCAGCTTCGGCCGGCGTCACGAGCACCGCCATGTCGATCGGACGGCGCTGCAGCTCGCGCTCGAGTGTCGCAATGTCTTGCACGGTGAGCCCGTTCCACTGTCGTCCGATCTTCGACTCGTCGGCGTCGAAGATTGCCACGATATCGAAGCCCCTCTGCTTGAACCCGCGGTACTGCACCAGCGCGCTTCCGATCTTGCCTGCCCCGATCATCGCCACCAGGTAGCGACGTTTCAGTCCCAGGATCTCGCGCAGCCGGTCGGCGAGCTGAGGCACCGGATATCCGAGTCCGCGCTTGCCGAACGAGCCGAAGAAGGAGAGGTCCTTCCGAACCTGCGCCGAGGTGGTCCCACCCCGGGACGCGAGCGCACCCGAGCTCACGGTCGCCACGCCCTGGCCCTCGAACTCCTCCAAAAAGCGCAGGTACAGCGACAGGCGGCGAACGGTGGATTCGGCGACTTTACGCATCGGCTCGATTTTTGTGAAACATTTCACAAACTTACCGTGCCGACCACCCCTCGTCAACGAGCGCCCGCATCAGTCGCGTGAACGATTCGGGCGAGAGGACCTCGGGCCGGAGCTTCGCCTCGATGCCGGCCACCTCCAGAACCCGCTCGACCCGAGAACTGGGCCATCCGGTCAGCTCACGCAGCCCCCGCACCAGCTGCTTACGCCGAAACCCGAAGAGTCCGACCACGAGTCGCCGGAACACCGCGGCTTCGTGGCCCTCGATCGCGGGACGATCGAGCGGCACCAGGCGCAACACCGCGGAGTCGACCTTCGGCCGCGGGTAGAACGCACCGGCCGGTACCGTGAACAGTCGTTCCGCGCGCGCGACCGCCTGCACTCCGACGCTGAGGGCGCCGTACTCCCGTGTCCCCGGCGCTGCGGTCACGCGCTCCGCCACTTCCAATTGCACCAGAAATACGATGCGGGCAGGTCGCGGCGGTTCGAGTGCCTTGTCGATCAGCGGCGACGTGATGTTGTATGGGATGTTGCCGGCGACGAGAAAGTGGGGTCCGGCGAGGGCACGCCAGTCGCTCTCGAGCGCGTCGCCCTCCACGATGTGCGCGGCCGGAAACCTCGCCCTGAGCTCGGGCACGAGATCGCCGTCCTTCTCGATCGCGACTACTCGACCGGCTCGCTCGAGCAACGCGGCCGTGAGCCCTCCCGGCCCTGGGCCCACCTCCAGCACCGTATCGTCCCTCGAAGCTGCCAGCGCGTCCGCGATGCGGGCGAGAAGCCGGGGATCGGTGAGAAAATGCTGACTGAGCCGGCGCTTGGCCCGCGGCACTTAGATCCGCATCACCAGGATCGTACGATCGTCGATCGGCCTCGAACCGAACGCTTCGGCTTCCGCGAGCACGCCGCCCACGATCGCCTCCGGCGTTTCCCCGCGCATTGCACAGACGCGGTCGAGGAGCCGCGTCTCACCGAAAGCTTCGCCGGCCTCGTTCCGTGCGTCCACCAGCCCATCGGTCCAGAGCACCAGCAGGTCGGTCCCGAAGGTCCAGGGCAACTGCCTCCGGTGAATGGCGCCGGCCGGGCCGAGGCCGAGTGGTGGAGCGGTGGTTTCGAGTCGCTCGGGAGTGCCGACACGGGGCACCCGGAACGCGTGCTGGTGGCCCGCATTCGCGTACGAGAGCCGGCGGGTGAGGGGGTCGAGCATACCGTAGAAGACGCTGAAGAACATTTCCGTCGTGGCAAGCTCGGTCGCCAGACTCTCCTGCAGCGCCGCCAGCGTTTCGTCGGGTGTGAGTGAGGCGGCCGCGTGAATTCCTGCCGCGGACATGACGAGCGCCGCCACGAGCGCCGCCGAGTATCCGTGCGACGAGACGTCGCCCAGCATGACGCCCACGCGTCCCCGGCCCAATCGCGTGAAGGTGTAGAAGTCGCCGCCGACCGACTCGGCGGGAAAGCAGCGCGCGGCGACCTGCGCGTCGTCCCCCAGGACCGATGGCGAGGGAAGCAGCTTGAGCTGGAGGTCGTGCGCCAGCTCCAGCTCTCGACTCACGCGTTGCTGCTGCAGGTCGCGCTCGACCAGGCGCGCGTTCTCGACCGCCGCGCCGATCTGATTGGCCACCGCGCTCACGAGCTTCCGATCGGTGACGGTGAATCGATCGCCGCCAATCCGATCCGTGAGGTTGATGACACCCACACAGCGAAGCGGGGCGTCGCTCGCCCCATAACAGATCGGCACGCTGAGAAAAGCCTGGCCCCGGTAGCCTCGGCCGTCCTCTTCGGCCGCCGCGACGCTGCCCGGCTCCGGCGGGTCGTGCGCGATCACCCGCTGCTCCCGATAGACACGCGCCGCGATCGAGTGCTGGTCGTCGAGGCTCACGGGTGCGAGTCCTTGCACGCCGAACCCGCGCGCCGCGACAGTCCGGAGCACGCCGGCGCCCTCGTCGTGCACCATGATGGAGGCCCGCCTCGCGCCGACCACGGTACTCACCTCGCGGACGATGGTGCGGGTGGCCTCCTCGAGCCGCACCGTCTGTCCCAGGATCTCGCTGATCGCGTACAGGAGGTCGATCTCCTCGTATCGGCTGCTCAGTTCTTCCGCGAGAAATCCGCGATTGCGTTCGGCCTCGAGTATCGCGGCCAGCGCGGGCAGCACGCGCGCCGCGCTCGTGGGCGCGCGCGCCATGTCGCCATCCACCTCGAGCCAGTATCCCTCGACGTCGGTGACCGGTTCGACCCAGATCTCGCCGTCGGGCGCCATGAGCCGTCCCTTGCCGTCGGGGAGCGGGAGCGACCATCCGGGATCGGTGCCTCCTGCGAGACGCAACATGCGGCCATCGAAGCGCCACAGGCGCACTCGTCCCCCCACGAGCGCACCCAGCCCCTCGAGTATCTGGTCCAACCGCCCTACGGGCGGCGCAGGATCATGCAGATGGAGTTTCCTTGCTCGTTGAATTGCACGGAGTCGACGAGCTTCCGGATGAGAAAGAGGCCGCGGCCGTTGGCCTCGTCGAGCTGTTCCGGGGTGAGGGGCTCGGGCACCGATGACGGATCGAACCCACCGCCCTCGTCGGTGACGGAGACGCGGATGGTGTCGGGGAGAAGCTCCGCGCGCACGTCCACCCACTTGCCGCGCTCCTCGCGGTTACCTCGCACGATGGCATTGCTGAGCGCCTCGGAGAGCACCACCTGGAGACGGAAGCGAGTCGTCTTGAGCGTGCGATGTCCGGCGAGGCAGTGGCGAGTGACCAGCTCGACCGCTTCTTCGATGCACTCGACTTCGCTGGGCAGGCGAAGAGTGACGAGTGTCGCGGCCTGCCCGGCGTCCGGGGCCGGGGAGCGGCGGACGCAAAGTCGAAGGGGGGCCGGCATCGCGACGAGTTGGCTAGAAGCTGGCGAGCGCCTGCTGGGACGTTTCGGCGATGGCGAACAGAGTGTCGAGCTTGGTCAGCTCGAAGAGCGAACGAAGATCTTCATTGAGTCCCGAGAGGCGGAGCTCGCCTCCCGTCTCCCGCACCCGCTTCGAGATCGACACCAGCGCGCCGAGGCCGGACGAATCGATGTACCCGGTGCGCGAAAAGTCGATGAGGATCCGTCGCTCGTTGCGTTCGAGCGCCGCCTGGATCATGTCCTTCAGCTCCTGGCGATTGCCGACGATCAGCTGCCCCTCCACCTGGACGACGGTTACTCCGTTGGCGTTTTTCGTTTGACTGAAGCCCATCCTGTCTCTCCCTCAAGTCGTCGTCTCGCACTGCAGCGCCACCATCGCCGCCACCTCGACAATATCGTCGGGGGTGGCTCCTCGCGACAGGTCGGCCATCGGCTGGGCCAGCCCCTGAAGGATCGGCCCCACCGCCGCGGCTCCCGCCAGTCGCTGTACCAGCTTGTACGCAATGTTCCCCGCGTCCAGATCGGGAAAGACGAGGACGTTGGCGCGACCCCCCAGCGGCGACCCGGGTGCCTTGCGTTCGCCGACCTCGACGTCGAGCGCGGCGTCGACCTGCATCTCGCCATCGGAGGGAATATTCGGCGCCAACTCGCGAAATCGCTCGGCGGCCGCGCGCACCCGGTGTATTCGCGGGCCTTCCGCGCTCCCTCTCGTGCTGTAGGACAGAAATGCGACCCGTGGCGAATCGCCGACCAGGCGCGCCCGGTCGCGCGCGGCGGCGAGCGCGATCTCGGCCAGCTCGTCGGAGCTGGGCTCGGGAACGACGGCGCAGTCGGTGAAGGTGAAGACCGCGTCTCCCGGCATCACCATGTAGAAGGCGGAGCTGACCAGACGCACCCCGGGCGCCGTCCCGATGGCCCAGAGCGCGGCGCGGATCGTCTCCGCCGTGGTTACAACGGCACCCGCGACGGCACCGTCGGCCTCACCGAGCGCCACCAGCGCCGCGCCGAAGTTGACGGCGACGGAGGCGACATCGAGCGCGTGGACACCGTCCTTGATGCGATCGGGCCTGCGCTCGCGGAGAAACTGTGCGACTCGGCCAAGTCGGGGATCGTCGGCCGGCTCGGGACTGGGACCACCCAGCAGGATCGGGTCGGCGATGGCGTCCTTCCGCAACCGCTCGGCCGCTTCCTGCACCCGCGTGTCGGCTCCCTCGCACAGCACGATCCGGCGCCGATGGGCCGCGGCCCGCTGGAGCAGTCGCTCCAGAAAGCTCATGGTCGGAACCGGGCGGACAACGCGGCGGCGACCGAGGGATGCACGAGCGCGCTCACATCGCCGCCGAAGCGGGCCACCTCGCGCACGAGGCTCGAGCTGAGGTAGGTGAGGTCGAGGGCGGGAACCAGGAAGACGGTCTCGAGGGCTGGATGCAGCTGACGATTCATGAGCGCCATCTGAAACTCGTACTCGAAGTCGCTCACGGCACGGAGCCCGCGCACGACCATCGAGGCGCCGACTCCCCGCGCGAAGTCGACGAGGAGGCCTTCGAATGATTGAAAGGAGACTCGGGGCTCATCGCCCACCGCGCTCCGCAGCATCGCCAGGCGCTCCTCCACCGGGAAGAGCGGCTGCTTGGAGACGTTGACCGCGACGGCCACGATGACCCGGTCGGCGAGCGCGAGGCTGCGACGGATGAGGTCCTCGTGCCCTCTCGTGAGCGGATCGAAGGACCCGGGATAGATGGCGATGCGCGTCATGGCGAGTGGCAGAAGGTGATGGCGGTGTCGCCGTATCGGCGGGTCTCGTCCCCATCCACCGGCTGCGTGGCCGGATGCTCGACGGAAAGAATGCGCGCGAAGGGAATCCGACGGAAGAGGGCGACGAGTTTGGGAGCGGCGCCCGCCGTGTATGGCGGGTCGGCCAGGGCCAGGTCGAAGGCACCAGCCTCGAGTCGGCCTGCAAAGCGCAGCGCGTCGCCCCGGTGGACGGTGGTGCGATCGGCAACGCCCAGGGACTCGATGTTCGCGCGTAAGGCGGTGAGAGAAGGAGGGTTGAGCTCGACGAACGTGGCCGTGTCGGCGCCCCGAGAGAGGGCCTCGAGGCCGAGGGCGCCGCTACCGGCGTAGAGGTCGAGTACCGTGGCGCCCTCGAGCGCGGCGCCGAGAATGCTCATCCAGGCTTCTCGTACCCGGTCGGCGGTGGGTCGGACTCTGGTATCGCGGGGGATGACCAGTCTTCGTCCTCCGAACATGCCCCCGACAATCCGCATCTCCGTTTGCTCTTTAGCACGAAGGCACGAAGGGCACGAAGAAAGAACAAGTGACTGTTCCTTCGTGTACTTCGTGCTTTCTGTGCCTTCGTGCTAATGCGCCAGTGATCCCGGTGCCGGACACAACTATGCGCGGTACGAGGCTCACGCCGCGTGCGGTGACAAGGCGCAGAGCCGCGCCTGGAGGGTCGTTTGTCCGTTCCACTCGTGGCACTCGAGCTTGAACGCGGCATCGACCAGACCGTCGCCGAGCCACGCCGCGCGATCGGCCCACTGGAATCCGATGGCCGGAAGACGGGTCGTGCCATCATCGAGCGCGCCCTTGAGGTGCCCGTTGCCGACCCGAGCCCTGCCGGAAAACCGTACCCCTCGCACCCCGAACACCGGGCTCGCATTGCCCGCACCGCACGGCTCGAGGTACCGACAGAGTCGTTCCAGATCTCGCGTGGCCTCGGCAAGACCGATCTCCAGGTCGACGCGCTGCTCGGGACCGAGATCGTCGGGTCGCAGCACCTCGCGCGTGATGGCAGCGAACCGCTCGCGGAACTCCACGAGCCGATCCCGCCGGATGGTGAGCCCCGCGGCCATGTGATGACCGCCGTATCGCTCGAGGAGATCGCCACACGACAGCAACGCCGCGTGCAGGTCGAACCGCGAGATGCTGCGCCCCGACCCCTTGCCGATGTCACCGTCGAATGCGATGAGGAATGTGGGGCGCCCGTATCGCTCCACCACGCGTGACGCGACGATGCCGACAACGCCCGGATGCCACCCGTCGCCCACCAGAATGAACCCGGCATCGTTCTCGAGATCGGACTGTTGCTCCAGCTGCGTCATCGCCTCGTCGAGAATGCGCTGATCGAGGGCCTGTCTCTCCACGTTGAGGCCGTCAAGGCGGCGGGCCAGATCATCGGCTTCGGCCTCATCATCAGTGAGCAGAAGCCGAAGCCCGTCCGTGGCATCACCGATCCGTCCCGCCGCGTTGAGTCGCGGCCCGAGAACGAAGCCGCAGTGGCCGGCGCGAATCTCTCGCGCGGCCAAGCCACCCGTCCGGACCAGTGCGCGGACACCGGGCCAGCGCGAGTCGGCCAGTAAGCGCAGGCCGTGCTTGACGAGAATCCGGTTCTCGCCGACCAGCGGTACCACGTCGGCCACGGTCGCGAGCGCCACCAGGTCGAGCAGGTAGTACGGAAAGTTGGGCGAGAGACCGAGCGCGGGCACGAGCGCCTGCACCAGCTTGAACGCGACCCCGCTGCCGCAGAGAGACTGGGCGTCCGACGTGTCGTCCGCTCGCTGGGGATCGATCACTGCCAGGGCCGCCGGCAGCTCGCTGCCGGGGAGGTGGTGGTCGGTGATCACCACGCCGATGCCCGCGGTGCTGGCCGCGCGCACTGTTTCCAGCGCGGTAATGCCGCAGTCGCACGTAATGATCAGAGATGCGCCGGCGGCGCGTGCGGCCTCGAGGCCGGCGGGACCGAAGTCATAGCCGTCACGGAGGCGGTGGGGTAGGAACGGCACGACGTCGGCGTCGCGCCTCGCGAAGCGCGCGAGTGAGGAGCGCCGTGGCACACTGGCCGTCTACGTCGTAGTCGCCGTGCACCATGATGGTGCCGCCCGCCCGGACGGTGGACGCGATGACATCCACCGCCTCGGCCATCCCCGCCAGCCTGGTGGGGTCGGACATGCCATCGAGCGGTGGACGAAGGTACGCGCGAGCAGCGGCCTCGGAGCCCTGGTCGCGCTGCACGAGCAATGCGGCCAGAGCGTGGGGCAGCGACAGCGCCGACGCAAGACGGGCGACGTCGGCGGGATCGGGTGGGGGGGATAGCACCCAGCGCAGCAACGGTGCGGGATAGACACTCACCATTGGAGGGTACCCGGTGTGGGTGGCTTCATGCAGATCCGGCGACCTCCGGTGGGTACAAGATCGCGCCGCATCCCTCACAGCCGTCGAGTACGGTTCCGCTCCGGATCTGACTCCGGCGATTGAGTGGAATGGACGTATGACAGGCGCCGCAAGTTCCACCGAGGAGGGGTACCACGACGTCGCTGGTGCGGGTCCGTCGCAGCCGGTCGTAGCGGCTGCGCAACTGGCGGTCGATGCGTGAGGCGCTTTCCTCCCGCTCGTGGTTTGCGATCTCGAGCTCCGCCTCCAGCGCGGACCGTCGTTTCTCGAGTGCCGCCCGATCGGGAGTTTGCGACGCAGCCAGCGCCTCGAGGTTGCGGACCTCTTCTTCGACCTTGAGCTCCAGCACGCCCACGGCTTCGGCGCTCCGGACCCACTCGTTCTCCTCCTTCGCCATGACACTGCGAGCGAGATCGAGCTCGGCCATCAGCGTCGCCGCTTCCTTCGGATTTCGCACGTGTTCCAGGCGCAACTGGCGGCGCTCCTGGAGCAGGCGGTAGCTCTCGACCCGCGCCTCCAGCTCGTCCCGGCGCCGGATGCCCTCGGCGGCGGCACGGCGCGCGCCGTCGAGGAGATTCCGCGCCTGCTGGAGTATCTGGTCGAGCCCGGCGAACTCGCCGTTCAATGCCCCCATGCGATTTCGAACGTCGTCTACGATGCGTGTCCTTGTGCTGCAGGTCGAGCAGTTTGACCAGATCAGCGTGCATCGAGTTTGCCTCTCCGAATCGGTCGTTTCAGCAATTCCTCCGGAAAGCGTGAGGAGATCTCAGTGATGAGGCGGTGTCGCTCGGCCACCAGTGCATCGAGGTCTGCGGCTGTCAGCGCGGCGACCGGCTCGCTTCGGCGTCGCTCGAGCGCGGCGAGCTGACGACGCAATGGGCGGACCTCCAGCGCCCGCCAGGCATCGGCATAGGTGACGTCGGGGTCGCTGGAACCGTACTTGGGCTCGATGCTGTCGAGCCACGCCCACGCTCGCCGAGCCCCGGGCGAAAGGTGCTCCAAGAATAGGCCCGACTCGACCGTTTCGGGACTGCCGGTCAGCGCCAGGAAGACCTCGCGCAACTCCGGCGTCTCGAACCACTCCGCGGGAACTTCGTTGGCTGCGCGTGCGCGCCAGCCTGGCTCCTTGATCAACACGCGGAGCAAATCGCGTTCGGCCGCATCCACCCTGCGACGCTTGGCCGGCGGACGGGAAACGGGAGTTCCTTGCGCGAACCTCGATTCCGGCGTCGGCGGCTGGCGGTCCGGCGAGCCGTACCCGGGACGCGCCGCCTGTTCCTGCAGTACCTCGCGGCTCACGCCAGTGCGCTCCGAGACCTTCTTGAGGTAAAGGTCGCGCGTGATGGGATCGGAGGCCGCTCGGATGGTCGGCAGCAGGCGATCGAGCGCCTCACGTTGGTGGTCCACCCCCTCGAACCAGCCCTTCACCTCGAGCAACTGGATCTTCCGCTCGATGAGATCCATCGCGGCGTCCACAATGGGCTCGAGCGCGGCGGCGCCACCCGATTTGACCAACGAGTCCGGGTCCTCGCCCGGCGGCAGCGTCGCGACGCGCACTCGCATCCCATGGCGCAGCAGCTCGTCGCCCGCGCGGAACGTGGCCCGGAGCCCCGCCTGATCGCTGTCGTAAAGGAGAATCGCGGCGGAGGCGTAGCGCTTGAGCAGCGCGGCCTGCTCCGCCGTGAGCGCCGTGCCGAGCGGAGCCACTACGTTCTCCACCCCGGCGAGCACCAGCCGCAAGACGTCGAAGTAGCCCTCGACCAGGATGACCGACTCCTCCTTCCGGATCGCTCCTTTCGCTTGATGCAGGTTGTAGAGTTGGCGTCCCTTGTGAAAGATCGGAGTTTCGGGCGAGTTGAGATACTTGGGCTCACCGGGACCCAGCAGCCTTCCACCGAATCCCACCGCCCGTCCGCGAAGATCGTGGATCGGGAAGAGCAGGCGACCACGAAATCGTGGGACCACGGACCGGTCATCCCGGATGGCCGCGAGGCCGGCCTCCAGGAGTACCCGTTGTTCGATGCCAAGCTCCGTCATCGCGGTGAGAAACGCACGACCCTGTGGCGCGTAGCCCAGGCCGTGGAGCGCGGCGGTCTCCACAGGGAGAGCGCGACCCGACAGATACTCTCGAGCCGCTTTTGCGTCCGCCGACTCGACCAGCTGCCGCGTGAACCAGTCTTGAGCCGCGGCGATCGCACCGAAGAGCGGCTCGAGAGGGTCCGGACCCGCCCGACCGGGCTTTTCGGGGATCGTAATCCCCACCTTCCGGGCCACCTCGCGCACGGCGGTCGGGTAGTCCATGCCGAGGCGCTTCATCAGCCAGGTGAAGACGTCACCCGACTCATGGCACACAAAGCAGTAGTAGCGCCCCTTCTTGGGGATGACGGCGAAGTTGCGGTGGGTGCCACCGTGGAATGGGCAGGGGCCCCGGTAGTCCGATCCGGTCCGCTTGAGCTCCACCGCTTCACCGATGATCGAAACCAGGTCGGCGCTGTCGCGGACCTGCTCGACGATTTCCTCGGGGATCATGCTCATGCGGAGAACTCCACGACCGTCACACCGGTGCCGCCCTGGTTCCGAGGCGCGAAAGCGTAGCTCGCGATCCGGCGGTCCTTCGCCACGATTCGGCGCACTCGCTCGCGCACCACCCCGGTTCCCATGCCGTGAATGATGCGGAGAAAGGGCTGCTCAGCCAACACCGCGGCGTCCACGGCGGCGATCGTGGCCATTTCCGCTTCGTCGCCGGTCATGCCGCGGAGATCAATCTCGAGCGAAGCCGGCGCCGACGGAGAGGGCGGAGAGGCCGGCGGTGGCGGCAAGGTTCTCGTCGTCGCGGTACGTGTCGCCTCGTCGGCATCGACCACCATCTTCATGGCGCCCATAGCGACCACGAGCTTCCCATCGGCTCGGATTTCGAGAACCTCCCCTGCCCCGCCACCCGCCAACCTGACCCGATCCCCGGCGGCGATGTCCTCCGTCCTCTTCGCCCGGTCCGCCTTCTCATTTCTTTCGGTCTTCTCCAACTCTTCGCCTCGCTCCCGTATTCCCTCTTCAACCAGACGCCGAGCCTCGCGCGCCGCAGCGTCGTCGGCCGCGGCGCGCGCGGCACCGAGTGCCTGCTCGACGAGCTGTCGCGCCTCCAGCAGATGCTGCTTCGCCAGTTGGCGGCCGGTGCGGTCGGCCTCCTTTTCCTTGCGCTTGAGCACCGCTTCGCGCGCCGTCTGACCCTCCGCCTGCGCGGCGAGTCGCGCGCCGAGCGCATCGAGCTCGATGGTGCGCGCAGCGGCCTCCTCCTGCGCGGCGCGGAGCTCCCGTTGACGCTCCTCCACAGAGGCCAGCAACACATCCAGACTGCGCTCGGCATCGGGCACTCGCTCTTCGGCGTCGCCGAGAACATCGGAGGCCACGCCGAGGCGTCGCGCAATTGCGAGACCGTAGGAACGGCCGGGCACGCCCTTGAGAAACCGATACGTCGGCGTCAGGGTGGCTGCGTCGAACTGGAGCGACGCGTTGACGACGCCCGGTGTCTGACTCGCGAGCTTCTTGAGCGCCCCGAGGTGCGTCGTCGCGAGGGTCACACTGCCACGCGCGGTGAGCGAGACCAGCGATGCAGCCGCGAGAGCGGCGCCTTCGGCCGGATCGGTTCCGCTGCCCACCTCGTCGAGCAAGACGAGCGTCGCGTCATCGGCCTGGTCCAGAATCCGGCGGAGCATTCCGACGTGCGCGCTGAAGGTCGAGAGGCTCGCGGCGATGGATTGGCGGTCGCCGATGTCGGCATAGAAGCGACCAAAGACCGGCAGCCGGCTCCCCGCAGCGACCGGCGGAATGATTCCACTCTGCGCCAGAGCAGCCGCGAGTCCGACCGCCTTGAGGAGCACGGTCTTGCCACCGGTGTTGGGACCGCTCACGAGGAGCGTCCGCTCGTCGGCAGCGAGCTCGAGGTCGAACGGCACGACCGGTTCCTTGCGAGAGAGCAGCAGCGGATGACGCCCCCGTACGATGAGCAGCGAAGAAGGAGCGGGGCCGATCGCGGGCACCTCCCCCTCCACGGCGACCGCGTATCGGGCGCGGGCAACGAGATCATCGACCGCCACGCACATCTCGACGACGTCACGAAGGCCAGACAGCTCGGGACGAAGCAGATCGGTCAGCTCACGCAGGACGCGAAGTGTCTCCCGCTCTTCTTCGACTTCCGCTTCGCGGAGCGCGTTGCCGAGCTCGATTGCGTCGGACGGCTCGATGAAGAGTGTGCCCGCGCTCCCCGATTCGTCGTGGACGATGCCGGATGGGCGGGAGCGCGAGTCGCGCCGCACGGGAATGACGTAGCGCCCGCCCCGCACGGTAACGCCGGCATCGCTCGGCGAGGCCCCCGCGTCGAGACCGCGGAGCAGCGACTCGAGTTTTCGGAGAAGCCGTTGCCTGGCCGCATGAACTTCGCGCCGAGCGGCGGCGAGTCGGGGACTCGCGGTGTCGAGGACGACGCCCTCGGCATCGACCGACTGCTCCAGGCGCCGTTCGATGCGAGACTCGAGAACCGGTCGATCCAGCGCCGCCGCGAGCGGCGCGTGCTCCGCCACGCGACGGAGGTCCCCGTGCACCTGCCGGGAGGCCACGAGCACGCGATGGAGGGCGGCCAGATCTCTCCCCTCGAGGACGCTTCCCTCGATGCGAAGGCGCCCCAGAGCGAGGGTGACGTCAGGGATCGGTTCCGCGAGGAGTCGGTCACCCCGGCGAAAGAGACCGGCGACCTCGCCGACACGAGCCAGCTCCACGCCGATCCAGTCGACGTCGTTGGTGGGACGACGTCCGAACACTCGCGCCTTGCCGAGTGGGCCGGCGGCGTACGAGGCGACGAGCTCCACGACCGGGCCAAACTCGATCGTCTCGAGTGCGTCGGCGCAGTGCTCCTCGGGCAATGGCAACGGGGTGTCGCCCTTCTGCTGGGCCGACACCCCGTGTGAAGACACGAGCTCCGCCTCCGACATCAGCCCGCCTGCAGCTCCTCGCGCACGATCTGGTTGATCACCCTGCCGTCGGCCTTTCCCTTGAACCGCGGCATCACCTGTCCCATCACTTTGCCGATATCCTTTGCGCCGCCGGTCATCGCTTCGCGAACGGCAGCGCGGATCTCTTCCGGATCCACTGCCGGCGGCAGAAACTCCTCGAGCACTTTGATCTGAGCCAACTCGGTGTCGACCAGATCCTGACGACCTCCCGCGGTGTACTGCTCGACCGCCTCGCGGCGAATCTTGATGCCCTTGCGAAGCACCTCGAAGACCTCTTCGTCGGTGGCGGGCCGTCGGAGCTCGATCTCGCGATTCTTGAGATTGGCGATGATGGTGCCGAGGACGAGGGTACGATCCTTTTGCTGGGCCTTGCGAGCCGCGTTCAATGCGGCCCGCAGGGACTCAGCGACACTAGGCCCGGGGGACACGAGGGCCGCGGCGGTTCTTGCGGACGGCGGCGTTCATTTTCCGCTTCCGCTTTTCGCTTGGCTTTTCGAAGTGACGGTGCTTGCGAAGATCGGAGAGGATTCCCGCCTTCTCGCACTTCTTCTTGAACCGCTTGAGCGCCCTCTCGAAGCTCTCGTCATCGTGGATGATGACTTCAGGCATTCTTTGACTCACCCCTCTCGGCCCGGATGGGCGTAAATGGAATAGACAGAGGAATTTAGCCCGCCACAGGACCGGATGCAAGCGGCCGATGAGCCGTGATCGAGGTCGTCCCCGCGACGAATCACCCCGGTGGCCACTTCATCTTGCGTCCGCCGAGGAGATGGAGGTGCAGATGGTCCACGCTCTGTCCGGCGTCCGGTCCCGTGTTCGTGACGATGCGATACCCGCGCGAGTCCAGGCCGAGCTCAGTCGCGAGTTGCGCCGTAAAGGCGAGCAAGCGTCCCAGCAATTGCTCGCCCTCGGGGCCTTTGGCATCACGCACCGCGGCAACGTGTCGGACCGGGATCACGAGAACGTGGGTGGGTGCCTGAGGATTGATGTCCTGAATCGCGAAGGCCTCCGCCGATCGCTTGATCGGCGTGACGGGAATCTCACCCGCCGCCATCTTGCAGAAAAGACAATCAGCCATCGGTCCCTCGAAGTCGTGCGGCGTTCACCACGGCGGCCGCGACGATCGCCGCGGTCTCGAACCTGAGCGTGTGCGCGCCCAACCTCGTCGGATGATATCCCGCCGCGACGGCCGCGTCACGCTCGGATTCGGCAAGGCCTCCTTCGGGTCCGACCAACACGATCACTGGATCGCGGCCGACCGCGGCCGCCGGGGACCGTCCGTTCGCATCCGCCAGCCACTTCTCTCCATGCCGCTGCTGCGACAAGAACCGCTCGAGTGTCACAGGCTCTTCGATCTCGGTCGCCCACGGCGCGCCGCTCTGCTTGATGGCCTCGAGCGCCTGGCGCCTCAACTTTTCCAGGTGTTTGACCGTGAGCCTCGTAGCGACGCCGGTCGTGCGGGTGGTCTCGATCGGCGCGAGGGTCGTCACACCAAGCTCCGCCGCCTTCTCAACCAGCCACCCGAATCGGTCGCGGTCTCCCGCCCCCACGGCGAGCACCAGCTCGGGCGGCCGCGGCTCCGACGCGGCGCGCTCGACCTCCACCATCCACCCTTCACCGGTGCGTGTGAGAGTTCCGATCCCCATGAGCCCTGTGCCGTCACGGAGCGCGACTCGTTCTCCAGTCTGAGCCCTGCGCACGCGCAGGTGGTGTTCCTCGCCATCGTCCAGCCGGCAGACGCCACCGGATGTCGCGCTTCCAGGAGGTAGCAGGACGGCGATCACGGCCGTCTGGCGATCACCGCCCACCAGCCCGCGTCGATCACCTCGTCGCGCACCTCGAGACCCGTGGACGCGAGCGCAGAGAGAAATTCCGGAGCTTCGGCTTCTTCCATTCCCGAAAAGATCGCGAGGCCGTCGGGTCGGAGCGCCGTGATGATCGACGGCAGGAGGCGAGTATTGGCAGTCCGGAGAATATTGGAGAGGATCAGATCCGCGGGACCGAGGAGCGGCGCCACGTCACCCGCGTCGCCATCGAGGAACTCGACGAGGTGCGCGACCGCGTTCCGTTCGGCATTGCGCCGCGCGACCGGGGTCGCGTCCGCATCGTTCTCGATGCCGACGGCGCCAGCGGCCCCGAGCTTTGCCGCGGCAATAGCGAGGATCCCGCTCCCGCTGCCGAGATCGAGCACGCGGTCTCCGGCCCGCAGATGACGCTCGAGGAGAGTAAGAGCCGCGCGAGTCGAGCCGTGCTCTCCGCTGCCGAAGGCGGTCTCCGGATCGAGAACCACGGTGAAGGGTCCGGCGAGGTTGGCTCCGTCGATCCAGGACGGAGTGACGGTCAGTCGCCCGAACGTCCGCGCCCCGAGTCCATCACGCCAACGCAACGCCCAATCCACCCACTCGAGTGGGCGGCGACTCGGTGCCGGGGCGCCCGGCTCCGCTCGGCTCAGATCGGTGATGAGCGCCTCGGCGGCGTCCTCGTCCGGAGCGAACGTGACGAGCGTCCCGTCCTCGCGCTCCTCGACCGCGTGCCCTGTCTTGGCGACCAGCCAGGCTCCGACCTGTTCCCGGCGATCGGCCGAGGGTCGTACGTCGATGGCCCACCAGGTCATGCGCCGAGCGCTTCCTTGAGCTTGGACCAGAACCCGGGCGACCGGCGAGGGCGGCTCGCCCTCGAGCTTGGCGAGCTCGCGGAAGAGACGCTCCTGCTCTTCGGTGAGCCGCTCGGGCGTCCAGACGTGCAGTCGGATCAGCAGGTCACCCTTGCCGTTCTGTCCGAGCACCGGAAGCCCCTTGCCCTTGAGCCGAACGACGGTGTCGGGCTGAGTGCCCGGAGGCACCTGCACTTTCTCCACGCCGTACGGGGTAGGGACGTCGAACTCGTCACCGAGCGCGGCCTGCGAGAAGGAGAGCGGCAGGTCGAAGAAGAGATCGTCACCCTGTCGCTCGAAGCGATCGTCTTCCTTGATGTCGAGCATGACCAGGAGATCGCCGGCGGGACCGTTCCGGGGACCTGCCGCCCCCTGCCCACGGAGCGTGAGGTAGTTGTTGGTCGAGACGCCGGCCGGGATTTCGACCTGGACGGTGCGCTCCGCACGCACTCGACCCTCGCCGCGACAGACCTCGCACGGTTGGAGAATGACCGTGCCCTCGCCCGCGCAGGTCGGACATGGCGACACCGAAACGAACTGGCCGAACACGCTCCGCGCGGCACGACGCACTTCGCCACTCCCATTGCAGGTCGTGCATTGGGTCGGCTTGGTGCCGGCCTTGGCTCCGGTGCCCTCGCAGGTGCGGCAGCGCTCCAGCGTCTTGAACTTGACGGTCTTCTTGACCCCGGTCGCCACGTCGGAGAGCGAGAGCCGCACCGTCACCCGGACATCCTGACCCCGACGCGTTTCGGCCCGCGTGCCTCCGCCGAAGAGCGACTCGAAGCCGCTCATGCCGCCGAAGTCGCGCATGAAGATGTTGAGCGCTTCGGACAGATCTACATGGTGGAATCCGAAGCCGCTGCTCGCACCTGACCCGACACCTGCTCTACCGTAGCGGTCGTAGGCGGCGCGCTTCTGGGGATCGCTCAGCACCTCGTACGCTTCGGTGATTTCCTTGAACCTGGCCTCGGCATCCGGCGACGAGTTGCGGTCGGGATGGTACTCCATCGCGAGCTTCCGATAGGCCTTCTTGATCTCCGCCGTCGGATGCGTCGCGCTGGACGCCGAGCAGCACGTAGAAATCGCTCACTCCAGCAATCCCTCCACGAGACGGCTGGTGTGCTCCACCAGACCGATGATCTTGTCGTACGGCATGCGGGTCGGCCCCATCACTCCGATCACACCCTTCAGATCTCCTGCCTGGTAGGAAGCGGTGACGAGCGTGAAGTCGCTGAGACGGGTGTCGGGGTTCTCCCCGCCAATCGTGATCGAGATCCCCATCTGTCTGCGGGCGGCAAGCGCTTCGCGCAGCAGATCGCGCCCTTCGGTCAGGCGCAGCAGATCGCGCATCCGCACGTTCGACGCAAACTCGGGCTGATCGGCGAGCATCTGCGCGCTCCCCAGCACGACGGCGCTCTGCTCGTCGGACAAGGCGAAGATGTCTTCCCGCTCGGCGATGAAGATGTTGAGCAGCTCGGCGCCGTCCGGATCCGTTCCGACATCGCGGAGCCGCTCGGGGAGCGTCGTTCGGATTCTCATCAGCGAGAGTCCCGACAGCCGCTCGTTCAGGAGCCGGGCAATCTCGAACACCGATTCCGCGGAGACCCGTGCCGGCACCTCGACGAAGATCGTCCGCACCACGCCGCTCCTGAGGTTGAAGACCAGCAGCAACCGCTCTGTGGAGACCCGGACCAGCTCGAGCCGCTCGAGGATCATCTCGTCGAGCGCCGGGGCGACAGCGACACCCAGCTCCTGGGTCAGCACGCCGAGCACCTGGGCCGCCCGTTGCAGGATCTCGTCCACGATGTTCCGGGACCCTTGGAGCTCAGCCTGGAGGGTGCTCCGCACGGCGGGGGACAGCGGCGCCAGGCGCATGAGCTCGTTGACGTAAACCCGATACGCCCGGTCGGTGGGGATCCGGCCGGCCGACGTGTGAGGATGGAAGAGATATCCCTTGTCTTCCAACTCGCTCATCGTGCTCCGGATGGTGGCGGGGGAGACACCAAGCCCATACCGGCGCGCAATGGTCTGGCTCCCGGCCGGCTCAGCGGTCTCGATGTAGGTCTGAACGACCGCCTCGAGGATCCGAAGCTCCCGTTCGCTCAGTTGATCTGGCGATGGCATAGCGAGGAAAGATATTGACTTACGGGTCCGATTGAAAGCGGACTCTCCGCCTCAGTTGACCGATGCGACCAGGGCATCCAGGCGTAGCCAACCCTCTGCCGTGAGCACGATTCGATCCTCCACCGCTTCGGCCCATCCCTGCCGAATCCACGACTCCCGCACCGGCTTCGGAACTGACGACGCTGCCAGCCCTTCCACAGTCCTGAGGCTGAGATAGGTCTCCTCCAACGCGACCGCCTGATCCCCCAGGATCTCGCGGCCTGCGATCACGCTTTGGCCTGCCACGACCGCATCGTGGTAGGCTTGCCATTCGCGGACATTCCATCGCCGTTCCATGCCGAATCCGCTGTGGGCGGAGGGACCCAGTCCGATGAACGGTGCCCGCCGCCAGTAGGCTGAATTGTGGCGCGCTCGGTGCCCCGGCCGCGCGGCATTCGAGACCTCGTAGTGGTCGTATCCCGAGGCCAGCAGCGCTGTGTGGGCGACGAGGAATTCCGTCGCGTACCGGTCTTCGTCTACCGGCGTCACCCTTCCCTCTTTGGTCCAGCGGCCCAGCGGGGTGTGCTCCTCGACCGTGAGGCCATACAGGGAGAGATGCTCGGGACCGAGCGCGATCGCGCGCTCGAGATCGCGCTCCCAGGACCGATCGAGCGCCGCGGGCAGGCCGAAGATCAGATCGAGCGACAAGTCGATGATCCCCGATTCGCGGAT
Source organism: uncultured Gemmatimonadales bacterium (assembly GCA_963743195.1). Taxonomy (GTDB): domain Bacteria; phylum Gemmatimonadota; class Gemmatimonadetes; order Gemmatimonadales; family GWC2-71-9; genus CAVVWJ01. The sequence goes on from CAVUOO010000004.1 coordinate 520,815, forward strand.
CTGGGCCACTGCGAGCGGGATCCGCTCCGCGTCATGGGTCCGGTGCATCCACGCCAGTGCTCCAGGCTCGAATGATTGGACGCCGAGCGAGATGCGATTGACCCCAGCCGCACGCCAGGCACACGCGGCTGGAGCGGTGACGTCGTCGGGATTGGCCTCGAGCGTGATTTCGGCACCAGTGGCGATCGCGCGGTCGGCACCGATGCGGGAAACGATACGAGTGATGGCGGATGGATCGATGTGCGACGGCGTCCCGCCGCCGAAGTAGATGGTGTCGATGACCGGCGAGTCATTCCATGCCGGATGGGTTTGCCACTGCCGCCATTCCGCGAGCACCGCCTGGACGAAGTCGTCGGTAGGGACCTGGCGTCGGACCGCGATCGAGAAGTCGCAGTAGCTGCAGCGTCGGGCGCAGAAGGGGACGTGTACGTAGACGTGCACGAAGGAAATGTATGTGAGCGCCGGCGATCACACCCGCCGAAAGTGCCTCCCGGGATGCTGCTCGGCAACACCTGCGATCTCGAGACTCGAGAGCAGTGCCAGCACACCGCTCACGGGCTTGCCCGACCGAGCCGCGAGTTCATCGATATGTATGAGGGCTCCGTCGAGCATCAGGGCCACTTCTCGCTCATCCGGCGAGAGGGTGTCAGGAAGTATTTGCGCAGTGGGGCGGGTCGGCTCGCCGACACGGACCTGGGGTATCGCGTCGGGGTAATGCTGCAACAGATCTATGGGCTCGAGATACGGCCCCGCCCCGTCTCGAATCAGTCGGTTGGCACCTACCGAGACACTGCTCGTCACGGGTCCGGGAACGGCCAGCACCTCTCTCCCCTGTTCCAACGCGGCACTTGCCGTAATGAGTGCACCGGAACCGGCCGCCGCCTCGACCACGACAGTGACGCGCGCGAGTCCGCTGATGAGTCTGTTCCGCTGTGGAAAGCTCCCGGCGTGTGGTCGCTCGCCGGGCGGGAACTCCGTGATCAGGAGCCCGTGGCTGCCTACTCGCTCGTACAACTGCCGGTTGGCGGCGGGATAGACGACGCCGAGCCCGTTGCCGAGCACACCGATGGTTCCTCCGGCGGCCGCGAGAGCGCCCGCATGTGCCGCGGCATCGAGACCTCGTGCCATGCCGCTCACGACCACGATGCCCATTTCCGCCGCCACCCGGGTCAGCGCGCGGCACACCTCGGCGCCGTACAGCGTGTGATCTCTGCTGCCGACGACGGCGACCGCGGGCTGCTCGAGCAGTGTGGCATCGCCCAGGATGAAGAGGACCGGCGGCGGATCGGGGATGACCGAGAGCAAGGCGGGAAAATCGGAATCGCCTGGGATGAGGATCCGGGCACCCACCCGATCGGCGCGGTCGACGAGTTGGAGCCCCGTTTCGAGCGGCGTGGCCTTCAGTGCCGAGGCACAGGCGTGAGAAAATCCGTGCAAGGCGCGCAAAGACTCGAACGGCGCCGAATGGGCGCCGAGTGGAGTGCGAAAAGCCGAGAGCAGGGTTTGGAGTCTGGTTGGACCCAGGCCGGGGACCTGAGTGAGCGCCAGATAGGCGAGGCGTTGATCGTCCATCTACTCGTCGTCCATGAACTCCCAGTAGCCGGGGATGTGCGACACATCGGCCGAAGCCGCCGCTTCGGGCGAGGCCTTGTCCTGTTCGACAAACTTCCAGAGGGACTCCTTGAGCTCCTCGAGTCCCGTTCCCGCCGCGCTCGAGATGGCAATCGTGGCTTGGGACTCGGGCGCATGCACCGGAGGCAAGGGGGCATCGGCGGGAAGGAGGTCGCGCTTGGTGAGCACGACCAGATGATCCTTGGACGCCAACGCTTCGCTGTAGAGCCGAATTTCCTCGCGCAAGCGATCGTACGCCAATTGGGGATCAGGATTGTCGAGCGAAATGAGAAATGCAAGGACCCGAGTGCGTTCGACGTGCTGAAGAAATCGGAGTCCGAGTCCCTTCCCAGCGTGCGCTCCCTCGATGATTCCAGGAATATCGGCGACGAGAAGACTCCGATGCCCCGACAGACCTGCCACCCCCAGGTTGGGCTCGAGGGTGGTGAAGGGGTAGTCGGCGATCTTGGGACGGGCGGCAGAAATGACCGAAAGGAGCGTGCTCTTTCCTGCGTTGGGCTCGCCGACGAGGCCAACGTCGGCGATGAGCTTGAGCACCAGCTCGATCCGACGGTCTTCGCCCTCCTCGCCCGGCTCCCATTCGCGTGGCGCCTGGTGGGTGGGTGTCGCGAACCGCGCGTTCCCACGTCCGCCACGCCCACCCCGAGCGACGCGCAGTGTGTCGCCAGGTCGGAGGACCTCACCGAGTTGTTGCCGCGTGTCGGCATCGAAAACGATGGTGCCGGGTGGAACCGGGAGATAAACGTCGGCGGTGGACGCACCGGTTTGCGTCTTGCCTTTCCCGTGCTCGCCGCGTTCGGCCTTCCATTCCGTCCGATACCGATAGTCGAGGAGCGTGGTCAGGTTGCTCTCGGCACGCACGTACACACTCCCGCCATGCCCGCCATCTCCGCCGTCGGGACCGCCCTTGGGCTTGTACTTGAACCGGGCGAAGGAGCTCGCTCCAGAACCCCCGGTTCCGCCCACCACTCGAACTACAGCGCGATCGATAAACATCAGTTGCCTGGCGTCCAGCCTTCCCGGACGGTTCGCCAGAGCTCCTTGATTTTTTTCCACTCGTCGAACGAAAGGAGTGGATTGACGATCGAGAGAACGCCATCGATTTGCCCGAACGACGCACCAGCATTGAGCGCGCCACGGAGATGGGAGTGAAGCTGCTTCGGAGCATCGAGCACGGCCGTTTGCGCAACGTTGCAAAGCTCGCGCCGGAGGAGATCCAGACCCGGGCGGCCAAGCGTGCGGCCGTAGCCCTCGGTGATCATCCACGCATCGATGGCTGGATGCAGCAGGCGAACGCTATCGCGCAACTTCCGGTAGTTCTCTCCGTAAATGATGCCACAGACTTCTTCTCCCCTCCTGGTCCACTCGGATGCGTGGGCATAGTCCTGGCCCTCATCGGTGTCGGGGCCCGGCACTCCACTGAACTTTCTCCACACACTGAAGGCGATGAGCGCGCGAGGATAGCCCACCATCAGCACCGATTGCAGCAGCAGCTCCTCGACCCATGCGGTCGGGACCTGCGAGGCGCGAAGGGGTCCGACGCGCTCTCGCAATTCCGGCTCGTAGCCTTGCGCGATGGCCGCCGCGAAGCGAACCAGGTCTCGCGTTTGAGCATCGAGGCTATCTTGCTTCGCCATCCCAGCATACCTCGGTTGGTGAGGAATTCACGCATCGTTTTCCCTCGATGCATGACCCTTGGACCGCGGGCGACCGGAAGATAGTGGCTTACTTCTACCGCCGCCTCTTCATAGGTTACACGCCGATGCCCGCCCCGATTCGAGTCTTCCTCGCCGCCGTTGTGGTCGGCGCACTCGTGCCGGTGCAAGGCTCGGCGCAAGGTTCGCCATACATCCCCCTCGACGATCCACGACTCCCGCTGCTCGAGCATCTCATTGCACGCGGCGACATCGAGGACCCGTCTCCCATGATCCGCCCCTTTCGTCGCACCGATGCGGCACGTGTCCTCGCCGCGGCCGATTCTGCCGGCGCGCCGCCGTACGTCCATGCCCTGCGCGCGCAGTTCGAGGACCCGCCGGACCAGAACAGTTGGCGACTCGGCATCCGCGCCGGTGCACAGGCGTTCAGCCATATCCGCCGCGATGTCCTGCACCCCCTCGGGCCCGACGGCGTCCGGCCCTATGCTGATCTCACCGGCGAAGCCACCTTCGGCCCGTTTGCTCTCGTGAGTCGACCTGCCGCGGAGCCACGCATCGTGGACGATTCGGAGTGGCCGGGCCGCCACGACCTCACGCTCGCGTGGCGCATGGTCGAAGCGTACGCGAGCGCGCAGTTCAAGTACGGGAGCGTATTCTACGGTCAGATGGATCGAAACTGGGGACCAGTCGGCATCAGTGGGATCGGACTGAGCAACTACGGGTATTCCGAAGTGGAGTCGGGGTTCGATTTGGGCACTCGGACGCTCCGGTTGTACACGGTCGCCCGTCAGCTGAGGGACGAGGATTCGCTCGGAAACCGGGTGCATCGTTACTTCTTTGCCCATAGGGTGGGCGTCCGCTTCTCCAACACGCTCAATCTCGGCGTGTGGGAAACGGTGGTCCTTGCGGGTGTGGACCGCCAGTTCGACGGGCGGTTTCGCAATCCCCTGAGCCTGCTGCTCCTGGCCGATCAGTTCGGGCTTGGGCTCGATGGCAACGTGGTCGCGGGAATCGACGCCTCGTGGCGACCGACTCGCCGCCTCACGCTCGAGACCCAACTGGGCCTCGACGATCTCCAGTATGAGCAGACGTCCGGACCGAACCGCTATCCCAATCGCTGGGCGCTGACTGTCTCGGCATACGGTCCCCTGGGCAAATCTCTCGGCTGGCGCGCGCTCTACACTCAAGCATCGAGCCTGGCGTTCCGCACGAGCGACCCATTCGAGAACCTCACGGACGCGGGCGTCGGGATCGGACGCAACTTCGCCGATCAGGACCAGACGACGCTCACCGTGACGGTGCCGCGCGGTACATTCTGGCTCTTCACCCCCGAGCTCACGTTGCTTCGCCAAGGCGAAGGAAGGATCAATGATCCGTTCCCCTCGCAGGCGGAGGCCGGCTCCGTCCCCCAAATATTCATCGGTGTCGTGGAACGCACGTGGCGGGCGGCGCTCGGTATCAGCGGCCGCCAGGGCCCGCTCGACGTCGCGGCCAACGCCGGATTTCATCATGTCGTGAACGCGGATCACATCGAGGGACACACGGTCAACCGTTTCGAGGGGCGGCTGCAGGCGACGCTCGGTATCGGCCGCCGAGGAGTACTGCAATGAGATCACCCCCGGCCCCGCTGACTCGCGATCGCATGCTGCATCTCATCCAGCGCATGAAGACGAGTCGAGTGGCGGTCGTTGGAGACATCATCCTCGACCGGTATCTCGTCGGCGACACCGACCGGCTGTCTCCGGAAGCGCCCGTTCCCGTCGTCACCGTGCGCGAACGGAGAGACGCACTCGGCGGCGCCGCGAACGTGGCGGCCAATGTCGCCGCGCTCGGCGCAACCTGCCTCCTCGTCGGGGCCGTCGGCGACGACACCGACGGATCCGCGCTGCGACAGGGGCTGGCGCTGGCGCGATTGGACGACCGCTACGTGATCACCATCGCCGGGCGCCCCACGACATCGAAGACTCGAATCATCGCGCGGTCTCAACAGGTCGTCCGGATCGACGACGAAGTGGACACCCTGCTCGACGGCCCCGATCTCGCGCGGCTGACTCGCGTGGCGCGCGAGGCGCTCGCCGACGCCGACGCACTCCTCCTCGAGGACTACAACAAGGGAGCGCTCGCCCCACCGCTCATCCTGTCGGTGATGGAAGTCGCGCGTCGCCGCGGGATCCCGATCGTGGTGGATCCCAAGTTTCGTCAGTTCTTCGAATACGCCGGTGCGACCGTCTTCAAGCCCAACCGTCGCGAGCTCGAGTCCGCGCTCGGCGCGACCGTGGACTTGCAGAACGGGAACGCGCTGCCGGCCGTCCTCGCTCGTCTGCAGGCGGACAATCTTCTCGTCACGCTGGGCGCCGAGGGAATGGTGCTGGTGATGAAGGACGGAAGCCTGACTCACATCCCGAGCATCGCGCGACAGATCTACGACGTGAGTGGCGCCGGCGACACGGTGACCGCCTGGATGGGTGCATCACTCGCTGCTGGGGCGACGGTACGAGAGGCAGCACAGATCGCCAACTTTGCCGCGGGAGTCGAGGTCGGAAAGGCCGGGGTATCGACCGTCTCGCCGGAAGAGGTCCTCGCCGTGCACGAGGAGCGATACGATCAGATCGGAAGGCTGCGGAGGGGCGGGTTGATTTGAAGCCGCTGGATAGCTATCAGCCTATCCCCGTTCCAAAGCCGAGCCACACCCGCCAGGTCTCACGGACTCGATAGAGTTGTCGTCGCAGGAGCCGCACCGCGTGGGCGTAGGCCGGGGCAAGCTCCACGACGCCGGCGTCCGCCATCCGTCGTCGGAGGAGATCGGACGACTCCGCCAGCGCCAGCTCGGCCAGCCGCTCCTTGCTCCACGAGTTCCGCGCCCGCACGCCCTCGTGATGGAGAAAGCTGAGCAGCTCGCGTCGAGTCCAGGCGCTGATCCATCCTGTGAGATTCCGGGCGGGGACGACGGCGCCGGTCGCGAGGACACGTCTCGTGGAGTCGGTCACATCGAGCCCGCGCTTCCGCGTCTCGTATCGGCTCAGGCTCGCGAGGGTCTTGGGCACGCGGCTGTCGGCGCTCAGGTGCCGCAGGGCATCCACTGCATGGGCGCGAGCGCCGAGCGGAAGCGGGGCGAGCAGATCGACAAGGCGGCGAAGCTCGAGGTCGTGCGGCAGCTCCAGCGAGCGCAGCGTCCCCCCTTGAAGTTGAGGCCACGAGGCCCAGAAGCTCATCTCCTGCGCCATTTCCGTGACGAAGCGATTCCGTCTTTCCACGAGAACACCCGGGTCCGTCAGACGCAGGGAGTGTGGCAGCATCACGGCCGCCATGAAATCCGCGGCCTCGCCGGTCATGACGAAGCCGGTGAAGCCCTCGTGAACCGCGAGCAGTACGAGTCCCACTCGCAGGTCGAGATAGGCCTCGCGTGTTCCCTCTCGAAGATGGTTGCCCAGCGGGGCAGACAGGATGGCGCGTGCGACGCCGCGGTAATGGTGGAAGACATCGTCCCGCGATCCCGCGACTCCCGGATTCTGCTCCCGAACGACGGCGAGGTAGGTACCGACTGCGTCTACGTCGTTGGCGACGATGCGCTCACGCAGCCAGGGAGAAAAGTCGACGCAGGGAACGCAGCTGGTGGGATTGTGAGTACGGGAGAGGCACGGATGATCGAGGTGGCCGAGTCCGGCCGCGAAGGCCTCCAGCTCGGCCGCCGCTCGTCCGCGACGCGCCAGAATTTCGGTGACGTTGTTGAGTGCCTGTGTCGTCGCCATTGATGCTCGATGGCTGTGGAAATCCGCCTGGCCGATGCATGGGCAGCGGATAATGTTGAGTCAGCGCCGAACCTCGGCAAGACCTGCGCCAATGGAACCTTCGAGGGACCCGCGCGGGCACCAGCCGGAGAATGGGCGATGAGGGACTTGAACCCCCGACCTCGCGCATGTGAGGCGCGCGCTCTAACCAGCTGAGCTAATCGCCCGACTGCATCGGGAGCGGGATTCTACAAGGTCTGCGGAGGAGGGGCAAGCACCGGCGCGACAGCCCCTTCCGTACGCGGCACCGCATCGCTACGCTCCTCGGCAGCGACCAACCCGCTCTCGCTTCGTCCGAGGTCTCGCGATGCCGTCGTACACCGATTACTTGAAGATCGACGAGCTCCTCGCGCTGCAACGGCCGTTGTCGTCGGGACCCGAGCATGACGAAATGCTCTTCATCGTCATTCATCAGGTCTACGAGCTCTGGTTCAAGGAAATCCTCCACGAGCTGGGGTACCTCGAGGGGCTGCTCACCCGGAACGACGGTCCACGCGCCCGCCACACCCTCAAGCGGATCCTGACGATTCTCAAGGTGATGGTTGCGCAGCTCGATATTCTCGAGACGATGACCCCCCTTGAATTCCTCTCCTTCCGCGATCGTCTCGAGTCAGGAAGCGGATTCCAGTCCCACCAGTTTCGCGAGCTCGAGTTCGCGCTGGGATGGAAAGACCAGAAGGCGCTCGACCGCTATCCGGTCGGCGGCGCGGTAAGGAACCGGCTGGAGCGCCGCCTCGCCGCCGGCTCGCTGTGGGACACTTTCCTGCGGCATCTGGTGGCGAATGGCATCGCCGTGCCCCAGGCGGATCTCGACCGTGACGTCACCCGTCGGGTCGAGCCCTCGCCTCATCTCCGTCCGATCCTGATTGAGGTCTATCGAACCCGACCTGAGTTGGCCGAGCTCTGCGAGCGACTCGTGGATCTCGACGAGGGACTCATGGAGTGGCGGTACCGCCACGTGAAGATGGTCCAGCGAACCATCGGCACCCGGCGCGGCACGGGAGGAAGTGCGGGAGCCGACTATCTGCTCTCCACACTCAACCACCCCCTGTTCCCCGATCTCTGGGCGATCCGTACCGAGCTCTGACGCTCGGGCCTGCCATGGACGCCGTCAACCTTCACGCATCCCCCAACGCACTGGCCCCACATTACTCGCAGTTCGGGGTGTCTGAGCGTCTTCTCCTTACCGGGCACTCGCACCAGGCCTGGCCCGATTGCGGATTCAACGCGCACGCCGAGGCATGGCGTGATGCGGCCCGCTTCGTCGACGACAAGTGGGATCGTGCGTTCGAGCAGGCCGAGCTGGTGCGCAAGGGGTTCACACGCCTGCTGGGAGACGCGGGTGGCGGGATCGCACTCGCGCCGAACACTCACGAGCTGGTGGTGCGCCTCCTCTCCGCCATGCCGTTCAGGATCAGGCCACGACTGGTGACCACGACCGGTGAGTTCCATACCATCCGGCGACAGCTCGATCGGCTTGCGGAAGAGGGCATGGAGGTGGTCCGGGTTCCGGAAGCGCCACTCGAGTCGCTGTCCTCCCGACTCGGTCGCGCCATCGACGACCGCACCGCGCTCGTTCTCGTGTCGGCGGTCTTCTTCGACACAGGCCGCATCGCGCGCGGCCTGGGAGACGTCGCCGCGATCTGTCGCACCGTCGGCGCCTGGCTCCTCGTCGACGCCTACCATGCGCTCAACGTCGTGCCCTTCCCGTTGGCCGACGAGGGCCTCGGCGACGCCTTCGTGGTAGGAGGCGGGTACAAATACTGTCAGCTTGGCGAGGGAAATTGTTTCCTTCGAATTCCCGCGGGTACCGACCTCAGACCCGTCATCACCGGGTGGTACAGCGAGTTTACCGCGCTGGCCGACCGGCAACGTCCCGATCGCGTGGTCTACGGCGAAGGCGGGGACCGCTTCGCGGGGGCGACGTACGATCCCACGAGTCACTATCGCGCCGCCGCGGTCTTCCAGTTCTTCCAGGATCAGGGCCTGACGCCGGCGCTTCTTCGTGAAGTGAGTCAGCACCAGATCGGACTGCTCGCCAGCCGCTTCGACGCGCTCGATCTCGATCCCAATGTCCTGAGGCGCGACCGCGACGCTCCGATCGGCGAGATCGGCGGCTTTCTCGCGCTCCGCTCGCCGGCGGCCACCGCACTCACAGCGAGGTTGCGCAAGCGTGGTGTGTGGACCGATGCGCGTGGCGATGTGCTCCGACTGGGGCCGGCGCCCTATCTCTCTGACCGTCAGCTGGAGGACGCGGTCGCGATCCTGGGAGAGGTAGTGCGAGACTCCGCCTGATGTGAAGAGACTTTCATGGGATCTTCGAGCTGCCTTTAACTCCCACCTGTTCATTTCCTAGTCACTGTCGAGAAACGTTCTGCTTGCTTCACTCGTGGCATTGGACCGATCGGGCGGCGAGATGGCAGAGGATTCCCACATGTTTCCTCCCACGTTCCAGGCGATGATCGATGCATCGCCCGACAGCGTCCTCGTCGTGGATCGTAGAGGACTGATCGTCGCGATCAACCGCCAAGCAGCGACCCTCTTTCATACCACCGAACAGCAGCTCCTCGGCCAGCCGGTCGAGTCTCTGATGCCGATGCGGTTTCGTTCTTCCCACGCAGCGGCGCGTTTTGGCTACACCGATGCACCTACCGTTCGCCCCATGAGCGCTCGGCGTGGGTTGATGGGCCTGCGCGCCGATGGAACCGAGTTTCCGGTCGAGGTATCGCTCACGCCGGTCCTGGGGTCGGCGGAAGGATTGACGATGGCCGTCGTGCATGATATCCGCGCACGGAGCCAACTCGAGGGCGTCCTCGCGCGCTCGGAGCGTGTGACCAACGCCCTGGACGCGGTGCCGGAGGCCATCATCACGACCGATCGTGCCGGCAACGTTGAATTTCTCAATCACAGCGCCGAGCAGCTCACCGGTTTGCGTGGGGAAGCGGCGCATGGCCGACCGGTGAGCGATGTCCTTCCTGTGATCGATGAGGCAAACGATCAGCCACTCATCCGGATGGTCACCCGCTGCCTGGAGAATGGCGCACCCACCGCGGCGTTCGAGGGGGTCCTCCCTTCGGGTGAGGGAAAGCCGAGCCTGACGGTGGACGTCTCCGCGACACCGATCCGCGACCCTGCGGGGACCCTCATCGGCGCGGCGATCGTGGCTCGGGACGTGACCCATTCGCGCCTGATCGCGAAGCAGCTGTCCCACCAGGCAGCGCACGATGCCTTGACTGGATTGGTGAACCGGTCGGAATTCGAGCGGCGACTGGCCCATGCTCTCGCGAGCGCCGATGGCGACCGGTTCGAGCACGCCATCTGCTTCCTCGACCTCGACGGATTCAAACGGGTCAATGACGCCTGCGGACACATGGCCGGGGACGAGCTGCTTCGGCAGTTGAGCGAGGTGCTGAGCGACCGGATGCGGTCCCGCGACACGCTTGCCCGCCTCGGGGGGGATGAATTCGGGATCCTACTCGAGCACTGCAAGCTCCCGCGGGCACTGCGGATTGCCGAAGGCGTCCGCAAGGCGATCGGGGCTCATCGGTTCAGTTGCGGGAAGCAGACCTACAGCGTCGGCGTGAGCATCGGTATCACGCCGGTTCGTCCGGATAGCGGGAGTCCAACCGACATCCTTCACGAGGCGGACACGGCGTGCTACCTGGCCAAGCGCACCGGCGGAAACCGCGTCCATGTCTTCGATCCCCGGCGCCAGGTGCCCGGGCCGGCGGTGGACGTTCAGTGGGAGTCGCGTATTCGATGCGCGGTGGAGGAGAACCGGTTTCTGCTCTACGCGCAGCCCATCAAGTCGTTGGACCAGCGAAACGATCACGGACCCGGGTTGGAACTCTTGCTTCGGCTCGATGACGGGGAGTCGGAGCCGCTTCTGCCGGCGGCCTTTCTTCCAACCGCGGAGCGATGTGGCCTGATGCCGGGAGTGGATGGCTGGGTGATCCGGAACGCGCTGCACTCACTCGCGGCGTGGATGCGAGCTCACCCGGGTGAGGAGTGCCCGACCGTCGCGATCAATCTGAGCAAGGCGACGGTCGCGGACCCCGATGTGGTTCGTCTCGTACGCCGCGAGCTGGCGGAATCCGGCGTGCCGCCACGGGCGTTGTGCTTCGAGGTGAGCGAGCTGGTAGTGACTTCGCAACCGGTCGCCTGCACGCGTCTGTTCCGGGAACTCAGAGACGCCGGGTGTCAGACCATGCTCGATCAGACCGGGAGCGGCATGACGGTATTCACCTCGCTCGGGCAGCTCCAGCTCGACTACATCAAGCTCGCCGGGCACATCGTGCGAGATCTTCCCAAAGACCCGGCTGATCACGTCCTGGCGAGTGCCCTCAACCAGGTGTGCCATCTCAGAAATATTCGGACGGTTGGATTCGGCGTTGAGGACGCGGAGGCGCTCGGCTGTCTGCGGCGGCTCAGGGTGGATTTCGCCCAGGGGTTCGGTGTGGCACTTCCCGAGCCATTCGAGCTCGTGCTGGAGGCGACGGAACTGCGGCCATAGTGGCCCCTCCGCAGCGGTGCTGCGGCCGTTCGCGTTGTGAGAAGTTCGCCACGCAGTAGATTGGAAGCACCCCTTCCCTTTTCATCCTATGCCCATGACGAGCCAGCCGGGATCAGCGTCGATCACCTGGATGGTCCTGCTATGCCTCGCCCAATCCCCCCGCGTGGCGTTCGCCCAGGGCTTCATGTGGAGGAGCGACGCGACGTTTTACGGGGACAACACCGAGTTCTTCAACCCGTACCGGGTGGGCCAGACCATCCTGGGAGCCCAGATGCAGACCTATTTCTCCGCGGCTCCAGGCCCGCGGACAGAGGTCATTCTGGGTGTGTACGGGGATCACCGGAGCGGCCGAAGCGACTTTTTCGACGAGGTGAAACCGCTGCTCGGCTTCCGGTACCACACTCGGACCTCCCTCGGGGCTCTCGGCACGCTCGTGACGGACAACCGGCACGGATATCTCGAACCGCTCGAGGTCACGACTCTGGAGTTCACCCGCCCTGTGGAGTATGGCCTTCAATGGCGGGAGGATCATCGTCGGGTCGGTGGTGAGATCTTCATCGACTGGCAGCATCTCAATACGAGGGATAGCCGGGAGATCTTCGATTATGGTCTCCTGCTTCACGTTCGTCCGACACCCTATCTCAGCCTCGAATTCCAGGGCCACGGTCTCCATCACGGTGGGCAGCTCTACAGCGCAGGAGTTCCCGTCACGAACAATCAGGCGATGGCCTTCGGCGCCCGCCTGACCGGCAGACTGCCGTTGGTAGACGTCAGCTCGCTTGGTGTTTTCCGGCTGACCAGCCACGGACGCATCGACCCCACGCCCGAGCCGAATCGGTCGGACCAGGGACGCGGCACGTACGTGCGCGGGTCGGTCTCGCCCCGCGGTTGGGTGGAGCTCTTCACGATCCAGTGGTGGGGACAGGACTTTCTGTCGGAGGAAGGCGACAACAGCTACAACTCCCGGGGCGCCAATCCGGGGTATTACAAATCGAAGCGTCATTACCAGGAGTACGGGGTCACTCGCCGTGTCGCCATCGAGTCCGGGGTCACGCTGGACGCCGAGTTCCGGCTCCACCAGTTTGACGACCGCAACAGCATCGCCTTGGGGCATTCGGAATGGGAGTACTCGTATCGCCTCGTGCTTCACGCCCCCTTTGAGGTAGGCCTGGGAACCGCCAGGGAGCGTTGAGAGGGGGCTCGAACTCGGTCGTCTATGGGCCCTCCTGGATTCGAACCAGGGACCGACGGATTATGAGTCCGCTGCTCTAACCACCTGAGCTAAGGGCCCGCGAGGGAAAAGTCGCGCCGGGGAAGAGTTTGGACAAGGTAAAGTAGGTAGCCCAGCGTCGTGAGAAACAGAACGGTGTGAATCGCAGAGACGAGAAGCGGCCACGGCGCGGGCCACGCCTCCAGCAGTCGAGCCGGCAACAACAACGCCGCGAGCAGCATCGCCAGCAGCAGTCCCGCCACCGTCTGTCGCTCTACCCCCGAGGCCTCACCTGGGTCTGACGAAACAAGATGAGCATCGCCGGGAGGAGGAGCAGATTGTCGTACTGACGATGATAGGTCCACAGTCTCGCGACCAATGCCACGACAGCGAGTTGTAGCCAGAGGTCGGCTTTCCGGTATCGATAGGTCCAGATGCCGATGGCTACCAGGACGATCAACGACGCTGGTAGCGCATAGGACTTGAGGCCGAGAACCGTCAACCATTTGTGAAGATCGGCATACCCCTCTTCGGCCACGTGACCGGGCGCGTAGTCGAGCCATTGCTTGATGAGCTCGAGTAGTCCTGCCTTCTGGAAATGGGCGGCCCCAACCGTGAGAAGTCCGTAGAACACCACCGTCAGCACGGCCGGCCGCAGCCGCCTCGGAGCGAAGAGCACAATCCAGAAGAACGGCGCGGCGATGCTGGGTTTGGCCAAACCGATGGTCATCAAACCGGCCGCCGCGGCGTCGCGTCCCCAGCCTCCGCGGGGGTCGCTAACCAGGAGCAGCCCTGCCAGGATCACGGGCAACAAGTGAATGATCAGTTGGCCGTTGCCCAGGCAGACGCCGGTCGCGTTCAGCGACAACGGCATGAGCACCACGAACCACCGATCGAGACGATCCTGCGCTTCGCTGGCCCGGAGAAGGAGTATCGCCAGCCATGCCAACGCCATCGCGCTGGTGAGCGGCCCAGAACCACCGCGCTGCGCCAAGACTCATCCACCCGACCAGTGGCCACAGAATCGCATACGTCGCCGGCGGGTAGACGGCGGAGATGAACCGACCATACACCGGATTCCCGGCGAACCACTCGTGCACCTCCGCGTACCGCAACTTCAGATCAATGGCGCCGATGCGATCGAGCCTCAGGGTCAGGCGATAGGATTCGTCGCCCAACTTCGCGGCTCCGTACAGTGCCAGCAGCACAATGACGGCGCGAAGAATCGCGGTGCGGTGCTTCATCCACAGGGCGTGGAGGCGCAAGAATCCCATGGTCTTCAGATGGAAGATTCGGAGTGCTGACTTGCGGTGAGTCGGTCAGGAGGGATGATCGCTCGTCCCCTTCCCCTTCGTCGGTGGAGGCGGAAACCCGATCGGCTCGGCGGCCTTCTTCCCGATCCGTTCGGCCTCCTCGCCCAGTTTCCTGCTCTCGTCCTCAAGCTGCTCCGCCCGCTTGAGGGTCTCATTGGCGCGGCGCTCGGCCGCGGCCTCCTTGTCCTTGGCCTCCTGAAGCTGGCGTTCGAGCTCAGGCATCCGGCCACGCTTGTCTGACGCCTTTTCCCTGTCGCGCATTCGTACGCTCTCTGCGGCTGATCACGAGCTCGCTCCGCAACGTCCTCACGAAGGAAGTGAGCCCTACTGTTTGTCCAGCGTGAAGCTCTCGTTCGTGAACCCCCCGCCGCCGATCGTCCCCGTCATGGTCGTGTCCCCGACAATGGCCACCAGGCTTACCGGATCGAAGCCGGGGGTCGTGATCCCGAGTGACAGTCGCGGTTTGGTGTAGCTCCCATCGACCGTGAGAGGAAATGATCCGGCCGATGTGACCAGCGTGCCATTGCCGGTGACGGCGCCACTCGTCTCGGTCAGCTGCAGCGTGAGGGACACATCCTGGCTATCCGCCTGGAAGGTTCCGGACCACTCGCCCTCAGGATCGATGGTGTTGGGAGGGGTGATCCCGTCGCCGCTGCCGCATGCGAAGAGCGTCAGCCCGGCTGCGAGGACAAGGAAGTGTCTGAGCATGGGATCCCGACTCCGTTCTGGAGGCAGGATTGATGGTAGTCGGGGTGGACCGTCCGACGCTACTTCGCGCGCGCCGGCATCCCTCGTGAGCTGGCCGCCCAGCGCCCGGTGCCGTAGGGATCGCCCTCTGGTTGCAGTCGCGGCGACTCGCGCGCCCGAATCGCCAGCAAGGCGTGCCGGACATCGTCCTGATCGAGCAGGGCCGCGATCGCCGGGTCGAAGCGCTTTCCCGAGTATTGGCGGATGTAGGCGAGCACCTGCTCCGCCGGCCAGGCCTTCCGATACACCCGGTCCGACGTCAGGGCGTCGAACACATCGGCTACCATCACGAGCCGGCCCGGCAGGGGGATGTCCTCGCCGCTCAAGCCCCGGGGATACCCTTCGCCGTCCCAATGCTCGTGGTGGCTCACCGCGATCTCCTCGGCGAGCTGGACGACGCGCGAACGTCCACCCGAGAGGATGCGGCCTCCGATGGTCGTGTGCTTCCGCATGATGTCCCACTCTTCCGGCGTGAGGGCCTCGGGGTTCCGGAGGATGGCATCGGGAATCCCGATCTTTCCCACGTCGTGGAGGGGTGCCGCGCGGCGGATGAGGAACACCTCGTCGTCGTTCATGCCGAGGGCGGACCCGAGAAGCGCCGCAGTCTCTCCGACGCGCTCGGTGTGGCGGCCGGTCTCGTCGTCACGGAACTCCGCCGCGATCGCGAGGCGCTCGAGCGTGTCGAGGTACGCCCCCTCGAGCTCGGCGGTGCGCTCGCGCACCCGCCGCTCCAGCAGCTGGTTCTGCGTGAGGATGTCGCGGTGCAGGCGTCTCGTCTCCAGCAGGTTGGCGATGCGGAGCAGCAGCTCGTCCGACTCGAACGGCTTGGTGACGTAGTCCTTCGCCCCAGCGAGCAGCGTTCTCCGGCGGATCTCGGAGCCGGTGTCGGCCGTGATGACGAGAACGGGGAGATACGTCTGCGGGGCCGCGATGCCCCGCAGATCCTCCAGGATCTCGAGCCCATTGCGCTTTGGCATGTGCAGGTCGAGCAGGATCAGATCGGGATGCTGCTGACGGTAGAGCGACAGGAACTCCGTCGGATCCGTGGTCGTCGACACGCGCTCGTACCCGGCGGCGCGGAGAACACGCGCCAGCGTCTTCACGTTGCTCTCCTCGTCGTCGATGACGAGAATCCGCGCGTTAGCGAAGGCAGGCTCAGCCATCAAGTACACTCCGGACATGGTCCACCGGGCCGCCCGCCCTCCGGGCGCAGGACCACCTGGACCGGCTCTGAAACGGCGACCGTCAGCAAACCGCTGGCGGGGGGGGGGACGCCATATCCCCTCCGGAAACAGCACAAAATAGGCCCGGTCTAGGTTGTTGAAATGCTGAGGTATAGGAGGATTGAAGCGGGCCACCCGCCCCTATATGCAAACGGGAGTGCAAAGCGCCGCAGTGGGGATGCGGACTAACCCTTCCGGTCTCCGCGGATCCGCTCGTACAGCTGAATGTGACGCTCGGCCATCACCGCCTGGGTGAACCGCTCGGTAACGCGCTTGCGGCCGGCCTCGCCCATCGTGCGCCGGCGAGCCGAATCGCGACTGAGGGTTTCGAGCGCCTGGGCGAGGGCCGCCACATCACGGAGCGGGACTTCGAGGCCCGTCACCCCCGGCACGTTGACCTCCCGCACCGCGCTCGGCAGCGCGGTCGTGATGACGGGACGCCCCGCCGCCATCGCTTCGAGCACCACGAGTCCGAACATTTCCTCGACCGTGACCGACGGAAGAACCAGAAAGTCAGCGTCGGCCATTCGGCGCGGAAGATCCTCGTCAGGATATTCGCCGTACCACCGCACGCGATCACTGATCGCGAGTGCCTGTGCCAGGGTCCGGAGCCGAGGCCCCTCCGGGCCCGAGCCCACGACATCGAGCCTCAGGTCGGGCACGCGCTCGAGCGCGCGAAGCAGAATGTCGATGCCCTTGTAGCCGACCAGCCGGCCGATGAAGATGGCGCGAGGCGTGCCGCCGGGCGGCGGCGGCGGCACCATCTCCCACCGAGTCTGATCGATGCCGAACGGGATGACTTCGACCTTGCCCTCGTATCCCAGCAGCTCGTTCGAGAGAGCGAGGTGCGCGCGGCTCGGCACCACGACGGCTGCCGCCCGACGCAACACGAGTCGCGTGACGGGGCGGTACATCGTGCGCCGCGAATCGGCATGCTGGGTGACCACGATCGGTGTGCGCCGTGCGCGCAGCAGACACGCGACATCGGCGAGGGGATGAGGGTGGTGCACGTGGATGATGTCGGCCTGCTTCCACGCGGCCGCGATGTACCCGGGGGCGATCTCCTGGGTGCCGAGCGCGGCAAAGGAAAATGCGCGCGTCACGCCCGAGCGTTGACGTGCCGTCTGACCGCCCTTGCCGCGCCCCTCGACGGCCACGACCTCGACCTGGTGTCCGAGGGTCGCCGCGCCTTCGGCGAGGCTCTGGACCACGCGTTCCATGCCCCCCGATCGGGGCCAGTAGTACTTCGCGAGGTGAAGGATTCGCATGTGGACTCTTGCCAACTTCACTCTGACCCGCGACCGGTGTCAACCGGCGTCACGGGCCTTGGAGTCGGCTCCTCGTGGAGCGAGATTGTTGGCGTGCGCGCCATCGTCGTGTCCCGCGTTTATGCCGATCCCACGTCCCGCGGAAAGCTCAAGGCTCTCGCGGGTCTCGGTGTGGCCGTCGCCGCCGCCGTTCCCGATCGCTGGATGCCGGCCGGCGTGTCGCACGAGGAGAAGACCTCGTGGGGCGATGACGGCGGCGTTCGAACCGTCCCGATCCCGATTCGTGGCAGTACAGCGCCGGAAGCGGATCCCGCCTGGAACAGCGCGTCGCTCCGACGACTCCTCTCCGACTTCCGTCCCGACATCGTCCAGATCGAAGAGGAGCCGTGGACTCGGGCGGCAGTCACCCTCGCCCGCGCGGCCAAGCGGTTGCACCTGCCGTATGTCGTGCTGGCGCGGGAGAGCCTGCCGCTCAGCAACGGCGTGATCTCGAAGCTCCGCCGCCAGCGGACTCTCTCTGGTGCCGTGGGTATCGTCGGGGTCAACGAATCCGCTGTCCGACTCGGCGTCCGCGATCATCCGGCCCTGCCCCACCGTATCGCACCGCAAGTTGGCGTTGCGCTCCCGCTCAACACCCAGCGGACCTCTCACGTCGGCCTCTCCATCGGATTCGTCGGCCGACTCATTCCCGAGAAGGGCCTCGACCTGCTCTTCCGCGCCTGTGTGAAGCTGGTCGGCCGGTGGAACATCACCGTCGTCGGCACCGGCCCGGCACAGGAGGAGCTGGAGGGTCTGGCCGAGCGGCTTGGCATCGCGGGCCGGGTCACGTGGCTCGGGGCGTTGCCAAGAAGTGGCGTGGAAGAGATTTGGTCGCGTCTCGACTGCATTGTCGTTCCGTCTCGGACTACACCCCGCTGGATCGAAGTCACTCCGCGTGCCGCACTCGATGCGATGGCCCACGCAGTGGCCGTCGTGGGAAGCGCAGCAGGGGCCGTGCCGGAAACCATCGGCGAGGCCGGGATCGTGGTGCCCGAAGAGGATGTTCCCGCTTTGGCCGCCGTGCTCCAGCGACTGCACGACACACCGGGTGAATGCACCCGGCTTGGCGCGGCCGGTCGGCGCCGGGTGATGGACGAGTACACGGACGCCGCCGTAGCCGACAAGACTCTGCGATTCTGGCGCGAACTACTGCACGCAACCGCTTGACTTCGCCGTACTT
This sequence comes from uncultured Gemmatimonadales bacterium, assembly GCA_963743195.1. Lineage (GTDB taxonomy): Bacteria > Gemmatimonadota > Gemmatimonadetes > Gemmatimonadales > GWC2-71-9 > CAVVWJ01. Next base: position 539,383 of record CAVUOO010000004.1, read on the forward strand.
ACGAGCGATCTTCGGCCATCATGCATCGTTCAGCGCCGTGTAGCAGTGCGCCCCTCGGCCGATTACTCGCCTTGGGGATTTTTCTCGTCGGGCTCGCCCCAACGCTGGCCGCGCAGATTCCCAGCGGACAGAACCTGCCCAGCCAGTTGCCAAGTCCTCAGCAGGCCCAGGACATCCTGCGCAACCAGCCGGCGCTGGTGGAGCAATTGCGACAGCGTATCAGCCAATCTGGCCTCACCCCCGACCAGGTGCGCGCCCGACTCCGCGCGGCGGGATATCCCGAGGGGATGCTGGACGACTACCTCAAGGGGGCGGATACCACCAAGCCGGCGCTCTTTGGACCCCGCACCCTCGACGCCGTCCGAGCCCTCGGCGTCGTGAGCGCGGAGGAAGCCGACAGCCTTGCGCGGGGCGACTCCCTTCTGGCCGTGAGCGACTCCCTTCGGGAGCTGCTCGATTCTCTTCGGCTGGAACGGGCCGATTCGATCCGCACCGATTCTCTCGCCGATTCACTCAAGGCGCTGACCAGGAACGGGCTCAAGGTCTTCGGTCTGGAGACGTTCAGGCGAACGACCACCAGGTATCAGCCGAGCATGTCGGGGCCCGTAGATGAGAACTATCGGCTCGGGCCCGGGGACCAACTAGTGCTCATTTTGACCGGCGACGTCGAACAGGCGTACTCGCTGGAGGTCACTCGCGAAGGGTTCATCATCATCCCCCAGGTCGGCCAGGTCTACGCCGCCAACCTGACAATGAACCAACTCCAGGACCAGCTCTACGCTCGTCTTGGCAAGGTCTACTCGGGAGTTCGTCGAAGTCCGAACGCCCGGACCAAGTTTCAGATCTCGATTGCGCGGCTTCGAAACATTCAGGTGTACGTGGCGGGAGACGTGGTGCGACCGGGCGCCTATCAGATTTCCGCGGCCGGGACCCCGCTCACCGCCCTCTATGCCGCCGGTGGACCCACCAGCAACGGCAGCTTCCGTCTCTTGACCGTGCTCCGCGGCCAGAAGCTGGTCGACAGCCTGGATCTCTATCAGTACCTCATCCATGGGTCCAACCCCACCAACATCCACCTGGACAATGGCGACGTCGTCTTCGTGCCGGTTCATTCGGCGATGGTCCAGGTGGCGGGCAAGGTCATCCGGCCGGCCATCTACGAGATGAAGCCGGGCGAGACGTTGCGCGACATCCTGGCCTTTGCGGGGGGACTCGACCCGGCTGCCTCTGAGGCGCGGGTCCAGATCAATCGAGTTCTCCCCCCGGAGTCGCGGGGGCCGGGCGGTCGTGCGCGGGTCGTCGTCGCGGTCGGCGCCGACCAGTTCGTTGGCGGCGTTGTTCCCGCGGTGCCGATGGCTCCGGGCGATTCCGTGACGGCGCTGAGCGTGCCGACTCGCCAGCGAGGATACGTGACGGTCAAGGGCAATGTGTGGGTCGAGGGACAGGTCGGATTCACACCCGGGATGAAGTTGAGCGATGCGATCCGGCTCGCCGGCGGGCCGCGCCCCGACGTGTACCTGCCTCGGGTGCTGGTGACGCGGGTTCGGGAAGACTCGAGTCTTGTTCAGCTTCGGTCTTCGCTGGTCGATTCGACGGGAAAGGTTCGTGAGGACATTGCGCTCCAGGACGAGGACGAGATTCGCGTCTTCTCGCGAACGACGTTCCGGCCAGCGCCCATGGTGGCCATCGTCGGGGCCGTCCGCCGTCCGGGCAAAGTTCCCTATCGCGAGGGGATGACGGTGCGCGACGCCATTCTCCTTGCCGACGGCCTCACCGAAGACGCGCAGCTCCACGTGGAGGTGGCTCGACTGCCCGCGGACCGGCCGACCAGCGCGCTCGCGCAAACGATCGAGGTCTCACTGGATTCCACGTATCTCTTCGCGCGCCGAGGAACAGACGGGGTAGCGGGCACCGATGGGAACGAGCCGGCAGACACGCCGCTCCAGCCGTACGACAACGTGCTGGTTCTCCGTCAGGCGGGCTGGGATCTTCAGCGCACCGTGGTCGTCGCGGGTCAGGTGAAGGCACCGGGTCGGTACGCGCTCCGCACCAAGACGGAGCGGTTGCGGGATCTGATCGATCGCGCCGGAGGACTCACCTCGGAGGCGTACGCGGGCGGGATCCAGTTCTATCGCGCCTATGACGGCAGCCGGCCTACGGGCACCGATCAGCTCCCGTCCACGCTCACATCCACATCCCGACGGGACAGCCTCGAGGCGCGCCAGACCTTCGAGCGCGTCGGCATCGATCTGCCCGGTGTGCTCGCGGATGCCAAGAACCGGGACAACATCATCCTCGCCAGCGGCGACTCGATCTACCTCCCGGAATACAACCCGGTCGTCATCGTTCAGGGCGCGGTGAACTCGCCGGGCGCGGTAGCGTACTCCCCGGGGAAGAATCTCGACTGGTACGTGAACGCGGCAGGGGGATATACCCAGACCGGCGATAACCAGCATCCCTACGTCACGCAGCCCGACGGGCAACGCGAGGGTGTCAAGCGTCGCTCTCTGGTCGCCGACCATGTGCCGAAGCCACGGCCCGGCGCGGTGGTATACGTATCCACCAGGACGGTGCAGCCGCAGCCGAGCAACCTGCTTTCGGCGCTCGCCACCGGAGCTCAGGTGCTGGGTACTCTGATCACCCTCATCCTGGTCGCGAAGAAGTGAGCGAGCCGGTGCGCCCCGTGTCCGAGCCCGACGGGCTGTCGCTGCTTGCGCTGGCCACAGTCGCGCTTCGCTACCGGTGGCTGGTGCTCAAGGTGGCGCTGGTCGTGACCATCGCTACCATCGCATTCTTCCTGTTCCGTCCAGCCACTTACACCGTCCCGACCAGCTTCCGGCTTCAACTCCGGAACAACACAGTCAGCAACATCACAGGGCTCGCGGCCCAGCTCGGCTTCTCGATGCCGGCGACCGACGCGACGCAGACGCCGGCGTTCTACGTCGATCTCCTTCGTTCGCGCGAGGTGTTAGGCGAAGCGGTGACTCACCGGTATCCCAGCCGCGATCTGCCGCGCGACTCGACCGAGAATCTGATCCAAGCCTTCAAGGTTCGCGCGGACACACCTGGGGTCCGGCGGGAACGTGCGATGGATAAGCTGAGCGACGCGATGACGGTGATCGCCTCCCCCAGAACGGGCGTCATCTCGCTGTCCGTCACCCTCCGGGATCCTGTCCTGGCGCAGGCGGTGACGCAGCAGCTTCTCGACGAGCTGAACACCTTCAATCTCCAGAGTCGGCAATCGCAGGCGAGTGCGGAGCGCAAGTTCGTCGAGCAGCGGCTCAACGAGCTGAAGGACAGCCTGCGCGCCGCCGAAGACCGGCTGCAGGCCTTTCTGACGCGCAACCGCGACTTCGAGAACTCGCCACAGTTGAGCTTCCAGCAGCAGCGGCTGTCGCGCGACGTGTCCATGCAGCAGGACATGGTGACCAGCCTCGCGCAGAGCTTCGAGCAGGCGCGCATCGAGGAAGTCCGCGATACACCCGTCATCACCGTGGTCGACAAGCCCGAGCTGCCGGTCGAGCGCGATCGTCGCGGGTTGATCAAGAAGGGGTTGCTCGCGATCCTCCTCGGCAGCGTGTTGGGATTGGGCGTCGCGTTCGCTCGGGAGGGGATGGAGAGGAGCGGGAGAACCGGTTCCGCCGAGCTGCAGGAATTTTCCGAGCTGCGTCGTGAAGCACTCGCCGAGCTGCGTCTCAGACGCCGGAGGAGCAAGGCCGGCTGACGATCCTCAGGCGAACTTCCAGCCGTGGGTCCGGAAGAAGGTGGCCGCACTGCGAACGAAGAGCAGAATATGCCGGCGCCCTTTGCCGGCGGTGTACCCCCCTGAATGCGTCACGCGAACCGTCGGGACGAATGCCAGCGTAGACCGGCGGCCGAACCGCAGACTCAAATCGTAGTCCTCGAAGTACAGGAAGTAGTCGGGCGAGAACCCACCGACCGCCCGAAGCACCGCCAGCCTCGCGAACATGAAGCAGCCGCTCACCAGGGGAATTCCCTTCACTACTGCTTCCCCGATCACCGAGCGCATCTCGTACGCTTCCATGTAGGAGCGGAAGAGACGACGGAGCGGACCAGGCGCAAACCCCCGAAGGAAGAGCACGAACACCGTCGGATACCGCTTGCAGAGATACTGTCGCACTCCTGCGGGGTCGTGGACGTCAGCGGCCACCAATCCGACATCGGGATTCGCGTGTAGAAACCGAATCGCCTCGGTGATGGCATCGGGTGTGACCACGATGTCGGGATTGAGCACCAGGTGGTACGTAGCGTCGGACGACAGAATCGCCAGGTTGTGGCCTCGACCGTAGCCGACGTTGCCCTGTCCTCGAATGAGGTTCAATCGAGTCCACGGGAGCCCGGCGGTTTCCGCACGGACCAGATCGTCGAGGGCGGTCTCATCGTCGGTTCCGTTGTCCACCAGATCGACCACCGCCTCGTCGAGCAGCCCGTCCTCCCTGGCACGCTTGAGCGCACCGCGTAGCGAGGCCAAGGTATCGCGGAGGATCGGCAGCTCCTGGTGATAGACGACCACCGATACCGACAGCGTCGTCGTCACGACTTGCCGACGAATGCAGCTTCGTACACCGCGATCGTCTCGCGGGCGCACCGCTCCCAGCTGAACGTCTTGGCCCGCGCCAGTCCCCGGCACCTGAGGTCATCGCGACAGGCGGCATCGCTCGACACTCGGAGTAATGCAGCAGCGAGCCCGGCGACGTCGTCGGGGGCAACGAGGATCGCGGCGTCACCGGCCACCTCCGGCATCGAGGAGACACTGGTCGTGACAACCGGCGCGCCGCAGCTCATGGCTTCCAGGACCGGAAGCCCGAATCCTTCGTACCTCGACGGATACGAAAAGAGACGTGCGCCGCCGTACAGTGCGGGCAGGTCCTGGCTCGGGACGTACCCGGTGAACCGCACGCGGTCGCGAAGCCCCAGGGCCTCGACTCGGGCAAAGATTTGGTCGTACATCCATCCGCGCCGACCCGCGATCACGAGATCGACGTCGGGGAGCCCATTGGCCACTGTTCCGAACGCTTCGACCAGGCGATCCACGTTCTTGCGGGGCTCGAGCATTCCCACGTACAGGATGTAGTCGCCCGGTCGCAGTCCATATCGGCCACAGGCCTCGGCGATCTCTTCCGGAGACCTCGGGCGAAACTCGGCATCCGCGGCGAGCGGAATGGCGGTCACTTTCGACCGGTCCACATTCCACATCCGGACCAGGTCATCGCGAGTACTCTCGGAGATGGCGATGAGCCGGTCGGCCCGGCGGGCACTCAGCCGCATCATCGTCGGAAAGAAGATGCGCTTGACCCGCTGGTGGAGATCGGGATGCAGCACGAAGGTCATGTCGCAGAACGTCACCACGGATCGCGCGGCGTGGCGAAGCGGCATGGTGTAATGGGGAGAATGGAGGACGTCGAGCTGGAGGGCGCGCACTTGTCGGGGAAGGCCGACCTGTTCCCAGGCGAGTCGAGCACCACGGCTGGCGAAATCCTGTCGGATGAACCGCACGTTGGGGATCCCGCCGTTGGGTGACAGGTCGGCTTCATGCATGCTCTTGCCGAAGACAACGTACTCGTTGGCGCTGTCGACTTGCCCGACCGTCCGAGCGAGGTTGACGATATAGTTCCCCGCCCCGGTCCGCTGCATCGGCACGGCGGTGGCGTCGATCCCCACGCGCATCACTCGCCTCCCTCGAAGGCGAGCCGAGCGCCCGGCGCAATCACGGGTGTGGGTTGCAGGGCGAGCGCCGAGGCGCCGATCCCCATTCCCATGAACACGGGCCAGATCGCCGAGATGGGAGACGTCTGCACCAGATAGGTCCCGGCGATGACGATGAACGCGCCGCGTCCGAGCAGCCACGAGTCCGCGTGTTCCGCATCGAGCTCGGCCATGTCCGAGAAGGCGCGCCAGCAGGCCACCGCGAAGGCAATCCAGAGCAGCACCATCAGGATGCCTCCATTGGCCCACTCCACCAGAATCCCCATGGTTGGCAGGCTGGTGATCCCCTCGTTGGTCTCGACGACCCAGGCCCACCGCGGATCATTGGGGATGAAGGCACTGCCGGGCAACATCACGAGCCCCGGTCCGACGCCGATCAACACGGCAAGCGGGCTCGCGGCCAACACCATGAACGCCGTGTAATCGAAAATGTCGAGGAATTGTGCGAACACCTCGACCGGCGTTCGCGTCGCGACATCCACCGCCTGCCGCAGCGTGAACCGCTCGGTGAGGTTGGTGATCCACGACGCCGCCACGGGCAGGTCGCGACCGAAGATCAGAAGCAGCGCCACGGCACCGGCGGCGAACGCACCGAACCCGAGCAGCGGACGGCGCACTCTCCGCTCGAACAATACGAGGCCCAGCCACGCCGCCCCCGCGGCAAAGAGGGCCGACGCCGAGACCGCGAGGACCATGACGGCGAAGTGGATCAGCGCGAGCATCGCCAGCGCCCGTGACCGGCGAATCCGGCTCCAGAGCAACGCGATGAAGCCGCCCTGCACCATCGTAAGACCGAGCCAGCGAGGCTCGAGGTTAAGCCCGCGGACGCGGCCACCGATCTCATTGATCGGATACCCTGTCAGGGCTTCGTAGATCTGGATCTTGGTGACGAATTCAGCCATGCCTCCTATGGCCGCTGCACAGGTGCCGATCAGAAGTAAGCGAATCATTTCGTGTGGCAGCGTGCCTCGGATCATCCTTCGGGCAACGAGAAGTATGATGCCGAAATCGGACAGCAGCCGCGCACCGTAGATGAGGAGCCTTCCCTGGGCGCTCTGCACCCAGGGCCGGAGATACCCGACATCGGCCCAGGGATAGATGATCCCATAGATGATGCCCAGGACGGCGAGATACGCAGCCCCGAGGAGCAGGATGCGCATCGGCCGGGTGCGCAGGAGCGTCTGGAAATCGAATGCGCCGAGCGGGAGGAATGGAATTACCAGGAGACCGACGAGACGCGCCGCGGGGAAGTTGATGCCCACGCGGGCGTCGAAGATACTGATTCCGACGGTGAGACACAGCCAGGCCAAGAGCTCCTGCTCACGTCGGTGGAGCAGCAGAGCGAGCGGAACGCCCAGGGCGATCGCCAGGATCACGTATCCACGCCAGTCCATCTACGAGCTCACTCCGGATCGCCGGCGGAACGATAGTTCCTCAGGATACGGGCCGGCGCCCCCGCGGCACAGGAGTACTCCGGGACGGAGTGTGTCACGACGGAATTCGCCCCGATGACCGCCCCGGCCCCGATTCGGACGTTCGGTAGCACGACGCTGCCGATGCCGATGAACGCACCGTCACCGATCTCCACGAATGCATCGTCATCGGCGATTTGCGATCCGATCTTCCGGCCAGGCTCGAGGTCCTTGAACGGATGCGTAGTATCGATCACGGCACAGTTCGCCGTGATGGATACGTTCTGGCCGATGACGACGCGGTTGTGACACACAATGTGGACGTTCTGCTCGATATTCGTCCCTGAGCCGATTCGCAGACTCGGCGCAGGCCGCCCGGCAGTGATGATGACCTCGAGGCGGCTGCCCTCACGAATGAGAACGTCGTCGCCGATTTCGATGTACTGCGGGTTCAAGACCAGCACGGGCCGCCGAATGACGCTTTTCCGCCCCAGCCTTCCGAGGAATGGACCGTAGACCAGCCGGGTCTTCATGCGGTGGCGCGCGTGATTGATTCGTCCCATCGTCGCGAAGAGCCAGGGACCGATCACGAGATGGCCCGGCGAGGAGAGGGTCCAGTTTCCCGGCGCAGATACCCATCTCGCAACGCCCCGCCGACCAGTCTCGCCTCCTGCCAGCGCCCCCGGGCCAAGGCTTGTCCGATGCGCGTCACTCTCGTTCCGATCGTGAAGCAATGCGCGATGATCCGATGAAGCAGAGTCGGCGCGTTCCGTCGAATGAAGCGCGCACGATTGCGCGTCGTGTAGTACAGGGCAAACAGGCTCGGCCGATCAGCGGCGCCTCCGGAGCTGGCCTGCACGTCGTGAAGCACCCGAGCAGTCGGGACATAACGAATGCGGCCGCCCGCTCGGCGGACCCGCGCCGAAAAATCGGAGTCGTCGTAATACATGAAATAGGCCTCATCCATGAGACCCACGCGTGCGAAGGCTTCGGCCTTGATCAGCAGGCAGCAGGTATTGGAGTAGTCGATGTCGGCCGGATCGTCGTATTGCCCGCGATCCCGCTCGTCGGTGCCGCGGTCGCGGGAGACGCCGCGCCACCACTCGAAGGAGCCGCCAGCCGACCAGATGCGATCCGGCTGGCTCCGATAGAGAATCTTTGGGGCCGCAGCCCAGGCCAGGTCGCCGGCATCGGTCAGCGCGTCGCAGAGCTCGCCGATCACGCCGGAGTCGAGGATCGCGTCGTTATTGAGCAGCAAAATGTGCCGGGCACCCGCATCGAGCGCAGCGCGAATCCCCGCGTTGTTTCCGGCGGCAACGCCCGCGTTCCGGCCGAGATCGACAGCCCGGACCGCCTGCCATCGCGAGCGCAGGTGCTCCATTGACCCGTCCGTGGAACCGTTGTCCACAACGATCACGAGTTGAGCAGCCCGGGTCTGGGCGAACACGGCCTGGAGACAGGAGTCGAGGAGCTGGCGCCCGTTCCAGTTGACGATGACGACCGCGATCATGGGGCGATCTTGAGGAGCCCGCGAACTGCCATCTCCCGCGCCGTCGCCGCCGACCGGTCACGCACCGGTGCTTGCTCGCGGACCCAGGACACGAGCTGCCGGATTCCGTCGGCGAACCCGACAGTGGGTCGGAAGCCGAATGCCTCGCCGGCGCGGCGGATGTCGGCGACCGCGTGACGCACATCGCCAATACGGAACTGGCCTCCTACCACAACCTTCGATGACGAGTCCACCGCGCTCCGGATCGACTCGGCGGCCTGGCGAATCGTCGTCGGGACACCGCTCCCGATGTTGATCGGTCCGTTGGGCGGGCGGCCCCGGACGCCGGCCACGCCAAGCGCCGCCACCGCATCGTCCACGTGCACGAAGTCGCGGGTAATCTCTCCGTCCTCAAAAAGCATCAACGGATCGCCGCCCAGGGCACGGTTGCAGAACGTCATCAGCACGCCAGTGTACGGATTTCGGAGCGATTGGCCTGGCCCGTAGACGTTCTGGAAACGCAGCACCCGACAGTCGAGTCCCGTTGCCGTCGCGAGCAGACCGAGGATCTGCTCCTGACCCGACTTGGTCCACCCGTAGACCGACCCGGCGGCGTGCGGACTCTCTTCCGGTGTCGCGAGCGGTATGATGGGACCGTCGCACACGGGGCAGCCCGGATTCCATCCATGCACAGGATGGCGCCCGGTCCGCGCGCGGGGCACGACGCCTCCATCCGAGGAACAGACGTAAGCGCCCTCGCCATAAATCGCCCGCGACGATGCGAGGACGATACGCTCGACGGCCCCGCGGTTCTTCACCAGCAAGTCGAACAGCGTCGCCAGAGCGCCAAGATTGGTGTCGGTGTACCGTCGCACGCGGTACATGGATTGTCCGGTGCCGGTCTCGGCGGCCAGCCAGTAGATCACGTCGTGCTGGTGAAGCATCCGGCGGAGTGCGGCCGGGCGTCGCACATCAGCCTTCACGCAGGTCGCTACGGCGCGAAGCTCAGTGGAGAACTCCGCGTGCGTGCCGTGGACCTGCGCGAGCAGGGCGTCAACCACGGTAATCTCGTGGCCCTCCCGAGCCAGCCTCCGCGCCAGATGGGTGCCGATGAATCCAGCCCCACCGACGAGCAGCATCCGTTGGCTCATGGCATCACCTTCCCTGGAGCGCTGCACGCTCGCGCACGACGCTCTCGCCCATCGGAGACCCAATGATCCTGGCGATGGAGTCTCGCACCCTATCGACGACACCGGCCAGAGGGGTGCGCACCAGCTGCTCGACGGCGGCAGCGCGCCGCCGCGAGAACTCCTCCCGGCGATTCTCTAGATCCTCGAGAACGTCATTGAGCGCGGCTGGGTGATCGCAATAGGGACGCGCGCCGGTCGCGTCGAAGGCGCGCATGTGGATGTATCGCTGAAAATCGCGCACCAGTTGCACTTCGGCTGGCAGCTCATGAGGCACCGCGTCCATCCACCGGAGCTGGACGCTCGGCGTGTCGAAGATGCAGGCCTCCAGGAGGGCGGTTGTACCCCAGCTGCTCACGACGAACTGGGCACCTCGCAGCAGGCTCGCCATGTGCCGGATAGCGGGCACATCGAGCACCTCCGGTGGCGTGCGCGTGTCCGTGAGATCAGGGGACCGATCGAGGAGTATGCCGTGGGCAAGCAGCGTCTCATACGCTGTGCGAGATCCCTGTGGGTGAGGACGAACGACGACTCGCAGGTTACGAAACCGACCTGACTGGAGCCGCCGCGCCAGCTCCATGATGTCCTCCACGTCATACTGCGACGTGCGGGATCCGCACACGTAGGCGAGGAACGGTTCGACCTCACCGAGTCCAACCCTCGCGCGCATTCGAGCGAGCTCCGCCTGGGTAACCGGGGCGGCGTATGGCCGGAATTGCAACGCACCCACCACGTGGACTCGATCCCTCGGAAACTGGTGTACCTCCTCCGCCTGCCGCCGCATCTCCTCGCTCCAGACGAGCAGATGGTCCGGGCGGCGACTCATCGGGCCGCGCGAATACAGGTTGTCCCAGCTCATAACGGTGCACACGGAAGGGATGCGGCGCCGGCGGGCCTCATCGAGAACGATGTGATCGAGCCAAAGATGGCCTGGCGATGCGACGAGCACGAAGGCGGGCTGGACTTGATCGAAAACGGCCCTCACCATTGCGCGCGAGGGGCGGTAGCTCGCATACAACTCCCGGAGCCAACGGCGCCGCTCGGAGCCTCGTGGTGCCAGGACTGTCAGAGCCTTTGCGATCGGCCACTGAAGCGAGCGCCGCTTACTGAGGCCGATCGTAAGGAGACTGGCGTCGGGGTACTCGATCGAAAACCCGGTCAGATGGATGCTCTTCAGCGCCCGGTCCAGAAAAGACATCCCTTCGATCGTCGGAACCGCCCACGGCCCCGGGACCGCAGGCATGAAACGATTCGGATATCTCCTCCCTGCCTGCGAGCCGAAGTCCTCCTGCTGGTACGGAGAGATGAACTCGGGAGCGAGCCCGAACGTCTCCTCGAGCTCGGCGACGAGACCGGCAGCGAGGAAGTTCCGCAGCACGTGCGGAATGGGCGCGGCGATGAGCAACCCCCGCCTCGCTCCCGACGGCACCCCACGCTCATACATCGGCCGGCACCCCGAATTCACTCAAGAGGGATAGGAACTCTTCGGCGGGTGGCAACTCGGGCAGCGTCCGCCAGGGATTGAGCGCGGCAAGGGCCTCGATCGTGTGCCGGCCGGTCGCAACCGCGATGGTTCTCGCCCCGATTGCCACGCCGCAGGCGACGTCATGCGGTGTGTCGCCGACCACGTACGTGCCGCCGGGACGAACGACGCACCCCGCGGCCTTGGCATGCTCGAGTGCGGTATGCGCGATGGCGTTGCGATCGCCATCACGCTCCGAGAAGCCTCCTCCTCGGAAGAACTCGAGCAGGCCGTAGTGCGTGAGCTTGGCGCGAGCGCCACGCTCGGTATTCCCCGTCAGCAAGAGCGAGCACGCCCGTGGCATCGCAGCCAACCGCTCGAGTATCCCGCGAACATTGGGGAGCACCCGGCCCGTTCGACGGCCGAGCGCAGCAGGCAATAGCTCCTCGTACCGTCTCACGAGTTCGGACACGAGTTGTCCATCGGGCGCCTGGAGCCCGGCAAGCTCCACCAGCAGTCGACGCGCAATCCCGTGATCGGGAATGCCGGCGGTATCGAAATTCTCGAGATCGACGGTCACCCCGGTGATCTCCGTGAAAGCATCCGCCCACGCAAAGATCCCCGCCTTCGCTGTCGTGAGCAGTGTGCCGTCGATATCCCAGAAGACCAGCATCAGTCGGCCTCGATCCCGACCGGTTCGGCGGCTACCGCTTCGGCCAGGCTCTCGGCGTCCAGCCGGTGCGCCCGTAACACCTCATCGTTCTGACCGCATTCGGGGATATCGAGAATGCCAAAGTGACGGACTCGCACCCCGGAGGCGAGGCCAAGCTGGGCAACCTGCGCGGCGATCATCTCCCCCTGTCCGCCTTTGATGTAATGGTCATCCAAGGTGAAAATATTTCGCGGCCCCGCCAATTCGTCGGTGAGCCAGGTCGTATCCAGCAGATTGAGCCAGGGAAGATTGACGACCCGAAGCCCGAAGCCTTGGCGTTCACGCAGCAGCTCGGCCGCACCGCACGCCTGACTCAGCATGACAGGGCCATAGGAGAAGAGGATCGCGTCGTCACCCTCCGTCAATCGCACACCGCGTCCCCGCTCGAGCCGATAGTCCGCCGGCAGCGAGAACGGCACGCGCCACGGAACCGACACGAGACGCAGGTAGCAGCTCGCGGCGGAGCGCGTGAGGCAATACTCCGCCGCCTGGACGACTTCGTCCTCGCAGCTGGGCTCGAGCATCTCGAGCCCAGGGACCGCCGAGAGCGCCGAGATGTCGCGAACCGACTGATGAGAGTGACCGGGACCGGCGGGAAGGAGGCCGGCGAGCGAGCCGACGTACACCACTCGGCGGCGCTCGGTAGCGTTGTTGTAGATCTGCTCGTTCGGTCTGGTCGAAAGAAAGCAGGCGAAGGAGTGGACCACCGGCAGAAAACCACTCAAGGCCAGGCCACCCGCCTGTGATACCATGTCCTGCTCGGCGATTCCACACTCGACGAGCCGATCGGGAAACCGCTCGGAGAACGGAATGAGACCGGTATCGAGAACGAGATCGGCATCGAGCGCGACGATCCGGGGATCCCGCTCCGCGTGGGCAACGAGCGCGCGTGAATATGCTGGAATGAGGCGCTGGGTCCCCTGCATGCTCGCGCGCTCGGGACGGGTCGATCGTTTGAGCTCGAGCGGCGGCAGGCCGAGATCCGCCATACGGGCATTCGCGGCGGCGATCAGCTCCTCCACCGCACGCGCATAGGTTGCATCGTCGGGCGCGCCACTGTGGAAGCGGTAGAATCTCTCGCCCGGCGGCAGCGACTCCATGAACGAGACCCCACGCCCCTTCACCGTATCGGCAACGAGGACCTTGGGGCGATCGGTGATTCCACGAAACTCATCCAGGGCCCGGGCAATTGCGGGGAGATCGTGTCCGTCGCAACGGGCCGCGTGCCATCCGAACGCCTCGAACTTGCGCACGATGTCGCCCAGATCACTGACCGACTCGACCCAGGTGTCGGACTGGATCCGATTGGCATCCACGATCACCGTGATCTCGCCCATCCGCTCGTTGACGGCAGAGGGAAGCGATTCCCAGATCTGGCCTTCCTGCAGCTCACCGTCACCCGTCATCACGAAGATTCGGCGATCCTCACGGCTCAGTCGGGCCGCGCGCACTATTCCCTTCGCCTTCGAGATGCCCATGCCCAGTGGCCCGGAGTTGGTCACGATGCCGGGCGTCGCGACGTCGGGATGTCCCGGCAAACCGCCCAGCCGGCGCAGCCCATTGATCGAGTCGAAGGGCAGCAGGCCGAGCCCGATGAGGACCGAGTAGAGGCCCGGAACGTCATGACCCTTCGAGGAGAAGAAGAGATCGCGAGGCCCGGACTTGGGATCGCCGAGTCCGCGCAGCTCCTCGAGGTGAAGCCATGACACGATATCGAGACTGCTGAAGCTGCTTCCGATGTGACCCGATCCCGCCCGGGCGATCATATAGAGGGTGTTGATCCTGCAGACAGCCGCGAACGCGGCGGCGCGCCGTACGGGATCGATGGCGGCGCCCCGGACCCGCTTGATCTCCTTGAGCGGCACGTACGTGAGCTCCGGCAGCGTCATACCGCCCCCGCCGCGCTCCACGCAACTGCCGAGACCGGCGGCAGCTTCGCGGCGCCTGTCGCCAGGAGATGCTCGGCGTACCACCAGTCCCTTGGATCGTTCACGTCGAACCCTTCGTGATCCTGAGTGAAGAACGGCACGATCGTCTGTCCCGCGATCGTGCCGGTGTCCCGGACCGTGCGTGTCCATGCGATCTCGAGGCTCGCGTTCTGGACGTGTACCGGCGGCAGCGCCTGATAGGCCCGGCTGTGCCACGGTACCCCTGTCGCGTCACCCGGCAACAAGGGCCGCATCCGGTCACCCTCGACCACCCACATCTTGCCCGGGTGCTGCCGGCACAGCTCGACCGCACGGAGCGAGTCCACCGATCCGGCTGACAAGAAACGGTGCCACGCCCGCCGGATCGTGTCGGCTCGGCGGAAGGGGCTGGTCGGCCGGAGGATGCTGAAGCAGTCCGTCGCGAGTCCCGCCGTCTCGAGTCCCCGGAGCGTGTGGGCCACCCACTCGATGTCGGGCGAGAGGTCCGCCGCCATTTCCGCCGGCCTCAGGAAAGGTACCTCCGCCCCGTAATGCCGGGCGATCGCGGCCGTCTCTTCGGAGTCGGTCGAGACGATCACCGCTGCGAAGGTGGCGCTGTCGAGCGCCGCGGCGATGGAGTAGGCCAGGAGGGGGTGACCGGCCAGGGGGCGGATGTTCTTGCCGGGCAGGCGTTTGGACCCGGCTCGGGCGGGTACCAGCGCTACACAGGTTGGGGTGCTCACACCGCTCGCGGATCGAAGTTCACGTAGACGGTCTTCCAGTCGGAGTACACGTCGAGGACCTCGGTCCCGGCCTCACGCCAACCCGTGCCTGAATCCCGCAGACCGCCGAAGGGCAGATGCGGCTCGCTGCCGTATGTCGCACCGTTGATCACGGCGACGCCCGAACGAACTCGGTTGAGGAAGGTCATGCCCCGGTGCACGCTGTCGGTATGAATGGAGGCTGTGAGCCCATAGGGCGACTCGTTGGCCAATGCGAGCGCCTCGTCGAACCCCGCTACTCGATACAACACGGAGATCGGGCCGAAGAGCTCGGTGCGTGAGATCTCGGCGTCCGGCGCCGCCTGCTCGAGCAACGTGGGCGCCATGTAGTAGCCGCCCTCGTAGCCGGGTCCAGTGAGGCGTTCGCCTCCACTCAGCACCGTGACGCCACTTTGCCGGGCGGCGTCCACGGCCGCGAGCATTCCTTCGAGCTGCCCTTCGTTGATCACTGGCCCGAAATCGTCATCGTCGCCCGCGCCCACCCGCAGCTTCGCGACGCGCGCCAGAAGACGTTCGCGAAAGCGCTCGTAGACGGCGTCGAAGACGATGATCCGACTCCCGGCGGCGCAGCGCTGCCCCGCATTGCTGAAGGCGGAGAGCACGGCGGCCTCGACGGCCACCTCGAGGTTGGCATCGTCACAGACAATGAGCGGGTTCTTGCCGCCGAGCTCGAGGCAGACTTTCGCGAGCCGTGCCCCCGCCGCCTGGGCGATGGACCGGCCGACTGCCGTAGACCCCGTGAAACTGATGACGTCCACGTCGCGCGACTCCACCAGAGGTGCTCCCGCCTCTTCACCGAAGCCGTGGATCACGTTGAGCACGCCGGCCGGAAGTCCCGCCTCGGACGCAATCCGCGCGAACGCCCACGCGCTGAGGGGTGTATCCTCCGCTGCCTTCAGCACCGCAGCGTTGCCACAGAGCAGCGCGGGAAACACCTTCCATGCCACGTTGGCGATCGGCGTGTTGGCGGCGATGATGAGCCCCGCGACCCCGAGGGGCTGGCGCACGGTGAGCGCGGCCTTGTTGGGAATCGCGCTCGTTGTCGTGCGCCCGTAGAATCGTCGGCCCTCTCCCGCGATGAACATTCCCATCTCGATTGCGGCGCCCGTCTCCCCGCGCGCGTCTTTCATCGACTTTCCGGTCTCCGCCGCGACCAGTGCCGCCACTTCTTCCTGCCTGTCGCGGAGGCCGAGTGCGATCGCGCGAAGCCGATCCCCTCGACTCACGACGGTCGCGTCTGCCCAGGCCGGCTGCGCGCGCCGGGCAGCGGCGATCGCGGATGCGACGTCGTCGGCCTTTGACCGCGCCACTTCGGTGAGCGGCTTTCCCGTGGCGGGGGCGCGCTTCACGAAGCATTCACCCGAGCGGGCGCGCGAGTCCTGGCCGTCGATGAAGTTGGGAACGAACGGTGGGATGCGGAGGGATTCCATCGTCGAGCCGGTTCCGTGGCTGGGGTTCACCAGGCGGTAAACCCACCGTCCACCCGGAGTTCAATACCGGTTACGTAGGATGAAGCATCCGACGCGAGAAATATAAGGGGGCCGCCGAGGTCCTGGGCCGCGGCCATTCGTCCGAGGGGCACGCGATCGGTGAACTTGCGCTTGAACTCCGGATCCTGTCCGCCTTCGACCCCTCCGGGCGACAGCGCGTTCACCCGCACACCCAGCGGCCCCCAATGGGTGGCGAGATATCTGGTCAGGTTGACCAAAGCCGCCTTGGAGGCGCCATAGGCTGGAGGCTTGAGGAAAGGTGGATCAGCGGGTAGGTGGTCGTAGAATCGGGCGTCAGGTGAGACCGAGGCGTACAGCGAGCCGATGTTGATGATCGAGCCGCGCCCCGCCCGCACCATATCCGCTCCAAACACCTGCGCGGCCTGAAATGCCCCGGTGACATTGACGTCGAGCACACGCTGAAACTGCTCGACGGGAACTTCCTCGACCCTGTAGGTCTGCGCGGGGCCCGGCGGCTGATCGATGCCGGCGTTGTTGACCAGCACGGACGGCGCGTCCCCGATCTCACCACAGCGAATCCGAGCCGCCTCGAGCGAGGCCCGGTCGCGGACATCGGCCGGAATGGTGGCGAGACGACCGCCCGCCTCGTGGCAGAGTCGCTCGTAGTCCTTCGAAGGAGCGGCGCCGGGAAGGTCGAGCCCGATGACCTTGGCTCCCGCTCCCAGCAATGCCTCGCACCAGACCGGGCCGAGTCGACCGAACGCGCCAGTAACCACCGCGACCCGCCCGTCCAGCGAACCGGCCACTCAGGCCTCGCCCTGCGAGAGGACCTCGAACGTGATCGGATCGTCCGGCTGGAGCGCTTTGGTGAGAGTCCGTCCCAGCACCTGATCGAGGAGATACGGCGGAAGTCCGTCGCCAGGCGACTTCATCACCACGTCGCCGTCGCCGAGCACGTGGCCGGCGCCGAGTGCGCGACCCGCGACCAGCATCTTCCCCATCTTGACCAGGGGACCGCGCTCCGACGGCAGCGGGCATTTCACACCGGTGCCGAGCGCGACACGAGCTCGGCGCAGGTCGCGCACAAGCTTCCGCATGCCGATGGGCTCGAGCGAGAAGGCGTGGTCGGTGCCTTTCCATGTGTGGTTGAGCGTGAAGTGCTTCTCGACGATGCGCGCCCCGAGCACGAACCCCGCGACGGCCATCGCGATCCCGTTCTCATGGTCCGAGAGACCGATCACGAGCTCGGGGAAGCGGTTTCGAAGCGTGGTGATGACGTTCAGGTTGAGGTCTTCGGGCGAGGCGGGATAGGCGGCGGTGCATTGCATGAAGCTGATCTGCGGATTCACCGGCGCGATCGCGTCGTAGGCGCGGTTGATGTCTTCCATGGTTGTCCCGCCAGTGCTCACGAGCATCGGCTTGCCGAAGTGGGCGACGTGGCGGAGCAGCGGAATGCTCTTGATATCACCCGAGGCAATCTTGTAAGCCGGCATGTCGAGTTTGGCGAGGAAATCGGCGCTCGGGATGTCGAAGGCCGTCGCGAAGAAGATCACGCCGATCTGCCGAGCGTAGCGCTGCAACTCCACATATTCATCACGGCCGAACTCCAGCGCCTCCCGATGCTCGCCATAGGTGGCGCCGAAGCTGTTCTCGTTGTCGTACGGTTTCTCGTACATCGCGCGAGTGTAGAGTGCGCGGTTGTCCCGCTTCTGCGTCTTGACCGCGTCCACCCCGCATTCCTTCGCGTGACGAAACAGCTCCTTGCACTTCTCGACGTCGCCCTGATGGTTGTGACCCACCTCGGCGATCACGAAGCAGTCGGAATCGTCGCTGAGACGAACGCCGTCGATGGCGAGCGAACGCATGTCAGGCTCTCTGCTTCTGAACGATGGCGATGGCGACACCCTCCACGGGGAAGTCGGCATGGGGATTCTCATATCGATGTCCCGCTATTTCAACGGCCGCGCACTCCCGCCATACGGCCTGCCGACCAGGCTTCTGAAAGTACCGGACCCGACCCGGTGCCGGGAGGAGTCGCTCGAGTGTCTCAGGGGAGTAGATCCGATAACCGCGCTGTTCGGCGGCCTCGCCCGCCGGCACTGAAAAGAAGAGGCGGCCCCCGGGGCGGACCTTCTCCCAAAGATGCGCGACAGCCGTCGCATCTCCGTTCGTGGCGCGAGGATCACCGTAGTCGCCGAGGCCGACGTGCTCGATCGTGGAGATCGAATAGACCAGGTCGAAATCGCCAGGCAATGACGCGAGGGGTTGAAGGATGTCATGCTGAACGACGTGAAGTCGATCGTGCCGAAACGGATATCGCCGTTGATCTACCACCGTCACGTCCACCCCGAGGCCCGCAAGCGCAAGCGGAAGCGTGGACTCGAAACCGCCGAAATCGAGTGCCTTGCGAACGTCTGCGCCGACCTCGCGAAGCAGCAGTGCGTTCTCGATGAGCTGCTCGGACACGACGACCGCTGGACGGCCGCGGCCCAACGCCGCGGCTCGGGAGCCGTCCAGAGTGTTCCAGAGTCTCCGGATCACCCGGTCCCGCAGTGAGGGCGCCGCAAAGTCAGCGAGTATGATTTTGTTCCGGGTGTGTAGCACGGCGTCCTCGGCCTGACCCGCGCTCAGGACTTCAGGTAGGTACCCCTCGCTGGACATGTCCCCCTGCACGATGAAGTGTATGCCACGCCCGAGACCGCGAAGGCGGGAAACCTAGCCCCGGGAGACTGGTCGCGCTACGGACGCCGTCTCTTCTCGCGCGAGCCGAAGCTTGAGGATCTCCCGTGCCACGAGACCCTTGAATTCCGGATTCACCATTCCCGTGATCACGAGATACACCGACCCAATCACGAGCGCGCTCACCAGCGTCACCCAAGCGCTCCATTGACCCGTGTATCGCACCAGAAGGCCGAGGCTCGCGGCGAGCAACGCCGTGGTCACTGCGGGGCGCCACGCAACCTTCCCGATCTCGAGCAACCCGAGTCCTGTGAGCCGCCGGCCAATGATGAAGATGACCGGAACCGCGGCGAGATTGGCGAGCGAATAGGCAAGGGTCGCGCCAGTGAGGCCCCACCGGGCGCCGATCAAGAGTGTGATGCAGGTCACCAGCGTAAGCGCGACCGACCACCAGATGAGCCAACCGGGACGTCCGAGACCCTTCATGATCTGGCCGACCGGCGCCATCAACGCCTGCGCCAGGCCGGCGATCGTCAACACCTGGATGACCGGTATGGCTTCGTGCCAGCGCGTCCCCAACAGAGGAATGAGGGCTGGGGTGAGGATCGCGAGAGCGACGAGCGCCGGCAGCACGAGATTGAAGATGCCGACGAGGACGCTCCGGTACACCGAGGCGACCGCGTGTCGATCGGACTGCAGTCTGGCCACTTTCGGGAACAGATACCCACCCACGGCACCGACGAAAGTGGTCACGGGATAGATGACCGCCCGGAACGCCAGCGTGTACACTCCGAGCGCCTGGACGCCGAGAAGCGGGCCGATGATGAGGCGGTCGGTGTTTTGCGCGAACGCCTTGAAGAGGTTGAAGCCGAGCATCCGCGAGCTATAGGGCCACAGATCGGCAGTGGCCTCGCGGGAGATCTCGAAGCGGTGAGGACGCCAGTGCGCGAGACGCCAGAGCAGGACCGTCTCGACAAGCGAGCTCACCAGCGTCATGATCACGAGACTCCACACCCCATAGCCAGCGAGCGCGAGCCCGATCCCAACCACACCACCGAGAATGTTCGCCGTGAGGTCGCGAATGGCCAACGCTCGAAACTCGAGCTCCCTCTGGACGAGGGCGGCCTGCGTGAGTCCGAAGGCGCGGAGCAGAAAAGCCGCGGAGAGCCACGCCATGACCGGCTGCAACGCGGGAGTGCTGAAGTACGCCGCCGCGGGCCACGATAGTGCCACGCCGAGGACGGTGAGCAGGGCGCCGACCAGCACGTTGATGCCGAATGTCGAGCCGAGGTGATCCTCCCGCAGGTGATCGCGCTGGATGAGAGCCGCGCCGAAGCCGGTCTCACAGAACGCGTTCAGCACTGCGAGCCAGGCCCCTGCCATGCCGACGAGTCCGAAGTCGGCCGGCCGTAACAGCGCGGCGAGCACGAAGAACACGACCATCGTGGCCGCCTGACCGCCGACCTGTTGGATCACCGACCAGATCATCGGATCTCTGCCACGTCGTGGAAGAGTCGTTCGATCGCGTCGTTCGTACGTTCGTTGTCGAATAGCCGCCGGACGCGCTCTCGTCCAGCATTGCCGAGCTGTGAGAGGCGATCGCGGTCGTCTAGCAGTGAGACAACCGCGTGTACGAGCGCGCCGCTATCCCCCGGTGGAACCAGGAGACCGGTTTGCCCCTCCCCCACGTATTCTGGAATTCCCCCGACCCGCGTCGCGACAACCGGCTTTCCGGCGGCCATCGCTTCGGCCGACGCGAGGCTGCCGCAGGCTCGCGCGCCGATCGTCGGCGCGACGACCACCGTCGCAGCGGCATAGCAGCCGGGAAGGTCGCTCTCGCTTGCGTCCGCGACAACGACCACTCGCCTCCCCCATTTGCCGACGGCCCTCTCCGCATCGGGACGCAGATTTCCCGAGCCGCCGACGATCAATACATGCACGGACGGATGACGGTCGAGCAGCTCGGGCAGCCCATCGAGCAGCACGTGGAGACCCATGTCGCGGACCAGGCGACCCACGTACAGCACGACGTCCGCCACCGGAGGAATGCCGAGCCGTCTGCGCGTCGCCTCGCCGGCACCGCCGGCGAACCGCTCGTGGTCGATGCCGTAATGGAGCACCTTCACATCCGGGCTCATTCCCAGCTCGCGATAGCTGTCGGCGCAGTGACGGGTGAGCGACGTCAGCGCGGCGGCGGACCGGACGACGTGACGGATCATCTCGATCTGCCGGTCGATTTCAGTCCGGTGACTGTAGATCTCGCCGAAGTTCGTCACCACGAGCGGAATACGATACATCTCCGCCGCAATGGAACCCACCGGTGCGCCGAGCAGCAAGTTATACGCGCTGATCACCCTGATGTCGTGCCGCTCGATGATGTCGGCCGCGAGGCTGACCCGAGTCATCGTCCGGACCCAGGACCCCGGCGGAAGACGTCGCGCGGCAGCAACGGCCGGCCCGCGCCGGCTGCTCAGCGCGGTTCGCGCAAGAAATCCGGCGGTGCCCAGCCGGCGCGGCAGCGCCGAGCGAGGGTCCTTGTAGACCGTGAATCCCCGGCCGCGATAGACCCCGGAATTCCCCCCGGACAGCACGTGCACGTCCCATCCAAGCTTCACGAGGTGAGGAGCCAGGTCTTCGAGGTGCCTCGGGACCCCTCCAAACGGAGGAGGGTAGTTACCGATCAGCAGGATGCCGGGTCGGGACGCAGGTGCCGGTGTGCTCACGCGCGGGGGCCATCAGCCGGCGCGACCGTCGCCATCGTGATGATCCCCTCGGTCACTATGACGTTGCGACGACCGGTCTCGGCGTACGCCAGCGTCTTGTAGAAGGCTTCGACGCACTTCCAGAGAAGGTGACGAGGCAGATCGCGGAGACTCTGGCGCACCGGCCCCGCGGGCAGGAATCGGACCTGACCAAATCCGGTTACGGCCAGCAACTGCCGCAACGATCCTTCGGTGAAGGCCATTTCGTGCGTGAAGTCACCGTGCCGGATGCGACCCCACAACGGTGTACCCGCGTTCGGCACCTGAATGACGAGTGCACCCCCTGGGCGGAGTGCCCGACGGCAGGTGTCGAGCGTGTCCACGATGGCATCCCGCGTGAAGTGCTCGATCACGTCGCGCAGAATCACCCGATCGTACCATCCAGGCTTCCCGGCGAGATAGGGGATCAGGTCGCCTTCCTCGACGTTCCGGACGCCGAGCGCACGAGCGGTCGCCACCTGCTCGGCGCTGACGTCGATCCCGCCGGCCTGCTCGTAGCCACGCTGCTGCATCCACCAGACGAGGCTGCCGCTCCCGCAACCGGCGTCGAGAATGCGCGCGCTCTTGTCGGCCGGCAGCGTGCCCGACCATACCCGATCGAAGACGCGCGCGTAGGCCGCGAAGCGCTCGAGGGTGAACTCTCCCTTTCGCGGGACGATATGACTGCTGTAATAGGCCCGGTAGAACCGATCCTTGTACTCAGTCATTGTCGAGGGCGGGATTGTACGGGTGACGGTTGAGGAGAGTCCGGAAAAGCCCTGCCCGCCTCGCGGCGGAACAGGACTCCTCCCACTCCCTCAACAAACTTGCGGATTCAGGATGCCGACCGCGATGCCCTGGCGACCGCGCGGAGGCCGTCATAGCTGGCCGCAGTCGCGCGTGCGGGACGGTCGCTGATGTGCGTGGCTTCCGCCTCCAGGCGCGCATAGTCGATCACCGACTCGAGGGTCGAGTCGAGGTCGACTTCGGGTCTCCACCCGATGGCGTGCTCGATCTTCTTGATGGAGGGCAGGCGGCGACGGATGTCCTCGAAATTCTCCTCGTAGGCAACCGTGAACGGAACGAAGACGATCTCGGAGGACGACTCAGTGAGCTGCTTGACGCGCTCCGCCAGCTCCAGGATCGTGATTTCCTGGCAGCTGCCGACGTTGTAGACCTCGCCGACGGCGGCATCGGCCTCCATGAGATCGAGAAGCGCGCGCACCGTGTCCGACACGTGGGTAAAGCACCGGCTGTGCGAGCCATCTC
Organism: uncultured Gemmatimonadales bacterium; assembly: GCA_963743195.1. GTDB lineage: Bacteria > Gemmatimonadota > Gemmatimonadetes > Gemmatimonadales > GWC2-71-9 > CAVVWJ01. Next base: position 562,201 of record CAVUOO010000004.1, read on the forward strand.
CGTAGACGCTGATCGGGTCGCCATCGAGCGCCTGGGTCACGAACCGCGGGACCACCATGCCGTATCGGCCGGTCTGACGAGGACCAACGGTATTGAAGAGCCGCGCCACCACGGTGGGCAGGTGCTGCTCGCGATAGTAGGCCAAGGCCAGGAACTCATCGATCATCTTGGAGCAGGCATAGCTCCAACGGCCTCGGGTGGTTGGTCCGAGCACCATATCACCGTCTTCGCGGAACGGAATCGCCGCGCTCTTGCCGTACACCTCCGACGTCGAGGCGACCAGCACCTTCTTCTTCTGCTGGGTCGCGATGTTCAGCAGCCGCTCGGTGCATGTGACGTTCGTCTCGATCGTGTGAACCGGGCTCTCGACGATCAGCTTGACGCCCACCGCGGCAGCCAGGTGAAACACCGCGTCGGCCTCGTCGACCAGCTCCTCGAGGAGCGGCAAATTCAGCATCGTGTCGATGACGCTCTCGAACGAGTCGAGTTGCCGCAGGTGCGCAATGTTTCGAAGCGACCCGGTCGACAGGTCGTCGATGATGGTGACTCGATCGCCCCGCGCGATCAATGCGTCCGCGAGATGCGATCCGATGAAGCCAGCGCCGCCAGTGATTAGATATCTCATCGTCCTAGGGGTTGAGGTGTGCGTCGCACACTCTAAATGGCACGTTCGGCAAATCCGCTCCCCTGGGCACCCGTCATCGGCGTCGCACTCGACGACCGAACCGGCACCCTGGTTCTTACCAGCCACTCCTTTATCGCCGGCACCAGGATGTGCGCGACGCGCTCCGCACCGTGCGGACGCAGGTCATGCGGCGGCCGGCACGAGATTCGGAGCACGTACGGGTCATCATCGTCGAGATCGGCAGCAATGATCGGATGATCGAGCTTCCACAGAATTGGCGTTCGTCCGTTGCCGCCGACGATCCGCTCCTCCTCGAGGTCGCTCGCCCGGTCGAGATGCATTCCCTCGAAGCCGAACTCGGGCGCCTTGGACTCCAAGATAGCGTTGATCTGCCGCAGACTGTCCGAGCGAGGAAGCAGTTGAGCGACTTCCCGCGCATAGATCTGGTCGTGAATGATCCGCCGAATCCGGCCCAGGCCCGAGGCTACCACCGCCCGGCCTTCCACGAACTCGGCGTAGTTGAGCTGGCGCATCCCGTAGAGGATCAGCAGGAGCGTGACCGCGCCACCCGCGAGCGCGATGGTCCGCAGCGCCGGTGGCGGCGTAAAGGCCAGCAGGAGCCCCAGGAGTCCCAGGGCCCCCGCCACGAGGGAGAGAACGGTCACGACGCGCCGCTGGGTCAATCCGATGGCCAGCAGGCGGTGGGAGATGTGCCTCGTGTCGCCCACGAAGATCGGCACGCCCCGGAGCCACCGACGCATGATGGAGAGCGTCAGGTCGAACAGGGGCACGGCGAGCGCGAAGAGAGGAATGGCGACGAGTACCGCCGTCGCACTCTTGAGCGCTCCATGCACGGACAGCACGGCGAGCATGAATCCGATGAACAGGCTCCCCGAATCGCCGAGGAAGATCCGTGCGGGGTTGAAGTTGTATGGGAGGAATCCGAGAAGCGCACCGGTCAAAGCGAGACAGACCAGGGCCACGTCGGTATTACCCAGGGCGAACGCGGCGCCAAGCACCGTCGCCAATGCGACCAGCGCGAGTCCGCTGGCGAGACCATCCATGTTGTCGATGACGTTGAAGGCGTTCGTGACCCCGACTACCCACCCGACCGTCAGCGGCAATCCGAGCCAGCCAAGCGGGATGGCAATGGTTGGACCCAGCGTGATCAGCTGGATCTGGAGCCCATACCGGTACACGATGACCGCCGCGATGCACTGGACCACCAACTTGGCCGCTGGTCGAAGTCCGCGAAGGTCATCGAAGAGGCCGGCGGCAAAGAGCACCGTCCCCCCGAGCAGGACTCCCGTAAAAAACTCCACCCGCTCCGGCGAGAGACCGCCCGATCGGGTCGCGAGGAAAAGGGCGGTGGCGAGGCCGAGAAGGGTCGAGACGAAGACGACCACCCCTCCGAGGCGGGGAATCGGCTTCGTATGAAGGCGGCGGGTGTCAGGGGTGTCGTAGAGCCGCCGAGCCACCGCGACGCGGATGACGAGGGGAGTGATGGCAATGCTGGCTAGGGTGGCGACCAGCAGGACGAGGGGCGCTGTAGTACTCAAGGCCTGGTGCGCTCCACGAAGGGATTGGCGGGCAGAACGACCCTCCACTGCACACCCCACAGGGGCGCAGGACAAGCAAGGGGAAAAGAGGGCGAGCTCACCAGGGCGCTTTCTCAGGCGCTCGCACGACCCACACAGGGACGGAGCAAGCTAACCGGTCGCGACGCAACGTCAAGAGATAGGCTCACTTAGCAATCAACGGCCAGTCGCGCAGGCCGGATCAGTCCCAGGGTTAGTTGATAATTCCCGTATTGCCTCGTTACCGGAGTTGATCACCACCAGCGATCGCGTTTACTGCATTACCACCGGCTCCGTCGAGCACTCGGACGATCGGCTAGGGTATTAACCGCCACGAGGTTCGTCAAGAATTTGCGAGTCCGAAGGTTAGACGACCTCGTGTCGAATTGCCACGCTCACGCCTCCTGATCAACCCTTTTCGCGGACGCTATGACACGCATCCCCATACCGAAGTCAGGCGGATTTGGCCGACCAAATACCATCGGTCCCACAACAGAGGGAGCGCTCCGCCTCATCAAAAAACGCACAACACGCTTTCCGCGTTGTGTATACCGCCCATGAACCCGCATGGCAGTGAGCGGAATCACGTTCGAGCGACGGCCCGATGGTGAACCACGCCTAAAGTGGAGAGGGCAAGGAATACGCCAAGAAGAAGACAGTCCTGCGGTTTCATGCAGTGGCCCCATACCACCGCCCCACCCATTCCCGGTAACTTCCGTCCATCACCCCCCTCCACCACGCCTCGTTGGCGAGATACCAGGCGATCGTCTTCCGAATTCCCGTCTCGAAGCTCTCCCTCGGCACAAAACCGAGCTCACGCTCGATCTTCGTCGCATCGATGGCGTATCGCCGGTCGTGGCCCGGTCGGTCCTTCACGAATGCCACGAGCGCGTCGGTCTTCTTCCCCCTCGTCGGCGGCGCGGACGGGAACCGAGACGCTAACCCTGGGTCTCCGGCGAACGCCTCGTCCACCAGCCGGCACAGCAGCCGCACGATATCGATGTTCTTCCACTCGTTCCGGCCGCCAACGTTATAGGTCTCGCCCAGACGTCCCCTCGTCGCCACCAGCTCGAGGGCCCGGCAGTGGTCCTCGACATACAACCAGTCGCGGACGTTGAGACCGTCGCCATATATCGGCAGCGGCCGACCCTCGAGCGCGTTGACGAGCATGAGCGGAATCAGCTTCTCGGGAAAGTGATACGGACCATAGTTGTTGGAGCAGTTGCTGGTGGTGACGGGCAGACCGTACGTGTGATGATACGCCCGCACGAGATGGTCCGACGCCGCCTTGCTGGCTGCGTATGGGGAGTTGGGAGCGTAGGGGGTATCCTCGTGGAAGGCAGGGTCGTCGGGGCCGAGCGACCCGTACACCTCGTCCGTGGAGACGTGGTGGAAGCGCTTCCCTTCCCTTCCCGTTCCATCCTCCATCCACACCTGCCTGGCTGCCTTGAGCAGCTCGTGGGTTCCCCCGACGTTGGTCTCGATGAAGGCATCCGGACCGACGATCGAGCGATCGACATGAGACTCCGCCGCGAAGTGGACCAGCAGGGTCACTTCGTGCTCACGGAGCAGCCGCTCGGCGAGCCCCGGGGTCCGAATGTCGCCATGGACGAACGTGAAGCCACCGTGCCCCTTGACCGGCTCGAGGCTGGCGAGGTTGCCTGCGTACGTCAGCGCATCGAGGACGACCACTGTGTCGCCGGGGTGCTGCCGCACCCAGTGATGAACGAAGTTGGCGCCGATGAATCCGGCGCCGCCGGTCACGAGCAGGCTAGCCATGGGACAGCTCCTGCAGCATGAGCCGGAGCTGCGCCCTCCAATGCGCCGGCGTCTGGCCAAGCGCCGCCCATGTCACGCTCTTATCGAGCACGCTGTACGGGGGACGAGCCGCTGGTGTGGGATACTCGACGGTCCGAATGGGTCTGACCGGTATGGCCCGGTCGAGGATCCCCTGGGCCAGCGCCTCTTCCTGCACGGCAACCGCAAAGTCGTACCAGCTCGCCACACCGGTCGGGGTCCAGTGATGAACACCGCGCATGTCGGGCCGCTCGGCGATGCCCCAGATCGCGTCGGCCAGGCCGCGATCCCACGTTGGTGTACCGACCTGATCCGAAACAACGCTTACCGATTCCTTCTCCCGCATGAGATGCAGCATGGTAAGCACGAAGTTCTGCCCGTGAATCCCGTAGATCCAGGCCGAGCGGAGGATCACGGCGAGGTCCTCGGCGATCCTCGTCACTTCGTGCTCGCCCTCGAGCTTCGTGCGGCCGTACACGCCGAGTGGGTTGGTGGGGTCGTTGGGACCGTAGGGGCGGCCCTGACATCCGTCGAACACGAAGTCGGTCGAGAGCTGGATCAGCCGGGCTCCGATCTCTCGCGCGGCCCGCGCGACGTTGCCCGCGCCTATAGTGTTGACCGCTGCCGCCCGCTCGGGCTCCGATTCGGCCGCGTCCACGGCGGTATAAGCCGCGGCATTGACGACCAGACCGGGCCGTTCGCGGCCGATTACGTGATGCGCCTGCGCGTCGTTCGTCACGTCGAGCTGGCGATGGTCGCAGGGAATGACGCGCCATCCTCGAGGAACGGTGGCCTGAAGCGCGAGACCGAGCTGCCCGCCGGCGCCGGTGACGAGAGCCGTCCGGACCGGCGGCGAGGTCACGGGTAGACTTCCGCGTCGCGCAGCGGGACGCCCGCCTGATCCTTGGCCGACAGGGTCGGCACCTCACCCGACAGCGGCCAGTCGACGCCGAGCTCGGGGTCGTTCCACTGGAGCGTGCGGTCGTACTGCGGAGCGTACAGGTCGGTGCACTTGTAGAGGAGGTCCGCCGACTCGCTCATCACGTAGAACCCGTGCGCAAACCCCGGCGGGATCCAGATCTGGCGGTGGTTCTCTCCCGAGAGGACGGTGCTTACCCAGCGGCCGAACGTCGGCGAGGACCGGCGCAGGTCCACGGCGACATCGAACACTTCACCTGCCGCGACACGCACCAGCTTCCCTTGTGCCTGCTGAACCTGGTAGTGCAGTCCGCGCAACGTGCCTCGATACGAGCGGCTGTGATTGTCCTGCACGAACGGCAGGTCGATCCCCGCCGAACGGTACCGCTGCTCGTGCCACACCTCGACGAAGAATCCGCGTGCATCCGCTCTGACCACCGGCTCGATCACGAGAACGCCCGCGATGGCGGTCTGAATGACGTTCACGGACCGCGCTCCTCGGCAAGGAGACGCAGAAGGTATTGCCCGTAGGCGCTTCTCTTGAGCGGATCGGCCAGACGCTCGAGCTGCTCCGCACCGATGAACCCCATGCGATACGCGATCTCCTCAGGACAGGAGATCTTGAGACCCTGCCGCTGCTCGATGGTCTCGATGAACAGGCTGGCCTGGAGCAGGGACTCATGGGTTCCCGTATCGAGCCACGCCGTGCCCCGTCGCAGCAGCTCTACCTCGAGCTCGCCTCGCTTGAGGTACCATGCGTTGACGTCGGTGATCTCGAGCTCGCCACGAGCAGACGGCTTGATTGCCTTCGCCACGTCCACGACGCGGTTGTCGTAGTAGTAGAGACCGGTCACGGCGTAGTTGGACCGCGGGTTGGCCGGCTTTTCCTCGATCCCCACGGCACGATGGTGCTCGTCGAACTCCACCACGCCGTACGCCGTCGGGTTCTGTACGTGGTAGCCGAAGATCGTCGCACCGGATTCCTGGGCCGCCGCTCGCTGCAGAACGTGACTCAGCCCATCGCCATAGAAGATGTTGTCGCCGAGGACGAGGCACGACGATTCACCGCCGATGAACTCTCGGCCGATAATGAAGGCCTGCGCCAACCCGTCGGGTGACGGCTGCTCGGCGTAGGAGATCGAGATGCCCCACGCGCCGCCGTCGCCCAGGAGGCGCTGGAAGGCGGGGAGATCCTGTGGTGTGGAGATGAGGAGAATGTCCCGCGTCCCGCCCAGCATCAGGGTGGAGAGCGGATAGTAGACCATCGGCTTGTCGTAGACCGGGAGGAGCTGTTTGCTCACCGCTCGGGTGACCGGATGCAGCCGAGTCCCCGATCCACCCGCGAGGATGATGCCTTTGCGTCGAGCCGCGCGGCCCGACGTCCGCGTGCTAGTACTCAAGAGGCAGAGCGACCCGCCGTCCGTCACGCGCCGACAGGTACGTGGCGATCAGGATCTCGAGCGAGTGGAGCCCCTCGCGGCCGTCGGTGTCGGGAATCGCCTCGCCGCGGAGGGCCTTGATCACGTTGTCGTAGTAGAGCGGATGACCGAAGCCGTACACCGAGGTCGTCTCGTAGCTCGCGCGCTCGACGGCCTCGTCGTCGGGGTCTTTGTCGGCGAAGGCCCAATGCTCGATCTTGTTCACCGCCACGCCACCCACCTTGACCGTCCCGTTCTCCCCGATGATGGTGATCGACCCCTCGAGGTTCTTCGGGTAGGTCAGCATCGTCACGTTCATCGAGCCGAGCGCGCCGGTCCGCCAGCGGATACAGACGACGCCCGTGTCCTCGACCTCGATGTTGCGCGCCAGCGTCGCCGTGTAGGCCTGGACACTCTCCACCGGTCCGATGAGCCAGTCGAGGAGATCGACGTAGTGGCTCGCCTGGTTCATGAAGGCGCCACCGTCGAACTCCCAGGTGCCGCGCCAGCTCGCGCTATCGTAGTAGGACTGCGGGCGGGTCCAGAACACGTTGATCGTGACCATGTAGATGCGCCCGAACCGCTTCTTCTCGACCGCGCTCTTCACGAGCTGAAGGGTGGCGTTCCGGCGGTTCTGCTTCACGACGAAGAGGTGCACCCCGGCCTCGTCGCAGGCCTGGACCATCTTCTTGCCGTCCTGCCAGCGGGTCGCCATCGGCTTCTCGGTCATGACGTGGCGGCCCGCGGCCGCGATCTGCATCGCCTGGTGGGCGTGGAGTCCGCTTGGCGTCGCGAGGATCACGATGTCGGCATCGGACCCGGCCAGCATCGCCTCGAGTGATCTGAACCCCGGTGCCCCCGTTCTCGCCTCCGCCTTGGCCAACACCTCGGCGTCGATGTCGCAGACTCCGACCAGCTCCGCCCGATCGGCGTGCTTCTCGAGCGCGTCGAAGTGATTCGCCGAGATTCGGCCGCACCCCACGAGTGCGAACCGGATCTTGCGGTCTCGAATGAAGGGCTTGGTGATGAACATGGGTCTCGGTGGTGGCGAGAGGACGGGAGTCGAAGGCCAAAATGTAAGTTGGCCCATTGGTTGAGGCTACGGGGCGAGGTCGTGCGGAGGCGCAGACAACTCGTGAGGCCCGGAGCGAGGGATGCCGGCGGAGAAGTCAGGTCTGGCGCAATTCCGGCGGACTCGCTATCATGTGAATAGTTTCACAAACTGCCCCGTCGCCGCCGCACCCGCCCCATTTGCGTATCCGGGCGGCCGGGTGGCTTTGCCCCGAGGAGACCGATCATGGCGACTGCGACCCGCCCGACATCCCCCTTCGCGCACTATCCTGCCGACCTGGTCAACAAGCTCTTCGCGCCACCCGAAACAGAGGTCCCGGCCGACAAGCTTCGCCGGCTCCTCCGCGAGGCCCACACCAAGGGCAGCTACCTCCACACCGCGGGCGCCTACGACGCTTTTTCTTCGGCCATCATGACCCGGGTCGGGTTCAAGACGCTGTACGGTAGCGGCTGGCAGCTGGCGGCGACCAAGAGCATGTATCCTGATATCGGCATTTATCAATCGCACCAGATGGTCGAGCTCGTCCTGGAGATGCGAAAGGGGATCGAGGGAGCGCGGAACACCCATTGGTTCGACACCGAGGGCAAGGAGATGCTCGACGCGCCACCGGCCTTCGTGGACATGGAGGCCGGCTTCGGCGGGTCGACCCAGACCTTCACGCTCGCCACCGAGCTGATTCGCGTCAGGTGCGGCCGGTGTCCACCTCGAGAACCAGGATCCCTCGAATCGCACCTGCGGCCACATCGTCAACGTCGGCAAGCAGAAGCGCAACAAGGTCCTGGTGCCGCGGAAGGCATGGCTGGCCAAGCTCAAGGCCATCAAGGCCGCGGCCGAAGCCACGGGTGTGGACGTCGTGATCATCGCACGGACCGATTCGGTGGACGGAGCGCTTCCCGATCAGGAGCCGGGTGGCGTCAAGATGGCGATCGAGGACGCGTGGGAGGCCGCCGAGCTGGGTGTGGACGTGATCTGGCCGGAGTTCAACAACACCAGGCTCGAACAGCCGCAAGAGTTCGCGGAGGGTGTGCGCAAGCACTACCCGAACCAGATGCTGGGCTTCAACCTGTCGCCGTCGCTGTACTTCGGCAGGGATAAGAAGGCCGGCACGCTGATCACCAACCAGCAGCTCGCCGATCTGGGGTTCACCCTGCAGTTCTCGACGCTCTTCAACTTCCGCACCGCCGGCATGGCGATGGAGAAGGGACTCCGGAAGTTCCTCAAGGACGGAATCGACGCGCTGGCCGATCTTCAGATCGAGGAAGATGAGCTCGCCGGCGGCCCACCGACCACGAAGATGCACCAGAAGTTCGCCGGGATGAATCGGTGGCTGCTTCTGGAGCAGGTGTTGAGTGGGGCTGATAGCTGATATCTGATAGCTAATGGCTGGTGGCTAATTGTCCGTGGCCATCAGCCATTGACTATCAGCCATTAGCTTGTCAGCCCGTTCTCCGTTCGCTCTTTTCCCTTCTCTTCGGCTCGGTCACATCGACCCCCTGGCTCCTCAGCCGGTCCACTTGCCAGGCATCGAGCCGCACCACTACATCGCACTGGCTGTCGTGATCCTCACGCGAGAGCACTTCTCCGTCGCGGTAGAGCGCCGCGAGCCGCGCTCCATCGGTCACGGGAAGCCGCACGCGAACCGTCGGCCGGCCGCCCCGCTCCAAGTCTCGGAGCACCACCTTGAGGGGCAGCAGCCCGTCGGTCCGCTGGGTCGTCGTCGTGATCGCGCCCGGGTGCAGCTCTCGCACCCGTGCGGCGAATCCCGCCGGATCGGGAACCGCGTCGATCTTGTTGAACACCGGAAGAATCGGGCGGTCGGCCAGGTCGAGCTCGGCGAGGACGCGCTCGACCACGTGCATCTGGTCTTCCCAATCCGGATGACTCGAATCCACCACATGAATGAGAATGTCGGCGTCGCGTGCTTCCTCGAGGGTCGCGCGGAAGCTCGCCACCAGATGGTGCGGGAGCTTCCGAATGAAGCCGACGGTATCGGTCACCCTCGCACGTTGTCCCTCCCCGAGCTCGACCTCGCGGGTCAGCGTATCGAGCGTCGCGAAGAGCCGGTCCTCCACCACGATCTCGTGCTGGCCAGAGAGCGCTCGGAGAATGCTCGACTTGCCGGCGTTGGTGTAACCCACGAGCGCGACGCTGAGCATCGGATCGCGCCCGGCGCGAAGGTTTTCGCGATGGCGCTCGACACCCTTGAGCTTGGCTTTGAGCCCCTGGATGCGCTGCCGGATGATGCGGCGGTCGGTCTCGAGCTGAGTTTCGCCCGGTCCCCGGAGGCCAATTCCGCCGCGGATGCGCGAGAGGTGGGTCCACATGCGGGTGAGGCGGGGCAGCATGTATTCGAGCTGCGCCAGCTCGACCTGGAGCTTGGCTTCGTGGCTGCGAGCCCTGGTGGAGAAGATGTCGAGGATGACTTCCGGCCGGTCCATGACGCGAACCCCGAACTCCCGCTCGAGGTTGGCGCCTTGCACCGGACTCAGCTCCTCGTCGAATATGACGAGTGACGCTCCTGCCTCGGCGACGGCGGCAGCGACCTCGCCGACCTTTCCTTCGCCAATCAGCGTAGCGGGGTTGGGCGTCGCGATGAGCTGAGAGATACGACCCACCACTTCGGCGCCGGCCGTATCGACCAGTCGGGTGAGCTCTTCCAGATGCTCGGTGATATGGCGAGCGTCCAGCGACCCCTTCCGCGGCGCGGCCACGAGCACGGCGCGCTCGATGGGGTCTCGAACCTCAATCGGCGTTTTCGTCGAGATGCCTGACCCTCCCTCTCAAGAAGCCGGTAGGGACGTGGTGCCGCCCGACCGGACAAGTGGTGCCCGTCCTTCGCGAGTGAATGCCACCTTCCGCTTGCCGAAAGGCGTGTCGAGCGTAACCAGTCCTTTCATCTGATACGGCAGATCGTCGCTGTCGAGCGCCGTACGCACGGTACTTCCCAGACCCGACCAATCGAATCGCATCCGAAGCGTCAGGCTGGTCCTCTCGCCTCGCTGCAGGCTGAAGGCATCGTCGTATTCGACGTCGCCGAGGTGCGAGCCCTCGACGTCCAGGCCCAGTTGCAGCTTGCTGCCCCGCAGATCGAAGCGATTGGCGTTTTCGATCTCGAGGTTCAGGCTCATTACTCCGCCCGTGACGCTCGCGCCCCGAAAAACCACACGGTCGAGCCTGATGTCCGGGTCCTTGAAGTTACCCGGCAACCCGCTGCACGCCGTGAGCAGGAGCACGACGAGCACCGTTGCCGCGCCGGGCCGCATCAGGATCTCCCTGGGACGATTCCAGTGTGAATATAACTCCTGGCGATTACCCCGAATCGGGCCCCGCCTCCTCCCCAGCCTCCGGATCCGTTTCCCTCTTCCGGGTTTCCCACCAGCTCAGCCGCTCGGCGACGCGGCGCTCATACCCGAATGGGCCCGGCCGGTAGAAGGCCGCGCCTTTCAGCTCGTCCGGAAGGTACTCCTGCGGGATGTAGTGGTCGGGCGAATCGTGGGCGTACTGGTACCCGCGGCCGTAGCCCAGCCCTTTCATGAGCGGGGTGGGTGCATTCCGAATGTGCAGGGGAACGGCAGCGGCCGGGGTCTCACGCGCCGCCTCGAGCGCCGCACCGAGTGCCGCCACCGTGCTGTTCGACTTCGGCGCCGTGGCGAGATAGATCGTCATCTCGGCGAGCGGGAGATATCCCTCGGGCGGCCCCAACATGTGAAACGCGTCGCGAGCGGCGACGGCGAGCGTCAGGGCATTCGGATCGGCGAGTCCGATGTCCTCCGCCGCCATCGCGATGGCGCGGCGGAACAGCGTCATGGGGTCTTCGCCACCGTCCAGCATCCGCGCCATCCAATAGAGGGCCCCCTGCGGGTCACTTCCCCGTAGCGCCTTGTGGTAGGCGGACAAGAGATTGAAGTGCTCCTCTCCCGCCTTATCGTACCGCGCGAAGCGCTTCTGCATCGCCTCCCGGGCGATGTCGGTCGTGATGCGCCCGCCCGTCCCGACGTGGGCTGCCGAGGCCTCGAGCACCGTGAGGGCCCGGCGAGCGTCGCCGTCCGCCTCCACGGCAATCGACTCGATGGCGTCGTCATCCACCGCGAGTCGCATCGCGCCCAGTCCGCGTTCGGCGTCCTCGAGTGCTCGGCGGATCACCGTCACAAGATGTTCCTTCGCCAGCGGTTGGAGAACGAACACGCGTGTTCGTGACAGCAGCGCGCCATTGATCTCGAAGCTCGGATTCTCGGTCGTCGCGCCGATCAGGGTGATCGTCCCGTCCTCCGACGGCGGAAGGAAACTGTCCTGCTGCGCCTTGTTGAGTCGGTGGATCTCGTCGACGAAGAGGATGGTCCCTGACCCCCCCGAGTCGAGCCTCGCCCTCGCCGCGGCGACGATCTCCCGGATGCGGGGTACGCCCTCCGAGACGGCACTGAAGGGCACGAACGCGCGCGCGGACGTCGTGGCGACAAGCCGCGCCAGCGTGGTCTTCCCCGTTCCGGGCGGTCCCCAGAAGATCATCGAGCCGGGCACCCCTCGCTCGATCGCTTCGCGCAGCGGCTTGCCCGGCGAGAGCAGATGCTCCTGGCCCACGAACTCATCGAGACTGCGCGGCCGCATGCGCGCGGCCAGAGGCTGCAAGGCCTGGCTCGCGAACAGCGATTCGCCGGTATCCACCGTCGGACGCGAGCGTGGCATCAGAGGGCCCACCCCTCGAGGAGACGCTCGACCGCGAAAAAGCTGAGGGCGCCACCGAAGAACGCCGCCGCGGTGAGCCAGCCTCTGCGGGCCTGAAAGTGCGGGACGAGATTGGACGCGGCGACGTACAGGGTGACACCCGCCGAGATCGCGAGGCCATGACGCGCGAGCGGCGCGACCCGCTCGGTGAGGACGACGCCGAGGATCGTCGCGAGGCCAAGGACGGCGGCGGCGCCGAGTGCGCTGCCTCGAGGTCGACCCCCGGCCACCATCACACTGGCGATCGTCACGCCCTCGGGGAGCTTGTGGACCAGCACGGCGAGGAAGAGAAGGATGCCGAGCTGTCCCGAGACGAGAAAGCCACTCGCGATCGCGACACCGTCGAAGAACGTGTGCAGAGTCAGGCCCAGCAGCGCCGACGTTCCGGCGGCCGCCGAGACCGTGTGGGTCTCCTCACCGAAATGGAAGTGTGGCGTGAACACGTGCTGGGCCAGGTGAACGACGAGATACCCGAAAAGAACGTACAGGGCGGGAGCAGAGTCGTCCTTCAAAACCTGAGGCATCACGCCGAGCAGCGCGACGGCCAGCATGAAGCCCGCGCCAAAGGCGAGCCCCGCGTCGATCGCCTGGAGACTGCGCCGCTCGTGGCGGACCACCGCCAGCGCTCCGGCGATATTGCCCAACGCGGCGGCCACCGCGAAGACGAGCGGACTCACACCATGTCTCGTGCGAGCGCCATCAGCGTCTCTCGACTGTTGCGGTCCGGATCTTCCAGCACCCGGTCGAGCAGCGTCGCCAGCGTCTCCCCAATCCGCGGCCCCTTGAGCCCGAGGTCCTGCAGGTCGCTCCCGCCGATCGCCAAGTCGCCCCGAGTCAGCGGATCGCCGCGATCCCGAATCTGACGCACCGTAACCGCCCAGGGCGGTTCCGATCCGTGACGCAAAGCCCAGAGTACGAGGAGATCGTCGGCGGTCTTGCCGACGGTGGAGAGCCAACGACGGACCGCAACGTCTCCCTCTCCCGCGGGCGCCGTCGGTGCGGACGCGAGGGTGGCCGCGCGCTCGACCTCGGCATTCGAGGCCTTGAGCCGGCGAAGCAGGTCGGCGGCATCCGGCACCAGCAACGTGGTCAACAGAACGGGATCCCTGCGCTCGCGCTCGACCGCGTCGGCTTGCTCGAGCGCTTCGGGAGGGACTTCGTCCAATTCCGGGATGAGCCGCGCCGCCGCGCCGCTCCCCCGCCAGAGTCGCACCAGCTCTTCGATGGATTCTGCGGTTGCGAGTCCCTTGAACCATTCGTCCCGCACTCGTTCCGCCGAGAGCCGCGGCAAGCCTTCGGCGCCGTGCACCATCGCCACCCATGTCGCGGCATCCACGGCGAACCGGAACCTTGCGGCGAAGCGGATCGCGCGGAGAATGCGAAGGTAGTCCTCGCGGAACCGCTGCGCCGGGTCGCCCACGGCCCGCACGACCCGGCGATGCAGATCCACCTCGCCTTGAAACGGGTCGCGCCACTCTTTCCGAAGCGGGTGATAGGCGATGGCGTTGATCGTGAAGTCGCGGCGAGCGAGATCGTCGTCGAGCGAAACGCCGTAGCGGACGACGGCATGCCTGCCATCGGTAGCGACGTCGTAGCGGAAGGTCGTGACCTCGTGCACGACTCGGCGGCGGTCGATCACGCCCACGGTCCCGTACTTCTCACCCACCGGAGCCGTTCGTTTGAAGAGCGATTGCACCTGAGCCGGCGTGGCCGCCGTGGCGAGGTCATAGTCTGCGTGGGCGTAACCCAGCAGTTCGTCGCGGAGCGCGCCGCCTACGCACCACGTCTCATACCCGGCCCCCTCGAGAGTGCGGGCGATCTCCAGCACCTCCTCCGGGATCGGGAGCGACGGAGGTAGGGTCATGTGGCGCCGTAGGGTACACCGGCAGCCAGAGCGATGGCGAGCTCCATCCGAGCCTGGGACGGCGACCGGGGACCCGCCGGCACAACACCCATCGCGACGGTGCGCGCTCCCCCGCCCTCGAACGCGTAGACCGGTGTGACCTCCCCGAAGGGGCAGCGAGTGGCGAGCACGACCGGCTTCGCCGCGTCGAGCCATCGCGCGATTGCCGGGACCGCACCAGGAGGCACGTTACCGCTGCCGAAGCCGACCACCACCACGCCGTCGTGTGCGGGTCGAGCAAGGTCGAGCATGGTGCCGTCGTCGCCCACAACCATCGCCACCTGCGCAATGCGCGCGCTCAAGCCTCGAGGCTCGACGGCCTTCGACCGGGAAGGCGGGGCAAAGTAGTCTACGCGGCCGTCCGTCACCCGCCCCACCGGCCCCGTGTGCGGTGCGGCAAACGCGTCGACATCCGTGGCGTGCATCTTCACCGCCGTCCGCCCGGCAAACACCGCTCCGTTGAATGCCACCATGGTCCCGCGTCCCGCGCTGGACGCGCTGGCGGCCACGGTCGCCGCGTCGGTCAGGTTGCGAGGCCCATCCCATCCGGCATCACTCGAGGTTCGCATCGCACCGGTGATCACGATCGCAACCGATGGATCAACGGTCCGGTCGAGCAGATAGCCCGTCTCTTCGATCGTATCGGTGCCATGGGTGATCACGATGCCCGTCACCTCGCCAGACTCGACGATGTGACGCACCCGCTCGCGAAGCGCCCACAGTCTGTCCGGACCCATGTGACACGCCGGCATCTTGGCCCAGTTCTCGATGCGGTATGGTGCGATCCGCTCAAGACCCGGCGCAAGCTGGACGAGCTTCTCGCCGGCATGGGCTGGGACGTTGCCGCCGGCAACCTCGTCGCGTTGCATCGAGATGGTGCCGCCGGTGAACAGGAGGTGGATCATAGTCAAGGGAGAACAGAGAAGGGTTCTACCCGCACAGAACACTCCCCCCATTGACGTTCAGCACCTCGCCGGTCATGTGGCGGGCCAGGTCGCTGCAGAGGAAGAGAACGGGCCCCGCGATATCCTCGGGCGGCGGGATTCGCTGAAGGGGAATCGTTTGTCGCACGCGCTCGCGCCCGTCGCCGGCAAAGGCGGGCGCACACATCTCCGTATCGACCCATCCCGGCGCGACGCAGTTGACGAGAATGCGGGGCGCGCACTCGATCGCGAGAGACTTGGTGAGCGCGATGACCGCACCCTTGGTGGCGGCGTAGTCGGCATGGAATGCCTCGCCGCGCTGGCCGGCGGTGCTCGAGATCAGGACGATGCGACCGCCCTCGCCCATGATGCGAAGCGCGGCCCGTGTGCTCAAGAACAGCCCATCCAGATTCGCGGCCATGGTGAGCCGCCAACGCTCCAGGGAGAGCGTCGCGAGCGGGACGTCGTTCGCCGGCCAGATGCCGGCATTGGCGACGAAGCAATCGAGCCGGCCGAGCCCCTCGCGCACCCGGTCCGCCATCTGATCGCACACCTTCGGATCGGCGAGGTCTCCTCCGATCGTCAGGGCACGGCGGCCGAGTCCGCGGATTTCCGCGGCGACCGCCTCGGCCTCCGCGATCCTCGAGAGATAGGTGATCGCCACATCCGCTCCGGCCCGGGCCAATAGGAGCGCAACGGCGCGTCCGATTCCCCGACTGCCGCCGGTGACGAGCGCGGATCGTCCGGCGAGCGAGATCATGCGGTGGGCAGGAGCGCTTCCTCCACGAGCTCCACGATGAGATGCTCGAGCGCGAGGTGCAGGATCTGAATGCGTCCGGTGGCATCGGTAGGCACGACGACCGACTCGTCCACCAGGTCTGCCAACGGCCCGCCGCCCGCGCCAAGGAACGCGACGGTCCCGCAGCCGCGTGCCCGGGCCGCGCGGGCCGCGGCAAGAAGGTTCGGGCTCTTGCCGCTGGTGCTATGGAGCACGAGCAGGTCTCCCGCTCGGCACAGCGCCTCGACCTGCCGGGCGAAGACCTGCTCGAACCCGAGATCGTTGGCGGCCGCAGTGAGAACGGAGGTATCGGTGGTGAGCGCCATCGCGGCCAACGGCCGGCGGGTCTTCGTGTAGCGCACGAGGTATTCCGCCGCGATGTGTTGGGCATCCGCCGCGCTGCCGCCGTTGCCGCAGAAGAAGAGCGTTCCCCCTCCCTTGAGCACCGTCGTGTAGCGCGTCGCCACGGCCGCGACTCGATCGCCGAGAGACTTGCAGGCGGTCGAGAGACGGGCGAGCTCGTCCAGCTCGCGCTCCACGCGAGCGCGACTCACTCGTCACCCTCGAGGAGCACACGAAGTCGCTGAATGAGCGATTGCTTGATGCGGATGGGGGGGACCGGGAGCGGCGGCTCGTCCCGGAGAATGGCGCCGGGATTCACGACGGTCAGGAGCTCGGCCTGCTGGAGACCATCTTGCTCGGCGAGGAACTTGAAGCCGGCCGCGATCGTGCGCGTATCACCGTGATTGTCGCCCGCGATAATGTCACCGAGTCCCCGCTCCAGCAGCTCACGTACCCGCACGCCGCGCGCGGAGGAGCGGAACAGTGTGGTCGCATCGAGTTGCATCAGCGCTCCGCCCTCGCGCCACCGCTCGACGGCGCTGGGCGCGCAACAACTGTAGCGCTCGGGATGGGCGACGACTGCGATGAGCCCGGCCTCCTTGATGCGGGCGAGGGCGTTGCTCACTGCGCCCAGGGCAACCAGCCGGGGGAATTCGACGAGGATATACCGGGTGCCGGCCAGCGTGATCTTGCGGTTCTGTCCGGACTCCTTCCCCAACGGACGGTCGAGCATCACCTCGGCGCCGCGATGAAGACGCGGGAGCGGCGGCGCGGCGGCGGTGAGCTCCTCGAAGGCCCGGTCGTGTTTGGCCGGCGGCCCTGTTTCGACTTCGCCGGCACGCAGGTGTGGCGTGAGGCAAACGTCGGACACGCCGGCCTTGGCCATCTCGCGCAGCACGTTGATCGATTGCGCGGTGGACCGAGACCCGTCGTCCACGCCGGGAAGAAGATGGGAGTGAAGATCGATCACGGCCGCGGGGAACCCGCATGAAGGACATTCGTGGCAAACTCGCCGAGGCGCTCCGGAGAGGTTTGCGCCTGAGCCAGAAGAGCGAGTGTGACCAGCGCGTCGGCGGCCAGCAAATCGAGGGCGACCGAGCGGTCGCCCGGATGCTCCAGCACGCGGTCGAGTGCGCGGCGTCCCGCTTCGGCCAAGGCGGCGGGGAGTAGGAGGGTCGCGCCGGCAGACTCGGCGTGTTCGCGGACGCGGGCGCGTAGCGCCGCGGGGGCCTGGCTGGTGTGCTGGTCGAGCCAGTCGGCCAGCACCATCAGCCTCCGTTACCGAGCCACGCGGAGACGAGATCGGGCGTGGCCGCTCGGGCCTCGGGCAAACGCGCGGGGTCGCCAGCGCCGGCCGACGCGAAGTGTGGACGCCCACCACCTTTCCCTCCGCTCAGCGCCGCGATCCGGTTCACCAGGTCGCCCGCCTTTCGCCCCGCGCTCACGAGGTCGTCGGTCAGTGTGACGTGAATGGCGCCGCGTCCCCCCGTGCTGAAGAGCACGAGGACCGCGTTGCGCTTTCCTTCGCGGAACTTGTCCGCGATCTGGCCCACCTCACCGCGATCGTCGGTCGTAGTGTCGGCAATCGTCAGGTTGACGCCTTTGACCTCAGCCTCGTCTCCGGCGATGGCGCTTCCCCCTCCCGCCTTGAGCGCGTCGGCGAGGCGCGCCTCGAGCCGGTGTCGCTCCTCGAGGAGCTGCTCCACGCGGCGCACGAGATGCTCGGGTTGCGACTTGAGCACCTCGGCCACGTGCGCGAGCCGCTCCTCGAGCTCACGGACCGCGCGGAGCGCACCCGTCCCCGTGACCGCCTCGATCCGCCGCACCCCGCGGCCACGCCGCTCTGCGCCGGAGAAGCGGAACAGTCCCGACCTGGCCGGTGCTTCGCACGTGGGTCCCGCCGCAGAGCTCGATCGAGGCGCCCATCTGGACCACGCGCACCACGATCGCCGTACTTCTCGGAGAAGAACGCCATGGCGCCGAGGGCGAGCGCATCGGGATAGGCCATCTCACGGGTGGTGACCGGCCGTGTTGCCGAGAATGAGATCGTTCACCTCGCGCTCGATCCGCTGCAGCGTTTCCGGCTCGATCGGCCCGTGATGGGAGAAGTCGAAGCGCAGTCGGTCCGGCTCCACCAGCGACTGCCCTGCTGCCGCACATGGGGCCCGAGATGCTTCCGGAGCGCGCAGTGCACCAGGTGGGTGGCGCTGTGGTTGCGCTCGATATCGTGCCGCCGCGGCGCATCGACCGCCGCATGACGTCGTATCCGGCTCGAAGGGCTCCTCGAAAATGCCCGCCGACGACGGTGCCCTTGGAATCCTTTCGCACGCGATCAACCGGCAGCGTCCACCCGTCGCCGCTGAGCGCGCCGGTGTCGCTCACCTGACCACCGGACTCGACGTAGAACGGGTTCTCGCGGAGCACGACCTCGACCCGTGGTCCCTCCTGACGGAAGGCGAGAACATCGGTGTCCGCCTCGGTGCGTCGTAGCCGACGAACTTCTGCTCGCCCCGCTTGACGGTGCGCCACTTGCCGGGTCTTGCGATGTGCACGGCGGGGCCGGCACGTTCCGCGCCACCTGTGCCGGTGGCTCGCGCGTCGCGCGATCGCTTCCGCTGCTTCTCCAGCGCCCGCTCGAACCCGCTCGAGGTCCACCTGCACGCCCGCGCTCGCCCGCGATGATCTGGGTCAGGTCGATCGGGAAATCCGAAGGTGTCGTAGAGCTTGAACGCTTCTTCGCCGGAGATGGCGCGCGCGCCGGACGCCGAAGATCTCCTCCAGCCGGCCGAGACCGCCCTCGATGGTCTCGAGGAATCGGCGCTCTTCGGCTGTCGCGTCACCTCCTGGATATAGCTCGCCTTCGCGACCAGCTCGGGATAGACACCGCCAAGCTGTTCGACGACGACCGCCGTGAGCGGCGCCAGCGTCGGCTCGCGCCGGCCGAGCAGCCAGGCGTGGCGCACCGCGCGCCGGAGGATCCGGCGCAGGACGTAGCCGCGACCCTCGTTGCTGGGATACACGCCGTCGGCCAGCAGGAAGCTCACCGCGCGCGCGTGATCGGCCAGCACGCGGTAGGAGGCGCGGTCCTCGCCGGACCGCGGTCGTATGGCGCCCCGACCAGCTCGCCGACCCGATCGACCAGCGGCAGGAAGAGATCGGTGTGGAAGTTGTCGTCCTCACCCTGCATCACCGCCGCGATGCGCTCGAGGCCGGCCCCGGTGTCGACCGACGGCTTGGGCAGCGGCGTGAGCGTGCCATCGGCCGAACGGTCGAACTGCATGAAGACCAGGTTCCAGATTTCGAGGAAGCGGCCCGCTTCGGCCTGCTCGCTCGAACTCCTCCTTCGCGAGCTCGGCGCGGCGCGTCACCGGGGCGCCACTCGAGATCGACGAAGATCTCGGTGCAGGGACCGCACGGGCCGGTGTCGCCCATCTGCCAGAAGTTGTCCTTGTCGCCGAGCCCGTAGATCCGGTCGTCGGGCAGTCCGGACGATCTCGCGCCAGAGCGCGCGCGCCTCGTCGTCGGTGTGATGGACGCGTGACCCGCAGCCGGTCGGGCCGAAATGCCGAGATACGCGGGACTCGTGACGAACTCCCAGGCGAACGCGATCGCGTCGCGCTTGAAGTAGTCGCCGAAGGAGAAGTTGCCCAGCATCTCGAAGAAGGTGTGATGCCGCGTGGTGTGGCCCACCTGCTCGAGATCGTTGTGCTTGCCGCCGGCGCGCACGCACTTCTGGCAGGTGGTCGCGCGCGCGTAGTCGCGCTGCTCCTGGCCCAGGAAGGTGCGCTTGAACTGGACCATGCCGGCGTTGGTGAACAGCAGCGTCGGATCGTCGGCGGGGACCAGCGACGAAGAAGGCACCTCGCGGTGCCCCTTGGCCACGAAAAAATCGAGGAAAAGCCGGCGGATGGTGGTGGACTGCATGGGGGAAGATATACCGGCCGATGGCCGATGGCTAGATGGTGGCTGATACTCGCTAGCTGCCGGCTGATCAGCCCTCCAACCATTTCCGTGACCTCTCGTCCCGTGAAACCCCGCCGGGCCAGGATAGGCGAGCAGCCGCCGCCGTTTGACCGGCGCGCGGGAGACCTCGCAGGCGCGCGGCCCGTGCGCTCGGCCCAGGGCCTTTGGTACCTGCGCACGATCGGTTCCCTCAGCCCATTCGGCGGCGACGCGCGCGATCGATCAGTGACGCGCTCGACACCCATCGGCAAGCAGATCGCGTCAGAGCCGCGACCGGACCACGCCCGCGAGCGGTGCGCGTCTCGCACGTAATTCCGCGCGAAGGCCGCGTCATCGAGAAGCCCGAGCGCAGCCGCGTGCTCGAGGGCCGCACTCGACCGCGTCGGGCGGGTGCCCTTTGCGCCTGAGGCGTCGGCCGAGATCGCGATCTGGCGAAGGCGCGCCGCTCGAGCGACCGGAGCGCGGTGCGGTAGGCGGCCTCTTCATCGGCCGCCGTCGGCGAGCCGCTCGCGCAAGTCGGTGCCGAGCGACGACGACCGGACGCCAGACCCTCGAGCGCCGGCGGCCTCGCGCGGGATGGCGCCGAAGCGCGGCCGCCGTCGACTTCGACCCGCACGCGTCCCGGACCTCCGGGGATCGGGCTCGAGCGCGGTGATCACTCGGACATCGTCACTCGTCCGTCGCCGTCACCGGCCACCGCACTGCGGCCGTGAACGCCGAGGAGCTCCTTCACCTTGCCCTCGACCTCGGCCATCAGCGGCGGGTTGTCCTTGAGGAAGAGCTTGGCGTTTTCCCGCCCCTGCCCGATCCGCTGATCGCCGTAGGAATACCAGGCGCCGGACTTCTGGATGATGTTCGCCTCGGAGGCGAGGTCCACCAGCAGCGAGGTGTGGCTGATGCCCTCGTCGAACATCACGTCGAACTCGGCCTGCTTGAACGGCGGCGCCACCTTGTTCTTGACCACCTTGACCCGCACGTGGTTGCCGATGACCGCCTCGCGCTCCTTGACCGGCCCGATGCGCCGGATGTCGAGCCGGAGCGAGGCGTAGAACTTGAGCGCCTTGCCGCCGGTGGTGGTTTCGGGATTGCCGAACATGACGCCGATCTTTTCGCGCAGCTGGTTGATGAACACCACCGCGCAGTTGGAGCGGTTGATGGCGCCGGCGAGCTTGCGGAGCGCCTGGCTCATGAGCCGCGCCTGCAGGCCCATGTGGCTGTCGCCCATTTCGCCCTCGATTTCGGCCTTGGGCACCAGCGCCGCCACCGAGTCGATGACGATGAGGTCGACCGCGCCGGAGCGCACCAGGATCTCGACGATTTCGAGCGCCTGCTCGCCGGTGTCGGGCTGGGAGACGAGCAGGTTCTCGATGTCGACGCCGAGCTTCTTGGCGTACTCGATGTCGAGCGCGTGCTCGGCGTCGACGTAGGCGGCCACCCCGCCGGCCCGCTGCACGTTGGCGACGAGGTGGAGGCAGAGCGTGGTCTTGCCGGACGACTCCGGTCCGTAGATCTCGGTGATCCGGCCGCGAGGAATGCCGCCGACGCCGATGGCGGCATCGAGGTTGATGGCGCCGGTGGGGATGGCGGCCACCTTGACGCGGGGCGAGTCGCGTGCCCATCCGCATGATGGAGCCCTTGCCGAGCTGCTTCTCGATCTGGGAGATGGCGAGGTTCAGGGCCTTGCGGCGGTCGGCGTCGAGGCGGAGTTCGTCGGCGGGCATGGAGTTCCTCTGAGTATTGGAGTGACTGATTTTGCTACACTTCACTACTAATGACGAATGTACAACCGAAGCATTGCCGAAGCAATAGTAATCCTGTGACCTATTTTGAGTCACTGATGTAACTGCCAGGCATTGGCTAGGTGATCGATCTCGTACCTTCCCCGCCCCCACTCCCGAATCGCCACCAGATCGAACCGATAGACATCGTCCGGCCGGCCATATCGAAGCCGCCAGACCTCGGCAAGGCGAGCGAGGATGATCCGCTTGCGGCGTCCGACCGACTCGAGCGGGGTGCCGCACGCGAGCGAGCGCCGGGTCTTCACTTCAACGAACGCGACGATCGATTCCCGCCGGGCCACGAGATCGAGATCGTGACGCCCCCATCGAAAGCGGTGCGCCTCGACATCCCATCCACAGGCAGTGAGGAAGGCCAGCGCGATACGCTCACCCGCCATTCCTCGCCGCTGTCGCGCGTCTTCCCATTGTGCCGTGGGAACGAATCGTCTCACCTCGAGCATGGCTGATGCTATCGAGGGAGGCGTTGAGTGTAGCCATCCATTTTACCGGACGTGGGGCACTGCTGCGCGCAACAAGAAGGATCGCGCGGCGTGGGCTAGCCCAACGCGTTCCGCTCGATCCGAGCGCCGGAATCGGCGTCGAAGAGATGCACCTTGTCGGCCGGGACGGCGAGGCGGATCTCGGTGCCGGTTGTCGGCGCAGGCGAGGGCATCCGCGCGGTCAGGTCGGTGTTCCCCGCGCGGACGTGTACCAAGGCCTCTCCACCGAGTACCTCCACGAGCTCCACCCGCACCGCGATCGATGTTGCGGAATCGGCCGACGCCGACCGTGGTTGCAGGTCTTCAGGCCGTACACCGAGAACGACCCGTTGTCCGTTCGGCGCACCAGCGCTCACCGGCCATCCGCTCGTCGCCAACCCAAACCCTGCCGCCTCGAACCGTCCTTCGCTCAGGCGACCCTCGACCAGGTTCATCGGCGGCGTGCCGATGAAGCTCGCGACGAAGGTGTTGCGCGGCCGCTCGTACAGCGCCACCGGCGTGTCGATCTGCTGCATCGCGCCCTTGTGCATCACGACGATCCGGTCGCCCAGCGTCATCGCCTCCACCTGATCGTGGGTCACGTAGATCATCGTGGTGCGGAGCCGCTGGTGCAGCCGGGCGATCTCGCGGCGCATCTGCACGCGCAGCTTGGCATCGAGATTGGAGAGCGGCTCGTCGAACAGAAAGACCTGGGGCTGGCGCACGATGGCGCGGCCGAGCGCGACGCGCTGGCGCTCGCCGCCAGACAGCTGCTTTGGCTGGCGGTCGCAGCAGCTCTTCGATGCCGAGCATCGGTGGCCGCTCGCGCACCCGCCGGTCGATCTCCTCGCGCGAGAGCTTCCGCAGCTTGAGGGCGAAGGCGAGGTTCTCCTGCGCCGTCATGTGCGGATAGAGGGCGTAGTTCTGGAAGACCATCGCGATGTCGCGCTCGCTGGCGGGCACGTCGTTGATGACCCGCTCACCGATTCTGCAGCTCGCCGCCCGAGATCGTCTCCAGCCCCGCGATCATGCGAAGCGTCGTGCTCTTGCCGCAGCCGGACGGGCCGACCAGCACCACGAACTCTCCGTCGGCGATCCGCAGGTCGAGGTCGTCGCACGGCCGTGTGCGAGCCGCCTCGCTCCTCGTATATTTTTCGAACCCGCGTCGAGCTCTACACTCGCCATGAGGCGCACCACGCCGATGGGTAATCCGACCCGATTCCCCGACGGATTTCTGTGGGGCGCCGCCGACATCCGCCTACCAGATCGAGGGCTCGCCGCTCGCCGACGGCGCGGGCCCCAGCATCTGGCACCGCTTCGCCCACACGCCGGGCTGACTCCCAACGGCGACACCGGCGACGTCGCCTGCGATCACTACCGCCGCTACGCCGACGACGTCGCGCCTGATGGCGCGAGCTCGGCCTCACCGCGTATCGCTTCAGCATCGCGTGGGGCCGCATGCTGCCCGACGGCGCGGACGGGTGAATCCCGCCGGCCTCGACTTCTACGACCGTCTCGTGGACGCAGCTGCTGGGCGCGGCATCCAGCCGATGGTGACGCTCTACCACTGGGATCTGCCCGCCGCGCTCGACGATCGCGGCGGCTGGCTCAACCCCGACATCGCCGACTGGTTCGCCGAGTACGCCGCACGGTTGCTTCGCGCGCTCGACGACCGGGTGCCGACCTGGGCGACGCTCAACGAGCCGTGGGTGGTGACCGACGGCGGCTACCTGCACGGGACGCTCGCGCCGGGCCACCGAAGCCTGTTCGAGACGCCGATCGCCGCGCACAACCTGCTGCGCGCGCACGGCGCGGCGGTGCAGGCGTACCGAGCGGAGGGTCGCGGCCAGATCGGCCTCGTCGTGAATCTCGAGCCCAAGTATCCCGCCTCGGAGTCTCCCGACGACCTCGCCGCCACCGCCGCGCCGACGCCTACATGAACCGGCAGTATCTCGATCCGGTCTTCCTCGGCCATTACCCGACGGAGCTGCGCGAGATGTTCGGCGCTGCCTGGCCCGCGCACGCCGACGACGACTTCGAGCTCATCCGCCAGCCGATCGACTTCCTCGGCATCAACTACTACACCCGCGGTGTGACCAAGTGCGACGACGCCCAACTGCCCACTCGCGCGCGCGGCGGTCCGTCAGCCGCGTCACACCCACACGACGACCGGGTGGGAAGTGTATCCTGCGGCGCTCACCGACGTCCTGCTCTGGGTCACGCGAGCGCTACGGGCGATTGCCGCTCTACATCACCGAGAACGGCGCGGCGTTTTACGATCCGCCGCTCCGCACTCGACGGCCGCGTGCGACGATCCGCTCCGCGTCGACTACTTACCGCGAACACCTGCGCGCTGCCGCCGACGCGATTGCTCGCGGCGTCGATCTTCGCGGCTACTTCGCCTGGTCGCTGCTCGACAACTTCGAGTGGAGCCTCGGCTACTCCAAGCGCTTCGGCTTGATCCACGTCGACTTCGCGACGCAGCAGCGGACCCTCAAAGCGAGCGCGCACTACTACGCTGAGGTCATCAGGACTCATGGCGAGGCGCTCGACGATCCCACCTTGGCAGCCGCGCTCCTCAGTACGAGAGGGTGACCGTCGCAAGAGACAACCTCACCCCTTTACGCTCCCCGCGGTCACGCCTTCGATGTAATAACGCTGGAGAAAGAGGAAGGTGAGCATCACCGGCAACACCGTCACCACCGCGCTTGCCATCATGAGCTCGGTGTCCTGCACGTGCTCCCCCGACAGATTGGCGAGCGCCACCGGCAAGGTGTAGCGCGACGAGTCGCTCAGCACGATGAGCGGCCACATGAAGTCGTTCCATGTGGTCAGGAAGGTCCAGATGGCGAGCGTGACGAGAATCGGGCTTGATGACGGGCAGCACGATGGTCCAGTAGATCCGGAGCTCACCGGCTCCGTCGATGCGCGCTGCATCGAGCAGATCGTCCGGCAATGACGAGCGCGTATTGCCGGATCAGGAAGATGCCGAAGATGCTCGCGAGCGCGGGGATGATCACGCCCGCGTAGGTGTTGACGAGCCCCATCTCCTTGAGCAGCAGGAAGAGCGGAAGCATCGCCACCTGTACCGGGATCACGAGACCTGCCGAGCAGCGTCCGGAAGAGCGCCTCGCGCCGACGGAATCGCAGCTTGGCGAATGCGTAGCCCGCCATCGAATTGACGAGCAAGACGAGAGCGCGTCACCGTCACGGCGATGATCGTCGCTGTTGAGAAGGTTCCGGCCCAGGTCGAGCCGGGTGAAGAGCGCCGGTACTGCTCGAGCGTGGCGATGCGCGGGCAGGAGCGGCGGCGGATACGTGTTCGCCTCGCCGGCGGTCATGAAGGACGCGGAGACCATCCAGCAGCAGCGGGAAGAGCGCGAGAAGGGCGCCGATCAGACGAGCAGCGCGTACGAGTCCCACCGCCGACCCGCGCCGACTCACGCCTGCTCCCTCTGCAGCCGGAGCTGAAGCAGCATCCCACCGAGAGTCAAGACGAAGAGCACGAAGGCGATCGGCGGCGGCGTATGCCCATTCGCCACCAGCGGAAACCCTCCTCGTACATGAGCAGCACCATGCTCGTCGTGCTTGCAGCGGGCCGCCGCGGGTCATCACGTACGGCTCGGCGAAGAGCTGGAAATAGCCGATCATGGTGATCGACGCCGACGAAGAGGAGCGTCGGCGCCAGCATCGGTAGCGTGATGTGACGGAACCGGTGCCAGGCGCCCGCGCCGTCGAGCTGCGCCGCCTCGTACAGACTCCTCGGGTATCGCTCTGCAGCCCGGCGATGAAGATCAGCATGTTGTAGCCGAAGTTCTTCCACACCGCCATCAGGATGATGGCGGGCATCGCCCACCGCGGGTCGCCGAGCCAGTTCACCCGTGGTCCACCAACGGTCGCGAGCGCGTAGTTGATGAGACCGTATTCGGGGTGGTAGAGGTACCGCCACACGACCGCGACGGCGACGAGCGTCGTGACGAAGGGAGCAAAGTAGATCGTTCGGAAGAGCCCTTTCAGACGAACGGCCTTTGCGTTCACCAGTAAAGCCGCCCCGAGCGACGTCGCGACGGTGAGCGGTCCGCCGACCAGCGACGAAGTAGAAGGTGTTCTTGAGCGCCAGCCAGAAGACCGGATTGCCGGAGAGCCGCGCATAATTGCGCGCGCCGATCACCCGCATGTTGTGTGGGTCAGCCACCGCGTAGATATCGAAATCGGTGAAGCTCATGAGGAATGCGGCGACGATGGGCAGGAAGAAGAATATGACCAGCAGTGTGAGCGCCGGCGCGAGGAAGAGCCAGGCAGCCCGTGTCTCGGTTCTCGGCACGTCGGCCTTCACCGCGCCTCCGCGCGTGCCAGCATCCAGCGCCGCTTCTCCAGAATCTGATTTACGTCGGCATCGAGCGCCCGCAGCGCCGCATCCACCGGGCGACCACCTCGAATCACCTGCTCGGCGTAGTCATAGACCCGCGTCACGATCAGCTCCACCTCCGGCACCGCGGGGAGAGGAGCAACCCGATGGAGTTGCACCCAGAAGGGGCGTGTCAGCGGATCGTCGATCAGGCCCGCTGGGCTCCAGGCCGCCTCACGCGCCGGCAAGTCACCGGTGAGCTGATAGAAACGCGTCTGTTGCTCGGGACGAGAGAGGTACTCGATCAATTTCCACGCTTCCTTCTGATGCTTCGAGGCGCGGAAGATCACGAGGCTCGAGCCGCCGGCGAGCGAGACGCCCGACGCCGGGCCGGTGGGCCCGGGGAGCGCGGCGGTTCCCCATTCATGCTGCAGATCCTGGGGGAGCCGACGGCGGAACTCACCGAGCTGCCACGGCCCGGTGATCCACATTGCAAAACGGCCACGCGAGAACTCCTGATAGGGGTTCGCCACATCCACATTGCTGAACGAGGGAGCGAGGCCACTCTTGAACAGGCCGATATAGAACTCGAAGCCCCGACGGAAGGAAGGGTCCGCAAAGGCGCCGTAGCGTCCGTCGCCCTTGAGAATGCCCGACCCAGTCTGCATGCCGAGGACGATGGGCTGCACCCACTCGTTCGTTGGAAGGAAGATCGCGTAGTGACCGTCGCCAAGGTCCCGCTTCACCTTACGCATCGCCGTTTCCCATTCGGCCCATGTCTGCGGCATGGAATCGTAGCCGGCGCGCCGGAGGATGTCCTTTCGGTAGAAAATGAGCCGGGTGTCGACGTACCAGGGAATGCCGTAGAGGTGGCCCTTGACCACGTTCGTCCGCCAGATGCCGCGGAAGTACGCCAAGGAATCCACTTCCCGTGACTTCGCGGCGAGGGTGTCGAGCGCGCCAAGGGCACCGAGCTCGGTAAACTCGGCGATCCAGCTGTTCCCGAGCTGTGCCACATCGGGAGTGGCGTCGCCGACGTATGCGGTGAGGAGCTTTTCGTGAGCCGCGGTCCACGGAATCTGTTGCACGCGCACGTTGATCCCGGGGTTCTCCTGCTCGAATCCCTTTCCGAGCTCCTGTACGACCTCTCCCTCGCGACCGATGGCCCAGAGCCGAAGCGTCGTGGCGCCGCCGGCGGTCTTGGTCGAGCAGGCAGGAACGAGGACGAGTGTCGCGACCAGAACGTGGCACGCGACGCGGCGGCTCACTCCGACTCCGGGGCTTGGTCGAGCCATCCACCCGCAAAGCCCGCGCGTTTGAGCCCGCGGACGATGTAGGGATTGCGTCGCATGTACCGCCAGACGAGCCCGGTCCGCCAGTTTTCCATCATGGCCAGGATCGGCCCCTGATCGATGCCCAGGTAGTCATCGTCGTACCAGCCGCGCCCCGGAACCACTCGGCCTTCGCGCGGCGCGACGTTGGTGGGGTAGGTGAGATTGTAGGCGTCGAGAAAGCCGTACTGGCTGAAGAGCGCATCTCCCTCTTCTTCCCGCATGGCCACCAGCACCGGGAGAGTGATTTCGGGCGCAAAGGGCATCGAACCACCGGCGGCCGTTGGGACGATGGTGCCGTCGTCCACCACCTGATTGCGGTCCGCTCCGCGGGCGCGGTAGGAAAAGAACTCCCGCCGCTTGCTCCCGACGACGAGCACAGTGTCGCCTGGCCCATCCGAAGCCGTGAGGCCCCAGGCGCGTTCCCCGTAGCCCGACCATCGCATGGGGTCATCGATGGCATAGCTCCGTTGCGCGTAGGTCGCACGGCGTGAGTTCTCGAAGTAATCGATCCCCTTGTCGCGCATGTACCGATCCCTGATTCCCCGGAAATCGACCCAGACGTGGGAATACTGATGACCGAAGAGCGGGGCGAACTCGACGTGCGCCTGCCCATAGTAGGAACCCCAGTCGTACTCGCGCAGCCACGCGTCCCATGCCGTGGGCTCCACCGGATAGGTCGGGGAGCCCAGTGCGAGGATGTAGACGATCATCCCCTCGTCGTAGCCGGTCCAGTCGTACGGAATGAACCCTTTCTCAGGGTACCATCCATTGGAGATGGCGGGCGGCCTGGCCTGCGCCCACCGCCAGTTGACCCGACGGTAGATCGAGTCTGCAAGGCTGCGAATGCGCACCTCGCCGGAATCAGATCTCTCGAAGTAGCTCTGGCAGAAGAGCACTCCGCCGAGGAGCAGCGCGGTGTCGATCGTGGAGAGCTCGACATCGGTGTTGAACCGATGTCCCGATCGCATGTCGAGGAAGTGGTAGAAGAACCCTTGATAGCCGGTGACACCCTCGTGGGCATCGCTCTGTGGTGCCTTCCAGAGGAAGCTGAGCGTACTCAGAACGCGATCACGGGCCTGGGCACGGGTTACGTACCCCCGTTCGACGCCGATGGGGTAGCCCGTGAGCGCGAAGCCGATCGCCGCTACGCTGGAGAATGAGGGAGTGGGCCACCGATCGGGAGTCAGCCCAGTCTCCGGGTCACTTTGCTCCCAGAAGAAGGCGAATGTGCGTTGCTCCAACGTATCGGCGAACGCCACCTCGCGCGGCGATGGTGTCCAGCCCGAGCCCGGCCCGAACGAGGCACAGCCGAGCCAGGTGCCGAGAGACGCGGCGAGGAGAAGCGAACGCAACGATTCCTCGAGGGAGGGGCCCGGCAGGCGGATCACAACATCCACCTGCCGGGCTGTCGATCAGAAGTCGAACTGGAAGCCTAGCTGGAACCGACGTGGGTCGCTAATCGTGCACCCCCCCGTTCCGAAATTGGGGTTCGGCGTTCCGTCCCCCTGGAAGGTCGTTTCGTCGAAGCAGCCGAGGTTCTGGGTATTGAACAGGTTGAAGAGGTCGCCGGTCACGCCGAGGTGGGTGCCGCCGAAGTTCGGGAAGTCTTTTCTGAGCCTGAGATCGACATTCTTGAACCAGGGTGTCCGATCGTACCCCAGGATGACGCGCTGATCAGTCGGGCCGGTGGAGAGCCTGATGCTCTTGAATGGCTTGCCCGAGGCAAAGGTCGCGAGACCGCTGAATTGTATGCCGAAGGCGAAGGGCACGTCGGTCACCCAGTTCAGGACGATCCGGTGCCGCTGGTCGTCGGCGATCGGGTGCCTCGCGTTGAAGTTGGCCGTGATGGTCGGGAAGCTGAAGAGGTCGCCGCCCTCGGCGTCGGCCCAGGACAGCGTGTAGGCGATGCCGGCGCCCCAGCCGTAATTCGCGCTGCTCTTTCGGTAGGAGCGGTCGACGCGTGCCTCGACGCCGTCGTACCAGGTCCGGACGCTGTTGTTACCGACGAGAATGTTCTGGTACGGCGTGGCCACCGAGATGCAGCAATCGTTGACCGCCGGGTTGAGCGCGACGTTCGCCCACTCGTAGCTGAACCCGTTGCGGCCGCGGATCCCTGTATAGCTGACCGCTGTGAGCACGGTACCGAACTGGTGCCGCACGCCACCACTGAACTGATACGACTTAGGCGGCTTGAGATCGTTGGGAACGAGGAACACCTCCTGGGGGGGCGAGAAGCCCGACGCTACCAGATCCAGCAGCCCCTGCCGGCTGAAATACTTCGGATCCCAGGCGATCTTCCCGCCGGTGGTATCGGAGCCGAAGTTGAAGAACAGGTTGGGATGCTGGCGCCGGTAGCTCTCGTCGATGAACGAGTTGAAGCCGAACCGGTCGTAGAAGATGCCGCCGGAGGCGAAGACCACCGTCGCCTTATCCCGGTCCACTGCGTAGCTCAATCCCAGCCGAGGCTGGAACGCGCCGGTGTAGGCCTTGCGATTCGTCCCGTCGGTGAAGTAACGGTTGGGATCGATGTCGATGAAGAGCTGGCTCCGTAGCTGAGTCAACGTGTCGATCAAGGCCGCCGGCGTCACGTAACCCTTGTTGTACATCCCCGTCTCGTAATCCCACCGGATACCTGCGTTGATGGTCAGACGGTCGTTCGGGCTCCAGTCGTCCTGCGCGTAGATACCAAGCTGGTTGTTATTCCCGTCGATTTCGGGGTTACCGAATCCGAGCTGCGCCTGGACCGGAAAGGCGAATCCGTTGCTCGGGTTGAAGCTGAAGATCGGGTTCTCATTGAGCTGCTTGTTCAGCTTGTACTTCACGATGTCGAAGTTCGCGCCGATCTTGATGACGTGCGACCCGCCCGCCTGAAAGCCGGAGTAGGACCAGTCATCGCGGAACGAGAGGCGGCGCTGCGTCAGGTCCTGGCGAGAATCCGCGCCGCCGATGCGGCCGATCCCTGCGTAGTCCTGTCCCACCGTCGTGAAGTCGAAGGGCTGAGGATTGAACTGGTACCACTGGAAGCTGACGAGCGCCTCGTTGGTCCACTGCCGCCCGAAGAAACTGTGCTTGAGGCCGGCATCGACCACGTTGTTTCGGAAGTTCTCGCCCGCCTCGAACGCGCGCTGTACATCGCCGAATTGTCCGCCGAAGCGGCGCTTGTCGGTCTCGATCCGCACGTTGCCGGTCAGCTCGAGAACCTGGCTCTCGCTCTGGTTGTAGGTGAGCTTGCCGAACGCCAGGGTGGAGCGGAACGGAGAGGTATGGGCCTCTCCCTCGAGGGCAGCGACGTTCGAGGGCCAGGTAGCCGGATCGCCCTGGAAGCGGGTCACACCCTGCCGGTTCTGATAGTTCCCCTCGTACGCGCCGAAGAAGAAGACCTTGTCCCGGACCACGGGGCCGCCCACGCTCACTCCACTCAAGACCCGGCTGTAGTCCGGCTCCTGGAACGTCGTGGGAGACGCTTCCTTGTCCTTGCGCTGAAAGGTGTCCAGCGCTACCAGCGCCTTGTTCTGATAGGCCGTGAAGACACTCCCGGTCCACTCGTTGCCACCGGACTTCGTCGCGGCGGTGATGATGGCGCTCGAGGCCTTCTGATACTCGGCCTTGTAGTTGTTGGTGACGATGCGGAACTCCTGCACTGCGTTTCGCGGGAACGGATTGCCACGGCTCGCGTCCTGCGCCGCGACGCCGCCGATCGTGATGTCGTTCTTGTACGACTGCCCGTCGATGAAAACGTTGATGTTGTCGGCGGGGAGGGCTCCCGATGCGAAGGTCTTGCCGGTCCCGTTGATGCGATCGGGGGTCACTCGCACGCCCGGTGCAAGCTGTGCCAGATCGAGGAAGTTCCGGCTGCTGCTCGGCAGGTTCTGAATCTGTTCCTGCGTCACGTTGGTGGCGTTCTCGGTTGTCCGGATCTCGGCTACCGGTGCAGCCTGGGCAACGACCTCCTCGAGTTGCACGGTAGCCGGTGCCAGCCGGAAGTCGAGCGTCAGCACCTGGCCCACCTGCACCTGGAGCCGACGCTGCTCCGGCACGCTTCCGATGTGACGGATGGTGAGCAAGTATCGCGACGGCGTGAGCCCGGCCAGCGAGTAGAAGCCACGGGTGTCTGTGGTCGCGGTCCGCTGGATGTTGGTCGAGCTGTCAAGGGCAACAATGTCCGCGCCGGCGATGGGAACGCTGGCGCTGTCGGTGACGTGACCTCGGATGGCGCCCGTACTCGTCTGAGCGGCAAGCCGGGGTGAAACGAACACGGCGGCGGCCAGCACGATTGCCCGGCAGCGGCCGATGAGCACCAAGCCTCTACTCATGGGTTATTCCTCTCGGCGGTGGGTGGTGAGTGAGGGGTCGAATGCAGGGTCGGCGCTCCGGCAGTCGGCCGCGACGATGGAACCGTCGCGCCGCACGACCGGCGAAGCATCAGCGTCGTGGGCAGCGTCTCGGCGCGACGCTCGTGGCGCTCCTTCTCCGCGACCGCGCTCAGGAGCCTGAGCGTGGCCCGTTCTCCCAACGCGGTCATGTCTACATGGACCGACGAGAGCGGCGGGTCGAGAAAGCGCGCCATCGGAATGTCGTCGAATCCGGCCACGGCGATCTCGTCCGGCACCCGAACACCGGCCCGTCGGAGCGCGCTCAAGGCTCCGATTGCCATGGCGTCGTTGGCGGCGAAGATCGCGGTGGGCCGGGGTGAGACACGGAGCAATCGTTCGGCGGCCTCGAATCCCGAGTCCTCGGTGAAGTCGCCCTGTACCTCGAACTCGTCGGTCTGGGCAATCCCGCCGTCTGCCAGTGCGGCGCGGTATCCCCGCAGACGCTCGGCGGCATCGAAATTCCCGGGGACTCCCAGCACGATGGCGATGCGACTGTGGCCGAGATCGAGGAGATGGCGGATCATCGCGTATGCGCCGTCGAAATTGGCGATCGTGATCACGTCGAAGGCATGCGGCTCGACCGGGGCGTGCAGCAGGACCAGCGGAAATCCCGCCGGGAGGTTGCGCACGGCTGCGTCCGCGTCCATGTCGGGCCACATCAGGATGAGTCCATCCACGCGCCCGCGCATGGACCGGAGTGCCGCTTCCACTTCCGGACGCGCATCGTGCGAGCTGGACACGAGCAGGTGATAGCCGTGTCGCTGCGCGGCCTGGTCGATGCCGCGAATGACCTCGGAAAAGAATTCGCCGTAGAGGTCGGGCAAGACGACACCGAGGGTGCTGGTCCGGCTCGTGATGAGACTGCGGGCGGCACCGT
This sequence comes from uncultured Gemmatimonadales bacterium, assembly GCA_963743195.1. Taxonomy (GTDB): domain Bacteria; phylum Gemmatimonadota; class Gemmatimonadetes; order Gemmatimonadales; family GWC2-71-9; genus CAVVWJ01. The sequence continues at coordinate 595,428 of CAVUOO010000004.1, forward strand.
GCGGCGTGTAGCCGAGCCGGCCGCCGACCTCGCGTACCCGCTGGCGGGTTTCTTCCCTGACGAGCTGGCCGCCGTTGTAGACCCGGGACACTGTCGCGACCGACACGCCGGCCGCGCGCGCGACGTCTTTGATCGTGACCATTGAGAACCGCCGGTTCAGCCCACCGCGGGGCGGCTTTCCCCTGGGTGGCTGGGAAGGACAGATATGTACAGCTGACAACCTGCCTTATGTAATCGTTTACATTTGGGCGCCGAATTGTCAAGTTACGGTGGCCGCGCGCACCGGAGAAACCCCGAATGACGCTCCCGATCCCCCGTGCCCCAATCCGCTTAGCCACCCTCGCGCTCCTCGCGACCTACGCGTCAGCCGGCGACCACGGCCCCTTCCCCACCGCGGTCCCCTCTGCCACGCCCCGGGCCCAGGTGACGGACCGATTCCTCGATTCCCTTCTGAGCCGGATGACGCTCGAGGAGAAGCTCGGCCAGCTCAACCAACCCGGGGCACCCGACAACCACACCGGCCCTGCAGCCCAGGCGGCCGCCGACGCCGAGATCCGGGCGGGAAGGATCGGCTCCCTGCTCGGCGGCAACGGCGCGGCGGTTACTCGTCGGCTTCAGGAGATCGCCGTTAAAGAGAGCCGGCTCGGCATCCCGCTCCTCTTCGCCTATGACGTGATCCACGGGTACCGGACGATCTTCCCGGTTCCGATCGCCGAGGCGTCGAGCTGGGATCCCGCCACGGTAGAGCGTTCTGCGCACATCGCCGCGGTCGAGGCGACCGCGCACGGAATCCACTGGACGTACGCGCCGATGGTGGACATCGCGCGCGATCCGCGCTGGGGGCGCGTGGTCGAGGGGTCGGGGGAGGATCCGTATCTCGGCAGCGTGATGGCCGCCGCCAAGGTGCGCGGATTTCAGGGGACGGATCTCGCCGCCGACAGCACATTGCTCGCGACGGCCAAGCACTTCGTAGCCTATGGGGCTGCCGAGGGTGGACGAGATTACAACACCGCGGAGGTGTCGGATCGAACGCTCGAGGAGATCTATCTCCCGCCGTTCAAGGCAGCGGTAGATGCGGGAGCGCGATCGGTGATGGCGGGATTCGATGAGGTGGCCGGGGTACCAATGCACGCGAACCGCCATCTCATTCGCGACGTGCTGCGAGCTCAGTGGGGGTTCGACGGCATTCTGGTCAGCGACTACACCGGAATCATGGAGCTCATCCGCCACGGAGTGGCCGCCGACAGCGCGGCGGCCGGTGCGCTCGGATTACGCGCGGGGGTGGACGTGGACATGGTGAGCAACATCTACGCGACAAAACTCCCTCGGATGGTGAAGGAGGGCATCGTTCCCGAGTCGCTGGTGAACCAGGCCGTGCGGCGCGTCCTCGCGGCGAAGTATGCGCTCGGGCTCTTCAGTGATCCGTACCGCTACAGCGACACGCTGCGTGAACGGACTCGCACTCTGACGTCGGCGAATCGCGCCGCGGCGCGCGATGCGGCACGACGCTCCATCGTCCTTCTCAGGAACCGTGGAAACGTGCTTCCCCTTTCCAGGCGCCTGCGCTCGATCGCCGTCATCGGCCCGCTCGCCGATGATGCCGCCTCGACCCTGGGACCGTGGGCGGGCGCGGGCCGGCCGGAAGACGCGGTCAGTGTGCTGGAGGGCATCCGTCGCGCAGTCCCGCAGGGGATACGAGTGCTCTTCGCGAGAGGAGCGACGGTGAGCGGCACCGACACGGCAGGCTTTGCAAAGGCCGTCGGGCTCGCCAGGCAGGCACAAGCGGTCGTGCTCGTACTGGGTGAGGACCGGGACATGAGCGGTGAGGCCCACAGCCGGGCAACACTCGATCTCCCCGGTGTGCAACAACAGCTCGCGGAGCGCGTCGTTGCGACCGGAAAACCGATGGTGGCCGTGCTGATGAATGGCCGTCCGCTCTCGACGCCATGGCTCGACGACCACGTCCCGGCCATCCTGGAGTCGTGGTTCCTCGGCGTGCAGATGGGGCCGGCGGTGGCCGACGTGCTCTTCGGCGACTACAACCCCGGCGGGAAGCTGCCGATCACGGTGCCCCGATCGGTGGGCCAGATCCCGATCTACTACAATCACAAGCCGACCGGGCGCCCACCCGACCCACGCGAGATGTACACGTCGAAGTACTTCGACATCCCGTGGACGCCACTGTATCCGTTCGGGTATGGGCTCAGCTACACGACCTTCGTGTACCGCGATCTCCAACTCGGTGCCACGAGGATCAAGCGGACCGACAGTCTCCGGGTGAGCGTGACCGTAACCAACACCGGCCGCCGGTCGGGCGATGAGGTCGTACAGCTCTACATTCGCGACGAGGTCGCCAGCTTCACGCCCGCCGTTCGCTCGCTGCGTGGTTTCCGGCGCATTACGTTGGCGCCGGGCGAGTCACGGACAGTCACGTTCGTCCTGAGACCGGCGGACCTGGCCCATCCGGGGGAGGATCTTCGCTCCGTCGTCGAGCCAGGATTCTTCACGGTCGGCGTGGGCACGAGTTCCACGAATCTCGAGGAGGGCCGCTTCGAGGTAGTCGAGTGAATTACCGGCAGTATTCGTCGATCTGCTCGATGCCGACGCGAACGTCGCGCGGCTTGCTGCCGTTGGCCGGACCGAGGATGCCGGCCTCCTCCAGCTGATCCATGATACGGGCGGCGCGGCCGTATCCGATACCCAGCTTCCGTTGCAGCAGAGAAGTCGAGCCGCCCTGGTTCTGCACGCAGGCGATCGCGGCCTCTTTGAACTGTGGATCGCGCTCTCCTGAGTCCGCCGACGCGCCCTCGGCTTCCCCACCGTCTCCCTCAGGCACTTCATCGAGGATGTTGCTCTCGGCCGCCTCACGCGCCCCGCGTTGTTCCTGCTCGAGCCGCCACTGGCGATACCGCTCCATGAGTCGCTCACTCTCCTCGGTGGAGATGTAGGCGCCCTGCAAGCGCATTGGCTCGCTCTTTCCCGGCTCGAGGAAGAGCATGTCGCCCTTGCCGAGCAGGGCCTCTGCTCCGTTCTGATCGAGGATGGTACGGCTATCGACCTTTGACGCCACCCGAAAGGCGATGCGGCTCGGGAAGTTGGCCTTGATGAGGCCGGTGATCACGTTCACCGATGGGCGCTGCGTCGCGAGGATGAGGTGTAGTCCGACCGCACGCGCCTTCTGCGCCAGACGGGCCAGCGGGGTCTCGACGTCGGCCTGGACCGTCATCATGAGATCCGCCAGCTCGTCGACCACGACGACAATGAGCGGAAGCTTGCCTTCGGTGTACTCCAGGGGCGGGGGGGCAGGCGGCGGCGTGTCGGGTGCCTCGGCAGAGATGTCGCTCAGCGTCACCTTCTTTGGCGCAGGATGCTTGAGCGGCTTGCCCTCGATCACCCGGCGGTTGAATTCAATCATGTTTCGGGCGCCGTTGGCCTCGAGCAACGCGTAGCGCCGTTCCATCTCACCCACCGCCCATTTGAGGACGCGGGCGGCCTCCTTGTTATTGGTCACAACCGGATGCCGAAGATGCGGGAGCTCCTTGTACATGGAGAGCTCCACCATCTTGGGATCGATCATGAGGAAGCGAAGGTCTTCCTTGTGTTGATATTGGTAGATCAGCGACGTGATGATCGCATTGATGCCCACCGACTTGCCTGTGCCCGTGGCACCAGCGATCAGCAGATGGGGCATCTTGGCGAGATCGGCGATGACCGGGCGCCCCTCGAGGTCGAGTCCGAGGGTCACCGGCAGCAGTCGCTCTTCGGCGGTCCACTGTTCGTCTTCGAGAAGCTCTCGCAAGAGAACCACGCGAGACTTGGGATTCGGCACCTCGACTCCGACCATGTCACGGCCCGGAATTCGGGCGACCCGTACCGAGCGCGCACTCATCTTGAGGGCCAAGTCGTCGGAGAGGGCGACAAGCCGATTCATCTTGACGCCGGGCCGGAGTCTGACGCCGTACTGAGTGACGACCGGGCCCGTCGTCCGGCCGGCGACATCTCCCTCCACCTTGAATTCCGCCAACGTTCCTTCGAGCCGCTCCTGAAGCTCATCGAGTTCGACCTCGCCCGCGTCGATCGCGCGGGTCTTGGGCGGAGCGAGCAGATCGACCTCCCAGACCCTCCCCTTCACCTCGCCGGTGATCGATTTGGCATCGGGCTTCTTCTGGGCTTTCGTCTTTGGAGCCTTAGGGTCGGCCTTCGCCGTCGTCGTCTTGGTCGACGGCTCTTCCTTTTCCGCTGTTGCCACAGCGGCGCCCGCGGGCTCCTTGGCGTTGTCGGCGGAGCGACGCGGCTTTACCTCACCCTTGCCGCTCGAGGATTTCTCGGGGGACGGCACCGCCTTCCGTTCGAGCCGCTGCAGCGGGTGCCAGGCAAACGTCACGAGGGTGAGGGCAGACAGCGCCAACCAGCCGACCAGCACCGCCCCGGCCATTCCGATCTTGTTCGAGATGAGATCCGCGAAGAATCCCGGCACAACGCCCACCGCAAGGGCGTTGACGGTCCTGTCGGCCACATCGACGTCCAAATCAGCGGGGCGAACGTGGGTGACCACCCCGATGAGATACGGAACCAGAAGGCTGAGACCGATGATGAGAACTGCCGACCGCTTCATGTCGAGCGCGCCCAGCCGCTCGAAGCCGGCAAGAGCGAGACCGAAACCCAGAAGCGGGATGCCGAGTGCCCCGGCCCCGAGCGAGCTGCCAGAGCTCGTGACCGAAATAGGTCCCGACGGGACCGGTGACGGGAATCGGAAGCAGCGTGAGCCCGGCGAACAACCCGAACGCCAGCGCGACGAGCGCCCCGAATCTGCGGCGTGCGTTGGGCGTCATACCGGAACGGGCGTCAGTGTGACCCGGCGTTCGTGGAAGTGCGGAAGCACCGGGTATGCGTCGAGGCGAGAGGCATCGAGGATGTCGTCGCGGAAACCGACCTTGATCAGCTCGCGCCCTCCGCGGCTGCGGCTGAGCGGGCGCTCCCAGCGATCGCCGTAGCGCCGAACGAGATCGAGCGTCGCCAGGCCGGCATCGTTGAGCGCGCGGTGCGGCTTCCGGCTGCCGAGCGCGGCAGCGATGAGACGTCCGGCGCAGTACGCATCGTCGAGCGCGAAGGTCCCGTTCCGACCCGCGCACACGATCAGCACGTCGTCATCGCTCTCGATCGCTTCGCTGATGCGCTCCGCGGCAACGGACAGGTTCGACGCTGCCGCGGGGAATACCGACGCGGCACCCTGACAGGCAAGGAGGGCCTTGGTCCCGTTGGATGTCGTGACGATGAGGGTCTTGCCTCGTACCACGGGTTCCCGCATCTCGAGCGGGCTGTTGCCGAGCTGGAATCCAGGAATGCGAAGACAGTTCCTCTCGCCCGCCAACAGCACGTCGTCGCTGCCGATGGTCTGCGCAAGCCGGAGCGCCTCTTCGGTCGACGCCACCGGGATGAGCGCCTTGGCGCCGTGCGCCAGCGCGGCGCACATGACCGTGGTCGCCCGGAGGATGTCGATGACGAAGACCGTCCGACCCTGCATGTCCGCTGCGGTGAGGCCGGGCGGCGTGAAGACGACGTCGAGCTTCATAGCGTCCGGTCGGAAGAGTTGCGGCTGTCGCTCGAGGAACTTGGTGTCCACCTTCCCGGCGACGAAGTCGGGATGACGGATGACCTGGACAGGAAGGGGATGGTCGTGGTCACGCCCTCGAGAATGAAGCTGTCGAGCGCCTGTCCCATCCGCGCGAGCGCCTCGGCGCGATCGTTGCCGTGCACGATCACCTTGGCGAGCAGCGAATCGTAGTACGGCGGCACGGTGTAGCCGGCGTACACGTGGGTATCGACCCGAACACCGGGGCCACCCGGCGGATGATAGGCCGTGATGAGCCCGGGGGACGGCTGGAAGTTCCGATAGGGATCTTCGGCGTTGATCCGGCACTCGATCGCATGACCCCGGAGATACCGCCCGTCTCCCTGGAAGCTGATCGGCTCGTCCCGCCGCGACCCGGATCTGTTCCTTCACCAGGTCGAAGCTGGTGACCATCTCGGTGACCGGGTGCTCGACCTGGATCCGGGTGTTCATCTCCATGAAGTAGAACCTCCCGTCGTCGTCGAGCAGGAACTCGATCGTCCCGGCGCCGACGTAGCCGATGTTCGATGCCAGCGTCACGGCCGCGTCGCCCATGCGCTCGCGGAGCATCGGGCGTCAGCGCGGGGCTCGGGCTCTCCTCGATCAGCTTCTGGTGACGCCGCTGCACCGAGCAGTCGCGCTCGCCGAGGTGCACGACGCGCCCAGAGCAGTCGCCCATCACCTGGATCTCGACGTGGCGGGGATGCTCGAGGTACTTCTCGACGTACACCGCGCCGTTGCCGAAGGCCGCCAGCGCCTCGTTCTGCGCCAGCCGAACGAGCTGGGCGAACTGTTCCGGCGTCCTGCGCGATCCGCATCCCCTTGCCGCCCCCGCCCGCGGTCGCCTTGATGATGACCGGGAAGCCGATGCTCGTCGCGAATTCCAACGCCTCGTCCACGTCCTCGATGGTCCCGGGCGAGCCCGGCACTGTCGGCACGCCGGCCTCCTGCGCCAGGCGGCGCGCGGTGGCCTTGTCGCCCATCTGCCGGATCTGGTCGCCGGTGGGTCCGATGAACGTGATGTTGGAGGCGCGGCAGGTGTCGGCGAACTCGGCGTTCTCGGCCAGGAAGCCGTAGCCCGGGATGAATGGCGTCGGCACCGGTGATCTCGGCGGCGGCGATGAGATTCGGGATGCTGAGGTAGGACAGGCGGCTCGGCGGCGGGCCGATGCAGACGTCGTCGTCGGCGAAGCGCACGTGCAGCGACTCGCGGTCGGCCTCGCTGTAGACCGCCACGGTCTCGATGCCGAGCTCGCGGCAGGCGCGAATCACCCGCAGGGCGATCTCGCCGCGGTTGGCGATCAGGACCTTCTTGAACATCAGGGCGTCAGATCCAGCGCGCCCGAGGCCACCGCTTGGCCGGTGATCTCGGTGAAGGTGCGGTCCGACGCCGAGTCGACGCCCGACACCCGCAGCGCGAACTCGCTCGGGTTGGTCGAGTAGAACAGCGCGCTCTCGTAGGAGATCATTCCCTCCTTGTACCACTTCATCAGCGACTGGTCGAACGACTGCATGCCGTAGGACACCGTGCCCTCGGCGATCAGGTCCGGAATGTTGAGCGCCTTCTCGATGTCGCGGATGTTGTCGGCCACCGCCGCGGTGTTGATCAGCACCTCGGCGCGCCGGCACCCGGCCCCGGCCGTCCGCGCGCGGCACCAGGCGCAGGCAGACCACCGCCTGCAGCGCGGTGGACGAGCAGCGAGCGGATCTCCTGGTGCTGGTGCGGCGGGTAGAACGAGATGACCCGGTTGATGCGTCTGGGTGGCGTCGGTGGTGTGCAGCGTGGAGAACACCAGGTGGCCGGTGTCGGCCGCCTTGAGCGCCGTGTCCAGCGTCTCCATGTCGCGGATCTCGCCGATCAGGATCACGTCCGGGTCCTGCCGCAGCACGTGGCGCAGCGCCGATCCGAAGCGACAGCGTGTCGCTGCCCACCTCGCGCTGGGAGATGTTCGCCATCACGTCGCGGTGCAGGAACTCGATCGGGTCCTCGATCGTGATGATGTTGACCCGGCGGTTCTGGTTGACGTGGTTGATCATCGCGGCGAGCGCGGTCGACTTGCCCGAGCCGGTGACGCCGGTGACCAGCACCAGACCGCGCGGCTTGAGCGCGATCTCCTCCAGCACCGTCGGGCAGGTAGCAGCTCGCGGATCGTCTTCACCTCGTAGGGAATCGCCCGGAAGGCGAACGCCAGCGTGCCGCGCTGCTGATAGATGTTGGTGCGGAAGCGGCCCGACGCCCGGCACGCCGATCGCGAAGTCGGCTTCCTTCTTCTCGGCGAATTCCTTCACCTGCCGCGGCGTCATGATCTGCTCGGCGAGGAGCTTCAGGTCTTCGGGCTTGAGCGGCGGCATGTCGAGCGCCGTCAGCTCGCCGTTGACCCGGATGGTGGGCGGCCGGCCGACCTTGAGCAGCAGGTCGGAGCCGTTGCGCTGCACCATCTGGGCGATCGCCTGCTTGAAGTTGAACGACGGCGTGGACGGCGTCGCCGCACGGTCGGCTCACCCATTGGGATCAACCCGGAAGAGGACCTGGCCGAACTCGACCGGCTGAGCGTCGTCCGACGCAGACCTCGCGCACCACGCCGGTCACCTCGGCCTCGATCTCGTTCATGATCTTCATCGCCTCGATGATGCAGACCGTCTGCCCGGCGTGACCCGCGCGCCGACCTTGACGTACGGCTCGGCGCCCGGCTCCGGCGCCTTGTAGAACGTGCCCACCATCGGCGACTTGATCTCCTTGAGCGTCGGAGCCGGACGAGCGGCCTCGCGTGGCTCGGCCGCGCCGCCCGGCATGCCGGATGGCGCCAGCGCGGGCGACCGGTGTGCCGTCGGGACCGGCGTGTAGACCGGTCCGGCCGCCGTTCGGGTGATGACGACCCCCGTCCCGAACCATCCCTTGACCTCGATCGACCCGATCTCCGGCGACTCCCGCAGCAGCTCCGCCAGCTCGCTCGACGTCTTTCAGGTCGATCGATTTGATCCCCGGAACGTTCTGCAGCAGCTCGGCGAGCTGCTTCATCTCCTCGGGTGTCATACGCGGGTCAGGTACTTGTCTTCGCGGCGATCGACCCGGATCACTTGCCCCTCCTCGATGAAGAGTGGGACCTGCACCGTCGCGCCGGTCTCGAGCGTCGCCGGCTTGGTCGCGCCGGTGGCGGTGTCGCCGCGAACGCCCGGATCGGTCCGGGTGACCGCCAGCTCGACGAAGAACGGCAGATCCACCAGGATCACGGTTTCATCGTGGACCAGCCCCTCGCACTCCATCCCCTCCTTCAGGTACTTGAGCTGATCGGCGCCGAGGAGATCCTCCGTGATCATGATGTCGTCGAAGGTCTGCTGGTCCATGAAATGGTAGAAGTGCCCGTCGGAGTACGAGAACTGAATCGGGCCGGCGCTCGAGACGGACGTCGGTGACGCGCTCCCCGGCGTTATACGTCCGGTCGAGCACGGCGCCGGTGCGAATGTTCTTGAGCTTGGTCCGCACGAAGGCGCCGCCCTTGCCGGGCTTGACGTGCTGAAAGTAGATCATCTGGAACAGCTGGCCGTCGATATCGAGCACCAGCCCGTTCCTGAAGTCGGCGGTAGTGGCCATGTGATGAGAGTCTCAGTCTGATTACAACAGTTCGATCAGCTCCGTCCTGCCGTCGGAAAGCCGGACCGGCCCATCCGGAGCAAGGTGGACATCGTCCTCCAACCGGACACCACCCCAGCCCGGAAGATAGACACCCGGCTCCACCGTGACTACCGCGCCGGCCGGTAGCGGAGCCTCCGCGGTTGGCGCCAAGCGGGGCGCTTCATGCACCTCGAGACCGAGCCCGTGGCCGAGGGAATGCCCGAATGATTCGCCGAAGCCTCTCCCCGTGATGACCTCTCGGGCGAGCGCATCTGCCTCGCGACCGGTCATGCCCGCTCGAAGACCGGAAATGGCGCGTTCCTGCGCGGCCTGAACCAGCGCATAGACCACGCGCTGCTTGTCGTCCGCTCGTGCGCCGACGACGACTGTCCGGGTCAGATCGGCGCAGTAGCCATCGAGCTGGGCGCCAAAATCGAGCAAGAGCCACTCTCCGGGCGATAACACCCGATCGCTGGTCCGGGCGTGCGGAAGCGCAGAGCGTGGGCCGGAGGCGACGATCGTCGGAAACGGGTGCCACTCGCTGCCGCGCCGCCGGAGGGCCGACTCGAGGGCCGCCGCGATATCCTGTTCGGTTCGTCCGGGCCGGACGAGCGGCAGGATCTCCGCCAGGGCGTCTTGCGCCAGCTCGGCCGCGGACTGGATCGCCGCGACCTCCTCTCGCGCCTTGACCACGCGCAGGCGCTCCACCAGATCGCTCGTCGTGACGACGCGCGCGCGTGTCAGACCCGACAATCGTTGCGCGTCACGAACCGTCAGCGCCTGTCCCTCGATGCCCAGTGCAGCCGGAGGATCCGACGCCAGGACCTTGCCCAACCGCTCCCAGACGCTGCTCTGATCGACTTCCACCGATGCCGACGCCCCGGCTTCGGCAGGGGCCTGAGCCGCGTAGCGGAAATCGGTGATCAGGATGGTGGCACCGCGCCGGATCACAAGTAATGCCGCGGAGCCGCTGAACCCGGTCAGGTACCGGATGTTGGGAATGTGCGTCACGAGCAGGGCATCGAGCCCTTGCTCTTCGATCGCGGCCCGCAGTGCAACTTGCCGTTCGAACCGTCGATCAGCCACCACGGAGACGCCCCACGAGTGCCTGCAGGGCGAGCAGGTAACTCTGGGCGCCGAATCCGGTCACCACTCCCACGGCGAGATCCGCGATCATCGAGTGGCGGCGCTCGGGCTCGCGCGCGAAGATGTTCGAGAGGTGCAGCTCGACGAATGGAATGCGGACCGCCAGGAGCGCATCACGGAGGGCCAGACTCGAGTGCGTGAGCGCCGCGGCGTTGATGAGGGCCCCGTCGACTCGCCCGCGCAGCCCTTGCACCGCGTCGACCAGCGCGCCCTCGTGATTGGTCTGCAGCCACTCGATCTCGGCGCCCTGCGTCCGCGCCGCTTCCCGCACCATCGCCTCGATCTCATCCAGGGAGACGCGCCCGTAAACCTCCGGCTCCCGCTGCCCCAGCAGGTTCAAGTTGGGGCCGTTGAGCACCGCGATGCGCATTTAGCGCTTCAGGTTCTGCAACCAGGTATGGAACTGGTCGAGATCGTCGCCCTTGGGGTCTGGAGGCCGCTGAGGACGGGTCGAGCTCCCCGGCGGCGGAGCATTGAAGAACTCGTCGTACGAAACGCCGCTCGGCGCGGCATTGCCGGCCGCTGGGACAGCGGGTCGGGTGGGTGTCGCGTCTTCCCCAAACACCGAGCTGAGCGAAAGCGAGTCGTGGGCCGGGCGGGTTGGCGCGCCGCTCGGATCCGGGGAAGCGTCGCTTCGATCGGCTTCGATTCTTGCAGCGGGACTTCCGGCCACTCGGGGTGGCCTCGACCCGAGCATCGTGCGGAAGAAGTCACGCGCGGAACGGCCACCCGTTGCTTCCGCCGCGTACTGACGCTGCGGGAGCGGCGCGGGCTTGGCTCGCTCCAGGTCCGCGATGCGCTCCTGAATCCGGGAATCGCCGCCGACCCTCTCATCGAGATCACGGTATACATGGAGTGCTTCTTCGCGGTGTCCCTGGCTCAGGAGAAGCTCGGCCATGCTTTCCGTCATCATCGGATCGGGAGGAAGATCCGGAAGCGGCGTGGCAATCGGATCCGTGCTGCTCGCCATGACCGGCTCGGGACTACTCAGCATGACCGGCTCGGGACTGAACACCTCCGGCTCGGGTCTGCTCGCCACTGGCTCGGGCTCGGGCGGGTGCACGACCTCGGGTTCGGACTCGTCCGATACGACCGGTTCGGAAACGTGGGCGATCTCCGGCTCGGCACCGCGCTCCGCAAATGGCTCCGAGACCGACGGACTGGCTGGCTCTGGCTGCGGTTCGGGTTCCGGCTCCGGGGCGACCGGCGGGGGCGGTTCGAACGCCGAGCCGAAGAATTCCTCGGAGGCGTTCGGCATCTGGAATTCCGACGCGCCCGAGCTTCGCAATACGATGTCTTCGCTCGTTTCGACGTGGAAGCCACCAGCCACGGAATCGTCGAATGGGACGACGTGGGAGGCATCGCCCGAGTCGGTCATCCCGACGATACCGGACAATGGCTCGACCGGCTCGCTCAAGACGTCCAGCGGTCTGGGCTCGAGGTCTTCGAGCGCGAGTGGAACCGCCTCCTCGCTCGAGGGCGCATCCGAAGCGGAGACCCACCCGAGCCCGGGCTCCTGAGCCATATCCTCGAAGGGCGGGGGTGGCAGCGGCGGCGACAACGGCGAGGTCTCGAGGCCGAGCGGAACATCGGCGACGTCGGGAGCGGACGGTTCCTCAAGCGTCTCCGGCGCGGGCTCGGTGACGTGGTCGGCGCCGGGGCTGGCGGACGATCCCATCTCCGCCTGGCGCCGCGAAGCCTGCACCCGCTCGAGCTGCTCCCGGGCCTCATCGCTGCTCCGGTCGATGGAAAGCAAGGTGTTCAGCCACCGCTCGGATTCGTCCAATCGCAGCAAACGCTCAGTGATCTCGGCGAGCGCCTTGAGTGCGATCACATTTTCGCCATCGAGGCTCAGCACGTGCATGAACGCCGTTTCGGCGGCGTGCTGATCGCCAAGATCAAGATGACAGCGCCCGAGGACTATGCTCGCCGGGATGTAGTCAGGATGGAGAGCGAGACCGGGACCGAGGAGCTCGAGGGCACGAGCCACGTCGCCGTTCTTCCGATGAATCTCTGCCAGCGGGGCAAAGGTGAGCCCCTGCGGGTTCTCGGCGTATCGGCGCTCAAGTTTCTCGATCTCGCTGGTGGCCATTCGAGTCCCGGTATCCGGCGTCTGACGCGCCGTGGGGAGTGCAATTCGAATTGGAGGAGAAGTCTCGGGAGAGTAGCCGGACGCCCCCGGCCTGTCAACTGCTAACCGGCGGGCCGCCTTGAGGTTCGGCGTCGGCAGGCTTACTCTTATTGCTCTTCATATATCCCGCGTCCGGAGTCCCGACTGTCCCTATGATGCAAGCCTTCCGCAACGCCGCCAAGCCATTGATGGTCATCGTCGCGTTCACTTTCTTCGCCTGGTTGGTGCTCGACCTGAGCGGTATCACGGGCGGCACCGGTCTGCTGACCCAGACGTCGGTCGGCAAGATCAACGGCCAGAGCATCGACGCGCGGACATATCAATCGGTCGTTCAACAGAATATCGACGCCCGTCAGCGCCAGACACCCGGCGCGCTCGGCTTGGAGGATTACCAGCAGATCCGGGATGAGGTGTGGGACCAGTTCGTCCAGAGCAGCGTTTTGGAATCGGAGTACGAGCGGCGTGGCATCACCGTCTCATCCGACGAGATCGTGCGGGCCATGCGCACGTCACCGCCGCCGGAGTTTCAAAAGATTCCGGAATTTCAGACCGACAGTCAGTTCGATCTCGCGAAATACCAGCGGTGGCTCACCTCGAGCGTGGCGCAGCAGTATTTACCCTCGCTGGAGGCTCAGTACCGTGATCAGATCAAGCGGTCGAAGCTTCTCAGCGTGGTGACTGCCGACGTCTACCTCTCGGACGCCGCCCTCTGGCAGCAGTATCGAGATGAGCATGAGACGGTCAAGATCGAGCTTGCCGCGATCGTGCCGCGAAACATCATCCCGGACTCGGCAGTCAAGTTGTCCGACGCCGAAATCGCGGACTACTACAAGAAGCACGCCGATGATTTCAAGCGACCCAACACCGCCTATCTCAGCTTCGTCGCGCTCCCCCGTCTCACCAACGCGTCCGACACTGCGGCGGCGCGCGCGCGGGCGGATTCGGCGCGCGCGGAGATCCTCGGTGGCGCGCCCTTCGCGGACGTCGCCAAGCGTGAGTCAGCCGACACGGGCACGGCAGCGCACGGGGGGGAACTGCCGGAATGGACACGTGGAGCGATGGACGCGGCCTTTGACTCGGCCGCGTTCGCGATGCCGCTCAATACCGTCTCCCAGCCTGTGCGGTCCCAATTCGGCTACCATCTGATCGAGATCACGAGCCGGAAGGGGAACAAGGCAAAGGGAAGGCACATTCTCTTCCCGATCGAGCTCGCCGGAAGCCACCGCGACCAGGTAGACGCCCAGGCCGATAGTCTCGAGAAGCTCGGCGCCGAACGGGCCGACCGAGCCGCCCTCGACACCGTCTCACGCGCGCTGAAGCTGCCAATCGGGCATTCGGGCCCCGTGCAGGAAGGCACCAAGGTCCAGCTCGGGCAGCTCGTCGTTCCGGATGCGGGCGTGTGGGCGTTCCAGGCGAAACCGGGTGCGACCAGTCCGGTCATCGAGTCGTCGATCGCCTACTACGTCTTTCGACTCGACAGCCTGAAGCCGGCCGGCGTGCCCCCTCTGGCCGAGATTCGGAACGCGGTCGCCTCGACGGCCCGGGCAGAAAAAAAGCTCACGTTGGGGCGAGCCGTGGCGCAGGACTTCATGAAGCGCCTCGAGTCGGACTCGAGTATCGGGCGCGTAGCAGACCAGCTGAAGCTGCCGCATCAAGTGTTCGGTCCGTTTACGAGAGTCAACCCACCGCTCGATGATCCGGTGGTCGTCGGCACCGCGTTCGGCCTGGATGTCGGACAGCGGAGTCCGCTCCTCGACACCAAACAAGGGATGTACGTCCTCAAGGTTCTCGAGCACACCAAGGCCGATTCGGCGCAATTCGAAAAGGAGCTCGACCAGTTCCGTCCCCAGATGATCGGCGCCGCGCGGCAGGATCGGGTGCGCAGCTACCTGGCCGCGCTTCGGGATGCCGCCAAGGTAGTAGACAATCGGAAGAAGGTGTTGCAGGCCCAGCAAGGACGTCAGGCGGCAACGTCGTAGTCGAGGGAAGCAACCGGCAACGCGAAGGGGGCATGACTTGCGTCATGCCCCCTTCGCATTTCCAGTCTCCGATCGATCGGCCTACTGCGAGAGCCGCTTGGGCTCTCCCGATCCGGGAGTGGATTGGGGCGGGGCATCCATCGGCCGTGGCGGCACGTTCCGCTGCTGGTCGTCGGAACCCATGATGGCATCCTGGGTATCGGAGATGCTGCGCTTGAACTCGCGGATGCCCTTCCCGAGCGATGCCCCCACTTCCGGCAGGCGCTTGGCCCCGAACAGGAGCAGCACCACCACCAGGATGAGGAGTATTTCGCCGAACCCGAGGTTTCCGAACACGGGGCCTCCCTAGAAGAGCGAGCGCGCGATGATGTACGCCAGCAGGACCCCGATCAGACTCAAGAGAGAGATATGAAAACCGATGGGACCCAGGGTGAAGTTTATCACCAGAAGGTCCATCGAGATAGGGCCGAACACCGATGTGGCGGTGGTAGTGAAGAACTCCTTGGCGGCACTCTCGGGGAGCCACCGGCGGAAGAATGCGCTCAGGAAGCCGCCCACCAGAAACCCGGCGACCAGCACGCCGATGTAGAAGCCTGGCCGGTGCGGTCCGCTCGCCATCAGCGCCTGCGGTCCACGACGTACGTGATGCTGGCGCGAAGCGCATTCCGGGCCGGGGAAGGCACCAGCGCGTCGAGCTCGGCGTCGGCTTGTTCCGCCAGGCGCAAGGCCCGGCCGCGAGCGTAATCGAAACCGCCTGCATCCCTTACGGCTTCGATGATTTCGCCGATCTGGTCATCGGACGGCTCCGCCGTGTCCATCAATCGGTTCACCCGCCTCCGATCCTCTGCTTGCATCCGAGGCAACGCCGCGATAAGCGGCAGCGTGACCTTGTGCTCCCGAAGATCGGATCCGGTGGGTTTGCCGGTGACGCTCGGGTCGCCGATATAGTCGAGAAGATCGTCGACGATCTGGAACGCCATGCCCAGCGCTTCGCCAAAGCGCCGGAGCGCCGACCGCTCGGCGGGATGGGCGCGCAGCGCGCCGACCTCGCAAGCTCCGGAGAGGAGAGACGCCGTCTTTGCCTGGATGAGCAGATCGTACTCCTCCTCGGCAAAGTCGAGCGGTTCGTGCGCAAGAAGCTGCCGCATCTCACCCACCGTCATCTCGTTCGTTACCCGACTCAGCACGCGTAGCGGCTCGAGGTCATCGAGCCGCACCAGTTCGATCACCGCGCGGGAGTACAGATAGTCTCCCATGATCACCGAGATCTGGTGGCTGAACAGGGAGTTGATGGTCGGCATGCCCCGACGGAGCACCGAATGGTCGACCGAGTCGTCGTGCACCAGCGTGGCGAGGTGGATGAGCTCCACGACGGCGGCGAGCGTGGTCGTGCGAGGATCGCGGGCGCCGGTCGCCTCGTCGGCCAGTAGCAACAGGGTCGGCCGAAACATCTTTCCCTGCATCTGGAACAGATGCGAGTTCACCGTCGCGATGAGAGGGAAATCGGCCTCGACGATCCGCTTCAGCTCCATGGGAACCCGCTCGAGGCGGGCGCGAAGCGGACGCTGCAGGTCTCCCAGCGTGACCGGTGCGGTGCCGGACGTCATTCTCTCCGCCCCGCGGATAGACGTTGCACTCGCTCGCCGAGGTCCATGAAGCGGATATCCACGGCCATGGCTCGCTCGTAACTGGCGATGGCGTTGGAGTCCTTTCCCTGCGCCTCACAGGCGCGGCCAAGCCAATAGAGCAATCCGATCTTGGCATCGTCCCCTTCGCCTACGGTTTCGATCGCGCGACGAAGCACCGCTTCCGACACCGTGAATTGACCCTTGTCGAAGAAGGCTATGCCGAGGGCCTCCGACGTCCGCAACCTGCCCTCTGGGGCGCGAAGCGCCTTCTGGAATTCGGCGATCGCTTCGTCGAGGAGTCCCATTTCCTTGAAAGCGACCCCGAGGTCGTAGTGCGATTGATAGTCGTCGCTCTCGAGATTCTGGTCGATGCCCCGCTTGAACTGCTCCAGGATCTCCTGGAATTCCCGCTGCTCGTCCTGGTCTTCCGGCTCACGCCGATCGATGCGCATGCGCGTGTCGCGAGGACCACCCTCGTCAAAAATCATGGAGCCCAGGTCCATGAAGGTTTCGTCCCCGGCGCGCGCAGGGGCACGTGGCTCGGTTGCCGGTGGCGACTCGTGCTTCGCAACGGGCTCGGTGACTTCCTCGGGCTCCGGTTCGGCGGAAGGAGGTGGCGCTCCCGCGGGCCGGGCGGGGGCTGCAACCGCGCGATGTGCAGGGCCGGTGTCTCTGGCTTCGAGCTCGGGAGCCAGAGCTGAGAGCGCGCGAGCCGCGTGGCTGTTCCCAGGGTCGTGCTCCTGGACCCGATGAAAAACCGCCACCGCCTTGTCCGTCGCTCCCGCCCTCGCGAGAGCGTCGCCGAGTGAGAGATAAGCCTCCAGCAGCGGACCGCGATCTCCCATCCGGAAGGCCAGTTCGACCCGCTTCTGGTGATGACGAATCCCGTCGGGATCGACACCCACCAGCCGCTCGGCAACCTCGGCGGCGGCCGGCCAATTCTCCAGACGCTCGTACGACATGAGTGCCAGATCCAGCTCCTCGATGCCCCGCATGAGATCGTCCTGATCGAGCAGGTGCTCGGCGAGGAGACGGTGCAGATCGGGGTTCTCAGGATCATCGAGAACCTGATTCTCGAGCTCCATCAGGTCTACGGACGGATCGGTCTCGATCAGGGGCAGTCCTTCAGTCGCCGCCGGCGCCTCGGCGTCGATCTCGGCCAATGACGCGTCGAGGTCGTCCATTTCCTCGACGGGGATTTCCTCGATGGCGAGCTCGTCTTCCATAGTGAGCTCGTCGCTGGTCAGGCCATCGCTGGTCAGTCCATCACTCGCCAGCCCTTCGTTGACTCCCTCAACGTCGATCGTAGGCAGCGGCTCGTCGCTCATCGCGGCGAAGTCCACCTCGTTCGTCTGCTCGAGCCCGGGCAAGGCGTCCGGCTCGACCTCCTCGGTCAGCTCCACAGGCTGCTGCACCAGGTCGGGGTGGGTCGGTGTCTCGACCCGACTGGGAACCGTGGCGGCGAAGTCGAGTCCCGTGTCGAGGAAAACGAGTCCGCCCCGGGCCGCCAGCGGTGGCACCTCGGGCTCCGGACGGGCTTCGCTCTCGGTCTCCGAGAGTCTCTGGGGAGTCCCCCGCAGTGGCGCCCGCTCGGCGCGGGCTTCGATGTCGCCGGCCAGTTTCCGCAGCTGCTCCTGCGCCTCCTCCTCACGAGAAGACGCCCGCAGCAATTCCACGAGCATGAGGCGGATCTCCTGGCTCCCGGAGAACTGGTCGGCGAACTCCTTCACCGACTGGAACGCCGGATCGAGCTGTCCGAGCGCATTCATCCGCTCCAGGAACTCGATCAGGTTCCGCTTCGCCTCGATGACGACATTTTTCCGAGCGTGGAGCTGCGCCAGCTTGAGGTAGGTCTGCGTTCGTCCCGGGTTGACTCGCAGGATCTTTCCGCACAACGCGATGGCGTTGTTGAAGAAACCCTGGTCGGCATACAGATCCACCGCACGCTCGTAGGAGCGCACGGCGGCGGGAGTGTCATTGATCTTGAGGTAGAGGTCACCGACCCGATTGTAGAGCGAGAGGTCGGGGCTCGATTCCGCACCCGACTCGATCTGTTGGATGGCCTTGAGATAGACGTCGATCGCCTTCCGCCAGTCCTCCTTCTGCTCGAACTTCCGGGCCGAGTCTTTCAGCTTTTCAAGATTCATGCGGCTCGGGGCGGATATGGGAAAATGGCGATGGAGATAAGGGCTGAATTGGGCGAAACATAGGTAAGCGAAGATACAGGGGGAAGAGGCGCCCCGGCCTGGCTTGTATCACTATTCCGACGCACCGGGATCCAGCTCACCGGTCGCCACCGCCCTCGCCAGCCTCTCCAAATCCGGGGCCGGAGGCCGGTCCTCCGTGAGAGGTAGAACGGCGGGCGTGAGGTCGCGCAGGCGGCGGTAGAGCTCGGCCACACCCCTTCCGGGCGCCAGCGGCTTCAGAAACTCGAGCCCCTGGGCTGCACAAAGCAGCTCGGCACCGACGACGCGCTGGGCATTCAGGAGGATGCGTTGCGCCTTCCAGGCTGCCGCCATGCCCATCGGGACGAAGTCCTCCTGATTGGCATCCGTGGGGATCGAGCCGATGCTCGCGGGCATCGCCAGCGCGCGCGACTCCGCGACGAGGGACGCAGCGGATATCTGCACCATCATGAAGCCGGACGAAAGGCCTGGATCGCTGGTGAGAAAGGCTGGCAACCCCTGTGAGAGATCGGGGTTCACCAATCGCTCCACTCGGCGTTCCGCGATGGCCTGCAGCGTCGTCAGAGTCAGGGCCAGCAGATCGAGTGCCTGGGCAACCGGCTGCCCATGGAAGTTGCCACCAGAGATCACGTCCCCGTTCTCGAAAACCAGCGGGTTATCGGTCGAAGCATTCAGCTCTACCGCAACGGTCTCCTCGGCAAAGCGGATCGCGTCCCTCACAGCACCGAGCACCTGAGGTGCACATCTGAGGCTGTACGCATCCTGCACCCGTGGATCGCCTTCCCGATGTGATTCCCGAATCTCACTGGCCTCCAGCAGCGATCGCATCAAATCCGCCGACTCGATCTGTCCCCGGTGCGGACGGGCCGCGTGAATGCGGGGATCGAGCGGTGCGGGTGTGCCTCTCAAGGCTTCGAGGCTCATCGCGGCGGCCGCGGTGGCCGTACGCCAGAGGACCATGGCATCATGCACCAGAAGCGCCAGGAGCGCCGTCTGCGCCTGGGTCCCGTTGATGAACGCGATGCCTTCTTTCGGCGCGAAACGATAGGGCGAGAGACGCGCGTCCGCGAGAGCGAATCTCGCGGGGGCGCCTCCTTCGCCGTCGAGGACTTCGCCCTCACCCATGAGCGCGAGGGCGATGTGACTGAGGGGCGCGAGGTCGCCGCTCGCCCCGACGCTTCCCTGCTCCGGCACCCAGGGGATGATTCCGGCACCGAGCATCGCCACGAGCGCGTCCACCAGCTCCGGTCGGACACCACTCGTCGGACGCAGGAGGACGTTGGCGCGGAGCAGCATCACGGCGCGCACCACGGCCGGCGGGAGCGGGTCGCCCACCCCGGCAGCGTGACTGCGGATCAGATTGACCTGAAGCTGATCGAGCTGATCGCTCGCGATACGAACGTTGGCGAGCTTACCAAAACCGGTGTTTATCCCGTACATCGTTTGCCCGGTGGCCACGGCCTGCTCGACCAACCGCCGGCTCCGAAGCAGAGCCTCGCGGGCAGCGGGGTCCACCACGACACGAACGCCGCTTTGGCGCGCCACGCGCACCACCTCGGCGACCGTGAGAGAGCGGCCGTCGAGGACGCAGTCGGGTTTTGGCATGGGCGGAAAAGTCGTCGGTCGAGAGGCGAACGTCAAAGGCCGACCGTCCCCCCGCCGAACTACTTGGTCTTTCCGCTCACCAACAGCTCTGGATTGCCAGGATCGGTCTGGAAGGCCCAGTCGAGAATCAGGAAGGTTTGGCCCACATGAGTGACCCGAAGCGCCCCGTAGCGTGGGATCCCATCCGCCGCGCTCATCTGGAAGACATAGCCGAAGCCGGGAA
Organism: uncultured Gemmatimonadales bacterium; assembly: GCA_963743195.1. Taxonomy (GTDB): domain Bacteria; phylum Gemmatimonadota; class Gemmatimonadetes; order Gemmatimonadales; family GWC2-71-9; genus CAVVWJ01. The sequence continues at coordinate 615,550 of CAVUOO010000004.1, forward strand.
CGGCTTGGATCGGGGTGGACTGGTACGTCTGATCGGGAGCGAAGTCGACGCTCGTGAGGTCTTCGACCGGAGCCGCCGAGTCGTAGTACTCGACGCCGGTACCTGCGCGGACCGGCGTGAGGAAGAGATCGCCGTTGGCATCGCGATCCACGGAAAAATCGATGTTGGCGGAACTGCCGTCACGGACCAGCCCGAGCTCGTCGCTTTCCACCTGGCCGTTGCCGTTGAGATCGTCCCAGAACCTGAACCCGCTCTGCGCATTCTGAGACTGGCGGGCGAAGACCACGACGTTCCGGGCGTCAGGCCGCGGGGTATCGCCGCGAAGCGGGGAGCGGTCACTCTCGAACCCGTCGACGCTGATAGCGGTCACCGCAAAGCACCGCGGGACACCGTTGGTCAAGGCGCCAACAACGAACTCCGGTGCAACGGTGGTTCCCTCGAGAGTGAAGGAGGTCCCGCACGTCGTCGGATTGGTGTCGATGTTGTAAGAGGTGCTGTACACGCGGTAGTTCTGGAAATTGCTAGGATCGGACAGATAGGCATTGTCCGTCCAGCTGAGGGCAATGGCTCCGTCGAGCGAGACACTGCTGAGCGTCGTCGGCGACTGGGGCGTCGTGCCCGGCCCGGAGCCGTTGTTGTCTGAGCAGGCCGCTGCCACGAGCACCGCTGGGATCCACCACCCGCGCATACGATTTCTCCAAAGAGGGTAGCTCGGCGAGGTGCAGAGTGCGTGCCACCATTTCGCAAGTCGTAAGTAGTTGGCCGGAAACGACATAGAAATATCGCAGAAACAGTCGTCGAGGCAGGCGTCCAGACTCGATGACACTTACTGTTCGAACGTCGTCTGATCGTAGTCGAACTTCAGCTCAGGCAGGTCGGTCAGGTAGATGGAAAAAAAGAATGCAAAATTGCCGTTCGGATTCCGCGTGAAGTTGAACGACGCACGCCATTCGTGAAGGTCGCGCTCCAGGCGAACAACCTGAGATTCGAACTTCCCGTCGGTGATGTTGTACTGAGACGACCAGGAGAGCGACCAGAAGGCGGTCGGCGAGAAGTTGGTGCTGAATCCGAGACTCTGGCGATCCGGCGTGCTGGGGAGGCCCGGGATCGGTCGGCTGCGGGCGAGACTGTAGTTGAAGTTTGCGGAAAAGACTCCTCCACTTCGCCTGAGTGGTGCCTGGGTGGTGCTGAAGAATGATCCAGGTCGCGACCGACGCCCGGATTGGGCCACGTAGGAGGACGGGACCTCTTCCTTCTTCCGCGGTCCCTTTCCGCCCAAACCGAAGATCGATCCGATCGACCGGAAGGTGTTTCCCGAGACGGCAAAACTCGCGCTCACGTTCTGCAGAAAGGGATCGAACTTGGCCGTGTCACTTCCGACCTGACCCCGAAAGAGGTCGTGAGTCAGGCTCACGTTGAATCCCGGCAGCAGATCACTCAGCAATGAATTCGTCAACGACTGGGTCGCCCACCCGGTCCGACCCGGCTTCTTCGCCTGCTCGAAGTCGTAGGTGATCGGGCTCGTGCTGATGCTCAGCAGCCGGATTTTCGTGTCATTCGCGGATACCGTATCACCGGGAGGAGGCTTCCGCTTCCCTTCGAAGGTCTGCGACAACCCGACGCTGAGCGCCTGGGTCGGATCACTTCGAAGTTGAGTGGGCTGCCCATTCAGCGCGATGGCGCGCGCAAACTCGAGGGGAATCGTGGCGGCGGGCTGATAGTTCCACGTAATGATCGGCGAAAGGCTGTGCCGGATTCGTGCCAGGGGTCCGAAGCCCGGGAAGAAGCCGAACAGTGTGGGCGAGGCCGTCACGCCGAAGCGGAACCGCTTCCCCTGGTGCACGAAGTTGCCGTTGGTGTTCCGGTTTCGGAGCGCGAACGGACCGCTGGTGCTGTTCGCGATGCCCAGCGAGGGCTGGAGCTTCCACGATCCACGAAAGAGGACGGGCAGGTTGATGCCCGTATCCCAGTCGATCGTGCTCTGGAAGCTGCCGTTCGCGATCTGGCTCACCAGCACGGAATCATTGGGATCAGGGGTCGTCAGGTTGGGCACCCGGGCCCCCGTCGAGTCCGGCGCCGTGCCCGATTGGTCGGTCACCTGCACGGAGTTGGCCCAGTTGAACGACCCGAAACGCACGGGCGTGTCGAAGCTGAACGCCGTCACGCGGGTGTCGGCCGTCCGGCTGATGGTGTCCACCACGCCGCCGGGGAGAATCCGGATGAGCGAGGACAACGGTTCCTTCGAAGTGGTGTTGTTGGTAAAGCTGAGTCCGGGGGACCAGGTGATGTCCGAGCCAACCGCGATCGGCACCGGCGACAGGGTGACCGCGGGAAAGAGCTGTTGCACACTCCCGTCGGTGAGGCTCTGCCGGCGATTGCCGCCCAGGGTGAGCGTGCCCCAGCCGAACCGTTTGGAGTAGTTGAGCGAGCTCGTAATCTGCTGGGTGTTCTGAAGCGGGTCGATCGCGTTCTGCCGCACGACCGCGTTATTGCTCGCGTAGTTGAGGCTGAGGTTGAGGCTCGTCGAGAGATTGAACTCCTGCCGGTGGTCCCACCGCAGCGTCAGCGCCGAGCCGCCACCCACCTGACGCTGCTCGTTGAACGCAGCCGAGCCCGTCATGAACCGGTTGAGCCAGCGATACTGGCCGGCCACGCCGTACTGGACATAGCGGTTGGCGAACCAGTCGAGCCGTGCCGTAAGATCGATGTAATCGTTCGGCGCCCAGTAGTATCCGATGTTGGTGATCTGCCGGTTGTACGTCCGGGTCGGGCCGGACCAGATCGTTGAGCCCGAACTGCGGAATCAGGATCCCCGAGCGGCGACCGGGTCGGACGTCCTGAAAAATGAACGGCAGCCACAGGATCGGGACGTCGCGGACGTAGAGCACGACCGGCCGGGCGACCAGGACGGTCTTCGAGATCCACTTCACCTCCCCGGCCGAGAAGTGGTAGTGCGGCGTCGGGCAGGTCACAGCTGGTGATCTCGCTCGAGCCGGCGTAGATCCGGCTGGAGCTCGAGTCCTGGGCCACGTTGCCGCGGAGGAACCAGACGGTGGAGCCCTCGGTGAAGTTGGTCAGTGCGTCGCTCGACGACTCCGCGCCGGCGGCAGGTGTCGTAGCGGATGCCCTCGCCGACGAGCACCGGTCCCGGTCGAAGAGGTGGGGCTGCCCGTGCGCGTCGCAGGAGGCAACTGTTTCCTGGTACGTGATGGTGTCGGCCTCGAGCATCGAGCCGTGTCGCTTCGGTCGAGCGCTTCCCCTTCAAGCAAGACACGCTCCTCGGGCGACGAACACGGTCGCCGAGTCGGCCCGATAGCGGGTGGCCTGATAGCCGGGCCGCTGAGCAGGTCGGTCACCACCGAATCCGGGGGCGCAAAGCTCCGGGACGGGGCGGTCGGTAGACCGAGCCGGCGAGCGGTGGCGGAGTCGAGGGCCTGGCCAGCGCGGGTCCGCGTGGAGTCGCGGAGGGAATCGGCGCGCGTGCCGAGGAATCGGCGCGAGTCGGCACGGCGCTGCGCTTGACCGGGCACCTGGGCCCGGCGGCGTGGCCCCGCGACCGAGCCCGACGAGGATCAGACCCGGCGATCGCGGCCGTTCCGGCGACGCCGGTGCACGACGGCCGCGCCCGCCGACCCCCACCTCGTAGAGCAGCAGCAGCGGCAGCGTCATCATGATCATCGAGATCAGGTCGGTCCCCGGTGACAGGATCGCGCCCGCGGCGAACGCAACGACGATCGCGAAGCGCCGGAAGCGATGCAGCTCGCCTGGCGCCGACCACGCCGAGCCACGCGAGGATCATGATGACGAGCGGCAGCTCGAACGAGATCCCCAGCGCCAGCACGACCTGCAGGACGAACCCGAAATAGGCGTCGTAGGTGATGAAGGGCTGGAGCGCTTCGGTCTGAAAGCTGAACAGGACCCGAAGCGCCTGAGGCACGACGAAGAGGTAGGCCAGCCGTTGCGCCGATCAGGAACAGCCCGAGGCCGATGAACGAGCGACGGGACGAGCGCCTTCTTCTCGCGCTCGTACAGCGCCGGCGCCAGAAACGCCCACACCTGCCAGAGGATGATGGGCGACGCGAGGACCAGCCCGACGAGGAAGCCGAGCTTGAAGACGATCATCACCGGGTCGGTCGGGCTGGTGACGACCAGCTTGCCCGTTGGTGAGGTACGGCGCGATCGGCTGCTTCGAGGAGGTTGACGAGCTGAAACCGCTGAACCAACCAGAGGCCGAGCGCCAGACCCGACCACGATCGCGCCCAGCGACCGGATGAATGCGGAATCGCAGTTCCTCGAGGTGATCGAGGAAAGGCATTTCCCCGCCGGGGCCGGTCATGGAGCGATGGCTCCCGGGGCTTACCGCCCGAGCGCCTTCAGTCGGTCACGAGCGAGCGCGGCTTCGTCGGATTGGGGATACTTCTGCACCACCCGCTGATAGGCATCCTTCGCCTTGGCGGTATCCTTCCGCCGCTCGGCGAGCAGGCCGAGCTTGTACAGCGCCGACTGGCGCCCGGGCCGACGGTCGGATAGCCTGTCGACCACCTGGCCGATAGTACACCGCCGCCGAGTCGGGATTCTCGGCCGAATAGCTCTGGCCGATGAAGTAGAGCGCGTCGGGCACGCGGGCTGGTGGGATAGGTCCGGAGCAGTCTCCCGGAGGCCGATCCGTGCCGTGCCGGTGCTGCCGCGGCGGAGCTGCTGCGAGCGAGGCCTCGTACATCTGATCGGCGGAGGCCGATGACGGCTCCGCTCGTGGCGGGCGCTGTCGCCCGGCGCTGGTCGGCGGGCGCCCTGGATCTGCTCGCCGCGGGCCTCGAGCTGAGTGTGGAGCTCGCTCAGCCGCTGCTGGCTCTGACCGGTGAGCTCCTGCAGCTGCACCAGCTGCTGCTGGATGTTGTAGAGGTCGGTGGCGATGTCGCCCTTCAGCTTGAGCCGACGCGCCACGCCGGCTGGCCGTCGAGCGAGTCCATGATGCCGCCGCTGCATCCGATGACCTCGCCCAGCTGGGCCGCCCGGGCCGAGTCGCGCCGAGCGCTCTCCGCCCGGAGCAGGGCAACCTCGCCCTTGCACCATCTGCACATCGCCCTTGGAGGCACAGCCCCCAGACGGCGAGGAGTGCGGCGCCGGCCAGGCGCCGGACGGGCGAGGGCAGGCGCTCACTGCGGCGCGACGAGGTTGTCGCCGCCGGCGGTGACCTCGAACTCGTCGCGCCGGTTCTGCGCGTACGCGGACTCGTCGTGGCCCGGATTCAGCGGCCGCTCCTCGCCGATAGGAGACGACGTCGATCCGCGAACCGTCGATCCCCTTGTTCTGGCAGGTAGCGCTTGGCCGCCGCCGCGCGACGGTTGCCCAGGGCCAGGTTGTATTCGTCCGAGCCGCGCTCGTCGGCATGGCCGCTGATCGGAGGCGGACGCTTCGGATTGGCCTGGAGGATCGCGGCCTTGCGATCGAGCGTGGCCTCGTCGTCGGACCGAATGTTCGACTTGTCGTACTCGAAGTTGATCATGGCCGCGAGATCGGCGGCCTACGGCCCGAGCGCGCTCCGCCGCCTCTCGTCGCCAACGCGCTCGCTGTCTCCAAGCGATCCCGCTCCGCGCTGTCATCAGGCGGCGGGGTCGGCGCTGGCGTTGGTGCGGTGTGGCCTCGGGCGCGGGCTGCTCCGGTGGCTTCTTGCCGCCGCAGCCGGCAGCAACCGCGGTGGTCGCCAGGAGCATCAGCAGAGACGAAGCGCGCATCATGACTCCACGTTCAGGGGTGGGAGGCTGCCACGGTCCGACCCAGTCGCCGGGACCACGAAGGGAGCCGGGCGGCACCGGGACTGATGAGCTGGCGCACGCGGCCGGTTTCCACGTCGATCACCCACAGCTGGCGGCGGCCGCTTCGATCGGACACGAAGGCGATGTGCCGACCGTCGGGGGCCCAGGTTGCGATCTTCGTTGCGGCCGGAGGACGTCAGCTGCCGGGAACCCGTGCCCCGCCACGTCGAGGAGGAAGATTTGCGGACTGCCGTCGACTTCGCGGTGGAAGACAACGCTCGCGCCGTCGGGCGACCACTCCGGTGCGTTGGAGCGCCGGTGACGCCGAAGTCGAACGGCGCCAGCAGCTCCTGATCGGTCCCGTCGGCGGCCATGACGTAGATCTGCGGCGGTCCGGCACGGGTGGACACGAACGCGATGCGCCGTCCGTCGGGCGAAAACGTTGGAGACAAGTTGTCCGCATAGCGTCCCACGGTCAAGCGTTGCACACAGCAGTGATCGACGATGTTCGCCGTGTAGATGTCGGTCCCGTTCTCATCGGAATGCGCGTACGCCAGCGTCTTCCCGTCGGGCGAGAACGACGGGCGTGATGTTAAGACCCGACTGCGTGCCGGGGACCGGGAGATCGCGTTGTTCACGAGACTCTGCACCACGATGCCGCCACGTCCGGCCCCCAGCTGCGTGTACGCGAACTGCTGCCCATCGGGCGACCACGCCGGTGACAGCGACGTCTGCCCCGCCGGGGTGACCGGGAGGAGATCGGCGCCGTCGCTGTCGATGCGGTAGATTCGTCCGCCGGACACGAACAGGAACCGTGTCGCAGCGACGCCGACCGTGCCGGTCGCCCACCGGGCGATCTCGTCGGACAGGCGATGCACCTCGAGCCGGAATCCCGCGTCCGTGGTGGGCGGCAAGGGAAAGACCTGTTGATTGGCGACCTGGGAGCGCGCGACATCGTGCAGGCGTGCGGTGACGCCACCCGTCGCCTCGACGAGCTCGACCGCGAACGCTACGCCGAGCGTCTTGTAGATGCCGTAGTTGACCGGAGACGGCGTTCCATCGCTCGTGACGGAGTTGTCCACAGGCACCATCTCGAAGCGGTCGCTGAAATCGAGGTCTCGGCGCACGATCGCGCGAACCGAATCGAGGCCTGGACCCGGCAGCACGACCAGACCCGGCCGCACGCCGGGCTGGTACTCGACGCCGACCCTGACGCGATCCTTGACATGCGACGTGTCCTGCGCGGCCGCCGCGGTGACTCGAAGCGACGAGGAAAGCAGCGGCGAGCGATCGGGAACGCGAGGCGATGCGGAAGTCGAGTCATCTCGGTAGTCGGCTTGAAGTAGAAGCTCACGGGCAGGACGTCCGCGTCCCATCCGTCGGGCAAGGTGACCGAAGGCACCGGCGTTGCCGGCCGCCTCGATGGCTCCCTGCGCGCTGAGGTCGAACGAGAAGCTGCCCGAGCGGGTCGACGAACCGGATGTCACGCACCGAGCCGTCCCGGAGGATGAGGAAGCTGATCTCGGCAGAAGGCGTTTTCGCGAGCCGACTGTCGGTCCCAGTTCCGGTAGACCTGGGTGCACGATGTTCCGGAGGTACTCCGGATACGGAAACTCCAGCCCCGGCGTCTTGATCGTGGCGACATCGGTGCCGGTGCTCGGCGTTTCGCCGGGCAGCGGCGTCACCGGGGCCGCGGTCTTGGGCGGCGGCTCCTTGGTCGAGTCGCGGGGCGGCGGTTTTGGCGTCGGCGACTGGCGGCGCCTTCGTCGGCTTGGGCGGTTGCGGCTTGACCGGCGCCGGCTTCTCCGGTGGCGGAGTCGGCGTGGCCTCGCGGACCATCCGCTGTCTTCGGCGCGGGCGCCGGTGCCGCGACCAGCTCGACCGCGTAGATCGGTGGACTCGCCTTCGACGGACTGCACCTGCGTGATAGAGGAGCGCGACCGCGGCCGCGTGCACCACGCACCGTCCCGACAACTCCGACCGCCGTGCCGGGAGGCGCGTCCCCGGTCGGCGCGGCTCATCACGACGACCCTTCCTCCTCAGCAACCAGTCCCACGTTTTGAATCCCGGCCGCCCGGATGATCGCCAGGACGCGAACGACCTGTCCGTACGGCACCCGGGTGTCCGCTTGGAGGTACACCCCAGAGGGTTTGCGCGTCGCCACGAGCGAGCGGAACGTCACTCGAAAATCGTTGTAAGACACCGGCGTCTGGTCCACGAAGATGCGTCCATCCCGATTCACCGTGACCACCATGCCCTCTTTGGGCGAAAGTGGTCGGGCCTCGGCCCGGGGCAGTTCGACATCGACGCCGCCCTGCATAATCGGGGCCGTGATCATGAAGATAATTAGCAGCACGAGCATGACGTCGACCAGCGAGGTGACGTTGACGTCGGCCATGAGCGGCAGCTCACCGCGCTGGCCGCCGAGCCCTCCGCCCAAGGCCGGCCATCTAGAGCAGTCCCTCTCGCGCCATCGTGCCGATCAGCTCGTTGGCGAACCCCTCGAGCTCACCGGCGAAGAGTCGCACGCGGTTGACGTACAAGTTGTAGGCGATGACGGCCGGAATGGCCGCGGCCAGGCCCGCGAATGTCGCGACCAGCGCTTCGGCGACGCCCGGGGCGACGGCCGCCAGGTTGCCCGAGCCCTTGGAGGCGATGCCGGTGAAGGCGTTGATGATACCGAGCGTCGTGCCGAGAAGGCCGAGGAGCGGACTCACCGAACCGATCGTCGCGAGCCAGGGCACGTAGTGTCCCAGAAGGTCGCGTTCGGCCGCGACCTCTTTGCCCGAGCACCATCTTGAGCGCCTCGAGCTGGGTCGCCGTCAGCGTACTGCGATCGGCGCCGCGCTCCTCGCGGAGGGCGCCGGGCCGGAGCTCGGAGTAGAACGTGATGGCCTCGCGGAACAGACGGTTGTAGGGCGATGGCGGCTGCTTCATGACCGCATGGTACGCCTCCTGAAGGCGGGTCGTCCGCTCCATTTCGGCGAAGAATCGGTCTGCCTGCTTGTTCAGCTTCCGGAATTGCCACCATTTGAAGATGATGATGAACCAGGAGACGAGCGAGAAGATCGCGGTGATCGACGAGGACGACCTTGGTCTCGGTGCTGGCCGTCAGCACCAATTCGACCGCGGAGCTTGGAACCGCTCCGCCCGCCTGCAGGATCACGTGCCCTCCTTTCGGAACCACTCCACCAATTCGCGGAGACCGTCGTCGAAAGCAACCTCCGGACTCCATCCGAGCACGCGCCGCGCCTTGCCTGACGTCGAGCGCGCTGCGAAAGAGCTCGCCGGGTCGTGGAGGCGCGAATTCCAGTTCGGGCTTCTTGCCGAGGACGTTCCCGACGGCCGCTGCAAGCGTGAGCACATCACGCTCCTTCGAGGTGGCGATGTTGAAGGCCGGAGCGTCGAACTCGGTGCCGGACGGCATGGGGACGGTACTGGCCAGCACGTTGGCACGCGCAACATCCTTCACATAGACGTAGTCGCGCGTCTGCTTGCCGTCGCCGAACACCGTGAGCGGTTTGTCCGCCAGCAGCCGGGAGACAAAGATGGAAACGACGCCGGCCTCGGACTTGGGATCCTGACGCGGTCCGAACACATTGGCATACCGCATCGCGATTCCCTCGAATCCGCGGAGGGCGCCAAGGGCGCGAAGGTAATACTCTCCGGCGAGCTTGCTCACTCCGTACGGGGAGACCGGCATCTTGGGAGCGGTCTCGGGCGTCGGGATGACGTCGGGATCTCCATAGACCACGCCGCCGCTGCTCGCGAAGACGACTCGCCTAACTCTTCCCGCCCCCGCCCCGTCGAGCAGATTGACGAAGCCGACCAGATTGATCGAGGCATCGACCGCGGGCTCGTCCACCGAGACCCGCACGTCGATCTGCGCGGCGTGATGATTGAGGACGGTGAAGCCGCCCGTCGCGAGCAGCTCGCGCGCCTCAGGCGATCGGATATCGGCGCGGACCAGCCGTGCTCCTTTCGGAACATTGCGCTCTTTGCCGCGGGAGAGATCGTCGAGCACGACCACCTCCCACCCATCCCGCAGATATGCTTCCGCAATGTGAGAGCCGATGAACCCCGCTCCGCCGGACACCAACACCCGCCCCGGCCCACTCACTTGGGATGTCTCGCCATCGAGTTCTCCAGACGCTGTGCGAATGAGGTCACCCTGAAACCGCCCCGCAATATAGATGCGTGCAACGAGGAAGGAACCTGTAAAACGAACACGGCGCCGGGGATAGCCCCGACGCCGTGTCGAGCCGCGTGACTGCCGGAGGTCAGGACGGCAGCTTCGCGACCTGGCGCACCTCCGTGCCCGGCGCGATGTCGGGGAGGAGAACGTTGAGGTAGCGGCCCGTGGCCGAATGCTCACGCACGTGGACGATCTGCAGCGTCGCGAGCAGCTCGTTGATCCGCTGCTGACCACTCTCGAGGCGCTCTGCCTTGCGCCGGACTTCGAAGATGTCACCAGCGGCGACACCGTCTGCACGTCCCTTGTCGATGAAGACGATCATCTGCGGCGCCTTCAGTTCCTGCCGCTTCGGTCCGCCGAGGAACTTGCCGCGCACTCCATCGCTCACGGGCACCGCTCGCGCCGACCCAGCAGACGTGAACTTCTCGGCCGGCAGTGCCACCTGTCCTGGACGAATCGGGGCGTACACCGCCTCGACGATCGCGACGTAGCGTCCAGAGACGGTATCGGTGACGCGGGCCAGGCCGGTGGGGAGCACTGCGTCGCCGAACGGCCTCAGCTCAGGACCACGCTGTGCGAGCAGCAGGGTGTCGCCGATCTGGTAGGTGGCGCCGTGAGGAGGCTCGATCGCGATCGTCGTGAACGGCATCGCGTCGTTGATGATGGGCGACCCGATCTGCGAAGGGGTCACGGGCCCGATCACTTTGGCCCAGGGCAAATTCTCATTCTCGGTCAGGAAGCCAGACGAATAGAACTCGCTCCGGCGCAGCGGCCGGTAGTCTTTCTTCGTGTACGCGAGGATCGTTTCCTGAAGCGTGCTCGGCGGCTTGGGGCCGAAGAGTGGCTCGGGCTCCTCGCCGACCGGCGCTTGCGTCAACTCGGCCAGGGTGGCCGGGTGAGCCGGAGGTGCCGCTTCCTCCGAAGCCTCAGAGGTCGGCTCAGCCGCCGGCTGCGCCGATGCCTCGGATGGCGCGGGTGCAGAAGGCGCCGGTGCGGGCGACAGGGTGTCCGCCGTCTCCGTCGTGGAGTCCGCCGGCGCGGCCGAAGGAGCCGACGTATCGGCGGGAGCCGGCGTGTCGACGGCAGGAACCGCAGCCATCGTCTCCGTGCCGGAAAGACGCAAGACCTCGCCGGGGTAGATCCAATGCGGATCTTCCACGACGGCGGTGTTCATCCGGTAGAGGTCGGGCCACAGGAACGGATCGCCACGGTACTGCTTGGCGAGACCCCACAGGGTGTCTCCCTGGCGGACCGTATGGGACTGGGCGTTGCTCCCCTGGCCGTACACCACGGCGGGGGTCAGAACCAGGGCGGTGATGCCCAGCCACTTCCAGCTGAACGTACGCAGCATCGAGGTCTCCCAGCGACGTCGTTGTCGGGTATGGAGATGGGACGGCGAACCCTGAGCGGTTCAGGCGCAGCAGGCGCAAGATCAACGCCAGTCTGTCATGCCCTTCGCACCATGCCGTAAGTCAATGTGTATCAATGTTTTAGCGTTCAGGCACTCGGGGGTCTGACCATCGGTTCGGTCTGGCGTTCGGCAGGAGCGGCGGGAGAAAGCGAAGACCGGGACGGCCCCTGAGGGTCGCCCCGGCCGGTCCCCAGGCATGCCCGGGTCAGAATGGGAGGTCGTCGTCCTCGGAGTCGAGCGCCTCGGGGAAGTCCTCGAACCCTTCCTTAGCCTTGGCCCCGGACGCGGACGCGGCCGCAGCGCCGACCTTGCTTGCCGGGGAGAAATCAGATCCATCACCGCTCTTGCCAGAGAGGAGGATCACTTCGCGAGCGGTGATTTCGGTGGTGTACCGAGTTTGGCCTTCGCGATCTTGCCAGGAACGGTATTCGATACTGCCTTCGACGTAGAGCTTGTCGCCCTTCTTACAGAATTTTTCCGCGAGGTCGGCCAGGGATGAGCCCTTGTTGTTCCAGAGCACGACCCGGTGCCACTCGGTCTTTTCCTGTTTCTCACCCGATTGGTTCTTCCACTGCCGGCTCGTTGCCAGTGACAACGTGGCCACCCGGGAACCGTTCGAGGTGCTGCGGACCTCCGGGTCAGCGCCGAGATTCCCGATCAGGATCACTTTGTTCAGACTCCGGCTCACATTCACCTCCAGGTTCTCGATGGGGCCCGATCATGGGGACCCGGCTAAGATGTCGATCTCAAAGTTGCCGCCACTACCAGAACTTCGCCATGGCAAGCAGAATCACGCCGGTTGCGCCAGCGCCAGACGAAGGACCAGGGCATCCTCTTTCGGGTTTCGATAGTATGCGGCCCGTTGGCCTACCGCTCGGAACCCACGACTGAGATAGAGGGCCTGGGCCGACCGATTCGACTCCCGCACTTCCAGAAACACTTCGTCCACGTTTCGCCTGCGAAACGCCGCGAGCCCCGCCTCGAGCAGCGCCCCCGCGATACCGCGCCGGCGGGACTCCGGAACGACCGCGAGATTGAGCACCTCACCCGTGCCGGCGACCTCGCGTCCGATCAAATATCCCACGACCCCACGCCCCGTTTCGGCCACGAGTCCGAACGTCCAGGCCGACGTCAGCGCCTCGTGGAAGCTCACCTCGCTCCAGGGGTCGGTGAAGCTCCTCCGCTCGATCGCGAGCAGGGCCTTCGCGTCAGCCGGGACTGCCGACCGAATTCGGTAAGGAGCGTCCATGCGCCATCTCCCAACGTGCCTGCGCTTCGGCGGGTCTCCCGTACTCCGGTTCCCATCCTGACGGGTCGGTGATCTCTCGCGCACCGCCCACGCGGCCGACGAGTCCCAGGAGTCGTGTTGCATTCGGCGCGCCCATCGGCGAAGGAACCACTGTCCGACCGGACCACTGCTCGAGTGATTGTCGAGCCGCTGCCGGCACGTCGCCGACAATGAGCGTGGGCTGGCCAACCCGAACCTCGAGATCTTCCGGGCGACAGACGGTCGGCGCCAGCTCGGTGATGATGCGGTCGGAGACGAATCGATAGGCCGCGGCATAGACGTCGCCGCGCAACGCATCCGACACCGCGAGAATCGTTGCGTCGAGAGTCCTTGCTCCGGCCGCTCGCACGAGAAGCGACGGCGCAGTCCACAGTCGTAAGCCTCGAGTTTGGACGAGCGCCTTGGCGACCGAGGCTCCCACCCGCAGGCCGGTGAAACTGCCCGGACCGTCCGACACCACGACGCCGGTGAGGTCATCGAGCGTGGCACCGGCCTTGGCCAGGGCAGTCGTTCACCATGGGCAGGAGCGACGACGCATGCCGCCGCGCTCCAGATACACTCGTCTCCACCGCCGCTGCCTCCGACGGTCCGACCGCGACTGACGCGCGATCGGTAGCGGTCTCAAGGGCCAGGAGCATCACAGCGCCTCGAGCCCGCGCCGATCAGGATCGGCGAGATGATGGAGCCGGAATCGGCGCGCGGGCGGCGGAAGCCACGCTCCGGCACGCTCGGGCCATTCGACCAGAATCGCGTCGCCTTCACCGCAACAGGCCTTCCCAGTCGAGATCGGCCGCCTCCTCCGGCGAGCGCAGGCGGTAGCAATCCAGGTGGAAGACGGGTCCGCGTCGTCCGTGATATCGGTGGACGAGCGCGTACGTCGGGCTGGTGGCGGCTCCCGCTACCCCGAGACCACGAGCGATCGCGCGGATGAAGGTGGTCTTGCCAGCGCCCAGGTCGCCTTCGAACGTGACGAGAGAACCGGACGGCAGCGCTTGCCCCAGGGCGACACCCTCCGCCGTCAGCTCTTCCTCGTCCAGTTGTCTGATCACGCGCGCCGGCGCAGTCGTGGCGCCGCCGTTCCGGCTCCGCCACGCTGCACATCGGGAGCGCCGAGGGCCTTGAGCTCGTTGATCTGATCGCGGAGCATGGCGGCCATCTCGAATTCGAGATTGGCCGCCGCCTCGCGCATCTGTCGTTCGAGCGCCGGGATAGCGGCAGCGCGCCGGGCTGGATCGTGGAGGTCGAGGCTGTCCGGTCTGGCACCCCTCGGGGCGGGACCGCTCGGTGCGCGCATCGGCGACGTGGGTCGAGAGGCGCACCTCGTCCATCGACTTGATGATCGAGCGCGGCGTGATGCCATGCTCCATGTTGTAGCGCTGCTGGATTTCGCGCCGCCGGTCCATCTCGTCGAGGGCGCGCTGCATCGAGCCGGTGATCCGATCGGCGTAGAGGATGGCGCGTCCGTTGACGTTGCGCGCCGCCCGGCCGACCGTCTGAATCAGCGAGCGGTCGGAGCGGAGGAATCCCTCCTGGTCGGCGTCGAGAATGGCGACCAGCGACACCTCCGGCAGGTCGAGACCCTCGCGCAGCAGGTTGATGCCGACCAGCACGTCGAAGTCGCCCAGCCGGAGCCCGCGCAGGATCTCCATCCGCTCGATCGCGTCGATGTCGGAGTGCAGGTAGCGCACCCGCACGCCGGCCTGCTGCAGGTAGTCGGTCAGGTCCTCCGCCATCCGCTTGGTGAGCGTGGTGACGAGCACCCGCTCGCCTGCTCGACTCGCGTACGCGGATTTCGCCGAGGAGATCGTCCACCTGGCCGCGCACCGGCCGGATCTCCACCTCCGGATCGACCAGGCCGGTCGGCCGGATGATCTGCTCGACCACGACACCGCCGGAGAGCTCGAGCTCGAGTCGCCCGGGGTGGCCGAGACGCGAGATCATCTGCGGCACCAGCGCCATGAACTCGTCGAACTGCAGCGGCCGGTTGTCGAGCGCCGACGGCAGCCGGAAGCCGTATTCGACCAGGGTCGTCTTGCGGGCGCGGTCGCCGTTGAACATGCCGCCGATCTGCGGCAGCGACACGTGCGACTCGTCGACCACGACCAGAAAGTCGGCGGGGAAGTAGTCGAGGAGGCAGGCGGGCCGCTCGCCCGCGCGCCGCCCGTCAGGTGACGCGAGTAGTTCTCGATGCCGGCGCAGGTCCCGACCTCGAGCAGCATCTCGATATCGAAGTTGGTGCGCGACTCCAGTCGCTGCGCCTCGAGCAGCTTGCCCGCCGTCCGCAGCTCGACGAGCCGCTCGGCCAGCTCCGCGCGGATGAGCGTGACGGCGCGCTCGATCGTTGGCGCGCTCGGTGACGAAGTGCTTGGCCGGATAGATGGCGCACTGGTCAAGCTGCGCGATCGTCTCGCCGGTGAGCGGGTTGATCTTGCTGATCCGCTCGACCTCGTCGCCCCAGAGCTCGATCCGGACCGCCTGCTCCTCGTAGGCGGGAAAGATCTCGACGCGTGTCGCCGCGGACGCGGAAGGTGCCTTGCTCGAAGGAGACGTCGTTGCGGCCGTACTGAATGCGCACCAGCTCGCTCAGGATATCGTCTCGTCCGCGCGTCTCTCCCTTGCGCACCGTCACCATCAGCTTGCGGTACTCGACCGGATCGCCGAGACCGTAGATCGCGCTGACCGTGGCGACGATGACCACGTCCTCGCGCTCCATGAGGCTGGACGTGGCGCGCAGCCGCAGGCTCTCGATGTCCTCGTTGATCGACGCGTCTTTCTCGATGTACACGTCGGTCGACGGGACGTACGCCTCGGGCTGGTAGTAGTCGTAGTACGAAACGAAATACTCGACCGCGTTCTCCGGCAGAAATTGGCGCAGCTCGCCGTACAGCTGGGCGGCCAGGGTCTTGTTATGGGAGAGGACCAGGGTCGGCCGGCCGTACGCCGCGATGACGTGGGCCAGCGTCATGGTCTTGCCGGACCCGGTGACGCCGAGGAGGGTCTGGTACTTGTCGCCTCGGCGGAGACCGGCGGTCAATTCGGCGATGGCGTTGGGCTGGTCGCCGGCGGGCTGGAAGGGGGCGACGACCTCGAACTTTGGGCTGCTCATGCGGAGAAATATACCGCCTTGGGGAACATCCTCATGAAGTTTTCACAGGAACTTCCGATCGCCGAAGCAAGATTTGGGAGGATGGCAACCTGCGTAGGATTACCACCCAGGAGGACAGGCATGGCGACGGCGGCGCTTCCAATGATCATCCAGGGCGGGATGGGAATCGGCGTGTCCGATTGGCGACTGGCGCGCGCCGTCTCGCTGAGCGGGCAGTTGGGTGTCGTCTCAGGCACCTGCCTGGACGCGGTGCTGGTCCGGCGCCTCCAGGATGGCGACGAGGGGGGACACATGCGCCGGGGGATGGAACAGTTCCCCCTGCCTGGCGTGGCGGAAGGGGTTCTCAAGCGAAACTACCTGCCAGGCGGGCGCCCACCCAACACACCCTACAAGTCGATCCCGGTCTGGAAACAGGAGGTCAGCCTCGCACGCAGCCAACTCGCCATGCTCGCGACGTTCGTCGAGGTGCATCTGGCCAAGGAGGGCCACGATGGGCTCATCGGAATCAACCTTCTGACGAAGATTCAGCTCCCGAATCCGGCCGCACTCTACGGTGCCTTGCTCGCTGGAGTGGATTACGTGCTGATGGGCGCCGGCATCCCCCGTGAGATCCCCGAGGTGCTCGACCGGTTGAGCGCGCACCTCCCGGTAACGCTGAAGATGGACGTGGAGGGACTGGCGCCGGGCTCCCTCGAGCAGATCGTCTTCGATCCCCGCGCGCATTGGAGCGGATCACCGCCACTCCGCCGGCCCATGTTCCTGCCGATCATCGCGAGCAACTCCCTGGCGACGGTCCTGGCGCGAAAGGCGAGTGGACGGGTGGACGGGTTCGTGGTCGAAGGGCCGACCGCAGGTGGACACAATGCGCCTCCCCGCGGCGAACCGCGGTTCAACGATCGAGGAGAGCCGATCTACGGCGAGCGCGATGAAGTGGATCTCGCCAAGCTGCGTGAACTGGGGCTGCCATTCTGGCTCGCCGGGGGGGCAGGGTCTCCGGAGAGGCTGGCCAGCGCGCTCCGCGCCGGTGCCGCCGGAATACAGGTGGGAACGCTGTTTGCCTTCTGTGAGGAATCGGGCGTGGCCCCGGCTTACAAGGAGGAAGTGCTTCAGCGTGCGGCCAGGGGGGAGGTAGACGTGGTGACTGATCCACGCGCCTCACCAACAGGGTATCCGTTCAAGGTCGTCCGCTGTCCGGGAGAGTTGTCCGCCCCGCGTCCCCGAACGCGGCGCTGTGATCTCGGGTACCTGCGAACAGCGTACCTGCGTCCGGACGGCCGGATCGGATACCGTTGTTCGGCCGAGCCCATGGAGGATTACGTCCGCAAAGGCGGGCGGAGCGAAGACACCGACGGACGGCAGTGCCTCTGCAACGCCCTCATGGCCAACATCGGCCTGGGGCAGCTTCGAGAAGGTGGACGGCTCGAGCCACCGCTGCTCACCAGCGGAGACGATCTCCAGACCATCGGGACGTTCCTTTCCGGCCGCACCTTCTACTCCGCTGGGGACGTGCTGGACTATCTGCTGGCTGGCGTGTGCGATCCCCCGCACACGATTGCCTAGCTCGTCAGCGCCGCGCAGAACTCGGTGAATACCTCCACGTAGCGGTCGACGTCTGCCTCCGTGTGCTGCACCGACAGAGTCCATTGTTCTTCATCGCCCGGTGTCATGAAGACTCCGCGGTTGAGGAGCCACGGGTACGATGCCGAAAACAGCTCAGGGCGGGTCTCGAGGAAGTCTCGGTAATTGCGCAGCGGCGTCGGCCGATAGGACACGCAGCCCTTCGCGCCGAGGTCGATAGTGTGAGCCGGGATTCCATAACGATCGATCGCGGCCTGACAGCCACCTGCCAGCCGCTTGCCCAACAGACCAAAGTGCTCGTAGGCCGCGCCCGTGAGCACCTCGGTCAGGGTGACCAGTCCCACGTGGGCCACCAGGGGATTCCCGTTATACGTCCCCATCTGCGAGACGCCTTGCTCGATGAGTCGCATGAGGTCTTCTCGCCCGCCGAAGGCTGCCGCCGGGAGGCCGCCCGAGATCGCCTTTGCCAGGCAGACCAGGTCGGGCTGCACGCCGAATCGTTCCGTCGCGCCCCCCGAGGCAATCGTGAAACCGGTCTTGATCTCGTCGAAGATGAAGACGACGCCGTACTGGGTGCACAGTTGCCGCACCCGCTCGAGGTAGCCGGGCTGAGGCACGACGATGCCGAGGTTCATCATCGCCGGTTCCATGATGAGGCAGGCGATCTCGGATCCTCTTTCGCTGAACACCCGCTCGAGATGGTCGGCGTCGTTGAAAGGCACGACCTGGATGTATTTCGACGCATCCTTCACCATGCCCTTCGAGACCGGGGCACTTGCCGGCCGGTCTCGTCCGCCCATGACGTCGGCGTTGGGAATGACCGAGAACATCACGCTGTCATGATGGCCGTGATAGGACCCTTCGATCTTACAGACGGTGTCCCGTCCGGTGGCGGCGCGGGCGACCCGGATGGCGTCCATCGTCGCCTCGGTGCCTGAATTGGCGAACCGGATCATCTCGAGGTTGAACCGCCGGCAGATCTCCTCTCCGAATCGGACGGCTGATTCGGTGGTCACGGCGAAGTGGGTGCCCCCGCTCGCGGCCTCGTGGATTGCCTCGACGATTCGGGGATGGGCGTGACCCACCACCATCGCCCCGAAGCCGCAGTGAAAATCCAAGTACTCGCTTCCATCCTGGTCCCAGATATGACTGCCTTTTCCCCGGGTCACATAAATGGGATAGGGCTGCATCTTCTGAAACGAGGAGACCACCCCGAACGGGAGAGTACGGGTGGCCCGCTGGTATAGCTCGGCGGACTTGGGGGTGCGAGCAAGGAGTCGAGCCATTTCTGCCTGGCCGACCGCATGGGCCCGCTCGAGTAGACGGTCGTCCGTCTCCCGCTGCCCGGGAACGAGGGTGGCGCTCATGGTGTCCTGTCTTGTGATGCGAGGTGGTCGGGGATGCTATCGCCTCGGAGGGGTCATTCGATGCCGGCTCACTAGAGGTTGTCTCGGCCGGCCGCAGTTGTCAACTCTGGGAAGAAGTTGCACATTGGCAGCTATGATCCCCCCGACAACGCAGGACACCGAGTCGCGGGACGATGTCATCACCATCGATCACGTCGTCAAGCGGTTCGGCAATTACGTCGCCGTCGAGAACGCCAATTTCGCCATCCGACGTGGGGAGTTCTTCTCCCTTCTCGGTCCCTCGGGGTGCGGCAAGACCACCACCCTCCGAATGATCGCGGGCTTCGAGCAGCCCACCGAAGGACGCATTCTTCTCGACGGGAAGGACGTCTCGCGGGTGCCGCCGTACCACCGCAACGTCAATACCGTCTTTCAGCATTACGCGCTCTTCCCCCACATGAATGTGGAGGACAATGTCGCCTTCGGTCCCCGCAGCCAGAAGATCGCGGAGGACGAGACGCAGCGTCGCGTCAAGCAATTGCTCGAGGTCGTGCGACTCACCCAGTTTGCCGGCCGGAAGCCGGGGCAGCTGTCGGGTGGGCAGCAGCAGCGCGTTGCGTTGGCGCGGGCGCTCGCCAACTACCCGAGTGCTCTGCTGTTGGATGAGCCGCTCGGCGCGCTCGACCTGAAGCTCCGTCAGGCCATGCAGATCGAGCTCAAGCGCATCCAGCGGGAGGTCGGCATCACGTTCATCTACGTGACGCACGATCAGGAAGAAGCCCTCACGATGTCCGACCGGATCGTGGTGATGAACGAGGGCCGAGTGGAGCAGATCGGTTCCCCCACCGAGATCTATCACTCTCCCACGTCGGTCTTCGTGGCGAACTTCATCGGCGTGGCCAATCTCCTTCCGGCCGTGATGGGTCAGACCAACGGGGCCCATGCGACCGTCACCGTCGCCGGGAACCGGCCCATCTACGTGCCGACCGGCAAATGGAGCTTCCGCCCCGGGGCGGCAACGACCGTCATGATTCGCCCGGAGCGGCTCCGACTGGCCAACGACATGCCGGCGGCCGAGTCGGGGATTCCCGTGACGGTGCGGCACGCGGTGTTTCAGGGGCCAGTGATTCGTTGCACCCTCAACGCGTCCGACGGCACGGAAATCGTCGCCCACGTCGGGCCGGAAGACACGGTGACGGGACTCGAGGCCGGCCGGAGCCTGTGGGCCAGCTGGGAGCCGGACGCCGCACGACTTCTGCCACCCGCAGGATACAAGCCGGAACCCGATTCTGATCTCCGAACGACAGTGGAGCGCGCCGTTCCCTAGCGCCTCGTACCCCACCACCAGGAGTATCGCGATGAGCCAGCGAGAGTCCGACGGATTGGATCACGAGATCCACGAATACCTCCGGCAGGCGATCACCCGCCGCGGCTTCGTCACCCGCACGGCCCTCGGTGCCGGCGCACTCGCATTCGGCGGGAGCTTCATCGCCGCGTGCGGTGGCAAGGAGAGCGCCCCCAAGGCCGGCGCCGCCGCCGCGGCCGGCGGCGAGGGGAAGACGCTCCGGATTTCCAATTGGCCGCTCTACATCGACAAGCAGACCGTCCCCGATTTCGAGAAGGCGACGGGGATCAAGGTCGAATACACCGAAGACGTCAACGACAACAACGAGTTCTTCGCGAAAATCGATGAGCCGCTGAAGCGGAATCAGAGCATCGACCGCGACATCATCGTGCTCACCGACTGGATGGCGGGACGCCTCATCCGGCTCGGGTACGCCGCCCCGCTCGATGACTCCAAATTCCCCAACAAGAAGAACGTCATCGACGAAGTGAAGGACGTGAGCTTCGACGCCGGCCGCAAGTATAGCGTGCCCTGGCTCTCGGGCATGACGGCGGTGGGCTATAACCCCAAGAAGACGAAGCGGGAGCTCACCAGCGTCAATGACATCTTCGATCCGAAGTTCAAGGGCCAGGTCACCATGCTCACCGAGATGCGCGACACGATCGGTCTCGTGCTGCTCGGCATGGGCAAGGACCCCGCTTCCGTCACGCTCGCGGACGCGAAAGCGGCCTGCGCCAAGATCAAGAAGGCGAGAGAAGGCGGGCAGATCCGGAAGTTCACCGGCAACGACTACGCCGAGGATCTGGCGGCCGGCAACATCGCGGTGGCATTCGCCTGGTCGGGCGACATCCAGGGGCTCGCGGCCGACAACCCCGACCTCAGGTGGATCGCGCCCAAGGAGGGAGCCATGCTCTACTCCGACAACATGCTGATCCCCAAGACCTCCGATCGGCAGGCCGAGGCGATGGCGTGGATCAACTATGTGTATGACCCCGCCCACTCGGCGCAGATCGTAGCGGGCGCGCCGTACCTTTCGGATGTCAAAGGCGCCGGTGACGAGCTGGCCAAGATTGCGCCGGACCTCGCCAAGAGCATGCTGGTGAATCCGCCGCAGGAGCTCCGGTCGCGACTCCACGTCTTCCGCGCGCTCACCGATGAGGAAGAGACGGAGTTCAACAAGATCTTCCAGGATGCCATCGGAGCCTGAGGCATCATGGCAGGCACTGGAACCGCGAGCGAACGACAGAATCGCCTGGCGCCGTACCTTCTGGTGGCGCCAGGCATCCTGTGGCTCATCGTCTTCTTCCTCATCCCGATCGCGACGCTGGGCCAGACCTCGGTGCAGGTTCCCGACGGTCCCTGGTATGGCGCATATCGCCATGCCCTCACCGACTATGGCGCGCATTTCCTGCGTTCGCTGGAGTACGCCACCGCGGCGACGCTCATGGCGCTCGCTCTCGGGTACCCTCTCGCCTATGTGATCGCCTTTCGCGGCGGGAAGCTCAAGAACCTGCTGCTCGGTCTCGTCATCCTGCCCTTCTTCACCACGTTCCTGGTCCGCACGTTCGCCTGGAAGACGATCCTCAACGACAGCGGGCCTGCCGCGTGGGTGCTCCAGCACCTGCACCTGATGGATCCGGGCGGTCGTCTTCTCGACACCACGATGGCGGTGCTCGGCGGGCTGACGTACAACTTCGTGCCCTTCATGATCCTGCCGATCTACGTGAGCCTCGAGAAGATCGACCGGCGATTGGTGGAGGCGGCGGAGGACCTCTACTGCTCGCCGACACGCGCGTTCTTCAAGGTGGTGCTGCCGCTGTCCCTTCCCGGGGTGTTCGCAGGGAGTCTGCTCACGTTCATTCCGGCCACCGGTGATTTCATCAACGCGCAGCTGCTCGGGAGCCCCAACCAGCAGATGATCGGAACGGTCATTCAGAACCAGTTCCTCGAGGTGCGCGATTATCCGCTGGCGGCCTCACTGTCCTTCGTACTCATGACGGTCATCACGCTCGGCGTGCTGGCGTACGCCAAGGTACTCGGCACCGAGGACCTGGCCTGATGCGAAAGCTGACCCGATGGTTCCTCGACGGGTACGCCGCGCTGGTCCTGGCGTATCTGTTCCTGCCGATCTTCGTGACGATGTTGTACAGCTTCAACAAACCAGCGGGAAAGTTCAACTTCGTCTGGAAGGCGTTCTCGCTCGATGCCTGGCGGGATCCATTCCAGTATCCGGCCCTCGTCGAGGCGATGAAGCTGAGCCTTCGCATCGCCGCCATCTCGACCGCGGTGGCCACGCTGTTCGGGACACTCATCGCACTCGCACTGTGCCGCTACAAATTCCGCGGCAGCGGGGCGGTCGGACTACTCCTGGTGTTGCCCCTCACGACTCCCGAGGTCGTGCTGGGCTCTTCGTTGCTGTCGCTCTTTCTCGACCTGAACGTGCCCACGGGGTTCACGACCATCGTCATCGCACACATCATGTTCTCGGTCAGCTACGTGGCGCTCACGGTCCGGGCCCGCATTCGCGGGTTCGATTGGACGCTCGAGGAGGCCGCGATGGACCTTGGCGCTACACCCTTCCGGGTCTTTTACAAGGTGACGCTTCCTATTATTGCGCCGGGAATCGTCGCCGCATCGATGCTCGCCTTTGCACTCTCGCTCGACGACTTCATCATCACCCTCTTCAACGCCGGCAGCCGGATCACCTATCCGCTCTACGTGTATGGAGCGCGCCGGGCGGCCTTCCCCGCTCAAATCAACGTGCTCGCCACCGCCATCCTGCTCGGTAGCCTGATTCTCCTCGGCGCGACGGTCTTGTGGCAGCATCGCGTAGAACGGCTTCGCTCGGGCGGCACCGCCGCATCCTGACCCTGTCCTCAACGGAACAACCAACGCAACCGATCGAGCAGGCCTGCTACTGGCTCGCGCGCCGCGTGCCGCGAGAGGCCACGGTCCTCGAGGGCGCCCAGAGCGCCGACGTGGTGGTCGTGGGAGCGGGACTCACCGGCATGTGGACCGCGCTCTTTCTCAAGGAGCTCGACCCGTCGGCGGACGTGGTGGTCGTCGAGCAGGGCGTAGCGGCCTACGGAGCGAGCGGGCGCAACGCGGGAATGCTGTCCGAGACCGTGGACCACAGTCACGGTCTCGCGATTCAGCACTTCGGCGCAGCGGAAGCGCGCAGGCTGGCGTCGCTCGGTGAGCAGAACGTCGCCGAAATGCTCGCCTTTCTCTCCGATCGCAAGATCGCGTGCGACTACGAAGCCACCGGCCGACTGATGGTGGCCCTCACCCCGGCGCAATTGGAGGAAGCGCGACGCACGGTCGCTACCGCCCGCTCACTCGGCCTGACGTCGTTTCGTGAGCTCGATGGCGCTGGTGCGCGGGCAGAGGTGAATTCACCGCTCTATCTGGGTGCCGTGTGGGTGACTGGCGGCGGGATTCTGGATCCGGTCAAGCTCGTGGACGGGCTGCGATCCGAGGCGGAGCGCCACGGCGTCCGGGTCTACGAAAGGAGCCCGGTCGAGAGTGTGGAGACGGCAGGTCCGGGCGTGCGAGTCCGCACTGTGCATGGTTCCGTCGAGGCCCGGCGCGCGGCGCTGGCGACGAGCGCCTACACCCATCACCTCGTTCCAGGTGTCACTCGGCGGTTTATTCCGCTTTACGACTATATCCTCGTGAGCGATCCGCTGACGCCGTCACAGCGCGAGGCGATCGGGTGGAAGCGACGGCAGGGGGTGAGCGACGGACGGACGTTCTTCAATTACTACCGTCTCACGGCGGACGATCGGATTCTGTGGGGGACGAGTGAGGCGGCATACTACCGAGGGAACCGCGTGGATCCCTCCTGCGACCACTCGCCCGAGCACTATGCCGCGTTGCGCACGAGCTTTCGCCGTCACTTTCCGGCGCTCTCGGGACTCGAGTTCCCGTATGCGTGGGGCGGCGCGATCTGCTCGACGACGAGACTTACTCCATTCTTCGGTCGTGCGCTCGCGGGACGGGTCGTCTACGGGCTCGGGTACACCGGACACGGCCTCGGCACGACCCGCATCGCCGGGCGGATCCTGGCACATCTCGCGCTCGACCGTCCCGGCGAGCTGCTCGATCTGGCGTTGGTCAAACGGAAACCGTTTCCGTACCCGCCCGAGCCGCTCCGGTCGTGGGCGGTAGGGATGGTGACGCGGGGCCTTCGGCAGGTGGATCAAGGAAACCGGCCCAGTCTCCTGCTGAGGGGACTGGACCGGCTGGGGATTGGATTCTCGAGCTAAAGCATGACGAGAAGACGAGGGGGACGGGGTCTCTCCCTCACCGCTCCGCTCGCGTGAGCGCCTCGTCAATCACCTCCAGTGCAAAATCCACGTCGGCCGCCGTGATGCACATCGGCGGCTTGATCCGCAAGACATTGCCGTCGAGACCGCCCTTCCCGATCAACAGTCCCATCTCTCGCGCCGCTTCCCAGACGGCGAGCGTTTCACGGGAGGCCGGCTCCTTCGTCTCTCGATCGAGCACCAGCTCGACACCGATCATCAGGCCCCTGCCCCGCACGTCTCCGATCAAACGGTGTCGGGTCATCAGCTCCTCGAGGCCCTTCTTGAGACGGGCGCCGGTGACCCTCGCGTTCTCTTGGAGGCCGTCTTCTTCGATGATGTCGAGGACGGCGAGGCCGGCCGCCATCGAAATCGGATTGCCGCCGAAGGTATTGAAATGAATGCGCTGGGTCAGTGCTTCGGCGATCTCGCGCCGGGTGGTCACCGCTGCGAGCGGTAGGCCGTTGCCGATCCCTTTGGCCATCGTGACGATATCGGGGACGACGCCCGACTCCTCGAATCCCCAGAAATGGTCTCCGGTGCGACCGAAGCCGGTCTGGACCTCGTCCGCGATACAAAGCCCACCGTATTCCCGGGTGATCGCATACGCTTCGCGAAGGTAGTTCGGCGCGCCGAGCGTGGTTCCCCCGACACCCTGAATCGGCTCCGCGATGAAGGCGGCCACTCGGCCGGGGGTCGAGTAGCGCACGAGATCTCGAAGGTCGGCCGCGCTGCGCGACGCGATCTCCTCGGGAGTTCCCCGGAACGGACTGCGATAGGGGTCGGGACTCACCGCATGATGGACGCCGTGATTCAGCTGGGCCGGGAACTTCCACGTCGAATGGGAGGTCAATCCCATCGCGCTCGGCGAGCCACCGTGATAGCTGTTCCGAACGGCGATCACATCGTTGTTCCCGGTGAACATTCGGGCCATCAGAATGGCGAGATCGTTGGCCTCACTCCCGCTGTTGACGAAATAGGTGACCTCGAGTCCCGGCGGCATCTTCCCTGCCAAACGGCGAGCCATCAACGGGAAGTTGGGGTGCAGGTAGATCGTGGTCGTGTGCTGGATCAGGGCGAGCTGCGCCTGCACCCGCTCGAGAAACCTGGGATGTGAATGGCCGCACGAGACCGTGACGATTCCGGCAAAGAAGTCGAGGTAGCGACGGCCCGTCTCGTCATAGAGGTACTGCATGTGACCTTCCACGACCATGAGTGGCTCACGGTAGTAGAGGAAGGTCGAGGGATGGCAATACTGCCGCCGCATCGCGAGCACTTCCTGCCGCGATGGTCCGGTGTAGGGACGCGGCGTGTGTTCATGCGGCGGGATGGATGGTCGGGATGGGGCCATCGTGGTCATCACAGTTCTCCGGTTGGCCGCAGCGGCCCGATGAAAGACAGAGGTGTCACGGGAGTCTGCCCGTCGGGAGACGACTTGTCAATCCGGCTTCGCGGCTCCCGTGAGCTTGAGCAGCCGCTGCCAGTGGGCCGGCGGGACGGGGATGACGGACAGGCGGGACATTCGAACCAGGGCGAGGTCGGCGAACGCAGGATCGGCCTTGATCGTCGCAAGCGACACCGGCGTCGGAACCCGGGCCCCGGCTTCGATGTCCACCACCGCGAGCTTCGGATCGTCGGCCTTGGGATCGGGGTACGGCGCCCGAGCGATCGTCGCGAGACCAACGATCGCCTTTTCGTCGCCGGTGTGATAGATCATGGCCTGGTCGCCCTTCGCCATCGACCGCACGTGCTTGAGCGCGAGGGCGTTGGTAATTCCATCCCAGACCGTGCGGCGGTCCCGGACCAGGTTGTCGAAAGAGTAAGTATGGGGTTCGGTCTTGAGGATCCAGTAGTTCGGCATGGCGCGCCCTGCTCCACGGCGCGCGAAGAAGCTCAGGCCTCGCGGATCCGGAGCACCCGCTTGGCGTCGACCGGGCGCCGTTCGGCCGCCACCTTGTTCCGCCACTCCTTGATGATGAAGCTCTGCACGAAGCCAAGGCGAATGTAGTACGCCTGGAGGGAAGGCGGAAGAAAGTGGAAGTCACGAATCCGCCGCCGGCAGCGGGGTCGCCCGCACTGGCAGTCCATCGTCCAGTGATTCTCGCTCATCGTGGTCGAGTAGTCGAACTGGATTTCCTCCGCGGCGGCGATGTCGTGCAACGCGACCAGGACCCGGTCGTTCGATACCCCCGCGTTGGGCTCGCAGGAGTGGTTGGTGAAGCGGCCGGGCGGCCGAGTGTCGATGTACTCGTCCGGGCCCACCTGGATCGTGTAGGCCTGGGCGTCGCCCATCGCGAGGACTTCGTCGTGCGACAGCAAGGGCCCGTCGAATTCGAGGATCTTCTCGCCGGCCCGGATCGGGTATCGTGCGTAAAGACCCCGGCCGAGGGTGCCGTGGAGGATGACGACCTTCTCGTCAGGGCTCATGTCAGCCTCGCTCAAGCGAACCGGGTGAGGAGGACAAGGGAACAGATGGCCATGGCGATACCGAGTATTTCACTGGCCCGAAGCGTTTCCCGAAAGCCCACCAATCCGACGATCGTGAGAGCCAGCACCAGGCAGACCGCGTAGACCCCACCCGAGGTCGCCAACTTGAGATGGCGGAAGACGAAGACGCTCCCGAACGCGGTGGACGCGTAGATCACGAACCCCACGAGAAACGCCGTGGTCCGGAACGGCGCGCCGTCGGCGCTGGCGCGCTTGAGGAAGTAGTCTCCGATCACGGCGAGCAGGCTGAGGCCGGCCGTCGCGAGGAGCGCGAGGGTGCGCATGGTGCCCAGGCGATCCATTACCAGGAGCTCGCCGAAGGGTGGGAAGACGGTCCGGTCGGCGGCGCGTCGTCGCTCCAGGGAAGCGTCGTCTTGAACGCCTCGACCGGCGCGGGCTTGCCGAACAGATATCCCTGCATGCAGGCGTATCCCTGGCGGCAGAGGAGGTCGCGCTGTCCAACACTCTCCACGCCACCGGCGAGGGGCACGACCTCGAGACCCCGGGCCAGGGCCGCAATGGCGGCCGTGACCGCCGCATTGTTACCGTCGGTCTCGACGCCACGGATCAGGGCGCGGTCGATCTTGATGGTGTCCACCTGGAACCGGCGCAGGTAGTTGAGCGACGAATAGCCCGTCCCGAAGTCATCGATCGAGATCCGGACGCCGAGCTCCTTGAGGCGGCGCAGCGTGTGGAGGGCCTCCTGCGCGTTCTGCAGGAACGCTCCTTCGGTGATCTCGATCTCGAGGCGTCGCGCGTCCGCGCCCGACTCCCGGAGGACCTTCCGCACCGTGTCGACCAGACCGGGGCCGCGCAGATGCAGACCGGAGATGTTCACGGAGACCCTGAAGGTCTGTCCTGTCTCAGTCCACACGCGCTGCTGGCGGCACGCGTCCGCCAGGACCCACTCGCCCAGCGGCACGATGAGACCGGTATCCTCGGCGAGCGCGATGAACTCGTCCGGATGCACCAGCCCCATCTCGGGGTGGTTCCAGCGCACCAGACCCTCGACTCCCACCAGGGATTTCTCGACGACGTTGACCATCGGCTGCCAGTGGAGGACGAATTCCTGGCGTTCGATCGCCCGGCGAAGACTCGTCTCCATCGACAGGCGCTGGAAGGCGCGGAAGCTCAGCGACGAATCGTAGAAGTGATAGTTATTGCGGCCGGACGCCTTCGCCTGGTACATCGCCGCGTCGGCGTGCTTGAGTAGCGTTTCCGGATCGTCGCCGTCCTGCGGATAGAGACTGATGCCGATACTGGCGGTGCAGAACACTTCGGGTCCGTCGAGGTGAACAGGCGACTCGAGCGCCGCGAGGATCCTGGTCGCGACACGCGCGGCGTCTTCGGCTCGCTCGATCCCGCTCAGACAGACAATGAACTCGTCGCCGCCGTGTCGAGCCAGAACCGATTCGATCGAGCCCTGAACGCCACGAGTCAGGGGATCGGTGTCGCGCACGGCAGTATTGAGCCGCGAGGCGACCTCGCACAGCAGCAGGTCGCCGGCGTCGTGACCCAGCGTGTCGTTCACCTGCTTGAAGTGGTCGAGATCCATGAACAGCAGGGCCACCAGGCGGCGGGACCGTCGCGCATCGGCGATGGCCTGCAGCACCCGCTCCTGGAACAGGACCCGGTTCGGAAGCGCCGTCTGCGCGTCGAAGTACGCCAGCCGGCGGATTCGCTCTTCCGCCCGGCGTCGCTCGGTGACGTCCTGAAGGGTGCCGGCGAGACCGGCCACGAGACCGCTGGGTCCCACGACTGCCTCGCCTTGTGCATGGAGAATGACCTCCTCCCCTCCCGCGGCACCGACCCGGAATTCCAGCTCGAACGACCCGGCGGCGTGCAGGGCGTCGTCCAACGCGTGGCGGGCGCGCGAGCGGTCATCCGGATGAATCCGAGCCAGAAACTCTTCGTGCGTGGGCTTGGCCACGGTCTGCGTGCCGAGAAGTCGAAGCGTCTGCTCAGACCAGTGGTGTCGTCCGGACGACGCCTCCCACTCCCAGTCTCCGATCTTTGCAATGCGCTGTGCCGCGGCGAGACGGGCCTCGCTGGCGCGCAAGGCATCGAGCGTACGCTTGGCCCTGAGCAAATAGTGGATCCGGTGTCCCAGAATCACCCAATTGACCGACTTCACCTCGAAATCGGTGGCGCCGACCTCATAGGCGCGGGTGATTGCCTGGAGATCGTCGCTTCCGGTGAGCATGACGATGGGCACGGAGCCTCCGCCCGGCAGCGCGCGGAGCGCCGCACAGGTGGCGAAGCCGTCCAGACCGGGCATGGCGACGTCCAGCAGGACGAGCTGAGGACGCTGGTCGGCGAAGACCCGGATCGCCTCTTCACCGCTGCTGGCCTCGATCACCTCGAGTCCGGCCGATTCGAGCGAGGTGCGCAGAAAGGCCCGGACGGTGGCGTCATCGTCCACCGTCAGGATGACCGGGGCGCCCGCGATCAGAATCTCAGGCATCGGTCCCCGTCGGCAGAAGGTCGTTCAACGCTGCAAGGACCCGGTCGAACTCCGTCTCGATCTCCCCCATCAGGCTCCGCAACTCGGCCTCCACACGACCTCGCCCGGCCTCTTCCGCCTTGGCGAGCAGCGAGGCGAGCGCGGCGGCGCCCAGCATGCCGCTGCTCGACTTGATCGTGTGCGCGATGCGTTGGGCCTCGGGACAATTGCCGGCGTCCACCGCGGCTCGAAGCTGACCGATCGCCTGGGGCGTGTGCTCGAGGTATATCCCGATCAGGCGACCCGACGCGTCACCGGTCCGCTGGCTCCGCATGGCTCGGAGGCCGGCGATGACCGCCGGATCGAGCACCTCGGGACGCGGCCCTGCAGTCCCGTTGGTGTGACCCTTGCCATTGGCATGGTCGCCGCCACTGCCATTGCTGCCAGCCTTGCTGTTGCCGTTCTGGTGGCCGTTTCCACGTCCATTCGTCGTCACCCAGCGCGATACCATTCCCTCCAGCTCGGCCTGACGCACCGGTTTGGCGAGATAATCATCCATGCCGGCCGCCAGGCAGCGCTCGCGCTCGCCCTTGAGCGCCGAGGCCGTCAACGCAACGATGGGAACGCGGCGCCTTCCATCGGCCTGCTCCCGTCGACGGATCTCTCCGGTGGCCTCGAATCCGTCCATCACGGGCATCTGACAATCCATGAACACCACGTCGAACTCGGATCCGCTCGCGTGCGTGACGGCCTCCTGCCCATTCGCGGCCTCGACGGCTGCACACTCGCAGGACTCGAGCATCCCGACGATGACTGCACGGTTGACGACGTTGTCGTCCACGACGAGCGCGCGAGCTCCCGGTCTGACCGGAACCTCCGACGTCGTGCCGGGCGCCTCGGGCAGCGGGGTCGTCGCTCGGCCGAGCATGCCGACGAGACAGTCCAGGAGTTGGCTCTGCCGGACCGGTTTCGTGAGGTACGTGTCCACCCCTGCCCGCCTGGCTTCGGCGGGTTCCCCTTGCGCGCCTACCGATGTCAAGAGCAGCAACCCCATCGAGGGAAGCTCCGGTGAGCCTCGGATGGCTCTGGTGAGCTGAAGGCCGTCCATTCCCGGCATCATCATGTCGAGCACGGCCAGCTCATACGGCGTCCCGCGCGCGGCGGCGTCGAGCGCGAGGCGGAGCGCCGTAGCGCCGTCCGCGGAACAGGTCACGGCCATTCCGCATCCCTGGAGCGACCGCGCGAGCACCTCGCGGTTGGTCGCGTTGTCGTCGACCACGAGGACGCGTCGGCCCGAGAGCTCGAGCCGCCGGGCACGGCGTTGCTCCCCCGACTCGTCGCGTCGGGTGAAACGGGCGGTAAACCGGAAGGACGAGCCAACACCGAGCGTGCTCTCGGCGCTGATTTCGCCGCCCATGAGACCGACGATTTGCCTGGAGATGGCGAGGCCGAGACCGGTGCCGCCGTACTTTCGTGTCGTAGAGCCGTCGGCCTGTACGAAGGCCTGGAAGAGCCTGGGGAGCGCCTCGGGTGCGATCCCGATGCCGGTGTCACGAACCTCGAAGCAGAGCCGGGCCCGGTCGGGCGTCGCCTCTTCGAGATCCACCCGCACCGCGACTTCGCCCGAATCGGTGAACTTGATGGCATTGCCGATCAGGTTCATCAGTACCTGGCGCAGCCGGCCAGCGTCGCCGGCCAGCGCGTCGGGCACCTTCTCGTCGACCACGGTCACGAGCTCCACGCCCTTGTCGTGGGCCCGTTGCGCCAGGAGATCACAGACGCTCTCGACGCATTCGCGCAGGTCGAAATCGAGCTCTTCGAGCTCGAGCCGACCGGCTTCGACCTTGGAGAAGTCGAGGATGTCGTTGATGACGTTGAGGAGCGATTCCGCAGACGTGCGGACCGTATCGGCGTAGCGATGCTGCTGTGAGGTGAGTGACGTCTTGAGCAGCAGCTGGGTCATCCCGACCACACCATTCATCGGTGTCCGGATCTCGTGGCTCATGTTGGCGAGGAACTGCGACTTCGCACGGCTGGCCTCTTCCGCCTGCGCCGCGAGCTCGCGTGCCTCCCTGGTGCTCGCCTCGAGCTGCCGGGTCCGCTCCTCCACCTTGCGTTGAAGCCCGCGCTGGTAGTCCTCCACCTCGACCCGATAGGCTCGCAGCCGCTCCACCATGCTGCGGAACGAGCTCGCGAGCACGCCGATCTCGTCGCGTGCCCCGACCTCGATCTTCACATCGAGCTGACCGCGCGCCACGGCCTGTGTCGCGCTCACCAGCGAGCCGATCGGCGCGAAAATGCGGCGGATCAAAATGTTGGTGAAGAGCGCCCCGAGAAGGATGACGACCAGCGCGGACAGGACCGCGTCGGTCAGGAACCCGCGAAGCTCGCGGCGCGTGAGCTCTTCGCTGAGGCCAAGCTGCACGAGACCCACAGCGCGGCTGGGAGTGCTCTCGCCCATGACGTCGTCCGATAGCATCGCGCTCGCGGGCGAGGTCGCGCCTCCGATCGGAGCCACCATCTCCACCACCCTCGGGCCATCGGAACCGGCCTCGCGCGGCTGACGCAGCGAGATCTTGGAGTGAGCCACGGTCCCCGAGTCCTTCGGCAGACGGACACCCGGGAGGAGCGACTCGCCGAAGATCTCGCGACCGTCGGCGGCGAGGAAGCGCACATAGGCGACCTCGGAATCGGCGCGAAGACTCTGGGAGATCTGCCGCAGGCCGTCGGTATTCTGGGTGTAGACCGCGAACTCGCTGCTCTGCGCCACCATGTGCGCCAGCGTCTCACCCTTTCGGGTGAGCCGGTCGGAGCTGTCGCTGATCGCGCGCGACACCGCGACGCCGAGGACGACGAGCGTCGTCGCGAGAACCGCCCCGGTGGTGAGCAGCCGCAGCTTGGCGGCTATGCTGAGTCGGAGGAAGCGCATCGCCGCTCCTTACTCCACCACTTCCGCGGCGTCGCGGAAGGTGCGGTCGGGCAGCTCGAGCTTCATCTGCTCCGCGGTCTTCCGGTTCAGGGTGTAGCGCACCTTGCGCGGCGGGACCGGAGGCAGCGAGCCGGCCGCCTGGCCGCCGAGAATCTTGCTCGCCAGCTCGGCGCATTGGACCCCGATGTCGCTGTAGTCGCGATCGAGCGCGTAGAGTGCGCCCGCCTTGACCCACGGCGTCGAATGGCCGATCAGCGGTATTTGATGGCGGAACGAGAACAAGAGGAGCGACTTGGCGGTCTCCGGATTGAAGACCATGGGATCGGTCACGCCCCACAGCGCGTCGGCGCGGTCGGCCAGGTTCTCGAGAGCATCGGGCAGCTCCTGGGGCCGATCGATCTGATATGCCTGGATGTTGAGGTTCACCGCAGGAGCCAACTTCTCCGCCTCCTGCACCCGCGCCTTGGATTCGTCCGAGTGGTAGATGATTCCCACCCGGTGAATGGACGGGACGATACGAGACAGCCACTCGAGCTCGGTCTCGACCGGGAACTGGAGAAAGACGCCGGTGGTGTTGGAGGCACCCTGGATCTCATCAGGCGAGAGGATCATGCCGGCCACCGTCGGGACGCCACGATAGCGCCGAAGCGTCTCGCGAGTAGCCAGCGTGCCGAGAGTCAGAATCAGGTTGGCCTTGGGAGTCGAGCCCATGACCTGCGAGGCCCGGGTCGAATCGCCATCGAGCTGCAGCACCCGCACGTCCACCTGCCCCTTTTCGGCGAGTGCCTGCTGGAAGCTGGTCAGCGCTGCGCGATAGGGAGGCGCGTCCTGGCTCACGACCACGACCACCTGCACGGCCTTCTGCGGAAGGCGAACCGGCGTTTGGCCGACGGCGATCAGGCCGAGCGGAAGAACCGCGAGGAACCGGGTGACGGAGAGCATGAGCGGACTCAGAACTGATACCGCGCGCCGGCTCGCAACACTCGTCCATCCTGGACGACGCGATCCTGCACCAGCTCTTCGCCTCCCGGATCGGCGTAACTGTGATCGAACAGATTGTACACGCTGGCGACCAGCTCGAGCCCGCCGTGAACCGGTTGCGCCAGCAGGGTCATGTTGACGATGGCGTACGCAGGGACATGGTTGTCGGCAACGGTCCGGCGCTCGCTCAGGAAGCGTGCCTCGGTGCTCATGCGGGCACGATCGCCGAAGAACGGCAGCGACACACCGACCCGGCCGACGTGCGCCGGAGAGTTCACCGGGGATCCGGCCATCGTCGCATCGCGCACGTGCTGGAACGCGTAGCTCGCCTGGGCGCTGGCGCCGCCGAACGACCCCTCGACCCCGAGCTCGATGCCGGTCGAGCGTACCCGAGTGAGGTTGTCGAAGACGAGCAGGCTGTCCGCCGGATCGGTGGTGAGCCCGATCAATCGCTGCGCGTCGAAGTGATAGACCGACACGCTGCTGCGGAGACCCCGCGCGAGCTGCCGCTCCCCCACCAGCTCGTAGCTCGCAATCGTTTCGGGCCGAAGACCCGGGCTCGGCTTCTGGGTGAGCCCGCCGTCCTGGGTATAGAGCTCGTAGAGATTCGGTGCCCGGAAGGCGCGGCCGTAGAGCGCCTTGAGCGTTGTCGCCTGATTGACAGTCCAAATGAGGGCCGCCCGCGGGTTCGTCGTCCCACCGAAGGTCTCGTACGAGTCGTGGCGAACGCCCGCGTTCAGGAGGAGTGTCCGCGCGAGTCGGAACTCATCCTGGAGGAAGACCGCCCACACATGGCTCTCGCGCCTGTCGTCGAGATAGCTGAGAAAGGGGGCCTCGTCGTACAGCTGCTGGTCCTGCCGCGTGTTGAGGCGGTACTCCCCGCCGAAGACCAGCTTGTGGCGTTGGCCGACGGGCCGTACGTACTGCGCGTCCAGCGTCCACCAGTCACCGCTCTGCAGGTCCCGCTGCACGACACCGTCATAGGGATAGGTACCGGTATACCGGTGGCGGTCAAACGCGACCGAGAAGTTGACGCGGGAGAGGTCGGCGAAGGGATGATCGTATTTCGCGACGGCGAACGCGTGCCCGTCGCGCGTGGCGAGCCGCGGGTCATCGAACGTGGTCTCGAACGAAGCCGTGGGCACTTCCTTCTTCCGCCCCTTGATACCTGCCTCGAGACTCCATCCCTGATACGAAAGCTTGCCGAAGGCGTCGGCGGTGCGATCGCCATCCAGACCCGCCGCGATACCGTTGTTGGTCGAGGGCGAATCGAATTCCGGGAAGTAGAGGTTCGCTCCGCTCGTGCGGTAGAACCCGCCGCCCAACACGAACTCCACGCCGCTCGACGCCCGGCGACCGTAGAGTCCACGCGCACGGTACGAGCCGAAGGTTCCGGCGTCGGCGCTGATGTCGCCGCCTTGCAGCGCACGACCGGTACGGGTGACGAGGTTGATGACCGCGTAGAAGGCGTTGGTGCCGTAGAGTGAAGAGGCAGCGCCCCGGATGACCTCGACGCGCTCCACCGTGTTCAGATCGACGGCCGATTCCGTGCCGAAGTAGGCGGCATCGGCGATGTTGTCGTTGAGCCGATGGCCATCCACGAGGAGAAGGATTCGAGTGTTGTAGTCGCCGGGAAGGGTGAAGCCACGCACGGCGACATAGGTGTAGTTGCGGTCGTAACTCGTGAAGAACCCCGGGACGGAGTTCAGTGCCTCACCGAGGGTGCGGTATCCGTATCGTTGGATGTCATCGCGAGTGATGACGCTGATCGATGCGGGTGCCTCGCGGGGATCTTGCTCGAACTTGGAGGCGGCGGTGACGCT
The DNA here is from genome assembly GCA_963743195.1 of uncultured Gemmatimonadales bacterium. Classification (GTDB taxonomy): domain Bacteria; phylum Gemmatimonadota; class Gemmatimonadetes; order Gemmatimonadales; family GWC2-71-9; genus CAVVWJ01. The sequence continues at coordinate 650,545 of CAVUOO010000004.1, forward strand.
CGGGACCTCCTCGAACAGCGCCGCGTCGCCGACGGCCCCATGGGGCGAGTCGGGCTCTTGAGCCGAGGCGACCCCCAGCAGGCCCAGGACAGCCATGACCAGCACGGTGCCGGCCTGGATTCGTCGGCGAAACGAACATCTTGCCACGAGACTTCCAGAATCGATCTCTCGCATAACGCAGTACCGCTCCGGGGGTGGAGAGGAGCAAATGCAAGATTCCCTGTGAGTTAGACAATTCCCGACTCCGAATTGTGCAGTTAGTATGCCGCCAAGAATCGTGCTTGGGTGCAAACAACAGCGCCCCCGGGACTAACGGACTCCCGGGGGCGCTGTCGAAACATGGTCTCGAGACTATTTCTTGATCTCGAACTCCTTCGTTCCTGCCGACGCTCCATCGACCGTAATCTCTACCTTGTACTTACCAACCGGCCATGGGGTCTTTTTCGAGACATGGAACTCCGTGGCGGCGGGCCCGGTCGGCGCGATGGTCTGGCTGTCGGTCTTCACCGTCTGACCCGTCTGGAAGGTCCACTTGGCGGTGATGGTCTTGGTCGGGGCTGCCCCATCAGTTTCGACGGAGGCGTAGATCGTATCGTGGGTACCGAAGGTCGTAGACGGTGTGGCGACCTTCTTGTCCGCCCCGATCGCCTTGCCGGTTTCGATTCCCTTGACGGCGAACGGTGTGGGTGCCGGTGGTGTGGCCTCGGCGGCCGGCGGCGGTTCAGCGGCCGGAGGGGGTGCGGCTTTCTTGCACGCAGGCGCGGCCAACGCGAGGCCCAGCGAGAGCCACACGGCGCTGCGACGAATGGTGAGCATGTCGAAGGTCCTTTGGGCGCGGGGCTCAGGGAATCTTGATGACCTGACCGGGATAAATCTTATCGGGGTTCTTTATCGTGTCCTTGTTGGCCTCGTAGATCTTCTGCCACTGATTGGCGTTGCCGTACATCTGCTTGGCGATCTTGGAGAGATTGTCGCCCTTGGCGACGGTGTACGTCCGTCCGGCGGGCGGGGGCGCGGTTGAGGAGCTTCCGCCCTCGACGTCGGAGAAATCAGGATTGTCGGGCATAGGGACTCGGGGGGTTAAGGCGATTGGTTGTTCGGTGCTCGTTACTCGATACTCGATACTCGATACTCGATACTCGATACTCGATACTCGATACTTCCAGATACTGCGAGCAAGGAAAAGATGCAAGAGTGACGCGGTGGTGCCCCACGTTGCGAATATGGGTGATTATCGCAAGCTCGAAGTCTGGAACGCTGCACGTCAGTTGGCTACTGACATCTACCTCGCCTGCGCGGACATGCCAGCACGTGATCGCTATGAGCTCGCAGGCCAGATGCGGCGCGCGGCCATCTCAATTGTATCAAACATTGCGGAAGGAAGCGGAAGAACAGGCAAGCGGGAATTTGCACGATTTCTGAGCATCGCGCGCGGCTCTGCTGCGGAGCTGGAAACACAATTGGTCATAGCGGGAGACTTAAAGGCGCTCGATGGGAAGACGGTCAACAACCTCATGCATGGTACGGCTCGTGTCGGCCAGATGCTGTCCGGACTCCTACGAAAGCTCAGAGACAGTCCCTAAACTCAAATCGAGCATCGAGCAGCGAGTAACGAACAGCGAGCCACGAGCCACGATCAGCTCCCAGGCACATCCCTCCGCTCGATTCCCGTCACGCCTTTCACCTTCCGCACCGCCTTCATGACCTTCCCGAGGTGCGGCAGATTGTCCACCTCGACGAAGATGGTGCCGAAGACGGTGCCGTCCTTGGTGTGCAGATCGGCACCCTTGATGTTGGTCCCCGTCTGGCTCACGGATTCCATGATGTCGGCATAGAGACCACGCCGATCCTCACCAGTCACCGCCAGGCGCACCGCGAAGGCCTCGCCGGCCGATTCCTGCCAGTCGATGTCCACCCGTCGTTCGTCGTTGGCCAGCGTCAGCAGATTGGGGCAGTCCGCACGGTGAATCGAAATGCCCCGGCCCTGCGTGACGTACCCCACGACCGAATCACCAGGCACCGGCTGGCAGCACTGAGCGTAACGGACCATCAGGCCGTCGACGCCCTGGATCTTGATACCGCGGCCGAGGCGGATGCGATCGATGACGCGGCCGAAGACGGTCGGCTTCGGCTCCTGGATGTCCTCGGTGGGAAGATCCGGATACAGCGCCCGCATCACCTGGCCGATGGGGACATCCCCACGGCCCACGGCGATCTCGAGTCCGCGTCCATCGGCCAGCGAGAGCGTCTCTGCCGCTCTGCGCGAGCCGAGTATCGTCGGGCGCATCGAGACGGCGGCGCTTGACTTCCCTGGCCAGGATCTCCTTACCGAGGGTGAGGCTGACCGTCTCTTCCTCGTGATTGACCCACTGCTTGATCTTGTGCCGAGCGCGCGCCGTGCGAACGTGACTCAACCAGTCGCGGCTCGGCTTGGCGCCCGACCCCGTCAGGATCTCCACGGTGTCGCCGCTCTTGAGCTCGCGGTGCAGCGGGGCGATGCGGCCGTTGATCTTGGCACCCTGACACTTGAGCCCCACCTCGGTGTGCACGTGGAAGGCGAAGTCGATGGCGGTGGAGCCCTTGGGCAGCCGCTTCACGTCGCCCTGCGGCGTGAAGACGAAGATCTCGTCCTGATAGAGATCGACCTTCAGGAACTCGAGGAACTCCTCGGGGCTGTGGGTGTCCTGCTGTAGCTCGAGCAGCTGCCGGAACCAGCCAAGATGGTGGTCGAGCTCATCGGTCTTGCCGTCGCGTTTGTAGAGCCAGTGAGCCGCGATGCCGAACTCGGCAGTGCGGTGCATTTCCTGAGTGCGGATCTGCACTTCGAAGAGCTGGCCTCCGGGCCCGAAGATGGTGGTGTGCAGCGACTGATACGCGTTCGACTTGGGTGACGCGATGTAGTCCTTGATCCGCTCCTGGATAGGCGTCCAGTTGTGATGGATGATGCCCAGCACATGGTAGCACTCCGGCACCGTCCGCACGATGACGCGGATGGCCATGAGATCGTAGATCTCGTCGAACCCCTTGTTGCGCTTGCGCATCTTCTGGAAAATCGACCAGAGGTGCTTGGGCCGACCGGTGACCTCGAACCAGTCGATGCCGGCCCGCTTGAGCTCGTAATCGAGCGGCGTGCGCAGCTTGAGGATGGTCTGCTCTCGCTCGCGCGCGCTTGGAGGCCACCTGGGCGACCAGGTCGCGATAGTCGTCCGGCTCGAGGAACTTGAACGCCAGGTCCTCGAGCTCGGCCTTGATGCCGGCCATGCCGAATCGATGCGCCAGCGGGGCGTAGATCTCGCGAGTCTCGAGGGCGATGCGGCTCCGCCGCTCCGGCGGCAGGTGCTCGAGCGTGCGCATGTTGTGGAGCCGGTCGGCGAGCTTGATGATGATGACTCGCGCGTCTTTCGCGATCGAGAGGAGCAGTTTCCGGTAGTTCTCGACCTGCTCCTCCGCGCTCGACCGGAAGGTGAGGCTCGAGATCTTGGTGAGTCCGTCTACGATGCCGGCGATCTCGCCGCCGAACTCCTTGGCGATGTCCTCCGTGCGCACATCGGAATCTTCGACGACATCGTGCAGGAGCGCCGCCGCGATGGTGGCGCTGTCGAGCAGCTGTTCCGCGAGAATGAGGGCGACCGCGATGGTGTGAGACACGAAGTCTTCGCCCGACATTCGCTTCTGTCCCCGATGCGCGGACGCGCTGAAGCGAAGCGCCCGCTCGATCAGATCGAGATCGAGGCGGTCGGCGTGCCGCTCGAGGACGGCGCGCAGATCAGGGGCCAGGTCGGGCAGCGTGCCGGTCACAGCAATCCGGCGTTGGCGAAGCTCACGTAGCGATCTCCCGCGATAATGACATGGTCGTACAACGGCAAATCGAGGAGCCGTCCGGCGGCGGTCAACTGCCGTGTCACCGCCTTGTCCTCGGCCGAGGGGGTGGGGTCACCACTCGGGTGGTTGTGGACTACGATGATCCCCGCGGCGGCCTCCGCGATCGCGGCGCGAAAGACCTCGCGGGGATGAACCAACGAGCTGTTGAGCAGTCCTCGCGTGACCATGAGCTCGCGCAGGACTTGACTCTGGCTGTCGAGCGCGAGGAGATGAAACTCCTCGACCTGCAGATCCCTCAACCGACTGCCAAACACTCTCGCGACGTCTTCCGGTTCCCGGATGCGCACAAGCGGCGGTCGCTCTTCCCGCGCGATCCGTGTGCCAAGCTCGAACGCCGCGAGCAATCGGGCGGCCTTGGTAGGCCCGATGCCCGGAGCGCGAAGCAGCTCCGCGGCGGGCCGCTGGGCCAGTCGCCGGAGCGATCCGTCGGCGACTCCGAGCAATTGCCCGGCCACCTCGAGGACGTCGCGTCCCCCTCTCCCCGTACCTATCAGGATGGCAAGAAGTTCGGCGGTCGTCAACGCGGATGCCCCCAGCGCCCAGAGGCGCTCGCGAGGCCGATCGGATGCGGGGAGGGAGGATACATGGATGTGCACGCCCAAACATGGCGTGAGAAACAGAATGATGTGGTGGCGTTATCCGGCGGCCGGGACTGAACTTACGCCTGCAGGTCGCGGAGAGCGTTGGCGAGAAGAGCGGCCGACTGGAACCGCCGCGCCGGTGACTTCTCGAGCGCGACGCCGAGCGCTCGCTCGAGCGCGTCGGAAGCGTCCGGACATACCGTCCGGATGGGACGGACGGGGTCGGCGGCGTGACGTGCCAGGATGGCCTGGGTCGTGCGGCCGGTAAACGGAGGCTCGCCCGCCAGCATCTCGTACAGCACGCATCCCAGGCTGTACACGTCGCTGCGGGCGTCGACCGTTTCCCCTCCGCGTCCCTGCTCAGGACTCATGTAGGCGGGCGTGCCGAGGACAACGCCCGACTGGGAGAGCTTGTCTCCGCCGCTGCTTTCCAAGGCCCGGGCGATTCCGAAATCCGCAACGAGCGCGTGGTCACCCTCGAGCAGGATGTTCTCGGGCTTTATGTCGCGATGCAGGATGCCACGCTCGTGTGCGTACGCGAGCGCGTCCGCGACCTGAACGGCGATCGTGACGGCCGTCGCCACTGGAAGCTGAACGTCCCGGGCGATGCGCTCGCGCAGCGACTCGCTCTGAATGTAGGGCATGACATAAAACGGCCCGCAGGCCCCAGGAGCGCCGTCGGTCACACCGGAATCGTAGAGCTGGATGATGTGGGGATGATAGAGTGATGCCGCGATCGAGATCTCCCGAAGGAATCGTCTCGCCTCGGTCGTGTCGATCAGCTCGGGGCGCAGCACCTTGATCGCGACGAGACGGTTGTGCCGGAGATCTCGCGCCAGATGCACCGTCGCCACCGAACCGCGACCGATCTCTCGCTCGATCCGGTATCGCTCGCTCAGACCGTGTCGGGGCTCGGCGGGACTCGATGGAGCGGCCTGTGGCGACCGCATGCGCTGCAGGAAAGCGGCATGCTCCGGCGTCGGGGACACGCCCAGCTCCGTTTGCGCGCGCTCCGCATAGGCCTGGGCCTGTCGCAGCGCGCTCGCGGCATCGCCGGCATCGGCGAGCGCCTGGGCGAGTCCGAGCGCGGAGCGTTCGCTCAATGGATCGAGCGACGCGAGTCGGCCCCACCATGCGATCGCCTCGGTGTGATGGCGCTCGGCGCCCGCATCTTTCGCAAGTCGATGGACCGTCTCCGAGTATCGACCCGCGAGGCGCTGACGCTCGCCTTCGACCCACTCCTCGAATCCTTCGTCCGCCAGGTAGAACCCGTCGAGGAACGGGCCGCGGTACAGCGCGACCGCTCCACTCAGATCGCCGCGATGCAGTGCGCTCTCGAACTCCTGAACATCACTCTGGACGACACTCGAATCGATGCGAACCGGGTCGGTTCCGGTGAAGAACCCGTTCGGCGGGAACTGATGCCGCAGGGAGTAGAGCAGTTGCTCGAGCGCATGCCGAGCGTTCTCCGAGGAGCTCTCGGACCAGAGCCGCGCGACGAGCTTATCCCGGCGGAGCCCCGCCTCGCCGGCCGCGGCGAGCATCGCCAAGAGGGCGAGCCGGCGCCGTTGAAGAGCGACCGGCTTGCCGTCCGAGCCGGAAAGCGCGAGGCCGCCGAGAGTCTGAAGCCGGAACATGAGCCTCTGATGAGGAGGACGTGAGGGGCACGTGAGCGCCGAAGCTTAGAGTTGGCCCCAGGTTCGGCGGGTGGCAAGTCGACGGCATGCGACCGCGTACCGAGACACCGCACCCGAATACATCATCTGGAGGCTACAATGCGCGCGCTCTCTTCGATTTCGGGTCTCGTGTCTATCCTGCTGACGGCGGCCGCTTGCGATTCGGGTCCGGGTCCTCAGGGGCCTCAGGAGTCGCTATTGATCGTCGCGCCCACTGCCGCGACGATCCAGGGCGGGAAAAAGCTCCAATTGAACCTCACGGCCCATGACGAGACCGGGAAGAGCGTGATCCCGACCAAGGTTACCTGGGTCAGCTCCGACCCGAGGGTCGCGGACGTGAGTGGCACTGGGACCGTGACCGGTAACTCACTCGGAGCCTCGGAGATCACCGCATACTGGGCGGGCCTTGCCAGTCACTCGCGGATCACCGTCGCCGACGGGAGCGGTAGCGGATCGGGGTCATGCTCGACTGGCAGTGAGTTTGACCCATCCTTCTCGAGTGCGAACGTCCGTCACGCACCGACGGCGCTCAAGAAGGCGTGCAAATAGCAGTGAATCCACAGCGGCCCCCGGCAAGTGCCGGGGGCCGCATTCGTTCCCACCACGTTCTACTTCTTGACCGCGAACACCTTCGTATCCACCGAGTCGGTGCCCAGGAACACAATCACTTTATAGGTGCCGGGCTTGAGACCTTTGGGCTGGGAAAGCTGGAAGGCCGTGTTCTGTCCGGGCTGGATGGCCTCGGTGGGTTGCTGCAGGACCTGGCCGGTCTGCGACCGCCATGCGGTAGTGATCTTGTCCGGGCCGGTCGAACCCTCGGTCGCAACCGAGAGATACACCGTGTCCTGAGGAGCAAACTGAAATGTCGGATCGGTCATTCTGTTCCCGGTACCGATCCGCTTTCCGATCATCACGCTGGACACGTGCCGCGGTCCTGTTGCTGAGGCGTTCGCCGCTGCGGAATCCCGCGCCGCCGCACTTTCGTCACCGCGTGATTTATCCGACCCTGCACAGCCGCCGGCGAGCACTGCAACCACCGCGAGTGGAGCGCCGACCTGCGTAAGGTGAGTCATAGACACCTCCATCCGATGCGTCGGTCATTCCTTCAGCACGCCAGATATCTGGCTCCTCCGGGAGGTGCCGCGACTTCCTTCCGGGAAGCCTCTCAATGGTAACGTCCGGTACACCCGGGTGCACGTTGAAACGAAGCGGCCCCGTCGGGTCGGATCGGGGGCCGTGGTCAGATCGGGCTCGAGCGGAGGATCGTGTCGTCAGCGCACCTGCCCGTGGCACTTCTTGTACTTCTTCCCCGACCCGCACGGGCAGGGATCGTTCCGCCCTACCTCCGGCACCGCCGCTGTGGCGCGGGCCACTGGGCCGAGCGAGCTGTTGATCGCCGGTGCCGGCCCGCGCGGAGACATGGAACCCGACGGCGGTACACGGGGAGGCTGGCCCATGAACAGGTCATCCGCTCCGCTGGTGGGCGCTGCCTCGTGCTTGATCACGGCGGGGACCGAGAGAGGCGGGGGCGCGCGTGGCGGCTCCGGCCGCTCGGCACTCACCTGAATCTTGAGGAATCGCTCGGTGAAGGTGGCCTGAATGTCGTGCATGAGGTCCTCGAACATCTCGAAGGCCTCCTTCTTGTACTCCACCAGCGGATCCTTCTGACCCTAGGCGCGGTACTGAATCGCGTTGCGCAGCTGGTCGAGATCGTAGAGATGATCCTTCCACTTCTCGTCGAGCACGGTGAGCATGACCTGCGAGAGCACCTGGCTGCTCGACCTCGGGCACTCCGATCGTCCGCCCGAACTCCGCGAGATACTCGATCTTCCGGTGGAAGGCCTCCTCGCCCTCCGCCTTCGCCAGCTCCGCATCCGCTCGAGGTCGGCGTCGCCTCGGCGTCGAGTCAGCGCATCCGGCCGTCACCAGGATACTGCAGCGAGCAGACGCTCGCGCAGCCCGCCGCGATCGTAGTCCTCGGGGCTGTCCGCGTCGACCAGGTATCTGCGGCACCGCTCGCTCGAGCGCCGCCTCGATCATCTGCCGCGCTTCGGCCTTGAGCTCTTCGCCCCGCTCGAGCGCGAAGAGGCGCAGCGAGTAGATCACCTCGCGCTGCTGGTTCATCACGTCGTCGTACTCGAGCAGCCGCTTCCGGGCCTGGAAGTTCTGCAGCTCGACCCGCTTCTGCGCCTGCTCGATCGCGCGCGGTGACCAGGCGTGCCGGTGATGACCTCGCCCTCCTCCGCGCCGCTCTTGTCCATCCAGCGCGCGATGCGGTCCGACCCGAACAGCCGCATCAGGTCGTCTTCGAGCGACAGGAAGAAGATCGACTGCGCCCGGATCGCCCTGACGGCCGGAGCGGCCGCGGAGCTGCCGGTCGATGCGGCGCGACTCGTGCCGCTCGGTGCCGATGATCTGGAGCCCGGCTTCCTCGAGTGGTCAGGTCGAGGTCCTTGCCCAGTTTGATGTCGGTGCCGCGGCCGGCCATGTTGGTCGCGATGGTGATCGCGCCCTTCTGCCCCGCCCCGGCCACGATCTCGGCTTCGCGCTGGTGATACTTCGCGTTCAGCACCTCGTGCTTGAGGCCGCGCCGCTTGAGCTGTCGCGACAGCGTCTCCGACACGTCGACGTCACGGTGCCGATCAGCACCGGCCAGCCGAGCTCGTGGAGCCGCTCGACCTCGTCCACGATCGCGTTGTACTTCTCCCGCCGGGTCTTGTAGATCCGGTCGTGCCGGTCGACCCGGCGGATCGGCCGGTTGGTCGGGATCACGCTCACCTCGAGCCCGTAGATCGAGTAGAACTCGGTCTCCTCGGTCTCGGCGGTGCCGGTCATGCCGGCCAGCTTGTCGTACATCCGGAAGTAGTTCTGGATGGTGATCGTCGCGAGGGTCTGGGTCTCGCCCTTCACCTGCACCCCTTCCTTGGCCTCGACCGCCTGGTGCAGCCCGTCGGACCAGCGGCGGCCGGGCATGATGCGGCCGGTGAACTCGTCGACGATCAGCGACCTGGCCGTCCTGCACCAGGTAGTCCACTTCCTTCTCGTACAGCGCGTGCGCCTGCAGCAGCTTGTGGATGATGTGCAGCTTCTCGCTCTTGATCGCGTACTCGGCCTCGACCTCGCGCCGCTGGCCTCGACCCGCTCGGCGGGCGTCAGGTCGGGATCCTGTCGATCCGGTGGATCTCCTCGGAGATGTCCGGCACCAGGAACAGCGTCCGGATCGTCGGGCGACATCGCCGTCCGCGCCCCGATCGGTGAGGTGGACCGAGTGGCCCTTCTCGTCGAGCACGAAGTAGAGCGTGCTCCTCGAGGTCGCGCATCCGTCTGCTGCCGCGTCGGCAGCTTGCGGTCGGCGATGTGAGTCGAGCTCCATCCGCTGCACCGAGCTGCTTGACGCCCGGTCTCGTTGAGCATCTTGAGCAGCTGCTTGTTCTTGGGCATGCCCAGCTGCGCCTGGTAGAGCTTGAGCGCGGCGTCGCTCCTGCGTCTTGTCGTCCTCGAGCAGCCGCTCGCGCCTCGGCGAGCAAGCGTGTTCACGACCGCCGGTCTGCTTCCGCACCAGCTCGCCGACCTGGCGGTTGAACTGCGCGTACTTCTCGTCGGTCCTCGTTGCCGACCGGGCCCGAGATGATGAGCGGCGTCCGGGCCTCGTCGATGAGGATCGAGTCCACCTCGTCGATGATGGCGTAGGCATGCTCCCGCTGCACCCGCTGCTCCAGCGAGAACACCATGTTGTCGCGCAGGTAGTCGAAGCCGAACTCGTTGTTGGTGCCGTAGGTGATGTCGGCGCTGTAGGCGGCGCGGCGCTCCGGCGAGCGACGGCTCGGTGTCGTCGAGGCAGCCGACCGTGAGGCCGAGGTAGCCGTAGACGTGCCCCATCCACTGCGAGTCGCGGCGGGCGAGGTAGTTGTTGACGGTGACGAGGTGCGCGCCGCGCCCGGTGAGCGCGTTGAGGTACAGCGGCAGCGTGGCGACGAGGGTCTTGCCTTCGCCGGTCGCCATCTCGGCGATGCGTCCCTGATGCAGCACGATGCCGCCGATGAGCTGCACGTCGTACGGCACCATGTCCCAGGTCGAGGTCATGGCCGGTGACCGTGACCGTGGTGCCGAGCAGCCGGCGGCAGGCCTCGCGCACGGTGGCGAAGGCCTCGGGGAGGAGGTCGTCGAGTCCTGCGGCCAGCTCCTTCTTGTACCTCGTCTCGAGGTCGTGGAACCGGCGCTCCAGCCCATCGCGCTCGACCGGATCGGCGCAGCCATGCTTGGCCTGCCGCACCTCCTCCAGCTCGGCCTTGAGCGCTCCGGTGCGCTCTTCGAGCCGCTGCCGGAAGACCGCGGTTTGGGCCTTGAGCTGCTCGTCGCTCAGGTCCTTGAGGCGCACCTCGTGGGCGTGAATAGCGTCCACGACCGGCTGGATCCGCTTGCGCTCGCGATCGAATCGCGATCCGAAGACCGCGGTCATCAGATTCTTGATCATTCTGGGTCCAAATATAAGCGGTGCGAGAGCACGTACTCCGCGACGGGATCGGGCACCCAGTGCCTGATCGAGCGTCCTTCCCGCACTCGCCGCCGGATTTCCGTGGCCGAAATGTCGATCGCCGGGACACGTACCGTGCCCGAGATCGCGGGCAGGGTCGGAACCGCCGATCCCGGCCGTTCGAACACGACCACTCGGGCAAGCCGTGGGATCTCCGCCGACTCGTGCCACGCCGGCAGGTCCCGGGCGGCATCGGCCCCGAGCAGCAGGACCAGCTCCACATCGGGCTCCCGTGCCAGCAATGCCCGCAGAGTATCCACCGTATAGGACGGCCCCGGCCGGTCGAGCTCGATGGCCTCCACGCTCATGCCCGGTGAATCCACGACGGCGAGCGCGAGCATCGCCGCCCGGTCGGCAGCCGAGGCGCGGTGCTGGTTGCGCTTGAACGGTTGCTGCCGCGCGGGCACGAATCGAAGCGCGTCGAGCGCCAGCTCCTCAGCCGCGACCTGCCCGACGATGAGATGTCCGTTGTGAATCGGATCGAACGATCCGCCAAGAAGGCCGATCATCCCTTCAGCCGGCCTCGGCGGTACCGGAGGGACAGACCTCGCCGACGCCATCGGCTTTCGGATGGAAGCGCTTCAGGTAGCCACAGGTTTCCTGCACGTCTTCCTTGTATCCGAGCGTTCGGTACGCCTGCACGAGCTTGATGAGCGCCGCCGGAGCGACGGAGGCGCGCGGATACGTCGCGACCACGTCCTTCAAATAGAGAATCGCCGAATCGTACGCCTTGAGGCGGAAATAATAGAGCGCCGCCTTGTATTCCTTGTATGCGAAGCGCTCCTTGAGATCGTCGATCCGGTCCTGGGCGCGCTTGGCCGCCGCGCCACCGGGATACCGATTCAGCAGCTCCTGATAGGTCGCGAGGGCGGTCTGGCCGTACGACGGGTCGAGCTCGGGACGGCGCCAGAGATCGGCGTAGGCATCGGCCGCTCGGAGCAGCGCCTCGGCGGCGAGAGGATCGTTGGGCGTCTCGTCGGAGACTTTCCGGAACTCGCGAGCGGCGGTGAGCTGACTTCCCATCGCGAATTGGGCTTCGCCAAGGAAGAAATGGGCCTGCGATACGCGACCGTCGCCGGGCTCGAACTCGAGCAACGCCCGATCGAGGTCCTTGACGGCATCGTTCCATTTGCCATTCCGAATCGCGCGTTGGGCTTTGGCCCAGAGCGAGTCAATCTCCTTGCTCGATGCGCTCTGCGCGACCGCGGTCACGGGTGTTGGCGCGACCTTGGGAGCCGGCGGTCCCCCGCCGCCGCATGCCGCAACCGCCAGCAGCAATGCCCCGAACGCACAGCGGCTCACGGGCGTCTCTGCGGCGGTTGGCCGGCGTCCTGCGCCGACACGATGCCGAGAGAGCGGAGGCGCTCGACCGCGACCTGTCCCGCCGAGTCGGTGGCGCCGGCGGAGACGACCGACTGGAACGTGATGGCTGCTGCCATTGTGTCACCCTGGGCAAGGCGGGCCTCGGCGGAACGGAGACTGGCGCGCCTGCCGATCGGCGACACGGAATCGAGCTCGCGCCGCCTCGGCATACCACAACGCAGCGTCGAGGAACTTCCCTTGCGAATCGGCGCGCTCACCCAGCGCAAACGCGCATGCGGCGACGCCCGTGCGGGCCTTGGTGCGCACAGTGCTGTCGCTGCTGCGCCGGAGGACGGCGCGGAACTGAAGCAACGCCTGACCACACCCGGCGGTTGCCTCGAGAGCGGACCCATAGAGAGTGAGCAGTGAATCCACCGCGGCCGGCTCAGGCGCGGCAGCGATGGCCGCCGGGAGAAGCGCGACGAGCTCGTCGTTTTCCGTGCCCGGCCGCGTCGCGAGCAGCATCGCATAGCGGCCCGTGACCCGCTCGGGTGCGATGGCCTGAAGCCCGCTCAGCGCATGTTGCAGGGGACCCGAAGCCGCACCGCGGTCGGCCGCGCGAGCCACGGCCTCCAGTCCCTCGGCGGCCTCCTGGACGCGGCTCGGGTCTTCGGCCGCGAGACGGATGTAGGCGTCGGATGCCTGCTGAAGTTCGCCGCCGTGGAGCGCCGCCGCGCCTGCCTTGGCCCAGACGCGCGCATCGGGATTGCTGCCGAGGACCGCCGTGTACTGGGTGAGCGCTTCGGCGTAGTGCGCCTGACCGTAGGCCTGATCGCCGAGTCGCTCACGATCTCCGGTACCACGACACGCGATCACGACGAGCGCGACAACAGGCCAGCCCCTCACGAGCCGGTCCGTCCGAGCATCGCGAGGTAGGCCTCGACTCTCGCGTTCTCCGGCCGGCGGGCGAGGCAGGCCTTCCACACGTCGCGCGCGCCGACTCCGTCGCCCGAGAGGTAGTGGGCGAGACCGAGTGCGGCCTCGGCGTCCACGAAGTTGGGTCTCGCGTGGATCACCTCTTCGAGCGACTCGCGCGCCTCTAGTGCGCGGCCCGCCTCGAGCATGAGCCGCGCCATGCGATAGCGGAGATCATGGTAGCCGGGACCGAGCTCCAGGGCGCGCGCGTACTGCTCGATGGCTTCGCTCAGCGCGCCGGCCTCGGCATAGGCGTCGCCGAGCTCGGCGTGCTGATTCGCGAGCCTGGCGGCGACCGGGGCCGGGAGTCCATCGGCCGCGGGGGCAACGCTGGCCGCGGCGCGACGGAACGATTCCTCGGCCTCGCCTGCGCGCCCCATCTCGCTCAGAATCAGTCCCTGATGAATGAGCGCCTCGAGATATCGCGGGTTGAGCTCCAGCGCGCGGCCGAACTCGTGCAGCGCTTCCTGCGGACGTCCGACCAGCGAGAGGGACACTCCGATGAGGTGGTGGACATCGGCGAAGGCCCGACCCGACGCAACGATTTCCTCGAGCAGATAGATGGCGCCGTAGTAATCCTGCACCGTGAAGCGCTCACGCGCCCGCGCGAGTAACCGTTCAGTTTGACCGGCCATAGGCCTCCCGAAACCAGTCCACGAACCGCCGAATCCCGTCGGGAAACGGCGTTTTTGGCGCGTAGCCGAGTACGGCTCCGGACTTGCTGATGTCCGCGGCCGTGCGCTGCACGTCACCCGGCTGCATCGGTCCCCATTGAATCTTCGGCTCGATTCCAAGGGCGCCGGCGATTTCGGCGACCATGTCGCCGGTACGGATGGAGCGATTGCCGCCGAGATTGAAGGTCTCGACTCCGATCGGCGCCGTTTCGGTCCACAGTACCGATGCGATGACTCCGGCCACGATGTCGTCGCAATACGTGTAGTCGCGGGCCTGCGTGCCGTCGCCGAAGAGGGTCAGGGTGTCGCCCTTCACCATTTTCCGCGCAAAGGCGTGGATGGCAAGGTCGGGACGCTGCCGCGGACCGTACACGGTGAAGAAACGGAGCGATGCGCACCGCAGGCCATAGATCGGAGCGACCGAGTCGAGAAAGAGCTCGCCGGCCCTTTTCGTGGCGGCGTAGGGAGACACCGGCTCGATGGCCACCGCGTCCTCGCGGAATGGCACGGGTGTGCTATCGCCATAGACTGACGAGGACGAACCAAAGACGAAACGAGTGACACCGGCGCGACGAGCCGCCTCGATGACGGCGGCTGTTCCGGTGACGTTGGCACGCGCATATCCGACCGGGTCGGCCAGCGATGGACGTACACCGGCCTTGGCCGCGAGGTGGACGATCACCGTCTCCGGTGTCAGGCGCGCCTGCAGGGCCTCCACGTCGAGCATGTCCTGCTCATGGAACGTGAACCCCCGCGGTGCGCCCATCTCTGCGAGATTGCCTTCCTTCATGGATCGCGGATAGAACGGATCGAAGTTGTCGATCCCGATCACCTCGTCTCCGCGGCGCACCAGCGCTTCGACGAGATGGGAGCCGATAAAGCCGGCGGCTCCCGTGATCAGCACACGCGTCACTTGCCCCCGCCCCCGCTCCCGCCCCTGCCGATCCCGTGATACTCGAAGCCGAGCGCGGTCATGCGGTTCGGGTCGTAGAGATTGCGGCCGTCGATGAGGAGCGGCCGACGGAGAAGCTTCCGGACCCGCTCGAAGTCGGGGTTGCGATAGACGAGCCACTCCGTCATGACGAGGAGCGCGTCGGCGCCGTGAGCGGCGCTGTACGGATCGGCCGCGTACATCACGCGATCGCCGAAGATCTCATGCGCCGATTCGTGCGCCTTCGGGTCGTGGGTCTGGACCCGTGCACCCGCCGCGAGCAGTCCTTCGACGAGCGGGATGGTGGGGCTCTCCCGCATGTCGTCGGTCTCGGCCTTGAAGGCGAGCCCCCAGATGCCCACGATCTTTCCGCTCAGATCCTTGCCCAGATACTTGAGCGTCTTGTTGAGAACGACGCGCTTCTGCTCCTCGTTGACCGCTTCGACGGACTTCAAGACCTCGAGCGAGAGCCCCAACGAGTCGGCGGTGTGGATGATCGCCTTGACGTCCTTGGGAAAGCAGGAACCGCCGTAGCCGGGACCGGGATAGAGAAACGCACGGCCGATGCGCTGGTCGGACCCGATACCCAGGCGGACGTTGTGCACGTCGGCCCCCACGAGCTCGCAGAAGCGGGCCATCTGGTTCATGAATGAAATGCGGGTCGCGAGCATGGCATTGGCGGCGTACTTCGTGACTTCTGCCGAGGCGATGTCCATGAACAGGACGCGATTGCCTCCCTGACGGGTGAATGGCGAATACAGCTCACCCATGACCGCCTTGGCGTCTTCATCGTCCACGCCGATCACGACGCGATCGGGTTTCATGAAATCCTCGATCGCGGCCCCTTCCTTCAGGAATTCGGGATTGGAGCACACCGCGAACGGAATCTGTGTCTGTGACTTGACCGCCGCGCGAACCTTTTCGGCCGTGCCCACCGGCACCGTGGACTTGGTGACGATGACCTTGGGGCCGTCCATCGTCCGTCCGATCTCCTTCGCGACGCCCAGCACGTGCTGCAAGTCGGCCGATCCGTCCTCACCGGGAGGGGTACCGACGGCGATGAAGATGACCTTCGAGCTCCGCACCGCGGCACCCAGATCGGTCGTGAAGGTCAGCCGACGCTCTTCCTGATTCCGGCGGACCATCGGCTCGAGACCGGGCTCGTAGATCGGAATCTCGTTACGCTGCAATCGCGCGATCTTTCCCGCGTCCTTGTCGACGCAGATCACGTCATTGCCGGTCTCCGCCAGACACGCGCCAGCCACGAGGCCGACGTATCCACTGCCGATCACCGCTACGTGCATGTCAAGCCTCTTTCGGGATTGCGTTCCGGGTATCGACGATGAGCTTTGCCCTGCGCTTGATCATTCGGTAGTCGACCGCCGAATGGTCGGTCACGATGAGGACGCAATCCGCGGCCGCCACCAGGTCGGGAGTAAGCGCGACCGAATGGAATTCGCGGCCGTCCTCGCTGAAGGCCGGTACGTGCGGGTCGGAATACGAGACGGTGGCGCCCTGACCCTCGAGCAGACGGATGATGTCGAGCGCCGGGCTCTCGCGGATGTCGTCGATGTCGCGCTTGTAGGCGACGCCCAGCACGAGAACGTGCGCGCCGCGCACCGCCTTGCCGCGCCCGTTCAACGCCTCGGCCACCTTCCGGACCCAGAAGAGCGGCATCTCGGTGTTGAGCTCGCCGGCCAGGTCGATGAACCGCGTCTTGTAATTCAAGCCGCGCATCTTCCACGCGAGATAGTGCGGATCGATCGGGATGCAGTGACCACCGAGTCCCGGGCCCGGCAGGAATTTCATGAAGCCGAACGGCTTCGTTGCGGCCGCCTCGATCACTTCCCACACATCGACTCCGAGCTTGTCGCACACGATGGCCATTTCGTTGACCAGACCGATGTTGACGCTGCGGAAGGTGTTCTCCAGCAGCTTGACCAGCTCGGCGGCCTCGGTAGTCGAGACCGGAACCAGCGTATCGATGGCCGGCTGATAGAGCGCGACCGCGACGCGGCGGCAGTCGTCCGTGATGCCGCCGACCACTTTGGGGGTGTTGCGCGTGCCGTAGGTCGGATTACCGGGATCCACCCGTTCGGGACTGAACGCGAGGAAGAAATCCTTGCCCACCTCGAGTCCCGTGCTCTCGAGGGCGGGCTGCATGATCTCGCGGGTCGTCCCGGGATATGTGGTGCTCTCGAGAATGATCGCCTGGCCGCGACGGAGGGTGCGCTTGATCGCGTCGGTGGCGGCGACGATATAGCTGACGTCGGGGTCCTTGAACTTCGAGAGGGGCGTCGGCACGCAGATCGAGATGGCGTCCGGCTCGCCGAGGCGGGACATGTCGGTCGTCGCGCTGAAGCAACCCGTGCTCACCACGGACTGGAGTCGAGCGTCGCTCACGTCCTTGACATGCGACCGCCCGGTGTTGAGACCGTCCACCACCTTCTGCTGGATGTCGAAGCCGAGGACGCGGTAACCCGCATGCGCGAGCTCCACCGCCAGCGGCAAGCCGACATACCCGAGTCCCACGATACCGAAGAGCGCCTCGCGGCGCTCGGCCTTCCCGATCAGATCGTCAGCGATGCCGTTCATGTGTAGAACTCCAGTACGGCATCGATGACGGCCTGCTGCTGATCGGCCGTGAGCTCGGGGTAGACCGGCAGCGAGATGACCTCTCGTGTCGCGGCCTCGCTCACGGGCAAGCTGCCCTGGGCATAGCCCAGATGGGCGAAGCACGGCTGCAGGTGCAGGGCGAGCGGGTAGTAGATCGAGTGACCGATGCCGCGTGACTTGAGGTGCGCCTGCAATTCGTCGCGCCGCGGGCACGCGAATCGTGTACTGGTTGAAGATCGAGCTCGTTGGCGGGATCGACCCGAGGAGGACAGACCGACGGATTCCGCTGAAAGGCCTCGGTGTACTTTGCCGCGTTGCGCGCGCGCGCCGCGCTCCACTTGGCGAGGTGCGGAAGCTTGGCCAGCAGGATCGCCGCCTGCAGGGTGTCGAGCCTGCTGTTGAATCCGACTTCGTCATGGTGGTAGTGGCGCGACCCGCCGTGAAGACGAAGCCGCGACAGCCGCGCCGCGATCGCATCGTCCTGCGTCACCATCATCCCACCGTCGCCGTAGGCCCCGAGATTCTTGCTCGGGAAGAACGAGAACGTTCCCACTGTGCCGAGCGAGCCGGCCATGCGCCACTTGCCGTCGATCTTCCGGCGAGCGCCGATGGCCTGCGCGGCATCTTCGATCACGGCGACACCGTTGCGCGCCGCGATCGGGAGAATCCGTTCCATTTCCGCCATTTGGCCGAAGAGGTGGACCACGATGATCGCCCGAGTGCGCGGGGTGATGGCGGCCTCGATCGCCTCGGGAGAGATGTTGAAGGTGCCCGGGTCGATATCGACGAAGACGGGTGTGCCACCCGCGTTGTGAACGGCTCCGCCGGTCGCGAAGAACGTGAACGGGGTCGTGATGACTTCTTCGCCCGGTGCCAGGTCGAGGGCCCGGAGGGGCAGAAGGAGCGCGTCGGTTCCGCTCGCGCAACCGATGGCGTGCTTGGTCTCCGAGAGCGCCGCGACGGCCGCCTCGAGCTGCTGCACTTCGGCGCCCATGATGAACGCCTGGCGCTCGATCACCGCCATCACGGCGGGCAACACCTCATCCTTGATGTTGCGGTACTGGGCCACCAGGTCCAGCAGTGGTACGTTCATCGTCCATGCCTATTGATAAAGAAGCGCAAGATTCGGCAGCCGTGGAAGTTAGCCGTGTTGGGAGGGTGGGTCAATCATTCGGAGAACTCCCCCTTCCTCACGATAAACGGCGCCGCACGCGATGCAGGTTCCGGACCCGTTCTGCAGGCGAAGCCGGACCCCGCATTGGCACATCCAACCGACCTGTCGTGCCGGCACGCCAACCATCAAGGCGAAGGCCGGCACCTCGCCGCGCACCACCGCTCCCGCGCCGATGAACGAGTATTCGCCGAGCGTCGCCCCACAGACGATCGTGGCGTTCGCGCCGATGGAGGCGCCGCGCCGGACGAGGGTCTGCTGGAACTCCGACCGGCGAGGAACGTGGCTGCGCGGGTTGGTCACGTTGGTGAAGACACAGCTGGGGCCGCAGAACACGTCGTCCTCCAGAATCACGCCTTCGTAGATCGAGACGTTGTTCTGGACCTTGACGTTGTTGCCCAGGCGAGCGCCGCCCATGACGACCACGTTCTGGCCCAGGTTGCACCGCTCTCCGATCACCGCGCCCGGAAGGATATGGCAGAAATGCCAGATCTTCGTGCCGCGACCGATCGTGGCGCCGTCATCGACGTAGCTGGACTCGTGGACGAAGTAGTCGGTCATAAGGGCCTTTCTCACGCCGGATTCAGGTACTCCCCGTTCTTTCCAATCAATTTTACTTCCGGCTCGAGCCGCACCCCGAACCGCGCTTCCACTTCATGCTGCGCCAGGTCGATGAGCGCGCGCACGTCGGCGGCGGTGGCCGATCCGATGTTCACGAAGTAATTGGCATGCATCGGCGACACCTCGGCGCCACCGATGCGCCGCCCCTTGAGCCCGGCTGCTTCGATGAACTGGCCCGCCGTGCGCAGGCCACCTTCCTGTTTCCAGCTCGGGCCCGACGGATTCTTGAACACGCTGCCGCAACACGGCTGGTTGAACGGCGTGCCCTGCTGCCGCCACTCGAACATCTCCGCGATCTCTTCGTCGAGCCGGTGCTGTTCCTCGCCCCGCAGCCGGACGACCGTCTCGAGCACGATCCGCCCTTCGAGCCCGCTGTGCCGGTAGGTAAACGGGACCGCTGAACGCGGGACCACCGTGTCCCTGCCCGAATGGTCCACGACGGTTACCTGCTGCACGACTTCCGACCAGTCTCCGCCGTGACACCCGGCGTTCATGTAGACGCCGCCACCGACCGTCCCCGGCACGCCGACGAAGATGTGCAGGCCGGCAAACCCGGCGGCCGTCGTCCGCCGCGCCGCCAGAGGAGCGGGCAATCCGGCGCCGACCGTCCAGAGGTCACCGTCCTGCTTCAACTGGTCGAGACTCTTTCCGAGTCGAATGACGAGGGCGTCGAGCCCTTCGTCGGGGAGGAGGATATTCGACCCGAGCCCGAGAGCGAACACGGGAATGCCGGCTTCGTGCGCCAGCCGCAACGCGACTCCGACGTCCTCCGCGACAGCCGGGAGCAACGACGGTTGCCGGACCGCCGATTCGGTAGGTGGAATAGCGTGCGAGCGACTCGCTCTCCCGGACCTCGCCCCGATTCCCGCTCGCACCGCCTGGGCGAAGGAAGACGTCCGGGCGCTCACCCGGTCCATTCTGGAGACATTTCGCGCGCGAGGGCGTGCCACTCCTGCAGGGATCGCACTTCGCCCGCTCGGCTCCGGAGCGCGATGATCGCGTCGCACGCCGCGGAGGCCGCCGACAGCGTGGTGGTGTAGGGCACGCGGTGCTGCAGCGCCGCCCGGCGAATGGTGTAGTCGTCCTGCTGGCGTCAGCTTGCCGAGCGGCGTGTTGATCAGCAGCTGGATCTGGCCCGGAGAGCAGGAGGTCGATCGCGTTGGGCCGGCCCTCGTGCACCTTGAGGACCCGCTCGGCGGGGATGCCCGCGAGCGCGGAGATACCGCGCGGTGCCCTCCGTGGCGAAGATCCGGAAGCCGAGCTCGTGGAAGCGCCGCGCGATCGGCGCGACGTTGGCCTTGTCGTGATCGTTGACCGTGACGAACATCGCGCCCTCGAGCGGCAGCGCGCCGTCGGCGGCAGATCTGGGCCTTGGCGAACGCCATCCCGAACGAGTCGGCGATGCCCATCACTTCGCCGGTGGAGCGCATCTCCGGCCCGAGGATCAGGTCCACTCCCTGGCAGCTTGTTGAACGGAAAGACCGCCTCCTTGACCGCGACGTACGGCTGCAGCGACGTCGTCGTGCAGCCCGAGCTCGTCGAGCGTCTGCCCGACCATGACCGCCGCGGCGAGGCCGGCCAGCGGCACGCCGGTGGTCTTGGAGACGAACGGCATCGTGCGCGATCCGCGCGGATTGACCTCGAGCACGTAGACCACGCCGTCCTTGATCGCGTACTGGACGTTGATGCAGCCCGACCACGCCGAGCCGCTCGGCAAAGGCGCGCGTGTGCTGGCGCATCTGCTCCACCTGCTCTTCGGTGATGAGGTACGGCGGCAGCACGCAGGCCGAATCGCCGGAGTGGATGCCGGCGTCCTCGATGTGCTGCATGACGCCGCCGATGACGCAGCGTGTGCCGTCCGCGATGGCGTCCACGTCGGCCTCGAAGGCGTCCTCGAGGAAGCTGTCGATGAGCACCGGGTGTCCGGCGGCCACGCGCGGCGCGTGGCGAAGTAGCTCCGCAGCGACGCCTCGTCGTACACGATCTCCATGGCCCGCCCGCCGAGCACGTAGGACGGGCGCACCAGCACCGGATAGCCGATCGCGCGCCGCGACCGCCAGCGCTTCGTCGACGCGAGTGCGCGACGCCGCTCGGCGGCTGGGCGACTCCGAGCTCCCGGGCCAGCGCCTCGAAGCGCCCACGATCTTCGGCCAGGTCGATCGCGTCGGGCGAGGTGCCGAGGATCGGGACCCCGGCCTTCTCGAGGCCGCGCGCCAGCTGGAGCGGCGTCTGCCCGCCGAGCTGCACCACCACGCCGATCGGCTGCTCGACGTGCACGATCTCGAGCACGTCCTCGAGCGTGAGCGGCTCGAAGTACAGCGTGTCGGAGATGTCGAAGTCGGTGGAGACCGTCTCCGGATTGGAGTTCACCATCACGGTGCGATAGCCCAGCTCGCGGAACGCCAGCGCCGCGCGCACGCAGCAGTAGTCGAACTCGACACCCTGCCCGATGCGGTTGGGGCCGCTGCCGAGAATCACGACGGTGCGGTCGCCGACGGCGCCGAGCCTCGTTCTCCTCGTCGTAGCGAGGAGTAGAGATACGGCGTGCGCGGAGGGAAACTCGCCGGCGCAGGTGTCCACCGTCTTGTAGGCCGGCCGGAGGCCGAGCCGGTGGCGATCGCTGCGCGGATCGGCTCCTCCGTGAGCATCGCGCAGCGTCGGCAAGCTGGCGGTCGGAGAAGCCCAGCCGCTTCATCCGCCGCAGCGTGCCGCGCTCGACCTCGTCGTTGTCCGTCGGGACCCGCGTCGCCCAGTCGCGCTCGGCCTCGAGCAGCTCCGCCATCTGTGCGAGGAACCACGGATCGATGCCGGTGCGCTCCGCGATGTCCTCGACCGTGACGCCGGCCTGCAGCGCGCGCTTGACCTGGAAGATCCGCTCCGGCGTCGGGCGTGCGGAGCGCCGCCAGCGCACCGTGCCAGGCTCGTCGTCGTGCAGCCGGTCGTCGACCGGCGGTGGCGCCGATGACCCAGCCGGCGCGGTCGGTCTCGAGGCCGCGCAGCCCCTTCTGAAGCGCTTCCTTGAAGGTGCGCCCGATCGCCATCGCCTCGCCCACCGACTTCATCTGGGTCGTGAGCGTCGGGTCGGCCGCGGGGAACTTCTCGAAGGCGAAGCGCGGGATCTTGACCACGACGTAGTCGAGCACCGGCTCGAACGAGGCCGGCGTCGTCTCGCGTGATGTCGTTGGGCAGCTCGTCGAGCCGGTAGCCGACCGCGACCTTGGTCGCCGATGCGCGCGATCGGGAACCCGGTCGCCTTGGAGGCGAGCGCCGACGAGCGCGACACGCGCGGATTCATCTCGATGACGAGCTGCTCGCCGGTGGCCGGGTCGACGGCGAACTGGATGTTGCAGCCGCCGGCCGCCACGCCCGATCTCGCGGATGATGCGGATGGACGCGTCGCGCATCACCTGGTACTCGCGGTCGGTGAGCGTCATGGCCGGCGCCACCGTGATCGAGTCGCCGGTGTGCACGCCCATCGGGATCGAGGTTCTCGATCGAGCAGACGATGACGACGTTGTCGGCGCCATCGCGCATCACCTCGAGCTCGAATTCCTTCCAGCCGATGACGCTGCGCTCGACCAGCACCGATCCGACCGGCGAGAGCTCGAGCCCGCGGCGCATCAGAGCTCTCGAACTCCTCGCGGTTGTACGCGATGCCGCCGCCGGTGCCGCCCAGCGTGAACGACGGACGGAGGATGGCCGGATATCCGGTCGTCTCCACCGCCTCGAGCGCCTCGTCCAGAGTGCGCACGGTCCGACCCGGCGGCGTCGCGAGCCCGATCCGCCCCATCGCCTCGGCGAACTCCTGCGCGATCCTCGGCGATCCGGATGGCGCGCTCGTTGGCGCCGATCAGCTCGACGCCGTACTTCTCGAGCGTCCCGTCGCGCTGCAGCGCCATCGCGACGTTGAGCGCGGTCTGCCCGCCCATCGTCGGCAGCAGCGCATCGGGCCGCTCGCGCTCGATCACCTTGGTCACCCACTCCGGCGTGACCGGCTCGATGTAGGTGCGGTCGGCCAGCTCGGGATCGGTCATGATCGTGGCGGGATTCGAATTGACCAGGATGACCCGGTAGCCCTCTTCCTTGAGCGCGCGCACCGCCTGCGTGCCCGAGTAGTCGAACTCGGCGCCCTGCCCGATGACGATCGGGCCCGAGCCGATGAGGAGAATCGACTTGAGGTCAGTCCGCTTGGGCATTCACCAGGTCCCGCAGGGTCTGGTCGAGCGGAATCGCCGGCGCCCAACCCGTGGCGCGCCGGAGCTTCGTCGCATCACCCACCAGGTACGGAATATCGGCCCGGCGCACGAGATCGGGGTCGGGACACGGCGACCGCGCGCGATCCGATGATTCGGCGAGCCGCGCGAACAGTTCCGCAGAGTGGCAGCCCTCACCGCGTGCGACATTGTAGACCTCGCCCGGGACGCCGCGCGCGAGCAGGAGACGATAGGCCTCGACGACATCACGCACGTCGAGAAAATCCCGCACCGGCTCGAGGTTGCCCGTCGATATGGTGGCCGCACCGGATACCTTGGCCGCGCGGAGTCGCTCGGCCCACGCCGGGAACCACGTACTGGGTCGCCTGCCCCGGTCCGGTGTGCGTGAAAGGTCGCGCGACCACCACCCGCAGACCCGTTCGTCGCCACGCTTCCAGCGCGGCCACCTCGGCGCCGACCTTGCTCGCCGCGTACGGGGAATGCGGGACCAGCTGGTCGGTCTCGACTCGGGGCGCCGCGCTCCCGACTCCGTACACCTCGCCGGTCGAGACCACCAGGACCAGCGGATCGAGCGGCCCCGGCCTCCTTGAGACGTGCGGCCTCCGCCACTAGTCGCGCCGTCCCGACAGCGTTCACGTCCACGCGGCAGCCGGGTCGCGCTGCGCTTCGCGCGCCGAGGCGACGGCGGCGAGATGGACGACGGCTTCGGGCCTCCATCGCAGCGCGCGCTCCACGGAGGTCGGAATCGGTGATCTCGAGCGACACCGCTTCTACCGTTCCGCTGGGCGCGACCTTGGGCCAGTCCACCGCACGTTCGCCTGGCCTGGTCGCCGCCGCCACCACGTCTCCCGCGCCCACGAGTCTGCGCACCAGGTGCCGCCCGACGAACCCGTCGGCGCCGGTGACGAACACCTTCATCGCTTGGCGCTCAGCCGCGCCAGGTCGGCGTCGACCATCATGCGCGACCAGACGCAGCGAAGCCCACCTTCGGCGCCCAGCCGCAGCTCGCGCCGCGCCTTCGTGGGATCGGCCAGAAGCAGATCGACTTCGGCGGGGCGATGAACCGCGGATCGATCACGACATCGCGCCAGTCGAGCCCGACGTGCGCGAAGGCGATCTCGACCAGCTCCCGGACGCTGTGCGTCTCGCCGGTGCCGATCACGTAGTCCTGCGGCGTCGGGCTGCTGCAGCATGCGCCACATCGCCTCGACGTAGTCGCCGGCGAAGCCCCAGTCGCGCCGCGCGTCGAGGTTGCCGAGCCGAAGCTCCGTCGGCCAGGCCGAGCTTGATGCGCGCGACGCCGTCGGTCACCTTGCGGGTGACGAACTCGATGCCGCGCCGCGGCGATTCGTGATTGAAGAGGATGCCGCTCACGGCGTACAGGCCGTACGACTCGCGGTAGTTCACCGTGATCCAGTGCCCGTAGCACCTTGGCCACGCCGTAGGGCGAGCGCGGATAGAACGGCGTGCGTCTCGCTCTGCGGCGTCTCCGTCGACCTTGCCGAACATCTCGGACGAGCTGGCCTGGTAGAACCGCGCGCTCGGGGTGGACCAGCCGGATCGCCTCGAGGATGCGGGTCACGCCGAGCGCGGTGAACTCGCCGGTCAGCACCGGCTGGGTCCAGGAGGTCGGCACGTAGGACTGCGCGGCGAGGTTGTAGACCTCGTCGGGCTCGGTCTCCTGGAGCACCACGGTCAGCGAGTGCTGGTCGAGCAGGTCGGCGGCCACGATCTCGATCCGGTCGAGGAGGTGCTCGATCCGCTCGTAGCTGTGGTGGCTGGTCCGCCGGACCATGCCGACGACCTCGTAGCCCTTGGCGAGCAGCAGCTCGGCGAGGTAGGACCCGTCCTGGCCGGTGATGCCGGTGATGAGCGCCCTAGGCATGTCGCGCTCCCGGCGGCAGGTTGTGTCATGGACAGTCGGCGCGATTAGGTTTCGGGCTGCTCCGGATCGTAGTTCGAGCGACTCACTTCTGAAGGATGGATCGTATGGCACGGGTATGCACCGTGTGCGGCAAGGGGCCGATGACCGGCAACAACGTCAGCCACGCCAACAATCGGACCAAGCGGCGCTGGTATCCCAATCTCCAGACGGTGCGCGTCCTGGTGGACGGCGCGCCGCGCCGGGTCCGGGTCTGCACCCAGTGCATCAAGAGTAACCGGGTCGAGAAGGCACCGCGCAGCCGCGATCGCCGCCAACGCGAGCCTCGGCTCGGCCGAGATGTACCGCCGAAAAAAGGGGACCCGCGGGTCCCCTTTTTCGTTTCTCGGCAGCCAGCGTCGTCGCCGTCACTCGGAGAGCAGCTCGATCCGGGCCATGTCGGCGCCGTCGCCGGCCCGGTGGCCCAGCTTGAGGATGCGGGTGTAGCCGCCCGGGCGCGCGGCGAAGCGCGGACCGATCTCGCTGAACAGCCGGCGAGAGCGTCTCGCGACTCCGGATCTTCTGCGCTCGACCAGCCGGCGCGCATGCAGGTCGCCCCGGCGCGCCAGGGTGATCAGCTTCTCGGCGAACGGCCGGAGCTCCTTCGCCTTGGCCTCGGTGGTGATGATGCCGCCGTGCATCGAAGAGGCTGGTCGCCATGTTTCGCAGCAGGGCGCGCCGATGCGTCGAGGTGCGGGAGAGCTGGCGTCCCTTGGCGCGGTGCCGCATCAGAGCGCCTCCTCCGCACCAGCCGACGGTCTGCGCGGCCGGCGGCGATCGCCGGCCCGGACGACCCGTAGCTCGCCATCGGCCTCCTCGAAGCGCCATGCCGAAGTTGAGGCCCTCGCGCTGGAGCAGCTCGGCGATTTCCTGCAGCGCCTTCTCGCCGACGTTCTTGACCTTGAGCAGCTCGTCCTCGGTGAACTCGACCAGGTCGCTCGAGGGTCCGGATGTTCGAGTTCTTGAGCGAGTTGAGCGAGCGCACCGACAGGCCGAAGTCGTCGATCAGACGGGCCGAGCCTGCTCGCGCAGACTGCCGGCGTTGCCGGCAGCCGGCCGCCGCCGGGCGTCGCGCATGGCCGGCACCTTGCCGAACTCGACGAAGTAGCGGAAGTGCTCCTGGGCCAGCGCCGCCGCGTAGGCGATCGCGTCTTCGGGCGTGATGGTGCCGTTGGTCTCGACCTGACACGTCAGCCGATCGTAGTCGGTGCGCTGGCCGACGCGGGTCTCGGCCACCGTGAAGTTGGCGCGGCGGACCGGATTGTAGATCGCGTCGATGCGGACCAGATCGACCGGCAGCGAGCGATCGCCGGGATGCAGCTCGGACTCGACGTAGCCGCGGCCCTTGTTCACGTAGAGCTCGCACGTTGACTTCGCGGTCGTCCTGCAGCGTGAACAGCAGGTGGTCGGGATTGACGACGCGGACCGAGCCGTGCTCCTGGATGTCGCGGGCGTAGACCGGCCCGGCGCCCTCCTGCGGATCGTGCAGGACCGCCTCGTCGACGTCTTCGGCGAGCACCAGCGTCAGCGCCTTGAGGCGCTGGATGATCTGGTGCACGTCCTCGAGCACGCCCGGCACGGTCTGGTGCTCGTGCACCACGCCGTCGAGCCGGAAGCCCCAGACCGCGCTGCCGCGCAGCGACGACAGCAGCAGGCGGCGCAGCGAGTTGCCCAGCGTGTAGCCGAAGCCGCGCTCCAGCGGCTGGAGCCGGAACTCGGCGATGTTCGGATTGTCCTCCCGCTTCGTCATTTCGACCAGGTGCGGGCGGACCAGTCCGGTCAGATCAATGGTCATGGTCACTTCGAGTAGAGCTCGACGATGAGCTGTTCCTGCGCGTTGATCGGGATGGCCTCGCGCGTCGGGCGCTCGAGCACCCGGCCGGCCGCCTTCTCGGCGTCGACGGAGATCCAGGACACCGGCTGGCCGCGCGCGGCGCGCTTCCTGCGCGAGCTTGCACCGACACAGTTCTCACGGCTGGCCGGGGCGACGCGCACTTCCTCGCCCGGGCACGCACGCGGTAGGACGGGATGTCGACCTTGCGGCCGTTCACCTCGACGTGCCCGTGCACGATGAGCTGCCGCGCCGCCTTGCGGCTGGCGGCGAAGCCCATCCGGTAGACGATGTTGTCGAGCCGGGTCTCGAGCGCGACGAGCAGGTTGGTGCCCTTGACGCCCGGCTCCCGGGTCACGCCGTCGAAGGTGTTGCGGAACTGGCGCTCGGTGAGGCCGTACATCCGCTTGACCTTCTGCTTCTCGCGCAGCTGCTTGGCGTACTCCGACGCCTTGCGGCCGCGGCCGCCGCTCTGGCCGTGCTGGCCCGGCGCGATAGGCCCGGCGCTCGACCGGCGCACTTCTCGGTGAGGCACTTGGTGCCCTTGAGGAACAGCTTGGTGCCTTCGCGGCGGCACAGCCGGCAGCTGGGACCGGTGTATCGCGACATGGCTCAGACCCGCCGCTTCTTCGGCGGACGGCAGCCGTTGTGCGGAATCGGCGTGACGTCGCGGATCGACACCACCTGGAGCCCGACCGACGCCAGCGCCTGGATGGCCGACTCGCGGCCGCTGCCCGGACCCTGCACCCGGACGTGGACCCGACGAACCCCGAGGTTCATCGCCTCGCGGCCGCAGTTCTCGGCGGCCACGGTCGCGGCGAACGGCGTGGACTTCTTGGAGCCCTTGAAGCCGGCCTTGCCGGCCGATGCCCCACGCGAGCGTGTTGCCCTGCATGTCGGTGATGGTGATCAGCAGGTTGTTGAAGGTGGCCGAGATGTGGGCGATGCCCTCGGACTCGACCACCTTCTTGGCGCGCTTGGCGCCGGGCGCCTTCGGCGGGCGTGGGAGCAGCAGGAGCAGTCATGGTTACTTCTTGGTCACCTTCTTCTTGCCGGCGATGGCCCGCCGCGGACCCTTCTTGGTCCGGGCGTTGGTATGGGTGCGCTGACCGCGCACCGGCAGGCCCGCGGCGGTGCCGGATGCCGCGATAGCTGCCGATGTCCATGAGCCGCTTGATGTTCATGGCGACTTCGGTGCGCAGCGCGCCCTCGACCTTGCACCGACCGCTCGATGATCTGGCGGAGCCGGGCGACTTCGGCGTCGGAGAGATCGCGCACCCGGGTGTCGGGACTCACGCCCGTCTTCCGAGAGGATGCGCGCGCTGGTCGGGCGACCGATGCCGAAGATGTACGTGAGGCCGATCTCGACGCGCTTTTCGCGCGGAAGGTCGACGCCTGCGATGCGCGCCATGATCAGCCCTGCCGCTGCTTGTGCTTGGGATTGCGCTTGCAGATGATGCGGATCACGCCCTGGCGCTTGACGACTTTGCAGTGCTCGCAGATCGGCTTGACGCTCGAACGAACCTTCACGTGTGACTCCGGGCCGGTTATGGGCTAGCTGCCCAATATATCCAGGGTCCCGAGGTCATGCAAGGTGGTTATCGGCCATCAGTTATCGGCTATCAGCCATCGGCCCTCACCCCACCACCCGAAGCTCCACCAGCATCCATCCCGTCCGACCCTTCCGATAGCCCAGCAGGAGACTCTGCACCCTGACATCCTGGGTTCCCGCTACCCGATATCGGCGCTGGATCTCGACATAGCCCCGGTCGCCCTCGACTTCTCGTGCCGCGCGCACGACCGTCTCCACCTCCTGTGCAGGGGCCAGATAATCAGCAATAAGCGCCGCCGCTTGCTGAGGCTCCAGTGCGGCAGACGGATCGGCACCGGGAAGTCGGACCATCAGCCGAGGACTATCGGCCACGAGTCCGGTGGCATCGTGCGCAAACCAGGCCCGCCGGGCCTGCTCGGCCGCGGTGGTGAGCGCGGGTACGCCCTGGGCGTAGACCGGGCTCGCCGCCATCAGGATCATCACAGCCATCAGGAACCTGCGCACTGCGCCTCCTCGAGGAACTCCCCGAACGCGGCGGCCGGATCATCCGACTGCACGATCGGTCTTCCGATCACCAGGTGGGTCGCGCCGGCGGCAGCCGCTTCGGCAGCGCTCGCGACTCTCACTTGGTCGCCCACGGCGTCCGCCCGGCGACGGATGCCGGGAACCACGATCAGGGCCTCTGGACCGAGCACACCGCGGACAAGAGCAATCTCGCGAGGCGAGCAAACGACGCCACGAAGCCCTGCCTGGGACGTCTCACGCGCGAGCCGGACGACCTCGCGATCAAGATCAATATCTGCACGACCGACTGCCCTGCCGTAGGAAGTCGAATCGTGTGAGGTCAGGACAGTCACCCCGACGAGGGCCAGACCGTCGCGCGCAGCGGTCACCGCTGCCCTCATCATGGCACTCCCTCCGGCCGCGTGCAGTGTCGCCATCGACGCCCCCAGCTCCCGCGCGCCGGCCACTGCCTCCGCCACGGTGTTCGGGATGTCGTGCCACTTGAGATCGAGGAAGACATGAAGCGAGCGGCCGACCAGCTCCCGTACGAGCTCCGGTCCCTCGCGAGTCATGAGCACGGAGCCAACCTTGACCCATCGAACGTCGGGAAGACGATCGAGGAGACCGAGGGCGGCCGCTCCATGTGGGACATCGAGAGCAAGAACCAGCTCAGCCATTACGCGACTCCAGATCCGCGATGATCCGTTCCGGCAGCCTGGGATTGGCCAGGGCACCGGTGCCGATACCGACCAGGCTGGCCCCCACTCGCAGGTACTGTTCCACATCGTCGGCGGTCCGCACCCCACCCACGCCGATGACGGGAATGTCCCGGATTCGCTCCAGAATTCGGACCACCGCAAGCACGCCGACTGGCAGTAATGCCGGACCGCTGACCCCACCGTTCCCCTGGCCCAAGCGCGGGGTACCTGCATCACCCAAGAGAAGGCCAGGCATCGTGTTGACCACCGTGATCGCATCCGCCCCGGCATCTCTCGCAACGAGGGCCATTCCTGCGATGTCGGGGAGGACCGGAGACAACTTGGCGGTAAGAGGGAGCCTGGTACTGCGACGGCAGGCACTCACGATCCGGCGCACGCACTCCGGGTCGGCGCCGAACTCGATCCCCCCTGCACTTGTGTTGGGACAGGACAGGTTGAGCTCCAGCGCGGTAATCCCCGGAGCCCCATCGAGACCGGACACGACCTCGCCATACTCCTCGACCGTAAAGCCCACGACGTTGACGATCACCCGCGCCCGCGTGAGGCGGGATGCCAGCCAGGGAAGCTCGTCGGAGCGAACGCGATCGAGGCCGGGGTTGGCGAGACCGACCGAGTTGAGCATGCCCCCTCTGAACTCCGCCACGCGTGGAGAAGGGTTCCCGGCTCGAGGCTGTCGCGATACGGCCTTGGTGACGAGTCCACCCAGGCGATCGAGATCCATCACGCCGTCGAGCTCGCGGCCGAAGCCGGCGGTACCGGCCGCTAACAGAAGGGGATTTTGGAATCGTTGACCGAAGACGGTCCGGGAGAGTTCTCGAGCCGTCCTCACTGCTCGACGCGCCGGCCCGTGGCGGGATCGGTTGGCGGAGGCTGACGAGCGCGTCGGCGGGGAGCATCGGGCTCGTCGGGTTGGACACGGACCGGTCGGCCGCGCACGCCGGGTCGCGGAGAAGCGGGAATCGTCGCCGCGAACGCGAGCAAAGAATCTTCGAGGGCACGGTATCCGTCCGTCGACTCCCCTCGCACGGCGGCGAGGTACGGGCTGTCGGTATAGCGCTCGACCAAGAGCGCCTGGGCCGAGTCAGCCCAGGTCGAGTCGATCAGCTCAGCGGCCAATAGCGCCTTTGGAGCGTAGGGGGATGTCGGCCATTCGACCACGATCCGGTGGAACAACGATCCCGCGATCCGTGGCGCCGCCAATGTGTCTCTCGCAAGCTCGGCCGCGAAGAAGAGTCGGAGATCGCCCAGAGGGAAGTTCGCCCCACCCGAATCGGCCGCGACGCGCACGCGCGTGATCGTGGCGAGAAGATCGGCAACCTCCGGACTCGCGACGGTCGGTTTCGACAACAGGAGCCGCAGCGTGTCGGCCGCGGGCGCGAGTGCCTCGACTGCCGAAGCGCCTGCGATATCCCGCCGGATCAGCCTGATGGCAGCCCGGGCACCGCCTTCGGTTACGGGCCCCGATCGAGCCGCTTCCTTGAACCGGGCAACGGCGCGAGCGGAATCGATCGCCTCGAGACGTAACCCATCCTCATAGAGTCGACGGCTGAGGACCTGGGGCGCCACGCCAGGTTGTGCGCTGAGACGATCGACCAGTCTCCCCGCCGAGATCGGATTTTCACGGCCGACGATCGTCACGAGGGAGTCCCATTTGCGCGTCGTGTCTCCGCTCGCGAGGAGCACAGTCGTCAGCGAGTCCGCCGCGCTGTCGCGGCCGGCGCCGGCCAATGCGAGCAGCAACTCGTCATTGGCGCGGGCGGTCTTCCCGTCCTGGAGAAGGGTCGCCGCTTCGTCGTAGTTCCCGGTCATTCGGAGCGCTCGGGCGTGCTGGAACCGAGCCTCTTCGTGCACGATCGCATCCTTGCTGCCCATCAAATCCCGGAATGCGAGGTCGGCCGATGCCGCGTCGCCGGTTTCGATGCGACAGCGGCCGAGCGCGAGGGTTGCCTCTTCGGCCAGGTCACCCGGAGGGAGCAGGTTGGCCTGGCTCAACGGCTCGACCGCGGTAGCGCATTGGCCAAGTCGTGACATTGCGAGCCCGCGAAGCACCGTTGCTTGCGCGGCGTACTTGCTATGGGGATGGCGAACAGCCACCGACTCCGCGCGAACGATCACCTGGCCCCAGAGGCTGGATGCTTCGAACGGCTTTCCGTCCCGCTCGGCTTTTCTGGCCGACCGGACCAGCCGGTTGGTATTGTACATCCCGTTGTAGTAGGCACAGTCCGACAGAAGAAGGGTGGTGACGGCCAGGATCGCGCTGCGCCGGTAGATGGCGCGGAGGGTCACGGCGCCGCCCCCGAATCGCGTGCCGCTGCGGTCTTGCGCTCGTATTCCGAGAAGGTAGGCGACGACCGCGTCGGCGATGGCCGAGGCCATCGATCGCTGGCTCGCGGTCGTCGTAAGGAGCCGCCCGTCCTGCGGATTCGTGCTATATCCCATTTCGACCAGAATCGCCGGCCGACGCGCGGTGGTGAGTACCATGAATCCCGCCTGCTTCACTCCGCGGCTCTCGCCGGTGTGCACGGTGCCAATGCCCTTCTGCACCAGCTCGGCCACTCGCGCGGATTCCCGGAGGTGCTCATTCAATTGAAGGTCCTTGAGGATGAAGTCCAGTCCTCCGATCGGCCCAGCGGCCTCGGGCTGAGGCCTCGAATCGGACGGCATCGTTTTCCATCTCGCGCCACCCGCGCCGCATCCTCCGTCTTGGCCTCGGCAAGAAAATACGTCTCGTATCCGCGAATATCCGTGTAGCCGGGCCGCCGCTTGAGCGCGTTGACGTGCAGGCTGACGAACAGGTCGCATGCCTCGGTGCAGTAGCCGCCGCGATCGCCGAGCGCGATGAGGGTATCCGTCGTCCGAGTCATTCGCACGCCAATCGCCACGGCGCTTGCAGCTCCTCGCGCAGGAACAGACCCGACCTGGAGCGTGACGTCCTTCTCCCGAGTCCCACGAGGGAAGAAGATACCTGGATTTCCCGGGTCCACACCTCCATGTCCCGGGTCGATCGCGACGACGTGTCCCGGCCGGAGACCGTTGGGAAGCCGGCCACCGTCAGGAGTCGCGGGAACCGTGGCCGCGAGGCGGGCCGACACCCGAGCCGGAATCTCGTCGAGGCGAGCCGCGCGGCAGTCGTACCGGTAGCGGTCACCGAGGTAGTAGCGGGAGGACTTCTGCGACGAACTGGAAGGGCAGGAACAGGGTGTCCGCGGTGCACCGACGCCTGCGCCGCGAGCGGCAGTAGCCGTCGTGCTGAAGACGCAGAGTGGCGCGCCGATCAGGAAGCGGAACGGCTGGCGGGCGACGGTCACCTCTGCCCACGCCTCGTCCATCCGGATCGTGCCATGAAGCGCCAGCAGCAGCGGTCCGCGCAGGGAGCACGGCGGCACCAGAGCCGTCGATCCGGACGGGAATTCGCGCTCCCGCGACAGTGACCTCTCGGCCGGCGAGCCGGTAGAGTGCGTGAGCAGCAGCGCGCGACCGCAAGGATCAGCGCCGCGATCATCGCCGTCCCCGAATGGACACGGCGCGGGCGGCCTCGCGCTCGGCGACTCTTCGCTTCAAGTCCTGCCGCTTGTCATGCTGCTTCTTGCCGCGTCCCAGGGCGATGGCGACCTTGGCGCGGCCGTTCTTGAAATAGAGCTCGAGGGGAATCAGGGTGAGGCCCTGCTGCTCGACGGCGCCGATGAGGCGCTCGATCTCCTTGCGATGCAGCAGCAGCTTCCGGGTGCGAACCGGGTCATGGTTGTAGCGGTTGCCCTGTTCGTATGGCGTGATGTTCATGCCCTCCAAGAAGACCTCACCGCGGCGAACCCGCGCATAGGCTTCCTTGATGGAGGCCTTCCCGTCGCGCAGCGACTTGACCTCGGTACCGGTCAGCACGATGCCCGACTCCCACGTCTCGAGAATGTGGTAGTCGTGCGTCGCCTTGGGGTTGCGGGCGACGGACTGTTTGCGCTCGGTCGACGGGGAGGGATCGCGGGTCACGTCACCTTTCCTAAGCAAAGGATAGGCCAGCACTTCGGGCAGGTCAACGGAGCGGGTTGACCGGCCTTGTTCCGCGCGACTACCTTGCGCGCCTCGCCGAAGTGGTGGAACTGGTAGACGCGCTGCGTTCAGGGCGCAGTGGGCGCAAGCCCGTGCGGGTTCGAGTCCCGCCTTCGGCATGACGGCGGCGTATCCGGAGCCAAGCGACCCTCCTTGAATCGTGTCAAGGAGGGTCGTTCGTTTGGGGGCGGCTGATAGCTGGTGGCCGATAGCCGATGACCTAGTACCTCGCCATCCCGGGCTCGATCCGCTGCGCCCAGGCATCGATCCCACCGGCCAGGTTCCGCACCTTTCCAAAGCCGGCACCTCGAAGGATCTCCAGCGCCTTCATCGACCGACTGCCTTTGTGACACTGGGTCACGATCTCTGCATGGCCGTCGAGCTCACCGAGTCGATCCGGCAACTGACCGAGAGGGATGAGCCGCGCGCCTGCGATGTGGGCGATCTCCCATTCATGCGGCTCACGCACGTCGATCAACACCAAGTCGTCGCCCTTAGCCTCTCGTTCCTTCCGAAACTCCTCGACGGAGATCTCGAGGCCGCTGTAGTCCGGCTCCGCACCGATGCCGCAGAATGCCTCGTAGTCGATGAGCTCGTGGATCGTCGGATTCCTGCCGCAGATCGGGCAGTCCGGGTCTTTCCGCAGCTTGAGCTCGCGGAAGCGCAGCTTGAGTGCGTCGAACAGCACCAGGCGGCCGATGAGCGAATCGCCAGCCCCGATGATCAGCTTGATCGTCTCGAGCGCCTGAATGCTTCCGATGATCCCCGGCAGCACGCCGAGCACACCGCCTTCGGCGCAGCTGGGCACGAGTCCCGGAGGTGGCGGCTCGGAGTAGAGGCAGCGATAGCAGGGGCCTTCCTTCGCGTAGAACACCGATGCCTGTCCCTCGAATCGGAAGATGCTCCCGTAGACGTTCGGCTTGCCGAGGAGCACGCAGGCATCGTTGACGAGATAGCGCGTGGGGAAGTTGTCGGTTCCATCCACGACGATGTCGTACTCGCGGATGATGTCGAGCGCATTCTCGGACGTCAGCCTCGCCTCGTGGGTCTCCACGTTCACGTTGGGATTGAGGTCGGTCAGGCGAGCCTTGGCCGATTCGAGCTTCGGCGTGCCGAGGGTGGAGGTCCCGTGCACGATTTGCCGCTGGAGATTCGTCAGGTCAACCACGTCGAAATCGACGATCCCGATCGTGCCGACTCCCGCCGCCGCGAGGTAGAGTGACAGCGGCGAGCCCAGTCCCCCCGCGCCGATCGTCAACACGCGGGCAGCCTTGAGCTTTCGCTGTCCTTCCACTCCCACTTCGGGCAGCAGAAGGTGGCGGGAGTATCGAAGAACCTCGGCGTGGGCGAGCTTGGGCAGCTCCGTCTCGACCGCGGGCCGTCCGCCGGCGATGCTCGGCACGATCGTCAGCACGTCACCTTCACTTACCGGTGTGGCGATCGACTTCAATTGCCGGATGTCGGTGTCATTGAGGTACAGGTTCACGAAGGTCCGCAACCGACCATCGTCCTGCATCAGGTGGCGCTTGAGGCCGGCATGGGTCGTGAGCAGACCGTCGAGCACCTCACCCACGGTCGTTCCGCTCAGCTCCACGGCGTCGTGTCCGCCGGTAAAGGTCCGCAGCGGAGTCGGGATGGAAACGGTCACTGGCATGTTCATACCTCGCTCAGCACTTCGAGGGACTCGGGCTGCATCCGCGGCAAATCATCATCCAGCACCCAGCTGGCGAGATCGGCGCCGCGTCCGCGATCCACCCGGACGATGACATAACTGTACCACGGCCACGCATGGTCCGCATCGAAGGCGGAGGGAACCGCCGGGTGATCGGGGTGCGAATGATAGTACCCGATGATCTCCAAGCCTTCGGATTTCAACTGCTTTTCCAACCGACGCGAGTCCTCTGGCGCGATGAGGTATCGATGCGGATCGTCGGTGCGTCGGTTGACGGCGGGCTCCAGACGGACCACCTCCTTCACGTCTCCACTCACCACTCGTCCGGCCAGCGCCCCGCAGCACTCGGCAGGGTAGGCCGCTTCACCATAGCCGCGGATCGCGTCCGCGAGCGCTTCCGGCAGTCGGACCGTCACGAGACCTCCCACCGGTGCGGCTCACTCAGATAGCGGGATCCCGTATCGCAACCGACGACCACCACGAACGCGTCGGGCTCGCTTTCGAAAATCTCGAGAGCGGCGGCGGCCGCCGCACCGGCGGACCATCCGACCAGATATCCCTGTCGCGCCAACCGCCGGGCGGTGTCATCCGCGGTTTCGGTCGCGACCTCGATCACTCGATCAGGGACCGCCGGATCGTACAAGGCCGGCAACGCCGAAGTGGTGCGCAGATGTTTCAGCCCCTCGAGGCCATGGAACGGCCCGTCGGGCTGCACTCCCACGAGCGTCACATCGGGATTCTTCTCTTTCAGGTACGCGCCGGTACCCATCATGGTTCCCGTCGTCCCCATTGCCGCCACGAAATGGGTGACGCGACCCCCGGTCTGAGTCCAGATCTCAGGCCCGGTTGTCTCGCGGTGCGCCTGCGGGTTGGCGGGGTTGCCGTACTGGTCAGCGTAGAAGTACCGATCGGGCTCCGCTTCGGCCAGCTCGCGCGCTCGGACTGCAGCTCCCTCCGTTCCGTCGAGACGATCGGTCAAGATCACCTCGGCACCATAGATCTCGAGCAGCGCTCGGCGCTCTGGGCTCGCGTTGCCAGGCAGGCAAATGGTCACGTCGATTCCGGCCGCCGCGCCCAGCATGGCGTACGCGATCCCCGTGTTGCCGCTCGAGGCGTCGAGCAGTCGCCGACCCGGGAGCTCGCCGCGCTTGATCGCGTCGCGCAGAATCGCCCGGGCGGCTCTGTCCTTCACGCTCCCACCCGGATTCAACCATTCGGCCTTGAGCCAGAGCCGGTCAGTCGCAATCCCGGGGAACGTCACCGGAAGCAGCGGTGTGTTCCCCACCGCCTTCCAGAGCGC
This sequence comes from uncultured Gemmatimonadales bacterium, assembly GCA_963743195.1. Taxonomy (GTDB): domain Bacteria; phylum Gemmatimonadota; class Gemmatimonadetes; order Gemmatimonadales; family GWC2-71-9; genus CAVVWJ01. The sequence goes on from CAVUOO010000004.1 coordinate 687,265, forward strand.
CGGCTCGCCCGTCCCTACCGGATTCGTTACCACAGTCATGCACCACCTCGAGAAAGCAAAAAAGGCCCGGCCGAACCGGCCGGGCCGCCCGCAGAGGACACAGCCTCTAGATCGCCGACGAGATCCCGACCAACTCCTGCACCTGGAGCTCCTGCTTCATCAGGTCGGCGAGGGAAATACTCGCCAGCAGCTCGTCCACGCGCTGCTGGAGGGCGTGCCAGACCGGCCGGATGCTGCAGAGAGAACCCGGGCTACATCGCTCGGCATCGACCGGATGCGTGTCGCAGTTGACTTCGAAGGTCTGGTGTTCCGACGCCGTCATGACGTCGCGAACCGAAATGGCGGAGGGCTCTTTGGCGAGGAAGTACCCGCCCTTTGCGCCGCGCACACTCTCGACGAGGCCGGCCCGCCGGAGGCGCAGGAGGATCTGCTCGACGTAATCGGCCGGCAGGCGTTCGATGTCGGCCAACTCCCTGGCGGCCACGGGGCCCGACCCGGTCCGCCCCCGCTTGGCGAGGTGGATCGAGATGATCAGGCTGTATTCGGTCCAGGTGGTAACCCGCATGAGGAAGGAATATGTGTCCCGGGGAGTCGGGATTCAAGTTTGGACGGGCCTCATTTCTTCTCGGCGGCGGTCCAGCGGACGACCTCTTCGGCCGTCAACGGGCCGTACGGTTTGATCCTCGCATCACGGAATGATCCGCCGAGCACATCGCCCAGGTACTGTGACCAGGAGAGGAGCGTGCCGTAGCAGACCGCGTCCTCGGCATCGGGGGCGGCAATATCGACACGGAGGCGACCCTGAAGCTCATCCATCAGCCACACCGGGACCTTGGAGCGCGCGGAGGGGAAGATGAATCCGTAGAGGATCAAATGCGCGAGCAGAACCCTCCAGAGCGGCCCGAACCGATCGAGGACCCGCTTCCAGTCGAGCTTGTCGCCGTGCATGAGAATGATGTGGGCGACATCGGCCCCGTCGAAACGCTCGCGCTCCATCACGAACGCCTTGGACCACAGCGACTCCTCTGCCGGCGCAATCCGGACCTCCATGCCGAGCACTTCCCGCACACGGGAATGTTCGAACCACTCGTCATCGACCCGGGCCATTCCGTTTCCGGAGTTGAAAATCACGTCGATGAACGAGTCCCTGGACTTGATCTTCGCGAGCCAGTGCGAATGGATCAGATCGGCCGTGTACCCTGCCGCGGCAGAGGCCTCGAGCAGCTTGTGAACGTGCTCCGGGCGAACGAACAGATCGAGATCCTTCGTGAAGCGATCGATCCCGGACTGATGCAGGAACGCAAACGAGCCGCCGACGAGAAACGGCACGCCGGCTCGACTCAGTGCTTCCATCGCCTCCCGGTAGAACACGCGCGAGGGCGTTTCGACGGTCGACTGTGTCGGAGAGACCATCCTGTCCACCTCCCTGGGACCTCATCTTACCGGAGGCCCGAAGGGCGCGTTGTGCCCGGGATCACCGCTCGCGTGGCCATCGGGCAGTTGATTGGGCGCCATGACACAGGAGAAGCGGAAGGTTCGAGTCGCGGCGACGGCCGACCTGCATTTCGGAAGGGCGGACCATGGGGTGCCGCTCCGTCCGCTCTTCGCGGAAGTCGCGGAGCGCGCCGACGTCCTTGCCTTGTGCGGAGACTTGACGGATAACGGCGACCCCGAAGAAGCGCGAGGTCTTGCTCGTGTCCTCAGCTCGGTCACGATTCCCATCGTGGCAGTCCTCGGAAATCACGATTACCAGTTGGGGAAGCAGGCGGAGCTTCGACACATCCTCTGTGACGCCGGAGTCAGCGTTCTCGATGGGGAATCGAGTGAGGTCGCGGGAATCGGGTTCGCCGGCGTCAAGGGATTCGCCGGAGGGTTCGGGAGAGGAACGCTGGGGCCATGGGGCGAGGATATCGTCAAGCGGTTCGTGCAGGAGGCACTCGGAGAAGCGCTGAAGTTGGAGACTGCGCTCGGACGGCTCCGTACCCAGCGCCGCGTGGCGCTGCTGCACTACTCACCTGTCGAAGGGACTGTCGAGGGCGAGCCGAAGGAGATCTATCCGTTTCTCGGATGCAGCCGCCTGGAAGAGCCGCTCACCCGCTATCCGGTCGACGCGGTCTTTCATGGTCACGCACACAATGGTACGCTGGAAGCCAAGACACTCGGTGGGGTTCCGGTCTACAACGTCTCGCTCAACTTGCTTCAGAAAGTGTTTCCGGATTCACTGCCCTTCAGAGTGATCGAGCTCGAGGTGGATGCGGTCAACCGCCAGCCGGAATCCCCTTCCCCCCGGGACACCCAGCTCGGTCATGGCGCGGAGATCGAGCACCTCCTCCAGCTCCGCGCCCTTGAGAATTCCCTTCTTCGTGACCAGCTCCTTCACGGTGAGCCCGCGTCGCCAGCGCCTCCTTGGCGAGCTTCGCCGCCTCGGCGTAGCCGATCTTGGGCGCCAGCGCGGTGACCAGTGCCGGACTCCGCTCCAGCCAGTAGGCGCACTGCGCCTCGTCGGCCTCGATGCCCGTCGACGCAGCGCTCGGCGAACACCCGGGTCGCGTTGCCGACGATGATCAGCGCGAAGACGATGTTGTGGGTGATCACCGGCATCATCACGTTGAGCTCGAGCTGGCCGGCCTCGGACGCCAGCGCCACGGTGGTGTCGAGGCCGAGGACCTGGTAGCAGACCTGGTTCACCATCTCGGCGATCGACGGATTCACCTTGCCGGGCATGATGCTCGAGCCCGGCTGCACCGGCGGGAAGCAGGATCTCGGCGAGACCGGTGCGCGGGCCCGAGGCCAGCAGGCGGATGTCGTTGGCGATCTTGTTGAGATCGAGCACGAAGGCGCGGAACGCGCCGCTCAACGTGGCGATGTCGCCCATCGACTGCATCAGCTGAATGCGGTCGGCGCCTTCCCGCAGCTCGAGCCCGCTGACCTGGCCGCAGATACTTCACCATCAGCGCCGGATACTCGGGCTCGGCGTTGATGCCGGTGCCCACCGCGGTGCCGCCGATGTCCAGCTCCCGCAGCCAGTCGGCCGCCTGCGACCAGCTTCGGCCGGTGGCGCTGCGACGGTGTGACCGTAGGCGGTGAACTCCTGGCCCAGCCGGATCGGCGTCGCGTCCTGCAGGTGGGTGCGGCCCGACTTGATGATCGTCGTCGAAGGCTTGCCCCTTGGCGAGGAAGGCATCGGCCAGGCGATCGAGCGCCGACGAGCAGCGCGGGCAGCGTGGCGAGCGTGGCCAGCCGCATGGCGGTCGGGATCACGTCGTTGGTGCTCTGCGCCATGTTGACGTGATCGTTGGGATGCACCGGCGCGTAGCGTCCCGCGCTCGCCCCCGAGCATCTCGTTGGCCCGGTTGGCGAGCACCTCGTTACAGTTCATGTTGTGGCTGGTGCCCGCACCGGCCTGGTACACATCCACGATGAACTGGTCGCGGTGCTTGCCCGCCGAGGACCTCGTCGGCGGCGCGCGACGATCGCATCGGCGAGCTCGGGCTCGAGGCGCCCGGTTCTCTTGTGCGTCGAGCGCGGCCGCGCGCTTGATCCAGACCACCGCGTCGACGAACGCGGGCAGCGGCTGGAGCCCGGAGATCGGGAAATTCTCCGCGGCCCGCAGGGTCTGGATGCCGTAGAGCGCGTCGGCCGGGACGGCCTTCTCGCCGAGCGGATCACGCTCGATTCTCGTCGCAGTCATAGGCGGGAATGATAACAGGCAGATGGGGAGATCGACACGAGATGAGTCAATTCTTCAGATCGGTCGAAGCCAGCGAGAGTTTCTCGATCGACCGGCCCACCAAAGCCGATCTCTTCGCCGGGCGTCAGCTCTTCGTGGGTCTCAATTGCTTCGAGCCGGGCCAGACGCAGCCCATTCATGTCCACACCGGTGCTGACAAATTCTATCTGGTGTTGAGCGGGAGAGCTCGCATGACAGTCGGCGTGGAGACCGAGGAGGCGGGACCGGGAACGGTCGTGTGGGCGCCGGCCCATGTGCCGCACGGTGTTGCCGAGGCGCTCGAACGGACCGTGCTGCTAGTGGGGATCGCTCCACCGCCCCGCTAGCTGTCGCAGCGCCGCCCACCCGTAGATTCGTGCGGCGAGAATGACGCCAAGAATGACCCCGACGCCATTGGTGTAGAGTCTCCAGGCAAAGAGCAGCTTGCCCTCATTTTCCCCGAGATCTCCCGCGGCACCTCCCAGAAATCCCAGCTCCACCGCACCGGCGCCGGACGGCGTCGGCAGGATGAGCTGACTGTACAACAGAGCGAACGAGCCGACCATGAGAGGACCCAGCTCCGGCGGCGACGGAAGCGTGAGCGCCAGAACGGGCAGAATGGCGACTCGTGTCGCGAGGTTGAGGAACGACATTGGAATGCTTGCGATGAGCGGCCAGCGCGGCATCCGGCGCCAGTAGACGAGGGCTCGGCGAATCGGACGCCGCAGGTGCTTGACCGGAGAGGTGACCCGCCGAGCAGCCCGCCACGCGACGATGCTCGCCACGACCACGACGAGCACCCACGGCCACGCGGCTCGCGCCGCCGTCTCGAGTCGTGGACCCGCCAGCGTCCACCACGCGGGAGCGTACTGCCAAACGAGCCATCCGGCCGCGACGATGATCACCGGCCAGGCAGCCAGCACCTCGAGACTGATGGCGACGAATGCCGCCGTCGCCGGCACGCGGCTGCGCAGCATCCCCGCAAGACGAGCCGGCTCCCCGCCAATACGCAGCGGCGTGAGCGCACAGGCAGCGTCTCCAAACGCATTAAGAATGATGGAATCCCAGAAGCTGATGCGGTGGCCAAGACCCTGGATGATCCACTGGATTCTCCAGGCACGCGCGACATTGTCCACCGCGACCAGGGCCACGCACACCAGATGGGCCTGAAGCAAAGTCATGAGGTGACGGCCGACAACACCTCGGCATACCCGCCCGCCTGGTGGCGGGCGAGCCAGCGCTCGAGCGTCGGCTCGAGCGAGCGGGCGGTAGTGGGATTGGAGAGATCCTGAGGATGAAGCGCCAGACGAGGAAACCGCGCGCGCCCCTGCAGCAACCAACGTCCTCGCGCGACGGCCACCGATCCGCGGGCCCGAAGCGACGACCGAGTGCTCCATCGAACGACCGGCGACCGGAGCCGTCTGCCGACGTGGTGCAGCCGGATCGAGGACTCGTCTTCGCTGAAGAGGAGGCCCGCCGCCGCGACCGCACGATGACAATCTTCTCGCGCGAGCCAGGCCGGAGGGACGAAGCCGACCGGCGGCAAGCCGAGCTTGGTCAGGAGAGCGAGGCCGCGATCGATTCGGTCGCGGGCCGCGGCCTCATCGAGGGTGAGGAATTCGCCTTCGCGCGCCGTGCGTCCCCATGCGCGCAGCGCGTCGCCTGCCCCGCGTGGAAGACCGGCCTCATCGTGCCGCTCGCCGTGCAGTACGACGTCGGCTCCCTGGCCCGCGCGTTCCCGCAGCCACTCGACGAACGCCGGGTGACGGGCGAGCGGCCAGTCACCATGCCAATCGGGTACCACCAGCAGGGCCGGAGAGACCGAGTGACGGGCACACATCGTCCACAGTTGTCCTACCGCCGGAGCGAAGGCCGGAGTCACATCGTGGATGGAGACCAGGAGCGTCACGCGGCGACGATTCCGCGATAGATCGTGAAGAGCCCGTCGAACACGGTATCCCATCCATGGTGGGCTTCGGCGTAGCTGCGACCCTTCGCGCCGATTCCCGTGAGATCGTCCTGCAGCAGCGCGATGGCTTCGGCGGCGAGGGACCCGCGGTCCCCCGCCGCGAACAGCCGGCCCCCACCCGACAGTCCCACGTTCTCCGCGACCCCACCGATGTCCGCGCTCAGAACCGGGGTGCCCGAGGCGAGTGACTCGATCGCCGCGAGGCCGAACGTCTCGAGAGACCCGGGGGAGACGCAGAAGTCCACCGCCGCGTAGAGATCGGCGAGCAGGTCACGGTCTCGCTCGAACGGCAACCAGATGGCGGACTGTCCTCCCGCCGACGCTCTCAGTGCGGGGCGGGCCGGTCCGTCACCCACGATCACCAGTTTGGCTCCGGTGCGTCGCTCGACCTCGGGCCATGCGGAGAGGAGCAGGCCCACCTCTTTCTCAGCGGCAAGGCGCCCGACGTAGAGGACCAATGGCCCTTCGGGCAATCCCAATCGCCCGCGGGTCTTTCCGGCATGCGCGCGCCGCGCTGGGTGAAAGAGCTCGAGATTCACGCCAAGCGGGACGCGAATGACGTTCTCGATACCGGCAGTCTCCAGCTCGCGCACGACCGAGCGCGACGGCGCGAGGGTCACCCGAACCAGTCGCGCCAGGCGCCGGACATAACTCCACGCAACCTCGCTGGCGGCGCGCCGGAGCGGGCCCACACCGGGCTGGGGGGGAGCGAGGACTCGGGGGAAATTGCTGTGGTAGTACCAGACCGCGGGCACGCTGAACTGCCTGGTGGCGAGATGCACCAGCCACGGCGCGAACCATGCGCTTCCTACCTCGATCAGGTTCGGCCGCTCGTGCGCGACGATACGACTGGTCGAGCGCGTCGCGAGCATGAAGCGGTAAGGCTTCTGCGTCGGGACCGAGGGTCCGCGCAGTCGATAACACCGGACCCCCGACGCCTCGAGAATCTCGTCGCGCGCACCTGGGACAACGATCGTCTGGCGCAGTTCCGGCCGCCGCTGGACGTATCGGGCCTTTTCGAGGATGTAGGTCCGGACACCGCCGGTGGTGTCGCCAAAGAATTCGGTGATGTCGAGGATGCCGAGCTGCGCGGCGGGGCGGAGCCGTGGAGGAAGCCGAATGCGGGAAATGTCGAGCGAGGCCCGCGTGCCCGCAGGTGCGATCAATTCGAGATCGAGGATCCCCGCTGCGCGTTCAGTCAGAGCAATCCCCGAGCGGATAGACCGTCCCGCAGTTGCCGCAGGGATTCTTGCAGCCACCAGGCCGGGGTTGGATGGGGAAACCGCAGCGATTGCAGACGGGCGTAGCCATCGTGGCAACCGGGTTCGGCGGAGCTTCAGCCAAGTCGGTAGGCACCGGTGAGAAACGGGTTGGTGAGCCGCTCGACACCGATGGTCGTGTCGGCGCCGTGTCCACTGTGAACGATGGTCGAGTCAGGGAGGGACAGCAGCTGGGTCTGGATGCTGGTCATGAGCGTGGCCGTATCTCCACCCGGCAGATCGGTTCGCCCGACCGACCCGTTGAAGAGCACGTCGCCACAGAAGACCCGACCCTCACCGACGAAGCTCACGCTTCCTGGCGAATGTCCAGGGGTGAACCGGACGTCGAACCGGAATCCGCCAACCTGAAGGACCTGTCCGGCGCGCAGCTCAACATCGGGCGCCGGAGGCGGGTCGAGCTCCATCCCGACCCAGTGACCGAACTGGGGAAGGGCATCATAGATCGGACGATCGCGCGGATGGAGGTGAATCGGCGCACCGGTCGCCCGATGGACGGCACCCACGCCGATGATGTGATCGACGTGGGCGTGCGTGAGCCAGATGGCCTGGAGTGACCACCCTCGCGTGTCGAGCTCCGCCAGAAACATGGCGGACTCTTCACCGGGGTCGATCATGACGGCCTCGCCCGTGCGCCGGTCGGCAACGAGATAGCAGTTCTCGACCAGCTGACCATTGGGCAGCGCCACGACCTCGAGATCAGACACCGGCCTTGACCTCCGCGCCATGCCTCCGACGCTCCTTCAGATACTTTTCCACGGCGATCGCGGCGGTCGTGGCATCACCGACGGCGGTCGTGACCTGCCGCGTCAACTGTACGCGCACATCGCCGGCCGCAAAGAGCCCCGGAATCGACGTCATCATTCGATCGTCGGTGATCATGTAGCCGGCCGCATCGTGATCGAAGTGATGTCGAACGAGGCCGGTGTTGGGCTTGAACCCGATGAAGACGAAGGCGCCCGTCACCGAGAGTGAGGAGCGTTCCCCGGTTTCCACGTCCTCGAGCTCGGCGGACTGGAGCCCGGATGGACCGCCGCGGAGCTCGTGCACACGCCGACTCCAGAGGACCTCGATCTTCGGGTTGGCGAACAGCCGCTCCTGAAGGATCTTCGAGGCCCGGAACTCGTCGCGCCGATGAATCACGTAGACCTTCTCGGCGTATCGCGTGAGGTAATCCGCTTCCTCCACCGCCGCGTCCCCCCCGCCGATGACAGCGATGGTCTCCCCCTTGAAGAACGCGCCGTCGCACACCGCGCAGTAGGACACGCCACGGCCGGCGTACTCGACCTCACCCGGTACCCCGAGCTTGGTCGGGGTGCCACCTGCGGTCAGGATCACCGCCGGGGCTTCGTACACGAGACCCGCCGAGGTCGAGACCTCGAAGACTCCGTCGTGGCGCCGATGAATCGTCTCCACGTTCTCCTGGCGCAGGTCGGCGCCAAACTTGAGCGCGTGGTCGGTCATCTTGGCCGACAGCTCGCGGCCCAGGATGTGGTCGAAGCCTGGGTAGTCGTCGATCCACTCGGTGTTGAGGAGCTCGCCACCGGGAACTCCACGCTCGAGCAGCGCGGTCTTGAGCATGCCACGGCCGGCGTACATGGCCGCGCACAGACCTGCCGGACCGGCGCCCACGATGATGACGTCGAACACTTCCCGACCGTTCATGCGATTCCTCTAAGTGTGTCGTCCAAATATAGAACGGATGGGGGTTCCTGACGGATCCTGGCTGATAGCTATTGGCCCAGATGCAGCAGGTTCACGGCCCCGTGACACGCCGAGATCGTTCCCACCAGAATGTCGACCTCCGCATCCTCGCCGGCCTCGGCGACGAGGGCGTCGCCTGCCCGGACGGCGGCGACATCGAACATCCCGACGCCATGCACCCGATGCCGGCACACGAAGAGCGCTGGCCCCGCCGCGCCGAGTCTGGAGGCGAGGCCCTCCATTGCGTTCGTCATTTCCCACGTTCGTGGCGCGCGGATCACGGGACAGATGAGGGGCTCGATACAGTGAGTCGGACAGAGCCAATCCGCGAACGACACGTAACGAGTGCCATCGGGATGAAGGACATCGTACGGGGTTCCGGGACCGATCGCGAGAGGTCGTGACTCGACGGTGCGCCCGGGCCAACGAATGCGAGCCCGACGGACCAGCCACTCATACATGAGGTGCGGCATCAGTGGGGACGGGACGATCGCATCGGGTGGGCCCGACTGCTCCGGCGACCGGGCGAGGAAGTCGTCGAAGAAGCGACCCCAGTCCTGCACCACGAGCCGACACGCGGCGAGGAGATCGTTCTGCCGGGCGACCTGGCACCCGGCATTCCGATCGACCACGATGAGCCGCTGCCAGGTAGCCTTCCCCCGCTCACGGGCTCGAACCAGTTGGCGAACGTAAAAGGAGCCGTAGCATCCGCCGCCCACGATGACGGCGGTGCCGAGCTCGACGCTATCGGATGTGCCGTCCGCCATCGACCGCGAGAATCTCCCCGGTGACGTAATCGCCCCCCTCGAGGAGATATAGCAGCGCCGCGGTCGCGTCGTCGGGGGTGCCAAGGCGCTGGAGCGGCGTAGTCCGAGCCAACCGTTCTCGCTCCACGTCGTCGTAGTCCTCGGGTACCAGGACCGCACCGGGGGCCAGCGCGTTGACGGTTACCTCGGGAGCGAGGGCGCGTGCCAGGACCTTCGTCAGCATCACGACGCCGGCCTTGGATACCGAGTGCGCCGCGAACCCCGGCCAAGGTTCCAGGCCGCTCAGGTCTGAGATATTAACCACTTTGCCACGGGCCGCCCGCAGCGATGCGGCAGCCCCCTGAGTGACGAAGAAGGCGGCGCGAAGGTTGAGCGCCATGATTGCATCCCACTGGTCCGGCGTCGTCTCTTCGAAGGAGAGACGGTGCATCACTGCCGCAGAATTGACGAGCACGTCGAGCCGGCCAAGCTGCGATGTCACTCGCCGGGGAGCTCGACGGCGGCGGCAGCGTCGGAGAGATCCGCGCCAAAGCAGGCGGCGTGCCCGCCGTGCGCGAGGATCTCCCTCCGCAACTCATCGGCGCCTGCCGCGGAAGTGTGATGATGAATGGCGACGGACATCCCGCGCAGCGCGAGAGCTCGCGCGAATGCCTGTCCCAGCCGACGACCGGCACCCGTGACCAGCGCCACGCGGTCGCGCAGATCCATCAGCTGGTGCCGAGGTGAGCCGCAGCGATGGGAAGGATGTGGCCCGTAACCGAAGAGGATGGGCTCGCGAGTGACATCACACCCTCCGTGATGTCCCGGAGCTCGACGTAGTCCGCGGCCGCGCCGGCGGAGGCGACGTTGTCGCCGGTTCGAACCATGCCGGGGGCGACCGCGTTCACGCGGATCTTCCGGTCGCTCAGCTCTGCGGCCAGACTCTGCGTGAACCCCGCGACCGCCGCCTTGGCGCGCCGAATAGACCGCCATGGGACTCTGAGGTTGGAAGTAGGCGATCGAGGCGAAGTTCACGATGCAGCCCTGGGTTCGTGTGAGCGCGGTGATCGCTGCCTGGGAGACGAGCACCGTCGTTTTGAGATTGATCGCTACCTCACGGTCCAGTGCCTCGACGGTGAGGTTCTCGATCGGGCCATAGGTGGTGAGGCCACCCGCCACGTTGACGACGACATCGAGCTTCGCGAAATGTCGGAGAGCGGTCTCGACGGCAAGTGCGGCAATGTCGGATTGCGTCAGGTCTCCGGCGCAGGGCCGGGCATCCACACCCGCGGCGGCGAACTCCCGCACTCGCTCGGTAACTCCGACGGCGTTCTGGTCGCAGGCAACGATCTTTGCGCCCGCCTGACCAAAGGCGAGCGCGACGGCGTTGCCGATCTGCCCCGCCCGACCGACCCCGGTGACCAGCACGACCTTCCCTCTGAAGTCAGGCGTGTCCGCGCTCATTATCCTCCCACGGGTGCCGGGGGGCTTCCGCGCAAGGCGTCGAGTCGCTCCAGCCATTCGAGCGGCACGTCCTGGGAGCCGAGGGCTCCGTGCGATTCGCCCGGCTCCGGATCCCCATGCCAGTCGCTGCCTCCGGTGCGCAGCAGTCCGAGTCGCAACGCGATGTCGGTGAGCCGCGATCGGAGCGCAGGATCGTGACTCGGATGCCGGATTTCGACCGCATCGAGACCCTCGTGCTTGAGCCGTTCGAGGAACGATCGCGTCCCACGGTCCTTCAGGTGTGCCACCGACACGAGCCCACCCACGGAGTGCACGATCCGGGTGATCTCGGCGAACTCGGGGAGCCGCTTCTCGACAAACGCGGGCCGTCCGCGGCCGATGTACCGATCGAAGGCATCGCCCACGTCGGCGGCGCCGCCTTGCCGTACGATGGCTCGAGCCACGTGCGGACGTCCGACGGCGCCGCCCCGTGATTGCAGCAACACGTCGTCGAATTGCAGATCGACGCCCAGCCCCTGCAACCGGGTCACCATCTCTCTTCCCCGACGAATTCGGTCGGCTCGGCACCGCTCCAGAAATGCATCGAGCACCGGCGATTCCGAGGGGAGAAAGTATCCGAGCACGTGCATCTCTCCCCAGGGAGCCGCGGCGGAGAATTCGCATCCCACCACGACGCGGAGCCCCAGCCGTTCTCCTGCCGCGACGGCGGCGGGTATCCCGGCGACAGTGTCGTGATCGGTGAGGGCGATGGCCCCGAGGCCTGCGGACAAGGCACGCTCGACCACCGCCTCGGGGAGCAGACTCCCGTCGGATGCCGTCGAGTGCACGTGCAGATCGATCGTCGCGCCCCCCTCCTCAGGCCGAACGGGGAGCACGGAGTTGGCGTGGCTCAGCGGCGGTACCCCATCTCGGGCGCGGTCCACGACGGCTGCGAATGGACCAGCAAGTCGCCCAGCTCCTCATCACTCAACTCCCGAAGAGACAGCTCGCGGCTCTTCGCGCCGAGTGGTGAGTACCGAACGACTCGCTGCTCCCGGCCGGCGCCGGTTCCGCGAGTAAAGATCAGCCCGAATTCGTCTTTGGTGTATTGCGTGTTGCGGCCGCTGACGGAGACGACCCACTGCTCGCCGCCGGCCTCAATGACACGACGTGGCATTTGTGCTAGCTCCTCACTTCTTCCCAGAGGTCCCAGGCGTCCGACTCGTATGTAGCGACCGCGCGGATGCGTGCCTCGAGGTGTCGCTCATCCGGCGGCCGGATCGCGAGCGCCCGGTGCGACTCGGCGGATCGGCTTTCGCTGCATTCGAGGAAGAGCTGCGGATCGGCGGTGGAACGGAAGACCCAGAGGTGCCACCCGCGACTCTCCGCGAGCGCCGCGAGGGCACCGACCGCCGCAAGGTACTCCGATTCTCCCCCCGGCCCTACTCTCACCCGGGAGGCAGTGAGGGTGCGGGCCATTTTCAGACTGCGCTTTCCGGAAACTCCTGCATCTGTTTCTTCACGTCGGCCATGAAGCGGTCGGCGTCGGCGCCATCCACGATCCGGTGATCGAACGCCAGCGAGAGCATGCCGCTGCGTCCGGATGGCGAGCGTGTCGGTGCCGTCCATCGGTGATGACGGCGGGCCGCTTCTCGATTGCACCCGACGCACAGGATGGCCGACCTGCGGCTGGTTGATGATCGGCGTGCCGATCATCGACCCGAAGACGCCGGGGTTGGTGATCGTGAAGGTGCCCTTCTGCACTTCGTCCGGGCTCAGCTTCTTGGTGCGGGCCCGCTCGCCGAGGTCGTTGATCGCGCGGGCCAGGCCGAGCAGCGACAGCTCGTCGGCGTGCTTGATGACCGGGACGATGAGCCCCCAGTCGAGCGCGACCGCGATGCCGAGGTTGATGTCGCGCCGGAAGATGGTGCTCTCGCCGGCGACCGCGGCGTTGACGACCGGATGCTTGCGCAGGCTGTCGGCGATCGCCTTCGCGATGAACGCCAGGTAGGTGAGGTTCACGCCCCGCTCGGCGTACTCCTTCTTGCCTTGCGCGCGAAGCTGCGCGACGCGGGTGTAGTCGATCTCGAAGATCGTGTTCACGTGCGCCGAGACGCGCCGCGACATGACCATGTGCTCGGCGGTGAGCTTGCGGATGCGCGACCACGGCTCGACCCGATCGCCCTCCCACGGCTCCGCGCCGGACGCGGCATGTGCCGGATGCGGGCGCGACGCGGCGACGAGGCGGAGCGGGTCGTGACGGTGCGGGCGCGCGCAGACGGCGCGGCCGCTTCGGTCAGGAGCCGGCGCGCCGCCTCGAGGTAGTCGAGAATGTCGTTCTTGGTGACGCGGCCGGCGAGGCCGCTGCCGCGCGATGGCGCTGATATCGACGTCGTGCTCCGCGGCCATCTTCCGGACCAGCGGCGTCGAGCGCCGGCGCAGCCGCTCCTCGAGCGGTCTCCGGTCACCGTTGGCGCGATCGGCGCCGGTCGCATCGGCGGCGGGCGTGCGGCCGCGCGGGCTGCGGACCCGAGCCGGCGCGGAGCCGGCGGCGGTGGGGCTGCCGCGGGCGGGTCGAGGAGCCGGTGCGGGCTGCGGCACCGGTGCAGGCTTGGGCGGCGCGGGCTCGCAGCCGCCGCGGCGCGGCGGCCGGAGGTGGCGCGGACGCAGCGGCGCCGGCCTCGGTCTCGATCCGCGCGACCACCGTCTGCACCGCGACCGTCTGGCCCTCCTGCACCAGGATCTCCGCCAGCACGCCGGCGGCTGGGCGCCGGAATCTCCGCATCGACCTTGTCGGTCGAGATCTCGAAGATCGGCTCGTCGCGCTTGACTCGCGTCGCCGACCTTCTTGATCCAGCGCGACAGGGTGCCCTCGGCGATCGATTCGCCCATCTGGGGCATGATGACGTCGATGCGGGCCATGCTCGATCTCCTTGGGGCAACTCGCCGCTCGCTACGTCGTGGCTCGTCATTCGTTGTACGCTGGCTGCCTGCCGCCAATCTCACTAACGATCAGCGACTAACGATCAGCCATCAGCCTAGTACCTGACCATCCACCTCGCCGCTCGCACGATGTCGCCGTCTGCGGCAGCACGAAATCCTCCAGCGGCGGCGCGTACGGCAGCGGCACGTCGTGCGCCGCCACCCGGCGCACCGGCGCGTCCAGCCACTCGAACGCACAGCTCGTTGATCCGCGCCGTGATCTCGCCGGCGATGCCGCCGGTCACGGTGTCCTCGTGCACGATCAGCACCCGGTTGGTCTTCTTCACCGTGGCGACGATCGCCTCGTCGTCCATCGGCAGCAGCGAGCGCAGGTCGATCACCTCGACCGAGAGCCCGTCTTCCCGCTCCAGCTGCTCCGCGGCCTCGAGCGCCTTCCAGACCGTCGCCGCGTAGGTGATGATCGACAGATCCGTCCCTTCGCGCGCAATCCGCGCCTTGCCGATCGGGACGACATGGTCTCCCCTCCGGCAGCTCCTCCTTGATCCGCCGGTAGAGGTACTTGTGCTCGAAGAAGAGCACGCAGTCGTCGTCGCGGATCGCCGCCTTGATCAGGCCCTTGGCGTCGCTCGCCGTGGCCGGATAGACGATCTTGAGCCCCGGCGTGTGGAGGAACGCCGCCTCGGGGTTCTGCGAATGGAACGGGCCGCCGCGCACGTAGCCGCCGCTCGGCCCGCGCACCACCATCGGGCACGGGAGGAAGGCGCGGTAGCGCGCGGTCGCGACGTAGTTGGTGAGCATGTCGTAGGCGCAGGAGATGAAGTCGATGAACTGCATCTCGCAGACCGGCCGCATGCCCCATGTGCGCCGCGCCGGCCGCGGCACCGACGATCGCGGCCTCGCGAGATCGGCGTGTCGATCACCCGCCGCTCGCCGAAGCGGTCGCATGCAGCCCCTCGGTCACCTTGAAGGCGCCGCCGTAGGCGCCCGATGTCCTCGCCCAGGCAGAAGACCGTCGCGTCGCGCTCCATCTCCTCGAACAGCCCCTGGCGAATGGCCTCGAGATAGGTGATCTCAGCCATCGTGCGTGCCCCATACCGGCGCGGACGCTCGTGCGCGTCGACGGCGCGCTCGGCATCCCTCGCGATACCAGAGCGCCGGCATCGCGGCGGATCGGCGTAGACGCCCGGTAAGCGCGTCGAGCGCCTCAGGCGGCGGCGACGCCTCCGCGACATCGGTCGCCGCGTCGATCTCCGTCGCGACCCGCGCGTCGATCGCCGCGAGCTCGCCGGCGCCACGCCGTACCGTCGGTGAGACGCTGCGTGTAGCGGTCGAGCGGATCGTTGCTCGCGCTCCCAGCGCTCGATCTCGCCGGCCGGCACGTAGCGACTGGTTGTCGTGCTCCGCGTGACCCTTCCGACGGTAGGTCATCAGCTCGATCAGCGTCGACCCCGCCGCCGGCCCGGGCGCGGTCGACCGCCTCCCTGGTGACCTCGTAGGTCGCGAGCACGTCGTTGCCGTCGGCGCGCACGCCGGGGATGCCGTAGCCCGATCGCCTTGTCGACCAGCCGTTCGCGCGGCCGTCTGCTGCGGTCGTCGGCGTGGAGTAGGCGTAGCCGTTGTTCTCGACGATCACGACCAGCGGACAGCGCTGCACCGCGGCGAAGTTGATCCCCTCGTGAAACGCGCCGGTGGACGTCGCGCCGTCGCCGACGTAGACCAGTCCGACCCGCGGCTGCTTGCCGCATCTTGAAGGCAGAGTGTAACGCCGGCCATCACCGGCACCATGTCGCCCAGGTGCGAGATCTGGCCGATGAAGCCGCGTCCTCGAGGTCGCCGAAATGGATGTTGAGCTCGCGGCCGCGCGTCGGCGAGTCGCCCTTGGCCATGTACTGCCGCAGGATCTCGACCGGCGTGGCGCCCTTCACCAGCATCGAGCCGAGGTTGCGGATGAGCGGCGAGAGGACGTCGCCCGCGCGCTCGAGCGCGTAGGCGCTGCCGACGGCGCACGCCTCCTGCCCCAGCGACCGGAAGAGGCCGCCGACGACCTTGGTCTGGCGGTACAGATTGACGAGCCGCTCCTCGAGCGAGCGCGTGAGGCGCATCCAGTAGTAGAGCTCGAGCAGCTGCTCCCGGGACAGCCCATGCGGGGCCTCCCGGCCGGCCGTTCGTATTGTCGTTGCCACCATGCAGCCCTTAGGAGGCCTTGGCCTTCACCGCCGCCGGCTGAGCCGCGACGCCGGTCTCGGGCGCCTCGATCCGCATCCCGTAGAACGACCGGTACACGAAGACCAGCGCGATCAGCGAGGAAGACCGCCGCGAGAATGTGCGACAGCTCGCTCCCTGCTCGCGCGGTCAGCGAAACCGCCAGCTCCACCGCCAGCAGGCCGAACAGCGTGGTGAACTTGATGATCGGGTTCAGCGCCACCGACGAGGTGTCCTTGAACGGATCGCCCACCGTGTCGCCGACCACCGTCGCGTCGTGCAGCGGCGTGCCCTTCTCCTTCAGCTCGGTCTCGACGATCTTCTTGGCGTTGTCCCAGGCGCCGCCGGCGTTGGCCATGAAGATCGCCTGGTACAGGCCGAACAGCGCGATCGAGATCAGGTAGCCGATGAAGAAGTACGGCTC
This sequence comes from uncultured Gemmatimonadales bacterium, assembly GCA_963743195.1. Lineage (GTDB taxonomy): Bacteria > Gemmatimonadota > Gemmatimonadetes > Gemmatimonadales > GWC2-71-9 > CAVVWJ01. Next base: position 703,682 of record CAVUOO010000004.1, read on the forward strand.
GACGAACGCGAACGCCAGCGTGGCGAAGAACACCGTCAGGAAGATGTTGAACATGCCCTTCTGCGCGTACTGCGTGCAGATCTCCACCACCTTCTTGCAGTCGGCGACCGAGGCCTTGGTCGCGCCCTCGAGCTTGATGTTGGCCTTGATGAACTCGACCGCGCGATAGGCGCCGGTGGTCACGGCCTGCGTCGACGCGCCGGTGAACCAGTAGATCATCGCGCCGCCGGTGATCAGGCCCAGCAGGAACGGCGGGTGCAGAATCGAGAGATTCGCCAGCAGCTCGGGCTGCAGCCCGTGCGTCAGCGCGACGATGATCGAGAAGATCATGGTGGTCGCGCCGACCACCGCGGTGCCGATCAGCACCGGCTTGGCGGTCGCCTTGAAGGTGTTGCCCGCGCCGTCGTTCTCCTCCAAGATGATCCTTGGCCTTCTCGAAGTCGGCATCGAAGCCGAAGTCGCTTCTTGATCTCGGCCTCGATGTCCGGGAAGCTGCTCGATCGTGCGACAGCTCGAAGACCGACTGCGCGTTGTCGGTCACCGGACCGTAGCGAATCCACCGCGATGGTCACCGGGCCCATGCCCAGGAATCCGAACGCCACCAGGCCGAACGCGAACACCGCCGGCGCCAGCATCAGGCTGTCGAGCCCCAGCGTGCTGACGCCGTAGGCCGATCGCCATCAGCACCATCATCGCCAGCCCAGCCAGTAGGCGCTGAAGTTGCCGGCCACCAGGCCGGACAGGATGTTGAGCGACGCGCCGCCCTCGCGCGAGCAGGTCACGACTTCGCGCACGTGCCGCGAGTCGGTCGGAGGTGAACACCTTCACCAGCTCCGGAATGATCGCGCCGGCCAGCGTGCCGCAGGTGATGACGGTCGAGAGCTTCCACCAGAGCGTCGGATCGCCGCCCAGATCGGGAATCAGCAGGTACGACACGACGTAGGTCAGCGCCGACGGAGACGATCGACGTCAGCCACACCAGCGACGTCAGCGGCGCCTCGAAGTTCATCTTGTCGACGTTCGCCATACTTGCGCTTTGGCGACCGCCTCGTTGATGAAGTAGGAGAGCGCCGACGCGATGATCATCATGACGCGCATCACGAAGATCCAGACCAGCAGCTGCACCTGCACCGTCGGCTCCGTCACCGCCAGCAGGATGAACGTGATCAGCGCGACGCCGGTGACGCCGTAGGTCTCGAAGCCGTCGGCCGACGGTCCGACCGAGTCGCCCGCGTTGTCGCCGGTGCAGTCCGCGATCACGCCGGGGTTGCGCGCGTCGTCTTCCTTGATCTTGAAGACGATCTTCATCAGGTCGGCGCCGATGTCGGCGATCTTGGTGAAGATGCCGCCGGCCACGCGCAGCGCCGCCGCGCCCAGCGATTCGCCGATCGCGAAGCCGATGAAGCAGGGCCGGCGTAGTCGCCCGGAATGAACAGCAGGATGCAGCAGCATGATCAGCAGCTCGACGCTGATCAGCAGCATGCCGATGCTCATGCCCGCCTTGCAGCGGAATCGCGTAGCAGGGATAGGGCTTGCCGCTGAGGCTGGCGAACGCCGTGCGCGAGTTGGCGAAGGTGTTCACGCGGATGCCGAACCAGGCCACGCCGTAGCTGCCCGCGATGCCGATCAGGCTGAAGAGCAGGATGATCGCGACTCGGCCACGCCGGCGAAGCCCTGCAGCACGCCGAAGTAGAAGCCGACGATCACGACGCCGATGAACACCCCGAGGATCAGCAGGAACTTGCCCTGCGTGATGCAGGTAGGTCTTGCAGGTCTCGTAGATCAGCTCGGAGATCTCGAGCATCGAGCGGTGCACCGGCAGGTTCTTGAGCTGGCGTGTAGATCACGAGGCCGAACACAGGCCGAGCGCGCAGACCAGCAGGCCCACCAGCAGGAGCGTCCGCCCGTTGATGCCGCCGAGGAAGGTGACCGTGCCCGAGGTCGGGCAGCACCAGGTTGGCCTCACCGCCCGCGTCGCTGGTGCGGCGCCGGCGCCGGGGATGGCGTCGTGTCCTGCGCCAGCAGCCGCGTGAGCGGAACCAGGCTCCGGTGGCCAGAGCCAACGAGCAGTGCGAGAGCATCGTCACGGGCACCATCGGCACGGCGAACGCGCCGGGTCGCGACGCAAGGTCATCGGGAAGCGCCTCCTGAATCGTGCGGTCGGACGCGCGGCAACTGCGAATCTAGTACGAAGCCGAGCGGAGCTCGTGCGTCGGCTCGGCCATCGTGTGCACCACGGTGAGGAATCGCTTGGCCAGCCTGATCGGCCTCGCTCTCGCCCGGCTGGTTCGTCTCCACCGTCACCAGCGTGTAGTGCCCGCCCTCGGCCTGCACCGTGACGGCGACCTGACCGATCGCGCCGACGAAGCGCCGCCGCCGCGGCTGCTCCTCGGCCGGCGTGAGCCGTGCGCCGAAGAAGGCCGTGGCCCGGGCCAGAACGTCCGTCGGGCGACAGATGGGTGCGGTGGAAGTACTTCATGTTGACTGCTGGTCACGCTTCCTGGTAGTACTCGATCCCGAGGTGGGTGATCTGCTCCTCGCCCATCAGCCAGCGCAGCGTGTTCTTGAGCTTGGTCTGCTGGATGAACAGGTCGTGCTCGGGATACAAGCCCGGGCGCCGTCTGCGGGCTCTTGAAGTAGAACGAGAGCCACTCCTGGATGCCCCTCAGGCCCGCGCGCTGCGCCAGGTCGAAGAACAGCGCGAGGTCGAGCACCAGCGGCGCGGCCAGGATCGAGTCGCGGCAGAGGAAGTCGACCTTGATCTGCATCGGGTAGCCGAGCCACCCGAAGATGTCGATGTTGTCCCAGCCCTCCTTGTTGTCGCCGCGGGGCGGATAGTAGTTGATCCGCACCTTGTGGAAGATGTTGCCGTACAGCTCGGGATAGAGCTTGCGGCTGGAGGATGTACTCCAGCACGCCGAGCTTCGACTCTTCCTTCGTCTTGAAGCTCTCCGGGTCGTCCAGCACCTCGCCGTCGCGGTTGCCGAGGATGTTGGTCGAGTACCAGCCGGCGACGCCGAGCATGCGCGCCTTGAACATCGGCGCCAGCACGGTCTTCATCATCGTCTGGCCGGTCTTGAAGTCCTTGCCGCCGATCGGCGACGCCGTCGCTCCTTGGCCAGCTGCTCCAGCGCCGGGATGTCGCAGGTCAGGTTCGGCGCGCCGTTGGCGAACGGGACGCCCTCCATGATCGCGGCGTAGGCGTAGAGCATCGACGGCGCGATGCGTCGGGTCGTTGGCGTCCATCGCCTTCTCGAACGGCGTCGAGCGTCCGGTGGGTCGGTCCGGGGCTGATGAAGATCTCGGTCGACGCGCACCAGACCATCACCAGCCGGTCGCACTTGTGCTTGGCCTTGAAGTCGCGGATGTCCTTCCGGAGCGCCTCGGCCAGCTCCCGCTTGGTCTTGCCGGTCTTGACGTTCTTGCCCTTCGAGCCGCTTCACGTAGTTCTGGTCGAACACGGCGGGCATCGGCTTGATGGCCTTGAGGAAGTCGGCGATCGGCTCGATGTGCTCGTGCCGATCGAGCACGCCGCAGTGCAGCGCAGCGGCTGTAGGCGTTGTCCGGCACCGGATCCCAGGCGCCGAAGACGAGGTCGTCGAGCGTGGCCAGGGGGACGAAGTCGTGGATCAGCGGCGCGCGGCCTTCGGTGCGCTTGCCCAGCCGGATGGTGCCCATCTGGGTGAGCGAGCCGATCGGCTTGGCGGCGCCTCGACGCACGTTCTCGACACCGGCGATGAACGTCGTGGCGACGGCGCCGAGTCCGACGCAGAGCACTCCGAGCTTTCCCTTGGCCGGCGCGATCGGCCGGGCGGTCTGTTCAGCCACTGCTAACGTCCTTTCGCGAGAGTATCGAGCGCAGCGCGCTTGACGTCGCGGGCGTGAGTGGCCCCATCCGCAGTCCGGTAGACATACACGAACCGCTGGACGACGGTGATCACGCTCGCCACGGCCAGTAGCGCCACGACGGCCTCGAGCACAAGCGCCCGCGGTCCGGCCCCAACCGCGAGCGACGTGAGGCCCAGCCCCAGAATCCGCTCCGCCCGCTGCGCAATCCCGACCTTGCACTCGAGACCGAGCCCTTCCGCCCGGGCGCGCGCGTACGAGACCAGAAGAGAGCTGAGGATCGCGATCATGCAGGTGATGATCGCGGGGATCCGATAGGCGACGTCGGGCGCCGTGAGCAGGAAGGCGCCGATGCCGATGAAGGTGGCGCCATCGCCCACCCGATCGAGGGTGGAATCGTAGAAGGCCCCGAACTTCGTCACCATGGCACCGCCCCGCGCCACCTGCCCATCGAGGGTGTCCGTGACGCCGCTCAGCAGCAGCAGCAGCCCGCCCAGCCTGATCTGTCCCACCGCGTAGGCCACGGCAGAGACGAGGACGAGGCCGGTCCCGACGGTGGTGATCGAGTTCGGTCGCACACCTGCCCGGATCAGCCGTTCCACCATTGGATTGACCGTGGCGTAGAAGGGCTTCTCCAGTGCACCGAGCAGCTTCACGTCGTGTCAGTCCTCTGGGGAACAGGTCGCCCGCCAGTCAATCCGACCTCTGGCCGGGCGAAAGGATAATCGCCAGAACTGGTTAGCGAAAGGACGGAGAAGACGCAGAGGACCCAGAAGACGCGCAGAGGGTGGAGAGGACGGACAGAATCCTGAGGGGGAAGAGACGATCGCTGGATCCCGACGTCCAGGACGTGGTCGACCCCCCAGGATTCGTGGTCTTCTGCGTCAGAACGTTGCCGCGGTTTCACGATTCGTTGAGCGGCCGCGCCAGATCGCCGCGTCGCGGGTGAAGACGGCCGGCTGGGCGCTCACGCGGAGCAAGCCAGAACTTCAGGGCGGCTGGACGCCCCTCGACGATCGCGCAGTTTGGATTTCCGCTCGGCGCTCGTGAGCTTTCGGGCGCTGTTCCCATACCATGGCGGGCTGACCGCAAGCCAAACGCGGGGTGCCTTTCGACTTACGCGGGGTGCCTCTCGACTTACGCGGGGTGCCCCCCTTACGCGGGGCGGGTTCGATCTGATCGTCTCACTCCGGATACAGGAGCACCCCCCGACGCCGCTCTCGGAACCGTTGCAGCTCGTCACTCCACCTCGCCACGATCTTCCCGGGCTCGGTTCCCGCCTCGATCGCCGCCCGGAGGGTTGACCCACCCGCGAGGCGATCGAAATGCGCGGGGATCCAGGCAAACTGGCCGCCGGCCGACGCCCGGATCGTCGCCAGCAGGTAGATCGCCGTCTTCGTCGGGTCGTAGGTGCGCCGGTCGGTGACAGCCAGCCGAATGCCGGTGAGCGCGGTATCGGCGTATTTCCCGTCACCGGGCCGGTCCGGAGTGAACGTGACTCCCGAAAGCCGCACTCCTGGTAACTGTGCCGCGCGCATCGCGGTAAGCACGCTGGCGGTGTCGAGCCATGGCGCCCCGATCTGCTCGAACGGCGCGTTCGATCCACGTCCCACCGATAGGTTTGTGCCTTCGAAGAGGCAAAGCCCCGGGTAGTGGAAAAGACTCTCGAGCGTCTTGAGATTCGGGCTTGGCGGAACGAATGGCAGGCCGGTTGCATCGAAGAAGTCCGAACGATGCCACCCCGCGACCGGGACGACACTCAACGATCCATCGAGGTGGAGGTCGGATTTGGCCAGCCGGGCCAGCTCGGCCAGCGTCATGCCATGCCGCATCGGCGTCGCCAGAGAGCCAACCGCCGACGCGTACGCCGGATCGAGCAGGTTTCCCTGTACCATTCCGCCGATGGGATTGGGTCGGTCGAGCACCACCACGGCGACGTTTTTTCGCGCAGCCGCTTTCATGACCTCGATGGTCGTGAAGAGATAGGTGTAGTAGCGCGCCCCGGCATCCTGGAGATCGACCAGCATGACCTGGATGCCTTCGAGCATTTCGTCGGTGGGGGCGGAAGTCCGACCGTAAAGGCTATAGATTGGAAGGCCGGTGGCCGAGTCCACGGACGATGCCACCACGGCACCCGGCGCGGCGGCACCGCGAAAGCCGTGCTCCGGGCTGAACAGCGCCACCAGATCGATCCCGGCGTCCCGAAGTCGAGTTACGTCGCTTGTTCCGCGCGAGTCCACGCCGGACTGGTTCGAGACCAGTCCTACGCGGCGGCCGCGGACCAGCTCCACGCTGTCGCTCAGCAGAACCTCGATCCCCGGACGCACTCGAGCGGACGCCGGGCGATCCGCCGGCGGACTCGGCGGTGCGCATCCGAGCGCCCATCCTGACACACCCAGCAACACGAGAGATCGGTGCACCGGAGACACCTCGCGATCGTGATGGTCTCGTTGTGTGCCTGCGCTCCCGCCGCGCCGCGGATCGCTCGGCCGCACCCGGTTCCCTATCCACCAAGGGAGGCGGTGGCGTTCGAACCGGAGATCGATGAGCTCCTCGCGGGGCTCTCGGTTCGCGACCGCATCGCGCAGCTGGTAATTCCGTGGATCCCCGGCACCTACGCCGCTTACGATGACAGCGGCTTCGCGCGCGCGGAAGCGTGGGTGGATTCGCTTCATGTCGGCGGGGTGATCGTCTCCGTCGGATCACCGCTCGACATCGCGGCCAAGCTCAACGCGCTGCAGCGCCGCTCTCACCTTCCGCTGCTCGTCGCCTCGGATTTCGAGGGCGGCACGAGTCTCCGTCTCACCGGCGGAACGCTGTTGCCACCCAATATGGGCGTGGGAGCCACCGGGAGCGACAGCATCGCCTATGAAGTCGGACGCATCACCGCCCTCGAGGGACGAGCCGTCGGCGTGCACCTCGCCTTCGCGCCTGTGGCGGACGTCAACAACAATCCCGCGAACCCGATCATCAATACGCGCTCCTTCGGCGAGGATCCGCGGGAAGTGGCACGGCTGGTGGCTGCCGAGGTGCGCGGGCTGCAGGACAACGGCATGCTCGCCACGGCGAAGCATTTCCCAGGGCACGGCGACACCGGCACCGACTCGCATGTCGCGCTTCCCGTGATCACGTCGGACTGGGCCCGGCTCGATTCGGTCGAGCTGGTCCCCTTCCGTGCCGCGATCGCGGCCGGCGTCCAGGTGGTGATGTCGGCGCACATCGCGCTGCCCGGCATCGATCCCGGACAGCTCCGGCCCGGCACCGTCGCGCCCGACATTCTGACCGGGCTCCTGCGTGACTCGCTCGGCTTCAAGGGCCTCGTGGTCACCGATGCGCTCAACATGTCGGGCATCGCCGACGCGTACGGTGCGGACGCCGGCGTACGAGCGTTCGTCGCGGGCGCCGATCTTCTGCTGCAGCCGGCCGACCCGGCGGCGGCGATCAACGCTATGGCGGCAGCGGTGGACCGTGGGGAAATCACCCCCGAGCGACTCGACCGCTCGGTGCGCCGCGTGCTCGCCCTCAAGCGCTCGCTCGGCCTTTTCGACCGGCGCACGGTTTCCCTCGACAGCATTCCGGCCGTCGTGGGAAGCGCGGCCCTCGGCAAGGCGGCCGCGGAGATCGCCGCGCGATCACTCGTCATGGTGAAGGATTCGGCGGGCACCATTCACTCGCTGCGGCGTGAGCGGCCGGCGCTCACCATAGTGACCTACGCGGAAGAGGACAATCGATTCGTGGGCGTTCCGCTCGGCTTCGAGCTGAGAGCGCAGGGGTTTGGCGTCACGCTCGCGAGACTCTGGCCGGCGAGTGGGCCCGCGAGCTACGACTCGGTGGCGACCGCGATCACGCGAAGCCCGGTGACCGTCTTCGTGACCGCGGATCGCCCAACCGCGTTTCGCGGCGCGCTCGGTCTACCCGCGGCACTGGCGAGCCTGATCGCGGCCACCTCACGTTCGCGCCCTGCGATCCTCGTGTCTCTCGGGAACCCGTACCAGTTGACGCAGGTACCGGAGGCCGGCTCGTATCTCATCGGCTGGCGATCGAACGCGATCGTCGAGCAGGCCGTGGCCCGGGCGCTGGCGGGGGTTGCGCCCATCACCGGACGGTTGCCGATCTCTCTCCCTCCCCGATATGAGCGCGGATGGGGCATTCAGCGCAGAGTCGATCAGTAGCGAACGCAGGTCGATCAGTGGCGCAGGTCTTACCTCAACCGAGGATCCGATGCATCTCAACCTCGCCGACTGGCTCATCATTGCGCTCTACTTCGCGATCTCCGCGGCGATCGGATTGGCCTATACGCGCAAGGCCGGTCGCTCGTTGGCCGAGTACTTCGTGTCGGGCCGGTCACTGCCCTGGTGGCTGGCGGGAACGTCGATGGTCGCGACGACCTTCGCCGCCGACACGCCTCTGGCGGTGGCCGGATTCGTCGCGAAATACGGTGTGGCCGGCAACTGGCTCTGGTGGAATGGCGCGTTCTCGGGAGTCCTGACCGTCTTCTTCTTCTCGAGGTTATGGCGACGGGCTGGTGTGCTCACCGACGTCGAGTTCGCCGAGCTGAGGTACGGCGGGCGGCCGGCCGCGGCGCTCAGAGGATTCCGGGCACTATATCTCGCCCTTCCGATCAATCTCATCATCATGGGCTGGGTCACGCGCGCCATGGTGACGATTCTCCAGGTGACACTCGACGTGAATCCCTGGCGCGCCGCCATCCTGCTATTCGGGATCACGGCCCTCTACAGCGTCTTCTCGGGATTGTGGGGCGTGATCGTGACCGACGCCTTCCAGTTTGTGGTGGCGATGGGTGGCACGATCCTCCTCGCCGTTCTCGCCGTCGACTCGGTGGGCGGCCTGGCAGTGATGACCGAGAAGTCGGCGGCGCACTTCGGGTCGGCCGACGCTGCCTTCGGGGTCCTGCCGCCGGTCGATCAGGCCTGGCTCCCGCTATCGACCCTCCTGATCTTCCTGGGCGTGCAATGGTGGGCGGCTTGGTATCCCGGGCAGGAGCCGGGTGGCGGCGGCTACGTCGTGCAACGAATCCTCTCGGCCAAGGATGAGCGCCACGGGCTGCTCGCGACACTCTGGTTCACGATCGCCCACTACGCACTTCGGCCATGGCCCTGGATTCTGGTCGGGTTCGTTGGCCTCCTCCGCTACCCCGGTCTCGCGAATCCGGAGGAGGGATACGTTCGCGTGATGGTGGATGTGCTCCCGACTCCGTTCAAGGGGCTGCTCCTCGCCGCGTTCGCCGCGGCCTACATGAGCACCATCAGCACGCATCTCAATTGGGGTGCGTCGTACCTCGTCAACGACGTGTATTTGCGATTCATCAGCCCGAAGGCAACCCCGCGTGCACAGGTCGTCGCCTCCAGACTGGCGACCGGCGTCTTGATGGTGTGCTCCCTCATCGTAATGAGCTTTCTGAGCAGCGTCGAGCAAGGCTGGAAGCTGCTCATCGGCCTCGGCGCGGGCACCGGGCTCGTCTTCATTTTGCGGTGGTACTGGTGGCGAGTGAATGCCTGGTCCGAGATCAGCGCGATGGTAGCGTCCTTCATTACTTCAGTGGTTCTTTCGCGCTACGGGTACGATCTCAGCGACCTCTCCCGACCAGCGTACGCAGAGACGATGTTGATCACCGTGGTCGTGACCACCGTAGTTTGGCTCTCCGTCACCTTTTCCACTGCCCCGGAAGACGACGTCACGCTCGACACGTTCTACCGGCGGGTTCGGCCCGGCGGACGGGGGTGGAGGACGGTCGCAACACGGCTTGGGTTCGAGCACGACCAAATACCCGGCGGGGCGCTGTCCTGGGTAAACTGGGTAGCCGGGCTCGCCGCGGTGTACTGCGCGGTGGTCTCGCTGGGCGCGATTTTGACCGGAACACGGACTAGGGGGCTGCTCTATGGCGCCGCGGCGATAGCGGCTTTCCTATTGATACAACGTAACTTGCGCACTGATCGGACACTTGAAGGCGCGTTGACAGAGGCGCGCGCGACTAGTTAGCTTTCTACCCGGCAAAAGCATCTAACCGTACGCAAGGAGTGCAGAATGACGAGCATCCCGCAGCAGACCCAGTCTACCGGGTTCAATCTGACCCTGACCGACCGGGCGGCTGAAGAGGTGCAGAAGTTCATCGCCCAGGAGCAGGTGCCCGTGGAAGTCGCCGGGCTCCGCGTGAGCGTGCTTCCCGGTGGATGCTCGGGCTTCAAGTACAGCCTCAACATCGAAGAGCGTCCTCTCGATGACGACATGGTCGTCGCGGTGAACGGAGTGCGGGTTTTCGTGGATGGATTCAGCGCGCAATATCTCACCGGCGTCACCGTTGACTACGTGAGCTCGATGCAGGGCTCTGGGTTCACCTTCAGTAACCCCAACGCGACGGGCGGTTGTGGATGCGGGAGTAGCTTCACCGCCTGACACACAGAGAAGTGAGAAGGGCGAAGGGAGAAGAGGGTTACCTCTTCTCCCTTCTCTTTTCCCCGTTCTGCTCCCATCCTCCCCTTCCCTTTTCTCCCTTCCCCCTTCTCCTTTCCCCCGTCTCCAACCCCGATCCACCTGCACACACTCGATCTCGCGGTCGTCGCGCTGTATTTCGTCTTCACGCTCGGCCTCGGCCTTTGGGTCGCACGCCGACAGCGCACCGCCAGCGACTACTTTCTCGGCGCGCGCGATCTTCCCGCCTTTGCCATCCTTCTTTCCATCGTCGCCACCGAGACTTCCGCCCTCACCGTCATTTCCGTGCCCGGCATCGGTGCGCGCGGCGATCTCACGTTCCTCCAGCTCACCTTCGGCTATCTGATCGGCCGGATCGGAGTCGCCGTGTGGCTGCTTCCGGGATACTTCCGAGGGGAGCAGGAGACTGCGTATGCGCGGCTCGAGTCCCGCTTCGGTGTCGGCACGCGGCGACTCACGTCGGTGATCTTTCTCGTCTCCCGGTTCTTGGGGGACGCGGTTCGCGTCTTCGCCAGTGCGATCCCGCTGGCCCTCGTGACCGGGTGGAGTGTGCCGTGGGCGATCGTCGCGATGGGCGTGGTGACGATGATCTACACCTGGTTCGGCGGCTTCAAGGCAGTCGTCTGGACCGACGTCATGCAGCTCACCGTGTACCTGGCAGGAGGTGTGGCGACGCTCTTCATCGCGTGGAACCTCGCCGGCGGCGCGAGCAACGCATTCATCGCCGCTTTCGAGGCTGGGAAGCTTCGCATGATCGACCCCTCGATCAACCTGACCTCCACGTACACGCTCCTGGGAGGACTCGTGGGAGGCGCCCTGCTCTCTGCGGCGTCTCACGGGACGGACCATCTCATCGTGCAGCGTCTCCTCGCCACCCGCTCCCTCAAGGATGCACGGGTCGCGCTGGTGGGGTCGGGTGTCATGGTGATTCTGCAGTTCACGCTCTTTCTGCTCGTCGGCTCTGCGCTGTGGGCGTCGGGCCAGGCGCCCATAGGCATCGCGAGCGATCAGCTGTTTCCGAGATTCGTGGTGGATCACCTGCCGGCCGGACTGGCCGGACTCGTGATCGCCGGGATCCTCGCGGCCGCCATGGGCACACACAGCTCGGCGATCAATTCCCTGGCGTCTTCGGCGACCCACGATCTGTACTCCTCGTGGACCAAACGGACCGACCCGGTCCATCTGCTGCGAGTAGGCCGAATCTTTTCCGCCGTCTGGGCGATGGGATTGGTTGGAGGGGCCCTGTTCTTCAACACCGCCGCGCGGGGCAATGACACGCCGGTCGTCGTCCTTGCACTCTCCATCGCATCCATCACCTACGGCCCTCTGCTGGGGACGTACTTCCTTGCCGGACGCTGGCCCCGTGCCAGAGGACAGGACGTCGTAGGAGCCGTCGCCATCACGGTTCTGGTGATGGTGGTGATCATCTTTGCCAAACGCCTCGCCACTCTGCCCGGACTCACGTGGCTCGAGCCCGCGGGACATCTCGCATGGCCCTGGTATGTTCCCCTAGGCACTCTCCTCGCCGTCGGCAGCGGGGTCGTGCTGAGTTATGTTCCCGGGCGAAGTCCCGTGATTTCACCTGCGAGCGGAACGTGACGCGAATCCTCATCGGCGTCGATGTAGGCGGCACCAAGACGGCGGCGGCGGTCTCCGACTGCGAGCGCGTCGTTGGCCGCGCGGAAGGAGCCGGCGGCGCTGTGCGCCCCGGTCGAGCACTCGCCTCTGCCAGCGTCATTGCCGAGGTGGCGCGTCGAGCACTGGCCGCATCTGGACGGTTGACCGGTGACGTGCTCGCCGTGGGCGCGGCCGGTGCCGGCCGGGAGCTCGAGCGCGACGAGCTGCGCAAGGCGCTCCGAGTCGAAGGCCTTGCATCCAAGGTCGTCGTGGTCACGGATATCGAGATCGCGCTCGCGGCGGCTTTCGCCGAGGGCCCTGGGATCGTCGTCAGTGCAGGCACGGGCAGCGTCGCCGTCGGGCGCGACCGCGACGGTCGGCAGCATCGCATCGGCGGATACGGGTGGCAGATGGGAGACGAGGGCAGCGGATATGCCATCGGCCGCGCCGCGCTCGGTGCGGTGAGTCGGGCGGTCGATGGACGCAGTCCTCGAACCGCGCTCAGCGAGCGCGTACTCTCCGCAACTCGCAGCGCCGATTTCGACGCGCTGGTCCGCTGGGCCGCCGGTGCGTCTCCCGCCGAGGTGGCGGCGATCGCCCCGCACGTGCTCGAGGTGGCCGAGCAGGGCGACACCCTCGCCAAGGGCATCGCGGACTACGCAGCGCGCGAGCTCTCCCAGCTCGCGATATGCCTGCTGCCGAAGATGGAGATCGATGGACGAATCGGCGTGGCGATCACCGGAGGGTTGCTGAGCGTCGAAGGCCCTCTTCGGCGCAGCGTCCTCGCGATTCTCGGCGAGGAGGCGACGCTCCAGCCGATCGAGAAGCCGGTCGATGCCGTACTGGGCGCGCTGCGGTTGGCGGAGAAGAGCTGAGCTATCGGCTCTTTGCCAGCCGGCTGTGTCGGATCCCGTAGAGGAAGTAGATCAGGAACCCCAGCAGCAGCCAGACACCGAACCGTATCCAGGTGATCTTCGGCAGCTTGCAGCATCAGGTAGAGACAGGCCACGATCGAGATGACCGGCGTGAGCGGCACCCAAGGCGCCCGGAACGGCCGCACCCGATCCGGCTCTGGTCCGCCGCAGCACGATGACGCCCGCCGAGACCAGCACAAAGGCGAACAGCGTGCCGATGTTGGTCAGGTCCACGACTTCGGCGATGTTGGCGAAGGCCGCGAAGGTCGCGACGAAGAATCCGGTCAGGATGGTGCCGACATACGGCGTCTTGAACCGCGGATGCACCTTCGCCAGGAACGGCGGGAGCAGTCCGTCGCGCGCCATCGACATGAAGATGCGCGGCTGGCCCGAGCTGGAAGACCAGCAGCACGCTGCTCATGGCGATGACCGCGCCGAGCGACGACGATGAAGCCGTGAGGCGTTGATGAGCCTGGGCGGCCCGTCGGCGAGCGCGAGCGCGGTGATCATCGGCTCCGCGGTGCCCAGCTTCTGCCACGGCGCCATGCCGGTCATGACGGCCGAGAGCAGCGATGTAGAGCACCGTGCAGACGACCAGGCTCATGATGATCCCGAACGGCATGTCCTCGCGCGGGATTCTTGCGCTTCCTCGGCGGCGGTCGAGATGGCGTCGAATCCGATATAGCTGAAGAAGATGATCGCCGCGCCGGCGCTGATGCCCGCGAAGCCGTTCGGGCGCGAATCCGCCCGTCGCGGGGTTGTTCCAGTTGATGCGGCTTGATCAGGGTGATGCCCACCGCGAGAAGAAGAGGATGATGCCGATCTTGAGCAGCACCATCGCGTTGTTGGAGTTGGCCGACTCTCGGATCCCGATCACCAGGATCACGGTGATCATCGCGACCGACCAGGAAGGCCGGGACGTTGGCGATGATCGGGATACCGAAGAGGTGAGGAGCGGCGGCGAATGGCGGAGGCCAGGTAGCTGATTAACGGCGTCGGTGGCACCGCCGGCAACGGCCTCGGCCGCGTTGTGGGCCGAGCGGAAGTCGGTGGCGAGCCAGGCCGGGAGCGACAGTCCGAAGTGAGTGAGCAGCTCCCGGAAGTAGCCCGACCATCCGATCGCCACGCCGATGTTGCCCACGGCGTATTCGACGATCAGATCCCACCCGATGATCCAGGCCACCAACTCGCCGAGCGAGGCGTAGGCGTAGGTGTAGGCCGAGCCCGGAGATCGGCACCATCGCGGCGAATTCGGCGTAACACAGCGCCGCGAACCCGCAGGTGACCGCGGTGAGCAGGAACGAGAGGATGATCGCGGGGCCGGCGCCGGGCCGGAGCGGCGTCGCCCACGATCGCGGTGCCGGTGGTCGCGAAGATTCCCGCGCCGATCGTGGCGCCGACGCCGAGGGCGGTGAGGTGCCACTTGCTGAGCGAGCGCTTGAGACCGCCGCGCTCCAGCGATGTCGTTCTCACAGTCCTGCACTGACTTCCGAATGAACAGCCGATTCATGAGTCCTCGGTCGCGATGTGGACGTGCTGGTCGTTAGGAAGCGCTCTTGCCAGGCAGCGTGAAGGTGACAGTCGTGGTTCCGGCTACTCGAGTTCCGTCGGGCGCCCGTGCGGGCGTGAAGCGGTAACGCACGAATCACTTCATCGAATTTCCGCGCATAATCGCGGTCCAGGATTTCCGGGTTCACCTCGTACCGCTCCACTCGCCCGTCCACCCGGACCCAGAAGGTCACGTTGAGGGATGCGCCTCTCAGCTCTTTGGGCGGCTCGTCGAAGGGAAACGCGAGGTCTCGAAGCTCCGGTGGACGTGTCGTCCCACCTCCACCTCCGCCTTCGCCGCCAGGCCCGGCCCCGGTTCCCGTGTTGCCCCCGACTCCAGGCCCACGCCCCCCACCGGCGCCTCCACCTTCTCCAGGTCCGAGTCCGGTTCCCGCAGGAACGGTGTCGCCCGGGGTCGCGACGGCGACAGCCGATCGCTGGGTGTCAGCCGGGACAGGAGGCAGTTCTGTCGGCGGCTTGACGGCAACGGGATCTGGCGGTGGAGCGACCTTCGGCGGCGACGCAGGCGGTGGAACGATTGGGGTAGATCGCGGTGCCGCCGGCGGGACGATCGACGGGAGGGAAATATACGCCACGCGGTTGCCCCCGCCACCACCGCCGCCCCCGCTCTTGAGCGCGGGATCGCCGGGCGTCAGCGTCCGACTCCATATTCGCTCGCCGTTGTGGATGACGAAGGCGATGAGGAGAGCGTGCACCCGCAGCGAGAGCACGAGGCTCCCCACTCGCCGGCGTTCGCGAGGGAGATCGAGCTGGAAGGGTGCTGGAGCGCGCGTGAGTAGCCTCGGGGAATTGGCTATCGGCTAGGATCGGCTATCGGCTATCGGCTATTCAGAGAGACGAGTCGTTGGTCACCCGACGCACCCGCCCCCCCCCAAGAAACAACGAGGGCGCAGAGAAGAGAAGAATCCTCCCTGCACCCTTTCAGCCGATAGCCGATAGCCGATAGCCTACTGTGCCTTGTCCGCCTCTTTCGGGGTGAACCCGATGATCTGCACACCGGCCCCGCGGGCAACGTCCATCGCCTCGATCACGTCCTGGTAGATCCGGTTCGGGCCCGGCCTTGATGAACAGGAGCTTGGCCGGACGCTGATCGTAAGATCGCGTGGATCTGGGTGTCGAGCTGGTCCTTCGGAACCGGCTGGCCGTTGATGGCGTAGCCGCCGTCGTCGCCGCAGCTCGAGCACGATCTGGCTGCGCGCGGTCGTCTTGGTCGTCGCCGTCTCCTCTGGCGGCGGCACCTGAACGTCCAGCGCCATGCCGCGACAGCGGCTGCGTGATCATGAAAATGATCAGCAGCACCAGCAGCACGTCGATCATCGGCGTGACGTTGATGTCCGACTGGACCCGGTCGCCGCCGCCTCCTCCAGTAGCCATCGCCATGTTACTTCTTCTCCTTCTGTCTTGGCCTGGAAGAGACCCGCGCTCTTGGGCTCGGTGATCGCCGCCATGCACGCGCACGCCCGGCGCGCCGGGCCAGTTTCGACCGCCTCCTGCATCTTGGCGATACTTCAGCTGGTTGTCCGCCTTGAAGTACAGGATCTTGTCCTCGGTGCGCGCCGCGAAGATGCCGCTGAGCTGGTCCTCGAGCGTGCCGTCCGACCGGGCCCGGCCGTTCAGGAAGTACTGCCCGGACTCGTCGATGCCGAGGACGACTTCGTTGTCGCCCTCCGGCCGCGGGTCGAGGTTCTTGCCCTTCGGCATCGTGGCCTTGAAGCCGGCGGCGATGAGCGGCGTCACGATCATGAAGATGATCAGCAGCACCAGCATGACGTCGATCATCGGCGTGACGTTGATGTCCGCCTTGACCGCGGACTGGCCCGGCGCTACCCGTGGATATGGCCACTGCCGGTCACCGCCTTCTGGGCCTGGAATTCCTTGGTGAAGATCGAGCGGCCGAACTCGCTCCCGACGCTCTTGATCAGGTAGTCGATCAGTTCCTTCGAGGTGTAGGTCATCTCGACGGTGAGGTTCTCGATCTTGGTGGTGAAGTAGTTGTACGCCCACACCGCCGGGATCGCGACCATCAGACCGAAGGCGGTGGTGATCAGCGCCTCGGCGATACCGGCCGAGATGCCGGCCAGGCCGCCCGACGCGCCGCTGGCCGCCATGCCGGTGAACGCGTTCACGATACCCATCGTGGTGCCGAGCAGGCCGACGAACGGCGCCGTCGCGCCGACCGTCGCCGAGCACGCCCAGGCCGCGCTTGAACTCGGACGAGCATGATCAGCATCTGGCGCTCGACCGCCCGCTCGGCCGAGTTGATGTCGGCGGCGGTGATGGTGGCGCGGTCGCGCAGCAGCGGCTTCACTTCGGCCAGCGCCCCGCCCAGCACGCGGGCGACGTGGCTCTTCTTGTTCTTCTCGGCCAGCGTGATCGCCTGGTCGAGATTCTCTTCCTGGATCGCGCGGGAGAACTGGGGCGCGAACTTCCGCGTCTCCGATTCGCTCCGCTTGATCTGGATCAGCTTGGTGAACACGATCGTGAGCGAGAAGATCGACATGATCGCCATGACGACGACGATGCCCTTGGCGAAAGGGCCCATCTGGGCCCACAGGTTGAAAAGATCGACACTCATGTTGCAATGCCTCCTGGGAGAGCGCCTGGTCGGACCGCGCAGGGTCCGGCGGGAATGAAGGTTACTGGCCGACCTTGAACGAGATCCGCTGCTGCACGAGCTGTCGCACCGGCTGACCCTTGAACTTGGCGGGCTTGAAGACGCCCTTCCGGATCGCTTCCTGGGCAGGCTCGACGAACGCGGGATGCGTCGTCTTGCATCACCTTGAACGAGTTGGGCTCCGCGTGACCTGTCGTGTCCACGACGTACTGGAGATCCACTGCTCCCGCGATGCCCGCGCTCTGCAGCACCGGCGGATACCGTGGCGGTTGGAATGTTGATCGGCTGGACCGGATCGTCGACCTGAGCCTCAAGGAAGACCTCGCCGGTGACCGGACCGGTACCCCCAACGACGCCAGAGGCGATGCCCCCCTCCACGCCCTTGCCCGTGAAGTCCTTCGGATCGAACGGCTTCTCGTTCAGATCGATCGGCGGAATGTCCTTCGGGATGTCAGTCGGCGGCCACCACCGTCTGGAATCCCTTCGGCGGCGGGTTGGCGGCGACAACGACATCGGGTGGTGGTTGGTCGGCGGCGGCGGGGGCGGCGGGGGCGGCTTGAGAAACACCATCGTGGTGTCCACCGGCCGGTTCTTGATCGTCTCTGCGACACCTGCCGTCGCCTTGACCGCGGCGAAGATCAGGAGGCCGTGCACGACGAGAGAGAGGGCCGATTGGCCCAGCGTGCGTTGGCCTTTGGTTTGGATTCGATCAGGTTTTCGAACACGCAGCTACCTCCAATGGAGGGTTATCGTGGCCCGAAACTACCACGCGCTGGTAGCGAAGTCTTTACCTGAAGATGACAATTCCATTACAACGAGATTAGCAGGCTCCAACACCGCAGGGGCGGTCGGAGAGATTCGGATTGGAGATGAGCTATCGCCTATCCTGCGAGACGTCAAGAGAGACGCCCGAACGACGCGGAAGTCGCACAACGAAGCTGGTACCTCGACCCGGACGGCTCTGCACCGTGATCGACCCGCCGTGCGCCTCGGCGATCCACTTCGTGATCGCGAGACCGAGGCCGGTACCGGGCCGCTCGCCGGTGCGGGATCGGGCCGGGTCGGCGCGCCAGAATCGGTCGAAGATGTGGGGCAGGTCACCTGGAGCGATGCCGATGCCCGTGTCGCGCACGGTAAAGACGACCGCGTCGTCCTCCTCCGCCAGGGCGATCGCGACGGTGCCACCCGCCGGCGTGTACTTGACCGCGTTGGTCACCAGATTGAGCAGCAGTTTCCGGATGCGGTGCAGATCCACCGCCAGGTAGACCGGGCTCGGCGGCATCTCGCTCGTGACACGAACTCCGGTGCTCTCGCCCAGCATGCCCGCCGTTTCGGCCACGTCACCCACGAGCTCGCGTAGGTCCAACCGGGTCCACCGCGAGCGGAACTCCTGCCTTCGTCGGCGCGCGCCAGCGTCAGCAGGCTCTCCACCAGTTCGGTCATCTGGTTGATTTGCGCCAGCGTCTCGTCGAGCGACTCGAGCATCTCCGTGCGGAACGCCCGGGTGAACCAGCGCACGCTCGACGCCGACGCGGAGCACCTGCAGCGGCGTCTTGAGCTCGTGGCTCGCGTCGGCGGTGAAGCGATGCAAGCCGTCGAAGCTCCGCTCGAGCCGAGCGAGCATTCCGTTGACCGTGATTGCGAGCCGGGCCATCTCGTCGCCGGAGACCGGCACCGCGAGCCGCCGGTGCAGACTCCGTCCGTCGGTGATCGCCTCGACTTCGTCCATGATCCCCTGGACCGGCCGGAGACTGGTGCCCGCGAGCCAGTACCCGATGAGCGCCGAGCCGACCAGGATGAGTGGAGAGATGAAGAGCATTGACCGGAGGAGCTGCGCCGGCCCGAAGGCCACCTGGGTTGTCGACGTGGCGACCAGGACACCGCCCGAGCTCGGGGCCGGCATTTCCGACTCGAACCGCGAAGTACGCTGACCGGACCGACCGGTCGGGGCCAGGTCGATGGTGCCGGACGGCCTGAGTGCGCCGAGCGAATCGAGCGGCGTTCGGAGGCGCTCCAGGTCGGCGGCGGGAAGCGAGCGGGCCGCCTCGGAGAGCGCGAGAATCCGGCCACTCGTGTCGGCGACGACGAGGTAGTCGCGCACGGCTTCGAGGTAGGCGCTGATACCGGGATCGAGGGCGGGGTTGAGCCCGGCGGCGGTCACGATGCGGCCGAGCACGTTGTACGACTCGCTCAGCCACCGGTTGGCGAGCTCGGCCTCGAGGCCGAGGCGCTGATCGAGCTCTCTGATGCTCGACTGCCGGCGCTCGAGGTACAGCAGCGGTGCCGAAGGCGACCACCGTCACCCCCAGCGCCACCGTGTACCAGGTGGTGAGACGACGGCGGATCGTGGTCATCCTACGCCTTCACGACGTACCCGACGCCACGCACGGTGTGCACCATCTTTCGGGCGTGACCCGAGTCGACCTTCTTGCGCAGCCGGTTGATCACGACGTCCACGATGTTGGTGCCGGGATCGAAGTGGTAGTCCCACGCGTACTCGGTGATCAGCGTCCGGGACATCACCCGCCCGGCGTGCCGCATCAGGTACTCGAGCACCGTGTATTCCTTCGGCGTGAGCTCGATCGGCTCGCCGCCCCGCCGCACCTCGCGCGTCGCCGTATCGAGCTCGAGGTCGCCGACGCGCAGCACGGGATCGCGAATCTCCTTGGGGCGCCGTCCCAGCGCCTCGACCCGGGCCAGCAGCTCCTCGAAGGCGAACGGCTTGGTGACGTAGTCGTCGGCGCCGGCTCGGAGCGCCTCCACCTTGAAGTCGACCGCGTCCTGCGCGGTCAGCACGAGGATCGGCGTCGTGATGCCGCGGTCGCGGAGCGTTCGCAGCATCTCGAGCCCGTTCATGCCGGGCAGCCGCAGGTCGAGCACGATGAGGTCGTAGCGCCCGCCTGACGCGAGCCGCAGCCCCTCGAGCCCGTCGTCGACGAGGTCGGCGTGGTAGTGCTGCTCCTCGAGCCCGCGCTTGACGTACTGGCCGACGGTGCGATCGTCCTCGATGACGAGGATCTTTCATGACGTTGCGCGGGAGAAAGACTCGGAAGATGGAGCCACGGCCGGGCTCGCTGTCGACTTCGATCCGTCCGTGATGATCCTCGACGATCCCGTAGCAGATCGAGAGGCCGAGCCCGGTGCCACGCCCCGGCGGCTTGGTGGTGAAGAACGGCTCGAAGATCTTGCTCAGATCCGGACCGGGAATCCCCACGCCGGTGTCCTCGACCTCGACCATCACCTCATCCGCCCGCCCGCGGCCCCCGCTGTCCGGAGAGTCAAGGTGCCCCCCTCATCCATGCGCGTCGACCGCGTTGAGCATGAGCGCCATGAGCACCTGGATCAGCTGCTCCGCGTTGCCCACGGCGCGCGGCTCGGTGGGATCCAGCTCGCGGACCACATCGAGATGCTTGAACCGCTGGTGGTGCTTGAGCAGGAACAGGGTGTCGTCGACGAGCTGGTTGAGAGCGACCGGCGCCTTTCGACTTTCCCTTGGGGCGGCTGAAGTCGAGCAGTCCGTCGACGATGCCGGTGCAGCGGTCGACTTCCTTGTCGATGATCTCGAGGTATTCCCGCACCGACGCAGCGCCCTCCCAGGGGGTCTCCGGCGAGGCGGCCCTCGATCGCCGCGACGCACGCGCCGATGGTCGCGAGCGGATTGTTGATCTCGTGCATGACGCCGGCCGCCAGCTGGCCGACGGCCGCGAGCTTCTCGCTCTGCATGATCTGGGCTGCATGCGTTGCCAGTCGGTCACGTCTTCGCCGATCGTGATCACGTGGGTGATCTCGTCGCCCTCGAGCCGCATCGGGATCTTACTGAGCCGGTAGTAGCGCGTTTCGCCGCCGGCGAAGACCTCGATTTCCCTCTGCTGGATCTCTCCGGTCGCGAAGACGCGGTCGAACTCGGCCCGGAGCTGTGCCGCGGGCTGCCGCGTCAGCACCTCGAAGACCGGACGTCCCACGACGTCCTCGCGCCGAAGCCCCTGTGTCCCGGTCTCCCGCTTGCGATTCCAGATCTGGATGCGATAGTCGCGGTCCACGACGTAGAGACCGACCGGCAGACTGTCGATGATGAGATCGGTGAAGCGGCGATGCTCGTCGATCTCGCGCGACTGCACCGCGACCTCGCCGGCGAGGTCGCCGGACAACTCGGCCGCGGCGAGATACGGGGAAAGCATGTCGGCGACAACCGCGAGAGTGTCGAGACCGACGCCGTCTCCGTCGACCTGGACGTCCATCACCCCCAGCCGCACACCCTCGTACTCCAGACTGAAGCGACGACCTCGGCTCTCCGGGACGTCTCCGAGCGACGAGACGAGCGGCACCGCATCCGGCATCATCGGGGCCGACAGCGGCCGAAAGGCCGTGGTCCCGGGCTCTCGCACCCAGAACGTGACGGCGGCGGCAGGCAATCCCGCCCGCAGGGCCTCGGCTACCGCGGCGATGGTCGCCTCGGTACCGAGGCCGGCGGTCAGCAGCTTGGCGATGGAGCCGACGACCGCGAGCGGCCCGTTAGCGCGCGTCACGAGGCACGGGCCGCGGTTGCGTTCGAGCCGTCACGCTCAAGATCCGCCATTCTCCCGCGATCCGACGCAGGACGAGATGCTCCACCCAATCCCCCTCGGCGACGGATCCGGCAACGGGGATGCGGCGATGGGTCGTCACCCACACGGCGGCCAGATCGCCGTCCTGCCGGAGGTCAGCGCGCAGGATGCGGACATCGAACCGCTGCGCGTCGAGTCCGTCGACTCGTCGGGCAATGGTGTTGATGGCGAGATCGATCGGTACCGCCTGATGGGAATTGCCCGGCCCCGGAATCATCGGACCGGCATAGCTCGCGTCGGCCCAGAAGAGAGCGCGCACACCCTTCCAGTCGCGATTGGAGAGGGTGCGGGCATAGCCGGCGACGAGCGCCTGCACCGCCTCTTCATCACGACGCGAGCCGCTCGGCGTGTGGTCTTCGATCCGGCAGCCCGCCACCAGCAGCAGGGCCAGGAGGGCCGCGGTGGGAAGTCGGGCCATCGGAATCCTCGGCGGAATGATGGCGGAAGCCGCGGGGCTACGACAGCGCGCGCAACTGCTGGAGGAGCTCCTCGTTCTCGCGCCGGTCCGACAGCTTGTCCTCGGCCCAGACCCAGCGCACGATCCCCTGCGCGTCGATCAGAATGTAGGCACGATTGGAAAAGAACTTCTCTTCGAGGAGCGTGCCGTAGTTGCGGCTCACGTCGCGCTTGAAGTCGCTGACGAGATCGAGCGAGAACTTTTCCTTGGCCTTGAATTCCTTCAAGGTGGGAACCGAGTCGACACTGATCGGGAGCACCACGGCGTTCAGTTCGCTGAACTCCTTGAAGTCCGTGCTGAACTCTCCCACCTCTTTGGTGCAGGTACCGGTGAAGGCGAGAGGGAAGAACGCGAGGAGAACGTTCTTCCCTCTCAGGCCCGATAGCGTGACATCGGCGCCGGACGTGGACGGAAGAGTGAAATCGGGCGCGGGAGAGCCGACCGTGGGGAGCGCGGCCATTACTTCCTGGCCGTCGCGAGACTCTGAGCCGCCGCGAAGCGCTTTCCGACCTCCGTCCAGTTGACCACGTTCCACCAGGCAGCGACGTAATCCGGCCGACGATTCTGGTACTTGAGATAGTAGGCATGCTCCCACACGTCGCAGCCGAGAATCGGGGTCTTGCCGCTCATGAGCGGAGAGTCTTGGTTGGGCGTGCTCTCGATGGCGACGGTGCCGCGATCAGCGGTCAGCCAGGCCCACCCGCTTCCGAAACGGCCGGCGCAGGCCTTGGCAAACTGTTCCTTGAACTGCGTGAAGCCGCCGAATGCCTTGCCGATCGCATCGGCCAGGGGGCCCGATGGCTCCTTGGCTCCCCCTGGCGCCATGATCTCCCAGAACATCGTGTGATTCGCGTGCCCTCCACCGTTGTTGCGAACGGCGGTTCGGATCGCCTCGGGAATGGTCTCGATGTTTTGCAGAAGCTGCTCGATGGATTTCTTCTGAAGGTCGGGCTGTGATTCGAGTGCGGCATTCAGGTTGTTGACGTACGTCCCGTGGTGCTTGTCGTGGTGAATGCGCATCGTCTGTTCGTCGATATGCGGCTCGAGCGCATTGTAGTCATATGGCAGGGGGGGAAGACTGAAGGGCATGATCTCATCCTCGCGGGAAATGCGCCGTGACATTGTCGTTTGGAAGGGGAAATATGGGCCCGCCGAAAGGAGGAATCAACGAGCGACTTTGCGAGGCCAAACCGCTCAGCGCAGATTGACGGGATGACAGTTACCCCACATGCACTCCGGCCGATGGAGCCGGTGCTCGTCAGCGAGCTCTTTCTGCCGTTGCACGCCGAGCTCATCACGTTGTTGCGCGGTCTCGAATCGAGCGATTGGGACCGACCCACGCTCTGTTCGCTCTGGTCCGTGCGCGACATCGCCGCGCATCTGCTCGACGACGATCTTCGGCGTCTTTCCTTTCATCGCGACGGTCAGCGTCCGCCGTCGGCGCCGGTCGAGCCGAGCGAGGCTGGACTCGTCGATTGTATCAACCGTTTGAACGCCGAGTGGGTGGCGGCGGCCCGCCGCCTGAGCCCCCGAGTGATCGTGGATCTCCTCGCCGTGACGGGACCGCAAATCGCGGCGCTCTTCGCTTCGCTCGACCCGTTCGGGCCCGCGCTCTTCAGCGTCTCCTGGGCGGGCGAAGACCAGTCGCAGAACTGGTTCGACATCGGCCGCGACTATACCGAGCGGTGGCTGCACCAGCAACAGATTCGGGTCGCCGTCGGCGCCCCAGGGCTTCTCGGTCGACGCTGGCTCTTCCCCGTCCTCGATCTCTTCGTCAGATCCTTGCCCCACACGTATCGAGCCATCGGTCGCGATGACGGCACCGCCGTCGTGGTGGAGATCACGGGTGATGCCGGTGGTCGCTGGACGCTGGTCCGCACGAGTAATCGGTGGCAGCTCTTCGGGGGGGCGCTCGCGACGCGCGCCGCCACGGTCAGCATGTCCACGGATACGGCCTGGCGGCTCTTCTCCAAAGCGCTCAAGACCGATGCCGATAGAGCACGGGTCACGATCTCCGGTGATCATGCGCTGGGCGCCGGTGTCCTCGGAGCGCTGGGCGTCATCGCCTGACCACTTCCGCCGATTCCAAGCACAACGCCCATTCCCGCGAGCACCGTGTAAACCACCTCGCCGTGCAAGCCGGCGTCGAGTGCCAGGAACCCACCCCACCCCATCGCCCACAGCGCGAGCCATCGCACCCATCGCCTGGGCCCGGTCTCGCCGTCGCGTTCGTCTCCAAGGAATTCGAGCGCGAGCCCTGCCGGTAACAGCCAGGCGGCCACGATAGCTCCGTCCGTTGCCGACACAACGCTCACGAGCGCGAGCCATGCTGCTCCCGTCGCGAGACCGGGACCCCAACGGCGCCCTGCGGCATGCCAGAGCGCGAGCATCGCGAGAGGAACGGCGAGCGGACGCCAGTGCTCCATTCCCGCCGGTGCCGTCGCAAGACCCACTCGAGCCACGATGGCAATGGTCGCAGGCGCCATGAGCGGAGCGGATGTCAGCCCATGCAATGGCCAGAGTCCGCACATCAACCAGCTCGACACGAGTAGCACGGCGGCAATGAGCGTCTCCGCGGCAGGGCTGATCGGGAGCGCATCCAGGCCGCCCATCGAGAGACCGTCCGATCCGGCGACGGTGGCCAGAAAGAGGTAGGTAAAACCGAGCAAGGCCGTCACGAGTGTAGGAACGACGAGCCTGCCCATTCTCGCCTGCCTGCCCATCACCCACACCGACCAGGAGGTGGCCACAGCGCCGGCGAAAACGAGCGACAGATGGGACGCGAGCACCGTGCTCACCGTGCCGGCGACCAGCACGACGACGCCGACTCTCGTGGGACTCGTCGCGTGGCCAGGTAGTCCAAGCCGTCGCTGGTCTGCTTCAACCACCCAAGAGCGGATCCGCGCGAGGCGACCGATGGCAAGAGCGAGCATCACGATCATGACAATGGCGACCGCGGCGAGAAGGGATGGCACGAGCGGCGCGGCAACGATCAGTGGTCGTGCAGCCCGGATCGCTGCCACGAGACCCGGCACGAGCCAGAGTCCCGACCGACCGGCCCTGGTCGCGGCCAGCACGGTCCCGAAGATGCCAATGAGAAGCAGCCCAGCCGTAACCTCTCGGAACCCCGCGGGTAGGGCGGCAAGGGTGTCGGACGGAAGGGTCCCGGCACTCGCCCGAATACTCGCAAGTGCCAGGGCCAGAGCGCCGAGCGGGAAGGCGAGTTGCCGGCGCGGAGGACGCCGGGGGAGCGAGATAGCCCCCGCAAGCAGGACGAGAAAGGCTACCTCGGGAGTCTGGATCACATCTTGCTCCCTCGGCTCCTGGAGCCGGCACCGTCAGATGCTCCCCACCGGACCCCCCCGGTGAAACGCAATCGCCGCGGGAGATATGCAACCCAGCCGCTCGGGTTCGATGAACCTGGCGCACCCGAGAAAAGGGGCTTAGGCACCGTGACAGCCGTCATCGAACCAGACTCCTCGATCCCGGTAGGCGTTCCGCTCGAGCGGACCAACGGTCATACCCGCGCCCTTCCCAAGCGCAAAATTTGGCGTCCCGCCACCGAGATGGCCGTGGACCTCGGTACCGCAAATACCCTGGTTCTGGTCAAAGGCGAGGGCGTGGTGCTGAACGAGCCCTCAGTGGCAGCGGTCGATCACGCCGGGAACATCATGGGGATCGGACACGAGGCCAAGATGATGCTCGGCCGCACCCCCGACGGGATCACGGCCGTGCGGCCGATGAAAGACGGGGTCATCGCGAACTTCGATGTCGCCGAGAAGATGCTCCGTCACTTTCTCCGACTGATCATCGATCGCACTGTCCTCAAGGTCAAACCCACCGTCATTGTCTGCGTCCCCTCCGGCATCACCGAAGTCGAGCGTCGCGCCGTGCGCGACTCGGCCCGGTCTGCCGGCGTCAAGCGCCTGCTGATGGTTTCCGAGCCCATGGCGGCTGCCATCGGCGTTGGCCTTCCGGTCGAGACTCCAACGGGCAGCATGGTGATCGATATCGGTGGCGGGACAACCAACATCGCCGTGATCGCGCTCGGCGGCATCGTCTGCGATGCGTCGATCCGCACGGGCGGTGACGAGCTCGACCAGGCCATCGTCCAGTACATGCGGAAGACCTACAGCCTCCTCATCGGCGATCCCACCGCCGAGCGGCTCAAGATCCGTCTCGGCTCCGCGGTGCCCTTGGTCCCGGAGGAGGAGACGGATGTGAAGGGTCGCGATCTCGTCTCGGGTCTTCCCAAGACGGTCCGCGTTGATTCCTCAGGGATTCGCGATGCGATCCAGGAGCCGCTTTCCCGCATCGTCAACGCCGTGCGCCGTGCGCTCGAGATGACGCCGCCCGAGCTGTCGAGCGACATCCTCGAGCATGGGATCGTGCTCACGGGAGGCGGATCGTTGATTCGCGGTCTGCATCAGTTGCTTCAGGACGAGACGGGTCTCCCCGTTCGCGTGGATGTGGATCCGCTCACGTCAGTGGTGCGAGGCACAGGCCGCATACTGGACGACGTCGCCCGCTACGGAAAAGTCCTCTCGACCTGATCTATTCTCGGCGGCACGCTACCGCCGAGAACCCCAGTTCCACGCACCGGTTGCCTCGCCCACGTTGGCGGGGTCATCGGTGCGTGGTTCTTTTGTGGGGGAGGAGCAACAGGTGAGCGGGTAACGCCCCCCAGGCGGGGAGGACACCGCGGTCCCGGTGGTTAGATGTTACCTGACATATGACACCTCAAAGCCTTGCAACACAAACTGTTACATTATCACCGATTTTTTTGCGACAGCACGGCCCCTGTTGGCATACCTCTGGCGTTTGATCGCCATCGGCGCCTCCGGGCGCAGTTCCCCACACCATCGGGAAGGCTGATTACCATGGTCTCGGCAGCGGAAGTTCTCTTCATCGAGGACGACGATCTCGATCGTCAACTGGTCTTGGAACTGCTCGCGCTCCGTGGACGCGGCCGAGTGCACGTCACCGAGGCGCATGGCTTTCACGAGGGTCTTGTACACCTTCGCGGTCGCCGCTTCGATCTGATTCTCCTCGACACCAAGCTCTCCGAGATCTCGGCCCTCAGCGCGCTCCGCACGGTGGGCGAGGTTGCACCCGATACACCGATCCTTCCCCACAATCCGTTCATCACGACTCAGCTCCGTCAGGCAGCGCGCCTGCGCGGACCCTTCGACGTAGCCGTTCGCGGCGACCTGAATCCGCTGTGGAACGCGGTCGAGCACCTGCTGGTCCTCGAGACAAGTCAGCGGCGCAGCGCCTAAAGGCGGCCTGGCCTCGGCACGCCATTCTATTTCCGCTTCGCCTTTCCATTCCCCCCGTTCGGACTCCATTCGAGCAGCGCGCCCGGCGACACCCTGAAGAAGCTGCAGAGCTTGTCGAGGGTGTCTGCGTGCAACCGACCAAACCGCCCGCCCGGGCGGGAGAGCCGATACGCGCTCGGATAGCTCAACTGGGCTCCGCGACTGAGCGCATAGGCCGTGATACCACGTCGCGCCATCAACTGGTGCACCACGAGTCGGACCATGAGACCTTTCGGGTGGGATCGCTGGCGGCAGAGGTATACAGCCTTGCGATATGTAGCGCTACAGTATAGCCTACGTGACCACCTCGGGCCATAGCCGTTTGCCGGGTGCCCCACTCCGATTACTCCGCCCCACTCTCGGGACCCAGCGATTCGAGTGACTCCTTCTGCAGGAAGGTGACTCGTGATCGTAACCTCTCCCTGCGCGACCCCACCACGCTTTTCCGCCCGCCGGCGCGTCATCGGCATTCTCGATCTGGTCACCAAGAGTCCTCGCAACAGCCTGTACGGCCGGCTGATGAACGCCAGCCTCGCCAGTATCATGCCCCAGGTTCTCGGCGTGTGGTGCGAGGAAGCAGGGCACGAGGTCCGCTATCTCTGCTACACGGGTGGGGAAGATCTTCTCTCCGAGCTCCCCGACGATCTCGATGTGCTGTTCATCGGCGCATTCACCCAGGCGGCTCAGCTCGCGTACGCGCTCAGCAATCTTTTCCGCGGACGCGGGGCCATCACCGTGCTCGGCGGGCCGCACGCCCGCTGCTATCCCGAGGACGCGCGGCAGTACTTCGACTACGTCCTGGGCTTCACCGACCGTGCGGTCATCCAGGAAGTCCTGCAGGAATGCGAGCCGCATCGGCCGATCGGCCGGGCGATTTCGGCGGCGCGGCAGCCGTCCGATCTGCCGTCTCTGGCTGCGCGCTGGAAATTCGTGGAGGCCACGCTCAGGAAGGCGCCCACCATCAAGATCGTGCCGATGATCGGGAGCCTGGGTTGCCCCTACACCTGCAGCTTCTGCATCGACTCGACGGTGGAGTACCAGCCGCTCGGATTCGAGCAGCTGAGTGAGGATCTGACCTTCCTGCTCACCAAGACGAGCAAACCCATCGTCGGTTGGCACGATCCCAACTTCGGCGTGCGATTCGACGACTACATGGAGGCGATCGAGTCCGCGGTGCCCCGCGGGCGCATGCGGCACATCGCCGAGAGCAGTCTGTCGTTGCTGTCGGAGCCGCACCTCAAGCGCCTTCGGCAAAACGGATTCCAGGCCATTCTCCCGGGCATCGAATCGTGGTACGATCTCGGGAACAAGTCCAAGACCCGGCGGACGGGAATGGATAAAGTGACGCAGGTGGCGGATCATGTGAACATGATTCTCCGCTACATCCCTTACATCCAGACCAACTTCGTGCTGGGCCTCGACACCGATCACGGGCCGGAACCGTTCGAGCTGACCAAGACATTCCTCGATCTCGCGCCCGGGGCCTTTCCCGCCTTTTCGCTTCTCTCGGCGTTCGGCCGGGCGGCACCGCTCAATCTGGAGTACCAGCGTGCCGGCAGAGTGCTGCCGTTCCCGTTCACCTTCCTGAACAACAATCACGCCATGAATGTGCGGCCGGCCAACTACGACTGGCCCGAGTTCTACGACCGTCTCGTGAATCTCACGCGCCACGCCTTCTCATGGCGAGCGATCGGCCGACGGCTCTCAGCCACGGCCGGGGCAATTCCGAAGTGGATGAACGTCGTGAGGGCGATGTCGTCTGAGGGGTGGGGACGAATCCGGTATCACTCCACCATCCGGCAGCTACTCGATACCGACCGGGACGTGCGCGGGTTCATGGAAGGCGAGACCGATCAACTGCCCGGCTTCTACGCCGATCGTATTCAACAGGACTTGGGCCCGCTCCGGCGGCACCTCCCACCGGGTGCGATGATGCATGACCCGGTTGCCTATCTGAAGAGCGAGGGCGTTGCCGCGACCGTGCCGCTCCGGCGAAGGGCGTAACCTCAGTCGGGCAGCGTTCGACGACTGATGTCCCGGAGGGACCACCGTGCTCGATACACGGTTCCATCCGCATGTCGGACCACTGCCACCGTCAACGCCATCTTGTAGGGCTGCCCCTCGGCAGGCACGGCCTCCCCCACCCATTCCCCGGTCCAATCACCTCGGGAGAGCGCTGACACGGCGGCCATGAGAGACGCACGCTCCTCGGCACGCATGAGATTCGGCAGCAATTCTCCGACAAGATCGTCGGCCTCGCATGCGAACAAGACGCCGGCCGGCCGGTTGGCGCGCAGGATGACCCCCCGCGGATCGGTGACGAGATAGCCGTCAGGCCCCCCGTCGAACAGCTCCTGGTAGGATTTTCGCTCGATCTCGAGTGCAACGTGTGCCGACTCCAGGCTCTCGGCCTGGAAGTAGAGCTCCTCGACCGCCACGTCGAGCGCCGCAACCGCTTTGACGAGATCGCGAGAGATATCGAGGGCCTGCCGGTTCCGCCCGGCCAGCCACGAAGGACTCCTGGCCTCGAGCACCGGCCGGAGCCTGCTGATGAGATTGAGGATGTGGCGAGCGAATTGATCAACGGCTTCACGCTCGGGCTTCATCCTCGCTGGCCCTTCATGGGGCCTACTTTCCGTTGGAATGCGAGCGCGGCGGGCTGCGCAACCGAGGGCGCTCGGGGGGAGCGGGGCGGTGCCGCACCACGTCACCTACACCCGGGTACACGGCGGTCCTATACGTGTGCCGTGATCGGTGGAAGACCGCGCTCGATTGCGTCCCGGTTGGGCTCCTCCCACGGCGGAAGCTTGAGCTCGTGACCGAGCGTCTCAAGCGGTTCGTCGACGGTAAATCCCGGCTGCATCGTCGCCACCTCGAAGAGCACCCCTCCAGGCTCACGAAAGTAGATCGACTGGAAGTACTGTCGATCCAGAACTTCGGTCACCTTCAGTCCGTAATCGATCAGACGTTCCCGGAGCGCGAGCTGCGCCTCTGCGCCGTCGATCGCCATGGCGACGTGGTGGACGGTGCCGAGGCCGTTCATGGCCGCCCGCGCCCCCGTGCCGTAAACGATGTCCATGAGCTTGCCGGGCTCGTTTCCGTTTACGGCCAGCCGAATGCGGCCGGTGGTCTCGCTCACCCGCTCGAAGCCCAGCAGCTCGGTCATGAGCTTGACCGTCGCGTCGGGCCGATGCAGAAGCAGAGTCACTCCGTGGAGCCCTCGAATGGCGTCATCAGGTGTGACATCTGCACCGGTCCACGGCGGGCGGGCGTCGCGATCTCCGGCAATCAACTCCATCGCGAGACCGGAAGGATCGGAGAATGCGATCCGCTCTTCACCGAATGTCGGAGCGGGCTCGCCCACGGGGACACCTCGCGCTCCCAGACGCTCGCGCCAGAACTCCAAGGAATCGCCGGGAACCGAGAACGAGGTGACGGCGATCTGCCCTGCCCCGATCTGTCCCACCGGCACGCCGTGCCCCTTGTAGGGGAACGTCGTCCAGATCGTGCCGGGCATGCCTCGTTCATCGCCGTAGTAAAAGTGATAGACGTGGTGATTGTCGAAGTTGACGGTCCGTTTGACCAGTCGGAGACCGAGAAGGTCTCGGTAGAAGTCCAAGTCCTGCCTCGCGTCGTCAACCGTGGCGGTGACGTGGTGCAGGCTTAGGATCGGCGAAGTTTCCACCTGCTCTCCTTGGTAATGCCGCCTAGTAGTGCAGCTTCGGGGCAGTGCGTGATCCTCTCAACCTGACACCGCGGCTTCACGGATGCAAAGCCCACGCGTACCACGCCCCGCCCGGCGGTGACGTTCCGCACATACGAAGACAGCGGCTCGGGGTATTCTGGGCCTGTCGGTAGAATCCATGTTCGGGGAGAACCACCATGGTGGACTCGTTCGAAAGCGAGCAGAGAGAGCTCGACCCCCATCGCGTTGAAGAGCAGCGTCTGGCCCGTCAAGAGGTGGAGGCTCGCTTGCGACCACGCGGCATCGTCGTCCTCGAAGAGGATCGAGACGAGGACATCGCGGATTTGCTGGACGCCATCGAGCGGTTTGAGTCGGCGGTCGAGGCGCGTGGCGGGGACCTCTTCGTCAACCGCATCGGATCGCCGGAGCCGGAAGCTCCGGAATTCGTGCCACCGGTACGGCATGAGGGAGAGAGCGCTGGAGCCTATCGGATGCGCCTGGAGAACGCCACGGCCCGGCTACGCGCGAGGTAGAACCGGCTCGTCGAGCAGAACCGCGATGGGGCCCTCGAGAGCCGAGGGCTCGGTACGCGGGCTGAACCTCCGCACGACTTCACCTCGCCGGTTTATCAGAAACTTGGTGAAGTTCCACTTGATCGCTCGCGAGCGGAGAATTCCGCCCTGCGATCGCTTGAGATGCTGGTAGAGCGGGTGCGTGCGGCGCCCGTTGACCTGGATCTTCTCGTAAAGCGGGAACGTGACGCCGAAGTTCTGCTCGCAGAAGGTTGCGATTTCGGCAGCGGTGCCCGGCTCCTGGCCGCCGAACTGGTTGCAGGGGAAGCCGAGAACGCTGAAGCCGCGTGGATGGAACCTGCGATGAAGGGCCTCGAGGCCGGCGTACTGAGGAGTAAAGCCGCACTCGCTGGCCACATTGACGATCAGGAGCACATGTCCACGATACGGGGCGAGCGTCGTGTCCTCGCCGTCCAGGGTGCGGACTGGAATGTCGTAGAGAACCCCGCTCTCCTTTACCACCATAGACCCTTCGGCTTTTGGCTCGCGTCGGGCCTTAGACTATGAGGAGACGTGCCATCTGCGCAACCACGGGGAATGTCACGAAGTCAGGATGCGCCTCAGCTCGGTTGCGACGTAGTCGACCTGCGCATCCGACATGTCCTGATGCACCGGTAGGGCGAGCACGCGATCCTTGAGGCGGGCCGCATCAGGAAATCGCTCCCAGTCGACCGCCGCATGGCGCTCGTTCCACCAGACGGCGGAGTTGATGCGGCGACGATCGAGCGCGATGCTGACTCTCTCACGGTCATCCACCTCGATGGGAAGGACCAACGGACAGGTGAAGTCCGGCACATCGGGCCGGATTACCCGGCCAGCGTGTAGCCCATCCAGCCCCTCGGCCAAACGCCGATAATTCCGCCGCCGCCGCTCGCCAATCGAGCGCCACTCGATTCGGCTGATCACCGCCCGGCTGAAGTCGGAGATCCGCCACTCGAGGATCCGCGAGGTGAAGTCGAAGTCTTCGTCGTCGGGGTCATAAGCCGCTGGAGAGCTCGACGGCCAATACCGACGCAGGGCCTCATTGCCGGCTGCGAGTGGCGCCATCGCGGCAAGCAGGCTCCATGACTGCCAGGTCGATCGCGCCATCGCGTCGTCCAATACCGACTTCGTGGTCAGGCTGACGGCCTTGAGCCAGGTCGTCAATCGTGGCGGATTCTCCAGCTCGACAGGGGGGAGGAGCTCCGGGGCGTTGAGGAGCACCGCGCCGCCATTCGGCAACGGCAGCGTCTTCCGAAGACTGAAGATCGAGGCGTCACCGGTCCGTCCCAGAGTACCGGCCGCATTGTCGCTCAAGAGCGCGTGGGCGCAGTCCTCGACGAGGAAAGCGCCCCATCGATCGCATAAGACCCGCAGCTCATCCAGCGGCTGAGCGAAGCCGAAGAAGTGAGTCACCAGGACCGCGCGAACCTCTTCGGTGAAACGCCGCCGAATGTCGTCGAGGTCGCTCTGGAAGTCCCTCCCCACGCGATACCATTTCGGCCGCAGCCCCAGGCGGAGGAGCGGCTCGATCTCGTGTCCACAGTTGTAGCTGGGACAGAGCACGACACTGCCGGGCGCGAGCCTGAGCGCGCGAAAGGCCTGATAGATCGATGCGGTGCCGGAAAAGGTCAGTGTTGTCCGGATTTGGTCGAGCGGAAACGGCAGGCCGCCGTCGCCCTCACCCAGGCCGAGGGCAATGCGCAGCGGGAGGACCTGCTGGAAGCGGACCGGCAGCCGGACGGGTCCCGGGGATGGGGCCGCCGGCGTTATGGTAGAATGAGGCGGCGGGAGGATCAGCTCACTCATCGTCCCCCGAAGGCGCGGGCGCCGGTTGCTGCCACGACTTCATGTACGGTCGCAGCCGATTCTTGATCCACGGCTTCACGCGGAAGAAGAGCAGGTGGATTGCCCGGAAGAAAGGCGTCGGCCGAAACACGTGCAGTTGCGTCGTGAATCGAAATGTCGTGGTCCAGCGGGATTTGTTGTTCAGGAAACCACCGAGAAACTCGTACTCGCGGTACCCGAGACCGAAGCACTCCTCCATCTCGAGTCCCTCGAGATAGGTTCCCGGCGACGAACGGCTGAATTCACGATCGTGCGCGATCTGAAGCGAGTAGTAGATCCCGTCGAACTCCAAGCCGAACGTGCCGGCAATCGGCTTCTCGTCCACCGTCAGGACTCGAATCACGAATCCGCGCCGAGGAGCGAAGGCCTCGGCCATCTCTCGGTAGAACTCGAAGTAGTCCTCGCTCCGGGACACGCCGACCCCCTCGGCGCTCTTCCAGCTTCGTGCCTCGATGTCGCGGTACACATCGAGCTGCACTCGGGTCGCGTCGGGTGAGTCGTACACCCGATACTGAACGTCGCCGGCGCCTCGGAGCCGCCGACCCGCGGTCTTGAGATTCTTCCGAAACGTTTGGCTCTTCCCCGCCAAGAACTGTTGCCACGTACCCGAGATCACGAGATACGGACAATTCGAGTCTGGGGTGTGGGCGACGAGGTATCCGGCAGACCGGAACCCATCTCCGAGACCACGAAGGATCTCGGACCCAGTGACTTGCTCGTGCAGCTCTGCGATGTCCCACTTGTCGGCACGTTCAACCAGCAGCGTGACGAGTGCGCGGAGGAGATTCGAGCCATCGCCAGGGAACAGAAACGTGGGACGATCCACCTCCCATCGCGATCCGATGAAGGACAGGTGCCGGCAATAACGACCGTGATACTTCACCGGCTGGATCTGGAGCGGCGCGATGCCCTGGATCACGCCGTCGCGCACGATGAGCACGATGAACAGCTCGTTGTCGCTTCCGAAGTGCCGCCACCAGAGTCGCTGGTACGCGTAGCTCTGAAACACCGTGTGTTCTGGTGTCGCGAGCAGCAGCTCATCCCAGATGGCTCCGAGCGGTCCCCAGTCATTCTCGTCGTGCAGGACGTGAAGCGCGTACCGGACGCCGGCGACATCGACGTCATGGCGTGGAAGCTTGACCAGGAGCTGTGCCATGTCCTTCGCTGCCGGATCGTAGTCGGGGATCGGCTCCCACCGAACCAGGTGGCGAGCCTGCCCTCCCAGCAGCTCCCCGGTCAGCTCGTGTCGGGACAAATCGAATCCGATGCGGCGACCAAACTCGACGTGCTTTTCCCAGAGCTGGACGACGCTGTCGAGCGAATGAGCCTCGAGCGCCACACCGGGAAAGTGTTTCCTGGCCTCCCTGGCGAATCGCTTGAGCAGTAGCGGCGCCACTCGCCGGTAGGACGGCAGGACCGCGTAATCCTCGACGTAAAGGACATCATCGGTCTCACCTGGAAATTCGGTCGGCTCGAACCCGTAACAGAGGAGGTAGCCGACCAGCCGGTCCCCGTCGAAGGCACCAAAACTGAGGTTCACGCCTTGGGCGAGGGCGTCGGTGAGATAGGCTCGATGGGAGTCGGCGCCATCGGCGAGGACGCGTTCGTGCCGCGCTGATTCGATCAGCCCGATGGCTGGAGCGTCGTCGGGGGTCAGCTCGCGGAGATAGAGCATCAGCGGGATTCACTCATTTCGGTGCTCTGGCCAGTGCTGTTCGAATGCCGGTATGACACAGGCGTCGTTCCTCGGCCGTCAGGGAAAGACCGTAGAAGGCGGCCAGGTAAACGCAGCCCGCCACACCGGACTTGAAGACCAGCCACGGAAGGGAGGTGGCGGGGGCTTGGACGTTGAGCCAGACCACGACAGCGGCCATCGGAACGGCGGGTAGCAGAGGCCGAATCAGCGCCTGGCTCAGAAAATCCGTCGGGCTCTGTCCCAGAAGACGGCACGTATACGGAACGATCCAGAGGAAGGTCACGAGAGCGTTGGCGGCCAGCAGGCTTCCCGCGAGCCCGGCGAGTCCGAACCTCGGCACGGCCGTCAGCACGAAGCCGACGGCAAGGGCGAGCTCGGCGATGCCCATGAAGAAGACTTCCTTCACCCGCGCCAGGGCGAGAAGAATGGTCGAGGCCGTGAGGACGAATGCCGTGACCGTGAAACTGGCCACAATGAGCGGCATGACCCCGGCCGGCACGGTGACGCTCGCATCGCCAATCCATGAGACGATGAAATCCTCGCCAAATGCGGCGACCGCAACCGCGAGGGGAAGACTGATCGCCATCACGATCTTGGTCCCGCGCATGAGCAGGTGCTTGAGACGCGACTGATCCCCGACCGCGTCGTAGGCGGAGGAAAGGGGGAAGAAGGCGTCGGTGAGTGGCTCGATCGCGAGGAAAATGACGGCTGCGACGGTGCAGACGAGAGTGTACGGCGTCAACAGAGAAACCGAGAGAATCACCGGGATGAGGAGCTTTTCGACCTCGGCCCCGCCTTCGGCAAGGATCTCGTTGAGCGACGTCCACGTGCTGTAACCGCGGATGCGGCGCAGATGGGGCCCCCCGATCGGACCGAAGGCGAGACGGATCTGGGGCTCCAGTCGCCGAAGCAGCGCCAGCGAAAGCCCGGTGGTGAGAATCGTGCCACCGATCTCGACCGCGACCAATGCCAGGATTCCGTAGCCGAGCTCGAGCACCAGGACCGTCGCTCCGGCGCAGACGATGCTTCCGGCCATCGTTACGCCGCTCAGCACATCGAAGCGTTGGCGACCCTCGAAGACTGCCCCGATGACGGAAGCGGGAAAGGCCAGCAGCAGGTCCACCCCGAGGAGCATCGTGGCCCACTGGAGCTCGGCGATGCGGGAGGCGGGCACGTGGAAGGCGTAGGGCACCACGAACCAGGCCAGGACCGCGCTGGCCACGAACGCGGCGACTCCGGCGATCGACAGGACGCTCGCGGTCGTGGCCGCGAGCCCATTCACGGCGCGCCAGTCGCGCCGCTCTCCGTATTCGGCGACATACTTGACGAGTGCGTTGTGGAAGCCGAAATCGAGGAAGCGGAGGTAGAAGAGGATCGCCCGGAGCAGGACCCAGATCCCGAATCCGACCTCGCCCAAGCGGCCAACCACGACCGGGGTGACGAGGAAATAGACCACGACGCTCACCCCAGCCTGGACGTAGTTCCAGGAGATGTTTCGAGTGAGCGCCCGCAGGTTGGACATGGGTCTGGAGGGTCGCGAGGTTCGAGAGTCCGGGAGATAAGGGTCCCCCACCGACCCGATGGACGGGTCGATCCAGTAGGACGATTTATCTCAACGAGTTAGCCGACCCCACACAGTATGGGACGGGGCGTTCAGGCTGCTGGCGAGGCAAGAAGGAAGCCAGTACGCCCGAGGGAGAGTTGCCCATGTCGTTCGAGTTCCGACGGATCCAGCCGGCGCAGGATCTCGCCCCGTTCATTCGGAGCTACTGGGTCTTGAGAGGCCCAACGGGGGGCGACCCTCTGCACCCGGTCTTCCCTGACGGTTGCGCGGAAATCGTGTTCAACCTGGGGCCACCGACTTCCGAGGAGCTT
Organism: uncultured Gemmatimonadales bacterium; assembly: GCA_963743195.1. GTDB lineage: Bacteria > Gemmatimonadota > Gemmatimonadetes > Gemmatimonadales > GWC2-71-9 > CAVVWJ01. The sequence goes on from CAVUOO010000004.1 coordinate 740,726, forward strand.
CCTTCCGGCAAACCGGTGATTCAGCCGATTGCGATGCTGGTTGGGCAGATGACGAGACCGGTCCGGGTGCTGGCTGGCACGATGATGAGCATGGTCGGTGTCAAACTGGCGCCGTGGGGCGCCGCGGCGATTCTTGGCTCGGAAGCCGTCCTTGTTCGGGACCAGACCGCAGGACTCGAAGAGCTTGGCGCCGGATCGCTCACGCAGCTTCCGGAGCAGCTCCTCGAGTACGGTGACGACCAGGTTGGCGAGATCCTGAACGCGGCCATGCGCAGGCGACTCGGGAAGCTCCCGATCGCACGTCTCGATCGCCTGATCCGGTTCGCTCGCGGTCTTACGGAAAGTCCCGCTGTCTCTCTCGACTCATGGACGCGGTCGCTTGGCTGCTCGCCACGAACGCTCGAGCGAAGCTTCCACCGGTGGGTGGGGGTTTCGCCCAAGGAGTTCTCCCGGCTGCTCCGTTTCCAGCGGGCCCTTCGTCTCTCGGCGCCAGGAGTAAGCTGGGCTGCGGTCGCAGCCCAGGCCGGGTACACAGATCAGGCTCACCTGGGGCGGGATTTCCGCCAATTTGCCGGAGCCTCACCTACGGCAGCCCTCGCCGAGTCGACCGCCGTCAGCGCCGCGTTCGTGGACTAAGCAGGGATGTCGGATTTGTACTAGCCTCTCGAGCCGCCGCACGCAAAACTACAGGCGCTGTCCACTCTCCCCTGAGAACCGAGGCAACTCGATGCGGAAGCTCTTTCATGGCCTTGCCGCCGGTGTCCTGCTGGGCGGCGGATGGCTTACCGAGATCATCCCACCACGTCCGTTCCCCGCTCCACCTTCCGCTCGGTGGCTCTCCGGCTGCTGGGCATTCCGTGCCGGCGACCGCGTCGTTGAAGAATCATGGATGCCGGAGAGGGGCGGGACGATGCTCGGCATGAGCCGTACGTCGAGGGGAGACGTCATGAAGGAGCACGAATTCGTTCTGCTTCAACCGGGGGGAGCCGCTCTCGAGTACCACGTTATTGCCGGTGCGCAACCCGAAACGATCTTCGGTGCCACGACGACTTCGTCACGCGAAGTGATCTTCGAGAACCCCCAGCATGACTTCCCCAAGCGCATCGGGTACCGACTGGTGTCGCCCGAGTCGCTCGATGCGTGGGTTGACGGTGGGGCCAACGACGAGGGGAAGCCGATCAGATATCCCTATCATCGGGTGGACTGTAAGGGTGGGCTCTGACCGGTGAGGAGTAGCTGCAGGCTCGGGATCAGGATCGCAAGACCGACGAGCTGCGCCAGGTGGAAGAGCCCGTTGTGATCGAATTCCCAGATGAACCTGAGGGAGAGGCTACTCGCCTGGAACAAGCCCGCGGCCAGACTGACGCCGAGCCCGATCGCCACGCCCTTTGCGCCGGGGAGACCCCGCCGCGCGAGAAGGACATGGACGGCAAGTGCGAAGATGGTGGTACCGGATGAGTAGATGACGAAGACCAGAAAGTCGCCGTGGGTGCGTCGCGTCGCCCAATAGAAGAGCGCGGCGGTCGCGAGCATGATGGGGAGAAGTCTCTGAGCCGGCCGCTCACCGCGCCACGCGCCGACAGCGGCGACGACGAGGAGGGCTTGGCCGACGCCGAGTGCGATGTAGAGCGGCTGCCAGAGGAACGCTTCGACAGGAGGGTCGAGCGCGAGGCCGTGAGTCGCCACGCCGAGCAGCGCACTCATGCCCCAGCCTACCAGGGCGACACACCACCACGCACGCAGCGTAGAGGCGGGAGTGGACCGCAGCAGGTAGAAAATGCCGGCGGTGCTGGCTGCCGCCAGCACCGCATCTGTTCCGGCAGTGGTATTCACGCCCCGAGGACGCCGACCGAAATCAGTTTATCCGAATGATCTTCGCCACCGATGGGACACCGTTTCCATTGATGATGAACAGCATGTAGTGGCCGGGCGGAGCCATCTGCGAGCTCGTCGGCGGCGAGATGCTGAGCGAGCCGCTTCCGGCGGTGAACGCGAGATTCGTGTTTCTCTGGTTCATGTTCGTCGAGTGGGTCACAGCGCCCAGGCGGACGAACGTGACCTTGGTGATACTCGCTGCGTCGGGCGTCTGAATCGTGAACGGCACCCCGAACGAAATACTCGTCGGGGCATTCGTGATCACCGGTCGGGTCGCCGGTGTGCCATCGAGCTTGAACAAATAGGGTGGGGAGAAGATCTCCGCCGTGTAGTCGTCGGACATCCCCGTTGCCGCCGGTGCGCCACTTCCAGCCGAGAGCACTCTCCCGTCGGGCAGCAGAAGTGCGATCGAATGGTACAACCGATAGTGGGTCATGCTGGCGAGCTTCGTCCACGTAGTCGGATTGTTCTGGTTCCACAGCTCTGCCGCCAGGACGGCGCTGCTGGTCGGCGCGGTGTTGAACCCGGTGGCATTGGTACCGCCGGTCACCAGAACCGTTCCATCGGCCAACAGAGTCGCGTTCATCTGCCGGCGGGCAACCGACATGGTTCCGCTATTGACCCACGTCCCCGCGCCGCCCAGATCGATTCTTTCGGCCGTGTTCGTGGGTGTGTTTCCGCCGCCCACCACCAGGATTTTCGCCGTGGCGTACATGACGGCCGACCCGTAGTCTCGGAAACAGCAGTTGCGCGTGGGTCCGTTGGTCCAGGTTCCCGTCCCGCTGGGGTTCAGATAGGCCGTGGCCTGATCCGGTCCGACGTAAAAGACCTGGCCGGCCGGCAGAGGGACGTTGAACATCATGGGATAGAGCGGGAGGTTCTTCGGGGCCGTCGTCAGTGCGCGCCAGGTGTTGCTGGCGGGATTGTAGACTTCGGGAATGAGGTTCGCCGCCGACGTGGTATCGGTGCCGGACACCGTCAGCGCATCGCCATTTGACAGGGTGGTCACCGTCGGGTACCACCGACCGTTCCTCATGTCCGGGGCACGGGACCACCCGGTGTTTACATCGTATGTGTACGCCACCTTGATGCCGAACAGGTCGACGCCGCTATGCCCGCCCGCGAGGAACAGTCTGCCGTCCGGAAGCAGGGCGAGGCCACTGCAAAAGAAATCGGCCGGCTCGTTCAGATCCGTGAAGCTGGACGGGTTCGCCGGGTCCCAGATGACCGGCACGTGGGCGGTGCGACTGTAGGTCATCACCGTGCCGTTGGGCAGCAGGGCCGCGTGGATCGCAATCGCCGGCCAGGGGATTGGGGGGTCCCACTTGCCCAGGCCCGCACCAGCGGTCCCATCGAAGCTGACCACAACCCCGATGTTCGCGTTGACGTTGAACGTACAGGACCCGGAAGCGAACCCGACGCCAGTGCCTGACGTCTCGCACCCAGCCCCCGCCCAAGCCTTGAGGTAATTCCCGCTGTTGGCCGTAGCCGTCAGTTTCACCGAAGTGCCGGTGTTGAACCCAGCGCTGCAGTTTGAGGCGCTCGCCTGTCCGTTCGTGATCGTGCAGCTGATGCCGGTCGGAGTCGAGATGAACGGTTCCACTCCCGCCAGCGCCGCCGGACACGGTTACCGTAAACGCTGTGGACGCGGGCACGAAGGTGGGGCTGACGACAGTTCGATCGACCATCGTGATGCGGCAGATGCTGCGATTCACTATGTCAATAGTGCAGTTTTGCCATTCCTGATCCAGCTTGAGGATGGCGCCGTTCGCGGGGGTCGCGGTGAGGGTCACCACGGTGCCCGGTGTGAAGCGTTGGCCGCAATTTCCGCTTGTGGTTGCGCCGCCAGTGCTACCGATAATGGAACAATTGATGGAACCGGGACTGCTGGTCACCGTTCCACTCGCCGAGCTGCTCCCTGTTCCAATGTCCAACCTCGGGAACGGGTTTCCCGCTTCGGAGATCCGTGGTTCGGTTACCTGTTCGCTGCATCCGTGCAGGAGAATGGCTGCGAGCGTGGCCGCGGCACCAGCGGCTGCAAACGCACGCAATCGGCGGGAGATCGCCATGTGTGCCTCAGTGGCGCAGGCGACGATGAGAGATTGAAAGACGGGAACAGGACTATATACGAGTGTTTCACACTCTGCGGTAGATGTGGCGGGATTCCAACAATTCGTGGTGGGCGCGCCAACTCGAGGCAGTCGGACTGCCCGACGGATCCGATTACGTCACGGCCGCCGGCCGCGCGGCGTCGAGCACCTCGCGGACCTTTCTCGCGAGTGTGGCGGGAGTATACGGCTTCTGCAGAAACGCAGGTGCCCCGCTGCGACTCTGGCGCACGATCTCGTCGTCGGTGTAGCCCGACATGAACAACACGGCGATCGAGGGGTATCGCTGCCCGATCAATTCCGCCAACCGCCGGCCACCCAGGCCCGGCATGATCATGTCGGTGATGAGTAGATGGATCGGTCCATGCCATTGCTCGGCGATGGCGAGCGCGGTACCGCCATCAGGTGCGTCGAGGACCGTGTAGCCGGCGCGACGAAGAACTCGTGCCGAATGCACCCGGACGCCGGTCTCGTCCTCTGCCAGGAGAATCACTTCACCACCGTCGGTCGGACCAGTGGTAGCGGCTGGCGGACGTCGCGCATGGGCGCTTCAGCGTTCGAGTCGATCCGCGGGCAAGTAGATCTTGAACGTCGCTGCCCTTCCCCGGCTCGCTGTACACCCAGATGTACCGCCGCTCTGCTTGACGATGCCGTAGACCGTCGCGAGCCCGAGGCCCGTGCCCTTCCCGGTGCCCTTGGTGCGTGAAGAACGGCTCGAAGATCGTGCGCCCTGGTCGTCGCGTCCATCCCCATGCCGGTGTCGCTCACGCACGAGCGCCACGTAGGACTCCTGGGCCACGACCGGATGTGAATGCCGGCGTAGCCCTCGTCCGAGGTCGACATTGGCCGTCTCGATCGTCAGACTGCCCGCCGTTCGGCATCGCGTCGCGCGCATTCACGGCCAGGTTCATGATGCACCTGCTCGATCTGACCCGGGATCGGCTCGCACCGCACCGAGATCGGCGGCGAGTCGCGCACCGCGAGCTCGATGTCCTCGCCGATGACGCGGCGCAGCATCGTTCTCGATGTCCCGACACGACGTCGTTGAGGACTGAGCACCTGCGTCTGGAGCACCTGGCGGCGGCTGAAGGCCAGGAGCTGGCGCGTCAGGTTGGCGGCCGCGCGTGTCGCGGCGCGGATCGATATCGTCCACGTCGGCGCGCGGATCGCTCGCCGACGGGGAGCTGCTCGAGCTGCAGCTGCCTCGCGCCGGTGATGACCGTGAGCAGGTTGTTGAAGTCGTGGGCGACGCCACCGGCCAGCCGCCCGACGGCCTCCATCTTCTGCGCCTGCAGTAGTTGGTTCTCCGTACGGCGCAGCTGCTCCTCGGTCTCGATCTTCTCCGTGATATCCGTGTGGGTACCGACCCACTCCCGGATGGGGCCGTCTCCTTCTCGCACCGGTATGGCGCGAACCGCCATGTGCCGGTACTCGCCGTCGCGCCGCCTGATCCTGCACGTGGTCTCGAGCGGGAGCCCCGTCGCAATCGCCCGGTGCCATTGGGCGGTGATCCGGTCGCGGTCGTCGGGATGAACGACGTCCTGTCCGCCTGTATTCACCATCTGGGCCCTGGTCTGCCCGGTAAAGCTGCTCCAACCCGGCTGATCCCCGCTCAACACGCCATGCTCGTCGGTGTGCCAGACGATTTGCGCCGTCGCCTCGACCAGCGACCGATATCGCTCCCGGCTCTGGGCCAATGCCGAGTTCGCCGCGCCGAGCTCGGCGGTTCGCTCGGCGACCCGCCGCTCCAGTGCGTTCTGCGCCTCTTGGAGGGCGGCGTTGGCCTCGGCCAAGTCTCGAGGGCTCGGAAGGTTCAACGCGTCCGGGACGAGTCGGTACAGCAGAACCGCCGTCGGAACGGATGCGAGTGCCGTGACGGCCTTCACTCCTCCCGCGAGCCACCACGCGGGTACCCACACGGTGTAGACCGACATGAGATGGGTCGCGCCACAAGCGAGAATGAACAGGCCGAAGCAGACGAAGATCCAGTTGAACGGAACATCGCGGCGCTTGCGCACGAAATAGACGAGGGTTACCGGAATCGTGAAGTACGCAGCCGCAATCAGTGAATCGGAAATGACGTGCAGCCAGACGAGAGGCGGATTCCAGAGGTAGCAGTAGCCGTGCGGCATCCCATCGGGGCCCAGGCTGACGGTCGCGAACATGGGTTCTCCGGAATCGGACGACTGAGTTGGAGGAGATTTCCGGGACGCCGACTGCCGACCGCGCGGGAATGCGACACAACACGGCCACGGGCGCGGGCGTTCCGCCGCGGTCATGACCGCAAGGCCACTGTGACCATCGCGCCGGAAGGGCGGATGATCCCACGTCAGGCTGGTTCTATTGAAACAACGCGTCTAGGGGGGAGTCGCGTCTACTGATAACGGTGCGCCACCGGCGTGGCACCAAGCAGAATAATAGCCAATGCCGTTGCCCACTCAAGAGCGCCATCGAATGTTGATACGCGCGAGCCGTCTACTGCCCCGCCCCCTGCTCCCGATCCCTGCGCGCAGCGGCCGAGTCGCTGACCCGGAGCGCGCCGCGGATGCCTTGCGCGCCAGGAAGTTGAGAAGCCCCGAGGACGCTGTCCCGCTGACGAACAGTCAGAGTATCGGCGGTGCCGGCCGATTTCTTGGTACCACACCCGACCACGCCAATCATCAAGATCGCGAACAGCTCGTTGCGCATGCGTTTGCTCCTCTCGGTTGAAGAAAAAAATCTCAAGGCTCGAGGTGGAGTGTCAGGAGGCTGTCCCACACGGCCAGCGCTGCCTTCGGGGCGAGCACGCTATCCACCAGACCGAGATGGGCGAACAAGGGGAGCACCGATCCGGGCGGCGGCGGAGACGCCGAAAGGTCGAGATCGGTGAACGTAATCTGAAAGACGGCCTTGGCCCGGGCGGCGTCGAGAATCTGTGCATGACGCCTGATGTATCGGGCCTGCATCTCGGGGGTGCTGCTCACGCCGCCTGCCGCTACCGACGGCCAGCCACCTTCGAGCACGAGCTCCGGCAGCGGGTTCCCTGAGACGAGCCGGCTGTAATAATCGGTTGGCACGTCCTCGGGCTGCGCGTAACCACCCAGATAGGGATACGACGACAGTCCGAGGGCGTCAGTAAACGGAAAGTCGGTCCGATCCTTTTCGATCCCCACATATCCTCCGCTCTGCAATCCGCCCCACGCCGTCTCGACCTGGACACTCACCAGCAGCTGCGTCGTCGTACCTCTGGCGCGGAGGTCGGCGGCGGCACCGGCGGTCATAGAGACAACGGCCGCGTACAGCGGTGCCGGGGCGATGAGACGGATGAGATTCGTTTCCGCGGCGAGACTCAGGTAGGCCGGATGTAAAATCGTGTCGACGGCGTTGACGTACTCGCGATAGAGGCGCTGAATCGCGGTATCCGCGATGCTCCGTCCCAAGGCAATCAGCTCAGGCGACTCCTGAGCCCGGTTGAGGCCGTCGGTGACATCGAGCGCGACCGTGATGGGCTGGCCAACCCCGCGGTAGTAGTTGGCCAGCGGAAGACGAACGACGCGTACCTCGGCGGCGGCAGGTGTGCCACCGAGGAGCACCGTCCACGGAATGGAGAGTTGAATCAGGCCGGCGTCGGAATGCTGGGTCGCGAGTGTGAGAGTCGGGAGGACCAGCGCGGTGTCGGGCCTCGGTGGAATCGCCGAGAATCCCATGCGGTACGTGCGCGCGGGAGCAGTGGGGCCGGACGAGTCGGAGCCGCACGCGGCCACGTTGGCCGCGAGGAGGAGCAGGACGAGTCTCTCGCGGAGCACACCGGAATATGATCAGACCGGGCCGAAAGGTCATGGCGGGGTGGTACGGTCAGGTGCAGATTCGGAATCATGACTCCTGCTTCGGGCAGTCGCGAATCCGTCGTTCACAGCGTCGCCGCCGGCTCGGCTACGATCTATCGCCTTTACGATGTGGGGTACGAGATCGATCTGGCGCACGCGGGCCGACGCCTCGCTCCACAAGCCCCGCCCACACCCCGACCCCGGCGGGTCGAGGGGGCGGCGCTGGTGACTCCGAATCCTCCGCTCATCGTCGATCTGGGAACGAAGGCCGTCGAGGTCGCACGATCTTCCGTTCAGGCCGCGGTCTCGGCCGCGATCTTCGATTTCGGTGTGATTTCGTTTCGGGTCGCGATCGCGGCTCCGTCGGACCTGACGTGGGCGGACTACGTCGCATTCGCCGGCGCGCTTCACGCAACGGCCTCGTGTCGGTCACTCTGCGACAAGCTGCTCCCGGACCTGCTCGGCAGACTCGGACCAGCGATCCAGCGACAGGCGATCGCATCGGTGACAGAGGATTACATCGTCTTCCGAGTGGCCGCCCTCTGCGACTCGGGGAGCTCCCGGATCACTCCACCGCGGTTGTCCGGCGACGCGCTTTCCGCACTCCTTCTCAACGAGACTCGTGCCCTCTCTCCCGCAGCGAAGCGTGAGCTGCTTCCCCACCGATTTGCCTACACGACCGACGACTACGCCGTGCTCACCTGGGAGAGCGCGTTCGTGGTCGAGCCGGATACGGCGGACCGCGATGTCGAGTACGTCTTGGAGTTCGCGAACGCGCAGTTGCTCGAGCTGCGTGTGTTCGATGCCAAGCTCGATGCGGAGCTTCCGCTCATGTACGACCGGGTAGCGGCGGCGCGTCGACGACCCACCACGGTCTTCCGGCGGTATCGCTCCCTTCTGGCCGAATTGCAGACTCTGGTTGCCGATACGACCGAGATCGTCGAGCGAGTCGAGAACGCGCTGAAGGTGACCGACGATGTCTATCTGGCCAGGGTGTACTCCGCCGCCCTGAGAATCTTTCGGGGCTCAGCGTGGCGGCGAGGAATCGACCGGAAGCTCGAGATCACGCGGGATACCTATTCGATGCTGAACGCGGAATCCCAGGCGACACGCGGCGAGGTCATGGAGTTCGCCATTCTCCTCCTCATCCTGGGGGAAATCCTCCTTTCCATCTTCGGTCGGGGCTAATGCGCCGTGATCACAAGTCCAGCTCGCGCTGATCGACGTAGCACCAGCCCCAGGTTTCCCCTGGCTCGAACGACCGCATGACCGGATGGTGATCGGCATGGAAATGCTTGGTCGCATGCTTGCCTGGTGAGTTGTCGCAACATCCCACGTGTCCGCAATTGAGGCAGAGCCGAAGGTGCACCCAGCGTCCGCCGGTGGCGAGACACTCCTCGCAGCCGGCGGGAGTACGAGCGGAGGGATACGGCGGCTTGGGCAGATGAGTACAGGTAGCCATCATGAGTCTCGAGGAATAGTGATGATGGAGGTGAGTCGTACCTGGGAGAAACCTAAGCGGGGAGGAAGTCTGGAAGAGTTACTGGAACGTTACAGGCAAGAAGCGAGGACCCCCGCTCCGATCAGGCTTGCGCGGCGCGGCGACGAACCGGGGTGCTGGGGCCCGGCTTACCCGGAGCGAGGAGCCGACTCACCTCCTCCATCAGGGCGTCCAACGAGAATGGCTTGGCGAACACGGAGCCGGGCAGCCAGACTCCCGTTTGACCATACCCCGAGATGAAGATGATTGGAGGCGACTTGGCACGCTCACCAATGCGGTCGGCGAGAGCATAGCCGTCCATTCGCGGCATACGGATATCGGTGATGACGAGCCGGACGTCATTGTCCGGCTTCTGAATGAGGTCGAGCGCTTCGATGCCGTCCCCGGCCTCGAGCACGGCGTATCCCTCGTTGGTGAGACGCCTGGCGACGAGGCGGCGAAGGCTTGATTCGTCGTCTACGACGAGCACGGTCGCTGGCGAGCCCATGGGAGATCCCCAAGGTCGAAAAGAACGAGGAAATTGTCGCGCCGAGTTCGCGAAAACGTACTGCAAGAATTGAAAGTGCGATAGGGCGATGCGGAGAGCGAATCCGCGCTCGCCGAACGGCCACACGGAATCGGGCGCGGTCTCCCGGCTCACAGGTAGCTATCGAGTCATCGACGGATCGATTCCTGAGTGCCCAACCTCGATTCCCCCAACAGCTCCCGCGCCCAATGGATAGCGCGCAGCTCGAATTCGCTGGTGGTGATGTCCGGCGGGGAGAACATGGTCCCAATGAATTCGCCGTGCCGAAAGACGGCCCAGAGGCTGGGGTCGCAACCCGGTTGACTGAGTGTGAGGCGCTGGAAGGAGAAACTTTCACCATCCCACGTGATGGATTTGGTCTGCTGGCGCATGATCGGATTCTCTGGAGTATCGAACCTCCTCAGGGTGGACTCAGGTGGACGATACCGTACAAGGTGATGCCCGGAAGTGGGTTCGTCCAGACCCGCCTTCCCCACGGTAAAGTCTTGCTGGACTGGAGCTCTGACTGTCCCGCGGCGGTTGCCCGTGTTAGACAGAGGAATCGCCTCACTCGGGCAACCCGACGTGAGGCGATTCCATACCAGAGGCGATTCCATACCAAATGGAGCGGACCGGGATCGAACCGGCGACCCCCTGCTTGCAAAGCAGGTGCTCTCCCAGCTGAGCTACCGCCCCGAAGATCTGCAAGCTAGCGTCCTCGGCGCCCGAACCAAAGCCGGGAGAGTCACAGGTCGTGGAGGGTCGGCCAGGGCAATCGGTCGGGTCAGGTCACGGTCACGTGGTCACTCTCCCGCGGACTTGTCCCGTCTACGGTACGCCATCGTTGCGATACCGGCACAGACCAAGAACGCCGGCACGACCATGATCACCATGCCGGTCAGCATCGCATGAACGGACAACGGCATCGTGCTCATCGTGGTGCGTGCGCGTCCTTCAATGGTGCAGGGAGCGGAGACGGTACGCGTCCGGCCACAGCTGGTTCAACATGAGCAGAACGAAGATCAGCCCCGGTATCAGGCTCCAGAAGAGCGCGCGGCGCTCGTACCTGAGGTGCATGAAGAACATCACGCCGACTGCGGCCTCGACGATAGCGAGCGTGAGCAGGCCGGCGAGCAGCGTCCCCGCCGGCAGGTGGGCATACGTCAGGGCCACTTCGACCGCCACGATCAGGAGCAGGCCTATCCAGATGGCGACGTACAGCCGCATCCCGGGTCCGGGGGTCGAGTCGGTCGCTGTCATGGGTTCCCTTTCACCGGGACGCTTCAGCGGGCGTTCATGAGGTAGACCAGCGGAAAGACGAACATCCACACCAGGTCGACAAAGTGCCAGTACAGGCCGGTGGTTTCCACGTGGGCGGCATTGAAGCGCCCGCCGCGGAAACCGAGGGCGATGACCGTGAGGGCGATGACCCCGCAGATCACATGCAGCAGGTGGAGACCGGTGATGCCGAAGAAGGTGCCGCCGAAGAGAAGAGATCCGCCCATCGGATTGGCCGATGGGCTCCACCCTTCGGCGAACAGGCCGAACCACTCTCGCAGGTGAAGCGCCGCGAACACGATTCCGAGCACCGCCGTGACGGCAAGCCACCTGACGGCCTCCCGCCGCCGCCCCCCGCCGGCCTGGGCGGCGCGGACGGCAGCCAGCATCGTCAGGCTGCTGGTGAGCAGGACCGCCGTCATGACCACGCCGTTGAGGATGGTCGGGAAGAATGCGAACGGCCTGATCCAGTTCGGGCTCCCCACTCGCAGGTACCCGTAGCCGAAGAGAAGCGCGCCGAATGTGGCGGCATCCGCGACGATGAACAGCCACATCACCAGCTTCTTGGACTCGATACCGAAGGGTGAGTCCTCCAGTATCCCGCCATGTCCCATGGCGAGGGTCATCTCAGGTTCGCTCACATCACCTCCAGCGGCCGCCTACAGCCGCAGCGCAAGGACCAGCAGGAGATAGAGCCAGAGCACGCCCATGAAGTGCCAGTAGAGCGAGGCCGCGTCCAACGCCGCGGTCGATGGGCCCGCGGTCGAGGTATGGAGTCTACCGAGGATGTATCCCAGGGCGGTGACCCCGCCAAGCACGTGCAGGGCGTGCAGGGCGGTCAAGACATAGAAGAAGGCGCTGCTCGGGTTGGTGGCGAGAAAGAGGCCCTGCGCGGCGAGATCCCGCCAGGCACTCACCTGCCCCGCGATGAACAGCAGCCCCAGGCCCAGGGTCAGGAGGAGGAAGAACCTCCCCCCGACTCATCGGCGATTCCCCGGCCCGCCCTCGGCAGACGCTTGCGCCCCAGCTCGAGGGTGCCGCTGCTCGCAAGCAGCAGCAGCGTGTTGAAGTAGAGAATCGGGGGCAGCTGGAAGTGCCGCCAGTCGGGGGCGGCACCCTGCCGCACGACGAGGGCGCTGGTGTAGGCCGCGAACGACATCGCGATGGCCGCGATGCCGATCCAGACGCCAGTGCGCGCCGGCGAGACGGGTGAGGGCCTCTGCAGGGCGTCCACGTCAGGTGGCTACGGACCGTGCGGGCGCCGTCTGCATCACGTAGTCGCCGGCCGGACCGACCACCCCGTACTCGTTGGGGCCGTGAGCCACGACCGGCTGGTGCCCGCCGAAATTGTCGAAGGGCGGCGGCGAGCTGATGGTCCATTCGAGCGAGGTCGCCTGCCAGGGGTTGTCGGGCGCCTTCGCGCCGCGGAGCCGGCTCCAGATCAGGTTGTAGAGGAAGATGAGCTGGACGGCGCCGGTGAACAGCGCCGCCATGGTGATGAACCGGTGCAGGGGCAGCGACCCCTTCATGTAGTCGTCCGTGAACGCGGAATACCGGCGCACGTTACCCGGCGAGACCGAGATAGTGCATCGGCATGAAGGTGCAGTAGACCCCGATGAGCGTCAGCGTGAAGTGCATCTTGCCCAGGGTCTCGTTCATCATCCGGCCGTACATCTTCGGAAACCAGAAGTAGGTGCCGGCGAAGATGCCGAACATGGCCGCGACGCCCATCACGAAATGGAAGTGCCCCACCACGAAGTAGGTGCCGTGGAGGTAGGTGTCGATGGAGGGCTGGGCCAGGAAGAAGCCGCTGATGCCGCCGCTCACGAACACCGAGATGAATCCGAGACAGAACAGCGCCGCGGTGGTGAAGCGCAGCCGGGCACCGTAGACGGTGCCGATCCAGAGGAGCGTGACGATCGTGGCCGGGATGGTGATGACGAGCGTGGGGACCGAGAACAGCGTGGCCGAGAGCGGGTTCATGCCGCTGAGGAACATGTGGTGGCCCCACACCGTGTAGCTCAGGAAGCGCGATGGCGATCATGCAGCGCGATCAGCGACCCGCGGGCCGAGCAGCGGCTTTCGCGCGAAGACCGGAAGAATATGGGAGACGATGCCGAATCCCGGCAGGATGGCGATGTACACCTCGGGGTGACCGAAGAACCAGAAGAGGTGCTGCCAGAGGAGCGGCGAGCCGCCGGAATGGGGCTGCAGCCGGTCGCTGATGACCAGCCCGCCCGGGATGAAGAAGCTGGTGCCGGCCACGCGGTCGAGGATCAGGAGGATGCACGCCGGCAGCAGCACCGAGAAGGCGATGAGACCGATCACCGAGGTGATGAACCAGGCCCAGGTGGAGAACGGGCATGCGCGAGAGCGTCATGCCCTTGGTGCGGAGGTCGAGCGTGGTCGCGATGAAATTGAGGGCGCCGAGCAGCTGGCCCGATGCAGAAGATGCGCGATCGAGACCGCCCACAGCGTCTGTCCGGTGCCCTGCCCGGGCCCGGCGTCTTTCCCGACGGCGCTGAGCGGGGCATAGGCGGTCCAGCCGGAGAGCGGCGGCCCCTCGGGGACGAAGAACGCGGCAATGAGGACCAGGAACGCGAGCGAAGGTCACCCAGAAGGACATCATGTTGAAGCGCGGGAAGGCCATGTCCGCCGCGCCTACCTGGATGGGCAGCACGAAGTTGCCGAAGCCGGCGAAGGGGGCGGTGGTCAGCACGAAGAAGACCATGATCGTGCCGTGCATCGTCATCAGCGAGAGGTAGAGCTCCGGGGTCATGACTCCGCCCGCCGCCCCGTTGGGCGCGAGCTTGCCGAGTCCGGGGATGGCGGCGGTAGGGAAGGCCAAGTGGAAGCGCATCAGCCAGGAGAGGACCATCCCGGTCAGCACCGCGATCAGGGCGAGATCGAGGTACTGCTTCCCGATGACCTTGTGATCGAGGCTGAAGACGTACTTCCGGAGAAATCCCTCCGGTGGAGCGTGCTTCAGGACCGCGATCTTGTCGGAGGTCTCTCGGTGATAGGGACCGGATTGCACTGGGACATCACGCATGTGCCTGGCCTCTCAAGAAAAGACGATCGCCCTGCGGCATCCTCGCGCGACGAGGGAACGGCCGACCTACTGTTGTGCCGCCTGGTCCCGCATCCACTGGTCGAACTGGTCCTGAGGCATCACCTCGAGATAGGCCCGCATGTTGTAGTGCCCCAGCCCGCAAAGCTGGGTGCAGACGATCTCCTTCTTCACGACCTGCGTCGCGGTGAAGTGGAGGGGAATGACCAGCCCGGGGACGAAGTCCTGCTGGATCCGCAGCTCCGGCACGTAGAACGCGTGGCCTACGTCCTTGGCGTGCAGGGTGAGAAGTACCGGCCGATTGACCGGGACGGCGAGCGAGGCCGAGACGATGTCGTCCCGCGCCGTGGTGTCGTTCGCCGGATCGAGGCCGAAGAAATTGTTGTTTCCGTCGTCGATCAGCTCCGGATGCACGGCGCCGAACGTTCCATCCACCCCCGGATACCGGAAATAGAAGGCGAACTGCTCCGCCTGGACGTCGATCTGGAGCGCCTTGGGATCCGGCGGCGTGAGGAAGATCCCGGCCCAGATCTTGGTGCCCACCAGTGTCAGCGCCAGGATCTCGGCCCCGACCAGGAGGGTGGCGATCAGCACCATCGGCGTGGCTCCGCCCGGAAAGATCTTGATCGCCCGCCCATCTCCCACGTCACCATACTGCCATGCGAACAGCGCCAGGACCAACTGGGAGAGCACGAACAGTACGCCCGCCGAGATCATCGTCTCCGACATCTGACGGTCGATGCCCACGCCCAGGACCGACACGTCGGCGGGGAGCCACCAGACGCGCGAGATGAAGATCCCGGCCGAGATGATCGTGATCACCGCGATGATGACAGCGAACAGTTTGCCCACGGTACGTTTGCCTCCGCTGATCGCGATGATCCGGCCTGGAGCTCAGTAAGGGAGCGCCTTGAAGACGAAATCCGCGGTGGCGGCTTTCCCCTCGGCCACGGTCACCTCCTGGCTCTGGGTGCCGAACCGCTCGTGCCACGCCGTCACCGTGTACTTCCCCGGCGGCAGACCCTCGAGGCTGAACTTTCCATCGTTACCCGTCGTCGCGTAGTGTGAGGTGTTGAGCACGACGAAATACCCATGCATCCAGGGATGGACGTTGCATTTGACGGCGATGAACTCCGCCTTGTCGTAGGACGCCTTGATGGGCGGCGCGCCGGGCGGCTGGGACTTGTTCCACTCGGGATTCACCTTCGCCAGGGGGTGGATGTTGTGAGAGGTCTGATCGTCGTTGTAGATCTCCAGCGGCTGGCCCACCTGAAGGGCCGCAACGTGGGGGATATACTCGCACCCTTTCTGGTCGTAGCGGACCGCAGTCGCGGGCGCCGGGGACGACGGGCCACCGGCCGAGACATACACCACTGCCCACTGGACAGTGTTGCCGGGGCCGGTCACCACGTTCTCGGTCATCACCGGGGTTGGGTGCTGCTTGGCGCAGGAAGGTTCCTTCGCCATGTCGATCGGCCGCATCTTCGGCGGCGTGCCGGTAAAGGTCACGGTGCCGGTGATGGTGCCGGGGCTCGCTGCCGGGCCGGCCAGCGCGCCCATTGCAATCGCGGCCACCAACACCAGGCCGAGCGAGGAGAGATATTTGGTTGACATCGATGGACCGTTTCTCAAAAGAGGAATGACCCGAATTACGGCTCGCCCAGCGGCGGGCCGATCGGCTTGAGTTCCCCCTTGTGCTCGGGGAGCCACGCCTGCCAGACCGTGGCCTCGGGCGACGGGGGCGGTTGCAGGGTTCGGAGAAAATGCACCAGATCCCACGCATCTTCCGGTTGGATGTTGTCGGAGAAGGACGGCATCGGTGTGCCGTCCACACCGGTCATGAATATTCGGTAGAGGTCCGCGTTGGTCACGCCACACTTGAAGTGCGAACCACTGGCGAAGTTGTAGGGCCGGATCGGGTTGTCCTTACTGTCCGTAAGCGTAGAGGCCGAGGGACCGTCGCCGTGACCAGCGGGTCCATGGCACTTCCAGCATTCCAACTTCTGGAAAAGCTCTCGTCCGTGGAGCATGCTTTCCACCGTCGCGGGCGTTTCTGGGGGCACGGTGATCGGGGTCCCCGCTCCCGCCTGCCACCGCGGGGAGAAGGTCTTCACGTAGGCCACGAGGTCCACCCGTGTCTGTCGGGTGAGTGGCAGCCAGGACGGCATGTTGGAGGCCACGAACCCGCGCGAGACGGAGTGGTACAGGTCTTCGTCGGTCGGAAGGGTTCCAGTCGGGGTCGACCGGCATTTGAAGACGGCGGCGGTGAAATCCCGGGGCTTGGGGTCGATCCACTGCGCATTCTCCCCAGTCCCGTCGCCGGCCGGCCCATGACAGCCGATGCAGTAGCGGCGATAGTCCTGCTTGCCCGCCGCAGCGTTGCCGCGCAGCGTGCCTACCCGGGTCTCCTGTGCCGCGACACGAGTCGCTCCAGAGACCAGGAGAAGGCCCAGGCTCGACACGAGCACTATCGATGGAGTTCTCATCCTCACGGAGGGCTCCTCTCAGAAGGCGAAGTCGAGTGCCAGGAGCACGCTGGTGCTGTGGACCGGAGTGTCTGGGGTCAAGGGGTCGAGCCCGGGTCAGCAAACTGGATGGCACGCGCGGTTTCGCAAATCAGGCATATCTGGACTTTCTCGGCCTGGAATATCAGAAGGCGATTGTCTTCGATTGGCGCAAAATTCTTTACCCCGACGATCTATCGCGGATCGTAGGTGAAAGCCTGGCGGGGGAGGCATCCTTGCAGCCGTTTGTGCTGGAAGCCCGCTATCGTCGGGCAGACGGAGCGTGGAGATGGATGCGATCAGAGTCGCAGCCGCGCTGGGATCCTGGTGGGAAACACATCGGCTTTATCGGGGTAGCTCATGACATCACGGCAGCAAAAGAAGCCGAAGGTGAATTGCGCCGTCTGAATGAAACGCTTGAACATCGTATCAAGGAGCGCACCTCACAGCTCGAATCCAACGAAGCGCAATTGCGCGCCATCTTCGAAACCAGCAATCAGTACCTGGGGCTGCTGGATCTGCAGGGCAACGTTATTTACGCGAACAAGACCTCGTTGGCCGGGATCGAGGCCGTCGTGACCGACGTCGTCGGTAGGCCGTTTTGGAATTCACCCTGGTTTTCCGCGACAGCAGGTGCCAGCGAGGCAGTCGCCGATGCTTTCGCCGCGGTCAAACGGGGCGAAAGCATGCGAACCGAGATCCTTCTGCACTTACCCATAGGCGACCGGTATTTCGATTTTGCGATGCGACCAGTGTTTGATCAGCAAGGCGCGGTTACCAATGTCTTGCCCGAAGCGGTCGATATCACCGAACGTCGCCAGGCAGAAGAAGCCCTTCGGCAATCTCAGAAGATGGAAGCGGTCGGTCAGCTCACCGGCGGCGTCGCGCACGATTTCAACAACCTGCTTACGATCATCCGCTCGGCCACTGATTTCCTTCGTCGCCGCGAACTGACCGAAGATCGTCGTCGTCGCTACATTGATGCGATTTCAGACACCGTAGACCGCGCGTCCAAATTGACCGGACAGCTTTTGGCGTTTGCGCGCCGGCAACCTTTAACCCCGGAAGTGTTCGATGTCGGCCAACAGGTCGAGGGTATCGTACAGCTGAATTCGCCCTCTGGTCGGTAGCAGGATCCAGATCGGACTTGAAATTAGCGATCCCGAATGTTTCGCGATAGCGGACGTCGGTCAATTCGAGACCACTCTCATCAATCTCGCTGTAAATAGTCGGGATGCGATGAAGGGTGAGGGCCTTATTTCGATCAGAAGTCGAAAAGGCCGATACAGTCCCAGCATCGGATATAAGTGGGAACCGCAATGGAAAATTCATTGCGATCTCTGTTAAGGACACGGGTACAGGCATCGCGCCTGACAAGATCACGGCGATTTTCGAGCCGTTTTACACAACCAAGGATGTAGGAAAGGGCACCGGTCTTGGTCTCAGCCAGGCACTTGGGTTTGCCAAGCAATCTGGCGGCGACATTGTAGCAGTCAGCGCATTAAGGCAGGGCTCGACGTTCACCATCTATTTGCCGCAGGCAGAAGCTCCGAGCAATCACCCAAGTATTTCTGCAAGAAGCATTGAAGGAGTGCCGAGCGGCCGCGGTCATCGCATTTTAATTGTTGAAGACAACGAGGATGTCGGAAAGTTTTCCACCGAACTACTTCAAGATCTGGGCTATGGAACCAGGCGGGCCGACAATGCCAAACAGGCGCTTGCGCTCTTAGCCGCAGACCAAGGGGCGTTCGATATGGTGTTTTCCGACGTCATCATGCCTGGAATGAATGGCGTCGAGATGGCTAAGATCATCCGCGAGCAGTATCCCGACTTGCCAGTGGTGCTAACAAGCGGTTATAGCAGCGTGCTCGCGGAAAATACCCATCATGGTTTCGCACTAATTCAAAAGCCATATTCGGTCGAAGAGCTATCACGGACACTGCGGAAAGCTATTTTGGAAAGATTGTAGGTCGCTTGAGCAACGCCTAGTCGCAAATGGTCTCCGCTGCGCCAGGTCCGTTTCGGCCTGCTAGGCCAGCCTTCGCGGGCATCTCACATTATCAACGCGCCGATCAATCTGCCGGCCGCTCTTTCAGATTCGGCAACTATCGGAAAAAGCTGGACGCCGTTTACCGCGACAAGGATTATCTACCGAAACGCAACGAAGTGAGGAATGGCGCGCGAGGATGCGGCCTATCATGCCGCAAAATAAGCGCGTTGGGACCGCAAGGGCGAGCGCAGGATTTAGAGTGCGACGGCGCGGAAACGTTCAGGATCGGGAGATGATCTCGCAGCCAGCATAAGCAATCGCCATCAGGTGCAGCGCCCACCTGGAAAGCATCGACGTGAGAATATTCTGCCTCTTCTTTGTCATGGCCGAATCCCCTTAACAGCCTCCAACCCTCCTCCCGTCCTGCTTCAGGACGAATTCGTTCGGATTGGAAAATGGCTTCACGCCGTGGGAACGGGAGAGGCTTTAAGCCCATCAAAGGCCCTGGGGCCGCCCAATATTGCATCACGAGATGGGATATTTTTGCGGAACGATAAAGGGCATTGAGCCTTACCTTTGAAAGGCTCAAACCTGAGACAAGTCCCATGAATACTCTACCCGTTGATCGGGCGCTGAAGATATACAGTGCGCTTGCAGACCGTTCCGAGACGAAAGTTGCACGTGAACGGCTTTCGAAGCATTTGATGAAAAAGTACATCGAGGGCGAAAAGGACGAGCACCGCTTGACGGTGGAGGGACTGTCGTACCTTCGTAGCCTGGATCGGGAAATCGATTTCCGAAACTAGTTATCGCCCTTCAGGGCCTCCCGCTGTTTTCGCAAAGAGTTGCGCCGCGTTATTCTCGCTTTCGCGGCGCGGACTTCTTCGGCCCTAGTTAATTGCTGCCTTGGTTGTGGCCTGTTCGTTACATTGCCCACCGTAGGCATTAAGGGGAGTGACTGTGTCGGCATTATTGAGCCGCGCTCTACAGGTTGCGTCCTCATAGGACCGGTCGATGTTCGTGTTCCTTTGGGCATTCTGGATAACTCGCGACGGACCAATCCGTTCAATAATAGCACCCCAGCGCGAACCCGGCATCCCCCCGCAAACTTGGCCCTCCTCTATTCCGCTATTAAGAGAATCAACGTCTAAATGCTCTCCCAGGGTGCGAAACCGGGAGGCGATATTGAATGGTTCCAACAGTTGGGAATTCATCACCGCAGTCGTTTCCGTGTGGTCTACATTCGACTTGCAATATCGGTTAAGCTCGCACGGCGTAAGGCCTGGGCCGCGCGCAAGAGATCGTACCACCAGCCTCGGCCGGGATGCCGATTAGATCGTAGCAGCAAATGCTCGCCTTGAAGACTGTGTCAGATTGACGACCACCCGACGAAAAAGCGCGGCCTTCCAGCCGGGCAGAGTCGAAAGCATCAACAGATAAGAGATCGCATTTACTCCGCGCCGTCTCTGCAAAACGGAACACAGGAACTGGGATCGCGGCTTATTACACGAGTAATTCTGCCAAGGGCGATAGCGCAAGATATGGTGTTACGATTAGGCCGCAACTTCGCTAGCGCTCGATGTTGTATTAAAACATCATCCCGCAATCGAAATTCAGCCCACACCGAAAATCCTTTTGACTGTGTATCGAGGGATGGAGTTGCGTCTAACGGCCGGCCTCAGGATCGATTTCTCGCCATGTTGGAAGCACTCATTGCGTTCTTCGGCATCATAAGCGCCGTCATATTCATCGCCCATGCCATCGAGGGTTATCGGTCACGCTTTTTAGGTCGCCCCCGCCTCTCGTCTCGGTCAGCAAAAAGCCGCTACCGGATTTGACGACGGTGACGGTTATTTGCACACGTGACCACTAGAATGGTCGAATCGACAAATGACGGCTGGCGGTTAAAGCTCGGTTACTTCAGCGATGTGTTGATCGAGGTGAACGTCGTCTTTCCGCACGCGGAACCTAGATTTCGGGGAGCAACTTGGCGGAATATCGCATTTACATCGTCGGCTCAGACGGCCATTTTCAGAAGTCAGTTCCGCTGGAACTGCGTGGACGACGATGCTGCTATGGAGCAGGCAAAGAAGCTTGCCGAAAGCCATGCCGTCGAGCTTTGGCAGCGCGACCGAAAGATAGCGACGCTAGACCAAAAGCTAAAAATATAGTTCAAAATTGAACGTTTGCGACGCTCCGCCGTCTCATTAGGAGGAGTGTCGCCATGACTGACAAGAGCGACCGAAAAGAGTTGGAACGGCGGCTTGAACAGGCGCGCCGGATGGCGAGAGACCACGATGACCCGCTTACGAAGGAGCGGCTTGGACAGTTGATCCGTGATCTCGAGGAGCAACTACGATGACCGCAGGGCGTATGGCGCCCGCGAAAGAGCCCAAAACGACAGGAAGAGTTCTCGATGGCGGAAAGCAGTCTTGCTAGCGCGAGTCGAAGTCTGAAAGACAATCACGCCGCCACAGATAATTCTTGGCAACATGCCATTGATACAACACTAAGCTTCGCCAACGAGACAGTCTAATTGCGCCTCTGACTCAGACAACCTCCCATAGCACCGTCAATACCGAGTAGTCACACAATCACGCGAACGACCGATCCGCCGATGCCTCGCAGTAGGATCCCCCTCTGCGCGATCTCCCAGGGATACCGCAGAGCCGGCCGTTCCTGTTTCTATGGCCAAATGGTGGTGTCCCGATTTAAACCTTGTTGACGGGTGTGATCTGAAGACCCGCGTCGGCTAGTGCCTCAACGATGCATTTTGCAATTTGTTTGGCTTCTTCCGGGTCTATCTTGTGGTCCGGATGATCTTTGTGGCAATCGCCAATTGCTGTCGCAATCAATGTATTCACCAGGTGCTGATCTGCCAAGACCGTCTCCCTATTTGCCGAACGTATCAGGCCGGCGCAGTTCGTTTTCTCGCCGGCTATCCTGTGACTTGATCAGCCTCGCTGCGTGGGGTCAAACTTTCGTGTCTCGAACCTTGCCAGGATCCTTGGCTGTTTCGACCGAGCTCGCTAACCGCGCCGTTTCTTCAATATGCTTGGCTCGCTTGTGCGTTTGATCCTTAGCCGTAGGCGCAGGCGGTTTATTCTCGTCGTTGATAGGCTGCCGCGTCATTTGTTCCTCCGAAGCTTTCGGAGGCAACTCGGATCAAGGCAATAGGTTGCGGTCAGGCTGCTCCTCTGTGCGGATAACCCAAACCTAAGCCAGATCTTGAACAACTCTGATAAGGCATGCCATGCCACCAAAGGAATGGGCTGGTTGTCATCGCCCGACGGTACAGGCGTGTCATCGGCGGCTGGGCTGCCGGCGCGGTCGGCAATGCGGACGAAGGCGTATTGGACACGCCAGCCACGAGCATAAGCCGTCGTTTCCGCTGTCACGCGCTATGAGCGTTAGCTACCAGCGGAACTGTTTTCCTGCCAAAACCATTAAGTCCTCGATGCCGAATGAAAGTCCAGCCGGCTAAGGGTTCGATGGAGACGGCTTTTGATCAGTTGCACGGAATGTGGCGCCAAAATCCGGGGCGATGACGACCTGTGTCCACGCTGTCATCACCCGAGGTGGTATACCCTCAAGAAAATATCGGCTTTCCTGTTGATCGTTGCGATTTTGGCGGCGCTCATCAAGTATGTAGTCATGTATGGCGATCGAACACTAAATTTATGGTTTGGGTGATGGGCCTGGCGACGTCCTCTCGCTTTGGCTATCGGACAGCGCTTACGCCGCATGGTTTCGGAGCAACCGTTTCACGAACCGTTTACGACGGTTTACTCAGGCCCACCCGCTCAGAAATGCCTTTCCCCGCCGCATCGGCGACGCGGCCGACTTTTGCGGAGATGTCGCCGACGGCCGATTTCGCGTCCTCTACCGTGAGGCCTTGTCTGCGAGCTTCCTCGGTGACGGCGCCAAGCACGCTTTCTGCCAGGGTCGTTGCGCGAGAGGTTTGTTCAGCTGCGAAGTCGGCCGCTTTTGCCTTAACGGTGTCGCTGGTTTCGCCGAGGTAAGTAGCTTCCAGCTCGCTCGGCGGCAATGCTGCAGCGATCCCGGCGCCGATCGCGAGCCCGATCGCGCCCAACGCCAATGGCTGCGCCCTGAAAACATCGGCCAGGTTGGAACGGATGGTCTGGAACATCTCGGCACCGGCCCCCGGTATAGGGCTGACATATTCGGACGTGGTGTCGGCATAGTCGCGCCCGATGCGGTTTGCACTATCGAAAGCGCCCGCGCTTCCGTCTCGCAGCGCGTCCTTTGCCGACATGACGCGCTCGCCGATTGCATCGGCGCCAGAGTTGAAAGTCGAACGGGCGGCTTCGAACGCACCCGCATCCGGGATTCGATCAAATCCGCTATCCCGGACAAACTCCCCAGCCCTTTCCGCGGTTCGGCTGCCGGTAAAGAGCCACAACACGCCCATGCCGATCAGCGCGGCCGACAGCGGGTTCTGGCGCGCGGCCTCGCCGAGGTCCCGAACGAAGCCTGATGTTTTTTCCGAAATCTCGCTCATCGCACCATCTCCTTCGCCGCGACCTTGTCGCGTTGCACCTGATCGAGTGTCACCGAGGGTTTGAGAGCATCGCCGGAAAGGCGGCTCAAGCCGGTTGCGATCAACGCTATCGAAACTAGCGCCGCGCCCCCTCCTGTCAGGAGATTGGCCACCGGTTCCGAGAAGCCGCCGCGTATCAGCGCCGCCGAAACTGCAAGTAAAAGCAGCACCAACGCCGGCATAAGGACAATTACGCCGGCGCCGATCATGGCGCTTGCGCGACCGACCTGACTTGCCTTTTCCGACAGCTCCGCGCGCGCAAGTTCGAATTCGTTGCCGACCAGTTTGGCGAGCTGCCCGACTGCGTCGCTGAAGAGCTCCGGTATCGACCGGTTACCTGCTGAATTCATCGCGATACCCTTTATTATCCGAATAAGACTGGCCCTGCCCTTGATCCGCACGCGAGTGGCTCGCGGTGTTTGCAGCAAATCTGTTTCCGCCAGTCTGACGCGATCCTGCTGCCGCACCTTCGGAATCATTTGCCGAACTCTTCAGGAATCGCACAACACCAAAACCGGCAAGCACTGCCATTCCCAGGAACGCGGTCGGCTGCCGGCGCGCGAAGGACTGCGCACCCCGGACCAAGTCTTTGAAGTTGCCGGTCTTGATGGAGTCGGAAACCCCTTCGATCTGGGACGCGGCCTTGCGGATATAAACTCCGGCAATCGGAAGATCGCCATCGAACTCCCGGGCGGCGCGGCGCATCGTGTCGGCCAAGTTTCCGACATATTCCGCGCTGGCGTGCTTCTGGCCATCGACGGTCTGCTTGAGCTTGTCGGTTGCCTGGGATGCGACGTCCTTGGCGGCATCGACAAACTCCGATGCCTGGTCCTTGATCGCATCGGAAGATGAGCCAACCATGCCAATCGCCTTATCCTTGAGATCACGCCCGGCGGAAAGTGCTTGGTCGGCTACGCTCTTCGCAGCGGTTGCGGCTCTCTCGAATCCTTGGGGCGAGGCCGATCCGTTTTGATCCGAAGTCCTGAATGTCTGGTCAGCCATGATCGGTCTCTCCGTGAGTGCTTGGTTGATGATTTTCTTGTGCCGGCTCGAAGGCAGTTGTTACTGCGCTTTCCGCGACGCGGCGCACGCGCTGACCAATGTCCTGCGCTGCCTTGCCTATCCCGTTGGGCGTTAGCCCTTCCACTTCGGCCTGCCGGGTCGCTTCGTCGTAGACTTCTCCAACGGCGTTTTTGGCAGTGTCGAAACCCTGCGATGCGGCGTTTTGGGCGCGCCGCTTGACCGCAGTGCTGGCATCGCCAACAAGGCCATCTTCAATCTCGGAGCGGGGCAATGCGCTGGCGATCAACGCACCGACCAGCAGACCTACACCGGCCACCAATAGAGGATTTTGTTCAATCGTCGGGAAAATGGTCTTTTCCGCGCGCTCGGCGAGATCGGATGTCCTGTCCCGCAGGGCCCTTGCGGCATCCAGTCCGGCATCCGCGGTGGTGCCGGCCGCGTTGCGGGCAACAGATGTTACGTCGGAGGCAATATCCTGGACGGTCGCGCCCGCGGAACTCGCCATCCGAATGCCCTGGTCCTTTAGATCCGTCGCACGGTCTGACAGGGAACTGCCGAAGGAAATTACTTTGTCCTGAACCGTCGCGGGAGCCGAACCAGTTGTCCGGACCCCTTGTTCCCTGAGATCGGCCGCGCGGTTGGAAAGCGTGCTGCCGAAGGAAGCCGCCCTATCCTGAAGCGCCTTGGAATTTGAAGAGAGAGTGGCCTCGGCTGCATCAGTCGTCCGGCTCACTTGATCGGTTCGGCCGGAAACCGCGGCGCTTGCGCGATCAAACTGGTCCGACGCATATGCTTTTGCAGCCGAGGCGGAGTCTCCAACCTGGTCTCCAAACTCGCGAGCGCGGTGCACGAACTCGTCAGAAAGGTCGGAGACCACGTCAGAGGCCTTTTGCGTGGCCGACTGCCCGGTCTTGGAACCAGCAAAAAACAGGCCCGCACCCACCATCAAAACCGGCAAGGGTATTGCTCGCGCCAGACGCAGCAGCGGATATGCGAGGCTTGCGCCGACTGCTACAGCCTGCATCGGATTTCTGCGGGCGGCGGCGGTGACGTCGTTCAGAAGCTGCTCGCCTCTGCTTTTGATGTAGTCCGATACCTCAGCCTTGATGGCGTCGGGACTGATGCGCTGGCGGATGTCGCTCGCCGTGTCTGCGACGCTGGTTTTGAGTTGCTCGACAGTACTTGTCAGGCCAGCCCGCGTTTGCTCGGTTTCGCGTTTGATCTGCTGCAATGAACGGGTGTCGGTCTGTGACATGGTGCAATCCTTGCGAACTATTCCATGTCCGAACCTCTCATCATCATATAAGTTCCGACACGACGCCTTCGGGATGACTTTTATGATTCTCAAAGGCGGCAACCGTAGCCTTCAGGGAGCAAGATGGCCCTTTGCCCGTTTGGGAGGCGGCAGAAATCTCAGCGTCCGCTAAAAGGCAAACGACGATACGGGCCGTGGGTGCCATTCGCGAGAGCTTTCTGACGGCGTAATCGAGCCTGGCTTTCGAAACGTTCTCAAGATAGCAGAGGCATATTGACGCGGCCTCATCATCCTCGATCGCCGTCGTCGCGCCGGCTACGCCTAAGTAGGGAACAAAGCGGAGAACCATCACAAGCAATCCCCACAGGGAAGCACTGGGGACGCCGATCAGCGCCAGGCCAAAACCGATGATACATCCGAAAACCACGTTCAAAATGAGTTGGGTAGCGAATAGCTTGCCCAGCCGCCCACCCGCATCGTCCAACGCTGCCGTAGTCCTTTCGATATCTCCGCTTCCAGCGAGCCTGATGAACCGATTGCGCAGATCCTCTCGTTGAAACAGGAAAAAGGTGACAAAAATCATGACAATCACGGTCATGGTCAAAGGAGTGACCAACGGCTGAAGGAAAGCCACTAATGTTTCCGACTCGCCAGGATCGGGCTGATGAACTTCGACGGGAATAGGCCTGGTGGAAGAGCCTGGCCGCGTAAGCATGGGGGACGACGTTACAGTTTTCTTAAGATCCGACCCTTTCAATTCCTTGCCAAGATCGTTGAGCAAGCTGGATGCATCCTTAAGCAGGCCCGTCGCCCCCAAAACCTCCCGCAGATTTTGGACTTTATCGCTAAGCGTAGTCTGGTAGCGCGGCAGATTTCTCGCCAACTGATTGACCTGCACCATAACCATCGTCGCCAGAGAAACCCCAATGGCAAAAGCCATAACGACGGCAAGCACTACGGCCAGAGCACGCGGAAGATGCCAACGCTGGAGCAGTCTGACAAAAGGCGCCAGCACGAAACTGAGCAAAACCGCCAGTGCGATCGGTACAAGGATTTCACGTGTAAAATACAAAGCCGCGACAACGATCGCAACGATTACAAAATTATTGAAAGCCAGCCCAGCCGAAACAATCACGTTCTTGCTTCCAAGTTGGAAAACGCCCTGCGCGAGTAACGATTCGCCGGAAAAGAAATGGCTCCAGGGGGCTAAAGTTCCGGTCACCTGGCTAAGCTTCGGGTGCATCTAACCGTAACGCGGCAGTCCGATGATTCCTATTTTCGAAATTGCATCTGGCCCATGGCCATTGGTGGCAAGTCCTAGGGTTACCTTCGTCCAGAACGGACGGCACCGCATCATGGAGCGGTTAACCTATTCGGCATTAGAGGGGCCGGTCCAACCAACGGTATCACGTACTTTCGGGAGCGGACTCAGTAGCCGCCTGCTCCAGACTTAGCCGGGAAACAGCCGGGGCGCCCGGGGCGTTCGAAGATGCGTACACTCAGTTGTCCCCTCGCTATCAACTCAATTTCTTAGGGAACCAACTTCCGTTCACTAGCCTTATGAGATTGGACAAGCATTACGATGAACCCGTTGCCCTTCCACCGGCATCGGGTTTTTCGCATCGAGGGACGATCAATCCGTTGGGCGACAAAGCGCGTATGCGATGTTGTGGACCGTTGCAAAAGAAGCTGCTGGAAACTGGTCCAGTCATAAAGGTTCTCGCCAGGGGGCCGCGCTCGCCTATTATTCAGTATTTTCATTAGGACCCATCATTGTCATTGCCATCGCCGTTGCCGGTTTCTTTTTTGGTCGGGATGCAGTCAGTGGGCAGGTGGCGTCCTCGATCAAAGACATGCTCGGGGATACCGGTGCGAAAGCTGTTCAAGCGATGCTGGCGGACGCAGGTCGACCCCGAGAGGGTCTTATCGCAACGCTGATGGGGTTAGGAGCGCTAATCTTCGCAGCAATTGGGGTTGTAGTTCAACTCAAAGACGCCCTGAATACAGTCTGGGAAGTGGGTGAAGCGCCGGGCCTTGGCGTGTGGTACTTCATTCGCAATTATGTCGTTTCGCTCGCTGCCGTCCTTGCGCTGGGGTTTCTTCTCCTGGTCTCGCTACTCGTAACCGCCGGGCTTTCAGTTTTTGGGAAATATGCCGCGCCGTATGCGCAGGAGTGGCTTTTACACGTCGTCACTATTTTGACTTCCGTAGGCGTCATCTCGCTGCTTTTTGCGATGATGTTCAAATGGCTCCCCGACGCGGCAATCGATTGGTACGACGTTTGGCTTGGAGCGATCCTTACAGCTGTCCTTTTTGAAATTGGGAAATCCGCCATTGGATTTTACATCGGCAAGCAAGGACTGGAGTCAACGTACGGAGCCGCTGCATCGATCATCGTGATCCTTATTTGGGTCTACTATTCGTCGCAAATCATCCTCATTGGTGCGGAAGTTACCCACGCGTTCGCCAAGCACAAGGGCTCTAGAAAAAATCGCGAGCAGCCTGAAAAATCTTCAAATTGAATGAGCGACGCTGGCTCGAACAATGCGTTTCGTAATGAGTTCGCTCGCACATCAGACCCATCGTGGTCGCCCAAAGCAGCTAGACGATCAGCCCAAGCATAATATCGACGAACCCCAAGAAACCTGTCCCGGCGTTGTCGTTAAGCTCCCGAACCGCATTTCCCTGCGTCCGACCACCTATTAGGACCGGCCTCTTAAGTGGCTCCTGGAGTGAGCTTTGATGATCGAACAGCTATCCGATCCCTCATAAGAAAACGCCGCTCAACCTGAGCGGCATCTCCGTATTCTTTTTTGGAAGCCTATTCCACAATTTGCACGATGCGACGGGTATGGGGGTCAACCAGTACGGTTCGGTCGTTTACGACGGTGTAGCGATACTCGCGAACACCATATTCCTGAGGAACGTCGTAATAAGTCACACCCGCTTCCGGAAGCTCAGCACCCACCCTTAGATCGCCCTGATAACGGTAGGACGGACGGTGCTGCTCAACCACATAGCTGTGAAAACGAGGCCGTTGATCTACACCCAATAAACCTGAAACACCGCCGACGACTCCTCCGATCGTGCCGCCAACGATGGCACCCACAGGGCCTGCAGCCCGCTCGCCTTCACGGGCACCGCGGTCAACGCCTGCAGGCACTCCCTGAGCTGACGCGGAAAGTGGAGCGATTATGACTGCGGCGAGAAATGCCGCTCCGAGAACCTTACGGATCATCTTGAAACCTCCTATTTGAGCCGGGACGCATTACAACCGCGCCGAGACTGGTTGGTTCCTTTCGCTCGTCGGAGGATTGCTCTGCCGTACGGATATCGCCGAATTTTTTGAAGAGAGTGTTCGAAACCTGACCTTCTGGAGGTGTAGGGATTTATGAATGCTTCTTCGAAGACGACGGGGACGTCGAGAAATGGAACCCGGTTGCGCAAAAATTGTTGCTAAATAGACTTGCCACTTCTTCCGCGAAAGAGCTGCTTGGTATGAGTTGAGCCTTCGTCAAGGAACAGGACGTTAACTCCCTTGAGGATCTGCCGGATAGGCAGATCTCTGAGTTTCCGAATGACGTTACGTTAAATGGGATGGCCCAGATCGAAGCTGCGCTGGCGGCAGCGCGAGAAGGTTACGCCCTTGCCCAGGCTTCGAGCGATCCTGCGTCAATCGCGCGGCTGCGGGACGCGAGGTTCGGTACTGGAGCTCCCGCCGCGCGAGCGCGCAAGTCCTTCCATCTCCGGTCGACATTTCGGAAGTTCGCTTTGGCACAACCGTGACGATTGTCCGCGACGATGGCCGAGAGCAAACCCTTCGAATTGTCGGTGAGGACGAAGCCGATCCCGCAAAAGGATCCATCTCGCACGCTTCGCCTCTGGCCCGTTCGATGTTCGGAAAGGGCGTCGGTGATGTCGTTAAAGCTGGACACGACGACGCGGAAATCACCTTTATAAGATGAGCCCGGACGAAATCGAACCAACTACGGTTGCGGTGATCTCATCTTGCAGATCGCCACATCAAGTTACGACCTGCTCAGGATCAAGAACAAATCCACGCAACTTCCCGAGCTATGCGGATAGTCTCCGTGGAACCGTTTAGGCGGTCGATAGTTAGACGAACGCCGCTCTGACGCCGGCATGGGCTCTTTAAAAACTTTGTGGATGTCTAAATCAGCTCCGAATAGCAGGAGAACGGAGTATTCCGTGTTTAGACAGCCATTTAAAGTTCGTACCTCTGAAGAACTAATGGCGCTGCTAAGCGCGATGGCAACTGCTATCTTGGCATTCATAATTATCACGACCCTCTATTTTGGTCGCGAGATCTTCGTGCCAATCGCGCTGGCAATTCTTCTGAGTTTCGTGCTTGCTCCCCTTGTTGGAATTCTACAACGTATTCGAGTTCCACGTGGATTGGCGGTCGTGAGCGTGGTTATCATAGCCTTCGCGCTCATATTTGCGTTGGGAAGTTTGCTGGCTACTCAGCTAACACAACTCGCCGGTGATCTTCCGCGGTATCAATCCACGATAAGCGAGAAAATCCAATCCTTTCGCGAAACAACTGCGGGGCGCGGGACGCTTGAACGAGCGTCCGGCATGCTAAAGGATCTCAGCAAGGAACTCGACAAGCCGAAGGACGCTGCCTCTTCCCTCGGCCAAGGTTCAATTCTTAGCCCCAAAACTTCCGCACCCCTCACACCTGTTCCAGTGGAGGTACGTCAGCCGGATCCGGGCGCCCTGGAGAGCTTGCGAAGCTTGATCTCTCCGCTTCTGCATCCGCTCGCCACGACCGGCATCATCATCATTTTTGTGATCTTCATTTTGCTGCAACGTGAGGATCTGCGTAATCGGCTGATTCGATTGGCCGGCTCGCCTGATCTTCAGCGCACCACAGCAGCGCTTGATGACGCCGCCGGGCGCCTCAGTCGGCTTTTCCTGATCCAGCTT
Organism: uncultured Gemmatimonadales bacterium; assembly: GCA_963743195.1. Classification (GTDB taxonomy): domain Bacteria; phylum Gemmatimonadota; class Gemmatimonadetes; order Gemmatimonadales; family GWC2-71-9; genus CAVVWJ01. The sequence goes on from CAVUOO010000004.1 coordinate 771,152, forward strand.
GTCGTAAATGGCGCGTTTGGTGTGGTAATTGGGGTTGGTCTATTGCTCATAGGCATTCCGAGCGCGGTTCTGTGGGGCATTTTAGCTGCTGTGCTGCGTTTCGTACCTTACATCGGCGCATTTATCGCGGCAGCATTCCCGCTCGCACTTGCGGTT
>CAVUOO010000005.1:0-1127073 GCA_963743195.1 uncultured Gemmatimonadales bacterium
GCCTGCCGCACCGTTCGCTGATCGTGATCACCGGTCCGTCGGGCTCCGGCAAGAGCTCGCTCGCCTTCGATACGCTCTACGCCGAGGGCCAGCGGCGGTACATCGAGTCGCTCTCGACCTACGCCAAGCAGTTTCTCGAGCGGATGCCGAAGCCGCTCGTGGACCGGCTCGAGGGCCTCGCCCCCGCGGTCGCGATCGAGCAGCGCAACCCGACCGTCTCGAGCCGATCGACCGTCGGCACGGCCACCGAGGTCTACGACTACCTGCGGCTTCTCTGGGCCCGGGTGGGACGGAGCTTCTGTCGGGTGTGCGGCGCACCGGTCCGGCGCGACACGCCCCAGTCGGCGGTGGACGATATTCTGGCCGCCGGACCGGGTCGCGTACAGATCTGCTTCCCGCTGCCACCCGTCGCACGGCTCACCCACGAGGCAGTCGTCGAGAATCTGAGCGCGCTCGGCTTCGTCCGCGTGCTGGTCGATGGGACGCCCTACCGTCTCGATGAGCTGCCCGATCGACTCGACCTGACGAGGACCGACGAATTGCTGGTGGTGGTCGATCGTCTCGAGGTCTTGCCAGCGGCGGCGGGCCGGATGGCGGAAGCGATCGCCACCGCCTTCCAGGAAGGCGAGGGCATCGCGGTTGCCGTACACGACCTCGGCCGACTTCGCTTCACCCGCCATCCGGCCTGCAGTGCCTGCGACACGCCGGCCGCCACGGTCACCCCGGCTCTGTTCTCATTCAACAATCCCCGCGGAGCCTGCTCGACGTGCAACGGGTTCGGCGCGATACTCGAGTACGACGAGTCGCTCATCATTCCCGATCCCGCGCGGAGCGTCGCGGATGGAGCCATCGACCCGTGGACCAAACCGCGCTACGAGACGCGACGCCGCCTCCTGCTCGACCTGCCGCATGGCTCGGAATCGACACGTCGAAGCCATGGAGGAAGCTCAAGGCTGCACACCGGCGGGAGCTGCTGCACGGAAAGAAGGGACGCTACCTCGGCATCTTCCCCTTTCTCAAGGGACTCGAGGAGAAGCGCTACAAGCAGTACATCCGGGTCTTCCTTCGACAGTATCAGCTCGCCCAAACCTGTCCAGCGTGCGACGGGACGCGGCTCAATCCGGACGCTCTCGCGGTCCGTGTGGCCGGTGAAACGATCGCCGCGGTCGCGGGCCGGTCGGTCGAAGACATCTCCGGATGGCTCGGGTCGCTCACTCTCCCACCGTTCGAGCAGGAGGTCGCCCAGCTCATCCTCGACCAGCTGCAGGCGAGACTCGAGTTCCTGCGGGACGTCGGCCTCGGATACCTCAGCCTCGATCGCCAGACTCGCACGCTGTCGGGCGGCGAGGCGCAACGCATCGCCCTCGCCAACGCGCTCGGGTCGCGTCTGGTGGACACGCTCTACGTGCTCGATGAGCCGTCCATCGGCCTCCACCCACGCGACATCGACCGGCTTCTGTCGCTGCTGCGGCGGCTGCGCGACGCGGGCAACACCGTGCTGGTGGTCGAGCACGACCTCAGCGCTATCCGCCACGCCGACTTCATGCTGGAGTTGGGGCCCGGCTCGGGTGAGAACGGCGGGCGCGTCGTCTACGCAGGCCCGGTCTCGAGCGCCGGCAACTCCCTGACCGGCCAGTACCTCTCCGGCGAAAAGCGAATCGGCGTGCCCAGCGCGCGACGTCCTGCCGGACCACAGTGGCTCCGTGTGCGCGGCGCCACCCTGCACAATCTTCACAGTGTGGACGTCGACATTCCGCTCGGCGCGCTGACGGCGGTGACCGGCGTGTCCGGCTCGGGCAAGAGCACGCTGGTCTACGATGTGCTCTACCGCCATCTCGAGGCCGTGCTCCGTGGTCGCCACACGGCCAAGAGCCACTTGGGCGAGCCGGTCGGCCTGGTAACCTCACTCACGGGATGGGAATTTCTGAAGGACGTGCTCCTGGTCGATCAGTCGCCGATCGGCCGCTCGCCGCGCTCGAATCCGATCACCTACATCAAGGCGTTCGACGAAATCCGGGAGCTCTTCGCCGCACAGCCGCTCGCTCGGCGCCGGAAGTACTCCGCGACGACGTTTTCCTTCAACGTGCCGGGTGGACGGTGCGACGCGTGCGAGGGCGCCGGTCACGTGCAGGTCGAGATGGTGTTCATGGCCGATGTATTCGTGCCGTGCGAGGTCTGCGGGGGGACACGCTTCCGGCCAGAGGTGCTCGAGGTGCGAATCCAGAACCATTCCATCCATGACGTGCTTCAGTGGACGGTGGACGAGGCCATCCAGCGCTTTCGTCATCAACCGAAACTCGGAACCGCGCTCTGGCATCTGCAGCAGGTCGGGCTCGGCTATCTCCGACTGGGACAGCCTGCGACCACGCTCTCTGGCGGCGAGGCGCAACGGCTCAAGATCGCCCGCGAGCTGGCTCAAGCCGGCAAACGCGAAGGCCGAAAGCTGTACATTCTGGACGAGCCTACCACGGGTCTCCACCTCGACGACGTCAGAATCCTCATCCAAGTGCTCGACCGCCTGGTCGATGCGGGACACACCGTCGTCGTGATCGAGCATCACCTCGACGTCATCAAACGCGCCGACTGGATCGTGGACCTGGGCCCCGAAGCCGGCGATGCCGGAGGACGGGTCGTGGCCCAGGGCCGTCCCGAGATCGTGGCCGAGGCCTCCGGGTCGCATACCGGACACTATCTCCGCGCCCTTCTGGCTCCCGCTCTCGCGCCGGCGCTCGCCGGCTGATCGTCAGACGGCTTTCGCGGCCTCTAAAATCTCCTTCCAGACCGCTTCGACGTGCTCCCGCCGTGTGGTTCGCTGCCCCACGACCAGCCGAATGACATACCGCCCCCCGAGGCGTGTGTGGGTCAGGCAGAACCGGCGGGTTGAGTTCACTCGCGCCAGCAGCCGCTCATTGAGGCGATCGAGCTCCTCGTCAGCGGCGTGTGCCGGGTGGAATCGGAAGCAGACCAGGCTAAACGGCACCGGCGCCATGACCTCGAAATCCGGGTGCGCGGAGACCGACTCCGAGAATTGCCGTGCCAGTGCGACATGCTCGCGGATCATCGCCCGCAATCCCTCGACACCATAGCTCCGGATCACGAACCACAACTTGAGCGCACGGAATCGGCGCCCGAGCTGAATGCCCCAGTCGCGATAGTTGACGACCTCGGGATCGTGCGCCGTCCGTAGGTATTCGGGAGTGGTCTGGAAGGTCCGGAGAAGCGCGCTCGTGTCGCGCACGTAGTAGGCCGTGCAGTCGAAGTTGGTCAACATCCATTTGTGGGGATTGAAGACGAAACTGTCCGCGCCCGCGACTCCGGTGAACGGTCCTCTCAGCTCCGGAACCAGGGCCGCCGTGCCGGCGTACGCGGCGTCCACATGAAGCCAGACGCCGTGGCGTCGGCAGATGTCGGCGATTTCGGCAACGGGATCGACCGCCGTGGACGACGTCGTCCCGATCGAGGCTACGACGCACGCCGGTACCAGTCCCTGGGCCCGATCCGCTGTTATCAGGCGGTCGAGCTCGTCTGGGCGGAGCGCGAAAGTGGCGTCGGTCTGCACGTGACGCAGATGATCAAGCCCGTATCCGGCGAGCTTGGCCGCCTTGTCCACCGAAGCGTGCGCCTCGGTGGAGGCATAGACCGTGAGACCGGATCCGGCGGTCGCGAGGCCGCGTGCTCCTGCGGCAAACCCCGTGGCACGTTCCCGCGCCGTGAGCAGTGCGACGAGCGTGGCTGTCGATGCCGTATCCTGAATGACGCCGGTGAATGTGGTTGGCAGATTAATCATCTGCCGCACCCAATCCATGACCACCTGCTCCAGCTCGGTGGCCGCGGGCGAAGTGGCCCACGACATTCCCTGCGCTCCAATGGCTGAAGCGAGCATCTCGCCGAGTATCGATGGAGGACTGTTGTTGCAGGGGAAGTACGCCATCCAGCCCGGATGGTTCCAATGCGTCATACCCGGAACGATCACCCGCCGGAAGTCATCGAAGAGACGCTCGAATGGCTCGGCAGCGTCTGGTGGCGAGGAGGGGAGCTGGTGCCGGACTTCACCAGGTGATGACGCGGGCGCGATGGGAAGGGTGCCGACGTCACGAAGATAGTCGGCCATCCAATCAACCATTGCGTGGGCGTGGCGGCGAAATTCCTCGGGTTGCATTGGCCGAAGGGAACCCGCGTCCCTTCGCCGCGTCAAGGAGGATTATCTTTGGACGAATGGCGACCCGCACACGGCGACCGCGCGGTCTCGAATACGATCCCGAGCTTGCATGCCGCTATCTCGGAAGCGCAGAGCCTCGGTTGGGGGAGTTGATTGCGCGCGCCGGGCCGTTCACCATGCGGCCGCTTCCCACCCAAAGTCTTTTCGGGGCGCTGGCCGAGTCGATCGTCTATCAGCAGCTGTCGGGAAGGGCCGCCGCCACGATACTCGGCCGCATGGTTGCCCTCTTCCATCCCAAGCGGTTTCCCGGCCCGAGCGACATTCTGGATACCCCGCCGGACCGACTGCGCGCCGCCGGACTCTCCACCGCGAAAACCGCGGCGCTGCGAGATCTCGCGGCCCGGACTATCGACGGGACCGTACCGTCGCTCGCGCTCGCCCGACGAATGGACGATGAGGCGCTCGTCGAACGACTCACGATCGTGCGCGGCGTGGGCCGATGGACCGTCGAAATGCTTCTCATCTTCCGGCTCGGGCGCTCCGACGTCCTCCCGCTCGGTGACCTCGGCGTGCGGAAGGGCTATGCACGCACCTTCAGGACGCGTGCCCTTCCAAATCCCGAGGCGATGAGACGAAGAGCCGAACGCTGGCGGCCTTACCGCAGCGTGGCGAGCTGGTATCTCTGGCGCGCGATGGAGGTGGAGTGGCGATGACCACGAAGGGAGACGACCCGATGAACCAAGCGACGACCCGCGTGACCCACGAGCCAAGCCTGGAGACGATCGAGATGGTGTGTGAACGGCTCGGCGAGCAAGGGATGCCGATCGGGCCCGACACGGCGAGAGACCTGGCCCGAGCGATTCTCGAGATGGAAGCGCCGAGGATGGAGTCTCACGTCCGCGATGCGATCGAGACCTCGCTCGACACGATCCGGGTGGCGACGCAATCGGCGCTGGGAGTGTTGACGGCGACCGAACGTCTCACCGTCCGCGTCACGCCACCAGGTCCGCCGAAGCCGGTCCTCGATCCCCAGTTTCATCGCCGGACGCCGGCCCAGGGTGTGCGACCCGTGGGGCTTCGCAATCCGATTCCCAAACGAAAGCCGGGAGAAACGTCGGGCGAGAGACCTCTTCCGCCCGAGGCGCGTCGGGACCGGGACGACGGAGATGAACAGCGACCGGTCTTTCGGCGGCCTCGCGGCCGTTAGAACTCTCTCTTCTTCATTTCCTTGAACAGTCGGCGCGTTTCGCCGTCCTCTTCATCAGGCCGTTGTTTGAGGGTGGGATCGTATTGCGCGGCCCGTTCACCTTTCGGAACGACGACCTTCGCAGCGTTTTTCTTGGCCAACGCCGCGATCCGCTGATCTTCCCGCTTGGACATTCTGTCTCCTCACAATTCGGGCTGTGAAGCGGAAACTAATCGGGTGCGATTGACTGCAAGAAAAATGCTCTTCAGTCCGGACAAAAACCGAGGGGAGCCGGAGCCGGCACCCCTCGAGCGAAATGGAATACGTGGAGTTTTGTTCGCCGACAGCTCCCGAGGAGGGACTCGAACCCCCGACCCGGTGATTAACAGTCACCTGCTCTACCAGCTGAGCTACTCGGGAATGATGGAGAATGATGGGCGCGCGATGAATCGCGAGCTTGGCCCGGCGAAAAGTACAGAGCGCCCCAGGTGGTGGCAACTCTGGCGGACTGCACTCCGAAAGGGGGAGGGACATCCGGGTCTTGCACGGCGTGGAAAGTCGGTGCATTTGGTCTCCGGGCGGGCTTGAGACGAGGAAGAAATTTGCATCATAGTAAGTGCTCACTCGAACGAAGGTCAGCAGAAGCTCACCCGTCTCTGTCCCATAAAGCCATGCAAACTCATATCATAACTCATTCATGAAAAAGATGTTACACGATTTCTCCTTCCAATGGCCGGCGCGGTCCCTAGCTTGCTTCCAATGTCCCTGCCCCCGCTAGTTGGGCACGCTGAGGCCCGCCGACGCCTGGCAGAGGGACTTCGGGCTGGCAATCTGCCCCAGGTCCTGCTGCTGACCGGCCCGCGGGGCATCGGGAAACAGCGGCTGGCACTGTGGTTAGGACAATTGGTGCTTTGCGCGCGACCCGGCTTGGAGCCGTGCGGCAAGTGTCGGGCGTGCCATCTGGTTGAAGGGCTGGCACATCCAGACCTTCACTGGCTCGTGCCGATTGTTCGGCCAAAAGCGAGTGACGCCGGCAAGCAGATCGAGGAAGCGTCGGACGCTCTGGCCGCCGCAATGGCGGACCGTCGGAGACAACCGTTATACGGTCCACCCGACGGGATGGCCATCCATCCGATTGCGAGCGTCCGGCTGCTCCTGCAGCAGGCGGGCCTGAGCGCGGTGGAAGGAATCTGGAGGGTCTTCATCATTGGCGACGCCGAGCGTCTGGTGCCTCAGGAGGCAAGCCAGGAAGCGGCGAACGCGATGCTCAAGCTCCTGGAGGAACCGCCGCAGCGGAGCCTCTTCGTCTTAACGACGGTCGACGCCCGGGCGCTGTTGCCGACCATGCGGTCGCGCGCGGCACCCGTGAGATTGAATCGACTGTCCGACGCCGACGTGCGGGGATTTCTCGAAGGGCAGCGACCGGCAAAGTCGGGCGCAGCCGATCTGGACGCGAAAGTCTCGGCGGCCGGTGGCTCGATCGGGGCCGCGGTCGTGGGCGAGGGCGATGATTCGAGTCAGGCGTATGGCGCGGCCGCAGACCTCCTCGAGGCTGTTCTGGCTGGGCGCGCAGCGTATCTCGAGCGTGCGCTCAAGCAGCCGGCCTACGCTGCGAGAGGGGAGTTCACGGCCATGTTGGATGCGCTGGCCGACACGTTGGGAGAAGCTGCGCGGGCGGCATTGGGGCAACCGACCCGACGTCCCGTGCCGGCGGCGCTCATGAAGCGGCGCGATGCCACCGCCCTGCTCAGAGCCATGGAGCGCGTGAGCATGGCGAGAGAGGCGGCATGGGGCAACGTGAATCCACAGCTCCTGCTCGCGGTCTTGGGTGGGGAGCTGGCGGAGGTCCTGTGAAGTTGAGCCACGTGGACCAGTCGGGACGTGCGCGCATGGTTGACGTGGGCGACAAGCCGGAGAGCGAGCGCACAGCCGTTGCCGAAGGGGCCGTTCGAATGTCGGCCGAAGCGTACGACCTGGTCGCCAAGCAGGCAATCGCCAAGGGTGACGTGCTGGCGGTGGCTGAAGTGGCGGGTGTCATGGGCGCCAAGCGGGCGGGAGAGCTGATCCCGTTATGCCATCCGCTCGCCCTGGATGTCGTTACGGTGGAAGCGGTTCTAGATCAGAGCCTTCCCGGTGTGCGGGTTGTGGCCACCGCGAAGGTGACGGGGCGCACAGGAGTAGAGATGGAGGCCCTCACGGCGGTATCCGTGGCCTGTTTGACAGTTTATGACATGGTCAAGTCAGTCGATCGGACCATGACTATTCACGAGGTGAAGCTATTGAGTAAGACCGGGGGTACCCGGGGAGATTGGCGCCGCGCCGACTCATAGTTGGCAGACGGCATTCTCACAGTGGAGGTTGGCCAATGAAGCGACCGACCGACAAGTACAACGAGAATCCGGTTGAAGCGACCCGACGTCTACTGCTGCGGGGGGCAATAACTCTCGCCCTCGTCGCCGTCGTTGCGACGATTACGGGTTGGACCCGTCGCGTCAGCGCGGGCGACACGGTCCGCCTCCCCGATATGGGGTTGATCGTGAGTCGTCTGGGTAGCCTCGGCCAGCAGCTCGACGCCGCCAATGGGGAGGTCGCCCTGACCAGGCTGCAGCTCGATCGGGCCAATGCGATCATGGCCAATTCGACCAAGTATCAGATTCCGGCCGACCTGGCGGGATCCATTTACGACATCGCCCTGAGCGAGGGTATCGATCCCGCTTTGGGGTATCAGCTCGTCAAGACCGAGAGCAGCTTCAGGGCAGACGCGCGCAGCAGCGCTGGTGCCTTCGGCTACACCCAGGTGCAACTCGCCACGGCGCAGTTCTACGAGCCCAACGTGACCGAGAAGGACTTGCTGAGGCGGGATGTGAACCTGCGGATTGGATTTCGCTTCCTGAGCGACCTGCTGGAGCGGTTCGATCACGACACGCAGTTGGCGCTGCTGGCCTACAACCGGGGTCCGACCAAGGTCACCGAGATTCTCGCGCGTGGCGGCGACCCGGCCAATGGCTATTCTGATGCGGTATTGAAGGGCTATACGCCGCCGCGAACCACCGAGCCGGGCTGGCGCTAACCGGGAATCTTCAGTGGGAGTCCGGCCCGGATCGGATCGCGATCCGTCAACCCGTTCGCCTCTCTCAGGGCCTGGACCGAGACACCATACTGTCTCGCCAGGCCCCCGAGCGTTTCTCCCCTTCGTACAACGTGGATGCGAGGCCCTGTCGTTTGGGCCCCCGCACTGCTGACCGTGAGCGTGTTGGTCGAGGCCGGGCGACCGGGCGCAGCGACCCGCAGCCTCTGACCCGAACGAATGCCCTCAGTCTCCCCGAGCACGTTCCATTTCCGCAACTGACTCACGGTCACATCGTATTCGGCGGCCAGGCCAATCAGGGTCTCGCCGCGACGCACCCGGTGGAAGCCGGAGGCGCTGCTCGCTGCCGGGACCACCGGATCGGCCACGCGCCGCGCCACGGACGTGGACAACGCGCCGCCGGTTGGCACGATGATCTGCTGGCCCACCCGCAGGGCGCGTCCGCGTACTCGAGGATTGGCGTCGGTGAGGAGCCTGAGACTCACGTGGTACCTGCTGGCGATCCCGCCCATCGTCTCTCCGCGCGCCACGAAATGCTCGACGAACGTGACGCGCCGGGAGACCGGCAGGTCGGAGTAGGCCGCGAGCGTCGCCTCTCCACGACCGGCGGGGATTCTCACGACGGACGGAACACCCGGTGGAGTCGCCAGACGCAAGTACTGCGGATTCATCTCCCGAACGGCGGCAACCGTGGTGTCGGCCAGGCGGGCGATGACGTCGAGGCCCGTCATGTCGGGGACGATGAGTGAGTCGTACGCCGCGGGCTCTGGCGGCCCCACTTCGAACCCGTACCGTTGGGGTTCCTTCGCGATAAGCGCGGCCGCGATCAGCTTGGGCACGTAATCCTTCGTTTCCCGTCTGAGGAGCTTGGTGTCGTACAGACGGAAAAACGTGGCATCGGTATTCACCGAGTCGGCGTCATCGTCCGGAAGCCTGCCCAGTCCACGCGAGACCTTTCCGGCGCCGGCGTTATAGGCGGCCGCGGCAAGGTAGAGCGAGCCGAAACGTGAAGTCAGATCGCGCAGATGCCGAGCGGCCGCGTCGGTGGCCCGATACGGATCGCGCCGTTCGTCCACCCACGAGTCGACTCGCAGTCCATACAGCTTGGCAGTTCCCTTCATGAACTGCCACATCCCGACGGCGCGTGCGCGGCTGGTGGCGGTATTGGAGAATCCGCTCTCGATCAGGGCGAGATAGACGAGATCTGCCGGCAGGCCCTCCTTCTGCAGTCGCTCTCTGATCATTCCCTCGTAACGAGGCATGCGGGTCAGCCAGATCCCGAAGCGTTCGCGTGCCGGCCCTCGAAAAAAATCGAGATAGTACTGAACGCGGTTGTGAGTGTTGAACGACGCGACGTCGATGTCCCAGGTGACGGCGTTGGTGAGCACCTTGGTCGGTTCCGGGGGAAGGTCGGGCTCCCTGATGGAGTCCAGCTCCTCCGTGGTGGGCGCGGCTTCGGCGAGCGCCTCGAGGACCGCCTCGTCGGCCGCGGAATCGGCGGCGATTCGAAGCTCGGCCGTCAGTTCCTCAACTGGGATGGTAGAGTCAAGCTCGGGAGCGGGGGGCAGCTCCACGATGTCGGGAGGGGTCGGCTGCCGAACACGTGCTGGTGCGGGAGCTCGGGCGGGACGCGGCTCGGGTGCTGTCTTGGGGCTGTAGCCACCGCCGCTGCAGGCGGTGAGAAAGAGAAACCCAAAACAGAATAGAGCGAGTGAGCAGCGCATCAGGCGACCGCTTTCGGGCAATGTTTGGGAGCAGCGTCGAGCGTTGCAATTCGGCACACATCCCGGCAGGCAAACCGCAGGAGCAGAGGCGAACTGAGGCAGGGCACCTCAACCTCAGCGCATGAAGAGCCGATTGCCGAGAATGCGATTGGTTGCGTTGAGCACCGCCAGCGCGGCGCCGCGCGCGGTGTCATTTTCGGTCAGATACGAGCCGACAACCCGATGGCCGCCCTCGTCACCCTGCGTGGCCATCGAGACAATCACGACGGTTGCATCGAAGGCGCGCACCGCTTTGACACCAAGGAGCTCGAACCCGACGGCGCCCTGTACAGCTTCGGTGAGGGCCTTCACGCACGCCTCCGCGGCACAACGCAATTCCCCGGCCTGCGACCCCAGTCCCTCGCTTTCGCCGGTGAATTGTTCGGATTCCTTCCACGTCAAACCCACACGAGCACGACAGCGCCCGTTCGGCAACCGATCCAGGACGAACTCGGCGAAGCGCAACCGCTCATTCATCGGATTGGGCGGTGCCATGGCTGTCCTTTGGGAAGGCTGATGCCAGGGGAAATACCGTCCGCGAGAGGGGGCAAGCCCCATGCCACTGGGGTGTTACGCGGACTCGAAATGGACCTCCAGTTGATTGACTGGCTCAACGGGCGGGCGTACCACATCGACCTCCAGACGGGGGTGACCGCCTTCGTCGAGCTCCACACCGATCACGAGCATTACGCTGTCGGCCATCTCGATTCGAAGCTGCCGGCGATCGGAGCGTAAGGTCGCTCCGGTAACCGCATGACCCCGAAGAGCCGTCAGGCTCTCGGCAATCCGACGCAATTCATGAAGCGAAACCTGTCGAAACGGAGGGCGTGTCACGGGTGCACTCCACGCAGCAGGTCTATCGGGGCATCGTCGCGCGGTCTCAGACAACGACGATGAGGTCAGCTCCGTACGAGGGCCTGAAATCGGCTTCGGAGATCACGCGTCACGGGGCCGGGGCGGCCATTGCCGATGAGACGCCCGTCGACCTGCCGAATGGCGACTACCTCGGCCGCGGTGCCCGTGAAGAATGCCTCGTCCGCCGTGTACACGTCGTATCGGTTGAGCATGGTTTCGGCGACAGCGTAACCGGCCTGTGTGGCGAGCTCGACCACGACGTCGCGGGTCACACCCTTGAGAATGCCCGCGAACGGCGGCGGCGTGCTGACGCGGCCGTTCTTGACGATGAAGATGTTCTGCCCGGATCCTTCGGCCACGCTTCCGCTGCTGTCGAGCATGAGCACTTCATCGGCGCCCGCCTGGACTCCCTCCACCTTGGCGAGAATATGCGCGAGATAGTTGAGCGACTTGACCCGCGGCGAGAGCGACTCCCGCTGAGGGATGGGAGTTCCCGCCGTGACGACCGTGAGTCCGGTCTCGTACACTTCCTCGGGCCAGAGCTTGATGGTGTCGACGATGATGATGATGGAGGGCCGCACGCATTTGCGGGGATCGAGACCGAGATCTCCTACACCGCGTGTGACGATTGGGCGGATATAGCCCTCGGCGATCTTGGAACGGACGACAGCCTCTTCCGTGACTGCGGCCATTTCCTCGAGCGGCATCGGAACAGTGAGCCAGATGGCCTTGGCCGAGTCGTAGAGGCGCTCGAGATGCTCGCGGAGTCGAAAAATCTTACCGCCGTAAATGCGAATGCCCTCGAACACGCCGTCACCATAGAGCAGGCCGTGATCGTAGACCGACACAAAGGCCGTATCCCGATCACACCATTTGCCATCGAGCCAAATCGTCGGCACGCCAGCTCCGGGCGTGGAGGGCTGCTTGGAAGGTTTCAGAGTAGTTGCCATTGCGAGAATGTACTGCGTCGGCGAGCAGTGGTCTATGGGCCCCTGCCGTCGAGGGCGCCTCGAACGCGCCGGGCCAGTTCATCCACGGTGAACGGCTTTTCGAGCAGCGGAAGTCCTCGCGCCAGCGCGGTCCGCCGCATCGATTCGGAATTCGTATACCCCGTCATCATCAGGACCGGGACGCTTGGCAGGAGAGAGGTAAGCTCTCGCGCCAGCACGAGGCCATCGAGCCGCGGGAGCGCGATATCGGTCACCACGAGCGCGAACTTCGGCCCGTCACGCGTGAGGATGTCGAGGGCTTCCCGCCCATCGGTCGCCTCGACCACCTGATAACCCTCGGCCAGCAGCGCACGGGCCGCCATCTGCCGGACCTCGGGCTGATCCTCGACGATGAGAACGGCCTCACCGCCTGCCGCACTCGTCGCCGTCGTCGGCTCAGTCGTGTCCTCGATCGGTTCCATGGTCAGCGGCAAATAGGCGACGAACGTCGTGCCCTGACCGCGCTTGCTGTGAGCGGCAACGTATCCGCCGCTCTGGCGGATGATGCCGTAGACGGTAGAGAGGCCAAGACCCGTGCCCTTACCCGGTCCCTTGGTCGTGAAGAACGGCTCGAAGACACGCTCGAGCGTTCGAGCGTCCATTCCTACCCCCTCGTCGGTCATGGCGAACTCGACGTACGACCCCGGACGGACCGAGGGCTCGAGCGGAAGTCGGGGATCGGACTCCGTCAGCTCGACGCGCGCCGTCCGGAGCCACAGATGTCCGCCACGAGGCATGGCATCAGCGGCGTTGAGCGCGAGGTTCAACAGCACCTGCTCGAGTTGTCGGCGGTCGGTGCGCACGCGGCTCGGTCGAGGCGAGGGCTCGAACGACACCTCATACCGCTCGCCAAGCGTGCGCTGAAGAACGGGCAGGAACTCGGCCACGACCGTGCTCAGCACGACGACCTCGGGCCGAAGGATCTGGCGGCGGCCGAACGCCAAGAGTTGAGCCGTGATTCCAGCGGATCGCTGCGCCGCGTCACGCATGATCTCGACATCGTTCCGAACAGGTGCGGGGAGGTCGCCGCGACGGAGGATGAAATCGGCGGCGCCGAGCACCACGGTCATCTGGTTATTGACTTCGTGGGCCACGCCGCCCGCAAGCTGCCCGACACTCTCGAGCCGCTGGAGCGACCGCACGGCTTCTTCGGCTCGCTTCTGTTCGGTGACATCCCGGACAAAGCATCGGGCATGTACGTACCGGCCGTTCTCTCGATAGACGCTCCCACTGATCAAGACGTCTCTGATCGTGCCGTCCTTGCAGCGGAATCGGGCGGGATAATCGTCCAGAACTTCACCCGCCGAGAGACGCCGGAGAATGTCCTCCGCGACGTCAGGATCCGCGTGGCACTCGGCGATCGACCGCCCGAGCATCTCCGGTGCGTCGTAGCCGAGCATCTGGAGCTCGGCGCGGTTGGAGCGGACGATCGTGCCGTCCGCCGACAGCCAATGAATACCGATCGAAGCGTTCTCGAAGAAATCGCTCAGCTCCTGCTCGCTCCGACGCACCGCCGCTTCCGCCCGCAACTGTCCGCTCAGCGCTTCAGCCGCCTCGTGCGCCGCTTGTTCGGACTCCGCCGCCGCCTCCTCGGCCTTGACGGCCTCATCCTCCGCACGCAGCCGCTCTTCCTCTGCTCGGCCGGCGGCCTCAGCCGCCAGACGGGCATGTTCCTCGGCCCGCCGAAAGGCGCGAAGCCTCGTCTCTCCGAGCCACGCCGTGGCCACCCCGATCAAGGTGAAGAGGACAGCGCTGGCGGACACCTGCGTCGTGATATCGAACGTCCGTTGCTGCGATGGAAGGGCGAAATAGACGATCAAGAGGCTGAGTACGAGGGAAAGGATGCTCGGCCAGAATCCACCGTACCAAGCGCTGACGAACAGCGCCATGAAGAAGGTGAAGAACAGGAAGCGCTGGCCGAGGAGGGCGACGAAGACGAGACGCAGGCTCGCGGCGACAATGACCGCGGTAATCGCGACGGCAAACCGACGTCGGGCATCCTTGGAGGAGGTCCGGTCGGCCCACGGAGAGAATACAGGAACACGCTCAGCCGGCGCACTCACGGCCACCTCGCGGCGAAAAACTTGGCTCGACGGTGGCCGGAAAGCCCGGCCGGGATACTGCATCCGAAGATATCCGGGATCGTCCCGGGCGGAAGGTTTTCAGCTACAGGAGAAGCCCCCCATGCGCGCTCGTTCGATTGCGATCTGCCTTGCTCTCGCTGCCGGAACGGCTACGACGGCAACAGCCCAGTACACCGACGGCGATAGGGGGCCCGGCCCGGGGGGAATGCGTCATGGCCATGGTATGATGGGCGGCAGACCCGGTGGAGGGATGAAACCCCTCGATCCGGTGGTGGTGGAGGGACCTCCTTCTCCGGCGGAGTTCGCCAAGGTCACCAGCGTAGCAGACACCCAGAGATACGCTACCCTCTTCAACCATTTCATGACGGCCACACGCCCGCAGCGCGACAGTCTGACCGCCGCGCGCAGCGCGATGCGCGACGCATTCGCGGATCGTGACCGCGATGCGGGCCGTCGCCAGATGAGTCTCCTCAAGTCACTCGGCGACGACCTCTCCAAGCAACAGGAGACCTTCGACGGCGCGGTAAAGGAGATGTTGAAGAAGGACGAGTGGAAGAAGTACCAGGACTGGCGGGCGAACCGGCGCAAGGAAGCCGATGACCGGCGCAACGAGATGATGGGACGGCGGCACGAAGGTGACGCGCCGCCGGAGGTCCCACCCAGCAATCAGTGAGGGCGTTGTCCCGGCATCGGCCATTTCCTCGCCAGCGCCTCGCGCCCGATATCGCGCTTCAACCTCGGTAGGCGTCGAGTAGCCAGCTCAGAGGCGGCGACGGCAATCGGTCCACCCGGAGTTCCATGGAGAATGCGGCCGGCATCGCCCACGGCAAACGCCTCGGCTGTGCTGGTCCAGATCCCGAAGAGACCGTCGATCACTCCGCTCGGCTGGATCTTCCATTCCACTCCGTCGTAGTGGAGGATGGTCCCGCTGAGCCCTACCGCAAAGACGTCGGTTGACGTGTTTCCGTAGACGTCAACCAGGGTCTCCGTGGTGGGGCTCGTCATGGCACTGAGCGTAGCACCATCGAAGTGCAGAATGGCACCGTTCTCCCCTACGGCGAAGACGTCCGCGGCGGAAGTCCCCCAAACTGCCTTGAGCGGATTGCTCCCGGCGCCCGAGACGGGCTGCCACGCGGTGCCGTCGAAGCGCAGAACGGCTCCGGTCGCGGCGGTCAGCGAGGTATTGTCGTCGCCCACTGCAAACGCGCCTGATCCCGTCTTGCTCCAGACGTCCCGCAGAACCAGATGATCGCTGCCCGGGACCGAGGTCGGAGCCCAAGTGCGGCCATCGAAATGGATTGCCGTCGCGTTCTGATCTCCGTTCACGATGTTGAAGGTGAATCCAACGGCGTATACCTCGGTTTCCGAGCTGCTCGAGACGGTGTAGAGCGCGCCCTCCAGCGGTGCGGGAAGTGGCGGACCAGAGACCATCGCCCAGCTCTTTCCGTCGAAATGCAGGATCGCGCCGAACGACGAGCCACCGCTCTCGTCGAACCCCTCGCCCACCGCATAGATGTCGGATGCCGAGCTGCCTGAGAGCCCGGTGAGCCACAGCTGTGCAAGAAGGTTGAACGTTGTCGGCACAGCCGACCACGCGGTACCGTCGAAGCGCAGTATCGTCGATTCGCTGATTTGGCCGATGTCGTCGAGGAAATGGTATCCCACGGTGTAGACGTCGGTTGCCGCGTCACCCCAGACCGCATACAACGGGATGTCGGTCCCACTGGTCATCGGCGACCACGCGTTGATCATGGGTGGCGAGCAATCGATGCTGAAGGACAGGGTGGCCGTTCCGCCAGGCGGCACGGTTGCCGTCTGAGGATTGGGACTGCCCAGCACGCATGGCGACGCGAGGCCACCGAGCTCGATGCTATGGTCGCCGGTTGAAACGGCCACGAAGGTATACGTCGCCGAGATGCCGACGGTCTGCGGTGGGCCGCCGTCGAGCGACAGGGTGTAGCCATCGGGGTCGGGGGATGAACCGGTGGTGGTTGTAGTGACAGCGAGATTTCCCTGCGTGGCGGTGCACGTGATCGCAAAGGTGTCCTTCACCGTTTGGCCTGCGATCACCGAGAGCGTCCGCGGGTTGGCCCCTCCGACGACACAGTTACCATCGATTCCGGACAGCTCAACAGTGTGATCTCCCTGAGGAAGGTCCGACTCGAGAAGGGTCGCCGCGACAGCGATCGCCTCACCTGGGCCACCATCGACGGTGACGGTGTATCCATCCGGATCCGGGGATTCGCCAGTGGTAACGGTGGAGATTTCCAGGGCGCCTGTGGTGGGCTCCGTGAGCCCCGCTCCCCCGCCGCAAGCGAGCGTGAGCCACGCGACGGAGAGCGTCAGGAGGCCGGCAACTCGAATGTCACACGGGCGAAGTGTCGTGGCCGGCACGGCGGAGCCCCCGCTCGGTTGACTGCGAATATCGTCGGACAGTTCGGAGCGCGTCCGCACGTAACCCAACTGAAATGGAAACCGCAATCCACCTTGGCCTAGCACTTCCACCCCTCCAGCCCGCAAATTGACTGCACCCTGTACGCCGCCCTGGAGCCCTGATGCCGGCCTCTCATATGACAACTGCCCCGACGGTCCCCGATCGCAAACCCAGAGACGACGAAATCGATGTGTACGGTCTTACCGATCCCGGTAAGGTCCGTCCCGACAATCAGGATCACTTCCTGCTCTGCTACCTCAGGAAGCAGCTCGTGGTCCGGCTCACCAGCATTCCCGAGGTGGAGCACCTCGTCTCCGACACCGAGCGCCTCGCCTCGGTGGCCATGGTCGCGGATGGCGTAGGAGGAGGGGCGAAGGGTGGCGAGGCGAGCCGGGTCGCGCTCGAGGCCGTTACCCAATACGTCTCCCGGAGCATGCGATGCTACTATGCCTCTTCGCCGACAGATGATCAGGAATTCTTCGACGCGCTGCAGGAAGGCGCGCGGACCTGTCACGAGGAGCTCCTCAGGCGCGGTCAGGAAGACCCCGATTACCGGGGCATGGCGACCACGCTCACGTTGTACCTCGGTGTCTGGCCCCGCTCGTACCTTCTTCAGGTCGGCGACAGTCGCTGCTATCTCCTTCGCAAAGGTGAGCTGACCCAGATCACGCGCGATCAGACGATGGCGCAGGAAATGGTCGATCTCGGCGTCATGAGCGCGGCCGAGGCGGCGCGCACCCCGCTGGCGCACACGCTGTCGAGCTCGATCGGAGGGCGGCAGACGGACCCCAAGGTCACCCGCTTCGACATGGCCTGGGGTCACGTCCTTCTCCTCTGCAGTGACGGACTCACCCGGCATGTTCCAGATGAACGGATCCGGGACGTGTTGCGCTCGATGACGTCGGCCAAGCAGGCATGCGAGGAACTCCTGCAGGCAGCTCTGGACGACGGCGGCACCGATAACATCACGATTGTGGTCGGACGAGCGCTACCGCGGGACGAGTGATGTCCGGGCACCCAGCGGAGGTCCGGGCCGACAGTCAGATCATCTTGCCGTGAATCGGTGACAAGACGTCATGGGGTAGACCGACGGTCTTCTTCCTCTTCTGGAAGTCGTCGCCCACCCGGCTGACCTTCGGCTGGCTCCTCTTCCCGTCGCTTTTCTTCTACGCGTACTGGCACCCAGCCAACCTCGGGATCATCGTCACCTCGATCGGCTTCAACTACCAGCTCGACGGGTACGTCATCGATCTCGCCACGCCGACGCGGCGCATGCTACGTCGCCATCGGAGTCACGGCCAACTTGGCGTTGCTGGGTTACTTCAAGTACGCGAATTTCTTCGTCGCCAACTGGAATGCGCTCGGCGCACCCGTCACCAATCCTCAGCGCATCGTCCTCCCAATCGCCATCTCGTTCTTCACCTTACCAGCAGATGGTCTTTCTCGTCTAGGCCTATCGGGGCAAGACGGGGGACTACGACTTCTTGCACTACGCCCTGCTGGTAACGTTCTTCCCGCATCTGATCGCAGGCCCGATCGTCCACTACCGCGAGATGCTGACGCAGTTCACCCGCCCGAATATCGGCCGCTCAGTCGAGCTACTTCGTGGTGGGTGTGACTATCTTCTGCATCGGGCTGTTCAAGAAGATAGTGCTCGCCGACAGCGTTTCGCCTTTTGCCAACGCCCCCGGGCTCGGCTTCACGGCCAGGGAGCATACCGGATCTCTGCATCCCTGGCTGAAGTGGCGACCCGACTATGTCTGGAGCATCCGGGTGGCCCTCCTGGCCGCCGCGGCTCTTGCGAACCTGTGGATCGCCCCGAATGCGGAATTCATTTACTTCCAGTTTTGGTCGCTATGCTACCCGGTTCTTCCTTGTCCAGGGCTCGGTACTGCTGGTGCTCCTTGGTGCGAGCGTCATCCTGGTCCGGAACTACATCGAGCCACACGACCGGGTGGTCGAGAGCCTCGAGTTGATCCAAAAGGAGACGGCCACCGACGCGGCCTTCGGCGACTCACATTTCGCCTGGGGTTTCGTCGGCTCGCGTGATTTCCCCACGCTCGGCGCGGAGGGCGAGACGCTTCTCGACATGGAGCTGCGGGTGCGGTACTACTACCGCGACAAGCGGCCCGGCAAAGTGGTCATCCAGGGCGATCCGCACTCCTTTGCCGCCTACAAGATGGATCGGGCCACCCACGACTACCTGCACAACGTGGACAACCGGTTCTGGCAGCGGTTCCTCGAGCATCACCGCCCATACCTGGGCAAGTATTGGCAGCGCGTGATCGAGCGGCGCGGCTTCGACGTCTTCCGCCCCGCCGATGAGCTGCGCTGGGGGTGGATCGTAGGCCACGAGCGGTGGTCGTCCCGCGACTCCAGCGTACGGGTTGGCTTGGCGCGCGAGCGCGAGGTCTACCAGAAGCCCGACTCAGGCTTCCGGAACGAGGAATCGGCCCGGAGCCTCAAGCGCACGCTGGAGTATTTGAAGGGGCGTGGCGCGGACGTGTGCGTCGTGACCACGCCAGTGAGCTACGAGTACTACAAGTACGCGAGAGACGATTCGAGCATTGCCGCGGCCCTGAATTACGTGCGGCGGGTGGCGGAGCAGACTGGCGCCCGATACTTCGATTACTTCGACCTCTATGCCTGGCCGGAATCCGCCAACTACTTCCGGGACATGGACCACTTGAACGAGATCGGCGCTCCCCACTTCACCGCCAGGGCGCTCTCCGACTGTTTCGGCGGCCCTACCAACGGTGCCCTGGGGAGCAGCCGGCAGTAAGAGCCCTGGCGCTCAGGGCGACTTCGAATCCATCCACGCCACAATCTGGTCGGCCAGCCAGCCACGCACCACTTCGGTGTAGTGGGTGCCGTCGCCGATATTGAGCGACGGGCTTTTCCAAGTCGCCCCGTTGTCGTCAGAGACGTGGTTCGACAGATCGATCAGGTGAAGGCCGAGGTCGGACGCCAGCGTACGGATGCGGGTGTTCCGATCGGGGATCGAGGTCGATGAGTTCGCACTATCCCGTGGTGCCAGGGTGGTGATGATGAAGTGATTGGGCGCCCGGCCGGCGCCGATCCATTGCTCTGCCATCCAACGGAGGTTGGCCTCGGTCTGGACCGCGGTCAACGTTCGCGTGGGCCCAGCGTCGTCGTTGGTCCCCATCGAGACATACGCGAAGTCGTTCGCGCCCGGCGTGAAGGCATTTACGCGCGTGAGGGGGCCGGTAGGGAAGTACTTGTTGGTCGGCTCGCCGCCGGACCAGGGATACCCTTCCCCCAGGACCTCCGCCTCGAAGCGCGTCTTTCCCCCGACCGAGAATCGCGCGTTAGGTGAGCCCTGGCTGGTACGGTCGGGGTCTCCCGTCAGATGTGTGTTGCCACCAGTCGTGGTGGAGTTGATGGCGTGGTTCACAACGACGATCGTCTTGCTCCGAATCGCCTCCCATTTCACCTGCACCTTGCCGGCGACCGTACAAGAGGGGTGCGGGTTGGTGGGACCGAGCCGTGGGACTACGGAGACGTATGACCCGGGGACCGAAGGTTGATCCGGGCAGCGGTCGGTGTTGGAGTCGCCGAAGAGCACCACGCGCACGGTGATCGGCGTCGCGCAGCCGCTGTTCGAGAAGTCCGAGGCCGGATTGATCCCATTGCCGAGCCCCCGCACCTCGTAGCAGTACTGGGTGCCGGGCGTGAGGCCAGTGTCGTTCGTGCTCTCGGCGTTGGCGACGACGGTGTTGCGCAGTGTGTAGCTGCCGGACGCGCCCGTGGTCGAGCGCCAGATCTCGAACCCAGACTCGTTCGACGAGTTGTCCGTCCAAGTGAGAGCGATGGCTGTAGACGACGTGACGGTCGCGGCGAGGCTCGACGGCGCCGCGACCTGGGCGCCCGTCGTCGCGCAGTCGCTGCCCGAAAGAGGCGAGGAGGGGGTGACGCCGCCGCCAAGCGCCTTGACCTTGTAGCAGTACTGCGTGCCGGGCGTGAGGCCAGTGTCGTTCGTGCTCTCGGCGTTGGCGGCGACGCTCACGAGGAACGAATACGTCCCCGAAGCTCCGGTGGTCGAGCGCCAAATCTCGAACCCGGTCTCGTCCGACGAGTTGTCCCTCCAGGTGACGGTGATGTCCGTCGTCGAGGTGGCCGTAGCGCTCACGTTGCTAGGCGTGTTCGGGGCCGGAGGGGCCGGAGTGGTGGCGCATGAGGCGGTGGTGAAGTCGGAGGGGGGCGCGTTCACCGCGCCGACGGCCCGGACCTCGTAGCAGTACGGGACGACGGGATCGAGCCCGCTGTCGTTTGCGTTGGTTACGTTTGCGACGACGTTCGAAAGCAGCGAGTAGGTGCCGGTGGCACCGGTGGTCGAGCGCCAGATCTCGAACCCCGTCTCGTCCGATGCGTTGTCGATCCAGGAGAGCGCGATAACAGTGGGGGAGGTGGGCACGGCCGCGAGGTTGCTTGGCGCGGCCGGCGGCGGCGCCTGCGGTGTTGGAGTCGTGGTGCAGGCGGTGGGGGTGAATGGGGAGTCCAGGCCACCCGACCCGGTCGCACGCACGCGGTAGCAGTACTCGGCGTTGTCCTGAAGACCGGTGTTGCCGAACGACTTCACATCGGCGCCGACCGTCGCCTCGAGGGCAAAGGTGCCGCTGGCGCCGGCGGTCGATCTCCAGACCTCGAAGCCGGTCTCGTTATCTGAGTTGTCGGTCCAGGAGAGATCCACCTGCTCGAGGCTCGCGGTGGCCCCAAGATCCGATGGGGCGGCAGGGGCAGCGAACTGGTGGCAGGCGGGCGCGGAGAACGCCGATGCCGAGGAGCCGGCCGCGCCGAGGGCCCGGACGCGGTAGCAGTACTCGCTCGCGCCGTCCACCGCGGCGTCCTGATACGTCGAGACGTCGGCGCTTACGGAGGCAATCTCGCTGAAGGTGCCGGCTGCCCCCTTCGAGCGGTCGAGCTGGAACCCGCTTTCGTTGTCGGAATTGTCAGTCCAGCTGATCACGAGCTCGCCGGTCGTGAGCTCCCGGATGGCCAGCGCCGAGGGCGCTGCGGGCGTGGAGGGGCCGGTAGGATCGCCGCCGCAGCCGAGCATCAGCGCGCTGGCGCCGCACAGGAGAAGAGCCGCACCCCTGGACATGGCCATCCCTCGTCCTTGATCGCGTTATAGGGCTAGAAACACTTGAACACTAACCTCTTCGGCGGGCGCATGATCCGAGCCATCTAGTGGAGTCGGACCGAGGGTTGGCTTGAGGGTAGTCATTTGACAGTCAACGCCTTCAGGGGCCGCGCAATATCTGGTGTGTGATCAGCCTTGCACCGCCGGGGGCCCTGTTGCTCCGGCGCAGCAACAGGGGATCAGTTTGGCTCAGCCACCACAGACGGCCATCCCGCGCCCGGTCGCCGAGTCTCTCACACGTCGTCTTGACCCACGACTGCGCATTCCTGGGCCGGATACCCCTCTTCAGGAGCACCTCGGCTTCACGGGATTGCGCCGAGGTATGGTAGCCGCTGATAATCTGAGTCTTCAATTGTAGCACGTCCTCTGCGAAGGGTTGCCATGGGTCAACGACAAGCTGGTGATGGCGCTCAATTGCCCGCGTCTAACGCCGAGCGGACCGAGGAGAGACCGGTCTTACAGCCGGTCGTCGCGCACTGACGCGCTCGCCATCCAATGTCACAAAGCCTGCCTCTTCTTGACGTTTCCCGGGGCGGCCGCCCGAGGAATCTCGTTCGGCCTCCGGTGTTCCCTCCCGGGCTGCCGGGCTGGCTGTTTGTCGGCACGATCGTCATCGGCGCCATGCTCCGCCTCGCCGCCGCATCACACGGGGGACTTTGGCGTGACGAGGCCCTCTTCCTGTTCGTCTCCCGCATCGAACCGTTCACCGGACTGCTGAACTTTCTCCAGCTCCATGAGTCGCATCCTCCGGGTTTCTACATCCTGATGCGCTGGTGGAGCGAGCTCCTGGGGCGGTCGGAATCGGCGGCCATTGGCCTGTCGCTGGGGTTCGGCATCGCCCTAATTCCGCTGGCGTACGTCGCGGCCTCGCGGCTCTTCACCTGGCGGGTGGGACTCTTCGCAGCGGCGCTCGTCGCAGTATCGCCGCCAATGATTAAGCTGTCGATCCTCGTCCGTCCGTACGCGATGCTCTGCGTGCTGTGCGTCTTTACGGCCTACCTCTTGTGGGAGTGCCTTTGCGGTGCCGGGAAACGCACCTGGCTGTTGTACGGGGTCGCGATAGTCGTAATGCTGTACACGCACAACTGGGCATTGCTCCTGTTCGGTGCTCACACCTTGATCGGCCTTATCTGGCTCGCCACAAGGCCGGCGCCGGTCCGTCGGGAGCTGTTGCCGCCCTGGCTCCTGACCCAGGTGTTCATTCTGTTGCTCTACGCTCCGTGGGTGCCCGTTCTGGTTCACCAGTTCCTCCACGCGGGCCACGAGCCGAGCCCCAGAGGCGAGACTGGTCTGTACGTCGCCGCCGCAAAGGTCCTCGCTGGCGCCGGTCTATGGTACGTTCTCTTCTTGATGCTGCTGTCCGGCGTGGCCGGGTGGCTCAGCTGGCGGCGCGCCCGCGCGCGGCCCCGAGGCGAAGCGATCCCCCTTGCCTTGAGTATCACAGCCGGCATTCCGGTCATCGTCGTCGCGACGGCGCTGGTATTGTCACCAGTGACCAACCTGCTGCCGCCGTGGTGCGTGGCGGTCCTCTCCCCCTTGGTGCTGGTCACCTTCGCCCGATTCCTAGCTTGGGTGTACGAGAGCGGAGCGCGGCGCGAAGCGTGTCTGGCCGGCGGGGGACTCCTCGCGCTGTATGTCGTGACATGGCATCGCGAGCTGGAGGACTTCAAGTCCAACGCCCGAGAGATGGCGACGGCGGTGGCCGCGCGCGCGGGGCCACGCGATCTCGTGGTCCTTACCCCCGTGACGCTGGCGCCGTCGTTCAACTTTTACTTCCGGCCGAACAACCCCCAGATCGACTTTCCATCGTTGCACCGCGAACAGGCAGTGAAGTTTGACGAACGGTTCGACGAGCTGAGGTCGGAGGAGGCTCTGGCCAAGGCGCTAGCGCGGATCGATTCCGCGAAGGCGCAAGGTCGGCGGGTCTGGTTTGTGATGGCAGCAAAGGACATGGCGGACCGGTTTGTGCGGACACTCTTGCCAGCGGATACCGCCCGAGGCTATCTCAAGCCGCTGTCAGTCAAGCGGTCGAACCAGTTGCGGCAGCACCTGATCACCTTGTACGGCCGGCCGGCGCTTACGCTGATGCCTTCACCGCGTGACGAGGCGCTTGAGCTCCTCGGTGTGCTGCTTTTCGAGCAGAGGGCGCCCTCGAGGTCGGCGGCGCTCGCTGGACGAGTCCCCTGCCAGCTCATCGTCCAAGCCGGCCTCCGGGAAGGCGATCAGCCTCCCCCGACGTCTCCAAGCTGCGTGCCCTAAACTCAGTGGTGGCGGGCGCGAGGCGTCGATCGCCCACGTCGTCGGCTCGATCGGCGGGCGGCAGACCGACCCCAAGGTCACCCGATTCGACATGGACTGGGGTCACGTCCTTCTCCTCTGCAGTGACGGACTCACCAGGCATGTTCCAGATGAACGGATCCGGGACGTGTTGCGCTCGATGACGTCGGCCAAGCAGGCATGCGAGGAACTCCTGCAGGCAGCTCTGGACGACGGCGGCACTGATAACATCACGATTGTGGTCGAAGAGCGCTACCGCGAGGTGACTGAGTTGCGGGCACCCAGCGAGTCTGTCTTCGTCAGCCAGGCCGGTGTCACCCGCGTGAAGGTGTACGGAGTGGTATAGGTCGAGAGATACATGTCGTCCGGCTCCTTCGGCAGGTCGGCACCGAGGTAGTACCGGAGCACGTTGCCCAGGACATTCACGACCGTCACGCTGTCGCCAAAGGCCGACGCCCCGTGGTCCGGCAGGTAATAGGCACCGAAGGCACCGACCCGCTCGTGAGCGGCCGCGATCGGGATCGCCTCGACGGTGGCGGCGCTGTCGAAGGCGGGCTCGGCCGTGCCGTGATCTCCCTGGAGAAGGATGACCGGCGGCACATCGGATTTCCGCTGCAACGTCGTCACGAGGCTCAGCACCATCCGGTCGAGACATTCGACCTGGTCGACGTACGGCTTCAAGCGCTTCGGGGAGGCGGGCAGGGCCGAAAGCGGCCGACAGTCTTGAGCGAAAGTGAACGGCTTGTGCGGGCTCAAGACGTGCGCGAAGGCGAAGACCGGCCCGGGAATCTCCGGCACCCTCGCGAGTCCGGCGAACGTGCGTCTGAGGTATTCGCCATCGGTCGCCTGCCAGATTCGCTCCCGGTGGAGCAGGTCGAGGATGGACTCCTGCCGCAGGGTCCGCCAGAGCTCGGTCCGATTCAGCTCATACATGATATCGAACCCGCGTGGGCGTCCCACCTCGACGTCGGCGTATGGGTTGTGGCGAGTCGACGGCCACCAGAACGAAGGGAAGAAGACGACGCGGTATCCCTGTGAGCGCACGAAGGCGACGGTGCGGTTGTGCGCGACGAGATAGTTCGGCACCGTCGGATCCTTGCTCGGTCTCCCGCCGGAGATGTCGGTCAGTTGGCTCGCGTTGAGAAGAGACGGAATCGAGAGCACCGTGTGGAGGTAATTACTGTGGACGACGGGAACGACGAAGCCGAGCCGGCGGAGAGAATCGAGGAAGACTCGGTTGTCGAACCCGTATCGTGCCGCGGTGACCTCCGCGTTGGCGTATTCGTCCAAAATAACGAGATATATGTCGCGTTTCGGTAGAGCTGAAGCACCGGCGCGCACTCGAATCGGTCGCGCCAAGCGGTGAACGATTGCGCTCTCGCGCAGCGCCCGCCCGCTCCTCAGCTCGGCCATCGTGATCGACAGCGCGGACCAGCCGACGATTAGTACGCCAGTCAGGGTGAGGAACGTGGCTACCCGATCGAGCACTGGCGGCCGTCGCAGCAGCCACCGGGCCGCACCGAAGGTCGCGACGAGCGCGATCGGAAAGACCAGGGCGTGCGTCAGGAAAGACGACCTGCGGCCTACCAGATCGAGCACCGGCACATATCCCCAGAACCAGAGCACCACAACGAGCAGAACCAGCGCGGGAAAACGGCGGTCCCACCGTCCGCGCGAGGCGACGCTGGCAAGCGCATAGAGGAGAGCGCTGCCGACCAGAACGACAGCGAGTGCGACGAAGAGGTCGTCGAGAGTGGACTGTCCGGGATTTGCCGCGACAAGGTGCAGCACAGGCACGATGGCGAGCAGGAATGGATAGACCCGAGCCGGGCGCGTCATGGTTCGATCTGGTGGCACGCCGTCATGCGGTAAATCGTTCGGCCGGAATCAGCGACCGGCTCGACGCCATCGATCCGGAAATACCGGCCGAACGCCTCCTCGAACCCCTCGACCGTGTATCCGGGAAAGACGTCGGCCCGATTCCGGAGCAGTCGCTGGACCTGGACATCGCTCTTGGGGACGAACTCGATGATGAGCGCGCGGCCAAGACGGGACAGGAACGAGGCGATCCGATCGAGGGGCAGGTTGCGCCCGATGGCGAGATGGTGGACCAAGGCCAGCGCCATGAGGACATCCGCGGGTCCTCGCTGCTCGAGCGAGTGTCGCTCGCTGTGGGCCCAACCCTGGGCCGGCGAGGGATTGGCAAGATCGAGCAGCAGCGGAAGGATCCCGGACTCGCCCGACGACCGCACCCGCCGATAGTTCCGTTCGACCGCCGCGGGATCGATGTCGAACGCGATGACCTGCGCGCCTGCCTCCCGCGCTGCTCGGCTGTACTCGCCGGTGTTGGCACCGAGATCCCAGACGACTTGGGCACCGAACCCCGCAATCGCGTTCGACACTATATCCCGTTTGGACCGCGAGGCCGCGTCGGTATAGCTGTTGTCGCTCGTGTAGTCGGCCCACTGCGTGCCGGCCGGCGTCCAATCGAGGCCTTCGATGCAGCGCCGAAGTCCACCGACCAGGGCGCGCACCGCTTGCGCGCTCATCTGCCGGTTGCTCCCGTTTGGACGCGTCACTGCCGCGTCGGCGTACCGGGTCTGGGCCCAGGCGTGCAAGTGGACATGAAGCAGGACCGCCGGGTTGAGCCATGTCCGCCTGGGGAGCAGATGGCTTCCGAGCTCGAGAGGGACACCGTCGAGATTCGAGCGGAGCAGCACCCCCAACCGAACGTCCTGTTTGCTCATCAAGAGCAGCGGCACGAGGAAGTGCTCACAGAACTGCCGGTACGCTACCCATGGCGTGCCTTCGACTCGAGGCTCAAACGACAGGGTGTCGATGAAGAGTGGATGCCCGTCACGGAACTGCACGTTGTAGGCGCTGGCGTCCCGGAGCACGAAGTTGCGCGAGAGCGCGCGATCCTGGATCGCGAGCGTCAGAAGCGCCGCGTCCCTGAGTTGGCCGAATGACCATTCATAGGGGTAGGAGATGAGCGGAATCCGCTCGGGCTGGAGGACCGCGCACGCCTCGTCCGTCGCGGCGTGGTCGAGCGAGACCTCGTCGTGAGAAACGAGGAGTCCGTCGTCCGTTAACTCACGATACAAGCCCGACGCCACGAACGCGTCGAACGCGTCCTTGAAGGACCTGTTGACCTGGCGATAGATGGTGCCGTCGCGGGTGAAGACGAACCCGCTCGGATCGCGGAACGAGCCGTCTACCGCTTGCCAGTCCACCGATGCTGGCCGGGGAGAAGCGACCGGAAGAACGACTTCGCGGCTTCTCTCACGCGCGAAAACATGGCGAGAAAGGAGAGGACGCCTGCCGCGATGAATTGGAGCACCAGGCTTCCTGCCGTGGGATCGATATACATGCGGTCCTCATCGGGCCGTGATTGGTTCGAGGCGAATTCGTCGCCAGATCGTGACACGATACGTGAAACTAGGGCCATCTTGGACCGAGCGTAGTGAGATAGCGCACATTGGATGGTGGCCGTGACCCTCTTGCGCCAATCCCGGTGCCCAAGTCTCAATAGGATAATAACTTCGACGTTCCCAGCAGGGGAGTGTACCCCGTTGGCGGGCCTAGGGTATGTTGTTCGACGCGGCACTCGAGCGCGCGAAGAAACCCGCGACGGCGCGTTGGACGCCGGCGGGGAGGACGAAATTCCCTACGTGTGACACGAGATCCACAAGTGCCGGCTGACCCCGGGCGTACGCTTCCCGAAGCAATAAGGGGAACGCACCCCACTCCCGCTGCGCCGCTGCATTGGAACCGACGATGTGCAGGACGAACGCCGCGTATCCACGACGGGTGAACAGTTCGCGATTCTCTCGGCAGTAGGCGAGAGACTGTCTCCAGTTTCGTTGGGTGGTGATGCGGAGGCGACTGCGCTCGATGTGCCAGATGACGAGCGGCTCGGTTTCAGGCACGAATAGGAGCCGGACCCCCGGCTCGGAGGCCGCACGCAGCAGCCAATCGGGGTCAACGTGTCGGGGGAGCCCGCTACGGAAGGGCACGCGAACGGCCAACGCTCGGGACGTAAGGACCGCCGAACCACCATGCACCATCCCCTCGCCCGTAAACGGCGTCTTTCGGCAGAAGAAGTACTCGCTCAGGGGCTCGTGGGCAGAAGGGAGACGACGGGGCCAGATGAAGTCACCGGTTTCGTCGCGGGCGATGAACCGGCAGGCGATGATGGGGTCGGCGCGGGTGGAGCCACGCGCGACCCGGAGCTGAGCTTCGAGCTTTTGCGGCAGCCACTCGTCATCGTCGTCGAGAAACGCCACCCACTCTGCTCGGGCAAGAGCGATACCCGCGTTGCGCGCGTCGGCATTGCCGAGTCGGCGCGGCGGCACATGGATCCGCAGGCGGGCGTCACCGACTGTGTGGAGCGCCGAACAGGTGGCCTCGTCCCGTCCATCGACGACGACGATCACCTCGATCTCGGCGACAGTCTGCCCGAGGGCGCTGCGGACTGCGCGGATGACGAGGTCGGGCCGTTGATAGGTGGGGATGACGACCGATACGTTCACGGGCGGAAGGCGTTATGCCCCGGCTCGTCGCACGTCTTCGAGAGCCTTGGAGGATTGCGCGTGCTTCATCCGCTCGGTCAGTGCCGCCTTCGCCGCGCCGGCACCGGTGGCCAGTTGGGCGAGAAACACCAGGAACACGAACCGCCAGCCCCGCCGCGGCGCCTGGCTCCGGAGCGGATAGAGAATCAGGTTCAGGTAGAAGGAAGGTGGCTCAGGCAGCAGATGCCGGGCGCCGCGTTGTTTACGGATGAGGCGGAAATGGAGGAGTCCGCGACCGTAGTTGTAGTGCTGTCGGAGGAACCGCTTGAGAGTCAGGTCGTGAGCGTGGTGCACGACCGCGGCGGGAACCCAGGTCATGTCGTAGCCACGAGCCCGCCAGCGATCACAGAACTCCTTGTCCTCTGCGGTAGCGCTCGGAATCGACGTGTCGAATCCCCCGAGGTCGCGAAAGCGCTCGGCCGACAGGGCGAAATTATTCGTCGTAAAGAATCGCTCCTTCGCCCGGCCTACCGCGTAATACTCGGAGACGTACGTGGCAATCATTTGCGTGCTGCTCGAGAAGTGGTTATCCGGCAGAGCGTTGACTACCGGGCCACCGAGCAGCCGGTCCGGATGCGCCCCGAGCTCCTGAACCATCGCCGAGAGCCAACCCTCCGCGGGAACGCAGTCGTCGTCGATGAAGACCAGCAGCCTGCCCTTCGCCACCGCGGCGCCGGCGTTGCGCGCGGCTCCGGGGCCGCGGTTCGCCTGACTGACCAAGCGAAACGTGATCCGGTCGCGAAACCTGGCCAACACGGGTTCCAGATCGTCGGGGCCGCCATCGTCGACGACGATGACCTCGAAACTGTCCCGCCCATGGTCCAGCCTGGCGATCCCGTCGAGACACGCAGTCAGGCCGGCGGGTCGGCCGTAGGTCGGAATCACGATGCTTACGTCGGGCATGCCCATGTGCGCCGCCCTCGCCAGCGGAAAGGAATGCCCGGTGCGCTCAGTGAGAATATTGAGGATCCTGCAGGTCCCCTACTATTGTAATTCTACCGCCATCACAGCCCGTGGGTCGAGAGGCCCGGGTGGTTGTTCTTCCACCGACGTCGGAGCCGGAATGAAAGCGATCGCTTTCTTGCGGCGATTCCTCCCCGGCCGACCACGCCTGTCTTCACCCGCGGAGTCGCTCGATTGGGGACTCTCCATGAAGGCCACCTTCCGTGATGTCCCCACGGAATGGCGCGAGCGCTTCCTGCGGGCCGGCTACCCATCCCGCCACTTCTTTCCACACCGGATCCGCTGCTTGCCGAAGTCCGGGCCGGACGGCTACAAGCTGGCCCAATCCATGTGCGATGCCGGTGGTCCCGGGGAGCTGTGGCAGATCGTGCTTCATGCCACACGGCCGGCGATCGACGAGTTCCCCGACGAACTGTTCTTCGATTCCGATCTCCTCTGGCACCAGCAGCACTTCAACCGGGTCGGGCAGGTGGCCAGTGTGAACCTGGCGGCGAGAGGTCGCATTCTCTTCACGATGGCCCACCAGTCCGACCTCGTCCAGCGGATCTCCAGGCTCCGGACGTACAAGACGCGCGTTGAACGTGTATTCAGAGGATGGCACCACCTACTGCTCAATGCGATCGCGAGTATTGCGGCGGAGCGAGGATTTCGCGAGATCAGAGTGCCGACGTCTCGACTCGCGATGCAGCATACCGACCGCGCGCGCACGGTCCAGCCGGAGCTCTTCGAGCGGGTGTACGACCGAGCCGTTCACCACCACTTCCGTGCCACGGACGTGAGCGGGTGGTGGTCGATACCTGTGGCCACGAACCGGTCCGCGATCGTCCCCGGCCTACGGCGCGAGGAAGCGCTCGATTTCGGGAAGACCGTCTGCGTGTGCCACGACATCGAACGGGGGCTCGGCCATCGGGACATCGAGCCGGAGTTCGCGCGGCGGGCCGACGCTGAGGCACCCGCCGCACTCGATCAGATGCTCACCATCGAGAGGGACGTGGGAGTCCGCGCGACGTACAACGTCGTCGGCTGCTTTCTCTCCGAGGTTCGGGAGCGGATCGAACGGGAGGGCCACGACCTCGCGTTCCATTCGTATGACCATGACAGCGGCCAAGAGCAACTCGCCGCCTGCCGTCGCGTCGACTACCGGATCAAGGGATACCGGGCACCACAATCGAAACTCACGGCCGAGCTCCGCGACGCACGCTTGTGCTGGCACAACTTCGAGTGGCTCGCCAGCTCGGCCTCTTCGCTCGGGCTCACTGTGCCGAAACTGGACGATCGGATGGTCAAGATCCCTGTCCTGCTCGACGATTTCGAGATGCATCGCAGCGGTTGGAGCTTCGACGAATGGCGCCGCCGGGCACTGGAGGCAGTTCGAGAGCACGAGTTCGTGGCCCTTGGGCTTCACGACTGTTATGCCGGACACTGGCTCCCCCATTATGCAGGATTTCTCGAAGAGGTGAAGGCGTTGGCGCGGTTGCGGACATTGAACGAGGTGGCCGGCGATCTCTACGTCGCCGGCGCCGTGTGAGGCAGACGCAAATGGCGGGAAATCCACCCGATTGCTCCCGGAGAGACACGCGCGTAACCGCCCTCCTCCCGCTTCGGCATTACCACCCACGGTACCTGAACGAGGCCCTGAAATCGATCTTTGACCAGACCTCTCCCGAATGGCGCCTGCTCATCGTTGTCGAGCCGGAGGACGCCGTCCGGTTCCGGTCACTTCTGGCGCAAACGCTGGCAGATCCACGGGTCACTCTCCTGCCCAGTGATGGGCACAAGCTGGCCGGCGCGTTCAATACCGGCATGCGCGCGGCCGAAACGGAGTTCGTCGCGATCCTGCTGGGGGATGACTTGTGGGCTCCGGAGGCAGTCGCGACGCTGCAGGCGAACATCCTCGCTCACCCTGAGGTCGATTTCTTTCACAGCGGTCGAAGAATCATCGACGGCGACCGGCGCCCGCTCAGCTCGGAGCACGCCCCGTCCGATGTCTTCTCGACCGAGGACTTCGTCTGGAGATCGCCGGTGAAGCACCTGCTCTGCTGGCGCCGCGACAAGGCCCTCTCCTTCGGAGGGATGGACGAGAGGCTCAACAACGTGGGCCCGGATGACTACGACTTCCCTTGGACCATGTTGGAGCAAGGCGCGGTGTTTCGGGCCGTTCCCGAGTGTCTCTACCTGTTTCGTGATCATCGGGACGCCTACCGGTTGACCACGCATCTCCCTCGTAGCGTCCACTTGCGAGAGTTGCGCCGCATCCTGCGCAAACACGGCGTCGGCAGCCTCCTGATCGAGCGAAGGCTGTGGCGCGCGAGACGCGATTACCTGCGCGAGTGCCTCTACAGGAACCGACTCGATCGCTGGCTCAAACAGCTGCGGGGCTTCGATCCCAAGTCCGGCTGGCGTCAGGTCTATCGATGATCCAAGCGCCGGTAACCCTCCCGACGGTGTCGGTCGTCGTTCCGGTGTACAACGGGGAGGCAACGATCGGCGATTGCGTCCGATCGCTGCTGCGACTCGACTACCCCCAGGATCGGTTGGAACTGATCGTAGTCGACAACGGCTCCACCGACCGGACCCGCGTGGTGCTGGAAGACCATCGCAACCGTCTCCGGATTCTCGACGAGCCCAAGCGGGGACCGGGCGCGGCGCGTAACACCGGCATCCGTAACGCGACCGGGGCGTGCATCGCCTTCACGGACGCCGACTGCGTGGTCGAGCCGGACTGGCTTCGGCACCTGCTCCCACCACTCAGCGATCCCGCCGTTGGGATCGCTGGTGGGGAGATACTCTCCATTCGGCCCTGCAATCGAATCGAGCTGTTCGGCGAGAAATATCAAGACAACCGGCGAGCCATCGAGGAACTCGTCCCGCCGTACGCCATCACCATGAACTGGGCTTCCCGGTGCCAGGTGCTGGTGGACATTGGTCTGTTCGACGAAGCTCTCATCCGTGGACAGGACGTCGATCTCGCGTACCGGATACAGGCCGGTGGCTACCGGCTGGTCTATTGCCACGAGGCTCGAGTGTTTCACCGCAACGCATCCACTCTGTGGGGTCTTCTCGCGAAAGGAGTCCTCCACGGTCGAGCGGCGGTTTCGGTCCTGGCCAAGGCGACTCGCCTTGGCCTCGTCCCAGCGCGGCGCCCGTTCGTGACTGAGCGACGCATCCTGCGTACCTCACGTCGCTGGCTCAGGGGGCCGGACCGGTTCGATCACTTTTGCGAGATGGTCTTCGATCTCGGCAAGTCGGCCGGCGAGATTGCCGCCCTGATCGCCCTTCGGTGGTCACGGCCGACATGATCGTCGGGCCTGTACCGCCACGTTCGGGGACGATCATCCTCGTCGGCCTCATCACGATTTTCATCGGATTCTATGTCGCTTCCGTCGGCCCCTACTGGAACATCTCACCCGACAGTGCCACGTACGTAGGATGGGCGCGTTCGCTCGCGGCCGGTCGCGAGTGGGGCTCACCCCCGCCGATTCCCCCGGTGACTTCTCTCGTGTTTGCCGCCGTCCTCACGCTCTTCCCCGCCGGATACGTCGCGCTGAATGTAGCCACCAAGCTCCTCATCTTCGGGGGGTTGGCACTCGCCTTTGTGTTGGTGCGACGCCACGCGGGGCCGACCGTGGCGGCGCTCGCCGTCTTGCTCTCGCTCGCCTCGACGCAAGTCTACCACGCGAGCGTGCAGCTCCTCTCGGAGCCAGCGTACATGTTCCTCTCGATGGCGGCTCTTGTGATGCTGGACGTGCCCGCGACGGTCAGCCCGGACGCGGTCGAGAGATCGCGAGTGCCCCGGCTCCAGGACTGGATTTCCGGCGCGTTGCTGCTTGCGGTCGTCATGACCCGCACCATCGGCATCACACTCCCGCTCGCCGTTTTGCTCGTCGAAGGAAAAGCACTCGCAGACCGGCGCGGTCGACTGCGCCTTTGGGTCGTCCTGACCTCTCTCCTCGCCATC
This sequence comes from uncultured Gemmatimonadales bacterium, assembly GCA_963743195.1. Classification (GTDB taxonomy): domain Bacteria; phylum Gemmatimonadota; class Gemmatimonadetes; order Gemmatimonadales; family GWC2-71-9; genus CAVVWJ01. Next base: position 33,489 of record CAVUOO010000005.1, read on the forward strand.
TCCGCCGTCTTTGCGTGGGAGGCCTATGCGAGACAGGGGTACGCCGCCGGCTGGCTTCGGATGTTCCTGCTGGTTGACCCGTGGACGCCGTCCGCCGGCAAGCTCTCCGCAGTCGGCCTTCTGCATCGTATGCACGACAATATCGGCCTGCTAGCCGCGGCCAGCGAGATGATTCTGAACTCATGGTCGTCGGGGCACCACGTCCTGGACCTGCTTCTACGAGCCGCCGGCACGCTCACCTGCGCCTCCGGTCTCTATCTCACACTCCGCAGGCGCGTCACCGTGGACGGCGTCTACGTGGTGCTCTACGTCTTGATCGTCTCGGCGCACATGCTGGCCGGGGGCGACGGAGATTCCCGGTACCTCGTGCCAGTCGCACCCCTGCTCTTCTACTACGTACTCGAGGCAGCCCGCCGTCTCGTCAGACGCGCGACCCGTGCTCGCGTCGGCCCCTTGCCGGCCATGGCGTTGACGGGAATGGGAGCGGTCTACTTGATCGGCTACATCGACAGAGGGGTGGGGACCATGACAATCGGCGTCGGCGAAGCCCATTCTTCCCCCTTTGGCGACTATCCTATCAAACGACCCGCGAACTACGACGCGGAGCGCCTGGCACTCTGGCTCAAGGACCACTCGCGGCCCGATGACCGGTACGCCGCTGGCATGCGGGACATGTTCGACGTGATCTCCGAGCGACGGGGCTACGACATCCTTCCCGCGCGGACCAGTCCGCCTGCGGCTTTCGTCGCCTGGCTCGAGCAGCAGCGAGTGCGTTACCTGCTCCTGGATCGCTCAGGGTCTGCTCTCGGGGATTCGCTCGTTGCCGTGGTCCGCGCGTACCCGCGCGTGTTCCGTGTCGTCGCGGAGCTTCCTCTCGCCAACCTGTACGAGGTGATTCCGCGGCAGGATCGGATCGAATAACTGATCGCGGGATGCCACCATGTCCAGAATCATTCTCGGATGGCAGTTGAATCGGCCCCTCGACGACGCCCGGATTCACGCGCTCACGGAGCAGATCAGCAACCGCTACCAACCGCTTTTTCTCGAGCGACTCCGGTGGGTGGGCCTCTGGCACGGTGGTCAGGGGCTGCTCCATTTCGACGTGCCGCACAATGGCGACCTGGGGCTCGATCGCACGGACGATCGGATGTGCTGCCTGACGGGCCGACCGACCGCGACGCGGGAAGACTCCGGACTGGGCATCGCACCGTTGGGAGCGGGAGCCCTCTACAACCGGCTGGTGACCTCCGCGGCCGCGGAAAGGGAAGACGCGGTCCGCTGGATCAATCCGCCATTCACCCTGTGCTGGTTCGACCGACAGCAGCGCGCGAGTGGGTGTGCTGCACGATGGCCTGGGCCTGGACCAGTTCTTCGTCTCGCGCACCGCCGATGTCCTTCGTCTTCTCGAACCGCTGTTGGCCCATTCTTCGGCTCCTGGACAGAGGTGCCACGGATCGACGCCGAAGCCTGGAAGTACTGGTTCTCCATGGGATGGTTTCCTGGAACCTCGACGCCCCTCCGGAATGTCCGGGCTCTCGACAGCGGTGAGCGCATCGTTGGCGACTCACGCACCGTTTCGTCGAGCGCGTCCAACGCCCTGTCATCGTGGATTCAACGACGCGACGTGCCGGACACCGCCGCCATGATGACGCGCGCCGCGGACACTGTGCGCGACGTCGTGCGCGGGAGTACCCCCTCGACGAACGGGTTCGAGGCCGATCTCACGGGCGGACTCGACAGCCGAGCAATCTGTTCGGTGCTCATCAAGGACGGGCTGCCATGCAGCTTCTACACAGGAGGGGCATCGCTATCGCCGGACGTGGTGATCGCGAGGAGGATCTCCAGGCGATTCAGACTCGATTGGACTCGTGTCGGGTCTCCGGACTTCGCGCACCGCACAGACCCACAGGAGGTCGTGGCTACGCAGTTTGATCGAATGACGCTCTGGGCCGAAGGATTGGTCGAGCCAACCCGCTTTCAGCACTTTCAAGCAGCGCCCTCCCCGACACGCGAAATGCCCTATCTGGGTGGCGGATCGAGTGAGATCTCCAGAGGGCACTACTACCACACCCTCCTGAGACATGATCCCGATCTGTCTTTCGATCTCGATCGCACTCTCGAGACCCTCACGCAAGACTCAATCGAGTTGTTGGCGGATCGCGACGCGACCAGCATGAGGGAACGAATCAGGCAGCAGCTCGGTGAGGGTGCGACGCACGGCGTGGGCGGCTGGGCACTCCTCGACTACTTCTACCTGCGCGAGAGAACGCGCCGATGGCAGGCGGCCCACATGGCCGCCAATCTCTTCGACGTCGACATTCTTCCGTTCATCAACATCGACCACATCACACTCGCGTTCGCCATGCAGCCGGTAGAGAAGGCGAAGAGTGCGTTTCAGCGCTTCATCATCCAGCGGAACGCGGAGGGGCTCCTTCGCATACCACTGACCGCTGAAGTCTCGCGTCACCCCTACTTCGTCGTGTTGCGTCTCGTTTCACGAATTCTGCGGTTGAACAGGGCGGCGCAGACCCTCAACTGGGCGGACTACTTCAGGCGCGGGGGCAAACCCGCGGTCGACCAAGTGCTGACGAACGATTCGCCGTTGTGGGAGATTGTCGACAGAGGCAAGGCGAGGAAGAAGTGGAGCGACTTCATGTGCGGGAGAACAGAGGACGTTCACCTTCCCCTGGGACTGCTTGCGTTTTCCTCCTGGTACTCGATGACAGTCGAGGAGACGGTTCGCTGAGGCTACCCTGTGGCCCCCAACGGCGGGGCCGCCGCGCGCTTGCGAAGGACCGTAGCCACTCCCATGTCGTTACCGTAATTCAGGTACCAGGTCCGGATGAGCCACGACGATGAGGCCAGACGCAGCCGCTTCCGGGCCATCCTCCGGCACGGCCCAAACGGGTGGACGTCCACGAATTCCAGTTCGAACCCCTTCGCCGTGAGACAAGCGCGGATCTCCTCGGGTGCGCGATAGAACGTCTCCTCGACGCTGTATCGAAAGTACGTGCGGACCTTCTCTCTCCACCGTATCCTCTCGGAGGGCCACCAATCCGGCTCGATCCCCAGACAGACGCACAGCCCGATCAGCCACCGGCGCGTCGCGTTCTTCGGCAGCCAATGAACGAACGGCATGAATAAGTGTCCTTCAACGAGACGTCGGTGAGGAGGATAAATGTGAAGCCCGGCGCCTCCATCTACGGTCACCCGGCCCCACTCGGCGGCTACGCGATCCAAATCTCGGACATGCTCGAGGGTCTGCCAGGAGGCCACGAAGTGAATGGATGAATCCGCCTGGGGGGCGATGCCGCCGGGGCCCAAACCGAGGAGACACTGCTCCACCACATACCCCTTGGATCGGAAAAGATCAGCGCCGTTTGCGAAGGACTTCGGATCGATGTCTACGCCGACGGCGTCGTAGCCGCGCTCCCTCAACCACAGCACCATCTTCCCACGACCGCATCCCCAATCCAAGACCCGGAAGTCCTTCCTGGCCACGTCAAAGGCCGCCCGGCAGCGCTCGATCCGGTCGAGCATGATCGAATTCGGTCGATAGGAAGCGAACTCCGCCTCGGTCAGAAGGTCATTGTTGCTCACGGGCGCCCCCGTCGAGCAACTGCGCGTAAGCGTTCTCGAAACCATCAATCATCCGGTCGAGCGTCAGTTCCGCGAGCGCAACGTCGCGAGCGGCCGCTCCGAGGCGCTCCGCCGCCTCGCGATCGACGAGCAGCCTCAATAGCCGATCCGCCAGCGCCGCCGCATCTCCCATCGGGACGAGATACCCCGTAATGCCTTCCCTCACGACTTCCGGCGTCCCGCCCACGGCGGTCCCGACCACCGCCGTACCGCGCATCATTGCCTCGGTGACGGTATTGGCGAACGGTTCGGGGTATCGGGAGGGGAGGGCCTGCACCCACACGGTGCCGAGTCGCTCGTCGAGCTCGGGGCGGACCAGGTGACCGCACAACGTGACGTGGTCGCTCAGGCCGTGCTCTGAAATGAGCCGCTCGAGTCGAGGGCGCTCTTCGCCGTCACCTACGATCAAGAGCCGCATGCGCGGCAGCTGTCGCGCGACCGCTGCAGTCGCTCGCAGGAGCACATCCACACCCTTCTTCCGAACCAGCCGGCCCACGTACGCGGCAGTCGGTGGGTCATGGAGTGGAGGGCGGGCGGCCACGGGCCGCGTGCCATTCCAGATGACGGCACGGACATCGACGTCGTTCTCGCGAAGGGTCCGAGCGAGCGCGTGGCTGTTCGCCACGATGAGTCGACAGTTCCCCCGCCACCGCCGCGACATCCCCAGCTGTACAATCGTGCGTGCCAGTCCCAGCGCAGACACGCACCCTTGCCGGTAGCACGCCACCCCCGCGCGGTAGACACAGGCCGACTCATCCGGCAGGACTCTCGTGTTGATTGGACAAATGGTCTGATAGTTCCCGATGTGCAGCACGGCGGGCACGCGCCCGACAAGGCGAAGAATGAGCGGGGAGAGCTGGTTCAGAAACATCCTGACATGCACGACTTCCGGCACAAACTCGGCAAGCGCCCGCCGAAGTCCCAGGCTGGCCGCGGGATTCGCCACTTGGAGAAGGCGGCGTGGCCACCCATCATGCCCGAAGCAGGTGTAGTCCGCCTGGTTGGGCAGTGGGAGGGGCTGAGCGCTACTGGCGAAGATTCGGGCATCGTGTCCCCTGGCCCGCAACCCGTCGCGCAGGTCCACCGTCACACGTTCGGCTCCGCCGGAAAGCACACCGTAATCGTTCACGATCAGGATTCTCATCGGCGGGCCCGCGACACGTTCCTGACGCGCGTGGTTGACGGCCGGCGCTCAGTCGGGAATGTTGGAGATGATCGGCGGCCGTTCGATACAACCACGCCGGCCCTCAACCGCACAATGAATGCTCGGAATCGATCCGTGAGCCGCTCCGTCCAAGCGAGGCTCGTGCTCTGACAATGTGCGGCATCATCGGAATCCTCAGCTATCGTGGCCGCGTGGGCGAGTGGCGCGGAGAGGTGCGTCACGGAATGGACTTGATGTCGCGCCGCGGTCCGGACGCTGCAGGACTCTGGAGTGATGACGAGGCCTGCATGCTCGGCTTTCGCCGGCTGTCCATTCTCGACCTCTCCCAGGCCGGGAACCAGCCGATGCTGACGAGCGACCAGCGATTCGCGCTCGTGTTCAACGGGGAGCTTTACAACTTCCGGGAGATCCGGAAGACGCTCGAGGACCGGGGAGTGTCCTTCCGGTCGACGGGCGATGCGGAGGTCGTGCTTTACGCCCTCGCGGAGTACGGCGTCGAAGCGCTGGGGCACTTCAACGGCATGTTCGCCCTGGCGTTCTACGATACGGCGGCGCGGTGTCTCCTGCTAGCCCGTGACCACGCGGGGATAAAGCCCCTGTACGTCCTTCGTGACCGCGAGGGGTTGGTCTTCGCGTCTCAATACGACCAGATCCTGTCACACCCGTGGCGGCGTGCACGCCAGGTGAACGCAGAGGCGCTCGGGCTGTATCTCCGAGTCGGCTACATTCCACCGCCGTCTGCGCTGCTGGACGAGACGTACGCGCTCGAGCCTGGTGGCTGGGTCTCGGCCGAGGCCGACGGGTGCGTGAGGCAGGGACGGTACTTCGAGTTTCCCCGCTACCGCACCCCCGACCTGCACGGGAGCGACGCACACGAGGCGGTGGATGCGGCGGTCGGGGCAGCGGTCCGCCGTCAGCTGGTCAGCGACGTTCCGGTCGGCGTATTTCTCTCCGGCGGGATCGACTCGCCGCTGGTTGCCGCGAAGGCGCGGCAGGCGGTGGACGCATCCTTCCCCGCCTTCACGCTCGGAACCAACGGTGGTCCGCTCGACGAGTCCTCCACTGCCGGCCGATACGCGGAGGCGCTCGGGCTGCGGCATTTCATTCGGCATATCACGGAGCCGGAGATCCTTGGTCTCCTGGATGACGTCGTCACCGCGTACAGCGAGCCCCACGACGATTTTTCCATCTTCCCGACGCTCGTCGTCTCGCGTCTCGCCCGCGAGCACGTCACGGTCGCGTTGAGCGGTGACGGGGGCGACGACCTGTTCTGGGGATATCCGGAACGCATGATTGACCCATTGAGGGAGCCGCGGCGTTCGCTCGTGTCGGGCTGGTACCGCGCCCTCGGGCGCACTCTCCGCGGCGGCGGTATGGGACAGGCTCGACCGCAGGAAACAGGCGCGACCCAGCTGCGCCGACACCTCTTCGTGAACCCGCTGCAGCTCGATGCGATCTTTCCGTCTCTCCCCGAGCTCCGGAGCGACTTTCCGCTGTTCGCCTTCGACGGTGGGAGTCGCGATGTGCTGGCGCAATGGTTGCGCTGGAACGAGTACTCGGGTCACCTCGGTCGCGTCTTGCAGAAGGTCGACCGGGCGAGCATGCACCACTCGCTGGAGGTTCGCGTCCCGTTGCTCGACCGTGAAGTCATCGCGGTAGCCATGCGCGTGGACTGGCACAGCTGCGTCGACCTGCGACGAGGGTTGGGGAAGTTGCCACTCAGGGCCTCGTTGCAGCGGCATGTCCCGTTTCAGACGCTTCCCAAGCGAGGCTTCACAGTCCCCATGTCCAGATGGCTTCGTGGCCCCCTGCGCCCCCTCTTCGAGGATTTGGTGCTCCCTCGAACCGATCTGATGGGTCTTCCCATGAATCGGGCCGAGCTCGAGAGGGTGTTTCGGCGCCATCGAACCAGAGTCGAGAGCTCCCCATGGTTGTTGTGGCGTCTCCTCAGCCTCGTCCTGTGGGAGGCTCGCCACTACCGCCCCGCCCACCGCCATGGATGAGGGTGACCGCGAGACCCGCAGCGCACCGCTCTTGAGTGGCGGCTCGTTCCTACACCCCTTTCGGGCGATCCGTCGACGGCACCTCGCCCTCATGGGGCAGGTAGCCCGGATTCAGCACAGCCTGCTCGATCAGACTACTGTGCTGGGCTACCTGTGGACGTTCTTGCATCCGCTCGTGTTGCTCCTAGTGTTGTACGCATTCTTCAGCCGCAGGATTGGCAACGACATCCCGCATTACGCGATCTACCTTCTGATCGGCCTAGTCCAATTCACTCATTTCTCGAAGAGCACCGCCTCGGCGATGCGCGTGCTCTATCGCATGCGCAGCCTCGTCACGAATGTGATCTTCCCGAAGGATGTCCTCGTCTACAGCTCCCTCTTGTCGGACGCGCCCGAGTTCCTCATCTCGCTGGCGGCGACCGTGCTGATCGCGGCGCTGACCGGCGTACGATTGTCGTGGGCCTTGCTGGCGCTCCCATTGGTCGTGGTGCTGCAGCTCCTGCTCGTTCTGTGGGTGTCCCTGCTGCTCGCCGTCACGTACGTCTTCGTGCACGACCTCGACCACGTGTACGAGGTTGCGATGCGCATCCTCTTCTTCGTTACCCCCATCATTTACAGCGTATCCACTCTTTCCCCGACCGCCCAGCGCATCGCTCTACTTAACCCGCTGACTCACGTCATCGGCTACTCGAGGAGCCTCATCCTGGACGGGCGCGTTCCGCCGCTGGCGCCCATGGCCGGCTTTCTCTTCCTGAACGTGCTGCTCGCTTATGGCGCGGTGGTCATCTTCCGCCGGTCGGAGCCGGCGCTCATGGAGCAGTTGTAGGTTGCGCATGGCGATAGAACCGGTGGTCAACGTGCAAAACCTCTCCCGGGAATTTTCAATCGAGGCGGGGCGCCGCTCGCTCCATCGTGTGTTCCGGGACGCTCTGCGGGGAATCGGCAGGCAGGCGCCCCGGCGGCATGCCTTGCAGGACGTCAGTTTTTCCGTGCGCAGGGGGGACAAGATCGCCGTCGTCGGGAACAACGCCGCAGGGAAGAGCACCTTGCTGAAGATCATCTCCGGCCTGTTGCGGCCGACTCGGGGCACGGTGGAAGTTCGTGGCGAGATGGCCCTGCTGACGGCGCTCGGCCTCGGAATGATCGACGAAGTGTCGGTTCTGGACAACACGTTTCTGTACGGATCGCTCTATGGTGTCGAGCCGGCACGCATGCGGCTGGTGCTCGCCGACATCATGCGGTGGGCGGAGATCACCGGCTACGAACACGCGAAGCTGAAGACCCTCTCGGCCGGTACCCGGGCCAGGCTGGCCTTCTCCGTCGTGCGACACATCGCGGCGGACGTATTTCTCATCGACGAAGCGATGTCGGCGGGCGACGTCACGTTCGCCGCGAAGTGTCGCGCTTTCTTCGAGGAGCCGGCCAACCGGGAACGCACCTTCCTGGTTGCGACACATGATATGGATCTGGCCCGCTCCTTCTGCGCGTCGGCGATCTGGCTTCACGAGGGGCGGCTGATGGCATTTGGCGACAGCCGAGCGGTGGTCGGGCAGTATCTCCAGTCTCAGGCTCCGGTGGCATCGAGCGCATGACTCTCCGGATCCTCTTCGCCTCCTTCGAGGTACCCGGGCTCGGCGGGTCCAGCACAGCCTCCTTCGAGCTCTTCAAGCGGATGCTCGCCGACGGGCATGACGTGCACTACGTGAACCTGATCGATGAAGACCCCGCATTCCTGCTATCTACCTTCGGTCCAAAAGCCGGCAATCCGGACGATCTGCCGAACGTACACAACTACTGGCTTCCGGGTGATGATGACCCCATGCGTTGTGCGGGCCTGGGGGTGCTGGTGCGGTCTATCGACCCCAACGTGATCGTCGGCTTTGGCTATATCGCGGCATCGCTGCTGAAGCGTGCCGTACCGCATCGACGGACGGTTTTCGTCACCGGGACGTGTCGCCAAGCCCAGGACTACGTCACCACTGGCCGCGCAACGGACGCGATGCAGCTGTCCCGGAGCCTCGCCGCCTCAGGTCGGGCGCCTCCGGTCGTGAATCCGTCGGAGCACGAGGCGGTGAAACTGTGCGATCTCGTCATGACGCACTCGACCCTCGTCCTCGAGTTCGTGCACTACTTCTTCCCGGCATTCGCCGGCAAGGTGTATCCCAAGGTCATCTGGTTCGCAGAGTGGATCGCCGACGGCGCGCAACGGTGGCAAGGCAACGTCCGCCGGTTCGAGGACCGTGACATCGGCGTGCTCTTCGTCGCCAGCAGCTGGGAGCGGCCCGAGAAGAACTATCCGATGGTGGCGGCCATCTCGAAGGGCCTTCGCGATGTCGCCGTGCATGTCGTGGGCGACGCGCCGCGGGGGCTGCCGTCGGTCACGCACCACGGCTTTCTCGCTGACCGTGCCGCGCTGTTCGCACTGCTCGGCCGGGCGCGGTGCGTGGTCTGCCCGTCACTAATCGACGCGGCGCCCGGGGTCCTCTTCGAGGGAGCGGCCATGGGGTGCAACGTGGTGGCGTCGAGAAATTGTGGAAATTGGGAGCTGTGCCACTCCGACCTTCTCGTCGATTCCATGCGTGCTGACCGGTTCATCGAGTGCGCGCGTCGTGCCCAGCGCCGGAAGTACGATGACAATCTGGAGAGCTTCCTTCGACTTGGGTCCTACGCTGACCTGGTGAAGACACTGGACGCCTTCGGCCACCCTTTCGAGACCCGGTTAGGAGCATGAGCGACGTGAGCGCCGTGGTCCTCTCGATCGGAGAGCCGTTCACGGCACGCGCACTGACGAGTGTCACCTCGCAGACCCTCCCTGTCGAGGAGGTGATCCTGGTCGAGAATGTATCCCCGTTCTCCCGAGCTATGAACGAAGGGGCGCGCCGGGTCAGAACTACGTTCTTCGTCCAGGTGGACGCCGACATGATCCTGGACTCGACCTGCGTCGAGGCCCTGCGCGCGGAGGTCCTCGAAGATACGGGTATCGTCGTGGGCGAGCTGCGCGACCCACTGCTCGGGCAGGTCGTCGGCGTCAAGCTCTTTCGTGCCGAGTGCTTCAAGCAAGTCCACTTTCGGGACTCGATTACGCCTGACACCGACTTCGGAGCGGACATCGGTCGAGTGGGGTGGAAGACTCTGTATGTCGGACTGCACGAAGAGGACGCTGGAGCACCCCCGCGCACCTTCGGTGAGCATCGCCCCGCCTACACCCCGGAATACACCTATCAGAAGCATCTCCTCGAGGGATGCCGTCTGCGTTATCGGGGGGCTCGGTGGGGCCTGCGGTGGAGATTCGGTCGTCTGGCCGAGAGCGCCCATCCGCTCGCGGTGCTCGCGCAGATCGCCCTGGCTCACGGGATCTTCCTGCCAACGGAACGCGATCAGCTGATGCCATGGACCGACGAGCCGGAGGCGGCGCGCCTCATGGCGTTACTCGGATCGGACCGGCGCTTCGATGCGGCAGCCGCCGACCTCTTTCCGCTCAACCGGCATCACCGCCTTGGTGAAGTCTTCGACCGTTTCGCGCGCGCGGGGCACGCACTTGCTCGCGCCGACGCAGGAGCGACCATCGGGGACACGCTTGCGGCGGTCTCCGGGACGCAGCATGCCTGGCCTGGACTCGTCGCCAAAATCGCGCTGTGCCATGGAATCCTTTCGCCGGCCCAGATGGCGGAAAGTCTTGCCGCGGACAAGCTCACGCTCGGAACGCTCGTGACCTTGGGTATCGGCCGTCGCGTTGGGTTGTGGCAACACTTGCGCGCTCGCGCCGCACGTCAGGTCCTGGAGGTATGGCGGCCTCGCGAAGCCATCCGATGGTAGCCTCCCACAACGCGCTCGGAAGGCTGGTGGAGGGCCGGCCGCGTATCCGCATCTGGAACGACTGATGAGCAAACGTCGCATGCACATCGGTCGCTCGATGTCCCTGCTCGTAGCTCTGACCCGCCTCCCAAGTCCGTATGAAATCTTCGTTTGGCTTGTACGGCGATGGCCCTTCGATATCCTCCGGCCCTCGCGAGGTCGCCCGCGACCGGCCAACGGCGAGCGGATCGCGTATGTGTTGTGGTGCTACCCGACGCTCACCGAGACCTTCGTGCGTCGCGAGGTGCAGGCCCTCCGGGACGCAGGGGTGCACGTCGATGTGTTCGCGGTCGAGCCTGCTGATCCGCCCGCCCCGGACGATGCAGAGTCTCCGGCAGGACCGGTGACGTATTTCGGAGCCCGGCACACGTCGCGGCCGCCGACGAGAGTGCGGGAGTACTTTCGCAAGAAACCCTGGACGGTTCTCCGACTCTGGCTCTTTGTCGTGCGTCATGAGCAGCGCGATGGAAAGCGATGGTGGCACGACTGGGATCTCCTTTACGTTTCGGTCCAATTGGCCGCGGCGCTGGCCGAGCGCGGAACAACGCACGTTCACTCGCCGTGGGCGAATCATTCCGCCCTGCTGGCGCTCATGGCGTCTCGGCTGCTCGACGTGACGTACAGCGTCCAAGCGCGGGCGTCGGAGATCCACCGCTCGGTGCAAGCCCCGATGGTGGCCCACCGGGTACGATTCGCCGAATTTCTCATTACGAATTCTCGGTACAATGAGAGATACTTACGGTCCATTCTGGGGAGGAATCCCGACCTTCCTATTCACACGATCTACAACGGAGTCGAGCTTTTCCGGTTCACCCCGTCCGTCGCCACGCCGGTTGGGGTCGCGCCCCTTCGCGTGGTCGCGGTCGGCCGCCTCGTCGAGTGCAAAGGGTTTCGTTATCTGCTTCACGCGTGCCGGCTGCTGCGCGACCGTGGTGTCGAGTTCTCCTGCGAGATCATCGGAGGCCCCCAGGACCCCACCGACACGATCACGTGGATCGATCTGCGAAAGCTCCATACCGGTCTCGGGCTCGAGTCGACCGTGCATTTTCGGGGAGCGATGTCGCTCACGAACGTGCTGTCATGTTACAGGCGGGCCGACATCGTGGTCTTGCCATCGGTACGGGCTCGGGATGGGTCCCACGACATCACGCCCAACACGCTAATCGAGGCGATGGCGATGAAACTCCCGGTGGTGTCGACCACCATCGGCGCGATTCCGGAGATCGTGGATCATGAGATCACCGGTCTGCTCGTGCCACCCAACAATGCGGACGCCCTGGCGGAGGCGCTCCAGCGATTGATGCAAGACCCCGAGCTCCGCCGCACCCTCGGCGAGACGGCACGCCGGAAAGTCGAGGAGTGCTTCGACATCGAGCGGAATGTTTCCGGACGGGCGAAGCTGTTTTGGTCAGAGGGTGCCAAGCGGCACGGGACGGAATAGCAAAAGACCCGACGGGCCGGTCGGGTCAATTGGTTTCGGTATCTCGAGATCAGTGCTACAAGTCGGGTCAGCGCCCAATCCCGAGCAGGAACAGGATCGGAATGACTACTCCAGGCACGCCGAGCAGCCAAAGCAGGGCGTCGGTTACTGGGGGCCCCGCCGCTTGAGGCCGGCGGGGACATCACGTGGGGAGATGAGGGCGGTGGGACTCGAACCCACGACCTAGGGATTAAAAGTCCCTTGCTCTACCAACTGAGCTACGCCCCCCTGGCCTCAAACATCCCAGGGGAGGCGCCGCATTTCAAGCGATACAGGGCTCTAGCTCCTGGTCGTGCACCCGTGGACCTTGTTGGAGTATTCCTTCTGGATGAAGTACGGGTGATGCCCGATCAGCTCGTTGCTGCCGATCGCCGAGCAAAGATCCGACCCTTCATTTCCGGTCAACCCATTGAACCACGCGTCGCCGTCCGGGTCCATCATGGTCTCCATCTGCTCATGGGAGACGGTGGATGCCGTTGCGTCGATGACGCCGTGAGGTGTCTGGCCCGGAATGGCGCAGCCAGGAACGAACTGGTAGGGCTCGACGGTGAAGAGCACATGGGTATTGGCGTCGAAATCGACACTGAAATGAAAGGCGCAGAACACGAACGTGTCGAAGTTGTCCGGCGAGTAGCAGGTCTGTGCGTCGAAGCACATGTCCGTGCCCTGCGGCAGGAAGATGTGATAAATCGCCGAGTAGCCGATCGCACCGGTAAAGCTCGACGCCGAGAAGACGATGCCGACGATGTCGTCGATCGACGCGATATTGGGCTGTGAAAAGGTTGCGGTAGTGCTCAACTCATGGACGGGGAAATTGCCTTTGGCGTCGCTGCCGATGAACTCGTTCATCAGCCGAATGAAGTTGTCATGATTCAGGTCGTTCAGGAACGTGGCTGGAGTTAAGTTCCCAGTGCCCCAACACGCGGCCGGTCCGTCGGCGCAGTTCACATAGACGTTGAACGCAGTCGCGGCGTGGACCAGGGCACCGCCGAAGTACGTGAGGTCGAAGGGGGAATCCACCGGGGGAGCGGCGGCCGATGCACTGAAGCCGGCCTGGATGGTTCGCGCGGACACGATCGGGAGTTTGTGACTCGACCGGATCGAGGCCGTCTTGGCTGCCGCCATGCCCTCCGGTGTCACCGAGAACGCCTGGATCGGCTGGCTCGGTCCCTCATCGGTGGCGGGATCGGTCGAATCTCCGCAGGCGCTCAGAATGAGAGCGAGCGCCGACGCTAGTAGCGCCGCCGACTTCCCTCTACGAAATCGTGGAACCTTCACGGACGTGGGTCGCACGGGTGCTCCTTCCCGGTGCTTCCGGGTTTTGGACCCTTCCACTTCTTCAGAGACAGAGTTGCGGGATGGCGTGGGGAGTGAGTCAAGCAAGCACGGCCCTACTACTCGCGACGATAAGGGGCTGATCAGACGTCGTCAAGGCGTGCTGCAGGAGATTCCGCAGACCACTTTTCCTGTATATTCTCTGAATGATGAAGAGTGCAACATTTTGCATGCTGAGCATCGCGCTGGCCCTCGCCCATCCGCTCGCCGCACAGGCGGACCGCTGGCAAGTTACACTAGGGGAAGACAAGTATGTTTGGGACGTTCAACTCGTGCGGCTGGATGGGGACTCACTCGTGGTGTCGCAGTCCGATTCCCTGGTGCGGGTGCCGGTCACTGCCATTACCGAGCTCCGACTGATCAGAAAGACGGAAGTGCAGACCGGAACCGACGCTGGTGGCGACGAGACGATGCGCGCGCTGGCCGGAGGTGACGACGAGATCTACGACCTTTCCACGCTCGAGCTCGCCGACAAACAGCGAACGATCCAGAAGATCCTTCGTTATCATCCCAACGCGCCGTAGCGCTTCAACTCTTCTCCTCTTTCACTCGCCCGATCGCTTCCTCGATCGCGGCCCGCGCGATCGCCTTTCGGACGGATTGCAGCGCGGCCTCGAATACCGCGAGGGCGGCATCCCGGTCGAGCTGCTGCTCCACCGCCTCGACCGCCCACCCGCGGACCCAGCCACGATCGTCGTCGAGTGCCGCCGCGAGCGCGCGAAGAGCGGAGGAGTCACCACGTGCGCCGAGAACGGCGAGCGCGATCGTCGGCAGTGGCTGATCCGCGACGTGGCGCGCGATCGCCGCCACGATCCCGGTATCGGGGCGTTGGAGTGCCGCGACGATCGCTGCGTTCTGAATCACATCGCGATAGGAGGGCGTCTCCAATCCCTTGAGAATCTCGCCACGCGCACCGGCAGAATCACGACGGCTCAATCCGGTCAGCGCGGCTGCACGAACTTCGTAGCTCCGATCCCTCGCCCACAACTCACGGATGATGGTGAGGGCCTGTTCACCCGGTAGGGCTCCCAGCGCTGTTGCCGCAGCCTTTCGGACGAGAGCCGACGTATCGCGCGACGCCACCTCCAACGCCGGCAAAACGGCGACAGGGGGGAAGTCACCGAGCGCGCCGGCTGCGAGTGCGCGCACCCTGGCAGGACGAGCGGTTCGCGCTGCGGCCGCCACGGCAGATGCGGCTGCCGAATCGGCTCGCCGAGTCCGAAGCTGGTCGAGAGCCCAGGCCCGGTTCCAGAGCTCGGCTCCCTCATCGCCGAGCTGTGTGGCGAGCCAGGCGGTCGGTTGGTCGAAGCCCAGCGTCTTGACGACGGCGTCGCTGTCGTCGAAGACCACCATCGAGGGAGAACCGTGCAATCCTTCGATCCGCACCGCCTGCTCGCGTCGGTCTATCACGACGTGCGCGACCGTATCGCCGGCCGCCGTCCTCACTCGAATGGCGAGCGGTGCGCGAAAGGCGAGTGGCGTCTCGAACCGTAGCCCGGTACTATCGGCCTTGACGGTATCCACCTGCGTCTGCCGCACCAGGAGATCGAGCGAATTCCCCACGGAGTCGTACGTCGACGTCACGCTGAACTCGGGGTAACCCGCCCGATAGATCCACTGAGACCAGAACCAGTCGAGGCTCTCGCCGGTCGCATCGAGGACCGCCTGGCGCAGGTCGTCGCTCGTCGCGTTCCCGTATGCATGCCGTGTCAGGTAGCGATTAATCGAGGCCCAGAACCGCTCAGGGCCGAGCTGGGTCTTGAGCATCTCGAGAACCAGCGCGCCTTTGGGATACACGTTGTTCGAGTTCCACGCGGCCAGCGGCATGCGCCGCCGCTTGTCCGCCGCCAGAAAGTCGCGGTACTCCGAGAGGTAGTAGTCCTGTTCGGCGTCACCGCCCATCCTACTGCCCCAGTACTGGCCCGGCATGAACTCCGCCATGCCTTCGTTGAGCCAATAGTTGGCCCAGTTCTCCGTAGTCACGAGGTCGCCGAACCATTGATGCGCGAGCTCGTGAGGAATGAGCGCCCAACGATACCATGGGCGATCGCGATAGGCGGTCGAGTCGGGAAGCCAGTCTACCAGCGTCGTGGCGGAAACGTTCTCCATCCCGCCCACGAAGTCGGCGACCGTGACCTGCGCATACTTGTTCCACGGGTACCGTACGCCGGTGAGGCGGGAATAGACCGCGATCATGTCCGGGGTGACGCCAAAGAGTGCGCGAGCCTTTGCGCGGTCTTCCTCGTAGACGTAGTACTCCACCGGCACGCCGCGCCATCGGTCTGACAATTTTGCAAGCGGCGCGATGACGAGGGAGATGAGATACGTCGATGCCGCTTTCTCCTGCGACCACTCGGTCGTATGCATGCCACCGCCGATCGCCCGATCATTCACCAACCTGCCGTTCGACACAACGGTGAATCGCTTCGGCACCGTCGCGACCATCTCCCATGTCGCCTTGTCTGCGGGGCCTCCCCACGTCGGGATCCAGCGCGGATTCCCGTCCGTGCCGCCACCGCTGTAGATCTGTTGCGGCCGGTGCGGGCGTCCGGGCTCTTCCCTGAAGAAGTAGAGGCCGCGACCCTGTGTGATTCTTCCGTGGTAGCTCACGGTGAACCGCACCGTGTCGCCGACGGCCACCCCGCGGCCGAGCCGGACGACGAGTGAATCGCCGGGCCGGGCAAAGGCGAGAGCGGAGCAGTGGGACTGGCGACACACAGTGGTAACGGATCGGACCTCGAGTTGCTGCGCCATGTCCATCACGACGGAATCGAACTGCGGGCGCAGAGCCACCAGGATCGTCGTCACCTTCCCATCGAACGCAGTCGAATCCCAATCGAAGTTCTTCACCTCGATGCGCTGGTGGATCAGGTCGTAATCGTGTGAGGGCGTGTAAAACCCGCCGACCACACGCTCGGCGTTGGCCTGTGCGCCAGCCCTTCCGCCTCCCATCAGCACCGAGGCACAGAGAGCGACGGCTATCGGCCATCGGCCATCGGCCATCGGTCGACGAGAGCCGTTGCGCGTCGGGGGCGCAGCGAGACGATTCATCACGCGAGCACGAAGGACACGAACGAGCTCCAGGCGACAACGTCGTGGCCGATAGCCGATGGCTGATAGCTGATAGCGAAATTCCTCTGTGCCTCTGTGGTGACCCGGCGAGGAACTACAGCGCCAGCGAAATCTGGGCGAGCGGGGCGAAAGTCAAGCGATGATGCCTGGTCGGCCCGTGGAGAGTGAGTCCTACATGGTGTTCCGGTGTGCCGTATCCGACATTCGTCTCCCATCCGTAGTCGGGATACCGGCAGGCCAGACGGTGCATGAGGTGATCGCGGGTGGTCTTGGCGATGATCGCGGCGGCCGCGATCGAGTGGCATCGCGCGTCGCCGTCCACGAGGGCGTCATGGACGTAGCCGACTTCCGGGAGTGGGAGGCCGTCGATCACGATGCAATGCGGTCGCGAAGCGACCTCTGTCCTGCGGAGCAGCGACCGGATGGCGCGCCGCATGGCAACGGCCGTGGCGACCCGGATGTTGATCCGGTCGATTTCGCGAGCCGAGGCAGCCCCGACGCCGAAGGCGAGGGCCTGCTGGCGAATCCGGACTGCCAATCGTTCACGGACCGGAGGGGGGAGGATCTTGCTGTCGCGAAGACCGCGGATCGCTCGGAACCCCGGCGGAAAGACGACGGCCGCGGCCACCACTGGACCTGCCAGTGGACCGCGGCCCACTTCATCGACACCGACGAGGAGCAGCTCCCCGGCCCAGGCCACCCGTTCTCGCGACGAGCGAGGGGCGCAGGCGGCATCGGCTCAGCCCTCTTTCTTCTCCCGGATGCGCGCGGCCTTGCCGCTCAGCGCGCGCAGGTAGTAGAGCTTGGCGCGGCGCACCCGGCCGCGGCGCACCACCTCGATCGACGCGATGGTCGGGCTGTGCAGCGGGAAGATGCCGCTCGACACCGACGCCCGCCGAGATCTTCCGGACCGTGAAGTTCTCGCTGATCCCGCCGCCCCGCTTGCGCGATGACCAGCGCCCTCGAACGCCTGCAGCCGTTCCTTGTCGCCCTCGCGCACCCGCACCATCACCCGGATGGTGTCGCCCGGATCGAACGCCGGGATGTCCGTGCGCAAGCCCTCGCGGGCCACCTCTGCCAATCGCTCCATCGCCGTATCCTCCAGGTGAGTGCGACTGCCTGCACGTGCCCTGTCCGTGCTCCGCGCCGCCACGCCTTGCATCCGTCTGCCGTACTCTGCCCACAGAGTCGGGCCGACGCTCCCGCGTCAGCCGTTCCGCTTGCTGCTGCCGCCACGCGTGCGATCGTCGGCGTGGTTGCCCGAGCGCAGCACCTCGGGCACCGGCAACCCGCGATACTCCGGCGGCCGGGTGTAGCTCGGCGGGCTCAGCAGCCCGTCGTAGTGCGAGTCGGAGCTGGCCGACTCATGATCGCCGAGCGCGCCCGGCAGCAGCCGCACCACCGCGTCGATCACGCACAGCGCCGCCGGCTCGCCACCCGACAGCACGAAATCGCCGACCGACATTTCTTCGGTGGCCAGGCGCATCGGCCACCCGCTGGTCCACGTCCTTGTAGTGCCCGCAGAGCAGCGTCAGCTCGCGCTCCCAGCGAGAACCGCACCGCGTCGTCGTGCGCGAAGCGCCGGCCCCGCGCCGAGAGCAGCACGACCGGGCCCGCGTCGGCCCGAGCGACTCTCGACCGCCTCGAAGAACGGCTCCGGCTTGAGCACCATCCCGGCGCCGCCGCCGTACGGCGTAGTCGTCCACCGTGTGGTGCCGGTCGTGGGTGAAGTCGCGCAGCTGCACCAGCCGGAACTCACCTGTCCCGCCGCCGCCGCCCGTCCCGGGATGCTCGCCGCCAGGAAGGGCGCGATGACCTCGGGAAAGAGCGTGACGACGTTGATCGTCAGCATCGGCTCACTCCATCGCAGCAGCCCTCCGGCAGCGCGGCACCACCAGCCGCCGTCGCCGCCCGGTCCACCTGCCCGCACGAACTCCTTGCCGGAACGGCAGCAGGAACTCCCGCTTCGGGCCCTGCACTTCGATCATCAGCCCGGCGGCAGCTCGTAGACCGCGCTCACCAGGCCGAGCGGCGTCTCATCCGGTCGAGCCGGACCGCGAACCCGTCGAGCTCGTGGAGGTAGACCTCGCCTTCCTCGGGCGGCGTGCAGCTCCGCCGCCGGCACCGCCAGGAACAGCGCCCCGCCACGGCATCGAGCGCGTCGCGCTGATCGGCGCCCGCGAACTTGACCAGCCACTCGCGGTGATAGGCCCGGCTCCGCTCGATCACGAGCGGGCCCGCCACCACTTCCCGCTCAGATCCACCAGCCAGCACCGCGCGGCCCGGCGCGAACACCGCGTCCGGATCGTCGGTCAGCGGGAAGACCGCGCACTCGCCCTTCAGTCCGTGCGGCTTGCGCAACCGCCCGACCACCAGGTGGCGGGCGCCGTCGCATCAGACCGTCGGTCGGCTTGAACACGCCCGACCTTCTTGAGCAGCGACTGCACCGTGTCGCGTCGGCGTGGCGCCCTTGGCGATCCAGTGCGCGCGCCTTCTCGACGTCGACCTGAACCTTGTCCGCGGCCGTCGCTGCCTTCGGGTCGTAGGTGCCGATCATCTCGATGAACCGCCCGTCGCGCGGCGACTTCCTGGTCGGCGACCACGATGCGGTACAGCGGGAGCTCTTGCGGCCGACGCGGCGCAGACGAATGCGAGTTGCCATGTGTTGCTCTCCTGTGGCGCTGCGGTTCAGCGCGGGGAGAACCGCCGACCGCCCGAAGGGCAGCTTCAGATCGGCGCCTCCGGTCTTGCCCGCGACCTTCATCAACTTCTGCATCTGCTTGAACTGCGCCAGCAGCTGATTCACTTCCTGCACCGTGCGGCCCGAGCCCTTGCGCGATCCGGAGCCGCCGCGAGCCGTTGATCAGGTCGGGATCCGCCCGCTCCTTCGGCGTCATCGACAGCACGATCGCCTCGACGTGCTTGAGCCGTCTTGTCGTCGACGTTGGCGCCCTTGAGCATCTGCGGCGTTCACGCCCGGCAGCATGCCCAGCACGTTCTTGAGCGGCCCCAGCTTCTGCATCTGCTTCATCGCGCGTCGAGGAAGTCCTCGAGGTCCATGCCCTTCTTCGACGTCGCCTTCTTCGCCAGCCTCTCGGCTTCCTCCTCGTCGACGCGCGCCTGCGCCTTCTCCACCAGCGAGAGGATGTCGCCCTGCTGGAGGATCCGGCCCGGCCATCCGCTCGGGATGGAACGGCTCGAGCGCGTCGAGCTTCTCGCCCACGCCGATGTACTTGATCGGCGCCTGGGTCACGCCGTAGATCGAGAGCGCCGCGCCGCCGCGGGCGTCGCCGTCCATCTTGGTCAGGATCACGCCGGTGATGCCGAGGGCGTCGTGGAAGCCCTTGGCGATCCGCACCGCGTCCTGCCCGGTCATGCCGTCGGCCACGAGCAGGATCTCGTGCGGCTTGATCGCCGCCTTGAGCCGCACGCAGCTCCGTCCATCATCTCCTCGTCGATCTGCAGCCGGCCGGCGGTATCGACGAGCACCGTGCGCGCCCGCGCCTTCGCGCCGCCTCGACGATCCCGCGCTTGACGATGCCCGACCACGTCGGTGACGCCCGGCTCGCCGTGCACGCCGACATCGACCTGCTTCGCCAGCGTCACCAGCTGATCGACGGCGGCCGGTCGGTACACGTCGGCCGCGACCAGGAACGGCGCCTTCTGCTCCAGCTTGAGCCGCTTGGCCAGCTTGCCGGCGGTGGTCGTCTTGCCGCGAGCCCTGCAGCCCGACGAGCAGGATGACGGTGGGCGGCACCGACGCGAACGCGATCGGCGCCTGCTTCTCGCCGAGCAGCGCCACCAGCTCGTCGTAGACGATCTTGACGAGCTGCTGTCCCGGGCCGCACCGCCTTGAGCGCCGTCGACGCCGACCGCCTTCGCCTGCACCCGCTCGAGAAACTCGCGCGTCAGGTCGAAGCTGACGTCGGCCTCGAGCAGGATCCGGCGAATCTCCCGGAGGCCTTCCTTGACGGCCTCCTCGGTGAGGACGCCGCGCCCGGTGAGCTGCTGCAGCGTGGCGGTGAGTTTGGAGGACAGCTCGTCGAACATAAGCCCGTAAGACTAACTGCGGGGCCACTTTTGGGCAAGCCGACGCCTTGAGGTGGCCGGGATGGGACATGGGCAGGCTGTGTGACGAGGGAAACTCTAGATCTTGGCCAGAATCGTCTTGAAGCGGGGATGGTCGCGGAGCACGTTGAGGTCGGGATCGTTCTCGATCCACGACCGATGTCCCGCCCCGTTGAGGGTTCCACTCTCGAGGCAGTCGAGTGCCTTGTCCAAAAGGCCAAGCTGCGCATAGGCGCACGCTACGTTGTAGAGCACGGCAGCGTCCTCCGGATCGAGCGCGAGCGCACGGTCCGCCCAGTCTCGGCTCCGCTCCCGATCCCCGAGATAGCAGAGATCGATCGCTCCCAGATACAACGCCCGGGCGTCGTCCGGGTTGAGATCGAGATGCTGCTCGATGATCTGGACCGCTCGCCGCCTCGCCGCCTCGCTCTCCGTCTTCAAACCCATGGCATCGTACGCCAGCGCCACGAGACTCGGCGTCTGGAAATCCTCCGGCCGCACGGCGGCGGCCCATTCGAAGGCCTTGGCCGCCGCCTCGTAATGACCCTCCTGGAAGTAGGCCCGGGCCTGGAAATAGTGGGCCTCAAACAGCCGCGGCTCGAGGCGGATCGCCGTCTCATACTCCTGCTGCGCCTCGTCGTGCCGCTTGCTTAAGGTGAGGGCGAGCCCTCGAGAGGCGTGCGCCTCCGCCATGTTCGGCGCCAGGGCCAGCGCCTTCTGGCTCGCCGCGACAGCCTGTTCCAGATTGGCCTCGCTCGGGTCCCACCACATGTAGAGGAAGGAGCTGCAATCCGCCATCCCCGCGTAAGCCAGCGCGAAGTCGGGATCGATTTCAATGGCCCGCCCGAACATCCGTCTGGCGAACTGGTGACCCTTCTCTCGGAAGAGATGGAAGAACTGCCGTCCCCGGAGGTAGTACCCTGTTCGGATGGGGGCCAGACCGGATGCTACAACCGCTTGAGGAGAGCCTGAAACCGGGGCTGGTCTCGCAGGGGGATGAAATCCACGTCGTTGGCAATCCACTCCCTGTGACCGAACCCGTTCCGCACCGCTTTCTCCAGCAGGTCGAGCGCCCGGTCCAACTCCCCTTCCTGCGAGTAGAGGCAGGCGACGTTGTAGAGCACGGCCGCATCGTCCGGATCCAGCGCCAGCGCCCGGGCGGCCCACCGCAATCCCTTCTCCTGCTCCCCAAGCTGGCACAGGGCGTTGCCGCCCATATAGAGAGCTCGGGCATCGTCGGGGTTGAGCTCGACATGGCGTTCCGCTTTGAGCACGGTCCGGCGAAAGCAAGACTCTGCCTCCGCGGCGCGGCCCAACGCCACATAACACATGGAGCACAGTGCGGTGGACTGGTAATCCTCCGGGCGTACCGCGGAGGCCTGCTCGAACAGCTTCGCGGCCCCCTCGTAATTCCCTTCCGCGAATCGTCCATTGGCATAATAGAAGTACGCCTCGAACAGCTTAGGGTCGAGGTCGATCGCTCGCTCGAACTCGCGGTTGGCCTCCTCGTGCTGCTCGCTGATAGTGAGCGCGTGTCCCCGGGCGGAGTGCGCCTCCGCGAGGTCAGGCGCCAGCTCCAGCGCTTTCCGGCTAGCCGATTCCGCCTGCTCCAGATTGGCCACACTGGCATCGAAGTAGCGGTAGAGCAGAACGCTGCAATCGGCGATGCCGGCAAAGGCTCGGGCATAGGCGGGATCGATCTCGACCGCGCGGCTGAACATTCGCCGGGCGAACTGGAGATCCTTCTCGCGAAGGGTGTGCGAGAACTGCCGGCCCCGAAGGTAGAACTCATACGCCTCGACATTCTCGGCGCGTGGTTGCTCGATGGCGCGCTTCTCGTCCTCGGTGAGGACCAGACGCAGCGCCTTCACGATGTTTCCCGCAATCTCGTCCTGCACCGCGAAGACGTCCTCCAGGTCTCGATCGTATCGCTCGGACCAGAGGTGATAGCCGTCGGTCACGTTGATGAGCTGGGCGGTAATTCGGAGCCGATTGCCCGCTTTGCGAACGCTTCCTTCCATGACCGTCGCCACGTTGAGCTGCTCGCCCACCTGGCGGATGTCCTGATTCTTCCCCTTGAAAGCGAACGCCGAGGAGCGTGAGGCGACCTGCAGGGCATCGATCTTCGTGAGTGCGTTGATGATCTCTTCAGCGATTCCCTCGCAGAAGTAGTCCTGGTCCTTGGCCGAGCTCATATCGGCGAACGGCAGGACGGCGATCGATCGCACGGCCTTGTGAGACGAGGTCACGACGGTCGCCACGTGAGACGGAGTGATCTGCACGCCTGCGGCAGCGTCGAGCGCCTGCGCGAACTGGGCGGCCGTGGTGAAGCGATCTCCCGGCGCTCGGCCGAGAGCACGGAGCAGGGCCCGCTCCACTTCTTCCGGTACTTCAGGGCGAAGTGACCGCACCGGCCTGGCGGTCTCCGTGAATCGCCGAACGATGATCGCCTGGGCGGTAGGGCCGGTGAACGGTGGCTCCCCGGTCAACATCTCGTACAACACACACCCGAGGGAGTAGATGTCGCTCCGGCCATCCAGCTCCTGGTCCCCGGATGCCTGCTCCGGGCTCATGTATGCCGGCGTGCCGACCGAGGTGCCCGTCTGGGTCAGATGCTCCCCCTCACTGGTGCTCACCGCCTTGGCGATGCCGAAATCGGTCACCATCGCCTCGCCCTCATGGAGCATCACGTTCTCGGGCTTGATGTCGCGATGGACGACACCCTGCCCGTGGGCGTAGCCGAGCGCCCCGGCGATGTCCCGGGCGATTCGGAGCGCCTCGGCGACCGGCAACTTCCCTTCCCGGCGTCAGCCGCTCGCGCAAGGATTCTCCGGCCACGAACGGCATGACGTAGTAGAGGTAGCCGGCCGCCTCGCCTGAGTCGAAGAGCGGGAGGATATGCGGGTGACTGAGCCGAGCCGCGATCTCGACTTCGCGATGGAAGCGATCGGGGCCGACATTCACCGCAAGATGAGAATGGAGGATCTTGACGGCGACGGGACGGCGGTGCTTCAGGTCGTGCGCGAGGTAGACGGTGGCCATGCCGCCACGGCCGATTTCGCGCTCGATGCCATAGCGACTGGCGAGTGCTTCCCGGGCGCGAACCCCTGTGTCGGTCATGGATGGCTCATTGCGGAATCTGAAGGATACAGGCCGCTCCGGAAGACGGCCAGACCGTTCAGGCACTACTTTTCCCGCATGACCGTCATGGAAGCACCCCTCAGCGTCCCGCCGATCGCCGACGAGGAGCTTAAACGCGCCCGGCTCCGGCAAATGAAGCGACGGGCGACCGGTCTCCTGGTCCTCATGACCGGGGTGTTCATCGTCGCAAGGACTCCTCGAGTCGACCCACCCCTGGGTCGGCTACATCCGGGCGACGGCCGAGGCGGCGATGGTCGGTGGTGTGGCAGACTGGTTTGCCATCACCGCGCTCTTCCGCCACCCGCTCGGCCTGCGAATTCCCCACACCGCCATCATCCCCCAGCGGAAGGATCGGATCGGCCGCAGCCTCGGCAACTTCGTCCAGAACAACTTCCTGTCCCACGAAGTCCTCGGCGCCAAGCTCCGGGCGGCGCAGCTCAGCCGGCGCGGCGCAGAATGGCTGAGCCGCCCCGAGAACGGCCAAGCTGTGGCTCGTCACGCTGCGGCCGCGCTGCAGAACGCGAGTGCGGTGATGCGCGACGAAGATGTGCACGCCTTTCTCGATCGCACGATCATCGACCCGGTCCGCCGGCGCCCGATCGCACCCGTACTTGCCAAGGGACTCGAGATTCTCACCATCGATGATCGCCACCAGCAGCTGCTCGATCGCGTCGTGCGAGGAGTCTCGGGACTCGTGACGGCGAACGAGGAGCTCATTCGGCAGCGGATCCGCGAAGAGAGTCCGTGGTGGGTGCCGGACTTCGTCGACGATCGGGTGCACGAGAAAGTCTTGACCGCGATCGAGCGCACGCTCCGGGAGGTGACCGAGGACCCCGCGCACCCGTTGCGCCGGCAGTTCGACGACCTGTTGCTCGACTGGATCGTACGCTTGCAGCAGTCGCCCGACGTCAAGGAGCGCGCCGAAGCCGTCAAACAGCAGCTGCTCGACAGCCCGACGAGCCGCGAGATCAGCGCTTCACTCTGGAATGCCCTGAAGGGGGCACTCGACCGACAGAGCGGCACATCGGGAGACGGCGCGCCAGGTGGGTTGGCCAAGGGGTTGAGCGCGCTCGCGCAGGCGGCCTTGGAGGATGAAGTGCTGCTGGACAAGATCGACGGCTGGATCGTCGAGGCTGTATTGCGGGTGGTCGAGCAGCATCGCCCCGAGGTCGGCCATCTCATCGCAAACACGGTGAGCCGCTGGGACCCTGACGAGACCTCGGCCCGGATCGAGCTTCAGGTGGGACGCGACCTGCAGTTCGTGCGGATCAACGGCACGCTGGTAGGTGGGCTTGTCGGCCTGATATTGTACGCGCTCTCGAGGGGTTGAGACTCACGCTGAACCGAGCCTTTATTCGACGCTGACCTCGGGCAATTTCCTCCACCGATCCCACTCATCGGGCGCAAGCACGTATCGCGTCGCCGGATGGGAGCCGATCGCCGTCGTGTCGATCGCCGCGCGATAGCCGTTGCGCGCCGTCTTGCGGAGCGCCGCGCCGGACTCGGCGTGAAACCGGTCCCGCGACCGCTGATCGTCCCAGACTACATACCAGATCAACGCCGGCCCCCCTCTCGTATCGTACACCCGGAAGAGATCACCGCCCCATCCGATCGGAACCACCGTCTGCACTTCATCGGATCCCGCGAGAGTAGCGATGAGCACCCGGATCTCACTCTCTCCCAACACATCCTCGTAGACCCCTCCGGGTTCGGCAAACTCGAGCCCCACCG
The DNA here is from genome assembly GCA_963743195.1 of uncultured Gemmatimonadales bacterium. Classification (GTDB taxonomy): domain Bacteria; phylum Gemmatimonadota; class Gemmatimonadetes; order Gemmatimonadales; family GWC2-71-9; genus CAVVWJ01. Next base: position 58,978 of record CAVUOO010000005.1, read on the forward strand.
GGCCATCGCCCCGCTCGTAGCGTTCAGGGTGCAGAATCTGCTCGGTCGAGACCGGCATCCGGGGTCCGTATGGAAGCGTGTCGGCATGCCGGGACGATGCCCACCAATGCATGAATTCCGCGCCATCGAGATAGGGAAAGATCAATGACTGCCGGATGATGAGCGGTGCCCGCGCGAACACCGGCATCGACCCCTGCTGAAGCTGTACCTGATCTCGATACATCTCCCAGAATTGCGGGTTCTTCGAGACGCCCTGGCCCGGCGCCAGCACGTCGAGCGATGCGATGGTCGCCTGGCCCTCGAGGATCGCCTGTGCGGCCGTGAGTCGGTCGTTGTTGGCAGTCGATTTGAGGATCGAATCGAGAGCGAGGTACTGACCCTGCAACGCATGGACCATCTCGTGGGCGAGAACGAGCCGGAGCTGGGAGCGGTCCGATCCCGCGACACCGAAGAAGGTCGTGGAATCGGGGTCGTAATATCCCGCCACCTGCTCGGTGTAGATGTCGAGCAGCAACGAACGGAGCGGCAGCGTATCGGGCAGCAACCCAAAGAGGCGATAGGCCTCCTCGAGTCCGTGGAGGCGGGATGGCGTGAGCTCTTCGTCGAGCTTTCCGATGAGATATGCGCGAACCTGCTCTCGGGTTCGCATGGCCGAGCGAGGCGGAGACTTGAACTTGAGTCCCGCCGCCTGCTCGACCGGAGCGCGTAGACTATCGACCAGGGCAGCGAGACCGCGATCATCCTGGGCCTGCGGTGGCGCCCCGCGACACCCGACCAGCACGAGCACGACCAGAGTGAACAACGGGACGGCCCCCATGCGGAACGCTAGAGCCCGAGGAATCTGGCGTAGGTCGCCACCCACCCGACGATCGTCCAGCGCGCGTCGGTGATCAACAGGAGCCCGGCGGCGATCGCCAGTGAGACCCCGAAGGGAAGGTACCCCTCGCTCCTGAGCTGCTCAGCGGACTTGAACTCCGCATCACTTTGAGGCACTCGAGGGGTCGCGACATCGGGAGGCAAGACCGCTTCGGGAACCGAGGCGGCCTCGGGGGTAGGCGTCGACGGAACGGTGGCCCGTTTGGCCAGCGCGAGGGTCGCCAGGTGCAGAAGCACACCGATGCACGACCCAAGAAAAATCGTCACGCAGACCGACTCCCAGCCGAGAAAGGCGCCAACCATGGCCATCATCGCGACATCGCCGCCGCCCATCGCTTCTCGACCGGCGAGGAATCCTCCAATCGACCCGACAAGATAGAGGATGCCAGCACCGATGATCATCCCCTGAAGGGATGCCACGAAACCCGCTGGTCCCTGCGTGATGCTGAACAGGAGGGCGAGCGCCATTCCCCCGTATGTGAACTCATGCGGGATGATGTATTCCCTGGCGTCCGAAACGGCGATCCCGAGGAGGATGGTCCCGAAGAGTGAGGCGCTCAGCGCCTCGAGCGACACACCCAGTCGCCAGAAGAACCACGCCCACATGAGGGCGGTGGCGGTCTCGACAAGCGGGTATTGCACCGAGATCGGGAGACTGCATCCTCGACATCGCCCACGCAGGACGAGCCACGAGACGATCGGGATGTTCTCGTACCAGGCGAGTCCTCGTCCGCATCGCGGACAGCGAGACGGCGGACGGACCACCGATTGCTTGGGCTCGGTGCCCCATCGGAGAATGCAGACGTTGAGAAAGCTGCCGATGGCGGCGCCGAAGAGCGCCGCGAAGATGACGACGAAGACGGGAACTCCCGAGCCGACCAGCTCAGCCGTCACGCAGCGCCTCGTGCAGAAGAATGCCGGCCGCGACCGCGACGTTGAGCGACTCCGCGCCCGGCGTGAGCGCGATGGCGACTCGCCGCCGTTCCACCGCTACGATAGCGCTGCTGATGCCGGCTCCTTCGTTGCCGAGCACGAGCGCGACAGGTGGTCGACGAGACCTCGATCCCGAAAGTGAACGCGTCAGCGGCGTGCCGTCCGCCGATGAGGTCCAGACCTCGACTCCCTTCCCGGTGACCCACTCCAGGAACTCCTGCGTTGAGGTTTCGACCGCGCGCAGGTGAAACAGTGATCCCATGCTTCCTCGCACTACCTTCGGGTTGGTCAGCTCGGCCGTCCCCGGCAGGGCGACGAGACCCGCCGCCCCGAGGGCATGGGCGGTGCGCAGGATGGTGCCCACGTTTCCCGGGTCCTGCACGCCGTCCAGCACCACGGTCACCGACCCCACGTCAGGGGCCAGATCCTGGAGCGTCCACGCGGGCGGCTCGATGACCGCAACGACACCCTGCGGTTGCGCGGTATCGGCCAGATCATCGAGCTCGGCGACGGTGACTTCTGTCAGCGGGACTCCTGCCCCGGTCAGGGCTGCCTTGAGCGCTTTTCCTCTAGGGGTACCTTCGAGGGCCGGGGAGATGACGGCGCCGCGTACGGGGACTCGGGCGGCGACGACCTCTTCGACGAGACGGATCCCCTCTGCCAGCGCGAGCCCGCGACGCTCGCGACCGCGGCGGCGGTGCAGGTCCCGGATCGTCGTCAGCAGAGAGCGGGCCATGGAGGAGCTCACGGAATGAGGATCGCGCTCACCATCGCCGGATCGGACTCCGGCGGCGGGGCCGGCATCCAGGCCGACCTCAAGACATTCCAGCAGTTCGGGGTCTTCGGGACCTCCGTCATCGTGGCCCTCACGGCGCAGAACACGCGTGGAGTGCGGGCGGTCGAAGCGGTACCCGAAGCGATGGTATCGGCCCAGCTGACGGCGCTCGCTGAAGACCTGCCTCCCGCCGCGCTCAAGACCGGCATGCTCGCGGAGGCCTCGCTGGTTCGACTCGTGGCCAAGGCGATTCGCGAGAATGGCTGGGGTCCGCTGGTGCTGGATCCCGTCATGGTCTCGACCTCGGGCCACCGTCTGCTCAGCACGGAGGCCGAGTGGGTCGTCCGTGAGCTACTGCTGCCGCTCGCCGCCCTGGTGACACCCAATCTGGAAGAGGCGTCGCTCCTGACCGATCGCGCTGTCGACGACGTGCCGACGATGGAGCGCGCCGGTCAGGCATTGCTCGACGCTGGCGCGGCCGCGGCGCTCGTCAAAGGCGGACATCTCGAGGGCGATGAGGTCACCGATATCCTGGTGACGCCGGAGGGCATGATCCACTTCCGGCGGCCGCGCATCGACACCACCTCCACGCACGGAACCGGTTGCACCCTGTCGGCGGCCGTTACCGCCGGTCTCGCTCTGGGCCGCAACCTCGAAATCGCGGTCGCCGATGGACTGGACTACGTTCATCGCGCGATCCGGGCCGCGCCAGGTCTCGGAACGGGCCATGGACCGCTCGATCACCGCGTCACAGCTCCGCCACCACCCCCGTTATGATCGTTCCGAGCTCGACGGCGACACGGCGTGCCGTCTCCATGACTTCGATGTGATTCAGCTTGACCGGGAGAATGCCGGCGGCGGGATTCGTCACCGCTGAGAACCCGAGGCACCGCATCCCCCTCGCCCTGGCCGCCACGACCTCGACGGCGGTGGACATTCCCACCGCATCGGCACCGAGACGCTCGAGCATGCGGATCTCGGCCGGTGTCTCGTAGCTCGGTCCGAGGAGCTGCACGTACACGCCTTCCGCGAGCGGGATCCTCTCGCGCAACGCGACTTTCCTGGCGATCGATCGCAGCGCCGAATCATACGGGTCCGACATGTCGGGAAAGCGTTCCTCGCCCGGCAGGACGGGTCCGGTCAGCGGATTCCGAAAGCTCAGGTTGATGTGGTCCGAAATCAGCATCACCGTTCCCGCCGCCATGCCTCGACGGATTCCGCCGGCGGCGTTGGTCAGAATGAGGGTACCGATGCCGAGGGTCGCGAAGACACGCACGGCGAACGCACCCACGGCAGCCGAATGGCCTTCGTAGAGATGAAACCGCCCACTCTGCAGGAGCACCTGTTTCCCCGCGAGGGTTCCCGCCACCAGTTCGCCCGCGTGCCCCTCGACGGTCGGAATCGGGAAGTGCGGAATCTCTCGGTACGAGATTCGAACGGCGTCCTTGACCTGCTCCGCGAAGGCGCCGAGACCGGATCCCAGAACGATCGCGACCACCGATTGCCGTCCGTCGAGCCGCTTGGCGACGGCGGCGGCCGCCGTTTCGACGTCCGAAGCCGTCACAGTCGGTGTGTCGCTCACTGGAGCAGCATTCCTGCGATCGTCGCCGAAAGGAAGTTGGCCAGAGTGCCGGCCAGCATCGCGCGCAAGCCCAGTCGAGCCAACTCATGCTTTCGCTCGGGAATCAGGGCCCCGATGCCGCCGAGCTGGATCCCGATCGAGCTGAAGTTGGCGAAGCCGGCAAGCGCAAACGAGGCGATGGTAAAGGAGCGGGGATCGAGCGAACCCTTGAGCGGACCGAGCTGCGAGTAGGCGATGAACTCGTTCAGCACCATCCGCGTGCCGAGCAGGCCACCGATGGTCCCGCTGTCGTGCCAGGGCACACCCATCACCCAGGCAATCGGCCGGAAGATCCACCCCAGAACCGTCTGGAGGTTGGCGGGAAACCACGGGAGAAGCCTATGGATCGCGCCGAAGCCCCCGTTGAGAAGGGCCACCAACGCCACGAAAGCGACAAGCATCGCGATCACGTTGAGCATGAGGTTGAGACCCTCACCCGTCCCTCGCGCGGCCGCATCGAGCAGGTTCACGTCGGTCTTGGGCAAGTCGAGCTTCGTCTTGCCGAATGTCTCCGGTATCTCGGTCTCCGGCTCGAAGAGCTTTGCCATCATCACCGTGCCGGGGGCCGTCATGATCACCGCGGTGAGCAGGTGCTTGGCCTCGATCCCGAAGGCGATGTACGCCACCATGATGGAGCCCGAGATGTGCGCCATGCCCGAGGTCATCACGGTCATGAGCTCGGAGCGGGTCATTCGGGGCAGGAAGGGGCGAATCGTGAGGGGCGCCTCGGTCTGTCCCATGAAAATCGACGCCGCCACGTTGAGGCTTTCGGCACCGCTGGCGCCGAGAACCTTGCTCATGACGAGCGCGAAGGCCCGCACGACGATCTGCATGATGCCGAGGTAATACAGGATCGCGAAGAGAGCGGAGACGAAGATGATCGCGGGCAAAAGCTGGAATGCGAAAATCACACCGAGATTGGGAATCACCGATGTGCCGACCGGCTTTCCGAGCTCACCGAACACGAACGTCGAGCCGATGTACGAATACCCGAGGATGCCGGTGATCAGGGAGCCGAGCCAGCTGAAGAGCGCTCGCCCCGCCGGGATCAGGAGGACGAAGATCGCGAACAGCACCTGCAGGCCGAGGCCCCAGGCAATCACGGACCACTTGATGGCGCTGCGGTCGCGGGAGAGGAGCACGCCGATCGCGAGAATGACCGCGATGCCGATGAGTCCCGTCAGCCGGGCCGGGTTCACCGGAGGTCCGCCAGCTCGGCGCGAACCTCCTCCAGCAAGACCCGACGCTCCGGCCACGGCAGGTAGGCACCGGCGAATCCATTGAGGATCATCTGGTCGATCTCCTCTCGGTTGAAACCGAGTTCGGTATGGGCCCGCCAATACTCGTCGCTGAGCGTAACACCGCACATGAGCCAGCCGTCGGTGCAGAGCGTGACCGCGAGGCCGGCATCGAAGTAGCCCCGTACCGGATGCTCGGACGCACGCGCCACCGCACGAGTCTGCACGTTGCTCGTGATATTCGTCTCGATGAGGATCCGTCGGTCGCGCACGAAGTCCTGCAGTCGCCGATCCTCATGCAGCCGGGTGCCATGCCCGATGCGATCGGCGTGGCACAGGTGAAGCGCCTCCGCGATCGACTCGGCGCCAGCGGCCTCGCCGGCGTGTACCGTGATTCCGAGCAATCCCTCTGTGGCCAGGTCGAACGCTGCCTTGTGCATCCCCGGCGGACGGCCTGCCTCTCCGCCAGCCAGATCGAACGCGACGACCCCGCGATCGCGAAACGCGACCGACGCACGCGCGATCTCGACCGATACGGCCGGATCGTAATGCCGAAGCGAACAGTTGATCACGCGGGTGGTCACACCGAAGTCTCTCTCCCCACGCCGGAGACCGCGAAGCTCCGCGTCGAGGGCCTCATCGAGGGAAAGACCCTTCCGAGTGCTCAGCCGCGGACAGTAGCGGACCTCGAGGTACCGAATCCGATCACGCGACGCGTCTTCGACCATCTCGTACGCCACTCGCTCGATCGATTCGGGTGTCTGGAGCAGCGGAATCGTGTACTCGAAGCGCTGGAGATAGTCCTCGAGACTCGCGGCGTGCTCCACCACCATGAATCTGCGAAGCGCCTCGGCGTCCGAGGTGGGCAGCGTGAATCCGGACTCTCGGGCCAGCTCGATCATGGTTTCCGGCCTCAGCGAGCTGTCGAGATGTGTGTGCAGCTCGGCCTTCGGCAGGCGCCGGATCAATTCAGGCGTCAGCATCGACCGTGTCCCCTCCCCTCCGCGAACGAATCACCACCCGCAGGATCGATCCCGCCGCGAGGCGCTGCGCCACGTCTATCTCGATCCCTCGCGCGTCGGTGACGAATGCCGTCCCGGCGGTCACGCGCTCTTCGAGCGCCGGATCATGGGCGCGAAGCGCGGCTCGCACGTCGGTGCCCGGCTCGACGTCGATCGGATTGCCGTTGATGAAGACACGCAAGGCCGCAGTCATTTCCTGGTCGATACGAATCCGGCGGTTCCTCCGATTTCAACGGGCTGTGGGAGCTTTCTCAGGAATGCCGCGTCGGCCTCCACGGCCATCATGGCCGCCCGTTGCAGCGGGAGCCCACGCAAGACCTCATACCCGCCGGCGCCGGACGCAGTGGAGTCGTCGGTCGCGATGGTATAACTGTCGGACGGTCGCGGGCTCCGTTTCCCCTGCAGGACGATCGCGGCGATGCGGCGCCCCGTCGGTTTCCGGGGATCGTAGCGAACCTGGGCCCCCGCAATGTGCGCCGAGGGGGCGCCGCCGTCGAGCGCATGCTCGAGGACTGCGCGGAGCTGGACACCCGTCACGCTGACTTTGACGACATCACCGCCTCGCGGCTCCACCGCGGCCAGCCGTCCATACGTGACCGCGCCCGCCGGTAAGTCGGCCTCGATCGCGGCATTTCGGATCAGGCCGACGTCGGCACGCACCGCGTTCCGGCGCGCCTCCGCCAGGAGTCCACCGAGCGCGAACTGATTGCCATCCCGGGACAGCGGCCGTTTGAGCTCCGTGATGGGACGCGCGTTCAACGAATCGGTGCGTCGTTGAAAGAATTGCAGGGCAGCCACGAGCGCGGGACCCTTCGGGCGATCGGCGCTGTCCACCGCCTGGATCCATGGCCGAGCTTCGAGACCACCCGCCGAAGTCCGTACCACATCGGTCACCGCGATACTGGAGCCACGGCCGCCAGCCTGCACGATCGGGATGTCGCCGACCCGTGCATGGTTCGCGCGGCCGGTGTGCCCGGTGACGATAAGCCCCACGCCACTGCGGTTCAGCTGCTCGGCGAGGTGAGTGACTTCCCCGCTACACACCATGGAGTCGCATCGCAGATCGGCGTGAGCCAGAAGAATCGTGAACGCAGGCTTGAGCGCCGCGACCGCACCGAGCGCGTCGTGCAGGGCGAGCTCACCCTCGCCGAACCGCAGTCCGCGCGTCCGGTCGTCCGGCAACAGCCGCTTGGCGTCGGGCGTGACATAGCCGAGTACGGCGACCGGCCATCCGCCTGCCTGCACGATCCGATAGGGTACGAGCCAATCGGGCCGCCGCCCCGTGACGGAATCGAAGACATTGGCCGCGAGCCAGGGATATCCGGCCTCGGTCATTCGCTGGCGCAGACTGTCCGTGCCCCAGTCGAAGTCATGATCCCCGACCGCGGCGGCATCGTAACGCATCTCCTTCAAGACCTGGATCACGGCGCGACCTTCGGTCTCGCCGGCGAGCGGGGAGCCTTGCATGGCATCGCCCGTGTCCAGCCTGAGCGATGCGCAAGCGCACGAGCTCGCGAGGCTATCCATCACTGCCGCCGCCGGCGCGGCGCCGCCAAGCATTTCAGCCCGAAGATCGGCAGTGGCGAGGACGCGAAGGACGATGCTGTCCTTCGGGCTTGCGGGTAGCGGCTGGGGTGCGATGCCGAAGAGGTTACGCACCTGAACGGCGTAGACCTCGGGAACGATGCGCCAGTCGGCGGTTGCGTAGCTGCCCGGATCGATCCGCCCGGCGCTGCGAATGTCCGCCATCAGAAGCTCGGGAATACTCTCGCCCTGATCGTACACGACCGGCGCGGACCGAACCATGTCGTATCCGCCCGCGCCGCTCTGGCGGTAGCTGTTGATCGCCATCGTGAAGCTGTCGCTCGGTTCCACGGGCCGGCCGCGGACGGAAAGAGCCTGGATGCGATCTCCAACAGGGCGGCGAAGGTCGATGTCGTACCGGGCCCCGCTCACGATGTCGTAGTCGTATCCCGGAATCGAGTCGTTGAGCGAGACACGTCCGGCCGCGTCCACTGCGAAATAGCGCGCGCTCCACTCCAGGTAGGCCCTGAGCTGCTCCCCGGTGATTCGGATGGCGCGGAGCGTGTTCTCATACGGGTAGACCGTGAAAACATGGCCGATACGAATGGTATCGGCGTCAAACCCCGATCGCAGATCGAACGCGGACGTGGCGGAAAGATCGGCCTTGGTGCGCCGACGCTGGACGTCGTTCACGAAATTGACGATCGGAGTGGGCTGCACCCGGGCCGCGCCGGCTCGCATCTCCCCGGACGCCACACCGAGCGGCGTTCGCACCCAGACGCGGACGGAGTCGTCGTCCCCGGCGAGCCGCTGCGCCAGCAGATCCGACGGTGGGACATCCTTCGTGACGACGAGGTCGCCGTGGATCTGCCGGACTCGCCAGGGCCCCTGCGCGTCTCGCACGAGACTCACATGGACGACCGACACGCTCGCGCCGAAGGGCTTGGGCTGGACGAAGTGCACCCCATTGATCACCGAATCACGCATCTCGCGATGCGAATGACCAACCACTACGACATCCGGACGAGATCCGACGGTCGCGAGTCTGGCCGCCACGTTCTCGCCTCCGACCTCCGAATCGTCATATGAGGATCGGCCGTCCATGCCGCTGTGGATCAGGACCACCGACAGATCGGCATCGCGTCGCACGGCTTCGAGCGTCCGCTCCGCCACGGCGTCGATCGGCGCCACCCTGATCCGCCCGCGCAGTTGCGCCCGATCCCAGAGCATGACGCCCGGCGTCGTGAACCCGGCGATGCCCACGCGCACTCCCTCACGCCGCACGACGCGATAGGCCGGAAGGAGCAGGGTATCACCGGGAAGGTCGAAGACGTTCGCACTCACATAGGCGAAGCGGACATCTCCGACGGCGCGACGGAAGAGCGAAACTCCCCAATCGAAATCGTGGTTTCCCGGCGTCGCCGCGTCATAGCCCACGAGATTCATCGCCTCGACGATGGGATGCGGCTCGCGATGCGCCACCCGGGCGAAATAGGTCGCAAAGGGATCGCCTTGCAGGAGATCGCCCGCATCGAGCAGGATCACCTGTCCCGGGTATCGCGCACGCAGTGAGTCCACGACTCGCGCGACGCGGGCCACCCCGTTCGGGGCCGGACGATCTTCGACGTAGTCGCGACCGGTGACGTGCCCGTGGAGATCGGTGGTGGCAACCAGCACCACGTGGGCGGTATCCTGAACCGGCGTGACGATGAGAGAGGCCGCGATGAACAGAGAAATCATCGCCGTGCAATATACTCGCGGGCCTGAGGGACCGGCCTTGCGCATATTCACCGTGCGGTATATTCGTTGTTCCGCATATGACAGCGCTGCCGACGGCCACGAGCATGATCGTCACCGTCGCGGAGCCGACGCGGCTCCGCATTCTCAATTGCCTCGCGGCCGCGCCCCTCTTCGTCTCCGACCTCCAGGCCGTTCTCGATCTTCCCCAGCCCACCGTCTCCCGGCATCTCCAGGTGCTTCGCCGGGCCGACCTGGTGCGTGACACCCCCATCGCCCAGTTCGTCCTCTACCGCCTGCGTCGCGACCTCGGCACGCAGGGTCGCCTGCTCTCGACCATCCTCGACGCCGTGGTTCACGACGACGCCGGCATGCGGGCCGAGCGTGATCGTGCCGCCGACCGCAGCCGCTCTCATACGAGGAGCCGGGTGCAGGAGCCCTCCGGAGACCGCGCGCCGACTCGCTCGAAGAGGCCGTCATGACGCATCGCATTCTCGTCGTCGACGACGAGCCGGATATTACGGCGCTCGTCGCCTACCATCTCGCCAAGGCGGGCTTCCGGGTCTCGACGGCCTCCAACGGCCCCGACGCCCTGAAGTCCGCTCGCGAGGAACGACCCGACATCGTCATTCTCGACCTCATGCTCCCCGGCGTGTCGGGGTATGACGTGCTCGCCGAAATGCGACGACGGGAAGAAACCAAGGACGTCGGAGTGATCTTGCTCACGGCTCGTCGCGAGGAAACCGACCGCATTCGCGGCCTCTCGCTCGGCGCCGACGACTACCTCACCAAGCCGTTCTCCCCTCAGGAACTGTCGCTCCGCGTCTCGGGATTGCTCCGCCGCCTGGCCTCGCCGCCGGTGACGGCGGGCTCGACGCTCGCCGCCGGCCCCGTCTCGATCGACCGCTCCGCGCACCGGGCGAGCGTGGGAGGCCAGGAGCTGACTCTGACCGCGACCGAGTACAAGCTGCTGCTCACGCTGGTCGAGCGGCGCGGTCGGGTGCAGACCCGGCCGCAGCTGCTCGAGACCGTGTGGGAAGCGCAGCCCGACATCCAGACGCGGACGGTGGACATGCACGTGCAGCGTCTGCGCACCAAGCTGGGGGACGCCGGGAAGCTCATCGAGACCGTGCGCGGGTTCGGCTATCGCTTCAAGGGGAGCGAGCGAGGAGTGCGAGCGCGGTGAACTTTGGAAAGCGGCTGGTAGTCGGTACGCTGCTTGTCCTCGTTCTTACCATGGCAGTACTCCTCTGGGCCGCGGAGCGGTCGTTGCGTCGGGACCTGGAGGGCGACGTCGCTCGGGCGCTGGAAAACGAGGCGATGCTCATCCGGGAGGCGCTCCCGGCCGACTCGCTGGCGTGGAGTGATGCGGTCTCACGCTTCGCTCACCAGAACAAGCATCGGATCACCCTGGTCGATTCGAGCGGCCGAGTCCGCGCCGACAGCGATGTTCCGCCGGAAACACTACCCTCGGTGGAAAATCACGCCGCACGCCCCGAGGTCCGCGCGGCGATCCATGGCACCGTGGGCATCGCCAGCAGACGGAGTGCGACCGTGGGCCGCCAGTTGCTCTACGTGGCGGTGCCAGGCGGTCCCGCCGTCATCCGGGTGGCGGCGGACCTGCGCCAGGTCGATGACGTCGTGCATCGGGCGCAACAGGCGGTCGCCGGCGCGGCACTCCTGGCCCTCGTGGTCGGCGCGATCTTCGCCTTCGTCACCGGACGCTCCATCGCCCAGCCGCTGACGGCGATCACGGCGGCTGCCCGCGCCATCGCCGCTGGATCTCCCCCGCGCTTTCCCCGCTCCGGCGTTCCCGACATCGATAACCTGGTCCAGGCGCTGAGACAGATGCACCGGCAGCTCGCCGATCGGTTCGACGAGCTGCGACGCGAGCAGGCGGAGTCGGCCGCGCTGGTCGAAGCGATGATCGAGGGAGTACTCGCGGCGGACGCACGGGGAAGGATCGTGACGGCGAACCCTGCCGCCCGCCGCATCCTGGGCTACGAGCCGGCGGAGCCTTTGCCTGACCTCGCGGAATTGTTCCGGGTGAAGGCGGCGCGGGAGGTGGTGGATGTGGTCCAGGGCGGCGAGGCGGTGCAGGATCTGGAGCTCGCGATGGACGATCGTGCCTTTCTGGTCAACGCGAGACCGCTCCCGTCTGGGGGCGCCGTCCTCGTCATTCACGATCTGACCGAGATGCGGCGCCTCGAGGCGGTCCGGCGCGACTTCGTGGCCAACGTCTCGCACGAGCTCAAGACCCCGCTCACGTCCATTTCGGGCTATGCCGAAACGCTCCTGACCGATCGTCCCGACCGGGAGACGACGACGCAATTTCTGGGACGGATTCTCGGCAACGCGCGGAGAATGCAGGAGCTGGTGGACGACCTGCTCGATCTTTCCCGCATCGAGTCGGGGCGCTGGCAGCCCGCTCGCACCGTGCTGGACGTCGAGGCAGTCGCGCGCGAGGCCTGGGCGGCGCTCGCCGCTCGCTCGGAGGCGCAGTCCGCGCAATTCACTGATCACGTTGGCACCGGATGCTCGGTCGATCTGTGCCGACCTCGATGCGTTCCGGCAGATACTCACGAACCTCTTCGACAATTCCCTCCGCTACATCCCGCCCGGCGGACGAGTCGCATGCCTGACCCGCCGCGAGGGCGAGGGCGTCGCCGTGATCGTGCGTGACAATGGCAGCGGCATCACCCGAGACCATCTGCCTCGCATCTTCGAGCGGTTCTACCGTGCCGATCCGGGTCGCTCTCGCGACGAGGGCGGCACCGGGCTCGGTCTCGCGATCGTCAAGCACCTGGTGGAGGCGCACGGCGGTCACGTGTCGGCCGAGAGCGAGCGGGGAACGGGCACGACGGTCACTTGTTGGTTCCCCGATCCCGCGGGCTGATGACGCCGCGCCTCCTCACACACCTCGCGATAACTGCGGTCGAGTCGCTCCATCTCCCGGTCCCAGCTCAATCCCTCGGCCGTCCGGCGCGCACCTCGCGCGAGCCGTTGGCGCAGCGGCCCATCTCCCGCGAGCCGCACCATGGCCCGGGCCATCGCGCCCACATCGCCTGCGGGATACGACAGGCCATTGACTCCGTCGCGCAGGTGATCACCCACCCCACCCGCAGGCGCCGCAATCACGGCTAACCCGCTGGCCATCGCCTCGAGCAGCACGAGTCCCAGCGTCTCGGTGACCGACGCGAAGAGAAAGGCGTCGCAGTTGGCGTACAGATCCGGGAGCCGACTCCGCCGATCGAGAAACCCCAGAAACTCGACGCCGGTCGGTGTCGCCGCGCGGATCTCCGCCTCTTTCGGCCCCGTGCCCGCCACGACGAGATGGATCATCCCGCGAGGCAGCAGCCCGCTCGCGATCCGAAATGCTTCGATCACGTTCTCCACGCACTTCTCCGCGGCCAGCCGACCCACATAGAGAAAAGTGAAGCGGCTCCCCATGCCGAGCGCGGCCCGCATCTCCTGGCTGCGTCGACCGGGGTGGAACATCTCCACATCTACTCCACGCCCCCAGATCTCGACGTCACGGACCCCGAGTGCCAGCACTTCGGCGCGAGAGGCGGTGGACGGTGTATAGACGCGGTGGCTCCGGCGGTGAAATCGCGCGAGATGTGCGGACACCGGGCGCCGGAGCCACGGCATCCCATAGGCCACGGCATACCGGCCGAAATCGGTGTGATACGACGACACGAGCGGGAGTCCGGCCCGCGCGCCGGCGACCTGCCCCGCGCGACCGATGCCGAATTCCGTAGCACAGTGAATGAGATCCGGTCGAAAGCGGTCGACAACCTGCCGAACCGGTGACGAGGCTCCGAGTACCAGCCGCACCTCCGGATAACGCGGAAGCGGGATGCTAGAAACGCTCTCGATCTCGATCGAGCTGCCGCGGAACTCCTCCTCCGCACTCTCCCACTGGACGTGGGCAGCAGAGGGATAGCGGGGTGCCACCACGGCGCACTCCCAACCGAGGCGGCTCAGCCCGGTGACGGAGAGGGCCGTGACGATCGAAACGCCATTGACCTGAGGCGGATAGGTATCGGTGCAGAAGAGAACACGCATCGATGCTCCGAAGAGTGACTGGGATGTGACGGGAGCGTTTCGACCGCGCGGCGCTTTCGTGGCGGTCTCGTGCGACTGTGATGGGAGATGAGCCTTCCGCTCCTCGTCCGGCTCGAAGCCCGTGATCGGGCCCTGCTGATCCGATGCGCCATCGCACCGACGGCGTCACGGGTTGCGCGGGCCCGGTGGACGGTGCTGACCCACCTCGGTAGCAGCCCGGTATCCATCTCGGCGGCGGCACTCCCGTGGTTCGCCTGCTGCGCGTTGCACGAAGCCTCCCGGCTGGCGCTGCTCACTCTGGCGATCTCTCACGCGGCGGTACAACTCCTCAAACGCACTGCGACACGGGGACGGCCCTCGACAGGTGCCGACGTGACGGCGGTCGTGCGTGACCCCGACCGCTTTTCGTTTCCTTCCGGCCACGCCACCGCATCCATGGCGCTCGCGTTGGCCTACGGCAGCTCCTACCCTGCCCTCGCTGGCCCGCTGCTCCTCGTGGCGCTCGGTGTCGGATTCTCCCGCATCCGCCTCGGTGTCCATTATCCGAGCGACGTCGTTGCCGGGCAGCTCATCGCTGCGGCCACGGCAGCAGTAGTGCTGCTTTAGCCTTCCCGCATCTCTCTCAGAGCAGTTCATGGATCGCCGAAAGCTGCCAGCGGTCTATTGCGCCCGTGGCACGAATCGGCAACGGACGCGTCACGTTCGGAGAGACGAATGGTGATTGCGTGGAGACCGTTACGTCGACGGGAGCCGGTGGAGACCGAGGAGTTCTAGTGTCTCCGCGGGGGGGGGGATTTCACATCCGGCACGCGGTGGAACGCGTGGTTACTTCCCTGTTACATGCCGGCCGACGATCCGTGACGGGCCGCTGGTCTCTTAGCCCCGAGCCTCGCGGAGGCGGTGCAACGGACCCCCACACTCCACTATGAGGGACAGATGCGTTCAGCGATGATGCTGGCATGCCTCGGGATCGTCGGCTCGCTCGCCGGTGCGGAGATCGCAGCGGCGCAGGGTACACCTCCTCCGACTCCCACCGTAACGGTCGGTGGAGTGGCTTATCTGCAGTACCTGTATCAGTTGAAGGATACCGCGAACCACGTAAACGATTTCGATGTCTCTCGGTCGTATATCAATGTCATCGGCAAGTTCCCAACGGGGCTCACGACGCGCGTCACGGCGGACATTTATCGCAACACCGACGGCTCGTTGGCCTACCGGCTGAAGTATGCGTATGCCGCGTTTACCCCCGAGAAGAGCCCATTGACCTTCAAGCTCGGCCAGATCCATACGCCATTGTTGGATTGGGAAGAGGCCCTCTGGGACTACCGGATGCAGGGACAGATGGCCATGGAGCGAGGCGGGTACGTCTCCTCGTCGGATTTCGGCCTGGGCGTGGACGGCAATTGGAGCAAGGATCTCGTCAACATGCAGGTCGGTATCTACAACGGCGAGAATTACAACAAGGCACCGGGTGACAAGCGGAAGGATGCCATGGGTCGCGTCTCGGTTCGTGCGTACGCGACGGACGACGGAAGCAGGGTTGGTGGGCTTCGGCTGACGGGCTATGGTCAGGTCGGAAAGCCCACCGGTGGCGGCACTCGCGACCGGTACCTTGGAATGGTCTCCTACAAGAGCAAGCAAATCACACTGGCCGCCGAATACGCCCGCACGAAGGACCGGCAGGATGCGCCGGCGGCGCCGGCAGTTCCGGATCCGAACACGATCGACGGACAGTGTGGAGCTTCTTCGGGGTCCTCAAGATTCCACAATCGAAGGCCGCGATCATCGCGCGGGTGGACATCACGGATCCCAACAAGGACGTCCCGGATAACAAGCTGACGCGGTTCATCGGGGGCATCTCGTATCAGCTCACACCTGCGCTTCGCCTCCTGGCCGACGTGGACAACCTCTCGTACGAGGGGACGCCCACCGCGGCGCAGTACGCGACCAAGGCGCAGGGGTTCTTCCAGGCCCAGTTTGTCTTCTAACCCGAAAGCACCAATGGAGAGCACACCCATGCGCAGCATGATTCTTCGAGGCGGCATCACACTCGGCGTCGCTTCGCTTCTCGCGGCGGGTCCGACCTCCGCGCAGGTGAGCCTCACCGGCGCCGGGGCGACGTTTCCGAATCCGATCTACACGCAAGTGGTTCGACGCGTACAACAAGAAGACCGGCGTGCAGATCAACTATCAGTCGATCGGCTCCGGCGGCGGCATCCGGCAGTTCACCGAGGGCACCGTGGATTTCGGGGCCTCCGACGGTCCGATGAACGACGACCAGATGGCCGCGGTCCAGGGCAACGTGCTCCACGTTCCGACCGTCATGGGCGCCGTCGTGCTCACCTACAATCTGCCGTCGCGTAGGCGCGACCAAGCTCAAGTTCGACGGCGCCGACGATCGCCGACATCTTCCTGGGCCAGATCACCAAGTGGAATGACAAGGCGCTGGCCAAGCTCAATCCCGGTGTCAAACTTCCGGAGCAGGACATCATCGTCGTCCACCGCTCGGACGGGTCGGGAACGAGCTACATCTTCACCGACTATCTCTCGCAAGGTCTCGCCCGAGTGGAAGGAGAAGGTCGGGAAGGCCACGTCGGTCAACTGGCCGATCGGGCTGGGCGGCAAGGGCAACGAAGGCGTCACCCAGCAGGTCAAGCAGACCGAGGGCGCCATCGGCTACGTCGAGCTGATCTATGCGCTGTCGAACAAGCTGCCCTATGCCGACGTGAAGAATGCGGCCGGTGACGTTCGTCGACGCCTCACTGCAGTCGGTGACCGCGGCGGCTGCGAGCGCCAAGTTCGCACAAGAACACCGATTTCCGGGTGTCGATCACCAACGCACCCGGGCAAGGCGCATATCCGATCTCGTCCTTCACCTGGCTGCTGGTTCATACGGACGCGCCCGGACGCCGCGAAGGGCGAAGGCGATCAAGGACTTCCTCGACGTGGATGATCACGCCGGAGGCCCAGAAGATGGCGTCGGAGCTCCAGTACGCACCGCTGCCGGATCCGGTCGTGAAGCTGATCGAGGCCCGGCTGCCGACACTGAAGGCCAACGGCAAGTCCGTCGCAACGAACTGACGCTCGACAAGCGGCATACTCCATCGGCACTCCGGATTTCACTCCGGGGTGCCGATGACCGAGGCGTCAGTCGCGCGAAGCCGCTGTTCGTGACACATCCGTTACACGGCCGTGACTCCGCTCGGGGCGGTACCGGATAACATCTCGCAATGGCAACCGCGACCCTCCCCGAGTCGCCCGCCCGAGGCGCCGCGCCGTCACTGGAGCGCAGCAGCTACGGCGACCGGGTCTTCAAGCTCCTGCTCACGCTCGGCGCCCTGACGGTGCCCGTCCTGCTCGGCTTTCTGGTGTTTCGAGCTCTGGAGCGGCGCGCAGGCTGGCCATCGGCAAGTTCGGGCTCGGCTTCGTCACGCACGAGCATCTGGGATCCGGTGCCGGAGCAGTTCGGCGCCTTTCCGCTCATCTTCGGCACGCTGCTCTCCTCGCTCCTCGCGCTGCTGATCGCGGTGCCGCTCTCGCTCGGCGTGGCCATCTATCTCACCGAGTTCGCCCCCAAGGCCATCCGGCAGCCGGTCGCCTTCGTGATCGAGCTGCTCGCCGCGATCCCCAGCGTGGTCTACGGCCTCTGGGGCATCTTCGTGCTGATCCCGATGCTCCGGAAGAGCGTCTTCCCCTTCCTGCGGAGCGTGCTCGGCTTCCTGCCGTTCTTCCAGGGCCCGATCTACGGTCCCTCGATGCTCGCCGCCAGCATCATCCTCGCCATCATGATCATGCCGTACATCATGTCGGTCTCGCGCGAGGTGCTCATGGCGGTGCCCGAACAGCCAGCGTGAGGCGGCGCTGGCGCTCGGCGCCACCCGGTGGGAGGCGGTGATCACGGCCGTGGTGCCCTACGCCCGCTCCGGCATCATCGGCGCCGTCATCCTGGGCCTCGGCCGGGCGCTCGGGCGAGACGATGGCGGTCACGATGCTGATCGGCAACCGGCACGAGATCGCGGCCTCGCTCTTCGCCCCGGGCTACACCATGGCCGCGGCCATCGCCAACGAGTTCACCGAGGCCGCGACCGACATGCACTTCTCGGCGCTCGCCTACGTCGCGCTTCCTCCTGTTCGTGGTGACGGTGCTGGTGAACGCCGCGGCCCGGCTGCTCATCTGGCGGGTGGCCCGCGGCTCGGCGCATCGGGAGTAAGGCGCCTGTGAATCGCCGCGTCCTCCGCCGCGGCATCAGCAACGTCATGGTCGGCCTCATGGTCGGCGGCCGTCATCGTGGCGCGTGCTGCCGCTGCTTCTTCATCCTGGTCAACCTGATCGTCAAGGGCGCCGGGAGCCTCTCGCTGGGCGTTCTTCACCAAGATGCCGGCGCCCGCCGGCGAGACCGGCGGCGGGGTGCGTACACGCCATCGTCGGCACGCTGATGATGGTCGGCGTCGCCTGCCTCATCGGCGTGCCGATCGGCATCGGCGGCGGGGATCTACTGCGCCGAGTATCCCGGGAGCCGGCTCGCCATGGCTCACCCGCTTCGTGGCCGACGTGATGAACGGCACGCCGTCGATCGTGGTCGGCGTCTTCGCCTGGACCTGGATCGTGGCCACGCAGAAGCACTTCTCCGCCCTCGCCGGGAGCGCCGCGCTGGCGATGCTGATGATGCCGATGGTGATGCGCACCACCGAGGAGATGATCAAGCTGGTGCCCAACTCGCTGCGCGAGGCGGCGCTGGCGCTCGGGTACCCCCGCTGGCGCACCAGCCTCAGCATCGTGGTGCGCACCGCGCTGCCCGGCATCGTGACCGGAAGCCTGCTCGCGGTCGCCCGCATCGCCGGGCGAGACCGCGCCGCTGCTCTTCACCGCGCTCGGCAGCCAGTACCTGAGCTACAACCTCAACCAGCCGATGGCCGCGCTTCCGCTGACCGTGTTCACCTACGCCACCGGTCCGTACGAGGAGTGGCACCAGTTCGCCTGGGCGGCGGCACTGGTGCTCATCCTGGTCGTCCTCGTCCTCAGCGTCGGCGCCCGGCTGGCGACCCGGCGGAGGTTCGAGCTCAATGGCTGAGCCCGCGTGAGGCTGCAAGACCGGCCGCGGCCGCTCACGGCGATACGCGCGCACCCAGGTCGAACCGACAAGCTGACGGCCATGTACGGCAAGTTCACCGCGGTGAAGGACGTGTCGCTCGCGTTCGCGGCCAACCAGGTGCACGCGCTGATCGGCCCGTCGGGGTGCGGCAAGTCCACCTTCCTGCGCACGCCTCAACCGGATGCACGAGCTGTCCGAGCGGCGGCTGGATCACCGGGCGGGTGCTGCTCGACGGCGAGGACATCTACGCGCCGCAGGTGAGCGCCGATGCAGCTGCGCCGCCGGATCGGCATGGTGTTCCAGCAGCCCGACGCCGTTCCCGACCATGTCGATCTACGACAACGTCGCGGCCGGGCTGCGGGTCAACGGCCGGCCGCCCGAGGCGGAGCTCGACGACGATCGTCGAGCGCTCGCTCCGGCAGGCCGCGCTCTGGGACGAGGTGAAGGACCGGCTCCAGCACCAGCGCCATGGCGCTCTCCGGCGGACAGCAGCAGCGGCTCTGCATCGCCCGGACCATCGCGCCGGCGCCCGAGGTGATCCTGCTCGACGAGCCGACCGCGTCGCTCGACCCGCAGGGCACCCAGCGGATCGAGGAGCTGGTGTTCGAGCTGAAGCAGGAGTTCACGATCGTCATCGTGACCCACAACATGCAGCAGGCCGCCCGGGTGTCGGACACCACGACGTTCTTCTATCTGGGCACCATGATCGAGACCGGTCCCACGCGGCAGATCTTCACCGCGCCGCGGAACGAGCAGACCGAAGCCTACATCACCGGGAGGTTCGGATGACCACTGCAGCACGATACTCCGATGGGCCTCGTTCCCGCGCCACGAGCCACGCTCGCGCCACGGCCCGCCGGCGCCGTCCAGCGCTCGCGGCGGCGCGCCCGCCATCGATGTCCGTGGACTTCAGCTTCTCCTACGGCGCGCGACAGGTCCTGAAGAAGCTCAGCTTCACGATCGCGCGCGAAGGCGGTGACCGCCATCATCGGGCCGTCGGGCTGCGGCAAGTCCACCTTCCTCCGGTCGATCAACCGGCTGAACGACCTGATCCCCGGCGCGCGTCACGAGGGCGACATCCTGGTCGAGGGCACGTCGGTCTTCGGCAGCGGCACCGACCTCGTCGCGCTCCGGCAGCGGGTCGGCATGGTGTTTCAGCGGCCCAATCCGTTTCCCAAGTCGATCTTCGACAACGTCGCCTACGGGCCGGCGCTCAACGGCTGGTCACGCGGCGCGATCTGCCGGACCTGGTCGAGCGCTGCCTTCGCCAGGCGGCACTGTGGGACGAGGTGAAGGACCGGCTCGACGAACCCGGCACCGGCCTCTCGGGCGGCCAGCAGCAGCGGCTCTGCATCGCGCGGGCGCTCGGCAACCAGCCCGAGGTGCTGCTGATGGACGAGCCCTGCTCCGCACTCGACCCGATCGCGACGCAGAAGGTCGAGGAGCTGATCTTCGAGCTGAAGAAGGACTACACGATCGTCATCGTCACCCACAACATGCAGCAGGCGGCGCGGGTCTCCGACTACACCGGCTTCTTCGATCGCGGGCGAGCTGATCGAGTTCGGCGAGACCGAGCGGATCTTCACGCGCCCGCGCACGAGCGCACGGAAGCCTACATTACCGGGAGATTCGGATGAGCGTCGACGTCCATCGTCACTTTCACGACGAGCTGAACCACGTCAAGGTCCGCCTCCTGACCATGTCCGGGCGAGGCCGAGGCGGCGCTGGGGCTGGCGGTCGAGGCGCTGCTCGAGCGCGACGGCGACAAGGCCCGGCGCGTCATCGTCGGGCGACCGGGTCATCGACAGCATGGAGATCGAGATCGAGGAGCAGTGCATCAACCTGCTGGCCCTGCAGCAGCCGATGGCTCGCGACCTCCGGATGCTGACCTCGGCGCTCAAGATCGCCAACGACCTCGAGCGGGTCGGCGACCACGCGGTCAACATCGCCCAGTCGGCCGAGCGGCTGACCCAGGCCCGGCCGATCGCCCCGGAACCCGAGATCGTCGAGATGGCCCGGCTGGCCCGGGACATGCTCTCCGATGCCCTCGAGGCCTTCATCCGGGGCGACGCCGCCGGCAGGCCGCGAGGTCTGCCTGCGGGACGACAAGGTGGACGCCCTGCACCGGTCGGTGTTCCGGATCCTGCTCACCCACATGATGGAGGATCCGCACATGATCGGCGCCGGCATGGAGCTCTTCCTGGTGAGCCGCAATCTCGAGCGGGTCGCCGACCTCGCCACCAACATCGCCGAGGACGTGGTCTTCCTGGTCGAAGGCAAGTCCATCAAGCATCACGCCGAGGACCGCGGCGAGGCGCGCCGTCCGGCGCCTCCTGCCGCATCGGGAAGTGACCGCCCGCCCGCGCGCGCTCCCGCCCCGACCGCCGCTCGCCCGCAGGCGCGCGCGAGCGCATCGCCGCCATCGACGTCGGCTCCAACTCGATCCGCCTGCTCGTCGCCGAGTACGACCCGGCCTCGGGCCTCACCGTCATCGACGAGGTGAAGGACCAGCCCCGCCTCGCCGCCGGGCGTCGCCGACGACCGGCGCGCTCGAGCGAGGCCGCGATCGAGCGCGCCATGCAGGCGCTCGCGCGGATGCGCGAGGTCTGCCAGCGCCGCGGGCGTCCGCCGGATCGCGGCCGTGGCCACCGCCGCCGTCCGCGAGGCGAGAACGGCAAGGAGTTCGTCCGCCGGGTCCGGGAAGAGCTCGACATCCCGCTCCGGATCATCGACGCGGAAACCGAGGCCGCGCTCTCCTACCGCTCGTCGCCCACCACTTCCGCCTGGCCGGCGGGCGCACGCTCGTCGCCGACATCGGCGGCGGGAGCCTCGAGCTGATCGGCGCGGTCGACGGCCTGGTCGAGTTGAGCACTCTCGCTGCCCCTCGGTGCGGTGCGCCTCACCGAGCTGCACCTGCCCGGCGACGGTCGGCCCGGAAGGAAGTCGAGAGCTGCGGGAATACGTCCGGAAGCAGCTCGAAGCGGCGCATCTCGGTCCGCGACTGGGCAGCGGCCACGGTCATCGGCTCGGGCGGCACCTTCACCAATCTCGGCCGCATGGTCGCGTCGCGACGCGGGGCTCTCGGCGAGCGATTCGGTCCACGGCGTCACCGTCACGGCCGCCGAGGTGGAGCAGCTCCTCGACTGGCTGGTCAGCCGGACGCCTGAAGCAGCGCGCGGCAGGTGCCGGGCCTCAACCCGCGAGCGGGCCGACATCATCCTCGCCGGACTGGCGGTCACGGCCGAGCTGCTCGACCGGATCGAGGCGCGCGAGCATCACGGTGAGCGCGTTCGGACTCCGCGAGGGACTGCTGCTCGAGATGGCCGGGGCCGAGGCAGCACCGGCCGCGGCCGATCCGCTGCGGCTGCTTCCGCGAGTTCGTCGAGCGCTGCCAGTCCGATCGGCGCCACGTCGAGCAGGTCCGCATCCTGGCGCTCCAGCTCTTCGATCAGCTCGCGCGAGGAGCTCGGCTGCGCGCCCGAGGAGCGCCTGCTGCTCGAGGCGGCCGCGCTGCTGCACGACGTCGGCCAGCTCGTGAGCTATCGGAAGCACCACAAGCACAGCTACCAGCTGCATCATGCACGCCGAGCGGCTGCGGTCTTCCGCCGCGCGAACGCGGCGCTCGTCGCGCTGATCAGCCGCTATCACCGGCGCACGGGACCCCGGCAGAAGCACGCGGAGTTCGCCGTGCTCCCGCCGGAGGATCAGGCGATCGTCCGTCGGCTGAGCGGCCTGCTTCGCGTCGCCGACGGCCTCGACCGCGGCCACACCGCCGCGGTGGGGAACGCGGCGACAGACTTGGCGAGGGACGCACTCACGATCCGGATTACGCCCCGCCTGGCCAGCGCCGATCTCGGATTGGAGTGTTGGGGCGCGTCACGGAAGGCCGACGTGCTCGCGAAACTGTTGAAGCGGGATGTGGTGATCAGCTCCGACGACTGAGAGCAGGTCCAGCCTCGTTCCTGCCGGTTTCACTCTCCATACGGTACCCAGATGTTCTTCACCTGGGTCGCCTGCTCCAGGAATTCCTCACCAGATGCGTGTCGCGGATCGGCCCAGTCGCGGCTCTGACCGTAATCGACCCAGGTGCGCTTCATGTTCCCGGCCGACAGCCGCTCCACGAGCGTCGACCCCTCCGCGGTCCCGAAATACCACATGCCGTCGATGTCGTCATGCGCCGCGAGTACCGGCGTCAGCTCGTCACCGAGACCCGTGACAATGTTCAGCACTCCACCTGGGACGTCGGAAGTGTCGAGCACCTGATAGAAGTCGGTGGCGGCGAGAGGGGCCCGCGTCGATGGAACAGCCACGACCGTATTTCCCATCGCGACAGGCGGCAACACTGTCGAGACGAAGCCGAGCAACGGCCAGAGATCCGGACAGACGACGGCGATCGTCCCGAGGGGCTCGGGCATCGCGAGGGTGATGTTGCGGAACGGGGTGTGGTGGACGAAGCCATCGTACTTATCCGCCCAGGCGGCATAGGAATAGATCCGTTCGATCGAAAGCGCGACTTCCCTTTCGGCCGAGGACGAATCGCCCGTGAGCTCGACGAGACGACGGGTGAACTCTTCGCCCCGCGCCGCGAGATTCTCCGCGATGTAGTACAACACTTGTGCGCGGTTGTGCGCGGTGGCTCGCGCCCAGCCCGCGGCGTGGTGGGCCGCCTCGACGGCATTTCGGATGTCCTTGCGGTTACCGTGCCCGACTTCGCCGATGCGCTTCCCTCCGGCATCGAGCACCGGCAGGCTGTAGCCGGAGTCCGGTCGGACCTGCTTTCCACCGATGTAATGCTTCGGCGTGCGGTCGATGGCCGGAAGGACGGAACGGCGGTCCGGCGGTCCGGCGGTCGGGAGTCTGGAGGCAGCCACCCGGCTCACCTTACCGCCCTTCCGCCGTACAGCCCTTCCGCCTTTTCCGCCCTCCCCGTCCTTCTTCCATTTGGTGTACTCCCTCAGTCCCTCGCGGCCACCCTCCCTCCCGAACCCGCTCTCACGATATCCGCCGAAGCCACTCGCCGCATCGAAGACGTTGGTGCAGTTGATCCAGACCGTTCCGGCCTGGAGCTGCGGGGCGATGTCGAGCGCGAGATTGATGTTCTCGGTCCAGAGGCTCGCGGCCAGCCCGTATCTCGTGTTGTTCGCGAGCTCCACTGCCTCCACCGGCGTGCGGAAGGTCATCAGCACCACGACGGGTCCGAAGATCTCCACCTGTGCGATCGTCGCCGCGGGCGACACCTCGGTGAACAGCGTGGGTGGGAAGAACCACCCTTCGGTAGGACAGCTCCACGAAGGCTGCCAGAGCTTGGCGCCTTCTTCCTCGCCGCGACGGACGAGGCCCTCGATTTTTTCCAACTGGACCGGCGCGATGATCGCCCCCATATCGACTGCCTTGTCCAGCGGGTCGCCCACACGCAGGGTCTCCATTCGCGCCTTCAACTTGGCGACGAGCCGATCGGCGACACCCTCCTGCACCAGAATGCGCGAGCCGGCACAACAGACCTGGCCCTGATTGAACCAGATGGCATCGACCACACCCTCGACCACGCTGTCCATATCAGCGTCGGGAAAGACGATGAACGGCGATTTTCCTCCGAGCTCGAGGGAGAGCTTCTTGCCGCTTCCCGCCGTCGCGACCCGGATGATCCTCCCGACCTCGGTCGACCCGGTGAAGGCGATCTTGTCGACGTCCGGGTGATTCACTAACGCCTCGCCGGTGCGTCCATCGCCGGTGATGATGTTGACCACCCCGGCGGGCAGCCCGATCTCCTCGCACAACTCGGCAAAGCGAAGCGCCGTGATCGAAGTGAATTCGGCGGGCTTGAGCACGACCGTGTTTCCCATGGCCAATGCAGGCGCAATCTTCCAGGCGAGCATCAGCAGGGGGAAGTTCCAGGGAATGATCTGCCCGATGACTCCGACCGGCGCGCGGTCGGGCAACTCCTGCTCCATGAGCTGGGCCCAGCCGGCGTGGTAGTAGAAGTGTCGGGCTACCAGCGGCACATCGATGTCGCGGGATTCACGAATCGGCTTGCCGTTGTCGAGCGATTCCAGAACGGCAAAGAGCCGGCTGTGTTTCTGGATTTGCCGCGCCAGAGCGTAGAGGTATCGCGCCCGCCCATGGCCACCGAGTGCCCACCACCCCGACTGGGCCTTCCGAGCAGCGCGCACGGCGCGATCCACGTCACCGGAGGTTGCCTGGGTGAGCCGTGCGAGCGGCTTGCCTGAGGCCGGATACACGGCGTCGAACGTCTCGCCTTCACCGGTCGTCCAGACACCGTCGATGAAGAGCCCGAACCGGCGACCGTGGCGTTCCAGCCATGCTTGTGCCGGTGCCACTGATTCCGGAGCGGGACCGTACGCCATCGTCCCGAAGATGTCGGGAATGGATGTCATGGGGCCTCGAGGCTCAGGGTGAGCTCACGTCGTGGGATGGCGGTACGACGCCGAGTAGCGACCGGTCACGAAGTATTCCAGCTGGCGTTCGATGTCGGTAAGGAGAGCGCTCGCCCCGAATCGGAACAGGTCGGGACGGAGCCAGCGATCGCCGAGCTCATCCTTCACCAGCGCCAGCCAGTCGAGCGCTTGCTTGGCGCTCCGAATCCCGCCGGCCGGCTTGAGGCCGACGAGGTGGCCGGTGCGCTCGCGGTAGTCCCGGATGGCGCGGGCCATCACCAGGCCGACCGGCAGGGTCGCGTTGACACTTTCCTTCCCGGTCGAGGTCTTGATGAAGTCGGCGCCGGCCATCATGCAGACCAGGCTCGCCCGCGCCACGTTGCGCAGAGTGCCGAGCTCGCCGGTCGCGAGGATGGTCTTGATGTGCGCGTCGCCGCAGGCTTCGCGCATGCTTCGGATCTCGTCGTAGAGCGCCCGCCAGTTCTCGGTCAGCACATGGGACCGGGTGATCACGACATCGATCTCTTCGGCGCCGGCCGCGACCGAGGCGCGGATCTCGGCAATGCGTTGCTCGAACGGCGCAAGCCCGGCCGGAAATCCCGTGGACACCGCCGCCACGGGGATGCCGGATCCCTCGAGCGCCTCGAGGGCGGTCTCGACGAATCGGTGATAGACGCAAACCGCCGCGACCCGAATGGGGAGCTGGCTCGCATTCAACGCCTCGAGTAGATCGTCTCGCACGGGGCGCCTGGCCTTGGCACAGAGGCGGCGGACTCGACCCGGCGTGTCGTCGCCCGAAAGAGTCGTGAGGTCCATCAGCGTGACGGCCCGAAGCAGCCACGCCGCTTGCCATTCCTTCTTCACCGTGCGCCGGGTAGGGATGGTTGCAGCCCGCCGCTCGACCGCGCTACGGTTGACTCGAACACCCTCCACCCACTCCAGCTCCAGCGGCAACCCGGGATTTCGGGGTGCCACCGGAACCTCGAGTGGTGCCGGCGATGACGGGGACAGAATGGGGTGCTGTTGCGATTCAGCCATAGGGGGAGAACATACTCCTCCGGACGAGGTCGACGCCACGCGGAATCCGATGCGCTAGAATCGCTCCCGGTACCCGAGCCCGGACGTGGTTTGAGACATCGAGCGGTGCTGAGCCACCAGCGCATTGTCTTTGAAGAAGAAGATGAGAGCGGCCCCGGCCAGGAATCCGCCGACGTGCGCCCAGAATGCCACGCCGCCTTCGCCGGTGGCGGTACTCCCCCCAGGAGCTGCAGGAGGAACCAGTAGCCGAGCATGAGGTACGCGGGGACGGCGATCCGCGTGATGAAGACCACGAGGACAACCAGCATGTGAACCCGCACCGTCGGGTAGAGAATCACGTAGGCCCCCATGACGCCGCTGATCGCACCCGACGCCCCCACCATCGGAACCACGCTCGACGGGCCCATCACCGTCTGGGCTGCCGCCGCCGCGAGTCCGCAGAGCAGATAGAACGCCGCGTAGCGCAAGCGGCCCATACTATCCTCTACATTGTTTCCGAAGAGCCAGAGGAACCACATGTTGCCGAGAAGGTGAAACCACCCCCCGTGCAGAAACATCGAGGTCACCGGGGTGTACCAGGTCTGGGTATCCCCGAGAACACAGATGCTGCCGGGGCTCAGCTGTACCGTCGTCCCGGCAGACACGGTTCCGAGAAACTCGCCGGGAATAAGACCAAGCTGGCATACCGAGCGGGACAACCCGGGCTCGGTGCCCATGCCCTCGATAAGGATCCAGGCAGCGACGTTGAGCCCAATGATCAGGAAGGTGACGACTGGGGTGGCCAGGGTAGGGTTGTCGTCGCGGTAGGGGAACATCTTCCGAATATACGGCGGCTTCCCTGCCCGGCCACTAACTAGCGAAACGGAGAGCTACATCACTCGTCGTCCCTGCAGGACTTGCAGCACCGCCAGGACGATCGCGACGATGAGCAGCAGATGAATGAAACCACCGAGCGTGTACGACGTCACGACTCCCAGCAGCCAGAGCACCAGTAGGACTACGAAGATCGTCCACAACATCGTTACCTCCTCGGGGTTCGCGGCGGCTAATCGCTCCAGGACGAACCCAACCTACGATCCCACCTCGACTGGCGTCGTGACACACCATTGCCGGACATCGTGACTTCTGTCACTGGGTATCCAAAATCCATTGACATCTCTGCCAATACGGCAGGCATTATCGGTACGACACTTGCTCGTCCACCTGCCAAACCGCGCGAAGTGGCAGAAACCGCAAGCACTTCGACGCACTGACCCCTACTGGAGTAAACATGGCTTCCAAGATCATCGGCATCGACCTCGGGACGACCAATTCGGTCGTCGCAGTCATGGAGGGCGGCGATCCGGTCGTCATCCCGAACGCCGAGGGCGGACGCACCACCCCGTCGGTCGTGGCCTTCACCAAGGACGGCGAGCGGCTCGTCGGTCAGGTCGCCAAGCGGCAGGCCGTCACCAATCCCAAGCAGACCATCTTCTCGATCAAGCGCTTCATGGGCCGCCGGCTCCAGGAGGTCACCGAGGAGACCAAGCGCGTCCCGTACAAGATCGACGTCCGGCGCCAACGGTATGGCCGCCGTGGAGATCGCGGGCAAGAAGTACTCGCCGCCCGAGATCTCGGCGATGATCCTGCAGAAGATGAAGCAGACCGCCGAGGACTACCTCGGTACCACGGTGGACAAGGCCGTCATCACCGTGCCGGCGTACTTCAACGACGCGCAGCGGCAGGCCACCAAGGACGCCGGCAAGATCGCCGGCCTCGACGTGCTGCGCATCATCAACGAGCCGACGGCCGCGGCACTCGCCTACGGACTCGACAAGAAGAAGGAAGAGAAGGTCGCGGTCTTCGACCTCGGCGGCGGCACCTACGACATCTCGGTGCTCGAGCTCGCCGAGGGCGTCTTCGAGGTGAAGAGCACCAACGGCGACACCCACCTCGGCGGCGACGACTTCGACCAGCGCCTGATCGACTGGCTCGTGGCCGAGTTCAAGAAGGACCAGGGCATCGACCTCTCCAAGGACCCGATGGCGCTCCAGCGCCTCAAGGAAGCCGCCGAGAAGGCCAAGATGGAGCTGTCGAGCACGCAAGCAGACCGACATCAACCTGCCGTTCATCACGGCCGACCAGAGCGGGCCCAAGCACCTGAACATCAGCCTGACGCGGGCCAAGTTCGAGCAGCTGGTGGACGATCTCGATCCAGCGGACCATCCCGCCGATGAAGCAGGCGCTCAAGGATGCCGGGCTCGATCCGAAGCAGATCGACGAGGTCATTCTGGTCGGCGGCTCGACGCGCATTCCGAAGATCCAGGAGATCGTGAAGGACTTCTTCGGCAAGGAGCCCAACAAGGTCGGTCAATCCCGACGAGGTCGTGGCCATCGGCGCGGCGATTCAGGGCGGGGTGCTCGGCGGCGAGGTGAAGGACGTGCTCCTGCTCGACGTGACCCCGCTGTCGCTCGGCATCGAGACGCTGGGCGGCGTGACCACCGTGCTCATTCCGCGGAACACGACGATCCCGACCAAGAAGTCGGAGGTGTTCTCGACGGCCGAGGACAACCAGACGACGGTCGAGATCCACGTGCTGCAGGGCGAGCGTCAGATGGCGGTGGACAACCGGACCATCGGCAAGTTCCAGCTCACCGGCATTCCGCCCGCACCCCGCGGCATGCCGCAGGTCGAGGTCACCTTCGACATCGACGCCAACGGCATCCTGCACGTCTCGGCCAAGGACAAGGCGACCGGCAAGGAGCAGAAGATCCGGATCGAGGCGTCGAGCGGGCTGTCCGACTCCGAGATCGACAAGATGGTGAAAGCGGCCGAGCAGCATGCTCAGGAGGACAAGGCGCGTCGCGAGCAGATCGAGACCCGCAACCAGCTCGACAGCCTGGTCTACGAGGTCGAGAAGGACAGCAAGGAGTGGGTGGACAAGCTGCCGGCCGATGCCAAGTGCCAGGCTCGATACTGCGCTTGGAGGGCGCCAAGCAGGCGCTCCGGACCGGCGACGCCGACGGTATCCGACGGCGCTGGACGAGCTCAACGCGGCGTATTCAGCGGCGGGAGCCTCGCTCTACCAGGCCGCCCAGGGCCAGCCTGGGCAGGCCGAAGGCGGAGCCCAGCCCGAGACCGGCGGGACAGCTCCCGGGCAGGAAGACGTGGTCGAGGCCGACTACGAGATCGTGGACGACAAGAAGTAGGCCCGCGACCGAAACATCCGGTCGGCGCATCCAGGTATTATTAGCCATCAGCCTGGGTGTGCCACTTCCACGTTTCAGGATAGGATAGGTCGATGTCTGCACGCTCCTTGAACTGGCTCAAGTTCGGTGGACTGGTGGCCTTGGCGTTCGCGCTGGGCCTTCTGTTCGCCGGCCTGCTCGACCTGCCCAATCGCTCTTCGGCACAGGAACAAGGCCGATCCGCATCCGGCCATCGCTCCCGGTCGCGGCGCCGTCGATTCCCGCGGCTCGCCCGCTGTCAGGAGCTGAGCGAAGCCTTCGCCGCCGTGGCCGAGCACGTGAAGCCCAGCGTGGTATACATCCGGTCCCAGCGCACCGAGCACGCCAACACTCAGCGGATCCCGCCGGGCATGGAACGGTTCTTTCCTCGCTTTCGCCAAGCAACCGGAAATCGAGCAGGGCAGCGGCTCCGGGTTCATCGTCTCGGCCGACGGCTACATCCTCACCAACAATCACGTGGTCGAAGGTGCCGAGCAGGTGACCGTCCGTCTGCTCGACCGCCGGGAGTTCACCGCCAAGGTGGTCGGCACCGATCCCAATACGGACGTCGCGGTCGTGAAGATCGACGCGAACAACCTCCCGCCGGTCGCGCTCGGCAACAGCGATGACGCCCGGGTCGGCGAGTGGGTGCTGGCGATCGGCAATCCGCTGGGCGAGGGTCTCACGTTCACCGTCACCTCGGGCATCGTGAGCGCCAAGGGTCGCGCGCTCAACGGCCTGCCCGGACGAGGTCAGGGCAGCATCCAGGACTTCATCCAGACCGACGCCGCCATCAATCCCGGCAATTCGGGCGGACCGCTGGTCAACGTGCGCGGCGAGGTCATCGGCATCAACTCGGCCATCGCCAGCGAGACCGGGTTCTACACGCGGGTACGGATTCGCGATTCCGATCAATCTTGTCCGCACGGTCATGACGCAGCTCATCGAGACCGGCGCGGTTCATCGAGCCGCCCTCGGCGTGCAGATCGACAATGTCTCGCTCAACGATGCCGCCTATGTCGGCCTTCCCGAGATCCGCGGCGTCGTCGTGAAGGACATTCCTACCGACGATTCGCCCGCCAAGGCCGCAGGCATCGAGCCCGGCGACATCATCGTCGCGGTCGATGGGAAGCCGGTCGAGTACGTCGGCCAGCTTCAACAGGTCATCGGCTTCCGGAAGCCTGGTGATGTCGTGAAGGTGGAAGTCGCGAGAAAGGGCGGAGTGCACAAGACCTTCAACGTGAAGCTCCAGCCGCTCAACGATACGCCCCAGGTGGCAAGCAACGACGACGAGGACTCGGCGCAGACGGCGGGTTCCTCAGGCGCCGTAATGGCGCGGCTCGGCATCAGTGTCGAGCCGGTGACCGCCGAGACAGCGCAGCAGCTTCAGCTCCCCTCGGATATGCGTGGGCTGATCGTCACCGATGTGACGCCCGGCGGGCCGGCATGGGAAGTACTGGTGGACGATCCGCAACGCGGGGGGCCCGATATCATTCTCTCGGTCGAAGGCAAGTCGGTGAAGACCGAAGCCGATTTGCGAAAGTTGCTCCAGAGCGAGCAGCCCGGTAGCATCGTCACTCTCCGCATCTACAACCCCCGGTCTCAGGGACGGAGAGTCGAGCGGGTTCGTCTGGGAGAGACGCGCTAGCACGACGCGGGCGATTCGTTCCTCCCCAACTCGAAGGGGTCGGCCATGGCCGACCCCTTCTTATATATTGCTGCCGGACGACTTCACGGACGGAGCACTCATGGAGTGGGCCAATCTTGCGACCGCGGCGACCTTGGGATTGGCGCTGGCGGGCTGTCGGAGCGACACGGGAACGGCGAGAGCCGCCGCCAAGGCGCCCGAGCCCGAGACGACGATCGTCTCCCGGGTCGCACAGTACTCACCGGTTCGGCTGACGGCCGACATGAGCGGTCTCACGGCACGAGAGCGCCGTATGCTTCCCAAGCTGATAGCAGCGGCTCAGGCCATGGACACGACGTATTGGCGCCAGTATTACCCGGCTCGGGATTCTCTTCTCGGCGCGGTTTCCGACTCGAGCGTACGTCAATTCGTCGTGATCAATGCCGGTCCCTGGGATCGACTCAACGACGATCAGCCGTTCGTGTCGGGTGTCGGTCCGCAGCCTCCGGGGGCCGAATTCTACCCGCATGACATGACCAAGGAGGAGTTCGAGAAGGCGCTGAGCGGCACGAAGGGCGACTCGACCCTACGGGGCACCTACACTGTCGTCCGTCGGGATTCCGCAGGGACCCTCATGACGAAGCCATACCACGAGGTCTACGCCGATCAGGTAAAGCTCGCGGCGGCGCAGCTCCGCGCGGCTTCGCGTGACGCGGAAGACCCTGGCCTTCGGCATTACCTCGAACTTCGGGCGCGCGCGCTCGAAACCGACGACTACTACGCCAGCGACCTGGCGTGGCTCGACATGAAGCACAACACGCTCGACATCGTCATCGGCCCGATCGAGACCTATGCCGACAGGCTCTTCGGATACAAGGCGGCGGCAGAAGCCTACGTCTTGATCAAGGACAGGGCCTGGAGTGCCCGTCTCGTGCGGTATGCCGCGCTTTTGCCCGGTCTGCAGCGCGGTCTTCCGGTGGAGCAGCGATACAGGAGCGAGCGGCCCGGCACTGACTCAGATCTCAACGCCTACGACGCCGTCTACTATGCGGGCGATGCCAATGCTGGGGGCAAGACGATCGCGATCAATCTTCCTAACGACGAACGCGTTCAGTTGCGGAAGGGCACCCGTCGTCTCCAGTTGAAGAACGTGATGCGCGCCAAGTTCGATCGCATCCTCGTGCCCCTCGCCAAAGAGCTGGTCGCCGCCGACCAGCAGAACCACATCACATTCGACGCCTTCTTCGACAACGTCATGTTCCACGAGGTGGCGCACGGCCTCGGTATCAAGCACACGATCAATGGAAAGGGGACGGTGCGGCAGGCGCTGAAGGAGCAGGCCAGCGCCCTCGAGGAAGGCAAGGCAGACATTCTCGGTCTGTACATGGTGACGCGCCTGCTGGACAGCGGCGAATTGAAGGGTGCCACCCTCGACGATCATTACGTGACGTTCCTCGCGAGCATTCTCCGGTCGGTTCGTTTCGGTGCCGGTGACGCACATGGCCGAGCCAACGCCATGCAGATGGCCTTTTTCGAGGAGCATGGAGCCTTCAGCCGAGACTCGGCGTCCGGCAGCTACTCCGTGGACGTTGCCAAGATGCGCGTCGCGGTGGACTCTCTGGCGGCGACGATCCTCCGCTTCCAGGGAGACGGCGACCACGATGGGGTCAAGGGCTTCATGGATCCACGCATCAAGCTCTCCCCCACTCTCGCCGCCGACCTGGCCCGGCTCGAGACGAAGCAGATTCCCATTGACCTCACCTTCGAGCAGGGTGTGGGTACCCTCGGACTGGAGCACGAGTGATGTCGGAATGGGTACAGGATGAGATCGTCATCAAGAAGCCTCGACGCTGGGTCAAGGTGACCCTCATCCTGCTGTTCATCGCCGCCTGCGTGGGCGGCCTTTGGTTCCTCCGCGCGCGCATCCTCTCCATGCAGCCCTCCAAACTCGGCGTGGTCGCGGAGCACGTCCGGTCCGACATCACCGGTGTGGGCGATTCTCTCGATGTTGTGGTCTCCTGGGGGTTCACCGATAGTGCGAGAGGACCGCAGCCGGACTCCGCACGTCTCGAGGTGGGGCTGGAGGGCGCGGATCCAACGGTCTCGATCCTTCCCGCCAAGCAGCTCTCCGACACGGTCCGCATCGGCGGGCCGCCGGTCGGCGGCACCGCCATGGGCCATTCGTGTGTTGCCGGCGTGCACGGCAGCCGGCTGTCGCTGGAGAGCTGTACTCCATGGCAGTTCGTGCGTCCGGGCGTCCAGACCCCGCCCACGGTCAAGCCTCAGCGCGATACGGGGAAGAAGGCGGATACGGTCAAGAAGGCTGCGGTCGCTCCCACCGGGTCGGGAGAGCAGGTCGTGCTTCGTCTGGTCATCCGCCCAACCGGCCAGCAGGTCGATCCCGACCTCGGGGGCAAGTGCGCCGCCTGGCAGCGTGACAATCCCGGCAAGTCGGTCTGGCTCCAGGTCAACCAGAGTGCGGTGCCCGAGTGCACGGGACCCAACGGAAAGCCGGCCGTAGCGCAGTTCTGCGCCTTCGCCGTGCTCGCGGATGGGCGGAGGGTGAAGACGGAAAACTCGACCAACAATCCGTATTGCGACGAGCTATATCGTGCGTGGGCGAGAGAGGCGATCTCGTAGCGCGAACGTGGCGGAACTGGCAGACGCGCAGGACTTAGGATCCTGTCCCGCAAGGGGTCCGGGTTCGACTCCCGGCGTTCGCATGCCCTCACCCCGGCTTCAATAACAGCAGTCGGATCGCGTCTACCACCAGTTGCGGGTCGTCGAGCTTGTGGAGCAAGGGCACGCCCCGTTGCTCGAGCGGAACGTGCACCGCACCGTCGCTCGCCGCACCCGAGAAGAACACGACTCGTCGGCTCAAGTGTGGCACCTCAGCCACGAGTCGATCGTAGAACTCGACACCGTTGAGCTCGGGCATCAAGAAGTCACTCACCACCGCTTCGATTCCCGAATCGGTCGCGATCGTCTCGAGCGCCGCCTTTGCCGAGCCTGCCTCTCTTACATCGAACCCCCCGCGCTCCAACAGCTTGCGGAGCGCGCTTCTGACTGATGCCTCGTCGTCTACCAAGAGTATTCTGGCCATCGTTCCGCACAGATGGAGAGTCCCAGGGGGGTGGGGTCGGCGTGACGTCTGAAAATTGACCCTGGAGAGGCCACAAGGGTAGATTTCGCACCCTATGAGTCAAATTACCGTCGAGAAGACAGCCGAAGATCCGGCCTCGAAATCGCTCCGAGTCACGGTGCCGGTGGACCGTGTTCAGGAGGCCGAAGCCAAGGCGGTAAAGTACTACGCCCAGCGGGCACGCTTACCCGGATTCCGGCAGGGCAAGGCCCCCGATGCCGTGGTCCGCAAGCGATTCGGCGATGCGATCCGGCAAACCGTTCTCGAGGAGGTTATCCGCGAGAGCTGGGAGACGGCAAAATCCAGTGAGTCGCTCAAGCCCATCACCGATCCATCCATTCGCAATCTCAAATTCGAAGTTGGCAGTCCGATTGAGTTCGACATGCTGGTCGAGGTGCGACCGGAAATCATGCTGCAGCGCACGAGTGGATTCCGGATCACCCGCACCGTCACGGCCGTGCCGGACAGCGCGGTCGAGGAGCAGCTCGCGCGCCTCCAGGACCAGAAAGCGACCTGGATTCCGCTCGAGGGCGTGCGACCATCTCCCGGGCAGATGGTGCGCGTCGATGTCGCCCCTATCGAGAATGGCTCGGTTGGCCCGTCACAGCCGTACGATCTCGTGCTCGGCCAGAATCAGGCGATTCCCGACCTCGAGGAGCGGATCATGACGCTCCTTCCCGGCGACAGCGCCGACGCCGAAGTGAAGTTCCCGGAGGATCATCCCGACGAATCGCGGCGCGGCCAAGCCCGCACAGTCCGCGTGACGCTGCATGACGTGAAGCGCCAGGAGCTTCCTGTGCTCGACGACGCGTTCGCGCGTGAAGTGGGAGACTTCGAGAATCTCGATGCGCTACGTGCGGCCGTCCGGCACGACCTCGAGCACGAGGCGGCACGTGAAGCCGACGCGCAGGTGCGGCAGGCTCTCATCGGTCAGGTCGTAGAGGCGAACAACGTCCCGGCCCCGGGATCACTGGTCCATCGGCTTCTGCACGGCTACGCGGAGATGTATCGAATCCCGCCGGACCAGATGGAGCAATTCGAACAGCAGTTCCACCCGATTGCCGAAGCCCAGGTGCGCCGCGATCTGGTGCTCGACGCCGTCGTCGAGGCCAACGGTCTGCGCGCCAGCGAATCCGAGCTCGACGAGCGGGTCGGCAAGCTCGCGGAGGCGCGCGGCGTGCCGACCAGTCAGCTCTACGCCTCGTTGCAGAAGGCCAACCGCTTGCCCGAGCTCGAGCGATCGATCACGGAGGAGAAGGCGTTCGCGTGTCTGCTCCAGCAGTCTACCGTCGAGGAGGCTGGATCCTGACGATGTCCACTCTTTATCCGCCGTACATTATCGAACGCTCCAGCCGGGGCGAGCGGACCTACGACATCTTCTCGCGCCTGCTGATGGACCGGATCGTGTTCCTGGGCGCGCCGATCAACGACGACGTCGCCAACATCATCATCGCCCAGCTGCTCTTTCTCGAGGCCGACAACCCCGACAAGGACATCTATCTGTACATCAACTCGCCGGGCGGCGTGGTCTCGGCGGGCATGGCGATCTACGACACGATGCAGCATCTCCGAGCGCCGGTGAACACGATCTGCATGGGAATGGCCGCATCGATGGGGTCTTTCCTGCTCGCGGCCGGCACCAAGGGAAAGCGCAGCGCCCTGCCGCACTCGCGAATCATGATTCACCAGCCGTCTGGCGGCGCCCAGGGCACGGCCGCCGACATCGAGATCCAGGCGCGGGAGATCCTGTATCTCCGCTCCAAGATGAACGCGCTCTACGCTCAGCACACCGGGCCAGCCACTCGAGACGATCGAGCGCGACATGGACCGCGATCGCTTCATGAGCGCCGAGGAGGCGCAGACGTACGGATTGATCGACATCGTCTTCTCGCCTCGTGCCGCCATCGTGCCGCAGACGGACGGCAAGAAGGAGACTTGACGCCCGGGGTGCCCGGACTCACCTTTCCGGCACCCCTCACCTCCATCGCGACGTGGCTCCATGTCCAACGACAAGCACCTCCGCTGCTCCTTCTGCGGCAAATCGAAGGACTCCGTCCGGAAGTTCATTTCCGGGCCGTCGGTCTACATCTGCAATGAGTGCATCACACTCTGCAATGAGATCCTGGCGGAGGACGAGGAGCGCGAGGTAGCGGATAGCATCACCCAGGTTCCCACGCCCTCGGAGATCAAGGACGTCCTCGACCAGTACGTGATCGGACAGGAGCGGGCCAAGCGGACACTCGCGGTCGCCGTGTACAATCATTACAAGCGCATCAACGCGTCCAACGGTCGCGACACCGACGTCGAGCTCGACAAGTCCAACATCCTGCTGCTTGGCCCCACCGGCGTCGGCAAGACGCTGCTGGCGCAGACGCTCGCCCGAATCCTCGACGTTCCCTTCACCATCGCCGACGCCACGACGCTGACGGAAGCCGGCTATGTCGGCGAGGATGTCGAGAACATCCTGGTGCGGCTGTTGCAGGCCGGTGAGTTCAACGTAGCGGAGTGCGAGCGCGGGATCGTCTACATCGACGAGATCGACAAGATCGCGCGGAAATCGGAGAACCCGAGCATCACCCGAGACGTTTCCGGCGAAGGCGTGCAGCAGGCCCTGCTCAAGATCCTGGAAGGGACGATCGCATCGGTGCCGCCGCAGGGTGGCCGCAAGCACCCGCAGCAGGAATACATCCAGATCAACACCAAGGACATCCTGTTCATTTGCGGTGGGGCCTTCGACGGCCTCGAGAAGATCATCGAGGCGCGCACCGGTCGCCAGCAGATCGGCTTCAGTGCCACGGCCAAGGCGCAAGCCGGCGTGCTCAACGTCAAGAATCCCTACGCCGAGGTCGAGCCCGACGATCTGCTGCGTTTCGGGCTCATTCCCGAGTTGGTCGGCCGGCTTCCGGTCGTGGTGTCGCTCGAAGCCCTCGACGAAGACTCGCTCATGCGCATCCTGGTCGAGCCCAAGAACGCGCTCACCAAGCAGTATCGGAAGCTGTTCGAGCTCGAGGATGTCGGTCTCACGTTCGATGCGGAGTCGCTCCGGGCGGTCGCCCAGAAGGCGCTCAAGCGGGGCACCGGCGCGCGCGGTCTGCGGTCGATACTCGAGACGATGATGACGGACATCATGTACGATCTGCCCACCCGCGAGGACGTCCGCGAGATCGTGATCACCAAGGAAGCCATCCTCGAAGGCACCTCTCCCCTCATCGTGACCGAGCGCGCTCGCACCAAGCGCGAAGCCTGATCGCCCCATCTCTGCCGAATTCGTCGGCTCCTTCCCCGATCCCCTGGTCTCGCTGACCCCCACCCTGCCCGAGGTGGCGCTCATCGGCCGGTCGAACGTCGGGAAGTCGAGTCTGTTGAACGCCTTGGTGAAGAGGCCGGGTCTCGCTCGTGTCAGCGCCACACCCGGCAAGACCACGCTCCTCAACGCCTACCGACTCCCGGGCTTTTACCTGCTGGATCTGCCGGGCTATGGCTTCGCGCGCGCCGCAAAGAGTGCGAGAGAGGGCTACCGCCGCCTGGTCACCCGCTGCCTGAGCGAGCGGCCGACGGTGGCAGGGGTCGTGTGGCTGCTCGATATTCGGCACGATCCTTCCAAGGACGATCTCGAGATGCAGCAGTTGCTGATCCGGAGCGGTCGGCCGGTCGTCGCGGCACTCACGAAGGCCGACAAGCTCGGGCGTGTGGCTGCCGAGAACCGGGCGCGCGAGATCGCTGAAAGGCTGGGCATTACGATGGATCAGGTCCAGGTCACCAGCGCGCGTTCCGGACAAGGCGTCCAGGATTTGGCCGCAAGCATCGTGTCCGCCGTTGGAGGGAACCCATGACGAGAATACTGCTCGAAGCCTGCATCTGGTGGTGCGTCGCCACCGTCACTGTTGCTGAAGGGCAGGATGCGGGCCGGGGCGGAGGGGGACCCCTACCGCCACCGGGGTACGGCACGCTCACGCAGAATGACGTGTCGTTGCGTATTCGAACGCCGGACATCGAGATGCGGTTCATCCCGCTCGATCCCCGTATCACCACGCTGCTGGCGAAGGACTCCTGGGAATCCCTTCGATCGCTCGTCGAGTCTCGGCGCGCGTCCATCGACTCCTTGGCCAGCGCGTCGGGAATCAGCCATCCCGGACTCGCACTGGTCACCTTTTTCAGCCAACGGGCCAATGCCCGGTTCGATCCGCAGACATTGACGCTCGTGACACGGAACCGGGTCTTTCAGCCGCTCGGTATCGTTCCCTTCACGCCGCGCTTCACGTCACAACAGCTCAACGTGCGGGAGCAGGTGAGCGGGATCTATCTGTTCGAGGAAGACCTGCCGGTGAACGACTCGTTCACGATCAGTTATGCGGGACTGTCGTCGGAGGACTGGCAGCGAAGGCAGCCCGTGCTCGATCGGGAGCGCGCGCGTATCGCGAGTCGGGCGCGGGCAGGTGCGCGAGACAGCATGCCGGCCGACAGCGCTCGCTGAGGCCGAGCTCACCCGTCAAACGCATAGGCTCGCAACACTCCAGGGGCTCGATTCCCGGAGACGAGTATGGCAGTGGAGAACGCGTCTGCTTCGATTCCGGTGCGGGCGACCACGGTCACCTGCACCCTGCCCGTGGCGGGCCATCCAGTCGCGACGTCCATGACGTGTCCCCGCACGGCCCGCCCATAGCGCACCACTGAAACACTGTTCGACGAGGTCGCGATCGCCTGATCTCGAATCGGTGTCACGGCGATCACGCCACCCGGCGTATTCGGGTCTGCCACTCCAACTTCCCAGCCATCCTTGCCTGGAGGCGCGCCGAGCGCGAAGCAGTCACCGCTGACGTCGAGGAAGGCTCGACGGATTCCGGCACGGCGAAGCACTTCGATGGCCCGGTCGAGGCCGTATCCCACACCGATCCCTCCCAGATCGATCTCGGTCCCTTTCACTGGTAGCGTGACTCGGCTGCCCTCGACCACCACCTTCGTGGCCCGCACTGCATCGCGAGCCGCGACGATAGCAGCTGCGCTCGGCTCCGTGGTTCGACGCGCATGAAACCCCCAGACGCGCATGAGCGGCTCCACCGCAGGGTGGAACGCACCCCGAGTCTCGCGCTCGAAGTGCAGGCCTCGTTCGAGCACAGTCGTGAGGTCGGAACCGACCCGCGGCCCGGTCCGGCCGGACTGGCGATTTACCTCGCAGAGGTCGCTGGCATCGTCGAAGAGCGAGAGCGCACCCTCCACTCGCCGGAGCTCCGCGAACGCCATCTGCGCGGCCTCGAATCCCTGATTCTCGTCCGAAGCGAAGAGCTGGAGATGCACCGGCTGTCCCATCGCCCAGGACCAGCGCTCGACGAATCGGTCATCGGTCCGTCGTCTCAGCGACGGAAAGCGCACGCCGAGAAGACCAAGGGCCAGAACGCGGGTAAACTGGCGCCGCTTCATGACGCATCCGCCAGTGAAGTCAGCTCGCGCAGGACAAAAAACGATTGGACATAGAACGTCGCCGCCATGACCGCGCTCGAGAGCGACAGCAACCAGCTGAATCGTGCGTCCACATACCGCATGAGCCACATCGACGCGAATGAAACCAACAGCGCGACGAATGGCTCCGCGATCAGCCGGCGACGCCACGGTTCGGCAGGTCGGTCGCACAGCGCGAGAGCGAACCCGCTGAAGACGAAGATTGCAGCCATCGAGAACAGGTGGGTGTGCGTGATGGTCAGCATCTCGGAATAGCTCTTGGGGAACTGCATGGCGGCATCGCTCGTCGTTGCGGGGTCGGAACCGCGATAATGCTCCGCGACGCCGGGCGGTGTCATGCCGGTCGTGTGATGGATGAAGAGCAGCGAGGTCGTGTACCCAATGACCTGGACGATCGTGAGCCAGAGCCCGAGAGCCCTGAGGGACGAAGAAGCCTGGCGCCAGGACATCGAGCGGACCGCGGTCACCGAAGCTTTCCGGCCGCACGCCAGGCGGCGAGCTGAGCGAGCGCTTGCCGCACACTCCTGGTCACTGCATTCGAGCTGATCGTGGCCCCTGAGATATTCCGGATGTCTTTCCCCACCTGCAGCGGGTCGGCGGCGGTCTTTCCCCGAAACTGCTTTCGCCACGCATCGTTTGCGACTTCGCCGCCCCGCTCTTCACGGTACACGAGGATGTCGATGTCGCGCGTTGCTCCGGCTGAATCGACCGCGACCAGATACGTGATGGGCCGCTCCTTCCCCTTCACGTTTCGGACTTCCGCGAAGCCGAGCAGCGTCCCCGACTTCTCGACGCGTAGGACCGGGACGCTGTCTACCAGGATCGAGTCGACTCTGGTGCCAGGGCCGTAGACGTGCTCGATGGACGCGGCCACCTTCTCGGACGGCGCCGTCTGGGCGGCCGCCGGCCCCGCGAGGACGATGAGGGTGACCGGCACCATCCTAGAACTGATATCCCACCCCCAGGCTGAACACCTCTCCCTCACCGACGTCCGCCTTGTTGCGGCGGAGTTGATAGTCTCCCTTGAATGCGACGTTGTACAGCGGCTTATAGGTGAGCCCGAAGGTGGTGATCCGGCGGGCCAAGGCGTCGTCACGCGTCACGCCCGCGGGAACGCCAGCCTGGGTGTTGTACCGTTCGTGACGGATGAAGGCATTGAGTCGCTGAGAGGATTGGGGAGCGAGGGCGGAAAGGACATTGTAGGCGCCCTCGACGTAGCCGCCGGCGATGCGACTGCCGATCTGACCATTGAACGCGGCGTTGATCGCCTCGGCGTCCGAGACGCTGATATTGGCCAACACGCCACGGAACATAAGCGGCCCCACGTCGTACTGGGCATCGGCCGATACCACGGTAACGGCGTTGTCGAATGTGCCCGTACCAAGCAGGGAGTCCTCGTTGGCCGTGCCTCCGTACCAGAACGAGCCTCCAACCCGCAAACCCGGTCGGGCCCACTCGAGCCGACCGGTCAGCGACGGATTGGCGAAGCTGGCGAGCTGCCCCTCCTGCCGTCCCTCTCGAATACCTTCTTCGGCTGTAAACCCGCTGGCCAGGAGTCCGTTCAGGAGATACGCACGATAGCTCAGTCCGGACCCGGCAATGTTGCCGACGATGCCGAGGCCAAGATCCCGCCAGGTCGTGGGGATGACGTCATTGTCGAACGCGGGGCGGTCCACGCCGTTGAAGGTCGTGGGCTCGTGAGTTTCGTTGATGATCCCGATCGGGGCCAGCACGAGGCCGGCCCGGAAAGTGACCGCGGGAGAGAGCTGGTAGTCGAGATACGCCTGCTCGACCGACACCTCGCCGGCCCGGTCATGGCCGGCCTCGACCTTCGTGTCCTCGATCTCGACCTCCGAACGGAAGGCGATCTTGTCGTTGAACTGGTGGGACAGAAACATGACGAAGCGGGCCACATTCACGATGCCGGGCGAATTCGGGCCGCTGGGGTTGTTGTAGTGGATCTCCCCGTACCCACCGAGGGTGGTGTGCTCCTCCGCGGCGCTGTCGGCTTCCTGGGCAGCCAAGGGAAAGGTGGCGCAGATGAGCACGGCGGCGGCGAGAAGGACCGGTCGCATCTCAAGGCCTCGATGGGAGTAAAATTACTTGATAATGATTATCATTAATAATCCCCACCACTTTACTCCCCATTCGCACTGGTGTCAACTCGCCGCCCCGGCGATCATTTGATGCATCCCACCCACGCCCACATCGTTCCGGTCACTCGAGGCCCAGATGGCGTACCTCCCCCTCCGCTCCGTGCAGGTCACCGAGGCCGCCGACCGGGCCTACGACGCCTGGCTCGCCGATGTCGAGGCCAAGCTCGCCGCGCCTGGTGCCGACTGGTATCGGCTGACGCGGGAGATTCTCTTCGACCTCTGGTTTCCGGGGCTCGGGGACTACGACACGCTGATCAACGACCGCAAGACGCCGCCCGCGACCAAGGCCGCGCTCCTCGCGCTCGATCCGCACAACGTGACCCTCGAGCCGGAGTACTACGCCGATGTCGACGCCGAGCGGTACGCGCGCGTCAAGCCGTTGCACTGGCTGTGGCAGTCCTTCGATCGATCTCCCCCAGGCGCGGGAAACGTGCACCTCGGGATTCGCTTCCGTCGCATCCTGGCCCAACACCTCTTCAAGCGCTGCGGTCGCAACTTCAAGTGCTTTCACTTCGTGGAGTTTTCCTACGGGTACAACCTCGAGGTGGGAGACGATTGTGTGGTGCACCGGTATGTCCTGCTGGATGACCGCGGAGGCATAACCTTGGGGAACCGGGTCAGTATCTCGGACTACGCGAACATCTACAGTCACACGCACAGCATCGTGGACCAGAAGGACGTGACCAACGCCCGAACGGTGCTCGAGGACGACGTCCGGATCACCTACCACGCCACCGTCCTGGCCGGCGTCAGGGTGGGACGGAATGGGATGGTCGGCGCGAATGCGGTTGCCACGAAGAACGTGCGGCCGTTCCACGTGAACGTCGGGATTCCCGCCAAGTCGATTCGGGTCAAGCCAAACGCACCGCCCGAGTCGTATATCACCGAGCGGGTAAGCCAGCACGATTCCTCGGAGACCTGACCACTGCCGCGGAAATCTCAGCGACACCTGCCATCGCCCTCCGCGCTTGCGGCGGGGGCGTTGCTCGTCACGACGCTTCTCGCGAGCGTACTTGGCGGGCTTCCGCGGCAGATCATCGTCTTTCTCGGCGTCGCGGGTGCGCTCATCGTCATGTTGGCGGCGTGGCGGCAGGAGTGGGAGGTGCCGTTGCATGCGGTCGCGGCCTCTCTCCTCGGCGTCGTGGCGTGGCTCACGGACCGGCGGGTCTGGTGGCTCGCCACCATCGCGGTGCTCACGATCGCCGCCAGCTTCTGGATGGCGATCCTGCGAGGGCGCCGCCGGACGCGGGACGCCGACGCCCGCTCCGAACAGCTCGCGACCCAGCTCGATCGCCGGATCAGCGAGCTGTTTTCGTTGCAGGAGCTGAGTTACGTCCTGTCGGAGAGCATTCAGCTCGACCGCATCGTGGATCAGGTGGCCAAGTACGCGGCGCGATTCCTCCAGACCGACGGCGCCATCGTCGTGCTGGCGGACGATGAGGCGGGACAGCGGCTGCGCGTGGCTGGGGCCACCGGCACGTTGGAGTCGCTCCTCGGCCGGGTGGCGGACGAGAGCGACACCGTCCTGGTTCGGGCAGCCATAGAACGTGAGCGGATCGAGGTGGCACAGGGGGGACCGGCGCCGGGTGTGGAATTGCTCCACGGATGTCAAAGTTCGCTCGGCCGCGGTCGCACCGCTTCGTTCTCAGGGAATTACGATGGGAGCCTTAGCGGTAGCCGATCGTCAGGGCGGTCCGTTCACGACCGAGGATCTCTGGCTCCTCTCGACCGTCGCCACAAACGCATCGGTCGTCCTCGCCAACAGCAGACTCTACGAGATCGTGCGTCGCAGTAAGGAAGAATGGGAGACCGCCTTCAATTCCCTCGCCGAAGGCATCGCCGTAGTAGGGCCGGGAGATACCCTGGTGCGGGCCAATCGCGCCCTCGCGGCTCTGGCCGGCGTTCCGGAGACGGCACTGGTTGGCCGGAGCTTCAGCCGAACCCTCTTCAACGAAGACGAGCTGGTTCCGCGTCTCATCGAGGCCGCACACCGGGGGGAGCGGACCGCACCACTCGTGGTTCGACTCGAGCGAACTGGCCGCGTCCTCCGAGTAACGGCCGCGCCGATCGCCGACCGTGCCGAACCGGGCCCGGTAGTCATTCTGGTCGAAGACGTGACCGAGCAGCGCAACATGGAGGCGCAGCTCATCCAGAACGACAAGATGGCCTCGATCGGGCAGCTCGTCTCCGGCGTGGCGCACGAGCTGAACAACCCGCTGACATCCATCGCCGGATTGACCGAGCTCCTCCTGGAGCGCGAGCCGGGCCGGGAGTTTCCGAGAGAGCACTTGCGGGTGATCCACGAGCAGGCGGAGCGAGCGGGTCGAATCGTGAGGAACTTGCTGACCTTCGCGAGAAAGGGCGTGCCCGAAAAGGCGGCCGTCGATCTCAACGATGTCGCGGCGAGAACGTCTCTCCTCATCATGTACGAGCTGCAGCTTCACGGCATCGAGCTCGAATCCGCACTCAGTCTCGAGCCGGTCGTCGTGCTGGGTGACCGGTACGAGCTTCAGCAGGTGCTCCTCAATCTCGTGAACAATGCGGTCCAGGCCGTGAGCGGGCTGGAGCCCGGGCGGCCCCGCCGGATCACGCTGCTGACCGCACGTGCCGAGAGGATGGCGATACTCGAAGTGCAGAGATACGGGCCCCGGCGTGCCGACGCAGCTGGCGTCCTATCTGTTCACCCCCTTCTTCACGACCAAGGCACCCGGAGAGGGAACCGGACTGGGACTCTCACTCAGCTACGGTCTCGTCAAGTCTCACGGCGGGGTGCTGTCGTATGAGCCCGGCCCTCGGGGAGGCGCCGAGTTCCGGATCACCCTGCCG
This sequence comes from uncultured Gemmatimonadales bacterium, assembly GCA_963743195.1. Taxonomy (GTDB): domain Bacteria; phylum Gemmatimonadota; class Gemmatimonadetes; order Gemmatimonadales; family GWC2-71-9; genus CAVVWJ01. The sequence goes on from CAVUOO010000005.1 coordinate 103,713, forward strand.
TTCTACGAGGCGCCGGCCGACGCCCCCGCCACGACCCAACGTGCTCCTTCCGCTGCGAGCTCTGAGGCCAGGCGAATCCTGCTCGTGCATGCCGACCCGGCGGCTCACCGGGTGGTCAATGCACTCTTCGGGCCGGCGGGTCACAGCGTCGAGTCGATTCGATCGGCGGAACAGGGCCTTCGGCTTGCAGCGGAAGAGAGCTTCGATCTCGTGATCGCGGAGGCGAGTTTGACGGCGGGAACCACCGAGCTCTTCGTGCAGGCGCTCATCGCGGCGTGTCCACCGGTCGCGGAGCGGCTCATCGTGGCCGATTCGCCGCTCAACCCGCGCGAACTTCACGCCCGCGCGGCTCAAATCTTCGCTAGTACCCCGCCGCGCTCGCCGGCTTCCACGGCAGCACGCTGATCCGTCCGCGCACACGAGACGCCGCCGCCGCCGCGTCGGTCGTCGACCAGAAGTTACCTCCCGCGACAAGGTCGGGCGCGACAATGTAGGAGCCGCTTGCGCGAAGGAATACGTTGCCGCTGACCTCGGTGGCGTACCCCGCGGAATCGATGACGAGTGCGTCATCGACACCGTCGATCACGTTCCCTCTGATCCGGCTGCGGGCCACACCCTCGAGCACGATCCCCTGCCCCACACTTCCGATGATGTTGTCGTCGATCCGGTATCCCCGACCCGGCGGCGCTGTCGCCTCCGTAGCCCGTACTTCGATGCCCGCGCGGCCGCCGAGGAGAACGTTTTGCTGAATGGTGTTGTCCCCCCCCTGCGACGCCGCGACGCCGGCATCGCGAGAGCCAATGATCGTGTTGCCTCGCAGCGTCGTCCCGCTCACGCGAACCAGGCGGAAGCCGGAGCCGGAGCTGTCGGCCCGGTTCTCGAGGAACATCGCGGCCCAGGTGTGGCGCGCTAAAAACCCGCAGTCGAGGGCCTCCGAGGCATCATTGCGATGGAAGAGATTGCCGATGGATGCGTGGGAGAGCGGAGGCTCGCCGGTGACGATCACGCCGACGCTCGATCCACTCAGATCGTTATCGCTGAAGGTATTCGAGTCGCTGCCCTCGCGAACGAGCACCGCGGCCACATCGCAGCCGCCATGCTGCTCACACCGGCGCGTCAGGGTGGCATTGTTTCGTACGATCGCATTGTGCGAGGAATGCCAGAGCTGCAGCCCCCATCCCGTATTACCCGAGACGTCATTGTCGGCGATGTAGCTGTCCCGCGCATCGACCAGGCCGATGCCGTTCTGCCCATTCCGGGAGATCACGCCCGTGACCGTCGCGCCGATCGTACCCTGGAGCAGCACCCCTCCTCCGTACGTCTCGATCGTAGCGCGGTGAACGACGTCGAGGCGATCGGCCGTGTCGGGCCGCTCCGGTGTCGAGCCCAGCCGCTCGGCGCGACTCCCCGAGAGATCGATCCCGCTCACCCGGTGGCCGCGTCCGCCTTCGAGTCTGAGCCCGAAGCGGTAGCCGCGGACCGATCCGCCGAGGATCGTGACACCGTCCACCCCTCGGGTGGCGATGCCGATGCCGGTGTAGCGGGCCGGCACTGAATCGCCGCTCTCGAGCGTGACGCCGGTCAACTCGATCCGCGTCCCTGATGCGGCGGCGACGATAACGCCGCGGTCGGACGGATCGGCGATCCGATAATGACCGGGACAGATCCGGACGTCGCCCTGGACCTGGGTGCCCGCGCGTGTGGGCCGCAGGCATGGGGCCTCAGAGGTCTCTCGCCCGACGGCGAGCCACACGGTGGAGAGCGCAAGGAAGGGGAAGATCATCGAACCCGAGCTCATGGGCGCACCGGGAAGCCGCGCGAACGGAGGTACGCACGCGCCTCCGGAAGCGACGAGCCCTGAAAATGGAAGATCGTGGCCGCGAGGACACCGTGGGCACCAGCCTCGAAGGCCTCGGCCAGGTGCTGCAGATTGCCGGCGCCGCCCGAAGCGATGATCGGGATCGAAACGGCCGAGGATGCGGCGGTGACAAGCGGTAGATCGTATCCCTGGCCGGTGCCGTCGCGATCCATCGAGGTGAGGAGGATTTCCCCGGCACCGAGGGATTCGAGTTGACGGATCCAGTCGATCGCCTCGAGGGGCGTCTCCTCTCGCCCGCCGTTGACGACGACCGCGAGGCGTCCATTGATACGCCTGGCGTCCACAGCCGCGACCACGCATTGCGACCCGAAACTCTCGGCCAGGCGTGAGACGAGCGCCGGCTCTCGGACAGCGGCGGTGTTGACGGCGATCTTGTCCGATCCGGCCCGGAGTGCGGCGCCAGCATCCGCCACAGAACGAATTCCCCCACCAACCGTGAACGGGATGAAGATGGATTCGGCAACTCGGCTGACCATGTCCAGCGTCGTCTTTCTCTCTTCCGGACTCGCCGAGATGTCGAGAAAGACGAGCTCATCGGCACCCTCGTGATCGTAGCGCGCCGCCTGCTCGATTGGATCGCCTGCGTCGCGCAGTGACTCGAAATGCACTCCCTTGACCACCCTGCCATTCGCCACGTCCAGACAGGGGATGATGCGCCGGGCTAGCATACGCGCAACACGTCCTCCACCGCCCCGGCGTCTCCCCTGCCGAGCAACACGAGGATGTCGTCGAGCGCGCGCCGTTCCCGCGGCCAGCTGAAGCGGGCCCGGGCGTCTGTCGGCGGGAGCCACTCGTATCGATCGTGTTCGACGCCGAGCCGGATCTGGACATCGTTCGTGACGAATGCGGCGAACACCGGCACGAGCGCCACCTCGTCGAGTCCATGCTGATAGAACGATTCGACCCGGCTCAAGTTATAGAGACGAGTGGGCGCGAGTCCGGTTTCTTCCAGCATTTCACGCCGGGCGGCATCGGCGGGGCGTTCGGCCGGCTCGATGTGTCCGTGTACTGCCTCCCACGATCCAGGACAGCGACCGCCGGCTGCCCGACGCAGCAGGAGGAATTCGAGGGTCGCGTCCGCGCCGCGGACGACATACAGGTCGACCAGGGCAACGCGCACAGAGGTCACGGGCGCCACTGAATGAAGGCATCGAGCAGATCGATCCCCGCCCGCTGCGATTTCTCCGGATGGAACTGCGCACCGATCACGTTGTCTCGTCCCACCAATGTCGGAAAACGTTGCTCGTATTCCCCGGTACCCAGCACCGACTCAGGAGGAAGACCGGTCGGGTGGTAGCTGTGCACGTGATAGAAGTACAGTGCTTCCGGACCGTTGAATCGCTGAAGCATCGGATGAGCACGACCCGCATCGGTCAGGTCCACCCGCGCCCAACCCACGTGCGGCACCGGTAATCCAGTCGCAAAGCGTTTGACGCAGCCCGGCAGAATCCCGAGGCCCGTGGCACCGGGCGCCTCCTCACTCTCCGAGAAGAAGAGCTGCAGCCCAAGACAGATGCCCATGACCGGAATCCCCAACTCGGCGACCTCCCTGATGGCGGCGCCGAGGCCCGAGGTCGTGAGCGTGCGAGAGGCCACTCCGAAGTTTCCGACGCCGGGCACGACCACGCGCTCAGCGCGACGGACTTGGTCCGGATCGGCGGTGAGAGTCGCCGTGTGGCCGCTGGCGTTCAGGGCGCGCACCACGCTCTTGAGGTTGTTGACGCCGTAGTCGACAACCGCGATCACAGCGTGCCCTTGGTGGAGGGTACGCCGATGACACGCGGATCGAGCATCGTGGCGTCGTCGAGTGCGCGGGCGAACGACTTGAATGCCGCCTCGACGATGTGGTGCGGATTGTCGCCGCGGATCAGATCCAGGTGCACGGTCAGCCCGGCGTTCAGCACCAGGGCGCGGAAGAACTCCGGCGTGAGGAACACGTCGTAGTCTCCGAGCATCTGCCACTTGGCGATCTCGATGTGGTACGACAAATAGGGTCGGCCGGATACGTCGACGACCGCGCGGACCAGCGCCTCGTCCAGCGGAACCATCGCGTCCCCATATCGGCGGATCCCGGCGCGATCACCCAGCGCCCGCGCGATAGCCAGACCGAGGACGATGCCGGTGTCTTCGACGGTGTGGTGACCGTCGACGTGGAGATCGCCCTGAGCCTCGACCGTCAGGTCGAGCAGCGCGTGACGGGCAAGGGCCTCGAGCATGTGATCGAGGAAGCCGATCCCGGTCTGGACGTGCGCCTCGCCCTTCCCGTCGAGGTTGACGAGCACGTGCAGGTCGGTCTCCTTGGTCGTGCGCCGAATCTCTCCTGCCCGAGTCGTGACCCGCTGCGTCTTCTCAGCCAAGAATCCGCTCCAATGCCGCGGCCGCGGCCTCCATATCGTCGGGAGTGCCGATCGAAATCCGCAGACAATCCGCAAGGTCGGGCGAGCCCGAGACGTCGCGAACCAGGATGCCGTCTTCCTCGAGCAGCCGCCGGAACACCTCCTGCGCAGGCACGCGCTCGCACCGGATCAGGACGAAGTTGGCCGCGCTGGGGTAGAGAGTGAGACCCGCGATTCGCTTGACCCGTTGCTCGAACCGTTGCCGTGTCTCGATGATCTCTGCGGTACGAGCCGCCAGCAGCTCCCGATGACGAAGCACCGCGTCCGCGGCCGCGAGGGTGACCAGGTTGACGTTGTACGGCAGCTTCCCCTTGGCCATCTCCCGGGCGATGGCCGGGTGTGCGAGTGCCAAGCCGAACCGAAGTCCCGCCATGCCGATCGCCTTGGAAAAGGTGCGCAACACGATCAGACGCGAGGTGCCGTGGAGCAAGGGAATAGCCGTGGGACCGCCGAACTCCTGATAGGCCTCATCACAGATGACGAGTGCACCGGTCTCCTCGAGCACGCGCGCAACGGCACCTTCGGGCAAGGCGGAGCCGGTAGGATTATTCGGAGAATTGAGCACCACCACCGTCGCCCGGTCTCGGACCGCGACGTCGATCAGCGCATCAACGTCGAACTCGAAGTCGGCGGCGAACGCCACCGGACGGTAGCGCCCCCCGAGCACGTTGGTGAGGAGGCGGTACAGTGAAAACGTCGGCGTCGAGGCCACAACGATGTCGCCTGGGCCAAGGGCGACGGAGAGCGTGGCCTGAATCAGTTCGTTGGACCCGTTCCCGACCAGAATACCGTCCGGTCGCCATCCATAGTGAGCAGCCAGCTGCTCGAGCAGGGCCGGAGGCACGAATTCGGGATAGCGTTGCCATGCCGCGACTGTTACTTCGGCCAATACGGCCCGCTTGATCTCCGCGGGAACGTCGTAAGGGTTCTCGTTCTGATTGAGTTTGCGAGCAGCGCGTGGCGCGCCGAGCGTGTACGCCGTCTGCGCGCGCACCGAGGGCTTGATCAGCGCCAGCCCCTCCGCGGCGTCGGGCGGGACACCCGCCGGGCCGGGCAGTGCATCAGCGATCGGGTGGGCGGGCAGCGAGTGAGTGGGGGGAGTGAGCGGGCGGCTCACGCGCGATGGCGGCCGAGGACCGCCTCGAGTCGTGCGGAGAGGGCACGCGCCCGGAAGGGCTTGGTGAGGAAGTCGTCGGCACCCAGCTCGAAGACCCGCACTTCGTTGTCCTCGTCTCCCTTGGCCGTGAGCACGATGACCGGAATGTGTCGGGTGGCGGACCTCGAACGGAGTTGCTGCAGGACCCCGTAGCCGTCGAGACCGGGCAGGTTGAGGTCGAGGATGATCACGTCGGGGGGCTGACGATCGACCTCGTCCAGCGCCTGGACCCCATCTCGCGCCTCGACGATCGTGTATCCCTCACGTTCGAGCAGGTCCTTCATCACCCGGCGCAGCGGCTCCTCGTCTTCGACCAGGAGCACGCAGGTCCCGATTCCGCGCGCGGACGGTGGAGCTTCGTCGATCAGCTCCATATCCATCATGAAATCGAGCGAGCTCGGGGGCTGAGCCGGAGAGGGAGGGGGAGCCGGCGCCACGGGCGCCGCCGTCCCGCGGCTGGTGCGAGCGGGACGGCCTGGACGTGCGGGCGCCGCGGCAGGTCGGTCGGGAATGGCCTGTGGCGGATCGGTGACCCGCAGCAGCTCCTCGACCGTGGAATCGCCGGCGAGCACGTGGCGCAGACCGCTCTCCCACAGCGACTTCATGCCCCCTGCCTGCGCCGCCTCCGCGATCTGATCGGCGGTAGGCCCCTTACCCGACCAGGCGCTCGAGCTCGGGATTCATCGTCAGGATTTCGACGATGCTGAAGCGTCCACGATAGCCCGTCATCGCACACTCGGGGCACCCGACCGCCTTGAGGAGCTTGCTACCCACGGGAATGAACGGTGCCGACACGCTCGGGGACAGGCTCGGTGGCGGGCACGCGGCAGGCAGACACAGACGCGCCGCATCAGCCGCTGAGCCACGACACCGCGAAGCGCCGAGGCGATCTTGTACGCCTCCATGCCCATGTCCACCAGGCGGGTGACCGCATTGGGCGCGTCGTTGGTGTGCAGCGTGGAGAGCACCAGGTGGCCGGTCAGCGACGCCTGCACCGCGATCTGCGCCGTCTCCTGGTCGCGGATCTCGCCGACCAGCACCACGTCGGGGTCCTGCCGCAGGATCGAGCGGAGCGCGGCGGCGAAGGTGAGCCCGGCCTTCTCGTGCACCTGCACCTGCACGATGTTCTCGCCCAGCCGGTACTCGACCGGGTCCTCGACGGTCACGATGTTCACGCCCTCGCTCTGGACCAGCCGGAGCCGGAGTAGAGCGTCGTCGTCTTGCCCGAGCCGGTCGGCCCGGTGACGAGGATGATCCCTTCCTTGTGGCTCAGCAGCCTCTTGATCGCCTCCCGCTCGTCCGAGTGCATGCCCGAGCGACTCGAGCGTGAGCACGGTCGCCCGCTGGTTCAGGATCCGGATGACGACCTTCTCGCCGAGCGAGGCCGGCAGGGTCGAGACCCGGAGGTCGACCGGCTCGCCATTCACCGAGACGCGAGCGCGACCGTCCTGCGGCCGGAGCCGGTCGGCGATGTCGAGACCCGACATGATCTTGATGCGGGAGATGAGCGGCAGCCCGGCGGTGCGCGGGATCTTCATGACCTGGCGCAGCACGCCGTCGATGCGGTAGCGGACCGCGACACCCGCCCTCGACGGGCTCGACGTGGATGTCGCTGGCCCGGCTGGAGATGCCGTCGGCGAGCATCATGTCCACCAGCCGGATGATCGGCCGCTGGCTCGCCTCCTCGGCGCTCGCAACCTCGGTTTCTTCTTCCTCGATCTGCTTGACATCGAAGTCGCCGCTGATGCCCTCGAGCAGCGATTGACCACGTCGCCCTGCCGGTAGATCTCGTCCAGCCGCTCTCGGATGCGCCCCGGTGCGCCGAGCAGCATTCGCACCTCACGTCCGGTGGCAAAGGCGAGCATCTTCTCGGCGTCGATGTCGAAGGGGTTGGCGGTGGCGACTTCGAGGAAGGAGTCGGACTGCCGGACAGGAACCACATTGAAGCGACGGGCGACCTGTTCCGGCACCGCCTGGGCGAGCTTGGGATCGGCGCGGCTCAAATCGGCCATGGGGATCCGGAACCGGGTGGAGAGCGCGCCGAGAATCTGGTCGTCTCCGAGGAGCTTGCGCTGGACGAGCGTCTCCCAGAGCGAAACCGGGGTCGGACTCGCCTCCTGGCGCAACGCCGCGATCGCCTGATCCGGCAACAGCGGCTCGATCGTGTGGACCAGCCATTCGTCGGTGAACTGCATGGGGCGGCTCTGGGTCCGGTTTGGTCCGACAGGTCGGCCGAGCCTGAGGCTCAAACGGAAGATAAGGGCGCTAGAGGAGACCCCACCAGTCCCGATTGACGTCGACCGTTACCCCGAAACGCCCGTCCCGCAAGCCGATACCGGCCTCCAGCCTGATGAGCCGCATGAACCACTCGAGGGCCACGCCGGCAACCGGTCGGACGCCGTCCGTGGTGGTCCAAGGGAGCCCGGCGATGGGCCGGGCAGTGTAGCCCGCACTCAGGAACGGTGCGACCGTCATCTGGCGTCCCGTTGAGGCGAAGGACCCAAGCGGGATGGCTGGAACCGGCACCTGGAATCGCCACTCGACTTGAGCCAAGGCAGCGGTTCGGCCACCGTACGCCCGGAACGGCTCGCCGGTGAGGGTGCCTCGCCCGCCCATGACGAAGCTCCGGTGGGGCGCGAGGCCGTCCGTCCCTACGCCGAGATAGACGCGGGACAGGAGCTCGGACTTTCCCAGGCTCGCGAGCCAGCGTCCCTCACCGCTCGCCCGAAGATAGTCGCGGACCCCAGCGCTCCCATCGCCGCCTTCCAGAGACAACCGGCCCTGGAGGTCGCGACGAACCGCAACGCCGCCGCTGGCTCGCTCCAGTTCGATCCAGCCGAGTCGGTGAGTCCCGGAGCCCAATGCCGGATTCGGGCGATACTCCCCACCGGCCGGCGAGGCGCTCACGCCCACCGATTGGCTCTCCTCGATGCCGACTCCGATTCCGAGAGTAGTCCGTCCGCTCAGCCGATGACGCACACCCAGTCTGGCAGAGTTCAGCAAGACGTAGTCACCGTGATCATCTCCCGATTCCTGGGATAAAATCGAATTCATCGCAGGCGCGATCACGGGGAGGTCGCTGAAATCCCTGATTCTTCGGGAGGCATCGAGGGTGAGCTGGGTCGCACCCTGGCCAACGGTGGCGGTCAATCCGCCGGTAACACGGCCGTCCGAAGTCCCGTACCCAATGGATGGCCGAAGCTGAGCCCGGCTGGCCCCGATACCGAGCACGGCCCCGACCCCGAGCGCGAGACCCTCAACCCTGTTGACGTGGGCCACATCGCTGATCGACCCAGCGGCCAGACGCCGCGACGAGAGACCGGCCAACGCCCGCGAGCCGGCGATCCGTTCGACTTCCACCCGGAGGGCGTCCATATCCTGCTCATTGAGCGGCCGCGCTACCCCAGCGATCGCCTGTTGGAGTGGCTCCGACCACGTCGAATCGTCCGGACGCGGTTGCATCAGCCCGCCAATCGGGACGCCGGCCAGAACCCGCGGAGGGATCGCGAGGTTGAGATCGTATCCGTCAATTTCCCAGCGGCCACGAATGATCCCTCGGGCCGGAAAATCGAGCCAGGTAGAACGTCGCCTGATCTCGACTTCCTGGCGGTAAGGCAACCAATAGCGCTGCTCGTACAGCGCGTTCTCGAGAACGATGTTGATGTCCTCGAGCTGGCGGTCGAGATACGCGGGGGGAGTGAAGCTGAATCGGAAACGGACGAGCTGGGCGGTCGAGGCGTCGAGAAACAATGTCCCGACGACCAGTGGACGCTTGAACGACCGCGGACGAACCTGGACCTGGCGGACGACGGTTCGTCCCTGGGCGGAGCGAATGGTGAGGGAGTCGCCGAGCGCGTAGTCGTATGCCTGGAGTCCAGCCGGAGCGAGGGGGTGGATGACATCACGCACCTCGTCTCCCTCGCCGATACGAATCACATCGCCAAAGTTGTTGGTGACGATGCCGAGATGATCGCGATGGTAATTGATATCGGTAGGAAGAAATGAGCCGTCGCGCCAGCCGAGGATGACCTGCTTGCTCCTGTCGGGGGCCTGCCAATACACTTCCACGTCCAGTTCATCGGCCTTTACCAGGCGAGGAGGTTCCGTCAGGCCTTCCCCCACCTGCGCCAGGAAGAACACGAATCCATGCGCCCGGGTCCGATAGCTCAAGAGCGAGGAATCGGCTCGGGCCGCTTCCCGGCGATCCACCGCTCTTCGCACGAGGGCGAGAGCCTCCGCCGAGTTCCAGGACTGACCGAGAACGGACGACGCGTGCGCGACCAGAAGCAGCGGAACCACGAGCGCACGGACCCAACCCCTCACCGCTCGCCCTCACCGTTGTTTTGGGGGAACACCACGGACCGATGACGGGAATATCCCGGCACCGCCGGAGCCCGGCAAGCTGGCTCGTTCTCGCCGCGCTCGCGTGTGGTGGACGCGCGACCACGCCTGGAAAAGGCGGCGTGAAACCCGAGGCTGCCCGGGCCGTGCCACTCGCTCAGGCTATCGTGTTGGAAACGGCTGGTCCTCGACCGGCCGACACTTCCGTCACGTTTACGGCGGGCGAGCTCCATACGATCGTCCTTCGGCATGGTCCGCCCGACAACCTCGTCTTTGCCGAGCTGACCTTTCCACCCGCCGCCTTCGCGGACAGTGGTCGCGATGTGCAGGTCGAGGTGAAGCCCCGCCCCGGGGTGTACGGAATTGATTTCCGCACGAGCGTTCCTCTTCGCGGCTCTGCAAGCCTGACCTTCAAGTACCCTCGCTACTTTCGCGCGCCGGCCAGGGCGCGTTCCATCTACCGCAACGATGTGCTGTTCGAGCAGGCGCTCGCGATCGGCCAGGTCATGCCGAACGGGCAGCTGGCACTGTTGCCCTCGACGCGTCCGGCATCCGACAATCTCCAGGCGGTGGTCAGGACTTCCGGAACCTACCTCGTGGCAGCCGCTCAATGACTGCGGGGTTCGCCGCCTTCGCTGAGCGCGTGCGGGCCGCCGGTGGCATGGTCCCCGTCACCAGACAGGTCGTGCTCGACGGTGACACTCCGGTGACGGCGTTCGCCAAGCTGCATCGGGGCCCGTACGGTTTCCTTCTCGAGTCCCTCGAGGGCGGCGAACGGTGGGCGCGTTACACCTTCCTTGCCACCGACCCGCGTGAGGTGTACCGGTATCGGGGGCGCGAGTGCTCGCGATGGACCGCCGACACCGGCTGGCACGTCGTCGAGCGCGACATCGCCCCCCTCGACCATCTGGGCCGCCTTCTCAGACAGCACTCCCCGGTCAGTGTTCCTGGCCTCCCGCGATTCACCGGTGGGGCGGTGGGGTACCTCGGGTACGACATCGTGCGCACCATCGAGTCCCTTCCCGATGCGCCTCCGGACGATCGGGAGCTGCCGGACGCGGTGCTGATGGTGACCGACACGCTGCTCGTGCTCGACAACCTGTACAACCGAGCGACCGTGATCGCGAACGTCGAGGTGCCGGCAGGCGCGGACGAGCAGGCGCTCCGCCGCCTTCATCGCACCGCGGAAGCGACGATCGACGATTGGCTGGCCCGCCTGGCGGCCCCCGGGACCGTCCAACCGCTCGCCCTCGAGTACGGACCGCCCCTTCCGCCCGCTACTACGCCATACACGGACGGCCGCTTTCAGGATGATGTCCGGCGCATCAAGGAATACATCGCGGCGGGAGACACCTTTCAGACAGTTCTGTCCCGCAGGCTCGAGGTTCCTGCACCGGACCCCTTCCTGACTTACCGCTATCTGCGGGCACTGAATCCTGCGCCATACTTGTACTATCTACACTGTGACGACATTCATATCATCGGGAGCTCACCCGAGATCCTCATTCGTGTGGAAGACGGCGAGGTGACCCTCCGGCCGATCGCCGGGACCCGCCCTCGGGGCGCCACGCCGGATGAGGATGCCGCGCTGGCTTCCGAGCTCGCGGCCGATCCGAAGGAGCGCGCCGAGCATCTCATGCTCGTCGATCTCGGCCGTAACGACGTGGGACGCGTGGCCGAGTTCGGCACGGTGAGGTTGACCGCCTTCATGGAGATCGAGCGATACTCGCATGTTATGCATCTCGTCAGCGAGGTGCGAGGGAGCCTCCGGCCCGATCTCGATGCGGTGGCCGCGTTGGCCGCTTCCTTTCCAGCGGGAACGGTCTCAGGGGCCCCCAAAGTGCGGGCAATGCAGATCATCGATGAGCTCGAGCCGGGACGCCGTGGACCCTATGCGGGAGCCGTAGGCTACATCGGCTGGGGCGCCCGGTCGCTGGATACCGCCATTACGATTCGTACCTGCGTCATGCGTGGGGGCCGGGCGTGGGTTCAGGCCGGCGCCGGCATCGTGGCCGATTCCGACCCCCTTGCCGAATGGAAGGAAACGGAAGCGAAGGCGCGTGCCGTACTGCTTGCTCTCGCGCTCGCCGCGAAAGCAGAGATCTAGGTCATGCCGTCGTATCACCTCGTCAGCGATAGCGGAGATCAGAGCTTCGAGCTTCCACCGGGTAAACGGCTGGTGGTGGGTCGCGGCCTCTCGAGCGACATCGCTCTCTACGATCCGACGATCTCCCGCCGCCATGCCGAGTTGACCGCTCGAACCGACGGCGTCCAGATCAAGGATCTCGGCAGCTCGAACGGAACTTTCGTCAACGGCGCAAAGGTCACCTCGGGACGGATTCAGGCCGAGGACACCGTCACATTCGGCAGGTTGACGTTCCATCTCAAGGCGCCGCCGCCGCCGATAGCCGCGGAGGCTGGGCCGCCGGCCGGAATGATCGTGCGTCAGGTCTCGGTGACGGGCGGGGCATCCGCCGGTGTCACGAGCCGTGACGCACCGGGGTGGAGCGGGCAGCTTCGAGTCGACGCGGGCTCCGCCGATGCGCGCCAGGCGAAGAAGCTCTCCATGTTGCTGGACGTCTCGCAGAAGCTGTCGGGCGAATTCAACCTCGATCGACTGCTGCGCACGGTCGTCGAGATGACCTTCGAGATCATGAACGTGGATCGCGTCACGATTCTCCTTCGCGACGAGACCACCGACGAGCTGGTCCCGACGATTTCACGCACCAAGCAGGGAGACGTTCCCCCCCAGCCCGTGCCCCGGTCGATCGCGGACAAGGTCGTGCGCGAGGGCGTCGCAGTGGTCTCGCACAACGCGCCGGCCGACTCGCGATTCAAGGGGCAGTCCATTCGTATCCAGAGTGTACAGAGCGCCATGTGCTCCCCCCTCATGGCCTCCGGGAATCGGGTGCTCGGTCTGTTGTACGTGGATAATCACACCACCGCCAACACGTTCACCGACGAAGATCTTCAGTTCCTCGTGGCCTTCAGCGGCATCGCGGCGATCGGCATCAAGAACAGTCATTATGCGGAGCAGATCCGCCGTGAGGCGATGGTGCGATCGAATTTCGAGCGCTATTTCGCCCCCAATATCGCGGCCGAAATCGCCCAACAAGCCAGTGCGGTCCGTGTCGGCGGGGAGCGACGTCCGACGACGGTGCTCTTCAGTGATATCCGCGGATTCACCGCGATGGCCGAATCGATGGGACCCGACGCGATCGCCCAGGCGCTGAGCGAGTACTTCACCGACATGGTCGACGTGATCTTCGAGTATGGCGGGACGCTCGACAAGTTCATGGGCGATGCGATCATGGCGCTCTGGGGCGCTCCGCGGGCCCAGCTGGACGATCCCGATCGCGCGCTCCGGGCAGCGGTGGAGATGCAGGTCGCCGTTGCCCGACTCAACCAACGCTGGGCCCACGAAGGCAAGCCGCCGATCCGGGTCGGCATCGGCATCAATCACGGCGAGGTGTTTGCCGGCAACATCGGGAGTCTCCGGCGGCTCGATTACACCGTGATCGGCGATGCGGTCAACGTCGCGGCTCGGCTCTGCGCCGAAGCGGGCCCCGGTGAGATTCTGGTGACGGAGTCGTTCCTACGGGTGGTTCGTGACCTGGTGGATCACGAGTATCTGCCGGAGATGGCCTTGAAGGGAAAGAGCCAGATGGTGCAGGTGTACCGCGTCCGCTCCGTGGGCGCTCAGGATCAACGAACTTCCGTCACCTCCGCCTTTCCGGTGCGCCCGCCGAATCGGTAAGGGTGCCCCGCCGCCTCGAGCAGACTCAGCACCAGGCGGAGTGGCAGCCCCATCACGCTGAAGAAGTCCCCGTCGATCCGTTCGACCAACGCAGCCCCATAGCCCTGGATTCCATACGCGCCGGCCTTATCCATCGGCTCCCCGGTTGCGACGTAGGCTTCGAGCATCGCATCATCCACTCGTCGAAACGTGACGTTCGTGATGTCGGTCGCCTGGTGCAGAGACCCATCGGCGAGCAGCGCCACGGATGTCACCACCTGGTGGGTTCTTCCCTGCAGCTTCTGCAGCATGGCGAGCGCTTCGTTCGAGTCCGCCGGCTTCTCGAGCACCTGATCTCGAACGATAACCGTCGTGTCGGCCCCAAGCACCAGCGAACCTGGGACACTCCTCGCCTTCTCGCGAGCCAGCCGCTCAACGTAATCGATCGGGGTCTCCACCGGCCGGCGCACTTCCGGAATATTCGGCGGCACGACCTGGATCGGAATTCCCAGCATCTCCAGCAGCTGCCGGCGACGCGGGGACGAGGAGGCCAGCACGAGCGACTCACGAATCATGCGTTGCGCTCCAGAATCAGCGTGACGGGACCATCGTTGTGAATTTCGACCATGCATGTCGGCGCCGAACCGGCCTGCGGCCACGTCGAACCCGTGCGCCCGGAGGGCCGCCAGAAACCGCTCGTACAGTGGGACGGCCGTTTCGGGCCTCGCGGCGTCGATGAACGAGGGCCGCCGCCCCTTCTCCGCGTCACCATAGAGCGTGAACTGGGAGATGACCAGCAGCGCCCCACCCACCTCGCGTAGACCCAGATTCATCTTCCCCTCGGCATCGGAGAAGAGGCGCAGACCGACCACTTTGTCGGCCATCCAATCTATCGCTGCGGTCGTGTCCGTGTGCGTGAAGCCGGCGAGCAGACAGAAGCCACGGTCAATGGCCGCGGCAATCTGACCTTCGATCGTGACGGAAGCGTGACGAACCCGCTGTAGAACGACTCTCACGAGTGGCTCCGTTGTCACAGGGAGGAGCGGGGAGCGGGAGTATATTTCGGGTCAAGTATAGCGGCTGTGCCTGATATTTCTCTGATGCGTACCGGTGACTCTGTGAATTCCAATCCGTTGGGCGAGCCTCGGCGCCCCAAGCCTTCCGAGTGGCAGGATGACCGACTGACCATCGCCTGGCTGGGTCACGCCACCGTGCTGATCAATTTTCACGGGAAATGGGTGCTCACTGATCCGGCACTCGAGCCTCGAATCGGCATCGGACGAGGTTTCGCCAAGCTCGGCCCTCGGCGGCTGGTGCGCCCGGCGTTACGCCCAAGAGAGATTCCGCGGATCGACGCGCTGCTCCTCTCGCACGCGCACATGGACCATACCGATCTCGGCACCCTCCGATTCTTGCCTCGGGACACGCACACGATCGTCCAACGGGGCAACCGTGATCTCGTGCGTCGCTTCCGGCGGGTCGAGGAGCTGGAGTGGGGTGAGCATCTGGAGGTGGCCGGTATGAGAGTCGAGTCGGTCGAGGTTCGGCACTGGGGGGCGCGGATGGTCACCGATCGGCATCGTGGCTACGGTGGGTATCTCTTCGAACGGTCCGGTCGCACCATCTTCTTTGCCGGCGATACCGCCTACACCGAGAAGCTCGCCGATCTCAAAGACCGCGGGCCTATCGACCTCGCCATCCTGCCGATCGGGGCCTACGACCCCTGGATCGCAAACCACGCATCGCCTGAAGAGGCCTGGCAGATGTTCTGCGCAACCGGCGCCGAATATGTGCTACCGATTCACCACTCCACGTTCCGGTTGAGTCGCGAGCCGGTGGATGAGCCGCTGCGTCGCTTTCTCGACGCCGCCGGAAGCGATCACTGGCGAGTCGTGTGTAGAGGAGTCGGCGACACCTGGTCCCTGCCCGCGGGCGACGCGAACCGGGCAGCCTGAACCTCAGAGAGCTCCAGCCGCGGCACGATTGATGTCGGCGGTCTCGAGGATCCGGCGCGGGTAACCGGCGATCGAGACTTCGATCAGAGCCTTGCCAAGATTCACGGTGGTCGTCACCGAGTTCGGCGTGAGGCGCCGGAGTACCGGGTAGAGCGGCGCCGCTACGGAGTAGAACGCCTGGTAGAGCTTCGTGCGCGAGCGCACGCCCTTCAGCGGCTGAATGAATCCCGGACGAAACATGAACGCCGCCTTGAACGGCAGTGCCAGCAGGGCGTTCTCCGTTGCCCCCTTCACCCGTGCCCACATCGACCGACCCCGCTCCGAGCTGTCGGTCCCGGCCCCCGAGATGTAGCAGAAGGTGAGCTCCGGACTGACCGCCGCGATGGCCCCGGCGGCGGCGAGGGTGAGATCGTAAGTTTGCCGGCGATACTCCGCCTCGCTGAGCCCGGCCGACGAGACCCCAAGACAGAAGAAGCATGCGTCGCTACGAGCAAAGGCCGGTCGAATCGAGGCGTAGTTGAAGAAGTCGTCGTGAACCACTTCCTCGACCTTGCGATTCGTGACGCCAATGCGGCGCCGCGCGATGGACAAGACGGACGTTACCCGCGGATCGGCTATGCACTCCAGCAGCGCGCCCGATCCCACCATTCCCGTCGCTCCGAACAAGATCACTCGCATGCGCTCTTGCTCCCTCGCTCGTGACGGGCTAGCATCCGCCGATGCCCTCCCCCCAGGAATCCCAGTCGGGAATCGTCCATGTCGGGCCCTTCGCCGGATTCGTCCAGAGATTCGAGAGCCTGATCGCGTCGTCCACCCACATGGAGCTCTACTTCATCCACTCTCGGCGGTGGCGGGAGAATCACGCGGCTGCCATCAAGAGCTTTCTCGCACGCGAGGGGACGAGCCTGGATGTCTTTCTTCCCGATCTCGAGAGCCACGAGCTCATGTTCTCGCTCGCGAAGCACTTCGATGATGGACCGCAGATCCCCAGCCTGATCGTGGATGCGTACCGATACTTTGCGCGCCTGGCAAGAGACTACCGCAAACCGACGGACATCTGGCTCTACGACCGGTATCCTACCTACTCATTCTACACGTTTGACGAGCGAGCCGTCATCGCCCTCTACTCCAACGCGACCGCCAAGAAAGACCTTCCGGCATTCGAGATCACGCGCGACAGCCTGCTGGGTCAGTTCCTCTTGGAGGACACCGGAGACCTGAGAAAGGAATGTCGCAGGCGGGCGCCGGACGACCTCGAGGCGGTGATCCGAGACGCCACAGCCGCCCACGCCTGAGCCCCGGGGCGGGCAGCGGGGGACAAAAGAAGAAGCCGAGGCCGACCGGTGCGTGCGGCGTTATCAGTTCGCCGTCACCGCCCCTGGTCAACACTCGACTTCAAGATCGAACGACTGTTCCCTACTCGACCGTCACCGACTTCGCGAGGTTCCGCGGCTGATCCACGTTGCAGCCTCGAGCGACGGCCACGTAGTACGAAAGCAGCTGCAGCGGAATGACTCGTGAGGATCGGCGTCAGCAGGTCGAGCGTCTCGGGGATGACGAACGTGGCATCGGCCAGCCGCTCGATCTCGGTATCGCCCTCGTTGATCGATGCGATGACCTTGCCGCCCCGCGCCTTCACCTCCTCGATGTTCGACACGATCTTGCAGTGCACCGCGTCCTTCGGCGCGATGAACACCACCGGCATGTTCTCGTCGATCAGCGCGATCGGTCCGTGCTTCATTTCCGCCGCCGGATAGCCCTCGGCGTGGATGTAGGAGATTTCCTTCAGCTTGAGCGCCCCCTCCAGCGCCACCGGGAAGTTCACGCCCGCGGCCCAGGTAGAGCGCGTTGTTGGTCGTACGCCAGGAACCGCTCGGCCAGCTGCCTCGACTTCACCGCGCCCGCTCGAGGATCTGCTGAGATCTGGTCGGGAAGCTGCCGAAGCGCGTGGATGAACTGCCGCCCCTGCAGGATGCTCAGGTTCCGGAGCCGGGCGAAGCGCAGCGTGATCAGCGCGAGCGCGACCACCTGGCTGGTGAACGCCTTGGTGCTGGCCACGCCGATCTCCGGGCCGGCGTGCAGGTAGATGCCGCCGTCCACTTCGCGGGCGATGGTCGAGCCGACCACGTTCACCAGCCCGATGGTCCGTGCGCCGCGGCGCTTGGCCTCGCGGATCGCGGCCAGCGTGTCGGCCGTCTCGCCGGACTGGGAGATGCCGATGACCAGGGTCCGCTCGTCCACCACCGGGTTGCGGTAGCGGAACTCGGAGGCGTACTCGACCTCGACCGGGATCCGCGCCAGCTCCTCCAGCATGTACTCGCCGATCAGGCCGGAGTGCCACGACGTGCCGCACGCGGTGATGACGATGCGGTCGATCCCCTTGAGCTGCTCGTCGGTCAGATTGAGGCCGGTGACCCGCGCTGTCCCTTCGTCCTCGAGCAGGTGGCCGCGCAGCGTGTTGCAGAGACTCTCGGGCTGCTCGAAGATCTCCTTCAGCATGAAGTGCGCGATAGCCGCCCCGCTCGATCGTCGCCAGGTCCCACTCGATCTGGTTGACCGGCTTGCTGATCCGGGTGGTCTCGAGGTCGCGGACGCGGTAGCCGTCGCGGGTGAGCACCGACCATCTCGCCGTCGTCGAGGTAGACGACCGAGCGGGTGTGCTGGAGCAGCGCCGACGCGTCGGACGCGACGAAGAACTCGTCCTCGCCCACGCCGACGAGCAGCGGGCTGCCCTTGCGCGCCGCGACGAGCACATCGGGCTCGTCGGCGGAGATGACCGCGATGCCGTAGGCGCCGTCCACGTCGCGCAGCGCCGCGGCGACCGCTTCCTCGAGGTTGCCCTGATAGAACTCGCCGATCAGGTGGGCGAGCACCTCGGTGTCGGTCTCGGACTTGAACGTGTGGCCGCGCTGCTCGAGGGCCTTCCGGATGGCACCCGAGTTCTCGATGATGCCGTTGTGGATGACCGCGATCCGGCCGGATTGGTCGGTGTGCGGATGCGCGTTGGTCGAGGTCGGCGCGCCGTGCGTGGCCCAGCGGGTGTGACCGATGCCGAGGGTGCCCGACCGGCATCGTGTCCTTCGAGCTGCTGCTCGAGCACCGAGAGCTTGCCCGCGGCCTTCATGATCTTGAGCCCCGAGCCATTCACCACGGCGATGCCGGACGGAGTCGTAGCCCCGGTACTCGAGCCGCCGCAGCCCTTCGATCAGCAGCCCGGCCGCCTGCCGGGGTCCGACGTATCCGACGATACCACACATCGCGACATGACCTCAGTGCAAGAGTTCTCGAGCAGTCCGACCAGTCGCTCGGCGTCGGCCGCGGTCGGCGCCTCGGCGATCAATCGGACGATCGGCTCGGTGCCGGACGGACGCACGTGCACCCAGCGATCCGGCCAGGCAGAGCCGCAGTCCGTCTCGTTCGTCCGCCTCGGCATCAGGGAAGCGATTTCGGAGCCGATCGTACATCGGGCGGAGTTCCTGACCGCGGGGCCCCTTCGCTTTGACGATGGTATACCGGGGCGATGCCGCAACAAGCGCGGACACGCGTTACCCCAGTCGTGGCAAGGAGATGCAAGATCAGGGCCACACCAAGCGGAGCATCGCGACCGATGTGCAGCGCCGGTAGAATCACCCCGCCGTTGCCTTCGCCGCCGATCACGGCCCCCTCGTCCCGAATGGCGCGGGCCACGTTTGCCTCGCCTACGGGGGCCCGGAAGAACCGAGCGCCGGCCTTCCGGGCAGCATCCTCAACAACCAGGCTGGTCGAGAGGTTCACGACCACGGTCGGGTGTTTTGCCTTGCTGTCTCCCCCATCCACGGTGCTGCGTCCATCCAACACCGCCCGCACCGCAAAGGCCAGCGTGTAGTCCTCGCCGATCGGCCCGTCCGGTTTCGTCCACCAGCGCCAGCCGATCGACGTCGGGATCGACCGCCAATCCGATCGACCGCCCCACTTTCCCGAACCAGTTGACCAAGTTCGCCCAGGTTCTCGGGCACCGGCTCAGGAGCGCGCGGGAACAATCCATCGGTCTCGAGGTTGATTCCCGACACGCGGCAGCCCAGCCGCTCGAGCAGCGGCAGCATGGCGATGGCCCCCGCACCCCGGACGCAGTCCAGGGCAACGTGGAAGTGACGGTTCCGGATTGCCGTGACATCGATCATAGACAGCGCCAGGATGGCGTCGAGATGACGACTGATCGCATCGCGATCCTCCCGCACCTGGCCCAGACCGTTCCACCCTTGCCTGGGCGGACCCTGCTCGGCCAGGGCCCGCACTCTCGCCCCGGATTCCGCATCGAGGAAGATCCCGTCGGGCCCGACGAACTTGAGGGCGTTCCATTCGATCGGGTTGTGGCTCGCGGTGAGAATCAGTCCACCGCCAGCATGATGATGTTCGACCGCCATCTGCACCGTGGGTGTCGGCACGATCCCGACCTCGATGGCATCGACTCCGACCGACATGAGTCCGGATGACGCGGCCCGGGTGAACATCGGGCCGCTGGTCCGGGCGTCCCGGCCCAGGACCACGGAGGGCCGACCTCCTCCGCGTGTCGATTCGCGGACCCACGCGCCGAACGCGGCGGCGTGACGCGCGACGAGTTCCGGAGTGAGATCGGTGCCGACGAGGCCTCGCATCCCGGAGACGCTGATCATCAGAGTATCGGACATCGAGGCCGGTGCCGGTGCGGCGGTCAGATTGAGAGCGGCAGGAGGGACACGTCGCTGAACGCGCGCGAGAACGCATCGACGGCAGCGGCATCGAAATGCGAGCCGGCGCAGCGTTGCAGCTCCTCCAATGCATCGTGCGGCGTGCGCGAGGGCCGGTAGGCGCGATTGGTCGTCATGGCATCGAACGCGTCGACCACCGAAACGATTCGTGCCTCGATCGGGATCGTATCGCCCGTCAGATTGTCGGGGAACCCATACCCGTCCATCCGCTCATGGTGAGATCGGACGATGCCGAGCACGACCGGCGATTCCGAAAGAAAGGGGGCGAGGATCCGTTCGCCGAGCGCCGTGTGGCCCTTGATATGCTCGAACTCCTCGGGACTCAGCGGAGCCGGCTTGTTGAGCACCGCTTCCCTGGTCCCGATCTTCCCGATGTCATGCAGCTCCCCACCGAGCCGGATCTGCTCGAGACGATTCCCGGTAAATCCGAGTTGTACCGCCGTCTTGACCGCGTACTTCGCGACCCGGGCAGAGTGGCCGCTCGTGTAGGCGTCCTTGGCTTCCAGCGCATGGACGAGCATCTGCACACCGTTGATCAGTGACTGCTTGTTGAGTCGATCGAGCTCCCGGACCCGGCTCTCGAGATTGGACTGGTAGAATCGGTTCTTGAGTACGAGGTCGCGCTTCTCGAGCGCCTTGTCCACCCGGGCCCAGACCTCTTCCGGCACCACCGGCTTGTTGAGATAGTCGAGCGCCCCGATCCGGAGACACTCCACCGCGGTCGAGACATCGGACACGCCGGTGAGCATGAGGATCGCCATGTCGGGGTAGAGACTGAGCGCCTCGCGCAGAAACTCGATCCCATTGATCCCCGGCATGTGGATGTCGGAGATGCACAGTGGGATTTCGCCATTCTCACGCAGGAGCGCGAGCGCATCGACTCCGGAGGAGACTTGGACGACCCCGAGACCATGCGCCTCGATGACGCGCGCCAGGCTCTGCCGCACCCTGGTATCGTCGTCGACGATGAGACAACGCGCGGCGATGGCGCCAAACTGGGTAGTGCTCACGCCACGAAGGTAACCGTGACCTCCCCCCCTCTTCAACCGAACCGCTCGCGCCATTACGCTTCCTCCACCCTCACTCGCCCGGCCTCAGATGACTCGGATTCTGCCGCACGATCACGAGAACCGCTTTGCCACCCGTTCGGTACACGCGGGTCAGATTCTCGAGCCGCTGGCCGGCGCAGTCATGACACCCATCTATCAGACCTCGACCTACGTGCAGCCCGCGCTCGGCCGGCACAAGGGATACGAGTACGCGCGAACCCAGAACCCGACACGCGAGGCACTTGAGCGGAACGTCGCGAGTCTCGAGGGCGGAGAGCACGGCTTCGCGTTCGGGTCGGGACTCGCCGCGCTCGACGCGGTTCTCAAGCTGCTCCGCTCGGGTGATCATGTCGTGTGCGGGGACAATGTCTACGGCGGCACCCACCGGCTCATGGAGAGGGTCTACACCGAGTTCGGCGTGCGGTTCACGTTCGTGGACATGCGCGAGAGCGCCAACGTCGAGCGCGCGGTGACTGCCGCGACTCGAATGATCTACTGCGAGACGCCCACCAACCCGATGATGAATCTGGTGGATCTTGCCGCGGTCGGAGACCTCGCGCAGGCCCGCGGCTACATCTATGTCGTCGACAACACGTTCGCCACGCCATTCTTCCAGCGGCCGATCGAATCCGGCGCGGACATCGTGCTCCACTCCACCACCAAGTATCTGAATGGACACAGCGACATGGTGGGCGGGATCCTGGTCACTTCACGAGACGATCTGGCCGAGCGGCTGGGGTTCATCCAGAACGCGGCTGGAGCCGTGCCGGGACCGATGGACTGCTGGCTTGCGCTTCGGGGGATCAAGACTCTCCCACTGCGCATGCGCCAGCATGATGCCAACGGTCGCGCGGTGGCGGCCTGGCTGACGCGCCGCCCCGAGATCCGTCGCGTGTACTACCCCGGCTTGCCGACCCATCCGCAGCACGATCTCGCCTGCCGGCAGATGACCGGCTTCGGTGGAATGATCTCCTTCGATCTCGGCGATCCCGCGCTCGCCAAGCGTTTCGTCGAACGCACCAGGATCTTCGCCCTGGCCGAGTCGCTCGGAGGGGTCGAGAGCCTCGTTGGCCATCCCGCGACGATGACGCACGCGTCGGTGCCCCCTCAAATGCGACAGGCGATGGGCCTGACCGATAGCCTGGTGCGTCTCAGCTGCGGGGTGGAGGACGCCGACGACCTGCTGGCGGATGTCGAACAGGCGCTGTCGGCCATCCGTTGCGATCGCGCTCGTTCCACTATGAAACTCGGAATCGGATCTATGCGTAGGGGCCACCGTTCCCCAACCACGAGTTCGCCATGACCACCTCACTACCGGCTCAGCGCCCCCGCCAGTCCTTCCCTCAGATCGCCGCGGTCTCGTGGGAGCACCCCGCGGACCGCGCCGCGCTGCAGACGTTGCGTGGCATCCCCGGAGTCGATGAAGTCATTCGGAAGGTGCTCGCCTTCATGGGTGGGGAGCGCGGGATTCGGCTGCTCTTTCAGGGCAACGCGGTGCGCCTCGGTCCGAAACAGTTTCCCAAGCTCTGGCACCTGCACAACGAAGTCGTGACGACGTTCGACTGGCCGACGGTTCCGGAGGTCTACGTCTCGCAGACTCCCTTCTTCAATGCCGGCGCATACGGCATCGACCAGCCGTTCATCGTGATTCACTCGGCGGCCATCGAGTTGCTCGATGATGATGAGCTTCGGGTGCTCCTGTCGCACGAGCTCGGACACGTGATGAGCGGTCATGCCTTGTACCACACGATCGCCGCGATCCTGGCGCTCATCAGCCTCGGTGCGCTTCCGACACTCGCCGGACTGGCGGTTCTGCCGATCCGGCTCGCTTTTCTCGAATGGTCGCGCAAGTCCGAGCTCTCGGCCGACCGCGCCGGGCTCCTCGGGGCCCAGGACGTGGTGGCGGCTCAGCGGCTCGACATGAAGATGGCTGGAGGAGGACGCGGCTCGGGGTTCGCGGCCGAGCTGAACGTCGAAGCCTTCATGGAGCAGGCGCACGAATACGTCGCCGCCGGCGAGGGACTCGACATCGTGTACAAGTTGCTGAGCACCCTGGCGCTGACCCATCCGATGCATACCGTGCGGGCGGCAGAGCTTCAGCGGTGGATGGCGTCGGGCGAATACGACCGCATCGTGCGTGGGGAGTACGTCCGCCGCGGTCCCGAGGTGACCGACCGGCCCCTGCGCGATGACATGAGCGCCGCCGGCAGCTACTACGCCGGCGAGGCGCGTGAGCTTGCCACCAAAGTCGCGGACGCCGCGAAGCGAGCTGCAGAGCGAGCCACTGAAGCCTTCCGCAACGCGCAAAAGCAGCCGTGAGGATTCTGGTCGTCGGCGGCGGAGGAAGAGAGCACGCACTCTGCTGGGCCCTCCGCCGCGAAAACCCTGACGCCGATCTCTACTGTGCGCCAGGCAATCCAGGTACAGCCGAGCTCGCCACCAATCTTCCCATCGCCACAACGGACATCGATCGACTCGCCGACGCAGCAGACATGCAGGGCATCGACCTGACCGTGATCGGCCCGGAGATTCCGCTCGCGCTTGGTCTCGCTGATCGGCTCCGTGCCGAGGGCCGGGCAGCATTCGGACCCGGGCGTGGGGCGGCGCGCATCGAATCCTCGAAGGCGTTTGCAAAGGAGGTCATGGCCGCGGCCGGCATCCCGACGGCAGCGAGCCGGACGTTCGAGGATCTGGAGGCCGCCTTGCGCTATGTGGCAGGCCATCCCGAGCCGTTGGTCGTGAAAGCGTCCGGACTCGCGGCCGGAAAGGGCGCGGTGGTATGCGCCACCCGGCGCGATGCAGCCGGTGTGCTCCGCGCGATGCTCGGCGAGGGTACCTTCGGCGACGCCGGTCGCACCGTAGTCGTGGAAGCCTTCCTTCAAGGCGAGGAGATCTCGGTCCTCGCGATCACCGACGGCCGCGACTTCACGCTCCTTCCCGTGTCGCAGGATCACAAGCGATTGCACGAGGGTGACTCGGGTCCCAATACCGGGGGGATGGGGGCATACAGTCCGGTGTCGGTGGCAACGCCTGCTCTGCTCGCGCGAGTGGAGCGCGAGGTGCTGGTGCCGACCCTCGAAGAGATGGATCGACGGGGAAATCGCTTCGCGGGGGTCTTATACGCCGGTCTCATGGTTGACGATGCCGGCACGCCATGGGTCATCGAATTCAACTGCCGGCTCGGCGATCCGGAGACCCAGGTCGTGCTTCCGCTCGTGTCCAATGGACTCACGGACTGTCTCTGGCGGGTGGCGCATGGCGAGGGCGTGACACCGGTCCGGTACGGCCCGGACGCTTCGGTCACGACGGTACTCGCGGCCAACGGCTATCCCGACGATCCAAGGCGAGGCGATGCCATCACCATCCCCACCGACCTGCCCGAGGGCGTGACGATCTTTCACGCCGGAACCTCGAAGGATCCCGGTGGCATCCTCCGGACCAGCGGCGGTCGGGTGCTCAATGTGAGCGCCGTGGCGCCGGATTTCGCGTCGGCTCAGCAGCGGAGTCGGGCGGCGGCCGAAGCGATACGGTTCGAGGGGAAGGTGTTTCGCCGTGACATCGGATGGCGAGAGGCGGCGCGAATACGCGTTTAGATTTTGCCCCGATGCCCGAGCTTCCCGAAGTCGAAACCATCGTCCGCGACATCCGACCTTCCCTGCTGGGCCGCCGATTCGGGCGCGTCACCTTGCGTCATGACGACGTGCTGCGTGGCGTGACACGTCGCCGTCTGCTCCGGCAACTGCGTGGCGCCAGCGTGCATGACGTCTTCCGCCGCGCCAAGCATGCTGTGATCGACCTCGGCGATCGACGCTTGATCGTCCAGCCGGGAATGACGGGCTCGCTCGTGGTGCACGATCACATTCTACCGCCCGAAGAGGCGCGCTACGCTGTGCTCCGCGTGGAGCTCGACAACGGTCGCGAGCTCATTTACGACGATGTTCGCCGGCTCGGTACGTTGTTGCTCCTCGACCGCCGTGGCTGGGACGCGTACACCTCCGCGATTGGGCCGGAGCCGCTCGAGCGCTCGTTCACTCCCGCGGACCTGGGCGCGGCGCTCGCGGGATCCCGGCAGGCGATCAAGAAGGTGATCATGGATCAGCGATACCTGGCGGGGGTCGGCAACATCTATGCGAACGAGGCGCTGTTCGCCGCCGGAATCGATCCGTCCAGGCCCGCCAACCGGCTGACGCCGGATGAACACGTGCGGCTCCATGCCGAGATCCGGCGCATCCTGAACGCGGCGATCAGCTCGAAGGGGAGCACGGTACGCGACTATCGGACGGGAACCGGTGCGTCGGGGCAGTTTCAGCTCGAGCTGCTGGTGTACGAGCGCGAGGGAGAGCCTTGCGTCCGGTGCGGAACCGGGCTGGTCGGAACCCACGAGATCGATGGCCGAATCACGGTGTTCTGCTACCGGTGTCAGCGATGAGTCCCCGCCGGGCCCAGCGGTCCGCGCCGCTTCCCATTGCGGACCTTCGGGAGCTCGGCAGGCGAGTCCGCGCGCTCGCGGAGAACCGTCCGGCCGTGTACCGGATGCTCGATTCGAGCGGGCCGCATTCTATACGTCGGAAAGGCCAAGCGGCTCCGCACGCGCCTGCTGTGCTATTTCAGAGCGGCCTATCCGGATGACAAGGCAGCGCGAATTCTCTACGCCGCCTCCGACATTACCTGGGACTACGTTCCGAGTGAGTTCGCCGCGTACCTTCACGAGCTGCGCCAGATTCGGCGATATCGACCCCACTTCAATCACCGGGGCAACCTGACGCGGCGCTCGGTGCTCATCAAGATCTCGACCGATTCCGCCCCGCGCGTGTACACCGGCTCGAGCGCCACTCGGGACGATGCTGGCTGCTACGGGCCCTTTCGGTCGCGTGCCCGCACCGACGAAGCAGTGCGGACCCTGAATGACCTCCTCGGCCTTCGGGACTGCGCGGCGCGGATGCCGATGGTGTTCGCCGGGCAGGGCGACCTCTTCGATCAGCCGCGCCAGGCTGGATGCATGCGACATCAGTTCGGATATTGCAGCGGCCCGTGCGCCGGGTTTGTCACCGAGCGGGATTATCGCCGGCGGGTTGAGACGGCGGCCGCCTTTCTCGAGGGCCGGACCCTCCAGCCGCTCGATCGGGTGATTCGCGCGATGCAGGAGGCCGCCGAGGCTGGGCGCTTCGAGCTGGCGGCCCGTTGGCGCGAGCGCTTCGAGCAGCTCGAGTGGCTCGTGGCCGCGACAAGCCGAGCCCGCACCGCTCGCGATCTGCTCACTTTCGTGTATCGCGATCCAGGCGACTACGGAGACGATCGGGTCTACCTCGTGCGGCAAGGTGTCGTGCGGGCTTCCTTTCCCTTCCCCGCTACGCCTATTGAGCGAGAGGCATTCCGTGCCGTGGTCGCGACGGAAACCGCTCGGCCGGACACGCCGAGCGGTCCCCTGCCGCTCGATTCGATCGACGAGATCCTCCTGTTGACCGCGTGGTTCCGGGCTCACCCCGATGCGCTTCGGCGAACGACTCCCTACTCCGAGTGGACCAACCAGTGAACGTGTAACCAAAAGCGGACACTCGGCCCGACCGGTTGGAGATCACAGCCCGTAACACGCCACATTTCAAAGCCTTAAGACAACTGCACAGTCTGGCATCGTACCTGCCTGTATCCCGCTGCGTGCGCACACCGCGCTCCTCAAGATCTCTCAAGGACAGGCAGGAGGACTACGATGATCAGACAGATGGTGCTGGCCGGAGCCATGACCGGCCTTTGCTTCGCGGCGCCGCTCGAGGCCCAGCGCGCTGCGCCAGGTTCATTCGGTATCACCCCGTATGCCGGATACATCAAATTCGGAAACATCGCCAACGGTCCGCTCGGCACCAGTCTCCGGAATGCCGGAGCCGCCGTGTACGGCGCCGAGATGAGTCTCGGCCTGGCTCCGACGCTGGCGCTGGTCGGCAACGTCGCGTATTCCCAACCCAACCTCCAGATCGGTGCACCTCTCGTCGGCGGTATCTCCGTCGGTCAAAGCTCCGTTCTTCTCTACGATGCCGCTCTTCGGCTTCGCGTGCCGACGGGTGGCCTTCTGCCGATCAGCCCGTTCGTACAAGCAGGAGCGGGCGCGGTCAGGCAGTCCGTATCGATTAGCCCTATCAGCACGCATTCCACCAGCTTCGCCTACAACGTCGGCGCTGGCGCGGACGTGGCGATCGCGCCCCATCTCGGTCTACAGCTGATGGCGAAGGACTACATCGGAAAGTTCGACGCGAAGGAAGCGACGGGAATCAACATCAACACGAAGACGACACACAACTGGGCGGTGAGCGCGGGGCTCAGACTGGGACTCTGAAGACAGAGGGACGAAATGAAATGAGGACGGAGAGGATGGGTAGTGGGATCCTCTCCGTTTCTTTCGTCACGTAATCGACGTAATCGGCAGCAGCCTCCCCCTAGGCGGAATCCCCGGTTCCAGCTCCAAGATTCCCACCGACGCCGGAAGATCGAACCTGCGGGGACCCGCTCCTCCCGGATTCATCACCGTTACGACGACGTCCACGAGCGTGAGCACCGGACGGTGGGTGTGTCCGAAGATGAGGATCTCGGCATCGGGGAAAGCCGCGTGCAGCTTCTCGGGGTTCGGGACGCCGAGCTGATCACCGTGAGTGACGACGATGTTGAATCCATCGAGCTCGATTGAGGCCACTTGAGGAAGTCTGCTGCGAATCTCCCATCCGTCCGTATTCCCGTAGACCGCAGTGACCGGCGCGATCGCCTCGAGCTCGGCGAGCAACTCGAGCGGCCCCACGTCTCCCGCGTGCAGGATGTGATCGACCTTCCCGAAGACCCGAAAGACCTCGGGCCGAAGAAGACCGTGGGTGTCGGAGATGACGCCGAGCCGCACGATTCAGATGGTGTCGCCGGTCCAACGCCGGGCGATCTCGATGTCGAGGTCGAGATGATCGAGGATCCGCTGAACGATGAAATCGACCAGCTCCGATACCTGAGTGGGGCGGTGGTAAAAGCCGGGCGCGGCGGGGATCACGATCGCACCCGCCTCGGTGACGGCCACGAGGTTCCGCAAGTGGACCAGCGACAGCGGAGTCTCGCGAGGGACGAGAATCAGACGACGCCTCTCCTTGAGGGTCACGTCCGCAGCGCGCTCCACGAGCGAGCGGCTGGTTCCTCCGGCAATCGCTGCCACGGTACCCATTGAGCATGGGCACACGATCATCCCGCTTGTTCGACGGGACCCCGAGGCCGGCAGCGCCCCGCGGTCGGTATCGGGAAAGATCGTGACTGACGACCAATCACCGCCGGTCGCGGCCTGGAGGGCGTCGATCGAGTCGATCCCGCATTCGTCGCGAAGCAGGCGCATGCCGTGGCTCGAAGGAATGAGCCATACCGGAAGCTTGCGGCGAGCCAGTACCTCGAGAAGGCGGAGCCCATACGGTGCTCCGGAGGCGCCGGTGAGCGCGAGCACGATCGGGGGTCGCGACGAGGTCGTCACCCGAGTGTCCGGTCGAGGAGCGCGAACCCGAACACCGTCACCGACATCACGCCGTTCATGGTGAAGAACGCGGCGTCGAGCCGGGTGAGGTCACCGGGTCTGACCAGGTGATGCTCGTAGATGAGGATCCCGGCGGCAATCGCCAATCCCGCGTAATACCAGGCACCGAAGCCGGCCCCATACCCGAAGAGGGCCAGCGCAGGAATGGTCACGGCGTGAAGACCCTTGGCGAGGAGAATCGCCGGTCCCTCCCCCAGTCGGACGACGGCACTGCGGAGCCCGTTATCTCGATCGAAACCCGCGTCTGGGAGCGCGTAGAAGATGTCGAACCCTGCGACCCAGGTCGCGACGGCCGCGCTCACCGCCAGCAAGAGCCAGAACGGATGGCTCCACCGACCCGTGACGGCGAGATATCCGCCGACCGGTGCGATGGCGAGGCTGATTCCGAGCCACAAGTGCGGCCACCAAGTGAAGCGCTTCGAGAGACTGTAGGTCAGAACCCATCCCAATGCCACCGGGCTGAGCGCCAGGCAGAGGGAATTGAGCAATGCAGAAGCGAGAACGAACAACCCTCCCGCGACCGCAACGGAGGCCCACGCTTGTCGGGTAGACAGAACACCGCGAGGAAGCTCCCGGTTTTTGGTCCGTGGGTTGCGGGCATCGTACGGCAGATCGGCGATGCGGTTGAAGCCCATTGCTGCCCACCGAGCCGCTGAAAAGGCAATGACCACCAGCCCCACCGTGCGGGCGGTCACGGCCGCGACCTTCGAGGCCGCCAGCACCCCGAGTAGGGCGAACGGGAGAGCAAACAGCGTGTGCGGCAGCTTGACGAGGTTGACGTAGCGGACGAGGAGCGACTCTCCGGCAAACGTCTGGGCCTCACGAGCCTCGATGCTCATCCTTGGCTCCTCACAGAGGAACAGAAGAAGGGGCTCCCGTTCTCCTTTCACCCTTCTTTCTGCTCCTCATCATAGTCTGATCCCGAGAGACGCCCACATCTCGTCCACCCGCCGCTTCGTTTCCGGGTCCATCACGATGAGATCGGGCCACTCCCGGTCGAACCCCTCTTCCTTCCATTTCCGTGTCGCATCGATGCCCATCTTGCTTCCGTACGTGAAGCCGCGGCTGGCATGATCCAGGACGTCAACCGGGCCCATCGTAAACCGGACATCGCGCTCCGGATCGATGTTGTTGAGGGCCACCCACCACGCTTCATCTGGGTCTCGCACGTTGACGTGCTCGTCTACCACGACGAGCACTTTCGCCAGCGACATGAGCCCCTGTCCCCACAACGCATTCATCACCTTGTAGGCCTGACCGGGGTACTGCTTGTCGATCGCGACGAAGACCAGGTTATGAAAGATGCCAGCCGCCGGCATGTGGTAGTCCACGATCTCAGGCACCGTCAGCTTGAGCAGCGGAAGGAAGATCCGCTCGGTCGCATGGCCCAGGAAATAGTCTTCCATCGGGGGCCGGCCCACGAGCGTCGCGGGATAAATCGGATCCCGTCGAGTTGTGAGCGCCGTCACGTGCACTTTCGGGTAGTAGTCGGCGAGCGAGTAGAAGCCCGTGTGGTCCCCGAACGGGCCTTCGAGTACGAGCGGTTCCGATGGATCGATGTATCCCTCGAGCACGATCTCGGCCTCGGACGGAACATCGAGCTCACAGGTGACGGCCTTCGCCAGCTCCACCGGGGAACGCCGGATAAAGCCCGCGAAGAGGAACTCGTCGATGGTGGGTGGGAGCGGAGCGCTCGCCGAGTACATGCTGGCGGGGTCGCCTCCGATGCCGATCACGACCTGCATGCGCTCTTTTCGCTCCGCCATCTCGCGCCAATGCGCGGCGCCGACCTTGTGACGCTGCCAGTGCATCGCGAGCGTATTGCGCCCCAGGATCTGAATCCGGTACATGCCGACATTCCGGATTCCGCGATCCGGATCGGTCGTGATCACCATGGGCAAGGTGATGTATCGCCCGCCGTCCTGAGGCCACGTCGTGAGAAATGGGATCTGGTCGAGGTCCACCGCCTCCCCCCGCAGAATGACTTCCTGGCAGGAGGGTTTCCCCTTTACCCTCGGCGGAAACTTCCCCAGCTCCGCGAGCTTGGGCAGCAAGGCGAGCTTGCCGAGCAATCCCTCGGGTACCTTGAGCTCGAGCATCTCGGAGATGCGATCACCGATCGCATCGAGCTTGTCCACGCCGAGTGCGAGACAGATGCGCCGCATCGAGCCGAAGAGATTGATGGCGACCGGGAGGGAGCTCTTGCGGCCATCTTCGAGGAGGACGTTATCGAAGAGCAGTGCAGGTCCTCCGCCCGGGCTCTTCATGCAGCGGTCGGCGATCTCGGCGATCTCGAGGCGAGCCTTCACTGGATGGCTGACGCGCGTCAGCTCTCCGATGGCCTCGATGTCTCTGATAAGCTCGCGCAGGTTTTCAACGGGCATGGGAGGTAAGGTGAAGGGAGAAAGGAGAAGAGAGAAGAGGGGAGAGACAAGAGAGAACGGGCCGCCGTTCAGCCGCCCTTTTCTCCTTTGTCTCTTCTCCCTTCTCCGCTTCTGGTGCCCACGTGCAATGCACACACGCCGCCGAGCAAACGCTGGAACCACACCTGCTCAAAGCCGTTGGCGGCGAGTCGCCTGGCAAACTCCTCCGGCGAGGGAAAGGCCTGCGTCGACTCTGGTAGCCACTCATAGGCGGTCGTATGTTTGGAGATGCGACGGCCTATCCATGGCAGGACGCGCCGAAAGTAAAGCTGGTAGATCCGTCGGAAGCCTGGCCGCGGCGGCATGGTCATCTCGAGGATCACCAGTCTGGCTCCAGGCCGAAGAACGCGGGAGACCTCGGCCAGACCAGTGTCAATGTCCACCAGGTTCCGGATTCCCCATCCCACCATCGCTCCATCAAACGCCGCATCCGGAAATGGCAACTCGAGGGCATCTGCGCTCACCGGCTCGAGCCTCGCTGCCTTCGTTCGTCCACGGCTCAACATGTCCGGAACGAAGTCCGCGCCGATAACCCGGCCATGAAAGCCGGGCCGAGTCGCCAATGCGGCCGCGAAATCGAGGGTCCCAGCGCAGAGGTCGAGATAGATTCCTTCCGGCACCCGTTCCCAATCCAATTGTCCGACCGCATATCGTCTCCAACGCTGATCGAAGCGCAGGCTGATGATGTGATTCAGGCGGTCGTACGTGGGAGCGATCGCGGTAAAGACCTCCCGGACGTAGGCCCGCTTTTGCGGGCCGCCGGCGACTGGTAACTCACGATCTGAGGCTAACATAGGCGCTCAATGTAGTCCGGCGGCGAGACCATTGGCAAGGCGCGAAGGCCGTGGCTAATGCCCCCGAATGGGCAGCACTCACCGACCAGGAGGTCGTGTTGCTCGCTCGTGGGGGACGTGAGGCTGCCTACCGGGAGCTGATCCGCCGGTACGAGCGGCCCGTGTTCGCCCTCCTGTTTCGGATGGTGCGCGACCGGGAGCTGGCGGAGGACTTGTCGCAGGAGACATTCGTCAAGGCACTGAACGCCATCGATTCCTACCGGCCCGAATTCAAGTTCTCCTCGTGGATCTTCAAGATCGCGAACAACGCCGCGATCGATCACCTCCGCCGACGCGAGCTCGATACGCTCTCGCTCGATGGGTCGCCGCATGCGGAGACCCCGGAGGCAATGCAGGCCACGGCACTGCAGATCGGAATGCGGCAGGAATCGCCGCTCGAGGCCGTAGAGGCCCGCGAGTTGGGTGGCGCCATCGAAGCAGCAATCGGACGACTGCGGCCGGAGTATCGGTCGTGCATCCTGCTCCGTCACGTCGAGGGCCGCGCCTATGAAGAAATCGCCGAAATTCTGAGTCTTCCCCTCGGCACGGTGAAGACCTACATCCACCGGGCCCGTAACGAGCTACGACTCGCGTTAGCCCACTTGAAAGAATGAAACCTTCACTGCGCAGCGCCCGTAGGAGGGTCCACTTATGACGCTTCCCGGACCGCATCTCTCGCCCGACGATTTCGATGCATGGATGTCCGGTGCACTCGCGCCGGACACTCGGGAACACCTCGACCATTGCCCCGAATGCCGCGAGCGGGCCGAGGCGGAGCGAGAGATCGTCGGTCTCCTGAATTCCCTGCCCCTCATGGATCTCTCTCCCGGCTTCGCCGACCGGGTGATGCTGTCGGTGTCGCTGCCGGACCCCTTCTCGCTTCGGTCTCTCGCAGGCGTCTTCCGCCGACTCTTTGCCACGCCGAGGGCCGCGGCCTTCGCGACGACGATTGCGGTTGTCCTGGTCGGCTCGATGACTGCGAGCATCGTCTGGACCCTCGGGCACCAGGAGACCCTTGCCGCACTGGGCTCGTGGGCGATGGCTCAGGCCTGGCAGACTGGATGGGTTGCCCTGCGCGGGGTCGCCGTGAACCTGATGGAGCAGCCATGGTACGCGGGGATTCGAGATTCACTCGAACACCCCGTTCGATGGGGAGCGATTTCCGGCTTCGCCACCCTGGTATACATACTCGGCCTTGTCGCTCTGCGGCGTCTCCTTGCGCTTCCGGCTCGGGAGGTGGCGCATGCAAACTCGTAGCGGCACCGCCGAGCTGTGGGCGATGACGGCTCTGCTATGGATGGCGGCTCCCGCCATCGCGACAGCTGCCTCGGCCCCACCCTCCGATCCCAATAGTTCCCGCACCGCCTCGCTCGTTCACGATTTCTGGCGTCTGGTCTCTGACGTCTCGACATTCACGCATGCCCCGGCTCAGCAGCCTGGTCCAGCACCGCAGGCCATAGCGCCGGCGCAGGACGGCAGCCCCCCGGTGGACCTGAGTGACCTGAGTAAGCCGTCGGAGATCGAAGCGAAACTCGCGAGCGCCCTGCGTCCCCGCGATGGGGCAATGCATGTCACGGTCTCCAACGGCGCGGCTCGGCTCGGAAATTTCACGCTCGGCACTGACCAGCCGATGAACGGTCACCTTCTGGTCGTGCAAGGTGATGCCGATGTCTATGGTCACCTGCAAGGCAATCTGGTTACCGTCTCCGGAAATGTCTTCGTCCACGACGGCGGCGTCGTGGCGGGCGACATACTCGCGTTGGGAGGCGAGGTGCGGCATGGAGACAAAGGCGAAATCGGCGGCGAAGTGCGCCAGCTTCGCACCTCATCCGTGCTCGCCACGGCCGCGCCGGCTCCGATCGTGACTGCACCGTCGGCTCTCGCGACCGTGTTCCAGCGGGGGGCCGGGGTCGTCGGCGTGTTTCTCACGCTCTGTGCCCTCGGATTCGGTCTCGTGATGTTCGGGCGGCCCAACCTCGAGGTGGTGTCCGATACAATCTCCCATTCCTTCGGCCGGTCATTCCTCACCGGGCTCCTTGGTCAGATTCTCCTGCTCCCCACGTTCGGCATGCTGGTAGTCGGCCTGATTCTGAGCGTCGCCGGTATTCTGCTCCTTCCCTTCGCGGTAACGGTGTACGCGCTGCTCATGATAGTCGGCGTCGTCGGCGGCTATTTGGCGGTCGCGCACGCCATGGGCGAGACCTATGTCCGGCGCCGCATGGCTCTGGGCGTCATGGGCTCACCCAACAGTTACCGGTACCTCCTCATCGGTCTCGGCGCGCTCGCCACATTCTGGCTGGCGTGGGCGGTGTTCGGATGGGTGCCCGTGGCGGGCAACCTGATCCGGGCAGTGGCCTTTCTCGTCACCTGGCTGCTCGGTACCGCGGGGTTCGGGGCCGCATTGCTGAGTCGCGCGGGGATTCGAGAGAATTTCGCCGGACGGTTGCTGCCGCCTGAAGCGCTCACCGACGAGTATCTCTGGGCCACGCCCCAATTCGGCGTGCAAGCGGCGAAGCGGCCTGGCTCCCGGACTCCGACCAGGGGCCTTTGACCGTGCGGGCGTACCTGCTCGTCTCCTTCCTCATGCTTGGGGCGGCCGATGCCGGCGCTCAGAGCATGCGTCCGTTCACCACCTATCGCCAATGGCACGGGGAACCGCGGCTCGCGGCACGACTCGAGTATGCTGCCGGCGAGCTTCACGTCGGCGCCGGTCGGCCGGATGAACTGTACCGGATGGACGTCTCGTACGATGAAGACCGCTATGCCCCGGTGAGCGATTTCGACGCGTCGGCCGCCGCCGTCAGACTCGGGGTTACGGCCGAAGGCGGTGGCGGGGTGCGCGTCGTATCACGCAATCAACTCAAGCAAACGGCAGTCGTCGCCTTTTCTCCCAGCTCCGACCTGGTGTTGCAGGTCGAACTCGGGGCTGTCGTCGGCGATCTCGATCTCGGCGGCCTCCGGGTTACCGATCTCGACCTCTCGGCCGGTGCGAGTCGGGCAGCTGTCCGTTTCTCGAAACCAAACGGCACGCGCTGTCGCACGGCCAGCCTGAGGGCGGGAGCGGCGGAGCTCGTGGTCACGGGGCTTGGAAACAGCCGGTGCGATCGCATCGGCTTCGAGGGAGGGGTAGGGAAAGTCACGCTCGATTTCGGCGGCTCCTGGACCTCGAGCGCGAGGGTGAACGTGCGGATGGCGCTCGGAGAGGTAACGCTTCGATTGCCCCACGACGTCGGCGTGAGTGTCACCCTGGACAAGTTCCTCAGCAGCTTCGAGCCGGAAGGGCTGGAGCGGGAGGGAACGACCTATCGGTCCGCAGGATATGATCAATCACCGCGACATCTCGACATCGACGTCTCGACGGCGGCCGGAGCGGTGAACGTGGAGTGGATCGAGTAGCACGGAGGAAGGTGAAGGGAGAACGGACAAGGGGGAATGTGAAGGGTGGCCCCTTCTCCATTCTCCCTTCTCCTTTCTCCGTTTTCCCCTCACCTTTCGTCCATGTCCCCTCTCGAGACCCTCGGCTTCGCGCTCGGCACGTCCTTCGCTTCGGGGCTCAATCTCTACGCCACGGTCGCCGCCGCAGGGTTGCTGCAGCACTTCGGTGTCGTCCACCTGCCGACCCAGCTCGAGGTGCTCGCGAACCCCATCGTCATGGGATTCGCGCTCCTGCTGTTCCTCATCGAGTTCATCGCCGACAAGATCCCGTACGTCGACAGTGTCTGGGACGCGGTTCACACCTTCATCAGGCCGCCCGCCGCCGCCTTTCTGTCCTATAGCGCCTTCGCGGGTGGAGTCCCCGAGGAGTGGCGTGTCGCAGCAGCCTTGCTGGCCGGCAGCGTCGCGCTCACCTCGCACAGCGCCAAAGCGACCACGCGCGCCGCGGCCAATGTCAGTCCTGAGCCCTTCAGTAACTGGGCACTGAGCCTGACCGAAGATTCCCTGGCGGTATTTCTGTCGTGGATGGCGGCGGCGCACCCGCTCGTGACTGCGGGCATTGTCGTCGTGCTGATGATCTTTGCGGTCCTGCTGATCTGGAAGTTCTTCCGTTTCTTCCGGCAGATATTGGATCGGCTCTCCGGCCGTCAGCCGCTAACCGAGTCGCGCCCGAATTCGCCCGCCCACGCCCAGACCCAGCCGCCGCGCGGCTGAGCCGTCCCGCACCGCGATCTCCACCTCGCCGCCCGATCCGACATAAGCCAAGAGCCCACCCGTCGGGACGTCACCGAACGTGCGGCGCAACGCGCCGAGGTCGAGACCCTCGACGTCGATCGACGCGTACGGCGGCACAAGCTCGGGGGTCAGGTTCGTGACGAGTGTGCCGAAGCGGTCGACGTAAATGATCTCTCCGACGATCGATTTCCCCTCGTAGCGCGGCTCGGTGTACGCCAGGCGGTGCGGAAGTCCGACGAACGGCTCACCGAGTGACCTGAGAGATTTGCCCATGGCCAATGCGGCAGCGGCCGGAGCGAAGATGTCGCGACCATGGAAGGTAGGCGACGCGCCCTCGGGGGCCACGAGGGTGACGATCTCCGCCTCCGCATCGTGCAGCACGGGAGAAAAGAGACCATTGTCCGGGCCCACGAAGGCATGCCCCCGGACCAGAAGGGCGAGGGCCGCGCGGCTGGTGCCGACGCCGGGATCGATCACGGCGAGATGGATGGTGCCGAGTGGGTATCGGTGCCAGGTCCGGCCGAGCAGATAGGCGCCCGATCGGATGTCACCAGGTGGGACCGCGTGACTGATGTCCACGAGGGTGGCCGCGGGCGTCGCGCTCAGAATCACACCCTTCATCTCCGCGACGTACGAATCGGTAGTGCCGAAGTCGCTCAGCAGTGTGACGAGAGGCATGGGAGTCCGGAGGGACTACCCTCTGAGGATCGGGAGGGGCACGCCCGGCCGGGAGGCCTTCTGCTGCAGATCTTCGCTGATGGTTCGGAGACTTATAGCGGCCGCGCTGTCGGGCTCGGCAACCAGAATCGGCTTCCCCGCGTCGGCGAGCTCGGCCAGCCGCGGCTGGAGAGGAACCGTCCCCAGGAGCGGTACGCCGATTTCGGCGGCCAACCGCGCCCCTCCGCCGGACGAGAAGAGCTCGAATCGATGACCCGTCTCGGGGTCGACGAACGCGCTCATGTTCTCCACGACCCCGATGACCGGCACGCCCACGCGCTCGAACATCTTGGCGCCACGGAGCGCGTCACCCACGGCCACCTCTTGCGGAGTCGTCACGATGACGGCACCCGACACGTGTGTGGCCTGGACCAGTGAGAGCTGTGCATCGCCGGTGCCTGGCGGGAGATCCACGATGAGGTAGTCGAGCTCTCCCCAGTCCACGTCGCGCAGAAACTGCTGAACGACCTTCATGATGATCGGTCCGCGCCAGATGGCCGGCGCATCACGCTCGACGAGAAACCCGAGCGACATGAGACGGACGCCATGGGCCTCGAGCGGCTGGATCTTTCCTCCGATGACAGGAGGCTTTCCGAAGACGCCGAACATCCGCGGGATGTTCGGCCCGTAGATATCGGCGTCCATGACGCCGACGTGATAACCGGCCTGAGCCAATGCGACGGCGATGTTCGCGGCGACCGTGGATTTTCCAACACCGCCCTTGCCGGAGGAGATGGCGATGATCCGACCGAGGTTCGGCTGCGATGCGGGAGTGGCGGCTGGAGGTGGCGTCGCTGGAACAGTACCCGCGGGAGGTCCGTGAGTGACCTTGGCGGGACCGTCCGGGTTCGACACGGCGATGCGGATCCCCTCGCGACGGACCCCCTCCACCCCCTGCACCGCGCTGCCGGGCCTGGCGAACCAGGGTAGCCGGATCGTTCGGTCCCAGCAGGAACGTGAAGCTGACGTCGCCGGCGGCAGTGACGGTGAGATCGCGGACCATGCCGGCGGAGAGAATGTCGTTTTCGAGGCGGGGGTTGTGGATGGCCGCCAGAGCCGCGGTCACCCGCGCCTCCAGTGATTCGCTCACTAGAGCGCCTCCACGTGCTTCACCTCGGGAACCATCTCACGCAACCGGACCTCGATCCCCTGTTTGAGCGTAATTGTTGACGCCGCACAGCCATGGCAGGTCCCGCCGAGGCGCAGAAGGAGCCTCCCCTCCTGCTCGTCGAAGTCCACTACCTCCACGTGGCCGCGGTGGGAGGCGATGTACGGTCGCAGTGTGTCGAGTGTGCGCTCGATCCGTTCGATGGTGTCCATGTCACTCCGAGAGCGAATTCCTACTGTCTTATTCGGCAATATAACTCGTCTGACCCGGTCAACGTCCGGCTACCTGCCGTTGCCCGTCGGGCCCAGGTATGCGCGGGCGGCACTCAGCACCGTGGCCTGCACCTCGGCCAAGGAGCCCGGCAAGGCAATCCCAGCCGCTTTCGTGTGCCCTCCGCCACCAAACTGATTGGCAAACGCCGCAACGTCCACATTCCCGACCGACCGGAGTGACACTTTGACCCTGCCCTGGCTCATCTCCCGAAACAGGAGTGCCATCCGAATCCCCTCGATGGAGCGGGGAAATTCCACGACGCCATCGAGATCATCGGTGGAGACGCCATGCCGTTCGATCGCGCCAGGTGGCACCGTCACCCACGCAAGGCCCCACTCCGGTTCGACCACGAGGGTCTGAAGCGCTTCGGCCAGGAGGCGGGGTCGCCCTTCGGGCGCGTGAGCGTAGACCTCGAGATAGATCTCCTCGGGATCGACTCCCGCTTCCAGCAGCTCGGCGGCGATCCGGAGGGTGCGCGGGCGGGTGTTGCTGAAGCGAAAACCTCCGGTATCGGTCACGATAGCCGACGTAGAGTCCCCGAGCGGCTGCTTCACTGATGTGCCAGCCGTTTGCCTGAGCGATCTCGAAGACGAGCTCAGCCGGTGGCCGCGGCTCCAGCGTCGATGTACCGCGGACCGTCGGGGAGAACACCAGTGCTGACGTGGTGGTCGATGCACGCCACCGGCACGCCCCGCGCACGAACCGTCTCGCCGAGCATGCCGAGTCGTCCCGATGTCGGAGATGTCGAGAACGATGATCAGGTCCGCGCGGCGGAGCTCTTTGATCGCTTCGGCAGATGCGATCGACACCGGGCATGTCTTCGAAGAGGAAGTCGAACCGCGGCGGCGTGGGCGGTCGGGTTGGTAATGACGACATCCACCCCGTGAGACTGGAGCAGGTGCGCGAGACCCGCCTCGCTGCCGAGCCCGTCACCATCGGGATTGACGTGGGTGGTGAGACAAACCCGCCGGCCGGGCACGAATGCCGAAGCAAAGGCCCGGGCGGCGGCGATACGGTCGGGAGAGAGGGCGAACGGCATGGGGCCAAAGGTAATCCCCTACCGGCCCGATGCCGCCGCCTGCTGCACCTTCGAATGACGGCGCCCGTACAGGAAGTAGATGGCCAGGCCGATCGCCATCCAGACGATCAGTCGTGCCCAGGTGTCCACCGGGAGACCCACCATCAGGTAGCCGCAGGCCAGAATCCCCGCGATCGGCACGAACGGGACGAGCGGCGTGCGGAACGGTCTCGCGCTCGTTGGATCGGTGTAGCGCAGCACGAGCACGCCGCGCACAGACGATCGCGAAGGCGAGCAGCGTGCCGATGGAGACCAGCTCGCCGAGCAGGCCGATCGGGAGCAGGCCGGCGAATGACCATCGCGACGACACCGGTGAGGATGGTGGCGAGCTACGGCGTCGGAACTTGCGGGTGCACCTTGCTGAAGACCGGCGGCAGCAGACCGTCCTTCGCCATCGAGTAGAAGATGCGCGGCTGGCCCAGAGCATGACCAGGATGACCGACGAGAGCCCGGCGATGGCGCCGATCTTGACGACGGGCCGGAGCCAGGCCAGCCCGGGACCGGCGGCGTTGATGCCGACGGCGATCGGATCGGGCACGTTGAGCTTGGTGTAGCTCGACGATGCCGGTGAGGACCAGCGACGACGGCGATGTAGAGCACGGTGCAGATGGCGAGCGAGCCGAGAATGCCGATCGGCATGTCGCGCTGCGGGTTCTTCGTCTCCTGCGCCGCGGTGGAGACCGCGTCGAATCCGATGTAGGCGAAGAAGATCACGCCGGCCCCGCGCACGATGCCGCTCCAGCCGAACTTGCCCGGTCGCCTCCTGGGCGGGATGAAGGGGTCCCAGTTCGCCTGGTTGATGTAGGCGACGCCGAAGCCGATGAAGAGGAAGCACGACGGTGAGCTTGATGATGACGATGACGTTGTTGAACCGCGCCGATTCCTTGATGCCGATGACGAGCAGGATCGTGATCAGCCGCGACGATGACCATCGCCGGGACGTTCAGCACCGCGCCCGGTGCTGCGTCCAGCCCTCCGTGAAGAGTCGCCAGACGTTGCAGGCCCGCGTCAGTCTGGACGCGGCATGGGTGTACGGGCGCGGAGGTGTACTGCGGCGGGATGTTGATGCCGAGGTCCTTCAGGAAGCGAGACGACGTACCCCGACCAACCGACCGCGACGGTCGAGGCGGCAAAGAGGTACTCGAGGATCAGGTCCCAGCCGATGATCCAGGCGACGAGCTCGCCCAGCGTCGCGTACCCGTAGGTGTAGGCGCGAGCCGGCGATCGGAATCATCGCCGCG
Source organism: uncultured Gemmatimonadales bacterium (assembly GCA_963743195.1). Classification (GTDB taxonomy): domain Bacteria; phylum Gemmatimonadota; class Gemmatimonadetes; order Gemmatimonadales; family GWC2-71-9; genus CAVVWJ01. The sequence continues at coordinate 144,341 of CAVUOO010000005.1, forward strand.
AACTCGGCGTAGCAGAGCCCGGCGAAGGCGCACGCGGTTCCGGCCAGAATGAACGAGTAGACGATGGCCGGGCCCGGCGTAGTTGGCGGCGGCCTGACCGGTCAGCACGAAGATGCCGGCGCCGATGATCGCGCCGATGCCGAGCGTCACCAGATTGATGGCGACCGAGCGCGCGCTTGAGACTCTGGTCCGCGGCGACTTCCGCCTGAAGCGCAGACAGATCCTTGCGACGGAAAAGGCTCATTGGACACTCATCGGATGAGGTGGGCGGACCGCCGGAATCGGAGCTCCGCTGAGGAACGGCCGGACGACTGACCTGACGAAGACTGACGAAACAGCAGAAGTGATCCAGACGACTACGAACCAGAAACGGCCCTGGATTCGCCTTGGCGGCGATCCACCTAGGCGCTGTAGTTCGGCGCTTCGCGGGTGATCGTCACGTCGTGCGGGTGCGACTCACGCAGTCCGGCGGTGGTGATCTGGATCATCTCCACATCGCACCGCAGCTGGCCGATGCCGCTGACGCCGCAGTATCCCATCCCGCTGCGGAGTCCCCCGACCATCTGGAAGAGCACGTCGGCCACGGGCCCCTTGTAGGGCACCCGGCCTTCGATGCCCTCGGGCACCATCTTGGAGGGGGACATCTCGCCCTCCTGGAAGTAGCGGTCGGCGGAGCCGTCCTGCATGGCGGAGAGACTGCCCATCCCGCGAATCATCTTGAAGCGACGTCCCTCGGCGAGCACCGATTCGCCGGGGCTCTCTTCGGTGCCGGCGAGCATCGACCCCATCATGACGGAGGACGCGCCAGCAGGCGAGCGCCTTCACCACGTCGCCCGAATACTTGATCCCGCCGTCGGCGATGACCGGGATGTCGCCGGCGCCGCGCACCGCGTCCACGATCGCGGTGACCTGCGGGACACCGACACCGGTGACCACGCGGGTCGTGCAGATGCTCCCAGGGCCGATGCCCACCTTTACGGCGTCGACGCCGCGCCGCACCATCTCCCGGGCGCCGGCTTCGGTCGCGATGTTGCCGGCTATGAGCTGGACGTCGGGAAATGCCTGCGCGGAGCTGCGACACGGTACGCAGGACCCCCTCGCTGTGCCCGTGCGCCGAATCGACGACGAGAACATCGACACCGGCGTCGATGAGCCCGCGAGCCCGAACGGTTGCATCGGCGCCCCCGCCGACCGCGGCGGCCACACGCAGACGGCCGTGTTGATCCTTGTTGGCGTTGGGATGCTCACGGCGCTTGAAGATGTCCTTGACGGTGATGAGCCCCTTGAGGACGCCCTCCGCGTCCACCACCGGCAGCTTCTCGATCCGGTGCGACGCCAGGATCCGCTCGGCTTCGTCGAGGGTGGTGCCCACTGGCGCGGTGACGAGCTTCTCCTTGGTCATCGCCTCGCGGATCGGCTGATCCAGGTTGCGCTCGAACTGCAGATCGCGGTTGGTGATGATGCCGATGAGCCGGCCCTCTCCATCCACGATCGGGACGCCGGAAATCTTGAAGCGCCGCATCAGGGCGTACGGCCTCGCGCAGCGGACGATCGGGGCCGAGCGTGATCGGATTCAGGATCATCCCGCTCTCGCTCCGCTTGACCCGGTCGACCTCGGCGGCCTGGCGCTCGATCGACATGTTCTTGTGCAAGACGCCGATCCCGCCCGCGCGCGCCATCGCGATGGCCATGTCCGCTTCAGTGACGGTATCCATGGCGGCGGAGACGAGCGGAATGTTGAGGGGGATGCTACGAGTAAAGCTGCTGGCGGTCGAAACTTCGCGGGGATGGACCGCGGAGTATCGCGGGACCAGGAGGACGTCGTCGAAGGTCAGCCCGGGCTTGGGACGAATGACGGTCATGCGCTCAGGGTTGGGGTAGAACTAGGGGCGAGAGGTCCGTTGCCTCGATACGCAACGGCCCACCTCAGCCCATACGGGCGGTCGGCAGGCCGGGAATACTCGGTTTCCATCACCAACACTAGGGCGTGGGTCAGGGGAACGCAAGTCAGCCCGTTTGGGAGCGTCTTCGCCAGATCAGATAAACCGGAATTCCCGAGGCAACGATGATCAGCCCCGGCCATGTGTAAGTCGGCTTCTCGAGCAGCAGCACGACCGCAAGCACCGCGTTGGCTGCCATGTAGAGCGCGGGCAGGACGGGGTAGCCGAACGCCTCTACCGGCCGCGGAAGATCGGGCCGGAGCCGACGGAGCCGGAACAACGCGAGGGTGGTAAGGAAGTAGAAGACGATGGTGGCGAAGATGACGTAGTTCAGCAAGTCGCCATACGTGCCGCTCACACAGAGAATGCTGGCCCAGACCGCCTGCAGCACAAGTGCCAGCACAGGTGTGCGAAACGTGGAATGCAGGGTGCCGACCCGCTCGAAGAACAACCGGTCGCGCGCCATCGCGTAGTAGACGCGGGGTCCGGAAAGAATCAGACCGTTGTTGCAGCCGAACGTGGAGAGCAGGATTGCCACGGCCATGATCGTGGCCGCGCCACCTCCCAGCGCGACGTCGATGGCCGCGGTGCCGACCCGGTCCTGCGCCGCATGCTGGATGCCGCGGGCGAGCGCGGTGGTCCCGTTCGGGTCTCCGGCAAACGGAAGGATGTTGAGATACGCGACATTGGCCAGGATGTAGAGCAGGCTCACCGTTCCGGTGCCAATCGCTAGCGCGCGAGGAAGATTGCGGCTGGGGTTCTGTACCTCCGCCGCGGCGAATGTCACGTTGTTCCACGCATCGCTCGAGAAGAGGGATCCCACCATCGCCGCCCCGAACACCGGGATCACGGCGAGCGACCAGTCTCCCGTGCCCCACAAGTTCGAGAAATTGGCGGCGGCGACCTGCGGCTGCCGGAACACCGTCAGACCGAAGAGGACGAGCACCGCGAGGGCCCCGACCTTCGCGACGCTGAAGACCGTCTGGATGGCTGCGCCGAGCGTGACGCCTCGAATGTTGATGATGGTGAGGAGGACGATCGACAGGATTGCGACGATCCGTTGGGCGGATAGGCCGAGCTGAATAGCCTCGGTGGCGCCATACAAGTGGATGCGGCCGAGGGGAAGAAAGACATCGGGGCTCAGGCTCGGTACCAGAACACTCAGGAACCGGGCAAACGCTACGGCAACGGCGGCGATCGTGCCGGTCTGAATCACCGCGAACAATGTCCACCCATAGAGAAAGCCCGCCAGCGGCGACAGCCCTTCACGCAAGAAGACGTACTGCCCTCCCGCCCGCGGCATCATCGCCGCCAACTCGGCATAGGAAAGGGCGGCGGTGACGGTCATGGCCCCCGTGACGATCCAGACGACGAGCAGCGCGCCAGGTCCCCAGTTCCCCACCTGCCGACCGATGTCGGCCGAGACGATGAAGATGCCCGAACCGATCATCGAGCCGACGACCAGCGAGACGGCCGCAAGTGGCCCGATGCCGCGAATGAACTCGGAAGACGAGGTCGTGCTCGCGGGTGCCTGCGCGGGAGCGGCCATGAAGCCTCTGGACGTTGCGAGTGTACGAGCGATCGGGACGCGGGCCGGGGGAAGGCCGGAATCTAAATAGGTCGCCCCGGATTCTTGACAAGTCCTCCACGGCGATTCACCCTCACTTCACAAGCCGTAACTCATCCGGCCGGTCGAGGGCGTCGTCGATGACGATCTACAGGGGCCTCCTGTCCTCATTTGTAATCGGGGTTGTTACCGTCGGAGTCCTGCTAGGCCAATCCCATCCCGTCGGCTCCGAGTGGCCTTGCAGCGCCTGTTCGTCGGGACTGGTCTGTTACCGGGAAAGCGCCGAAGTCACCTCGTGCCGTGTTCCTCAGGGGAGCCGACCGGTAACCCGAGGCCCCGACATCGCGGCCAAGGTGGCCGCGGCCACGGCGCAGATCCAGCAGAACCCCCGCGACCCAAACGCGTGGGTCCGCCGGGCCTCGGCTTACCTGACGCCCGCATCGGCCACTGCGAAGCCACCGCTCCAGAACCTCGAAGCGGCAATCCTCGATCTGGAGCAGGCCCTCAGGCTCGACCCCAACAACTTCTACGCCCGCCACAACTATGGTCACGCCGCCTATCTGCTCGGCTATCAGGACTACGCGATCTATGAGTTCGACCGCGCGCTCCAGATTGATCCTCGCTCGGCACGAACCTGGATGGGACGAGGATGGTCGTGGTACGAGAAGTGCGAGTTGGACCGCGCGTCCTCCGACTTCGACCGGGCGGTGAGTCTCGACCAAACCCTGGCGTCGTCAATCGCCCGGCCCGCCGAGATCGATTCGCGGAGGACCGAATGTGCGAGGATCGCCTGGCAGCTCGCGCATCCGCCACCGCGCGCAAGAGGGATCCACCAACATTATGGGCCAGATCTGGGAGCGGCAGGAGGCCGCCCGGCAGGCGGCCGAGGCAGCGGCGAGAGGCGACAACGAGTCCGCACGGATCATCAGGGAGAAGGCAGGCATCCGGTGACCAGAGCCTTTTCATCTCGATGCCCCGCTGAACTTCGCAGGCGCGTGTAAGTTAGGGAGCGATACCGGCGGCCCGTCCATTGCGCCCCGTACAGCGGACGCGGAAAGTTGCAGCCCGGAACCCGCGGATCGCGTCAAACGTCGTCTTGACAGACGCGCGATCGCATACAGCTTCCGAGAGAACCCTCATCATTTCGTTGGAGCCATGACGGCAGTTCCCTCCGCCGCCCCGATGTTCTTCATTAGCTACCGGCGCGATGACAGCGCCGGACACGTCGGGCGTCTGTATGATGCCCTCGTCGCGCATTTCGGCCGGCAAAGGATGTTCTTCGACATCGACCACATCGCACCTGGCCAAGACTTCGTGCAGGTCCTCGAGTCCTCGCTCAACCGCTGTTCCGTTCTTCTGGTCGTCATCGGGAAGCGCTGGGCGGGAACGGGACGGGTCGGCGCTCGCCGAATCGATCAACCCGACGACTTCGTGCACCTGGAGGTCGCGGCCGGACTCCGGCGGCAGGATCTCACGGTGATCCCCGTACTGATCCAGGGTGCCAAGATGCCGTCGGCGGCGTCGCTGCCGGACGATCTCAAGGAACTCGCCCGGCGCAACGCGACGGAGCTAAGCGACACGCGGTGGAAAGAGGACATCGCCCGGTTGATCTCCAGCCTCGAGGGCGATAGGCCGTCGGCTGGGTCGACAGGTGCAGCCGTGCTCCAGTTGACCAAGCTGGTTTCACTTCCCACCAAATTCCCGAGTTGGGCCCGACACGCCGCCCTGGTCGCGGCAGCCCTGCTGATCGTCGGGTTCGCCTTCGCTGCGTTGCGTCCTCATCCCGGCAGCGCCGATACCGCGGCAATCGGCTCAGCGGCAATCCCTCGCGGCGATCCGCTCGTCGTTCCCAGCCGGCTCGATGAAGGCGTCAGGCTCGCCCTTCCAGCGGCGCACAAGTGGAGGACTGACGCGCAGCTGACCGAGATCGCAACGCGGCTCCCCGACTCGACCGGTGACGCGCAAGCCTATCTGACCGATTTCACCTTCCGTTCGGCGAGCGACGGGGCCGGACTCAGAGTGACGGCCGGACCCTTCATTGGGCTCCGGTACGCGAAGCTCCCGGCAATCGCTCGCGCCGCGATCCGTCCCTTGAGCGACAGCTTTCTCCCACTCCCTGTCGCGGTGGATTCTGCGCGCGCCGCCGGCATGTTCGGACCGGTGCAGTCGGCACGACTCGCGGCCGCCACGACTGGAACGCGCGTCGGTCAGCCGACCTGGACCATCACGCCTGCACAGACGGGCCAGCAGCGGTCCTATTACGTGGACGGACTCACGGGGAAGCGGGTCTCCGCGCCGGTCAAGCGCACTGGCGGTCTTCTCGGCAAGGTCGAAAAAATCCTGCACTAGCTCGGTAGAAGACCCAGGCCAATCTCAGAGCTCCACCTTCGGCAGCTTGATCGGCCGCTCCCGGTGGAGCATGACCCAGTCACCGTGCTCGGCAAGCGCCTCCTTGCCGAGCTCGATGGCGATGATCCGCATGCGGTCGGACTTGCCGTCGTGAAGCAGTGCCGCCATCCGGTCTCCGGCGCGGGCAAAGCTCTCGGCCATGCGAGCATATTGTCGCGCGTGCTCACCGAACGCTCGCTTCTCGGTAAACGAGTGAATGAGCGCGCCGGACACGGTGATCAGGGTCAACACTACGACGGCCCATGTATGCGAGTCGCTGGGGATCTGTGGCCAACGCTCGTGGGCCACCTCCGCGAGAAGCCGTACCTCCAGCAGGAGACCTACTCCCACCACGGCGCTGATCACGAACGCCTTCGGCTCCACGAACGGCACGCGATTCGCCTGGCCACTCCCGCCTCGGAGCACCCGTGTGCCACTGAAAGCCAAATGCCACGCGAGAATCACGCTGACGACGAGCAAGAAGGGCTGGAGCACCTTCGGCCACTCGAACGTGCCGCCCGGCAGCTCCCCCAGGACATGGACCACCGTCGGCACCGCCCAGATGAGCGATGCGAAGATCACTCCCGCCGCGACCGATCGATACCGGCGCACCCGTGCGCGCTCCCGTCGAGTCGCGCGGGTGTAGTAGTCGCGCTGATTGTCGATCCAGCCGGCCGCCAGGGCACGCACCTCACCCGCCTTGGCCGGTGCGGTCACCAGAGCCCAGCCGCGAACCGCCTCACGAATCCACGACAACTCGTCCCGCTGCTTCCGGAGATAGTAGTCCGCCGCGCTGTCAGCGAGACCGGCGAGCCGCCAGTAGAACTGAACGCGCAGCCCCTCGGCGACGGCCCGGTAGTCCTGAAACTTGTTCTGGCTTTGTCGGTGGCGGGACACGCGATAGACGATGTCCGCCACACCAATGACTCCGATGTATGCCACCAGAAAGAGAACGACGCGCCGGTCGTTTCCGGGAAAGACGTGCGCGTACATCTCGAAGCACAGCACCGCGATCAGGGCCAGTGCGTAGACGGTCCGGAGGGTCGCGTACGTCTCGCGCTGAAAGCGGGCGGCCAGCGCGTCGGCCACCCCGAAAACGTGTCGCAGGCCCTCGAGCATCGGTGCATGATCGAGCCGGCCCTCATAGAGCTGTCGCGAGCAGGTCTCGACCGCGGCGTGGTGCTTCTGCGAGAGACGGGCCGCATCGGCGTTGAAGGCTTCGATGTTCGCCAGCATCGTCGCGAGCGTTCTCGGCACTTCTCCGACCTCGCCGGCCACTGCTGCGGCGGTCTCCGGCAAGAGCCAGCGTGACGTGAACGGGCTATCCGGGGAAGGATGACCTTGTCGGGGAGTGACAATGTGATAGACAGCGCCGATGTCGGGTGGATCGAGCGGCGTGTTCGCAAGCGCGAACGGGACTGGAGCGTGCTCGAGCTGACCCTCGACCCTGTCCCCGAGGTCGAAGCGCCCGGTTCGGCGGAATTCCACGATTTGGGCGGTCCCGCCGGTCCGGTCCGACTCCTTTCCATCCCAGAGCGCCAGCAGGATCTGGCTGTGACGGGCGACATACGCGCCGACGAGCGCGTAATGGAGGTCGCGACGGGCCGAGGCCTGGAGGTGCTCGCCACCCGGACCGAATGACGGGAGCTCCAACCGGTGGACGGTGCGCTCATGTCCGTACAGCGTCGCGAACTCCCCGACGCTGTTCGGGAAATCGCGCTCGTACTCGGCACGAGGCAGCGGGAGCGGTACGACCAGCGTGGCACCCATGCTGATGGCGACGTGCGCCGTCAGTCGGTCGGCGCCCTCAGCGAGGGGGGTGATGAGAACCAACGGGCTGTTGGGATACCGATGACGAAGCCGCTCGAAGAGCTGGCGCACGGCCTGCTCGAGCGACCCTCGATCGTCGTCGCAGAGGTCACGGTGTCCGGTGACGCCCACGACGATAGGGAGAAGACCCTTCACCGCCTCTGCCACACCGCCGGGCCCGCCGGTCCCTGCGTGGCGACGCTGTTTGCGTTGAGGACCTGGTAGGTGCCGCTGATGACCTTGCCGCTCGTGGAGGTCATCGTGTAGCTGCCGCTTCCCGCCACCAGCTGGCCGGCGTCACTGGTCTCGGAGACGAGGCGGTAGGCGCCGTTCTGCCCGATGTCGAAATTCATCCGCCACGGCGCTCCGTCCATCGTGAAGGCGATGTTCCATTGGCCGGCGAGCGGAAACCTCTGGCTGGAGGGCCCGCCGGTGCGAGTCCAAACTCCTGTGCCGAGGGGACCGGTCATTGACATCGCGGATGGACCAACTGGCGAGTAGGTGCCCTGGACCGGCACGTGTGACGCGTTGATCATCTGATATTGCCCGCCGGACGCCGTGATGGTCCCGCTGTCGCGCACCGCGATCCGCATCTCGTAGCTGCCGTCGCGTTTGATGCTCATCGAAGCCTGCCGGAGCCCGGCAGGGTCGCTCGCGACCGATGTCCATTCACCCACCATGGCCCGGTCTGTCCCGCCTTCCCCACCGCCTCCGCCCGACAGCTGGTACCCGCCGAAACCCAGCGCCAGAAGTGCGATCACACCGCCCACCAACAGAGTCATCTTGCTGCGATCGGTCTTGAGCGGGGTGGCCGGGGCGGCGACGGGGGGCCGGGGAGGTGGCGGAGTAGAGACCGGACGAGGGGCGGCGGCGGCGACGCCGGGCGTCTGGTCCTTCCGCGACAAGAGAAGCTGAACCGTCTGCGCGAGATAATTGAGATGCTGCTCCATCGGCGGAGTCAGCGCGTCGAGCCAGTGGGGCGAACTGATGAAAAACTCCAGTGCCTTCGACATCGGCACGTCTTCGATGCGGAAGGGCAGAATCGGCAGCCCTTTGCTGACCGCCCGTTCGACCTCACGCTTGATCTGGGGCGACTGATTGGCGCTCGCGGAATAGATCAGCACCATCACCCGGCTGGCTTCGATTGCGTCGATGATCTCCGCACTCCAATCCATACCCGGCGTGACGTCGCGAGGCGCCATCCAGCAACGGATGCCACGATTCTCCAGAATCGCGCAGGCGGCGTCGGCAACCGCCTTGTCGTGGTTCGAGTAACTGATGAAGACGTCGTGTGCCATAGTGAATGCGACGCGTTACCTCAAGCGGCCGGGTCAGTCATCTCAGGGTTGAGAGGGTGGGCTGTGTTGCCTCGGCGGGTTACCCTTCGCCCGCGCCGATGACGTGAAGAGAGCCAAGATCGGTAGTGGTCGGGGGAATGGCATGCGGTCCTCCACTCACGACATCAGCGGCAAAACTTGAAGTGTGGTCTGGATGGCAGAGCATACCGGTGAGATCCGGATCCGTCAATCATGTATGATTTACAAAGAGGAAGGAGCCGCTGCGAGCCGCGGCCGAAGCGGAGACAAGTTCCTGCAGACGCCGTAGAGAGGCGGCCTTAGCTGCCCGGGTGCGGGGCTGGTGGTTGAGGATCGGTCAATCTCTGCGCCTCCGATGGTGTCGAGCCTCCTTCGGCCGCTTTGACGGCTTCCTCCACCACCGCTTGGCCCGCGGCCGCGAGCCCTTTCATGACCTTTGCCGCGCTGTCCATGATCCCCATCGTGCCGCTGATGGCCTGGATCGGGAGACGTCCGGCGCGCATCGTGTCCTCGACGGTCTCGGTCAGGCGCGCGAAGATTCCGCCCGGACGTGCCCGCTCCGCGTACTTGCTATCGAGAAATTCGATGTAATCCAGAATCTCATAGCCGCGTTCGTCGCTCAGCGTGTCGAGCAGGCGAGCGATACGCTGCTTCAGCAGATCGTTCATCGGCCCCTCCTACTTCGCTTCCATACCCGAGACCACCGACTGGAGCTCGGCGACGGGCGTCATGAGATACCGCGTGCGGGCCGCGCGGATGGTCACGCGTAAGACCAGCTCGCGGAGTGGGGGAAGGCCCTGGAATTCGGCGACACGTCCGGCGGGAATCGTGACGTACACGAATCCCGCTTCCGGCAGCGGCCCGCGTGTTAACAAGTACGGCTGACCCGGGGCCATCTCGGGACGCAGCTCATCCGCGCTTTGCACCGCGATGAGCTGCACGCGCCACTCCACGGTCTGTCCCACGTAGCGGTCGGGTGACGCCCGCACTTCCTCGGCAGTGACCCCGACAGCGGTCCCAGCATCGCTTGGCTTGACCGCGTCTTCCTTCACCCAGCCATCCACCTGCACCTTCACCCACCCGGATGTCCGGGCCACGACTCGCGCCGGTACGCCTCCTTGCACGGTGGCGAGCGGCGCACCGTCAGGTGCGACGCTGAGGGCCGTCTCGCGCGCAAGCTCCATCGGTTCACCCTCGGGCGACTCCTTGGTTGCCGTCGCAGCGGGCTTGCCTTGCCCGGAGGCACGAGCTGTCGGAGGCGCGGGTGCCTCGGTTTGCGCGGCCGGTCGGGGCGCAGCCTGTTGCGCCTGCTTCACGGCACGCCGCGGCACCCATCCCTCGCGACGCACCCGGGTCCATTGTCCCTTCACCCCCACACGCTCCAGCAGGGTACCCTCGCGCACCCGGCCGAGCACGGGCCCGTTGGGCGATCGCCGAAGGTTCTCGCCGTTGTCGGGGGTGACGATCAGGTCGAATCCGTCCCGTTTCGTGGGTGCCGTTGAAGGGGTGTATACCCATCCCTCTACCGTCGCCTGCTTCCAGTCGCCTCGGGCCTCTCCGGTCTCTACCGGCGCCCCGGCCGGGAGTGAGACGAGCGGTGTGCCCTCCGGATCGCGATGCAGATCAGTGGGGGAAGTGAGGGCGTCCTCCTGGGCGCTAACCGTCGTGACCAGCAAGGCGTACATGACGATGCAGGCTGGAAGCCGAAGCAGGGCGGGACTAGATTGGGGCGCGTAACTCACAGTCCGGCATTGTAGAACACGCGGAGAGCCATGTCAAACGGTGCGACCGGGAGCCGGGTCGTCCTGGTCGTTCTGGACGGCTGGGGCTACAGGGCGGAACGCGAAGGCAACGCGATCGAACTGGCCAACACCCCGGTATGGCACCGGCTCTGGAGCTCTTTCCCGCACACCCTCCTGGACGCGAGCGGGTTGGCCGTCGGCCTCCCTGAAGGCCAAATGGGCAACAGCGAGGTGGGCCACCTCAACCTCGGCGCCGGCCGCGTCGTGCCGCAGGACCTTGTCCGCATCTCTCAAAGCATCCAAAGCGGTGAGTTTTACCAACTCCCGTCGCTGGTCGAGCTCTGCGCCAAGCTGCGCGCGTCCGGCGGCACGCTACATCTCGTCGGGCTGCTCGGCCCTGGTGGGGTCCACGCTCTCGACCGGCACCTCCTTGCCTGCGTCGAGCTCGGCGTCCGGCACCGCGTACCGGCCATCGCCATCCATGGCTTCCTGGATGGCCGCGACTCCGCCCCGACACTCGGAGCCGAAGTGGTGCGCACCCTCCTGCTCGACATGCGGAGGATTGCCGGAACCAAGGTGGATGTCGCGTCGCTCACGGGCCGGTACTTCGGCATGGACCGGGACCGCCGGTGGGACCGGACGAAAGTGGCCTACGACGCGATCGTGCATGGCGTCGGCAAACCGGTGGAGCACCCCGTGCTTGCCGTTCAGGCGGCCTATCAGCGGGGGGAGACGGATGAATTCATCCGGCCTCTCGTCCATCATCGGAATGGCGTCCCGGTCGCGAAGATGCACGACGGTGATGGGGTACTCTTCTTCAACTATCGAAGCGACCGTATGCGGCAGATCGTCGCGGCGCTCGCCATCGAGCACTTCAACCAGTTCGATCTCGGCGATCGGCCTCGGCTCGTCTGCACGACCATGACGCAGTACGACCAGACCTTTCCCGTTCCCGTGGCATTTCCGCCGTTCAGCCTGGCCAGGATCCTTGCGGAAGTGCTGTCGGAGCACGGTCTCACACAATTCCGGACGGCGGAGACCGAGAAGTATCCCCACGTGACCTACTTCTTCAACGGGGGCTACGAGCCACCGTATCCCGGAGAGGAGCGATGCCTCATTCCGTCACAGAAGGTGGCGACCTACGATCTCGCGCCGGAGATGAGCGCCAAGGGAATCACCGAGGCACTCTGCCGCTGCATCGAGACCGGCAGGCACGAGTTCATCCTGTGCAATTACGCCAACGCCGATATGGTGGGTCACACCGGCGTTCTTCCCGCCGTCATCCGCGCGGTCGAGACGGTCGATGATTGCCTGGCGAGAGTCCTCAAGAGTGCAGAACAAACAGGCTGTAGCGTCCTCGTGACGGCAGACCATGGAAACTGCGAAATGATGATCGATCCGACCACCGGCGGCGTGCACACCGCCCACACCACGAACCCGGTCCCGTTCGTGGCATTCGGCACGCGCGCGCGGGCGTTGCGCGGTCGAGGATCGCTGCGCGATGTCGCCCCAACGGTTCTGAGCCTGCTCGGACTCGAATCACCGGCCGAGATGACTGGCCGGGCGCTCATGGAGACGCGATGAGGGTCTTGTGGTTACTGGCGATCGGAGTCGCACTCTCGGCCGCTGCCCGAAGTGCCGGTGCTCAGGTCGGGCACGAGCCGGGACACTCACCCTTTCGCGACATCCGCAAGGGACACACGATCACCGCCACGTTCGGCCACCTCGGCGGGGCGGGCGGGCGATTCGGGATCGCCCCACACAGCGGCAATTCCTATGGAATCCGCTACGACATCAGGGCGGGAAGCCCGGTACAGATGGGACTCGGATTCTCTCGCGCGAATCTCCAGCGGCTCATCGTCGATCCGTTCGTCACACTTGCCAAACGGACGACGGGTCCGGTCGATCAGACGGTCAGCTTCGCGGAGGTCAACATCCTGTTGAATCTCACAGGGGGGAAGTCGTGGCGACGACTGGCCCCGTTCATCGGCGGGTCCTTGGGCTTGGCCTTCCCGAGCGGAACGCCGGCCGATACCAGCGGCTTCGAGTTCGGCCACAGATTCTTTCTCGCACCTAACATCGGGACGCGGATCTTTATCACCGACCGGCTGCACCTCCGCGCGGAGGCCCGGGCCACATTCTGGAAGATCAAGTATCCGCCGTCCTTCCAGCAGGAGCCCAAAGAGGAGCCGGGCACACCCGACAAGCCCAATGCGGTGATCAGCGACGGCCGAGTGTCCGAGTGGACCGCAACGCCATGGCTTCAGATCGGCCTTGGGTTTGCTCCTTAGCCATGGCAGTCTCGCTGACGCGGGTCGTCGGGTTCCGCGCCGTCCACCGATTGTACCGTGCCGATTGGACGGAGGAAAAGAATCGCGAGACGTTCGGCGCGCTCGCTGAGCCGCCGGGGCACCCTCATGATTACAGCTGTGCCGTCACTGTCTCCGGTCCGGCCGATCCACCGATGGCCATGGTGCTCGATCTGCCAGTACTCGACCGCATCCTGGCAGACGAAGTCGTGACGGCGTTCGACGGGAAGAACATCAATCGTGACATCCCGGAGTTCGCCGACGGGAAGACGATTCCGACGTGCGAGGCAATCGCCAGACACGTGTTCTCGCGCGTCCTGTCACGGCTTCCGGTCGGTGTGACGCTCGAGCGGGTTCGCATACTCGAGGACCCCACTCTCTATGCGGACTGTACCGGGCTCGGCTGAGTCCATTGTGTGCGGCGAGGGCGCTGCCGCCGTCTCCTCGGGCGAGGCAGAACGGGAGCCGGCGGCGGCGTATGTCGCCTAACGATCGCCGGCTCGAAGAGTTGGTTCGGGCCGCGCGGCGTATCGCGGTCGTGGGATTGAGTCCGCGTCCCGAGCGTCCGAGTCATGGGGTCGCCAGGTACCTGCAGCAGAGGGGGTTCACGATCGTTCCGGTGAATCCTTCGGGCGGTAGCATCATTCTGGACGAGCCGGTATATCCCAATCTCGAAACCGCGGCGGCCGCCGTTGGTCCGATCGATCTGGTTGATGTCTTTCGGCGCTCGGAGTTCGTGCCGGCGCTCCTTCCCGCTTTGCTCCAGACGCGCCCGTCACTCGTCTGGCTGCAGGAGGGAGTGCGTCATGACGAGACGGCACGGCGGCTGGAGGATGCGGGAATCGTCGTCGTGATGGACCGATGCCTGGCGGTGTTCCTCACCTTCTTGGGGGTCTGATGCGAAACCGAGTGTTTGCCGGGGTCGCGATACTCTCTCTGCTGGCGGGCCCCATGTCGGCGCAGAAGCGGGGCGACCAGGCCACGCTGGTATTTACTGTCTCGGGCGCCTACATCGACGGCCAGGGGCTCTGGTCGATCCCGGCTCAGCCGATTCAAGACGGGGCCTTCAGCGACACCTACAATCTCAACCGCAGCGTCAAGTCCACATTCGGCGCGAGCCTCTCGGGCACGTACTACCCACACAGCAAGTTGGGGCTGACTGCCGAGGCGTTTCTGGTCGGCTTGGGATATGACGACGGCTGTCGCCTGGCCACCCCCTCCCAGTCGGCATCCAACGCCGAGATCTGTCAGAACATCGACCGACAGGAGAAATCGGCAGCGGCGGTGGCGGTATCGACCGGCGCCATCTTCAGGATCGCGAGTCGAGAGACCATCTCACCGTTTGCACGGGTGAGTGCCGGCATTCTGTTCACTAACCAGAGCTCGGTGCTCACGGAAGGCGAGGATGCCCAGAAGGTCCTGCTCATTGTTTACAACGATGAGAAGCGAACCCGCATCCGACCGGCGTTCGCGTTCGGCGTAGGCACCACCTTCGCGATCAATCGCGGGTACTATCTTCGCTGGGAAGTGCGGGACAATTATCTCGGACTCGTGAAGATCACAGGAGCAACGACGGGAGCAAGCCTGATCCCTCCCCACGAGACGGTCTACAAGCACCTCCTCAGCGTTCAGATCGGTCTCGACGTCATCCTCGAGCGCGACCGGGGGCGCAGATACTGATCCGGGGAGCGATCCTGGCGGGCGGCGGCGCACTTCGGTTCGAGGGGCGGCCGAAGGGGTTGGAGAAGATTGGTGGAGAGCGGATCCTCGATCGGGCGGTGCGAACAATGACGGCGGCGCTCGGTGCCCCGCCGTTGCTCGTTGCGAACAGTCCGGACGCGCCTTCGTGGCGGCCGGATCTCCGGGTCGTGAAGGACCCGAGGCCCGGCATGGGGTCGCTCGGAGGCATCTATGCCGCGGTCGTCGAGGCTCCCGCGCCCGTCGTCTGCCTCGCCTGGGACATGCCTTTCGTTCCCCGGGCCTTGATCGCCGAGCTTGCGGCAAGGCTCGAGGCATTCGATGCGATCATCCCGGAAAGCGGGGGCCCGCGCGGCGTCGAGCCTCTCTGCGCCGGGTATGGCCCGGGGTGTCGTTCCGCCATCTCTACCAGCCTCGACCAGGGAGACCTCCGGGCCGTCGGCTTCCACCAACGCATTACCATCGGTATCCTACCTCTCTCGGACGTGCGGCGTTTCGGCGACCCGGAGCTCCTGTTTTTCAACGTGAACACCGCGGACGACCTGGCGAGAGCGGAAGACCTGTGGCGACGACTCGGATCATCTCCATAGTCGGGCGGAAGCACTCGGGGAAGACTACGCTCACGGTTGCGCTCGCGTCCGAGCTCATGCGACGGGGCCACCGGGTGATGACCATCAAGCACACCCACCACCCGGTCGAGGTCGACCGGGCCGGCACGGACAGCTGGCGCCACTACAATGAAGGCCGCGCCGAGCGCGTGCTCCTGGCAACGCCGGGCCACCGCATCCTGTTCGAGCGCGCCGCCGGCGAGCCCGATCCGATCGCGCTGGCGCGCGAGCATCTCGGTGCTTCGGACATCGTGCTTGCGGAAGGGTTCACGCAATCGCCGCTTCCCAAGATCGAGGTGTTCCGGCCGTCCGTCTCGGCGGAGCCTCTGTACCGCACCGATGCGCCCGACGCGAGTCTCTGGGCGGCCATCGTGACGGACGATTACGCGTACGACGCGGGGACGTGCGTGGTAATCCGGTTCCAGGACACGATGTGGCTTCAGCTCCTCGCCACGCTGGCATGGGAACGGTCTCTTCCCATCAATCCGTGAGCGATCCTCTCGCGGCGGCAGACGCCGCCCGTCGCATCCTCGCCGAGGTTTCCCGCCAGCCTTCTCTCCGCATCCCGCTCGACGACGCCCTCGGCAGCGTACTCGCCGAAAATGTCGTGAGCCCGCTCGACATTCCGGCCCACGCCAACTCCGGGATGGATGGTTACGCCGCGCGCGCCGATGACGTGCGTGGCGCGGCCCCCGAACGGCCGGTGCGTCTCGCGGTCATCGAGCATATCCCGGCCGGACGATTCCCCACCCGGCGTGTCGAGGCCGGCCAATGCAGCCGAGTGTTCACCGGCACACCGATCCCCGAGGGGGCCGACACGGTGATCCGGCAGGAGGATACGGACGGCGGCCGCGACGTCGTCACGATCACCAATGACCGCGACGCCGGGACCAACATCCGGGCCGCAGGTGAAGACATTCAACGCGGTAACACGGTCCTCCACGAAGGAGCGCAACTCGAAGCGGCCCAGCTCGGCGTCCTCGCCTCGCTCGCGGTTGCCCATCCGTTGGTGTACCGGAGACCGCGCGTCGCCATTCTTACGAGCGGTGACGAGATCGCCGACGTTGATCAACCGGAAGAGATCCTGAGCGGTCGGAAAGTGGCCAGCAGCAACACCCACACGCTGCTCGCGCAGGTGCGGCGCGCGGGCGGTGAGCCCGACAGTCTGGGCATCGCCAGAGACACGCCCGAGAGTCTCCGCGAGCACCTCGCCCGCGCGCTCGATTGCGATCTGCTGGTCACGAGCGGCGGGATCAGCGTAGGTGAGCATGACCACGTTCGGACCGTACTTGCCGAGCTGGGCGCGAGCCAGCGGTTCTGGCGGCTGCGCATGCGCCCCGGTGCCCCGGTCGGCTTCGGTCTCGTGGACGGAAAGCCATGGATCGGCCTGCCGGGAAATCCGGTCAGCACGATGGTCACGTTCGAGTTGTTCGTGCGAGCCGCCATACGGAAAATGGCGGGGCATGCGCTCCCGTTCCGCGTCACCGTTCCGGTCCGCCTGGCCGAGTCGGTGAGCCTCAAGCCCAGGCTTCAGCATTTTCTCCGCGCCGTCATCGGCAAGGGCCGGGATGGACTCGAGGCTCGTCTCACGGGACCGCAGGGCTCGGGGATTCTGAGCTCGATGGTGCTGGCCAACGCGCTCCTCGTGATTCCGGAAGGGCAGTTCGAGACCCCGGCGGGCACGATGGTGCAGGCACTTCGTCTCGACGAGCCGACTCATCAGGCAGAGCCGGCGTTCTAAGCCGGGACGAGCCTTCGAGATTCGTGGCAGTCCCATTTGACTGGATGCCGACGCTCCACTAGAATTCCGGCCACTGAAGGGGAGTAGCTTATCCGCCTTGCGGCGGACGCCCGGATCGTCAAGACTGCTCGTTTCGGCGAGCACGGTCCGGCAGGAAGCGGGGAAACCCGCCTCAGAGCGAGACCTTCGTCCTACGCGCGGTGCGCGGAGCGGACGGGGTCTCGCTCTTTTTCGTTTGACCCCACCAGGGGCGACACGCGTGTCGCCCGCATGGAGGGAACCGTGAACAACATCAAAACGATGGTCCTGATGGCAGGGCTGATGGGACTGTTCCTGCTGGTCGGCCAGTTGCTGGGCGGCTCGCAGGGACTTCTGCTCGCTCTGGTCTTCGGCTGCGCCTTCAATCTCCTCATGTACTTCTTCTCGGATCGCCTCGTGCTCCGGATGTATGGTGCCCAGGTCGTGACCGAAGAACAGGCCCCCGAGCTCTACCGGCTGGTGGATCGCCTGCGCCAGCGAGCAGGGCTCCCCATGCCGCTCGTCGCCGTCGCACCGCACGAGCAGCCCAATGCCTTTGCTACGGGAAGGAACCCGGAGCACGCGGTCGTCGCGGTGACCACGGGCATCCTCAAGTACATGCCGCAGGAGGAGCTCGAGGGGGTGATCGCGCACGAGCTGGCCCACGTGAAGAATCGCGACATGCTGATCACCACGATCGCGGCAGGCATCGCGGGCGCGATCAGCAATATCCCCTATCTGCTCATGTTCGGTGGGGGACGGGACAGCGACGAGGGCGGCCATCCGCTGGCGCAGCTCGGCCTCCTTCTCCTTGCGCCACTCGGCGCCATGCTGATTCAGTTCGCGGTCTCGCGGCAGCGGGAGTTCGAGGCCGATCGGACGGGGGCCGAGATCATGGGGCGGCCACTGCCGCTCGCTCACGCGCTGCGGCGACTCGACGCGCTCGCGCACCGCATCCCCATGCAGGTGGCGCCCGCGGCTGCGCCCCTCGCGCAGGTGAATCCCCTCGCTGCCACCGGAGGCGGTATGCTCAAGCTGTTCAGTACGCACCCGCCGATCGAAGAACGAGTCGCCCGGCTCGAAGCAATGGCTGCCGGCAGATAAGTGGGCCAGCACAGCCTGACCGTCTGGTTGGGGTTCACCGCCCTCGTCGCTGGCCTTTTGTTCCTCGACCTCGGCGTCCTCAACCGGCGGTCACACGTGCTGTCCACGAAGGAGGCAGTGAGCTGGAGCGTCGGACTCATCGTCCTCGCCCTGCTCTTCGGAGGATTTCTCTGGTGGCGCGAAGGGCTGCATCACGCCCTCGAGTATTACACCGGGTACCTGATCGAGCTCTCGCTGAGCGTCGACAACCTCTTCGTCTTCATACTGATCTTCAATTACTTCTGCGTGCCGGCCGAGGCGCAGCCGAAGGTGCTCAAGTGGGGGATCCTCGGCGCCATCGCCCTTCGGCTCATCATGATCCTCGCGGGAGCACTGCTGCTGCGGCGGTTCGAGTGGATCATCTACGTCTTTGGCGGGATTCTGGTGCTCACCGGCATCCGCATGCTGATCGGAGCCGAGGACCGGATCCAACCGGATAAGAACCCCATCGTCAGGCTGGCGCGGAAGGTGTTCCCATTCTCGGACTCGTACGACGGGACCAGGTTCTTTTCCCGAACCTCTCGAGGTCGTCTCCTCGCCACACCGCTCATTCTCGTCCTGATTCTCGTCGAATGGTCGGACCTGGTCTTCGCGATCGACAGCATCCCGGCCATCTTTTCCGTCACTCGAGATCCGTTTCTCGTCTACAGCTCGAACGTCTTCGCCATCCTCGGGCTCCGCGCCATGTTCTTCGTGCTCGCCGATGCGATGGACCGGTTCGTGTACCTCAAGCCCGGTGTGGCGCTGATTCTCATCCTCGTCGGCCTCAAGATGGCGCTGGACGCCTTTCTTCATATCCCGATCCTCCTTTCGCTCGGCGGCATCGTCTGCATCCTGACGGGCGCGATCGCGCTCTCTCTGCGCCGAAACGCGCGGGAGTCGCGAGCAGCTGCCTGACGGACATCCGGGTTGCACTCGGACCCGGCGGGAGCATCTTCCACCACCATGTCCGGGTCTCGGTTTCTCTCGCGCCTGGGTCTCGATCGCCCCGAGCTTCGCGCCTGGGCGATGTACGACTGGGCGGCATCCTCCATGCAGACGACCGTCATGGTGGCCGTCTTCCCTATCTATTTCGTCAAGGTCGCGGGTAAAGGCCTGGTCGAGAGCGGGGCCACCCAGCGGCTGGCGACGGTCAACACGATCGCGCTCGTCGTCATAGCCCTGCTCTCGCCGATTCTCGGCGCGGTCTCCGACTTCGGTGGGACGAAGAAGCGCTGGGCCGCCATCTTCATGTTCCTCGGCGTGGCGGCGGTGACGGGACTCTTTTTCGTCCACACCGGCGATCTCGATCTCGCATCGGTGCTCTTTGCCCTCGCCCTCATCGGAGTGGCGGGGAGCTTCGTGTTCTACGAGTCGCTCCTCCCACACATCGCCCGGCCCAACGAGATCGATCGCGTCTCGACTGCCGGGTACGCGGTGGGGTACGTGGGCGGTGGCATCCTCCTCGCCCTCAACCTGGCCTGGATCCAGAAGCCGGAATGGTTCGGGCTCCCGTCGGGCCCCGGTCTGACCGAATCGCAAGCGACGCTGCCCGTGCGGCTGGCCTTCCTCTCGGTCGCGGTCTGGTGGCTCGTCTTCTCCATCCCTCTCTTCCGGCGTGTGCCCGAGCCTCCAGCACGCCTCGAGTCGGATGAATGGCGGGGTGAGAATCCCGTGCGGGCCGCTTTCGTTCGCCTGGGGGACACATTCCGAGAGCTGCGCGGATACCGGCAGGCCTTCCTGATGCTTCTCGCGTTTCTCATTTACAACGACGGCATCCAGACCATCATCAAGATGGCCACGGCGTACGGCACAGAGATCGGGATCGGGCAGAGCGCGCTGATCGCCGCTATCCTGCTCGTCCAATTCGTCGGCATTCCCTTCTCGTTCCTGTTCGGGATGCTGGCCGGATGGATCGGCGCCAAGCGCGTGCTCTTTCTGGGGCTGCTCGTCTATACCGTCATCAGCATCCTGGGTTACTACATGAAGACCGCGACGCACTTCTTCATTCTGGCGGGACTGGTGGGCATGGTGCAGGGCGGCACTCAGGCGCTCAGCCGCTCGCTCTTTGCGGCGATGGTGCCGCAGCACAAGTCGGGTGAGTTCTTCGGGTTCTTCAGCGTCTTCGAAAAGTTCGCGGGGATCTTCGGGCCGCTCATCTTCGCGGGGACGATCGCGGCCACTGGATCGAGCCGGAACGCGATCCTGTCCGTCATCGCGTTCTTCGCGGTGGGGGCGGCAATCCTCGCGTTCGTCGATCTGGATGAGGGAAAGCGGGCGGCACGGGCTGGAGATGCGGCGGCCTCCGCGCATCACGCGAGCTAGGTCGGCGCGACGGCCCCGCCGAGCCGGCCCGGGCGCACGCAGGTCACGGCGAACGTCACGGTGGCCGGGCCGCCGGGCTTCACGACGATCGAACGTGGATTCTCGCCGTCTACCGCGCAGTTCGCCGAGAGGCCGCCGAGCTGCACGGTGTGGGTGCCCTCGACGAGCTGGAGTGCGAGGGTACCCTGCGCGGCCACTGCATACGCAAGGTCCCCGTCCACCGTGAGACTGTACCCGTCGGCATCGAGGCTGGACCCGCGGGTCGAGATTGCGACGTGGATGTTGCCGTCGGAGTCGAAGTCGAAGGCGTTCTGGCACTCCGTGGAGAGCAGCAGGGCCAGAGCCGCGATGGAAATCGTGAGGTTGGCGGCCATCGGTGCCTCGATGCAGGAGTCCCACTTGCCGGGGACGGACCCTGCTCCTAAGTTGCCTCCTGGCCCACTTCAGCGATAGAGGCAATGACATTGACCTGCTGCGCGACCGTGATGACCACGATGCTCGAGAAGCGCACGCCTTCGGGCGGGCCTCGGTCGGCATAGGGAAAGCTTTCAGCCAAATTCGACCAGGAGCCCCGCCGCGCATACCGCCGGCGGGGCGTTTTCGTTCATGGACCCATTCGACCTGACCCGCGCCCTCGTGGCCCTCGAGACCCCAACCGGGTGCGAGGGCCCGGCGACAGACTTTCTCGAGGGTGTACTCTGCCGGATCGGGTATCGCACGGCCAGGCAGGAGGTATCGCCCGGGCGGGACAACCTGATCGCCTACCGCGAACCCCCCGCCGTTGTCTTCTCCACCCACGTCGACACGGTCCCACCATACCTTCCGTATTCGGAAGATGACGACACGATCCGGGGACGAGGCAGTTGTGATGCCAAGGGCCTCGCGGCGGCAATGATCGCAGCGACCGAACGGCTGGCGGCAGCGGGTGAACGGCGAATCGGCCTGCTGTTCCTGGTCGGCGAGGAGAACGGCTCCGACGGCGCGCGAGTCGCGGCCGATTTCGGACCACGGGGTCGTTACCTCATCAATGGAGAGCCGACGGAGAACCGACTATCGATCGGCCAGAAGGGCTCGCTTCGGGTGGACCTCAGAGCGACGGGGCGAGCGGCCCATTCCGCGTATCCCGAGGAGGGGGCGAGCGCTATCGCGGCGTTGCTCGACACGATCGATCGCATCCGCCGGCTCCCGCTTCCGACCGACTCTCTCCTCGGCGAGTCGACGCTCAACGTCGGACTCATCAACGGCGGCGTCGCGCCGAACGTCTTGGCGCCGGAGGCCAGCGCACAGATTCTCATCCGAACGGTGGAACCGACCGACCGACTGAAGGGGACGATTCACGGACTGGCCGCTCCCGGGGTCACCATCGAATTCCCGGTGGAGCTGCCGTGCCACAAAGCGGCAAGCGCCCCGCCAGGGTGGGAAACGACAGTCGTGAGCTTTGCCAGCGATCTGCCGTTCCTCGGCACGTGGGGCGAGCGTTACCAGCTTGGCCCAGGATCGATCAGGGTCGCGCACACCGCGGACGAGCACATCCGCAAGACCGACCTCCTGCGCGGGGTGGACCTGTACGTCCGACTCGCCGGTGACCTTCTCGCATCCGAGGCCCGATGACAGCGAAGATTCCCGTCTCCATTCTCGGCGCCACCGGGACGGTCGGACAGAAGTTCGTCCGGCTGCTCTCCGATCATCCCTGGTTCGAGATCGCCGCCGTCGCCGCATCGTCGGCAAGTGCCGGCAACCGCTACGGCGACATCGTGCGATGGCGCGAGACCGCTACTCTGCCGCGAGCGCATCGGCGGGCTCACGGTTCGGGAGTGCATCGTCCCGTTGCCCGGACCGATCGTCTTCTCGGCGCTCGATGCCGACGTGGCCGGGCCGATCGAGCAGGCGTTCGCGCGCGCCGGGCGCCTTCGTGGTGACCAACACGCGGACCCACCGGATGGAGGCGGACGTGCCGCTCCTCATCCCGGAGGTCAACGCCGATCACCTGAACCTCGTTGATCGCCAGCGCGAAGGGCCGTGGCTGGTCGGGCGCCATCATCTGCAATCCGAACTGCTCAACCGCCGCCCTCGCGCTCGCGCTGGCTCCCCTCCACCAGGCGTTCGAGGTCGAGAAGCTCTTCGTCTCGACGATGCAGGCAGTCTCGGGTGCAGGGTATCCGGGCGTTCCGTCGCTCGACATCGTCGGCAACGTGGTGCCGTTCATCGGAGGCGAGGAAGAGAAGATCGAGCGGGAGAGCCGGAAGCTCCTCGGCACACTCGGCGAGTCGGGGGTGACCCCGGCGGCCTTTGCGGTCAGCGCGCATACCAACCGCGTCGCGGTAATCGAAGGGCACATGGCGACGGTCTCGGTCGGGTTCCGGAAGCGAGCCGCGGTCGAGGACGCGCTCACCGCGCTGAGAGAGTTCCGCGCGTCGCCGTGCGTGGCAGGGCTACCCTCGTCGCCCACACCGCCGATCGAAGTGGATCTCCGTACGGACCGCCCGCAGCCACGACTCGATCTCGACCGCGGACGCGGAATGGCCGTGACCGTCGGACGAGTGCGACCGTGTCCCATTCTCGATCTCAGAATGGTCGTCCTCGGCCACAACACCGTCCGCGGTGCCGCGGGTCAGGCGGTGCAGATCGCGGAGCTCCTCGTGGCCGATGGTCGGGTGGAACGACCGGGATGATCGTTGCGAAGTTCGGCGGCACCTCGGTCGCCGACGCGCCCGCCATCCGGCGCCTGATCGAGATCATCCGTGAGCGCCGGAGTGACCGGCCGGTCGTCGTCGTCTCCGCGCTTGCCAGGGTGACCGACGCCCTGCTGGCGCTGGCGCCGCAGGTCCAATCTGGAAAGGGTCCAGCGGTAGATGCCGCGGTGCTCGCGCTCGTCCGGCGACACGCTGAGACGGCCCGTGACCTGCCGGGTGCAGAAACGGCAATGGAACACATTCGGGTCGACGCCGAAGCCCTGTGTCGCGACTTGACGCGGTCGCTGGGCAGAAAGCTCTCACCTGCGGCGCTCGACGCGTTGGCGGGGCGCGGCGAGATGTGGAGCTCGAGACTCATCACGGCGGCGATGTGTGGCGCCGGACTCGATGCCGTCTGGGTGGACGCGAGGCTAATCGTCGTCACGGACGACCGATTCACGCGGGCGACGCCTCAGGTTGAGGCTCTCGAGCAGAAGGCGCGGGCGGTCCTGGCCCCGCTCGCCAACGAGGGGCGGATCGCGGTCACCCAGGGATTCGTCGGCTCGACGGTCGACGGCCGTCCAACCACGCTCGGCCGCGGCGGATCGGACTTCACGGCCACGTTGCTCGGTGCGGCGCTCGGCGCTGAGCGCGTGGAGATCTGGACCGACGTCAGCGGGCTTATGACGGCCGACCCGCGCATCGTCCCCTCGGCCAAGACCCTCTCCGCGGCGAGTTACGAGGAGGCCGCGGAGCTCGCCACGTTCGGCGCAAAGGTGCTGCATCCTGCCACGGCGCAGCCCCTCGTCAAAGCGGGGATTCCCATCGTCGTCCTCAACTCCACGCGGCCGAACGATACCGGGACCGTGATCGAGCCCGAGGCGGAGCTCGAGCGGATGGGAGATTCGCCCATCCGCTCGATCTCGTTCAAGCGAGGGATCACCGTCATCAACATCCGGGCGCCGCGCATGCTCGGCGCCTATGGTTTTCTGAGGCAGTTGTTCGAGGTCTTCGAGCGCCACGAGGTGGTGGTCGATGTGCTCGCGAGCGGCGAGGTGAGCGTGTCGCTTACGGTGGAAGACCGCTCGCGTCTCGATGCCGTGGTAGAGGACCTGGCCGAGCTCGGCGAGGTGCGGGTAGAGCACGGACGGGCGATCGTCGCGGTGGTGGGGATCGGGCTCCGGCACACTCCAGGTCTCGCGGCCCGGCTGTTCAAGGCGGTTCAGCCAACCAATGTCGAGGTCATCTCCCAGGGCGCGTCACTCATCAACATGACGTTCGTGGTGCGCGAGGAGGATGGGCCGGCGGTGGTGCAGCGGCTGCACCAGGAGTTCTTCGGAACGTGCTGAAACGCACACGACGGAGACACGCAGTGCTTCCCGGATCTCCGTGTTAATGGGGCGGGGCCGATGCGAATAGTGATTGTGGGGAACGGCAAGATGGGCCGAGCCGTAGCCGCGTTCGCAGAAGCACGCGGCCACTCGATCCATGCCATGGTCGGCGCGGAGGAGAACGCGGCCGGTCGGGCGCTCACCCGAGATCGGCTGGCCGGTGCCGACGTCGCGATCGAGTTCACGAGGCCGGATGCCGCCGTACGCAATCTCGAGCGCCTGATCGAGGCGGGAGTTCCGACCGTTACCGGCACGACCGGCTGGGTGGCCGATCTGCCACGCATCACCCGCCTCGTCGAGCAGAAGCACGGTGCCCTCCTTTATGCCTCCAATTTCTCGATCGGCGTCCACCTCTTCCTCCGCGTCGCCCAGGATCTCTCCCGACGATTCGCCGGTCATTCAACGTTCGACGCCTTTATACTGGAGGAACACCACGCGACCAAGCGTGATGCCCCCTCGGGCACCGCGCAGTCTCTGCAGGCCGCGCTTCGAGCGGGCGATGCGGCGCGAGCCTTCCCCATCACCTCGGTGCGAGGCGGATCAATCCCCGGGACCCACACCGTGACCTACGATGCGCCCTCGGAGAGCGTGACGCTGACCCATGTGGCGCGCAGTCGTGAGGGCTTCGCCGCGGGAGCGGTCGCGGCAGCAGAGTGGCTGCCCAGCCATCCGGGTGTCCACACCTTCGAGAACATGCTGTTCGGAGCCGGCGAATGACGCGCTTCAGTGGATGTGGTACCGCGCTGGTGACGCCCTTCACCGACAGCGGGAATGTCGACTACGCCTCCCTCCGAGCCCTGGCCGAATGGCAGATCGCGGAGGGGATCAACCTCCTGGTGCCTTGCGGCTCGACCGGCGAAGCGCAGACGATGAGCGACGAGGAGAGGGAGCGGGTCGTCGCCGCCATCGTCGAGACCAGCGCGGGGCGAGTGCCGGTGATGGCGGGCGCCACCAGCAATGACACCGCGCGCGCCGTCGACGAGACGCGCCGAATGTGCCGACTCGGCGTCGACTACATCCTCACGGCCACCCCGTACTACAACAAGCCCACACAAGAAGGCCTTTTTCGCCACTTCACGGCCATCGCCGATGCGTCGACCCGCCCGGTGTGCCTCTACAATGTGCCCGGTCGAACGGCGGTGAATCTGACACCCACAGTAGCGCTCCGGCTCGCCGAGCATCCGAACGTGATGGGGATCAAGGAGGCCAGCGGAGACCTGCGACAGGTCATGACGATTCTGGCGGGTCGGCCGGAGACCTTCGCGGTTCTCTCGGGCGACGACTGGATCACGCTGCCACTCATCGCCATGGGTGGTGACGGGCTCATTTCCGTCACGTCGAACGAGGTACCAAAGGCGATGACCGAGCTGGTTCGCCTCGCACTCGTCGGTGACCTCGAGCGGGCTCGGGCAGTCAACGGCCGCCTGCTGCCGCTCATGGACGCCAACTTTCTGGAGACCAATCCCGGACCAGTGAAAGCCGGTCTCTGCCTGATGGGCAGGATTCGGGATGTGCTCCGGTTGCCGCTCGTCTCCGCAAGTGCCGCGACGCGCACGGCACTCTCCAGTGCCCTCAGGACCGCCGGTGTCTCCGGTGTCTGAGGTTCCGGCCACGCTCCGCACCAGGATCGAGCGGTACGCCGACGGGGTGACTGGGGGAGAGGAGTCGGCCGCCAGGGCGGCGTTCGTCGAGCTCAAGACCGCACTCAATGCGGGAACCGTTCGCGCCGCGGAACGCGGACCTGACGGCACTTGGCACACCAATACCTGGGTAAAGGCCGGCATTCTGCTCGGCTTCCGGCTCGGTCGGCTGGCACCGGCGGCGACTGGCGGACCGTTCCAGTACTTCGACAAAGACACGTACCAGTTGCGTCCGGTCAGCGTCGACGACGGCATCCGGATCGTGCCGGGTGGGTCCTCGATTCGAGACGGCTGCTTCGTCGCGCGCGGCGTCGTGTGTGTGCCGCCGATGTGGATCAATGCCGGAGCCTACGTCGACGAAGGCACGCTCGTGGATAGCCACGCCCTCGTCGGCAGCTGCGCCCAGATCGGAAGGCGGGTGCACCTCTCGGCCGCCGCACAGATCGGCGGGGTACTCGAGCCGGCCGGAGCGCTTCCGGTCATCATCGAAGACGACGTGCTCGTGGGTGGGAACTGCGGAGTGTACGAGGGAACCATCGTGCGCGAGCGCGCGGTGCTGGCACCCGGCACGATCCTGACCGGTGGCACTGCGGTGTTCGACCTGGTGCACGACCGAGTCTACCGCCGTGAAGGGGATCGGCCGCTCGAGATCCCCGCCGGCGCCGTCGTAGTGCCCGGTACCCGGCCGGTGCGAAGCGGGCCGGGTCGCGAGGCAGGCATCGCGCTCTACACGCCGGTGATCGTCAAGTATCGTGACGAAAAGACCGACACCGCCGTACGACTCGAGGAACTCCTGCGCTAGAGCTGCCACCCTGTTTGATGGGGTAGTCCATCATCAACAACTCGTGCGCACCGACGACGATAGAGTTCGCCGGATCGTCAGACACACGCGCACCAGCGATGATGACGATTTCCGCGTCGCTCATCGCGCGGCTGATAACGACGATCGCGTTCTCTAGGTATCAACATCCCGTGCGCCATAACGATGATCGAGCTCTCCTCGTCGCGCGACGCATGCCCAACCGCGACCATCGCGCCCGCCGGATCGACGGACACGGGCGCACCGGTAATGATGACGATTTGCGCGACGCGCCTCGCGCGGCTGATAACGACGATCACCTTCTCCAGTATCAACATCCCCTACGCCATTCCGACGATCGAGCTCTCCTCGTCGTGCGACGTACGCCCACCCACGACGATCGAGCTCGCCGGATCGTCGGACACGCGCGCATCGGCGATGATGACGATTTCCGCGCCGCGTATCGCGCGCCCAGCCACAACGATCGACATTTCCGGACTTCGTGTCACAAACGGCGGCCGTTGCGAGCCGGTTTTGGGGGGGAGTTTTTCCTGAGAGCGGCTCGCACAGAGGCCGAAGAAATATGACAGTCAGTCGATAGGAGTGCCTAAGGTGCACCACACTCACTACCTCTGGTTCGAGACCAAGAAGCGCCAGGAGATCATCGACATCACCGACGATGTCGAGGAGCAGGTACGGGCCAGCGGCGTCCGCGAAGGATTCGTCCTCGTGTCCGCCATGCACATCAGCGCCTCGGTGTTCGTCAACGATCACGAGTCAGGACTCTGGCAGGACATCTTGAAGTGGCTGGAGGGAACGATTGCGCCGTGGGATCCTGCTCGCTACCGCCACAACGAGACCGGTGAAGACAACGCCGCCGCTCACCTGCGGAGCCTCACGATCGGCCACGAGGTGATCGTGCCGATCACCGGCGGTCGCCTCGATTTCGGGCCATGGCAGCGGGTTTTCTACGGCGAATGGGACGGACAGCGGAGGAAGCGGGTGATCATCAAGGTCATGGGAGAGTGAGCGTCGCTCGCGCCTCCGTTCCCGGCACCTCCGCCGTGACTGATCGCATTTTCGACTTCTTCGCCGGTGCCCAGCGAGTCTGCGCCTGGCCCTTCGCGTCGGTAACCATGGTCGCCGAGGCGACGGTGCCGCCCGACGCTCGAAACCGCACCTTCTGGCCGGCGACAGGATTGCCGTACGTGTCGGTGACCCCGATCGCGAGCATCCCGGCCCCGACCGGGTGAGATGAGAGGAAGGCCAGCTTCGCCGCTCCGCGTGGGCGAGCGCGCGCGGTCACATCGAGGTCTGCCGCAGCCCCTCCCAGGCGCAGGATCATGTGCTGCACGCCGGCGGTCGAGCCGAGAGTCCAGCGCACTCTCAATTGGCCGGCTGAATCGGTTCGAGCGGTGCTGTCGAAGACGGTTCCTGTCTTCGGCAGAATGGAAATCCAAGCCCCCGGCACCGGATTCCCCAGACGGTCATCCGCACGCGCGACCACCGGCTTGGCCAACGCCCCACCGACAGTTCCCGCCTGCCCGTCTCCCGCGCGCACACTGATCGACGCCGCCGGCCCCGACTCTCCGGTCGCCCGCGCGGTGAACAGCGGCATCGTGCGAGCGTTGCCGATTTGAGCCTGAATGCGCTGGCGCCCCGCTCTTGGACCGAGGGTCCATCTCGCGTGCGCTTCGCCGAGAGAATCCGTCCGCGAGGCGGGTGCGACGATGCTTCCGCCATCAGGGGTGCTCCAGCCCACGGGGACGTCACCCAGCGCGATGCCGTCCGAATCGGTCACCCGAATCACGATCGGATCGGTCAGCGTATCACCGGCTTGCCCTGCGAGATTCTCGGTCAGCCATGTGACTCGAGTCCGTGCAGCGACCGGGTCGGCCTCGGCGGTCAGCACCGGGAGTACCGTCACCCGTTCTGTCGAGATGCCGAGATGCTGGCGACCAGGAGTGTCTCCTAGAGTCCAGAGGGTCTGCACGATCCCGCGAGCGTCCGACGTATCCACGCTGGGCGAGCTGCTCCCCTGCCCCTCCATGGCGCGAAACTCGACGCTCACCCCCGGGACCGGTCGCCCACTCCGCGAAACGACCTGCGCGCTTATGGGTGTACCGAGCGGTCGGCCTGCCGGAGCGCGCTGGTTGTCGCCTGCCACCACCGTGATGGACGCGGGCACTGCGAGCACTTCGACCGGCAGCGTCTCCTGGAGCGCGCCCGACACTGCGGTGAGTGTCGCCTTCCCGGGGGTCATCCCCAGCACCTGATTCAGGCTGTCGATCGACGCGATCGCCGCGTCCGAGGTCCGCCAGGCGACGCCGGCAGATCCGATGCGGGCACCACGCGCATCGACCACGTCGGCCAGCGGCAGCGTGCGCTCACCCTCGGGAATCCGGAGAACGCTGTCACTCAGATGTATGCCGGCCGGGGCCTGTCGCACCGTGATCTTCGATCGGGCGGCCACCTTGCCGACGGTTACGACGATCGTCGCCGTGCCGGGACCGCGCGCCACGACCGTTCCACCTTCATCCACACGCGCGACGGCGTCGTCCGAGCTGGTCCAGACCGGCGTGATCGCGTTCAGGGTCGCGCCGCGCGCATCCGTGACCGTGACCGCGAGGTGGATCGAGTCGCCGAGCGAGGTAGCCGTATCGGACGAGGGGGTGACGCCGGCCCAGCGAGCCTCCGGCCCGACGCCCATCAGGCTCTTCTTCGGGGAATCGAGGAACGTCTTGATCGAGCCGGTATTGCTGAGAATGGAGACGACGGCAGCCGCTGCGGAAACGGTACCCACACCGAACTTCCAGACGCTCGCGGCCCACCCGGGCTTGTGCTTGGACGCAACTATCTTCGAGGCGCCCATCCGTTAGCGCATGCGGTCACACAGGGGGACGCCCTCTTCTCCCGCCATCTCATGGTCCCCATCCGTCGTGGGAGACTCGAACCCATCCACGCTGCCCACGAAGATCACACAGCTGAGTCCGGGTTGCTGACGGTGTACCGCGCGCGCCTGCCATCCCTTCGGTCCAGCCGCGATGATCTGGACCTGGACGTTGCGATCGGCCGCGAGGCCCAGCGCTTCGGCGCTGGCCGAATAAGTCTTCTGGCCCTGGAAATACCGTACCTGAGCGACGCTCACCGAGCGCAGCGTGTTCTTGAGGACCGACGCCGGGGTCGACTGCCAGGTCGCGGCCTCGCTGGTCTGCGCCGCGGCGGTCGCACTCACCACGCAAGAGAGGAACGGAGCGAGCGCACAACGACGCAACGTCCTTCGAGGACCCATCCTTCCTCCCGGCTGAGGGTGAATGTCGCTGGCAGCAGTCGCCGCTGCCCCTGAAGGTCAAAACCCGGACCATTCCGGACCGACCCGCGGTGCCGAACGATCCTCAGGAAGCGAACACCGTCCAGGTAGTTGTCGGTTGCATGCACGATTTCCTGAACGCCGATCGCAAGCGATGCTGGATCATGTGTCTTGGCGCCATGCAATTCATTGCTCTGGAGAGACGCAGGGAGGTGTTCAGGGCCGGTCCAAGGAGGCGGAAATACTCCGAATGCGAACACGCGCAGTGCGAGTCGCGCCGAATCCCCGCGATTCGAGGGAAGCCGAAGAGAAGGAGAAAGCTACATCAGGCGGTACTTGGGCCCGCTGCCGCCCTCCCGGGGGGTCCAGCGAGGACCGAGGGCATCGGTCGCCTTGCAGTCGACGCAATTGGGGGGATTGACGCGCAGTCCCTCGGCGGTTCGTTCGTATACGCCGGCGGGACACATGTGGGAGTAGAAGTCCGCGACGTCGGGAGGAACGTTGTCGGAGACGATGAGATGGGACGGAATCGTATCACGCGTGGCGTTCCCCGACTTGAAGACCGCATCCAGCTTGCCGAAGGTCAGCACACCGTCGGGAGCAAAGGTGGACTCCGTCGTGACGCGACGCGGAGTAGCGGCATCCTCGGCCATGTCGATCTTGCCGGCGGGAAAGCGACCGTTGGTGAGCGTCATAACTGCCGCCTTCACCCCTCCGATCCAGAACCCGTCCTTGAAGGCGAGGCGCATGTTTCGCGTGCGCTGCATGTCGGCCACGATATAGCTGCCGTCTACCATCCGGTCATATGAGGAGAGTGCCGCACCGGTAACGTCGCCGGTCTTGAGGGCGGCGAAGGCGGCGCGCGCCGCATACATCCCCGACTGCATCGCGTAGTGAATCCCCTTGAGCGACGGCACGTCGACGAAGCCGACGGTGTCGCCTACCAACATCAGGCCGTCACCACTCCGCCGCTCCGGAAGCGCGTAATACCCTCCCTCCGGAATGGTCTTCGCACCCCACTCGAGAAGCTGTCCCCCTTCCAGCTGTGCGCGGAACAGCGGATGCAGCTTGAGTCGCTGGAGCAGTTGATGCACGTCGAGACTGGCATCGTGGTAGTCGAGGCCGACCACGAGCCCGAGCGCGACCTGGTTGGAGCCGAGGGGATACATGAAGCTGCCGCCGAACGCGTCGGTGGGGAGAGGCCAGCCAAGGGTGTGGATCACCGATCCGAGCGGTCGCGAGGTCTCCCAGACCTCCTTCACGCCGAGTGCGAAGAGCTGAGGATTGGCGGATCCGACGCGCTGCCATTCACGCCAGGCTTGCCCCAGCGTGCCTCTGGTCCCTTCGGCGATCACCGTGAGCTTTGCGGTGAGGTCGGTAGGTTCAGCGTAGTCTCGGGTCCGTTGTCCGCCGCGATCGAGTCCCGATGGCGCAGTGCGAACGCCGCGAACCGCCGCCCCCTCGACCAGCAGCGCATCGACCGGAAAGCCCGCGAAGAGGTTGACGCCGAGCTCCTCCGCGCGCTCGCCGAGCCAACGGACCATCTCGCAGAGCGAGGCGGTGAAGTAGCCGGAATTGTGCATCGTCGGCGGCGTCGGAATTCGCTGCGCCCGGCTCTCGGTGAGCAGGTAAACGGCCTCGCTCGTAACCGGCTGGCGGAACGGGAGACTCTCGAGAGCGACATCGGGAAACAGCTCACGAATCGCCCGCGGATTGACGACCGCGCCCGAGAGGCTGTGTTCACCGAGGCTGGCCGCCTTCTCCAGCACGCCGATCGAAAGGTCGGAAATCCCTCCCCCATTTTCCTGTTCACGCTTCACGAGTCGGGCAAGCTCGATGGCACATGCGAGTCCGGCGGGTCCTGCACCCACGATCAGCACGTCCATCTCGATCGCTTCCGCGCTCGGTGCATCGTGCAGGATCAGGCGATCGAGGGGAAGCGCAGGTTGATGGCGTGCGGGGAGGATGGAGGACACGAGCGTGCTATCTCCTTGAGAGGCGAGAAGGTGCGAAAGCGGCGGAAATATAATGGCAGCTATCGCGAGACTCGCCCGATCGCCAGATAGACCGGGTAACTGAGCGCCAGGAGCGCGAGGGACCAGAGACTGTTGCGGGTGTCACTGACGCATTGAGCCACGAGGAAGGCGATCGAGCCTGCCAGCGCGATCCCGGTGGTCCAGGGGTAGCCCCACACCCGGTACGGCCTCGGGCGACCCGGCTCGCGGCGCCGAAGTGTAAAGACGGAGACGAATGACAACGTGTAGTTGGCGACGAAGAAGAACGCCACGAGCGCGAGGACGCGATCGAACGTGCCCGTCGTGACGAAGGCGAGGGCGACGGCCGTGCTCGCGAGCGTGGCCACGGTCGGTGTGCCACCCTTGTTGACGCTGCCCACAGTAGCCGGCATCAGACCGTCGCGCGCCATCGCGAAGATCACGCGCGGCGCCATCAGTTGACAGGCGCTCACGGCACCGAGCGCCGACACGATCATGATCGTCCGGATGACGGTATCGCCCCTCGGCCCGAACACGACGCTGGCGGCGGTTCCTGCGACGAACGGGTCACCCGCCATGCGCGAGACGGGTAACACGCGCAGGATGGCGAGATTGATGAGAAGGTAGATGACAAGGACGAAGACGACTCCGCCTGCCATGCCGCGAGGAATGTCTCGACCCGGATCCTTGACCTCCCCGCTGAAGTAGATCATCCCGTTCCAACCATCGTACGTGTAGATCACGCCTTGCAACGCGAGAACGATCGCGGTCGCCAGGCCAGCGCCCGTGGGCACTTGCACAGCGGGGCCCTCGGCGGCGCGGGAGCCCAGCACGAAGCACGCGATCACCAGGCCGACGAGCGCCAGTGCCTTGAGCAGGCTCAGAAACTGCTGCCCCTGATCGCCCCACGTGATTCCCCGCCAATACACGATGGCGAACAAACAGATGGTCCCGGCCGCCACGAGCGAGCCATTGCCCTCCGCCGCGGGAACGAGCTTCCCGAGATACTCGCCGACGACCATCGCGATGAAGGCGATGGTACCGCACGTCGAGATCCAGTCGCTCCAGCCGACGATGAATCCGGGATACCCGCCGAGCGCATGGCGGACGAACACGTACTGGCCGCCCGAGCTCGGCAGCATCGCCCCAAGCTCCGCAACCGAAATGGCCCCGAGAAAGGCGTAGAGTCCGCCGGCGATCCAGACGCCGAGAAACAGCGGAACCGTGGGAAGCAGCGCGGCGATGTTGCCGGGAGTACGAAGGATTCCGACGCCGATGGTATTGCCGATGATCACCGCGATACCGAAGGCGGCGCCGAGCACACGAAGCAGCTGTCCGGCCCGTCGGGGCGGGTCGGCGACTCGAGGCAAAGCCAGAAGACCTCACGAGGCTTAGGGGTGAGCCACTACTTTACAGCCCTATGACTCGCCCCACCATCCCCGGCTTTCGCTCCGTTCCGTTTACCGGCGTCATCTACGTGATGGCGGAGGCGGCGCGACGCGGGTATCGCTACGGGCATCCCGATTGGTGCAACCTGGGCCAGGGACAGCCCGAGACCGGCCCCCTGCCGGGCGCCCCACCGCGCGTGCATCACGTCGAGATAGGGGTGGATGACCAAGAGTACGCGCCAATCCCGGGGATCTGGGAGCTCCGTCGGGCCGTGGCGGACCTGTACAACGAGCTGTACCGCCAGGGGAAAGAGTCGCGCTACACCGAACGCAACGTCTGCATCTGTGGCGGAGGCCGGGCCTCGCTGACCCGGGCCGTCGCCGCGCTCGGCGAGATCAATCTCGGTCACTTCCTCCCCGACTACACGGCGTATGAAGAGCTGCTCGACATCTTCAAGCTCTTCACGTCGATCCCAATCGCTCTCGACGGTGAGCGAGGATACCACTTCGGCCTCGACGACCTCGAGCGAGAGATCACCGGACGCGGGCTGTCGGCATTGCTCCTCTCCAATCCGTGCAATCCCACGGGAAAAGTGATTCAGGGAGCCGAGTTGGCCGGGTGGGTTCGACTCGCGCGAGAGCTTCGCTGCACGCTCCTGATCGACGAGTTCTACTCCCACTACATCTGGGGCGGCGGCGATGAGTCAGGCATGGTCTCGGCGGCGAGATACGTCGAGGATGTCGACGCCGACCCGGTCGTCCTGTTCGACGGTCTCACCAAGAACTGGCGCTACCCCGGCTGGCGGACCACCTGGATCGTCGGCCCGAAGCAGGTGATCGAGGCGGTGTCGAGTAGCGGCTCCTTTCTCGATGGCGGCGGCAGCAAGCCGTTGCAGCGGTCCGCCGTGCCCTTGCTCTCTCCGGCGGTGGCCTGCGCGGAAGCAGCAGCGATACGCGAAGCCTTCCTTCGCAAGCGGCGGATTCTCGGCGAGGGCCTTGCCGAGGCCGGCGTGCGATTCGATCTTGAGCCCGAGGGGACGTTCTACTGGTGGGGTGACGTCTCGGCGCTGCCGCCGTCGATCAACACAGGGATGTCGTTCTTTCGGGCCGCACTCGATCACCACGTGATCTGCGTGCCGGGCGAGTTCTTCGACGTGAATCCCGGAAAGCGCCGCAGCGGTCGGCCGTCACGTTTTCGGAACTACGTCCGTTTCTCCTTTGGTCCCGAAGAGGCTGCGGTGGTGGAGGGCGTCCGGCGTCTCGGGGCGATGGTCACGGATGCTGGCCGCGTGCCCTCCTGATCTCCTCGGTCAACCTCGGCACGATCTCGAAGAGATCACCGACGATCCCGTAGTCGGCCACCTTGAAGATCGGCGCGTCTTTGTCCTTGTTGATCGCGACGATGGTCTTGGATGTGCGCATGCCGGCCAGGTGCTGGATGGCTCCGGAGATGCCGACCGCGATGTAGAGATCAGGGTTCACCAGGCGCCCTGTCTGTCCGATCTGATCAGTGGCCGGCCGCCATCCATCGTCGGTGACCGCGCGGGTGGCTCCGACCGCGGCGTTCCCGATGGCGGCTGCCAGGTCTTCCACCAACTTGAAGTTCTCCGCGGCCCGCAGGCCTCGCCCGCCGCTCACGATCACGGGCGCCTCGCTGATGTCGAGCTTTGCCTCGCCACCTTGGGTCATATCCGTGACGACCACACGGGCCTGACTCGGATCCATTGCCGGGGCGGCGTTTTCGACTCGCGCGGTGCGCGGCGACTCGACGGGGGTGATCGCGCCAGGACGCAATGAGAGGAGCGCGGGCTCACCGGTGAGGCGCAGCGTGACGATCACCTTCCCCGTGTACCCGGGATGGCGAGCGACGACGGCGTCGGCCCGGATCTCGAATTCCGTCACGTCGGATGCGAGGCTTGCCTCGAGTTTTGCGGCGACGCGCGGGGCGAGGTCGCGACCCTGCGCCGAGGCGGCGAAGAACGCCGCGCGATGGCGCCCATTGCGAATTCGGTCCGCCGCCGTAGCGGCGAAGACCTCGGGACTATAGCGCTCGAGTCCGGGATGCTCGACGGTCGTGACGACATCGGCGCCATACCGGCCGAGTGTCGCGGCGTGTGCGGCGATCCCCGGCCCACCGATCAGGAGCGCGTGAACCTCTCCGCCGCCGGAGGCATCAGCCGCTTTCCGTGCCGCGGTGACGGCCTCGTACGCCACCTTGCGCAGCTCTCCGCCTCTCGATTCCGCGAATGCCAGTATCGTCGCCATCACAACACCTTCGCTTCGGTCTGGAGCAGCCGAACAAGCTCGGGGACCGCGTCGGGCCCCTCGCCGATGATTCTTCCCGGCGGCCGGTCCGGCGGCAGCGACAGGCTCTCGACCTGCAGACGAGCATCTCCCACCTGAGCAGGCTTCGTCTCCAGTGGCTTCTTCTTCGCGGCCATGATTCCCTTGAGCGAAGCGAGACGCGGACGCGCGATGCCCTCATCGATCGTGAGGATCGCGGGAAGCGGAAACTGGACGGTCTCCGACGCGCCTTCGAGGTCCCGCCGAGCGGTCCCACGACCACCCGAGATTTCGAGCGATGAGATGGCGGTGACGCAGGGAAGGTCGAGAAGCTCGGCTGTCATCGGACCGACCGTGCCGTTGGCGGTGTCGGTCGCCATCCGCCCAAAGAGGATCAGGTCGTAGCCTCCTCCCTTGAGCTCCGCGGCAAGCGCCCGAGCGATGGCCAGACCGTCGAACGGAAGCTCGTCGGTCTTGAGCTGGACGGCCCGCGTGGCTCCCATCGCGAGCCCTTTTCGAAGCATTTCCTGCACGCTGTCCGGGCCGAGGGAAAGGACCACGACCTCGCCGGGTCCATGCTTCTCGACGAGCTGCAGCCCTACTTCGAGGGCGTATCCGTCGAAGTCACCCATTTCGTACTTCAGCCCGCTCTGGTCGAGGGATTTTCGATCCGCCGCGATGGAGAACCGCATCTCCATGTCGGGCACACGCTTGAGACAGACAGCAATCTTCAACACGTACTCCGTCGAGAGTTGGCGGCAAAGGTAGTAGTGGAAGGCGGAAGGGCGGAAGGGCGGAACGATAGTTATCGTCTCGGCTCTGTCATTCCGCCGTCCCGCCATTCCGCCGTTCCGCCCCTCCCAGGGTCGTGCGGACCACGAGTCGGAACATTCGACGGTGATTGGGAGTCAGGAAACGCTCCACCGTTGGGCCCGCTGGATTCCCCTGGTTGATATTGAATGTGCCGAAGATGGCGCTCTTGTTCTGAAGGAGATTCGTGACGATGCCGTTGATCTCCCACCGCCCGAACTCGATGCCTGCCCGAGCGTCGGCGACGAAATACCCGTCGAGCGGCACCGTCACGTTGGCCTCGTCGCCTCTCAGATATTGCTTCCCGATATAGCGACCGTCCGCACCGACCGACACGTACGGCCCAACACGCAGCAGCCCGCCGAACTTGACCTGATGATCGGGCACCAGCGGAAAGCGGTCTCCGGCCCCGACCGCGTTCTCGGCGGGGAACGGGTTCACGACGCTTGGATCGTTTACCGAGCGGATCGCGAAGATGTCGGCCTGGCTCTGGAAGGTCGCACGAGTAAAGGCGTAGTTCGCGTAGACCGAGTGGCCTGCGGGGAAGCGGTAGGCGGCGGCGAGCTCGACCCCGGCGCGGCGCGTCTTATCGAGATTCACGAAGTAGCCGTCGATGGTGCTGCCCGCCGGCTCGTTCGCGGCCTGGAACGGCGTGAGGAAGATATCGTTCTTTACATTGGTGTAGTACGCCGAGCCCGAGAGGGAATAGCGATCCCCGGCATAACGAAAGCCGGCCTCCAGCGTGCTCGCCTTGACGGGGGCGAGCGGCGGATCGTCACCGAGTGCGAAGGGCAATGGACATGCCGACGTGGGATCGGCGCATGCGTTTTCGATCACCGCGGGAGCGCGGAAGGCCTGACCCCAGGAAGCGAAGATCGATCCACCCGGTAGCACCTCGATGCTCGCCCCGATTCGCGGATTCAGGCGCTTGTACACACCCACGGTGTCGAGCGACCGATCCAGCGCGTCCTCGAACGGAATCCGCACGTAGTCGTACCGCGCGCCCGCCGACAGCGTGGCTTTACCGATCACGAGGTCGGCGGCGGCGAACGGGGCGAGGTCCCAGAGCGGGCTACGCGCCCTGGTACTGAGCGTTCGGCCACCGCCGAATTTGATCGAGTCGGCGAAGATGTCGATGTTCACCCGCGTCACCTCGCCGTCCACTCCGGCGCGGATGCTCAACGCGGTTCGCTCGTTGATGACCGTAGTCCACCGATAGTCCGCGGTATAACCAAAGCTCGTGTTGTAGCTCACGCCGAACGCGTCCGGATCCTCCGCCTGATTGACGTTGAACCGCTCGGCACGATGCCGGCGGAAGTACACGGTAGCCGAGGCCCGACCAAGTCCGAACTGCTTGTACGCCTGGAGCGACCCCTGATATGCCCAGAGGTCTTCGTAGTCGCCGGCGGTGAGATTGGAGTCGGCGCTCGTCTCGAACACCGATTCGGGAAGGGAGCCCGCCGGTCGGGCATTCGAGTGCGAGTAGAACCCCTGGAATCGCACACCTCCCGTCGTGCCGAGCTTCCCGAGATTGACGAAGCCCTGGTACTGCTCGGCCCCCGTGTCCTGCCGCCAGCCGTCCTCGCGGTTGTAGTTCCCGCCCATGTACCAGTCCACTCCACTCTGTGTAGACCCCGATACATGGGCCTCGCCTCGGGCGGCACCATAACTTCCCCCCGACAGCTCGATGGTTCCGGACGGCGGTCCGTGCCCGCGCGTGGTGACGAGATTCACGGCGCCGCCGAGCGCGTTCCGACCGAGAAGCGAGCCGTTACCGGAGAGCACCTCGATGCGACTGATGTGATCCATCGGAAGCAGATCGAAATTGACCTGTGAGGCCTCCGGCTCGTTCATCCGGACGCCGTCGAGGAAGACGGCGATACCCTGTGGCAAGCCGACCACCGGCGACGAGTAGAAGCCGCGGCTCGAGAGGTTGAGCTTGTATGGGCTCCCGAGATCGTCGTAACTGGAGAATCCGGCGACGGTCTTGACTGCATCCGAGAGGATCCGCGGCTCGTAGGCATCGACCTGCGCGGCGTCGAGCGTCGTCACGCGCGCCGGAACACCCGAGCCTATGGTCGGCCCCGCAGCGGGCTGGATGCTCCCGACCACTTCGATGGGCGGCAGCTCGTGCACGGTGGAATCGCTCTTGGTCGTATCCTGCTGCTGAGCCGCGAGCGTCGAGGCGAACAACAGTATCCAGGCGGCTGCGAGCAGTCGTGAGCGTATCATGGGTGCCCGGCTTCGGGAGATGCAGCGGATTCGGAGGAACTCAGCGAAGCGGGAAGATGTCGGCGTCACTACGCCGCGACCCAATGGCAGCGGGCCGCTCGTAGATGGCAGCCATCAGGACCCGGTCGGGTGGAACGCCGAGCACCAGCAGGGCGTCGTCCTTCGGGCCGCCACCGTCGAAGTCGAGGCAGCAGCGCTCGACGGTGACCAATCCCTTGGTTTCTCCGCCCCGGAAGACCGGCTCGTCACCCCGGTCAAGGCGGACGACGTCGCCGGACGAGAGGGCGCCCGACCGGTCTCGGTCTTCATATACGCGCAGGCGGCGGATTCGAGAGTCCCGCTCGGCCAGCAGACTCACTCCATCGTCGGCGCGACCACCGCCATCGAGATCGTAACAACAGCGGTCCACCACTATCGGGGCGGAGGATCGGTGATGAAAGGCGACGCCGGCGAGCAGGGCGGCGACGGCGATCGAGGCAGCGCCCGCGAGAAGTGCGGGACGGCTGCGCCGCGGCGGAACGACACCCTTCAACCGTTCGCCACGACGCAACCGACCCACCAGCTCGGGACCCAGGGAGGCCCGCGGCGCGAATCGAGCCTCGCGCAGCGAGCGATCGACGGCTTCGAGATCCGGCGGCAGATCGGAATCCCCCGTCACCGCTCGAGGGCCTTCCTCAGCTTGCTCAATGCCCTCCACAAGCGAGTACGAACGTTTCCCTCGCTGATCCTGAGCACCTGGGCCGTTTCCGCGATCGCCAGACCGCTCCCGTATCGCAGTCCGATCAGCTCGCGGTCGGCCGCGGGGAGGGTGGCCACGGCGTCGAGCATGCGGCCCACCTCCTCTTCCTTCAGGAGACGCTCTTCCGGCGACGGAGCGTCATACGCGAGATCGTGCATAGAGCCGATGGCGACATACCGACGAAGGCGGGCGCGGCGCCGCCAATCGGCCAGGACGTTACGCGCGACGGTCAGGATCCACGCCTTGGCCGTTCCCCGTTCCGGGTCGAACCTGCCCGCGGCGCGAACGACCTTGAAGAACGTCTCCGCGGTCAGGTCTTCGGCAACGTCGGGAAGGGGAACGTGAAATCGAAAGTAGTTGTAGACGGCGGTACCGTAAGCTTCAAACCATTCGCGACAAAGCGCTTCTCCTCCTCCCTCGAGGCCTGGCTCTGGAAGGCTCAGGGGACCGGGCACCAGAAGAGAGTGGTTCACACTAGGTAGATACGGGGGATGTGCGGAGTTGTCACGCCCAGAGTCAGCGGCCGAAGCCAGACGAGGAAGATGAGAAGGACGACCAACGACATCACGAACCCGAGGGCGGATGTCCTCTAAAAGGCCGGAAGTCCCGTAATCGCCTGCCCCACGATGAGAGAATGCATGTCGTGGGTCCCCTCGTACGTATAGACCGACTCGAGATTGGCCATGTGCCGCATCGAGTGATACTCGGCCAGGATCCCATTCGCTCCCAGGAGCCGGCGGGCCTCCCGCGCACACTCGCAGGCGATGTTCACGTTGTTCCGTTTGCAGAGAGACACCTGTTCCGGCGTCATCGTGCCGCCGTCCTTGAGTCGGCCGAGCTGCAGCGTCATGAACTGCGCCTTGGTAATCTCGGTCAGCATCTCGACGAGGCGCACCTGCTGAATCTGGGTGCCCGCGATCGGCTTGTCGAACATCACGCGCTGCTGGCCATATCGCAGGGCCTCGTCGTAACAGGCCATCGCCGCACCGATGGCGCCCCAAGCGATACCATACCTGGCCTGCGTGAGGCACATGAGCGGACTCTTGAGGCCGCCGGACTTGGGAAGGATGGCATCCTTGGGCAGGTGGACATCGGCCAGATGGATCTCGCTCGTGTCGCTGGCACGAAGGGAGAGCTTCCCCTTCTGATCCTTCGCGGCGTAGCCCTTCGTCTTGGTGGGAACGATGAAGCCACGAATCGACTTCGCGTCGTCGATCTTGCCTGTCTTTGCCCAGATGATCGAGACCGTGGCCTGTGATCCGTTTGTGATCCACATCTTGGTGCCGTTCAGGACCCAGCCGTCCTTGGTCTCTTTGGCGGTGGTGATCATTCCACCGGGGTTCGAGCCATAGTCGGGCTCGGTCAGCCCGAAGCACCCAATCTCCTGGCCCGAGGCAAGCCGCGGGAGCCACTTCTTCTTCTGCTCGTCGGATCCAAAGGCATAAATCGGATACATGACGAGCGCACCCTGCACCGAGGCAAAGCTGCGAATGCCGCTGTCGCCCCGCTCCAGCTCCTGCATGATCAGGCCGTACGCGACGTTGTTGAGCCCGGCACAACCGTACTCCTCGG
Organism: uncultured Gemmatimonadales bacterium; assembly: GCA_963743195.1. Taxonomy (GTDB): domain Bacteria; phylum Gemmatimonadota; class Gemmatimonadetes; order Gemmatimonadales; family GWC2-71-9; genus CAVVWJ01. The sequence continues at coordinate 185,754 of CAVUOO010000005.1, forward strand.
GCAGGTTCGCCCCGAACAACCCCAGTTCGGCCATCCCTGGAATCAACTGTTTGGGGAAGCGTCCCTCGATGTAAGCCTCGCCGATCACAGGAAGCAGGTGCTCGTCCACCCACGTCCGCACGGTGTCGCGCACGGCGCGCTCTTCCTCCGACAGCAACGTGTCGAAGTTGAGAAAATCGACGCCGGCAAACTGGGAGATCGATACGGCGGTGGCCATGATACCCTCACGCAAAAGGACCCGGTTGAGGGGGGTAAGATAGCCGGGGAACTCACGCTTTGACAGGCAGTTGCGGAACGCTGGTGAGGGGTCTCACGGCCGGCCGCGCCCGGTCAGATTAGCTTTAGGGTACGGAAACAACTACCGAGGTAACCGTATGTGTCTGTTCACGATACAGAAGCGTACCGTGGTCCTTGGCGTTGTGCTCGCGCTCGCCTCTGTTCCAATGCGCTTGAGCGCACAGGGATCGGAAAACGGCGTCATCGTCTATCTCGATCCCATGACGACCGCCGGCGTCGGTGGAACGGTGAATCTCGCGCCCAATGGGCAGGCCACGAACTTCGAGGTGACCCTGAATCCCGGAGATTCGGGTGAGCAGAACGGGGCCTACAAGGTGAGGGTCGTCCAGGGAAGCTGCTCCAAGCCTGGAGCGGTGGTCGAGGACATCGACGAGGTCCACGCCGATGGCAAGGCCAGGCGGGAGGGTGGAAACCTTCGCCTGTCGGACGTCCGGCGCGGCGACCACGTCATACAGGTGGCCGCCAAGCACCGCAACGAAGTGGTGGCGTGCGGGATGATTCCGGCGGCGCGCTAGCTACCGAACGTATCGCAGTCCTCGGGGCGTCCGCTCTGGAAGCCCCGGTTGAACCAGGACGACCGCTGTTTGGCAGAGCCGTGCGTAAACGACTCGGGATGAATACCTCCGCCGCTCGAGGCCTGGATGCGATCATCGCCCACGGCCGCGGCGGCGTTGAGGCCCTCCTCTACGTCCCCCTGCTCCAGAATATTCCGCTGCTCCGTCGAGTGACCCCAGACTCCGGCATAACAGTCCGCCTGTAGCTCCATCCGCACCGAGAGGTCGTTCGCCTCGTCGGGCCGCTCCTGCTGTACGCGCCTCACCTTGGCTTCGGTTCCGAGGAGTCGCTGGACATGGTGACCAAGCTCGTGCGCGATCACGTAGGCCTGGGCAAAGTCTCCGGCGGCGCCGAACCGATCGCGAAGCTCGTCGTAGAACCCCAGGTCGATGTAGACGCGATTGTCGCCGGGACAGTAGAAAGGCCCGGCCGCTGCCTGCCCGACGCCGCAAGCCGTCTGGGTCGCATCGCGGAAGAGCACGAGCTTGGCGTGTTCGTACTGCTGGCCTCGATCCGCGAGAATCTTGGTCCAGGTTTGCTGCACATCGTTCAGCACGAAGGTGACGAATTGCTGCCGCTGGTCTTCCTCCGGCGTGGTTTGCACGGGGCCAGCGGCCGTGCCGCCGGTATCCTCCGTCGGGGCACCGGCGCCCACGAGGGAGAAGAAATCCCGCTTGAATACGAGACTGAGGATGAGGAGGACCACGAACCCGCCGAGCCCCATTCGCATGCCACCGCCAAATCGGCCACCATCGCCCCTGCGATCTTCTACATCCGAGCTCGGTCCTCCCGGCGTCCAGCGCATGATGCCTCCAGGTAGAACTTCCAATTTACACGCCGAACGCGATCCCGCCTGTGCCGTGACTCACGCCCCGTTTTGCCCGAGGAAGCACGCCGACCACCCGCGCCCGCTCGCGAAACGTCGGACCATGATCCACACGCAGACCCGTCTCCGCCTGCCATTGATGGATCATCTCGTGCAGCATCGTATGCTCCACTTCCGGCCAGGGATGGCGGGCGAGATGGCGGCGGCTGATGGCGATCTCGATCGGCCGTCCGGTTCGGAGATCCACGCTCAGCTCGCCAACCCGAGCCCGCATTCGCCCCGAGATCCTGAGTGGAAGCATGCCGAGGGTGCCACCGAAGTGCTCGTCGTTGAATCGCTCGTGGAGCTGCTGGAGTCGGTGCAGAAGGATCAGGTCACCCGGCTTGGGCCGGTCGTGACGAGGGGCCGTCTCGCGTGCCGGCTCGTGCTCCTCGACCGGAAACGCCAGGAACTCTCGCTCGGCGAGTCGTCGAAGCGGACGCGGAGCTCTGGGATTCAGGAAACGAACGATGGCGCGCAGGACACGGTCCGGGGCGGACGCATAGCCTCGATGCAATCGCAGCACACCACGAGCATTGAGGCTGACCATCACGGTCCGGTTGGCGTGTACACGGACGCTCTGGATGTCGCGGAGACCGAGCAGTGCGAGGCGCCCGGCGAGGAGCCCTTCCACCTCACCCATCACTCTCTCCACCCGCAATCGAGACTGCCGGTGTTGTCGCCCCCTGCCGGGCGAACGAGCTCGTGTCGGATTTGAGAAAGAGTTGGTTGGTCGACTCCCAGCGGTAGTGGTGCACGTGCACGGCGCGTGAGTCGATCAGGACCGTGTTGAACACCGACGCCCTGGCCCGGCGGGTTCGGGAGCTGTGTGTGCTGGCCGTGCTGACCGGCAGGGTCCCGCGCACCTGCCCCGCCCCTTCCTGATGGTCATGGCCGCAAAGGATCACATCCGCGCCAGTCGCCAAGAGCCGCCGGTGTGCGGAGCGCCAGCTCGCGAGCCCCATGCGCTTCGAGATACCGCCGCGCAACACATTGTGATGAAGGGTGAGAACCTTCGCCACGCCGGCCGGCACCTTCTCGAAGATCGCCTTCACTCGGGTCGTCTCCGAGGCCGGCAGGTGACCCTTGACCGCCAGGTCGCGGATATTCCACGTGAGCGATCCAAAGGCGACACCAAACGCGCTGAGTGCGCCGGCGATCACGGCGCCGGGGACCTCGAGCACCGGCGTCAGGGGGCTGAAATACGAGGCGTACTTGGCGTACTTGATCTTCTGTCCCATCATCCCGAAGGGGCTCTTCCACCACTCGACGTCATGATTGCCCGGGATGACCAGAAGCGGCAGCCGCGACCGTAATCTGTGGAGGAAGGCGTGCGCGGCCTGGAACTCCCCGTGCCGCGCCCGTTGCGTGAGGTCGCCCGACACCACGACCGCGGTGGCGCCGAGCGTCGGGATGAATTCCTCCAGCGCCTCGATCTGAGCCAGGTCGGCGTACCCGCCGAAATGGAGATCGGACAGGTGAACGATGACCAGGGGGTCGTCGTTCATCTCACCAGACGGCGCGAATTCGGTAGGTGAGCACTGCTTCTCCTTGCGCGGGGACCCTTACACGGAATCGCGTGATGGTGGACGAGATCTTCTCCGCCGGCACCGAGCTGGAGAGAACGCTCCATTCTCCTGCCCGCTCCTCACGCACGTCCACCGCAACGGCGCTGTCTCCCGCATTCGTGATAGTCACGCGGTAGTCGGCCGTGGCGAGTGTGCGCCACCCGGACTTGGTGCTGTCTCGCCGGGTCGCATAAGCGGTCTGGACTCGCCGGGCCTTGAGATCGAAGGCGGTGCCGGCCGACAGGCGAAGGTCTTCGCCAGCCGGCGTGTGGTCCATCGATGCCTCACCGATCAATTGAAGGCGCGCGCTGCTGTCGGCCTGAAAGAGCCGCGCGATCCCGCCGGGCAGTGGGCGATCGCCGAATTCGGTTTTCCTCGGCCGCTTGAGGGTATAGCTCACGTCGACCGGCACTTCGCTCTCGTCGCCCTGCTGCGGCAGGATGCCCCAATACGGGACCTGACCGTGAACCACGTAGTTGCGCTCATAGACGACCGAAACGGGATCGAAGAGGGCGACCGATGTCGTGAGCCCCGGCAACAGCGTGCTCTTCCCCGCCAGGGAATAGAGATGGAACTCGCCGACCCGTTGCTCCGACACGGCGCTCTCTTCTCTCGCCATCGCGGCGGCCACGCCCATCTTGAGGTAGGGGGCGGGCGGCGCATTCGGCGGAGCGGCCCGACTGACCGCGCCCGCCAACAGCTGGACTTCCGCATCCTCCGCTCGCAGCGCCTGAGACTCGAGAACCGCCGTGCCCGTCACCCGCGCATTCGTGCCACCCAATACCACCTGATAGCTCGCCTGCCATGACGCGCCGCTGGTGAAATAGCCGAGTCGGAGCTTGTCCAGCGCGCGAGCGCTTCTGAGATCGAGCGTGGCGGTGGGATCGGCTACGACGACATCGGCGGGATACAGCGCGGCGCCGGGCGGGCTGAACATGACTCGCCCGTCCGGCAGCTGGAGGCCGAAGCGGATCGACGCCGAGGACGAGCGCGCTCAGCGTATCCTTGGATTCGGGGAGACGATACACGATGCGTTTGCCCACCGACCGGCGCAGCGCGCTCATCTCGTCCACGGCGCCATCGTACCGAAGTCCGGCGATCGTCACGCTCGAGTCGAGCGAGAACACCGAGGCGGGGTCGAGCGAACCGATGGCAACGCGTTGGGTCGAGGCGCCCTTGGGCACCGTCACGGGCACGGCGCGCCGCACCAGCACGCGGCCGTCGTTGTAGATCGTGAGCGAGGTCTGGGCAGCGAGCGGGGGGGACACACTCAAGGCCAGAATCGCTGCCGCGGCGAATCTCATTTCAGCGCCTCCATGGCGATGCGGCCGACGATCCGCCGCACAATGATGTAGGTAGCCACGACCGCCACGGCACCGTAGAAGCGCGCCGTTGGATCGTTGGGCATACGAAGGACGACGTACGCCGCAGTCAGCGCCGTCGCCGCCAGGGAGATGCGATTCGCCAGCCGGGAGGCACGCGCGCTCCGCTCGGCTCGGCACTCGGGGCAGAGCTCGCCCCAGGGGAGTCCAGGGACCCGCGTTCCGCACTTGGCGCAGGGGACCTCAGGCCACCCGCCGGGCGACAGCATCCCCGAACTCCTCGGTGGAGGCGGTGCCGCCCAGATCGCGGGTGCGGACGTTGTCCTTGACGATGGTATCTGCCACTGCGTGACGAAGTCGTTCGGCCCGCTCGAGCTCACCCAGGTGATCGAGCATCATCGCCGCGGCCAGCATCTGCGCCGACGGATTGGCGATGCCCTTGCCGGCGATGTCGGGCGCGCTGCCGTGCACCGCCTCGAAGATCGCGGCACTGGGTGCCGATGTTGGCGCCCGGCGCGAGGCCGAGACCGCCGACCAGCCCCGAGACTTCGTCGCTCAGGATGTCGCCGAACATGTTGGTGGTCACGATCACGTCGAACTGCTCGGGCTCGCATCACCAGCTGCATCGCGCAGTTGTCCACGATCATGTCGTTCGACTGCGACCCGGCCGGCGTACTCCTTGGCCACCGCGCGACCCACCTCGAGAAAGAGCCCGCTCACCATCTTGAGGATGTTCGCCTTGTGGACGATGGTGACCTTCTTGCGCCCGTGCCTGAGCGCGTACTCGAACGCGTAGCGGATGATCCGCTCGCAGCCGCTCGCGGGTCACGATCGCCATCGACTCGGCCACCGCCCGCGGATCGTCGCCGATCTGCGACGAAGTGCTCGACCCCGACGTAGAGCCCCTCGAGGTTCTCCCGCACCAGCACGATGTCGACGTTCTCGAACGCCCGCCGGGGACGATCGTCTTGGCGGGACGGATGTTGGCGAAGAGCTCGAATTCCTTGCGGAGCTCGACGTTCACCGAGCGGAACCCGCTGCCGACCGGCGTCGTGAGCGGTCCCTTGAGCGCGACCGCGTTCGTTCCGGATGCTCTCGACCGTGGCGTCGGGAAGCGGAGTACCGGTCGCGTCCACCGCCGCCATTCCGGCCAGCTCGTCATCCCAGTTGAACCGAAGACCGGTGGCCTCGAGCACCTTCACGGTCTCCGCGGTGATCTCGGGTCCGATACCGTCGCCGGGGATCAGCGTGACGTCGTAGCGTCATCGGACCCATCGCATCGGCGGGAAGGACCGCTGCGAGCGCCGCCTCGAGCGCCGCGACAGGGCGTCGTGCCGCTGCCGATCGCCTGACTCCGCCAGAGGACCTTTCCCGAGCGGACGTCACCGGCGACGAGACTCAAGTCGGCGCGTACGCCGGCGGCGGAATCGCGAACGAAGCCGAGCGCGGCCGGAATCATGACGACGCGGCCATCGGTGAGGGCGAGGAGATTCCGGAGGCTGGAGCGCAGCGGGTCGGGAATCATCCTTGAGATTGGGCGCCCGCATGACCGCCTGACCCATCTGGTCCGGATCGCCGACCAGGCCGGGCGCGCGTCGGGCCATCTTCCGCAGCTTCGGCGGGAGCACCCAGTTGACCTCGGGTGCGCGTCCCACGAAAGCATCGCCGATCACGGAGTCCGCCCAGAGCAGCGTCGCGCGACGGTCCTGATACTTGGCGTAGATGGTGTCGGATTGCAGTGCGGGGTCGGCGACGACGAGCGTGATCGGGATGACGGCGACGGTCTGTCCGGCAAGCGAGGCGGTGGGAACGGGAGCGGCCGGCACCTGCGCGGCGAGCGGACTGGCAAGCGCGAGCGTGGCGGCAATGCCTGACGACGATGCGGGGGATCACGAAGGGGCAAGATAAGCGAGGGCGCCGGTGGGATGAAGGGATATTCGCCGTCTACTCCAGCGACAGCCCTCCATCCACCACGATCGTCTGCCCGGTGATGTGCCGCGCCGACTCCGAGCAGAGAAACGAGATCACATGCGCCACGTCCTCGGGCTCGGCCACGCGACCGAGGATCGAGCTCTTCTGCGCCCGCTCGATGACCTCGGAGGGCAGCATCACCATCCGTTCGGTGCGGATGAACCCGGGCGCGACGGCGTTGACGTTCACATTGGCCGGACCGAGCTCGACGGCGGCGGCGCGGGTGAGGCCCTCGAAGCGCCGCCTTGCTCGCGGCGTAGTTGGCGACGCCGAACCCGGGCCGCTCGGCCTGGTGCGCGCTCACGCTCACGATCTTGCCGTAGTGCTGCCCGCGAAAGATCGGCGCCACGGCCCGCATGCAGTTGAACGCGCCGGTGACGTTGGTGTCGAGCACCTCATTCCAGGCCTCCTCGCTCAGCCGCCAGAGGGCGCCGTCGATGGCGATGCCGGCGTTGTTGATCAGGAAGTGGACGCCACCGAGCTTCTGGCGCGTATCGTCGACGAACCGTTCGACCGGCCACTCGATCGCGCACATCGCAGCGCGCGGCGAAGACGCTGACGCCCATCGCGGTGAGCGCGGTCTCGGTGAGCAGCGCCTGCTCGGTCACATCGCGGCCCGGCATGTTCACGAAGCAGAACGCCACGTGGCAGCCGAGCCGGCCGAACTCCATTGCGATGGATCGGCCGAGGCCGGTGGCGCCGCCGGTCACGATGGCCACCTTGCCGCGCCACCCCTTCCGGATCGGCTGGGGCTGAGGCTCTTCGACCGTCGCGCCGGAGCTTTCGATCGCTTCGAATTCCCAGGACGGTCGGTGGCCGAACCCGAAGGATGGCAATGGCATGGAACTCCGAAGGTACGGCGCGACCGGAAGCACGGCAAGAAGGCGGAGATGTTACTTTGCGAGCATGCTCGTGAAACTCGCCTGGGCCCTCCTCGCCCTGGCCGGCGCCGCTGCGTGGGGCGTGCTGGCCCTGCATCGCGGCGAGACCATCAGCGCCGCCTGGCTGGTCCTCGCCGCCGTCGGCACCTACCTCGTCGCCTACCGCTTCTACAGCCGTTTTCTCGCCAATACGCGTCTTCGGCCTCAACGACCGTCGCGCTACGCCGGCCGAGCGGCTGAACAACGGACGCGACTTCGTGCCGACCCCACGCTGGGTGCTGTTCGGCCATCACTTCGCCGCGATCGCCGGCGCCGGCCCGCTGGTCGGCCCGGTGCTCGCCGCGCAGTTCGGCTATCTGCCCGGCACGATCTGGATCGTCTTCGGCGTCGTTCTGGCGGGCGCGGTGCAGGACTTCGTGATCCTCTTCGGTTCGATGCGGCGCGACGGCAAGTCGCTCGGCCAGATGGCCAAGGAGGAGATCGGCCCGTTCACGGGCGTGCTCGCGATGGTCGCGATTCTCGCGATCATGGTCATCCTGCTCGCGGTGCTGGCGCTCGTGGTGGTGAACGCGCTCAAGGACAGTCCATGGGGCGTGTTCACGATTCTCTGCACCATCCCGATCGCCATCCTGATGGGCTTCTGGATGAAGGTCTGGCGGCCGGGAAAGACCATCGAAGCCTCACTCTGCGGCGTCGTCTTGCTGCTGCTGGCCCTCGTCGGCGGTCGGTACGTCGCGGAGTCGCCGTCGCTCGCGCCGCTCTTCACCCACTCGGGGCTGACGATCGCGTACGGCCTCATCGGCTACGGCTTCATCGCGAGCGTGCTGCCGGTGTGGATGCTGCTCTGCCCGCGCGACTACCTCTCGACCTTCATGAAGATCGGGACGATCCTGCTGCTCGCGGTCGGCATCCTCGTCGTGATGCCCACGCTCAAGATGCCGGCGCTCACGAAGTTCGTCGACGGCACCGGCCCGGTCTTCGCCGGCAAGCTCTTCCCGTTCGCGTTCATCACCATCGCCTGTGGCGCGATCAGCGGCTTCCATGCGCTCGTCGCGTCGGGCACCACGCCCAAGATGCTGGTGCGCGAGAGCGACGCCCGACTGATCGGCTATGGCGGCATGCTGATGGAATCGTTCGTCGCCGTGATGGCGCTCTGCGCCGCCTCGCTGCTCGATCCAGGGGTCTACTTCGCCATCAACGCCCCACTCGCGGCGCTGGGCGGCACCGCCCAGACCGCGGCCGAGGTCATCCGCGGCTGGGGATTCACGGTGACACCCGAGACCATCAATGCACTCGCGGCGGAAGTCGGCGAGAAGACGCTGCTCGGCCGCACCGGCGGCGCGCCGACCCTCGCGGTGGGAATGGCCCACATTCTGAGCGGAGCCTTCGGGCAAGGGCTGATGGCGCTCTGGTACCACTTCGCCATCATGTTCGAGGCGCTCTTCATCCTGACGACGCTCGACGCCGGCACCCGCGTCGGACGCTTCATGCTTCAGGAGCTGTCGGGCCACCTCTGGCCGCCGCTCGGACGCACCTCGTGGTATCCGAGCACTCTCCTGGCATCGGCGACTCATCGCGGCGGCGTGGGGATACTTCCTGGTGCAGGGAGTGCTCGATCCGCTCGGCGGGATCAACTCGCTGTGGCCGCTCTTCGGCATCAGCAATCAGCTGCTCGCGGCGGTGGCGCTTGTGCGTCGGAACCACCCTCATCATCAAGAGTGGGAAGACTCGCTACGCCTGGGTGACACTGGTGCCGCTGGCCTGGGTGCTGGCGGTGACGCTCACAGCCGGATGGCAGAAGATCTTCGCCCCCAGTCCCCGCCTCGGCTTCCTCTCGCACCGGGACCAGGTCGCCACCCAGATCGCCAGCGGCGCCATGGAGGCCGCGCGCGGCGCGCGGCTCATGTTCAACGACGGGCTCGACGCCGCGGTCACGGCCGCCTTCATGATCGCGACGGTGCTTCTGCTTGTCGCATCGGCCCGCGAGTGGATCCTGATCGTCACCCGCCGGAAGCCGGCATCGGCCAAGGAGACTCCATTCGTGGAGACGGCGTATGCGGGATAGGCTCGACGCCGTCCTTCGGATGGTCCGGCGCGTCGCCGGCATGCCGGATTACGCAGCCTACGTCGAGCACGTCCGGCGGTGTCATCCCGATCACCCGATTCCCACCGAGCGCGAGTATTACGACTCCTACATCGAGAATCGTTACGGCGACGCGCCCACCCGCTGCTGCTGAACGTCTCCGGTCAACTGCTGCACCCACACCGTCAGCCACTTTCCCGTTCTCGAGATCACCGATGAGCTGTCGTTGGCGAGAAAATCATACCCGCCGCGATCGAGACTGTGGTCGGCGTAGGTCCCCCGCTCACGCGCCTTCTCTCGCGCATCGAGCAGAGCCTGCAGGCTCTCCCGGGTCCCGATCCAGAGCAGCGCGTCGGATGCGCGGATGCCGAGTCGGAGCGGAATGTCGAAGCTGTCGGGAAACACGTACACCCGCGACATGAGCGGGATGAGCGCCGGATCGGTGAAGTAGGAGAGCAGCGTCAGGTAGCGGACCTTGAATTCCTGGTCGGACGCCGAGAGAAACCGCCCCACGACCGAATCGACCGCTCCGGCGCCGAGGCGACCGAGAACCCAGGCATCGCCGTGATCGTACTTTCGCGTCGGAACGCGAGCGAGAATATCGGCGAGGACGGCGGAATCGCCCGACACCTGACGTCTTCGCTCGAGAACAATGGCCTGGAGCGATGGCTCGATGTCATCGGCCTGTAGACCCGGATTCTTCGGAAATGGAACGCCTTCCGCGGTCTCGAGCCGACGCATAAGCCGCCCCGCACTGTCCGCAAACGCGCGGCTCCTGAGCTCGGCCAGGTGCGTGAGCGCGATCAACCCGCTGTTCCAATCCCCCGTACCATTGACCGCGGCGCGGAGTCGTTTCCAGAGCAGAGCGGGCCTCCGAATGCGGAGGATGGCTTCGACCGAATCGCCGGCGGGTGTTCCGTCGCGCAGTGCTTCGTGCAGCTCGGAGTAAGTCGCACGCGCGGGATCGCCGATCCGAATCTGCACCTGAGCGGCCGCGTGAGAGGCGGCGAAAACCGGGAGCAGACAAGAGAAGAGGGCGACGACTCTGGATTTCATGCGGTTGCCTCTGTCATTCGCCGTGAGACCACTAACCAGAGCAGCACCGCGCCGATGGTGCCGATCGCGGATGCGACGAGCGCGCGCGGTCCGCCGGCGCTCTGGTACAACGCGCCGAACAGGAGACCCGACGGGAGCGCCGCCAACCCCATGAGACCATGGTAGGCCCCGAATCCGCGCCCGGTTTTCGACGGAGCCAAACGGGCGACGAGAGAGCGCTCTGCGGATTCGGTGAGACCGGTGGCGACACCGAGGACCAGAAAGACGGCGACCGTCGCGGCGGTGGAGTGTGTCAGGGCAAGGGCCATCACCGTCGCGCCGAACACAAGTCCTCCCGTCGCGACAGTCCAGACCGGACCCAACCGGTCCGACAACCGCCCTCCCGGGTACGAGCTTGCGCTCCGCACGACGTGGAGGCCGGCCCAGGCGAGCGGAACACCGGCAACCGGAAGGCCACGGTCCTGCAGGTGCAGAAGAAACAAGGTCTCTGGGAGACGAACGAAGGTGAGGGCGGAGAGGCCCGCGATGGGTCCCCAGAAGACCACGCCGGAGGCATCCCGGGGCCGCGAGCCGGATGACGAAGATCCGGCGATCGCCGACCCCGTTTTCAGCACGACAGCGAGCACGACGAAGGCGATGACACCAGGGACCGCACTGAGCCCGATGACGCTTCGCACGTCAGTGCCGCGCCAGACGAAGTACCAGGCCGCGAGAGAGCCCAGCACGGCCCCGAAGTGGTCGGCGGCGCGATTGTACCCGAACGCCCGACCCTGTTCAGCCGACGGCGTGGTCGCGGCGATGACCGCGTCACGCGGTGCCGTCCTGAGGCCCTTCCCCACGCGATCGATGACCCTGAACCCGATGACTTGCCAGGCAGCATTCGCGACGGAAATAAGCGGCCGAACGAGAATGGCCACACCGTAGCCGCCGAGGATGAGCGGGCGTCGCCATGGCGGCCGGTCGGCCAATCTCCCGCTGATGACCTTCAGCAGGGCCGCGGTCAGATCCGCCGCGCCGTCGAGGGCGCCGAGGGCGATGGCGCCGCCGCCCAGCGTCAGGGTGACGAAGGCCGGCAAAAGCGGGTATACCATCTCGCTGGCGAAGTCGTTGAACAGCGAAACCAGCGAGAGTCCCTTGACGGTCCGAGAAATCATCGGTGTAAGGTAGCACGGGTCATTATTGCTCCTGCCTGGCGGGACCCGCGGACAATCTGTCCGACGGAAGGCGCGAGTGCACCGCTTTGCCGCCGCCGTGAGTTCGGATTGGCGTCCGGAACGGCGCGGCACACGGGTTGCCCTATGCCAGGTTCCACGTCTTGCGCCTCTGGAGCCCGGCCCATGCCGATCGTCCCGCTTCCCATATTCGCTGCCATCGTACTCGCCATCTCACCAGAATCCGTTACAGCCGCTCGAGTGCATACCGACTCCGCGGGCATGCTCGGTCTGCCTCTCGTCGAAGTCCCAGGGCGCGGAGCCACGAGCCCCACCCTCGCGGTCATCCTGAGCGGAGACGGCGGTTGGGCGGCCGGCGACAAGGCGATGGCGGCCGCGCTGGCCGACAGCGGGGTTGCCGTCGTCGGGCTCGACATACCCTCCTACCTCCGCGTGAAGCGCACTCCGGACGAGGCCGCCGAGGACATGAGTCGGGTTCTTCGTCATTATCTCGCCTCATGGCACAAGGATCGGGTGATCCTCATCGGGTACTCGCACGGGGCCGACATCGCGCCATTCGTCGCGTCACGACTCCCGCAGGACCTTCGCAGGCAGATCGAGCTCGTTGCCATGTTGGGTCTCGAGGCACGCGCAAACTTCGAGTTTCATATCACCGACATCGTGGCCGCGATGTCTCACGACGGCGATCTGCCGGTCCTGCCGGAGGTGGAAAAGCTGAGGGGCCTGCCGTTGCTGTGCGTTCAGGGAGTCGGGGAGACCCACTCGCTCTGCTCGTCACTCCCCCCTCTGCTGGCGCGCGTCGAGTCCCGACCGGGTGGCCATCGTATTCCACGGCGTGAGGGCCTCGCCACTGCCGACCTCATCCTCGCCGCGGTCCGGCCCGCCGTTCCATGACTCTTGCCGGAATCTACGGCCTGGTGCTTCTAGCCTTGGGATCACCCGCCGTCCCACCGTGGCGAGACACACTCGATTCAGGGCTCTCCGACCTGCCCTTGATCGAGATCCCGGTGACGGCGCGCCACGGCACTCTGGCTGTTCTCCTCACGGGCGACGGCGGTTGGGCGGCTGGAGACAAGGGCATGGCGGATGAATTGAAGAGGAAAGGAATCCCGGTCGTCGGCTTCGTCTCACCATCGTACCTGCAGGTCCCGAGGTCTCCGACGGGGGCCGGCCGAGATCTGGACCGCGTCCTCGGGCACTATCTCGCTGCGTGGCAGTGCGACCACATCCTCGTCATCGGCTATTCTCGCGGCGCCGACCTGGTGCCATTCATGGTATCGCGGCTGCCGTCAGAGCTTCGGACACGTGTTACCGTGGTCACCCTGATCGGGCTCAGTGATGTCGCGAGCTTCCAGTACCGTCCCGTCGATCTGTTCGCCGCGGAGCTTCGATTCAACGACTATCCGGTCGAGCCTGAAGCTTACGAAGCTGAGAGGGATGCGGCTGATCTGCATCTCGGGAGAACGCGAGCGTGGCTCGCTCTGTCCCGCGCTCGATAGCGGGGTGGTTCGCGTCGCCACGCATCCGGGAGGTCATCGGTTGACGCGTGAGGCTGGACGCGGCGGCGTCGCAATGGTCATCGCCGCCGCCGCGGAGGTTCAGTCGCGCTGAGCGGCGCGCAGAATCCGCCCGGCCAGATCGCGGTAGCCACCGCCGAAATGATGCCCACCCTGGACCGGCATCACGGTCGCGAGGGCGGCGGGCAGCAAGGGACAGACGGAGTCCTTCTCGTCGGTTCCATAGATGCAGAGAATCGGAAGCCCGCGCAGCTTCTGGATCTCCGGTGCGGTGGGTTGGCGCGCCCCGGTTTCTCCCCGTCCCAGCCAGTCGGTGAGGTGGAACTCGAATGTCGTGGAGCGAGCGGCACCGAGCAGGGCCACGATGCGAACGTGCTCCTTGAGATCAGCGGGGAGGCGACTCGCCATGAAGGGGAGCGTCTCTGCGCCGCGTGAGTAGCCCACGAGCAGCAATTCCCGCTTGCCCCAAGTCTCCAGATAGTGGCGCGCGATCCTCGTGAGATCGGCACCCATTCGTTCGGGATCCCGCTCCTTCCAGAAGTAGCGCAACGCGTCGACGCCGATGACGGAGATCCCGCGCGAGACGAAGGTCTCGCCGATCTGGCGGTCGAGGCTTGCCCATCCACCGTCACCCGACACGATGATCGCGAGGGTCGAATCGTTCCCGCGTGCGTGAAGCTCGACGAGCGGCAGGTCTCGCACCGCCGTCGCGCTCGGCGCCGGCACGGCCGGCATCGCACGGGTGATTCGAACGAAGGCATCGCGGAACGCCGGTGCCCACCGTGCTTCCACCGCGAACCCGTGTCCCACCTTCGGCAGCTCGACGATCCTGGCGCCGCGGATACGCCGCACGTAGGCTGCGGCCCGAGGGGCGTAGCAGGTGGAGTCGGATTCTCCCTGCAAGACGACCCATGGTGCGGCGGTGCTGTCGGCTGGAAGAAAGCTGACGCCCTTCCCCTTCGGCCCGGCCACCCACGCGAGTCCGTTGCCGCGGCAGAGCGGCCGCCGCAGCGGAAGCTCGGGACAGAAGCCGAGACTGAGGGCGCCCGCGAAGGTCCCGTGGGGCGCCTCGACGAGAATCGCATACACCAGCGTCGCGCCCGAGGAGTATCCGGCCAGAATCGGAGTGGTGTACGAGGGATATCCGAGTCGTTTCTGGAGCCACTGGCTCAACGCCTCGAAGTCGGCGGCGGGATAGCCACAGGTCTCCGATGGTCGATCGAGCGCACTCTCGTACCGGCGGATGTCGATGCCCGCGACCGCCGCATCCATTCCCGCTATGATCTCCGCCATCCGAACGACACCGAGATTCCACCCGCCGTCCCCGGAGACGAAGAGAACGACCTGCGAGGGATGTTCGCTGCGACGATAGAGCGAGATCGCGCCGAACTGTCCGAAGGTGAGCGTGTCGACGCGGAGTGGGCCGAGCGACTCGGGCGGCGGCGAAGCTCGTTGAGGGGCTTCGCGCGGTCGTCCGCACGCCGCGATCATGAGAGCCAGTGCAACGACCCTGCGCCGTGCCATCACTTGGATACCACGCCCCTCACTCCTCCGCTGATCAGCGTCGCGACATTCGTGAGAATACGCGGCAGCGCAATGCCGCCGGGTGACGCCAGATACCGCGGCTCCCAGACAGGGTCGAACTTCTCCTTGTATTCGCGGAGACCCTGGAAGTTGTAGAAGTGCTCTCCATGGCGATACATGAACGCGCCGAGCCTCGACCACAGTGGCGCGAGCATTCGCCGCTCGAGACCCGAGAAGGGCGCCATCCCGAGCCGGAAGTACTCGTACTGCTGCGCCCTTCCCCAGATCATGAGCTCCGTGAAGAGAAACCGCATGACGCCACCCGGGGCATCAGGTGTGTACCGCATCAAGTCCACCGAAAGCTCCGACTTCCGCCCCGAGCTCCAGACATTCGCAAAGGCGACGACGGCTCCGCCGCGACGAACGATCGCGATTGGAAAGCGGGACAGATACGCATCATCGAATCGGCCGAGGGAAAACCCCTTCTCGCGAGTTCGCTTCTCCACGAGCCACGCGTCGGAGATCGATCGGAGCTCGGGAAGCAGCGGTGGCACCGCTGCCGGGGGAACCACCTCGAACGTCACGCCATCCCGTTCCATCTGCCGTTGCGTGCGGCGGAGCGCTCGGCGGTTGGGGCCATCGAGCGAGAAACCGGCGAGCGGCACTCGCGCTTCCTCGCCGAGCTTGAGCAGCGTGAGGCCCAGATCGATGTAGAGCGGCAGATGATCGGTGGTCACCTCGTAGAACACGGTCCATCCACCGTGCCGGTCGGCCAGCTCCCGGAAGCGCCAGGCCAGCTCGACCTGATCGCCCGCGGCCCCGACTGGATCTCCCAGAGCCACCCAGCTTCGCCCTTCGACTCCGTACATCAGGAATCCCTGGCCTCCTTCGCTGAAGAGGAGAGCCTTGTCGCCGAGAAGCGCGAGATTGGCGGAGGAATCCGGCCACGCAGCGATGAGCGCGGCCGCTCGATCGAGCTCGCTCGAACCCGGGAGCGCTACGTCGGGCGGCGCGTGGCGGAAGAGTCGCATGAGACCGACCACGAGCAAGGCGCCCACCACGCCGACCGTGGCCCGCAGGAATCGTGGCGCGTCGGCGTCGAGCGCGAATCGCCACCAGAGCTCGCTGCTGTACTGCGCGTGCTTGTGCGCGAACATCCCGAGCCACACCGATCCGCCCACCACCAAGAGAATCGCGATCAACCACCCGGTCTCGAGCGGCTCCGCGGCGATCGCGGACTTGCGATAGAAGTAGCGCCGAGCCGGAAGCACGGCAGCGAGGACCAGCGTGAGCAGTGTCGCCTCTTCCCAGTCGACTCCCTTGAGCAGTGAAGCGCCGATGCCGATCCCGAGGAGCCCTACGGTGAACCCGTACGCGGCGTCGAGCCGGTGCCAGAGAGCCCAGGCCAGGACGAGCAGGCCGACACCGGCGAGGCTTGCCACGAAGTGACTGAGCTCGATCAGCCCGAGCGGGAGCACGTCGCCGAGCCATGCGAGCCGGCCGGGAACACCCGGAGTGGCGCCCGACATGAGCAGGATCGCCCCGGTGAGAAACACGGCACCGGAGAGTACCTGCGGGATCAGTCGGGGGACCCACCCTCCGGCGCTCCGCGCGACGCCCAGCGCCCTGGGCGCATACGGACGAAACTCGTGCATCGCGATCAGAACGACAGCGGCCGCAAACGGCAGGAGATAATAGATGAAGCGATACGCGATCAGCGCGCCGAGCAGGTCCGAAGCGATGATGTACGGCTTGAGCAGCAGCACCATGATGGTCTCGACGACACCGAGACCACCGGGGACATGGCTCACGAGGCCGGTGAACTGCGCGATGAGAAAGACGCCGAGGAAGGTGAGGAAGCTCAGCCCGTGGCCCGGCGGCAACAGCACGAAGAGCGCCGCGCCTGCGAGGGTCCAGTCGAGCGCCGCCACCAGGAGCTGCGCTCCCACGATGGCGGGCTTGGGCGTTGGGAGCTTCCACGGGCCCATCCGGATCCGTCCCCGCCGGAGGAACGTCCAGGAGGCGTACACCGCGACCAGCAGCAGCTCCACTGCCCCGACCGGGCGCAGCGACGCGATCGGCAACCCCAGCACTTCGGCCGTGCCCGCCGGCTCGGCGAGGAACACGACGCCACTCAGCGCCACGATCCCGAGACCGAATGAGAACGCGACGAAGCTCACAGCCTTGGCGATCTCGGTGCTCGAGAGTCCCCACGAGGACCAGAGACGGTATCGGACCGACCCCCCCGTCAGGAGGGGGAAGCCGAGCATCTGACTGAAGGCGTAGGAGATGAAGGAGCCGAAGACGGTACGGCGGAGGCGGAGCGGGCGCCCGATGTAGCTGAGCGCCATGAGGTCGTAGCCTGGCAGGACGGCGTAGGCGAGGACCGTATAGGCAAGCGCCCATTCGAGCCTCGATGGAGCCACGGCGGACACCGACCGCACGATGCCCCGGTAGGTGTACGCGGCGAGCTCGCGGTGAAGCAGGGCGATCGCCCCGGCAAACACCACCGCAGCGACAAACGGCCAGATCGGGTCGAGCCGCAGGGAGAAACGACGCGACTCCGTCGAGGACGTCATGGCTGGAAGGTAGCCGTGGGAGCTACTTGCCGTAGCGCTCGAGGGCCAGGTTGACGATGCGCTCGATCAGGCGAGGATAGTCGAGGCCCATGGCGCGAGCTGCCATCGCGAACTCGCTGTGGCGCTCCAGATAGCAGCTGGCGTTGACCTCGAGGACGTAGATGTCGCCGGTGTCGGTGAGCCGGATGTCCACGCGACCGTAGTCGCGGACCCGAAGCGCGCGGTAGGCGTCCACCGCGACCTTCTGGAGCCGAGCCCTGAGCTCGTCCGGAAGGTTCGCCAGCACCGACTTGGTGCCCTTGTATTCCTTGCTGCGCTCGTCCCACTTGGCCTTGCTGTCCATGACCTTCGGCACGCCCTCCGGGAAGCCGGTGAAGTCCACTTCGATGGGCGGCAGCGCCTTGGCCTGCGAGTTACCGAGCACACCGACGTAAAACTCCCGTCCTTCGATGTACTCCTCTGCCAGCGCCGAGTCGTTGAGCTCCTTGCGGATCGCGGCCACACGCTCCATCAACGCGACGGCGTCGTGCACCAGCGACTTGCCGCCGATGCCGAGCGAGGAGTCGGAGCGGAGCGGCTTGACGAACAGCGGCATGCGGAGATTGCCGCCGGTCTCGAACGCCTGCTCCCTCGAAAAGACCGCAAATCTCGGGTAAAGGATGTCCTCGAACGCCAGGAGCTTCTTGGTGAGGCCCTTGTCCTGGCTCAGGTACAGCTCGCCCGGCCCACTGCCGGTGTGCTTGAGGCCCAACAGGTCCAGGAGACCCGTCACCGGGATGTCCCCGAAGACGTTGTCCCCGTACATCTCCATGAGATTGAAGACCAGCTCGGGCTTGCGACGGGAGAGGCCGTTGATGAGACGCTTGACGTCGCCGTGAACGCCGAGGACGGAGACGCGGTGACCGAGCCCCCTCAGAGTGCGCGCGACCTGAGGAACGACTTGGTCGTACTCCTTCGAGTTTTCGTCTTCGCTGTCGAGGTAGGTCAGAACGGTAATCTTCATGCGCGCTCCTCCTCCGACCCCGCGCTAATCGGCGAGATCCATGCCCCAACGGGCGAGAGAGACCGGCATCCCTCCGTACCTCAGCAGTGTGTCGTGGAATTCCTTGAGTGAGAACGTCGAGCCCGCCGCATCGCGGTAGGAGTCGCGGAGTCGCAGGATCTCGCGTCGGCCGACGGCGTAACAGAGCTGATAGGTCGGCCACGCGCAGTAGCGACGGACCTCTGCCTCGGCGCTGGACCGCTCGATCGGCAGATGCTCGACCATGTAGTCCACCGCCTCGCCGGGGCTCATCCCACGCGTGTGCAGGCCGACGTCGAGCACGATGCGAACGGCGCGCCAGAGAAGATTCACCAGGCGGAAGAGTCGTTCGTTGATGGTCGTATAGAAGCCCGCCTCCTCCATGAGCTGCTCGCAATAGAGCGCCCATCCCTCGACCATGACCGGGGTCCAGAGATGACGCCGAACGACGGAGCGCTGCTCCTGCGCGGTCACGAGCTGGAGGTGGTGACCGGGATAGGCCTCATGGACCACCATCGCCGCGATGGCGTGCCGGCAATGGCCTCGGAGCTGCTGTTCGTACGCCTCGGGCGGAAGTGATTGGTCCGGACGGGTCACGTAGAAGCGGCCGTGCTGACCGCCCAGAAAGATCGGCGGCGGCTCATACGCGGCGAAGGGCACCAGCGACGCGAGGAACTCCGGCGTGGCCACGACGTCCACCGGCCTCGTCGGCGAAGTGACGAGCCCGTGCTCCATCACGAAGCGGTGCGCGCGCTCGAGCTCGTCGCGGTACACCTCGAGCATGTCTCCGTCGGGAGCATCCTTCCGGAGGCGGTCGACCACCTCGCGCCACGGCGTTCCTCCCATCTCGGCCGCGAGCGCCCGGAGCTGCTCCTCCGTTTCCTCCTGAAGGCGGAGACCATATCGCCAGAGCTCGGGTGCGCCGGGAACGAGGGCGTGCTCGTGATGCAGACGGCGGGCGAACTGCTCTTCGCCGATCGCGAACGCGAGCGGGTCGGGGTTCGGCTCGATCTCGTCGCGGAGGGCGGTGCCGAAACGCGTCAACGCCTCGAGCGCCTTCTCTCCCGCCGCTTGCAGCCGGTCACGCAACGCAGGCTCTTCCTGTCCGGTCTGCGCCACGACTTGAACGAGGAGCTGGCCGCCGCCGCCGAGCATGATGAGCGCCTGATCGACGAAAACCGACGGCGGCTCGTCGATCGTGCCCCGCGCGGTCTCGAGAAAAGCGGGAACCGATTCCAGCCGCTCGAGCACCGCCGATGCCTTCCGGTTCTCCCGAGATCCGCGAGAGAGAACGGCATAGTGCGCCTGGAACAGATGATTGAGCCAGTAGCCCGGATTCCGCACATGGGGCCGCTCGTGCTCCCAGCGATACCCGATGCCTCGCAGCTCGCCGAGCAACGCCGTCCGATCGATCTCGTCCTGCAGATCTTCGACCTCCAGCGCCTCCGCGGCGCCGGTCAACGCCCGCAACGCCGCGAGCTGGGCGCGCACCGTCTCGACATCGAAGCTGCCCAACCGCGAGTCGTGCGCCACCAGGCCGGCGCCGCTCGCGGCGGCCGGGTCGAAGTGATACTTGAGGTCCAGGTAGGACCGGCAGAGATCGTCGACGGTGGTCATCGGCGGGTGACGGATACCTCCGAGTGGTCTCCCAGCGTCGCGCTGCCCTCGAGCCCCTCGACGACGACCGCCTCGCCGAGCATCGCCCCATCGAGCTGGACGTGGCGGAGCGAGCTGTCCCGTCCCACGATCGCGTTCGCCAGCCGGCTGTCGGCGATACGCGTGCCATGCTCGATCGACACGTTGGGCCCGATCTCGCTCCGCTCGATCGTGACACCATCCTCGATGTACACCGGATCGTGAATCGTGACCCCGGGAAACTCCTTGCGGCGCGCGGCCCCATTCTTCAGCAGGATCTCGTTGGTCTCGAGCAGCGTGTCGAGCTTGCCGCAGTCGTACCAGCCGCCGACTTCGGCGGTGAGGATCCGCTTGCCGTGGTCGATCATGTACTGGAAGGCGTCGGTCAGGAAGTACTCGCCCTTGTTCTTGGGCGCGGCGAGCACGTGATCGATGCCCTGCCAGAGGCTGTCCACCGCGCGGATGTAGTAGAGCCCGATGTTGGCGAGCTTCGAGATCGGCGGTCTTGGGCTTCTCGACGATCCTCGTCATGTAGCCCTGCGGCGTCGGTGACCACCACGCCGAACCGCTGGTAGTCCTCCACTTCCTTGGCCCAGATGATTCCGTCGGCGTCGGTCCGGTTGATGAGCGTCAGGTCGGCCTCGAACACGGTGTCCACGAAGATGATGAGCACCGGCTCCCGCACGAACGGTCGCGCCAGGTTGACGGCGCCCGCCGTGCCGTCCTGCACCTTCTGCTCGATGAACCGTGAGGGGATCGGATACCGCGCTCGCGCGTAGGCCTCGACCTGCTCCTTGAGATGTCCGGTGATGAAGATCAGCTCGGTGACGTCGAGACCGTCGAGCCGGTCCATCACCCAGTCCATCACCGGCCGCCCCGCGACCTTGAGCATCGGCTTGGGAACCAGGTGCGTGTGGGGGCGGAGACGCGTGCCCTTGCCGGCGAGCGGGATGATGACTTGCATCGTCAGCTTCTCCCGTAGCGGTCCTCGAGCCGGACCAGATCGTCGAGTTCGGACGTCGAGGCCTCGAGCACATCGCTGTCCACGACGGCCTCGATCTGATGGATCAGCCGGGGTGGAATGTGCACCGCTCTCTCCCGTGCGAGCGTGCGCTCCACGAGGTCCGTGCCCGGCCGGGTGCGCAGGATCAGCTCCCCCGACAGCACGTGCATCGTCTCGTCCTTGCGGTTGTGATACTGCAGGCTCAGAACGTGGCCGGCCTTCACGTGGAGAATCTTGCCGACGTAGCGATCGGTGCGGGCCCAGACCAGCTCGTGGCCCCACGGCTTGTCCACCCGGTACGGCACTTCGGGCACGGGGTCTCCTTTCAAATCGAACGGAGGCGACGGAAGTCGTGGAGAAATATAGGAGTAGCGAGCCACCAGAGGCACCCGTCTTCATTACCTTTCCGTCAGTCCGTGCTCGCGTAGTCCAAACTCGAGGTCCTTGCTATTACATCCGCACCGCCCGTTCGCCTCATCTCCCGGTTGTTCCAGCGCCGATCCGACGCACGCGAAGAGCTCCTCGCCGGGCCGATTCGTGGTGAGCTCCTCGGCGCCGAGCACCTCGCCGATCGTGCCCGGGCCATCGCCGCGGCTCAGCGTCTCGCGCCCCCGCGGCGCCGTCGCCCGCACACCGCGCTCCTGATCCGGCTCGACGACACGCGGCGGCTGCTCGACGAGGCACACACTCAGCTCGCGGATGCCGCGGGCGACGAAATAGACGTCGGTCCCGCGGGAGAGTGGTTCCTCGACAACTACCACGTGGTCCAGGAGCACATTCGCGAAGTGCGGGAGAGTCTGCCGAAGGGCTATTACCGGGAGCTCCCCGAGCTGGCGGCAGGCGCGCTCGCGGGCTATCCGCGGGTGTACGAGCTCGCGATCACGCTGATCTCGCACACCGAGGGCCGGATCGACCTCGAGAACGTCGATCTCTTCGTCGAGGCCTTCCAGCGGGTCGCGCCGCTGTCGATCGGCGAGCTCTGGGCGATCCCCGCGATGCTCCGTCTCGGCTTGATCGAGAGCGTGCGCCGTATGACACTGCGCACCGTGCAACGGCTCGGTGAGATGGCTGCCGCGGATGCATGGGCCCACCGGATACTCGCCACCAGCGAAGGTGATTCGGCAACGATCGGCCGCGCGCTCGACGCCTTCGTCAGCGACCCCCCTCCGCTCAGCGCCATCTTCGTCTCCCGGTTCCTCCAGCAGCTTCGTCTCTCGAGCGGCGCATTCCCGCCGCTGGTCTGGCTCGAGCAGTGGATCGCGGAGGAGTCGCTGAACGCCGAGGACGCCTCCGCACGAGCCGCCCAGCGGCTGGCGCTCACGCAGATCACGATGGCGAACAGCATCACCAGCCTGCGGGCCATCGCGCTGCGCGACTGGCGGGCGTTCGTCGAGCGCCAGAGCGTGATGGAGGCGGTGCTGCGGGAAGACCCATCGGGCTTCTACGAGCAGATGACATTCACGACCCGCGACCAGTATCGCCACGTCGTGGAGCGGATCGCGAAGCGCACGGGCCTGCGGGAGGATGCCGTAGCGGGGCGCGCGGTGGATCTCGCGCGACGCCCTCGCGAGCGCGCCGACGAGGAACGGCGCGGGCACGTCGGGTTCTATCTCGTGGACGACGGCATCGCCGAGCTGGAGCGGGCCGTGGAGTACCGCCCCACGTTCGGGGAAACGATCAAGCGCTGGGTGCTGCGGCATCCGAACGTCGTCTTCGTCGGCGGCGTGATCGCGGGGACACTCGCGGCGCTCGGCCTGCTCTTCTGGCTCGCGGGACCCGCGGCGCGATCCGCCTGGCCGTTGGTCCTCCTCTGCGCGCTGATTCCAGCCAACGACATCGCCGTCGGCGTGGTCAATCAGCTCGTCACCGCGTTCCTGCCGCCACGACTCCTCGCCAAGCTCGACTTCCGCCAGCACGGCGTCCCCGAGGATTACCGCACCGCAGTCGTCATCCCCACCCTCTTCGGCAGCGTCGAAGCGGTGCGAGAAGCGCTCGACAATCTCGAGGTCCAGTTCCTGGCCAACCGCGAGGCGCATCTGCATTTCGCGGTGCTCAGCGACTTCACCGACGCTCCGACCGAGTCCACGGAGAGGGACGCGGCCATCCTCGCGGCAGCGGTGGAGGGTGTTCGTGCTCTCAACGCGCGGTACGCCCCCGGGACCAGCGACGCCTTCTATCTGTTCCACCGCCCCCGGCGATGGAATCCGCAACAGGGCGTGTGGATGGGGTGGGAGCGGAAGCGGGGCAAGCTCGCCGAGTTCAACCGGTTCGTTCGCGACCTCGAGGGACGACGCATTCTCGGCGATCGTGGGCAACGTCGAGCCGCTCCACCATGTGCGCTACGTCATCACGCTCGACGCCGACACCGTCCTTCCGCCCGACGCGGCGCCGCTCCTCGTGGGGACGCTCGCCCATCCGCTCAATCGTGCCGTTTACGATCCCGCGACGGACGAGTCGTCCGGGGCTACGGCATTCTCCAGCCCCGCGTCGGGGTGTCGCTCCCGAGCGCGAACCGCTCGCTCTTCGCCGCGATCCACTCCGGTCACCCGGGTGTCGATCCCTACACGACCGCGGTCTCCGACGTGTATCAGGATCTCTACGGCGAGGGGAGCTTCACCGGGAAGGGGATCTACGACGTCGAGGCGTTCGAGCGGGCGACCGCCGGTCGCTTTCCCGAGAACACGCTGCTCTCGCACGACCTGATCGAGGGCAGCTACGCCCGCGCCGGCCTCGCCACCGACATCATCGTCTACGATGACTATCCGACGCGATACCTCACCTTCACGCGGCGGAAGCATCGCTGGATCCGCGGCGACTGGCAGCTTCTCGACTGGCTGAGCTCACGGGTGCCCGGGCCCGACGGCCC
This sequence comes from uncultured Gemmatimonadales bacterium, assembly GCA_963743195.1. Taxonomy (GTDB): domain Bacteria; phylum Gemmatimonadota; class Gemmatimonadetes; order Gemmatimonadales; family GWC2-71-9; genus CAVVWJ01. The sequence goes on from CAVUOO010000005.1 coordinate 209,669, forward strand.
AGAGCGAAATCGGCTGTCGCTGCTCTCCCGCTGGAAGATCCTCGACAACCTGCGGCGCAGCACGGTGGAGATCGCTCAGCTCGTCTTCCTCGTGGCGGGATGGACCGTGCTGCCCGGCTCTCCCCTGCGGTGGACGCTGACTCGGGCTCGCTCGCGATCGCAGCCCCCTGGATCGTGTCGCTGCTGCTCGCGCTCGTCCGACCCCCGCTCGACAAGTCGTGGCGCGCGTACTACGCGGCCGTCGGGCTGGACGCAATGAGCAGCGCGCAGCAGATCGCGCTCGCCGTCGCCTTCCTTCCCCATCAGGCCTGGGTCTCGGCCGACGCGATCGTGCGCACGCTCTGGCGGCTGTTCGTGACCAAACGAGACCTGCTCGAGTGGCAGACCGCGTCGCAGACCGAGCGGATGTCGGGTTCACGCGGCGCCACCTGGCGGACCATGTGGCCCGCGGTCGCGCTCACCGCCGGAATTCTCGGCCTGGTCGTCGCCGTGCGATGGGGGACTGTCGAAAGCCGCGAGACGTGGAATCTCGTGCTGGCCGTCTCGCCACTCATCGTCGTATGGATGCTTTCGCCGGCCATCGCGAACGCCCATAACGCCCCGCCAGTCCGGCGCGATCGCCGCATCCCCTCGTCACGTCGGGCCGACGCCCTCCGCTACGCGCTGCTGCATTGGGCGTACTTCGACCGCATCGTCACGGCCGAGACCAGTCACCTCGTCCCGGACAACTTCCAGGAGGATCCCGAGCCCGTCGTGGCGATGCGGACCTCGCCCACCAACATCGGCCTCCAGCTGCTCGCAACGGTGAGCGCCTGCGATCTCGGCTTCATCACGGCCGCGGACATGACCGAGCGGCTCGAGCTCGTCCTCCGGACGCTCGAGCGGCTGCGGCGTTTCCGCGGACATTTCTATAACTGGTACGATCTCGAGACGCTCTCGGTCCTCGAGCCGGCATACATCACCACGGTGGACAGCGGCAACCTGGCCGGACATCTCATCGCGCTGCGGCAGGCCTGCCTGGAGATTCGTGGGCGCGCGCCGGTCGTCGATCGCACCTGGCTCGCGCTCGACGCCGCGGTCGCGATTGTCGCGGAGAGGCTGAGCGCGTTCGCCGAGTCTCAGTCTCCGGAGTCTCCCCTGATCGAGCGTGCGCGTGCGGCGCGAGCGCACCTGCTGGAGGCACGCGCCGCGATGAGCTCGGCCGGCAGCGCAGGCGGACCCCCGGCTCTCGAGACCATCCTGGACCCGATGCAGCGCATGAGCGCGGTGCTCGCCGCCGACGCGCCGGCCGTCACCGAATGGCTGGACTGGTGCATCCGGCTGCTCGGCGATCCGGCGGCGTTCGACGCGCGGCGGCCCGCCGGGACTGACATCGGCGCGCGCCTCGAGGCCATCGCCGAACGGGCGTACGCGTATGCCATGGAGATGGACTTCCGCTTCCTGTTCGACGACAGCCGGAAGCTGTTCTCGATCGGCTATCAGCAGGGCACACACGCGCTCGACCACTCGTACTACGACCTGCTCGCGTCCGAGGCGCGCCTGGCGAGCTTCGTCGCGGTCGCCAAGGGAGACGTTCCGGTCGATCACTGGTTCCGGCTGGGCCGCACGCTCACCCGTGCAGCGGGCGAGACGGCGCTGGTCTCCTGGAGCGGCAGCATGTTCGAGTACCTCATGCCGTCGCTGGTCATGCAGTCGTTCCCCTTCACGCTGCTCGACCAGACCTACACCGGGGCCGTGCGACGTCACATCGCTTATGGCGCCGAGCACGGGGTGCCCTGGGGCGTGAGCGAGAGCGCATACAATGTGCGCGACCGGCATCTCACCTATCAGTATCGCGCCTTCGGCGTGCCCGACCTCGCGCTCAAGCGCGGACTCGGCCGCGACCTGGTGATCGCGCCATACGCCTCGGCGCTCGCGCTGATGGTCGAGCCGCAGCGGGCACTCGACAACCTGCGAACCCTGGAACAGCGCGGCGCACTTGGCCCCTACGGGTTTCGCGACGCGCTCGACTACACTCGCCCGAACCCCGGCCAGACCTACGCGGTCGTCTGCGCGTACATGGCGCACCACGTGGGGATGGGGCTCGTCGCGCTGACCAACGTCCTCGACAGCCAGCGGTGGCAGCACCGGTTCCACGCCGACCCCATCGTGCGCTCGGCGGAGCTGCTGCTGCACGAGCGACTCCCGCGCCGGCTCGTGCTGCAGGAGCCGCAGACAGCTCGCGCCGACGAGGCGCTTCCCGATCCCGAGCTCGAGCGGCCCGTCGGTTCGCGAGCTCGACACGCCCGATACGCCTCAGCCGCGCGTCGCACTGCTGGGGCATCTCCCCTACACGATCATGGTGACCAACGGCGGCGCAGGCTACAGCCGCTTCGAGGAGCTGGCGGTCACTCGCTGGCGCGCCGACGGGACGCGCGATCACTCCGGCCAGTTCTGCTATCTGAAGGACGTCACCGACGGTCGGGTGTGGTCCGCCACTCACCAGCCCGTCTGCGCCCCGGCCGACCGCTACAAGGCTCTTCTCGCGACCGACCGCGTGACCTTCGACCGCATCGATGGCGAGATCGAGACCCGAACGGAGATCGCCGTCGTGCCGGCCGACGCGGCGGAAGTGCGACGAGTCACCGTCACCAACACGAGCGACGACGACGCGCGAGATCGAGCTGACGAGCTACGGCGAGATCGTGCTCGCCACGCCGGACGCCGACCGCGCCCATCCTGCCTTCGCCAATCTCTTCGTCGAGACCGAGTGGCACGAGTGGTGTACCGCGATCACCGCGACGCGACGGCCGCGATCGGCCCACGAGCGTCCGCTCTGGCTGGTGCACGTCGTCGTCGGCGGACAAGGAACGGGTCGGACCGGTGAGCTGTGAGACCGATCGTGCCCGTTTCGTCGGACGCGGGCGATCCACGCGGAACCCACGCGCCCTGGAGCACGACGGCGCGCTGAGCGGGACCACCGGCGCCGTGCTCGACCCGATCTTCGCCCTGCGGGCCCGCGTGCGCCTCGCGCCCGGGCCAGTCCGCGACGGTGGCGTTCACGACGCTCGTCGCCACGACCCGGGAGCAGGCGTTCGAGCTCGCCGAGCGATACCACGATCCGCATGCGGCCCAGCGCGCGCTCGATCTCGCCTGGACCGCCACCCAGGTGGAGCTGCGCGAGCTCAACCTGACGCCGGGCGACGCGGCGGTCTTTCAGGAGCTGGCCGGCCACCTCTTCTTCTCGTACCCCTCGCTTCGGGCCTCGACCGACGATCTCCGGCGGAATCGCGGATCGCAGCTGCATCTCTGGGCCCACGGCGTCTCCGGTGACTGGCCGATCGTGCTCGCGACGATCGACTCGCAGGCCGGCCTGCCGACATTGCGTCAGCTGCTCGCCGCGCACAGCTACTGGCGGCGCCGCGGCATGACGGTGGACCTCGTCGTCCTGAATGCGCGCCACACGAGCTATCTGCAGGAGCTGCACGACCAGATCGTCGCGGCGGTGTATTCGGTCGAAGGAGGCGAGGCGCTCGACCACCCCGGCGGCGTGTTCATTCGCCGGCGCGATCTCATCGATGCCGACGGATTGCTCATGCTCCGTGCGACGGCTCGCGTGCACGTGCCCTGCGACGGTCGCTCGCTCGGGCGCATCCTGGCGGCCGTCGAGAAACCGGCGCGAGTGGACACCGACGAGGGGGGCGGCGCCGAAGGCTCGGCTCCAATTCCATCGCGGCTCTGGGAACGACGGATCACCGAGCAGCCATCGGCAACGCCGTCGGTCGGAGCCATCGAGCTCAGGCTCGACAACGGCTTCGGCGGGTTCACGGCCGAGGGTGACTACCTCATCCGTGTCCACGGTGACGAAGTGCCTCCGGCGCCGTGGACCAACGTGATCGCGAATCCTCGAGCCGGCTTCGTCGTCAGCGAGCGTGGCACGGGATTCACCTGGGCGGACAACAGCTACTTCCTCCGCCTGACACCCTGGCACAACGATCCAGTGAGCGATCCCCCCACCGAGACGATCTATCTCCGCGACGACGACACCAGCCGGATCTGGAGCGTTACCCCCGCGCCGGCCGCGCAGGGCGCGGCCTTTACCGTTCGGCACGCGCCCGGCACGACGACCTTTACCCACGAGTATTCGGGCATCGCCGCGGAGCTGACGCTCGGGATGGCCGCCGACGAGCCGGTTCGGGTCTCGATCCTTCGTCTCACCAATCGTGACCGCCGCCACCGTCGCCTCACGCTGACCGCCTACGCCGAGTGGTCGCTCGGCGTGCAGCGTGAGCACACGCAGCACCAGGTCCGTACCAGCTTCGAGGCGCAGCACGGAGCGATCTTCGCGCAGAACTCCTTTGATCCGGAGTTCGCGAGACACGTCGCATTTCAAGCGATCAGCGAGCCGGTCACGAGTCACACGGCGAGCCGCCTCGAGTTCCTGGGCCGGAACGGAGCCCCTGACAACCCCGCCGGTCTCAAAATCGCCGAGCTCGGGGGAACGACGGGCGGCGGGCTCGATCCGTGTGCCGCACAGCAGTGCAAGATCGACCTGGCTCCCGGCGAGACTCGGGAGATCGCGGTGATTCTCGGCGCCGTCAAAGGCGAGGACGAAGCGCGACGACTCGTCGGCGAGCTGCGTAATGTCGGAAAGGCGAAGGAGGCGGTGGCCAAATCGGTGGCGGCCTGGGACGAGCGCCTGTCGGTCATCACCGTCAAGACTCCGGAGCCGTCATTCGATGTGATGCTGAACCGGTGGTCCCTCTACCAGGCTCTCGCCTGCCGGATGTGGGCGCGCTCGGCGCTCTATCAGAGCGGTGGGGCCTACGGCTTCCGCGACCAGCTGCAGGATGCGATGGCATTCGTGTACGCGGAGCCGGCGGTCGCCCGCGAGCACATCGTCCGCGCGGCCGGGCGGCAGTTCCTCGAAGGCGACGTCCAGCACTGGTGGCATCCGGAAAGCGGCCGCGGCGTGCGGACGCGATTCTCCGACGATCTCGCCTGGCTGCCGTATGTCGTCGACCACTACGTGCGCGTCACGGGCGATGGCTCGGTGCTCGACGAGACGGCCCCCTTCCTTTCCATGCGCCAGCTGGACCCGCACGAGCACGAGGTCTACGATTTGCCGAGCGTGTCCGAGGAACGGGCCACCGTGTACGCGCACTGTGTCCGCGCGCTCGATAAGGCGTGCACCACCGGTGATCACGGGCTTCCCCTCATCGGCATCGGCGACTGGAACGACGGGATGAATCGCGTGGGCGTCGGGGGAAAGGGCGAGAGTGTGTGGTTGGCCTGGTTCCTCATTCGGACGCTCAGGCTCTTCGCGATTCACGCCGAGCGGCGGCGAGACGCCGCGGCGGCGGCACGGTTCCGTGAGCGGGCCGACGCGTACGCCGCCGCCGTCGAGGCGAGCGCGTGGGACGGCGCCTGGTATCGCCGTGCGTACTTCGACGACGGGACGCCGCTCGGCACCGCGGCCGGTCAGGAGTGCCGCATCGATTCGATCGCCCAGAGCTGGAGCGTCATCTCCGGCGCCGGCGAGGGGGAGCGTCAGCGGCTCGCGATGCGCTCGCTGGAAGAGCACCTGGTTCGCGAGGACGCCCGACTCCTCATGCTCCTCACCCCGCCGTTCGATGTGACGCCGCTCGATCCCGGCTACATCAAGGGCTACCTACCGGGTGTCCGAGAGAATGGAGCGCAGTACACCCATGCCGCGTTGTGGGTCGTGCTCGCCACCGCGCTCCGGCGCTACGGCGATCGGGCCTTCCAGCTCTTTCAGATGATCAACCCGATCTCCCACGCGGGGACCAAGGAACAGATCAATACCTACAAGGTGGAGCCCTACGTCGTCGCGGCCGACGTGTACACCGCCACCGGACACCTCGGACGCGGCGGATGGACCTGGTACACCGGATCGGCGAGCTGGATGTATCGAATCGGACTCGAGGCGATACTCGGCTTCAAGAAGGAGGGCAACACCCTGACGATCGACCCTTGCGTACCGGTCGAATGGCGGGAGTTCCGCATCGAATACCGCCATGGCCGCAGCCGGTACTCGATCGTGTTCTCCAACCCGGACGAAGCCGAGGGCGGAATCGTGGAGGCGACGCTCGACGGGAATCGGCTCCCGTCACCGAACGTGACGCTGGTGGATGACGGCCGCGAGCACACCGTCGGCGTGCGCCGGATCGCGCGCCGGCCGACTAGAGCGCGGGCTGGAAGCTGAAGACCCAGCGAAAGGCAAGCTGATCGTCGCCGGGTGACCGGTCCTGCGCCAACAACGGCCGACTCACGAAGAGCGGCAGGTCGAAGCGGGTCACGAATCGGGTATCGCCGATGCGATGCTCGGCGCGCACTCCGATCCCGCCGTCCGCGAGGAAGCGGATCCGGTCGCCGGAGAGCGGCTGGGCCGATCCACCGATCCCCTGCGCCAGGTCGGTGAAGGCCGCGATGGAGACCCGGTTGAAGAGACCGGCCTTGGGCCGCGCGACGAGCGTCCGATCGAGCTCGAGGTCGAGTGCGATCGCCGATACCGTCGAAATCCGCGGATCGATCCCGCGAAGCCCCGCGCCACCCGGCATCTGGTACCGGAAGTCGTCGCCGACCAGCAGTGCGCCGCGCGATCGCAGGAATGGATTGGAGAGCTGCTCCAAGGGATCCGCACCCTGCAGGTAGATCTGCCGCTGCTTCGGCGCGTCGTGGTCGCCCGTCGCCACGCCGGCAAAGAATCTCGCCGCGAAGCCGAGTTGGTGACCGAGCGCGCGACGGGCCGTCCCCTCGACCGTGCCCCGGAAATAGAACTGATCGAGGTCGGCGCGCCCGCTCGCCGCGACCCCTTCTCTATTGTAGGCGAGCCCTCCGCCGAGCGAGGCCCGCGTCGCGAGCTGCCACGTTCCGGTCTTGAGCGTCACGCCCTCCGTCAACGACAGCTCCACGGTCCCCACGTTCTCGTAGTATCCCGGGTCGAGATACCTGAAATCGTCGGGATGCACCCACTGAAGCCCGACACTGGTCGTGCGGATCGGCCCGAATGTGAGATGGTCGCGATAGGTGCGCTCCACCTCGGCGGCCACGCCGTATCGCCCTTCGATGTTGAAGACGTCGAGTGTTTCCGAAAGATTGGCGGCACGAAGCAGGACCGGGTTCTTCACCCGGGCGAAAAAATCGGCGTCGTGCACGTCGATGTCGGAGCCCCACCCCGTGCTCTGGCTGACCAGCCACACATTCTGCTCGAATCGTCCGAAGTAATCGGTCCGGGATCGTACCCCCAGCGTGACGCCGCCGGCGTCGTTGTACCACAGGGTCGGCTGATATCCCACGGTGAGTCGGTCGCGGCGACTCCGCGTGCTGAAATAGCGATGGAAGTAGAGATCGCTTCCCGGAGCCGGTGCCAGGAGCTGTGACCAGGCGAATCGGAGTCGCTTTCGGTTGTTCAGCATGTTCCAGTCGTGGGTGCGGACCCGCGGGTCTACGAAGACTTCTCGTGGACGCGTCCGCGTTTCGATCTCGACCCACTCGCTCGTCGCCAGTCCGTCGGTCCGCCCGAGCGCGGTGTCGCCCTGGGCGATGATCGCCACCTCGACCGGGATCTGCCCGGGCGACCTCCGCTTGACCTCAACGCGCGTCACCCATTCCGCTGCGCCGTTTCTCGTCGTGGTGCGTCGCACCTTCACGCGGCCCACGGCATAATCGTAGAGATCCGTCGTATGCAGGAACTGGGCGAAGAGCGTCGTGAGATCCTGCCCCGATACCTCCTCGGCGACGGAACGGAAGGCCGCCTCGTCGACGTGCTTGTACTTCCATCGCTCGTAGTAGGTGCTGAGAATCCGCAGCATCGTCTCGTCGCCGACGACGTCGCGCAGCTGATGGAAGAACAGCTCGCCGCGGGTGTAGATGGCGATGTTGTACGAAGTGAAATCGCGGTACTTCTCCGACACCAGGCTCGGCGGCTCCGAGAGCTCGTCGAGATCGAGCTGCAGGATCTCCGCTTCGTCGTTCGCGTACGTGCTCGGCTTGCCCATCACTTCCCAGAACCACGTCGTCTGGAAGCTGGTGAACCCTTCATCCAGCCACCCTTCACGCCACTCGTTGTTCGCGAGGAGACCCATCGTGTAGTTGTGGCCGAGCTCATGAACGATGAGTCCCTGATCCGCCGAACCGTCATGGATCATCATCGGGTACTCGGTGCCGCCACCCTCGATCCGGTGCACGTTGGTGATCTGAGGCCACCCGAAGGGACCGTACAGTTTGTCGAGCCACGCGAGCGCCGTCTGGGTGTGCTCCACGGCAACGCCCCCGCCCCACGTCGTCTCGTCACCGGGCTGGTAGAGCACATGGACCGCCACGTTGCCGAAGTGGCCGCCCTCGTAGCGATAGTCGGGGTTGAGCGACATGGCGAAGTGATGGACCTGCTCCGCATACCATCGGATGCGCTTGCGTCCCGGATCGGCGCCGTCGCAGGCACCGGCGGATGGGGTGCTCGTGCCGTAGTAGTCTCGCTGGTACTCGATGGCACGGTTCGGATCGCGATTGGCGCGCTCCCATCCGGGGTCTCCGCACACCGGCACACCCGTGGCGCCCACGACCTGATCCTCCGGCACGTCGAGGTCCACCAGGAAGGTGCCGAACTCCCCATAGAACTCGCCCGCCGGATACAGCGGATGCTCTTCCCAACCGTACCGGTCGTAGACCACGACCTTGGGGTACCACTGCGCGAAATCGAATCGACGCCCCGCTCGCCCTTGCCGTCGGGGGACCGTGGAAGGCCGGGCGTCCCACTCCATCTCGACCGTCATCGAGTCGCCGGGAGCGAGCGGCCTCGGCAAATCGAAGCGAGCGATGGTGCTGTCCGGCGCGAATGGATACGCGGCCTCGACTGGCTCACCCATGATCCGCACGTGACGCACGTGATTGAACGCGAAGTCGGGGTCGCGGAGATCGTTGAATCGCCGGCGGCCCTCGACCGAATCGGCATCGGCCCAGCGTGAGCCGGGACGGAAGGCATTGAGGTACAGATGAAGCGAGAAGGTAGACAACGTGTCGGGCGAGTGATTGATGTACCGCACACGCTCGGTGCCGCTCAACACACCTTTGGGCTCGTCGAGCCTCGCCGCGATCTCATAGGCGACCTGCTGCTGCCAATACGGAGGCTTCGGTTCGGGGGTAGCCTGCTGCAGCAGGAACAGCGCCGGCAGAATCACGGACGACTCGAGGAAAGGAGAAGTTGGACAACGACGGCCGGAAACATAGGTGCGGCCGGAGCGATCCGGCACCGCCGCGCATGCCTTGGGTGATGCCTCGTCCAGCACGCCGATCTACCATACGGCCGACCACGGGATGAGTGTCGCGCCAGGGCGGAGAGGCCATTGCCATCATGACCGAAGCACTGACATCGGTTCGCATTCACCTGCTCTGGAGCACTCACCAGCGACGCCCGTGGCTCGATCCCGAGTGGCGTCCGCGACTGTTCGCGCAGGCCAGCGCCCTCGCCGAGCGGCGCGCGGCCCGCTTGGTGTGCGCCGGAGGCACGCGCGATCACGTGCATCTCTACCTCGATCACCCGCCGTCCATCTCTCTCGCGGACCTGGTGCAGGTCATCAAGTCCGGCACCTCGCGCTGGATTCATGCTTCGTTTCCGCACCGCAGGGAGTTCAAGTGGCAGAGCGGATACGCCGCGTTCAGCGTCACACCCAAGGAAGACGCAGCGGTGCAGGCCTACATCCGGGAACAGGAGGTTCATCACAGGGACCACGCATTCTACGCCGAGTTCGTCGGGCTGCTCGAGGGCCACGGCGTGCCGTATGACATTCATCGGATCATGGATTGACCGGCGCTTAACGCCGCGCCCGGGGCCCCGTCACCCACGGCGAGCAGGTCACCTCTTCGAACGTCACTATGGAGGATGCAATGCGCGGCACTCGAATGCGCCCGGGCTCGTTTTGCCTCGCCATTGTCGCCTTGTCCGGAGCCGCGACCGCACTCTCGGCACAAGACGCTGGACCGCCCATGGCGGCAATGCACATGATGTTCACCCAGGCGCGCGCCGGCACAGCGGCTGACACTGCTCGCGCACTCGAGGTCGTCGAGCAGCTCCGCGCCGCCATCGCACCGTATCAGACCCTCGACGCGGCGGAAGCCGCCGGATACCGGGCCCGCAAGGATCCCGAGATAATTCGCGGCGCTCGGCTGCTGCATGTCGGAAAGCGAGTCGGACATCGGGGCCAGGAGCAGCCCTTCGACCCCACCGCTCCCCAGGCACTGCTGTACCGCCGAAACGCCGACGGTCAGCTCCGTCTGGCCGGCGCCATGTACGTCGCGCCCCTCTCCGCCAGCCTCGACGATCTCGACGCGATGATTCCGCTCAGCGTGGCGCACTGGCACCGGCACCTGAACATCTGCGTCTCAGGCAGTCGGACCTCACTGAGGCGCATTCCCAAGGTGACGACTGCCGAGACGTGCGAGGCTGCGGGCGGGCGGTTCCGGGCGGAGTCGCGGTACATGGTTCATGTGATGATCGATGCGGGGTCGGACCTGGCCCAGGTATTCCCGCAGGGGCGGGATGAGATGGCGAAAATGGAGATGGGGCACTGACCACAGCCCCGGTTCTGTGGAAATGTGGATATGTGGTGCGGTCATCCGTCACACGGATGCTGCGGGACCAGCGCCTGTGAGTGCGGGTAGGGATATCTAAGGGTGACTAGAAAGGCCGGGGCTATCTGCCGCCCCGGCCTTTCTTATTTGGTGGAGCCAGCCAGTTGCCTTTGGACGGTGGCTTCTTGAGGGTCTTGCCGACATTGCCCTCCCACGGCCCCGGCAGGACCAGCGTCTCTGGTTTCGGCCCTCGCTTGCGGGGCGGATTGTTCTTGGCTCGTGTCCCCATGTTACCGCTCTCTGTTCTCGCTCCGCTGCGTTTAACCAGTTTCGCTACGACCGACAGCCAGGGCAAGCCTTGACCTAAGCAAAGCTAGGCATCCTCGTATGCGGCCACCCTAGCGGGCAGGACCGGGGGTGATAATTTCAGATATCCCTCTCACCCGAGGCGGAAATGGGCACCCCTACCCCATCACTGTCTGAACGGGTCGTGCTCGTAGTGGATGACGAGGATTTGTTGCGTCACCTGATGTCCCGCGCCCTGACGGACGCGGGATTCCGTGTTTTGGAGGCCCAGGACGGGGAGGAGGCCCAGGCTCTCCTGGGCACGGTCGGGACGCAAATCGGCCTGGTCGTGAGCGATATCGCCATGCCGCGCATGACGGGATTGGAGTTGGCGGCTTTGATTGCCGAACGGTGGCCTACAGTGCCGGTCCTCCTGGTGTCCGGCGAAGGGGCACCGCCCGAGAGCTACCGAGGGGACTTCCTCCCGAAACCCTTCCTACCCAATACCCTGGTGGAGGCGGTCAGCGGCCTCCTGCCGTTCTCTCAGAGTACCAGGGCCTCGTAGGAGCCTAGCAGCTCTGCTTCAGCAAGCCGCCCTGTGGCGGTTCCTTCTTGAGACTGCCAATCCTCTCGCCATCCCGCCAGTTAGGGTGCCGTGGCCGGTAAAGGCGGCTATATTTGGGATAGTTGAAGTCCCTCCACTGCTTGCCAATTCCGGCCGTCGTTCGCCGGGTCCAAAGGTCCACATTGCCACATCTCTCACGCCTCCACGGTGGGGCGCATATCGTGTGCGCCGATCGCAAGCCCGAACTCCTGGACATGATCGTGGACACGCTTCGAAGAGAAGATCATTGCGTGTTCCAGGCCTACGATGGGATCGCGGCGATGGAACTAGTCCTGAGCCTCCGGGCGATCGACCTCCTCATTACCAACACGAACATGCCCGGACTGAACGGCCCCCAGCTCATCCGCCAAGTCCGGCAGCAGATGCCGACGCTCCCCATCCTGTATGTGAAGAACTTGGATTCCCCGGGTGGGACGCCAGAGGGCCTGCCGCCAGACGTGCCGACCTTGGCCGAACCCTTCACCGCCGAGCAACTGCTCGCGGCGGTGCGGCCCCTCCTCGTAAGGGATTGAACGCCAAAAGGGCCGGGGCTACTTCCCCCGGCCTTCGTCTTTGGCTCTGGTTTGGGCCAGCCACCCGGTGGCGGCTTTTTCTTGAGGGCCTTACTGACGGCCTCCTCCCATGGGCCGTCCAGCTTCAGCATCTCCGGTTTTGGCCCCCGCTTCCGGGGCGGCTTGTTCTTAGCTCTTGTCCTCATCGCTACCGCTCCCTAGACTTGGCCTTGCGGGTTCCACCCCTACGCGGTTGGCGGGACTCGAACCCGCAATGGGCTGCCACCCAGACCGATCCCAGATCGGCTGCGTTTACCAGTTTCGCCACGACCGCTGCCCCGGGGAAGCCCCCGGGGTATTAGCTTTCTGTGGAACCACGGGAGCCATGGAGTGAGCTACAACCCCACGCCATGGCCCGGAAGTCACGCGAGTTTCCAGTCTACCTTACCGGCGGATCCGCGCTTCTTCCCCGGTGGCCTCGGTCAGCTTGCTAGGGCCGTTGCCGAGGTCCACCGGCCTCACTTCCCGCCTATTCCTCTTCTGCATCCCCATTTTGCGCATATCCCAGAAGCCGCTCTACGAGTTTGTGCGCGGAGAGGCTCACATCAACACCGCCGAGTCATTCTTCTCCCGTCTCAAGCGCCAGCTCTACGGGACCCATTACGCGGTGAGCAAGAAGCACCTCCACCGCTACGTTGCGGAAGTGGCCTTCAAGCACAACACGCGTTGGTATGAAGATGGAGAGCGCGTCGCACGGGCGATTCATGGGGCGGACGGGAAACGTTTGCGCTATCGCCAACCAGTAGAGGCTCGACGTGCTAGATAAGCAAATCTGCGGGCACTCTCAGTAAATGGCGCAACCGCCGAACTTGGGTTAACGACAGGTGGCGCTTGCCTGCAAAGAACTCTGACACTCTACTCCGCCCGCCCATAATGTCGCTCAGGTCTTTGCGCGACATCCCCCTCTGGTCAAGCATGAAGTCGAGTATTGATTGAGGAGTGCTGGTACCACCCATTGGGTAGTGCTCCCGCTCATACGACTCAATTAACACAACCAAGAGTTCAAGCCAATCCGCCTCTGGCGTACCGAGGTCGGGTTCGCGTGTTAGGATGACGTCCACTTCTGCCAGGGCGGCCTCATACTCAGCCTCGTTGCGGAGGACGTGAGGCCGCGAGCGGTCAAGGTGCGTCGATCGTGTTGCGGTGGTCATTGTCGTTCTTCCGTTCTGGTGGAGTTCGCGACGGGCTAAGCAGCCCCACAGCGCGAACTCGGTCATTCCTTCGTGGGTCCCACACTCAGCGCCCTTAGCGCCGAGCCTTATTCCATGCGTCGTATTCCTTGTGCGTAAAGACATGTCTTACTAGTACTATCTGATAACGAAATACGACGTCTGCCACTATCCGAAACTTGTTGCCTCCGATGTCGAAAACCGCTAGCGACCCATCAATGAAATCCGTCTTTCCAAGGACCTCTTTCACCTCGCTAGGCTGCTGAAATCGACTTCCCTCCATCAGGTGGAACCAGTCATCAAGCGGTGTCACTGCGGTCGGATGTATGGCTCCAAATTCTCGGAGCCGCCTCCTAGTGATTACGTGCATACCCCCAAGGCCGTTGATTATGTTCCCAATCTGGGAACCCATGGGCCCGAAATCAAGAGCAATCTCTCGGCCAGGAGCCTTTCCGGAAAAGGGAGTTTGCCCTTAATGAACTGACCTCACAGTAGTTAACTTGTTACCAAATGGGGAACAGAGGCCGTACCCAACGATGGGGTACGGCGGGCGGATGCCACTACTTGTCGCTAAGTGGGAGATTATCCCGCGCCTCCATGCGTCAAGTACATACTCCTGCTAATAGTTTGAAAGCAAGAATCAGTATTGACGAATCGTAGGGCAATTATATACTGGAGCTACCAACGGTAAATTGGAGCTTCATGGCAGCCGACATCGATCCGACCTCCCGCCGCATCCTCCAGATCCTCGCCGCCGACGGTCGCGCCAGCTACCAGGCCATCGCCGACGCGGTCGGGCTGTCGAGGCCTGCGGTCATGGAGCGCGTCAAGCGGCTGGAGGAGACCGGCTACATCCTCGGGTACTCCGCTCGGCTCGACCGCGGCAAGATCGGGTATCCCGTAACCGCCTTCATCGCCGTCCGATACCCGACCAACCTGTCGGGAAACGAGACCAGTGTGCAGGCGCTCGCGGACAATCCGAGCGTCCTCGAGTGTCACCACGTCGCGGGAGAGGACTGCTACGTCCTCAAGGTCGCCGCGCCCTCGCTCGTCGAGCTCGAGCGAATCATTCGCCAGCTCCGTGGCCCCGACGAGCCGGTGAGCACGCGCACGACCATCGTGCTCTCGTCGGTGTTCGAGAAGTCCGGGATCGTCCCGGCCGACGAGGAGTCCTGAGCATGGCCGGTCTCCGCGGTCGCGCGCTCATCGCCTACCTGCTCGTGTGCGTGGTGTGGGGCTCCACGTATCTCGCCATCCGCATCGGCGTGGCAGACTTGCCGCCCTTCCTCTTCGCAGGCGCACGATTCTTCGCCGCCGGAGTGCTGCTCGCCGGCGCCGTACTCGTAACCGGTGGACAACTCCCCCGCTCTGCGCGCGAATGGATGATTCTCGGCATCGGCGGGACCTTCCTCCTCGTGGGCGGCAACGCGATCGTCGTGTGGGCCGAGCAGACGATGCCATCTGGCCTCGCGAGCGTGTATGTCGCGGCCGGCCCCCTCTGGACCGCCCTCTTCGATGCACTGGTCCCGGGCGGAAAGACCAAGCTGACGTGGAGGATGGGAGTCGGACTCCTGGCGGGGTTCATCGGCATCTGTCTCCTCTCGGGGGTGACGCCGGGCCAGATCTTCTCGACCGAAATGCGGGGGCCGATCGCGCTCACGCTTGCGGCTGCATCGTGGGCGATGGGGTCGGTCTACACCAAGCGGCACACCACGAGCGCTTCGATCTATTCCGCGGCCGCGGTGCAGATGACGGTTGCCGGCGCGCTGCTCCTGATTCTGGGATTCGCGCTCGGCGAGGCGGGAGCCTGGCATTTCACCCCGGCTGGAGCCGGTTCGCTGGCGTATCTCATCCTCATCGGATCGCTCGTCGGCTACACCGCGTTCGGCTACGCGCTTCGTCATGCCTCCGCGACGATCGTCGGGACGTTCGCCTACGTGAATCCGGTCGTGGCGGTCCTGCTCGGCTGGCTCATCCTCCACGAACAGGTGACGGCCCGGACGCTGATCGCAATGGCGGTAATTCTGGGTGCCGTGCTCTGGATCCAGCTCTCATCGTCGGCGGCCGGTAAACCGGAGCAGGCCCGGGCGAAGGTGGCCCAGGACATGGAAAGGAAGACGGCATGAGCACGGCCGGACTCGCGGCTGCGCCGTATGAATCGGCCGACGAAGTGGTGGAGCTGGTCAGGGAGTTCGAGGCGTGTACGCTTTCCCGCGCCCGATGGAATCATCACGCCCATCTCACCGTGGCGCTCTGGTACGCCGCGCGGCTCGACGCGGAGAACGCACTCGTCGCGGTGCGCCGTGGCATACATCGACTCAACGAGGCGTCCGGCGTCGTGAGCACACCGACGAGCGGGTACCACGAGACCATCACGCGATTCTACATGCGAGTCGTGCGGAGCTTCGTGGAGACGGAGGCGGAAGGCGACTGGGCGGCGCGCGCCAATCGCCTCATCGAGCGATATGGAGAGAAGGACCTACCGCTGCGGCACTACAGCAAGGATCGGTTGATGTCGATGACGGCTCGGGCCGAGTGGGTCGAGCCCGATCTGGTACCGCTGCCGTAGCCCCGCCGCCTCCGCGGCCTGCGAGGGCATACCTCCGGAGGCGACGTCCCAGGGGAGGGGGGAGTGGTTGTCGAGGACGGAGCCGGAGGGGGTGTGTCCTCGCCGTCCCGCGGACGGAACAACGAGCACGCCCGCGTCAGCGAGCCAGCAGCGCTCGCCGAAGCTTGGTCATCCGGCGGCGCACCGAGCCGTCGTGGATGCGCTCGCCAACCCGGACGATGGCCCCGCCGAGTATCGAGGGATCCTCCGAGAACGACGCCAGGACTTCCTTGCCGAACTGCTTGCTCAACGCGTCCTTGATCGTGCGCCGGAGCGACTCGTCGGCCGAGTGGGCAAGGGTAATGCCGGCTCGGATCCGGTTGAGCTTGAGATCGAGCAGCGTGTAATACTCGTTGCTGATCTGCCGCAGGAGCTGTTGCCGACCCCGCTTCACGACCGCCTGCAGGAACAGCACGAACTCCCTCGGGACATTGGGCAGCGCGGCCGCGAGCATGCGCGCCTTGTCGCGCTTGGGCACCCGGGGCGACATGAGGACGCCCTGCACCTCGGGCGTGGTCTCGATCGCCCCGGCGACGGCGTCGATCAGGTCGGCGAACTCCGCGTTGCCGCTTCGAATGCTCGCCGAGCTCGAAAAGCGCCTCGGCATAGTTCCGGGCGATCGTCGTGGCGCTCAATGCTTGGTGTCCAGCGTCGCGAGGTAGTCGGTGACCAGCTTCCGATCGGTATCCGATCCGAGCCGCTCACCGATGAGCTTCGACGCCGCAGCGAGCGAAATGTCCACCGCCTCCCGGCGCAGATCGGTGATCGCGCGGTCACGCTCCGCGACGATCTCGCGCCGAGCCCGGTCCAGCAGCTCGGCCTGCTCTTCCTTCGTCTTCTCGAGCGCGATCCCGCGCTCCTTGTCCGCCGCGGTACGAGCCTCGGCCAGGATCGCCCCGGCCTGCGCCCGCGCGTCGCCGACCAGCTTCTTGTGCTCGGCCAGCAGCTTCGCCGCCTCGGCCCGATTCCGCTCGGCCTCGGCGAGCTGTTCCTCCAGCGCCTTCTCGCGCGCCTCGACCGCACCGAGTACGGCGGGCCAGGCGAATTTCTTGAGAATCGCCAGCAGCAGGAGGAAGACGACGATCGTCCAGAACATCAGTCCGCCCTCGACCGTGAGGGGACCGGACGCGTGCTCTTCTTGGAGTGCGAGGCTCAGGTGAAGCATTGGGACTCCGGTGAACGGGCTATCAATCATCGGCTATCGGCTATCGGCAGTGATGTTAGCCGACGGCCTCTGATAGCCGATAGCTGATAGCCAATAGCCGTCTAGAAATTGATCTTGCCCTGGATCAGGAACGCGATGACCGCCACGAACAGCGCGACGCCTTCTACCAGCGCGGCGGCGATGATCATGGCCGTCTGGATCCGGGCCGTGGCATCCGGCTGACGAGCGATACCTTCCGTCGCGCGACCACCGATCTGGCCAATGCCGATGCCTGCGCCGACCACCGCCAGACCCGCGGCGAGACCCGCGCCGATAAGACCGTAACCCTTATCCGCGCCGGCGGCTGCCGCCTGAATCAACAGGGCGAGCATGGAAAGCATGTGAGACTCCCGTTATCGAGCGGAAGATGAGTGTCGGTTTGCTCGCCAGGTGCCGGCTGCTTCTTCCGGAGCAGCCCTCACCCTGGTGACCCGTCGACGTTCTCGCGCCTCTCGGCCAAGAACAGCGGGCATCGTCCGCCGCCCGGCGGACTACCTGTCCGGCTCCGCTCGAGCGTGGGGAACCGGGTATTCAACATCGCTATCGGCTATCGGCCATCAGCCATCAGCCATTAGCTATCAGCCCTTCTAATGCTCCGCGCGCATCAGCCCGATGAAGACAGACGTCAGCAGCGTGAACACGAACGCCTGCAGGAACGCCACGAACAGCTCCAGCACCATCACTCCGGTTGCGAGGACCGACGCACCGAGCCCCACCGAGTAGCTCTTGAAGAGGAACGTGAGCCCGATGAGCGCCAGCACCAGCACGTGGCCCGACGTCATGTTGGCGAAGAGTCGGACGGCGAGCGCGAACGGCTTGGCGAGCTTCCCGATCAATTCGATCGGCGTCATCACCGCGAGCAGGAATACCTTGAGGACGGCGCCACCCGGACCACCCGGCAGCCCGTGTGGGAGGTAGAAGATGGTGCTCAGATACCCCTTGGGCCCGAGCGTCCGCATCCCCGTCACTTCTACCACGATGAAGGCCATGACCGCCAGGGCCGCCGTGACGGCGATGTTGCCGGTGGCGGTTGCGCCCCACGGCAGCAGGCCGAGGAGATTCATCGTCAGGATGAAGAAGAAGAGCGTGAGGAGATAGGGAGCGTAGCCTTCGCCGTGCGGGCCGACGTTCGGTAGGACGACCTCCTGCCGGATGTAGAGCGCCATGGCCTCCATCGCGCCGGCGAAGCCTTTGGCGGGTTTGCCCTTCGCCTCGGCGGCCGCGATGCTGCGCGCGCTCAGTACGAAGACGAGCATGACAATCGTCGCCGCGAGCAGCATGAAGACGAGATGCTTGGTGGGCGAGAGGTCGAGCGTGAGCCCGCCGATGTGGATCGGCGCGAAGCGCGGCAGCTCGATCTCGCCCACGAACGGCAGCTCGATCGAATGCGAGTTGCCGATGTGATGAACGATGTCGATGCCTTGCACGATCGCAGTGGTCATGAGTCTTCCCGCGAGTGTTCCCTGAGCGCCGTGATTCCTTCAATCAGAAGAAGCGCCACCAGCACTCCGACCATCGAGATCAGCATCGGCCCGGCGCGGCGGCCGAGCTGCGGGATCACGATCAGTCCCGCGATCGCCACCACGGTCAATCGCACCAGCATGCCGAGTCCCCACACCGGCATGAACCGCTCGGTGCCGATCGCCCGGAGCGCCCACCACCCGAGCGGCGCCTGGAGCACCAGACCCACGGCCGCTCCCCATCCGACTTCAGGCCGAACGTCGGCCGGCACCGCTGCCGTCGCTCCCGCTGCCGCGGCGGCGACCGCGGCCACACCCGCCGCATAGCGACCGGCCTGCCTCAGTGGGGCCCGCCCTCTCCACCCCCGTCCTTGCGATTCAGGCTCCGGACGAGCGAGTACATCGTTCCTCCGAACCCCAGGAACGCCGCGACGATGGTAAGGATGCCGCCGGTGCCGAGCTTCCGGTCGGCCCATTGGCCGATCAGGACGAACACCACCAGGCTCACGGCAAGTTGGACTCCCAGACCGGCGTATCGCATCGGTCCCGGGCCCTTCCCCTCGGGTGGTTCGGGGGCGTTCACGCGGCTAACCTATCTGCTTGTGAAAAATTTCGCAAGCTCGGAAAACCCTGTCGCAGTAACATCCAAGGGGGGGTCGTCGTATCTTCCTCATTCCTCTGAGACTCGGGCACCGATGGCAGCCACGCAAACCGCTCCGCACGATGATGTTCAGCAGCTTCAGCGGCTGCTCGATGCCGTTACCCGTCTCCGGGCCCAGGTGGCCCGGCGGATCGTGGGTCAGGAGGACGTCGTCGACGGCATCCTGACCGCCGTCCTCGCCGGCGGCCACGCCCTCCTGATCGGGGTGCCCGGACTGGCCAAGACGCTCATGGTCTCGACCGTCTCGGAGGCGCTCGACCTCTCGTTCAATCGGGTCCAGTTCACGCCCGATCTCATGCCGAGCGACATCACCGGCACGGAGATCATCGAGGAAGACCTGACGACCGGCCGTCGCGCCTTCCGCTTCGTGCAAGGGACCGATCTTCGCCAACGTCGTGCTGGCCGACGAGATCAACCGCACGCCACCCAAGACCCAGGCGGCGCTGCTCCAGGCGATGCAGGAGCATCAGGTGACGGCGGGCGGAACCACCTACCATCTCCCCGACCCCTTCTTCGTGCTGGCGACGCAGAATCCGATCGAGCAGGAAGGGACGTATCCGCTCCCCGAGGCGCAGCTCGACCGGTTCATGCTCGAGCTCCGCGTCGGGTATCCGAGCCGAGCGGAGGAAGAGGCGATCGTCGAGCAGACCACCGGCACCGCGCGCGGCGCGCTCCAGCCGGTGCTCGACGCGGCCTCGGTGCTCGCGATGCAGGCGCTGGTGCGGCGGATCCCGGTCTCGCGTGGGCTCATCCGCGCGGCGGTGACGCTCGCCCGCATGACGCGTCCACCCGACCCGCAGGCGCCGGCCTTCATCAAGGAATATGTGGATTGGGGAGCGGGACCGCGTGCCTCGCAGTATCTCGTGCTCGGCGCCAAGGCGCGGGCCGCGATGTCGGGGCGGCCGATGGCCGATCTGGACGACGTGCGAACCGTGGCGCCATCGGTGCTCCGCCACCGCCTGGTGACCAACTTCGCGGCAGAGGCCGCCGACCGTACTGCCAACGATCTGGTGCGAGAGCTCGTGGGTGGCTCCGCGTGGCTCGGCGGGTGAGGCGCGATCGGATCCCGCATGCCCACCCGGATCCATCGCCGGCGCGACGCCGATCCCGCTGAAGGGAAAGCGAAGTACCCCAAAGCCACATTCGCCGATCCTACCAACAAGAAGTACCCGATCGACACGCCCGGGCGGATCAAGGCCGCCTGGGCATACATTCACCAGCCCAGGAATGCCTCGAAGTACACACGGGCGGAAACCAGGACGATCAAGAGCCGGATTCGTCGCGCCGCCACCGCGAGGCATGTCACCCTGCCCGATCCCGACGAATTCATCGAGCTGATGGCGCGAGTGCGGAAGCGAAAGCAGCGGTAGCACGCACTCAGCAACCCGTTAACCATCGTGACTCCACCGTCACCACCCCGCACAGCGCCCGGCTAGTTCGAGAACAGCAATGCACCGAGGCCCAGCAACGGTCCTACGATCAGCGCCGTCCACGCCGCGGGTTTGGACCCGATGCGAACGCCGAGGTACCCTGTCAGATCCCGGTCCACCGGATTTGGCAGGTACTCGAGCAGAAGGACCACCAGCCCCGCGTCACGGAACGACAGTCCGGCATGGCCTGCCAGGCCCACGTGGTGCTCCTCGCTGGCGGCGAACGACGTGTCGGACGGGATCCGGCCGAGCACCGCGCCGGCTCCGAGATCGAGTCCGGTCCGGCGGCCGATCCAATAGCGTAGCCGGGCCTTGATCCCGGGCCTGAATTCGAACGCGTAGTCGACGAGGGCACCCGCGAAGAGGGTGCCGCCGAGTGCCATGCGAGGGGAGCGGTTGAACATCCACCCCACTTCGCCGTTGAGGTAGTGGACCTGCGGGCTGCCGCCGTGCAGTGAGAGCGTGTTGTCCAGCCGATGGGCGTAACCGATCTCGGTGACCGGGAACGAGCGGCAGGGAAGCGGCCGGCCGCCGAAGCAGGCCTGCGCGCGGAGCGGCCTCATGCCGGCCATGACATTCGCCAGGATGAGCACACCGAGTACCGGGCCAGTGGCAAGTCGCACGCGGGGCACGTTCACTGTCCTGGTGGCAAGGGATGTCACCATAAACGCGGCCCGTCAAGCAGCGGTCAAGCACCCTGGCGCTGTGACATTCGATCCCGATCATGCGTCCTTTACCCCAGACGACCCAGACTCCCGTGACCTTTGGAGGGCGCGATGTGGCGAGGCTCAGGCTGGATGCTTGGCGCTGTCCTGTTCGGCGCCCTGGGCTGCGGCGACGGGGGCACGGGGCCCCGAGGAGACGGCGACGGAGCGCGCCTGGCGCGCCAGTTCCAGAGTCTCGCCGACTCGGTCGATAGCGCCGGCTTTTCGCCCACGGCCGAGGCGTTGCGGCACGCGGCCCAGATCGTCCGGCTGACCGGTCACGCGACGCCCGTCACGCTCGCGATCGACGGGACCAACCGGAACTTCCTCGCCGTCGCCGAGCAGCTCGACTTTCCTCAGCTTCAGTGCACCTGGCCATCCGACAGCGGATCCACGCCTCCGTCCCCAGGCGATACCGTGATCGTCGACCCGGGCGGCGGCTCCGGTAGTCCCCCGGACACGACGCTCACCGCGACCGACAGCGTGGTGAATCCTCCGCCACCGGGGCCTCCCGGCCAGTGCACCGAGGTCGGCACCTTCTCGATGCGAACGCTGATCGCGTGGGAGCCCGAGAAGATGGCCGAGGTCGTGCGGATTGTCGCCGACGTGGGCAGCAACGACGTGGAGGCGAATGTGCCCGACGTTATGACGGGGCTGCCGACGAACACGAGCGCAGGAGGGCCACCCACTGCACCACCGGTTCCCGGCGATTCCATGGGCGGCGGAGGCGGAGGCACCGGTGGGTTCCCCGGCTTCATGGGCGAATACCTGGTACGCGATGTGGGGAGCTGGTTCGCGGTCGAGGGGAGCGAGACGAACGCGCTCGAGCGCTCGGGGGGAGCCTGCACGTCCGATCGTGCGACGCTCGACTGGGCGGAGTTCAACTGCGATGCGGCCCGGTTCCGATTCGAGTTCGGGATGCGAGTCGAGCCGCTCTGGGCCGTGGAGCCGCCACGGCCGATGGCGGAATCGTCGCCGCCGCCAGCCGATGACAGTCACACCATCGCGATGGGCACGACCAGCGTTGACGGGGTACGGCTCTCGGTCGTCGCCTGGACGCCTCCGCCCGCCCCCATGCCGCCAGACTCCGCCGTGACAGGGCGCTGATCGGCACGGGCCACCTGGTGACATCGTGTCTCGCGCCCGGCTGCCGGACGACATTTTGTCCATCCTTTAAATAGGAGATCGACGCCTCCATCGGTCTTCCAGCCTCCTTCCGCCGCGAAATCGATAGTCCAGCGTTGCACTCCACCCACTCCGGCGATGGCGTATCGCTTGCACTCCTGGTGCCCGCATGGTCCATCCGGACCGCCCGATTTCACGGCACACACGCACGCCACGAGTGAAGGAGAGGTCACATGCGCGCCACCACTCTACTCGGCAAGACGCTGATGCTCAGCTTCGTTCTCGCCGGAGGCCTCGCCGCACAGGCAGCGGCGCCCAAGGATGCCACCGGCCAATGTACCGACGGCAGCTACACCACGGCCAAGACCCAGGAGAGAGGCTGCCTCAAGCACGGTGGAGTGAAGACGTGGTACGGCAGTGGGGCGACGGCCGCGACTGGAGCGACAACGACTTCGTCCCACGGGGCGACTGCGCCCGCCGCGGCCCCCGCCGCGGAGGCGTCCACGGCACGCTCACCGAAGGCGGCGCCGAAGGATGCAACCGGGCAGTGCACCGACGGCAGCTACACCACCGCGAAGACGAAGGAGCGGGGCTGCCTCAAGCACGGAGGGGTGAAGACGTGGTACGGCGCCACGCCGGTGTCCGCCTCGTCCGCGGCCGCAGGCCGCAGCGCCCGCCCCCGCGGCACCGCACCAGCACCCGGCGGCACGACGGTGGCCAAGACCACCGCGGCGGCACCGGCCCAGGCTCCATCGAATCCGACCGACGTGTGGGTCAACCTCTCCACCAAGGCGTATCACTGTCCCGGCACGAAGTGGTATGGCACGACGAAGCATGGGAAATACATGTCGGAGGCGGACGCCAAGGCAGCGGGGTTCCATCCGTCTTACGGCAAGAGCTGCAGCAGCTGACGCCGCGCCCTGAGGCGATCGGCGGGCTCGTTCATCGCACGCCATCCACCGTGAAGATCTCGGAAAGATACGTCGCGGCGACATAGGCGTAGACGTGAGGATCGTCCGCCATCGTGAAGAAGACGAACCGCCACCGGCCACCGGGGGGCTCGCTCCCGAGCGCCGTGAGCGGTTCCCGGCGGCCCGTCGCGATGTCGACCCGGTCTACGGTGCGCGAAGTCGTGCTTCCGACGATGAGCGCGCGTCCATCGGTGCTCCAGCGAATGACCTGGTCGTTGAACGAGAGCCCCGGGATCTCGCGGCCACTCCCCCCGGCGAGCGGATACCGGCGGTGGCCCAGGGACGGACTGAATGCCGCGACTTCCTGCCCGTCCGGTGAGACGAATCCCGCGCCCGTTCCAGCGGGAGTGACCGCGCGCGCCCCTCCACCCTCCAGCGGCTGGACGTAGCAGCGGGAGGCTTCCCCCACCCGGTTCCCGCAGAAGAGGATCGATTTGCCGTCGGGGAACCAGTCTGCCGACCCGATGGACTCGAATGCATCGATGGTGATTCGGCGCTCCGCCCCCGTCCGCGTGGGATACAGGACGATCCTCGGCGGCGTCGAGGGGACGAAGGCCAGCACCCACTTCCCATCGGGCGAGAAGGCGGCGGACTCGCCCTCGCCGAGCCGTGCTACCTCGCCGCCGCCGGTCTTCCGCAGCATGACATCATAGTTGCCGCTGGCGCCGTAGCCGCCGTCGGTGAATGCCAGGAGCGAGCCATCGTGCGAGAGCTTCGGGCCGAGCGAGGCGTCGAGCCACGAGACGTCGAGCTCGCGCGAGGCACCCGGCGCGCGCAGCATCAACCGGTACGGCGCGTCGTCCCGGGTCAGAAGCAACTGTCCGCTCAGAGAGATGTCCTGCGCCGTGAGGTTGCCCGCGCCCGTCACCGCTACCCGCAGGCGACCGCCGAGATTGATGGCGCGGACGACGTAGCCGCTGTTGTCGTACGCCGAAAACAGCACCTCGTCGCCGCGGGGCAGCCACGCCAGCCCTTCAACGGATGTGAAGTCGCGGGTCACGGCCGTCGGCTTGCCCGCTCGATCCACGATCTTCACCGTGCCGCGGTCATCCCACCGGAACGGGTGCTCGGCGAAGGCGACATGCTTGCCGTCGGGTGAGACACGCGGATCGCTCAGGTAGCCGGACGCTTCGTACAAGACCTTACCGATGGGGAATTCGAGGCGGTCCCGGCCGTTGACATCGTGGATGATGGCCAGCCCGGTGCCGTCCGGTGACCAGTCGGCCTCCCGTACGCTGTCGAGCACTTCTCGTGGAGCGCCTCCGCCGAGCGGGACGCGCGCCAGGGTCCCCAGGAAGAGGCGATGGCGCACGAATTCCGCGCGGACCAGGACGGCCAGCTCTCCTTTCGAGGAGACGGAGAGCAGGTGGGTCGCGGTGAGGCCGAGGGCGGTCGGCGCCGGATAGTCTGGGCGGATGAGGAACAGCTCGGGGGAGCTGGTCTCCGCGGCCGAGCTGTAGACGATGGTCCGTCCGTCCGGCGCGAAGCGGGCGTTGTAGATCGCTTCGCTGCGAAAGGACCGCTGCAGGAAGATCACGCTCGCGGGGGTGCCGTGTCCCGCGACCCAGCGGCCGGCGAAGAATGTCAGTGCCGCGAGCGCCAGCGACCCGACGATGATGGGGAGGAGGGGTGCGCGGGACTTGGCTGGGACTGATCGCAGCGTCGGGCCGTCGGAGCGACCGTTCAGCGCCGCGGAGAACTCCGCCGGCGTCGCGAAGCGGTCCGCCGGAAGCTTCTCCAGCGCGGTCAGCACCGCCGCCTCGACTTGCGGGGAGACGCTCCTCCGCTGGGCCGTCATCGGAGCCGGATCGGCCGTCATGACCTTCGCGACGATCGCCTGGGCTGTGCTGCCGGTGAAGGGCGGATCCCCGATCAGCATCTCGTAGGTGACGCAGCCGAGCGCGTAGACGTCGGAGCGCGCGGTGATCTCGCGCTCCCCCATCGCCTGCTCGGGGCTCATGTAGGTCGGCGTGCCGAGCGACATCCCGGTCTCGGTCATGCGCGACCCGCCGGCGTTGCTGGCGGCGAGCGCGATGCCGAAGTCCGCCACCAGCGCGGCGCCGTCATGCAACATGATGTTTTCAGGCTTGATGTCGCGGTGGATGATGCCGTGACGGTGGGCATAGTCCAGCGCGCCGGCAACCTCGGTCGCGAGACGCACCGCATCGGCGATCGGGAGCTGCTTCTCGCGATGCAGCCGGTCGCGCAGACTCTCGCCTTCGACGAACGGCATCACGTAGTAGGCGGTGCCGTTCACCTCACCGCTGTCGATGAGACCGAGGATGTGCGGATGTTGCAGCGTGGCGATGGTCTTGATCTCGCGCAGGAACCGCTCGGCCCCGATGACCGCGGCCAGCTCGGGGCGGAGGACCTTGATCGCGACTTTGCGGTCGTGCTTCAAGTCCTGCGCGAGATACACGGTCGCCATGCCGCCGGCGCCGAGCTCACGCTCGATGCGGTAGCGGTCGGCGAGGGCGCCCTGCAGTCGGGACACCGGCTCGTTCATCGTGGGCTTTGGGTGCGGATGCGTGGAAGATGGGGGGGAATGAAGCCGAGGGCTAGCGGGTGGGCTTGCCCGAATCCCTTCAGTTGCCTGACGATGTCACTTGCGGCCGTACTCGTCGTGCCGGCGGAACCAGATGTCCGTCTCGTTCCGTCCCAGCGGCGCGCGGTCGAGCCATTGGTACATGCCCCAAAGCGCATCCACCCCGCGCGCGAAGGCCGAGTAGGTGTGGTAGACGATGCCGTCCTCGAGGGCGAATGCGCTCATGCCGGGAGCCTGCCGCGTGTACGTCGCCCAATCCACGCCGGAGCTCGCGGCTATCTTTGCGCCCTCTTGAGGCACCGCCGGGGCCGCGTCGATTTCGTTCGTGCGTGAGGTGATGGTGTCCGTGCCGTAGTTGTACTCGAGGTTTCCCGAGCGCTGCTGGTCCTCGGTGAACGAGACGTTGAAGTCGTAGTTGAAGTCGCTGCCCTGCGAGGACGCCCATGGTAGGCGCCATCCCATCCGCCGCTTGTACGCCTGCAGCTTCGCGAGCGGAGCCAGCGACACCGCGCCGAGCGTGACGTCGTGATTCGCGAGGTGGACCACCGAGCCGTCGAAGCAGTCCACGATCGACGAGCAG
Source organism: uncultured Gemmatimonadales bacterium (assembly GCA_963743195.1). Taxonomy (GTDB): domain Bacteria; phylum Gemmatimonadota; class Gemmatimonadetes; order Gemmatimonadales; family GWC2-71-9; genus CAVVWJ01. The sequence continues at coordinate 236,156 of CAVUOO010000005.1, forward strand.
GCCGGACATCCAGCCGTGTACTCGGGCCCGAACATGAAGTGGTAGATGAGGAGCTGGGAACGTCCCCGGAAGAGATCGGCGAGGGACTCGGGTCATCGTTTGGGGGGTCATCGTTCTCTCTCCTTATATGTCGTCATATGTCGCTGCATCGGGGCATGAGCCCGAGGGATCGTCAGACCATCGAAGCGGGCAATTCACTGGAACGCGGTTGCTCTCCGTCCAAACGCGAGAGCTCTTCCATCAAACGCGCACGCTCGCATGAACCATCTCCGCCACGAGCAGCCGCAACGCGGCGAGGTCTTCCTCCGTCGGCGCGAGACGCGTGAACTCCCACTTCGGCTCTTCGTCCGGGCTGCTCACGGCTGCCTGCGACTGCCATCTGGTGCCGCCGAATCGTCCATCGCTTTCGAATCGTCCCCCGATACTGTCCTGATGTAGCAGCGCCGGCCCGTCCCACTCGGCCGCTGGTGCGCCGCTCGGATCCAGGCGATAGAAGACGGCGTCGTTCGCGCTGATCGGTGTGCCGCCGGCATCGAGCACCACGAGAATCGTTCGTAGGCCGACCGCGCCCGCCGAGAGGTTGAGGGTCAGCTGCTCCCATCCCGCGATGGCCCACCCGTTGGGACCGGCAAGCACCTCGGGTGAGGCGACCGGCCCGCGCTGGGGGATGGCGTCCGCCGGAAGGGGGGCCAATAGTTGGTGCCAAGTCGGACGGGAAACGGGGTCTGCCACCTCTCTCCTCCTGCGCGCAACGGCAAATGGATCGGCAGCTACATTATGTACGGTACATAACGCCGTATGACACGCACCGCTCCGGGGGCGTGTGCAGGGTAACAACATCGATGACGAGGCTTCTATGGCAATGACGAATGAGCTCGAGCGGTTTCGCAAGGTCTGGGAGATGGAAGGCCAGCTCACGACGGGGCTTCTGCAGGCGCTCCCAGCCAATCAGTACGACTTCCGCCCCGATCCCCAGGGCCGCTCGCTCGGCGAGATGGCGTGGCACTTGAGCGAGATCGAGGGCTACATCAGTTACGGGATCGCCCAGGGCGCGGTCACCTTTCAGGAGGCCCCGCCGAACATGAAGCGTCCCCGTGAGGTGAAGCTGCTGGCGCCTGGCTACCGTGTCGTGCACGAGGAGGCAGTGGCGCGGCTCGCGAACCTCACCGAGGCCGACCTCGACCGCGAAGTCCAGTTCGCCGATCGGCGGATGCCCATCCGCGACATACTCTGGGGTGCCATCCTGATGCACCTGGTCCATCACCGCGGCCAGCTCGTGCTGCTGTGCAGGCTCGCGGGTGGATCCCCGCCTGCGATCTATGGACCGAATCGGGAAGAGATGGCCGCGATGCGGGAGAAGATGACCGCGAAAGTCTAGGAGGGGATGACCGAACCCTCGGAATCGGGTTTGTCCTCCGTCCCGGATCGTCTCGCACGGGCGCTGTCGGCGCGCTACCTGCTCGAGCGCGAGCTCGGGCAGGGCGGGATGGCCACGATCTACCTCGCGCTGGACCATCGGCACGAGCGGCATGTCGCGGTCAAGGTGTTGCGGCCCGAGCTCGCGGCCATCCTGGGCGCCAAGCGCTTCCTGGCCGAAATCAAGACCACAGCCAGCCTGCAACACCCCCACATACTGCCGCTGCACGACTCCGGCGAGGCCGACGGATTCCTGTACTACGTCATGCCGTTCGTCGAGGGCGAGTCGCTGCGCGCGCGGCTGCTCCGCGAGAAACAGCTGCCGGTCTCCGACGCGGTTCGGATCGCAACCGAGGTGGCCGCGGCGCTCGACTATGCCCATCGCCACGGCGTCATTCACCGGGACATCAAGCCCGACAACATTCTTCTGCACGACGGGCAGGCGCTGGTGGCGGACTTCGGGATCGCGCTGGCGGTTTCGCGTGCCGGCGACAGCCGCATGACGGAGACGGGGCTGAGCCTGGGGACGCCGCAGTACATGAGCCCCGAGCAGGCCATGGGAGACCGCGACATCACGGCGCGGTCGGACGTGTACGCCCTTGGCGCAGTGCTCTACGAGATGTTGACGGGGGAGCCTCCGTTCACGGGGCCGACTGCCCAGGCTGTCGTTGCCAGGACCCTCAAGGACCCGCCACCACCCATTCGATCCCTCCGGCCCACCATACCAGCGGCAGTGGAGTCCGCCGTGTTCACGGCGCTCCAGAAGCTTCCGGCGGATCGGTACGCGAGTGCCGCGGAGTTCGGTCGCGCACTCGCGGTGGAGCGCGACGCGCAGGTTCCGGAGCCGGTCCCAGCCGGCCGGCGGGTGCCAAACTGGCTGGCACGGCCCGCGGTGGGATGGCTCTTCGGTATTGTGTCGCTGGCATTCGCCGGTCTCCTGGCGTGGCGCGGCGAGGCTGAGAGGGGCGCGGGCCAGCGGGTGGTCCGATTCGGGGTGGATCTGCCGGGGTCGGCCCGGCTCAGCCCGATTTCTCCCGCGCTGGTGTTCTCGCCGGATGGCGGGACGCTGGCCATCAGCGGCGGCCCGAATGGTGAGAATGCCCTTTACCTTCTCCGCCTGGATACCGGCAGGCCGATCCAGGTGCCGGGCACCCACGACGCGCGTCCGCCCGCGTTCTCGCCGGATGGACGGTGGCTGGCGTTCGTTCAGGGCTCGAGCCTGGTGAAGGTCGGGATCGACGGCGGGACGCCGATCCCGCTCACTCCCTCGGCGGGGCTCGGCGTAGCGTGGATCGACGACCGCACGCTGATCTTCAACCGCAAGTACAACGAGGGGCTCTGGCGAATACCCGCCGATGGCGGGACGCCCGAGCGGATCACTACGCCGGACACCTCCAAAGGCGAGCTGGGTCACTGGTGGCCGCAGCTGCTCCCAGGCGGCCGGGTAGTGCTGTACACCGCTTACGCCAGCTCTGCCGAGCAGTCCCGGATCGACGTCGTCAACCTGAAGACCGGCGAGCGGAAGGTCCTGATCAACGGCGGGGTCTACGGTCGGTATCTCGCCGACGGCCGGCTGGTCTTCTTCCGCGACGGAAACATCCTCTCCGTGCCCTTCGACGTCGGCCGCTTGAAGCTCACGGGGGAGATCGTCCCCATCCTCCAGCATGTGGCTATCGGTCGGCTCGCCGCGCTCCCTGCCTTCGGAGTCTCGGGCGATGGTACCCTGGCCTGGGCGGCAGACTCCGAGTATACCAGCCCCAAACGGCTGCTCTGGGTGGATGCTGAAGGGCACGAGACCGCTGCGCTCGCTGAGCCGGGCACCTACTCCAAAGTCCGGCTTGCGCCGGACGGGCGGAGGGCCGCGTTCACGTTGGAGGAGCCCACGGCCGACGTCTGGGTGGCGGATCTTATTACCGGTATCCGGACGCGAATCACCGGCGGCCCCGGCGTCGAGCGATTCCCGGTCTGGAGTCCCGACGGCCGCCGAGTCTTCTACCAGCAGGAGCACGGCGCGTTCGACATCTACGCCCGCGGCGCGGACGCCGGCGACAGTGCCGTCATGATTGCGACGTCACGGTTCGACAAGTATCCCGGGACCGTTACTCCTGATGGCCGCGCGCTCATCGCGATGGAGGACAGCCTCTATGAGCGCATCATCCTGCTCCCACTCGAGACCGGAGGCAGGGCGCGCGAGCTGCTGCCCCGTCCTGCCGACCAGGAGAGTCCGACGTTGTCACCCGATGGCCGCTGGCTCGCGTACGCGTCCAACGAGTCCGGGCGTTGGCAGCTCATGGCGGCGCCGTTCGGCGGGACCGGACAGTCGCGGCAGTTGACCGAGGCGGGAATCACTACGACCCCGGTCGATCGGACGTGGATCCGGTGGGCGGACGGTGGGCGGGAGCTTTTCTACCTTTCTCGCGACAGCGTGATGAAGCTGACCTTCGATCCGCGAACTGGAGAGGCAGGCCCGGCTGCGCTCGCGCTCCGCACCTCCGACCACGTGGAGGACATTCGCCGCGATGGGCAGCGCTTCCTTGTCACGAGACCCGTTCAGGACAGCGGCCCGCGGCGGATCAGCTTCGTACTGCACTGGTTTCGGGAGGTCGACGGAAAGCGACGAGAGGGCCCGATCAATTAAACGAGGGGCCCGGCACTCGCCGGGCCCTCTCACTCGGAAGAAGATCGTCTCAGCTCACCGGCACGAACAGGTCGTCGAAGACGCCGAGCGAGCCGTCGTAGAACTCGAGAATCGACTGGAGGGAGGCCTCCTCGTCGGCCGTGAGCGGCGTGCCCGTCGCGCTCGTCACGACCGGCGCATTGTTGGTGATCGTGACCGTCGCGAAGACCTCGCCGTTCACGCGCACCGAGAACGCTCCACCCGATGCCCCGTACGTGCCCGACACGCGGACGTCGCCGTTGCGTCCCGAGATCGAGAAGTCGAGCGTCACCGCCACCTGATCGGGTGCGATGTTGCCGAACGTTGCGGTGTACACCAGCGCCATCGAGCGAGTGGGCACCGACAGCGAATAGTCCAGCGTCAACACCATGCCGTTGGTGCTCTGGGCGATGGTGTTCGCGAGGCTGTAGTTCACCCGATCCACGCCGTTCGAGGCGAATCCCTCGACGTTCACCGCGCCGGACGTCTCCGACCCCGTGCCGCTGATGGTGTACTCGAGCCAGGTCCTCCCCTCGGCGTAGACGAGCACGTGGGTCGCGAGCGTGGTGCTCGTGCTCACGTCGACCACGTCCACGTAGCCCAGCTCATCCAGCGTCTCGACGGGGAGACCCGACACCGGGTCGATCGCATACAGGATGAAGCGGACGCCTTGCGCGGGAGCGCCGGTCACGATCGGAGGCGACATAGGTGCCGCTATCCGGGTTCCAGACGAAGGTGGTGCCGAGGACGGCGGCCGGAATTGCGGCAACCGAGGCGTTGATCCGGCTCTGCCTTGGGAAGGAGGTGGGTGACCTTCCTGGCGTACGACTGCGCCGCGGTCGGATGGAGCAGCGCCATCTTGGGCGAGATCACGACGGGCCCGGCCGCTCCCAACGTCGCGGCGATCTCGGCGCCCGTGGCCTCGAAGCTCGCGGTGATGGGGGAGTTGAACGCCCCCTGCGCAGTCGTCAGGTCGGCGCTGACGCCGGCCGGGTTGAATTCGCTCGGGCCCTGATCCTTCGAGCAGGCCGTAAGTCCCGCCACGAGCAGGACAGCCGTTGCGAGAGAATACCTCGCGGATTGCGACACGCGCATGCGGAGCATCTCCATGCCGGGGTAGCGGGGGGTTGGCCCCGAAGCCACGATGCCACTTAGAGTTATGTGGATGGTGACAGGCGCCGTGACCAACCGATCCCACGCCTGCTGGCGCCGCCGTCTCCCTACCGGGCATACCATGTGCCGAGCGTCCTGCGGGGCCCCCCATGAGCCGCTATATTCCCTCCGTTCCCACGCAGGTCTGCACCGGCAAAGGTGGAGGACATGGTCGGGATCATCCTGGAGGGTGTGCTCTTCGTCGCGCTGATCGCGACGATAGCCGCCCTCCTCTTCTTTGCGGCGTACTATCTGACGCCGCTCGGCCTGCGTCTGAGGCAGGATCGCAACCGGCGCGAGCTCGAGCAGGAGCTGGACCTGACCTGCCCGATCCACGGGCTGCAGCGGGAAGAGGAGATGGTGCGTCTGCCGTCCGGCAGCCGCATCTGTCCGGCATGCTACAAGGAGGCACTACATGAGTAGTGTGAGCGAGCGGGTGGGATCGTCCGGCGGGCTCGTCCGTCTGGCACAACTGGCCGCGATAGCGGTGGGCGTGCTGATCCTGCTGTTCCTCATCCCCGACGGCGATGACCTACATCAACCCGGGTCACGTCGGCATCGTGATCCACCGGGTCGGCGGCGGCGTGGACGCGACTCCGCTCGGCCCGGGACTTCACATGCGGAACCCGCTGACGACCGGCATCGAGGAGTATCCGACATTCATGCAGACGTTGGTGCTCACGCGCGGCTCGTCGGAGGGCTCGTCGGGTAACGACGAGATCAACGTCAACAGCGTCGAGGGACAGCCGCTGTCGCTCGACGTCTCCATGTCGTTCGAGCTCGATCCGAGCAAGGTGCCGGCGCTCTACTCCACGTTCCGGACCGACATCGCCTCGATCCAGCACAGCTACGTGAAGCAGGCGATCCGGCAGTCGCTGCAGGAGGTGGTGGGCAACGAGGAGATCGCCGCCATCATCGGCCCCAAGAAGTTCGAGGTGACGAGCCGCGTCTCCAAGCTGCTGGAGCAGCGGCTTTCGCCCTACGGAATCCTGGTGAAGCAGTTCACCATCAACGAGCTGCGGGCGCCGCCGTCGGTGATCGAGGCGATCAACCAGAAGAACGTCATGCAGCAGCAGGCACTGACGGCGCAGAACGAGCTGCAGAAGAATCAGTTCCAGGCCCAGGGCGACTCGATCAAGGCAGCGGGCCGCGCGAAGGCGATTCTCGCGGAGGCGGAGGCGCAGGCGAAGGCCAACCGTCTCCTGAGCGAGAGCATCACCGGCAACGCTGGTGCAGTACGAGATGAGCAAGCGGTGGAACGGACAGATGCCGCAGGTGACGGGCGGCGCGATGCCGATGCTTCAGCTGCCAGGGGCGGGGGCGGCGGCAGCGAAATAGCTCCGCGAGATGGCACCGCGTAAACGAAGCGCCCCGGTAAGTGCCGGGGCGCTGTATTTGGATGGTAAGGACGCCGTGCTCAGACCCCGGCTTGAATCTCTCCGCCGGTCACCACCGGGTGCATGACCCACATCCCCGAGCCGCCAGCCACCGCGCCGAAGCTCTGGCTCACATCGAAGTCCACGAGGAGGATCTTTTCCGGCCCCGTTAGCGTGAGGGCGTTGCCGGCCATCGTGACCTTGAGACCCGACTGGGCATAACTCGGCGCCTGGAGAGCGCCGGTGGCCGCGCCGCCGCAAGGCGTCGTGTCGTATCCATCGGTCCCGTAGATCGAGCTCGTGCCATCTCCGTTGTCCACCGTGAGACAGGCGCCCGTGATCTTGAACCGCAGCTCGTTGTACGTGCCCGACGGCACATCGACGCCCTGCACCAGCGTGGCCGTGTTCGAGGCCAGCGTGAGGAGATCCACCGTCATCGGTGTCGACATGAGAACCTGAGTACCGCCCGAGCCCTTCAGGTCGATCTCGCTGATGGTGACGAACGCCACCTGCACGTCGCCGGGAGCGTCCTTCAGTTGGACCGACAGGGAGGTCGTCCCGCCAGGCGCCTGGCTGTCGCAGCCGGCGAGAGCGATGAGGGCGAACGCGGTCAGCGCCGAGACGGCGCTACAGCGTAGATGGTTCGAGGAAGGCATCCAGTGCTCCGGTCGAGTGGTGGTTTGCGCGGCCGGTCGCGGACTGCGGGCGCAGTCCGATGCACCTACCCACATTGGCGCCGTCGAAACCCTTGGCGCCGCAAGTGGTTGACCCAGCCGCCCGGAGCCACGGACGGCTCCGGACCACGAATTTCAGCACCCGTCGTGCCACTAAAGGGTCCTCTTCTCCACCGGCATGTTCTGCAGTCTCCACTGGGCCCAACCCCCCAGGAGCGCCTGCGCCCGCGGCCACCCTTCCCGTCTCAGCTCTCGCACCACACGGGTGCTTGTCGCCTCATCCTTTCACGCACAGTAGAGCACGACCGTCGCGTGGTGTGAGAGGCCGATCTCGCGCGCGATCCTGACGGCGTCGTCGGGCGGCATCCGGATCGCGCCCTTGGCCTGAAGGTCGTCGTCACGCCAGCTCCGCTCGGTGCGCACGTCGCCCAGGACGAGCGGCGCGCCCGAGGCCATGAGCGTCCGCACTTCGTCGATCGTGATCTTCTCGGGAACAGCGGCTATCGGCTGTTGGCTATCGGCTATCGGCTGTCCGCGATCGGCTTTCGGCTTTTGCGTTCGCACCGCCGGCTGTGAGCTTGCGGCTCCTCTGAGGTACAGTGCGATCCCTCCGCCGTGGAGCACCACCGAGAGCAGCACCACGAGGCAGGTGACGGCGAAGAGGTCCTCGCTCCCCACGATTCCCGCGAAAACCGGCAGGAGCACCAGCAGCAGTGACGAGAGTCCGCGCGGGCCGGAGAGCGCGATGATCCAGCGGTCCCTCCCCTTCACGCCGGCGGCGGAGAGCACCGGAAGGAGCACCAGCGTCCGCGCCGCCAATGCCACCACGGCAAAGAGGAGCGTGCCGACGCTCGCGATCTTGACCCCGGTCCAGATGAGTGACGTGCCGAACGCGACGAAGGTCAGCAGCAGAAACATCTCGGCCGAGGCTTCGCCATAGTCGAGGAAGCAATCGCAGAGCTCGACGTCGAGCGCCGCCACGGTGAGTCCCGCCGCAAACGCCGCGAGGAAGCCGCTCCCGCCCACTGACTCCGCCGCGGCGTACGCGGTGAACGCGACACCGAGTGCATAGAGCGACTCGTAGTCGCGTCGCACGCCGACCCGCTTCCGCACCTGGTCGAGCATCGTGATCGCGACGTATCCCGCCGCCACCCCGAGTGCCGGGCCGAGGAGAAACAGCCCGACGACGTGCCGACCGATGTCGCCCTCTTCTCTACCGCCGCCGAGTGCGAGCATGCTGAGGACCACGATCGGAAGCAGGATGACGTCGTTCATCCCGCTCTCGAGCCGGAGCGCGATTCGCGCGGTGGGCGGCATATTGGGGTGCCGCGTCAAGGTGCGGAGCAGCACCGGATCGGTCGAGGCGAGCGCTGCGCCCAGGATGGAGGCGGCGGGAGCGGAGAGTCCGAGAAGCTTCCAGGCGGCGAGGGCGATGATGGCCGCAGGCAGCAGCGTCCCCGGCCCCAGGATGGCGAGGGCGAGTCGCTTCTGGCTCTTGAGCTCGCCGGTGTCCACGCCGATCGCGTCGCTGAAGAGCACCAGTACGAGCGCCAGAGTGGAGATCACCTCGAGGGCCGGGGAGTGGAGCGTGAAGTCCACCAGCCGGAGACCCCACGGGCCGAGTGCGACGCCGACCAGGAGAAAGATGGCGACCTGGGGGAGACCGGTCCGCTCGACCGCGCCCGAGAGGAGTGACGCGACCAGGATCACGATCCCGATGAGGGCGAGGGCGGCGGGGAGCGAGCCGAGGGTCATGGCGAAGTATGCGGCGGTACTGGCGCACTCCGCCAGCGGGCGAGTAACCTGACCCATGTTCGTGTCGGAACCCGGGGCCACCGCCCTCCTCCTCGCCACCTGCGGCGTGCTGCTCGGCGCCAGCGTGCTGCTGAGCCGCGCATCGCAGCGGATCGGCGTGCCGATCGCGCTCCTGTTCCTCCTCGTGGGAATGCTGGCCGGAAGCGAGGGGATCGGCAGGATCGCCTTCTCCGACTACGGCCTCGCCTTCCGGCTGGGCTCGATCGCGCTCGCGCTCATCCTGTTCGACGGTGGATTGAATACGCCGCTCAAGGAGGTGAAGGGCGCGTGGGCGCCGGCGGGGCTGCTCGCGACGGCTGGTGTGGTCTTTACCGGCGCGCTGATGGCGGTGCTGGCGCATGCCTTCGGGCTCTCGTGGCCCGAGGCGATGCTGCTCGGCGCCGTGGTCTCGTCCACCGACGCGGCGTCGGTGTTCGCGGTGCTCCGGGGCAGCGGACTCTCACTCAAGCGGCGCGTGGGCGTGACGCTCGAGCTCGAATCGGGCCTCAACGATCCGGTCGCGGTGATCCTCACGACCGCGCTGTCGTACAACCTCCTGCATCCGGGCTCGATGGAAGGCTGGCGGCTCGGCCTGGACGTGCTGATCCAGCTCGCGCTCGGCGCCGGGCTCGGGTGGGCGATCGGGATGGCTGGGCGGCATCTCCTGGCGCGACTCCGGCTGGTGAGCGGCGGGCTCTATCCGGCGTTCACGCTGGCGCTCGCGCTGCTGGCGTTCGGAGCGGCGACGCTGGTCCACGGGAGCGGGTTCCTCGCCGTGTACCTCACCGGACTCATCCTCGGAAACGGTCCGCTGCCCTACCGGCCGGCGCTGCTCCGCGTGCACGATGCGCTCGCGTGGCTTGCCCAGATCGGGATGTTCCTCGTCCTCGGCCTCCTGGTGTTTCCGTCGAGGCTTCTGGAAGTGGCGGCGCCGGGGCTCGCCCTCGCGCTACTCTTGGCCGTGGCGGTGCGGCCACTCGTGGTGGGTGCCTGCCTCGCGCCGTTCGGGTATGCGTGGCGGGAGAACCTCTACATCGGATGGGTCGGCTTGCGCGGAGCAGTGCCGGTCGTGCTGGCGACGTTTCCGGTGTTGCTGGCGGCGCCGGGGGCGGAGCGGCTCTTCCATCTCGTGTTTTTCATCGTCGTGGCGAACGCCGTGGTGCCTGGGGCGACGGTGACGTGGGTGACCCACCGGTTCGGGCTCCACGCGGCGCAGTCGCCGGCGCCGCAGGCGGTACTGGCCATCGAGTCGCGTCTCCCCCTCAAGGGCGACCTGCTCTCGTTCTATGTGGACGAGGCGTTGGTGGTGGCCGGGGTGCCGCTGGAAGAGCTGGATTTCCCGGAAGGGTCGTCGATCATGCTGGTGGTGCGGGGCGATCGGCTGGTGCCGGCCCGCGGGAACACTGTGCTGGAGAAGGGCGATCACGTCTACATCGTGGCGCAGCCGGAAGACCGGGGGCTGATTCAGCTCATGTTCGGCCAGCCGGAGGAAGAGTAGCCGCTCCAGAGCTCGGGCATTGATTTCCAGAACCCGGCCAGTGGTTTCCAGAGCTCAGGGATCGATTTCCCGAGAACGGGGATTCATTTCCCAAGACAGCGCACGACGATCCGAAATGCCGGACCCGTCGCCCAGATTCCCGGCAGCACTTCCCACCGTCAACGAATGTCTCCTCGACCATCGAACGCGTCGTCCCGAGCGTGGACACTCAGGTCCCGTGGGCTGGGCACAACTCACTTTCATCTGGACGACCCGCACTCGGCTCGACGTCCGACGAGCCGAGCTCGGGTACGAACCAGTTGAAATCCCGGCAAGACGAAATTTCTGCAGGAGTTAATCGTCTTCTCAGCAGCGCATTCACCGCAGAAAAATCCGCGGTCGATCACGCTCGAGTCGCTTCGAAAAAAATCGCTGGTGCAACAGCTGGCACACTCGATGCGTCTTACCGTCGTGGTCGGCGCATCGCTGGGCAATGCGCCGACTCAAGAATTCATCCACAGGAGGCTCACTCGACTCGCCGGTGAACGCCCAGACGCCGGCCGCTGAGAAAGGCAGGCAGGGTATGAATCAGGAAACAGGCCGGAAGTACGACATGGGTACGCGGGCCTTCAAGGTCCACAACGTCCTGCCCGACACCGACCCGGGCACCACGGCCGCGGCAGAGAAGCTCAACGGATTGCTGGTCCGGTTCGGCGTTGTCGCGGCCGCGCAGCGAGACGGCATCGTCAACGTACGCGCCGCCTCCAGGGCGAAGGAGCAGCTACGCAAGCTGATCCTCTCGGGCCCCATCGCACACCTGTCCAAAGTCAGCCGCGTAGCAAGACAGGAAAAAGTCGACCTGGGAACAGATTTCCGAATCAAGCCGGGTGCAACCACCTTCCTGGCCTTCCAGACCACAGCCACCACGATGGCCGCCGATGCCGAAGCTCATCGCGACACGCTGGTCAAGCATGGTCTGGCCGTACCGGTCCTGGAAGAATTCAAGCAGATGCTCGATCAGTTCGATGCAGCCATGAAGCTCGGCCAGGATGGACGAACCGCTCACGTCGCCGCGACGCGCGAGCTCGAAACCATCGCGAACCAGATCGTGCAGACGGTGCGGGTCATGGACGTCCGCAACCGCCAGCGGTTCCAGGGGAACCAGGAGCTGCTCGGCTCGTGGATCGCCGCCACGAAGATTCTCGGCGCACCACGCGGCACACCGGCCTCGGCGCCAGAAAACCCCACACCGTCGAGCGGTGAAGCAAGGCCGGCAGCGTGACCCTGGTTATCAATACGACGGGTTGCGTTCCAGTCGCCGCCGATGGTCACGACCCTCGGCGGCGCTGCCGCTTTGAGGAGTGGGCTTCCTCAGACCACTTTGGGAAGAGCCGAGGCTTTAGCTCGCGCGGGGTGGTGGCCATAACTGCAGAGTTTGTTTTCGGCGTGCACCGGGTGTCCATACTCGCACAGTTGAGCTGGAGCAGCTGCTTGGCTCTCAGGGGACTTCCCGAGCGCCCAGCTCCCCTCGTACTTCCGCTTACTGAAATTCAGAATTCCCATTTTCTCCCCCTATTGAAACCCTCGTTTGCCGAACATCGCTGTCACGTACTAACCCGCCTGCACGTGCGCACCTTCCGGCTCGGGCATGAGCGACTCGACGATCGCCAACAGTTGGTCAGCCGTGAATGACTCAGGGAGCGTCGGCACATTCGAGGGCATCCCGGGCAGCCGCGATGGACCGATGTGGAGTACGGCAAGGTGCGGGTGCTCGCTTCGGATGAGTCCGATGAGACTCGGTGTGTCCTGGCCGGCCCCCGTCGAGTTGAGGATCAGCAGCCCAATTCTCGGGAGCTCATAGCAGAGCTCGCGCGCGGCGAGCCCGTCATGGGCTTGGAACACGCTATAGCCGCTGATACGCAGGAGGCCGGTGACGGACAGCAAGAGCGCGTTGTAGTCACAGATAACGATACGTCGCGCCTCGATGGAGGCGTCGTCCGCGGGGGGCCACACTGTGGGTCCTTGGGTCCGGCGGTGACAGCCGGCGTTGGCAGGTAGGAGTCAAACTCCTGGATTGAACCTACCCTCCTGGACCATGAATTGATAGGCTCTGCAGACCCAGTGGAGAGCGGCGAATCTTAGCGGCCGACATGACCTTGTAATCCTGGGCCTCCACCTTTGTCCTGAGACCACAGACCCGGCCATATGGGCCGGGATTTCCCTCAGGAAGAGCAGGACATATGCGCAACGAATGGATTGGAATCATCATGCTGATGGCCGCCCTGGCCGTACCGACGACGGTTTTCGGACAGGAGAAGGTGATCACCCGCAAGCAGTTGCCGGCGGCGGTGGATAGCGTCGTGACGGCCCAGACGAAGACCGCGAAGCTTCGCGGACTCAGCCAAGAGCGGGAGAAAGGGCACACCTACTACGAAGCGGAGTTGCGCGCAGGCGGCTACAATCGCGATGTGTTGATGGACTCGACCGGCACGGTGGTCGAGGTGGAACAGCAGGTATCGCTGGACGGACTACCCGCGAACCTGCAGGCCGCCCTCAAGAAGGAGGCGGGAGACGGGCGGATTACGAAGGTAGAAGCCTTGTCCAAGCACAGCCGCCTGGTGGCGTACGAGGCAGTTGTAGTCTCCAACGGCAAGCACCGGGAGATTCAGGTCGGGCCGGAAGGAGAAAAGCTGGCGCATCCCGAGTAGTCGACTCCATCCCTCGATTCCGCACGAATGGGGCCGGCTTCCCCGGCCCCCCGCCCGAATCTCTTCCTCCAATACACTTGGTGTGACCTGCGTCGCAGTAATGATCTGCACGATGCCCCTACTTGTGACGTCATCCGGTGACTAGTCCCGGATGAAGTCCCTGTACCCGCGAACGCCGTTTACTCATCTTCTTGCACCGACGGAGTCTGTGATGTCTCTCGACACCCTGCAGAGCCTATTCGAGAACGAATTGAAGGATATTTACAATGCCGAAAAGCAACTGGTGGACGCTCTTCCACGTATCGCCAAGGCGGCGAGCTCACCCGACCTGGCCGACGCCATCACCTCGCATCTGGAGGAAACGAAGGGTCACGTGCAGCGCATCGAGCAGATCATGCGCTCGCTCGACATGCCTACTCGGGGCAAGAAGTGCAAGGGTATGGAGGGGCTACTGGCGGAAGGCAAGGAGATGCTAGAGGAAGACGGGGAAGATTCCGTCAAGGATGCCGGGATCATCTCCGCGGCCCAGCGGGTGGAGCACTACGAGATGGCCGCCTACGGCTGTCTCAAGAGCTACGCCGAGATCCTGGGCCACACCGACGCCGCGCGACTGCTGGACAAGACGCTGCAGGAGGAAGAGGCGGCGGACGAAAAGCTGAACCAACTGGCGGAAGGCGGCATCAACCAGGCCGCAGCGACCGCAGCGTCTTCGGAGTAATCTGATCGCCTAGCGAAAGCCCATCAGCTCGAGTGACTCTCGCCCCGATGGGGTGAGGGTCGCTCGCGCGGCGATGTAGCGCCGTCTCGCGTGCCCCCGCTGCCCGCGTTCCGCGGGCCAGGTCTCCAGCACGATCCAACCGGCTTTTCTAAGATCACGCAGCGCATCCACGCGATGGTCGAACGCGGTCTCGGCGGGAGTGGATCTTCCCTCCGCCTGAAACATCGTCGGCTCCTCCGCGGCAGCGATCGCCCGAAGCAGCGCGAGCTCTTCGTCGGTGAGCGCGCATCCGGGCGGATCGTACCAGAACTCGAGGAAGGTCCGGCGCACTTCCTTTACGCCATGGGGATACTGGAGCCAGCAATAGCCCGTGATGCAATCGGGCCGAAGGGCGGTTGGGTGCACATCGAGGACTGGAGTCCAATCGCGGGGAATGCCCGGCTCCATCCGCCGGCCCCGGGCCTTGCCGATCACGCGTGAGTATCTGAGCCGCGGCCCCTCGGCGTGGAACTGTCCCCCGGGCGGGCTGAAGTATGACATGCGGAGAGCTTACACCGTCCCGGGCTTTCGCTGTCAAGTGGTTTGGCGGTACTACTCAACAAGGCCGGGACCCTTTGAGAGAGGTGGGCGGGCCTCTTGAGTTTTTGCGCCGAGCGTGAATGACTTGTTGGCGCGGTCCTACCTGCAGCCTGGGAGCGTTCCACGTGCGACTGTTGCTGATCGGTCTCGGAGGAGGGGTCGGATCGATTCTGCGGTATCTCCTGAGCGGACTGGCGCAGGGCCTCAGCGGAGCCACCGCATTCCCGCTCGGCACCCTCGTCGTGAACCTGCTGGGATGTCTCGCCATCGGGGTGCTGACTGAGCTGAGCGAGTCCCGCGGCGTGCTCGATCCGGAGATGCGCGGGCTCCTGGTGGTGGGCTTGATCGGCGGATTCACCACCTTTTCGACCTTCGCGAACGAGACCCTGAGCGCGATGCGCGACAACGCGCTGCTGATCGCGGTCGGCAATGTCCTCTTGAGCGTGACGCTCGGCCTGGCGGCGGTCTGGGCCGGTCGTCTGCTCGCGCACGCGATCTGGGGGTGAGCGATGTCTCTTCCACAAGCGGGATGCCTGTTGCGGATCTTCCTCGGAGAAGCGGACAAGCACGAGGGACGCCCGCTCTACGAATGGCTGGTGCTGCGGGCTCGCGAGCGGGGACTGGCGGGAGCGACCGTCACCCGAGGGCTCATGGGGTTCGGCGCCCACAGCCGGCTGCACACCTTCAAGATCGAGCGGCTGTCGCTGGACCTGCCCATCGTCGTGGAGATCGTCGATACCCGGGAGAAGCTCGAGGCCTTTCTGGCGGAGATCGACCCGCTCATCCATGAAGGCTTGGCCACGCTGGAGGACGCCGAGGTCCGATTCTACCGAGCCCGCAAACCCGCCACGTAGAGGTTCGCGGTCGCGTACATGAGGGAGCCGATCAAGCTCGATCGTCACCTACGAATCGTGGCCGGCCCCCGCGTGGTGATCCTGGCGCTGGAAGGCGAGGAAATCGTGGATGGCCGCGACGGCGGAAGGATCGGTCGTGGTGAGGCGGAGGGCTGCCCCGAGAGGGAGTGATTCGACGGTATACGTGATGGCCGAACGCTTGGCATTCATGACGGAGGTGCCGGGCACATCGCGGTCGTGCACGAAGCCGGGAAGGTGGAAGTCTCCCGCCGAGAACTGGCGGGCGATCATCGCCATGTGCCGGCGAATTTGCTGGGCGCCTGCAGAATCGGTCTCGTTGCGCTGCAGCTCGATCCGGCCGCCGTCGGGCAGCGGCGTGAAGAGGTGGGTGGAGGTGTACTGGTTGACGCCCATCGCCATCTGTCCGCGAGCCTGAACGCCCGCAAAGCCGGAGTCACTCGCTACCGCGCGGACGCCGCTCCGCTCGGACCGGCAGCTGGCGGCGAGGACAGCGAGAAGCAGCAGAGATGGCAGGCGCATGTCGATCACTCCAATCTAGGCCCCGTGACTGCCGGGCGCTCTCGGGTGGCTGTCGAATCGGGGCCGGCCCCAGCTCTTCACCTTCCTGACGATGGTCTCACTCCCCGGCTCGGCGGCGGCGAGCGGCACCGTGTGCCCGTTCGGGTGGAGATCGATGAGGTAGGCGGGATTGGTGCGATCGAGCCTGGGCCACTTGCGGTAATCGTCGGGCGCGAAGATCCCGCCCATCAATCCCATCGCGCCGTAGATCGAGTCCCTCGGGCTTCCCTGGTACACCGCCACGAGCCGGTACTGCCGGCCGGCGACGAGGTGCGGGCCTCGGCCGACGATCCCGTAGAGGCTGTGCGTGACGCCGGTGACCTCGCCGTCGGGCTTCCGGATGGCCTTCACCCGGGCAAGGACCTTGCCGGTGGCGGCGTCTTCCAGACGCAGCTCCTTGCCGTAGTCGTGCAGGTGCCCACCCGCCGCGAGAAGCCGTCCGCTCACCTCCATCGTGAACACCTCCGAGTGTGACCCGCCGCCGGGCGGGAGGTCGAAGGCGTCGCCGGCGCCGGGATTGATGTTGACGTCGGCCTTGAAGGGAAGGACGACGGTCGGTCTCGGCACCAGGTTGAGGGGCGAATAGTCGATCGTGAGCTGGAGAGTGACGCCGTCGAGGTCGGCGGCGGTGTGGTTGTTCCACATGACATACAGTCCCATGTCCATTCCCGACGCCAGCGGGAGGCCGACAGACTTGGGGACATGAGCGCTGCTGGTCTCTTCACCGAGACCGAAGGTACGCTCGACCATCGGGTAGATCACCTGCCGCCGGTCGAAGTTGAGCAGCTCCATGTGATGCATGGTGGTGGGCTGATTGAGCCGGTGGTGATCCTTGTCGAAGAGCTTGAGGTCGAACGAGCGCATCCACACGTCGGCCGGCCAGCGGAAGTGGACCCGGACGTCCTCGTTGCCGGGGCCGTGCGTCATCATCTCCATCCCCATCCTGTCGTGCATGACCATCGGACCGAGCGCGGGGACTCGGCAGGGCCCGAGGGTGATGACGACGACGTGCCGGGAGGAGTCAACGGCGGCCTCGATGGGCGCGTCCGGTCCATCGCACCCGTGGCCGGGAGCGGGAAGACCTGCGCGGAGGGATGTCGTCGTCATCAAAGCGATCGCGGCGCTTGCCGCAATCGAAGCAGAACCGGTCATGTGCGCTCCGGGAGTGAGATGCCGGTGTCGGGGCTGGCGTCGCAAGGTCAGGTTTCGCCGTGTCGGCGAGATGACAGAGGCTCCGCCCCGGGACGCGGGAACCGCCGCCGATGGCGCGACTATCGGCGGCGGTCACAATGACATGGTCATGAATGGAAGCAGTGTCTGTAGGGCTGGAAGGTCTACTCCCTGTCGAACTGGTCGTCGTCCCGAGCATAGATGCGATAGTGCACTAGACGAGGCTCCAAGCCGCCGAGCGGATCCGGTTGCGTCGGCTGCTCCTCCTCCAGGCGGCGCTGTTCGCGTTGCGCGTCTCTGAGAGTCGCATACATCCCGGGCAACTGTGCCCCGATGATCATCGTATCGTCGTCGCTGTCGACGGTCTCCCAACGGATGCCCCAGACGAACGAATCCGACCCGCGGTTCATGTTTCCTCCGTTTCGCTCGGCTCTTTGACTCCTCCTGCGATTCTTCGATAGAGAAAGTCTTGGATCTCGGTCCGGGTCTACGCGGCCGATCCCTCGGTGTACAGGATACGAACAGGGGAGAATTCGCGAAGTGATCCGGCTAACACTCCCACTCGATCCAGCCGTTCCACTCGACAACGACCGTCTCTAATCGCTTTGCCGGGATTGGGGTTGGGCTTTCCGCTGCTCGCAGGCTGGGCAGCAGGGTCGGCCCCCCGTCCCCTCCTTTCTTAGCTCCGGTGGAATCCGGCGCCCCAGAGGACAGGTGTCCCCTTTGTGGTACACGTTCTCGAATGGCGAATGAAAGACGGCTCTGTCAAAGTCACCCTTCCGGTCTAAAGGCGACCCGCGGCCCACCCTGAGCGCGGGGAAGGGCAGGTCCAAGGCAAAGGCCATGCCGAACCAGGAGGCTTTTCGACGGGGTGAAATCGAGTTACGTGGCCAAATCCAAGCGGGGCAAGGTTTTGAGCTGAGCAATGAGGTCAGGCAACGGGGTGACGATGATTGCGGAACGGCTCTCACATTACAAATCATCAACCGATTCGGGCAGGTATCTCCATCTCTGTTGACGGTCGTTTGAACGGCCCGCATTATCTCGCTCCATGCCCCTCTCGCGAGCCGCCACTGAGTCACCGCGCTACCTGCGTTGCCTTGGATTGCCCGGACTGTTCACGCCGGGCGGCGATCCCGTACGGTTCCGCACCAAGAAGCACCTCGCGTTATTGGTGTATCTCGCGGTCGAAGGCCGTCGGTTTCATAATCGCGACCATCTCGCCGAGCTCCTGTGGCCGGGCGGGCGAACGTCGGAAGCGCGTCACTCGCTCGCCACGGCGCTGTCCGTGCTTCGCCCGCGTCTGACGAGCGACGCGCTTCTGACGACACGCGAACAAGTGATGCTCACCCCGGGGCATCTCCGGCTCGATCTCGATCGTCTGCTTGCCGGCGACGTCCTTGGGTCGGAGGTCACTTCGCCGCTCGATGTCTCGAATTTCCTCGACGGCTTCGATATTCCCGATGCGCACGAATTCGCGGTCTGGAAGGACCGGCAGCAGGCGCGGCTTCTTCCAGCGATCAAGGACGCGCTCGTGTTGCTGATTGACCGATGCCGCCGCAACGGTGATTCGCGACAGATCGAACAGCTCGCTGATCGAATGCTCGCGTTGGACGAGCTGAGCGAAGAGGCGATCCGGGCCAAGATGGAGGCACGGGCCTACGCGAGCGACCGGGTAGGCGCGCTCAAGATCTACGAGGAGTGGAAGGGACGCCTGGCGGGAGAGCTGAACGCCGCACCGTCAGAACGCCTCGAGGGCATGGCGATGCGGCTCCGCCGGCGGGGATGGGAGCGCACACCGATCGCCGAGATCCCGTCGGCGCCGGCGGACCAGTCGAGGGGCCGACCCTTTGTCGGGCGGATGGCGGAGCATCGGGTTCTATATGAGGCGTGGGAGGGATTGCGGAAGGGGCTCCCGGCGCATGCTCTCGTGCTCGGGGACTCCGGCGTCGGCAAGAGCACCTTGGTGATTCGACTGACGACCGCGGCCGCACTCGAGGGCGCGGCAATCAGCCGAGTCCAGTCGTACGACCTCGAGCGGGACATTCCGTACTCGACGCTCGGCAGCCTGATCCAGGGACTGCTCGACCAGCCCGGCATCTCGGGAACGCCGCCGGAGGCTCTGGCGGAGATTGCGCGCACGGTCCCTGAGGTGCGCCACCGATTCCCAGGGCTTCCCCAATCTGTCGAGAGCCAGGGTGAAACCGCGAGAATCCGGCTCACCGAAGCATTCCACGAGATGCTGACGACGATCGTCGAGGATCATCCGGTGATTCTCGTCGTCGACGATCTGCACCTCGCGGACGATGCGAGCCTCGCGGTGCTCCATTTGGTGATGCGGCGTGCGAAGGGCCAGATGATCATGGTCATCCTGATCGCGCGACCGGGCGAGCTGGCCAACTCGCCGCAAGCGGCGCGGCTCAGAGAGAGCGGCGACAGCCTGGGGATCCGAGAGATCGAGCTCGGGCCGCTGACTGCGCAGGAGAGCGGGGATCTTCTGTCTGCCCTCGTTCCGACGGATGAGCCGCAGCCGAGCGTATCCGCGCGGCGTGCGCTACTGAGAGCCGCGGGTGGGTTCCCGATGGTGCTCGAGCTGCTGACTCAGGACTGGCAAGCCAATGGGGAGCAATCGCTCGCCCTGGCGATCGATGCGATGACGACGGATCTGGAGGGTGGCTCCGGACCGACCGCGGCGTACCGTCACATCATCGCGCGCATCGTGCGATCGCTGGATCAGCAGACCCGCAGCGTCCTGAGTCTCGCCGCTGTCCTGGGTCATCGGCTCAACGATCTCACGATGTATGGGTTGATCGATATGTCGTTCGGCCAGACGATGGCCAGCTTGAGCGAGTTGTCAGCGCGTCGCGTATTGCGTGACGGAAACGAGGGCCTGGAGTTCGTGAACGAGCTTGTCCGCGCCAGTGCCTACGCCGGGATCCCTTCGCTCCTTCGTCGAGCACTCCACTCGAGCGTCGTGGATCGCCTGTTGAGTGATGAGCATGAGCCGGCACCCGGGCTCGAGATTGCATGGCATTGTTTCCGGGCGGCTCGAGATCAGGAGGCGACGCCGCATCTGTTAAGTGGGGCGCGAGAGGCGATCAGGAACGGTGCGCCTGATGTCGCTGAGCACGCACTTTCCAGTGCGCTACCCGGACTGCATCACCCTGAGGGGACCGAAGCACGGTTCCTGCTAGTGGAGGTGCTGCAAGAGCAGGGAAGATGGCTGGAATCCTTGGACATGCTTAGGGAGTTGGAACATCACAGCAGCAATGAGAGAGGCGACGAGAGACTAATACTTACGGCACTCGCGAAGATCTACATAGGCACATCCACGGCGCAAGAAATGTTTGAAAGGCTGCCTGAGTTAATGGCGGTCGTGGAGGGAGGCTCCGCCTTACGATTGCAGGCTCGTGCAGCGCGAGTCATGGCCTACGTCGTGACAATGTCGGGCAATCTCCAACTGTGCAAGGAGCTCCTTCAGGTCGTTGATCGAGTCAAGGAGGACGATCTCGATCCGGACAGTATCGCACACCTGGCCCTCGCGAAGGCTCTCCTCTTGTACGAGGCTGGGCTGCCAGCGAAGAGCTCCAGTGTGGCGGAAGTGGCCATCACAAAGCTGCAGGCTATCGGTGTTGCCAACTTGGTTACTGGTCAACTCATGGGCGCGCTTGGATCCATAAACGCCCGCAGAGGTAGATACGAAATAGCGACGTTGCATCAGGAGAAAGCATTCAAGATGGGTACACGACTGGACAATGACACACTTATTCGGGTGAGTGCGGCCAATATCGCGCTTTGCTATTACAGACTTGGGCGTTGGGATGATCTGATAAAGTGGAACAGAGAGATACCGTGGAGGAGAAATTCAGTCTTTGTGGGACAAGTGGATTTGCAAATAGCGTATGTAACCGCCCTCGGACACCTTCACAGCGGTCGCAAACAGGATGCGGAACTCGCCATGCAATCGCTTGAGAGCAAATTGCATAGTGCTGTTCCTCCATCTTTGATGCAGGCATGGAGTTTTTATAGGGCTGACATTCTTTGGCTTTCAGCTCGACGGTCTGATGCGCTGCGTACAGCAAGTGCCGGCCTGGAAGCCAGTGACTATAAGCTTCTGTCACCGGCGTTTGCGGGTCCCTTCGCGCGTTGGATCGCAATGACAGAGCTCGGATCTCGAAAGCTCAGGAACTGTCGGGGACTCCTGCAGGACCTGCTCTCAAGGCTGGACAGCTATGATGCAATAGATCGAGCGGAGATTCTAATGGCGTTGAGTACAATCAACTTGAGGGAGGGCATTGTGGATTCAGATCTTCAATTGTTACTGGCGGCGCAATTGCTGGACTTACCAGCACCAGCGCAGACCCAGCTCAGGGTGCTCTTCGAAACCCTCGTCTCATCCTAGGCTCTACGTACCTTCCACAGAGACGCGGTGGGCCAAGTAAGCTTCTTAGAGTTAGGCGCAGCAATTGGAACTTCAACGGCGGTTTGTGGGCCGACGATTATTCTCCTGATCGCGACTGATGACACTGCAACGTCCACGATTTCCGGATCAAACTGTTGACTCTTGTACTTTTGGAGCTCAGCGATCACCACTTCCAGACTTAGCCTCTTACGATAGGGCCTGTCCGTCGTCATAGCGTCGATAGTATCTGAAATCAAAATGATTCTCGCCCCTAGCGGTATCTGCTTTCCTGCCAATCCGAAAGGATACCCCTGACCATCCCATCTTTCATGATGATGCCTCACACAGTCTTCGATGAATCCTCTAAACTTCGAAATAACTCCCACTAGTTCGGCGCTCTTTGTGGAGTGAGTTTGCATCAAAATCGTTTCTTCCTGCGTGAGGCGGCTCTCTTTCCTCAGCAAGGGTGCAAACTCTTCGTGAATCTTACCTACATCATGGAGAAGCGCAGCGGTCTCGACCTGCTCGATCTCCTTGGCAGAGAGCCCAAGTTCTGCTGCGATCGCCCTCGAGAGTCCACGGACGCGAAGAGAGTGACCAGAAGTATATGGATCTCGCGCCTCGATAGCCTTGACCATCAACTGGAGAAGCTCTTCGCCGCTATCCTGGAGCTGGTGGTATAGACCGTAGACATGCCTTACCGCGATTACCGGAATGACTACACCCATCAACCCGAGGGGGCCGAAGCCAAACTTTCGCTGTGTCGTTGTGTACAGCCACGCCACCAGAAGGGAGATCAAACTGGCGCCGATGTCGTAGCCGAGCACTCCCCGAGTGTTTAGGCTCCACACCTCGCGGAATGATCGCTCCGAACTAAAGGACACTACGAGGCTCACTAGCACGGAATTGAGGACGAAGTAAGCCGCGGCAAACAAGAAGAAAAGTCCCAGGTCTGTTTGAACTGTCTCTGAAGAAAGGGTTAGGCCCGGGGTGAGGTAGCTTGGCGGTAAGTGCCCACCAAGTGAAGTGTACAGGAGTGCAGCAGCAACGAGGGCGATAGTTCTTTGAGAAACGTTAAATATCAACTTGATTGGCTGACTACCGCGGGCAAGCTCGCCAAGTAAGGTCGAAGTCGCGGTAATGGTTCCACCCCAAAACGGTCCGAATAACAAGCCTCCAGCAATGTGCATTATGAACGAGGTAGACCCGTTCGCCTCGACTCTCAGTTGCGTGTGAAGGGTCTCAAGAACGAACGCGACGGCAAGGCAACTCCCAATAGCCCACCAACCAGGAAATGGACTCAAGTCAGCGGCGGCCGTGGCTGCGAGGGCCAAGGCTGTCAGAGTGACTGATCCTACGAACAGGCGAGTCCGAGCCTCACGCGTCATCGCAGCAGTTAGGTAGGCGATCCCGGCCTCTCAAACACGATCACTAGTTCCAGTTCTGCCCCTCTGGGCGGCCGAACAGACCGGCGATCGCGTAGGCAATTGATTGGATCAAGCTGATCTTCAACATGAGCGTCACCCCCGTAAAAGAACTCAGAAGCCATCGGGAAGTGGCAGACCTCGCTATGGCCCACCGGACGCTCCGCTCAATCAGTTGTCCGCTAGTCTCCGCTGTTCACTACAGAGACCGGGATCCCCTTACCTTTTTTCCCTTTCTATATGGGTTCGATCCTGTACCTAATGGGTTCGATCCTGTACCTACCGGACCCTTTGCATCCCCCCTGACTACAGGGGCGCACCCCCGCGGCGCGCCCACTAGACTAGTATCGGCTCATTCCAATCCGGCACTCAGCCCGGCCTCCGGGCCTCCGTCCACCGGTTGGTCGCATCCAGCACCGCGAACACCGCCGCCCGCTCCGCACTCTCCTTGATCTCCGCCGTCCCGGTCAGCAGGATCGTCTCCCGCCCACCCAGCCCCTGCACGGCCACGAACACGAACTCGCGGTCGAACGCCTCGACGATCTTGGCCCCCTCGAGCGCCACCGACGACTCCGTGAGCAACCGATCGAGCACCAGGATGGACGCGCGCGCCGCTCCCTCCACCCGGCTCCGCGGCGTGTCCGAGGCTTCCTCCTCCGCCGTCTCGGTCTGTCCCCGATAGCTCAGCGTGACCCGGATCAGCAGGCGATGGGGCCGCGTGCCGGGCGACACGGTGAGATTCTCGAACAGCAGCGCCCGCTGAAGCACGCGGTCACGCACCGCGTCCCGCTCCAGCGCCTCGATCGGCCGGACCTCGGCCGTCTGGGCGATGCTGATCTTCCGATGATCGACCTTCAGACCGAGTTGCGCCAGCAGGGCGCTCTCGATGTTCCGGACCAGCTGCTTGGGCGCCAGCCCGGCCTGGGCCAGGATGTGGACCTCGCTCACCTCGCCGAGCGGCGTGGTCACCACCCGCGCCGAGAGGATGCCTTCGAGGCTGGTTAGCAGATTCTCCGCCCGACGCACTCCCCACGGATCGGGAATGCCCTCGGGCGGACTCGGACGGCCGGTCTGATCGGCCGCTGTGTTTGGGTTTCTCGAGCCGAATCCGGTCACGATGCGTATCCTTCAGACGGCTTGAAAGTGCTCACGCGACGACGTTTCGGCCCGCAGACTTGGCCTGGTACAGCGCCCGGTCGGCCGCCACCAGTAGGTCTCCCTCCGACGGCTCGTCCGGATCGAACTCCGCCACCCCGATGCTCACCGTCACGAGCGACGGCGGATAGCCCAGCCGTCGGCCCACGCCCTCGATCCCGGCGCGGAGCGCCTCGGCGACACGCGTGCCGCCCTCGAGGTCGGTCCGGGTCAGGATCACCACGAACTCATCGCCGCCGTAGCGCGCCGCCACGTCGGATGCGCGGACCGCGCTCCGGATCTCGTCGGCCACCGCGCGCAGGATGTCGTTGCCCGCCTCGTGGCCGTACTGGTCGTTCACGTCCTTGAAGCGGTCGAGGTCGATGAACAGCACCGCGAAGCCCTCGCTGCTCCGCTTGCTCCGTTCGACCTCGTACGCGAGTCGGTCGCGCAGCACCCGATAGGTCGAGAGCCCGGTCAGCGTATCCACCGCCGCCGCGCGCTGCGCCTCCTCCGCCCGCCGCTCCTGATAGGGGCCGCACTGCCGCATCGACGCCCGACCCAGCGCCGCCGCCTCGGCGAAGCGCCGACAGCTCTCGAAGCCGCACGCCCGGCAGTCCCACGCCCGCCCGTTCGGTCCCTTCCCGATCGCGTCGAGGATCCCGTCCACCGACGTCTGGATCGGCCTGCACCCGGCGCTGCTTGATCTGGAAGGTGGCCCCGACGCTTGCCACCACCGTGCGGTCGACCACCGGCATCCGGCTCCGCGGCGGCTCGACGCTTCGCAGCAGCGCGCGCCGCCAGTACAGCTCTTCCTTGGGGCCCGACAGCGGGTGGTCGAGCGGACCCTCGTTCGAGAGGAGGTCCACGAAGCCGAGATCGAGCCGGTCCACCGACACCGCCCGGGCGACCGCCTTGAGCGCGTCGAGCCCGCGGATCTTCCGGAAGCGCCGGCTCGACTGCCGCGCCTCCTCGAGCAGCGCGAGCGGCAGCCCGCCCGCAGCGCTCAGGTGCCGCCGCCGCTCCTCCGGCACCCGCTGGAAGAACGTGGGCTGCGACAGCACCGAGACGCCGCGAATCTGGAAGAGCTGCTCCAGGTCGCCGAAGGTGATGGCCGCGTCGAGATCGGGACTGTTGACCGGCGGACAGGTGCCCGCGTACACGATCTTGAGCCCATTCCCGTGCTGTGCTCGCAGGTATCGCGCCTCGGCAACCGCCGGAACGGTGACCGGCGCCAGGTAGGGGACGAGCTCGGGGTATCGGCTGCGGATCGTTTCCACGACCACCGGATCGGTCGAGCGGATCAGAGTGCCCCAGGGCTCCTCTTCCCACAGCTTAAGGTATTCTGCGGCAACGAGTTCGTCGCCGATGACCCCGCGAGTGACGGCACGGAAGCCGGCGGCGTAGCAGGCGTTGATGAGCTGTTCGGGAGTGGCGGGATAGAAATGCGCCACCGATTCGGGGCTCAGAATGAGGACGCCTTCCCCCTGGGACGCGATCGACAAGGCGCGTCCAATCTCGCCATTTACCTTGACCGCCCCGTGGGGACAGGCGGGGACGCATTGACCGCAACGGATGCAGGAGTCATCGACCACCTGAAGGAGCAACGGCTCGTCCCCCGCCACCGCGATCGCATCGGTGGGGCAGACTCGTACGCACGCCAAGCAGGCGACACAAAGTTCGGCGTCGATGACGAAATTCAAGCTGACCCGGCCGTGAGGGGAGGAAGGGACCTACTGCAATTTGACGGCCGACGGGGTGCCTGTCAATAGACCAAATGGCTGCAAAGTTATGATACACTAGAACTTAGACGACTCGACGCCGTCGAGGCGGACTGAGCTAAATCATTCCAGGTGATAGGCTTTGATTTTTCGGTACAGCGTACGCTCGCCAATGCCAAGAACTTCGGCAGCCCGCCGCCGGTTGCCGCGGTGCTCCCTCAGTGCCGCATCGATGGCGGCTTTCTCCACGTCGGCCATGGTCATCCCGGTCCGGTAGACGACCGACCCGTCCCCGTCGCGCTCCCCGTTGGGGAGAACGTCGGCCACGGTAGCATGGTCGGCCAGGTCGATCACCTGGACCCGCTGCGGGGTCGGTCGAGCCGACGGCGAAGCTCCTCTACCTGGAGCTTGAGCTCGACGAGGCTCCGGAGGATGAACTCGAGCTCCTGCCCCGGCATGTCCCTGAGCCCCGGCGTCAGGACCCGCACCGGAAGGAGACTCCCGGGCCCTTCCAGGACATCGGTCGGGATGTCCGACGCCCGGATCTCGGCGCCGTGGGCCAGGACCACCATGGATTCAATCAGGTTCCGGAGCTGGCGGACATTGCCCGGCCACGGCGCGTCCACCAGCCGCTCCATCGCCTCCGGCGTGATCCCCCGGAAGGTGCCGGTCGTGCTCCCGCGCGAGCTCGCGGACGAAGCGGCGGACCAGGAGCGGGATATCCTCCCGACGCTCGCGAAGCGGCGGGCAGATAGATGTTGAGGACGTTCAGGCGGTAGTACAGATCGTCACGGAACTCGCCCAGCGCCACGGCGTCGCGGAGCGTGCGGTTGGTGGCGGCGAGCACCCGCACGTCCACCTTGATCGGCTGGGTCCCGCCCACCCGGAAAAAGGTGCGCGCCTCGAGCACCCGGAGCAGCTTGACCTGAGTGGTGGCGGGGATCTCCCCGATCTCGTCGAGGAAGATGGTCCCGGCGTCGGCCAGCTCGAACCGGCCGAGCCGGCGCTCGGCGGCGCCGGTGAAGGCGCCCTTCTCGTGACCGAACAGCTCCGATTCGAGCAGCGTGTCGGGGAGCGCCGCGCAGTTGACCGCGATGAACGGCTTGCCCCGCCGCGGCGAGAGGTCGTGAATGGCCTTGGCAACCAGCTCCTTGCCGGTACCGCTCTCGCCCTGGATCAGCACGGTGCTCGAGACCGGCGCCATCTGCTCGATCTTGACCAGGAGCTCCTGGATCGCCGCGCTCTCGCCGATGATGCCGGTGCGCTGCTGCAGCCCGCGACGCTCGATCAGCCGGCGCGCCGTCGCCATGACGTCGTCGGGCTGGGCCGGCTTCATGATCGTCTCGGTGACGCCGAGCCGGGCGTCGTGCCTCCCGGTCTCGACGTCGGTGGGCTCGAGCAGGGCGAGGGTCGAGATCTCCGCGTCGCGGGCGAGTGCGGCGAGCTGCTCGGCGTGCGGCTCGTGCACGGCGCCGGTCAGGATCACGAGCTCGGGGGCCTCGCGACGCACCGTGCCCCGCGCGTCGTCGAGCGAGGAGAACATGGCGGTCGAGTAGCCGGCGGCCTCGAAGGCGGCGTTCAGCCGGACGGCGGTCTCGAGGTCGTCCATCGTGATCAGGATCTGCGAGGACATGGGGGGAAAGATACTGCAATGGCTCTCTTGAGATCCTCTTGATGTCATTCCGCGAACATAGCGCGTCACTAACCGGTGGGGTCGGTGCCATGCGCTCAATTGTTCGGCACGCTTCGGTGCTCGCCGCTATCCTTCTGGTGCTCTTGGGCGGCTGCAGCCGGGACACTGATTCCCCCACCGGTCCGGAGTCGCCGCCGGCGCTGGAGGTCACACCGGCCCCCACGCTGTCGTTCATCCAGGTGAGTGCCGGCTACTCGCACACCTGCGGCATCACCCTCGATAACCTGGCCTATTGCTGGGGATACAACTTCTTCGGCGCGGTGGGCGATGGCTCCCAAACCGGCCGCCTGAAGCCGGTCCGGGTCGCTACCACGCTCCGCTTCCAATCCATCAGCGCGGGCACCGACTATACGTGCGGGGTGACTCTCAGCTACAAGGCGTATTGCTGGGGTGACGGCACCTACGGCACGCTCGGCGACGGCACGACCACCGATGTCCGGCTGACGCCCGTGCGGGCCGGCAGCGCGCTGCATTTTCGCCAAGTCGTAGCGGGCAACCAGTCCACCTGCGGTGTGACTACCGAATACCGGGCGTACTGCTGGGGAACCAATCTGTACGGCGTCATCGGCGATGGCACCCAGCTCCAGCGCCTCTCGCCGGTGCCGGTCGCCGGCGGGCTCCGGTTCCAACAGGTGACCGTGGCCCTCGGACATGCATGCGGGATCACCCTGCAGAACATCGCGTACTGCTGGGGCAACAACAGCTTCGGCACGCTCGGCAGCGGCCCTCCCCAGGACAAGAAGCTCACGCCGGTCCGGGTGGCCGGCGGACTCCGGTTCCGCCAGGTGACCGCGGGCTTCGACCACACCTGCGGCGTGACGACGGACAGCCGGGCCTACTGCTGGGGGTTCAATAACTTCGGTGAGATCGGGGACGGCACCAGTCTCAACACCAGGTTGACCCCCCTCCGCGTGGCCGGGGGCCTCCTGTTCCACGGGGTGGGCGCGCTTGGCCACTTTCATACCTGCGGCAGGACCCTCGACAACAAGGTCTACTGCTGGGGCACTAACGCCGACGGCCTGCTCGGAATCGGCACCACGACGGGCCCCGAGACCGGCCCCCTCGGTCCTTTCAGCTCGAGGCCGGTCGCAGTCATCGGCGGGCTACAGTTCATCCAGATCAGCGCGCGCTTCCAGCACACGTGTGGCGTGACCGAGGACAACAAGGCCTATTGCTGGGGATCGAACGTCGCCGGCCAACTCGGCGATGGCACCCTCAACGCCAGCACGAAGCCGGTCGCGGTCGTCGGCGTACAGTGACGGCGATTTCGAAAACTAGGACTGAGCGGACAGAGATGACGCAGAAGACGGAGAGGTGAGCACCCATGCGACCATTTACGGCAAGTTCCCTATCGCTCCTCGCGTTCACGCTCGCGCTGCTCGTCCCGGCGTGCCGAGAGGACGCCGAATCGCCCACAGGCCCGGAGCCTGGCCCGTCCCTCGATGCCTCGGCGACCGCAGCCCTGACGTTCTCAGGGATGACGGCAGGAACGGATTTCTCGTGCGGCGTGGCCACCGACGGCCGAGGGTTCTGCTGGGGACGGGCCGATGACGGCCAGCTCGGCAACGGCACGACAGTCCCCGGCACCACGGGCCAACTCACGCCGGCAGCGGTAGTCGGCGGGCTCCGGTTCCGTCAGCTCGCCACCGGCCACACCACGGCCTGTGGTGTGACCACCGATAATCGGGCGTATTGCTGGGGCAGGAACGATCGGGGGCAGATCGGCGACGGCACGACGACCCTGCGTCTGGCACCGGTCGCAGTCGTCGGTGGGCATAAGTTCAGCCAGGTGGAGATCACGTTCGAGCACACCTGCGCCCTCAGCTATCCGGACAACAAGGCCTACTGTTGGGGATGGAATGGTGATGGGCAGCTCGGCATCGGCAACAATACCGGACCGCGGACCGGCGATTTCGGCCCTTACAGCCCCACGCCGGTCGCGGTCCAGGGCGGGCTCACGTTCAGCAGGATCACCGCCGGAGATTTCCACTCCTGCGGTGTCACGACCGGCAACAAGATCTACTGCTGGGGGCTGAACCAGCTCGGTGAGATCGGTGACGGCACGACCACGTTCCGGCGCCCCAGCCCGAGGCTCGTGACCGGCGGGCTCGCCTTCAACTGGGTGAACGCCGGCGCCCTGCACACCTGCGGGATCACAACAGCGCACAAGGCGTACTGCTGGGGAGCCGGGCAGTACGGTCAGCGGGGTGACGGCTCGGTCACCCAAGCGGTTCGGACGCCGCGCGCTGTGCTCGGCGGGCACCTGTTCACGAAAGTGAACGCCGGGGTCGCACATACCTGCGGCGTGACCACATCGAATCAGGCCTGGTGCTGGGGGCGGAATGAGTCCGGCCAGCTGGGCGACGGCACGACGACACAACGTCTCACGCCGCACCTGGTGGCCGGAGGTCACGCGTTCAACCAGGTGAACGGCGGCGGTGGGCATAGCTGCGCCAGGACGACGGCCGCGGTGGGTTATTGCTGGGGCCAGAATCTGAACGGTCAACTGGGCAACGGGACGACCACCAGGAGTTTGACGCCGGTGGCGGTCAACTAAGACGGAGAGGACGGAGAGATTCCTATGCAGCCACGTACCGCAAGTTCCCTATCGCTCCTCGCGGTCACTCTGAGCTTGCTCGTGACTGCCTGTCAGGAAGATCCCGGATCACCTACCAGCACGGAGCCCGCTCCGGCGCTCGACGCCTCGGCGACCACAGCCCTCACGTTCTCCGGGATGACCGCAGGAGTCCAGACCTCCTGCGGCGTGGCCAGCGACGGCCTGGCCTATTGCTGGGGAAAGAACCTCTTCGCCCAGCTCGGCGACGGCACCATCACCGACCGGACGACGCCGGTGGCGGTCTCCGGGGGGCTTCACTTCCGCCAACTCAGCGCGGGCCTTGAAGCGACCTGCGGCGTGACCACCGACCACCTGGCGTACTGCTGGGGCGGCAACGAGCGCGGCGAGGTCGGAGACGGGACCACCGAGGAACGTCGCGCACCAGCAGCGGTCGCCGGTGGGCACCACTTCAGCCAAGTGGAGACAAATGGAGACCACACCTGCGGAATGAGTTACCCCGACGGCCGGGCCTGGTGCTGGGGACTCAACAACGAGGGCCAGCTCGGGAACGGCACGACGGCCTCGCGCAGCACGCCGGTCGCCGTGTCGGGCGGACTCACGTTCAGCCGGATCGCGACCGGCAACCAACACACCTGCGGCGTGACCACCAGCCACAAGGTCTACTGCTGGGGCCTCAACACCTTGGGACAGCTGGGCGACGGAACCACAGCCCACGGGCGCCTGACACCCAAGCTGGTGACCGGCGGGCTTGCCTTTGCCTGGGTGGACGCCGGCGGCTTCCATACCTGCGCCATCACGACCGCCCAACGGGCCTACTGCTGGGGGACTGGACGAAACGGGCAGCGAGGTGACGGCTCGATCACTCTGACGGTCAGGACCCCGCGCGCCGTCTTCGGCAACCATCTCTTCACCAAGTTGAGCGGGGGCGACCTGCACACGTGCGGGATTACGACGACGAACCAGGCCTGGTGCTGGGGCTGGAATGCCGACGGCCAAGTGGGTGACGGCACCCTCATCGACAGTAAGACGCCGCACCTGGTCCTCGGCGGATTCGCGTTCAATCAGGTGAGCGCCGGCTCTACCCACACCTGTGCCAGGACGACGGCTGGTGTGGGATATTGCTGGGGCACGAGCATCAATGGTGAACTGGGAAACGGGACAGTCGGGGGGAGCATACTGGCCAAGACGCCGGTGGCAGTGAAGTAGGACGGAGAGGAGGGAGAGCACCCCTGAAGGTTTAGTGACCGGTGCGCTCGCCGCGAACCAGGTCTACCGCATGCTCGACGAGCTCCTCCAACACGGCGAGGCCGTCGCGCACGCCGCCGGGGCTACCGGGAAGATTGACGATGAGAGTCCTGGCGCGGACGCCGGCGATGCCCCGGGAGAGCGCCGCACGCGGGAACCGCGGATAGACCACCATCCGAAGCGCTTCGGCGATGCCGGGCGCCTCCCGCTCCAGCACCGCCCTGGTGGCCTCCGGCGTCACGTCGCGCGCGGTGAGACCGGTGCCGCCGGTGGTGAGGATGAGATCGGCGCGATCTTCGTCGGTCCAGGCGATGAGAGTGGACGCGATACTAACGGTTTCATCGGGGACCAGGTTTCGGACGGTGATCTCGTAGCCTCGACCGGTCGCCCAGGCCGCAATGGAGTCACCCGATGCGTCCACGCGCTCGCCACGAGAGCCGGCGTCGGAAATGGTGAGGATGGCGACTCGCATGCCCTAAAAGAGAAGGGAGAAGGGAGCCCTTCTCACTTCTTGACTGTTCCCTTCTTCCAAAACGGTCGGGTCACGACGGTCGCGGGGATCTGTTCGCCGCGACACTCGACCGTGAAGGTGGTCCCCGGTTTGGCGGACGCCGCAGGCAGATACGTGGTGCCGATACCGTGCCCGAGCGTCGGGCTCATGGTGCCGCTCCGAACCAGGTCTACCTCGCGGCCATCGCAGTGCACCGGGTAGCCGTGCCGCGGGAACGCCCGCCCCTGGAGCTCGAATCCGACGAGCTTGCGAGTGACGCCTCGCTGCTTCTGCGAGCGGAGCGCCGCGTCGCCCGTGAACGGAGCGCCCTTGTCGAGCTTGACGATCCAGCCGAGCCCAGCCTCGAGCGGCGTGATGGTGTCGTCGATGTCGTTGCCGTAGAGCGCGTATCCCATCTCCAGGCGGAGCGTGTCTCGCGCTCCCAGGCCGATGGGCAGGGCCCCCGCTGCCGTGATCGCATCCCAGAGTTTCACCGTATCGCGCTCGCGACAGTACAGCTCGAACCCGTCTTCTCCGGTGTAGCCGGTGCGCGAGATGAAGCACTGCGCATCGGCCACCGGTCCCGTGGCGAACTTGTAGTACCCGATCTCGGAGAGCGGCACCGGCGTCAGCGGCTGCAGCAGCGATTGGGCGTTGGGGCCCTGAACGGCCAGGAGTCCCACCTCGGACGAGATGTCCTTGAGGCGGACGTTGGCGCCGCCCTTGAGCGCGACGATGTGCTCCCACGCCCTGGCGGTGTTCGAGGCGTTTACCACGATCATGATCTTGTCGTCGAATCGGTAGACGGTGCAGTCGTCGACGAACGTCCCCTCGGGCGTGAGGATCGCCGAGTATTGGACGCCACCCGCCGCGAGGGCGCCGACGTCGTTGCAGGTGACTCGATTGACGAAAGCATTGCGGTCGGGGCCGGTGACCTCGAACTCACCCATGTGGCAGACGTCGAAGATGCCGACGTTGGTGCGAACGGCGCGGTGCTCCGCCAGGATGCCGGTGGGATACTGCACCGGCATCTCCCACCCCGCGAACGGGACCATCTTGCCCCAGAGGCGGAGATGAGTTTCGTACAGAGGAGTGCGGTTCATACGTGGATCTCCCGAAAGGCGAAAGGGCGAGACGGCGAATGGAACTGGAGAGAGATACGGAGCCTCTTCTCCACCTTCCCCTTACCCTTTTCGCCGTTTCGCCGTTTCGCCGTTTCGCCGTTTCGCCCTTTCGCCCTTTCGCCTTTTCGCCTTTTCGCCCCCCATCAGCGTCGCCATCAGCGCCTTCTGCACATGCAGCCGGTTCTCCGCTTCGTCCCACACCCTCGACTGCGGTCCCTCGATCACCTCGTCCGACACCTCTTCGCCCCGATGGGCGGGAAGACAGTGGAGGAAGATCGCGGCGGGATCGGCGAGGCGCATGAGCCGCTCGTCCACGATATAGCCGGCAAACGCCCGCGCGCGGACCGCCTGCTCCTCCTCCTGACCCATCGAGGCCCACACATCGGTGTTCACCACGTGGGCCCCGCGGACGGCCTCGCGCGGATCGCCGGTCACGATGATCCTGGCGGCGGCGCGATTGCGATCGAGCAGCTCGCGGGACGGCTCGTACCCTCTCGGGCACGCGAGCCGGAGCTCGAAGCCGAGCGTGCCGGCGGCGTTGATCCAGCTGTTTGCCATGTTGTTTCCGTCTCCCACCCAGGCGACCGCCTTGCCGTCCCACCCGCCCAGGTGCTCCCGGACCGTGAACAGGTCGGCGAGAACCTGGCACGGATGGAGCTGATCGGTGAGGCCGTTGATGACCGGCACCGACGAATAGCGGGCAAGCTCCTCGACGTCGGAGTGGTCGAACGTTCGGATCATGATGCCGTCGAGATAGCGCGACAGGACACGCGCCGTGTCCCGGATCGGTTCGCCGCGGCCGAGCTGAATGTCGCGCGAGGAGAGGAAGAGGGCGTGGCCGCCGAGCTGGTAGGCGCCGACCTCGAACGACACACGCGTCCGGGTCGAGCTTTTGGCGAAGATCATCCCCAGCGTCTTCCCCGCCAGCGGCTTCTCCTGGTATTTCCCCGATTTCATGTCCGCCGCGAGGTCGAAGAGGTCGGCCAGTTCGGAGGGCTTCAGATCGGGGATGGCGAGAAAGTGGCGCACGGAGCTCATCGGGAATCCGATTGGGGGCCGGGAGGTCGCATTCGGGTGGGGATTGTAGTCTGGGGAAGTCGGGTGAGCAACATCTCGAACCGGCGATTCCCGCGCAACGCCTCGAGTCTCGGATCGAGCCGTGCGTACGTCACCCACGGCGTCCGTTCCGTCATCGCCCTCGAGAGCGCGGCAATCGCCTCGCTGGTCCGTTTGCCCGCCACCGCGGCGACCGCCAGCGCGTGCGCCGAGACGTAGTGCTCCTTGCCCGCGGCGACGAGAGAGTCGTATGCCGAGCCGGAATCGGCGGGCAGTCTCGTCAGCCATGCCATATGCTCGTCGGTCGTCGCGAGGGCGGAATCGAGCGCGCGGGCGCGGGCAAAAGCGACGTCGGCGAGACTGTCCTGTCGCGCGAGGAGATACTGCCAGCCGAGATGGGCCCTCAGCGTGGCATCGAAGGGGCTCGACTCCGCCGGAAGTCGGCGGCGGCGAGACGTCCCTCACCCGGCATGGAGTGCGCGAGGGAGTGGCAAGCCTTGAGATACGCGTCGTGGGTAGTCGGAGCGGTGCGGAAGAGCGAGAGCGAGGGAAGCGCGCCACGGAGCCGAAGGTTCGCCGCAACGGCAAGGACGATCTCGCGCTCGACGCTCATGAACCCGGCGGGCGGGCGCTCGAAGGCGTCGGACCAGAGGTCGAATCCCCCCTCTACACTCACGAGATGGGCCGAGACCCTGAGCCGGTCGCCGACGGGCCGGATGCTGCCGACGAGCACCGAGGCGACGCGGAGACGCCGTCCGATGGTGACGGGATCCTCGCCAGCGAGCGCGATCGCCGATCGCCCGCCGGCCACCCGCAGTCCCGGAATTCGGCCGAGTGCACTCGTGAGGTCAGCCCCGATGCCCTCGCTCAGATAATCGTAGGCCGAGTCGGGGCTCGCGTTGATGAACGGCAGCACGGCGATCGAGCGCGGCGTCGCTGTCGGCTCGATGTCGGGCGGCGTGCGCGGGCCCGCGGTGATGCGAAGCCAGAGCGTGACGACGAGAAGGATGGCGACGGTGGCGCCGAAGGCGCGCCAACGGACCGGGACGGTCCGTGACGGATTCACCACGGAGCGAGCTTGACGGAGAAACTCCCCTGGCGCATATGGGTAGAGGCGGGCGCACCAACGCGGAAACTCACCGGAGGTACCATCATGAAGTACGAGGAGGCCGGGATCGTCTCGATCACCGTGCAGTATCGCACGAGGGATGGCAGAGAGCGTTCAGTGACGATCGATGGCGAGTCGAGCGACGCACTCTTCTGGAGCATGGAGGCGATCGACAAGTTCGCCATTCCCTTCTATCACGTGACCGAGGGCTATGAGCGGGCAACCGACATCCGCCGCGAGGCCGAGGCGCAGCTGGCCTCGACCGGGATGATCATCGGTCCCCACAAGAAATATTGTCGGATTCTGCTTCCCGATCTCGACAGGGGAGACCCGTCTCCGATCTGACGCCACGGCGATCAGGGTCGGGTCGAGACGAGCGCCTGGAATCGCGGGTCGTCCTTCAGCGGCTCGAACACCGGGTCGCCCCGGATGAATCCCTTTGCCTCGGGTGAATACTTGAGATACCGCTCGAGGAGTCTCGTCGCCTCTGCGTGGTCCCCCAGCCACAGCGCGACCCCCGCTTCGTAAAAATCGAGCTCGGGATCGGCAGCCCCCGCCTTCCGAGCGGCCTCGCGCGTGTGCCGGGCACTGTCCGCCGCACCGGCGCGGGCCAGGACGCCAGCCGCCATCATCCGCCACCGCGGCCAGAACACTTGTCGCTCGCTTGGTGGGGTGACCCGCTCGAGCTGCGAGACCAGTCGCCACGCCTTGTCGGCGTCGGGACGCTCCGGGCTCGGCATGTACAGCAAGGTGAGCTGGCAGAAGCTGAACTGCCAGTCGCTGGAGAACCGCTGGTAACCCTCCGCACACCATTTCTCCGCGTCGGCCCACTGGCGGGTCATCATCGAGGTGATGTAGAGGCGGAAGAGGATCGTGCTGCCGTCGGCGACGAAGGCGTCGGCCTCGTAGGCACGGCGTGCGGCCAGATTCGCCTCGGCGAAGGATCCGCGCTCGAGCAGGAGCTGGCTCAGCGTGCTCCACGCGCGCGCCTGCGTCGGATTCTCCGGCACCGCGGCGGCGCGAAGGTCCCGTTCGGCGGAGTCGGCCTCGCTGTTGTCCGGCCGGCCATTCAACTGCCAGTCCATGGAGCGGAACGATCCGCGCAGCTCCAGCGCCGGGGGATAGCCGGGACGTCGAGAAAGCACGTCGTCGGCCCGCGCGATGCCGACGGGCAGCCAGATCTTGAGCGCGCGACCCTGGGCCAGGGCGCTGTCGACCACCTCGATGCGGTCGCTGGCGAGCCAGCCCCGCTGCAGGATGGGATCGGGCCAATCGGGATCGAGACGCGACGCGGTTGCGAGGAGCGAGTCGGCGGCATCGAGCAGCCGAGCCGAGCCCGCCGGATCGCCGGAGCGGAAGAGCGACATCGCGTCCTCACCCAGCTTCTCCGCACGCTGCACCAGAATCCACGCGCCGGCATTTCGGGTGCCCGAGCGCTGCTCGCGGAGCTTGATCTCCTGACCCAGCCGCTGCCGGAGCACGAGCGCGACGTGCTCGGCGAGCTTTCCTCTCAGCGAGAGCACGTCGCCGGTCGGCTCGATCATCTTGGTGTCGATCTGGCGGCCGCTCTGGGGATCGATCAAGCGAATCGTGATCCGCGGATGGGCGGTGGTGCCACCCACCGTTCCCGACACGAGCGTACCCACTCCGAGCGCCGAGCCGACGCTGTCGAGGCCGACGGAGCGGCCGCGGAAGGGACGGACGCCGTTGGCGCTGATGACGCTCAGCGCCTCGACCTCTCCGAGCCGGTCGATGAGATCCTCGGTGAGACCATTCGCGACCGAGCGGAGGTTGCTGTCCGACCCTTCGGGGTCGAAGTAGAGCACCGCGAGGTGCGTGGGATCGCGTGCCGTTGCAACCGTGGCGCCGAAGTGCGACGGCGACGACGTGGGCGTGACCTCGGTGCGGTGACGAAGCACGAACGCGGCGGCCACCGCCGCAACGCCGAGGATCGCGGCCCAGACCCACCGCCCGGACGGCCGGTCCACCGCGACCATGGACGCCGTGATGGCCGGAGCGCCGAGCGCGGAGGCG
This sequence comes from uncultured Gemmatimonadales bacterium, assembly GCA_963743195.1. Lineage (GTDB taxonomy): Bacteria > Gemmatimonadota > Gemmatimonadetes > Gemmatimonadales > GWC2-71-9 > CAVVWJ01. The sequence continues at coordinate 273,318 of CAVUOO010000005.1, forward strand.
AAGGCCGCGGCGGTCTGGAACCGGTCGGCGGGCAGCTTGGCCATGGCGCGCTCGACCACGGTCTGGACCCATGGCGGAAGGTCGGGGCGCAAGGCGAGGAGCGACGGCACCGGCTGACGAACGTGCTTGGAGGCGATGATCTGCGCGGTCGCCCCGGTGAACGGCGGCTCGGCTGCCAGCATCTCGTACAGCAGACAGCCGAGACTGTAGACGTCGCTGCGGGCATCGAGGATGGCGCTGCCCATGGCCTGTTCGGGGCTCATGTACGCGGGCGTGCCGAGGACGAAGCGGTTGGAGATGCTCTCGTCACCTGCCGCGGCACTCATCGCCTTGGCGATCCCGAAGTCGCCCACCATCGCGTGGCCCGCGCCGAAGAGGATGTTCTCCGGCTTGATGTCGCGGTGCACGACTCCTTCGCCGTGGGCGTAGGAGAGTGCGTCGGCCACCTCACGTGCAATGTGGAGCGCGTCTTCCAGGGGCAGCTGTCCCTCGCGACGGAGCCGTTCGCGAAGCGTGTCGCCGGAGACATACGGCATCACATAGTACAGGAGACCGGCGGCTTTGCCGGAGTCGTGGACCGAGAGGATGTTGGGGTGGGTGAGGCGCGCCGCGATCCGGATCTCGCGGAGGAACTGGGTATCGCCGATCGCTGCCGAGACGTCCGGCCGGAGGACCTTGAGCGCAACCGGGCGGGAGTGCTTGAGGTCCTGCGCGAGATAGACGGTGGCCATGCCGCCACGGCCCAGCTCACGCTCGAGCGCGTAGTGCTCGGCGAGGACCGCGCGAAGCTGTTCGACCGCCGTGCCGGTCACAGGACATCCTAGAGCTCTGAGCCGGAAACATACGAAGCCGGGTCAGGCACGGCCAGCGGGACGGACGGCGGGGCGTCGCTCGAGCGATGACCGAGTCAGCCTTCGTGAGTGTCTCTTACGACTAATGCCTCAGCGTCCCACCCGATCGGCCGATTCGCTCAGCACCCGGTGGGCATCCTCACCTCCGTCGCGGTGGAGTCGGATCATGATCTTCTCGGCGTTCTTCGCGCGCTCCTCCCACTTGAGACCCTTGGCATTGATCGCCTCGTTGTCCTCGAGTATCTCGTGGGCGAGCTCGGGCGGAATGTGCTCCGCGAACCGCAGGGTAACCTTGGTCAGGTACTCGAGCTTCCTCTCGAGGTCGAAACAGTATGTGGCCAGCATGTAGTACGATTCCGGCTTCCCAACCTCGACGGACGCGAGCTTGTCTGTGAACCCTCGAGGAGGACCCTGCGAGAGAGCGTAGAGTGTGGCCATCACGGTCTGAACGTCATTCTGCTGGTACGACATAGCGGTCTCCCGGTTGGGGACATGGGCCTGGAGCAAGGTCTGGGCAGAGGCCCGGGGCTGCCTCCGGCTTCAGCTGCCGGTTGACGGAGATTATTCGGGTCGGGCGACAAAGAGCACGTCACCGATCGACCACGAGTTGCGGAACGAGTCGCGCCACCGCCGCGCATCGACCCTGTCGCCTCGGGCCTCTAGGAGCTGGCCAAGCAAACGGCGTTCGGGGGCCATAGAGGTCAGCGGGTAGTACCAGGTGTACGGCTCATTGATGCGTCCGAGCGAGCGCTGGAGCTCGCTGATGGCCCGAGCCGAATCGCCCTTCAAGAGCGCCAGCCGTGCCTGGAGCGAAGCGTGGAGCGAGGACGCGGTGGGATCGGAGGGATCAGTCGCGGGAGCCGCCCGATCCATGCGAGCGAGTAGGCCGAGTACCTCCGCCGAGTCCCCCATGAGCGCGGCCCGATGCACCAACGCCTGAAAAGCCTGCTGAAGCTCGTCCCACTTCGGGCGACTGAAATCGGGAATTGAGTCGGCGGCCAGCTGAGATCGGGCCCAAGCAAACATCGGCGTCACCACAGTGGCCGCCGGATACCCGGCGAGGAAAGCGTGGACGAGCCAGGCGTCGAACGGCTGGCTTCCCACGTGCTCCCTCCACACCGCTAGCGCATCCGGCCATCTGCCCTCCGCAGCAAGGATGGCCATCCGAAACTCCGCCCCCCTCCGACGGTCATCCGGCGTGCGATTGGCACCGGTCAAAAAACTCGCGAGGGTATCGGCGAGTGGAAGATTGGCCGACCCGTGAACCCACAGAGCGATCACCTGAGATAACGCCTGACGATCGGCCCGACGAAGCTTGTCCAGTGCTCCTGGACGCGCCGCTACCCCTCCGAATCTCAACTGAATCGCTGCTTGCCGCACGGCTCTCGCCGGATCGTCACGACTCATCCGGCGAACGTAGGTGACGGCGCGTGTCGAATCGCCGGCGAGGAGCGCGAGATCCACGAGGTGGTCGTAAATCGGCGCAAAGGCACTGTCGAGTTGGAGAGCCCGCTCGAACGCAGGCTGGGCATCGGCTGCCGAATGACCGGCATAGCCAGCGTAGTGGAAGAGAGACTCCCCGAGTCCCAGCCAAGCGTCGATGTCGTTCCGGTCGTCCAGGACGGCGTCCTGAAATATCGTAATCGCATCCTCGCCATTGCCGAGAACGAATTCACGACGACCTCGGAGGAGCTTCACCCATCGAGACGGGAGGACGGGCTTGCGCCGAATCCCTGCCTCGATCGTGTATAGCGCGCCGGCGTAGTCGTACCTCCAGCCGTCCACGTCGCTCAGCCGGAGGTAGCCCAGCCCGCACGACGAGTCTGCCTCGATTGCTTCGCGATAGGAGGAGGCTGCTCCATCATAGTCGCCTGCCGCGAACCTGGCCTGACCCTGGAGCAGATGGCCCAGCGAGGCCGCGGACGAGGTGCAGGTGAATGCGGCTCTGCTGGCGCCGATATCGAGGCCTTCCCTAGCCGCGAGGGACCCGATCGATCGCGCGGCGAGGCGTCCCACGGGACCATCCAGCTCTGAACCTTTGGCGCTGTCCGCAGCCTTCAAGACCCGTTCGCCATTACCCACGGCAAAGACCTCCACCGTTACCCGGGTCCCCCCATCCGTCGGTAGGATCGCGCCGGTGACGACATACGATCCTCCGAGGCGAGAGGCACCGCGGAGCAACTGGACCAGCGGGATCGAGCGCGAATTCCCTCGGGCGCCGAGGAGCGCGGTCCCGTCGATCGCGTGTACTACCGGCACCCAGTCGAGCGCCTCGGAAAGCAGGACATGGCCCGCACGCGACCTGTCTTGAGGTTGGGGCGACCCGTCGAAGGGTAGAACGACCACACCGATCGGTGAGGAAGAACGAGATTGAAACGAGTGGCGAATGATCGCCACGAAGGTGATTGCCGCGACAACAGCCGCCGCCACACCGATGACAAGGGCCGGCCGTGGACCCCGCCGAGTGGTGTGACCCTCAGTCGTCGGCGCGGTGAGGCTCGCGGCAAACGCCGAGGCGGTTGGAAAGCGGTCCGCAGGAATCTTGGCCAGCGCGCGTTCCACGCTCGCCTCGATCGCGGGTGGAAGCCCGGGTCTCACGGTGTGCAGTGGTGGTGGAGTGTCCTGCCGGTGACGGGCCAGAATACTCTGAGCGGAACGCCCGCTGAACGGAGGCTCACCGGCCAGCATCTCGTAGAGCACACAGCCAAGCGCGTAGATGTCGGAGCGCCGGTCCGCAGACCCGTCTCCGGCCCCTTGCTCCGGACTCATGTATTCCGGAGTTCCCACCGCGATCCCACTTCCCGTCAGGGAGTCCCGATCGGCCTCTGAAATCGCCTTTGCTATCCCGAAATCCGCGACGACCGCATGCTCGCCACTCAACAGGATGTTGCCGGGTTTGATATCGCGGTGCAGCACGTCGTGCGCATGGGCGTAGCCCAATGCGTCGGCGACTTCCTTCGTGATCTGGATCGCGTCGCTCACCGGGAGCTGCTTTTCCCGGCGAATCAGGTCACGGAGGCTCTCCCCCGCGACATAGGGCATGACATAATAGAAGAAGCCGTCTGCGACACCGGAGTCGTACAGCGGGAGGATGTGCGGATGCTGAAGGCGGGCTTCTATGCGGATTTCGCGGAGGAACCGCTCGGTACCGAGCGCCGCGGCCAGCTCTGGCCGGAGCACCTTGATCGCGACGTCACGATCGTGCTGCCGGTCGTGCGCGCGGTAGACATAGGCCATGCCACCGCGCCCGATCTCACGGTCGAGCGTATAACGGTCCGCGAGCGCGGCCCGCAGGCGGTCAACCTGATCCATCACGGTGGCGCCCACGCATTCGCTCGGTGGGAGCCGGGTCGCGCTGGCTCCCTTCCCTGGAATCGTACCTGACTTTTCTGTAAGGCCTACAATACGCCCTGGGACGGGAAACAGCTAGAGGATGTACCGCCGCAAGTCGTCGTCCGCCAAAAGTTTGGAGAGCCGGTTCCGGACGTCCTCGGCGTCGAAGACGATCCGCTTGATCGGATAGTCGGGGAGCTCGAAGAGCACGTCCTCCATCAGCGTGGACATGACGGTGTGGAGCCGGCGGGCACCGATGTTCTCCATCCGGTCATTGGCCATGAACGCCATCCGTGCGATCTCGGCGATCCCGTCCGGCGGTGAACTCCAGCTCCGCGCCCTCGGCCGCGACCAGCGCCTGGTACTGCTTGGTGAGCGCGTTCTCCGGCTCGGTCATGATCCGGACGAAGTCCTGCTCGGTGAGCGGCTTGAGCTCGACCCGGATCGGGAAGCGTCCCTGCAGCTCGGGAATCAGGTCGGACGGCTTGGAGACGTGGAACGCCCCGGCCGCGATGAAGAGGATGTGGTCGGTCCGGACGTAGCCGTACCGGGTCTGGACCGTCGAGCCCTCGACGATCGGGAGCAGGTCGCGCTGGACGCCCTCGCGCGAGACGTCGGGCCCGCCGGCCTGGCCCCGCTCGCCGGCGATCTTGTCGATCTCGTCGATGAAGATGATGCCGTGGTTCTCGACCCGGTCGAGCGCCTCGTTCACGACATCGTCCATGTCCACCAGCTTCTTCAGCTCCTCGTCCACCAGGATCGCGGCGCGCCTCCGGGCACCTTGACGGTCCGGCGCTTCTTCCGCTTGGGCAGCATCTCCTGGAGCATCTCGGTGAAGTTGATGTCGGTCCCCTCCATCCCCTGCGGCGGCTGCATGATCTCCAGCATCGGGAAGTTCTGCGGGAGCGACCTCGATCTCGACCTCGCGGTCGTCGAGCTTGCCGTCGGCCAGCATCTCGCGCAGCTTCTCGCGGGAGCGTTGCCGGCGCTCGTCGGTGCCGTCCGACGACTCCGGCCTGTGCCTGCCCGCTGGACGCCACCACGAAGACCGGTGGAGCGGTCGCGGCCGCCGGCGATGCCGGAGGCGATGGCGCGTGAGGCGGGCCGGCAGCAGGAGGTCGAGCAGCCGTTCGTCGGCCCGCTCCTCGGCCTGCGGATAGACCTCGTCTTCGCGCTCGGTGCGCACCATGTTGATCGCCGCGTCGACCAGGTCGCGCACCATCGATTCGACGTCGCGGCCGACGTAGCCCGACCTCGGTGAACTTCGAGGCCTCGACCTTGACGAACGGCGCCCCGGCGAGCCGAGCCAGCCGGCGGGCGATCTCGGTCTTTCCGACGCCGGTGGGGCCGATCAGGATGATGTTGTACGGGGTGATCTCGTCGCGGATGTCCTCCGGCGCCTGCGCCCGGCGCCAGCGGTTGCGGATCGCGATGGCGACCGCCTTCTTGGCGGCCTCCTGCCCCACGATGTAGCGGTCGAGCTCCGCCACGATCTGGCGCGGCGGCATCTCCTCGAGCCAGGGAAGAGGCGCGGGGAGGTCGGGCTGTTCGGCAGGTGTGGCGATATCGGTCATATAGAGACGGTGAAGGGTGACAGGTGAAGCGGTGAAAGCTGAGTGAGGGCGAAGGATGCACTCTCTGTCATCTCCCGTTCTCCGATCTGCCGTTCACCGCGCTTCACGGCAGCTCCAACACCGTGATGTTGTTGTTGGTGAAGACGCAGATGTCGGCGGCGATCTCGAGCGAGCGCTGCACGATGTCTCGCGCGCTGAGACCCGGGATCGGGGAGCAGCGCCCGCGCGGCGGCCAGGGCGTAGTTGCCGCCCGAGCCGACCGCGAGGATGCCGTCGTCGGGCTCGATCAGCTCACCGGCGCCGCTCAGCAGGAAGCGTGTGCTCGAGCGTCGGCGACCACGAGCAGCGCCTCGAGCCGGCGGAGGATCCGGTCGCTGCGCCAGTCCTTGGCGAGCTCGACCGCGGCCCGCGGCAGATTGCCGGGATAGCGCTCGAGCTTCTCCTCGAACTTTTCGTACAGGGTGAGCGCGTCGGCCACCGAGCCGGCGAATCCCGCCAGGACCTTGCCGCCCTTGAGCGTCGCGCACCTTGTTGGCATGCGCCTTGACGACGGTGTCGCCGATGCGTCACCTGGCCGTCGCCGCCGAGGGCGACGCGGCCGTCCTTGCGGACGGCAGAGGATGGTGTTGCCGTGAAACGTAGCTCATTCGACGAAGACTCCTGTCCCGCTCATCGCCGCTTACCGCTCGCACTACGCTCTCGGATGCGCCTGCTGGTACACCTGCTTCAGCCGCTCCACACTCGTGTGGGTGTAGATCTGCGTCGTGCTGAGCGATGCGTGACCCAGCAGCTCCTGCACCGCCCGCAGGTCGGCGCCCGGCATCGAGCAGGTGGGTCGCGAAGGTGTGCCGCAGCGAGTGGACCCGGAGGCCGTCGCCGCCGATCGCGTCGAACAGCCCGATGCACGACCCGCTGGACGCTCGCGCGGCGCCAGCCGCCGGCCCCGCCGGCTGACGAACACCGCCCGCCGGTCGGCCCCGCGACGAGCCGGCAGCGTCTCCCGGACGTCAAGGTAGCGGCGCAGCGCCCGCACTGCCCGCGACCCGACGGGGACGATCCGCTCCTTCCGTCCCTTGCCGCGCACCTTGACCTGGTCGGCGAGCAGATCGAGATCGCCGATGTTCAGCCCGGTCAGCTCCGAGAGCCGCAGCCCGCTCGAGTAGAACAACTCGAGGATCGCGAGATCGCGGGTAGCGCGCCGAATCGTCTCCTCCCGCCCGAGCCTCGGCCGCACTCGAACAGTCGCTCGGTCTGGCGCCGGTCGAGATAGGTCGGGCAGGCGCTTGTCGAGCTTGGGGACCCGGGCCGACCGCGGAATCGGCTACTCGACCCCGTGATGCTCCTGCAGGAACCGGTAGAAGCTCCGCACCGCCGAGAGCGCCCGCGCGGCCGATCGCTTGGCCAGCCCGCGCCGCTGCAGCTCACCCAGGAAGCCGCGGACCCCCAGCCGGTCGACGGTCGCCCACGCCCAGTCGCCCGCCGTAGTGCCGGTCGCAGAACTCGGCGAACGCCTCGAGATCGCGGCCGTAGGCCTTCACGGTGTGCGGCGAGTGCCTGGCGCTCCTTCTCGAGGTGTGTGAGGAACTCGGTGACTTCGGGCTAGCCGGCATCGCTGGTCTGTCCACCACTATCGCTGGCCTGAACACGAAGGCACGAAGGACACGAAGGAACACGAAGCCGGCCACCCAAAACTGATTGGCGGTGGCGAGCGCGGCTTCGTGCATCTGCGTGCCCTTCGTGTCTTCGTGTTGAAAATCAACGGAGCGCAACTGGTCACCGGAGCTCTCCAGCAATCGACTAAAATCTGCCTGTGCCCGCTCTACCAGCATTTCCCTCTTCCGATCCTTCCTCACCTTGCCCGGGAGCGGATCGAGCAGCCCGAAGTTCGCGTTCATCGGCTGGAAGTGCTTCGGATCCGCCTCGCGCAAGATAGCGATAGAGCCCGCCCAGCATCGTGGTCGGCGGGGGCACCGCCGATCGGCTGCCCTGCGAGCCGCCGCGCCAGGTTGATCCCGGCCAGGAGCCCGGTGCCGAGCGATTCGGTGTAGCCCTCGACCCCGGTGAGCTGTCCGGCAAAGAAGAGCCGGTCGTCGTCCGCAGCGGTGAGCGCCGGACCGAGCGCGGCGGGACTGTTGAGGTACGCAGTTGCGGTGAATGCTCCCGTACCGCAGGAACTCGGCGTCGCGCCAGTCCCGGGGATCATCGCGGAAGACCCGCTGCTGCTCCGGAATCCGCAGCCGAGTCTGAAAGCCGACCAGGTTCCACATCTGTCCGGCGCGGTCTTCCCGCCGCAGCTGCACCACCGCGTACGGCTCGCGGCCGGTGCGCGGATCGGGCAGTCCCACCGGCTTCATCGGGCCGAAGCGGAGCGTCTCCCGGCCCCGCCGCGCCATCTCCTCGACCGGCAGGCAGCCCTCGAAGTAGGGCACCTGGTCGAACTCGTGGCCGTGAACTGGTCGCCTGCGATCAGCGCATCGAGGAATGCCTCGTATCCGTCGCGCGTCGATCGGCGCGTTGAGGTAGTCGTCGCCGTCGCCCTTGCCGTAGCGCGAGAGGGCATACAACCGGTCGTGGTCGAGCGAATCGGCGGCCACGATCGGCGCGATGGCATCGTAGAACGCGAGCGCCGAGCTGCCGAGCCGCGCGGTGATGCGCCGCGGCCAGCGCCGGTCCGAGGTGAGCGGACCGGTCGCGACGATCCCCGGCGACGGAAGCTCCGTGACCTCCTCGCGCACCACGCTGATTCCGGGATGGCCGGTGATCCGCGCCGATGCGACCTCCGGCGGAGAACAGCTCGCGATCCACGGCGAGCGCCGCGCCCGCCGGGCACCCGGGCCTGCGTCGGCGCATGGCGAGCAGCAGGCTGCCGAGGCTCGCGAGCTCGGCCTTGAGCAGGCCGTGCGCGTTCGTGAGTTCGATGGACTTGAAGGAGTTGCTGCAGACGAGCTCGGCCAGGCGGTCGGTCTGGTGCGCCGCGGTCGGAACCACCGGACGCATCTCGCACAGCGTCACCTCGAACGCCGCGCTCGGCGAGGGCCCAGGCCGCCTCGCGAGCCGGCGAGCCCTCCGCCGACGACGGTGACGTTCACGTCGCGGCCGCCTCCTCGGGCTCCAGCACGACGATCACTTGTGCCCGCACTTCAGGCAGGTCCGAGTCTCACCGTCGCGCCTTGTTGACCTGTCTTCTCCATGCCCGACCCAGCCGCAATTGGGACAGGTGTCGGGCACCGGCCGGTTCCAGGTGGAGAAGTCACAGGCGGGGTAGCGCACGCAGCCCCAGAACGACTTGCCGCGCTTGGTCCGCCGCTCCGCCAGATCGCCCTCGTCGCACTTGGGGCATTTCATCCCGAGCGGGATGGAGCGCGTCCCCTTGCACTTCGGGATAGCGTGGTGCAGGCGAGGAACTCACCGAAGCGACCGGTCTTGATGACCATCGGCGAGCCGCACAGGTGGCACTTCTCGTCGGTGGGCCGGTCGGGGCCCTGCTCCTTCTTGAGCGACTTCACGTAGTCGCAGGTCTTCTTGTAGTTGACGCAGGCGAGATAGGGGCCGAACCGACCGGTGCTGCAGCTCGACCTCGACGCCGCACTTGGGACAGCGCTCCTTCGCCAGGTCTTCCGGCGATGAGACCGTGCGCTTCGGCGACGAGCGCATTCATGTCCACCGCGTCGAGCGCCTTGCTGAACGGCCCGTAGAAGTCCGGCAGCACCTGCTGCCAGCCCAGCTCGCCATCCTCGATCCGGTCGAGCTCTGTCCTCCATCTCCGAGGTGAACTCGACGTTGAAGATCTCCGGGAACTTGCCGACCATGATCTTCTCGACCAGTCTCGCCGAGCTCGGTGGGGAAGAACCGGCGCTGCTCCAGCTTCACGTACTCGCGGGCCGTGAGCGTCGAGATGATCGGCGCTGTAGGTGGACGGCCGTCCGATACCGAGCCGCTCCAGCTCCTTCACGAGGCTCGCCTCGGAGAAGCGCGGCGGCGGCTCGGTGAAGTGCTGGATCGGCGTGATCTCCCGCACCTCCACCCGTTCGCCCACCGTCGAGCGGCGGGATGGGCGGCAGGTCGTCCATCGTCTTGCCCTCTTCGGCCTCACGCCCTTCGATGTACAGCGTGTGGTAGCCGTCGAAGACCAGCACCGAGCCGGTGGCCCGGAAGCAGGTAGTCGACCCAGGTCGAAGTCCACGATCGTCATGTCGTAGACCGCCGGCGTCATCTGCGAGGCCACGAAGCGCTGCCAGATGAGCTGGTAGAGCCGGAACTGGTCGGGCTCGAGGTACTGCTGCACCTGCTCCGGTCGGCGGCGCGACGTCGGTGGGCCGGATGGCCTCGTGCGCATCCTGGACCCGGGCGCGCTTCTTCGGAGGTGTAGGCGTTGGGCGCCTCGGGCAGATAGGCCTTGGCGTAGTTGCTTCCCGATGAAGCTCCGCACCGGAGGCCAGCGCCGTCTCGGACACCCGCACCGAGTCGGTTCGCATGTAGGTGATGAGACCGACCGGCCCGTCTTCGCCGACGTCGATGCCCTCGTAGAGATCCTGCGCCGCGCGCATGGTGCGCCGCGAGGAGAAGCCGAGCTTCTTGGCGGCTTCCTGCTGGAGCGTGCTGGTGGTGAAGGGCGCGCCGGGTGCTTCCGGCGCTGCCGCTTCTCGACCTTGGTGACCATCGAACGGCAGCTTCCGCAGATCGGTCGACGACACGCTTGCGCCTCGCCTCGGCGGAATGCAGCTGGGGCTTGTGGCCATCGATCTTGGCAAGCTCGGCCTCGAAGTCTGGCCGTTCTTGGCGCAGAGCGCCTCGATGCTCCAGTACTCCTGCGGCTTGAACGCGCGGATCTCGCGCTCGCGCTCGACGATCAGCCGCAGCGCGACCGTCTGCACCCGTCCCGCGGAGAGACCGGTCTTGATGCTCTGCCAGAGAATCGGGCTCGCCTTGTAGCCGACCAGCCGGTCGAGGATGCGGCGGGCCTGCTGCGCGTTCACCTTCTGGTCGTCGATCTCGCCCGGATCGGCCATCGCCTCGCTGCACCGCTTCCTTGGTGATCTCGTGGAAGAGCACCCGGTGCATCGGCGCCTTGGTCTCGAGCTGGTCGGCCACGTGCCAGGCGATCGCCTCCCCCTCGCGGTCGGGGTCGGTCGCGAGGAAGATGGTCGCTGGCGGTCTTGGCCGCCTTCTTCAGCTCGGCGAGGGTCTTGCGTCTTTCCCTTGATAGTGACGTACTTCGGGCTCGAACCCGTTCTCCACGTCCACGCCGAGCTTCCGGGTGGGCAGGTCGCGCAGGTGGCCGACGGTGGCCTTCACGTCGTACCCCGGCCGAGGTACTTCCCGATGCGTCTTGGCCTTGGTGGGAGACTCGACGATCACCAGAGCGGTCCACTGTCGCCCGCGCTGGCCGCGAGCCTTCGGCTTCCCGGGTTCTTGGCGCCGCGGCTTGCGCCGGGGTCTTGGCGGCCTTCGGCAGGCCGCTGCACCGGGCTTCTTGCGTAGCGGGCGGCTTTACTGCGCGCTTGGTTCGAGTTGCCATGTCTCCACAGTATGGCTGAATCGGGTCATCTCCCGGGTCAAATCCGGGCGCAGCAAGAAATCGCGTGCGCGGCATGCTTGGCAAGGAGAGCGATAGCAAGGCATCGCGAGCGGGAATAACTCAGCCCTACCCAGCCAGCGTGTCTCTCGGGCCAGCTCAGACGACCTCGTCGGCGACCGCCGCGCGGCGATCCCTCGTCGCCTGCCGAACCTCAGGCTCGCGCCAGGCGATAGAATCGGTTCCCGCTCCTTGAGCAAGGTGCGCACTCATCTTCTGAACCGGGTCCGCCCCGACCAGTGAGCGGACGAGTGCTCACCCTGCTCGCTCCGCCGGGCCGCGGTAGAGCGGCATGCACTTGAGATAGATAATGAAGGAGCGGCATGGCCGTGCTCGATCGCCCAGGCTGAGCGGCCCAGCCCCCTCCCGGAACGATTACCGACGGCCGGTCCGTCCAGGGCGTTCGCAATCGCCTCTCGCTCGAGTCGCCGGAACATCGGCTCCCCCATCATCGCCGAAGATCTGGTCCACCGGCATCCGCATCTTGCGGACGAGGAGCTGGTCGATGTCGACCAGAGGGCCGCATTGAGCGACTCGGCCACCAGGCGGCCGACCGTGGTCTTGCCCGACGCCGGGGAGACCCACGAGTACCATGTGACGGGTCGGGGCCGTCATCCTTCGACCGCGTCGCGCAGGCGTGGCCCACCTCGAGCCGCAGCGCGTCCAGGTATCCGTCGTAGTTGCGCCGCATCTCGCTCGAGCGAGTCGCCGCCGAACTTCTCGAGCATCGCGTCGGCCAGCACCAGGGCCACCAGCGCCTCGGCGATCACGCCCATCGCCGGCACCGCGGTGACGTCGGAACGCTCGCTCTGCGCATTGGCCGGCTGCGCCGGTGGCTGAGGTCGACGGTCGGGAGCGGCGACATCAGCGTCGAGATCGGCTTCATCGCCACCCGGACGACCAGCGGCTCGCCGGTCGTCATGCCGCCCTCGAGGCCGCCGGCGTTGTTGCTCCGGCGACGGAAGCCGCCGCGCGAGTCGCCGCCATGGGGCGGGAGTACCGGCGTACCCTGCCGCGACGGCGTCGATCGGATCGTGCACCGCGGAGCCCGGCCGGCGTGCCGCCTCGAAGCCGAGCCCGATCTCGACGCCCTTCACCGCGGGGATCGACATGAGCAGCCCGGCCAGCCGTCCGTCGAGCTTCCGGTCCCAGCGTCACGTGGCTGCCGAGCCCGACGACCAGCCCGCGCGCAACGACCTCGACTTCGCCGCCCAGCGTATCGCCGGCCTGCTTGGCCTGGTCGATCCGGCGGATGATCTCCGCCTCGACCGCTCGGATCGAGCACCCGGATCTCGGAGCGATCGGATGCCTCGTTGAGCGGCACCGGGAGCGGTCCGCCGGGCCGGCACGGCGATGCCGCCGAGCGAGACGACGTGGCTCCCGATCTCGACACCGAATTCGTCGAGCAGGCGCCGGGCGAGCGCGCCGGCGGCCACCCGCGCGGTGGTCTCGCGGGCGCTGGCGCGCTCGAGGATGTCGCGGGCATCGACGCGATCGTACTTGAGCACGCCCGACCAGGTCGGCATGACCGGGGCGCGGACGGGTGACCCGGCGGCGGCGGACCTCGCCGGGGACTCGCCCTCGGGCGCCATGACGTCTTCCCAGTTCGCCCAGTCGCGGTTGGGGATCAGCATCGCCACCGGGCGAGCCGAGCGTCTCGCCGGCCCGTACGCCGGCGAGCCACTCGATGCGGTCGCGCTCGATCTTCATGCGCGCGCCGCGGCCGTACCCCTGCATCCGGCGTGCGAGGTCGCGATCCACCCACTCGGCGCTCACGCGGCAGCCCGGCGGGCAGCCCCTCGACGATGGCGACGAGGGCCTTGCCGTGGGATTCCCCGGCGGTCGTGAAGCGGAGGTGCATGGACCTCAGCGGAACGGCGGAACGGCGGAACGCCGGAAAGACGCTAGCCAGTTTGCCGGGAATAGACGAGGCCGAACGGCGGAAGGATACCCCTTCCGCCGTTCCGCTCGTTCCGCCGTACCGCATTCCGTCCGGCTTCTTACTGCTCCGACACGCCGTCGTCGATGATCCGCGGCGTGACCAGGATAATCAGGTCGCGCCGCTTTTCCGTGTCCGAATGCTGAAGCAGAAGAGCTTGCCGACGATCGGCAGGCTGCCGAGCAGCGGGATGCCCGCTGCGGGTCTTGGTCACCTCGGTGACGGTCAGGCCGCCGATGACCGCGGTCTCGCCGTCGTTCACCAGGAGCTGGTTGTTGGCCTTCTGCTTCGTGAAGATGAAGCCGAGGTCGGCCGCGGCGAGCGGCACGAATCGCCGACCGCTCGGTGTGCAGCTGCATGAGGATCTGACGGTTGTTCGGTCACGTGCGGCGTGACGGTGAGCCGGATACCGGTCTCCTTGAACTGCACGGTGGCGCGGGCGACACCGCCGTTGCCGGTTCCGCTGGAGGCGTCGATGACGCGCACCGGGGTCTCTTCACCGACGAGGATGTCGGCCTGACGGTTGTCGAGCGTCGAGATGACCGGCTCGGCCTGGACGTCCGCGAGCTCGGTCCGCTCGCAGGGCCTCAGGAAGGTGGTGAGGGTGAACCCACCGATGCTGGTCGAGAAGACCAGGTCGAGCGCGGAGCCCGTGATCATCGCGTCGGCGTTGGCGATGGCCGCGACCGAGTTGCCGCCGAGGTCCACGATGTTGACGTCGCGACCGAAGTTGGTTCCCGGGGTGGACGGGTCCGGGCGCTGAATCAGCTTGTTGAAGAACTGGTTGCGGTTGCCCAGGTCGTACTTGACGCCGAGCTGCTCGATGTCGGTGCGATCGACGAAGATGATCTTGGCCTGGATCGAGAGCTGCGGCGTCCGGATGTCGAGTCCGCGCACGAAGTCGGTGACGCTCGCCGATGCGGCTCCGCGTGTCGGTGAGGATGAGCGCAGTTGGACGCGGTGTCGGCGACCACGCGGCCACGGCCCTTGGTCAGGATGCTCTCGACGGTCTTGGCAGAGCGAGCCGGCCTGGGCGTAGTTGATCCGTACGAGGCTGGTCTCCAGCGGCTCGAGCGAGTCGAGCGCGGCCAGCGTGGCCGGCGCATCGACCCGGATGATTCCGCCCGACATCTCCTGGGCGGAGAGACCCTGGGTGGCGAGCATGGCCTGGAACGCCTGGGGCCACGGCTGGTTCTTGATCTCGGCCGTGACCTCGCCCTTCACGTCCTTGCCCAGGATGATGGTGCGGCCGCTGAACGCGGCGAACCCGGCGACCACGTCGGCGATGCTGGCGCGGTCCCAGGTGACGGTGATCCGTGGCTCGTCCGCGCGGGTGAGGAGCGCCGCACGGGCAATCTGGACCTCGGGCGCGCGAGCAGGGGTGCTCGCAACGGCCGGGGCGGCAGGCGCAGGGGCATCGGCCGCGACGGCATCATCGGACGCCGACTCGGACGACCAGGCCTGGAACGATGGCGCGGGGCCGAAGCTCACCCGAATGGCGCCTGTGGACTTGTCGATCTGATAGGTCTTGGGACCGTCGAGATCGAGCACGATGCGCACGACGTCCGGACGGAACTGGGAGTAGCGGAGGTTGGTGACTCCGCCCCGGTTCACGCCGTCATAGACCGTCGCGGCGGTCGAGTTGAGGTGCGCGCCCACGACATCGAGCACGAGACGGTCGGGCGTGTTGAGCATGAAGTCGCGAACCTCGACCGCGCCCTGGACCGTGACGATGACTTCGGCTTTGCCGGCGGCCGGCGTCAGGCTCACGGCTGTGACTTCACCGCCTCCGGGCCCCTCGGCCCAGGCCGGGGAAGCCGCACCGAGAGTCGCGGCGGCGACTAGCATCAAGCGATACAATCCGGTCATGGCGTGTCGACCTCCGGCTTACGCAGTGAGAGAGTTTCCTGTCGCTCGAACCCGAAGTCCTGAATCATGAACACCGCATCGCGGGGCCGGATCTGGACCAACCGGGCCCGACTCAGCTGATCTCCGACGCGCATCTTGTGCCGCTTGGCGGAGACCTTCTCCCGCAACACCACCACGCTGTTGGATGGCGTGCGGAGATCCTGATAGACGGCGACGAGATCGAGATCGGCGATCTCGGGACCGTCCTTGGACGAATTGATGAGCGAGGCGAAGGGGTCGCGCGTACCGCCGCCGTAGGCGAAGGTCTCACGCATCACTTCGATCTCGCGGGCCTTCTGCACCGAATCGGCCAGTGCCGCCTCGGCTTCGGTCATCGCCACCGAATCGCGGTGAGCCGCTGCAGCCGCGGGTGTGGCCGCGAGCGATGCCGAATCGGCCCCGGCGCTGTTGGCAGCGGCCGTGGCGGGTGCCGCGCTGTCGCTCGACGCCGCGGGCTGCGCCTGGATGTGCGCCTTGCGAAGGCTATCGGTGTGGGCGCGGAGCGCGGCCAGCTGTGCCTGCGCGGCCTGCGCTTCGTCCGCTTCGCCAGAGCAACCGCCGACCGAGAGGGTGGCGGCGAGCAGAGCGAACCCGAGCAGAACGTTACGTGCCACTGGCCTCTCCCTCCGAACTGGAAGACTTGACGAAGGTGCGGACCTGGAACTTCGCCTCGAGCAGCGAACCACTCGTGTCACCGAGTGCCTTGGCGGCCTGATTGTTGGTGGCGGCCACGGTGAGATCGTAGGGCACGATGATGCGCTGCAGGCTCGCTACGTCGGCCAGGAACGCGCCGATCTGATCGTAGTGGCCGATGACCGACATGTTGTACTTGTAGGTATCGAAGGGCACCGGGCCTGGCTCCACCGGAAGCGGCACCACCTGCGAGAGGGTCACACCGCGGATCTTCCCGCGGCTCGAGATGTCGTCGAGCAGGTTGGGGACCTCGTTGCGCTCGGGCACCAGGCGACGCAGGAGCGAAAGGCTGCCGCGATAGGTCTCCAGGCGCTTCCGAAGATCCTCGACGCTGCCACGCGCCAATTCCCTCTTGGCGCTGTCGGTGGCCGCCTGCAGGCGCACGATGGTGTCCTGGATGGCGACGATCTGACCCTTGCGAGCGGAGAGACCGGAGACACCGAGGTTGTCGATGACCGCGCCCGTGTACGCGATGTAGCCCACGAGTCCCGCGAGCAGGATCACGAGCAGCGGAGCGGCTTTCTGAGAAGTCAGGGATGCCATCGTGTGCCTACCTCACCGATTGGCTGAGGGGAACCGTCCGGAGATACGCCGAATCCGCCTGCCTGTACGTGCCCCGGATGACGAAGGCCGTGACGGGCCGCTCCTTCTCGACGACGGTCTGGGCGGACACCGGAGTGACGTCGGTAATCCACGGAGAAGCCTCGAGCTGGCGCAGGAAGCGGGTATACGCCTGAATGTCGACCGTGCGCCCGTTCACCGTGAACTGGGTGGCGGGGACTTCCACGGTGGCAGCGGAAGTCTTGGTGGTGTCGTTGGGCTTGGCCGGTGCGGCTTGCGCTGCAGCTTGCGGAGCGCCCGGAGGCGCCGCCGCGGGCTCGGCCCCGCCCATGTCCACGATCCAGGTGTAGGCGGGCAGCGCCTTGGTCACCTCATTGAGGAGGTGCGGCCAGACATAGCGATCGCCATCCACCGTGCGAATGACGCTGATCTGCGAGACCAGCGAGTCGCGAATGGTTTCCTGATGGCGCTTTTCCGCGAGGAATGTCCTGAACCGGCGATGCTCAGCGCGGGTTTGCTCGAGCTTGGGCTCGAGAGCGGCGAGCTCGCGGGACGTACTGAGATAGACGGAGCCCAGCCAGCCGAGCACGCCCACCCAGCTCAATACCGCCACAACAAGCACGGGATCTTTGACCTTGCTGCCCAGACCACGGACCCCCTCGAGCATTCCCTGGAGGGGCGACCGTGCGCGCTTGCGCTTGAGGTCAGGGCGGAGATTGACGGTGATCATCGGTCGTGGAGTCCGGGGTCAGGGTTACGCCGCGTGACGAAGCGCGAGACCAATCGGCAGCATGAGCAGCGGGAGCCACTTCGTCCACCGGCATCATGTCGAAGACGCCGTCGGCCACCTGCAGCTTCTCGATCGGATTGGCCAGCTGCACCGGCACGCGCAGCCGGTCGGAGAGCACCTTGTTGAGGCGCGGAATGCGGGCGCCGCCACCGGTGGTGAAGATCCGGGAGATGCCGCCGGCCGAACGGCTGGCCGACTGGAGGAAGGCCGCCGCGCGCTCGATGCCGACCGCGAGCTCTTCGCCGCGGGTCTCGAGGAACGGGTCGAGCACCTCGCTCGACTCGCCGCCGTGCAGCAGCTGGTCGGCCTCTTCGGCGGACAGCCCGCGCTCGCGCTGGAGATCTTCCCGGAAGCGACGGGTGCCGACCGGGATGTCGCGGGTGAGCACCGGGACGCCGTCGTCGAGGATGTTGATGTTGGTGATTTCGTGGCCGATGTTGACCAGGCCGACCACGCCGCGTCATCGCCTCGGGATAGTTGAGTTCGAAGGCGTTGTGCAGCGCGAAGGCGTCGACGTCGATGACGCTGGGCGCGAGGCCGACATCGGCGAGCAGGGCGACCTTGTGCTCGACCAGCTCGCGCTTGGCGGCCACGAGGAGCACGGTCATCTGCAGGCCTTCGCCTTCGGGATCGAGGATCTGGAAATCGAGCTCCACGTTGTCCATGTCGAACGGCACGTGCTGCTCGGCTTCCCAGCGGATGACTTCGCGGGCCTCGGCTTCCTTCATCCGATCCATCGGGATCTTCTTGATGATCACGTCGCGGCCGCCGACGGCGGTGACGACCTTCTTGGCCTTGATGCCGGCCGACGCCATGAGGCCCTTGATGGCCTCGGCCACGATGCCGGGGTCCATGACTTCGCCCTCGACGATCGCGTCGTTCACCACCGAGGTGAACGCGACCTTGGTCAGCACCGGCCCGCCTGAGGCGTGGGAAATCGCGACGAGCTTGATCAGCCCGCTGCCGATGTCCAGGCCTACCGTCGTCGCATTGCGCCCGAAGAGTCCCATAGTTGTCCGCTTGTTGAGGGGTGGCTCAGGCCAGCGTTGCTCTGCCTCGGCTACCGGCGGAATGCCGGGGCGTGAGGGTAGTCCGGCCCCTGATGGGCAACCGATGTGCCACACAAATTGCACATGGCTAAGTGCTTGGAGAGAAGCGTTCTAACGCGGACTGGAGCGGGCTGCTGCAGGGGCCGGAAGAGGTCCTTCCTTCTCTTTCGCAAGCGCTTTCTCGGGATGCAAGTGATGCTGGTGGGTGCAAGGGATTGCAGTGGGCTATCGGCTATCGGCTATCGGCTATCGGCTATCGGCTATCGGCCAGCCCGAGGATAACGCGACCCTCCAAGCATCAAGGAGCGTCGGCATGGTCGGGAACAAGCCGATACCTGATAGCCTATAGCTGATAGCCTCCTAATACACCTGCACCCAACTCCGCTGACCGATCGGTTCGGCGAACGCCGCGCCGCCGAGTGCCGCCGCCAACGCGCAGGACGAATACTGAATCGTGGTGGCTCCCCCCAGGAGAGTCTGGTTGCCGCCCGTGGAGCTGGCAGCCATCAGCGCACCGGTAATCTTTGTGCGGCCTCCGGAGATCCGGACGACTCCCTTCACCACCACGAGCCCGCGGAAGTCGAAGTCTCCGGTAATGTCGAGATCTCCCTCGACCAGCAGGATGCCCTGTCCTCGCCCTCCACCCACGATGTCGAGACGGGTTCCGCGAGCATAGATGATCGGGAAGTATCGGCGACACGACTCCAATTGCGGATCCGCGGACCGGCGCGGCTCACCCCAGTTGGACTTGTCGCCGGCATCACACCGGCCGGTGGAATCGAGGGAGGGACGCAGCGCCGAAGAGATCGTGGTGTCCGGAAGAACGACGCCGGCATGCGCCGCGAGGCGATCGAAGCCGACGTCGCCGAAGACGGCGTAGACATCGGATGACGACGACGTGATGCGCGTGGCAGGCCGTGCACTACCAGGCGCGCAGGCCATGCCCTCTCTGGCGTCAGCGGAATCCGCTCCGCTCACGACCACCTGACTCCCCTCGATCTCCACCGGCTTGCCGACAGTGAGCGCTGCCTCCGGACCAGAGCCGAGCGAGGCGAGTTTGGCCACGATCCCAACCGTGCGGCGCGCGAGGGGGGTTCCACCGGCATTGACCCTCGTGCCGAGGCTCTGCACGAGAAAGATCTGGCCGTTGAGCCGAGACACCGTCGGACGATAGGCGGTGCGTCCGGCGACTGGCACCGTAGGGAGCGACGCGGTGGTACCGGGTGCGAGCGCGTTGAGACCGAGTGCATCCCACGAGGCGAGAGTCTCTGCCGCGCCGGCCTCCGCGGCGTCAGCGGCCTGCTCCGCATACAACGTGCTGCGCCCGGTGCGCTGCTCGAGATGCCCGGCCAGGAACGCGCCGGCGACGAGGGCACCGACCACGACGAGGGCGAAGATCGCGAGGGCGAGAGCCATGCCCCGCTCGCTCGCGCGGGAGACGGTACTCATCGGAGCGTATTCCTGAGCGCGACGCTCGTTGAGAGCGTCAGGCTGTCGACGGCGAGCGTTGATCCCGATGTACGTACGGCTCCATCGGTGACGCCCTTGAGAGTCCAGGCGATCTCACGCACGTCGTTGGGATTGGTGGTGACCGCACCATTGCGATCGAGGTAGGAGAACGTCAGACCGCGCTCGATGCCCGTGCTGTCAGCCAGCGGACCGAGCAGAGGCTCGATGACTCCGCCGGCGGTGATCGACCGGGAGCCGAGCCAGGACTTGCCGGTGGAGCGGTAGTAGCGCAGCTCCATGACCTCGAAGAATCGGACGGGGCCGCCGACGGCCATCCGCGCCGGCGCCGCAGCCCCGGCGACTCCAGCGAACCCGACTGCAAGCGCAACTGCCGGAGTCCCGTCGTCGCAGAGCGCAGGTGCTGACACCGGTGATGCCCGCATGAACCCAGGCATCGTCGGCGCCGGTGGTGGAATCGCCTTCGACGTGGACGGTGATGCTGTCACCCGCCTCGGGCTGGCGAAGACCGATGAGGGTGGCGCGACGGAGACGCAGCTGGCCCTGGCTCGGCACGGCGCAGGTGAATCCGATTCCGCGCATCGCCTTGTACTCGAGCCGACCCGGCATGAGGACGAGCAGGTCGGGGCTTACCGTTGCCACCGTGCCGAGCCCCGCCTCTTCGGGGATCGAGTCGTAGCCGATTTCCTTGAGCTCGTTGGCAATGACGAGCGCGCCGGCGCGGACCGCGTCCTGCAGACCGGCGTGCTCCACTTGTGAGCGCGAGACGCGCTGGTTCTGCGTCAGCAGTGCATACGTGACGCCACAGACGGCGACGACGAGCACGAGCGCGACCATCAGCTCGACGAGGGTGAAGCCGCGACGGTCGGTGATCATCCGCAGAGCACTGTCGTCCGAAGCGTGTCGCGCGCGGGGCCGCGCGGATCACGATACGCGAGGATGACACTCACTCGCCTCGACAGCCCCGCGCCAGGCTCGACGATCCAGCGCTCGGCGACACCGGCCGTGGTGGTCGAGTCGCTCACGAATTGAGGGGAGGTGCATCGCGGGGTGGTGGAGGTCGCGATTCGACGGAGGCGCTCGAGACGGGCGGTGGCCACCTGAACCGCGACGGTGGACCCGCGCCCCCGGCCGATCATTCGGCTGACGAGGGCCGACGACCCGAGCAGCGCCATGACGCCCATCGTAAGAAGGACGACGGCCACGAGGACTTCGACGAGGGTGAACCCACGCGATGATCGGGAAGACATGCGCGCGACGAATGCATGAGTGGGACCACAGGAAACAGGACGGTAAGACTGTACGGCGGAAGGAATTGACTGACGTTTGACACTGCGCCTCGATGCAAGTCTCTGCATAAAGGCGCAGCCCGTTGCGCGGGTGCTCAGTGAACCGGGAGCCGCCGCATCTTGTAGAACAACGTGCGCAGGCTGATGCCGAGCAGGCTTGCCGCTTGCCGGCGATTGCCGCCCGCCGCCTCGAGTGCCTTTTGAATCGCCTTCCGCTCGATCGCTTCGACCTGGGTCTTGAGATCGAGCGTCGGCACCGACGCGCCGTTCCCGTGGGGCGAGGCGCCGTTGCCGTTTCCGTTGCCGATCAGAAAATCCTTGGCATCGAGCGTGGCACCGCTGCCGAGCACCGCCGCCCGCTCCACGGCATTGCGGAGCTCACGGACGTTTCCAGGCCATGGATGATGGGTCAATGCCGCTAGGGCCGCCGGCGTGAGGCTCACGGGATGACCGAGCTTGGTCGCGGCCTGACGCGCGAAGTGCGCCACCAGCGCGGGGACGTCCTCCGGACGCTCGCGCAGAGGCGGGAGGTGCAGGCGCACGACATTGAGGCGATAGAAGAGGTCGCCGCGGAACTCACCCTGTTCTACCGCCTGCTCGAGTGGCTTGGCGGTGGCGGCGATGACGCGGACGTCGACCTTGCGGGGCTCGCGCCCGCCGACGCGGCGGATCATGTCCTCTTCGAGGACGCGCAGGAGCTTGGACTGGAGATCGAGCGGCAGGTCGCCGATCTCGTCGAGCAGCAGCGTGCCCTCGTGCGCCAGCTCGAACAGTCCGGCGCGATCGGCCGTTGCGCCGGTGAAGGCGCCCTTCATGTGGCCGAAGAGCTCGCTTTCGAGCAGATGCTCGGGAATGGCGGCGCAGTTGATGGCGGTGAAGTTGTGTTCCGCACGCGGGCTCATCCGATGAATGGCGCGCGCCAGCACTTCTTTCCCGGTGCCGCTCTCCCCGGTAATGAGCACGGTGGTGTTGTGGCGGGCCACGCGGCTCGCGAGATCGAGGAGATCGCGCATGCTGCGACTCTCGCTCACCACCATGTCCTGCACGACCCCGGCCCCGAGGCTGGAGCGCAGCTCTTCGACCTCGCGGCGGAGCTTTTCGCGCTCGGCGGCCTTGCGCAGCGTGATCATCACTTCATCGGGGCGAAAGGGCTTCTGCAGGTAGTCGTACGCGCCTTCGCGCATGGCGGCGATGGCGGCATCCTCGCTCCCGTACGCGCTCATCATGATGAGCAGCGCTTCGCCCTGCTCAGCGCGATAGCGCCGCAGGAACGTGAGCCCGTCCATCTTGGGCATGCGAACATCGCAGAGGATCAGATCGAACTCCTCCGCCGACGCACGCTTGAGCGCCCGCTCGGGGTCGCTCTCAGACTCGACCTGGTAGCCGGATTCTCCGAGCAGCAGCGAGAGCGACTGCCGGAGTCCGGCGTCGTCGTCAACGATCAACAGCCGCATCGGTCTCACTCGCTATTGGAAGAAACACCATGAAAACGGCTCCGCCTTCCCGCGAACGATCCACCCAGACGACTCCTCCACTCTCGTGCACTGTCCGGGCTACGATTGCGAGCCCGAGTCCGGTGCCCTCACCAGGATCCTTGGTCGTGTAGAACGGATCGAAGATCCGCTCCCGATCCGCCTCCGGAACTCCCGGGCCATCGTCGGCCACGTAGAGCAGCACACCGGGAACTCCATCCGGTAACACCCGCCGGCGCCGTTGCGACCCGGTCGCATGTGCGGTCTCACGGGTGTCGAAGCGCTTGGCCACCGTGCCCACCGCCACGCGCCCATCAGGTGAAGCCTGGCAGGCGTTGACCACGAGGTTGACGACCACCTGCTCGAGGAGATGCTCGTCTCCGCGGACGCGAGGGAGATCGGTGGCCAGCGTGGTCTCCACTGCGTGATCGCGGAAGGTGCCCTGCGCGCCCAGGAACTCCATCACCCGCCGAACCGAGGCGTTCAGGTCGGTCGAGGCCGTCGCCGATCGGTGAGCCGACGGTTCCCCGGGACGGGCATAATCCACGAGTCCTTGCACGATCCGTTCGATCCGTTCGATGGCGCAGCGCATGTCATCGGTGACCACGGGATCGGTGCCGCGCCGCTGCAGGACTTCGACGTAAGTGCCGAGCGCACCAAGGGGATTCCTCACCTCATGCGCCACTCCGGCGGCAAGCCTGCCGATGCCGGCCAGCTTCTCCACCCGGACCACGTGACTCTGCACATCGAGCAAGTCTTCGGCCATCGCGCGGTACCGGGCCGCCAACCGGTCCAGTTCGGCCGATCCGTAGTCCACTTTTTCGGGCCGGAGCTCTCGGGCTGCCAGGGCATCGGCTTCGGCGGTCAGGCGCTGCAGGGGGCGGATGACGAGCCGGTGCAGCACCGACATGCCGAAGATGACGAAGACGGCCGTACTGCCGAGCCACAGCGCGCCAAGCGGACGAATCGTCTCACGAAGATCACCGCCGGTGAGCAGGAGCGTCGTGAGCCCGACCAGGATGACCGCGGCCGATGTGACGAAACCGAGGCTGACGAGCAGCTCGGTGCGCAGCGATCGGACGGGTTGTGCCACGCCTGACACTCCCGGCCTTACGGCGTGCAGGCTACTCGTCCCTCGACAACGGCCGGCGCGACCGGGGCTGCGGTCCCCATGAAGATGGCGCACGTCTTCGCGGTGTAGACGTGTGTCGCCTGTGCCGCCCACCCCGTCGCGGTAACGCTGCTCAGGGTGATGGTGACGTTCGTCGTCGGGTCGAAGGGCATCGCGGCGTTGGGCACCGCGCCGCCGTAGTACGTCTGGCCGTTGGAGTAGTACGCCTCCTCCGCCGACACCAGGTTGCGCAGGTCGGTTTTCATCGCCGCGACCATCGCGCGCTCTTTGCTGTTTCCGAAGTTCGTAATGCCGATACTCGCGAGAATGCCAATGATCACCACGACGATCAGCAGCTCGATGAGGGTGAAGCCTCTATTGTCGTGGCTCACAGCATTCTCCCGCGTTGAACGACCGTGGCTCGATTTCCTGTTGCCACTTCCCTGCGCATCCGTGCGCTGGCCGGCAGAGAAAAGGGGCGGCGACCACTGCGGGCACCGCCCCCGTTCCCTTCTGGCTGCTCGAGCTTAGTAACAGGCCGGGGCGCCCTCGGCCTTCACGGCGCCGTTCGGCGCAGTACCGCTGCCGACGTAGATGCCGCACTTGGTGATGGTGCCCTTCAGCGTGGCGTTGGTCGCCTCGCCCGCCCAGCCGGCCGCAGTCACGGTCGACAGGGTGATCACGTTGTTCTGGGTGGGCACGAAGGCCACGACACCCGCAGCCTGCGCGGCGCCGAGGGCCGGAGCGTAGGTCTGGTTATCGCTGAAGTAGGCTTCCTGAGCGGTCACCAGGTTACGCAGGTCCGACTTCATGCCGGCCAGCACAGCCTTTTCCTTCGTGTTCGCGAACTTCGGAATCGCGATCGCGGCAAGAATGCCGATGATGACGACCACGATCAGAAGCTCGATCAGGGTGAAACCCTTGCGGTTCTGCATGCTTCCTCCGGTTGAGTAATACGGCGGCCAGCGAGTCCAGGGCATCGGGGCGGTTCGGTCCGTCCGGTATGGGGTAAGGCAACGCTTATGCCACCCACCGACCCTCCTATCCAAGGTCTTCCTCTACTTTCACTTGGCGGTGCGTTGCACCCCCGGGTGCAAGCACTGTCGGACGTAGGCGAGATGTGTATTGCAAGACCCGGAGCCGCGGCCTCGAGCGGCCGCGGGAAACGAAAAAGCTGCGCGAACCATTGGTCCGCGCAGCATCATGCTTCCGCTCACCGGTACCGAAGACCCCGGCGGTTCAATAGCAGGCCGGGGCGCCCTCGGCCTTCACGGCGCCGTTCGGCGCAGTACCGCTGCCGACGTAGATGCCGCACTTGGTGATGGTGCCCTTCAGCGTGGCGTTGGTCGCCTCGCCCGCCCAGCCGGCCGCAGTCACGGTCGACAGGGTGATCACGTTGTTCTGGGTGGGCACGAAGGCCACGACACCCGCAGCCTGCGCGGCGCCGAGGGCCGGAGCGTAGGTCTGGTTATCGCTGAAGTAGGCTTCCTGAGCGGTCACCAGGTTACGCAGGTCGGACTTCATGCCGGCCAGCACAGCCTTTTCCTTCGTGTTCGCGAACTTCGGAATCGCGATCGCGGCAAGAATGCCGATGATGACGACCACGATCAGAAGCTCGATCAGGGTGAAGCCCTTGCGGTTCCGCATGATTTCGTTTCCTCGGCTCAGGTTGCGAAAAGAGCAGCCGCAGCGGCCGCGCTGGGGGCGGTAGAGGCAACGCATGTGCCAGTACAGTGCTGTGAGGCGGAAGGCTTTCCCGCGTGGTGACTTGCGGAGATCCGTGGTCGCGGGGACCGCTGATCGGAGCTGAGCGGGAGCGGTGTAATGCAAGACGCCGTCTGCAGTTGAGTTCTCGAAGAGGGCCTTCCCCAACAGGGGATGACAAAGTTTGCACGCTTCTTGCCCCTCGTGATCGCCAATCCCGAATAATCCCCCCGAGAGTCAGGAGCTTCGCCCAGGATGATTCGCGCGCTCTATCTGCTCTTCGTGCTCTCCGGCGCTGCCGGGCTGATCTACGAATCGATCTGGACCCGCTATCTCGGCCTGTTCGTCGGCCACGATGCGTACGCCCAGATCATCGTACTCGTGATCTTCCTGGGAGGGATGTCCGCTGGAGCGCTTGTAGTCAGCCGGAAATCGGCTCGCTTCGCCCAACCGCTCTATGGATATGTCGGTGTCGAATTCGCGGTGGGCGTCATCGGACTGTTCTTTCACGACGTCTTCCAGGGCGCGACCTCCTGGGCCTATACCTCGGTGTATCCCGAGGTCGCCGGCACGTGGATGCTGCCGATCGCCAAGTGGGGCATCGCGAGCGCACTCATCCTTCCACAGTCGGTGCTGCTCGGCGCCACGTTTCCGCTGATGTCCGCCGGCGTGCTTCGCCTCGATCGTGGTGCACCGGGACGCTCGCTCGCGATGCTCTACTTCGCCAACAGTCTCGGCGCCGCCGCCGGCGTCCTCATCGCCGGCTTCTACCTCGTGTCGCTGGCCGGCCTCCCCGGTACGCTGCTCACCGCGGCGATGCTCAACCTGGTCGTGGCCGGCGCGACGGTCGGAGTGATCGTTGCGGCACGAAACGCCGAGATCGATGCGCGCGCGGCCGGTACTGCGCCGGCGAAGCCTGCCGAACCAGCGCCGTCCACCCCCGCGACGCCTGGCCTCGAGCGGCTGCTGCTCTGGACCAGTCTGGGCACCGCGGTTGCCTCCTTCATCTACGAGATCGATTGGATCAGGATGCTCGCCCTGGTGCTCGGCAGCGCCACGCACTCGTTCGAGCTCATGCTGTCCGCCTTCATCCTCGGACTCGCCTTCGGCGCCTGGTGGATTCGCTCACGCGCCGACCGCCTCCAGAACCCGGTCCGCACACTCGGCATGGTGCAATGGACGATGGGATTCCTGGCACTCGCGACCCTGCCGCTCTACGTGCAGTCGTTCCAGTGGGTCGCCGATCTGCTTTCGACGTTCGCCCGGAACGACGCGGGATACACCGGCTTCACCATCGCGCGCTACGGTCTCTGCGTTCTCATCATGGTGCCGGCCACGTTCTGCGCCGGCATGACGCTGCCGCTCATTACCCGTACGTTGATGGCCGATGGCTCCGGCGAGCGGTCCATCGGCGCCGTCTACGCCTGGAATACCATGGGCTCGATTCTCGGTGTGATTCTGGGCGGACTGGTCTTGTTACCGGTGATCGGTCTCAAGGCGATGCTCATTGCCGGGGCCGCGATCGACATGGGGATCGGCGCCGTCCTGCTCGCTCGTGCCGCCAGGATGGAAGGCCGAGGGACGCGGCTCGCGCCGCTGGCGGCGTTCGCCACCGTCGTCGTGGCCGCCGTGGTGGGAGTCGGTGTGCAGCTCGATCGAAACGTCCTGGCGAGCGGAGTCTATCGGACCGGCGGTCTCGTGGCTCCGGGGGATCGGCAGATCACCTTCTATCGTGACGGCCGCACGGCGACTGTCACCGGTTCACGGACGTCGGGCTCCAACTTTCTCACGCTCGCCACCAACGGAAAGCCCGACGCCTCGCTGACGCCGCTCTGGTTCACGCCGTGCGACTCCGTCAGTCACCCGATGCCCCTTATGGCCGACGCGGCCACGCAGACCCTGCTTCCTCTCGTCACTCTGGCGCACATGCCGGGCGCCACCAGCGCCGCGGTGATCGGGCAGGGGTCGGGGATGTCGTCGCACCTGCTGCTCGGCAGCAAGACACTCAAGAGCCTGGTCACCATCGAGATCGAGCCCAAGATGATCGAGGGCTCGCGCATCTTTCTTCCGGCGAACCGGCGCACGTTCGACGACCCACGCTCGGAGATCGTGATCGACGACGCCAAGTCCTATTTCGCCTCGGCGCACCGGCGGTTCGACCTCATCATGTCGGAGCCATCCAATCCGTGGGTCAGCGGAGTCTCGGGACTGTTCACGACCGAGTTCTACGGCCGGATCCGGCAGTATCTCACGAACGACGGTGTCTTCGGACAATGGCTCCACGTCTACGAGCTGGACGATGCCCTGGTCCTGAGCGTGCTGGCGGCCATCCATCAGAATTTCCGGAGCTACGAGGTCTACCTCGTCCCGAGCGGCGATCTGCTTGTGGTAGCGAGCAACCGCGACTCCTTGCCCGCGCCCGACTGGTCGGTGTTCCAGGCCGAGGGGCTGCACTCGGATCTGTGCCGATTCACGCCGCTCACTCCGCCGGTGCTCGACGCGCTGTCGATCGTGTCGCGGGCGGAGCTGGCACCGCTGGTCGAGACGATGGGCCAGCCGAATTCCGACTATTACCCGGTGCTGGATCTCGGCGCGGAGCGCCGGCGCTTCCGCCGCGATCATGCGTCGGGCTTCCCGGCACTCTCCGACGAGTGGTTCAATCTGCTCGCGTCACTCACGGGGCGGCGGGCAGCGCCCGGCGGCGAGCCGCTCCCCGCGCTGCCGGAGAATCCGCGGGTCAGGGCCCGCGCGCTCGGTGTGCTGGTCCGGTCCCCGGCGGCTCAGGCCGCGTCGGACAGCCTCCTCGGCGCTTTCGCCCATCAGGCGATCTACCAGACGAACATGTGGCAGGCGACGCTCACCGCCGATCGGGTGCCGAGCGACTGGGAGTTGTGGTTGGAGCAGGCGAGCCAGGTGGACCATCTTCGCAATGGAGGGACGGCGGGGACGGCGGACGAGCCGCTTTACACCTCACTCGCCCGGTTCATGGATCGTCACAAGGCCCCGCAGCCTGCGCGGGACGTCCTCGCATTCCGACATGGGATCGCGTCGTGGAACTTCGCGGAGGCCAACGCCGCCGCCGATCGCCTGATGCCGGTAGTGCTCAAGGAGCACAAGTGGATCGCGCCCGATGAGCTGAGAGATGGATTGGTCATCGCTCGGCTCCATCTGCACGACGCGGCCGGGGCACGCCAGGCATACGATACGCTCAAGCAGTTCAGCCTACGGCCGGCCGGCGATCTGCGTTCGCTGTTGCTCGGCGCCTACGTGATGATGGCGGAAGGAATGCAGACGGCTCAGCCGCTCGGCGCTACGCCGGCGCGACCTTGACCTCGACCTGCTCCTCGTAGCGACTCAGCTTGCGGTAGAGCGTCGACGGATCGATCCCGAGCACTTCGGCGGCCCGGGTCTTGTTGCCGCCCTCGGCCTGCAGCACCCACATGATGTAGGCGCGCTCGATGACCTCGAGCGTCGGATTCCGGTACGACCGCTCGGCGACCAGCGGCTCCTTCCGCCGCTGGGTGATCCGCTCCGGCAGCGCCGCGGCTCGATCAGGTTGCCGCGGCTCAGCACCACGGCATGCTCCAGCGCGTTCTCCAGCTCGCGCACGTTGCCCGGCCACTCGTACACCATGACCGCATCGAGCGCCTCGGCGGCGAGGGCCTTCGTGCTCCGACCCGTTTTCCTGAGCCAGATCCTGGAGGAAGAACTCGATCAGCAGGAGCAGGTCGTCGCGGCGCTCGCGGAGCGGCGGCAGGTTGAGCGCGATGACGTTGAGCCGGTAGAAGAGATCGGAGCGGAAGTTGCCGCGCCGGATCTCCTCCTCGAGATCGCGGTTGGTGGCGGCGATGATCCGCACGTCGACCGGAATCGCCTCGGTGGCGCCGACCGGAATCACTTCGCGCTCCTGCAGCACGCGCAGCAGCTTCACCTGAAGGGACGGCGGCATCTCGCCGACTTCGTCGAGGAAGAAGGTCCCGCCCCGCGCCGCGGCGAAGAGCCCCTGCTTGTCGCGCACGGCGCCGGTGAACGATCCCTTCACGTGGCCGAAGAGCTCGCTCTCGAGCAGGTTCTCCGGTAGCGCGCCGCAGTTGATCGACAGGAACGGTCCGTCGACGCGGGTCGAGAGGTTGTGGATGTAGCGCGCGATGACCTCCTTGCCGGTGCCGCTTTCGCCCTGGATCAGGACCGTCGAGTCGGTCGGCGCCACGTGCTCGGCGAGCTTGAGCACGTCGAGGAAGCGCTTGCGACTTGCCGATCGGCCGGGCGACGGCACCCTGCTCCCGCCGCCGGATCTCCTGCTTGAGCTGCTTGTTCTCCACCCGGACTGCGCGGAATTCGCAGGCCCGGCGCAGGATCGCGATCAGCTCGTCGTTGGAGAACGGCTTCTGGATGTAGTAGAAGGCACCGCGAATTGACCGCCTCGATGGCACTCTGCAGCGACGCCTGAGCGGTCATCAGGATGACCGGCGTCATCGGGTCCTGCTCGCGCGCGGCCGTGCAGGATGTCGAGCCCGGACACCTGCGGCATCCGGACGTCGGTGAGGACGATGTCGTGGGTGCCGGTCCGGATCTGCTCCAGCCCGGCCTTGCCGCCCTGAGCGGTGGTCACCTCGAACCCCTCGTTCCGGAGCAGGATGCGGAGGGTGTCGAGAATGCCGGACTCATCGTCGATGACCAGCACCGAGGGCTTCTGGGTCATGCCGCGTCCTCCGCGATCGTCTTGTGCGGGAAGAAAGATAGTGAAGGTGGTGCCGGTGCCGGGAGCAGAGTCCACGCAGCACGAGGCCGCGGTGCGCCTCGACCGCCCGCTGGACGATGGCGAGCCCGAGCCCGCTTCCGCCGGTCCGACCGGAGACGAACGGCTCGAAGAGCCGGTCGCGGATCTCCTCCGGTATGCCGGGACCGTTGTCGCGCACCTGGAGACGAACCGCGTTTTCGATATTGGTCCCGTGAGGGATGTCTGTTCCCTGCACCGAGGCCACGCTGACCGTGATTCGGATCGGCCCGCGAGCGGCCTGCACGGCGTTCAGCACCAGATTGGCAACCACGCGGTGCAGCAGGTCTTCGTCGCCCTCGAGAATCGTTCGACCTCCCTCGACCGTGATGGCCGCGTCGGGGCGGCAATCGGGGTGAGCCTGGATGAGACGCACGACCGCGACGCACCACCGCGTGGAGATCGAGCGGGACAAACTGGGTGGCACGGACTCGGGCGAAGTCCAGGAATTCGCTCAACAGACGGCTCAATCGATCGCTCTCCCGAACGATGAGCCCGGCCAGAAAGCGCTCGTCCTCATCGGCGTGCTTTGATCGGGCCAGCTGCTCGACCGAGCTGCGAATCGAGGCGAGCGGGTTGCGGATCTCGTGCGCCAGCGAGGCGCTCAGCGCGGCCACGGCCTCCAGCCGCTCGGCGCGCTGCTGGAGCTCCTGCACCTCTTTCAGGTCGGAGATGTCGGTGAAGATCGCGGTGACCGACGGCGCCTCCTGGGTCTCCTGTCGAAAGGTGGTCGTACTGAGGCCGATGGGGAATATCTTGCCCCCCGGGTGGACGACCATCCCCTCTCCGCGGCTGATCTTCCTCCCATTGCGAATGCCCGCCACGACCGCGGCCCAGAGCTCGGACGATCGGATCTTGAGCTGATCGAGCACCGCGTGGCCGAGGAGGGTCTGAGCGTCGAGCTCGAGGAGGCGTGTCGCCGTCGGATTGATGAAGGCGAGACGCCCCTTCCCGTCCACCGTGATGACCCCCGAGCGGATATTCCGAAGGATATCGTCGGCCTCGAGCCGGACCCGCCGCAGCTCGATCGCAAGGGTCTCCTGCTCCATTCCCGCCTCGCGGAGCCGATGCCCGAGCACCGCGACGATCGCGAAGACGACGTTGAAGACCACGATCTGGGCCCAGAACGCCGTGTCGGGCGGGCCGGAGTAGGTCACGAAGACGTCCGTGAGGAATACCGCGGAGGCGAGGACGGCGGTGAGTGCGCCCCAGGTCGGAGGGAGCAGGAGGGCGTAGGCCGCGACGAGGAGCACGTACAGCGCCGGGAAGGCCGACTGCGGCTGGCCCGCGAAGTGGACGATGGTGGTGACGACGCCGAGGTCCACCAGCGCCTGAATGAAGAGAAGCGTGTTTCCCGGTTTCCGGCGGCGCAAGACGGTCGCCCACGCCCCGTAGGCCGTGAACATGAGCGCGATGACTACCGCGACGCTGACGAGAAACGCCTCGCGGGGACGCTCCGTCCAGACGAGCCCGGCGCCAAGGAGCACGCCGACGGCCAGCACCAGGCGCCCGACGAACAGCCATGACAGCAGCGTACGCTGATCGGGGAGCGAGCTGCGGCCGGGTCGCCGGCGATCGGGCATGGACGAGCGCTCGGCGCGGGCGGGCACAGCCTCGGATGGCATCAAGCCTCGCAGGACGCGGCAGAAGAGGGTGGGTTGGCCGAAGATAGAAAGAGCGGCCTATCATTACAATCCATATGACATGGTTCGTCTACATCGCTAGATGCAGCGACGGCAGCTTGTATACGGGGGTCACCACGGATCCGGATCGTCGCGAATCGCTGCACAACGCGGGCCGGGGCGCCGCATACACACGATCGCGCCGGCCGGTCCGCCTGGTGTACCGGGAACAGGCCCGAGATCGTGGGGCAGCGCTTCGGCGCGAGGCAGCGATCAAGCGGCTCGCCCGCGCCCGGAAGGAGCAGATGGTGAACGATAGCGGGCCCGAGGAGTTTGCCGGGTTTGGTCGGGGAGCGCTGAGTTTCCTCCGGAGGCTGGCACGGAATAACCGGCGCGAGTGGTTCGAGCGGCACCGCGCCGAATACGAGATGGAAGTGCTCGCTCCGCTCGGGCAGCTGGTGGAGGAGATGGATGTCCGGTTGGCCACCATCGCCCCCGAGCTGATCGGCAACCCGCGACGGTCCATCTTCCGAATTCACCGGGATGTCCGCTTCTCGGCCGACAAGTCACCCTACAAGACGAATGCCGCCTGCCAGTTCTATCATCAGGACGCCGGGCGCGGGGCTGGACAAGACGCGGAGGGTGCCGGGGCGGGCCTCTATTTCCATCTGGCCGATGGCGAATGCTTCGCGGCAGGCGGCATCTGGATGCCGGCGAGGTCCACACTGGACAAGATTCGAGAGGCGATCGCTGCCGATCACGAGAGCTTTGCGGCGATCCTGTCGGCGCCCGTGTTCCGGCGTCGCTTCAAGCGGCTCGACGAGGAGGCGATGCTCACGCGCATGCCCCGGGGATACGACGAAACCCACCCAGCCGCGCGGTGGCTCCGATACCGCTCGTTCACGGTGACTCGGCCGCTCCAGGACGGCGAGGTGTACACTCCACGGCTGCCCGCAACGCTCGCCCGGGACTTTGCCGCGATGGTGCCGTTCGTCCGATGGCTTAATGGAGCCATCGGCTACCGCCCGGCTACGTCGAGGGTGTGACTCGCTCGCGATCCAGCGTGCGCCGCACGGTCGCCACAAGACTCTCGGGGGAGAAGGGCTTCTGCAGGAATGGCTCGGGCAGTGTCGGGATGCCGCGTTGCACCTTGTCGGATTCTGAATAGCCCGACATGTACATGATGGGAACGTCGGGTAGAGTGCGCGAGAGGTGCGCACCGAGCTCCAGTCCCCCCATCTCAGGCATGATCAGATCGGTGAGCACGAGATCGATTCGGCTTCCTTCTCTTTCCGCTATCCGCAGACCCTCCGCCCCGTTCGACGCCTCGAGAATGACATAGCCCTGGTACGCCAGGACGCGCGAGGCGAGCGCTCTCACGGCATCTTCGTCTTCGACAAGCAGGATCGTTTCATTCCCACCCGCCGATTTCGCTGGCGCTTCAGCCGTCGTCTCCGCCGTGTCATCCAATACCGCCCGCGGAAAACAGATCGTGAAGCTCGATCCCTTTTCGAGCTCGCTCTCGGCCCAGATATACCCCCCGCTCTGCGCGACGATGCCATACACCGTGGCGAGCCCGAGACCGGTATTGTGAGTGCTGGGCTTGGTCGAGAAGAATGGCTCGAAGAGGTGCGCCTTGACCTCGGGGGACATCCCGTGACCGGTGTCTGAGACGACGAGTTGAATGTACGAGCCACCCGGAATCGGGATACCGAGATGCTGGTAGGCGACGGCATCGGGGAACTCCACGTTCCGCGTCTCGACGGTAAGGCAACCCCCGCTCCTCATGGCGTCGCGCGCGTTGAGGGCGAGGTTCATCACGATCTGCTCCATCTGACCATAGTCGGCCTCGATGCCGCCTAGATCGTCGGCGAGTTCGGTCACCATCCTCATGTCCTCGCCAAGAAGCGGCACGAGCATGCGCTCCATTCCCGATACCACATGGTTCAGGTTCAACACGGTCCGTGCGACGACGCGGTGGCGGCCGAACCCGAGCAACTGACGGGTGAGCTGCATGGCCCGCTCGGCCGCCTTCCGGATCTCGTCGGCGTCGGCCCAGCGTGGATCTTCGCGATCGAGGGTCTGGAGCAGGAAATCACTGAACCCCATGATGACCATCACCATGTTGTTCAGGTCGTGAGCGACCCCGCCGGCGAAACGTCCCACCGCCTCCATCTTCTGCGCCTGCCGCACTTGCTGCTCGGCCTCGATGCGTGCCGTGATATCGCGTCCAACACCGACGATACCCGTGATGAGCCCCTCCGGATTGCGGAGAGGCGAGAGGGTGTTGAGAATGTGGCGCGGGCCGCGTGGGGTTCGCAGAATCCACTCGTAGGTCACGGTCTCGCCCGCCAACGCTCGCAGGTTGGCGCGCTCGTGCACCGGAGCGTCGACGGGCCCCAGGATCTCTCGCGTGGTCCGTCCGATGAACTGCTCCGGGAGAAATCCTTCCCGCTCGAGCCAGCGACCGAAGACGTGCACGCATCGCTGCTCGGTGTCGAGCTGGAAGACCACGTCGTCGATCGATTCAACGAGGCTGCGGAAGCGACGATTCGCCTCGTGGGCCTCCGCGGTGTCTTGCGCCGTGACCGCGGGAATCTTGACGGCGCGGCGGACGGTGACGTCGCGGGCGCAGGCGATGATTCCGCCTGGAATCGGCGTGAGGCGCACCAGAAACCATCGATTCAGCGGAGCGAAGAACGACTCGAACTCGACTTCCCCCTGCTCCACGACGGCACGGAAGGCCTCGGCCTGGAAGCGAGAGCCTGCGAGGCCCGGAATGACGTCCCATACCGAGCGGCCCAGCAGCTCGTCTCGACTGCTGCCGAGGAAGCGAAGATATCCCGACGTCCGCGCGTTGAGCGCAGTCAGGCGCCACTCGTCATCGCAGACGAGATAGAGGTCGCTCAAGGCGTCGAGGATGCCGACGCCGTTGAGAGCGGATGGCTCGATGAGAAGGCCGTTCCAGCCGGACGCGGCCGGATAGATCCGCAGCTCGAGCATGCGTCCGGACACCGGATCACGCAGCGGGTGAGTGATCGCGGCGCCCTCGGCCTGGGCGCGACGGAGCGCGGCCGCGACGGGCGTCTGCGCAAAGGACGGCGACGCCTCCCAGATGATCGTGTCCAGAAGATCGGGAGCCGTTGCCCCGGTGAGCGCGGGCAGGAGACGACGAGCGATGTGATTGAGGTACGTGAATCGGCCTTTGGCGTCGAGGGCGAAGATTCCCTCACCAAAGTGGTCGAGCGCTTCGAGCGATTGGGCGAGATCGAGCAATCAGGAACCTTGGCTCGAGGGTGGCCCTCAAACTAAGAGGGACGATTCTCCGATTCCAGCCTGGGGAAGAGTAACCCCACTTCGGTCCACGGATACAACATGCGATAGATCTCCTGGTTGCGCTGGATCGCGCGGACATAGCCTCGCGTCTCGGCGAACGGGATGCGTTCGGCAAAGACCTCCGGATCCTCTACACCCTTTCGCTTCCTCCAGCGCTCGACCCGGCTGACGCCGGCGTTGTAGGCGGCCAGGATGTGCACCGGCTCTCGGTACAGTCGAGCCAGCTCCTGCAGGTGATGGGTGCCGAGCTGAAGGCTCACGTCCGGTTGATAGAGCAGCACCGGATCCCAGACCGGATACCCGAGTGTCTGCGCCAGCCGGGCGCCCAAATCGGGCATGACCTGCATCAGGCCGCGCGCACCGACGACGGAGGTAGCGCCGGGATCGAAAAGAGATTCCTGCCGGATCAACCCGGCAACGAGACTCGCGTCGAGATCGTGCTCCTCCGATTCCCCGAGCAACGCGTCGGGGAGTCCGATCGGGTAGAGCAAACGATAGGTCCGGGCATCGGGACGGGCACCGTAGACCAGTGCTCGCCGGGCGAGCTGGATGGCCTGGGCCGGCATTCTCCGCGAGCGGAATGCGTTGCTCAACGCGAGCAGTCGCTCCGATGACGTGTCCTGCATGTGGATCAGGCGGTCGTATTCCCAGCGGGATTCCGTGGTCAGTCCGAGTCTCGCGAGAAGACCCGCACGAGCGACGGCGGAGTCCATCGCCGGGATCACCGCGAAGGAATCCGGAGTGGGCATCGGTGCCCAATCCGGTTTCCGGAGTCGGGCGAGGGCCAGTCCGACGTAATAGGAGCCGGGATCGCCACCGGCGACGAGCGCCCACCGCGTGCGGGCAGCTGCCGTATCACCGGAGGCCGCACACGCACGCCCCGCCCAGTAGATCGCCGCAGCCGACTCGTCGCTCTTGGGATAGCGCTGCCACAATTCATCGAACTCTCGCGCCGCGAGCGCGGGCTGCCCCGCCAGCAGCGCGAGCATCCCGGCGCGGAACCGGGCAGTGGGAGCGAAGGCGCTCGTCGGATACTTGAGCGCGAGACGTCGGTTGTAGGCCCTGGCCTTATCGTCCTCACGATCATCGGCGGCCAGGTCGCCGAGGAGAAAGAGCGCGCTCGACGCGGCGACGGTGTCAGACGAGTATCGCCGGCCGATCGCCAGCAGCGCCGTACGACCTTCGCTCAGTTGGCCGTCACGCACGAGTGCGCGGGCTCGCTGATACGCTGCGGAGGCGGCGAGCTTTCGTGGTGAGCGGACGAGATTGAATTGGAAGGCGGCGTCGCCGTACCGACCCACTTTTCCGAGTGCGGTGGCGTAGTCGAACCGATCCTTGTCATCGCCGAGCTTTGCGGCGAACGCTCGTGTGTATCCATCCACCGCTCGCCCCGGTGGCCCTGCCCAGCTCGCGGCCCGGGCCACCGCGAGCTCCTCCGTCGGCGACAGTGGGGTGAAGGTGCTGTCGAGCAAGGCGATCGCATCCCGGACCTCGGCGACCGAGTGACGTGCCGTCACCAGGGTCACGAGGTCACGGCGAACACCGAGACGAATGTCGCTGTCGGGACTCGCCGCGAACCTGAGACGCAAGGCGACGACCCGAGCACCCAGCATCGCGTAGCGGCGTGCCGCGCCCTGGAGATCGCCGGTGTGCTCGCGAGCGGAGGCCTCGCTCCACGGAATCCGAGTGCGGGGGAGCGGATCGCGGAGCCTGGCGTACAGTCTCGCACGGCCGGCACTGTCGTCCGTGACCGCGGCGGCGCGGATCAGGAGCCAGTCGGCGATGAGCGGGTACTTCAGAGCGGCGCGCTCGTACGTGGATGCGGAGCTGTCCCGAGCATCGAGACGGTCCAGTGCAGCGGCGAGCAGGATCAGGCGCTCGCCCTCGACCGAATCGTGCGTGATGGGGACGGCGAGTGCATCCCGCAATGCCAGGGAATCAGCACGGACCTCGAGGGCCGCGCGCGCCAGGAGGAGGCGGCCGCGACCCTCATAGAGCGAGTCGACCCATGGCTCACCGGTGAGGAGTCGCGATACCTCCGGCCATCCGCCCCAGCGGCTTGCCGCGGTTGCGGCCAGAAAGAGGGCCGCGGGCGTGCGATGAGCGGAATCGGCGAGTACGGGTGCGATCAAAAGGCTGGCCTGCCAGGGGCGGCCACGCTCCAGCGCCTCACGAGCCTCGGCGATGACCGAATCGGGCTGGGAGGGGCGCGGAGGCACGGGCATCTGGCCGGTGGAAGCAGCCTGGATGGGGCCGTGGGCAAGCCTCAGTGCGACCCAGAGATAGGAGAGGAGCATCGAAGCGCTCGAGTCTGCAAGGGCCGGGCCGTAGTGGTTATAGCGTGCTATGGCTGATAGCCGATAGCCATTAGCTTATTCAATATGGACCAGCCCGAGCTCGACAAGACCAGGCTCGATCGGTGGCTATGGGCCGCGCGGTTCTACAAGACCCGTTCGCTGGCGTCGGAGGCGATCGCGGGTGGAAAGGTCCAGGTGAACGGCGACCGCGCCAAGCGATCGCGCCCGTTGCAGGTAGGAGACGAGATCCGGGTGAGACAAGGACCCTACGAGTATCAAATCCTCGTCCGCGAGCTGTCCGCGCGGCGAGGTCCGGCTACGCAAGCCGCGAAGCTCTACGAAGAGCTGGCCGAGAGCCGCGCTGCACGAGAGAAGATGGCGGTCCAGCTCAAGAGCCTGCACTCGGCGTTCGTCCCCGAAAAGGGGCGGCCGACGAAGAGAGACCGGCGCGAGATCAACAAGTTGAAGGGGAAAACCTGAGCACGGAGTCTTCCCCTTTGTCTCACGTCATATTCTCGGCCATCGCCTTGCCGAACTCGGACGTCTTGAGCAACGTGGCGCCCTGCATGAGACGCTCGAAGTCGTAGGTCACCCGTCGCTGCGCGATCGTACGCTCCAGGCCCCGGATGATCAGATCGGCCGCCTCACCCCAGCCGAGGTGGCGGAACATCATCTCGCCGGAAAGAATGAGGGAGCCGGGATTCACCTTGTCCTGGCCGGCGTAGCGGGGAGCGGTGCCGTGGGTGGCCTCGAAGACGGCATGGCCGGTTTGATAGTTGATGTTGGCGCCCGGAGCGATGCCGATGCCACCCACCTGGGCGGCAAGCGCATCGGAGATGTAATCGCCGTTCAGGTTGAGCGTTGCGATCACGCCGTATTCTCGTGGCCGAGTGAGGATCTGCTGAAGGAAGGCGTCGGCGATGACATCCTTGATCACGAGTCCCCCGGGCAGCCGACACCACGGCCCGCCGTCAACCTCGGTGGCGCCGTATTCCTCGCGGGCGAGCTCGTACCCCCAGTCCCGGAAGCCACCCTCGGTAAACTTCATGATGTTGCCCTTGTGGACCAGCGTTACGCTCTCGACCTTCTGCTTGAGCGCGTAGTCGATGGCCGACCGAATCAGTCGCTTCGAGCCCTCCTCGGACACGGGCTTGATGCCGATCGCGCTGGTGGCGGGAAAGCGGATGTTCTGGACACCCATCTGCTGCTGGAGAAACTCGATGACTCGCCGCGCCTCGTCGCTGCGCGCCTTGTATTCGATGCCCGCGTAGATGTCTTCGGTGTTCTCGCGGAAGATCACCATGTTGACGTCTTGCGGTGCCTTCACCGGCGAAGGGACACCCTCGAACCAGCGCACCGGACGCACGCAGGCGTAGAGATCGAGCCGCTGGCGCAAGCGCCACGTTGAGTGAGCGGAATCCGCCGCCGACCGGTGTGGTGAGCGGCCCCTTGATCGCCACCAGGTGATGGGCGATGGCGGCGAGGGTCTCGTCCGGCAGCCAGCTGTTGAGCTGGTTCTTGGCCTTCTCGCCCGCGAGCACCTCGCGCCACGCGATGCGCCGGCGGCCACCGTAGGCTCGCTTGACCGCTTGGTCGAAGACGTACTGGGCCGCGGCCCAGATGTCCGGGCCGGTGCCGTCGCCCTCGATGAACGGCACGATCGGTTCGTCCGGGACGTGCAAGTGACCTTCGCGGAACGTGATGGACTCCCCTGCCGTGACCGGTGCGGGGGTCCGGGGAACGTTGGGGCTCGAGGATGGGGCTGACATGGGCGACACAATCCTTCGGAGGCGCGGGCTTGGATGCTGGGACGTGATGCGACGCTCAATCTGACGGGGTCGTCCGAGATCGGCAACCGGGCCGACGGCGACCTCGCCGCGCGGGCCGTCGCCGCGATCCACGACGCATACGACGAGTATCGTCTCGGATTTCAGGACATTACCCGTCGCGCGCGGGATCGCTTCGAGCAGCGTGACTGGCTGGGGGCCCAGGCCGACGCCACCGCCCGCCTCGCCCTCTATCGCATTCATCTCGACAGCGCCGTCGCCGACGTCCGCGACATCCTGCAAGACGCAGTGATGGAGCGGACGCTCTGGGCCGCCATGAAGTCTTTGCACGCTCGCGGATGTTCCGGGCGGCCGGATGTCGAGCTG
The DNA here is from genome assembly GCA_963743195.1 of uncultured Gemmatimonadales bacterium. Classification (GTDB taxonomy): domain Bacteria; phylum Gemmatimonadota; class Gemmatimonadetes; order Gemmatimonadales; family GWC2-71-9; genus CAVVWJ01. The sequence continues at coordinate 312,819 of CAVUOO010000005.1, forward strand.
GAGCAGACGTTCTTCAACTCGGTCACTCGTCGCGTGTTCTCGACCGTCGGCGTCGACGACGCGATCGAATATCTCGAGCCGACGCCAGTACTCGCGGAAAGCGCCGTACCGCAACTATACGACACGCACGTCAGCACGACGGTGGATGCCGCGCTGGTCCGTTCGATCCTCGACGCGATTCCGTGGTCGGTGCCGTACGCCGAGCCCGAGCGTGACGCGGAAATCGTGGCCGGGCTGATCCGGACCGCGCTGCAAGATGTCCACGATCACGGCCCTGTCACCATCGATGTGCTGCGCTCGGTCTTCTACCGAAACAAGGGTGCCTATCTCGTCGGCCGGGTTCGGCGCGGACGGGTGACCCTCCCGCTCGTGATCCCCCTGCTCCGCGCCGAGCGCGGCATCGTGGTGGACGCCGCCCTGCTCAACCAGGACCGGGCGAGCGTGGTATTCGGATTCAGCTGGTCGTACTTCAGGGTCGAGGTTCCGCGGCCGCGCGATCTGATCGACTTCCTCCGCACGATCATGCCCTTCAAGCGCATCGACGAGCTGTACAACGCCATCGGATTCAACAAGCACGGCAAGACCGAGCTGTTCCGGAGCCTCATGTCGTACCTGCAGCATTCCGAGGCGCGCTTTGCCTTTGCCGAGGGAGACGAGGGAATGGTGATGGCGGTCTTCACGCTGCCCTCGCTCAACCTGGTCTTCAAGATCATCAAGGACCGGTTCGCCGCGCCCAAGAACACGACCCGTCAGGCGGTCATGGAGAAGTACCACTTCGTGTTCGTGCGCGACCGCGTCGGGCGTCTCGCCGACGCGCAGGAGTTCGAGCACCTCGAGTTTCCTCGCCGCTGCTTCCCCGATGACCTGCTCGAGTACCTGCTTCGTGTCGCCGGCGGAACCGTGCGCGTCGTGGGAGACCGGGTCGTCGTGCGACACGTCTACACCGAGCGCCGCGTCACCCCGCTCAACATCTTTCTCCGGGACGCCGACGAATCTGCCGCGCACGATATCGTGATCGACTACGGCAACGCCATCAAGGACCTCGCCGCTGCCGACATTTTCACGGGCGATATGCTGCTGAAGAATTTCGGGGTGACGCGAAATGGACGGGTCATCTGCTATGACTACGATGAGCTCTGTCTGCTGTCCGAGTGCCGGTTCCGCCGGATTCCTCAGCCCCGCTCGATCGAGGAAGAGTTTGCCGCCGAGCCGTGGTTCCACGTGGGTGAGCACGACATCTTCCCCGAGGAGTTCCAGGCATTTCTGGCTCCCTCGGGTCCGGTCCGACAAGCATTCCTCGATGCGCACGCGGACTTGTTCGACGTCGAGTTCTGGAAGGGAGCGCAAGACCGGTTGGCACGCGGAGAGGTCCTGGACGTGTTCCCCTATCCGCGAAACGAGTCCCTGCGGCACCGCGGACGGTAAGGCCGGATACCGGCGAGAGGTGCGGGTCTACTTGGGTCGTTGCATGCGTCGAAGATATCGTCCCGCGAGCTGCTCCATCCTTTCGTTTCCCTCCTCTTGTGCTTCTGCGAGCAGCTGGCTCACCTCACGCTCGAGCGCAGGGTCGCCCCAGTAGAAGCCCGTCGCCGCCTCAGCGCCCACCGTGTCGCCCCGATCGGCGCCTCGCAACAAGACACGCGCGGCGGCCAGGGGAAATGCGGGGTCGCCGCGCTCGGGGAGTGGATACTTACCGAGAGCGTCTCCGCTCCCGGCATCTTCGTTGACAAACGCCCTGGACATGGATGGAAAGATAAGGAGAAGAGAGAAGGGAGAAGGGGTCACGACCCCTCCTCCCTTCTCCCTTCTCTTCCCTCTTACTTCGTTCTGCTCTCCGTTTTACTTCGTAAACGCACCGTTCAGCGTCAGCTCGACACGCGATCCGGCAGGGACCACGACGTCGCGATCCTGCGTCTCGACGGCGCGCTGAGTCCCGATCGCACCTCCGATGATGCCGCCGATCACGGCGCCCTTGGTGTTCCCACCGATCACTCGGCCCACGATGGCACCGGCCGCGGTGCCCGCGCCGACCTTGGCCACGTCACCCGCGTTGGTCTTGCGGTCGCGGAGCATGCGGTCCAGCGCGACGGCGGAGGCATCGAGCGAGTAGCTCGTGCCGCCCATTTCAACCGACGTCGCCGTCAACGACAGCTTCCCGGTCTTGTCGCCCTTGTTCTCCGACTCATGAATTTCGGCGATCGTGAGGGTGACCTTGGCGCCGGCGGGAATCACGACGGTGCCCGATGCATCCGTCACGTCGTTCGCCACCGTGGCGGTGAAGGTCTGACCCGCCTTGTCGGTCTTGGAGCTGATCTCACGGTCCGCTGTCGCGGAGACGGTGGCTCCGGACGCGAGTGCGTGCACGACCGGCGTGGGCGCCGGGGCGGGCTTCGGCTTGGGGGTGGCTTTGGGCTTGGGCTGAGGCTTCGGAGCCGGAAGCGGCGCCGCCTCGGTCGCCACGGAAGCGCCGCTCGACGACGAGCGGTCGGCCAGGGTAGCGGAAGAGTCCACCGGGACCCTTTGCAGATCGCGGCTCAGATCCTTCGCCGCGTCACCGCCGGCGGATTCACCGCCGCACCCGGCGAGAGCCATAAGTGCAAGGATTGTCAATCGGTTGGACAACATCATGCCTCCTGATCTGGTGGGGTGCGGCTGGTATCTCGACTGGTTGCCCGCCCTGATGGGCAAGTCCAAGGCCATTGTGGCTGGTGGCTAAGGGCTGATGGCTAGTGGCACGAAAGAGGGGCTCGGCTGGAAGACCGAGCCCCTCTGTTCGCTATGCGCCGTCAGCCACCAGCTATCAGCCATCAGCCATCAGCCATCGCGGCGGCCGGTCACCAATCGCTCGGTGAAGTCGAGCTTCTCCTCGAGCTGGGCGATCCGGTGCTCCAGTTCCTCGATGTACGTTCGTTGACTCTCCACTTCACGCTGGAGACCACTACCCGACCCTCCCGGTCCCGCCCGATAATATCCCTGCGCCATCGCCCAGCGTTCCCACCGCCGTCGCCGCATCATCGCGAAGCAGAAGAACAGCGGCACCATCCAGAACATCCACGCGAAACCCCACATCGTCGTTGCTCCTCATGCGTCGTCAGACGGTAGTGGACTGCCAGACCTGCTCGATATCGTCTCCAGCCTTCTTCAGGATTTCCGCCACGCGCTTGAGCGCCGGATCGTCGGGACCCTTCCTCCACGCGCGCTTGAACGTGACTGCCGCGAGGTGGGCGAAGGCGCCCTGAACTTCGCCGAGACCGCCTCCCGTGAAGTCGCGCACCGTCTCGCGGACTCGCTCGATGATCTCGTCGAGGACATCACGGTGCTCCTCGAGATATTTCTCGCCCTCCGGCGTGATGTGGTAGACCTTCTTCCCCTCCGTATCCACTGCGCGGATGTAGCCCTCGTCTTCGAGAAGCTGGAGCGTGGGGTAGACGGTGCCGGCCGAGGCGGTGTAATAGCCGCTCATCTTCTCTTCCAGCGCCTTGATGACCTCGTAGCCGTGCCGCGGCTTCTCCTTGATGAGCCGGAGGATCACGAACTTCACTTCCCCCTGGCCGAACATCTGTCCTCGCCGGCGTGGCCCGCTCCAGGCCCCACCCCAGGAGCCGCGGCCAAAGGGGAAGCCAGGGCCGAACCCCCAGTCGTTCTTTGCACTACACATGTTTACCTCGGCGTAGTTACGTGTGATATGACTCCCGATATATCGTACGAAACAGCGGGAGATATGTCAATGGGAATCGGCTATCTTCCGGCATGACTCTGCCCGAGGCCGGCCAACACCTCTCCCTCGCCCTCGAGGCGGTGGTGAGCAAGTTCGGGGCGATGGTCAGACAGGTGGCTCGACGGTACCGGCTGGACGAGGCCGATGTGGATGAAGTCATGCAAGAAGTCCGGATCCGGCTTTGGCGCGCCAGGGAGAGCCGTGAGAGCATCGACGAGGTCAGCACGTCGTATGTATATAGGACGGCGAGCTCCGCAGCCCTCGATGTGATCCGCCGTCGCCGTTCCCGCCAGGCGGAGCGCCACCAGTCGATCGATGAGCCAGCGGGGGGAGAAATCGCAACCGCGATGCAAGGCCCGCACGGAGACCTCGAAGAGACCGAGTTCGGCGCCCAGGTCGCCGGCGCCATCGCCACCATCCCGGAGTCCAGGCGCCCGGCCGTCCGCATGTATCTCGCCGGTTACCCGCGTGAGGAGATCGCAGAAGTGATGGGTTGGACGGAAGCGAAGACGCGAAATCTGCTCTATCGCGGGCTCGCCGATCTGCGCTCCCGACTGAGCGAGATGGGCATCGGGTGGCAACAGGCGGAGGAGGCATCGTGAACGACGGCCGTCTGCGAGCGGCCTACGGCGCCGCGCTGAGAAGTGGTATCGCGGGTGGCGACACGCATGCGTCGCCGGAAGCAATCGCCGCGCTCGTGCGTCGCGAGGGGCCGGAATCCGAGCGACTCGCGACACTCGATCATGTGATGAGCTGCTTCGACTGCCGCAGGGACTTCGATCTCTTGCGGGCGGTGGAACAGGCCGGCCGGCAGGTCGGAGCGGCGCGCACGAGCGCCAGGCCGACCTGGCTCATGCCCGCGGCACTCGCGGCCTCGGTGCTCGTTGCGGTCGGGCTGGGACGACTCGTCCTGAAGCCGGCGGGCGATGAGGTGACCCGAGGTGTGGAGGCCGGGGCTCCGACGCTCCTCAGTCCTCCGGCCGAGGTCGCCGCCGGCGGCGCGATCACCTTCGTGTGGAGCTCGGCACCTGGCGCTCGCAAGTACATCGTCGAAATGCTCGATGCGGGCGGTGGGGTCGTCGCATCGGCTGAAACGACGGATACGACCGCCACTCCCCGCGCGACCTCCACGCTGCCCGCGGGCGACTATACCTGGTGGGTGCGAGCCACCACCCTCGACGCGCGGACGTTGCGTTCCCCAGTCCGCCCTCTCCGCCTGACCGAGAAATAGCCCACCAGCAGCAACACGGTCGCGATTCCCACTACCCACCCCCAGGGGCTCACTCGCGGCGCCGGCTTCCGGAGCGGCACCCGCACGAGGGGGTCACCCACCACGGTGAACGCCGCCCACTCTCCCGCCGGCACGCCGCGCGCGATCGCGGCCAGTTTGGCCGCGCGCAACGCGTCTGCCACGGGCAACCCGCGACCGAGGGCGGTATAGAAGTCGTCCACCAACCGCACCGTCGTCCTGTCACCGATGCGCCACTGCGTGGCGACGACCGCGCGCGCTCCGGCTTCGAGGAGCGGTGAAGTCAGTCCTTGCATCCCCTCACCCGCCACCATCACTCCGCCCGCTGTGCGACACGCCGAGAGCACGACGAGATCGGCGCCGAGCTTGAGGGATGCGAGGTCCGCCGGGGTCAGAAACCCGTCCTCACCGGCACCGGGCGAGAGTGCGAGCGACGTGCGCGCGAGTGAGCTCTCGTCCACCAGCGCGTGGGTCGCGAGATGGATCACACTGAAGCCGGTGAGCGGCGTCCGCTTGAGCCAGGCCTCACTCGCGTCGCCGCGAAGGCGAACGGTCGCCTTGCCAGGTGAGTAGCGCGCCACATCGCGCACTTCGTCGCCGCTCGCGCTGAGGCGAGGCAGGCCGCCAGCCGCGTCGTACGCCCCACGAAACGTTTCCGCTTCACGCAGGAGGCCGCCGGACCGCTCACTCGCGAAGGCCGGGTCGCCGAGCGCGAGAATGCGGGGAGCACTATCGGCCGCCGAAGTCCGTTCACGTCGCAGAACCGTGGCCACTGCCGCGGACGGCGCGAGACCCATGGACCAGCGCTCGACTGCCAGGTGCCCGTCGGGCAGGCGCAGCGCGTCGAACGGCAGCCGATGCAGCGGTCCATCGGGAATCACGATCAGCCGGGTGATTCCGGCCCCCAGCGTCGCGGCCGGCCCCAGCACCGTGCGTCCGAGACCCCGGGTGAGGGAGTCGGCCTGCTTCCCTGCCTCGAGCAGTGCGACCAATCGCGAGACGGGCTCCTTCAGCGAATCGGCGGTGGGAAGGAGTGAGCCACTCACACCGCCACGAGTCACGACGAAGACGGTGCTGGGGGCGCCGTCGGTCCCCACCACGTACTCGAGAAGCGCGGTGCTGTCGTCCGGCATCGCGGCGATGATCTCGGAGGCCGTGGCCGGTCGGTCGCGATGCGCCGCTCCAATTTCGCCGACCTCCTGCAGCGCGTCGGCCTGGGTGAGCCGATCGGCGAGCGTCCGTGCGCGCCGGTCTTCCGCGAGGGTGAGTGCCGCCGCGGCCCGGCCTCCGGCCGCGAGGGCCGCGAGCACGCTCGCGGCGGGGCTCTGAGAGTCGTACTCGCCCGCCGTGGTTGCGGCGAAGGCGTATCGACGGAGATCGTCGGCTCCGACCGACGCGCGCCAGCTCTCGAGCTCTCGATTGGCCTCGGTGAGCTCGCGCTCCGCTCTGTCCAGCTCGCCGCGCGCGGCCCAGACTTGCGCAAGCCGGCTTCGCGCCGTGTACCGGATCAGGTGATCGTCGGGATTCGCCTTCGCGAGGAATGCCGAAAAGAATCGCTCGGCGGCCGGGAGATCGCGGCGGCCGAGTGCCAGGCGGCCACGGTCGTAGACGAGGGCCTCTGCCAGCTCCGGTTGCTTGTGTGAGCGCACGGTGGAGTCGGCCGAGGCGAGCTGCTTCTCCGCCTCGTCCCACTCGCCCCTCCGAATGGCGACCCGGGCGAGGCGTTGCCGGGCGATGACCACGTCTTCCAGGAAGTCTCCGCGTTGAGCCTCCTCGAGCGTGCCCTGAAGGGCCGTCTTCGCGGCGGCGAGGTCGCCGGAGGCGGCGAGTACCTCGGCGCGATTCTGCCGAGCGATCATCGCGCCTTCGAAATTGGCCAGGGAGTCGTTGAGGGCTGCGGCGTGCTCGAAGTGCTCCGACGCGGTGGGCAGGTCGCCCACTCTCAACGCCAGCATCCCGATCCCACCGTACGCATTCGCCGCACGCTGCCGATTCCGCGAGATCTCCGCCTCGGCGAGCACCTTCTGAAGCGCCATCTTCGCCTCACCCAGCCGCCCATAGGCCTGGAGAATGTCGCTTCGGCGCGAGTGCAGCCGGGAGAGACCCGCATGATCGTGTGTGGCCTCGAGGATTGCCGCGGCGCTGTCGTCGATGACCAGCGCGGAATCGTCGTGCTGCTGCAGGCTGAGGACGAGGCCGTACGCCTCGAGGCAGTGTCCGGTCAGCCGCCGCTCGCTGATCTTCCGGGCCATCGTGGTGCCGCGCCAGACGACCGCGGCCGCGCCCGAGTCCCCAGCGATGGCGTTGTAGAGGCCGCGCCGGCAGAGATACTCGGCGCGATCCACTCCGTCACCAGGCGGCAGGAGCCGCTCGATGGTATCCATCGTCGCCGTGAGCGCGCTCATGCTGGACACGCGCGTGTTGGCGAAGCCGATGAGCGCGGAAATCTCCGCGGTTCGGTCGCCGATGCGCCGTGCATCGATGACGGCTACGCGGAGCAGCGAGTCGGAGCGGCGAGTGTCACCGATCGCGTTCGCCACCCGGTAGAGGCCGAGCCGGGCTTGCACGGTCCAGGCATCGGGTTCGGGGCCGCCTAGCGCGAGGAGCCGGGTGAGCAGCGTATCGGAGGTCTCGAACTTATAGGTGCCGCGAGCGAGCGTGGCGAGACCGAGGAGTGCCTCGCGGTTTTCCGGATCTGCCTTGAGCGCGGCGTTCCATCGTGCGCGCACGACTCCGTCGCTGTCGGCGCTGATCGCGTGCTCGGCAGCGTCCACGACCTGCGCGGGAGTGGGGCCGCCGGTCGCCTGGGCAGACAGGCTTGCCACCGTCGCCCCAGCGACGATGGCAAGACCCGCCAAAACGGTGGAATGTTGGAGAAGGTTCAGTGTTGCGCGACGGTTGCAGGAGCGACCAGTTTGCCATCCTTGACGATCTCAGTGCCGTCCACGGTGAGTGTCGCCTTCGGAACCTCCGGAAAGACCGCGAACGCGCTCTTGTTATCACCACCGGCCCAGGTGTTGTTGCCGACGCCGACGGTGACCGCACCTGCGCGGCTCCAGATGTTGACCGGCGATCCTTCCGGGACACGGATGCTCGAGTTGATGCCGATGTCGATGACGCCCACGAGATCCTTGCCCTCACCGGCGGCGTCGTAGAGCGATTTGAGCGACTCGAGCCCCGACTTGGCGGTCATGGACACCATCTTGCCGCCCTTGATCTCGAGCTTGAGCCCGTCGATCCGTTGGCCCTGGTAGAAGAGGTGGTCGGCCACGACGACGCCCTCCGCGGAACCGCCGGCGGGCGTAACGTACACCTCTCCCGCAGGCAGCCACACACTCGTGGCCGCGCCTCCATGCTTCCGGTCATCGGCGGAGATGATGCCATCGCTGACCAGGACCGGGCGACCCTTGATCCCTACCTTGAGATCGGTACCGGCAGCGCTCGTGATATGGAGCTCCTTGCCTGCGGCCAGCGTCTTCTTCAGCTCCTCCCCTGTCGCCTGGATCTGAGAGTAGTCGGCGTCGATGCCCCCGTACATGATCTTGGCCAGATCGCTGCGAGACATCCCGAACTCGTCGGCCCGCTCGGCATTGGGATAGAGACCGTTGCCGAGTGAGACGAACCGGATGCCACGCTTCTGCATCTGCGCCATCACCGGCTGGAAGGCCTTGTTTCGGGCCACCATCCGCTCCGGCGGCACGCCCTTCATGGTGCGACCCTCTCCCGATTCCGTGCTGATGAATACATCGGCCATGTCGCTCAGCTTCTTCCCGAGACGCGGCTCCTTCGCGTCGTATTTGGCTGGGACCTCATCGTAACTCCGCCGGGTCAGCTTCTCCGTCCCGATCGAAACGAGCGGTTCGCCGCCGACTTTCATCACTTCAACGGCCATATCTTCCAGCAGCGGCAGGTCGGCGACATCGCCGGTCAGCATGACGATGTCCCCTTCGCGGACACCGGCGCTCTGGGTGACAACGCGCCTGGCGACCGACTTGAAGTCGGCCACGGGGGCAGCCGAGGTTCCCTTCGAGGAATCCGATGCCACCGTCGCGGTCGCAGGGGCGGCGGCGGTGGACTCGGTCCCGGTCGTGTCCTTCTTGGCGGGGCTGCAGGCGACGAGGGGCAGAAGCACCGCCACCGTGAGGAATGAATCTGGAAGCCGGAGCTGGGTCATAGTTTCTCCTCTACCGAAGAGCATTGGCAGTCCAGGGAGGGATCATCTCAGGGGAGTGAGGGTTACGGGATCAAGATACTCCCCGGTACGGCGGGAAGGGAGAACGGAGTCTAGTTTTCAGAAAACATTCGGAGATTCGCATGACGAGCTCGACGATTGACTCTTACGGCATCGCTCCGTCGGGATACCGGCTCCCTGCCGCCACGAGCGTCGGGACGGTCACGCTTCAGGTCGCCGACCTCGCTCGTTCCATCGACTACTACGAGCGGGTGCTGGGCCTTCGAGTGCTGCGCGGATCACCCGGATCCGCGACCCTTGGCACGCAGGATGGCGTGACGCCGCTGGTGATCCTTCACGAGCGTCCGGGCGCCACCCCCGTGCCCAAGCGCGGCCGGCTCGGGCTCTACCACTTCGCCATTCTGCTGCCTGACCGCGCCGCCCTCGGCCGATTCGCACGCCACCTCGCCGACTCGCGGGTCTATGCGGGAATGTCCGACCATCTGGTGAGCGAGGCCATGTATCTGACCGACCCCGATGGGCTCGGGATCGAGGTCTACGCCGACCGGCCGCGGAGCGAATGGCGGCACGAGGGGCGTCAGCTGCTGATGGCAACCGAGCCTCTCGATGTCGACGACGTGATCCACGCGGCGGGCGAAGAGCGCTGGAATGGAATGCCGGCCGGCGCCGTCGTGGGCCATGTCCATCTCTTCGTGGGTGATCTGGACGACGCCGCTCGCTTCTATCACACCGGACTCGGCCTCGACAAGACGGTGTGGTCGTACCCGGGCGCGCTCTTCCTTTCGGCCGGAGGGTATCACCATCACCTCGGCACCAATACCTGGGCCGTTGGGGCGCCGGTCGCGACCGAGGGCGACGCGCGTCTGCTCGAGTGGGAGCTTCGTGTTCCGGGCGCGGGAGCGGCCGAGGCGGCGCTCGAGAGCCTGAACCGGGCGGGCGCGCCGGTCGCGCGCGACCCGGATGGGGGCGTGGCCCGGGACCCCTGGGGAACGGCAGTCCGGATACGAGGGCGGTAGGGAACGGCGGAAGGGCGGAAGGGCGGAACGGCGAAACGAGGAGCCGGCGCAAGCTGGAGAGGCAGGGGTTCGGAGGCAACCTCCCCGGGGTGTGGTGAGGGGATGTCCTGGAGGTTGCCGGAGAGCCCCTGTCTCTCCGGCGCGGCGCCGAGCGCCGATGTGCGCTACGTCGTTTCGCCCTTCCGCCCTTCCGCCGTTATTCAAACACTTGTATGATACAACTGTTTGAATCGCATGATCCCTCGGAGGCTGGTCCGTGATCTCGAAGCGTCTCGCGGTGGGTCTGGGCCTGCTCGTTGTCGCCGGCGTCGCCTACGGCTTTTCCCGATTCCGCCCGCAGCAGCTCACCCTCACCGGCATCGTCACCACCAACGACGTCATCGTCAGCCCGCAGGTCGGCCGGGCAGATCGGCCAGCTGCTGGTCAACGAGGGCGACGCGGTCACGAAGGACCAGCTCGCTCGCCGTCATCGCCCCGGACGAGCTCGCGGCCGACACGCGCCTACTACGCGCACAGCGCCGCAGGGCTCGCGTCGCAGGTGCGCGAGAGCGAGGCGGCGCTGCGCTTCCAGGAGCGCGCAGACGACCGACCAGATCACGCAGGCCGGAAGCGACGCTCGCCGCGACCGCAGGCGCAGCAGGCCGCGGCGGTCGCCGACGCTCGAGAACGCGCGCCTCGACCTTCGAGCGCACGCAGAACCTGGCCGCAGCAGGGCGTCGCGTCGCGCGCAGGAGCTCGATCAGGCGCGCACCGCCGTACGACGCGGCGCAAGGCCGAAGCTCGACGCGCTCAAGAAGCAGGTCGAGGCGCAGCGCGCGGCGGTCGCGCTCGCGCGCTCCAACGCCGAGCAGGTGCGCGGTGCGCCGCAGCCAGGTGCAGACCAACCAGCAGCAGCAGGCGGCGGCCGCGGCGCAGCACGACGAAGGCCGACGTGCGGCTCGCCTACACCGAGATCCACGCGCCGATCGACGGCATCGTCGACGTGCGCGCCGTGCGCGCCGGGCGAGGTCGTGAACGCCCGGCCAGCCGGTCGTCACGCTGATCAACCCCGACGATCTCTGGGTGCGCGCCGACGTCGAGGAGACCTACATCGACCGCGTCCGCCTCGGCGACACGCTGACGGTCCGCCTGCCCTCGGGCGCCGAGCGCGCAGGGCGACGGTCTTCTACCGCGGCGTCGACGCCGGCTTCGCCACGCAGCGCGACGTGAGCCGCACCAAGCGCGACATCAAGACGTTCGAGATCCGCCTGCGCGTGGACAACACGCGACCGCCGCCTGGCCGTCGGCATGACCGCGTACGTGCTCCTGCCGGTCGGCCGATGAGCGCCGATGCCCGCCATCGACGTCCAGGCACATCGTCAAGAAGTTCGGCGACTTCACCGCCGTCGACGGCATCAGCTTCACCGTCGAGGACGGCGAGATCTTCGGCCTGCTCGGCCCGAACGGCGCCGGCAAGTCGACGCTCATCCGCATGCTGACGACGCTGCTGCCGCCGACCGTCGGGCACCGCGCTCGTCAACGGCTTCGACATCGTCAAGCAGGCCGACGGCGTGCGCCGCTCGATCGGCGTCATCCCGCAGGCGATGACCAGCGACCTCGAGCTGAGCGTCGAGGAGAACCTGCTCATCTTCGCCAAGCTCTACGGCGTGCCGCGCGCGAAGCGCGACGCGGCTGATCGCCGAGCTGCTCGCAGGCGGTCGAGCTGACGCAGTGGGCGCGACAACCCGGTGAAGAACCTCTCCGGCGGCATGCGCCGGCGCGTCGAGATCGCGCGCGGCCTGGTGCACGAGCCGCGCATCTTCTTCCTCGACGAGCCGACGACCGGCCTCGATCCGGTCTCGCGCGTCGCCGTCTGGGAGATGCTGCGCGAGATCAAGGCGCGAGCGCGACCTCACCATCCTGCTCACCACGCACTACATGGACGAGGCCGACAAGCTCTGCGACCGCATCGCGATCGTCGACCACGGCGAGCTGAAGGCGCTCGATTCGCCGCTGAAGCTGAAGGCGTCGATCCCCGGCAAGAACGTGCTCGAGGTGAGCTTCTCGACGTCGCCGCCGGGCTGGGCGGAGCGGCTCGCAGGCGCTGCCCGACGTCGAGAGCGTGACGCGGCGACGACCACGTCTTCCGCATCTCCTCGGCAACGGCCCGGCGACGACGCTCGCGCTGATGGAGGCGGCGGCGCGCGGCCGGCGTCGCCGTGCAGTCGCTGTCGGTCCAGAGCACGACGCTCGACGACGTGTTCGTGCACTACACCGGCCGCGGCCTGCGCGACGCGCTGCAGGACGCCGTCGGCCGCAGGACAGCCGCCTTCATGCTGCGGCGGAGGCTGACGATGCACCGCACCTGGGCCATCATCGAACGCGAGCTGCGGCGGTTCCGCCGCAGCCCGATGCTGATCGTCATGTCGATGATCATGCCGCTCGTGCAGCTCGTCGTGCTCGGCTACGCCTTCGGCGGCAACGTCAAGCACCTGAAGGTCGGCGATCGTCGACCAGGACCACGGCGTGCCGGCCGTGCAGCGTCCGCGAGCTGGCCGCGGCCGTCGCCGCCGGCGCGCGCACCTTCGACACGGTCGCGTACGCCGACCAGGGCGAGGCGCTGACCGATCTGCGCAACGGCCGCGTCAACGGCGTGCTGACCATCCCGCCCGAGTTCTCGCGCCGCGTGCTCGGCGAAGAACGAGCCGCGCGTCGCGCTGATCGAGGACAACACCGACAACTTCGTGTCGGCGACGCTCGCCGGCGACGCTCGGCAGCCTGCTGTCGGCGCTACAACCAGCCGGCGGCGCGCGCCGCGCGTGTCCGGCCGACGCCGACGCTCGACGTCGTCGAGGTCTATCCCGTACGTGCCGTACATCCAGTACCTGCTGCCCGGGCTCGATCGTGATGTCGATCTTCATGATGGTGATGATCGGCGGCGGCATCATCTTCATCGACGACAAGGCGCGCGGGCTGCACGAAGGCTACCTCGTGACGCCGATCACCAAGCTCGAGCTGATCGCCGGCTTCAACCTCTCCGGCACGATCAAGGCGGTGCTCGCCGGGCATCGTTGCTGATGATCGATCGGCTCGCTGATCGCCGGCATCCCGAACCCGCTCGATCCGCTGCGCCTGCTGCGGCTGTTCGTCGTGATCGTCGTGACCGCGTTCGCGCTCGATCAGCATGATGTTCCTGCTGATGGTGCGCGTGACCGATCCGCTGCTGCCGCGCGCGATCTTCGGCGTGCTCAACACGCTGCTGTACTTCCCGAGCGGCGCCGTCTATCCGCAGCAGGGCTTCCCGGCCTGGATGCAGGTGATCGCGGCGGTCGATCCGTTCACCTACGCCGTGCACGCGTTCAAGAGCCTGCTGCTGAAGAACACCGGCTTCGGCGCGATCGGCGGCGACCTCGCTGTTCCTGCCGATCTTCTCGGTCGTCGCGATGACCGCGGCGACGCTGCTGTTCAAGCGGACGCTGTGAGCCGTGACGCCGACGCGATCGCGAAACGCGCGAGCGGCTGCTGCGAGGCGGCCGCGCGGCTGTTCGCCGAGCGCGGCTTCAAGAAGGTCACCGTGCGCGACATCTGCCGCGCGGCGCGCGCCAACGTCGCCGCGGTCAACTACCACTTCGGCGACAAGCTCGGTCTGTACCGCGAGGTGCTGCAGGAGGCCATCGCGGTCATGCGCGAGACGAGCGAGGAGTCGATGCGGGCGGCGGACGACGCGTCGGCCGAGGAGCGGATCCGGAACTACATCCGGGTATACGTGCGAAATATCGTCGGGAGGGGACGCGACTCGTGGATCCACCGGATCATGCAGCACGAGCAGCAAGACCCGACACCGGCGCTCGACATGGTGGTCGAGCAGGCGATCCGGCCCCGGATCATCTACCTGTGCGGCTGTGTCGCCGAGCTGCTGGGCTGTGGACCGATGGAGGATCGCGTGCTCCTCGCCGTCGCCAGTATCCAGGGGCAGTGCCTGATCTATCTGCACACCGCGATCTCCGCGCGGCTCATCCCCGGGGCAAAGGGAGAGTCCTTCGACATCGAGACGCTGGCGAACCACATCGCGGAGTTCTCGCTGGCGGGGTTGAGGGGCATGGCCCTTCCGGGCGGCGGGCTCGGAGAACCTGTGTTGCGGTCGTGACCCGGGTTGTCGGGAGACCACGCCGAATCTTGCACCCAGCCGCGTCGGCGCCCGGCGCAGGTGGTCTGGACGACGCCCCAAACGGTCCGTATATCATAGCTGCCGATTGAATTCCCACTGACATATTGCGCGGTTGCCGACGACGCCGCGATGAGATAAGGCGACCACCACACGACGCTTGGAAGCCGCGCGGATGGTGTGTGTCGTCCAGCCTCGAACCCTCCAGACGGGTGCGCAATGGCCAAGATTCCGTTCACCGATAACTATGTCGACCTGTCATCGAATCGCGGGTTTCAATTCAAGTTCCACTGTCAGAAATGCGGCAATGGCTACGTCTCGACATTTCAGACAAATACGCTGAGCACGGTCGCGACGGCTGCACAGGTCGTCTCGAACCTCTTCGGCGGCTTCCTCGGACAAGCCGCGCAGTCCGCTCAATCGATCGAACAGGCGGCCGCTGGGCCTCAGCACGACGCGGCCCTCAAGAAAGCGGTCGAGGAGATCGCGCCGACCTTCAAGCAATGCAGCCGCTGCGGCCAGTGGGTGTGCGAGCCGGTGTGCTGGAACAAGCAAGCGCAGTTATGCGAGAACTGCGCGCCCGATCTCGACGAGGAGATCACCTCGGCCCAGGCGCAGGCGGCAAAGGCGCAGGCGATCGAGAAGGCGCGTGAGGTCAATTACCTCGCTGAGCGGGATCTGGCACAGCGAGTGCCCATTGCGTGCCCGAAATGCGGCGCGCGTACGCAAGGCGGAAAGTTCTGTCCCGAATGCGGCGCCGCGACATCGGAGAAGAAGGCAGTGCGCGCACTGCGGCGCGCAGGCGGACGGAACGCCCAAGTTCTGTCCGGAATGCGGTAAGCCGTATGGCGGCTGACATCATCGAGCAACGTCACGCGAGCCCTGCCTGGGCCTTGCACGGGGTATCGGTGCAAGGGCCGGTGCAGGGCAAGGCCCAGGCGATCATCGATGAGGAGGGGCTCAGCGTCGGACCGCGCAGGGCCGCCTGGATCGACACGGATCGCGTCGCGTTCGGCGCCTACCGGATCGACCTGGCATTATGGCCCGCGGGCACGCTCGAGCTCTCCGAGCTCGGGCGTCGCTTCGAGAGCTTCTCGACGGAGCTCGCGGCCGCGCGCAATCGGGCGCGCGTCGCCGGATTGCTCGCGCACGGCGTCGTCCCGCCCACCGTCTTTGCGGGCGAGTGGGGCCACGAGTCGGGCAGTGACCGGGTCGAGATTCAGGTCTATCCGACACATGTCACGATCGTACCGTCGAACGAGGATCCCGTTCAGATCCCGATGGGCGGACTCGTCTCGATCGACAGCGTCGAGAATCCCCCCGGGATCGCGTTGTCGGGTTCGGGACTGCACGTCGAATTGAGCCGGCTGAGTCGCCACCGCGATGCCTTCATTCGTGCCGTGACCGCTGCCCGCGACCTGCAGGCACAGACGCTGGCAGCCTACACGGGCCGCGATGTGTTCGCCGATGGCCAGGGCGTGGCGCGGGCATCACTCGATGGCTTCGAGTATTTGCTGGATCGATCCTGCAGCCCGGAGCGACTCGACGGCGCCAAGAAGTTGCTTGCGCTCTCAGCGGGCGGCGAGCCGCGACTGGGGTACGCGCAACTGTTGGACCCCGACTCGGAGACCGTGCAGGCACGAGCGCCGCTGCCCGAGAACTGGGCGAGCTTCCTGCTCGTTCCCGTCGGACCACGAGTCGTCCTCGAGATCCTGGCAGGGCCGTCGGCGGCGACCTATGTGTTCGAGGGCGACATCGCGGACATCAATCGCGACCTGCAGCAGCTGCACTTTCGGCGGGCGCAACTGGCATTGAGCGAGGCGCAGGCCGCCATCACTCCCGACAATCCCCATCGACTGGCGCTCCGGAAGCTCGCGCCGCTCAAGCGGCTGCGCGCGGCGACGCGGGCGCGCGTCATCCATACCGACGACTGGAGCGGGGCGATTCGAGCCGCAGTGGTGAACGCATGACACGCCGCACGAGACTGGTGCCGATCGGAGTGCTCGGCATCGTGCTCCTGCTGGGCACGGCATGCGCCAAGGGCGGCGACAAGGGGTCCGCGAACGATCGCCCCGGCTCGGCACCTCCCGCGGCGGCCCCGACGGGCGCGGCGGCCGGCATCAAGCCGGAGTCCGAGGCGCCTGCCGGCAAAGCCCGATGCCGCCTGCGACCCTGACCGACGTCAACCTCGTCGCGGCCGACATGGGCGGCGCGGTCGAGGCACTGAGCGGGAGCTACGGTTCCGGCCTGACCGGGCACAGACTGATCGACGGACGACTGGACGATGCATGGTCGGCTCCCGAGGGGTGGAATCCGAACATGATGTACGGCCAGGACTACTGGGTGAAGTACCCGCAGGAAGCCGTCTTTTCCTTCTACGAGCGTCGGCCGGCGCTGGTGGGAGCGGTCGCGGTGACACCGCCCGTCAAGCCTGTCCTGCAGGTCGAAGACTCCCTGTCCGGCCCTGCCAACGTCGAGATCTGGACATCGATGGACACCGCGCCCGAGCGATTCCATCGCGTCGCCACCGCGACCCTCGACCCGCGCCCCGGCGAGCAGACCATCCCCTTCCCGGCGACCGAGGCGCGGTTCGTCAAGCTCCGCATCCTGTCCGGCGCTTCGGCCCGTATCATCGAACTGGCCGAAGTGCGCGTGCTGGAGTCCACCCGAGAGGGCTACGCCCCCCTCTTCGACCGTGAGCCGCGGGTGAAGGTCTGGAAGGGCAGCCCGCGCGAGGCCGCCCAAAGGGGCCTGGACTGGTTGCAACAGTCCGCGGTGAACTGGGGATCTGAGCACTCCGATGGGTGCTTCGGCTGTCACGTCCAGGCCCAGGCGCTCATGGGCCAGGCGGTGGCGCTCAAGCAGGGCTATCGCGTGAGCCTCCCGGCCATGCGGGCGCTCACCGACCTGATGCGCAAGCAAACGACGCCGCAGGGCCGGGTCGGTCAGCAGAATGAAATCCTGTCGTCCACCTTCGGGGCGATGGGCTTTGCGGAGGCGGCGGAGGCGAGCGGGAGGGCGAGCGACCGCGAGCTCCTCTACACGGTCGACTACCTGCTGAGCCGGCAGACCCCCGACGGCTCAATTCCGTTCGACGCCAACCCGGAGCCGCCGATCGAGCAAGGGGAGCTCATGCTCACGGGCAACGCGCTCATGGCCATCAAATGGGCAGCCGCGCATTCCCCGGATCCGAAGTACCGCCAGGCCGCCGAACCAGGCACTCGCCTGGATGCGCCGCGAGCGATCCGCTCACCACCCAGGACCATGTCTTCAAGATCGTCGCTCTCGAGCATTACGGCACGCCGGACCACAAGCGCATGGCCTGGTCGGTGGTGGAGGAGCTGGCGGCCCAGCAGCAGCCCGACGGCGGATGGAAGGAAGTCGTCGCCACGGACAGCTCGAACGCGTTTGCCACCGGTCAGGTGCTGTACGCGTTCAAGCAGGCGGGCGTCAGCGTTCGCTCGGAGATGTTCCGGCGCGGCGTGGAGTATCTGCTGAAGACCCAGGTGAACGACACGTCGGCCGACAACGGCTCGTGGAAGGCGGTGCACACCCGGAGTCGGTTCAAATCGTACTTCGCTCCGACGATGTGGGCGGTGATCGGTCTGGCCGGGGCTTACGGAGCCGGATCCTGTCGGCGCGCTGCAGGTCGTGAAGCAGGGCGACAAGGCAGCGGGCCACAACCTCGAAATCGTGCTCGACGTCTCGGGCTCGATGAACACCCAGCTCGGAGAGGGCACCCGCTGGACCACGGCGCTGCAGGTCCTCAAGGATGTCGTGGCCAGCCTGCCCGACGATCTGAACGTCGGCCTGCGCGTCTACGGCCACCGCTATCCGTCCAAGTCCGCGCAGACCTGCCAGGACACCGAGCTGATAGTGCCGATCGGGAAGCTCGATCGCCAGCGCATTGCGGACGCGACGTCGCAGTTGAAGCCGCGCGGCGAGACGCCGCTGGTGCGCTCGGTGCTCAAGACCGTGGGCGATCTGAAGGCGGCCGGCGGCGGCTCGGTCATCCTGATTACCGACGGCGAGGAGAGCTGCAAGGGCAATCCGCAGTCCGCGGCGCGCGAGATCAAGGCCTCGAAGGTGAACGTCACGCTCAACATCGTCGGCTTTACCCTGACGGGGCAGCAGGTCGAGAAGGAGCTCGGCGACTTCGCGGCCTCGACGGGCGGACACTACTACGGGGCGCAGGACGGCAAGCAGTTGTCGCGCGCCGTCAGGCTCGCGGCGCTGCAGCACCTGCCGTACGACGTCCTCGACAAGTCAGGCAAGGTGCTGGCGTCGGGGGAGTCGAGTGAGCTGTCCCGCGAGCTGCCGCCGGGCGAGTATCGAATCCGTATCGAGGCACTCGGCCAGAAGCTCGAGGAACCGGTGACCATTGTGCCGGACCAGACGACGACAGTCAGCCTCGGTGTCGAGGGGGATCGGTTCGTCATCCAGCGCCGGTAGGAGTCCCGTAACTGAGGGGGTGCAAAGATGTGGTCCCGTGATCGCATGACGTATCTCGCTCTCATGATGGCGACCGCGTTAGCCGGCTCGGCCTGCAAAGCGTCGGACAAGTCGGCCGTCAATTCGGCCGAGACGCCGGCTGCCGATTCGGCGCTGCCAGCGGCCGCGGCGGCGCCCGAGGCTCCACCGAAGATTGCGGACTCCATCCTCAACCTCGGCGCCGATGGGCCGGGCTTACATCGCGGGGCAGTGGACGCGCTGAAGCTGCCAGTGCCGCGCACCCTCGCGCTCTCCCACGTGGACCCGGCGCAGTTTGCCGCCGCGCTCGGACGCGATCCATCGCGGATCTTCACGTACATGAGAGACGAGATTGCGTTCGAGCAGTACAAGGGTGCGTTGCGCGGTGCGCGCGGCACGCTGCTGGCCATGGCGGGCAATTCCGTCGACCGCGCCGCGCTGCTCGGCGCCATGCTGGCGAGCGCGGGACAAAGAGTCAGGTTCGTCCGTGGCACACTGCCGGTCCCCGATGCCGAGCGGCTGGTCGCCTCGATGTGGGCCCCCCGCTCAACGCCTGCTGTTCAGACAGACCATGCGTCATCGCCCGACGCTCGCGCCGCCGCCGAACAGTTCGTGGCGTCCATCCAACGCGATGGGAAGCTCGTTCGGGACCTGCTGCAGCGAGCCGGCCGGCCCGCACAAAGCGGACAGCCGGTCACGCTGGAGTCGCTGACCAACGAGGCGCAGGATCACTACTGGGTCGAGTCCTCGCCGGACGGACGGTCCTGGACGGCAATGGATCCGTCCTTTGGGAGCGCCAAGCCGGGACAGGTGTTCGCTGAGCCGGGTGAGCGGTTCGACAGCTTCCCCGAGGCGATGTACCACCACATCGAGCTCCGGGTTCGCACCGAGGAGGCGGTCGGGGGCGGGGTGGCGTCGCGCGAAGTCCTCAAGTACTCGGCCAGAGCTGCCGATCTGTCCGGCGTCGACGTCTTCCTCGGGCACGATGTCGGGCAGGGAGCTGAAGCCAACCGCGTGCGTCCGTTCCTGGTCGTGCGCCCTCGAACGATCGAGGGCGAGTGGTTCTGGCTGAAGCCGCCGACGGCGGGCAACGCGGCTGTCTCGATGGTCGACGCGCTCGGCGGAAGCGCGCAAGAAGCCGCGGGGACGGCACTGGCAGAGTACATCGAGCTGGACTTCGCCAATCCGGACGGCAGCGGAGAAACGGTGGTCCGAGAGGTCTTCGACAGAATCGGGAAGCACCGGCGCCAGGCCGGGACCGCGCTCACCGACGAACAGATCGCGGCGGCGACCGGATCGCTGGCGATGGCGGATTTCGGGAGAAACCTCTACGACCTTTTCTTTACGACGGGTGCCATCGATCGTGCACATCTGAAGCACCTGGCTGCCGGGCCAAAGCCGAATGGTGATCGCTTCGACGTCGCTGCCGGCCTGCACCGAGTCGGCGTGACCTACACCGCCCTGTCGGATGCGCTGACCAGCCGTGTGGTCTCGCCTTCCGGCGCAGTCGTGCGCCTCTATCTCGACACGCCGCGATTGGCAATCGTCGAGCGGGCGACCGTCAATGGAAGGCGCCGGCTCGGCCTCGACCTGCGACGGGAGCGCGTGCGCGCCGCCATTCCCGGATTCCACAAGGAGCAGTTGTTCCTCGCTCAAGTGCTTCGCGGGATCGCCGATGGGACGCTGGAGCGAGTCGTGGTGGGCGCAAGCGCCCGCGGCGGAATAGCCAATCCGGGTCAGGCGGTGTTTGGCACCAGTCTGCTGTTCGAGCTGGCGCAGGCCCAGAAGGTCGGGGCCGTGCTCCTCACCCAGCAAGGCCCCACACTGCGAGACGATCTGCCTGAAGACGGCCGTGCACGAGTCGAGGAGTCGCTCGCCGCCGGCAATCTCGTGATCGCCCCGGGGCGAGCGATTCAGGTCGCGGGTGCCAGCCGATATGCGTGGTGGCAGATCGATCCACGGTCCGGCGCGACGACGGCGGTCACGGACGAGGGTCTCTACCAGGGCACCGTCGAGGGAGCGATCGTGCGAACCGAGGGCCGAAGCTACGTCTTCTTCGAGGTTACCGAAGGCGGTACTACAACCGAATACTCGACCTGGTTTGCGAACGACGCCGATGCATCACTGTACTTCAACAGCGTGATGGAACTTTGGGAAGCAGGAGGCTATGAAACTTACTTCGCGCTTTTTTGACGCGCATGGATGGGTGGCATGTGCCGGGATCGACATCGTTCCGCCCATGGAGATCAAGACCTGAGAGGGGAGAATCCCGATGACGCTCGATCGCCTTCGCTCACGCGCTGCCGCCGGCCTGCTGGTGGCCGGACTATATGGCTGCGGCACCCGCGACGCCAAGCCCGACGCGGCCTCCCAGGACACGGCCTCTGCTGAAGCCGCCCCCGCTGACGCCGCTCCGCCGCCGCCCGCCGACGCCGGCCAGCAGCCGGTCACCGTCGCCGATATCGACCGCTGGGCCAGCGGTATGGCGGCGGAGCTCGAGGCCGTGCACGCGGCGGTCGCCAAGCTCAAGGAGGCGAAGACCGCGGACGACACGACGACGGCGATGATGGCCGTGCAGGACATGAGCACGCTCGACGCCGGAGCCCAGGCCGCAGGCCTGGATCGGGAGCGCTACAACCTGGTCCGCACCACGTTGTCAGAGGCGGCGAGCTACCTGGCGCCGTCGGTGGGCGGACTGGACACCACCGGGCTCTCGCCCGACCAGCGTGCCGAGATGAGGCGCGGGAACGCGGCGCAGCTGGAGCAGATGAAGGACAGGGTCCCGCCCGATGTGGTCTCCGCGCTCGCGCCGAAGGCGGCGCAGCTCCGGAAACAGGATCTCGAGCTGGCGGTGGCGCGAATCAAGGGGTCGGGAATGTGAGATCCCCCGGTTCGCACCGAGCCTAGCCCCTCACTCCCGACCTCAGCCGGAGCATTCCATGCACCGCCTCCCGCTCCTTCCACCGGCCGTTGCCATCGCTCTGGTTGCGTCCCTGCTCGCCGCACCTGCCGCCGCGCAGGCAGACACCTTCCCCACCATCAGTCAACGGCAGTACACCGGCGGCAGCGCCAAGGTAACCGTCACCGGGTCCACCAGGATCTCGCAGGAGGTCCCGATCAACACGCAGGCGAGCTTCGGCGACGGCGAGTCGACCTGGCTGCAGTTCGGCGTCTCCGGAGCGGCGGACCCAAACGTGCTCATTACGTATGGCGAGACCAAGGAGACCGGGATCATCGTCGGTCAGGGGAAGTTCATCGCGACCGGGGTCATCACGCCCGGGGAGAAGAACCAATGCTCGGGCAAGGCGACGGTCACCGCCAACCTGATCACCGGCGAGTACGCCTGCAGGGGCGTGACCTCCAAGAACCCGGACGGCTCGTTGGGCACGATCGAGATCAAGGTGAGCTTCACGGCCAAGTCATAGCAAGAAAAACACCGCCGCCGACAGTCGCGACTATCGGCGGCGGCTCATGCATCCCCGCTCCGGGATGAACGACTCCCGGTCATGCGGCCGGCCTCACTTCGCCTTCGGCCGGTTTCTGCCCTTCTGATTCCTGGACCGTTGTCCCGCGCGGTGTGCCGACGATCGTCCTCGCGGCGATCCACGAAGCCAGAAGCTGCGCGTCGCCCTGGAACCGCTGCCGGTTCCGGCCGTCCATCACACGGACGATCTCGCGAATCTGAGCCGACAACGCCCTGAGATCCGCCGTAGCGCCGATGTGCAGGGTCCGAGCTGCGTCACCCTGCGCGAAGGCCGCGTCGAACTGAGCGAGCAACTGCCCGAACTGCTCCAGCACCGACTCCGCAAGGCCGTGCTTGACCAGAACCTCGCGGTGGGCCTGCGCATCCGCCAACATGTCCCGCGCGGCTGTCTGGAAGGCCAGGTACGTCTTGGCCGTTGGCCTGAACCGGTAGCTGTTGCCGAATCCCGGCTCCTCACGCGCGGCGACCTTGCCGACGTGGGAGAGGTGCGCGATCGGACCCGACAGCATCGCGCGGCGCAGCTGCTCCTTCTGCTCCGACGCATTGTGCTTCGCGACCGTGCCCTGTCGCTGAGCAGTGGCGGCGTCGAGCGCGCCCTTCACCAACCCCTTCAGCTTCGCCGCCGCGGCGACGTAGCCCGCGTCGGTGTCGGGGTTCGCGTCGCTGAACGTGTCGGCGCTCGTCCCCATCTGGATTGTTCTACGATCCTGCCCGTTCATACGGTCCTCACGTTGCATCGACCGGCGGCAGCCGGGCACCACCGGCAATGATGGTGATGAGCATTCAGCGACCGGTCTCACCCGGCGTGTGAAATCGCTCGCGTGGGACGGTAGAAGCATCAGGTGTGCCAGAAGCCGCGCGGCAGAAATCGGTGACGCCGCATCTCGTCGAAGAAAGTCAGCATCGATGCGCGCTGACTCCGCGCCGATGCGTGCTCCTCTCGCGTCGATGAGCACTCCGCGAACGTCGTGCGCGTTCGCGGACGCGATTTTTCCTGCGAGTCGACACGCTCGCCCCCGTCGCCGACGGCACTCGAACCTTCCGCGCGGACGTCGAGGTCGAAGACGACGAGGCAGCGGCCTTCCTTCGCGTCACTGACAAGGAGAAGGGCGCGATGGGACTGGAGGTTACGTCTCTCGACCGTTCCGGCCCCGCGCATCGACTCTCGCGCGAAGAAAACGATTGCAGAGAGCGTCGATGAAGCGCTCCCGCGCGGTCTCCGCGGATGACGGCCGATTCCAGACGCGGCCGATCGGGAGATCAGACAGTCGGATTCGACGATGCGGCCTGACGGAAGAGCGTACGAGTCTCCCGGATCGTCGTCGCGTCCTCCGAGGACGGCGCTCGCGCCACCTGTCGCGAGTGCATTGTCCTCTTCGAGGACAGCCACGGGTACACCATCGTCACCGGCGCCGGATATAATTCTGCCTCAATGACCCCTGACGCCATCGTCGTCGGCTCCGGCCCCAACGGTCTCGCCGCGGCCATCACGCTTGCCAAGGCGGGGCTCAAGACCGTGCTGCGTGAAGCACAGTCAACCATCGGAGGCGGGCTCAGATCGTCCGAGCTCACCCTCCCCGGCTTCACGCACGACGTCTGCTCCTCCGTTCATCCCCTTGCGCTGTCCTCCCCGTTCTTCCGATCCCTTCCGCTCGCCAAGCTCGGCCTCGAGTGGGTCCAGCCGCCGGCGCCACTGGCCCACCCGCTCGACGGCGGGAAGGCGGTGCTCCTCGAGCGCTCGCTCAAGGTGACCGCCCTGGGTCTCGGCGACGGCGCGACAGGATGGCTCTCGCTGCACTCTCCCTTCGTCGAGGCGTGGACCGGCCTGGCGTGGGACGTCCTCTCGCCGCCATTGCGGATCCCCAAGCATCCGATCCTGATGGCGCGCTTCGGGGCACATGCGCTCCGCACTGCCACCGGCCTGGCGCGGAGCGCGCTCGCGTCCACCGAGGCGCAGGCACTCTTCGCCGGCAACGCCGCGCATTCGTTCCTTCCGCTCGAGGCACCCGGGACCGCGGCGTTCGGGCTGCTGCTCTCCGTCGCAGGCCACGCGGTGGGTTGGCCAATCGCTCGAGGTGGATCGCAGAAGGTGGCCGACGCGCTGGCCGGCTACTTCCGTCTGCTCGGCGGCGAGATACAGACCGACGCGCCGGTGGAGCAGCTCGAGGAAGTGCGTGGGGAGGGGGCGCGAGTCGTGATCCTCGACATCGGCCCGCGGCAATTGATTCGGATTGGCGGAAACAGCCTGCCGGTCGGCTATCGTCGCGCGCTCGAGCGCTATCGCTATGGCTCGGCGGCGTTCAAGATCGATTGGGCCCTGGATGGCCCGGTACCGTGGACCGCGAGGGACTGCGCTCGCGCCGCGACCGTGCATCTCGGCGGCACGCTGGAGGAAATCGCGGCATCGGAGGCCGCGCACGCGAAGGGCGAGGTGAGCGACCGCCCCTTCGTCCTGTTCGTCCAGCCGACAGTGTTCGACCCCTCACGCGCGCCGGCGGGCAAGCACATCGCCTGGGCGTACTGTCACGTGCCCAATGGCTGCACCCTCAATCTCACGACGCACATCGAGCGGCAGGTCGAGCGGTTCGCTCCCGGGTTCCGCGACCGGGTCCTCGCGCGCAGCATCCTCACGCCGGCCGACTTCGAGCGGCGGAACGCCAACCTCATCGGCGGCGACATCAACGGCGGCATGATGGATCTGCGCCAGGTCTTTGCGCGGCCGGTCCCCCGCCTCAACCCGTATCGCACTCCGCTCCGCGGTGTCTATCTCTGCTCCGCATCCACTCCTCCCGGCGGCGGAGTGCACGGGATGGGAGGGTATCACGCGGCGAGGGCGGCGCTGAAAGAGCTGTAGGGAACGGCGGAACGGCGAAACGGCGAAACGGCGGAACGGCGGAACGGCGGAACGGCGGAACGGCGGAACGGCGGAACGGGCGCCGGCGCAAGCTGGAGAGGCAGGGGTTCGGAGGCAACCTCCCTGGGGTGGGGGTGAGGGGATGTCTTGGAGGTTGCCGGAGGGCCCCTGTCTCTCCGGCGCGGCGCCGAGCGCCGATGTCCGCTGCGCCGTTTCGCCCTACTTCACACTCACCTTCAGAATCCGCCCGCCGGTGCCGACCATCCATCCAACCGTGGGACTCGCGAACGCCACCGCCCAATAGTCGGTCACCGTATCCAGCGCGAACCAGTGGGAACCTTCATCCGGCGTCCAGGCGGCGCCCTTTGGACCCGTGGCCACGACCGTCGTCCCATTGGGGACACAGGCCAGCCCGTAGATCGCGCCCGGAAACGTGGGATGCTCGGCGAGCCGCCAGGTCTTCCCACCATCGCTGCTATGGGCGACGTTGTCGGTGAACGCATCGGTGACGGCGAGATCACCGCCGCCGAGGATGCCATGCAGGCGGTCGCGGAAGGCGACCGAGACGCCGCCGGAACTGGCGGTCCCCTGTACGATGGGCGTATCGTAGGCATTCCAGGAGTCACCGCCGTCCGTCGTGGCGAGAATGCGGGCCTTGGCCCCGCCGCCGGTGGCGATCCAGGCATTCTCGTTTCCCTGTGTGGCGACGCAGGTGCCGCTCGCGGCAAAGGCGGCTTCGCCCGTCTGCGCGGCCGGCAGACGATTCCCGATGTTGGTCCAGGTCTTTCCGTCGGCCGTGCGGATCACGGGAAAGACGCCATTGACCGCGTCGCTCATGGTGAGCGCGCGGCGAGGATTCCAGAAGGCGAAACAATCGTAGAAGGCGTTCGGGTCTTGATTCTGGAATTGAAGGGTCCAGTGTTGCCCACCATCCTCCGTCTTGTAGATCCGCGAGGCGTCTCCGGGCCCTGCCGCCAGCAGGTACGCCTTGTCGGGGGTCACCGCCTCGACGTCGCGAAACTCGAGCGCTTCCGCCCCGGGGACGACCGCCGCAGTCCACGTCGCCCCACCGTCCCGGGTAATGGCGTACGTGCCGTCGATGCCACTGGCCCACGCGATTCGGTCGCTCACGGGACTGATGGCTTGGAGTCTGTTGGTGGTGCCGCTTTGCTGCGGCGTGACGGTGATCTCTGGCTGACGGGGTCCGCCGCGCTTGTCGGCGATCGTGGCCTCAGGGGCCGATGGATCCGAGCAGGTGAGCATAGCGGCGACGAGGAAGCTGGATGCCCTGAGAGGAAACCAGGGTGAGCGAAGCATCTGAGTCTCCACGTGAGGAAGTGCAGGGAGAGACTCAGGAGAGTACTGCGTGCCGATGACAGTCGGAAGGAGGAAATGATGCTCGAGAAGCTGCCCAAGGACGTCGGTGAGGCCCTCAAGACCGCACGACCCGGTCTCGGCGCACTCACGTTCAACGACGACGCCCTCGAAGATGTCGATGTGGAGATTCTGCTGACGAGCTCCGCGTTCGCAGCGGGCGACGCCATTCCCACGAAGTACACCGCCGACGGCGAGGGGATCTCACCGCCGCTCGAGTGGACCGGAGTGCCCGACGATATCGCGACTCTCGTGTTGTTGATTGAAGACGCCGACAGCCCGACCCCGGAGCCGATGGTTCACGCGATCGTCTTCAACCTGCCGGGAGCTGGAAAGGGCCTCGAGGAGGGAGCCCTCCCCAGCGAGGGTCACCACGCTCGCGGTGTCTCGATGGGCCGGAACTCCCTCCTGCAGACGCAATACCTGCCGCCCGATCCTCCGCCCGGACATGGCATCCATCGGTATGCCTTTCAGATCTACGCGCTGGCGACGAGGCCGGCGTTCTCCGGGCCGCCGGGCCGGTCTGAGATGCGGGATGCGTTGAGGGAATACGCCGTGGCAAAGGGCGTGCTGCTTGGCACGTACGAGCGGCGGTAAGGCGGAACGGCGGAACGGCGGAACGGCGGAACGGCGGAACGGCGGAACGGCGGAACGGCGGAACGGCGGAACGGCGGAACGGCGGAACGGCGGAACGAGGCGCCGGCGCAAGCTGGAGAGGCAGGGGTTCGGAGGCAACCTCCCCGGGGTGGGGTGAGGGGATGTCTTGGAGGTTGCCGGAGGGCCCCTGCCTCTCCGGCGCTGCGACGAGCGCCGATCGCGCTGCGCCGAGCGCCGATACGCGCTGCGATGAGCGCCGATACGCGCTGCGACGAGCGCCCTTTCGCCCTTTCGCCCTACCCCAGCCTGATCGGCGCATTGCCCACCAGCGCGGGCACGATCCAGAACCTCTCCCCATCGAACCAGAAGATTGCAGACTGGCCGAACGCGCTCGCGAGCGCGACGGCCCGCTTCTGCTCGAGCGCGATCGCGAACCCGGGCTCGCGGTGGCTGCCATCGGGTGAGACCCCGTCGGCGGGGACAAACGGCGCCCCCAGCGCCGTCACCGAGTCGGTCAGCTCCTTCTCGCGCTTCTCGTTGAGCGCCGGGTCCACCAGGCGTCCCGGGTTATGGGCGGTGACCGTGCCCCACGTGCGACCGAGTCCCAGCTCGCGAAGCCGCCGCGCCATCTCCGACGACACAGGTGCCCGGAGATCCACCCGCAGCAGTGGCGAGGTGTGGATCTCGAGTATCGTGTCGGGATACGTGTCCCAGCGCGGATCGGACGACTCAGGCGCCCTCATTCCGCCATTCCGCATCCGCCGTTCCGCCCTGTCGCCGTTCTCTCATTTCGCCCATTTCGCCGATCCGCCCGCTCCGCGTACGCCCTGAGATGCGCGTCTGCGATGCGCAACACCGGCGTGACCACGCCATGGGCGATTCCCCGGCTCAGCAAGTCGCCGATGATGTGGTCCCCTTCGGTGGGCGCTCCCCGCTCGATGTCGCGAAACATGGAGGCCGCAAGGGACGATCCCGGTGCCGTGAGCATGGCGCGGCTTCGCTCCAGCGAAGGCTCACTCGGCCGAAAGCCTGCCGCGGTCGCGATCGCGGCGCATTCGTCGAGGAGAGACATCGCGAGTCCGGCGCCGCCCGCGGCGACGATGTCGCCGATGGTTGCGCGCATCAGGCAGGTGATTCCCGCGAGCGCCGCGATGAAGATCCATTTCTCCCACATCTCGTGGAGGATCGCAGCGCTCGCTCGCGCGTCGACACGCACACCCTCGAACGCCTCTGCTATCGCGCCAACGCTGTCCTGCTCCCGTTTCGCCGTTCCGCCGTTCCGCCATTCCGCCGTTCCCGAGTCGTGCCGCCGGCCGAAGATGAGTGTGTGCAGCTCGTTGAGATGATGAATCGTGCCGTCGGAGTCGAGCGAGCTCGAAATGATGCAGAGCCCGCCGAGCACGCGATCGGGACCGAATCGCCGATCGAGCACATCCAGATGACGCATTCCGTTCAGGAGCGGAAGGATCGCCGATCCGGGTCCGACGGCCGGCGCGAAGGACTCGATGGCACCATCGAGGTCGTAGGACTTACAGCTCAGAAGTATGAGGTCGAACGGCTCGAGCACCGCCTTGGCCGCAATGGTCGGCGGAGAGGGGAGATCGACATCTCCCATCACGCTCCGGATCGAGAGACCCGATGACACGAGCTGTTCGCGACGCCTGGGGCGCACGAGAAAGGTGACGTCCCGCCCCGCCTCCAGGAGTCGTCCTCCGAAGTATCCCCCGATCGCCCCGGCCCCCACGACAAGGATTCTCATCCTACTACACTCTTTCGTCCGCTCCTTCCCGTCAAACCTGCGACCATCTCCCTTCCTCAGGCATCTGACCCCGGATACCCCTTGATGGCGTGGTGGACGGCGGTTACAATCTCGCTCGCCCGCACAACTATAACTTTCTCTTGCGTATGTCCTTACTTGCTCTCGATCGGGTCTCGAAGCGCTTCGGCGGCATCAAAGCCGTCGAGCAGGTCTCCTTTCAAGTGGATCGTGGGCAGGTGGTCGGATTCCTCGGACCGAACGGCGCGGGGAAATCCACCACGATGCGCATGATCACCCAGTTCATCGAGCCGGACGCCGGCTCGATCAGGCTCGACGGCGTTTTGCTCGAAGAGGCCGGACGCGAGGCCAAACGACGGATCGGCTACCTCCCCGAAAACAACCCGCTGTACCCCGAAATGCTGGTCTCGGAGTACCTGGACTTCGTGGGTCGCCTTCGCGATCTCGATGGCCCGTCGCGCCAGAGCGCGATCGACGAGGCGGTCGCCGCGACGGGACTCGAGCCTGTCTTCCACCGTCCAATCGGCGAGCTCTCGAAGGGGTTCCGTCAGCGCGTGGGCCTTGCCGCGGCGATTCTCCACCGTCCCGACCTCCTCATTCTCGACGAGCCGACCGAAGGGCTCGATCCCAACCAGCGCGTCGAGATCCGGCATCTCATCGCCCATCTCGGACGCGAGCGCACCGTTCTTCTCTCTACGCACGTGCTGCCCGAGGTGCAGTTCACCTGCTCGCGATTGCTCATCATCAACGGCGGAAGCATCGTCGCCGATGGACCGGTGGATCAGCTCGTCACCCGCGCCAAGGGCGTGGCCCGAATAGCCGTCGAGGCGGCCGGCATCGGCGTGGCTGATCGACTCGCTGCGCTGCCGGGCGTAGGCGGCGTCGAGGCCAACGACGCTACCGATGGTCGCGTCCGCGTCACCGTTACGACCAACAGCGCCGACGATCTCCGGCCGCGAATCTTCGAGCTGGCCAAAGCCGAACAGTGGACCTTGTTCGAGCTCCACCAGGAGGCCGGAAGTCTCGAGGACCTGTTCCGCGAGCTTACGATTCAGCAGGAGCCCTGAGTGATGCGCATTTGGACCGTCGCGCGCCGTGAACTGAAGGCGCTCTTCGATTTGCCGACCGGCTACGTCCTGCTGGTCGCCTTCCTTGCGATCAACGCCTTTCTCTTCTTCCGTCAGGCCTATCTCTCGCAGGTGGCGAGCCTGCGTCCGATGCTCGATTTGCTGCCGTGGGAGTTTCTCTTCTTCATCCCCGCGGTGACGATGCGCTCCCTTGCGGAGGACATCCGCGGCGGCCAACTCGAGGTGGTGTTGGCGCAGCCGCTGAGCGAGCTCGAGCTCCTGCTCGGCAAGTACCTCGCGTCGGTCCTCTTCCTCTGTATCGCCCTGGCGCTGTCCGGCCTCATCCCGCTCGGGCTTTCCCTCGGCGCGGCGATGCCATGGCCGACGGTGGTCGCCCAGTACGCCGGTGCGGGTCTCCTCGCCGCCGGATTCGCGGGGGTCGGCACGTGGGCGTCGAGCCTGAGCCGGAGTCAGATCACCGCGTTCATCCTCGGCGCCGTCGTGATGTTTCTCCTCATTCTCGTGGGCCTCAATCCGCTCCTGGTGGGACTTCCGGCCGGGCTCGCGGCCACGGCGGCGCGAATCGGAGTGATGTCGCACTTCGACAGCATCGGGCGCGGAGTCATCGACCTTCGAGACGCGATCTACTTCCTCTCACTCGCGGGGATCTTCCTCGCGCTGGCCTACGGCGCCCTGCTCGGCCGGAAGCTCGCGCCGGCCGGCGGTGCGCTTCGCCGGTTGCGGCTCGGGGTCAGTCTGCTCGCGGCATCGCTCGTCGTGGTGAACCTCCTCGGGGGGTACATCGGCGGACGCCTCGACTTCTCCCCGGGACAGGCGTATACGCTCTCCTCCGGCACCCGAAGCGTCCTCGGTCATCTGGACGACCTCGTCACGATCAAGGTCTTCGCATCCGCCGAGCTGCCGACCGAAGTGGCGCTGATGAAGCGCGACGTGGACGATCTGCTCCGTGACGTCCGCGCCGCGGGAAACAGTCGCATCCGAATCGTCGAGCGCGATCCCGCAACCGATGACGCGGCGCGGCAGGACGCGCAGAGCCTGGGGATCCAGCCGGTCCAATTCAACGTGATCGGTCAGTCGGAGCTGCAGGTGAAGCAGGGTTACCTGGGACTCGCGATTCAGCACGGCTCGCAGACCGAGACCGTGCCGTTCGTCCAAAGCACCGATGACCTCGAGTACCGCCTGATCTCATCGATTCGAAATCTCACGAGAACCCACAAACGATCCATCGGGATCGTCGCCGATCAGTCGGCGTCGGCCGCCGAGCCCGGGACCGGCTACCAGTCGCTGGAAGAGCAACTCGGCAAGTCGTACGAGGTGCGCCCACTGGTCCTCCCCGACTCGACCAAGCTCGACAGTCTCGCGGCGATCGTCCTGGCGGGCGCCCCGGATTCGGTCCCGGCCTCGCAGCTCGCAACGCTCGAGCGGTACGTGGACCACGGTGGGAGCATCCTCGTCCTGGCCGGCGGAATGAAGATTTCTCCCGAGGCTCCGATGGCCCAGCCTCGCGCGCTGGCCATGGAACACGCTGCTCCAGAAGTTCGGTCTCTCGGTGCGGGGCGACATGGTCTATGACCTCGTTGCCAACGAGGCGATCCCGGTACCCAGCGACTTCGGGCGCGTGCTGCAGGTGTATCCCTTCTTCATGCGTACCGAGAGCACACGCCGCTCGACCATCAACCAGGACCTGGGCGGCGCCGTCATCACCTGGGCCAGCACGATCGATACGACGAAGGCCCCACGGGGCACCGTCACACCGCTCCTCCTCACGAGCGCCGCCGCCGGCACGCTGAGCGGTGTCACCTCGATCGACCCGAATCGTGATTTTCCTCGAACCAATCTTGGACGCCAGGTCGTCGCGGTGGTCGCCGCGCCGAAGGGCAAGGGACGCGCGGTCGTGGTTGGAAGCATCGACTTTCGCGACCGATCGATTCGTCCGTAACGCGCCGGAGAACCTCGCGCTCGCTCTCAATTCGATCGATTGGCTGGCTCAGGACGAAGAGCTCATCGCGATCCGCTCGAAGGACCGCCGGCCGGTTCCCCTCGTCTTCAAGACAGCCCTCGAGCGGGAGGGGGCCAAATACGCCAATCTGATCGGGCTGCCGGTGCTGGTCGCGCTCGCCGGTCTCGTGCACCTCGCGCGGCGGAGGCGTCGCACCCGCGAGCCGTATCGTCCGCTCGTGCCGGCCGGGGAGGCCGTATGAGCGCAAAGCAGCTCGCACGCCTGGCGCTGATCTTCGGCGCCCTTCT
The DNA here is from genome assembly GCA_963743195.1 of uncultured Gemmatimonadales bacterium. Lineage (GTDB taxonomy): Bacteria > Gemmatimonadota > Gemmatimonadetes > Gemmatimonadales > GWC2-71-9 > CAVVWJ01. The sequence continues at coordinate 345,029 of CAVUOO010000005.1, forward strand.
CCTGCTCTGGGGCGGCGCGGCCATGGCAAGGCACCGCGACAAGACCACCCCGAACAGCGATGCGTTCCGCATTCCGAAGCTCACGCGCAGCACGGTCGATAGCATCCTGCTCGTGCGACTCGCCGATACGACCGTGCTGACGCGAACGGATACGACGCACTGGGCCGTCAACGGCCATCCCGCTGCCTCCCAGGCGATAGCGGATCTCTTCACCGCCTTCGCCGACACCGCCCCGGGGAGCGAGCTCATCGCCGAGCGGAAGACCTCCCATGGCACGTTGGGGGTGGACAGCGCCGGGGGTACCCGGGTGCTGGTCAAGGGAAGCGGCCGGACGATGCTCGATCTCATCGCCGGTCACAGGTCGTCGGATTTCTCGGGCGGGTACGTGCGACGCCCGGATCAGGAGGCGACGTACGAGCTGCGTGGCCGCCTGGTCGAGTGGCTCACACGGCCGAGTGACGAATGGCGCGACCATCGGATCGCCGGCGTGCCCGGTGACAGCGTGGCGACCATCGAGATCGCACGAGGAGCCCGGCGGTTCACCCTCCGACATGCAGGCACGAAGTGGGAATTGTCACCTGGCGGGCCGGCAGATTCATCGGCCGTAGAAAACCTGTTGATGGCGTACCGCACGATAGACGCGAGTGGTTTCGCAACCGCCCACGAGTCGGACTCGGCGCGCTTCTCGCCGCCGGACCGCCGGACCCGGCTCCTCAGGAAGGACGGGACCGCACTCCTGACGCTCCTCTTTGATTCCACGAAGGCTGGATTCTGGGTGAAGCCTGACAGCGGGACGACCGTTTACAAGATGGATTCCTGGAACGGCGATCGGCTTGCGCCGGCAGACAGCACGCTGCGTGTGCAGAAGCCGAAGAGCGCGACAGGGAAGACGAACAAGTAGGGGCGGCGCCGATGCCCCGCGAGCTGCCGGTCACCGGCGCCACCTTCCCATCGAGCCCTACCGCTTGGCGGCGATCTTCTCCCTCAACCGCTCTTCCTGCTTCCGCAGCTCTGGCGTGAACTCTTTGCCGAAGTCCTCGGCCTCGAACACCTGACGAAGCTCGATCTCGGTCCCGCCGTCGAATGGGGCCCGCTTGAGCCACTCGAGCGCCTCGTCCTTCGACTTGCATTGCCAGAGCCAGAACCCCGCGACGAGCTCCTTCGTCTCGGCAAACGGGCCGTCGGTCACGGTGCGCTTGGTGCCATCGAACTTGACGCGTGCGCCCTTGGAGCTCGGCGCGAGCCCTTCTCCGGCAAGCATGACGCCGGCCTTCACGAGCTCTTCGTTGTACTTCCCCATCTTGCTGAGTATCTCGGTGCTCGGCATGATGCCGGCTTCGCTGTCTTTGTTGGCCTTCACCAGGATCATGAACCGCATTGTCGTATCTCCTTAAGTGTCATGAATCATGTGTGGAATTCGAAGCCGGCCTCCCGCGTCATGTCCGGCTCTACCCATACGTCGAACGAGCGGCCCCGAAATCGACAGAGACGGTCAATCTATCATGGACCCACAGATGAGTACTGCTCTCGGTCATGCTCCATGTGATTGTGCTCGGACGGTTGCGCCAGAGAGCCCATCTGCGCACCCTTGTGACGACTCCCGCCTGATCCATCCGGAACGGCTGCCGTTCCGGAAAAGACGCCGGCCCCGGAAGCCGTAAGGCTCCCGGGGCCGGCGCCCAACGCGGAGGGACCGCCCCTACTGCACCGCGTTCATCATGTCGAAGATCGGCAGGTACATCGCAACCACCATACCGCCGACGATCACGCCCAGGACCACGATCATGGCAGGCTCCATGAGGCTCAGGAGCGCGCTGACCGCGACGTCCACCTCTTCGTCGTAGAAGTCGGCGATCTTGGACAGCATCTCGTCGAGCCCACCGGTTTGCTCACCCACGGCGATCATCGAGATGACCATCGGGGGGAACACCTTGGACTTCTCGAGCGGTGCGGCGATGGTCTCACCGCCAGCGATCGACTGGCGTGACTCCATCACGGCATCATGTACCACCTGGTTGCCCGCGGTCTTCGCGGTGATCTCGAGGCCCTCGAGAATCGACACGCCGGAGCTCACCAGCGTGCCCAGCGTCCGGGTAAAGCGGGAGACCGCCGACTTCCGGATCACGTCGCCCAGTACGGGCGCCTTGAGCAGCATGCCGTCGAGCTGCTTCTTGCCGGCCGGGGTGCCATAGTACTGGCGAATGGCGAACACGATCCCGCCAATCACGCCGATCAGGGCCCACCAGTAGTGGATCAGGAAGTTGGACATCCCAATCACGATACGTGTCGGCAGCGGCAGCTCGAGGTTGGCCGACGCGAACATGCTCTGGAAGGTTGGAATCACGAAGATCAAGAGCACCGCGATGGCCACGAAGGCGACGGTGATGATGACGCCCGGGTAGACCATGGCGCCCTTTACCTTGCGGACCAGGGCGTCGTTTTTCTCGAGGAAGGTGGCAAGCCGGATGAGAATCGTATCGAGAATACCGCCGGCCTCGCCAGCGGCGACCATGTTGACGTAGAGCTGGGTAAAGGCTTTCGGGTGCTTCGAGAATGCGTCGGCGAGTGTGTTGCCGCTTTCGACGTCGTACACCACGGCCCGCGTGACGCTCTGCAGCGTCTTGTTCTCGGTTTGCGCGGCGAGAATGTTCAGCGACTGCACCAGCGGCAGGCCGGCGTTGATCATCGTCGCGAACTGGCGGGTGAAGATGACGATGTCGCGCGTCTTTACGCGCGGACCGCCCAGGCTCAGCTTGATCTGCTTCGGCGCCTCGCGAACGTTGACGAGGATGAGGCGATTCTTCCGCAGGTACGCGCCGACCTCGTCCTTGTTCGGCACGTCCAGCTGCCCCTTCTGGATCTGACCCGTCGTGGCGTTTCGCGCGGTGTACTCAAACATTGGCATCTGTGTTCTCCTGGGAGTCGATCTTCGGCGGAACGGCGGAAGGGCGCAACGGCGGTACGTGTGGCCACGCGCCCTGGGCTCACCGATCTCTTATCGTTCCGTCGTCCTACGTTCCGCCTGTCCGCCTACCGCCGATTGCCCCCGCTCAGCTTGCGCTCCTGCGGTGCCGTCGGGATGTCCTGATCCTCCAATGGCGTGATGCCGATCATCCGGAGGAACTCCTTCGGGTCGTGCGAGACCCGCTCGCACTCTTCCTGGCTGACTTCCTTGTTGGTGTAGAGCTGGTACAGCGCGTCGTTCATCGTCTGCATACCATGCTTCTTGCCCGACTGCAGCGCGCTGTAGATCTGGTGGATCTTGTCGTCGCGGATCAGTGCCCTGATGGCCGGAGTGGCCACCATGATCTCGCACGCCATCACGCGGCCGCGGCCACGCGCCTTCGGGAGGAGCGTCTGGGTGATGACTCCCTCGAGCACGAAGGCGAGCTGCGCCCGCACCTGCGACTGCTGGTTGGACGGGAAGACGTCGATGATACGGTTGATCGACTCCGCCGCAGAGTTGGTGTGCAGCGTGGCCAGCGCGAGGTGACCGGTCTCCGCGATGGTCAGCGCCGCCGCGATGGTTTCGAGATCGCGCATTTCGCCGACCAGGATGACGTCGGGGTCTTCACGCAGTGCGTACTTGAGCGCGGTGTGGAAGCTCTTGGTGTCGGTGCCGATCTCGCGCTGGTTGACGAGACACGACTGATGGCGGTGAATGAATTCGATCGGGTCTTCCACCGTGATGATGTGACCCTTCCGCTCCTTGTTGATCTTGTCGATGATCGCCGCCAGCGTGGTGCTCTTGCCTGAGCCGGTGGGACCCGTGACCAGGATCAGACCACGCGGCCGCTCCGCCAGCTTGGCGATGATGGGCGGGAGGCCTAACTCCTGAAACGTCCGCACATTGAAGGGAATCATGCGGATTGCCATGGACACGCAGCCGCGCTGCTTGAAGCAGTTGCCGCGGAAGCGGGCTAAGTTCTGAATTCCAAAGGAGAAGTCGAGCTCGTCTTCGGTCTCGAACCGCTTCTTCTGATTCTCAGTCAGGACCGAGTACGCCAGCTGGAGGGTGTCCTTGGGCGTGAGGATCTCGGCGACCGAGCTATCGACTATGTCGCCGTCGATACGCAACTTGGGCCGCTCGCCCGAGCTGATGTGGAGGTCGGAAGCCTCCTTTTCGATCATCTCCTCCAGCAATGCGCGCAGATTGAAGCTCATCCGGCTGTCTCCTTGACCACTTCTTCGAGGGTCGTGACACCGCGATCGATTTTCTTCATACCGTCCATCCGGAGCGTGAGCATCCCTTCGGTGACGGCCTGATCGCGTATGTCGCTGACGGAAGCACCACGGAGGATCATGCGACGAAGCTCGGGACTGAGTGCCATGACCTCGTACAGACCCGCTCGGCCCTTGTATCCCGTGCCACTACAGGTGTCGCAACCTGTTCCCTTCATGAACGGTATCGCCCTCAGCATCTCAAAATCTGTGCCCAGAGAGGACAATACATCCTCGGAATATTGAGCCGGCGCCTTGCATTCCTTGCAGATTCGTCTGACCAAACGCTGTGCAACTACAAGGTTTACAGCACTGGCAACGTTGAAGGCCTCGATTCCCATGTCGATCATACGGGTAATCGTGCTGGGTGCATCATTCGTATGCAGTGTCGAGAGAACGAGGTGGCCGGTGAGGGCCGCTTTGATGGCGATGCCTCCCGTTTCCAGGTCTCGGATCTCACCGATCATGATGATGTTGGGGTCTTGCCGGAGAAACGCCTTGAGCGCGGCCGCGAAGGTCAGCCCGATCTCGGTGCGAACCAGTACCTGGTTGATGCCCATCAGGTTGTATTCGACCGGGTCTTCCGCGGTCATGATGTTCACTTCAGGCGTGTTGACCCGGGAAAGCGCCGAGTAGAGCGTGGTGGTTTTTCCGGAACCCGTGGGGCCGGTGACGAGCACCATGCCGTACGGATTCAGGATGGCCTTCATCAGGTCTTTCTCGGCCTTGACCTCGAACCCGAACTTGGTGAGGTCGAGCGTCAGATTACCCTTGTCGAGAATACGAAGCACGATCTTTTCGCCGAAGAGCACCGGGAGCGTGGAGACACGGAAGTCGATGACCCGGTTTCCCATCTTGAGCTTGAGGCGTCCGTCCTGAGGAACGCGACGCTCGGCGATGTTGAGCTGCGAGAGAATCTTGATGCGCGATGTGAGCGCAGCCTTCATGCGAAGCGGCGGGCGCATGATTTCGAGTAGCGCACCGTCCACGCGGTAGCGGACCCGGATTTCGTGCTCGAACGGCTCGATGTGGATGTCGCTGGCGCCGCGTTTGACGGCGTCGATGAGGAGCCCATTGATTAGTTTGACGACCGGCGCATCTTCGATTTGCGCCTGCGTGGCGGTTTCCTCGACCTGCTCTTCGACGACTTCGACGTCCTCGCCCGACGCCTCCATGTCCTTGATGATGTTCTGCAGACCCTGGTCGTCGGCGCCGGCGTAGTGCTTCTCGATGAGCGATCGCAGGGTGAACTCGCCCGCGATGACCGGGAAAAGGTCGAAGCGCGTGATGAACTTGAGGTCTTCGAGGAGGCCGAGGTCACTGGGGTCGGCCATGGCGACGGTGAGAGTACGGCCCTCGCGTTTCAGGGGCAGTACCACGCCTTTGGCCGCCATGTCGGTCGGGACCAGCTTGAGGATCTTGGGGTCGACCTCGAACCGGGAAAGATCTACCGCCGGCATGCGATGCTGCCGCGCCAGGATTTTGGTGATCTCGATTTCGGGGACAAGGCCCATCTTCACCAGCACGAACCCGAGCCGGTGTTTCGAGGACTTTTGCTCTATTTGCGCCTGAGCGAGCTGCTCCCGGGAAAGGAGACCTTCCCGGAGAAGCACTTCACCGAGCTTATCGGCGCCGCCAGCGGGCGCTGCGGTTGCCATGATCGTGACGATTCTCTCTAAGCTGCGTGTTGACTGATGGTTAATCTCTTTCGCGAAACCCGGGTAGACCGCGGAATGGGCGATCATTGCACGCGAACCAAGGTGCTCAGCTTCGCCAACGCGGCTGGCCCAATCCCCGGGATTCGGTCCAGGTCCGCGACCCTACTGAAAGACCCGTGCCGCTCGCGATACGCGACGATGTCCCGAGCCCTCGAGGGCCCGATTCCTGGCAATCGGACAAGCTCGGCCTCGGTGGCGGAATTGAGGTCGAGTGGCGTGGGACCCGTGGGGCCGGGATGGCCCTGGATTGGACTTAGGCCCAGCGAGGACGGTGCCGCGGCGGCCTTTGCCGACGATTCCGTGAGGTCCCTTGCAGGACGGCTGAATGTGAGATGAGGACCGATGACGGCCAGCAGACCAGCACCAATGCCGGGCACGCGGTCGAGTCCGGCCAAATCGCCGAACGGACCTTTCGCCTCACGATCGGCAACGATGGTCTTGGCGAGCGCAAGACCGATTCGCGGAAGGCGAGCCAGCTCCTGGGCGGTGGCACGGTCGACATCGATACGCTCGTCCGGCCCCAGCGGCCGGCCGAGTGCGAGAATGCTGTCGCGATGGGCGATGGGAGACTGCGCCGGGAGAGTTTGAAGGAGCTGGACTTCGCCGGGAGGTTGGCCGGGACGGGTGGCCAGCCAGCGTACTCCCTGCCCGACCAAGCCAAGTGAGAGCAACAAGACGAGGGCACGTCGCTCGGACGAAGACATATCCCACGGTACGGCGGAACGGCGGAATGGCGTAAGGCGGATTCACTCGTTGCGGGGCTACGACGCGCAGGCTTTTCCCTCTTCTCCCTTCTCTTCTCCTTTCCCTTTCCGCCGTTCCGCCGGCCTACTCTTCCTTCCGCACCAGACCCACCGCCACGTCACCAACCGCTTTGAGGCTCGCGGCTGAGACCTTGTCTATCGTGTCATCAGCCGTGTGCCACGAGGGGTAGTCGAAGTCCACGACGTCGATCGCTCGGATGCCGACCTTTTGCAACTCGAGATGGTCGTCGATGAGCGTGTGTTTTGGAGTGGCGATGAAGTGGCCCGATTCGCCCATCTCACGGGCCGTCTCCCATACTCGCTCGACGACTTCCGGCGCGCCGACGAGCGAATTGCCCTCCTGATAGAGCTGGAGATCCTTGTCCGCGACGAGGTCCCAAAGCACCGCGTAGAGCGGTTGTGGTCCCGGCACCTGGTGCGCCGCGTAGTATCGGGCGCCCATGAGCACGTCCATCGGCGTCTTCTCGAAATCCCCGTAGTCCTCCCCGTCGTCGAAGAGGAGGTCCACACCCAACGTCGTCGGTTTGCGTTTGAGCGCGTCGGCCACACCCAACAGCAGCGCGACACCCGAACCGCCGTCGTTGGCCCCCGGCACGGGCTTGCTCTTGTCCGGCGACTTGGGACTATCGGCTGTGGGCCGGCTATCCCAGTGGGCAAGGAAGAGAATGCGCTTGGAAGCGGCCGGATTGAACCGGGCGATGAAGTTGGTGAGATGGAGTGTGTCGCCCTTGCTCGTCACGTGATCCCACTGCTGAACGACCAGCGTGTCCGAGCGCCGGCGAAGGGTGCTATCGAGCCACACTCGCATCTTCTCGTGCGCCGCGGTGTTCGGGATCCTCGGTCCGAATGCCACCTGCGTCTCGATATAGCGAAACGCGGCCGGACCGTCGAATTCGCGCGGCTTGGGTGCTTCTTTGCATGCGCCAAGAAGGACGAGCAGGAGGACGAAAGTGAGGGCGCATCGGGGAGAAAGGAGAAGGGAGAAGGGGAAAGGGGAGATGACAAGGTAAAGGGGAATTCCCGGACGCGAAGATGAAACCCGGACAAGCCAGAAAGTCAACGCGGAATCCCCTTCACCTTTCACCCTTCACCGTTCACCTATCTGTAGTCTCCCGCAAACAAGGAGAGCTGAAAGCTTGCGATGATCGAGATCTGCGACGTCCGGCGACTCAGGTGACGGGAGTCGTTGACGGAGTAGCCCACTTGCAGTCCTCCGCTGAGAATCTGAATCAGGTCGGCGTCGAGGCCGCCGCGGAGCTCCTGTCGCGTGACATCCGAAATCACCGTGCAATCGGCGACATCGCGCTGGAGCAAACAGGTGCGAGCGGTCGTCGAGAGCACGGTGACCGAGCTGCGCACCTGCTTTCGCTCTCGACTGATCGAACGGGGGAGCCGGAACGCGTAGTTGAACGATCCCGTGTAGTCGCGCTGGTCGAGCTGGGTCTCGTTGCCGTTTGAGGCGTTGCGTTGCCCGAGGTCGGTCAGGCCTGCCGTCAGAGAAATGCCATTTCGCAAGACCAGTTGAAGGTCCGGCGTGACGCTCGACGAGTTGATCGCGGTCAGGGCCGGTGTTCCGGCGATGTTCGCCTGAACGGTGCTCCCTTCGCGATGCCGGAAGGTCGTGCCGAGCGCGAGGAGCGTGATCGGGCCCCGGCCGAAGGTGCGAGTCCAGCGCGCGCTGCCGACCGGCCACTCCCGCTGGTTGATCTCGGTCTGCACGAATCCATCGTTCACACGCTGGAATCGTGTCGTCCGCGTCAGCGCATGCGAGATCGTCAGCGCCACACCGAAGGGCAAATCCGCACCGGCCGCGATCGTGGCGACCCGCGACTCCGATGCCCCGATGGGCGAGGTGCCATTCTGCGCCAGGAACCGATCGAGCCCGCCGATTGCCAGCTGGTAGCCGAAGCTGGGGTCGAAGGCTGTGAGATCGAAGGTCGAAGTGCGAGTGAGTCGTGTGCTCATGTCCACTGGACGCACCTTGGCGAGGAGTTTCCCGAACCCGCTGCTGTCTCCCAGGAGCTGGCGGATGCCCCGCGCAAAATCCAGAGAGGCGCCCAGCTCGTTGGTCCTCGTGTTGTTGAGGGTCTGGGGCAGGATGAAGGCACCGCTGTCGCCGTCGGCTCGCACCGGGTCGCGACTCGTCAGGGTCCGGGAGAGAACGAAGCTGCTGGTGCTCAAGAACCGCGGGCGGAGCCACGAGGAGATGGCGGGGGTGAGCGCGAGGGCGGTGACGAGCGCCCGGTCGCGCTCGACGCCCACCGGGACACCCAGCAGGAACTTCCGCTCGCTGTACGCCAGCCGTCCGAGTGTCGTGGAATCGGGATAGACCCTGAGGTCTCGCGTGCTCGTAAGGTCACCACTCAAGTTGAGCATGCCGAGCGGTTGCCACGTGAGCCCCGCCGAATTGCGCCAGAGGTGAGTAAGCGCCAATGTGGGCTGAAACAGGGCGTCGTCGCTTCGAACGACGGGCACGAGGAACGCCGTGGAATTCGACTCGTCGCGAGTGAGCCCACTGCTGAATCGGATGCGGGAGGGCACCAGGCTGAAGTCCGCTCTCTGGAGTCCCTTTCCTGCATCGCCTTCGCGCATCCATCGGGGAAGTCCCTTGACGAGGCCGCCGAGTGGCAGGCGGAAACCATGGCGCCGCATTTGGAGCAGGTATGTCGCGTTGAGCGCATACGAGCTCGCCTCGGCATTCGAGAGGTCGGTCGTGTTTCGACCCTGGGTACTCGTTGCGGTGATGAGGAGCGGGTCAATCAGGCCGCGCGTCACCCAGCTCTTGCCCGGCACCTCGCGGCGAATCGACAACGAGTACGTCGCACTCCACGAGTCGGGCTTCCGGAGTCCGGGGAGCGACGCGGCCCTCAGATCGGTTCCCGTCAAGAGCTCCGGATTCGTTCCGGTCCTCGCATACGTGACCGTGAACGGCATCGCCAGGCCGAACGAGGCGGGAAGGAATCGGTCGAGCCGCACGTTGCTCGCGAGCTGAAGAACGTCGGTGCCGCGATAGGTCGGGTCCTGATTGATCTGTCGGAACTGGCCGTTCTGCTTGACGTACGCGACGGCGAAACTTCCGACGTCCGACGCGGTCAAACGTGCATCGACCGACCCGGCCAGACCGGTCTGCGAGACCGGCTGACTCAGGCGGATGTCGTCCACCCACAGCTCGGACTCCGTAGCACTGACATTCTGTGCCACTCGATAGATGCCCGCCGAGACCTCCTGCACTGCCGCGAGATTCGGCGGATTCACGGCGGGATCGCGCACATTCACGATGTACGGCCCTTCGCACGCCACGTAGGCATCGGTGTCGACGGAATCGATACCGCATGCCGCTGCCCCCGACGGCGGCTGCCCGCTCAGCCATCGGTTCTCCACGTCGGCGCGGAGTCGTCGCCATGTGTCCAGGTCGATGACTGCTTCGGGCTCCCAGGTGGTGGACTTCGCGGCTGTCCTGTAGAGGTAAAAGTTGTCGTTATCGCTGCCCAGCTTGATGAACGCCTGAAGATCACCCTCCTCCCAGCCGGGACCCCTTCCGCGGAACCAGACCTTGAGCGTGCGATACGTCAGCAGATTCTGCGGCCCGGCCGGGAATCGCAGATACGCTTCCGCGCGTTGGTTGATCCCGAGCTGGGTCGCGATGATCCGGAGCGACTTCTCGTTGATCTGCGTCCCCGAGGTCTCCCTGTCCCCGCCCTGACGGGAAACGTTGTCGGTAATTCCCGGAGGCGAGGTGTATCCGAGGTCCAGGCTGTTTTCGGTGGACACGACGGACGTGGTGATGCTGCCCGTGGGCAACCCTGTGATACCCGTCAGACCGGCGATCGGCGTTTCGGCGCGGCGCACCCATGGCGACCCGACGAACCGGAGCCGAGCCATCGCGAGTCGTGCCACGATGTCCGGATTGCCGTTGTCCGGCGGCGTCGCGAGGGTGAGGCGCAGATGCTTGGCCAGCCGAAGCGTCGGCGTATTGAGGGTGGCGGTGGGCTGGCGAATCGGGATCCGGTAGAGCTTCCACACCGCGATCGTGTTCCCCTGCTGGTCCTTGGTGGGAACGCCGTCCCGGACGAAGAAGTCGTTGTTCGCCAGATTCACCACGTAGCGAAACACGTTTTCGTTGGGCCCGTCCGCGTCGAGCACCCCGTCGCCGTTCAGGTCCTCGGTGTCGAGCTGGCCGTTGCCCCTGGTGCAGCGGCTGCTGAGGTCGCCCCAGGGAAAGATTGCGACGGCATTGGTGAGCACCCGATCGCAGAGAGGGAGCGGCTGGTCCAGCGGCCCCACGCCCACCTCCGTCATCTGATCGGGCCGATCGCCGAGTATGCCAATGTCGTCAACGTCGGCGTTGAAGATGCCGATATCGGTGCGCTCGGTGTTGAGCACCCCCTGGCCCACATACTGCCGGCCGCTGAAGACGGTATCACTTCCGTTGACCGTGAAGCTGTCGGGCGCGATCGCCAGCGCGTCCTCGCTGACCGTGCCGACGTCTATCACCAGTCGAAGACCCGCGGAGTCGGCGGGCGAGCCCACGGGCTGGAAGAGCCAGAACTCGAGGAAGTCGTCGCGGCTGAGGTCCAGACCGGTCGAGCTGAGCGAGGTGACCATCGAGCGCCAACGCGGCAGGAAATCTCGCCGAGGCTGCGACCAGCGTGACGAGTTGTTCGTCTGGACGATGCCGCCGGCGGTGTCGGCATGGAGGGTGAGGTAAAGCACCGTCTCCGGGGTCTCGCTCCGCCCAGCCAGCCGAATCAGCGTGTCGATGTCCTGCGGGTGCAGCTCGACCGCCTGATTCGTGTTTCCCAGCGGTATCAGGTTCTGCCAGGTCAGCGCCACGGCGTCGGCGGGATCGAAGCCGCCCGCGAAGCCGATGTCTTCCAGGCCGTTGGGCTGCTGTGGGCGGCTGCCGAATTCCCAGGACGTCTCGCGCAGCGAGACGTCCACGCCGGCGTCCGACTCGAATTCCTCGAGGTACGCCTCGCCGCTCTGATTGGGATCGGGTTTGGTAAAGGCAAACTCGGCGTTGACGTCGAGGAGCGACGGCGCCGACGACGGCTTGGAGACGAGCTTGTTGAGGAAGCTCGTGATTCCGGTGGGCTTGAAGTGCAGCTCAGTGTTGATCCCGCCGACCAGGTTGGCCGATGCCTCGAAGCCGAGCGCGGGCCGGGTGAAGGCGCTCTGCTCCTTCTGGTACATGCCGATCAGGTTGATGGCCCCGAGATCGCCGAGCGAGTAGCGCGTCGAGAGACCGAAGATGTTGGTCGGAGCGACGGCAAACAGGCCGCGCTCCTCGAACCGCGCGGTCACTTGCGCCGAGCCTTGACCGAACAGCGCGTCGGGATTGAGGAAGGTGACCTGACCGAGGTCGTAGGAGATCGAGTAGTCGAGGCCACGAACCAGCTTTCGTCCGCCGACGAACAGCTGCTCGCTCCCGCTCGCGAAGCTGCAGCGCGTTGAGGTTGAGGGTCGAGCGGTCGCCGCCGCCGGTGGCATCGTAGTGAAGGCGCAGCGCAAACTTGGCCGGCGGACCCTCGCCGAGAAGGCGGAAGTACGGAGTGCGATAGAGGGAATCGGACACCTCTACCGGCGTGAGCTTGGTCTGGTCGGCGAAGGGCTGGAGGTGAGGGAATACGATGTAATAGTCGCGCACCACCTGGGCGGCATCGGGATCACGTGACCGCGGAAAGAGACGATTGTCCCGGTCGAACACCGACGCGTCGCTCGCCGTGGCGAGCCCCAGGAGGCGGAGATAGGTCTCCGCCGTGCCGTTGAGCGGACGCTGGCTGCGACTGAGCGTCAGGCCGACCGTGAGTGTGGCGGCATCGAGATCGGCGCCGGCCACGCGATAGATCTGCCGCATCTCGTGGCGGAAGGTGGGCAGGTCGGGACCCTGCTGAGGCTGCACCACCAGCTGGAGCGTGTCGAGCGCTTTTCCGCCCGAGCTGCCGCGATCGACCTCCGGAAAGGTGCCGATGGTGGTGCCCGCTGCCGACCGATAGCTGACCGCGAGATAGTCGTTCGGGTCGAGTTTGGTCGCCAGCGTGATCCAGAGACCTGAGCGATCGAGGTAGTAGTCCGTGCCTTGCAGCAACAGCTCCCACTGCACCGGGCCGAATTGCTGCGGGCTGTCGGTGCGCCGGGCGAGGGCCGTGATACCCCCCAGATTGGGATTCACCCCGGTCTTGCTGTTGGCGGCACGGTAGCGATACACGTGCACCTGTGCCGGACGATCCGAGGGCGACAAGGCGGTCGAGTTGAGGTTGAGAACGTCGAGTGCCGGAAAGCCGGGCAGACTGGCCGGATCCACCACCCAGAAGAACCGTCCGCTCTCGAAGTCGAGATCACGCACCTGACGGTCCTGGGTCTGGCTCGTCGTTGCCCCGACGGTATACGTCCGCTCCGCTACGACGCTCCCCTTCTGGGTGGCCGCCAGGGCCTGGACTTGTATCGGTCCAAACTCGAACGTCGCGTTGACGCCGAAATTATTGGCAGGGACGGCGGCGGTGATGAAGCGCGAGGGCGGTGGCTGGAAAACGACGGTGCCCACGTCGATGCGGCGGACGATCTCGTCCTGCAATCCCTCGTAGTAGACCTGGACGTTATTGTTGGCGGTGTAGTCGCGCTCGGTGTCCAGATCCACGTTGACATGGACTCTCTGGCCGAGCAGTCCCGACGATCGGAGGCTCACCTGGTTGTCCAGGCTCGGCGCCTTGAAACCGCCGCGACAGCCCGAATTGGGATCGAGCAGCAGCACCGGACTGCAGCGCTCCTCCCGGGTCCGATCGGTGCGAATCTCGAAACGAGCTTGGCCGTCGAAGCTCAAATCCGCATACTTCGTGGGCAGCCCAAGTACATTCCGGCGAGGCGTGGCGGCCCCTTCCTCGGCGGCGACCTCTTCCTGGATGGGAAGGCCGTACAGGGTCCTGAGCCGGAGTCCGAGATTCCGCTCGGCCCGTTCGGCAGTCAGCACCACCGCGACCGCGCTGTCGTACGCCGCGGCTCGAAGAGCCGGCGGCCGGCGAGGCGCGCCGAGCCAGGGAGACCGGAGAGCGGCCGGCTCGCGCAGCGCGAGCCGAGGCTCGCCGAACTCGATTCGGAGCGTCGGGGCCGTGGTATCGGCTTGTGCGCTGAGTACCCGGGGAAGAAGCAGGACGCAACCCAGGGCAACCTGGAAGCGGATCACTCTAGAAGTTCACGGCGGTGATTTGGGGTTACGGATACGCAAATATAGCTGACGAAACAAACCCTTACAACATGGCGAGTTAGCCTAGTTGCGCCTGCTCGATCGCTATCTCCTGCGCCAGCTGGTCGCGCCGTTTCTCTTCGCACTGACGGCGCTCACCAGCCTCATGCTCCTGAGCCAGATCGCAAAGAAGTTCGGCGCACTGGTAGGCAAGGGACTGCCCTGGTCCGTCATCACCGAGGTCTTCGCCCTCAGCATTCCGTTCATCGTGGCAATGACGCTGCCGATGGCCGTGCTGCTGGCCGTCCTGTACTCCTTCAGCCATCTGGCGGCCGACAACGAGATCACCGCGATGCGGGCCACCGGAGTCAGCGTCTACCAGATCCTCGCGCCGGTGCTCGCCTGGGGCGCCTGCATGGCGGCCGTGAATTTCGTGTTCGTCGACCAGGTCCTCCCGCGGACCAACGCCCGGCTTCGGACTCTGCTGATCGACATTGGCCGAAAGAAGCCCACGTTCGAGCTTCGTGAGCAGGTCATCAATGAGGTCCCGCCCTCCCAGTACTTCCTCAGAGCCGGTCGAATCGACGCCGCCACCGGCCATCTCAAGGATGTGACCATCTACGATGTAGGCGGAGAGAGCAGCCGGCGGATCATCTATGCCGACAGCGGGCAGATGGCCTACGCCGAGGGACAGACCGACCTGAGCCTGAGACTGTACGACGGCTCGATTCACCAGTACCGGCCGGCGGAGCCCGAGACCTTTCAGCTCACCTACTACCACATCAATGACATCAGGGTAAAGAACGTATTCGACGAGCTCGAGCGGAACAGCACCGAGGCGGTCCGTGGAGATCGTGAGATGAGCACGTGCGAAATGCTCTCCGTCATCCACGATGCACGGAAGGAGCAGGTCGACGCGGTGCGCGACCGGCACGATCTCCTTGTCTCAGACCTTCGGACGCTGCTGGCGCTGCCGCCGCTGGGCCCTCCTCCAACGCCCGAAGCCGTCCAGCCGTTGCCTCGCTACTGCCGTTGGATCGAGTCGGTTCAGACGCTCGTTCTACCCAAGACGGCACAGGCCCAGGTACGCGCACAGGGAGTAGCGGCTCAAGGTGTCCCGGCTCAGGGGGTGCCCGCGCCGGCACCCGGCCCGAAACTGGTGCCGAAGAAGACATTTCAACCGCCCGCCGGCGCCTTGAGACTCCAGCTCTCCAATTGGTCTCAGGTTGCCACGGCGATCGACCGGGTGGAAGACGCCGACCATCGTGCCGACCGGTACGAAGTCGAGGTCCACAAGAAGTGGGCGATCAGTCTCGCCTGCATTTCATTCGTGATCATCGGGATCGTCATGGCTCTCCGGTTCCCGCGGGGAGGGATCGGGCTGGTGATCGGGGGCGGGCTCGCGGTGTTCTCCATCTATTATGTCGGGCTGACCGCAGGAGAGAGCCTGTCCGACCGAGGCTTCGTGGCCCCATGGCTCTCGATGTGGGCGCCCAACATTATTCTCACCTTCTTCGGCATCATCGGCCTCATCCGGGTGAGTCGCGAGAGCGGCTCGACCCGGGGCGGCGACTTCCAGGAAGTGCTCGACGGCATGCGCCATCTTCTCCGCCGCCGGCGCAAGGCCGGGGCCTAGCCCGTGCCGGGCCTTTCGACCCTCGACCGGTATGTGCTCAAGAGCTGGATCCGGATCTTCGTCCTGACCGCGCTCGGGTTCCCCGTCGTCTCCATTCTCATCAACCTGACCGATACCCTGAACCGATTGCTCGATCGTGGCCTGTCGGTGAAGCAGATCGCGATCAGCTACATCTACTCCATTCCGGAGAATGCCTTTCTGGTCATGCCGGCGGCGGTGCTCTTCGCCACCGTCTTCACGGTCGGTGCGATGGGCCGGCATTCCGAGCTGACCGCCGCCAAGGCGGGTGGGCTCAGCTTCTATCGACTGATGCTCCCGGTATTCGGGATCTCTATCGCGGCGACGTTCCTCGCCTTCACCGTCGGCGAGCTGGCCCCGGGTGCCACCGCCCGCCAACTCGAGATTCAGGGGGCCAAGCAGGCGCGTCCAACCCGGACGAGATTCAACTTCGTCTACCGTGGCGATGCGGGCTGGGTCTACACCATCCGCTCGCTGGACGTGAGCACACGCCAGCTAAAGCAGGTCCTGTTCGAGCGCCAGGGCGCGAGCGCCGCCTATCCCGACCTGATCATCACCGCCGACAGCGCGAGCTACGACGACTCGCTTCGCACCTGGCGGCTACGGAATGGCTCGAGCCGGGTGATCATCGGGCCCGACAGACAGGCGATGTTCGCGTTCCGGACGATGAGCCTTCGCGATCTGACCCAGACACCAGCCGATCTTCTTGCCGAGCCCAAGGCACCCGACGAGATGCGCTATGCGGAGCTGGGCCGCTACATCGACGCCCTCAAACGGTCCGGGAACGACGCCAACAAGCTCATCGTCGAGCAGGCGCTCAAGCTCGCACTTCCGGCCACCTGCATGATCATTGCCCTGTTCGGCGCCCCGCTCGCGGTAACCACTCCCCGAGCCGGGGCAGCCATCGGCGTGGCGATCAGTCTCGGCACGACCGTGCTGTTCCTGCTCATCACCCAGATCATGAAGGCGGTCGGCGCCGGCGGTGTGATCGATCCGATCGTGGCGGCCTGGCTTCCGAATGCGCTGTTCCTGCTTGGCGGGGCTTGTCCTGCTCTCGAGGGTCAGGACCTGACGGGAGGACCACAAGACAACTGCGCACCTTCAAGACACTGCAACTGCGCACCACGGAGACACGGAATACACGGAGGTTGCACGGAATGCCAGGGTGGTTCATCTCACTCTCCTGATGTGTTGGGTTGCCCACCACCCCCAACATGAAAAGACCTGCATGTCAACGATATTGCAGTTTCCGTGCGGTCTCCGTGTGCTTCCGTGTCTCCGTCGTGCGCAGTCTGTAATGTCTCGGATGCCCAAGCGTGTGTGATTATCAGCACGGCGTAACGCCGTTATATTTGTGGGACTATGTCTCCCCCCCGCCCCGTGATTGTGGGTACCGGGATTGCCGGCCTGTGGACGGCCTGGCGTCTCGCTTCCGAGGGGCAGTCCGCCGTTCTCGTGACCAAGGAAACGCTCGCCGACAGCGCCAGCGCCTGGGCGCAGGGCGGAATTGCGGTGGCGCTCGGCCCCGGCGACAGCCCGAGCCAGCATGCGGCCGACACCCTGGCGGCGAGCGATGGACTCGCCGATCCCGAGGCGGTCCGGGTCCTCACCAGCGAAGGCCCAGACCGAATTCACGAGCTGCTGGCCATGGGCGCGGTTTTCGATCGCGGGCCCGACGGGCGGCTCCGGTTCGGACTCGAAGCTGCCCACACTCGGCCCCGGATCATCCATGCCGGGGGCGATCGGACCGGCGCGGCGCTGATCGGGTGCCTTGCTCAGGTCGTGCGCCACCATCCGCTGATCGAGCTCCTCGAGCACACCGAGGTCTCCGTCTCATCACTCACGACGGAGTGGTGATCGGGGTGTCCGCGATGACCCAGGGGAGCGACAGCCGCCCCCTGTACTCGCCCGCTATCGTTCTCGCGACCGGCGGCGTGGGACAGCTCTATGCGGTCACGACCAATCCCAAGGTCGCGACGGCGGACGGTTGGGCACTGGCGCATCGGGTCGGAATCAGGCTTCGGGACATCGAGTTTCTGCAGTTCCATCCAACCGCGCTCAAGCTCCCGGGCGTCAATCCGGCCCCGCTCATCTCGGAAGCCGTCCGCGGCGCCGGGGCCATTCTGGTGGATCGCGAGGGGCGGCGTTTCGCCTTCGATACCGATCCACGGGGCGAGCTGGCACCACGCGACGTCGTGGCGCGAGCCGTGGCGGCAGCCGATGCGACCGGCGGCGCATGGCTCGACGCACGATCGGTGAGTGATTTCTCGAGTCGTTTTCCGGGCGTCACCGCAATGCTCAAGGGACACGGCCTCGACGCGGCGACAGATCTCCTGCCGGTGGCCCCGGCGCTCCATTATGCGATGGGTGGTATCAAGACGGACCTGGAGGGTCGGTCCAGCATGCGCGGACTCTGGGCGGTGGGAGAGGTCGCGTCCACCGGCGTCCACGGCGCGAACCGCCTCGCCTCGAACTCACTCCTCGAGGGTCTCGTCTTCGCCGATCGCGCGGGCCGCTCGGTCATGGCCGCGATCCGGACCGCCGTTCCTCCGGCCGTCCTTCCTGATGTCCCCCCGTTGCACGACGACGGCGCGGACGCGGAGTGCGAGGGCATCCGTCGCGAGATGCGGAGCATCATGACCGCGGATGTCGGCGTGCAGCGCACCGAGTCCTCGCTGCTGCACGCGGAACAGGAGCTGGAGAGACTGAGCGTCGAGACGCCGGCCGGAGCGTGGCGTACCGCCAACCAGCTCCTGGTCGCCAGGCTCATCACCCAGGCGGCGAGGAAGCGCCGCGAGAGCCGCGGAGGCCATCGCCGAGCCGACTATCCTCCGGCCGCCCTCAAACGAGAATCGGCGTGACCGCGCACAACGGCGCGTCCGTCGCGCTCCCCGTCATCGAGCAGCTCCAGCAGTCTCCGTCAGAAATCGCAGCGCTTCAGAGTGAGATCCGGGAGCTGGCGGACCGCCGGAACGCAGTGGTGCTGGCGCACAACTATCAGCGTCCGGAAGTGCAGGATGTCGCCGATTTCGTCGGCGACTCGCTCGGGCTCTCGCGCCAGGCCGCCAAGACCGAGGCCGACGTGATCATCTTCGCCGGGGTGCACTTCATGGCGGAGACCGCGGCGATTCTCTCACCCGGAAAGCGAGTGCTGCTGCCCGACCTTCGTGCGGGCTGCTCCCTCGCCGCCACGATCACGGCGGACGACGTTCGTCGGTGGAAGGCGCAGTTCCCGGACTATATCGCGGTCGGATACGTCAACACCACCGCCGAAGTGAAGGCCGAGCTCGACTACTGCTGCACCAGCGGCAACGTGCTCGACGTGATCGACGCCATCCCGGCCGACAAGGGCATTCTGTTCCTTCCCGACTTCTTCCTCGGCGCCCATGTGAGGCGCATGCGGCCCGACCGCCGGGTGGAGGTCTGGATGGGCGAGTGCCACGTGCACAAGGGGATCCGCGCCGAGACGCTGAACGCGGCCCGCGCGGAGTATCCTGACGCCGAGGTGCTGGTCCATCCCGAGTGCGGCTGCGCCGGTCAGCTGATCTACGAAATGGGGCTCGGGGATGTGAAGCCGGAGGGTCTCCACATCGCCTCGACCGAGCGAATGGTCCGGGCGGTGACCGAGCGGCCGGCGTCGCGCTTCATCATCGCCACCGAGACCGGAATCATCCACCGGATGCAGCAGATGGCGCCGCAGAAACAGTTCATTCCCGCCGACCCGGAGGCGGTGTGCGCGTTCATGAAGACGATCACGCTCCCCGGCGTCCGGGATTCCCTGCTCCTCGACCAGTACCACATCACGGTTCCGGAGAACATCGCCGTCCGCGCCCGCGGGGCCATCGACCGCATGGTGGCGCTCGGCCGGTGACGGCCGAACCCGATCGCATCGCGGCGCTGGCGTTGGCCGAAGACGGCGACATCGACGTTACGACCTCCGTCACCGTTCCCGCCAATCTTCCCGCCGAAGGAGTGATCGAATATCGCAGCGGCGGCGTCCTCGCCGGTGCTGCGTTCGCAGACGCGGTTGCCCGCGCGTGCGAGTGCCGGATCGAGTGGCGCGCTCCCGACGGCCGACTTCTCTCCCCCGGCGCCACCGCCGGGATCATGCGCGGCACGCTCTCCCGAATTCTCCGCGCCGAGCGGCCGATGCTCAATCTGCTCCAGCGCGCCTGTGGCATCGCCACGCTCACGCGCTCGTACGTGGATGCCGTCGCCGGCACGCGCTGCCGCGTTCTCCACACCCGCAAGACCGCGCCGGGACTCCGTGCGCTCGACATCGCGGCGGTCATCGCCGGCGGCGGTACCCGGCATCGGGCCGACCTGAGCCACGAGATCATGGTGAAGGACAATCACTGGCAGGCGCTGGCTCGTGGTGGCGGCGACCTCGCCCGCGCGCTTGCTGAGGCGCGCGCGAAGGGGATCACGGCGCTCTACGTCGAGGTGGAATCACTCGGGCAGGTGGACGAGGCGTGTCGCGCGGGGGCTACCAGGCTTCTGGTGGACAACCAGATGCCGGCCACGGTCCGCGAGTGGGGAGAGGCAGCGCGGAAGATTTCACCGAAGATCGAGATCGAAGCCACCGGCGGAATCACGCTGCAGAACGTGCGGGCCTACGCGGAAGCGGGAGCGGACTACGTGTCGGTGGGGGCGCTCACGCACAGTGTGCGCGCGGCGGATCTGGCGCTCGAGGTGCGGCCGGGCGACGCCGGGCGTGCGCTGCGGACTGTCTTGTAGGCCAACGCCGGGCTCGTGTCCTGGACTGGCTCTTAACCGGCGCGCCGGGACTCTCGCGACGAGTGCCCCGCACCCTGGGGCGCTGCAGGCGGCTGCGTCCGGGTGAGGGAGTGGGCTCGCGGTCGCCCGCCTGACGCGCCCGGCGGGTGCAGGACCCTCGTCACTCGACCGGCGCACTCGCTTCGGGCGGCCCGTGGTAGCGATGCCCAGTGTCATGAGCATTCGATGGCCGGGGGCGCGAGCCGGAGGGATAGGGGTTCGAAGGCGACGACCCAGGGGGGTGGCGGCGTGGGAGTCTTGGTCGGCGCCGGAGAGCCCCGGTCACTCCGGGAAGCGCCCCGAGCGAGCTGAACCGCGCGACGCGAGATCAGCGGCGCGCTGGCCCAGCTGTCAGCGCCCGCCACGCGAAGTACACCGGCACACCCGTCAGTATGATCCCGAAGGTCACGCCGGTGTTCACCGGATCGGTCCAGAGCGCATTCACCACCATTCCAACCGACGCGAGCAGAAAGAGAATCGGAACCACCGGATAGCCCCACGTCCGGTAGGGTCTCGGCAGGTCCGGTCGCGTGCGACGCAGCACGAACACCGCGGCCACCGCGAGGGCATAGAACGGCCAGATGCCCAGAATGAACTTGTCGGCGAGCTGCTGGAAATCGTTCAGAAGGACGTAGACGATGCCGAGGGCGGTGGCGAGCCAGATGGCAACGGACGGGCTCTCGAAGCGTGGTGAAACGCGGGCGAGCCCACGGAAGAAGAGGCCGCGGTCGGCCATGGCGAAGAAGATCCGCGGACCGGTCATCATGGACCCGTTGAGCCCGCCGAAGCACGAGACTATGACGATTGCCGAGACGACGGCGCCTCCCCTCCCGGCAAGCAGCGGAATGTGATCGGCGGCGGTGGCGGCGACGAGCTTGGCACTCGCCATCTCCGGCAGGGGCACCAGGTAGATGTAGGCGACGTTGATGAGGAGATAGACGATCACGATTCCGGCGGTGCCCAGAATGAGGGCGAGCGGAAAGGTGCGGGCCGGATCCTTCACCTCGCCGCCCATGAAGGAGAGATCCGCCCAGCCATCGTAGGTCCACATGATCGCGATGAGCGCGGTCCCGATAAGCGACAGATGGACGCCGCCGCTCCAGGCGGGCGTAAAGTGGCTCGCGCTCCCGTCTCCGGCGGTGAACGCGAGGAGGGCAAGTCCCGCGAGCGCTCCATACTTGGCCAGGGTGACGAGGTTCATCACGACGGCGGCTCGTCGTGCTCCCACGTAGTTGATCGCGCCGACGAGCAGCACCGCTCCCGCAGCGACGTGACGCACCTGCTCCGGTGACAGGCGGACGAAGTAGCCCAGGTATTCGGCGAAGATCGTTGAGATGGCGCCGAGTGCGGACGCGCGGATGACGGTCAGCTCGGACCAGCCGAAGAGAAAGGCGGGGAGGGGGCCGAATCCCTCGAGGAGATAGGCGAAGACTCCGCCCGAGCGGGGCATGGCCGCCGCCAGCTCCGCGTAGGTCAGCGCCCCGAACAGCGCGATACAGCCGCCGAGCACCCAGGCGAGGAGGACCGGTCCCGGCTCTCCAAGACGCGCCGCCACCCCGGCGGGAACCCTGAAGATCCCGCTTCCAATGGTGCTGCCGATGAGGACGGCGATGGCGCTCCAGAGTCCGAGGCTCCTGGGGAGCCGTTCCCCCCAGTCGTCCGGTTGTGGTGGCATCGGCTAAATCTAGCCTTGACAAGGGCCTGCCGCGACCCGTTCTTTACGCCGCAATGTCAATTGAATACTCGTCCCGCTCCGTCCTGAGGCGCCTGGCCTGGACGGGTGCCGGGCTTGCCCTAGGCTTGATCGTGCTTGGCGGCGTGGTCCGCATTACCGGCTCCGGGTTGGGATGCGGCGACCACTGGCCCCGATGCAACGGACAATGGTTCCCGCCGCTCGATCTCCCGACGATGATCGAGATCGGGCACCGGTGGGCGGCCGCATTGGTGAGTGTGGTCGTGCTGGGACTGGCCGTGGTCGCGTGGCGTCGGCACCGCCAGGAGCCCGCGCTCCTGTACCCCGCCACGCTCGCCTTCGTTCTGCTCGTGGTACAGGTGCTGCTGGGTGCGGTCACCGTCAAGCTCGCCCTGCCCCCCTGGGTCATCATCACCCACCTCGCCAACGCGATGCTACTGCTTGCGACGTTGCTAGTGGTAGCGCTGAGAGCGGGAGAAGGCGGCGGAACGGAAGGGCGGGACGTACCGCCATACCGCCCTTCCGCCATTCCGGCATTTCGCCATCCCACTCACCAACTGATACTCGCAGAGGCGGCGCTCGGCTTTACCGTGATCCTGTTCGGGGCCCAGGTCGCGAACTTCCACGCCGGCCTGCTGTGCCTCGGCCTTCCGCTCTGCAACGGGAGCGTGCTCCCTCCGGCTACTCCGCTCGCCGCACTGCACTGGACGCACCGCGTCCTGGCATTCGCGTTCTTCGGGCTCACGGCGTATGTGGCGTTCGTTGTACGGCGGAACGACGGAACGGCGGAAAGGCGGAACGGTGGTACCCGGGTGCAGCGTTGGGCCTTGGTCGTCCTCGGAACCACCGTCGCACAGATCGCCGTGGCATTCGCGATGGTTTCGAACCTGCTCCCTCCATCGCTCAGGGCGCTGCACCTGCTCGTGGGGTCCCTGGTCTGGGCCGCGCTCGTGGTTCTCGTCTTCCACTCGGGCGAATTGGCGAAACGGCGAAACGGCGAAACGGCGGAAGGGCGGTACGTTCCGTCGTTACGTCCTTCCGACGTTCCGCCGTCTCTCGCCGTCGACCTCGTCGCCCTCACCAAGCCGCGAATCATCTCGCTGCTTCTGGTCACCACGATCGCCCCGATGTTCATCACGCCGGCGGGACTTCCCTCCGTCAACCAGATCTTCTGGGTGGTGATTGGGGGCTACCTCATGGCGGGTGGCGCCAATGCCATCAATATGTGGTTCGACCGGGATATCGACCTGACGATGAGCCGAACGCGGCTTCGGCCGATCCCGTCGGGACGCATCTCCCCCACCGCGGGCCTGGCCTTCGGCATCGTGCTCGGCGGGGTGGCATTCATCGTCTTCTGGTTTCTGGTCAATCCCTTGAGCGCCTGGCTCGCGCTCGGCGGGCTGCTCTTCTACGTCTTCGTCTATACGATCTGGCTCAAGCGCACGACCCCGCAGAACATCGTGATCGGCGGCGCGGCGGGCGCGTTTCCTCCGCTGGTGGGTTGGGCAGCGATGACCGGCCGGCTCGACCTGGCGGCGGTGTATCTCTTCGCCATCATCTTCTACTGGACGCCTCCCCACTTCTGGGCGTTGGCTCTCATCAAGCAAGCCGACTACGCAAAGGCAGGCATCCCGATGATGCCAGTGGTCCGAGGCGAGGCGCGGACCAAGTACGAGATGCTGGTGTACACGCTCGTCCTCCTGCCGCTTACCATCATGCCGACATTCTTCGGCGCACTGGGTGTGTTCTACGGTGTGGCCGCGGCAATCCTGGGCGCGCGTCTGCTCTGGTATTGCGTGCGCCTGGTCCGGGAGCGCGGCGTGACGCCGCTCGCGTGGAAGATGTACCGCTACTCGTTGCTCTACCTCGCCCTCTTGTTTGTCGCGATGGGCATCGACCGGGCACTCCCATTTGGTCACCGGCCGCCGTCCAAGGATGTCATCATCCTCGATCGGCCGGAGGAGGCATCGATCGATTTCCCCGCGATCGCTTTTCCCGCAGCAGCTGAGCATCAACATTGAACAGCGCACCACGGAGACACGGAGGACACGTAGACTGCACGGAGAAATGCAACAGATTTCTTGTCGTTCTCCGTGAATGCCTTCGTGGTTCCCCGTGTCTCCGTGGTGCGCAGTTGGTTAAATGACGATGGCTGAGGAATCCCGGCTGAAGCGAGGCCTCCCGCCACCCGGACGACTGACTCGACTGTTGCCGCGGGTACGGCCGTACCGCGGCCAGCTCCTGGTCGCGACCCTCGCGCTGCTCCTGGGCGCGGCGCTGAACCTCGCCTTCCCCATGGTCGTGCGCTATCTGCTCGACGCGGCGTTCGTGCAGCATGACCGCGCGCTCCTCGACCGCATCGCCGTCGGCCTCATCGTGCTCTTCAGCGTGCAGGCGGTCCTCAACTACATCCAGGCTTATCTCCTGAGCGCCGTCGGTGAGCGCGCGGTGGCCGGGCTTCGGCGTGAAGTTTTCGCCCGCCTTCTCGAGATGCCGCCGGGGTTCTTCGCCGACCGGAGAACCGGCGAGCTCACGAGTCGCCTTTCCGTCGACATCGGTCTCCTGCAGACGGTATTGAGCCACCAGATCTCCGAGTTCGCCCGGCAGATCCTGGCACTCGTCGGTGGCGTCGTCCTGCTGACGCTCCTCCAGCCGCGACTGACGCTCACCGCGCTCGGCGTGGCGCCGGTCGTCGTGGGCACGGCACTCTACTTCGGGCGGCGGCTCCGCCGCATGACGACGGGTGTACAGGACCGAGTGGCAGAGGCGACAGCGGTGGCGGAGGAGGCGTTCTCGCAGATCCGAACGGTGCAGAGCTTCGTGCAGGAGCCCGCGGAGCGGGAACGCTATGGCGAGCGGATCGCCGCGAGCGTGCGGACCGCAATACAGCGCGCGCGAACCCGAGGGGTCTTCTTCGGGATGCTCACCTTCTCGACGTTCGCCGGCATCGTGTTCGTGCTCTGGCAGGGTGGGCTTCTGGTGCTGGCAGGGAAGCTGACGGCAGGAGCGCTCGTCTCCTTCCTTCTCTACACGATCACCATCGCCACATCCATCGGCGCGCTCGCCACATCCTTCAGCAGTTACCAGGAAGCGGTGGGCGCGGCGGAGCGGGTGTTCGAGATCCTCGAGATGTCTCCGAGCATCGCGGATCCTCCGTCACCCGTGAAATTGTCGGGACCGGTGCGCGGCGCCGTCGAGTTCGACGATCTGTACTTCCGCTATCTGCCCGACCAATCGGTGCCGTGGACGCTCGAGAAGATCGACCTCTCGGTCAAGCCGGGCGAGGTCGTGGCGCTGGTGGGTCCCTCGGGTGCGGGAAAGACGACGCTCGTGTCGTTGTTGCCGCGATTCTGGGATCCCGACCGCGGCCGCATTCTGCTCGACGGCGCCGACATCCGGTCCCTGCGCTTGGCGGACCTTCGCGGCAGCATCGGCATCGTGCCGCAGGAGCCGGCGCTCTTCAGCGGCTCCATTCGGGAGAACATCGCCTACGCCCGGCCGGGTGCGTCGGACGCCGATGTGGAGGCCGCCGCGCGCGCCGCACATGCTCACGAATTCATCGAGCGCCTGCCTCAGCTCTACGACACGATCGTCGGTGAGCGCGGGGTCAAGTTGTCCGGCGGGCAGCGGCAGCGGGTCGCGATCGCGCGGGCTATCCTCAAGAATCCGGCGGTGCTGATTCTGGACGAGGCGACGAGCAGTCTCGACAACGAAAGCGAGCGACTCATCGAGGACGCGCTCGGGCGGCTGCTGATCGGGCGGACGACGCTCATCATCGCGCACCGGTTGAGCACGGTCCAGCGGGCCGACAGGCTGCTGGTGATGAATCACGGCCGGATCGTCGAGGAGGGGACCCACGCGGAGCTGCTCGCGCTCGGCGGGTTGTACGCGCGGCTGTATCAGCATCAGTTCCGGGATGATCCGACGCAGGTCGCCCTGCTGCAAGACAGATAACCGGCGAATGAGCCGGGGAAAGCCACGAGCCCCCGCCGGTAAACAGCGGGGGCTCGCTCGCTTCTCGGTCACCTACTCGGTTGTTAGCGAGAGCGCGATCCAGTCGGGGTTCGGATCGTTCTCGGGATATCCTGGTCCGAACGAGACGACTATCAGGTAGTAAGTACCGGCAGTCAGCGTCAGCGTGCAGGCCTCGGGTTGGTTACCGGCGCCCCGCCCATTGGCGTCGCAGAACTGGCCCGTGTCGGCGAACGTGGCGTCCATGACATACAAGCCGAGGTCCGCGGCATTGCTCCAGGCCAGGCGACGCATCGATGGCGATATCCGCCGTGGGGTCGATTCTGTAGAGCTGGCAGGGGAACCCGCTGACCGGGCCGCACTGCGTTGCTGCCATCGGGGCTCCGTCGTAGAACGCGAGCGTTCCGCCCGAGGCCGGAAGAGCAAGCACAGGTGCCGTAGCCGGGTTGTCAGTGCCTGCCTGACCGGGCACGGTAGTGCTGATCGTGAGCGGCACGTCGGTAGTGACGGCGACGCCGCTCGGTGACGGCAGGTAAGTTAGTCCCAAACTGTCGATGGTAGCGGCGGTCGTCGTTCCGGGCGGCGCAAAGAACGTGATCGAACTTCCGTCCGCGGCCAAGCCCGTGACGATTCCCGCGCCCGCATCGGTGGCGACCGTCGAGGCAGACGTAAAGATGAGCGGTGCCGCTATGCTGACCGTGATCGGATCGGCGGCGGTAGCTCCGTTCGTCGTCACGGTGGCCGCCGGCACGTTGGCCGGGTCCGGAGTCACGGTCACCGGAACGTCAACCGACTTCCCGCCGGCATTGAGCGTGAACGTGGTCGTGACCAAGTCCACCGCCTCGACATTGAACCGGAACGTGGGGGCCTCCGTCGGCGGGGCCAGCGTGGTGTCGTTCACGAATTCCGGTTGGAAGGTCAGATCCCGCGACACATTGATGCCGGACCCTATGTTGGAGGCATCGAACGACGTCGTGATCCGATTGCCCTGGTCGTCGAGCGCCGACACATCCACCTTTGCCGTCCTCCCCTGCTGGAGGAAGAGCTGGCTGGGCGAGGTCGTGAGCTGGGTGATTCCACCCCGCAGACTCTCGGTGGGGTCACCAGTGCACGCAACAAGCAGGAGGGGCACCGAGACAAGCGAACCAACAATCAACCGTTTCATACTGCGCACCTCGTTGCAAAGGGCGGGTGAAAGGTCCTAAAAAGCGCGAATATCCCGGAAAATTTCGACTCCAAGGAAGCGCTGGATATCTTCGAGGTCGTCCTTCCCGAAGTACTCGTTCCAGTCCGCGAGCGTAGCCTCCCGAACATCGTTCGAATGAACCAGGCTGTAGGCACCCGTACCCGAACGATCGACGAAGATGTAGAATCGATCCTTGCCTGACGCGGTATAGTGCCACACTTCGTAGGGCATCGCCTTGCTCTGCACTCTACCGCCGGCTCCGTGCGCCCCCTGTCGGAGCACGTCATCGGGCTGTCCGTTCCGGAGATAGATTCGGCCCCGATCGGACCGCCACCCCTCCTCGTCACGACTCGCGCGACGATAGGTCCGGTTTGCGTACTCGACCTTCTTGTAGAAATCCTCCCGGGCTTCGTTTTGCGGCGTGGCGGGAGTCGGGTCTCGACGTGCCCAGAAGCCCGCCAGGAAATTCCGCTTGGCGTTGAGGCTGAGGGCCTTGTCCCAGCTCGAGAGCTCGCCGGACTGGGCGATGATCATCAGCGGGTCTTTGGCCTGGGTGAGCTCGGCATCGTTCATGTCGGCGAAATAGCCCTGGTCCGTGATCTTACTCGCCTCTCGCCGAGCGACATCTCGCTCCAGCGTCTCGCTGAGCCCAGCCATCACGAAGCCGGCGGAACGTTCGACGACGGAGTCCTGACCGAGCTTGAGCGAGGCTGTCATCTCGTACCTCGCTGGAGGAAGCCCCGCGAGACTGAGCCGGCCTTGCAACACTCCACCACCGGCAGGAACTGTCACGGATACAGGCGTCGCTCGAACCATGACCTTTCCGGTCGTGTCCGCCACTCGCACGGTCAACGTCCCGGATGCGTCCTGCTTCGAATACGCCTCGAGCAGGTAGTACGCCTCGGCACGCAACGGGGTCAGCTCCAGCTCTGCCGCCGCCGTGACCAGCATGCGGCCCCAACGAAGTTCCGCCGGCCGAGGCTCCGTATCGGTTGGTGTCGCCAACCGTATTTGCGGCGACAGCAGGAGGTCCGAAGCCGACGGGGTCGAGCTAAATCCGCTGAGGTCGACCGCGGACTCCGCTTTGTGACCGGAGACGGAGTCCTGTGCGGTGATCACCAGGCGATACCGGCCGGGTGCCAAAGAGAAGCGGATCATCTCCACCGCATACGCATCGGAGCGATCGCCCGGAGCCGGCGCGTGATTCTGCCACGCCTGCTGATATAGCGTGAGCCCGGTGGAGTCCGTTACCCGCCCCTCCATCCGGTAGCTCAACATGCCGTTCGGGCCATCCGTCGTGGGTTCCATCAGCCGGAGCGGCACCTGCACAAAGGCATCGACCTGAGTTCGACCCTGGTCCGCTCGGTAGGACCGCACCGCACGCAGGATCACTCCACCCTCGGTCACGTGCTGCATCTGCGCCGACAGGGCGAGTGGAGCCAGGGCCGCCAACATCATCCACACTGGACGCCTATCCCTTCGCACCACAGAAGTACGCCGGGTCCTACGCCCGGCCGGCGTCCATTTTACCACCCGAGCGAGAGGCTGAAGAAGTTGGTCGGGCCAAGAATGCCCAGATACTTGTACGCATAGTCCAGCCCGAGCGAGAACCCTTCGCTGCCGAACCCGTAGTTCACACCGCCGCCGAAGGCCAGACCCTGCAGGTTCTCTTCGTCATTGAGGCCGGTGGTCGAGGCGCTCGTGAGATCGATGTGATTGCCGCCGTAATAGCTGTAGCTTCCGCGGAGGGCGAAGCCGAAGTCGGAGCCGCCGAGCTTGTTGGTGGCCCACTCACCGCCAAAGGCGAATCCGGGCTTGTTGGCGTTCGGCTGGTTGAAGTCGCCAAGGATGGTGAGACGATTGTTCTCCTGAGACAGGAGATCGTACGCCAGACCGACGCGGAACGTGGTCGGGAGCGGGAAGTCCTTGGTCGACAGATCCGCCTGCTGCGGCAGGGTCGGGACTTCATCCTGACCCGGAATCGGTGTACGCGGCACGCCACCCCGAACTCCGGTGCCACTGTAGTTCAGGTTGGAGCCGATGTTGGCGAGGGTGAATGAGAACTTGACCGGGTGATCGTTGAGACTGGCGTGGAAGTTCGTTCCGAAGTCGACCCCGAACGCACTGCCGCTCACCGTACCGAGCTTGTCGTTGATGTATTTGAGGGTGATGCCGGCCGAGAATCGATCGGAGAAGTTCTGGGCGAAGGTGCCGCCGACGAACGTTTCGCTCACCGAGTACGTCCCGCCGGTGCCGTCCGGCTGCTCCTCGGTATATACCGGCTGGTCCTTGAACCCGAATGTCCCGATCTGGAAGCCAACGGTGCGAGATCCGCCCGAGAACGGGAATGCCACACCACCCCAGGAATAGCGGGTGCTGGCAATGTAGTCCTGAGTTCCCAGCATGACGCCGGGCTTGTCGATCATGGCCACGCCGGCGGGGTTGTAATAGAGAGCGCTGACGTCGGTCGCGATCGCCGCGAACGCGCCGCCGAGCGCATTTCCTCGAGCGCCAGCACCGAGAAGGAGGAATTCACCTGACGCCGTTCCGAACCCCGTGTTGTCGTTCTGAGTGGGGTTACCCGCAGCCGGGATCTCCTGAGCCAGGAGCCCCATCGGCGTGGCACACAGCAGCGCCAGCGTCACCTTCCAACCGTATGCAACTGAGATTCCGCATGGTCGATCTCCTAGAGGGGGCGGGGACGAGTGCCCCGCCCCTGACGTGGGCTACTGCGCGAAGTTGACGACGGTGAAGCGGCCGACCTTACGGGCGTCGCCTGCTTCGACATGCCAGAAGTACACACCGCTTGCTACGACCTGATTGTTTCGGTTCCGCAGGTCCCAATCGTGCTCGCTGCCCTGACCGAAGCTGGTCGAGCTGTAGTTTCCGGCGTGGTGCTCGATGATCCGCACCAATACGCCGCTCACCGAGTAGATCCGGATGATGCAGTCCTGCGGCAGGCCCACGAACTTGAGCACCTTCGTGTCGGTGCTCACCTCATACTTGCTCTCGACATAGTACGGGTCGGGGACGGTATGAACCCGTGAGAGGTCATTCTTGGTGACGGCGTTGGCCACGATATTGGCGCTGAGTGTTACCTGCGCTTGAGCCCCCACCGCCGTGAACGACCGAAGCGCCGGCGTGAATGTGTAGGGACCGAGCGCCCCATCCGCCCCGTTACCTCCACTGATGGCTCCGATGTAGCTCCGCATGCTCCACACGGTACCAGCGGCCGGCAGCGCCGCCATCTGCATCAGGAACATGTGCCCGGGGAGATAGAACAGGAAACCGGGCTGGGGCGCAGGCGGGCTGAGAACTGCGCTCTTCGCGTAGGGGATACTGTCGCTGGTGAACGCGATGGTTCCGAGCGTGGCCGTCCGGGAGAGATTGTACGGCGTTGTGGCCGTACAGGGGATCCGTATTTGCGTCCCACCCAGTGAATTCAACGGCACGACGCATCCGATGTCGGTCACGGTCAGTTCACCGGGACGCGCGTCGAACGAGCCGGCGCCGCCACTGTTGGCCGTGGTCAGGATACCAAAGCCACCACCCACCGCGGTGTCGAATGGCACCTGCACGTTGTGGGTGATATCCACGACCGAGTCGACCAGGCCGCCGGCGCCCCAGTAGACGTTGAAATCGGCAGCCCGAGCGGCGCCACCCAGAACCCAGTCGAGATTGCGCCACTCGCGGTTGAACGAGATGTACGCATGGGGCTCGTAGATCACGCTCACACCGGTCAGCTGACCAGCATTGTTGTAATCGGCCAGGGGCCCGCCCAGGAGCATATTTCCGGCGTTCGGATCGGCCTTGGTTTCGTTGGTGGTGGGCGAGGGCCCGTCGAACCACCTGGACCCGTTATAGGAGCAGCCCGAGCCACCGGTGAACCCTGGGTCGGTGAAGGCACAGCCGACGCCCCAGTTTGACGTATAGCTGGACGCCGGAAGGGTCTGGGTCATCTTGCCGGACAGCTTGAAGGAGCTCCCACCACCCTCGAACTTGTTGGCATTGGCCGCACTGATGTCGGCGGCTCCATCGAAGAACCCCGTGCCGGCACTATCCACCGCCGTTCCGCCAGCTCCAGTGCCGCCGCTCGTCTGTGAAACCGGAACTGAGAAGACGTTGGCATCGGGCGTACCCGGCTTGGCGGTGTACCAGTACGTGTGCGGCTGCGGGTCCACGTTGCCGAATATGTTCCCGTCGCTGGCCTCGCCCAGCTGGATGCTGTCCAACTTGACGCTGAAGGTGGAAGACGAACCGTTCACGACGTCGGCAACCAGGTTCGCGAATCCGAGCACCGCACCGGCCGGATCGGCCGGCGGGAATGGACCGGAGAACTCACCAGTCGTTGGGTCGAGAGTGGGTAGCGTGGTGTTGGTCAGCGGCGTCCCGTCGCGATCGAGGATCGCGCCCACTGCCGACGAGGAGCTCGCAAGGTTGTTGGGGCTCCGAACCGGCGTCACGGGCTTGGCCACACGAGAGCTTTCGAGACTCGACGGTCCCGATGAGACCGAGTTCACGTCGAACGCCGTGACCGCGTAGAAGTACCGCAGGCTATTCCGCACGCTGTGGTCAACGAAGAGGAACGGAACGCCGTTGTTCTTGAGGTCGGTCGAGACGCCGACCGCGACCTTGCCCCGCGAAATATCAGCGAAGGCGGTGTCCAGTTTGCCGGGCAGAATTTGCGCGGTCCCGGCAGCCAGCAACACGCGATCGCCCGGAATGACCTGGGTGACAGTACCCAGGAGATCCACGTCAGCCGACACCGTGTATGGATCGCCCGGGGCCGGTGGGGCCGTATATGCGGCTGGACACTGGAGGAAGACGCCAAGTTCAGGCGCGCACTGCGACGACGGGTTCACCGTCGCCCGGAAGTCGGCAAAATGTCCACGGATGCTGAAGGGATCGGGCGCGTAGTCGAACTGCGCGATCAACGTCAGCTCGCTCGGATTGCTGGCGCGGCCGCGGTAAACCCGGTATCCCTCGACGTCGGTGCCCCGGAAATTCGGGTCATACAGGGCGTTGACGGTCCCATCCGCGTTCTTGGGCTGGGAGGCGATCGCAAAGAAGGGGTCGGGTACCGTCTCAGTCGCGGACTTGGACCAGATCACGGTGACCTGATTGTCGCCCGGGACCAGGAAGAAGGGCGGCCGTTCCGGAGCAAACGGGAGCAGGAACTTGTTGTTGAACACCGTCTGGGCGACGAGGGCCTTACCGAGCAGCGAGCCCTTGCGCACGACGAACTCTTCCTGCGTGACCTTGGCCACATTCGTGTCGGCAGCACTGCCATTGGTATTAGTCAGATACCCTGTCATGCGGTCGACCTGGTTGACATTAGCCGGGCTCGTCCCCATACGGACCGGGTCGCCCAGGATGGTCAGCCGCGAGGCATTGCCGGCGTCGGCCGGGGGCACGAAGCAGGACACGCCAGGGCAGGCTCCGTCCTGCACGGGTGCGGCGTAGACGTAGGCCACCACGATCGACGCGCCCTGGCCAGGCGCGAGGTCGAACGGGCCCGACGCCTCGAGGAACCGCACGTCGGTCGGAGTACTGAGGTCGATGGCGCAGATTTTGGAATTCGGCGGGGCGTTGCAGCCGGAGCCGTCACTGGCCAGCAGATTTCCCGTCATGTACCGGTAGAGCTGCTTGTCGTCGCCCGGGTCTGAAAGGGTGCCGCCGTTGGTGAAGACGTTGAACTGGGTGAGACCTACTTCCTGTCCCGTGGCGGGGTTGACGGGGCTCAGGAGGTACTTCACCCCGAAGAAGCCAACGCCGTTGAAGAACGGCGCCGACCCGAAGATCGCGGGGTCGAAGGTCCAGCCGCGTGCCCGGGCGGATGCTTCGCTGAAGTCCGCCTGGTAGGCGAACCCCAGGTTGAACGGCAGGTTGACGCCTGAAAAGTTGCGGTTGAAGTCGGCTACGTCCGGGTCCTGGACCACGTCGACGAAGAGATTCTTGATCGTGTACCCTTCGTCGGGTATCGGCCCGTATTTGGCCGAATTCAGCGCCTGGAAGATCTTGCCCTGGTTGGCAATGATCGGTCGGAGCGACGGCCGGATGTTGACGTAGGGCGCGTCCTGAGAACTGGTCACGTTATAGAACGTGAAGATGAAGTAGACGATGTCTTCGTTGCCCGAGGGGAAGTTCCAGGCCATGAACCTGGTTTCCACCGCGATCCCCAGCGGGTGAGCGCGACCGCCGGCCAGGTCCGACGGATCACCTTCCCACGACAGCCACCAGCGGTCACCCTGGGAAGCAGTGATCTGACCGCGCAACGTGGGATCGAACAGGTTCTCAGTAGCGTCGCCCTGCGGTACCCGGGCCTCGTCGGGCCAGTTGGCGACATCGCCGGCGTCCTGCGAGCTGAAGATCGGCCGGACGGCAAGGCCGTTACTGGTGAACCCCGTGTTATAGAAGAAGGCCCCCGCGGTATCGCCGGAAAAGGCGTTGCTGCTCTTGGGCAACGCATTGTCCACCTCGCCGGCGATCTGAATGCCACCGGCGAAGTTGTACTGGTCGGCCGTTCCCTTGGGCCAGAAGCCCGAGCCCGCGGTGCTCGACCCGGCATAGCAGAGCTGGCCGGACGCGAAGACGTTGCATTGGACCCGGTTGGTCCCGATGAACTCGACCGCGCTCGAGAACAGCCTGAATGGCCCAGGCTTGGTCCCCGGCCGAGGCCGGGCAAACGCGACCGATACCAGGGTCGCACTGAGAGCCGTCAGTGCCACGACAACCCGCAGCGAACTGCTCCGACAAAGCGAGAAACGCATCTCCCGTCCTCCTTAGAGTAAACAGCTATCAGCTATCGGCTACCGGCTACCGGCTTCAGAGAGTCGCACTCTGATAGCCGATAGCCGCGAGCCGTTAGCTCCCTCCTAGAAGTTGATTTCGAAGCCGAGCCGCGCCCGACGACCAGGCTCGGTGTGCACCTGCTCACCGCGGCCTGCATCGTAGAGGGCGTTGATCGCGCGAGTCTGCTCGTCGATGGTGAAGATGTGATCGCCGTCTCCGAACCGCTCTTCGGCCCGGATCAGGTACACGCAGTTGGCGGCAGCAGGCTTCTGCTGGCTGCTGATCCAGTTGCCGCACTGCGTGCGCGGGTCGGCGGCTCCGCCGAACGAGAGATCGAGCGCACCGCCCGTACCGATCGCGCCGTTCTGACCACCCTCCGAGGCGATATCATTCAGGTCGGTCGTGAGGTTTTCGGAGCGTTCCTGGTCGTTCCGGGGCACGCCCGTTACCGCAAAGACCTCGATCACGTTCTTCAGGTTGAGCAGGTTCCGCACGTCGAGGTAACCGGTCAGATCCAGCTTGCCCAGGGTGAAGCTCTTGGTGAAGCGGGCATCGAGCTGCTTGTACGACGGTAGCCGCTGGCTGTTGATGCCCTCGGGGAACGCGTTCTGACAGGTTTCGATGGAAAGCACGCTCTGCTCGGCGCTGCTCGACTCCGAGCACTTGCTGTATGCCGTCCCGCTGGCGTAGCGGAACGTCCAAAAGGCGCTGAAGTCGCGGAACAGGGTCCCGAGCACGGCATTCGGCCGGAAATCATGAGGGAACGTGAGCGACATCGCACCTGAGAGGGTGTGCGGCCGGCTGTTGTCGGTCGGAAGAATGCCCTGCGGCGGAGGCTGGGCGCCATTGATGCCGCCCACCGCCTGCACGATCCGGGAGCCGTAGTTGATATAGGTGAACGGATCGGACCCGGTGTTCTTGGCCTGCTGGTACGAATACGAGATGGTGCCGTTGAAGAAATTGCCGAACCGCCGGTCGAGCCGCACGTCGAGACCACGGACGTTGCCGAAGTCGAGGTTGGTGAGGAACCGGAAGTCGTTGCCCGTCTTCGCGACGGGATCATAGAGCCGTACCAGCCGGGCGGCCGGATCGGAGACGATGTCCTTGTTGTAGGCCGCTACGTCCAGGACCATGTCGTCGCTGAACGCGTGGCGGATGCCGAACTCGAAGGTGATCGTCTTGCCGAAGTCCAGATCGGAACTATAGACCTGGTTGGTGTTGGTGAGGTTGACGTCTTCGTTGATGCTGGAAAACAGGAGCGCGAAGTCCGGCGTCTGGACCTGATGAGAGTAGGACAACCGGAAGTTGGTCCGGTCGGTCACCGGAAATGACACCTGCACGTGCGGGCTGATGTAGTTGTGGCTCTTGTCGCGGACGAACTTGCCGGTGGGATTGGCCGGATCGAAGCCGGTGTCGATCACGTTGCCGGCCGCGTCAGTGACTCCCGCATAGCTGGAGATGCGCGGGAACGGATACCGGTTCCCCAGCGTGTCGCTCACGAACGGCCGCGAGGCACGGCTGTCGT
This sequence comes from uncultured Gemmatimonadales bacterium, assembly GCA_963743195.1. Classification (GTDB taxonomy): domain Bacteria; phylum Gemmatimonadota; class Gemmatimonadetes; order Gemmatimonadales; family GWC2-71-9; genus CAVVWJ01. Next base: position 380,510 of record CAVUOO010000005.1, read on the forward strand.
AGTAGTCGTAGCGCACGCCACCGACCACGACCACATCGCCCAGGTCCAGGCGGTCCTCGACGAACCCGTTCCACCGGATCGGCTTTTCCTTGTAGACGTCCGCGAAATTCTTGGCGGCAAGCCGAGCGGAATAGTTGTCGATGGAGTACCGCGTAAACTCTCCGCCGAACTTGAGGCGGTTGTACCGGTCCGCCTGCCAGTCGACGTTCGCCTTGCCGATGTAGCGCCGCTCTTTGTACAAGCTCACCCTGGTACCGACGTCGGTTGCCGTGCTGAAGTAGCCGGATTCACCGAACTTCCAGTTCTCCCCGGTAAGGGTGTTGAAGAACCCGCCGTACTTCCCGTACACGGCGTAGGCGTCATTGCGAATTTGGTCGACCACGGAGTACTGGGAGGCGTTGGTGGCGTCAAACGGCGTGAACCGCCCGTCGTTCTTCTGGAAGTTGGTGACCAGCTCGTCGGTGATCGGGAAGTTATTTTGGTCGAACAGGAAGTGCATCGGCTTGATGATGAACCCGCCGAAGGGATCCCGTGTGGCGAGATCGCTCTCGATAGTCAATGGGCCGTCGGTGGTTCGGTCCTGCTGATAGGAAAGTGCGACGTCGAGCGCCAGGGCCCGCTCGGCACTCTTTGCCAGGTTCTGGGTCCAGTTGAACGTCGCCACCTGGCTCTTCGCCTCGAATCCCGTGAGGTTGCCGACGAGCGAGAGCAGGTTGTAGTACCGGATAGGCGACGCGGAGGGATAGGAGTGCCCGGCATTGCGGCTGCCGCTGAAGCTGAGCGCCACCCGGGAGCCCGTGCCGTAGGAATAGTTCAGCTTGCCCGATACCTGATACAGCGTCCGAGCGGTGGCGGGCAAACGTACGCCGTTGCAATCCAGACCGAAGTTGTTCCGAATCTTGTTGATGTAGTCATCATTGGCCACCCCCGCCGACCCGGCATCCGCGAACGTCTCGCAAGTCCCGCGCGAGACCGCGAAGTTGTACACCGGCACGTCGGTCGTATCGGAAAGCGGATCGCCGAGCGTGGTGGCCTGACGGAGGACGGTGTCGACACCCGCCTGAAGGAATATCGGAGTGTTCTGGCTGTTGAACCCGTCTTCGATTGCCTTCTTTCCCTCCAGCGTTCCCGAGAGGGCGAACGTCAGGCGCCCGGCCAACGGCCCGCTGAAGCTACCCTGCAGACGGTTGAGGCCAATACTGTGGTTGACGCCGAACGGCTCATCGGACTCATAGCCGAATGATCCTTGATAGGTGGGGCCGCCGGTCTTCGTTGTTATCGACACAATGCCCGACTTGGCATTGCCGAACTCGGCCGATGAGGATCCCGTCGTGACCGACGCCTCTTCCACCCCGTTGGTGGCGACGCTGATCTCAGTTCCCGCCGACCCGAAGTTGCGGTCGCCGCGGTAGCCGGCCTGCACCGGGACGCCGTCGACGTAGGTCGCTGCCTCGCGATTGCGCCCGCCACGGATCGAGAGCTGCCCATTGTTGTCGGCGCTCACACCCGGCTGCAGCTGGAGCACCTGGTTGATCCGGTCCACCGGCAGCTTGTCGACCATGGCGCCATCGATCCGCTGTTTCGTGGTCACCTCGTCGCGAGGCACCAGCGGCTGCGTCTGGGTGACCACGGTGATTTCCTGAATTTGCACCGCGGTCTGCTCGAGCTGCACGTCGACCGTGATAGTCTGGTCCGCGAGGACCTTGACCCCTTCGACCTGGGTCGACTTGTACCCGATGAACGCGGCCCGGATGGACACCGTCTGCGCGGGAACGCTGTTGATGAAGTAGTAGCCCTGTGGATTGGTCAGGGCGTTGAACGATGTTCCCACCACGAATACCTGTGCGTTTACAATCGGTGCGCCCGCCTGGTCGCGCACCCTGCCTTCGATCTTACCAGTCGACCCCTGCGCATGGAGCACTCCGGCTCCACCACTCAGGACGACTGCCGCGGACGCGATAAATCGCGCAACGCGTGTGAAGGCGCTGACACGGCAATGCTTCATGGATACGTCCTCCAAAGGCGTGAACCTACGGTTACTGCCGACTTGGAGCGAGGAGTACGCACGACCCCCCTAGGCACAAAGGCCCAACTTTGGGATGACCCTGCTGTGGGAGTAACACCTGCGTTGATTTGTGAGGAGCGAAGATGTCGTCGTGCGACATCGGAAGCGCCGACCGCGGCCCGGTCGGCAGCATAATATGGAGCGCGCAAAAACTAGTGTCAAGCAATTGTCACCACCTCGAAGGCATCTCGCACCCTCGACGTAACTCTCTGAAACCGGAGCAGTTGCCTATTGAAACACTGCGTGGCTCACGTCCCAGTTCTCGTCGCGCGCACGAACACCGCGACCGCGGCAATGCTTCGCCGAGAGAGCACCGTGCACCGACACCTGCAGGGAAATTTTGCCGACGGAAAAACGACAGGAATTCGACGACCGAGATGTTACTCCGAGAAACGGGGGACCGCAAGGGACAGTGTGGTGAACGGGGAACGGGGAAATGGTGAACGGGGAACGGGGAAATGGTGAACGGGGAACGGGGAATCGGGAGTCAGCGAAACCTCCGCCGTGATTTGAGCATGCCAGCCAGAAGGTTGCGGCTTGAACGCGAGTGGCGAAGGAGGTCGGCTACCGCCTCTTGCTCCAGAACGCCACCATCGATCAGCAGCTCAATCAACTCAGCGGTTTCGACCGCTGACCCGAAGGCGATGGCAAGATGTCTGGTAAACGTAGGTGAGACACCGAACGTGTAGCCTTCAGCAATGTTGAGCTGGACGCTGAGGGAGGAACGTTGGAGTTGGGCGAATGCGGCAGCAGCATGAGGATGCCAACTCTCGCGGGCCAAGCGCAGGACCATCAGGCTGACCTTTCGTGCCTCCCGCCAGCATTCCAGGTCCCGATGGTTCCCCATAGTTCAACATGTCGAACGCGGCAGATCAGAACCCAGCCGTACGCACTCTACCCGGTCCCTTTTCTCGCGATCCTGTCTATCGACCCCGTCCGTCCCTCGCCCTTCCTCATTCCCGCTCCCCGTCCCCCATTCACCCTTCACCGTTCACCGTTCACCGTTCACCGTTCACCGTTCACCGTTCACCGTTCACCGTCCTTACTCGTACACCTCCGCCGGCGCACTTCGCCACACACACGCCTCGCCACCGCGCGAGCGACACTGCTCGTGGATCATTGCCCCCTCGAACGCGGTCAAGCTCCGAAGCAGCTCCCCGTACGCCGATCCGAAGAAGGCGCACGCGGCGCCGTCGGGCAGCGCGAGAATGGAGAGAGGGTCGCGCATCGACACCTCGCTCCCTTGACTCCGCGCGAGCAGGTCGCCCCCGAACACGTCGTGGGAGAGCCGTGCCACCGCACGCAGTGCGATCCGCCGGCCGACCGCCGCGGGGGACACCCGCGCGAGCGTGCGCGCCGGCCTGGCTCCCGATCGTGCCGCGTACCGCGCGGCGCGACGACCAGCATCGGCAAACACGAGTGGTGCGTCCGGTCGTCTCCCGACGAGCCGAAGCACCGACACGACCTCGTCGAGATCGATCGCCACGTCTCGGTCGGCTGCCTGGCGATAGCGCTGAATCTGCGCGGCGACCGTCGGACTCAACCCGAGTCGACGGACCACGATTTCCTCGGCCAGCTCCTCGAGTCCGTCCTCGACGGGCGTGTCGAGATTGCGGATCGCCTCGAGCAGGCTGAGCGGAATGACGGCGGGAACGGCTGTCGCAGTAGTCACCGGCAAGTGCGGAACTTAGTCACGCCGTTAAGTTCATACCATGGCCGAGCCCTCTACCGCGGTTCGTTCGTTCGACCAGGAAGCGCTTCCACACCTCGACGCGCTCTATCGGGTCGCGCTCCGTCTCACCGGCGACTCGACTCAGGCCGAGGATCTGGTGCAGGACACGATGCTCAAGGCGTACCGGTCGTGGCATCAGTATCGCCCGGGAACCAACGCCAAGGGCTGGTTGCTTACCATCCTGCGGAACACGTTCATCAACGACTACCGCCGCCGAAAGCTCGAGCCGGTCGCCATGGACCTGGAGGCGGTCGAGCCGCACGCCATCTATCGTGCCGTCGAAGTCGACGATCCCGAGGGCACGTTCTTCTCCAAGATCGTCGACGAGAAGGTGACCGAGGCGATCGACGCGCTCCCCCCCGATTTCCGCGAGGTGCTCGTCCTGAGCGACATCGAAGGCATGCGCTACGCCGAGATCGCCGAGGCGATCGGCGTGCCGGTGGGAACGGTGAAGTCCCGGCTGTTCCGGGCGCGGAGGCTGCTGCAGACGGCGCTCTACGCGCACGCGGTGGAAATGGGATACATCAAGCCGCGGGAGAGGTGAGATGACTGAAAAAATCAACTGCAAGGACGCCGCCGATCGATTGCAGGACTACTTGCGGCAGGAGCTCACACCCGAGCTGGAAGAGGAGATGAAGGCGCACATCGAGCGCTGCCGTCCCTGCTTCGAGTCGGCCCAGTTCGAGAGGAACTTTCTCATCATGCTCGAGACGCGCGCTGCCCGCGAGTGCTGCCCCGACAAGCTCCGGCAACGAGTCCTCGAGGTTCTCCGGGCGGAAGCCCGGCGCGGCTGACTTCGGCTTCCCCTCCCATAGCGCTCCCCGAGGCCGCGGCGCTCGCGGCCGGTGTGGCGCTCATCGCCTGGCGGCTCCGCGCATTGAGCGGCAGCGGAGCAGTGGCGGCGACCCTCATAGGGACATCGGTCCTCTGGGGTACCGGCTGGTCAGGCGCCGCTGTTCTGATCGTCTTTTTCGTCTCCAGCAGTCTCCTCTCCCATATCACGCCGACCTTGCCCGGCTCCGATGCGAAGGACCATCGGCGGGACCAGTGGCAGGTGTTTGCCAACGGAGCACCGGCCGGGCTCGCGGCCGCGCTCGGATTCGACCACCCGATGCTCGCACTCTGGGTCCTCACCGGGAGCCTCGCCTCGGCGGCAGCCGATACCTGGGCCACTTCGGTGGGTGGGATGGCCCGAACCGCGCCACGGCTGCTGGTCGGATGGCGCGCCGTTCCCCCGGGAAGCAGCGGCGGGGTCACGTTGCTGGGCACCTGTGGGGCGATGGCCGGAGCCCTCCTGGTGGCCGCCACGGGCGGGATCGTCGGCGGTGGCCCTCACCTCCTCGCCGCCGGTACGCTGATAGGTTTCGCTGGAATGCTGGTGGATTCCGTCCTGGGCGCCACGTTACAGGGACGATTTTTCTGCCCGCGCTGCGAGACCCCGAGCGAATGGAGGGTCCATCGTTGCGGCCGGGCGACTGTCAGGAGAGGAGGACTGTCGTGGTTGAACAACGACGGGGTAAACCTCGCCGCGACGTCGGTGGGCGCGGGTCTCGCCGCCCTGGCCTGGGCGTCCTGGGGGCCCTGACGCTCCTGGCGCTCGCCGGCTGCAGCAGCAGTCCGCTCGAGCCGCGGATCGACCAGCCCGGGAACAACCCGTCAGGCATCAGCGGTGGCGGCGCGACGACGACGATCGTCGGTGGCTGGCAGAACGTGGTGCTGATCGAGGTACCGGGCGACGTGCAGACCTGGACGACGACCTGGCGTTTCGACGCCGAAGGAACCTGCCGACAGACCGTGGTGGTCGAATCACTGGCCGAAGGATTCCCCCGCACCACGGACCGCACCTGTACGTTCACGATCTCGGGGTCCAAGATCACGATCTCCTATACCGGCGGAGGCGACTTGACGTTCGACTTCTCCTTTGCCGGTTTCTCACCCGACATGCTCGTGCTCGATGGTTTCAGCTATCAGCGGATCGCCTGAGCCGGCGGGCCTCGATGTCCTCGTCGTAGGGGCGGGGCCGGCGGGTAGCGCCACGGCGGCCCTCCTCGCCCGGGCGGGCCACGCCGTCGCGGTGGTGGATCGCGCGACCTTCCCTCGTGACAAGGCGTGCTCGGAATACATGGGTCCCGAGACGGTGCGAGTCCTCGCGCGCCTCGGCGTCCTCGACGAGCTCGAGGCGAGAGGAGCGACGCCGCTCGAGGGAACGGAAGTCACCGGCGCCCGGGGTGGGCGGCTGCGTGGCGTCTTCGCTCTCGCGGGACATCGGCCGTTTCGGCAAACCGGCCTTTCCGTCTCGCGCCGAATCCTGGATGATGCGCTGGCACGAGCCGCCGTTCGAGCGGGAGCACAGTTGCTCGAGCGAACCATGGTCGAGGAGCTGGTGTACGACCGAGGCGCGGTGGGTGGGGCAGTCGTGCGAGGTAGCGACGGCCATCGGCGGACGATTCGAGCCCGGCTTACCGTCGGCGCCGATGGCCTTCGCTCGATCGTCGCACGGCGCATCGGCCGCGCCCGATACGGTCTGCCCCGGCGCATCGGGTTCGTCGCCCATCTCGATGGCGTCGAAGGCATGGCGCGTTCCGCGGAGCTGTTCGTCGGCCGTGAGGGCTATGTCGGCCTCAACCCGATCGGCGGCGGCCGCACCAACGTCGCGCTGGTGGTTCCCTCATCCCGGGCGGCACAGGCACGGGGGCGAGCAGAGGAGTTCTTTCTCGAGTCGCTCCGGAGCTTCCCCCAGGTGCACGCGCGCCTCGAGCACGCATCGCTCGCCCGTCGCGTCCTGGTCACCGGACCCTTCGCGTCGTCTGCCGGCCGGGTCATCGCCGACGGCGCCGCACTGGTCGGCGATGCAGCCGACTTCTTCGATCCCTTCACCGGCGAGGGGATCTTCAGCGCGCTCCGCGGCGCGGAGCTGCTCGCCGATGTGGCGGCCGGCGCGTTGGCCGGAGTCGGTCCGGTCGCTCGATCTGCCGCTCTCGCCGTATCGCCGCGCCCGGCGGCGGGCGTTCGCCGGAAAATGGGCCGTCGAGCGGTTGATCGGGTACGGGATGTGGTGGCCGGCGCTCTTCGATCGCGCGGTCGCGCGGCTCGGACGTCGCGGGACGATGGCTCACACACTCATCGGTGTCACCGGCGACTTCGTTCCGGCCCGTGCGGTGCTCAACCCGCTTTTCATCGCGAGAATGGTGCTGTGACCGGCGTCGAGGTCGATTCCTCGGTCTTCCGCAATCTGCTCGGGCGGTTCGCCACCGGGGTCACCATCCTGACGATCCCGGGTCCCGATGGGCGGCCCGCCGGCATGACCGCCAGCAGCCTCGCGTCGGTCTCGCTCGAGCCTCCCCTGCTCTCGGTCTGCGTCGATCGGCGGGCCGACATGCACGATCTCATCGTCGCGGCGCCGGGATTCGTGGTCAACGTTCTCGAGAGCTCGCAGGAAGCACTCTCTCGCCGATTCGCCGAGGAGCATCCCGACCGTTTCGCTGGCGTGGGATATCATCTCGGGCCTGGCGCCGAGGTCGTGCTCGACGATACGCTCGCCCACATCGAGTGCCGCCGGCATGCACTCTACGATGGCGGAGACCACAGCATCATCGTCGGCCTCGTGACGGGCGGGTCGACCGGTGGCGGCCGTCCGCTCCTGTACTATCGCGGCGGCTACGCCGCCCTCGGCTGACCGATGGGGTCGCTTACGATCGCGCCGATCGGCAGCGAGCTGCTCGACGACCCGGGAGCGGACCCTGTCCTGGCGGCCGAATCGCTGCGCAATATCACCCGAGCCAACCGCTGGTTTGGCGGGGCCGCCGCGGTTCGCTTCGGTCTGAGGCGGGCCCTCGATGGTGTCACGCGCGGGGCGACCGTCTCGCTCCTCGACATTGGGACGGGCGCAGGCGATCTCCCGAGCGTGGCGTGTCGCTGGGCCGCGCGACGCGGTCTGCGACTCGTGCCGATGGGAATCGAGCGAAGCCGGGTGGCGGCGAGGCTGGCCCAGCGGACGGGTGTGCCCTGCGCGGTCGCCTGCGCGGGCATGCCACCGGTCGCGGACAAGGCGGTGGACGTCGTCCTGGTGAGTCAGGTCGTGCACCATCTCGATGTGACGTCTGCCGTGAGACTCCTCCGAATCTGTGATCGCCTGGCGCGCCGCGCCGTCATCATCACCGACCTCCGGCGTGGAACGCTGGGACGTCTGGCCTTCTGGGTGGGCGCACGCAGCCTCCGATTCGACCCGATCACGGTGGCCGATGGAATGACTTCCATCCGACGAGGGTATACGACACCGGAGCTGCGGACGCTGCTCGCCGAGGCGGGGGTCCGCGCCACGGTGACGCGGAGACCCGGATACCGACTCGTCGCCGTCTGGCGGCCTAGCTGATGCGCACCGTCGATCGCATCCGCATGCGGGCACCGGTGGATCGGGTGCTCGAGGCCGCACGAAATGTCGAGCGGTGGCCCCAGCTCCTGCGCCATTACCGCTGGGTGCGAATGCTCGAGCGGCGGGACGACGGCGGCCTGGTGGAGATGGCGGCGTGGCGGCCATTCGGCCCATTGCGGTATCCCACCTGGTGGGTCTCGGAGATGTGGGTGGACCGCGGCTCGCCGGCAGTGCATTACCGTCACGTGCGGGGTATCACCACCGGCATGGACGTGGTATGGAACATCCAGCCGGCAGGAGAGGAGACGGACGTGACGATCGTGCACGAGTGGGACGGGCCCAAGTGGCCGCTGATCGGCCGCGCGGCCGCCGATGCGGTCATCGGTCCGGTGTTCATCCACGGCATCGCGTCGCGGACGCTGGCGGGCATTCGACGGGAAGTGGAGAGCACCGATGGATGAGCGCAGGGTCGTGATCACGGGGATCGGGGCGGTGACGCCCATCGGGCTCGGTGTCGAAGGGCTCTGGGCGGGGTTGCGCGATCGGCAGTCGGTCGTTCGCTGCATCACCCGCTTCGATCCGTCGGTCTTCAAGTCCCGCATCGCGGGCGAGGTGGACGGGTTCGTCGCCACGGACCACATCGAAGAGCGTCGCGCGCGGCGACTCGACCGCTATTCCCAGTTCACAATCGCGGCCACGCGCATGGCGCTGGCGGACGCCGCCCTCGACCTTCGCCGGGAAGACCCGGACACCGTCGGGGCGATGATGGGCACGGCACTCGGTGGCGTGGCGCACGGTGAGAGCCAGTATCACAACTTTCTCACCGGCGGCCCGCGGGCCGTCGATCCGTCACTCGCGCTCACGGTGTTCGCCGGGGCGGCGAGCTGCAACATCGCGATCGAGTTTGGCTGCACGGGCCCCAATTCCACGAACGGAATGAGCTGCGCGTCGGGGGCGATCGCCATCGGCGAAGCCTTCCGGGCCATCGTGCGGGGCGACGCCGACACGATGATCGCGGGCGGCGCGGAAGCGCCGCTGGCTCCGCTCTGCTTCGGGGCGTTCGCCATCATCCGCGCCATGTCCACCCGCAACGACGATCCCACCCACGCCAGCCGACCGTTCGACGCGGGACGGGACGGCTTCGTCATGGCCGAAGGCGCGGCCGTGCTGATTCTCGAGGAGCGGAACCGCGCGCTTGCCCGGGGCGCGCCCATCTATGCCGAGATCTGTGGATTCGGGCTGACCAACGATGCGCACCACATGACCGCGCCGAGACCCGACGGCCGCCAGGCCGCTCGCGCCATCCGGATCGCCCTCAAGGAGGCCCGAGTCGAGCCGCACGAGGTGGGATACATCAACGCGCACGGATCCTCTACACCGCTGAACGACCCGACGGAGAACGGGTCGATCAAGCAGGTCTTCGGCGACCATGCGAGGAAGCTGGCGTTGAGCGGCACCAAGGGGTATTACGGCCATGCGCTCGGTGCGAGCGGCGCCATCGAGGCCGCGATCTGCGCGCTGGCTTCGCGACGCGGATGGCTCCCACCCACGGTGAACCTCGAGACTCCCGACCCCGCCTGCGATCTGACGCACGTGACGGGTGACGGACGGGAAATGGACCCGGAGTACCTGCTCAGCAACTCGTTCGGTTTCGGCGGCATCAACGCGGCATTGGTCTTCCGGAGGGCGGGCTGACCACCTAGATTCGCGGCCGTCCTCGCCATCCCTTACGGAGATCCAACCGATGTCCTCTCTGCCGCGCCGCTCGGTCGCCGAAGCTCTCGGCACCTTCGCCCTCGTCTTCATCGGCACCGGCGTCGTCGCCAGCAAATTCTATCCGGATGCCAATTTCGGTGTGCTTCGGCATCGCGGTGGCCCACGCGATGGTCCTCTCGGTCATGATCACCGCGACGATGAGCATCTCGGGCGGTCACCTCAACCCCGCCGTCACGATCGGGCTGCTGGTCGCTCGGCGAGTCGACTCCCGCACGGCGGCGGCGTACATCGTCTCTCAGCTGATCGGTGCGATTCTCGCCTCGTTGCTCGTGAAAGCGATCTACCCGGCCGGTGTCACCAAGCCGATCGCGCTGGGCACTCCGGCGATCGCCAACAACATCCTCTTTGGCCAGGCGGTCACCATCGAGGCGATTCTCACCTTCTTCCTGGTGTCGGCGGTGTTCGGAACGTGCGTCAATCCCGACGCACCGAAGGTCGGCGGCTTCGGCGTCGGCATGGTGCTGCTGTTCGACATTCTGGTTGGCGGCCCGCTCACCGGCTCGGCGGTGAATCCGGCCCGGGCGTTCGGTCCCGCGCTGGTCTCGGGTCAGTGGGTAGGGCAGATCGTGTATTGGGTGGGACCGATCCTGGGCGGGATCGTGGCGGCGTTGTTGTGGGAGCACGTGCTGTTGCCGAAGCGGGTCGCGGCGTAGCGCCCTGCCTGCCGCGCACCGATCTGCTCGAGCAGGTTGCGGGCCGCTGATCTCGCGTCCCGAGTACACCGCACGGCATCGCTGCTCGGACGCTTCACCGGAGGGACAGGGGCTCTCCGGCAACCTCCAAGACATCCCGGCCCCACCCACCGGGGAGGTTGCCTCCGAACCCCTGCCCCTCCAGCTCGCGCGGGCGGCCGTCGCGCGTGGCGGGCGGACTCTGTGGGAGCCGGCGAGGATAGAATCAGCGACGCCGGGCGGCGAAGGGCTAGGGACCGGGTCGCGAGGAGGCGCGTCAGGCCGGGGATTGCTCGCCTGGGACTACGGGCCCTGACGGTGGCCTGCAGCGGCCCGAGCGAGACGGGCCCGCCCGGAGCGCAAGCCCGGCGTCGCCGTTTCCCGACTGCGGCATCGACCCAACCCGCAAGCCCGGCGCGCCGTTTCCCGACGCGACCCCCGGCGCTTAACGCCCGGCTCGCTTCACCCTCCTCCAGAGCGACACCAGATATCCCACGAGGATGACCGGTGTCACGATGTACGCAGCGATCAGATACCCGCCGTTCTGCGGCTGCTCAACCGCCATCTCGCGCCTCCTCCGCCGCTTCCTGCACGAGCGACAACCCGTAGCGCAACGACACCAGCCCAACATATAGCGTCGTGAACACGACGAACGAAATCAGCAGCGTCCGCAGCATCTCGGGCGGGAGCGACGGCGCGCTCGGCTTGAGCACGATCGGCTGAGGATGCAGCGTACGGAACAGATACACGCTGAGATGAATGAAGGGCACCAGCAGCATTCCCAGAATGCCCACCACGGCGCTGAACCGCGCGCGCTCACCCGGATCGTGCACCGCCGCTCGTAGCGCCAGGTATCCGATAAACAAGAAGAAGAGAAACAGCGTCAGGGTAAGCCGGGCATCCCAGGTCCACCAGGTGCCCCAGATGGGCTTGGCCCAGATCGGCCCGGTGGTCAACATGACCGCCGCGAAGGCGACGCCGACCTCCGCCGAGGCGGCCGCAAAGCGGTCGAGTCGGGCATCGTGGAGCCAGAGGTAGAGCATGCTCGCGACGCCGACGAGGGAAAAGGAAAGCAGCGCGCACCACGCGGCAGGAACGTGCAAATAGAAGATCTTCTGCGCGAGCCCCTGCCTCGCCTCGACCGGCGTGTAGCCGAGGGCGAGGATGTAGACCCCGGCGAGGGCGAGCAACGCGGTCACGCTTATCCAGAGCCCTCGTCGGGCTACCGCGCGTCCGGCCGCTTCGGGCCCCGTCACTCGTCCACCACGGCCGCGAAGATCATCGTACAGAGCGTCACGAAGACCACATCATAGAGGGCGAGTAATCTGAGCCATCCCAGCATCTCGCTCAAGGGACGATTCGCCAACAGTCGGGCGGTTACCTGCACCGCCCCGACCAGCGGCGGCACCATGAAGGGAAGGAGAAGAACCGGCAGCATCAGCTCCGCGAAGCGCGTGCGCACCGCCATCGCACTGAACACGGTGCCCACCGAAACGAACCCGATCGTCGCCAGCACCGTGACCGCAACGATGCCGGGCAGCGCGGCGCCGAGATCGACATTGAAGAAGAGCACGAAGAGCGGGAGCGTGACGGCTTCCACGGTGCCGACGAAGGCGAGATTGGCCAGGAGCTTCCCGCCGAACAACGCGCCACGCGGCACCGGAGCGAGCAGGAGGCCGTCGAGGGCCCCATGCTCCCGCTCGATGTTGAACGCCCGGTTGAGCGCGACCATCGCCGCGAGCGCGAATGTCACCCAGAGCACGCTCGGCGCCAGGTCGGCGGCGGAGATCGCCGTCGGATCGCGAGCGAAATTGAAGACGACCAGCACCAATGCCGCGAAGACGACCGCGGAGAGCAGCGCCGTGCGGCTTCGCAGCTCCGAGCGGATGTCCTTTCCCGCGATGGCCAGGGCCAACCGAAGCGACTCAGGCATTCACCATCGCCCGGTAGCGGGATGCGAACGCCTCGGCGGTGCCGGACACCGGCTCGTCCGAGTGCCAGCGGCCGGCAACCATGACGGCCGCTCGCGTGGCGACGTCCCACACTTCCGCCGGGTGGTGTGTCACCAGTACCATCGCTCCGCCCTCCGCGAGAATCCCGCGGAGGGTCGTTCGGAAGCTCGCCGCCGACGGCTCGTCGAGAGCGGTGAACGGCTCATCGAGGAGCACTACGCTCGGTCGGTGGAGGAGGGCCCGGGTCAGCGCCGCGCGCTGTAACAGCCCACGGCTGAGCCGCGCGGGCGAGTCTCCCGCCCGAGCGGAGAGGCCGGCCCCATCGAGTGCCGCTCGCGCCGCATCGACCGGTCGATCGAGTCCGTAGAGCCGGGCCGCGAAGGCCAGGTTCTCGAGAACGGTCAAATCATCGTAGAGCAGGGATTGGTGAGAGAGGAATCCGACGGATCGACGGGCTGCGGGATCACCGCGGAGAGACCGGCCGTGAATCACGACTTCGCCGGCGCTCGGCCGGAGGAGCCCGGCAAGCAGGCGCAGGAGAGTCGTCTTCCCCGCCCCATTGGGACCGGCGACCGCCAGCGCCTCGCCGGGGGCGAGGATGAGGTCAATGTCGCGAAGAACCGTCACCCGTCCGAAGTTGCGCCGGAGCCCTCGGGCGGCGATTGCCGCTACAGGATGACCGGTCCCCTCATAGGGCGGCATCGATCCGCGCACCGAGTTCATCGAGGCGGAACGGTTTGACGATGTATCCGGAGTAGGTGAGATCCAGAACCTTGAGCTGAGGCTCGATGCTCATGTAGGCGGTGGTGATGATGACGGGAAGCGTCGGCTTGCGCTGGCGGATCCGGCGCAACAGCTCGATGCCGTCCGTGTCCGGCAGTCGCATGTCGAGCACGGCCACATCGGGAGCGCGCTCATCGAGCAGCTCCATCGCCTCAGCGCCGGTCGAGGCGAATATCAGGTCGTAGCGTGGCTGGAATGCACGCTGATAGCTCTGTCGCAGCGCAGGCTCATCCTCGACGATCAGGACGGTCCGTCGCCGCTTGTCCTGCGTCATCACAAGTACCCCGCAGACCGATGAAGCGCGCCGGCAGAGGAATGTGCGTGGTCTAAGGCGTAGACTAATCGTTTAGGGGGAAACCGTCCATACCGGAAGCGCCGCGACACCCCTGGGGGGTGCGGCGTCAGTCGTAGTCGGCTTCGACGATGAACAGGTCGTAGAGCTTGGTGAGCGTCAGGAGGAAGCGGACTTCATCGTTGGGGTTGCGGAGGACGACGACCTGATGGCGCTCGGCCGCCATGCGCTGAATCAGCATGAGCGCGCCGAGGCCCGCGGAATCGACCTCCCGGGTATGCATGAGGTCGATGATCAGTCGGCCGGATCCCTCTGGCATTCCCTCGAGCAACTGGGCAGCCGCGTGTCGAATTTCGACGCGCGTCTCCAGGCCGAGTATCTCGGGCGCGGCCAAGCCGCGTTCCACGTCCTGCGCGGACATTCCATTCTCCTTCGGCACCGAGCTATCTCTTGCAGCGGGCGCTGCTCGAGACCTCAAGTTTTGCGGCCCCGGATCGCTCCGGGTGTGCTCTTATCGGGCGTATGGACGCCTCGCCACAGGCGACTACGCGACTTCGCCCATCAAAAAGGCGAGACTGATGCCAAGCTTCCCAGTCTGGTATGAAAAAAGGAGTTAGAGTGCGGTATGGCGGCCTGCTGCAAGGCTTTGCCTGGGCACTCCGCGGCATTCTACTGCAAAAGGGACCTGGGGGTAAGAGTGGCGGGTTTGCGACAGCTACAGTTGGATCTGCGCACCGAGCTCCAGCACCCGGTTTGGTGGCAGGTTGAAGAATGCGGTGGCGGACTGGGCGTTCCGGGTCATGACGATAAACAGCGCCTTTCGCCAGTGTGACATCGGCGATGTCCCATTTGGAATCAGTGTCTCCCGGCCAAGATAGAAGCTCGCCTCTCTCACCCGGGCGCGGAGTCCACGCGCATCGAGCGCCTCCAGCAAGGCCGGCACATCGGGGGTCTCGGTAAAGCCATAGTGACCGGTGACCTTGAAGAACCCCTCCCCCAGGTCCTCCAGCTCCACCCGGTCCTCGGCTCGTACCTTCGGGATCTCTTCACCATCGATGAACATCAGGATGACCGTCTCGTGGAGCACCTTGTTGTGCTTGAGATGATGAAGAAGTACGACGGGTGCACCATTGGGGTCCGAGGTCATGAATACGGCGATTCCGGGAACTCGGGCCGGCTTACGTCTCTTGATGTCCTGCAGGAACAGATCCATCGGGAGCGAGTTGTCCCTGAGAATCTGCGAGAGTGCGATTCGACCCCGCTTCCATGTGGTCATCAACACGTAGATGATGATCGCCACGGTAATCGGGAACCACCCGCCGCTCTCGATCTTCACCAGGTTGGCGCCCAGGAAGGAGAGATCAACGATCAGAAAGAGCGAACCGATGGCGGCCACCCGCCACCGGGGCCACTTCCACAGATCCCGAGCCACTCGGCAGAACAGGATCGTCGTGATCGTCATCGTTCCGGTCACCGCGATGCCGTAGGCCGACGCGAGATTCGTGGTCGACTGGAATCCCAACACGAGCAGTACGCAGGCGACTCCCAGAATGCGATTCACCTGAGGGAGATAGATCTGCCCGATCGCCGTGCTCGAGGTGTGCCGGATGGTCATCCGTGGACTGTATCCGAGCTGAATGGCCTGTCGCGTCAGCGAGAAGGCACCTGAGATGAGTGCCTGCGATGCGACGATGGCCGCGGCAGTGGCAATGGCCACCATCGGATAGAGTGCCCACCCTGGCACGAGAGCATAGAAGGGATTGCTGACGGCGGCCGGGTCGGCCACCACCAGCGCACCCTGTCCGAAGTAGTTCAGCATGAGCGAGGGCAGGACAACCGTAAACCACGCGAGGCGTATGGGGCGGGCGCCGAAGTGCCCCATGTCGGCATACAGTGCCTCACCTCCCGTTACGACAAGGACTACCGCGCCGAGGATCAGGAAGCCACGCGGGCCATCGTGCATGAAGAACTCGAACGCCCACCACGGATTTACCGCGCGGAGTACCGTTGGATGGCGGACGATTCCGCCGATGCCGAGAACCGCAATCGACACGAACCAGACGATCATCACTCGGCCGAACACGGCCCCGACACGTGCGGTCCCCCGACGCTGAAAGACGAAGAGGGCGACCAGGATCCCCGCCGAGATGACCGGCACACCCCAATCGGGCAATTGTGGGGCCGCTACCCGAAGGCCCTCGACCGCGCCGAGCACCGAGATCGCCGGCGTGATCACGCCATCGCCGTAGAGCAGCGCCGAGCCGAAGAGACCGAACATCATCAGAATGCGCCGGGTCTTCGCTTCGGCCCTGCGGGGCTGCAGGAGCGCGAGGAGGGCCATGATCCCACCTTCGCCACGGTTGTCAGCCCGCATGATGAAGGTGAGGTACTTGAGAGAGATGACGAAATTGAGCGACCAGAAGACGAGCGAGAGAACACCGAGGACGCTCTCGGATGTCGGAGGCACGCCGTATTCGGAGGTGAAGCATTCCTTGATCGCGTACAACGGGCTGGTTCCGATGTCGCCATACACCACACCAAGGGCCGCGAGCGACATGACGAGCAGGGCGCGGCCCTGCGCTGGCGTGTGGTGGGGAAGATCGTCCGCGACTGGCGGAGATTCGACGCTCGGCAGTGGTGTGGACCCCGCCATATCAGGCAGTCTGACGCCTCGAGAGCGATCGAAGGTCGATCAGGGCCACCACGAGGACGGCGACGATGATCGCGGCCGAACCCACGCACCACCGGCAAATGGCGCGGATGACGAACAGCTCGACGTAGGTGAGATAGAGGGTAAAGGCAACGCCGACTCCAGACATTACCGCCAGGGCGGTTGCCGGCCAGCGCCGGGTGGACAAAGCCGGCTGGAGCGACGCGAGGCTAACGAGGAGCAATGCCCCATACCCGACCATGCCGATCAGCGCCACCTCGACGCCGGCGAACCGGCTCCAGGCGCTGGCCTGGACCGTTTCACAGCCGCCGGTCCCGCATGCCAGCGTACCGATACGCCCAGTCTTATAAAGGTAGAGATAGGCGGAGACGAAGAGCCCCAGAAGACTGAGGAGCGCCGCGCCCATGCGGGAGCTCATTTCGAGGCGCGCGGCGCGAGCGAATCGACGAGGTGGGTGATGGCGTCGGAATCGAACCTGCCCTGGTAGAGCCGCCCTCCGACCATCAACGTCGGTGTCGAGCTCACGCCGAGGCGGACCCCTTCCTCCTGACTGGCCTGGATCCGACCGGCATACTTCCCACTCGACATGCAGGCATCGTAGCGGGCAAGATCGAGCCCGATCGCTTTGGCATAATCATGGAAGATGGTGGCAGCGTTGCGCCCCTCCGACCACTCGGACTGTCCATCGTAGATCTTCTGATGCTGATCCCAGAATCTCCCCTGCTCGTCGGCGCAGGCGGCCGAGTGGGCCGCAAGGCGCGAATAAGGGTGCTGTTGAAGTGGAAAGTCCCGGTACCGCCACCGCAGGCGTCCGGTCTTGATCAGTCGCTCTTCGATGGTCGGCATCTGGAGCGTGGCAAAGGTCTGGCAGAACGGACATTGGTAGTCCGCGAATTCGGTGATCTCGACGGGAGCGCTCTCGGAGCCCTTCACATAACCGTGAAAGCCGGCCGTGTCGGACGCTTGTATCGTAACGTTGACGGGGATGCTCACCGTCGCCGGCTTTGCGAGGAGATAGCCGAGCGCCCCCAACCCGACCAGCGCAATCACCCCGAACACTGCGTAAAAGCGCTTCAGTCCGCCGGGCGACGTCGCCATGGCTCGTCATCCTCCGAATCATCGGAAAAGGGACCGTCCGGCCGCTGCGCCTCCTCCACGATCCTCCGGCTATCGGCGATCTCGGGAGTGTCGTACGTGGATCGGACCTCGTAGTGGAACAATTCGCTCCGGATGTCGCCAAGGAGACGCAGCAATTCCGGCCCGCGGCTCAGCAAATGGCCCGACTGATCGAGCTCTCGAATGCGCTCCGCGAGCGCGCGAAGCATTCCCGCCAGGCGATCGGCCCGTGCGTCGTCGTACAGTTCGTCATGGTCCGCCATGGCAACCTCGAGGGCGGCGGCCCACCCTCGGTCAAGTTCATGTGTTTGCGGCCGATAAATCTAATCAAAGGGCTCAAGACCCGAAAAAACAAAGGGTTTGCACCAAAAGGTGCAACCGAATATATTTCCCTCATTCCTCTGCCAACTTGATAATAAAGGAAGGTAAATGAGCAAGAAGAAGACTGAGCAGAACCCTGACGACGCCGCGTTTGCCCAAGCCCGAGATGAGTTGTTCAGCCATGTGCTCCGTTGCGGCGTCATCGATGCCCTCCCCGAACATCAGAAGGATTGGTTCGACGACACAATGCTGTATCTGGCGGATCGCTACGACACGCTGAGTGATGAGGAGCTGGCGCAGCTCCGGCTCTTGGGCGAGCGCTTCTGCCAACCCGTTCAGCGTAAGGTCGAGACAGCGGTAAGCGGGGCCTAGTCCGGCCACCCGACCGGCAGGCGCCGATAGCGGACTCCCACCGCCACCCGCGCGCCGCCCCCCACACCCGCTTCGACAAACCATCCAGATCGCGCCCCCGGCCGGCTTTCCAGCCCAAGGGTCAGGACCACGTACCCCTCTTCGACCGGCCCACTTTCCAGCGCCACTCCACCAGCAACGTAGGGTGCGACACCGCGCCGCCGAGTCGGATTCAGCAGGAAGTGCGCGAGCAGCTCCCCCCGTACGACTGCCTCGCCGAGCGCGGCACCGACTCCAGCACCGATCGATATTCTCGTTCGACTGGAGGTCCGGAGCGCACCATAGATCCCGCCGACCATCGACCCCGGATTGGCCGCGAGTGCGGTCGCTTGAACTCCGAGCTCCGCGATACGCTGGGCGGCCACCGGCGACGGGGCAGCAATCGCCACCGCCGCGGCCAGGCTACCCCAGCGTGAGTCCATGAGTGACGCTGATGTCGGGCGCGAGGGAATGGAGCACAGAGCAGTACTTGCGAATGGATAGATCGATCGCGCGGGAGGCCTTCGCCTCATCGAGCCCTTCCCCCCGCAAGTGGTAATCGAGGTGGATCGCGGTATAACGTCGAGGCTCTTCTTCTCTCCGTTCCCCTGCGACGTCGATCCGGAGCTCGAGCAGCCTTACCCGCATCTTCTCGAGGATACTGACGACGTCCGCGCCGCTGCAGCTCGCGGCCGCCAGGAGCAGCGTCAGCATCGGCCCGGGGGCCGATGCGTTGTCTCCATCCACCACCGTCTGTGGTCCGCCCGACTCACCGCCCGTGAAGATCAGTCCCGTCGACCATCTGACCTCCGCCCGTTTCGTCTCCCGGGTCATTCCGAGCCGCCCCCGCCGACGCGCCGGCCGGCGCTCGGCGCCACGTGGTAATAATCCCAGATCGCGTAAAGGGCGATTGCCGTGGTGGCCCACGCGAGCTCCCTCAGGCGCGGCGAATCGGCGAGGAAGGCGAGCAACGTCAGGACCTGGGCCACCGTGACCGCTTTCCCACCGGCCCGGGCTGGAATCGCGCGCGGGCGGTGGGAGAAGATCGTCGCCAAAAAGGCGATCGTCGCGACGATGTCCCGCAGGAGCACGCCGACAATCTCGTATGGCTCGAGTTTGCCGCTCACCGCCACCACACCGAATGCGGCGGCCATGAAGAGCTTGTCGGCAACAGGGTCGATGACACTACCGAATCGAGAGCTTCCGAACCGACGCGCAAGCTGGCCGTCGAGCAGGTCCGAGGCCGCGGCCGCCGCCAGCACGATGACCCGCCAGGTGTTCGACACAAACGGAAACGCGATCGCGAGCGGGATTCTGATCGCGCTGAGAAAATCGGCGACGGTGAAGGAAGGCCGGTCTTGATCCGCTCTCAGGCGGTGGCTAGTTTCGGACACCTTGCTCCCCGTGCTGGACCGACTGGTGCCATTGGTAAATGAGCTGGCTGCAAGATACTCTGGTCAGTCTCCTCGGCCGACCCACGCACTGGCCCTCATGTGTCCCCTGCATTCAACCACCAAACTCTCGAACTGACCGCACTTCCCGGCGGCCTCCTGGCAGACGGAGCGGCCCTTTCGGCAATCGTTGTTGCCGCCGCGGGCGCCGTAGGCATGCCTGCGCACGGGCCGCCGACCGTGGGGCATGGATCGGGTAGCACCGTGGTAGCCTTGTTGTGCCGTGAAGGACATATCGTGATTCACACGGCGCCGGCAGAGGGGCTCTGTTTCGTGGATATTGCCGCGCGGTCGCCGGCGGACGTGCGAAAGGGCATGGAGGTGATCGCCCGGCGGCTGGGAGCCGCGGGGTACGTCTAGCTCGGTCGCGTGCCGCGCACGACGCCTTCCACCCGACGGGTGGGATCGAGGAATCGGGAGGCGACTCTGAGGACGTCATCCGCCGTCACCGCTCGGAAGCGGGCAGCCGGATCTTCCATTTCGTGTAACCCGGTACCCGAGATCCAGGCTTCGAGGATCTCTCCGGCGATGGCGCCTCCGCTCTGACGACTCACCTCCGCCTGCCCCGCCAGATAGTTGATCGCCTGCGCCAGCTCTCCCTCGCTTACCGGCTCGCGAGTGAACCGGTCCAGTTCCTTGAGCATCTCCTCGCGAGCCTCGTCCTCGCGCTCGGGCGAGGTCGCGATGTACGACAGGAGTGCGCCAGCGCGGGCCTTCCCCCACGCCGAGGCCATGACAGTGTAGGCCAGCGATCGGCGATCGCGCAGCGCCTCGAAGAGACGACCGCCGAGTCCACTGGCTATCGCTGCCCAGACCTCCGCCGCCGCGCGATCCGTGTCTCGACGTGATGGACCCGGGAACGCCATCGCCAAAGCCGCCTGGGCCTTGTCCCTCGTGACGACACGGCTCGGCGCCTCGCCTCCATTCCCTCCCACCCACGCGACGGGAGGCAGCGCTTCGGTAGGCATCGCATCACCCCCTCGCTCGAACGTTCCGGCGAGCAGCTCCGATGCGCGCTCGGGATCTACATCGCCAACCGCCACGACCGCAGGACGCACGCCGAGAAACGCACGTCGATGCCAAGTGCGAACGTCGGCACCGGTAATCGTCGGAAGCGTGGCCGGCAGACCGGCGACCGGCAGGCCATAGCCCTGCTCGCCGAAGCCTTCGACGAACGCGAGCTGGAACGGATAGCGGAACATGTCGTCGGTCACCTGCGCCGCTTCCTCTTCCATGACCCCACGCTCGAGCGCGACCGAATCGTCGTCCAGCGTGGGCTCGGCGAAAACCAGAGCCGAGCAGCGATCGCCGCTCTGCCAGATGCTCGGCAAGAACCGGTCGTGCGAAGCCAACCCAGTCCGTCGCGGCGCTGGCAGGCGAGACTTCCACCGAGCCCCTCGAAGGCGAAGGCGAGCGCTCCCGCATCGAGACCGGCCGCCCCACGCACCGAGGCGCGGGCCGTCAATGCGCCGATCCCGGCTTGTGAGGGCGGGATCCAGACGGCTGCGTGGTGCGTAGATGCCGAGTGTCACAAGCGGCACGCCCGGTTTCCTCCAGACGAGGAGGTCGACTCCGGGCAGCGCCGTGTGCAGCACGCCGGAATCCGGCGCGACCGAACGCAGAACGCGGCGCCCGCGGCCGGGCGAGCCGGTCGACGGCGCGGCTCCGTGGTGCTGAAGCGGGGTCACCGCAAAGGCCGCTCGCCAGCCGCTCGGCGGTCAGGTCGACTGCCTTGCTGGCGCGGCAGGTAGAGAACGCAGAGCACGGAATCCGGGTGCAGATAACGCCCGGCGACCGCGCGTACCTGGTCGGGCGCTGACCGAGGCGAGCGCGCGCGTACTCCCGATCCAGAAACTCGTAGCCGTCCGAGCGCCTCGGCGCTGCCAGAGACGCGGCCCGACCCTCCATCGACTCGATGCGCCGGGCCCACCGGGCCCGCAGAGCGTGCGAGCGCGCTCGAGGTCTTCCGGTCGCGGGCCCAGCGAGCGCGAGCCGTGTGACCGTCTCGGCGATTCCATCGAGCGCGGCGTCGACTCGATCGGGAGCCAGCTCCGCAGAAACGCTCATCACCCCGAGCTCCGTCGGAGCGTAGTTGTGGGCGGACACCCAGGTCGCGATACCCGGTCTCCCGCAGCCGCCGATAGAGCCAGCTCCCTCGTCCGGACCCGAGGACCGCGGCGGCGAGATCGAGCGCGGACGCAGTCGGGATCGAGCGGCCGGTACCGTCCGCCAGCCGAGCGCCAGCTCTGCACGAGTGACATCGCCTCGGAGCGTGCGAGCCCGCACCTCGCGTGCTCGGCGGCTCCGCCGGCGAGGATCGACGGCGCCCGGGGCCGCGGGCCCAGTCACCGTAGACGGCGCGGGCCAGATCGAGGGCACGGTCAGCCTCCACCGCCCCGACGATCGCACACGATCGTCCGCTCCGGCACGTAGCGCGACGAGTAGTAGTCCGCCACAGATCCTGCCCGGGTGTAGCCGGCGAGTTGTGATCTCGTGCCCGATCCGCCACCGCCGGATCCGGTGCCGGTCGTACATCACTTCGTGCAGCGTCTCGTGGGTCACCGCCGATGGGCGTGTCGAGCTTCCGCTTGGCTTCCTGGATGATGACCTGAAGCTCGCGGGCCAGCTCGTCGGCGTCGATCAGCGGAATGCCGCAGCGCGTCCGCCTGGATGTCGAGCGCCGCCGTCGAGCCCGGAGGCCGGCAGCACGGCGAAGTAGCTGGTGTGATCGTAGGTGGTGCTGGCGTTGAGGTAGCCGCCCGCTGCCTTGGTCTCGCGGGCGATGGCTGCCCACGCCTCGGCGGGCGGTGCCCTTGAAGAACATGTGCTCGAGGACGTGCGAGATGCCGACCCAGCGGTCAGGCTCGTCGAAGAACCCGGCCTTGACGTGGGTCACTACCGCGACGGCGGGCGCGGAGCGGTCTTCCTGCACGAGGAGGGTCAGGCCGTTGGGGAGCACTTCGCGGTGGACGTCGGCGGTCCAGACCGAGGAGACTGGAGAAGAGAGGAGGGCATGTATAAAGGAGAAGGGAGAAAGGAGAAAGGAGAAGGGGGAGGCCTACCGAGTGAGAAAGAAGGCAGAACGGGGAAGGGGGGAAGGTGTTCCCTTCCCCTTTCCCCTTCTCCGTTTACTGCACGATCCGCAGCACTCCCGCCTCCGCACTGCCTCGAATGAAGGCCTCGGCGTCGGTCGTCGGAATCACGACGCCCGTCTCGGCCTGGCCACGCCGCGCATGACTCGCCATGAAGTCGGTGAGCGAGCGCCTGGGCCCACTCACGGTCGGCGGCCTTCATCTGCACCAGGATCTCTTCCCAGGTCCCGCGGAGCGAGTGTCCTGCCAGCGTCATGATCAGGTGGGTCTCGCCCTGCCCGGGCTTCTTCTGCATGGCGTGCAGCTCGGTGAGCAGCGTCCCGAAGAGCTCGAGCTGATGCGGGTCGCGCATCGAGCCGTCGGGCTTGCTGCGCCTCGATCTCGGCAAGCAGCACATCGATGGAGTCCGGACTCGCCGGCGACCTCGCCGAGCCGGGCGAACCACGGCGCGAGCTCGGGATCCTCATCGGGGAGACGATAGATCGCTTTCTTCAGCTCGATGTGACGCCAGATGCCGAGCTCGTCGAAGTGATCTTCCGGCACGGTCCGCTCGAGCTGGTGCAGCGCTGCCTCCGTCTCGCCCCGGTCGTACAGCATGTTGGCGAGATAGATCCGCGCCTCACTGTAGCTCGCGTCGATCTCGAGGGCGCGGCGCAGCCAGTAGAGCGCCCCGGCGTCATTGCCGAGGCGATGCGACGCGTAGCCGAGGCAGGCGGCGGCCTCGGCCGATTCGGGATGCGCCGATGCGGCGAGATCGAAGAAGCGATGCGCCGGCGCGAGCAGCCCCTCGCGGAACAAGGCCCGTCCGACCTGCAGCATCAGCTCATGGTCGTCCTGAAAGCCGAGCGGGAGGATACGCTCGAACGCCTGGAGCGCCCCGTCCCGATCGCCCAGCTTGAGCAGCGTTTCGCCGTGTCCGGCCAGCCCGTCTTCATGGTCGGGATCGAGGGAGAGGGCATGCTCGAAGCTGCGCCGGGCCCAGGCGTAGTCCTCCCGGGCGAGGTGGGCGTAGGCACTGCCGATGTGCAGTTCGACGGCGTGGGGATAGAGGGAGATGCCTTCTTTGAGGAGCTCGAGGGCTTCGTCGTAGCGACCTTCGTTGTAGAGCTGATGGGCTTGTTCGTCGAAGTCGTCGGAGCTGAGGAATGCATCCGACATCAGCGTGCCTCCGGCGGGTAGGTTAGTGCAAGATAGGGACTTCCGTGTGTTCGAGCAAGAGAAAGTGGCTGGGGGCGATGGGTTGACGACGGAGGGTGAGGGCGTATATTACTGACCGGTCAGTTATTAAATGGAGCAACCCGATGCCCGCAGAACCTACCGAACTCCCCATCGCCGCCAGCCCCGCTGGCAGCGTCGCCCCGATGAGCGCCCCGAAGAAATTCTCGATGCCGCCCAGTCGGTTTTCGGGGAAGTCGGATTCGCCCGAGCCAAGATCGACGACGTCGCTCGGATCGCCGGAGTCAGCAAGGGCACGGTCTACCTCTATTTCGATTCCAAGGACACGCTGTTTCGCGAAATGGTGCGCGCCAAGGTCGTCCCGAAGCTCGCCGAAGCGGAAGCGCTGGTTCATACCCATCAGGGCCCGATCCGCGACCTCCTCGTGACCATCACGACCGGAATGTTCCACCGCATGCGGGACGACGGGCTCGCGCGGATCAGCCGAGTCGTGCAGGCGGAGATGGGGAATTTTCCGGAGCTCGCCCGCTTCTACTTCGATGAAGTCATCCTGCGCGCGCGTCATCTCGTTCAACAGGTCATCGATCTGGGAATCGCGTCGGGAGAATTCCGTCCGGAGTCCGTCGGGTTCGCCGCTCGCGGCCTGCCGTCGCTGCTCGTGCACACGGCGAACGTCCAGTGCTTCTACCATCAGTTCGATCCCGAGGCGCTCGAGGACGATCAGGCGCTCGCCGGGCTCATCGATCTGTACCTCCACGGAGTGCTCGCGCCCTCCGCGGGCCGTGACTGAGGCTCTCATGCGTCGGGTGTTTTCAGCGCTCCTGCTGCTCGCCGGCGGCCCGGCCATCGTCGCCGCACAGCAGCCGGCGGCGCCCACCGGACCGTTGTCGCTTCTCGAGGCCATCGCCCTCGGGCGCAAGCAGGCAGTCGAAGCGACGGTGGCACGGCTCAATGTGCAAGAGGCGGACGCGCGCACCGCGCAGCGCCGTGCCGATCTCCTTCCCGATATCGCCGGCTCGGCCGGCGTCACTCGCCAGACGGTCAACCTCGATGAGTTCGGCATTCCGATCGCGAGCGGAGTCACCGATCCGTTCACGATCTGGCGCTTGCAGGTCCGGGCGTCTCAGACGGTGTTCGACGCAAGCGCCATCACGCGTCTTCGCGCGGCGCACGATACCGCCGTGGCCGCCGGCCTCGACGCGCAGGCCATCGGTCAGCAGGCTGGTGCGACGGCAGGGCTCGCCTACCTGCGGGAGCTGAGCGCGCAGGAAACCGTCAAGGCGCGCGAAGCCGACAGTACTGTCGCCGCGCAGCTACTCGATGAAGCCCGTCAGCTTGTCGCGGCCGGCGTGAGCCCCGCGATCGACGCGACCCGAAGCGAGGTGAGCTTCGCAGCGGTCCGCACCCAGCTCGAGGTCGCGCGCAACAGTGCCGATCGCGCACGTCTCGATCTCTTGAGAACGCTCGACCTTCCCCCCGCCTCCCGGATCACGCTGGCGGACTCTCTCGGTCTCGGCGGGCTCAGCGTGCCGCTCCAGCCTGACGACGCCGTGGCGTTCGCGCGCGAGCATCGGACGGAGCTCGCCGCCGAGCGGGCACGCACCACGGCGGCGGAGCGCACGCTCAAGGCCGTCAAGTACGAGAATCTTCCGAGCCTTGGGTTGAGTGGGAGCTACCAGCAGACCGGGCAGCGCACTTCAGACCTCGCGGGCAGCTACGCGGTGCAGCTCCAGCTCAGCGTCCCGATTCTCGACGGCTTCCGCCGCCAGAGTCGCGCCCGCGAAGAGAACGAGCGGCTTGAGGTCCAACAGATTCGCGAGCGCGATCTCGGCAACCAGG
The DNA here is from genome assembly GCA_963743195.1 of uncultured Gemmatimonadales bacterium. GTDB lineage: Bacteria > Gemmatimonadota > Gemmatimonadetes > Gemmatimonadales > GWC2-71-9 > CAVVWJ01. The sequence continues at coordinate 406,209 of CAVUOO010000005.1, forward strand.
TGGAGACCGAGGCCCGTGAGGCGGTGCTCGACCTGGCGTCCGCCCAACAACAGGTGACGATCGCGGGAGACCGGCTCCGCCTCGCCGAGCAGGAGCTCGCGCAGGCCGGCGAACGGTTCAAGAGTGGAGTGGCCGGGAGCGTCGAGACCACCAACGCCCAGAGCTCGGTGATCGCCGCGCGCGACGCCCTGATCCAGGCCCGGCTGAACTATGGCACCGCGCGTGTGGGCGCCTACCGGGCGCTCGGCGTGATCGATCAACTCCAGTGACCCTCGCAGGAAGAACGTGAGAGACGTTATGGCAACCGATATCGCAATGGATGTTCCCGTCGCCGCTCCCGCCGAGCGCACCCGGCCGAAATGGATTCCTTACGCCGTCGTCGGGCTGCTCGTCGTCGCCGCGGCGACATGGGGCGTGCGCCGGTACATCTTCGGCCTCCACCACGTCACCACCGACAACGCCCAGGTGGACGGCCACATCACCCCCATCTCGCCTCGCATCTCCGGCTTCGTCGCGCGGGTACTGGTCGATGACAATCAGCACGTGAAGGCCGGCGACACCCTGGTGGTGCTCGACGACCGCGATACGAGGGTTCGGCTGCAGCAGGCGGAGGCCGATCTGCGCACGGCACAGGCGTCGGTGACCTCCGACGGCCGGGCGGGTCAGGCGGAGGCCCAGCTCCAAGCCACGCGGGCGGAGGCCGCCTCCGCCGAGGCCTCAGTCGCCTCGGCCGACGCGGCGTACCGCAGGGCAACCGCGGATCTGGAGCGGTACCGTGGCCTCGCCGCCAAGCAGATCGTCTCGGCACAGCAGCTCGACGCCGCCCAGGAGGCGGCTGAATCGGCGCGCGCCAATCTCGAAGCCGCGCGGAAGCAGGCCCTCGCTGCCGGCAGTCAGGTCTCGGCCTCCGGCGCCGCGCTCCGCGGTGCCGATGCCAAGCTCGCATCCGCAGAGGCCGCGGCTGCCAACGCCCGGCTGCAGGAGAGCTACACCGTTCTCACCGCACCGGTGAACGGCATCGTCGCACGACGCAGCGTCGAGCCCGGTGCCCTGGTGCAGGTGGGCCAGAACCTGCTGTCCCTGGTGCCGGACCGCGACGTCTGGGTCACCGCCAACCTCAAGGAGACCCAGCTGGAAGAGTGAAGATCGGGGACCCGGTCGAGTTCACGGTCGATGCCTATCCCGGCCGAACCTTCAGCGGAAGCGTGGAGAGCCTGAGCCCGGCCACCGGCGCGCGCTTCGCGCTGCTGCCGCCCGACAATGCCACCGGCAACTTCACCAAGGTGGTGCAGCGGGTGCCGGTGCGGATCGCGGTGGAGCAGCCGGATTCGGGGCCGACAGTGCTGCGGCCGGGCATGTCGGTCGAAGTGACCATCGCAACACGCTGACCGATGACCACGCTGGCACTTCCCGCTCGTCCGCGGCCCTCGACCGGGGCGAGGTCTACCGCGCCCGGTACCTCATCGCGTTCGCGGTGACGTTGGCCAGCGTGCTGGAGCTGGTCGACACCAGCATCGTGAACGTCGCCATCCCCCACATGATGGGGAACCTGGGCGCGACGCTCGACGAAATCGCCTGGGTCAGCACCGGATACATCGTGGCGAACGTGATCGTCCTCCCGCTCACGAGCTGGCTCTCTGACCGGTTTGGGCGGCGGAACTACTACACCGGCTCGATCATTCTGTTCACCATCGCCTCGTTCTTCTGCGGGCAACGCCGAGCTCGCTGGAGGGGCTGGTTTTCTGGCGGGTGATCCAGGGCATCGGCGGCGGCGCCCTCATCTCCACGGCGCAGGCGATTCTCTTCGATGTCTTCCCCCTGCGAGAACGCGGCAAGGCGATGGCCATCTTCGGCATGGGCGTGATGGTCGGGCCGACGCTCGGACCGACGCTCGGCGGCTGGATCACCGACAACTACTCCTGGCCCTGGATCTTCTACATCAACATCCCGCTGGGCATCCTCGCCGCGCTGTCTGACCTGGCGCTACGTGCCGGAGCCGTCTCACGCGGTGAGCAATGATGCGAAAGTGGACTGGGTAGGACTCATGTCTCCTGATCCTCGGCATCGGCGCGCTCCAGATCATGCTGGAGCGTGGGGAATCGAAGGACTGGTTCGAAACACGCGAGATCGTCATCGAGGCGATCATCGCGGCAGCGGCGCTGGTGCTTTTCGTCTGGCACGAGCTGCGCGCGAGAGCCCCGATGGTGAACCTCCGTATCCTCGCCAACCGCCAGCTTGCCGTGGGCGTGTTCTTCGCGGTGATTCTGGGCTTCGCGCTGTACGCGAGCGTCTTCGCGCTTCCGGTGTTCCTGCAGAACCTGCTCGGCTACACCGCGTGGGACACCGGCAAGGTGATCCTTCCCGGCGCGATCGCGAGCGCGTTTACCATGGCTGCGATGGGCCGGCTTGGTCAGAAGTACGACGCGCGGGCACTGATCACGATCGGCGTCTTGCTGTTCCTCTGGGCGATGTGGCTCATGTACCACATCACGCTCGACGTCGGGACGCACGATCTCTTCTGGCCGATGATTCTGCGGGGTGTCGGGCTCGGGTTCATCTTCGTGCCCCTCACCGGGGTCTCCGTGGCCGATCTCGAGCCGACGCGGATGGCCCAGGGCACCGGACTGTTCAATCTGTCCCGCCAGCTGGGCGGGAGCTTCGGTATCGCCGTCACGGCCACGTTGCTGAGCCGCTTCACCGATCAGAGCCGAGGCGGGCTGGTGTCTCACCTCTCCGAATCGGACCCCACGACTCAGGAGTGGCTGCGTCAGGCCACCGCACGGATGATCGGCGAAGGCGGGACGCTGGCCGAAGCGCAGTCGAAGGCCCACGGATTGCTCGAGCGTGTTCTGGAGCAACAGGCTTCGGTGGTGGCGTTCGAAAAGGTCTTCTTGATCATGGGCGTCACGTTCTTTCTGGCCCTCCCCTTCCTTCTCCTCTTCCGGACAGGACGCGCCCGGGCAGGCGGCGCGTCACACTAGCCCCTCGGCAGGCCCGGCGTAGCTTTCCGGCGTGACCTTCCAACGCAAGCTTCTCTTCGGCTTTTCCCTCATGGTGCTCCCGGCTCTCCTTGTGGGCGCCGAAGCCATCCGGAGCAACGTGCTCGAGCGCCGGGCGCTCCAGGCCCTGGGCGAGAGCATGTCACGGACTCGGACGTACGCCGAGCTGGAAACCGCGATGTTCGACCAGAGTGAGATCATCTGGCGCTATCTGAGCGGCCTCGATCCGACGGCACGCAACGAGTTCAAGCTGACGGGTGAAGTCGTCAACTATTGGCAGCAGCGCTGGCGGGCGGAGCTTCGGCCGGAGGAAATGGCACTGGCTGACGGAGTCGCCGGCATCCAGAAGCAGATCGTCATCGTGGCCGATTCGATCTTCAAGCTCGCCGACGCGGGGCACCGAGACTCGGCCTACCTGCTCGCCCGCATTGCGCTCAAGGGCCGCCTCCAGCCCGCCCTCACGCAGATGAACAGAGAGATCTACCGCCGCGCGCGTGAGTCGAGTGTCCGAGGCGCGTACGGCCGGCTCGAGGACATCCTGGGCGACGAGGGCAAGAGTCTCACTGCGATCATCCTTCTCTCCCTGGCTGCCGGCCTGGGCGCCTCGTGGTTCATTTCGCGGGGTCTCGCGCGCCCATTGCGGCGGCTGACGCAGGACATGGCGGTGGTGGGAACGGGCAAGCTGGAGCATCCGATCGCCGTCGTCTCCAAGGATGAGATCGGCGAGCTGGCCCAGGCATTTGCGCGGATGACGCAAAGCCTCAACGAGTCGAGGGCACAGGTCGTCCAGGCAGAGAAGCTGGCCTCCATCGGCGAGATGTCCGCCGCTGTCGCCCACGGGCTCCGCAATCCGCTGGCGAGTCTCCGCGCCGCCGCTCAATTGGTCCGCCGTCACCCCACGTCGCCCTCCGCGGCCGAACACCTGGATGCGATTCTCGAAGAGGTGGACCGTCTCGACCGTCGAATCAGTCACCTTCTCAGCTTCAGTCGCCCGGCGCCATTTCATCCGATGGCGGAGAGTCTGCCTCGACTCCTCGACGACGTTCTACCAGCGGTGGCTGGCCCGATTCGCGAGCAGGGGATCGACTTGCGGATCGACGTCCCCGCCGATCTGCCCAGTGTCCGGGTGGACCCGGTGCAGTTGGAGCAGGCCGTCCTCGAGATTGTGTCCAACGCTCTCGATGCGATGCCGGAAGGCGGACACCTTCGCATCGCCGCCACGGCAGGTGGGAACGGGACCGCATCGAACGAGGTGATTCTCGAGGTGAGCGATACCGGTGGGGGAATACCCGAGGCGGCGATGGCATCGGTCTTCGAGCCGTTCTTCACGACCCGACAGGAAGGCACCGGCCTCGGACTGGCGATCGCCAAGAGGTACGTGGAGCAGAACGGTGGCCGTCTCGAGATCGAAAGCCAGCAGGGTCGGGGAACCACCGTCAGGGTCCGCCTTCCGATGATGGGGACCGGGTCATGAACGGCTCGACCGTCCTCATAGTCGACGATGAGCGCACGCTCGCGCGCGCCGTAAAAGCGTTTCTGGCCGAGGCTGGCTATGAGGCGGAGGTGGCTGGTGACGCTGAGCAGGCCCTTCGCATGCTCGAGACGCTGCGGCCCGACGTCGTGTTCTGCGACGTCCGGCTTCCCGGCATGAACGGTATCGACTTGCTCAAGCGCATCAGGGAATTCGACGCCGGTATTCCGGTCGTCATGATGACCGCCCACGGCACGATCGAAGGCGCGGTGGAGGCGGTGAAGCTCGGCGCGTTCGATTACCTCAAGAAGCCGGTAGACCTCGAGGAGCTCAAGCTCCTGGCCGATCGCGCTCGGGAAACGACGCAGCTCCGGCAGGAGCTGTCGTACTATCGGCGTCAGGCCGCGCGAGACGTGCCCATGAGGGGGGTACTCGGACGCTCGCCTGCTATCCAGACCGTGCTCGAGCAGGTTCGGCAGATCGCAACACTCGATGAGACGCCCCCCGTGTTGATCAGCGGCGAAACCGGCACGGGTAAGGGTCTCATCGCCCGTACGATTCACGCGGGGAGCGCCCGCGCATCGAAGCCATTCATCGAGGTGAACTGCACTGCCCTGCCCGGCACGCTGATGGAATCCGAGCTCTTCGGTCACGAGCGCGGTGCCTTCACCGACGCGAAAGAGTCGCGGATGGGACTCTTCGAGGCGGCGGAAGGAGGGTTTCTGTTTCTCGACGAAGTGGGCGACGTCGAGCTTGCCCTTCAGGGAAAGCTCCTCAAGGCGGTCGAGGATCGCACAGTCAGACGAGTGGGCGGCACGCGCGACCGGCGCATCGATGTTCGGATAATGGCCGCGACCAATCGTGATCTCGAGCGGGCTGCACAGCAGGGGCTCTTTCGCAGCGATCTGTATTTTCGGCTCGCGGTGATCATCCTGCATCTCCCGCCTCTTCGGGAGCGCGGGGAAGATGCTCTCGTCCTTGCCGAGGAGTTTCTCGGCCGGTTCAATGCCAAGTACGGGAAACAGGTCCGCCGCCTCGACCCCCGGGCCAGGGACCTTCTCCTCGGCTATCCCTGGCCGGGCAACGTCCGCGAGTTGAGCCACGTGATCGAGCGGGCCGTGCTTTGGAGCCGGGGAGACACCCTCGATCTGGAGCACCTTGCTCTTTCGCGCTGGACGAATGGTGAGGAGCTCGCAATGGCCGAACGGCCGAGCCAGGGCCAGCCGGCAGCCGCATCGAGTGCGGCAGGTCAGCAGCCAGCCGGGCTTCCGCCGGCCGGGACGGATCTCGAGCGATGGGAAAAGGCGATGATCGAGCAGGCCTTGCGTGAAAGCGATGGGAACCAGACGAAGGCAGCCGCGAGACTCGGGATTACCCGTGATACGCTGCGGTACCGATTGAAGAAGCACGGCCTCGCCTGAGTCGGAGGTGGGTGAGATCACCCAAGGTTGGGTTTTCTCACCCTACGGGGCTGATAGCCGATAGCCGACAGCCGATAGCCGATCGTCTCGGATAAGTCGTTAGAAGCCATCAGCTAATAGCCATCAGCCATCAGCCGATGTCTCACGGCACACCATCTGCGTAGAGGAGGGCGTCGTCGGGTTGATGGCGGACCTGACTGGGTGAAGGCACCCAACGTTTTTTCAGGGCCGCTCGGCCCACCACCTTCAGAGGAGAATACGATGACCTGGACCAAGCCCGAGGCAGAGGTGGTCGCCGTGACGATGGAAGTGACCGCATACGTCGCGACGCTCTAAGGAACAGCACTGACCGGAGGGGCTCGCGAAAGCGAGCCCCTTAGTGTTTATAGGGTATGGACGTCATTCTCCTGGGCACCGCAGCCGGCGGGGGCTTTCCCCAATGGAACTGTTGGTGCCCCTCCTGTCGGGTGGCTCGTGCCGAGCCGCGGCGGGCCGTTCCTCGCAGTCAGTCTTCTGCGGCGGTGAGCACGGACGGCCGGCGGTGGTTTCTCCTCAACGCCTCGCCCGATGTGCGTGAGCAGCTCGCCCGCCTTCCAACGGCGATCCCCGAGGGACCGCGACACGTTCCGGTCGAGGGAATCGTGGTGACAGACGCCGAGCTCGACCATACGGTCGGGATCGTGCTTCTCCGCGAGGCCAGGCAGCTCCAGCTCTGCGCCACGGCATCCGTGTTACGCGTCCTGGAAGATGACTCTCGGATCCTGCCGGTGACCCGGGCATTCGCGGAGGTGAAGGTGACCACGATGGTCCCCGGGTCGGAGATCTCGCTCTGTTATCGGGACGGTGGATCGAGCGGTTTGAGCGTCGAGAGTTTTGCGGTGCCGGCCGGCCCACCACGCTTTGCCCGGGAGGATATTCCGGGGCACACAGTCGGTTTGATCGTCCGCGATCGGGCGACCGGAGGTTCCTGCGCGTTCGTGCCCGGGTGCGGTGATCTCGATCCGACGTTACTGGAACGACTGTCGACAGTGGATCTGATGCTTTTCGATGGAACGTTCTGGACCGATGACGAGCTGATCAGCCTCAACATCGGCGACCGGACGGCGCGCCAGATGGATCACCTGCCGGTATCAGGCCCGGCGGGCAGTCTCGAGCGTCTCGCGACGTTGCCCACCCGGCAGAAGGTGTACAGTCACATCAACAACACCAACCCCATGCTCCTCGAGGATTCGCCGGAGCGGGCGCTGGTGGAGAGCCGAGGACTCCAGGTTGGATCCGACGGCATGCGGTTCACCCTCTAACACCATCGGCCATGACCGCGACGCTCACCGCCTCGAAGCTCGCCACACCACCGACGCCACCGTTCCCGCGGCTGGATCGTCCCTTGACTCCGGCACAGCTGGAGGAGGCGCTGCGCTCCTTCAACGGGTCGTACTACGTCCAGCACCCGTTTCATCAGCTCATGTACGAGGGTCGGCTGAGTCAGCGTCAGTTTCAGGGTTGGGTCACCAACCGGCTCGCCTATCAACGCGTCGTTCCACGCAAGGACGCGGCAATTCTCTCCAATTGCCCCGACCCGGCGATACGGCGCGAGTGGATCCAGCGGATCGTAGATCACGACGGCACGGCGCCGGGCACCGGTGGCATCGAGCTCTGGATCCAGCTGGGTGTGAATCTCGGTGTTCCTCGCGAGGAGATGGAAGACGAGAGGCATGTGCTGCCCGCCGTTCGGCTCATCTGCGAATCGTATGTCACGTTCTGCCGTACCAAGCCCTGGGTCCAGGCGGTTGCCAGCTCACTCACCGAGCTCTTCGCCCCACGGATCCACCAGGAGCGCATCGAGTCCTTCCCAAAGCACTATCCGTGGATTCCGCCCGCGGCACTCGACTACTTCAAGAGTCGATTGGTGCAGGCGCCCCGAGACGTGAAGCACGGTCTGGCGATCGTCCAGACGCATTGCACCACGGTAGAGACACAGCGGCAAGCCTTCGAGGCGCTCGCGTTCAAGCTCGACATGCTCTGGGCGATGATCGACACGATTCACAACGCATACCGGGAGGAATGAGCGTGACGCTCACGCTCGCCTCCCGTCCTGCGCTCTGGCGACTGGCCCGCCTCGACTACGATGCGGTTCGCAAGCGCCCGGTCCTGCTCTATCCGGAGGGCGCGGTGCTACTCAACGAGACCGGCGCGGCGATCCTCGAGCTGGTGGACGGCGCGCGGACCATCGCGGACATCGTCGCGCTGCTCGGCCAGCGGTACGGGACCGATGTGACGGCGGACGTGACCGAGTATCTCTCAGATCTTGCGCGAAGGGAGCTGATCCGTGACGTCTGAACGTCCTACCACGCTACTCGCGGAGCTGACACACCGCTGTCCGCTCCATTGTCCCTACTGCTCCAATCCGCTGGAAATGGTTCGGGCGGACGGTGAGCTCTCGACCGAAGACTGGAAGCGTGTCTTTACCCAGGCGCGGAGTCTCGGAGTGCTCCAGCTCGGACTCTCCGGCGGCGAGCCGTTGATTCGAAAGGATCTCGAGGAGCTGGCGGCCCACGCCCGTGGCCTCGGGCTCTACAGCACGCTCGTCACCTCGGGCCTCGGGCTCACCCGTCCGCGCGCCGAGCGGCTGCGCGACGCCGGACTGGAGCACATCCAGATCTCGATTCAGGATGCCGATTCCGAAGTGGCGGAGAAGATCGCCGGAGTCAGCTCGGTCAAACAGAAGCGCGCGGCCATTGCGCTGGTGAAGGAGCTGGGATTCGCATTCTCGATCAACGTCGTGCTTCACCGAGCCAATCTCGACCGCATCGGGGAGATCATCGATCTGGCGGGGAGTCTCGGCGCCGACCGCCTGGAGCTGGCCAACACGCAGTACTACGGGTGGGGACTCGCCAACCGCGCCTCACTCATGCCGACTCGCGAACAGGTGGAGCGCGCGCAGGCGATCGCCCAGGAGGCGATGCAGCGCTATCGCGGCAAGATGCAGATGATCTTCGTGCTGCCCGACTACTACGAGAAGTATCCCAAGGCGTGTTATGGCGGATGGGGCAAGCTGTACATCGTCGTCTCGCCGGACGGCCGCGTGCTGCCGTGTCATGGAGCCACGCAGATCACGACCCTCACCTTCGAAAGCGCACGGGACCACTCGCTCGAGTACATCTGGAAGGAATCTCCCGCGTTTCGAGGCCTTCCGTGGCGATGCGTGGATGCAGCGAGCCGTGCCGCAGCTGTCCCCGGAAGACGGTGGATTTCGGCGGATGCCGCTGTCAGGCGTTCGCGCTCACGGGGGACGCCGCCAATGCCGATCCGGTCTGCACCTTATCTCCCGATCGCGGGATGATCGACGCCGCCATCAGCGAGACAGGGCAGCCGGCCGAATATCGTTACCGCATACTCTCCAGCGAGCCGCAGCGCGTGTGACTTCCCCCGCCCCCGCGATCGAGGCGGAAGGGTTGGGGCGCGACTATGGCAGCGTTCGCGCGTTGGGGGCGCTCACCCTCGCCGTCCCGCGGGGCTCGCTGGTGGGGCTCCTCGGCCCGAACGGAGCCGGCAAGACCACGGCGATGCTTCTGCTCGCCACCCTTCTCGCTCCCACCCGTGGGTTCGCTCGGCTCTTCGGCCTCGACACGCGGAGTCATCGCTCGGTCGTTCGCCGGCGCCTGGGGCTGGTATTCCAGGAGACCAGCGTCGACGGTCTCCTGACGGTCGAGGAAAACCTTCTCTTCGCCGCTCGGCTCTCGGGCCTCGGCGGGAGTGCGGCGCGTGCCGCCGTCGCGCGGGCGATGGATGAGGCAGGACTCCGCCCGCGCGCGTCACAGATGGCGCGACACCTCTCGGGTGGTTGGAGAAGGCTCGTGGACATTGCGCGCGCGACGCTCCACCGCCCCGACCTCCTGATCCTCGACGAACCGACGGTCGGCCTCGACCCCGAGCACCGCGAGCAAGTGTGGGCCATTCTGAACGCGGAGCGCAGGGAGCGGGGCACGACCATTCTCTTCTCCACCCACTATCTCCTCGAGGCCGAGCCGGCCGATCGGGCGGTCCTTCTGGCCAGCGGCGAGGTCGTAGCCGATGGCGCTCCCGCCGAGCTTCGATCGACCGTCGGCGATGAAGTCGCCGAGGTCGAGGGCCCGGGATCGGCTCGTCTGTTGAGTGCGTTGCGGGAACGTGGTGGAGTCGTGAGCGTGAGACGGACCGAACGGGGATATCGAGTCGGCATCGCGGCGGGGCGAACGCATCCGATGGAGCTCGCGGCGGGCGCCCGTGACATCGAGCGATTCTCCATCCGGCCGAGCACCCTCGAGGATGTCTACTTCACGAAGACAGTTCCCGAGGTGACGTGAGCGCGCTCAGCACCATCCAGGGCATCGTCGTCCGAGACCTCCGGCGCTCGTCACGACAAACCGGCCGCTTGCTCGGCGGACTGGCCCGCCCGTTCATGTGGCTGCTGCTGGTGGGAACCGGATACAATGCGATCGCGCGGGTCCAGAGCGGAGCGCCGTACCAGGCGTACGTGCTCCCGGGGATCATCGTCATGGCCGCGCTCTTCGGCGGCATGCTCACGGCGATCGCCACGGTGTACGACCGCGAGTTCGGCATGCTCCGTCTCATGCTCGCGAGCCCAGCGGGCATCCCGTCGATTCTTGCAGGGCGCGCGCTGGCCGCGACGGTGCTCGCGATCCTTCAGGGCGGGGTCGTGCTCGCATGCGCACCGTTCATCACCCCGCTCACACCCAGGGAAATGGTCGCGGCGGCCGGAGCCCTGGCGGTCGGGTCCTTGGTCAGTGCGTCACTGGGGCTGCTGGTCGCCGCGCGGCTTCGTTCGGTGGAGAACTTCGCCGGCGTGATCAATGTGGTGCTCTTTCCCCTGCTCTTCGTGAGCGGTGCGCTCTATCCTACCGCCGGAATGCCCGCTCCGCTCCGCGCCCTCGCGGAGGTCAATCCGGTGACCTACGCCGTGGACCTCATGCGCCACGCGCTCGGTCAGCAAGCGGAATTCACGGCAGGGAAAGACATCGCGATACTGCTCGGGGCCGCGACGATCGCGTTCGCGCTCACCGCGCTGATGTTCGATCCCGAGCAACGTCTGGTGGGAAGGGCTAGGTCTCGAGCATGAACGGGTAGCGGTAGTCCTTCGGCGGAGCGAAGGTCTCCTTGATGCTGCGTGGGGAGACCCACCGCAGGAGGTTGAGGGCCGAGCCCGCCTTGTCGTTCGTCCCGCTCGCACGGGCACCGCCGAAGGGCTGCTGCCCCACCACGGCGCCGGTGGGCTTGTCGTTGATATAAAAGTTGCCGGCCGCCTGCCGGAGCGCTCGGCTCGCCTCGGCAACGGCCGCGCGGTCCTGCGAGAAAATCGCTCCAGTGAGCGCGTAGGGGCTCGTCGAATCGACGAAGGCCAGCGTCTCGGTCCACCGCGCATCCGGGTACACGTGCACGGTCAACACCGGACCGAAGATCTCCTCACACATGAGTCGGTACGTCGGATCGTCGGTCTGGAGAAGCGTCGGCTCGACGAACCACCCGACGCTGTCGTCCGTGCCACCGCCCGCCAGGATGCGAACGCCGCCGTCGTTCTTCGCTCGAACCAGATGATCGCGCAGTCGGTCGAACGCCCGGCGATCGATCACGGCGCCCATGAAGTTTCGGAAATCGGCGACGTCTCCCATCCGAATATCGCCGATCATCGCCACGACGCGGTCCCGCACGGCAGGCCAGATGCTCGCGGGAATGTACGCGCGCGACGCCGCGCTGCACTTCTGACCCTGGTACTCGTACGCGCCGCGGACCATCCCGACAGCCAACGCATCTACGTCGGCGCTGGGATGGGCGAGAATAAAGTCCTTGCCGCCGGTCTCTCCGACGATCCGTGGATAGGACAGGTACTTGTCCAGGTTGCCCGCACACGTGTGCCACAGACTCCGGAAGACACCGGTGGAGCCCGTGAAGTGAATGCCGGCGAGATGGCGATCGGCGAGAAGTGCGTCACTCACCTCGATGGGGTCACCGGGAAGGAAGTTGATGACTCCCGGCGGGAGGCCGGCCTCCATGAGCAGTCGGTAGAAGTGCCAGTTGCTGAGCGACGCCGTGACGGCCGGCTTCCAGACGACGGCATTGCCCATCAGCGCCGGAGCAGTGGGAAGGTTCCCGCCGATCGCCGTGAAGTTGAATGGCGTGATGGCGTAGACGAATCCTTCGAGCGGCCGGTGATCGAGGCGGTTCCAGGTTCCCGGCGCCGACTCCGGTTGTTCCCGATGGATCCTTTCGGCGAAGTGCACGTTGAAGCGAAGGAAATCGATCAGCTCGCACGCGCTGTCGATCTCGGCCTGAAAGGCTGTCTTGCTCTGGCCCAGCATGGTCGCCGCGTTGAGCCGCTGACGATACGTCGTGGCGAGTAGCTCCGCGGCTTTCAGGAAGACCGCAGCTCGTGCCTCGAACGACCAGTGGGCCCACTCACGCTGCGCCTCGACGGCCGAGCTGATCGCCTCTGATATCGTGGGCTTGTCGGCGAGATGAAGCTTCGCGAGCACGCGACCGTGACAATGCGGTGAAACGACGTCTCGAGTCACCCCGCTGCGTACCTCGCGACCTCCCACGACGGCGGGGATGTCGGCTCTCTCCCCGCCGACGGCGCCGAGCGCCGCCTTCAGGGCGTCGCGCTCCGGGCTTCCGGGGGCGTATGAGAGGACAGGCTCGTTTCGGGGAACGGGAATGTTGGGGAAGGCGGTCATGGCTGGAAGCTAATAGCGAATGGCGAATGGCTAATAGCTCATGGCATTGGGCTGAGGCTCTAGGCGACTCGCGATCAGCGACTAGCCATCAGCCATCAGCCCTTCAGAACGATCCCTCCCACCCGATCGACATTCGGCCAGGAGCCAGGAACATCGAGGGAGGATGCAGGCCGAAGATCCGCCAACGCCCCGTAATCAGTTTTGACGAGGTGATCCCGATCAGCGCACCGGCGGCAACGTCGCTGAGCCAATGACGGTTGTCATTGATCCGCGACCATCCTACCGCCGTGGCCATTCCATAAAGGCCGACGGTGGCCCACGGACGATGGATCTCGTCCGAGAGTGAGGTGGCGAGCGCGAAGGCCATCGTAGAATGCCCTGATGGCATCGAGGCCTGGCCGGAGAACGGAACGAATCCGTCGGCGTCGAGGCTTTGCTCGGGTCGCGGCCGACCGAATGCTTCTTTGGCTCCCAAAGCGGTCGCTCCCGCCACGAGCAGGGATGCGCCGATCCGTTGTGCCGCTCCCGTCAGTCGGGAGTTACGGGTGGCCAACCCCACCGCTGCCAGGCCGAGGGTGACAGTACCGTAAACCTCTGGCTGGCCAAAATGTCGCACGACGGACGCCACGTTGTCCGCCCCAGTGCCATTGTTGTGCTGGGCAAACCGCTGAACCGGCTTGTCGAGCAGCATGAGGGCTGAAATGCCACCGAGCGCGATCGCACCCTGCCACCACCGAATGCTCGGGGTGTAATCTTGCCCAAGGGTAGCGAGACTGTCCCACTGCGCCGCGAGCGGACTCGGCGGAACAATGGCGGGTCCGCCCAGGAGCAACAGAGCAAGCCATCGCACGGAAACCGCATGGCGGGCGTGGCAAATCACGCGGGAATGGTTAGCTTCGGGCGTAGCTTTGCTCCGCGCTCTTGCCGACGAGGATTGGATGAATCGACGCGTGAGTATGGTGGTGCCTGTTCTGGTCGTGGTCGCCTGCCGCAACTACAATCTCGAAAGTCGTCTGACCGATCAGCGTGGCCTGATACCTGCCGATCAATATGCCCATTACGGCAAGGAGCAGGCCGAGGCGATGGCCATCGCCCGCGAGTTCGGCCGGGCCGCACAGGGTCACACTCCGGAGGCGTTCGCGAAGCAAGCCGACGCGGCGATGACCTACGCCAAAACGTTTCCCGATGTGAAGGACATCAGCGCGGACCCTCTCGGGCACCGGCTGACGATCCGGTTCGCGAGCGGCTGGCGCGTCGCGGTGAATCCTGTCAACGACGGAAAGAGCGGACCGGAAACCCCCGGCATCGCCGCCGCGTCGAAATAGACGCCTCAATATACGCGGCCGGATGACGATTGGATGACCGGCCGTCTGCCTCCGTTTCGCTAAGTCACAGTCTCGCCTCTCAGTATCGCCGGCGCGATCCGGAGGTCCGATGCCGACACTGCCTGCCCCACCATCTCCTGAACTGCTCTACCTGCTGGCCGGCGACGAGGAAGATCTCCTCGCCGCCTGCGAGAACCTCCTACCGGCGGATGTCGCCGAGGCGCTCAACAAGCTCCCGGTCGAGGCGGCCGCGCGCGTCGTCTCCGCGCTGCCGTTTGATCTCGCGGTACAGCTCCTCGACGAACCGGAGTTGGATCGACGGGGCGACATCTTCGAGCTGCTCGACGAACGTCGGGCCATCCCGCTCATCGAGGCCCTGTCCTCCGACCAGCAGGTCGAGCTCTATCGCGAGCTGAAAGAGGCCGACCGGGCCCGGCTTCTCCACGTCCTCGATGCTCCGACCCGCGATGTTCTGAAGCTGCTCTTCGCCTATCCTCCGACCAGCGCGGGCGGCATCATGACGACGGAGTTCGTCAGCGTGCCATCGACCTGGACGGTGGATCAGGTCAAGCGGCATATCAGCGAGGTCGGGCGAGCGAAGGAAACCGTCTACGCGATTTATGTCGTCAATCCATCGGATCAGCGCCTCGAGACCGTCATCTCGCTGCGGGAGATCATGCTCTCCAAGCCGGAGTATCGCGTCTCCGCCCTGGGTGATGGTCGGCGTCCCATCACCGTCAGTCCGATGACCGATCGCGAGGACGTCGCTCGCCTCATCTCCAAGTACAACCTGCTGGCGCTACCCGTGATCGACGACGCCCGTCACGTGCTCGGCATCGTCACCGTCGACGACGTCATCGATGCCCTGATTCGCGAACAGACCGAAGACGTGCAGAAGTTCGGCGGCATGGCGGCGGTGGACGAGGCGTACATGCAGATCGGCCTGGGGGCAATGGTACGGAAGCGGGGCGGCTGGCTCTGCGCGCTGTTTCTCGGTGAGATGCTCACCGCCTCCGCCATGGGCCACTTCGAGAGTGAGATCGGGCGCGCGGTCGTGTTGGCGCTCTTCATTCCGCTGATCATCAGCTCCGGCGGCAATTCGGGCTCGCAGGCCACCTCACTCATCATCCGTGCAATGGCACTGGGCGACGTGCGCCTCCGGGACTGGTGGCGGGTCGCGATGCGCGAGCTTCCCGCCGGCCTCAGTCTTGGGGTGATCCTCGGCATTATCGGAGCGACCCGGATCCTGCTCTGGCAGTATTTCGGGATCTACGATTACGGCCCGCACTACGGGAAGGTCGCGGAAACGGTGTCACTCGCCCTGGTGGGGGTAGTGCTGTTCGGCTCGCTCGCCGGCTCGATGCTGCCATTCCTGCTTCGGCGCATTGGGTTCGATCCGGCCAGCGCCTCCGCGCCGTTCGTCGCTACGCTGGTGGACGTCACCGGACTCGTCATCTACTTCAGCGTGGCACTCCTCGTGCTGCGCGGCACGCTGCTCTAACCACCCGCTCCGCTCTTTACGGAGACCACCGTCATGATCTCTCGTGCCAAGGGGCTCACCCTCGCCGCCGTGCTGGGTTTCGTCGCTTTCCTTCTGTGGTCCACGCTAGCCTCGCAGCGTGTCGAGTGCACCGTGGCCGTGGACTTCCGCGGCCGCAGCGGCAGCGCCACGACCTCCGCTTCGTCGGAGGCGAACGCGGTGCGCGAGGCGATGACCGCCGCATGCGGGCCGATCACCGGCTCGATGGACGAGGTCATCGCCTGCGCGAATACCGTCCCGGTCAGCCGCCGCTGCCACCCGATCTGAGCCGGTCATGACACGGCTTCGATTCCCCCATTCGCTGACGCTCCTCGTTGCATGCATCTTCCTCGCTGCTATCCTCACCCACCTCCTTCCGGCCGGAGAGTTCCAGCGGCACGAGGACCCGAGCACGGGACGGACGGTCGTGGTCGCCGGCACCTACGCGCGCGTCGATCCGACACCGGTAGGGCCGTTCGCCACGCTCATTGCCATTCCGAAGGGCATCGAGGACGCCGGCTCGGTCGTAGTGCTGATCTTCCTGGTCGGTGGGGCGTTCGCGGTCGTGGAGCGGGCGGGAACGCTTGGTCGCCTCGTGAACTGGCTCGTCGCCAGGCTTTCGAAGAGGCGTGCGCTGGTCATTCCAATGGCCAGCCTCGTCTTCGCGCTGGGCGGCGTGACGGAGCACACCTCGGAAGAGCTGATCGCGTTCGTGCCCGCCCTTCTGCTCCTGTCACGCAGTCTCGGCTTCACGCCTCTTGTCATCGTCGCGATCAGCCTGGGTAGCGCCGCGATCGGCGCCGCGTTCGGTCCCGTCGACCCATTCAGCGTCCTCATCGCGCAGCGGCTCGCTCAACTCACTCCGGGATCCGGGCTCGGCTTCCGGCTGGCCTTTCTGGTTCCCGCCTTGGTCATCTGGATCTGGGGTACCATGCGCTTTGCCGAACGAACGCGTACGTCCCCAGCGGGGGCGGCAGACGTCGCCGACTCCGCCTCACTCGAGCCCAGGGATCTGGTAATCGTGACGTCGATCGTCGCCGCGCTGGCGTTGTACGTCTATGGGGCACAGAAGCTCGATTGGGAGTTCGATCAGCTGTCGGCGATGTTCTTCGCGGTCGGGGTAATCGCCGGGCTGCTCGGCCGGCTGGGGGTCGACGGCACGGCCGAGGCGTTCGTGGACGGATTCCGATCGATGGCCTACGCAGGCTTGCTCGTTGGCTTCGCTCGCGCAATTTATGTAGTACTGAGCGAGGGGAAGATCGTGGATACGATCGTCAACGGGCTGTTCGCCCCGATCGGCGGACTCCCACCGGCGATTTCCGCAGTTGGGATGATGGTGGCGCACACCGCGATACACTTCCCGGTGCCGAGCAGCAGCGGACACGCCGTGCTCACACTTCCCCTCCTCGTTCCACTCTCCGATCTCATCGGACTCTCGCGCCAAGTCACCGTGCTGGCGTATCAGTATGGTAGCGGACTCTGCGAAGTCCTCACGCCGACCAATGGCGCGCTCATGGCGATGCTCGCGGCTGCCGGGGTGCGCTACGAGGACTGGCTGCGGTTCGTGCTGCCGCTCTGGGGGCTGCTGGCAACGCTGGGTGCCGCCGCCATCGCCCTCGCCGTAGCGACAGGGCTGCACTGAGTTACCCGCCGATCCGGCCGCTCCAGCCGGCTTGTTCCGTAACAACTTGTCGTGAGTGGCACCACAGCGCCCGGAAAGTTGTTGGCATTAGTGTTGCGATAGCGTCTAGCCGACCTCTTCAGAGGCAGCCACGGTCATGAGCGAGCTCACAATTCGAGAGATGGGACAGGACGAGGACTTCGCGGCCTGGTTCTCCGAGCTCCTCGAACAGGAGGAGGACCCGTCCGGCTGGACGGGTGCCCTCGATGAGCACTACCTCATACTCAGCAACGAGATCGGGGACTGGGTCGGGGGCCTCAGGTACTGGCTCCGGGGCGGGGTCGCCCACCTCGTTGATGTGGTGGTCCTACCGCAGGAGCGGCACCGGGGCCACGCCCATCGGCTGTTGGCTGCATTCGAGGAACGGGCGGTCGAATCGGGTGCCCACCTGGCCGAATTCTGGACAGATGATGACCGCTCCGAGGGACTCCTGGCCGCCTTGGGGTGGCGCCGTATCTTCCAGCGGAACGAGTACATAGGACGCCGGAGCTGGTCACTGATGGAGAAGGCCTTGGGAGCCGAGCCCCGGTAGTCTACAGGCAGAAAGACGTTGGCGTTTCGAGGACCAGTCACGCTATCTTAGGTGGCTGGTCCTGACTTTTTGCCCCGTCCCCGCTGCCGAAAGACGCTCATGGGAAACGTCGACGACTCTGAGCGCGACATAGCCGCGAAGATTGAAGTGCTGACGGATCTCGAGGGCGAAGTCCTCGAGTTGATGCAGGCTCATGAGCGCAAGCGTGATCTCTGGTATCCGTCGGACCTTCTCGGCCCGCAGCCCGACGAGTGCCCGGACGAAAACCTTCAGAATCTCCGCAACCAGGCCAACGGTATTCCCGACCACGTTCGGGCGGCGCTGGCGCTCAATATGCTGACGGAAGAGGGGCTGCCCCACTTCCACCGCCTCCTGGCGGTGTATCTCGGTGATGACAGTCACTGGCGCAGGTGGAACAATTTGTGGACAGCCGAGGAGGACCGGCACGGACAGGTCCTCCACGATTATTCCCGCGACACGAGGCTCTTCGATCAGCGGAAGATCGAGGAGATGCAGTTCGAATACCTGCGGAGCGGTTTTCATCCGAGTTGGGATCGCGATCCCTATCGCGTCTTCGCCTACACCACGGTGCAGGAGAGGGCAACTCAGTATTCACACAGCGAGACCGGGCGGATTGTCTCCGAGTATGAGCCCAAGCTCGCCGAGATTCTGGCTCAGGTGGCCAAGGACGAGGCCCGTCACTACGCGTTCTACCGCAGCGTGTTCGAGCTCATCCTCCAGCGTGATCCGAATCAAGCCCTCCATTCCGCCTCGTTCATCCTGCCGGCCATCGACATGCCGGGGGTCACCATGCCCGGCTTCAAGGAATTGGCGGACGTCATCCGTCGTTCCGGCATCTACGGGCCGAGGGATTACTTGCGCATCGTCCAGGAGCAAATCAGATACTGGAGGATCGAAAGCTTGCAGGGACTGAACGAGCTCGGACGAAAGGCGCAGGAAAAGATCGTCGGCATCCCGGCCCGGCTGCGGCGCATTGCCGAACACATGGAGACGCGGAGTCGCGGAAAGACGTTCAGCTTCGAGGTCGTGTTCAACCGCGAATTCGCGATGGAATGAGCCGACAGCGCGCCCGGCTCTTCCTCCTCCTGATGCTCGTCGGCTGCAGCAAAGGAGAGACCGATCGGCCAGTGGCGGTTCAGCCGAAATCGAATCTCCCTGCCGACCAACGCGATGCCGAAGTGCTCGGCCGTGAGGTATTCGAGTTGGTCGACCGCGCGGTCGACTACCGGGGATCGCACAAGGGACGCCCTGCGGCCAGCTTCCGTCAGATGGGCATCGACACCCTGACCAGCCTGACAGTTCGCCGCCTGGTGAACCTCGAGCGTGAGCCGCTCATCACCGTCGCCTTCAGGAAGACCGACACGCGCGAGATCGTCTCCTGCCGCGGTGACAGCCAGATCTTGGAGGAATCCGCCATTAATGGCGGACGCTTTACGCTCATGTGTACCACCCGCTCGGGCAGTCAACGCCCCATCCGCGTGGGCCGATCCGAGTAGGATCGCCGCCCGCTTTCGAAATGATCCCCGTGAACCTTGAAGTCGTGGCCAGGTTCCTGGTCGTGGCGGCGCTGGCCTACGCCGTCATGGTCGCCGCCACCACCTGGGCCGTCCGTCGTCGGCACATCGGACCGTTCGGGGCGTGGCCCAAATTCGTTCGCAGGATCAGCGATCCGATCCTGCGCCCGCTCGAGCGGAGAATGGTGCGGCTCGGGGGGAATCCGCAGGACGCGTCATGGTGGCTGGTCGGGATCGTGGTCATCGGCGGGCTCATTCTCATCAGCCTTGTCCAGTGGCTCATCGGTTTCGGATACACACTCGTGGCGCTCGGTCACTCGGGGCCCCGCGAGGTCGCGAAATCCGCCGTGAACGGCTTCTTCTCGCTCCTCATGATCGCGCTCTTCGTGCGGGTCATCGCGTCGTGGCTGGGCATCTCCCCCTATGCACGCTGGATGCGGCCGGTCATGGCGGCGACGAGCTGGTTGGTCGAGCCAATCCGACGGGTGCTGCCCCCGGTGGGCATGATCGACTTCAGTCCGATGGTGGCATGGCTGGTTCTCTGGCTCGCCCGCGGCGTGGTTATGGGAATGCTGTGATTCAGGCAACGGCGACGGGAGTCGCCCTTCGGCTCCGCGTGCAACCCCGCGCGTCTCGTACCGAGGTGACAGGAGCCCTGGGGAACGAGATCAAGATCCGAGTCGCTGCGCCGCCTGTGGACGGCCAGGCAAACGAGGAGCTCGTCCGATTCCTGGCAAGACTCCTCGGCGTGCCCCGTTCGAAGGTCACGATCGTCTCGGGCAGCGGCTCGCGCTCCAAGGTGGTCGCCATTGAGGGAATCGGCGCGACGGAGGTGGCAACGCGGCTGGGCCTGTGAATAGGAGAAGGGAGAGAGTGCCCCTTTCTCCGATCGCGCTATCCCTTTAGTTTTCGAGGGTGAGTCAATGGAAGTCGTGGCGATTTGCGCTGCTTGCGGCCACGTTAAACAACCGCTAAAACGCTGCCCCTGAGGCGTTTTAGCTTCAGGGTCTTTTCATTTCCGGAGGGCTGTTTGGCTTCAGGTCAACCCTCGCCATCACTCACCGCCGTTCGCAGCCGGACCGAGCGCCTCGCCGAGCTCGAGCCGCTTCTCGCCCGGCGCATCCTGGTGCTGGATGGGGCGATGGGGACGATGATTCAGACCTACAAGCTCGGCGAGCAGGACTACCGTGGCGACCGGTTCAGCAGTTGGCCACGGGACCTCAAGGGGCACAACGACCTGCTGTCCCTCACTCAACCGAGCGTCATCCGCGCCATCCACGCCGCTTACCTGGACGCCGGCGCCGACATCATCGAGACCAATTCGTTCAACTCGACGGCGGTGTCGCTTGGCGACTACGGGATGGAGGCGATGGTCCTCGAGCTCAACCAGGCTTCGGCGCGGCTGGCCCGCTCGGTCGCCGATGAGTTCGAGCGCCAGGGACCAGGCCCTCGTTTCGTGGCGGGCGTGCTGGGACCCACCAACCGGACTGCGTCGTTGTCTCCGGATGTCAACGACCCCGGGTTCCGCAATATCGGCTTCGACGAACTGGTGTCGACCTATGCCGAGGCGGCTCGCGGACTGCTCGACGGGGGCGCCGACCTTCTTCTCGTCGAGACGATCTTCGATACGCTGAACGCGAAAGCGGCCATCTTCGCGATCGAGACCGTTTTCGACGAGGTCGGATTCCGGGTACCGGTGATGATCTCGGGAACCATCACCGACGCGAGCGGCCGCACGCTGTCCGGACAGACGACCGAGGCCTTCTGGAACTCGGTCTCGCACGGCCGGCCGCTCACCATCGGACTCAATTGCGCGCTCGGCGCGAAGGCACTGCGGCAGTACGTGCAGGAGCTGTCGCGAATCGCTCCCGTCTTCGTCAGCACCCATCCCAACGCCGGCCTCCCGAACGAATTCGGGATGTACGATGAGAGCCCAGCGTCGATGGCCGGCGTGCTCCGCGAATTCGCGGAGAGCGGCCTGGTCAATCTGGTCGGCGGCTGCTGCGGCACCACGCCCGAGCACATCCGCGCGATCGCGGAAGCGGTCCGTGGTCTTCCGCCCCGGCGCCCGCCCCAGGTCGAGCCCAAGTGCCGGCTGAGCGGACTCGAGCCGCTCACGATCGGGCCACCCAGCATCTTCGTCGAACATCGGTGAGCGAACCAATGTCACCGGGTCGCGGAAGTTCGCGCGCTTGGTTCTCGCCGGGGAGTACGATGCCGCCGTCGAGATCGCGCGGCAGCAGGTCGAGAGCGGCGCGGTGATGATCGACGTCAACATGGACGAGGGGATGCTCGACTCCCGCCAGGCCATGGTCAGGTTTCTTCAGCTGATCGCCTCCGAGCCCGACATCTGTCGAGTACCGGTGGTGGTGGACTCCTCCAAGTGGTCGGTCATCGAGGCCGGGCTCAAGTGTCTTCAGGGGAAAGGCATCGTCAACTCGATCAGCCTCAAGGAGGGTGAAGAGGCGTTCCTCAAGCAGGCGACGCTCGTGCGGCGCTACGGCGCGGCGGTCATCGTCATGGCATTCGACGAGCGCGGCCAGGCCGACAGCGTCGAGCGCAAGGTGGAGATCTGTACCCGGTCCTATCACCTCCTGCGGGATCGAGTGGGCTTCCCGGCGGAGGACATCATCTTCGATCCGAACATCTTCGCGATCGGAACGGGAATCGAAGAGCATGCGCACTACGCGCTGGACTACATCGAGGCCACTCGTCGGATCAAGGCGACCTTGCCGCACGTGCTGGTGAGCGGCGGCGTCAGCAACGTCTCCTTCTCGTTCCGCGGCAACGATCCGGTTCGGGAAGCGATCCACGCCGTGTTCCTCTACCATGCCATCGAGGCCGGGATGGACATGGGAATCGTGAATGCCGGGCAGCTTCCCATCTACTCCGACATCCCGCCCGATCTCCTCGAGCGGGTCGAGGATCTCGTCCTCAACCGTCGACCCGACGCGACCGATCGTCTCCTCGCGATCGCCGATTCGGTGCGCGGGCGCGCCGCCGCGGAGGTGGCCGATCTCTCCTGGCGCAACGCACCGGTGCATGAGCGACTGGCCCATGCGCTGGTCGAGGGCATCGCCGATTACGTGGTCGAAGACACGGAGGAGGCGCGCCGGCAGGCGGAGCGGCCGATCCAGGTGATCGAAGGCCCGCTGATGGATGGGATGAACATCGTCGGCGACCTTTTCGGCGCCGGGAAGATGTTTCTTCCGCAGGTCGTCAAGAGCGCGCGCGTCATGAAGAAGGCGGTCGCGCACCTGATTCCCTACATCGAAGCCGAGCGGGACACCGCCGCCGCGCGAAACAACGGGAAGGTGCTGCTCGCCACGGTGAAGGGCGACGTGCACGACATCGGCAAGAACATCGTCGGCGTGGTGCTCCAGTGCAACAACTACGAAGTGATCGACCTCGGCGTCATGGTGCCCGTGCGCCCGGATCCTCGAGACGGCACGGCGCGAGCAGGTGGATCTCATCGGACTGAGCGGGCTCATCACGCCGTCGCTCGAGGAAATGTCGTTCGTCGCGAGCGAGATCGAGCGCGAGGGATTCAAGGTGCCGCTGCTGATCGGCGGGGCGACCACCTCCCGGGTCCACACCGCGGTCAAGATCGCGCCGAACTACCACGGACCGATCGTTCACGTGCTCGACGCGTCACGCGCCGTCGGCGTGGCTAGCAACCTCCTGAGCGAGACATTGCGCGGAGGGGTTCGTCCTGGGCGTGCGAAGGAGTACGAGCGAGCTGCGAGAGCAGCGGAGCAGCGTCAGCCGGCCGAGGATCGGCTGCCGATCGCCGAGGCGCGCCGCATCGACTAGTTGTCGACTGGACCGCGACGCGCGCTGCCGAGCCATGCCGGTTGGGCCTCACCGTTCTCGACGACTATCCGCTCGGCGATCTGGTCGCCGCGGATCGACTGGACTCCGTTCTTCCAGACGTGGGAGTTGGCGGGCCACTACCCCGCCATTCTCGAACGATCCCAAGGTCGGCCCGGCGGCGACGAGTCTGTTCGCGCGACGCGCAGGAGCTGCTCGATCGGATCGTCCGTGATCGTCTCTTGAAGGCGAGGGGAGTCTTTGGTATCTGGCCGGCCGATAGTGAAGGCGACGACATCAGCTCTGTACCGATGACCCCGGCCGAAAGCGGCCCCTGGCGACCGTCCACACCCTCCGACAGCAGATGCGGAAGCCTCCGGGCCGCCCCAACCTGCGCCTGGCCGACTTCGTCGCGCCCAGGGAGACCGGTGCGCCCGGACTACGTGGGCGCGTTCGCGGTCACCGCGGGCGACGGGCTCGACTCTCTGGTCGCGGAGTTCGAGCGGGCCAACGACGACTACAGCGCGATTCTGGCCAAGGCCCTGGCGGACCGCCTGGCCGAGGCATTCGCCGAGCGGCTGCACGAGCGGGTGCGCACGGAGTTCTGGGGCTATGCACGCGATGAGACGCTCGACAACAGGAGCCTGATCCAGGAGAAGTACCAGGGCATCCGGCCGGCGCCCGGGTATCCTGCCTGTCCCGACCACACCGAGAAAAGGGTGCTGTTCGATCTGCTGAGTGCCGAGACGAACGCGGGGATCACGCTGACGGAGAGCTTCGCGATGCTGCCGGCCGCGTCGGTGAGCGGCTGCTACTTCTGGCGACCCGAAGCGCAGTACTTCGGCGTCGGCAAGATCGGTCGCGACCAGGTCGAGGACTATGCGCGACGGAAGGGGCTCGACGTCGCCGACCATGGAGCGGTGGCTTGCACCCAATCTCCGACTACGAGCGGTAGCCGTGCCTACTCTGCGCGACCTGCTGGCGGATGGCCGGGTCCACGTGTTCGACGGCGCGATGGGGACGATGCTCTACGGGCGTGGCGTCTTCCTGAACGTCTGTTACGACGAGCTGAACCTCAAGCAGCCGGACCTCGTCCGCGACATCCACCGCGAATACGTGCAGGCCGGCGCCGAGCTCATCGAGACCAACACCTTCGGCGCGAATCCCGTCAAGCTGGCGCGACGTATGGGCTCGCCGCCGAGACCGAGCGGATCAACGCCGCAGCCGCGGCCCTCGCGCGCGAGGCCGCCGGCACCCGCGCGACCGTGGTCGGCGCGATCGGGCCGCTCGGCGTGCGCATCGAGCCGTTCGGCGAGATGTCCGTGGCGGAGGCGCGCGACGCCTTTGCGCGTCAGGTGCAGGGACTGCTGGCCGGCGGCGTCGACGGCTTCATCCTCGAGACGTTCAGCGATGTCGACGAGCTCGGCGCGGCGGCGGCAGGCGGTCCGCGCCGTCTCGGATCTGCCGATCATCGCCCAGATGACGGTCGGCACGGACGGCAAGACCCACTACGGCACCGATCCCACCGTATTCGGCCCCGAGCTGGCCGCGATGGGTGTCGACGTGATCGGGGTGAACTGCTCGGTGGGCCCCCACGGCGTGCTGGAGGCGGTCGAGCAGCTCGCGCGAGTCGTGACAACGCCCGATCTCGGCCCAGCCCAACGCCGGACTCCCGCGCGAGGTCGGCGACCGCAAGATGTACATGGCCTCACCGGAGTACATGGCGAGCTACGCCCGCCGTATGGTGGAGGCGGGCGCGCGCATCGTGGGCGGCTGCTGCGGCACCACGCCCGGAGCACATCAAGCGATCGTCGGGTTCGTGCAGAGCGTGTCCCCGCGTCACGTCCACACCGTCACGGCGTCCGCGCCTGCGGTTCCGCATTCAGGAGCCGGTGCCCCTGGCGGAGCGGTCACGCATCGGAGGCAAGCTCGCCGCAGGCCGCTTTCTCACCACGGTGGAGATCGTGCCGCCCGAAGGGGGTGGATCCGGCCCCGATGTTCGAGCAGGCCAGACATCTCAAGGCCGCCGGCGTCGACGCGGTGAACGTGCCCGACGGCCCGCGGGCACAGAGCCGCATGGGTGCGCTGCTCTCCGCGCTGCTGATTCAGCGCGAGGTCGGGCTCGAGGCCGTCGTCCACTACGCTGCCGCGACCGGAACCTGCTCGGCATGCTGTCCGATCTGCTCGGTGCCGCGGCGTGCGGGCATTCGCAACCTGCTGATCGTCACCGGCGATCCGCCGAAGATGGGCCCGTATCCCGACGCGACCGCGGTCTTCGATATCGACAGTATCGGGCTCACCAATCTGGTCTCGCGGCTCAACCGCGGGCTCGACCCGGGCGGCAATCCGATCGGCCAGCCGACGCGATTCGTGATCGGCGTCGGCGTCAACCCCGCGGCTCCGGACCTCGACCGCGAACTCAAGCGGTTCGCCTGGAAGGTCGAAGCGGGAGCCGAATTCGCGATCACTCAGCCGGTGTTCGATCTCGACCAGCTCGACCGGTTCCTCAAACGAGTCGAGAGCTTCAGAATCCCGATCGTCGCCGGTATCTGGCCGCTGGTCTCGCTGCGCAACGCGGAGTTCCTCGCCAACGAGGTGCCGGGCGTCACCGTGCCGGACGAGGTCCTCGAGCGGATGCGGCGCGCGAGCGCGAAGGGGAAGGAGGAGGCCCTCGCCGAAGGCGTGCGCATCGCGCGGGAGATGCTGATCGCCGTCTCGGAGCGCGTTCAGGGCGCACAGGTGTCCGCGCCGCTCGGGCGTGTGCCGGTAGCGCTTGAAGTTCTGCAGGCGTATACTCCGTCGACCTGACGCCCCGGCCGACCTGGAGCCCACCTCATGCAGGACCTTCGTACCGCCCCATCCGCCCTCACGACCCTGTCCGAAGAAGAAGACCATGTTCCGGGATGCGGTCCGCGAGTTCGCCGAGACCGACGTGAAGCCGCACGTGCACGAAATGGACGAGGCGGCCCAATTCCGGCCTGAGCTGATTCCGAAGATTCTTCGAGCTCGGGCTCATGGGCATCGAAGTTCCGGAGCAGTACGGCGGCGCGGGTGGAGGGATTTTTCTGTCGGCGCTCGCCATCGAGGAGATCGCGCGAGTCGATGCGTCGGCCGCCATCTACGTGGACGTGCACAACACGCTCGTCAACAACGCGGTCCTTCGTTGGGGCACACCCGAGCAGCATCGGCACTACTTTCCGCAGACTCACCAGCGATCTGCTCGGCGCGTTCGCTCTGTCGGAGCCGGGCAGCGGGAGCGACGCCTTCGCTCTGGCGACCCGGGCGGAGCAAAAGGGCAACCGGTGGGAGCTGACCGGACGAAAGTTCTGGATCACCAACGGTGCCGAGGCCGGTGTTTTCATCGTCTTCGCCAACGTCGATCCATCCAAGGGCTATAAAGGCATCACGGCGTTCATCGTCGAGCGGAATTTTCCCGGCTTCGCTGTGGGCAAGAAGGAGAATAAGCTCGGGCATCCGGGCCTCGAGCACGACCGAGCTCATTCTGGAGCAGTGCGTGGTGCCGGCAGAGAACGTGCTCGGTCCCGGTCGGGCAGGGGTACAAGATCGCCATCGAGACCCTGAACGAGGGCCGGATCGGGATCGGCGCCCAGATGATCGGGGTGGCGCGCGGGGCGCTCGAAGCGGCTACCGCGTACGTCAAGGAACGCCGGCAGTTCGGCAAGGCCATCGCGGAGTTCCAGGGTGTGCAGTTCCAGCTTGCCCAGATGGCCACCGAGCTCGAGGCGGCGCGTCTGCATGGTCTACAACGCCGCCCGACTGAAGGACGCGGGCCAGCCGTTCGCACAGGAGGCCGCGATGGCCAAGCTGTTCAGCTCCCAGGTGGCCGATCGCATCACGTCGTCCTGTCTCGAGCTCTTCGGCGGGTACGGCTACTCCAAGGAGTATCCGGCGGAGAAGTACTATCGCGACGCCAAGATCGGCACGATCTACGAGGGCACCAGCAACATGCAGTTGCAGACGATCGCGAAGGGTCTACTCAAGTAGACTCGCGACGCCAGCGGACAACAAAAGCGGCCCTCTTCCGTAGTGCGAAGAGGGCCGCGATCGTTGGGCTCGATTACCCGACGACAACCACGGACTTACTGGGCCTTCGTGGTGTCCTTCTTCCAGCCCGAATCACTTGGAGTCGTGGGGGCGGGAGAAGTCGGCTGCCCAGCGGCGCCCGTGTCACTCGACGACTTCTGCGGCACGTAGCTGCTGGTATCAGTCGGGGTCGGCGCGGCCTGCGGCTGGTACTGCGTAGTATCGGCCGGAGTCGGCGTCGGGGCCGGCGCGGCCCGGGTGGTGTCGGTCGGCATAGCCGTCGTGTCGCGCGGCTGCGCCTTGTAGGCCGACGTATCGTTATTGATCTTTGTCGTATCCTGCGCGACAACGGACCCTTCGTCCGTATTTGCCTTATTGTGGGCGCAGGCCAGCCCGCCAAGCAGAAGCGCCAAGGCGGCATAGCGGCCGGGGATGTGAGCTCGCATTCAACCTCCTGTGTGTGTCCGTAATCAGAGTTCCGGGCACCCGCCAGGCGCGCTCTCGGCGGAACTCAGTGATCGGGGAGTCTAACACCTCCTCGCAACATGGGTCAGTGACAGGCATCACGGGCTAAGTGCCCATAGGGCCCGGGATTTGCAATCTCTGAGTAGACTTTTGGGGCCCTCGGAGGTCTATTGATTGGGGGCGTCGACGGTAGTGATCTGTAAGTTTATGTAAGTCATAGTTTTAGAGATAATGACCTGGGGATCCCTCGTGAACGTTTCGGCCACGGTTCGCTTCTCGCTCCTGCTCATTCTGACCCAACCCGTCGGCGGTTTGGCCACGGCGCTGACCGCCCAGACAGATCCCCAATGGCTCACCAACCGCATGACCTCATGGTTCGGTCGCACTCACCGAGCGGCCCCTGGTGAGTGGGGCATCGCGATCGCGGATCAATCGGGCCGACTGCTTTGGAGCATGAATCCCGACCGGCCGCTGATGCCGGCCTCGACCGTCAAGCTGTTCACCACCGGATTTGCCCGGACTGTGCTGGGAGGAACGGCTCGCCGGGCGACCCGCGTGGTCGGCGTCGGCTCCCTGGATTCAACGACCGGGGCATGGGTCGGCAGCTGGGCACTCCAGCTCAATGGCGACCCCTCACTCGAGCGCGCGGAGGGCTCTGGCCCCACCCTCTACGACCTCGCAGTCGAGCTCCAGGCTCACGGGATCAGGCAGCTCACCGGGCCCCTGCAGGTGCAGAGCCTCGAGGGCGCTGCTGACGCCGTCTATCCCGCCGCATGGTCCACCAGACATCAGGGACGAATCTTCGCTCCGCCGGTTGGGCCCCTCACGGTGCACGAGAATGTCGTGTGGGTAACGGTTCAACCTGGGACTCGATCCGGCCAGAGAGTCCGCATCATCGAGACGGCGCCCGAGGGCATCTCGTCGATGGTGACGGTGACCGCGGCCACCCGCTCCGGTCGCCGGTCTCGGCTGGCCCTTCACCCCCGTAAAGGGGGCGGATGGATCTTGAGCGGAACGATCGGGGTCCGGGCCGGTGCCCGGCGGCTCACGGCAGTCGCACCCGACCCACGGGTCGTGCTTGCGGCTGTATGGAGCACGGCATTGGCTCGGACGGGTATCACATGGAACCCGTCCTCCTACATGGGCCCACCGCCGGTCGGTGGCCCCCAGGTGTTGGCGGAAGTGGCCTCCCCGCCGCTCGACTCGCTGGCGAGTGAAATCAATCGCCGAAGCCTCAACCTCGGCGCGGAGCTGCTGCTGCAGTGGGCTGGTGGGCGCGAGCAGGGGCCCGAGCTACTCACCGATCATGTGCGTCGGATCATCGGGGCCAACGACGGCGTCTATCTGGTCGATGGCAGTGGCCTGTCCTACGACGACCGAGTCACCCCTCAGGCGTTCGTCAGCTACCTCGCCAGATTCCCCGGAACTCCGGCCGGCCGGAATTTCCCCCAACTGCTTCCGGCCAATGGGACCGGTACCCTGTATCGCCTGAATTCCGGTCTTCCGGGAGAGGGCGTGGTGCGAGCCAAGACGGGCACGCTCGGCACGGTGTCGACGGTGGTGGGGTATCTGGGCAGACCGGAGGGAACCCTCCTCGTCGCGCTCATGTACAACGGGCCGAGACCCTGGGCGGCGCGTCAGGCCCAATGGAGGCTCTTCCGCGAACTTGGCGCGAATGGCGTGGTGATCCCCGCCGACTCCATTCCGGAAGCCCCGGTGCAGCTCGGGGGAGAGCAGACCGCGGTACCAGCCTGGTTCGCCGACAGCCTCATCAGTCCCGACACCGCCGCAAGTCACTGATCTTCGAGGTCGTCTCCCGGCGCTAGAAGGTGACGTGAGCCAGTTGCGGGCCCTGCGGCTCCGAGGACTTGCTGATCGCGGGCTCGACGGTGAGCGCCGCCCCCATCACCGGGGCGGGGACCGGTGGCATTGGGAGTGTAAAAATGGCCGGGCGTGACGGGTCGCCATTCACCTCGACCGAGCGAACCATCCCCGACTCCGTGATGAACCAGAACTGATAGACGTTTCCGCTCGGTGCCGGCGGCAACCCGTGGACGATGACGCACCAGCGGTGAGAGACGGGATCCTGAAAGATCAGCAGTCCACCCTGCCGGCCTTCCATCGAAATCGGAATCTGAGTGACCTGCCGCGCACCACGGAGGACGGAGACCGTATCCTCGAGCGCCAGCATCCGGGTCTGGCTGTCGGCGAGCAACGAACGCAGCCTCGCCCCTTCTGCTCTCTCCCTGAGGCCCAATCCAACGGCGAACAATGCGGCGGCAGCCGCGAGCGCGTAGGGTAGACGGCGACGCCAGGCCGCGGATCGGTCGAGGATCGCGCCAGCCATCCTCCGGGGGAGGCCTGGCGCAGGCGCAACCGGGATCACGCCCATAGGCAGCCAGGCGAGATCTTGCTCGAGCCGCTTCACCTCCGCGCTACACTCGTCGCAGTGGGCGAGGTGATCGCGGTAGGTTCGCTCCTCGTCGGGTTCGAGACTCCGTGCGACGAACGCGGCGCGGTTCTCTACATACCATTCGTGAGGGTTCATAGCACCCAGTCCTTGATCGGACCCAGCGAGACCCGAAGCTTGTCGAATGCGAGCCGCAATCGGGTCTTGACCGTCCCCATCGGGATTGCCAGCTCGGCGGCGATCTCCGAATGCGTGAGCCCGCGGAAATACGCCAGTCGCACCGCCTCGCGTTGGTCTGGAGGTAACGCGGCGAGCGCCGCGTGAACCGACTCATGCACGTGCCAGCCCGGGCGGGCGGCTTCATTGAATTCCGCCGACGAGGCCTGACCGACCGGCACCTCGCCGTATGCCTCCGCGCGAGCGAGCTTTCGCCGCCACCTGGCGCGTCGCCGCAGTCGATCGATCGCGCGATTGCGGGCAATCCGGAGCAGCCATGGGAGCAACGTCTCGTGTTGGTCTCCCAGTGCTCCCGCGCGCTCCCAGGCGGTCGTGAACACCTCGAGCACCACCTCTTCAGCCTCGTCCGGATCGCTCAGCATCGACTGCGTAATGCCGAGCAACCACGGGCTCGCAACCTCGATCAGCTCGACCAGCGCCTGTTCGTCACGATTCACGAGACGCTGGCGCAGAGACGCCTCATCCTTGAGCGCAAGCCCCTTTCCTGCGGGGCGCCCTTCGGGCGTTCCGGTCCGTCGAGGCGCAGGTCGCTCGGGCGAGGGCATGGTCTACTTATGCATCGCGCCACCCATCGACGCCAGAGAGGACGCAGCATCGGCCATGAGTTGGTCTCCGTCGGCGCTGAAGCGACGGCGGCCCATCTCAGACTAGAACGTCGTTAGGGAGTGATCCGGTTTGGCGGAGGCACCGGGAGACAGGCTTGCTAACCGCGGCGGCGCGTGGTGGCAGCGACGAGCGCAACACCCGCCACCAGCGCGATGGTCCCGAGCACGGGGGGAATGGCAACCGATTCCTTCTTGTCGGCGGTCGCTTCGATCGGTCCCAGGTCCACGATCTTCTCCTTGTGGGTAAAGGAGAACCCGCCGGTCGCGAGCCCGACGACGCCGAGGACGATCAAGATGATCCCGACCAGGGTGCCCAGCCTCATGTGGAGGAAGATATACCGAAAATCCGGAAGTTCGCCAACGCTGGCACTGGCTTCGCTGGACGCTCCGCCACGAAGTCTCTACCTTCTACCCGGACCGGTTGGTCACCCTCTCAGCCCCGGACGCGACATGGCGCTCGCCGCCCAGAAGCCGACCTCTATGGAGGCGCCGGCGTACCAACCCTTCGTCCCCCCAACACAGTCACCCGCCGAGCTCACGGCGCGTGCGCTCATATTGGGGGCGCTACTCGGGTTGGTGTTCGCGGCGTCGAGTGTCTACCTGGCACTCAAGATCGGACTCACGGTGTCGGCGTCGATCCCGATCGCCGTGCTGGCGGTCGCGTTCTTCCGGACGTTGGGACATTCGACGATCCTCGAGAACAACATCGTTCAGACGACCGGCTCGGCCGGTGAATCGATCGCCGCCGGCATCGTGTTCACGTTGCCGGCGATTCTGCTCATGGGATACGACCTGAGCATCGGCAAGGTGGCCATCGTGGCCGTGGTCGGGGGCGTCATGGGAATCCTCCTCATGATCCCGCTTCGCCGCGCGCTGATCGTGAAGGAGCACGGTCGGCTGACATATCCGGAGGGCACCGCCTGCGCCGAGGTTCTGGTCGCCGGCGAAAAGGGAGGCCTGCAGGCCAAGCGACTCTTCCAGGCTTTCGGCTTCGCGTTCGCCTACAAGTTTCTGATGTCGGGACTCAAGGCGTGGAAGGAGTATCCTGGCTGGGTATCGAAGGGGTACAACGGCGCCTCGATTTCCGCCGAGGTGTCGCCCGAGCTCCTCGGCGTGGGATACATCATCGGCCCCCGCATTTCCGGGTATCTGTTCTCCGGTGGCTGCATCGCCTATCTGGTACTCATTCCGGCGATCAAGCTCTTTGGCAGTGGCCTGACCAAACCGATCTTCGCCGAGACGAAGCTCATCGTCGATATGAGTCCGGCGGAGGTTCGAGCCAACTTCGTCTTTTACATCGGCGCAGGGGCCGTCGCGAGTGCGGGGATCATTGCGTTGATCCGCTCGCTTCCGACGATCGTCTCCGCATTCCGTTCCGGTTTTCAGGATCTGCGCGGAAGCATCGGCGACACCGCTACGCGGATTCGGACCGACGTCGATCTGCCGATCTGGGTGACGCCGGTCGGGGCCGCCGCCCTGGCGCTGTTGCTCACGGTGCTGCCACAGTTGTCCGTGAATCTGCTTGGCGCGCTGCTCATCGTGGTGTTCGGGTTCTTCTTCGTCGTCGTGTCGTCACGCATCACCGGCGAGATCGGTGTCAGCGCCAATCCGATCTCGGGAATGACGATCGCCGCGCTCATCGGCACGACCGCCATCTTCCTGCTGATCGGGTGGACGGGCGTGGATCACCGAGTGGGTGCGATCTCCATTGCGGGCGTGATCGCCGTGGCGGCGGGCAACGCCGGCGCGACGAGCCAGGATCTCAAGACCGGGTTCCTGGTGGGCTCCACTCCGCGGCGCCAGCAGATCGCCATCATGGTCGGGGCAGTGACCTCGGCGCTGGCCATCGGGTGGACCCTCACCCTCCTCAACAACAGCTACACGAACATCGTCCCGGAGCATCACCCCGGCGTGACCCTCGAGGCGTCGGCGACCGGGGGCGACAGATCGATCACGACCCTCGGCGAGAAGATGCAGCGCGACGGCCGGGAATGGGACGTCGTCCGGGTGAACCTCCCGCTGCAGGGCGTAGTGCCGGGCAAGTACCTCGTCGATCCACAGACCCGTGAGATCGCCTATCTCGTCGACCCCGGGATAGGGGGACGCATCCGGGAGCTGAACGGGAAACCGATCACCAAGCTCGATTCTCCAAAGGCCACGATCATGGCTCTCGTGACCGACGGGATTCTCACGCGGAAGCTGCCTTGGGGGATGGTACTGATCGGCGTGTTCCTGACGATTGCCATCGAGCTCGCGGGGGTTCAGTCTCTGCCGGTCGCCGTCGGCGTCTACCTTCCCATTTCGACGTCGGCTGCGATGTTCGCCGGCGGAGTGGTGCGTTGGCTGGTCGAGCGTCGCAGTCGCGACAGCGCGCGCTCGATCGCGGAGGTGGAGTCGGGGCCGGGTGTCCTCTTCTCGAGCGGACTCATCGCCGGTGGCGCCATCGCGGGCATCGTGATCGCGGGCATCGCGGCCGCCCTGGTGCAGCGTGCCGATGCCGTGCAAGTCCCCGCGGCCGATTACCTCTCGTACATCGTGGGCCTGCAACAGGCCCTCGGTGCGTTCGCTACAGCGGATCTTCCGGCGCTCTTCGTGTTCGCCGGAATGGCGGTCGTGCTGTACCGGGTCGCTCGAAGCTGAGCGCCGCCGATGCGCGTCGTCACGCTGCTGCCAGCCGCGACCGAAATGGTCATGGCACTCGGAGGTGCAGAGCGGCTCGTCGGCGTCTCACACGAGTGTGATTATCCGCCCGAAGTCACCCGATTGCCTCGCCTGACGACCACCCCGCTCGATACCTCGGCGTCGAGCGCCGTCATCGATGCCCAGGTCCGACGGGCGCGGGAAATGGGTAAACCGGTCATCGCCGTTGATGCCGAGGCACTTGCCCGACTCGCTCCCGACCTGCTCATCACGCAGGGACTCTGCGAGGTGTGCGCCGTCGCCGACGGCGAGATCCACCGACTGGCCGCCGTGCTGCGTCCGGCGCCTGCGGTGCTTTCTCTCTCGGCCCGCACTCTGGCGGGAATCTGGGAGGACATTCGAGCCGTGGGACGGGCGCTCGACTTGAGCGACGAAGCCGAGGAGTTGGTCGCGGGGTTGCTAAATCGGATGGAGCGCCTGGGAAAGCTGACGAACGCGCCGAGGGTGGTATGCGTGGAGTGGCTCGAACCCCTGTTTCTCGCCGGGCACTGGGTCCCGGAGCTCGTCGCGGCCGCGGGGGGAGCTGACGTCGGCGCAATACCCGGCAGCCATTCGGCGGTCTCGGATTGGACGTCGGTCGCGGCACTCCGTCCCGATCTCATCGTCATCATGCTCTGTGGCTTCGATGTCGCCCGTGCCCGGGCTGAGCTCGAGGTGCTGGACTCGACAGGCGCGAAACGGGTCGTGACGAGCGCACCCGTGTGGATCCTGGATGGCAACGCCTACACGTCGCGGCCGGGACCTCGCGTGGTGGACGGCGTGGAGCGGTTGCGAGCGGCGATGGTGGGAAACACGATGCCAGGATTGGAACGGTGGCTGCCCGCGGCCTGAACGAGACGATCGTCGACGCAGAGAACGGGGAGCGGCTCCGTCAAGTCCATTCGTTGTTCGAGGAGTACGCGGCCTCTCTCGACACCGATCTCTGCTTCCAGGGATTCGCGGACGAGCTTGCGACACTCCCCGGCGCCTATGCCAGGCCCTCGGGGCGGCTGCTCCTCGCCCTCCGCCAGAGCGACCCGGCCGGGTGTGTGGCATTGCGCGCGCTCGATCCCGGCATCTCTGAGATCAAGCGACTCTTCGTTCGCCCTGCCTTCCGCGGCACCGGTCTCGGCCGGCGACTCGTGGAGCGAATCATCGCAGAGGCGCGCGGAGTCGGATATGAACGCATGCGCCTCGACACCCTCCCGTCCATGCGCGCCGCGCGCTCACTCTACGCGGAGCTCGGTTTCACCCCCATTCCTCCGTACCGTCCGAATCCGGTTCACGGGGCGGAGTATCTCGAGCTCGATCTCTCCCAGCGGAGCTAGATTTCCGTGACGATGACCCCCGACTCACTCGCGTTTCTGAAGTCACTGCTCGACACGCCGGGACCCTCGGCCTTCGAATCGGCCCCCGCCCGCCTCTGGCGTGCCGAAGCGGAACATTTCGCCGATGGCGTCAAAGGAGACGTAAGCGGGAACTCGTTCGCGACGGTCAATCCCACCGGCAGACCTCGGGTGATGTTCGCCGGACACATCGACGAGATCGGTGTGATGGTGACACACATCGATGAAGACGGATACATCTGCTTCGATACGATCGGCGGATGGGACCATCAGGTGTTCGTGGGGCAACGGGTCCAGTTTCTCGGTCGCGGTGGCCCAGTGGTAGGGGTGGTTGGCAAAAAGGCCATCCACCTGATGGAGAAGGACGACCGCGAGAAGGTGTCCAAGGTCGAGGATCTCTGGATCGACATCGGAGCGGCCGGTCGGGCTGAAGCGCAAGAGCGGCTTCGGATCGGAGATCCCGGTGTTCTGGCCGCCGGGGTGCTGGAATTCCCCAATGGCCGGATCGTCAGCCGCTCGATCGACAATCGGATCGGCGCCTACGTGGTCCTGGAGGCCGCGCGCATCTACTCGAAGAGTCCGGGGAAGAAAGCCGCCGCGGTGATCGCCGTCGCCACCACGAGAGAAGAGATCGGGTCTACGGGAGGCGGTGCGCGGTCGTCCGCCGCGACCCTCGAGCCCGACGTCGCGATCGTTGTGGACGTCACCCATGCGACGGACTACCCCGGCATCGATAAACGGAAGCATGGCGACTATCGGCTGGGCGGCGGGCCGGTCATCTCGCGCGGCGCGTCGGTGAGCGAAGTCGTGTTCGAGATGCTGGCATCCACGGCCGAGGCGGAGAAGATCCCGTATTCGATCGAGGCCGCCTCGCGCGACACCCACACGGATGCGGAAGCGATCTTCAACGCGCACCGCGGCGTCGCGACCGCGCTCGTGTCGGTGCCGAACCGTTACATGCACAGCCCCAACGAAATGGTCGTGCTGGAAGACTTGGAGCGGACGGCTCGCCTGCTCGCGGCCTTCGCCGCCGGTCTCGGCTCCGACTCGGACTTCCGGCCACGATGATCGGATCGACAGGGCTCTCGCGAGCCTATGCCCTCGTCTGCCTGTCTCTGATGCAGGGTATGCCCCTGAACGCGCAGCAGTTCGGCACGCCGCCTCCGGTAGTCGAGCGGGTCACTCCCCCGCAGCTTCTGGCGCTCGACGACATCAAGTTCCTGAGCGACGATCGTCTCGCGGGGCGGATGACGGGCTCGCCCGGTGCCGACACGGCGGCGGCGTATCTCGCTCGCCGGTTCGAACAGGCCGGCCTTCAGCCCGCTGCAGGTGGCTGGTTTCAGATCTTCACGATCACGCGAGACGCGCCGGCGGCGCAGCGCGCCCACGTAGTCGGGGCAAAGGGGCGGAACGTCGTCGGCCTTCTTCCGGGTCGGGACCCGGTGCTGCGCAACGAGGCGGTGATCGTCGGCGCGCACTACGATCACCTCGGGCTCGGCGAGTTCGGAAGCCTCGACCCCGACAGCACCGGCAAAGTGCACAACGGTGCCGACGACAACGCGTCGGGATCAGCGATGCTGATCCAGATCGCGGCGCGACTGGCCGCTGCTCCCCCGGCCCGTACGGTGATCTTCATCGCCTTCAGTGGAGAGGAGCTCGGTCTTCTCGGCTCGTCGCATTATGCGCAGGAGCCGATCTATCCTCTCGCCACCACCGAGGCGATGATCAACCTCGACATGGTGGGCCGGCTCCGGCAAAACCATCTCATCGTCTATGGCAGTCAGACCGCACGGGAATTTCGTGCTCTGCTCGACTCTCTCAACTGGTACGCCGGCTTCGATCTCAAGGCGCAGGGCGATGGATACGGACCGAGTGATCAGTCGCCGTTCTACGCGGCAGGGAGACCAGTGCTGCACATCTTCACCGATCTCCACGAGGACTACCACCGAACGACCGACGATTGGCAGAAGATCAATCTCGATGGCTTCAAGCGGGTGACGGATTTCGCCGTCGGTGTGGTAACGGCGATCGCCAATCGCCCCCGACCGCTGACTTTCGTCGCGGCAGCATCGCCCGACTCCACCGCCACCGCGGTGGCCGCGACACCAACACCTGGGCCGGGTTATGGCGCCTATCTCGGCACTGTCCCGGATTTGATCGGAAACTCCGGGGGCGTCCGGCTGGCAGGAGTGCGGACCGGCAGCCCAGCAGAGAAGGCGGGGCTCAGGGGTGATGACGTCATTACCCGGATCGGCGGGGTGGAGATCCCGGATCTTCAGGCGATGACCGATGCCCTCCGCAGCCACCGCCCGGGAGACGTCGTGGACATCGTCATTCGGCGCGGCGATCAGGTGACCACCGTGCGCGCCACGCTCGGAACCAGGGGAGGATGAGTGGTGCTCGATGCTGAAAAAGTGATCGCCAGCCTGCGAGGAGCCTTTGCCCGCGACGTGGGGC
The DNA here is from genome assembly GCA_963743195.1 of uncultured Gemmatimonadales bacterium. Lineage (GTDB taxonomy): Bacteria > Gemmatimonadota > Gemmatimonadetes > Gemmatimonadales > GWC2-71-9 > CAVVWJ01. Next base: position 443,473 of record CAVUOO010000005.1, read on the forward strand.
GCCAGGAGCTCCTGCGGATTGCCGCCGAGAAGATTCGCGCTGCCGGCGAGCCCTATACATCGGTCTATCTCTACATGCTCCATGGAGACGACCTGATACTCGAGGCCCACGCCGGCAGGACGACCGATCATACACGGATCCCCGTCGGCAAGGGCGTGTGTGGAACGGCGGTCGCGACGGGCGAGGACCAGAATGTCCCGGATGTCCGCGCCATCTCCAACTACATCGCGTGCAATGCTTGGACCCGATCGGAGCTCGTCGTGCTGATTCGCCGGGGTGCCGTCATACTCGGTCAGATCGACATCGATAGCGACGTCCCCGACCCGTTTACGCCCGACGAGGAGGCGGCCGTGCGGCGCGTGGCGGACGCGCTCGCGGTCCTGTTGTAGGCAGGCCGATGGCCGGCAGCACCGGCGTCACCGAGTCGATGGTGCCGATCCGCGGTGTCGCACTCCTCGTGCGACGAGTGGGTCGCGGACATCCGGTCGTCGTGCTGCATGGCGGACCCGGCGCGCATCACGAATACCTCCTTCCCCAGTTCGACGCCCTCGTTCACGATCGAGAGCTCATCTACTACGACCAGCGAGGAGGCGGACGCTCGCCGGTCGCGCGCGACGTGCCGGTCGGCTGGACGGAACAGGTGGCCGACCTCGAGGCGCTGCGAGCTCGTTTCGGCATCGAGCGGCTATCCCTGACGGGATATTCCTGGGGCGGCTTGCTGGCGATGCTCTACTCGTTGCAGCACCGCGACCGGGTCGAGCGTCTGGCCCTCGTGTCACCGGCACCGGCCTGGCGAGCGGCGCGTGAGAGCTTCGAAAGACGGTTCGGGCAGCGCAATCTCGACCCGGTCTTCCAGGAGGAGCGGCGACGCCTCCGAGAAAGCGGACTGCGCGAGCGAGATCCCGCAGCATTTCAGCAGCGGATCTTCGAACTCTCGGTGGCACCGTACTTCTTCGACCCCGAGCAGGCACGGAATCTCACACCGTTCCGCGTCACTGGCCGGACGCAGCAGGAGGTCTGGGCGAGCCTCGGCGACTATGACCTTCGGCCGCGGCTCGGCGAATTGCAGGGAATCCCGGCGCTGGTGATGCACGGCGAAGATGATCCGATACCGATCGAGGCCGCACGCCTCGCGGCCCGACTCATCGGGGCGGAGTTTCACCCACTCCCTCGCTGTGGACACGTCCCCTATGTCGAGGCTCGGGAGGCCTTCACTTCCCTCCTCGATGGCTTTCTCGCCCGGTGAGGCGGGGGCGTCCTGCTATCTTCCTGCCATGCCACGTCCCACCCCTCTGGATCTGATTTTTTCCCGCATCGCCACGACCGAATTCCCGGCCATTCGGAAGGCCGTCGAAGAGGCCGGCATCGACCCGACCAATCGGGATGCATTTCTGCTGCTGCCGGATGTCGTCACGTTGATGCGGGAATTGCGTCCGGAAGATGGAATCGGTGAGGGCATGGATTTTCTGATCGCGCTGGGTCATCACGCGTACCTGACGTGGGAGGCCGGCTCGCTCACGGTGCCTCTCGGCACTGCGCAAGGAGAGGCGCTGCTGAGCACCGGCTCACCGGTCGTTCCGCCTCTGCACGAGGCACCGAAGGCATACTACGCCCAGTTCCTCGAGCACCGGATTTGGGCCACCGTGGTCGACGAGCAGGTAGCCGAGCCGCTGGACGGCTGCTTCGTCCATTCCACCGGGAGTGGTGCGCTGCGCGTGCTCGGGATCTTCGGTCTTCGGCCGGAACGGCTCGGCTTCAGCGCGGTGGAGGCCACGGGACTTCGCCCGGAGGCGATCGAACGGTCCGACGGCTCGGCACTGTTCGCATCGGCCCTCGGTCCGGCGCGACTGCACTCGATCGCCAGTGCCGACGAGCTGTTGGAGCTCGGGTGGCGGACGCTTGGACCCGCACGCGAGGCCTGGGCCAGGGCAGCCTGATGAACGTGCTTCAGGGCTTCATGGACAAGAAAGCTGTCGCTCAGGTTCTGGAGCAGATTGCGGCCTTTCTCGAGCTCAAGAACGAGAATCCATTTCGCGTGCGGGCCTTTCGGACCGCGGCGCGAGCGGTGTCCGGATTTCCGGGAGACTTGCGCGACGGGCTCGAGACCGGTGCGCTGGCGGCCACGAAGGGCGTGGGACCAGCGACGCTCCAGATCGTCTCCGAAATCGTGACGACCGGACGAGCCGGGATCCTCGAGGAGCTGCGAGAACAGATTCCCCCCGGCCTCGTCGAGATGCTTGCGATCTCCGGCCTCGGCGTAGCGAAGATCCGGCAGATCCATGAAGTCCTCGATATCGACTCGCTTCCGGAGCTGGAAGCAGCGGCCCGCGACGGCCGTTTGGCTCGCTTGCCCCGCTTCGGACAGAAGACCTCCGAAAACATTCTCAGGGGCATCGCGTTCCTCAGGCAGGCCACGGGGCTGCGACTCTCCCATCACGCGGCAGATGAGGCCGAGGGACTGCGGGCGGCGCTCGCACGACTGCCGGGAGTTACGGCCGTCATGGTCGCGGGAGAGGTACGGCGACGGACCGAGCTCGTGAAGGACCTCGTTCTCGTGCTCATTGCGGATACATCGCCCGCAGATGTGTTTCGCCGATTGAGCCAGCTGCCTGGCGTGCACGAGTTCGCGGGGCAGGACGAGCGGCGCGTGACGCTGCGGTTCGCGGGGGGCTCGAGCGCGCAGATCGTCGTGACAGCAGCCGTGAACGCTGGCGCGGTCCTCGTGCAGGCGACGGGAAGCGACAGCCATCTTCTCCAACTCGCTCAGCATGCGGTCAGGGCGGGATTCGCGTTCAACGGCGCGGCGCTCTGGCGCGGCAGCGAATTCGTGCCGACACTCGATGAGCGGACATTCTATGCGCATCTCGGACTCGACTACATCGAGCCCGAGCTCCGGGAAGGGAGCGGAGAGGTCGAGGCCGCGGCACGTCACGTCCTGCCCCGGCTTCTCGAGCGCACCGATATCAGGGGCTTCCTCCACTGCCACACCAAGTACTCCGACGGCTCCAATTCGGTCGCGGAGCTCGCGGAGGCATGCCGCGCGGCCGGCTACGAGTACATCGGCATTACCGACCACAGCCAGGCCGCCGCCTACGCGGGGGGACTCAAGGCTGACGATCTCGCCAGACAGGCCGATGAGATCGACGAGGCGAATGCAACACTCGCGGGCATCAGGATCCTCAAGGGCGTGGAGGCGGACATCCTCCAGGACGGCCGGATCGATTTCGATGAGGCGGTCCTCGCCCGTCTCGACTTCGTGATCGCTTCGATCCACAGCCGGTTCAACATGGGCGAGCGCGAGATGACGACGCGGATGTTGGCGGCGATGGACAACCCACACGTCACGATCATCGGCCACCCAACAGGCCGACTCCTGCTCTCGCGTGACCCCTACGGACTGGATATCGATGCGGTGATGGAAAAGGCGGCGGCCACTGGGGTCGCCCTCGAGGTCAATGCCGATCCCCATCGTCTCGACCTCGATTGGCGGTCCCTGCGCCGCGCGCACGAGCGCGGCGTCACGATTTCCATTGGGGCCGACGCGCACAGCGTCGCGGGAATCGAAAACGTCGAATTCGGCGTCGGCATGGCGAGGAAGGGCTGGATCGGACCCGAGGAGGTCCTCAACGCACAACCGATCGACCGTTTCCTGGCACATTCGGCCCGGAGGCGCGAGGGTTGAGGCGCGCGGCCAGGGTAAGCGCCGCCGAGGCTCGCGCTCGGCGCGCAACGCTCACGTTCCGACGTCTCTCCCGAGCCTACCCCGATGCACAAACCGCCCTGAATCATCGGAACGTCTTCGAGCTGCTGTGCGCCACGATTCTTTCGGCTCAATGCACCGACGCACGAGTCAACCTCGTTACCCCTCATCTCTTCGCACGATTCCCCACCCCTGAGGCCTTGGCCGTCGCCTCGCGAGGGGAAGTCGAGGAGATCATCAAGTCCACGGGATTCTTCCGCAACAAATCGAAGAGCCTCGTGGGCATGGCTCAAGCGCTGGTCGCCGATCACGGCGGCGAGGTCCCTCGATCGATGGAAGAGCTGAGGACGCTCCCTGGGGTCGGACGGAAGACGGCCAATGTCATCCTGGGAAATGCATTTGGCATCAACGAGGGCATCACCGTCGATACCCATGTTGCCAGACTCAGCCAGCGTCTGGGCTTCACGCGTGAGGAAGACCCGGTAAAGATCGAACGAGATCTCATGCCGCTCTTTCCTCGAAAGAATTGGGCGCTACTGTCTCATCTTCTGATTTTTCATGGCCGACAGGTCTGCCTCGCGCGACGGCCCAGGTGTGCAGGATGCGTACTGAACGACATCTGCCCTTCCTCGCTTGTGTGAGGTGGGGCGGGATCCCCTTCAACGTCTCCGCTCTAGGAAACCCCATGCGCATTGCCTCTGCCGTTGTTGGGCTCGTGCTGCTCGCTCGGATAGCCGTTGCGCAGCAGACGACCGCCGGCTCGCCGGCCAGCCGAGTGGCCCGGGCCGTGGATGGCAATGTCGTGCGCGCGCATCTCGAGTTTCTTGCCGACGACGCCCTCGAGGGTCGAAAGCCCGATACCCGGGGCGGTGAGCTCGCCGCCAAGTACATCGCCACACAATTCGAACGCCTCGGCCTCGAGCCCGCGGGCGACAGCGGCTCCTATTTCCAGCGGGTGCCGATCATCTCGCTCGACCCGCAACCGACGTTGAGCGTGACCGGGGCAGGGGCGACTCCGCTCAAATGGAAAGACGACTACGTGCTGTGGTCCATGCGAAACGATTCGTCTGTGCAGGTGACGGGCGACGCCGTCTTCGTTGGATACGGGATTGTCGCGCCGGAGTGGGGATGGAACGACTACGCCGGAGCCGACGTGAAGGGGAAGATCGTGATCACCCTCACGGGCGATCCGGGGCTGAGAGACTCGGCGCTCTTTCGCGGGAAGATTCTCACCTACTACGGCCGTTGGACCTATAAGATCGAGGAGGCCCGACGACAAGGCGCCGCAGGGATCCTGATGATCCACACGACGGAGAGCGCCACGTACCCGTGGACGACAGTCAGCTCCGGGTGGACCGGGCCGCAGCTCCGGCTCGAGGCGCCGCCCAACTCACTCGTCATGGCTGGATGGCTCCATCACGATGCCGCAGCCCGACTGTTCAAGGACGCGGGCAAGGACCTGGGACGGCTCACCGACGCGGCGCTGACGAAGGGGTTCAGGGCCGTACCACTCGGCGTCGGCATCAGCGGGGCGGTTCGCAGCCAGATACGGCGCACCTCCACGGAAAACGTCCTGGGACGATGGCCTGGCCGTGGGCCGCACGCAAATCAGATCGTCCTGATCGGTGGTCATTACGATCACTTCGGCATTGGTGCGGCCGTAAACGGTGACTCGATATACAATGGCGCGGAGGACAATGCCTCCGGGACGGCGGCGGTGTTGGCCGCCGCAGAGGCATTCGTGAAGAGCGGCGTGCGGCCGGGACGGTCCATCGTGTTCATCGCGTTCACGGCAGAGGAGTCGGGTCTCCTCGGGTCCGAGCAGCTCGCGAGCCATCCGCCGTTCGCTCTCCGCGACATGGCGGCGATCCTCAACCTCGATGAGATGAACGTGTACGGCAAGACTCGGGACTTCTCGGCGGTCGGACTCGATCAGTCCTCACTCGGCAAGACGATGAGCCAGGCGGCCGCCGCCGAGGGGCTCAGCACGTCCACCAGCGAGGAGGCCCTTGTCCGAGGATTTTTCTTCCGGTCCGATCACTTTTCGCTGGTTCGAGCCGGCGTGCCCGGGGCCTATCTGCAGAATGGGCGAGACTACGTCGGGCGGCCGGCGGGATGGGGCGAGGCGCAGCTGGATACGTTTTACGCCAAGCGCTACCACTCGCCGCAAGACAATGTGCAGCCGTGGTTCAATTACGATGGCGTCGTCCAACAGCTTCGGGTCACTGTCAGAACAGCAGTGCTCATCGGTGCCTCGCCTTCGTTGCCAACCTGGAATGCCAAGTCCGAATTCCGCCAGGCAGGCGAGGACCGGATGAAGGAGGAGGGCGGACGGAAATAACGGTAAGGGACCACCTTACCGGATCGGCCTGGCTTTACGGTCTCTACGTCCCTGAGTATCTTTGCGGCCGCTTGCGCCTTGGCCCTCTGCCTCAGGAGCGACTCTGGACCTGCCGACCCAGCATCGGATCCCGCTAACCTGGCTCCTCGAGAACGCCGGCGCGTCCATGCGCTATCGCGCGCTCACGGAGCTCGCGCCGGCCGGATTCGCAACGCCAGAGGCAATCGCGACGGCTCACGCCGCGGTGACAGAATCCAAGACCGCCCTCGCGGTCGTGAAGAAGCAGAAGGATACCGGGGTTTGGGGGGGCAACCTCCTCGGCCTCGCGCCTTCCACCGCGCTCGGCATCAAAGACGTCGGCACTATCCCCCAATACCGGCGGCTGCTCCAACTCGAGTGGCCACGGGGCACTCGCCCCTTCAAGCTCGCCGATCGAGTGCTTTTCCGGCTGCTTTCCCGAGACGAAGATCCGGCCCTGCTCTTCGAGTTCCAGAAGATGGTGAAGTCCGACGCCGAGGCGGAGATCTGGGCGCGAGACATCATGCGCGAGGCCGCGTCTGCCGCATTGGCCGAGGCTGGATATGCGGATGACCCACGGCTCCGCGGGGCTGGGCACAAGATCGCCAACGCCATCTCGCAGTTTCTGCGCAGCCCGCTGGCGGAGAAGCCATTTCTCAAGAGCGGCAAGGCCGTTGTGCTCCATCCCGAAGCGCACCCGCCGAGCTGGTACTCGGTTGCGATGCTTGCCTTCATGCCGAACCTCCAGCGCGAGCGTGCGGGATTCACCGAGCGCCTGGGACACTACCTGGCACAGCCGGCCCCCAAGAAGGCGTTCGTCATCCAGGTCGGGAAGCGAACCGTCAAGCCTCAGCATCTCCTCCTGGGAGACCCCATTGAGGCCGACGCCAAGGGAATGCCGTCGGATATCCCGCTTGCCTTGCATTACATCGAGCTGCTGGCGCGAATGGGTGCTCTGCCCTGGGCACCGCTGGCGACGAAGGTGCTGAGCCGGCTCTACAAGGACTGCGATGATGCCGGCATCTGGCACCCAAAGAACCTGCGATCCCAGCCGAAAGCGCTGAACAAGATCACCTATCACTACTACCCGCTGCTGCTCGACGCGAAGACCACGGAGGGCCGCGAGGTAGACATCACCTTCCGGCTCTCGCTCATCGCGAAACTATTGGGCTGGTCGCTGGAGTTTGACTGATAGCGAGTCGGTGATAGCTGATCGCTGCCGTCTGTAGGGCATTGGCCGTCAGCTATTAGCTTGATTCATTGGAAGTAGTCTGCAATACTACTAGTATGGCCCGCATCGACCTCACCCCCTTCGGCTTTACCCCCACCGAAAGCCTCGTGTATGAGGTCCTCCTGACGGACGGCCCCGGCACCGGATACGCCATCGCCCGTTCGGCGGGACTCGCCCGGGCCAATGCCTACAGCGCGCTCGAAGGCCTCGTCTCCAAGGGAGCGGCCCGCGTCGACCCCGGCCGTCCCAAGCGGTATCGGCCAGAGGCGCCGCCGGCGCTCATCGCGCGGATATCCAACGGCCACGGCATGGCGCTGGAGCGCTTGAGCAGTGAGCTCGACGCGGTCGCCGTCCCCGCCACGCCGACCATGGTGGAGATAGAGTCCGGACGTGGCGTTCTCCAGCTGATTACGCACGACGTGGCTCGCGCCTCGGCCTCCGTCTTCCTCCTGGCTCCCGGCGACGCATATCCGCTCATCGCTCCTGCCCTTCGCCGACCGTTCTCCGCTGGAGTCCCACTCACGCTCTGCGCCACCTCGCCCGTAGACCTGGGCTTCGTCGAAGTCGAGGTCCTGGCCGCCGCCGACGGCTGGCCTGGGATGCCGATTCTTTCGGTCGTGGACGATCGGAGCGCCATCATGGCCTCGCGGTCCGGCACGGAGGTCCGCGGTCACTGGAGCACGGCCCCGGCCTTCGTTGCCGGAACGCGGCTCGCCCTCGATCGACTACGGGGTCATTCATGACCGACCCACTCGACGATGCCTTCCTCGAGCTGCAGCGCGAGTATCTCGACGAGCTTCCCGCCCGACTCGATGAGCTCCGAGCCGACGCCGCGGCGTTCCGGGCCGGGAGGTCCGAGGCGGCCGCTTCGCTGAAGACTCGCTTCCATCGCCTCGCCGGGTCGGGGGGCTCTTACGGCTTTCCGGAAATCAGCGAGCTCGCCCGGGCCACGGAGCAGTGGCTGGTCACGAATCCGCCGGTAACCGAGGCCCCGAGAGTGGACGACGCCATCGACCGCCTCGCGGGGATCGTGCGGCGCTCCCGTCTCCATGTCGCGCCGATGGACCAGTCATCGGGAGGTCTGGCGCGAGCGGTGATCATCCTGCCGCCGAGTCGAGAGCGAGACGACTTGATCGCGGCGCTCCGAGTCACCGGGTATGACGTCCGGCTCAGTGACCGGCGCGAGGACCCCATCACCGTCGCGAACGAGGAGCGACCCGATCTCGTCGTGATCGGTACCGCGGCTGGCGAAGGAGATCCCTCGGCCATCGCCTCGGCGTGGACGAGCCATCGGGAGATCAGGCCGCGCGCCGTGGTGCTCATCGAGACGTTGCGGGCAGTGGACCGGCTTCGCGCGGTGGTCGCGGGTGTCGACGCTGTCTTCCCGATCGAGCGGATGCTGGACGAATTGCCGCGCTACGCGAGGACGCTGGCGCGTGCCGGCGCGCCGCCCTCATCGGTTCTCCTCGCCGAGCACGATGCGGGACGCGCCGCGGCGGTCACGGCGTGGCTCGAGGAATGCAACATCCGTGTGGTGCGCTGTGCGATGGCCCAGGCGATTCAGGAGCTCATCGACCGGGAAGTCCCGGACGCGCTCATTCTCGCAGCCACCCTTCCGGACGCCGCCGGCGAAGCGGTTACGCGCATGGTCCGCCAGGACCGGCGCTTTCATCTCCTGCCGATTCTCCTCCTCGGACCGGGCGACGCTGCCGACCAGATCGCGGGCCTTCGTGCCGGGGCAGACGACTTCCTCCCCTACCCTCCCGATCCGACCGTCCTGACCCAGACCGTGATCTCGCGAGCCGAGCGAGGACGGCGACTGCGCGAGCTTCTCCACCGGGATGAGCTGACGGGTCTCCTGAACGCAACGACGCTCATGGCGGAGCTCGACAATGCCGTGGATTACTGCAAGCGGCATGGCGGGCCCTTGGCGTTCGTGGTGTTCGATCTCGATCGCTTTCATGACGTCAACGAGCGGTACGGCACGCTCGTCGGCGATCAGGTGCTGCTGCACGTCGCCAACGTCTTTCGTTCGAATGTCCGAGCCAGCGATGTCATCGGCCGGTTTGGGGGCGAGGAATTCGGCCTGATTCTGCGTGGTGGCGGGTCGGAGGGGGCATCGGTGCTGGCTGACAAGCTGCGGAAGGTCCTCGGCGAGCATCCCGCCTCACCGCCCGAGACCGAGCTCATCCCCGTCAAGGCCTCGGTGGGCTGGGCAAGCTATCCCGCCGACGGAGCAACGGCGAGGGAACTGGCACACGCGGCGGTGCGGAACATGAGGAAAGGGTAGAAGGAAGACGGAGAAGGGAGAGGGCCATCGCTGCCACCCTTCTCCCTTCTCTGTTCACCCTTCTTGGCAGCCTAGTGTCTGAACCCCGCCGACAAGGGCATCACGTCGCGTGGGTTCTTCTCGTCACCGAAGAGCAGGCGTCCCTCACGGAACGATGCCCCTCGGAGCGTGAGGGCCAGGACTTCGCCCAGCTCCTGCACCAGGAAGACCTCGATCTTGTCGCGGACCTCCTTGGGGAGATCCTCGAGATCGGGCTCATTCTCCTTGGGGAGAATGATGCGGGTGATGCCGGCCCGAACCGCGCCCAGCACCTTTTCCTTGACGCCGCCGATCGGCAGTACCCGCCCCCGCAGCGTGATTTCGCCGGTCATGGCGATGTCGTGACGCACCCCGCGTCCGGAGAGCGCCGAGACCAGCGCCGTGGCCATGGTCACGCCCGCGGACGGACCGTCCTTGGGAATGGCGCCCGCCGGTACGTGGATGTGGATGTCCCGGTCGAACATCTCGTCCGGGATCTGGAGCGCGGCCGCGTGCGAGCGGGCATAGGTCCACGCCGCCCGCGCCGACTCCTTCATCACGTCACCCAGCTGACCGGTAAGCACCAGCTCGCCCTTGCCTCGCATGGTCGAGGCCTCGACGAACATGATGTCGCCGCCGATCGGGGTGTAGTACATGCCGGTCGCCACGCCGACGTCGTCGTGCCGCGCCATCTTCTCCGGGTGCACCTTGGGCCGGCCGAGCAGATCGTCGACCATTGCTCGATCGACGGTGAGCCGCTGCGACTTCACCCGAGGCGATCTTGCGTGCCACCTTGCGCGCCAGCTCTGCCGATCTCCCGCTCGAGCTGGCGCACGCCTGATTCGCGGGTGTAGCTGGTGATCACCTCGGCCAGCGCCTCGTCGGTGATGTCGATCTGATCGGTGCCCACTCCGTTCTCCTTGAGCTGGCGCGGAATCAGATACTTCCGCGCGATCTCCAGCTTCTCCCGCTCGGTGTAGCCGGCGAACTCCACGACCTCCATCCGGTCGAGCAACGGCCCGGGAATGTTCTGGATGAAGTTCGCCGTCGCGATGAACAAGCACCTCGCTCAGGTCGAACGGCACGCCGAGGTAGTGATCGACGAAGGTGTCGTTCTGGGCCGGGTCGAGCACCTCGAGCAGCGCGCTCGCCGGGTCGCCCTGGAACGAGACGCCGAGCTTGTCCACCTCGTCGAGGAGGAAGACCGGGTTCTTGGTGCCGGCCTGCTTCATGCCCTGGATGATGCGGCCCGGCATGGCGCCGACGTAGGTGCGACGGTGACCGCGAATGTCGGCCTCGTCGCGCGCGCCGCCGAGCGAGATGCGGACGTACTTGCGCCCCATCGCCCGGGCGATCGACTTGGCCACCGAGGTCTTGCCGACGCCCGGCGGACCGACGAACAGCAGGATCGGCCCCTCGGCCTGCGTCGTCCTCGTTGCCCGGCACCGGCGTATTGGGTGGCGGAACGATCGCAGTGGTCGGACGGCGTGGCGGCAGGACTCTCACCGGACGTCGACCTCTGCCGTTTCGCTCACGGCTGCGGATGACGCGGTCCCGTCATCGGCATGCTCTGCGGCAGCCTGCTGCAGTCGCAGCTGCCGCACCGCGAGGAACTCGAGCACCCGGTCCTTCACGTCGCCGAGGGCGTAGTGATCCTCGTCGAGGATGCGCTGGGCCTCGGGAAGGTCGAGATGCTCCTCGCTTCGCGTCGTTCCACGGCAGCTCGAGCGACGGTCTCGAGGTAGGTCCGGATGACCTGGGACTCCATGGACTCGCGGCCGATCCGGCTCAGCCGGCCGAGCTCGCGGTCGACTTCCTTCCGCGCCTCGGCGGGCAGCTCGAGCGCGCCGAGCTTCTCGCGCAGCTCCTCCAGGTCGTCGCGCTCGTCGTCCTCGCCCAGCTCGCGGCGAATGGTCTTGAGCTGCTCGCGCAGGAACATCTCCCGCTGCCGCTCGCCCAGCTCCTCCTGGACCTGGGACTTGATGTCCTCCTGGGCGTCGAGCACGCCGATCTGGCGCTGCACGTGGACCAGCACGCGACGCAGCCGCTCCTCGACCGACAGCGTCTCGAGCAGGACCTGGCGCTGCGCGGGCGTGATGTCGAGGTAGCCGGCGACGAGGTCGGCGAATCGGCCGGCTTCGTTGACGCCGGCGAGCACCTGCTGCACCACCTCCTCGGGCAGGCCCGACTTCTGGCCCAGCTCGGCGGCCCGGGCCCGCGCCTCCCGGTGGAGCGCCACGAACGCCGGATCTTCAGGATTGAGCGGCAGCATCTCCTCCGCCTCGCGAACGATGGCCTGGAGGTAGCCGTCCTTCTCGCTATAGTGCATCGCGATGCCGCGGCGCTCGCCGTGCAGCAGGAGCTGCATGCCGGCGAGCCCGCGCTGCAGCTGGCCGATGCGGGCGATGGTCCCGATGGTGTAGAGCACCTCGGGGGCGACACTTCTCGACGTTCTCGCGCTGCGAGACCGCGAAGACCAGCCGGTCCGGCGTGGCCAGTGCGGCTTCGATGGCCCGCAGCGTCCCCGGGCGACCGGCCCCGATCGGCGCGGTGACGCCGGGGAAGAGCACGACCTCGCGCAGCGGCAGCACGGGAAGTGTCAATCGTTCAGTCATTCGTTACTACTCCTTCCAGATCCCCGTCTCACGGGGCGGAATGACAGGTTTCCGTCAGAACGCGCGAGTACTTTGCACCCCCTGTGCCACTGCCCTCTCGTGTTCGACGGTTGTCACGCAACAACTTAGCTAGCTGTCCTGTTCCCGTCCGCAGGCGATACGACCACGTCGACCGGCGCTGATGGCGGACTCCCGCTGCGTCTCGCTGCCAAATTGGCCGCGGCAGAACGCCTTCGGTTGCCGGGCGCCTCGCGCGCGTACAGATTGTCTGCCATGTCCGACCGGCTTCAGTCGCGAATGAGTGACCGCCCAAGACAAGCCGCTCGCCGGCCGCCTCACCGACGCGCTTGGCGCCGCCTACACGATCGAGGGCGAGATCGGTCGCGGCGGCATGGGCGTGGTCTACCGCGCGCGCGACGAGCGGCTCCAGCGCCGCGTGGCGATCAAGGTGCTGCCGCCGGAGCTCGCGTTTCAGCAGGACATCCGGCAGCGCTTCACGCGCGAGGCGCAGACCGCGGCCCGTCTGTCCCACCCGCACATCGTCCCGATCCACTCGGTCGGCGAAGGCCAAGGGCTCGTCTACTTCGTCATGGGATACGTCGACGGCGAGTCGGTTGGCGGCCCGGCTCAAGCGTCGCGGCAAGCTCCCGGTCGAAGAAGCCCGCCGGATCATGAAGGAGACCGCGGACGCGCTCAGCGCCGCCCACGCGCTCTCGGTCATCCATCGCGACATCAAGCCCGACAACATCCTGCTCGAAGGCACCCGCGGCCGGGTGATGGTCACCGACTTCGGCATCGCGAAGGCGCTCTCCGCCAGCTCGGCGGCGACCCTCACCGGCGCGGGCGTCGCGATCGGGACGCCGGCCTACATGAGCCCGGAGCAGGCCGCCGGCGAGCGCGAGATCGACGGCCGCTCCGATCTCTACAGTCTCGGCATCGTGACCTACCAGATGCTGACCGGCGAGCTGCCGTTCAATGCACCGACGGTGGCCGGCATCCTGATGAAGCAGATCACGGAGATCGCGCCGGACGTCGCGATCAAGCGGCCGGACGTGCCCCGAGGATCTGGCTACTGGCCGTGACGCGCTGCCTCGAGAAGGATCCCGAGAACCGCTGGCCCACCGCCGACGCGCTCCGTCGCGCGCTCGAGAGCCGCACGGTCGGCAACTATCGGCCGACGGGAACCGGCTGGAAGGCAGGCCGACCCGAATCACGACCGGCGGGAGGTGGTGCGGGAGGCGTCGCCCGTCCGGTACCGACCTCGCGCACCCGGCGTCCGCTCGAGCCGAGGTCGCCCGTGGGAGAGCGCCCGCTCCCCGCTCCCCGCGGCGTGGGGGAGATCCGCTCGACGGCGCCATCGTGGGGGCCGCGACGAAGATCTGCCGGTTCCCGATACCGGCGAGCCGCGGATCGTTCAGAAGGTCAGGGGGCAGTTCGCCAGTTGGGCTGCCGTCTCACTCGGCTGTTTCGGTATCAACGTCGCCACCGGCATCGATCACCCCTGGTTTCTCTTCCCGTTGTTCGGCATGGGCATCGGGCTGATGCGCAACTATGCGCAGCTCTGGCAGGCCGGCTACAGTTGGCGTGACGTCCTGAGTCGGCCCCCGGCCCCTGATGCGATCGAGACGACGATGGCGCGCGGCGTCAAAGGTGGGCGGCAATTGGTCGCGCCGCGCGGCGAGGAGTTCGGTGCCCATTATGGAGCCGTGCAGCAAGTGTTCGGCGACCGACAGGCCATCCTCAAGCTGATGGAGAAGCTGCCGCCGTCCGAGCGGAAGATGCTGCCCGAAGTTCAACAGACGGCCGACGCCCTGTACAACCGGGCCACCGACCTCGCGCGAACGCTCCAGGCGATGGACAGCAACTTCAACACAGAGGGCCTCGCGCAGATCGAGGAACGGATCGCGGCGCTTTCACGCGAGGCGGATGATACCGAACGGGCCAGGCGACTCAATCTGCTCGAGCGCCAACGCCAGACCATCATCGAGCTCCAGGGGCGGCGAACCCAGGTGGCGAGCCATCTGGAATCGTGTGTATTGGCCATGCAGAACATGCGGTTCGATTTGCTCCGACTGCGGTCGGCGGGCGTGGCGGCGGTTCTCGGCGATCTCACCCAGGCGACTCAGCAGGCCAAAGCGCTCTCGCGCGACGTGGACAACGCCATCGCGGCTGCTGGGGAGATTCGCGAGGCGATGCGGCAGTAGGGCGGAAAAGGGGGAAAGAGAGCGCCCTTCTCTCTTCTCAATACTGTATCTGTTCTATGATCGCTTGCTTGATGTTCTCGACCTGCGGCAGGATGACGTCTTCGAGCTCCGGTGCGTAGGCGACGAAGGTATCGATCGAGGCGACTCGCCGCACCGGGGCATCGAGATAGGCGAAATTCTCATCCGCGATCTTCGCGGCGATCTCCGCACCATACCCCCACGAGAGCGAGTCCTCGTAGGCCACGATCACCCGGTTGGTCTTCCGCACCGACGCACTGATCGTCTCCCAGTCCACCGGACTCAGCGATCGCAGGTCGATGACCTCGACGCTGACTCCGTGCTCCTCCTCCATCTGTTTGGCGGCCCAGAGTGACCGCTGGACGAGCGCACCGTAGGTGACCACCGTCAGGTCGCTCCCCCGCCGCACGATTCGCGCCTTCCCGAGCGGAATCATGAAATTCGGGCCGGGATTAGGCGCCTTGTTGTAGGTCTGCCGGTACAGGTGCTTGTGCTCGAGGAACAGGACCGGATCGTCGCAGCGAATGGCGGTGCGGAGCAGGCCGTTGGCATCGAGCGCCGTCGCGGGACAGACCACGCGAAGACCTGGAACGCCGGTAAACACCGCCGCTCCGGTCTGCGAGTGGTAGACCGACCCACCCTTGAGGTACCCACCGTAGGTGACGCGGACAACCACCGGCGACGAAAAGGCGTTGTTCGAGCGCCAGCGCATGAGGGCGAGCTCGTTGCGGAGCTGCATGTACGCCGGCCAGATGTAGTCGAAGAACTGAATCTCGACCACCGGCTTGAGACCACGCGTTGCCAGGCCAATCGATCGGCCGATGATGTTCGCCTCGGCGAGTGGCGAGTTGTACACCCGATCACTGCCGAACGCGCGCTGAAGTCCCCAGGTGACCTTGAAGACTCCGCCCTTTCCCTTCACATCCGGGAGATTCCCCTCCCGGCTGCAGTCGGCCACGTCTTCGCCGAAGATGATGATCCGCGGGTCTCGAGTCATCTCGTCCCGGAGACAGGCGTTCAGCAGATCCACCATGGTGGTGGGGTCGCCGGTGAAGTGTGGGTCGTCTTCGGTGTCGAACTGCTCGGACGAGGGGTCCACATCAGGCGAGTAGACGTACCGGTACACCGAATCGACGTCCTGCGGCGGGGAGGCAAGGGCGACGTCGGCCGCCACCTGAACCTCCTCAGCGACTCGGACACCGATCTGGTCGAGCTCGGCTTGTGAGGCGATGCCCTGCTCGAGGAGATACTTGGGGAATCGGGTCAACGGATCGCGCTCGCTGTCGGCCTTCCGCTCGGAGGGCGGGCGGTACTGAATCTCATCGTCGGAAAGCGAGTGGCTGTACGGCCGGATGACGTGGGCATGCACCAGCGCCGGTCCCTTCCGGGCGCGTGCATAGTCGACGGCCTTGTTGAGCACGTCGAACGACGCCATCACGTCGCAGCCGTCCACCTCCTGAATGAACAGACCCGGAAATCCCGTGAGCAGCTTGGAGATCGACCCCCCCGCCGTGTTCACCTCGACCGGGACGGAAATGGCGTACCCATTGTCCTCGACGAGAAAGACGATGGGAAGCTTGAGATTGGTGGCGGTGTTGAGCGCCTCCCAGAACTCTCCTTCGCTGGTCGTCCCATCACCGGTGGTGCACAGCACCACCTCGTCACCGTGTATGAGCTGGTCGCGATCGGGGATACCCTTGATGGTGCTATACCTGAGCCACGCCTCCGCGCAACCGACGGCCTGAAGAAACTGGGTGCCCGTGGGACTCGAGGCGCTTACGATGTTGAGCTCCTTGTGCCCCCAGTGGGACGGCATCTGACGTCCGCCGGAGTTGGGGTCGTCCGCAGCGCCCACTGCCGAGAGGAGCTGCTCGGTCGCGGTCATGCCGAGACCAAGGCAGAGCGCACGGTCGCGATAGTAGGTGTAGAACCAGTCGTAGGTCGGCCGGAAGACCTTGGATGCGGCAGCGAGCACGCCTTCGTGGCCGGCGCCGGAGATCTGAAAGTAGATCTTGTTCTGCCGCTTGAGCTGGATCTCCTTGTCGTCGATCCGGCGTGCCAGCAGCATCAGGCGGTAGATGTCGAGGAGGTCCGCTTTTTCCAGCCTGGGGGCGGTACGGCTGCGGGAGGTGCGAGTGGCCATCAGGCTCTGGGGCAAAGGTTTGCGGTCAGCGAGGACAGGAGCGACCGCGAAAGATAGCCTCGGGAGCGTAGACCTAGCGAGTTTTTGAGCCTGGCGTGATCGCTTTCAGCGGAGTTTGGTGAGTCGCCGGACGGCCTCGAGTTTCTCGAGCGCGCCGGTGCTCGGGGGTGTGGTCGCGGTCGTGAAGAGATCTCGGAGGTCGAGCAGGATCTCCATCATGAGCTGGTCGCGCATATATGCACTCTCCAGGTCGAGCATCCGCCCCTTGTCGGATAGCTGCTGCGCGTGATCATACGATTCGCGGTAGATGGACTCGAGGTTGGCGAGAATGCGTTCGCGAGGGCGCATTGGATGGTCCCGTGATCTGGAGGTCGGACGACTGAGTGCGATTCGGTTCACCGAGGGCCGCATGCTGCACTCTTTCTCCGTACGTGTACTGATCTTCGACAGTCGACCAGTCGTTTGTCAACCAAGCACTTACCCCTCCTGGATCGCCCGGGCATGCGTTCTGCACATAAGGTAGACACCATGAGCAATCATTCAGGAACCAGACGATCACCTCGCCATCGGGGCTTCTCGCTCATCGAGGCGGTCCTGACCGTGGTCATTCTGGGCTTGATGACGCTGATCGGCATGCCCAGAGTGAACACGTTCATGACTCATTGGCGGGTAAAGCGAGCGAGCGCTCTCGTTGCCTCGGACCTCGAGCAGGCGTTCGCGGTGGCCGGCCGACAACGCAAGCCGGTGCGGATCGACTGCACCTGCGCCAGCCAGGTCTACACGGTGGCGGATCGCTCTGGAGGCACCATCCGTCTCACCCGACCGCTCGGGTCCGACGCCGACTACAAGTTGACCACGCTCACCTTCTCGGTCACGCCGGTCGACATCTTCCCCTCAGGCATCGCCTCGTCTCCGCTCACGGTGACCATCGGTGCCGGAGGGTATACGCGCCAGATCACGATGTCGAGCGCTGGGCAGGTGAGGATTCTGCCGTGAAGAGACTGCCCCTTTCTTCCGGCTGCCGGTTTCAGTCTCGTGGAGATCATGGTCGCCATGGTCGTCCTCTGCCTGACGGCGTTGACGCTCGCCCCTCTGATGCTGCGGGCCACGCGCACGGCCACGACTGCTGAGGCCACGATGTACCAGCAGGCGGTGATGTCGACGGAAGGAAGCCGGCTGAACGCGCTGCCGTTCGACTCATTGTCGCCTGGGAGTGCGTGCGTGAGCTCCAGCACGGCGCCCCTGGCGTACACGCGCTGCACGACGGTGACCAGCGTGAGCTCGGGGGTGTACCGCGTGAGCGTCGTCGTCACGCCGTCGAATTCGCAGATCAAGCCGGATACGGTGACGTTCGATCGCACCCAGGCCAATACCTGGAACCCGTTGAGCACGCCATGACCACCTCCCTTCGCACTCGACGAGGCTTCACCCTGATCGAGCTGCTCGTCGGGATGGTGATCAGCGCGATCATCGGCGTCGCGATGGTGCGCGTCATCATGAGCCAGACTCGGTTCATGGATAATCGAGAGGCCTGGCGGAATGCCCGCAGCGTCTCCCGCAGCAGTCTCAACCGCTTGATCACGGATCTTCGCATGGTCGAGGCTGGGGGCGGCCTGGAAGCGGCGGCCGCAGGCGGCAAGGACTTTACGGTTCGGGTGCCGTATGCCTTCGGCGTCGTCTGTTCATCGACCGGCAGCTCCACGACCGCGAGTCTGCTGCCGGTTGATTCGATCATGTCTGCGGGAGCGGGATTCTCCGGCTTCGCCGTCCGCGGCAGCACCGGCAGCTACACCTACGTGACCACTGGCACCACGCTGACCTCGCCGGGGACGGCCGGCAATTGTACCGGCCAATCCATCACGACGCTTTCCGCCTTCGGCGGCTCACCGGCCGGCAAGGTGGTCAACCTCGGCGGCACGATCAGTCCGGTGCCCTCCCCGGGGGACCTGGTCTTCCTCTTTGCACGCGTACGGTATGAGTTCAAGGCGTCGGTCGTGGTGGCTGGGCGCAATGGACTCTGGCGGACGCTGCTCACACCCAACACGACGGAAGAGCTGGCGGCGCCATTCGACACGACCGCCCGAGCACGATTCTACGTCCTGAACGCGACGACCGCACAGACAGCCGTGCCGAGCCCGCTGTCGAACACGCGCGGTTTGGAGCTCCTGCTCAATGGAATGAGTGAGGTAACGCCTCGCGACGCTTCATCGCCCAAAGTGGTTCCGGTCACGACATCGGTATTCTTCCAGAACCGGCCCGATTGATGCTTTCCACTGTAGAGGTAACCATGCGCGTCACATCGAGCCGCCGCGGGGCCACCCTGCCCCTCGCGATTCTCGCGATCGTGCTCATCAGCCTCACCGTTGCCGCCGGCTATGCCCGCGTCTCGTCCGAACGCCGCATCAACGGAGATCAGGGAGCGCAGCTCGACGCGTTCGCCGTCGCCCAGACTGGTTTGGAGCGATACATCGGCGGGGTGTCGGGGATCCCGCCCGTGAGTCTCGACTCGACCATCAACGGACTGCCGGGCGGTAGCGCGGAAATTTCTGTTCGGCGCATTCGGCCCGCGGTCGGGGCGACGCCAGCCCTCTACGTCATCTCCTCTCGCGGGACGAGCACGAGCGCCGTCCGATACGGGGCATCCACTGCCTCGGCGCAGCGGACGGTCGGGCAGTATGCCGTCTGGCAGCCGGGCAGCATGAGCGTGTCGGCTGCCTGGACCAGCATCACCGGACTCCACAAGAACGGTGGATCGGGGACGCTGAGTGGAGTCGATCAGTGCGGAGCCAAACCCGCCGTCGCGGGAGTGGCCGTTCCGACCACGCCGGGATACTCCCAGAGTGGTGGCTCGTCGGTGCCAAACGGCTCGCCGCCGATCGGCTCGCTCGGTGCGGACACCGCGCAGGCGAAGAACAATGTCCATATCGACTGGAATGGCATCGTCAACGGCGGTGCGATAACCCCTAACTTCGTCATACCCACCCAAAGCTGGCCGACGTCTGGTCAGATGAACAGCTGGCCGATCATCCGCGTGAACGGCAACACGTCGATTCCCGACGGGAAGGGCACGTTGATCATCACCGGTGATGCCACGATCAGCGGCAGCACGTCGTGGCAGGGGGTCATCCTTGTCGGCGGCACGCTCACCTCGAACGGCAACAATACCGTTGCCGGAGCGGTCGTCACCGGCCTCAACGTCCAGCTCGGCATGTCGGTCCCGTGGGCCGACGTTGGAAACGGGAACAAGACATATGTCTACAATTCCTGCAGCATTGATAGCGCCTTGACGAATCTCGGGAAGCTGGAACGCATCCGAAACGGTTGGACCGACGACTGGCCCAGCTACTAGGCACTCTCGGCGAACGGCTATCGGTTAGTGGCTTGGTGGCACAGATTACTGGCTCGATGTAACCTACAAACGACCAGGAGCCATCAGCCATCAGACATTAGCCCGACTCACCCACCATGTCGCTCTCCGAAAAAACAATTCTCATCTTCGCCGGACCACTCTACGAAGACCTCGAGCTCTGGTACCCCAAAATCCGCCTCGAAGAAGAGGGCGCGCGCACGGTCGTAGCCGGGACGGGCGAGCGCACGTATCAGGGAAAGCGGGGATACCCCCTGACCGTCGATACCAGTGTGGACGAGATCTCCCCAGGCTCGTTCGACGGTCTCGTCATTCCCGGCGGCTACGCGCCTGACGTGATGCGTCGGTCGGCAAAGCTCCTCCAGCTCACTCGTGAGATCTATCAGGCCGGCAAGCCGGTTGCTTTCATCTGTCACGCGGGCTGGGTCCCGATCTCGGCCGGGATCGTGCGCGGTCGCCGGGGCACCAGCGTCGGGGCGATCAAGGATGATCTCGTCAATGCCGGCATGATATGGGAGGATAGCCCGGTGGTCGTGGACGGCAATCTCATCTCATCCCGCACGCCGGCTGATCTCCCTCAATTCATGCGCGCCCTCATCGGCGCCCTTGCCGCTCGCTGACATGGGTGGAATCAGCGAAGCGCAACGCCGCGTCGATGCCTGGGTCGCACTATTCGAGGAGGGATACTTCGACCCGCTCACCAACATGGCGCGGTTGAGTGAGGAGGTCGGTGAGTTGGCGCGGGAGATCAATCACCGCTTCGGACAGAAGACCAAGAAGGCCGGCGAGCCCGAAGGGGATCTCGCCATGGAAATGGCCGACATCCTCTTCGTGGTGATCTGCATGGCGAATCGGGAAGGCATCGACCTCCAGGCCGCGTTCGACCGGATGATGGAGAAGGTGGAAACCCGAGATGCCGAGCGGTGGACGAAGAAGGCGGAGAAGGGAGAACAGAGAAGAGAGAACGGGTGATTTCTCCGCAGTTACTACTCCCACGACTTCGGCTCGTCCTCGAGCTCTGCCCGCAGCACCCGGTAACTCTCCAGCCGATCCGCCGCGATTTCTCCCGTGTCAACCGCGGCGCGGATACGACACCCGGGCTCGGTGAGATGTCGACAGTCGGCGTAGCGGCACTCCCCCAGGAACGGCCGGAACTCCGGAAAACAGGAAGCCAGCTCGGCGGGGTCGATTGCCCAGAGCCCCACCTCGCTGAATCCGGGCGTGTCTACCAGGTACCCCCCAGCGGCCAGAGGGATCATCACGGCCGAGACGGTCGTGTTCTTCCCTCTGGCGACCCGCCCGCTCAGCTCGGCGGTCCGTAGCCGGAGGCCCGGTTCCACCGCATTCAGAAGACTCGACTTTCCCGCACCTGACGGACCGGTCACCACCGAGATTCGTCCCTTGAGCGCAGCCGCCAACGCCTCGACTCCCTCTCCGGTCTGGATACTCGTGGGGTAGACACGATAGCCGGCATGCTCGAGCCGGGCGATCAAGGCCTCGCCCCGATCGAGATCCACCTTGTTCACGACCACCGCGGCGGCGATCTCATTTGCCTCGGCGACGACGAGCAGACGATCGATGAGCTGGGGGATGGGCTCGGGGTGGGTGGTAGCAGTGACGACGAAGACCTGATCGATGTTGGCCGCGACTGGCCTCGAGCCCCGACCTTCAGGGACGCGTCGCTCGAGGAGTGTGGTGCGCGGCTCGATGGCGGTGATTCCGTGAAGCTGGCCGGCTGGATCGGTGTCGAGGTGCACCCGGTCACCGACGACGAGCCGAGGCGTTTCGCGTTTGAATTTGCCCCGAAGGACCGCTCGGATCTCTCCTTCGGCAGTCGCAATCCGGTACACTGACCCATCCCGCTCGAGGACGGTCCCGAGCAGTCCGTTCACCACTCCGAAGGAGTCCGGGCGATCGCCTCGTCGAGCGCGGCCTTGACGTCATAGAGCGACAGACCCCGTAACCGCTCGGCCGCTTCCTCTCGGGTGCGTCCCCAGGCCAGGGTCTCGGTCTCGACATGGCCGACTGGCCGGTCGCCCGCCGGAGACCACCGAACGAAGAGGAGCGCGGCGCCGAAGCGATCGCGCTCGTCGGGCTCATCCTCGACGTAGATCGCGACGGAGTAGGCCTGGCCGTCGCTACCGCCGAACGCGGCCGCACGGTCATGCTTCTCCATGTATCCCCCGAGTGTCAGCTCACTCACTGTCTGCGCCCCGATATCGACTCTCGAATGATGTTGCCGAGCATGAAGGCGATGTTCGCTGGTCGCTCGGCCAATCGCCGCATGAGGTAAGGATACCATTGCGTCCCGAAAGGGATATAGACCCTGACGCGGTGGCCCGCCTGTCGGAGGCGGAGCTGCAGATCACGCCGCACGCCGAACAGCATCTGAAACTCGAAGCGATCCTCGGCGATTTTCTCGTCTCTCACGATGCGCCTGGCGTGAGCGATGATCGCCTCGTCATGGGTGGCCAAGCCCGGATAGTGTCCGGCTCGGAGGAGGCGCTCCATGAGCCGCACGTAGTTTCGGTCGACGTCCGCCTTTTCGGGGAAGGCAACCTCGGCAGGCTCCAGGTAGGCGCCTTTGCAGAGGCGCACGCGGGCCCCCAGCGCCACCAGGTCTTCGATATCCTGTGCGGATCGGCGGAGCATTGACTGGATCACGACGCCGCAATGCGCGCCGAAGGATGGAAAGAGGTTGCGGGAGAAGAAGTCGAGCGTCCGTTGGGTGTAGCTCGATCCTTCCATGTCGAGCCGCACGAAGCCGCCGAGCGATTTCGCCCGCTCGAGGATGGCGGTCATGTTGGCCAGACAGAGGTCTTCCCGAATGTCGAGTCCCATCTGGGTCAGCTTGACCGACACATTCACTTCGACATTGCTCGCTGCCATCTGGCTGAGCATCTCGAGGTACAGATCGCGGGCAGCGATGGCCTCTGATTCGATCGTGACGCTCTCGCCGAGCAGGTCGAGCGACGAAGTAATGCCCCGGCGACTGATGGTTTGTGCCGCCCCCACGGCGCTGGCAATGGTCTCTCCCGCCACGAACCGGGAGGCCAACTTGCGCGCGAGACCGTTTCTCCTGACGAAATTGAACATGCCCCGTCGCTCGGAGAGCCAGAGCAGTCCCTGTCGCATGAGCACAATCGGAGTCCTGTCGAGGTCGCAGCGGGCGGCGAACCGCGGAAACGCCCACGAAGGTAGCGGGGGGCGGGAGCCGAGTGTAGAGGCGCGAGGAGAGACGGGAGGGTCGTGAAAGTTTATGCACCACAATCATTAAGGGGAAAAGGGAGTGTGACTGCCATCACGAGGCGATCATCCTCGATGCAGTAGAATTCGACCTCGACTATGGCAAATCCATCGCATCCCTCGGAGTCGGCGCAGGCGGCGGGACTTCGCTACGTCAGTGACACCATGCCGGGCATTCGTCGACGGCGATCCGGCAAGGGCTTCAGCTACATCGGCCCAGACGGCAAGCGTATTCGTGACGAGAACGTGATCCGACGAATCCGCTCGCTCGCCATCCCGCCGGCGTACACCGACGTGTGGATCTGTCCGCAGCCGAATGGACACCTCCAGGCTGTCGGCCGCGACGCGAGAGGTCGCAAGCAGTACCGGTATCATCCGAAGTGGCGGGAGACACGTGACGAAACGAAGTTCGGCAGGATGCTCGCCTTCAGCGAGGCCCTGCCGGCGATTCGACGGCGAGTAGAAAGCGATCTCGCTCGCCCTGGGCTTCCGCGCGAGAAGGTGTTGGCCACTCTCGTGCGGCTCCTCGAGGTCACGGGGATCCGTGTGGGCAACGACGAGTACGCGCGGGCCAACCGGTCCTTCGGGCTCACGACCCTTCTCGGCGACCACGTCGAGGTTTCCGGCTCGACGATGCGCTTCAAGTTTCGCGGTAAGAGCGGAAAGGTCCATACCGCGTCGCTCAGCGACCGGCGGCTTGCCCGGATCGTCCAACGATGCCAGGCGCTGCCGGGGGAGGATCTCTTCCAGTACCTGGATGCCGATGGAGTGGAGCAGACAGTCGGGTCAGGCGACGTGAATGACTACCTGCGGGAGATCACTGGCGAGGACTTCACGGCGAAGGACTTCCGCACCTGGACCGGCACGACACTGGCGCTCGCCGCACTCGAGGAGATCGGTCCCTCGCCGGACGAGCGCCAAGCGAAATCGGCGATCGTGCGAGCGATCGACCGCGTCGCCGAGCAATTGAACAACACGAGAGCGGTGTGCCGCAAATACTACGTGCACCCGATGGTCTTCGAGCACTACCTCGCGGGGATGGGCACAAACGGAAAGCGAAGTCGGGCAACGCGCAAAGCGGCGTCTCCGACTTCGCTCACGCCGGACGAACGAGCCGTCGTCCGGCTCCTCAATGCCCAGGTGAAGGTGGGCCGGCGTCAGCCGCCGTAACCTCCCCCTCCACTCCCGCCGCCGCCTCCTCCTCCACCACCACCACCGTCACCAGTGCTACTACTTCCGGTTCCGACGGTGATGGTGCCGGACATGAGTTTCGCACCATGGATCGTGCAGTGGTATGAATAGCTCCCGGCGGTGGCGAAGGTACGCTGATACTGGCCCGCTCCCTGGGTATCGGAATGTTCTCCGTCATCGAAGGTGACGTTGTGCTGGACACCGCTGGAATTCCAGTCCCAGGTGACAGTCCCGCCAGGTGCCACCGAGAACGAGGTTGGGGTAAAGAAATTGTTCCCCACTGTGATATCCCCACCACCCGTGTTTCCAGTCGGAAGCCCGGTGTCCGAGCCTCCGCCGCCGCAAGCCAGCGCGGCCAGCGTCGTCAGACCCGCGAGCAGTATTCGTCCGGTCATGGTCGTTCTCCCTGAAAGCTCATAGATACCTCGCGCCGGCTGGGCCGGTCTTGCACCGGCCGAGCCGCATTGTATGCTCGTAGTGTCTGGCGTGTTCCCAGGATTGGAGACGTCTTCATGACTCCCCGGAAGACACGGCCCGAAACGGCCCCGGCGCCGAAACGAGCCTCGATCGCGGGTTTTACGCTCACCGAAGGCGTCCACACGGCGGGCAGCGCCCTGCCATGGCATACGCATCCGGGCGCGACGCTTTGCCTCGTACTCGATGGCGCTTTTACCGAGGAATCGGCCGGCGGAAAGCTCTTGTGCACTCCTTCGACCGTCAAAGTCATGCCGGCCGGGGAGCCGCACTGCAACCGGTTCGATTACGGCGACACCCACGGCCTCTTGATCGAGGCCGACGCCGCACGGGCAGAGGCCATTCGACCCTATTCCGGGCTGCTCGAGGAGCGGGTGGCTTTCGAGGGTGGTCCGCTTGCCGCGCTCGGTAGGCGAATCTATCGCGAATTTTCCCGCATGGACGTCGCGGCACCTCTGGCCATCGAGGGGCTCATGCTCGAGCTGCTCGCCTGGGGAACGCGAGAACGGCAGACGCAGGGGGCGGGCTCCGGGCCTCTCTGGGTCGTCAGGGCCCGGGAGATCCTTCATGACGACCCCACCGCCCCAGTGAGCCTCAGCGCACTGGCACAGGCGGTCGGCGTCCACCCCGTGACGCTGGCTCGCGGCTTCCGCCGGACGTACGGCTGCAGCGTGGGCGAGTATCTCCGGCATCTCCGAATCGTCGAGGCCGCTCGCCAACTGCATGACTCCGACCTTCCGCTCGCGACGATCGCGACGTCGGCGGGCTTTGCCGACCAGAGTCACTTCTCCAACGTCTTCAAGCAGCAAACCGGACTCTCGCCGTCCGCCTTCCGGCGCTGGGTGCGCACCCGCTGAACAGGCACGCGCGGCTGGCCCTCACCGCGGTACTCACGCTCTACGGACTCTTTCTCCTCCTTCATCCGGACCACTTCGGGTTTCTCGACAGTCTCGACCTCGCGATTCACGAAACCGGCCATCTGGTGTTTGGTCCGTTCGGGGAGTTCATCGGCTTCCTGGGCGGGACCTTGATGCAGCTCATCGTTCCATCCGCGTTCGGCGCGTATTTCCTTCATCGCCGAGACCGGCATGCCGCGACGGTCACGCTGTGGTGGATCGCCCAGAATCTCTGGAATGTCTCGGTCTACATCAGCGATGCGCGGGCGCAGGAGCTTCCGTTGGTCGGTGGTGGAGAGCACGACTGGGCCTACCTGCTCGATGCGCTCAACCTGCTGGAGAAGGACCTCTCGATCGGACGCGCGGTCCATCTCCTCGGCGTGGTTCTGTTCGCGTTGTCGGTGATCTGGGGGGTGACGACGGCTGGAGAAGAGCCGACGGAGAGCTAGACGAGACGCATCCGCTCCATGATGCGCGCGAAGCGGGGATCGCTGCGAAACGTGTCGAGCAGGGGCTCGACCTTGAGATAGCAGAGCCACCCACGGCGCTCTTCGTACGCCTGGTCGATCCAAGTGAACGCAGCGTCGGCGTCACCGAGGGCCGCGTACACCGTGGCATAGGCAACCGGTGAGACGTATCGCCTGGCCGATTGCTCGGCGAGATCGCTCAGCACACTCCGCGCTTCCGCGTGGCGTCCTCGCGCCGCGGCGACGGCGCCGAGTCCGGCAGTAGCGAGGGCGGGGCTATCGGAGAGCGCGATGGATTCCTTGAACGCAGCCGCCGCTTCGTCGTGCTGGCCAAGCTGGAGGTACGTGAGACCGAGAAGACGGTGATTCTCCTCCGCCGTGGGATTCATCGCGAGGGCGCGGCGGAGGTGCTCCAAAGCGCCCTCGGGCTGGCGGGCGTAATAGTACAGCCAGCCCATGCTGCGCCGGATCGAGACCGATGCGGGATCGAGCTCGATGGCCAGGCGTCCCTCGGCGAGGGCGGCGTCTCGCTGCCCCATCGCGATCAGGAACCACGAATGCCATTGCCGCGCGACGGAGTAGCGCGGATTGAGCTCCAGGGCGCGCTCGAACGAGCGTGCGGCTCCTGCCCAATCCCAATCGTAGATGAAGGTCACCCAACCGAGTGAGGTGTGGGCCTCGGCGAGACTCTCGTCCAGCTCGATCGCACGCCGCGCCTCGGTCCTTGCCCGCTCCAGTCCCTCACGGACCGGCGCACCGCGGTAGTCCAGCTGGAGGGCGTACGAGTCGGCGAGTCCGGTGTAGGCGAGTGCATAGCCGGCGTCTTCGCCGATGGCCTGCTCGAAATAGCGAATGCCCTCGGCAATCGACTGCTGCGTGCGGCGATTCCACCAGAACCGGCCTTTGAGATACAGGTTGTAGGCCTTGAGATTGGCGGTGTACCGCATCGGCACGGGGTCGCCCAGATCGCCGAGGAGGGTCGAGCGGAGCGTGCTGACGATGGTCTTCGAGATCTCGTCCTGGATGGCGAAGATGTCGGCCATCTCGCGGTCGTAGCGCTCCGACCAGAGGGTCCGGCCGTCGGCCACGCTCGTGAGTTGCACCGCGATCCGCAGCCTGTTGCCCGACTTTCGCACCGACCCTTCCAGCACCGCCGACACGTTGAGCCTGGCCCCAAGAGCCCGCACGTCGTCCTTCACGCCCTTGAGCGCGAAGACGGAGGTGCGAGAGGCCACGTGCAGTCCCTCCACTTTGGCGAGCGCCGTGATCAGCTCGTCGGTCATCCCGTCGCTGAAGTACTCGTTGTCGGGGTCGGCGCTCGCATTGACCAGCGGCAGCACCGCGATGGCCCGGGACGAAGGACCAGGAACCGCCGCGATCACGTCCGACACCGGATTCACCATTGCGGCGGAGAACTCGGTCATGTCGGAGAACCGGTCTGCCGGCGTCTTGGAAAGCGCTCGGAGGACCGTGCGATCGATCGCTGCGGGAACGGTTGGTCGCCGGCTTCGAATCGGCGTTGGCGTCTCGATGGCGTGACGCGCCATGGTTGCGCGCGCCCCGCTCCCGGAGAACGGAGGCTCGCCGGTGAGCATTTCATAGACGACGCAGGCCAGGCTGTACTGATCGGTGCGTCCATCGACCCCGGGCTCCGCGCTCGCCTGTTCGGGACTCATGTACGCCGGCGTCCCGACCGCGAAGCCGCGGTCGGTCACGTAGACGTTGTCCCCGGCGGCCGCCGACAGCGCCGTGGCGATCCCGAAATCGGCGATCACAGGCTCGCCCTCGTGGAGCAGGATATTCTCGGGTTTGATGTCGCGGTGAATGACGCCGAGTCGATGGGCATAGGCCAGCGCCGCGGCGACTGCCCGTGCGATCCGAAGGGCCACGTCGACTGGAAGCGCACCCTCGCGGGCCAGCCGGTCACG
Organism: uncultured Gemmatimonadales bacterium; assembly: GCA_963743195.1. GTDB lineage: Bacteria > Gemmatimonadota > Gemmatimonadetes > Gemmatimonadales > GWC2-71-9 > CAVVWJ01. The sequence goes on from CAVUOO010000005.1 coordinate 471,620, forward strand.
AAGGCTCTCGCACCCCGCATACGGCATGACGAAGTACAGCAGCCCTTCCCACTCACCCGAATCGTGGAGCGGCAGGATCTGGGGATGCGCCAGCCGCGCCGCGATGCGGATCTCGCGGAGAAATCGCTGGGGCTCGTACCCTCCCGGGGTTGGCCGCAACACCTTGATCGCCACCTTGCGGGCGTGCTTGAGGTCTTCGGCGAGGTAAACCGTTGCGGCGCCGCCCCGGCCGATCTCTTCCTCTATCAGGTAGCGATCGGCGATGGCAGTCCGCAGACGGTCAGGGATGTCGAGCACGTATGAGCTCCGGGCCGCGAATCGCGGGTCCAAGTTCCTTAACGGAACCCCCATACGCAGCGAATGACAAGACTGTTCCAGTCCGGCAGGCACCGGCGCGGTCCAGAAGGAATGTGTTAGGAGGCGGATGGATTCAGGACGGGTAATACCGCGTGCCGCGGCTGGCCATATCCACCAGTGCCGGCGCTGGAGCGAACCGCTCGCCGTAGCGGTCACGAAGCTCGCCGAGTGCATCGACCACGCGGCTCGCGCCGAGATCGTCGATCACGCGCAGCGGTCCGCCGCGGAAAGCGGGGAACCCGATACCAAAGATGGCGCCGACATCGCCGTCTCTGCTGCTGCGGACCACGGCCTCCGAGCAGGCCATCGCGGCCTCGTTGAGCAGGGCGTACACCAGCCGACGCTCCACCCAGGTCGGGTCCACCGACTCGAGCCGTCGAACGCCGAGGAGTTGATACACGCTTTCGTCGGGGCCGGTCTTGTGGCCACGACGATAGCGATAGAATCCACTGCCGTTCTTCCGGCCCAGTCGGGACGCACCGAGCATGTGGGACAACGCATCGGACGGCCGCATCCGGTCGCCGAAGGCCTCGTGCATCACCGCCGATGCCTTCTGCGCGACGTCGAGACCCACCTCGTCGAGCAGCGCCACCGGACCGACCGGGAACCCCCACGCGGTCATCGTTCGGTCGATGAGCTCGATCGGCGTTCCCTCGGACAGCAGGATGCCCGCCTCGTTCAGGTACGGCGACAGGATGCGGTTGACCCAGAATCCGGGCTGATCCGCCACCACGATGACGGTCTTGCCCATTCGACGGCCGAAGCGCACCGCGGTGACGATCGCCTCGGGCGCCGTGCGCTGGGTCGGGATCACCTCGAGCAGCGGCATCTTCTCGACCGGGGAGAAGAAGTGCATGCCCAGGACCCGCTCGGGATGCCGCGCCTCCGCGGCGATCTCGTGGATCGGAATGGTGGACGTGTTGCTGGCGAAGATCGTGTCGGGACGGGTGACGGCTTCGATGTCTGCCACGACTGTCCGCTTGACCGCGAGGTCCTCGAACACCGCCTCGATGACGAGGTCGGCGCGCCGAAGCCGCTGAAGTCGGCGGACCCGGAGAGGAGCGCCGCTCAGCCGCTCGAACTGAGGCTTGGTGATCCGGCGTCGCTGCAGCCGCTCCGTCGAGGATTCCCGTCGCCGCGCGGAGACCCTTCGCCACCCGCGGCAGCTCGGCGTCCTTGAGCCGCACCTCGACTTCCACGTTGAGCACGGCGGTCCCGGCGATGCCGGCGCCCATGAAGCCCGCGCCGACGACGCCGAGTCGGCTCACCTGTCGAGGCGTGGCGCTCCCCGGCGGAACGCCGTCGTCCTTCTTGAGCGCGGTGGTGGCGAAGAAGATCTGCACCAGCTTGCGGGACACGTCGCTCACGGCGAGCTCGCCGAACGTGCGGTGCTCCTCGGACAACCCGGCGGTGATCCCGTGCTCGAGCCCGACCCGCACGACCTCGAGCGCGGCGAGCGGCGCCGGATAGTGGCCGCCGGTTCTTCTGCACCTGCGCGGCCGCGGCCCGGTAGACGAATCGCCTGCCCGAGCGGTGCGATCGAGGAACAGTCCCTGCGATTCCGGTCCGGGGAGGCCGCGTGGGCAATCCGTCCCGCGCGAGCCGGTCGGCGGCTGCGAGCGCGATACTCGCGAGAATGCTCCGGGGCACGAGTTCGTCCACCAGTCCGATCCGCAGCGCCTTGGCGGCGCGCTCGCTCTTTCCGGTCAGGATCATGTCGAGCGCGGCGCGGACGCCGATCAGCCGGGGAAGCCGCTCGCATCCGCCGGCGCCGGGAATGAGTCCGAGCTGGACCTCCGGAAGGCCGAGCTCCGTCTTGGGGTGGTCGGTGGCGATGCGATAGTGGCAGGCGAGCGCCAGCTCGAGGCCGCCGCCGAGGCAGGCGCCGTGGATGGCGGCCACGACCGGCTTGGCGAGGGTCTCGATGCGGCTCAGCAGCTCCTGGCCCTCGCAAGCTCAGTCGCTCCGCCGCGGCGCGAGTCGTGAGCGCGCGTGAACTCCTCGATGTCGGCGCCGGCGATGAAGGTGTCGGGCTTGCCGGAGATCAGCACGACGGCCCTGATCGCGGCTTCGTCCCGGAGTCGGATCGAGCAGGGCCTCGAACTCGACCTTGACCGCGGCCGTGAGCTTGTTGACCGGCTCGCCGGGCAGATCGAAGCGTGACGACGGCGATGCCGTTCTCGACGATGGTGGCGAGTGCCGTCACTAGTTGCGCTCCAGCACCATCGCGAAGCCCATGCCGCCCTGCGCGCAGATGGAGATCAGGCCGAACTGCACGTCGCGGCGCCGCATCTCGTTGGCCAGCGTGGTGACCAGCCGCGCGCCGGTGGCGCCGAACGGATGCCCGATGGCGATCGAGCCGCCCATGACGTTGGTGCGCTCCCAGTCGACCTCGCCGACCGGGCCCGGCAGACCGAGGCGTTCGGCCCACGCCCGCGAGCCCCAGGCCTGCACGTTGGAGAGCACCTGCGCGGCGAACGCCTCGTGGATCTCGACCAGGCCGAGGTCGCTTCCAGGCGATGCCGGCGCGCTCGAGCGCCTTCGGCACCGCGTAGGCCGGGCCCATGAGGAGCTGCCAGCCCGGGATCGACGGCGGCGACCGCGTAGCTCCGGACGATACGCGAGCGGCTCGTACCCCAGGGCCCGCGCCTTCTCCTCGGCCATCAGCAGCACCGCCGCCGCGCCGTCGGTGAGCGGCGACGCGTTGCCGGCGGTGACGGAGCCGTAGCGGCGGTCGAAGACCGGCTTGAGCTTCGCGAGCGCCTCGAGCGAGGTGTCGGTGCGGATGCCGTTGTCGCTCGTGGCGACCTCGATCCATGCCTCGACCGCCGAACCACGGCGCGATCTCCGCGGTCAGCCGGCCGTCGGCGGTGGCGGCCGCGGCGCGCTGATGACTCAGCAGCGCGAGCCGGTCCTGCTCCTCGCGGGTGATGCCGTTCTCCTTCGCCATCTTCTCCGCCGACTGCCCCATCGGTCTCGCCGGTCGACGGCTCGGCGATCGCCGGGGTGACCGGGACGAGGTCGCGCGGCCGCACCTTGGCGAAGAATCGCCGAGCCGCTGCGCCCAGGGTCCTCGCCTTGCTCGCCTCGACCAGGATCCGGCTGAAGCGCCGCGAGTGGAGGATCGGAATGTCGGAGAGTGATTCGACCCCGCCCGCCATGATCACGTCGGCATGACCGAGCGCGATCTGGTCGGCGGCGTTGACGATGGCCTGACCCGCGGAGGCGCAGGCGCGATTGAGGGTGTAGGCGGGAACACTGGGGAGAAACTGCGGCAGGAGGCTCACCTCGCGCGCGACGTTCGGCGCCAGCACCGAGGGGATCACCTGGCCGAAGATGACTTCGTCGACCTCGCGTGCCGTCGAGCTCGGTGCGTAGCAGCAGCTCGCGCGTCGCGTGGCGCGCCAGCGCCACCGCGGTGACGTCGCGGAGGACGGTGCCGCTCTTGGCGAACGGAGTGCGCACGCCGGCGACGATCGGCGACCCGCCGTCCGGCCGGGAATCGTGCATGTTGCCCTCGGGATGAGGATGAGTCGATCGTTACCCGTTTCTGGCGAGCGACGCTGGCCACTGCGCGCCAGCGCTCCGCGTCGACCGGCTCGAGCACCTCGCGGCCGTGCAGGATGGTCGAACGGCGTCACGAGGCGAGCGAGTCTCTCCCGGCTGCGAGGAGGTGGTCCTCCGACGCCGGGCCCCCAGCCGAGCTCGCGCTGGGCATCAAGAAACGTTTCCATCATGAGGAAGCCACCCGCGGCGACGAGCTCGCGGATCTGAGGCAGCCTCGCCCGGTCAAGATAGTTGAACATCAGCACCACATCGAACGTGCCGAAGTCGGGCCATCGACTCCTTGAGGTCCACCACGCGCCAGTCGACGCGTCAGGCCGTGCTCGTCGGCGAGCTCTCTCGGCCGTCGTCGAGCGCGATCCTCGTCCTTGTCCACCGCCGACGACGGCCGCCCCGCGCGCCGCGGCCGCGAGGCTGTGGCGCCCCTGGCCGCAGGCGAGGTCCAGCACGCGCGTGCCCGGATTCGGAACCGATGATCGTGCCAGAGGAACCAGGTGCTCGGCCGGGGCAGCTGCGAGATGGGCGGCATGGTCACGGAGGGCATTCCTCGGAGCGAGCGACACTGGATGAGGTCGGCGCCGAGCCCGCCGATCTGCTCGTCATCGGCGGCGGGATCACGGGCGCCGGCATCGCCCGGGACGCCGCCATGCGCGGCTTGCGCACGGTCCTGGTGGAGCAGCGGCGACCTCGGCTCCGGCACCAGCTCACGCTCGAGCCGCCTCATCCACGGCGGCCTGCGCTACCTCGAGACCGGAGACGTCGCGCCTGGTGCTCGAGGCCAATCGCGAGCGGCGCATTCTGCTGCGGATCGCGCCACACCTCGTGTGGCCCCTGCCGTTCGTCTTTCCGGTCCATCAGCGGCGACCGCATTGCCGCTCTGGCAGTCTCGCCGCGGGCATGTGGCTGTACGACGCTGCTGGCTGCTGTTCCGGAATGTGCGACGGCACCGGATGCTCGGCAAGCGCGCGCTCCTCGAAGCCGAGCCGATGCTCCGCGAGCGCGGCCTGCTGGGAGGAGCCAGTTACTACGATGCGCAGTGCGACGACGCCCGACTCGTGCTGGCGACGGCCCGCTCCGCGATTCATCATGGCGCGCTGGTCGCGAACTATACTGCGGTCCGCGCGCTCGAGCGCACGGCCGGCCGGGTGGTCGGCGCGGAGCTCGAGGACATGCTCACCGGCCGGCGCGCGGTGGTGCGCGCCGGCGTCGTCGTCAACGCCAGCGGCCCGTGGACCGATCAGGTCCGCTGGCTCGAGGACCCGGCGGCCAAACCGCTGCTCCAGCCGACCAAAGGGATTCACGTCGTGGTGGATCGCGAGAGAATCGCCCACAGAGACGCGATCATCTTCACCAGTCCCATCGATGGCCGCATTCTCTTCATTCTCCCATGGGGCAATCTCTCCTACATCGGCACAACGGATACGGATACCAGAGAGGCGCCCGACAACGCCACCGTGTTGGAAGAAGACATCGTGTACCTTCTCCGATCGGCCAACGCCCGATTCCCCAACGCGCGTCTTGGCGTGGAAGACGTGCGGGCGACATGGGCCGGAGTCCGCCCGTTATTGACCAACCGGGGGACCGAGTCGAAACGAACGAGAGAACACACGATCGTGCGTGGGCTCGGCGGCATGATTACGGTCGCGGGCGGAAAGCTCACGACGTATCGGTCGATGGCCAAGGAGGTCGTCGATGAGGCGGTTCGCGAGCTCAGATTCAGAGACGGCCGCCCCCGGAAAGCCGAGGCGCGGACCGACGAAGAGCCGCTCCCCGGCGGGGAAGCCGCCGATCTTGCGACCTTTCGCGACAGAGGACTCGAGCTCGGCCTCGGCCCTGACACGGTGGAGCACCTGCTCCGCCACTACGGGACCGAATCGGCCGGCATCTGCAATCTGGCTTCGCGTGACCGCGGACTCATGCGCCGATTGGCCTCCGGACACCCGGCGATCGAGGCGGAAGTCATTCACGCCGTCCGGAGAGAGCTGGCGCAACAGGTGGAAGACGTGCTCGTGCGGCGCACGCATCTGTATTACGAGCTACCCGATCACGGTGTGGGTGCCGCGCGGCGAGTCGCCGAGCTGATGGCCGGCGAGCTGGGTTGGGATGTGCAACGAGTCCGAGCGGAGGCGGCGCGCTACACGGAGCTCGCCGCCCGCTGAAGCGACCGCCTATCTCACGACGATGCGTCCGGTCATTGAGGTTCCATGCACGGCGCAGTCGTAGGTGTAGGTGCCCGCCTGAGTGAATTGGAAATTGTAAGTCTGGCCGTTTCCGGTCAGAATGTCGCTGCTCGTGAAGGTGGGTGAGCCGGTTGATTCGACGCTGTGTGAGGTTGTCCCCGTCCCCGACCAGCTCCACGTCACCGTTCCATTGACCGCGACAGTATCGACCGCGGGATTCTTCGTCCCGTTTGCGACGCTCTGGAAGAAGAAATTACCTACGGTCACACTCACGTCCGTGGGTGGCGGTGGTGGCGGTCCCGCTGTTGCCGTCGCGCTGAAGGTCACCGGAGAACCGGTGGCACCGGAAACAGCGGCCTGTGCGGTTTGAGCGCCTGCCGTGCTGCCGAGGGTCCATGTCGTAGCACTGATACCGTCGGCACCGGTGGAGGCCGTACCGGGATCCACAGAGCCCTGCGTTGCCGACCAGGTGACCGAGATCCCAGCCTGGGGCGCGCCATCGCGGGTGACGATCACCCGAAGTTCATTGGCCAGTGCAACACTCACCGGGCCGGTCTGTTGGTCCCCGCTCTCCGTCGACGTCTTCTCCAGTACGAGGGGGGAGGGGCCCGGCCCCTGAGTTCCGCCGGACCCGCACCCGCCGATCCCCCCCGAGACGACGCTCAGCCCAAGGGCGAGCACCCGCCCTGTCGCTATCGTTTTCATATGGCGCGCTCCTTCCCAGAGAGCCTTCGGTAGAGCCGGGTATTATCTTTCTTTACCCCGAGAAATGGTCTCTGCAAGACGGCACCCCGCCGGGTGCACTTCCCCAGGGATGGTGGACGTCGTGGATCCAAATGTTTTCGAAACGGCCAACGCGGGTTTTGCGCAGGCCATGTATGAAGAGTTCCTGAAGGACCCGGCTACGGTCGGACCCGACTGGCGCCGACTCTTCGAGAGCGGTGTCGTGGGCGAACGCCCAGGTATCGATGGCAATGGCGCAAATGCCGTCGAGCCCCTCGCTGAAACCCGGGTCGCACTCAAGGAAACTGCGGTCACCACCGCACCTGCGCACGCACCCGCTCCTGCCGCCCCAGCCCAGGAACTCCCCGCAGGTACGACCCCCATCAAGGGCCCCGCGGCCAAGCTCGTCGCGAACATGACGGAGAGCCTGACGGTCCCGACCGCCACCACCTTCCGGGTCCTCGCGGTGGGTGTGCTCGAAGAGCGCAGGCGTCGGATCAACCAGGGTCTGCAGGCAAGCGGCCGAACGGGTAAGATCTCGTTCACCCACCTGATCGCCTACGCTCTCGTGCAGGCAACGAAGCAGCACTCCGTCATGGGGCATACCCTCGTGATGAAAGACGGCACGGCCTTCCGGGTTATTCCCGAGGGGGTCGCCCTTGGTTTGGCCGTCGACGTGCAACGGAAGGACGGCAGCCGTGGGCTCGTCGTCCCCGTCATCAAGCGCGCCGATACATTGGATTTCTCCACCTTCCATGCCGCGTACGAGGCGCTGGTCGACAAGGCGCGGTCGAACCGGCTGCTGCCCGACGACTTCACCGGCGCCACCATGTCACTCACCAATCCCGGTGGGCTCGGCACCGTCGCGTCGGTACCGCGGCTGATGGTGGGTCAAGGCAGCATCATCGCCGTCGGTGCGATAGGTTATCCGGCGGAGTTCACAGCGGTCGCGGAGGAGCGGCTCCGCGAGTTCGGCATCAGCAAGGTGATGACGATTTCGAGTACCTACGATCACCGCGTCATTCAGGGGGCAGAATCGGGCACGTTTCTGGCTACGGTGGACCATCTTCTGCAAGGCGATCAGGGGTTCTTCGAGCTGATCGAAGAGAACCTGCAGCTTTCGGCCGAGACGTATCAACTCGTCAAGGCAACGCCTGCGGTGAAGCGGGAGGAGGCGCCGGGCCCGGTCGCCCCGGAGATGCTGTATCACGTCGCGGCGGCCATGGCCCTGATCAAGGCCTTCCGCATGCACGGGCATCTTGCGGCACACCTCGATCCGCTGGGCACACCGCCCATCGGTGATCCCGCCCTCAATCCCGGCCCGCTCGGCCTGACTCCCGAGGTGATGGCGGCGATTCCATCGAAGGTCCTTCGGATCGCGGTTCCGGGCCGCACGCTCTCCGAGTCCCTGCCTTACCTGCAGACCACGTACTGCGGGACAATGGCATACGAGATCGAGCACATCTCCACGCACGAAGAGCGCGTGTGGCTCCGGGAAAAGATCGAGTCCGGCGCGTACCGCCAGCCGATGAGCAGCGGCGAACAGCTCCGGCTGCTCAAGCGTCTCACCGAGGTCGAGGCCCTGGAGCGGTTCCTTCACAAGGCATATCTCGGGCAAAAGAGATTCTCGATCGAAGGCGTGGACATGCTCGTGCCGATGCTCGACCTCACCATCGAGCGAGCCGCGGAGTCCGGGGCTCGCGACGTTGTGGTCGGCATGGCCCACCGCGGCCGCCTCAATGTGCTGGCGCATACGGTCGGACGGCCGTACGAGACGATCTTCGCAGAGTTCGAGGGCGGTCGGCATGTCGAAGCCGGGCAACTGACGCCCGAGGGTGGCACGGGTGACGTGAAGTACCACCACGGAGCTGAGGGGGCCTACGTCACGGCCAAGGGGAAAGCCATCACGGTCACCCTCTGCCCCAATCCGAGCCACCTCGAGTTCGTCGGTCCCGTCGTCGATGGTCGGGCGAGGGCCCGACAGACTCAGCGCCGAGGACGGGACGCGCACCACGATCCCAGTGCGGCGCTTCCCGTCACGATTCACGGCGACGCCGCGTTTGCCGGTCAGGGCGTCGTGGCGGAGACTCTCAATCTCGGCGCGCTCAAGGGATACGGCACCGGCGGCACGTTGCACGTCATCACCAACAATCAGGTCGGGTTCACGACCGACATGGGGGACGCGCGATCAACTCGCTACGCGTCGGATCTCGCAAAGGGATTCGACATCCCCATCATTCACGTGAACGCCGACGACGCGGAGGCGTGTCTTTCGGCGATCCGCCTGGCGATGGCGTACCGCGACAAGTTCCACCAGGACATCCTCATCGACCTCGTCGGCTACCGGCGCCACGGTCACAACGAGAGTGACGAGCCGGCCTATACACAGCCGGTCATGTACGAACGTATCAAGAACCTGCCGCCGGTCCGCGAGCGCTACGCCCAAACGCTGATCGAGGCAGGAGTCCTGACGGCCGAGGAATCGCAGAAGCAGGCCGCCGAGGCGTACCAGCGCCTCGTGGATATTCAGCAGGGCTTCAAGGCGAGCATGAGCAAGGTCGTCACCGCGGAGCATCAGCACAAACTCACCGGACCGGGACAAGAGGTGGACACGGCGCTGGCGCCCGAGTTCCTGGTCGCGCTCAACGAGCAGCTTCTCACCTGGCCCGAGGGATTCACCGTCCATCCCAAGCTGCGCAAGCAGCTCGAACGCCGGCGCGCCGCGCTGGGCCCGGAGGGTGGAATAGAGTGGGCGCATGCGGAAGCATTGGCGCTCGCTTCCCTGCTGACCGAGGGAGTACCGATTCGGCTGACCGGCCAGGATACCGAACGAGGGACGTTCAGCCAGCGGCACCTTACCCTGCACGATGCCGCGAACGGGCAAACGGTGACTCCAATTCAGCGACTTCCCGGTGCGCTCGCGCCGATGGAGCTCCACAACAGCCCGCTCTCGGAGCTCGCCACGCTCGGCTTCGAGTACGGGTACAGTGCTGCAGCGCCCGAGGCGTTGGTGCTGTGGGAGGCGCAATTCGGAGACTTCATCAACGGGGCACAGGTGATCGTGGACCAGTTCCTGGCGTCCGGTCTCTCGAAGTGGGGGCTCACGACTCGACTCACCCTGCTGCTGCCACATGGCTACGAGGGTCAGGGGCCCGAGCACTCCAGCGCGCGCCTCGAGCGGTTCCTCCAGCTCGCCGCCGAAGGGAACATCAGGGTCGCCAACCCGACGACGGCGGGTCAGTACTTCCACTTGCTGCGTCGGCAGGCGAAGCGGACCCGTCAGAGGCCGCTGGTGATGATGACGCCGAAGAGCCTCCTCCGTCTGCCCCAGGCCTCTTCACGTCTCGAGGACCTGGCGAGCGGACGGTGGATGCCGATCATCGACGACGCCTGGGCGGCTGAGCGGACGGCGAGCGTCACGCGGGTGGTGTTGTGCAGCGGGAAGATCTACTACGAGCTACTGTCCGAGGCCGAGAAGGCGGGGGAGAGTCGTCCAGCGATCGTCAGGATCGAGCAACTCTACACCTTCCCATGGCCAGAGACTCGCGCCCTCCTCGGCCGGTACCCCAATCTGAAGGAGCTCGTCTGGGTGCAGGAGGAGCCGCGTAACATGGGAGCCTGGTGCTACCTCGAGCCCAAACTCGCCGAGCTGGCGCCGGCCGGTGTCAAAGTGACTTACGTGGGTCGTCCGGAGCGGGCGAGTCCGGCGGAAGGGTACCCCGCGGCACACACCGCGGAGCAGGGTCGGATTATCCGGACGGCCGTCGGGACCGTACAGAGTTAAGCAGGGGCGGTCGCGACACGGCGGGCGACTAATCAAAAGGGGCGGCCCAGATGGCCGCCCCTCTTCTTCGTCCCACCCAACCGCACGGAGCGGTCAGGCCTCCCGTGGGAGCATCGGCCGCTCGGAAGCCTGGCGTGCCAGCTCCTTCAGCGGGTCCGAGAGATGGTCGCCGTAGTGCAGGAGGAACACACCGCGGGCGCGCTTCTGCATGAGAAAAGCGACCAACGGAGTATCGGCCTTCGCTGCGTTGCACTCCCTGCATGCCAGAACCAGATTGTCCGGACGGTCGTACGCCGTTTGTCCACGGCGGGGCCGGACGTGGTCGAGCGTGATCGTCTCGGGCGAGGTTTCGCTACCGCAATAGGCACAGACTGACCCATGCTGGGCCAAAAGCCAATCGCGGTGAGACTGCATGGAGCGTCCTGGTGAACGGCGGAAACTGGGGACGGAAAATGCGGATCGATTGCGAGATCTGCGTGCCACAAAAGTCCAGGTTGAGGGTTAACTGATGGCCTGCCAATGCAGACCATAAACTTGTACGGCAGAAATATAGCAAGATTGACGCCAAAATGACATCTCTCAGGGCCGGAGCACTCGTAATACTCATGCCGCTGGCCGCCTGCCGCGGTCGAGTCGCCTCCGATCCCAATGCCCGCCAAGCCATTGAGGCTGCGGTGACTCGGTACGTAGCGGCATCCAATCGGGGCGATGCCGATGCCCTGATGGAGCTGTACGCCGAGGACGCGGTGCTCCTTCCCCCGGACCACGAGCCGATCCAGGGGAGGGAGGCGATCCGGGAGTTCTGGCGGCAGGGGACCGATCAGGGACTCGAGGTGAGCACCCTCCGAGTCGATACCGACGGGAAGCTGGGTTACCTCGTTGGTCGCTATAAGCTTCCAGCAACGCAGGACGAGCCGGCCGACTCGGGGAAGTACGTCATGTGCTTGCAGCGCCAAGTCGATGGGTCATGGAAGCTCACCGCCGACATCTGGAACAGTAGCGGGACCGAGGGCGATGACAGTGTCCCCGACGTCAGGGCGCCGCGGACCGTTTCTCGAGCGGCGGGGCCGAGATTCGGTGGCTGGATTCGAGCATCAGACCCCAGCGTGGCTGATAAGGGTGGATCTCCGATGTCTCGGCCCCCTGCCTGAAGAGCGGCCGACCGTCGTTCGCCCACCGGAAAATCCCACCGTCGAGATTCTGCACGTTCTTGTACCCCTGTCTTCCCAACCAATACGCCACTCGCGCACCACGATACCCGACCGATGAGTAAACGACCACCGGCGTGTCGAGCGGGAATCCCTTCAGTGCTCGGAGGAGAGGCCGGTAGGGGTCGATCCGGCCGGCATCGGCCATGTGGCTGACGGAGTATTCCGTCTGGGTCCGCGCGTCGAGGATCACCGGCTGAGGTCGGCTGGCATCGGAACGCCAGCCCACGAGCATGGCAGCGTCGATCCAGCGAACATCGGGAAACCTCCGGACGGTCTGGCGATGGACGATGTAGAACGCGATCGGCCGTCCGGCAAAGACGACGACACCTGCCACGAGCAGGAGCAGTGCACCGACGATCAGCAGCGCCGTTCGGCCCGCCTTCGATTCCGGCTCGGCCGACCGGTTGCGCTTCCAGCGACCCTGGGGGTCTTCATCCTCGGGTGGATCGAATGTCACCGCAGCCTCCCCGGATGGTGCCTTCTCACGTTCCACGCCTGTCGTGCATCCGTCAAGCACCGTCGCCTTGCGCTGTCACTCGGCTCTTCGCGTGAACAGATCCATCCCCATCTTGTATCCATAGCTGTGGAGACGTCCTGCGTGCGGCCCAACACCCGCCCCACCGATGACGGCTGCAGTGCCCGGTGGGAGCTTGTTCGGGAGAGCGGCCAGGGCGGGAAGGTTGGCGCGCACGCTCGCCGGATCACTTCCGCTCAATGCTACCGCACGGGGAGCGAGCTTCCACGCGGCAGCCGCGATCTGGTCCACTGGCAAGTCGGCTCCCAGATAATGAATTCTCCACCCGCGCTCCTGTATCCCCGCGAGCGTACAGAGAATGCCCCACTCGTGGCGTTCGCCGGGGAGACAGCCGCAGACGACGAGCGGTCCGGCTGCCCGGGGAAGCCGCAGACCGCTCTTGAGCGCATGGACCACGACTTCCGTGGCCAGATGTTCGGCGGCGACGGAGAGCTCGCCTCGCGCCCAGAGATCGCCGATGGCACCTGCCAGCGGGAGCGCCACATCCATTGCGAACCCATGCAATCCGCGCAGAGACATCTGCTCCGCCACACCGACTTCCAGCCGCTCGCGATCGAGCTCGCGAATCGGCTCCAGCAGTGCGCCGTGCGGAGAGCCGTCGAGTCTGCGAGAGCTCGCGCGTGCCAAGACCTCTTCCTGGGGACACGCGGCGAGGTCGCCGATTCGCTCCCCGTCGGCGATGAGGCGCGCGAAGGCGCGCAGCAACGCGACCTGGTCGCCGGTGTAGACGCGATAACCGTTCGGCATGCGGCGTGGCCGCACGACTTCGTATCTGCGTTCCCAGGCGCGGAGGCGCGGGGCGGCGAGACCAGTCAACTCGGCCACCTCGTGGATCTCATACGTGCGGGAGCCGGCCAGCGCGGGTGCGCGCGAGATGAGTTTCATACAGTACGTCGAAGGTAGGGGAGTCCGCGAACGAGCAACAGGCTGGCGTCCGAGCGGCGCGGGGGTGAACATTTCTCCGCTCGTCGATTCTCTCTCTTCCTGGCAGGAGCCCGCATGCGTCGTATTGTTCCGGTCAACTCCGATCTCGCTTTTCTCATCCTGCGCCTGGTGCTCGCGGCGGTCATGCTGACTCACGGCTACCCGAAGGTCACCGGCTTCGCCGGCACGGCGGGCTTCTTCGCCAGTGCCGGCGTTCCTGCCCCTACCCTCGCGGCTGCCTACGCGGCGGCAGTCGAGGTCGGTGGCGGAATCCTCATTCTCCTCGGGATCGCGGTCGACATCGTCGGACTCCTGTTCGCGGTGGACATGCTTGGTGCCATTGTATTCGTCGCCTCCAAGCACGGGTTCATGGGCGGCTGGGAATTCGAGTTCACGCTGCTCTGCATGGCCGTGGCGCTGGCGCTGGCCGGCCCGGGCGGGTACTCCCTCGGCGGCCGGAAAACTGGCTGAGGGGCGTCTGCCCGCGGAGGTTCGCCGCGGTTATCTTCCCGGCGCGAATTTCCCTTTCTTCTGCGGTGCGGGTCCGGCGCTCGAAAGGAGTTCCGTCTGACGGCAGAGAGCACGACTCGCACACGACTCCGGCGTTCGGACGACACCACGATCCACGCTTCCACAACGGTCCCCGACGAGCTCGACTGGCGGAGCGTCAACTCCATCCGCGCGCTGGCCATGGACGCGGTGGAAGCAGCGCAGTCCGGGCATCCGGGCACACCGATGGCGCTGGCGCCGGCTGCTTACGTTCTCTGGCACCGGTTTTTGCGTCACAACCCGCGGAATCCCGACTGGCCGGACCGCGACCGCTTCGTGCTGTCCTGTGGACACGCCTCGATGTTGTTGTACGCGCTGCTCTATCTCACCGGCTACGACTTGTCCCTCGACGACATCAAGGCGTTTCGCCAATGGGGGTCGAAGACACCGGGGCATCCGGAGCGCGGTCATACGCCGGGAGTCGAGACAACCACGGGGCCCCTCGGCCAGGGCGTAGGAAACGCGGTCGGGATGGCGATTGCGGAACGGCTGCTGTCCGAGCGATTCAACCGTCCCGGCCACCGCATCGTTGACCACCGCACGTGGGCGTTCGTCAGCGACGGCGATCTCATGGAAGGAGTCGCGAGCGAGGCCGCGTCGCTCGCCGGCCACCTGCATCTCGCCAAGCTCACGCTCGTCTACGACGACAATCACATCACCATCGACGGCGATACGGCGCTCTCCTTTTCGGAGGATGTTCAGCGCCGGTTCGAGGCGTACGGGTGGCAGGTGGTCCGTGTCGGCGACGGGAACGACCTCGTCGGCATTTCGGCCGCGCTCGAGACCGCCGTTCAAAAGGATGATCGTCCGACGCTCGTGGTGCTGAGGACTCAGATCGCCGACCCCGCTCCCACCAAGCGTGACACCGCCGACGCTCACGGCGCGCCGCTCGGCGCCGATGAGGTCAGTCGGACCAAGCAGGTCATGGGGTGGCCCGATGAGCCCAAGTTCTTCGTCCCGGACGATGCGCTGGCGCGATGGCGCGAATCGGTAGAGCACGGCGCCGCGCTCGAAGTCGATTGGCGGGCCCGGCTTGCGGCGTACTCGGCGGCACAACCCGAGCTGGCGGCGGAGCTGGAGCAGTGGCTCAGTGGCGCGCTGCCCGACGGGTGGGACCGCGGCATCTCCTCACTCAGCCTGACGAGCGCATCGCTCGCGACGCGACAGGCCTCGGGCCTGGCGCTGCAGGCCATCGCGGCCGACGTCCCCAACCTCGTCGGTGGCTCCGCCGATCTCGGCGGCAGCACGGGGACCACGCTCAGACAGGGGGGGACCTTCGGTCCCGCCACGAGCGGCCGCACGTTCCACTGGGGAGTTCGGGAGCACGGCATGGCCGCCTGCCTCAACGGGATCGCCGCGCACGGCGGTCTCCGTGGGTTCGGAAGCACCTTCCTCGTCTTCTCCGACTACATGAAGCCGTCCATCCGGCTCGCCGCGATCATGAAGCTGCCGGTGATCTACATCGGGACCCACGATTCGATCGGCGTGGGCGAGGACGGCCCGACCCATCAGCCGATCGAGCACCTGGCGATGCTCCGAGCGATTCCGAACCTCGTCGTCCTCCGGCCGGCCGACGCGACGGAGACGGTCGAGGCGTGGCGCGTGGCGATGGAGCGGAAGGACGGGCCGACGCTGCTCGTGCTGACCCGTCAGAAGGTGCCGGTACTCGATCGAGCCGCACTCGCAAAGGCAGACGGTGTCCGCCGCGGAGCCTACATACTGCTCGACCCGCCCGGCGGAACGCCTCAGGCGATCCTCATCGCCACCGGAAGTGAAGTGCACATCGCGCTCGGCGCCGCGCGTGCACTCGCGGCCGAGCGCGTGCGGGTCCGGGTTGTCTCCATGCCCTCGTGGGAGCTGTTCGCGGCGCAGCCCGAGAGCTATCGCGCGAGCGTGCTGCCACCCTCCGTGCGGATCAGGGTCGCGATAGAGGCGGGCTCGGGCTTCGGCTGGGAGCGATGGACCACCGATGACGGGGCGCTGGTGACCATGCCGGGCTTCGGTGCTTCGGCACCCGGCGAGCGGCTCTTCGAGGAGTTCAATTTCACCGCCGACCGCGCCGCCGCGATCGTGCGACGGCTCTTGGCTGCGAGAAGCGACATGACACAATCCACTCGTTCGTCTCGGGGAGCTGGGTCAGAGTCCCTGGTACGACTACATCACCCGCGATCTGCTGGCCTCGGGCGAGCTGGCCCGGCTCATCCGCGAGGATGGCCTGCGCGGGATGACGTCCAACCCGACGATCTTCGAGAAGGCGATCGCGGGAAGCCGGCTGTACGACGACGACATCCGCTCCCTCACCGATCTCGGCAAGAGCGCGGGCGAGATCTTCGAGGCACTCGCGATCGCCGATGTCCGCGCCGCCTGCGACCTCTTCGCCCCGGTGTACCAGGCGACGGGTGGCGTGGACGGCCTGGTCTCGCTCGAGGTGTCGCCGACGCTGGCGCACGACACCGCCGGCACGATCGCGAAGCGGAGCGGCTCTGGGCAGTGGTCGATCGGCCCAATGCGATGATCAAGATTCCGGGAACGCGGGCGGGTCTGCCGGCGATCACGCACTGTATCGCGGCCGGCATCAACGTCAACGTCACCCTGCTCTTTTCGGTCGAGCGGTATGCCGAAGTGATCGACGCCTTCCTCGAAGGGATGGACCGCAGACTCGATCGGAAACTCCCGCTCCGGCCGATCGCGTCCGTGGCGAGCTTCTTCGTGAGTCGCGTCGATGGCAAGGTCGATCCGCTGCTCGACGCCCGCGGCGACCCCAGGTCGCTTCGCGGCACGATCGCCATCGCCAATGCCTGCGCCGCATACCAGCTGTTCGAGTGGTCGCTCGGCACACCTCGATGGGCCCGTCTGGCAAAGGCGGAGGCCCGGCCGCAGCGCCCACTCTGGGCTTCGACCAGCACCAAGGATCCGCGCTACTCCGATGTCCACTACGTCGAGCCGCTCATCGCGCCCCGGACGGTCAATACGCTGCCGCCGGAGACGTTCGCCGCGTATCGGGACCATGGTCGACCGGCAGTCCGCATCACCGAGGGCATGGCCGAGTCGGGAGAGCTCCTCAAGGCGCTGGCCGAGTGCGGGGTCGATCTCGCCGTCGTCACGAAAGAGCTCGAGGACGACGGGGTCGCCAAGTTCGCCGCCTCCTATGCATCGCTCCTGGCAGGAATCGAGGCCAAGGCGGGCGCGCTCGCCGGACGCTGATGCTTCGCACGCTACGGAATCTCTCGCTCACTTATTGGATCTTCATCGGCATGGGGGCAGGCATCCTGTTCGGATGGCTGGCCCCGAGCATGGCGGTGGAGCTCAAGCCGCTCTCGACCGTCTTCCTTCGGATGATCAAGTCGGTGGTGGTGCCGATCATCTTCGGCACGCTGGTGATCGGTATCGCCGGACACGGGGACGACCTCAAGCGCATCGGACGGCTGGCCGTCAAATCGATCGGCTACTTCTGGCTCATGACCTCGATCGCGCTCGCGGTCGGGCTGGTGGCGGTCAACATCACCAGACCCGGGATCGGTGTGAGACTGCCCGCGCCCGATCCCAATGCGCCGATTCCGGCCCCCGCACCCACGACGTTCAGCGGATTTCTCGAGCACATCGTTCCGAAGAGCTTCTTCGAGGCGGCAACCAACAACGAAGTGCTCCAGGTGGTCTTCTGGGCCACGCTCTTCGCGATCGCCCTCACCCAGGTCCGGGGGAAGCCGAAGGAAGCGATGCTCGGATTCTGCGAAGGGCTGATGGAGGTGATGTTCAAGTTCGTCGGGATCGTAATGAAGTTCGCGCCGATCGGCATCGGCGCGGCGATGGCCGTGACCGTGAGTCACAGCGGGATCCAGGTCCTCCGGAACCTCGGCATGTTGGTGGGCACGCTCTATGGCGCGTTGGTGGTCTTCGCGCTTGTGGCGCTCCTTCCCGCCGCGTTCCTCGCTCGGATTCCGCTTCGCCGGTTCATCCAGGCGGTCAAGGATCCGGCGATCATCGCCTTCACTACTACATCGTCCGACGCGGCGCTCCCGCTGGCCATGCAGCGGATGACCGAGTTCGGCGTGCCGCGGCGGATCGTCGCGTTCGTTATGCCGACCGGATACTCGTTCAACCTCGATGGCTCGACCCTCTATCTCGGCGTCGCATCGATTTTCGTCGCGCAGGCGGCAGGCGTGACGCTCACGATCGGGCAGCAGCTGTTCATGATGTTGACGCTGCTCATCACGAGTAAGGGTATCGCGGCGGTACCGCGTGCCTCGCTGGTCGTGCTGTCGGGAACTCTCACGGCTTTCGGCCTTCCCCTCGAAGGAGTCGCCGTCATCCTCGGCGTCGACGAGCTGATGGACATGGCGCGCACGATGGTGAACCTGGTCGGCAACTGTCTCGCCACGGCGGTCATGGCGCGATGGGAGGGGGAGCTCAGCTTCTCTGCCGCGCCGGCCGCCGTTCCGGTTCCTGCTACTGCAGCCGTCGCCAGCGAGAGGATCCAGGCCTGACCAGCCAGAAACATTGAACTCTTGTTGTTCGTAAGCTTGGTGTCCTTCGTTCCTTCGTGGTAAAGAGCCACCCCATGCCCGCCCGGTGCGAATCATTGGCCATTCATCACGAAGACACGAAGAGCACTAGGGACACGAAGGAACAATGATGAGGAGCCCATGACGATGACCGGACGATTTGTTCGTGGTAGCGCTGTTGTCGTGGCGGCTCTCGTCGGCTCCGCGGCGGCGTCTGCACAGACGGCGCCTGTCCCCGCCCGCTCGGCCCCGCTCACCAATCTGCGCTACGAAATCACCTTCGACTCCACCACGGCACAAAGTCGCACGATCAAGGTGGCGATGGACTTCAATGTGGCGGGGCCGGGACCGGTGCTGCTCTCGTTTCCCGCGTGGACTCCGGGGGCGTACGAGCTCTCCTTCTTCGCGCGCTGGGTCTCGAACTTCGCCGCTACGGCGGACGATCGTCCCCTCACCTGGGACAAGCTCGATTACGACACCTGGCGCGTGCAGGCGGCGGGAGCCAAATCGGTCAGCGTGCACTTCGACTACCTGGCGGACACGCTCGACAATGCGATGGCCTGGGCCCAGCCGAACTTCGTGCTCTTCAACGGAACCAATCTCCTTCCCTATCCCGAGGGACGGGGAACCGACTTTGGGGCCACCGTGACCGTGAAGACGGAGCCGGGATGGCTCGTCGCCACCGGCATGGCGCCGGCCAAGGGCGGCGGATACCAGGAGGCGAACTACCACGACCTCGTCGACAAGCCCTTCTTCGTCGGCCGGTTCGATTACGACAGCACGCAGGTGGCCGGCGTCTGGACGCGACTCGCCACCTACCCCGCCGGCTTGCTCAAGGGGCGAGCGCGATCGGATCTCTGGGACCAGATCGGCCACATGATACCAGCGGAAGCGGCGGTGTACGGCGAGACTCCGTGGCAGACGTACTCCGTCATGATGATCTTCGATTCCGCCTACGGCGGAGGCAGTGCGCTCGAGCACACCAACTCTCATGTCGGCATCTATAACTCGCACTTCATCGGGAATCCGATACTCGCCTCGATCACTGCCCACGAAATCTTCCACGCATGGAACGTGAAGCGTCTGCGGCCCGCGGACATGGTTCCGTACCGGTACGATCGGATGGAGCCGACCCCATGGTTGTGGGTGAGTGAAGGGATCACCGACTACTACTCCGATCTGGCGCTGGTTCGCGGCGGCATCGTCAAGCCCGATGATTTCATGGCCGCAACCAGTGAGAAGATCGGCACCGTCACGGACGCCCCGCCGACGGCGCTGGAGGATGCCTCGCTGTCCACCTGGATCCATCCGACCGACGGCAGCGGCTACATCTATTACCCGAAGGGCTCGCTCGCCGGATTCATGCTCGACATCATGATCCGCGACGCGAGCAGCAATCATCGGTCGCTCGATACCGTGATGCGCGACCTGTATCGGACCACCTACAAGACGGGTCGGGGATTCACCGGGGCGGACTGGTGGGGTGCGGTGACTCGCGCGGCTGGAGGGAAGAAGTTCACCGACTTTCCCGCAAAGTATGTCGATGGACGAGAACCGTACCCCTGGGAGACGGTCCTTCCGCTCGCCGGCATGCGTGCGGTGACCGATACGATTCGCGAGCCACGGCTCGGTATCAACACGTCCGAGGACTCGACCGGAGCCATCGTCATCCGACAGGTTCGCCCTGGCAGTCCCGCAGAGGAGGCCGGCGTCAAGGCGGGCGACATCCTTCTATCACTCGGGAACCTCGGCGTGACGAATCCCGGGTTCGCGCAAGCCTACCGGTCGAGATTCGGAAAGAACGAAGGCGACTCGCTACCCATCAAGGTCAGGCGGGGCACCGACACGCTGACGCTTCCCGGCAAGGTCGTGCTGCAGGCGCGTCTGGAACGCAAGATCGTGACAGACTCGGCGGCGAGCCCCAAGGCCGCGCAGATCCGTGACGGAATCCTGACCGGAAAAACCGAGTAGTCCTAGTTCGCGGCACGGGTTGCCGCCAGAAACGGGATCTCCGGCGTCAGACTCTCGCCCTTCGCGGGAGCCTCCTGAATTTTCTTCACTACACCGGTTCCCCGCACGACACGCCCGAACGCGGCGAAACCCTGCCCATCGGGATTCCGCTTCCCTCCAAAGTCGAGTGCCGGCTGATCCCCAATGCAGATGAAGAAATCAGAGGTCGCGCTGTTCGGCGTCGTGCGCGCCATCGAGACGGTTCCGTCACGGTGCCGCAGTCCCGTCATCTTCGTGTTCTCCAGCGGGATCGGCGGGAAATTGCGCGTCTTGTACGGTTCGAGCCCTCCCTGGATGACCGCGATCCGGACCTTCTCGTCTTTCTGATTGTCGGGGCGGACCGTCCGATGGAATCGACCAGCCTGACCGTAGAACCCCAGATCGACGTACCGAAGGAAGTTGGCCGCGGTCTTGGGAGCATGTACGGAATCCACCTCGATTTCGATCTCGCCCATCGTCGTGCGAATGAGGACGTGGGGGAGGTTCTGGGCTTCGCCGGGCGAGGCACTGACCACCGAGGCACAGAGAACGCAGAGTACCGCCAGAGCCATCGCCAGATATCGTCTCATAGAGTCCCTCGTTCGGTCCCCGTGTCTTTCATTTCTCCGCGACGAGCCTGAATGGTCTCCTCAAAGAGACGCGCCACCTCGTCGATCGCAAGCTCGCAAGTCTCGGGCAGGAGCCCAATCAGCCTCGCCGCCGTGCCGAGGACGAGTCCCGGCGTCATTCCACTCCGGCGCAAGTCGCGGATGCCGGTATCACTTGCGCTCTTGCTCAATTTCTCGCCGGACGGCCTCCGGATGAGCGAGTGGTGGACATATACCGGCGGCTGAGCCCGTCCCAACAGGCGGCCGAGCCGAAGTTGTCGGCCGGTCGAGCTCAGAAGATCGACGCCGCGAATCACGAGATCCACGCCGTGCCTGAAATCATCGACGGTGACCGCGAATTGGTAGGTCCAGTTGCCGAGCCGGTCGCGCAACAGGAGATCGCCGCATTGCGTGGCGGGATCCTGCGCTTGCTCGCCGAGCCAACCATCCTCGAAACGCTCCACTCCTGCGTCGATCCGAAGGCGGATACCTCGGCCGGAACCGGGGGATAACCCCCGGTCGCGACACCGGCCATTGTACCGCGTCTCGATGTCGGGGATGTCGCCGCTCTCGATCGCGAGATCCTTCCTCGAGCAGTCGCAGGCGAAGACATGAGCACGAGCAGCGAGCGCGGCCAGGTGATCGCGGTATGCCGAGGCGCCGTCACTTTGCCGGTACGAGGATGTCCCAGCCCGGAATTCCGCGAGGGGACCGATGTCCGGCTCGAGACCGAGCCACTCGAGGTC
Source organism: uncultured Gemmatimonadales bacterium (assembly GCA_963743195.1). GTDB lineage: Bacteria > Gemmatimonadota > Gemmatimonadetes > Gemmatimonadales > GWC2-71-9 > CAVVWJ01. The sequence goes on from CAVUOO010000005.1 coordinate 493,292, forward strand.
CTCGAGGAGCGCCGTCTCGTAATCGGGTCGACAGCGACTGCGGTCGTGATCCTCGAGCCGGAGGAGTACGCGGCCGTCGAGTGCGCCAGCGATCCCCCAGACGCAGATGGCGTTGGCGACGTGCCCCAGGTGCAGATAGCCCGTCGGGCTGGGGGCAAAACGCGTAAGCGGTCGCGGTGGAAGTCGCGCGGCAAGGGCGCTCAGGTCGAGGGGTCCCACGGCCGAAAGATGGTCGGAAACGTGCTCTTGCGCGATCCCGAAGCGCGGGGTAGATCATGCTGCGTTCCCCATCTCACAACTCGGTTCAGGATGGAGTATGACCGCGACGATCGGAAGGACACCGTTCGAGCTCGAGGACGCGTCCGTCATTCACACGGCGACCTACGAAGGGGTCGAACGACGCCGCACCCGGCCCCGAGTCGTGGTGTGCGACCGACTCGGCAAGGCGCGCCGTGCGGCTGTGGCGGTGACGGCCTTGCGGATCGTGCTGGTCGTGACGCTCTGGACCGCGCTTGCCGCACCCCACCTCATGGCGCCAAGCCTCCTCGTGGTCCGCACCGGTGTGCCGTTGGTCTACATCGTCGTCGAGTTTCTCGGACTCGCCGTGGTGTTGCATCACCAGGCCCGGCTGGCGCAGGCCGCGATGCTCTACTGATCAGCGGCCACCGACGATCTCCGCCAGCGGCACGCCATCGAGTGGCATGTCGGGCTTGACGCCGAGCAGGGCGGCAAGCGTCGGGGCGATGTCGACGGTCCGGACCCCTCGGTGGACGACGGCATGCCCGATCCCCGGACCCATGAACGCGATCGGTACAGTCACATCCTCCGACGCGGTGCTCCCGTGTTCCGCCTCACCGGCATTGGGAGTTGACCAGACGAAGCCCGGCTCGAGCACCGCGGCGAACAACCAGCCGTACCCTCCTGGGATCGTGTTCCGCCACAGCATGGCGGCGGTATCGGTCGGGGAAGCAGCCTCCAGGCTGGCCGGGGTGAAGACGCGCGCGATGCCGGGTCTCCGAGCGGCGACTGCGGCAACCGTGCGAGCCACGCTGTCCACCCGAAGCCCAGCGGCGGCCAGCGCGGAGGTATCCGCCGACAGGAGACCGCCGCCGAAACGCTCTCGCCTTCCGACCATATCACCCAGCCAGACTCGACCTTTCCCCTGCACCCGCTCGGGATACGACTGCACCCCATGATCCGACGTCAGCACCACCAGCGTCTGCGTACGCGGAGCCTGTTTCGCGAGGGAATCGAGGAACCAGCCGAGCCATCGGTCGAGCCGCAGGATTTGATCGTGAATTTCCCTGGAATCGGGGCCATAACGATGTCCGACGGCATCGGTGGTCGAGAGTGAGACGAGCAGGAGATCGGAGGCTCCGTGTTTGCCGAGCTCGAGGACACGGGCCCCCTCGAGCGCAAAGGCGAGCGTGACAGAATCCATCCAGGGATAGTCCTGAAGTTGCTCGGCGATGTTCCACCAGCCCGGGAGCCGGTGTGGGAAGGTGATGTCTTTCCCGCCGTTCTCATACGGGGCCGCGTCCCGTTCAGGGTATGCCGAAGACGGAAGCAGCAGGCTCCATCGTGTGCCGGCCAGTCGCGCCGCCGAGCGACGTCCGTTGAAGGCGCGTACCCATCCGGGGAGCGTATCGCCGTAGTATCGGCTGGTGGTGAAATGGCCATCGACCCACCAGTAGACGGAAGTCCGTGCCCGACCGACCGGCAGGATTGCACCGCGGTCCTTGCGGGACACCGAGAGCAATCGCGTTTCGGGATTCGCGGCGCGTAACCAGTCGTACAGCGTGGTCCCCTTGAACCGTCGAGGCGACGCGCCAAGCTCTCGCGACCCGTCAAGCAAGGGCGCCGTCGAGTCACCGACACCGTCCTCGTTGTCCAGAATCCCGGTGTGCACCGGCTCACGTCCGGAGAGAAGGGTGGCATGCCCGGGGGCCGTCTCCGTGATCGCGTGGTTCTGCCGTCCATGATCGAAGAGCGTGCCGGCGTCGAGGATGGCACGAAGGCCACCGGTCAACTGCGGGCCGTATCGCGTCAAGTAGTCGGGGCGGAGCTGATCCACGGTGACGAGCACGACGAGGGAGATGGCGGGACGCGGCGGAGGCGTGGCGGGCGCCCCCGTGATGAGTGCCAGCACGAGCGCCTGGAACACTTTCATATCCTGACTTGCTCCCAGTAAACTCAAGATTCCTTGTGCGAGCGACGCTGCAGCCGTCCCGCGGTGGAGGGCGCCCAGTCGCAATCTACCTCCGACGGTGCCCATTCCCGTCCGGTCCAACAATTGAGGGAGGCAACACATGAAACGGTACGGGATTCTGGGATCGGGTCAGGTCGGCCAGGTGCTCGCGGCGGGGCTCGTCAAGCACGGCCATCAAGCTCGCATCGGCAGCCGGACGCCTGAGAAGCTTGCGAAATTCTCTCGCGAGACAGGAATCGAAGCAGTCACCTTCGCCGACGCGGCGGCATGGGCCGAGGCTTTGGTCCTGGCCGTCAAGGGAACCGGCGCCGAGGAGGCGCTGCGGCTCGCCGGAAAGGAGCGCCTCGCGGGAAAGCTCATTATCGACGCGACCAATCCGATCAGCGACGAGCCGCCGCAGAATGGTGTGCTGCGCTACTTCACCGGCCCGAATGAGTCACTCATGGAACGCCTTCAGGCGGCCTATCCGGCGACACATTTCGTCAAGGCGTTCAATAGCATCGGGAACAGCAAGATGGTGAATCCGAGTTACGCGGCCGGAAAACCGACGATGTTTTACTGCGGTAACGACGCCGGCGCCAAGGCAGAGACCGCTCGGGTGCTCGGATTATTCGGTTGGGAGCCGGCGGACATGGGATCCGCAACCGCGGCGCGCGCCATCGAGCCGCTCGCCCAGCTCTGGTGTATTCCCGGCTTCTTGCAGAACGAATGGACCCACGCGTTCAAGTTGCTTCACGAGTCGTGAGCCGAACACACAGGCGTGCCGATGGCACTTCCGGACAATCTGCTCGACCTTCCGGCGGAAGAAACCGTTCGTTTCATCGCACTCTCCTTGGTGGAGATGTTGCGGACGGCACCGGGACGGCTCGATCACCCTGAGGACACCGAGGCCCTGCACGATCTCCGCGTTGGATTGCGGCGATTGCGCACCTGTCTTCGTGTGTACCGGCCGCAGCTTCGCGGGAGTGTCGGCCGAAAGATCCGGCGACGGCTCCGCGACATCTCCGATGCCACCCGTGACAGCCGGGATCTGGAGGTCCACATCGCCTGGGCCCGCGAGCAGGCGACGAGCCTCCTCCCGGATCAGGCGGCGGGCGTCAACTGGTTGCTGGGGCTCATGGAACAGCGACGCCGGCTGGCGGACTCGGCGCTCGCCGAGGTCCTCAAGCAGCGCTTCGATTCTACCGTGCAACAACTCGAGCAGCGTCTTGGCCGATACCGGACAGTTGTCCGGCTCGATCATGGTCATCAGCCGCAGACTGGCGCGGCGGTCATGGGCCGGCGGGTCCGGCGCCTCACCCGTAAGCTCAAGAACGATCTGGGGGAGGTCCATTCAGTCGAGGACGCCGAACCGGCGCATCGCGCGCGCATCGATGCCAAGCGCCTTCGGTACGTCCTGGATCCGGCCAGCGGCCGGATCGATGGCGTCGATGCGGTGATCGACAAGCTCAAGCAGCTGCAGGACGATCTGGGGGACCTCCACGACAGCCACGTGTTCGTCGCAGAGCTCGACGACATCACCGAGAAGGCGTCGCCGGAAGTACGGCCGGGACTCCTCGTGCTCGGCGAGCGACTGCGCCGGCGCGGGGGCGAGACATTTGCCCGCTTGTCGGGCAACTGGCTGAACGGGGCGACTCGCCCATTCTTCGCGGAAATTGCGGAGCTGGCAGAGTGGTTGGCGTCCGTAAGGACACCAGGCGTCGAGATCGAGCGGAAGTACCTGCTGCGCGTGCTGCCTGACGTCGTGCAGGAGGTTTCACCGCTTCAGATTCGTCAAGGCTACTTACCAGGCGTGCGCCTGCTTGAGCGCGTGCGGGAAGTACAGTCGTCCGATGGATCGATCTGGTATCGCACCGTCAAGTCCGGATCGGGGATCAGCCGAATCGAGCTGGAAGATGAGACGAGCAGAGAGGTGTTCGAGACGATGTGGCCGCTCACCGAAGGGCGGCGGGTGCTGAAGCGACGATACCGCATCCCGGAGGGTGATCTGGTTTGGGAGATCGACCAGTTCACGGATCGCGACCTCGTCCTCGCGGAGGTCGAGCTGCAGTCCGCCGATACGAAGGTCGAGCCACCGGCCTGGCTCGCGCCGAATTTCGTGATGTGACGGACGATCCCGCGTACACCAACTTCAATCTCGCGAAGTGAGGCACGACCAGAGAGGCGCCAGTCTGCCAGGCTGTGGCAAGGCGCTCGATCCGGGTAGGGTTCGGGCGTTTTCGTCTTTCGGGAGCCTCTGAAGCCATGGCGAATGCCGCACCCAAGGCTCGTCGACTCTGGCTGGCGTGGCTGAGCGGGATCCTGCTGCTGGCCGTGGTGGGGATCGTGATCGCGCGGCGGGGCGAAGAGCTCCGGTTTGCGGATCTCCTGAAGCATGTGCATCCCGGCTGGCTCCTCCTCGCGGCACTCCTCCAGATAGGCACGTACGCCTGCGCGGCCGGTGCCTGGCAGCGGGTCCTCGTCGCGGCAGCACATCCGCACCTCGCTCTGGCAGCTCATCCCGCTCGGACTCGCCAAGCTGTTCATGGATCAGGTGGTTCCCTCCGCGGGACTCAGTGGCACACTCCTCGTGGTGCGGGCCCTCAAGCGGCGCGGCGTGCCGGACGGCGCGAGCGTCTCGGCGGTGGTGGTCGGGCTGCTGGGCTTCCACCTGGCGTACGGACTCGCCCTGGTCACGGCGCTGGTGTTGCTCGCAGTCAGCGGCGACCTGAGCCGCCGGATGCTGTCGCTCGCCATCCTCGCCACCTTCCTCATCGGCGCGATGATCCTGGGGCTGCTCTGGCTCTCGCGGGGGCGGCGGGGGCCGGTCCGGGCGTGGCTGATGCACATCCCGGGACTCAAGGGATTCCTGCAGGAGCTGCACGATGCGCCGAAGGAGGCGCTCCACGACAAGACGCTGCTGCTGCAGACCACGGTGCTCCAGTTCGGGATCTTCGTGCTCGATGCCGCGACGCTCGGCGTCTGCCTCGCCGCACTCGGCGCGACGGCGAGCGTCACGGGGCTGTTCGCCGCGCTGGTGATCGCCTCGCTGGTCGCGACCATCACGATCATTCCGAGCGGCCTGGGCACGTTCGACGCGACGATGCTCGCCATGCTGCACCTGGTGGGCGTCTCCACGACGCACGGCGTCGGCGCGGTGCTGCTGTTCCGGGGGTTCACGCTGATGCTGCCGCTCCTTCCGGGGCTGTGGCTGGCGCGCCGGGAGATGAAGGCGGAGGCCTGAGATGACCGTGACCACGCCGAGTCCCCGTCACCCGGGAGGGCCCCACGAGGTTCATGGCGGGAAACAGTCGGCGACCACTGTGGCCCTACTGGAGCGGGCGCGATGCGACGAGGCGACGGCCCTCGCCGGGCTCGCGTCGCGCGCGGAGGGACTCAGCGAGGCGGAGGTCGCGGCGCGGGTGATCCAGTATGGGCCGAATCAGATCGCCCGCACCAAGCGGCGGTCGACGTTCGCGGCTCCTGCTCGACAACGTCCGCAATCCCCTGATCATCCTGCTGCTGGTCTTGAGCCTGGTCTCCTACCTCACAGGGGACCCGCGGGCGGCCGTGGTCGTGCTGGTGATGGTGGTGCTTGGGGTGGTGCTGCGCTTCGTGCAGGAGATGCGGGCCGACAACGCCGCGGCGCGGCTGGAGGCGATGGTCAGCAGCACGGCGACGGTGGTGCGCGGTGGCAAGGAGCGAGGAGATCGCGCTGAGCGGGCTGGTGCCCGGTGATGTGTCCGGCTGGGTGCCGGCGACATGGTCCCGGCGGACGTCCGGCTGCTCACCACCAAGGATCTGTTCCTCAACCAGTCGGCGCTCACCGGCGAGGCGATGCCGGTGGAGAAGCGCGCGGGCCCCGCCCCGGGCGAGATCGACTCACCGCTCGAATTGCCGAATGTCTGCTTCCTGGGTTCGAACGTGGAGAGCGGCGCGGGGACGGCGGTGGTGGTGCATACCGGCGGGCGGACCTATTTCGGCGCGCTTGCGGCGAGCATCGAGGGCGAACGGCAGCTCACCAGCTTCGACAAGGGGGTCAACGGATTCACCTGGCTGATGATCCGCTTCATCGCGGTCATGGTCCCGACGGTGTTCCTGATCAACGGACTGAGCCGGGGCAACTGGGTGGAGGCGTTCCTGTTCGCGGTGGCGGTGGCGGTGGGGCTCACGCCCGAGATGCTGCCGATGATCGTGACGGTGAACCTCTCCAAGGGCGCGCTGGCGATGGCGCGGGAGAAGGTGATCGTCAAGCGGCTCAACTCGATCCAGAACCTGGGCGCGATGGACGTGCTGTGCACGGACAAGACGGGGACGCTCACGGAGGGCAGGATCGTCTGGAGCAGCACGTGGATGTGCGGGGGCACCGGAGCGACGGGTGCTGCACTACGGCTACCTCAACAGCTACCACCACACCGGGCTCAAGAACCTCATGGACGAGGCGATCCTCGACCATGAGGAGCTGGAGGAGCGGCTCAAGGCGAAGGAGAAGTACCGGAAGATCGACGAGATTCCGTTCGACTTCGTGCGGCGGCGGATGTCGGTGATCGTGGAGGATGCGAGCGGGACGAATACCCTGATCTGTAAGGGCGCCGTGGAGGAGGTCCTGGGGCTCTGCGTCAGGGCGGACGTCGAGGGGACGATCACGGAGCTGACGCCGGAGGATGTGGCGGCCGGCCAGGCGATCGTGCAACGGGCTGAACGCCCAGGGGTTCCGGGTGATCGCGCTGGCGTACAAGGAGATGCCGGGTGCGCCGGATGAGCCGGTGTATGCGGTGAAGGACGAGGCGGAGCTGACGCTGCTGGGGTTTCTCGCGTTTCTCGACCCGCCGAAGGCGACGGCAGGGGAGGCGCTGACGCCGCTCAACGGCCGGCAGGTCGCGGTGAAGGTGCTCACGGGGGACAACGAGATCGTCACCCGGTACATCTGCCAGCAGGTGGGAATGCCCGTTGAGCGGATGCTGCTCGGCGCGGCGATCGAGGGGATGAGCGAGGCCGCGCTGGCGGAGGCGGCGGAGACGACGACCATCTTCGCGAAGCTGGCGCCGGCCCACAAGGAGCGGATCATCCACGCGCTCCAGAGCAAGGGGCACGTCGTGGGGTTCCTGGGGGACGGGATCAACGATGCGCCGGCGCTCAAGGCGGCGGACGTGGGCATCTCGGTCAATTCGGCGGTGGACATCGCGAAGGAATCGAGCGACATCATCCTGCTCGAGACCAGCCTGCTGGTGCTGGAGAAGGGGGTGGTGGAGGGCCGGCGGGTGTTCGGGAACGTCGTCAAGTACATCAAGATGGCGGCGAGCTCGAGCTTCGGGAACATGTTCAGCGTGGTGGGGGCGAGCGCGTTCCTGCCCTTCGTGCCGATGCTGCCGATCCAGGTGCTGATCAACAACCTGCTGTACGACGTCTCGCAGACGGCGATCCCGAGCGACCGAGTGGATGCCGACTGGCTCAGCCGGCCGCGGAAGTGGACCATCAGCGACATCAGGCGGTTCATCCTGTTCATCGGGCCGATCAGCTCGATCTTCGACTATCTGACGTTCTGGATCATGCTGGCGCGTGTTTCATGCACGGCAGAATCCCGCGCTGTTTCACACCGGATGGTTCGTGGAGTCGCTGTTCACGCAGACGCTGATCATTCACATCATCCGGACCAGCAAGATTCCGTTCCTGCAGAGCCGGGCGAGCTGGCCGCTGATCGTCGCGTCGGTAGCGATCCCGGCGATCGGAATGTGGCTCACCGTGTCGCCCCTGGCGCCGACGCTGGGGTTTGTCGCGCTGCCGAGGCTCTACTGGCTACTGCTCGCGGGGATGCTGTTGGCGTACATGTTGCTCACGCAAGCGGTAAAGAGCTGGTTCCATTGGCGCTATGGGGACTGAGTGAACGTGGCGGATGAAGGCGTGGGCGTGCGCTGACCGGCCGGGAAAGCCGATTTCTTCCCAAAAACCTTCCCAAGAAGACGGGCCTCCAATTTGGAGGCCCGTAAGTCCTTTGCGGTCACAGAGGCGCCGCCCAGATTCGAACTGGGGGTGGAGGTTTTGCAGACCTCTGCCTTACCACTTGGCTACGGCGCCGGATGCTGGTTGCCTTCGAACCGAATCGGCGGAAGGCGTTGAACCTAGCCCACCTGCGCAACGTGGTCAACGCGGCCATACGGCTGCCGCAGAGTCGCACCCGCCTAAGTGTCTCTCGGGCGGTGAGACGCTCCTCATCGGTGGGAAGGACGGCCGATGGATACCGAGCCGACCATCAACCATGTCGCATCGGAACTGAGGGCAAGATGAACCCCCTCATGAATTCCGGATTCAGGTTGCCAGCCTGAACGTTTCTTGATCAGCCGTTCATCCTGGCTTCACTCGGCAGGTTCGATCTTGCAAAGGGAAGATCACACCCAAACACCGGAAGGCACCCAACCGTGATCCAACACACCATCAAGCGACCCTTGCAGCCACAGGTGTCCACCGCCATTGCACCGCTCCTCGAGCGCCTCATAGCCATTCCGTCCGGTACACACCGGATTCTTTCGTGTTACGTCAGGCTGGACCCACGCGACCGCACCCGGAACGCGTATCAAGCCGACTTCCGGGCGCGGAAACAGGCGCTGGAGAGCGATCCGCTCTGGGTCACCCTGAATCGAAATCAACGCTCGGAGGTGGAGGGCGATCTTACCCGGATCGCCGAATATCTCGACCGTCCCGGCAGTCTGCCGCATGCCCGGGGGCTTGCCATCTTCGCCTGTGAGGCCCTGAAGCTGTTCGAGGCGGTTCCGCTGTTCCGGGTTCACCGCTCGCGGTTGATCCTGGATGACACGCCCTGGGTCGCGGAGCTGGCCGCAGCCGAGCGGGAGTCCGAGCCCATCGTCGCGGTGGTGATCGATCGGGGACACGCCCGGTTCTTCGAAGTGACTGCCTATGGGACGAGCGAGCTTTCATGCCTCGCCGAGCCGAGCACACGGGGAGGCAAGTTTCATTCGGACCGTGGCGACTCACCCGGGTGGGGTGAGCGGGATTATCACGGGCGATTGGAGGAGGAGCGGCACCGCCACTACGCCCACGTGGTGACGCGACTGCAGGACGTGCTGCAAGGGCGGACGGTTCGAGGTCTCGTCATTGCGGGCCCGTCCGATCATGCTGGGGCGCTTGTGCGATTCCTACCCGAGCGTTTGGCCGAACGGTTGCTCGGCACCGTCAAGCTCAATCCGACCGCGGCGAGCCCGGCCGAGGTCCAGGCGGCAGCGTTGAGCGTGGCCGAGGCTCACGAGCGGCAAGCGATGGGGAGCGAGCTCAAGGCCCTGGAAGAGGCCTACGGAACCGGCTGGGCGGTCGACGGCCCACGCGAGACGTTGCAGGCATTGCATCGAGGACAGGTGCGGACGCTTTTCATCCGCGAGGATCTCGCCGGCGCGGGATACCGCTGCTCGACGACGGGGCGTCTGGTGCTCTCCAAGGATGAATGCCGGGACGAGGGAGACCCGAAGCCCGTCCGCGATATCGTGGACGAGGCCATCGAGGAGGCGCTCTCTCAGAGAGTCCGCGTGATGGTAGTACCCGATATGCCCGAGGCGGATGCCATCGACGTCATGGCCGCAACCCTGCGATTCAGGTGAGAACATGGGTTCGTGCCGCTGGCCGGCTCGCCAGCGGCGGAGCAGAAGGCGGAGGCCACATGGGGAAGGGCGTCCTCGCGATCGTATTGTGGCCTTATTACCTCGGCGCCAGTCTCAGCTCGCTGCTGCAACACTAGCGATGGACCTCGGCGAGATCAATCGTCGTCGTCGATCACACGCCCGAGGTTAACTTCGACTTGAGGCCGGCCCCGGCACCGTGGCCTTCAAACTTCAGGCTTACTCACTCGCCCGCCACCGCAGGCAGCAGGTTGAGCGTGGCTACGAGCAAGGAGAGCACGAGAAACCGCGTGGCTCAGCGTTCGCATACGGCCTCCGAGCTCGACTGGATGAGGGATCGAAAACGGCAGGCCCTCGCACAACGGCCCTGAGGTGACGAAGGCAATCCACCCCAGGGACCGTCGTGTGGACAGGCCAGGATCTACAACGCGGCGGCGATGGGCGGCGAGACCATGAGATCATTCTCGACTCGAGTCACGCCGGGAGCGTTCCAGGCGGCGCGCTCCGCGTCCCTGCGCTCCGCTACTGAGCGGACCGTACCCCGCAACGTGATCTTCGATCCGCTCGTGTCGACCGTGATGTGGTCCGCGTCGATCTCGGCTTGTCGCTTGAGGCTGCCCCGAATGCGCTGCTTGACGTCTGCCGGGATCGGCATCACACGCAAGGCGATGAGGTTGCTCACCCCCTTCACGCCCGTCAGGTACCTTACGGCGCGGTCGGCCGCCTCCTTCTGGAAATAGTGCTCGACCTCACCTTCGAGCGTCAGCCGGCCGTTCGTCACTTTGACCTGGATCCGATCTTCCGGCACCTGGATGTTCCACCGGAGCGCATTGACGGCGGCATGAGCGAGCTCGGTATCGGAGCGCTCCAAGGCGCCGGGAAGCTTCACGGTAAGGTCATTGACGATCGCCTGTACTCCATTCACCCGCTCTACCGCACGTTGGGCCGCATACCGCTGGGCATACGTGTCGACGATGCCGGCGAGCGTGACCACTCCACCCTTCACGGCGGTGGCGATGTCTTCCTCGCGAATGCTGGGATCCCAGCTCAGCTCGGCGACGACATCGGCGCGTAATTCGTTGTCGGTTCTCATGGTATGTTCTCCTTTAATACAGGACTCGTGTTGAAGTTCAGAGTTCGTGCTCCAGGTCACTCGAGCTCATGTGCTGCCGACGAGAGCCGTCTCATTCTTCCCCCGCGCGGCGCGCCGCCGAGTGCTCCTCACCACCACACGGGTCAGGCGTTCCCGCACCGACTGCGGCTGGACGGGGACGACCAGCACGGGCTGACTCGCTCCCCGCACAACCTTGTCCGCGACGCTCCCGAGCTGGAGCCGCTCGTTCGCGCGCGGGCGCTGGGTGCCGACGGCGATCAGATGGCAGTCGAGTCTCGTGGCGAGCTCGATGAGTCGCTCACCAACCCCGGTTGCGACGAGCACCCGCGTCGCCACTACTAGTCCGTGCTTCCTGAGCCGCTCCGCCCGTCGTTCCAGATCACGCGCAGCTGCTTCCCGCCGGCGTACGAGCGATGCCGCCGGATCGGGGCCGAGAAGGATTCGCGAATGGCGGGGGGCCGGGACCGGCGGCTCGACGATCTCGACCAACGTGAACTCCGTGCCCGGTTCCGCCACTCCGAGCGCGACGGCCTGCGATAGCACCTTCCTGGCCCCGGCGGAGCCGTCCAGTGCGACCAGGATCCGGTAGAATCGCGCGCACGGCGGCGCAATGCGGGGACGCAGGACCAGGACGGGCACCGGCAGGCGAGCGACCACCGCCTCCGTCACGCTGCCGATCCAGCGACGGCTCACGCCACTCCGGCCATGGGCGGTCATGACGACGAGGGCGATTCCGTTTGCGCGCACGTGTTCCGCCAGTGCTTCAGAAGGCCGGCCGTGCAGCACGCCACATGAGCAGGACACCCCATGTGTGGTTGCGAGCTCGTCCGCCTTCTCCGCGAGATACTCTCGCAGATCGTGTCGGATCTCGCGGATCGTGCCCGGGCGCGCGGTAGTCTGGCCCGCCTCATTGGGTGCCACTCGGACCGTAACGATGTGCAAGGCCGCGTCGAGCCGGCGCGCCAAATGGGCGGCGACCCAGAGCGCCTCCTCGGCGAGCGCTGAGCCGTCGAGAGGTACCAGGATCCTCGACAACGGTGGGGTGCTCATGCGGTGCTAACCTCTCAGTCCATCGGCGGGGTTCGTACTCGCTACCTGATGCCCCATTCCAGTCTACTTCGCCGCCCTGAAGTGGCCATGAAGTCGGCGTGAGACTCTCCAGTGGCACACTTCCTCCCGTCTTCACGGTCGCTTCACCACCGGAGCGATAGGTTGTTTCTCGGTGAAGCCAGTCGCGCGCTTCACCCATGCCGCAGCGGCGCCGCGGCGTGCCGTGTACGAAGGAGGTCCGCGACCCTCCTGACGTACAGCGCCCGCACCGGTGAATCACGTGGCGCGATCGCACCGCGTGAGGATTGAACCCGGAGCCCTCGAGGCTCACCCGCGAAACAGTCACTTTGCGGCGCCGAGAGGAGAAGAACGGAGGCGAGAGTCTCCGACCCCGGTGACCGATGCGTCAGGCGGCCCGCGCTTCCGAGTCTTGGCTCGGGGTGGCGGGCCGCCTCGTTGCCGCCGCACCCTCGAGCAGGGGTTGCGACGACCCACTCTTTTCAGGAGCAGTCATGGTCGAGGGGCTCGAGGAGGCGGAATCGACAACGGCCGGCGGCACGATGACAGGATGGGCCGCAACCCGGCCCGCGGTTGGACACGACCGCCGGCTGACCGCCCTCGGAGTCCTCACGGTGCTGGCGGCGACCATTGTCTTGATCGGCCCGCTGCATCGTTGGCTGCTGGGCGTCTTCGCGACAGTCGAGGCGTTGATGCAGCGTCATCCATCCATGGGCATGCTCGCGTTCGTGGGGCTGGCGGCGCTCTCTGCGATGCTGGCGTTTCTATCGAGCACGGTCCTGATCCCGGCCGCCATCCAGGTGTGGGGGCCTGCGACGTCGGCTGCGCTGCTCTGGACGGGGTGGTTGCTCGGAGGTGTGGCGGCTTACGGCGTGGGACGGTATCTCGGCCGACCCGTGGCGGAGGTGCTCGTAGCGCGGCGCACCCTCGCGCGATATGAAGGGTGGGTCCGCTCCAAAGTCTCGCTTGCGAGGGCCCTGCTGTTTCAATTGGCCGTGCCTTCGGATGCGGCCGGGTACGTCTTCGGGTTGACCCGTTACCCGTTGCGGTGGTTCACGATTGGACTGGCGCTCGCGGAGATTCCGTACGCGCTCGGGGCGGTGTTCCTGGGAGCGAGCTTTCTTCAGCGTCGGCTCGTGCCTCTGGTCTCCCTCGGGTTGATCGGGGCACTGCTCAGCTGGCTGGCGCTGCGCGCCATCCACCGGAGCTCACAACCGGTTTCGGGTGAGCGAGAGTGACCATCGTCTTTCGAGGGAGGTAGTATGGAACGCGGTCTGCTGCTCCTCGCGAGTCTCGCGTTCGTCGCCTTCTCCTGCCGAGACGGCACCGGGCCCGCGGTACTGGAGGGTACGTACACGCTGGCGGCGGAAAACGATCAGCCGCTGCCGTCGGACCCCGGTGCGCCGGACGGCTGCTGTCTCACGCTCAGCGGTTCCGTAACCTTCACTGCCACAACCTATGACCTCCGCACGTCCCACCGAAACAAGAACAACGACATCACTTTCGACAACTCGGAGCAGGGAACGTACACCCGGCTGGCCAACACGCTGAGCTTCACGCGCACCGGGGGTGGCGGCGAGGGAATCCCCTACCTCCTCGGCCCCGGAACCGTGTCGGCCGACCAGGGCACGGTGACACTGCTCTATGGGGACGAGGGACCGGGCTCGAATCAGATACGCGGCACGTTCCGGCGCTGAGCGAATCGCCTTCACCGAAGGGCTCTTGGAGGACGGATGAAGCGGTATCATCACAACGGCAGACGTCTGGCGCTCAAGGCAGCAGCAGGCGGACTCGCGCTCATGGCCCTGCCCTATATCGCCTATGTGACGACGACCTGGTACCACTACGGCCGATCAAAGCGGCCGCGCGCCGACACGTCGCCCCTCGATCGGTTCATGCCGGATTACGAGGTGGCCGAGCGTCATGAGATCGAGGTAGCAGCGCCTGCCTCGGTCACGATGGCGGCCGCCCGCGAGATGGATATCAATCGCTCACCCCTGGTCAAGGTCATCTTCGCGGTCCGGACGCTCCCCTCCCGGCTGCGCGGCAGTCTCCCGAGACAATCCTCCACCCCGCTTCTAACCGAGACCCTCGCGCTCGGCTGGCGGGTCCTGGCGGAGACCCCGGATCGCGATGTCGTCGTGGGAGCGGTGACTCAACCATGGCTGGCCGATGTGACGTTTCGCGGGGTCGACCCGGATGCGTTTGCCGCCTTCGCCGAGCCGGGGTATGCCAAGATTGCGTGGACCCTCGAAGCCGAGCCGCTGAGTCCCACGACCTCGCGCTTCCGCACGGAGACCCGCGTCGCCACGACTGACCCACGCTCCCGCACTCTGTTCCGCCGGTACTGGGCCGCCCTTTCACCCGGCATCCTGCTGATCCGCCGACAGTCGCTCAAGCTGGTGAAGGCCGAGGCGGAGCGTCGGACCCCACTACTGGCCTCGCTGCCCTTGCCGCGATAAGCTATCCCGGCTCCTTTGCCCCCCTCTCATGTCGGGAGAGCAGCGTGCACGGAACGATTCGCGAGGCCCGTCTCCGCCCGGAGTTTGCGACGCTGTACCCCGCGATCCAGCCCGATGTCTGGATGCCGGCGTCCGCCATCGGCCAGCAGCTGCTGCTGTGGCACCTGACTGCGCCGGCGACGCCGCCGGGGGAGCGGCTTATGGCGGAGGAACACTTCGAGTTTCGCGGGGGCCAGAAGCGCGTCGGCTCCTGGATCGACATGCGCACGCGCCTGGTCGACTGACGGTCCTCAGCTCACCCGCTGGGTCCGCATCACCATGGGAACGAGCTCCGGCTCCTCACTCACCGTCTGCAGGTAGGCATTCTGGTCGTGCTCGAGCGCACCCGGCGGCAGCAAGTCGTACATCGGGCCGAGCTCTTTCCTGATCCTCTCACGGTAAAACTCGGGCAGCACATCGGTCTCCCCATCCAGGTACGCCCGGACGGAGCGGTCGGTGTCGAGGAGCCGTCGGATGGTCGTGTGATACCGGATGCGTCCGAAGCCTTCGGATGAAACGGCCCGAACGAAGTTCATCCACTTGGGAATGGCGGTGGCGGTCGCCGGTATGCGGCGCGCGATCGCGCGCCAGGAGAACGAGTAGCTGGTGACGTCGATGAGTCCGTCATAGAACTCGGTCCAGGTGTAGTTCTTGGGCCTGACGTTCATCGCGTGATTGTTGTTCAGGAAATGGAAGGGGAACGGCAGGACTCGCCCGGCACGCTGGTATTCGAGATTCATCGGCGCGGCGCGCCCGAACGCAGACAGCAGCGAGTAGGCAGGGAACGCGCCCGGAGCCAGGTCGATGAACGTCTTGGTAAGCTCGAACGGCTCAGGCCCCATGTCGCCGTCGAGTCCGAGAACGAAGTTGGTCTGGATATAGGGGATGTAGCGGAGGATCATGTTCACATGATCCGCCACCTGCTTGACCTTATCCATCCCGGTCCGTCGCGTCTTCGACTTGTTCCCCAGATCGTACCACGATTCGATCCCGGGCAGGATCGCCCTGAAG
Source organism: uncultured Gemmatimonadales bacterium (assembly GCA_963743195.1). Classification (GTDB taxonomy): domain Bacteria; phylum Gemmatimonadota; class Gemmatimonadetes; order Gemmatimonadales; family GWC2-71-9; genus CAVVWJ01. The sequence goes on from CAVUOO010000005.1 coordinate 508,799, forward strand.
CCGTTCTTGCGGAGACGCTTGAGGTGCGGTTCCGACAAGAGCGAGAGACTGCTCTCGGCGATGTGGCGCATGGCGCCCTGCGGCGCCGCCGCCTCCACGGCTTCCATGTAGTCGTCGAATCGAACGCCGAAATTGGGGTCGTGCCACCCGACGATCGGGTCTTTCATCTTGGTCAGCAGAAAGGCCAGGTCGTCCCGCAGCTGCTCGAACCCGAGCGGCTGATAGTCAACGGTCGAGTCGATGCAGAAGCTGCAGGTGTAGGGACACCCCAGGCTCCCGATCATCGGCACGATCTTGATCGTGGGCGCCTTCTCGAGCGTGGCCTCGACGAACTTCCAGCGCTCCTGGAGGGACGGCATCTCGACCGGCTGTGAAGCGGCGGTCAGGTACTGGCCGATCGGGCGATGCGGCGCGCAGTCCTGGAGCATGTCGGACACCACGCCGCGATCGGTGAAGCCGAGCACGTAGTCGAAGTATCGGCAGGCATCCTCGGGGTAGCAGCGCGCGTGGGGCCCACCGAGCACCGTGATCGCGCCGCGACGGCGGAAGAAATTGCTCAGCGCATAGGCCAGCTGAGCCGACTGGGTGAAGGCGCCGATGAAGAGCACGTCCAGGTCGAGCGGGAGCTCCTCGAGCAGATTCTCGATTCCGGTATAGCACACCAGCCGAACGTCGTGCCCCTCCTGCTCACACCACACGCCGATCACCTGGGGCATGATGCTCGCCAGGTTGGCATTCATCAGTCGGCCATAGAGCGAGGGATTGGGACTCTTCGTGACGAGGTCCAGAACGCCTATGCGGAGACGGCGCATCCACATTTCTCCTGCGGGGGACATGCCCCTCCAGGCGTGCGCCTGTGGGCGTCTGCGCGAGCTGAGCCTGCAGACTTCGAAACCGGAACTACGATGGAACTCTTGAAACGGGTGAGCCGCTGACTGGGGAACGGCTCGTCGAAGGGCGAGATCGCGTAACGCGAGCGGGGGTCATTTGAGAGCGCCGGGAAACATGCCGCGCCTGCACGTCGATAGCAACCCGTCCGCCGATCAGGGAGCGAGTACCCGAAGGACTCCCGGCAGTATCCTGTATCGCAAAGGAGACTGCAGAGTGACGACCTCTCCGTCGAGGGCGACCTGCAGGTGCCTGCGACGCGTTTCGACCGTAGCCTCGGCAACCGAGAGGAAATCGAGCTCCGGGGTCTGGTCCACCCCCCGCCTCAGCACCTGCCATGCCAGCCGCAGCAGGCTGGGGCGTCCCTGCGCCTTCATCACGTAGACCGCCAGCTTACCCCTGGTTAGCGACTCGCGAGAGGTCGCGTCGAGCCCCGACATCTGATACTCGTTGTTTCCGACCAACACGAACGGTGTCCTCCGGAGAAGCACGCCCTCCGGCGACTCGATCCGCACGCCCATGAACGGACGGAGACGAAGCACTGCGAGACCGGCCCATACCGCGGCAATCCACTTCGTGATCCCGCTCTCCCGATAGCGATCGCGTAAGCGGACCAGGCGCGGATAGACTCCGATGCTCGAGTTGTTGAGAAAGATCCGGCCATTGACGTCGCCGGCGTCGACGACTCTGACGTTGCGATCCTGGACGACCTGGACGGCTTCCTCGAGCTTGAGCGGCAGCCCGAGATCCTTGGCGAAGTGATTGAGAGTGCCGACCGGGAGAACTCCGAGTGGCACGTCACTGCCGATGAGGGCCGCCGCAACGGCGCTGACCGTGCCATCGCCGCCCGCGGCGACCACGGCCGGCGCCCCTGCTCTGATCGCCTCATGCACGACATCCGGCACCGAAACACCGTCGCCGAGCAGGGTGATCGCCGCAGTACGACCGCGCGCAGCGAACAGCTGCGTGATGCGATCGACAGTCGCGGCGGTGCCGCTACCCGACGCCGGATTCAGGATGACCGCGGTTGGCCCTTCCGGCCCGGTCAAGCAATCACTGTTGAATCGAGACGCTGTCGGCGTAATAGCCGGTTTGGCCAAAGCAGGCGGTGGGAACACCGCGGTGCTCGGTATAATGGATGACGACTCGCTTGCCGATCGCGGATCGAAGGCTCGGGATGATTTTCGGGTCGCGCGCGCTGAAGTCCCAGATGACGGGAGCGACACCCGGCGCAGTGGTCATGGCCAGCTCCCCCTCGTACGTCTTACAGAGCCACCCCTTGCGCGAAAACTTCTGCAGCACGCCTGCTCGATCTCCGTCGGAGTAACTCCACGTCAGCATGAGCCCCACATAAAGACTGAACAGGACGAATGGCAGGACGATGACAGCGAGGATGATGGGCCAGAGGCGCCGACGAGAACGGGCCGGTGGGGTTGTCATAGGGCTCCGTGTGGAGGAGGTTGGCAGGTCAATAATTATAGTTGTCGTTTGCCCAGCGGGGAGAAGACGAAACCCTTCCCGACCGTCACCACCCAACCCGCGCCCTCTGCGTCGTTGGCAAACCGCCTCGCCAGATCGAAGCGCAATGCCTCGGTATCGGTAGAGCGACTGGCACCGAGCCGGATTCCCAATCCGGCATCCCACCCCGTTCGACGTGGCGACCCGGCGTACCACGCCCCTCCATGATCCACGAACCCAGCCAGGCCGAGTCCGACCATGCCAAGAAAATCATCCACTACCGTCACCCGATACTCGGCAGTGACGAAGAAGGAACGGTCGCCGGTGAAGGCGTGGCTCCGGAACGCGCGCGGTCCCTGACCGAGTCCGAGATCGAACTCCGATCCGGGGAGTGGATTCTCGATCCATCCGCCCTCGGCGTGCAGGATTCCGACCTGGTGCCGGGTAGGCTGCAGGACGGCCGTCGCCGCGAGCTGGACCGAACCGGAGTCGAGTCCCGACGAATCGTACAGGCCGCCGGCCAGTCCCTCGAGATAGGCGAACCCGAACGGCACGGAGGTCCCGACCCGCGCGGTGAGAAGCGGAGCGATACCGTCGCGATCGTAGCCGAAGGCCTTCGGCGCGGCGAGGAGTCCGAGTCGCACCGTCGCACCGAGATCGACGTCCTCCTCCCTGGCGAAGCCGGCAACTCCTCTGGCCACGAGAAAGCTCGCCCGATTCCAGGTGATGAAGGGACCGACCGCGGCTGTGACGGTCTTGGGAAAGGGGGACGGTGATCCTTCGGGTATGAAGTCGTCGCGTCGCACCTGACCCTGGGCACCCACTCTCACGTATCCTCGGCTCGATGCGCTCAAGGCCCACGCCGCGGCTGCGCGAGCGATGGAGTACCGGCGTGAGAGAGTGTCGCGCGCGATGCGAGCCCCGCTGAAGAACCGGAGGACTCGCTCGTCATGATCTTCGAGCGAGACAGAGTACGCGAAGGGCGACGTGAGCGCGAAGAACGGTTGCTCCAGCAGCAGGGCGCCGAGCCGTCCGTCGGAGCGATCCTCGTACTGCGCGGTGAGCCCGAGGCGCCCGGCGAACAGACGCGGACGACGGAAGCCGAGCGCCACGGTCGACCGGTCGGTCGTCTTGCGATAACGAGCCGCCGCCGACGAGGCCGTGCCGAGGAGATTGTTCTCGATCAGACCGATCGTGAACTCGACTTGCCCACCCGCGCTGCGGAACCGATAGTCGATCTGCGTGCTCCAGCCGTCCTTGGTGAGCACGCGAGCGACGAGCCCCGAATCAGTGCGAACCGTATCGATCCGGACCCGCCGGAACACACCCAGCGCGCGCAGATTGCGCTCGGACTCCGCGACCTTCGCCGAATCGTAGACTTCGCCCGGCTGGAATAGGAGCTCGCGACGAATCGTCCCGGGCCGAGTTTGGATGTGCAGCGCGTTCCCAAGCCTCGCGATCCAGCCGTGCTCGTCGGGATCGAAGATGTCGCGCCGCTCGAGCTCGACGGCTCGAATCACGGTCGAGCTCGTGTCAGCGACGGCGGCGGAGTCGGCGGGATTCTGCGCGTGGAGCGGACCGGCGAGGCCGAGGATCACGCCAAGCAGCGCCCATGGTGCACGCCTGAGCCCTCGATCGGGACGGAGTTTGAGGGAAGCCATCGGAATCAGCGGAGCTGCGCCACGCTGGTGAGGATTCGATCGGGTCTGATCGAAGCGTGCTCCAGTACATCCTGGCGAAACTTCCCGGTCTGCACCAGCCATCCTTGGAGCCCTGCGCGCTGTGCTCCCTCGACATCGGACCAGAGATCATCACCTACCATCGCCACGGACGACGGCTTTACCCCCATGCTCGCCACCGCCGCTTCGAAAAATGCCGCGCTTGGCTTGCCCGCGATGACCGCCGGTTTTCCGCTGGCGAACTCGAGGGCAGCGACGAATGGCCCCGCGTCGAGGGCCAGCCTGTCACCCTGCTTCCAATATCGGTCTCGGGACAATGCGACGAGGGCCGCGCCAGAGAGGAGATGCTCGAAGGCCTCCTGGAGCAGGGCGTAGGTCCATCGCTCGCCCAAATCGCCCACGACGACCGCATCGGCGGGACCCGCCGACGCCACCCCCGACGTTCCTCCCGAAAGGGCGAGGCCTGACATGTCCTCGAGCGCCCCCGCGGGAACGAACGGCGCAACCGAGTGATGGCCGGAGGCGCGAAGAAGGCTCATCCCGGAGAGCGTGGCCGTAAACACCTCTTCGGCTCGGGCGTTGAATCCGTACCCGGTCAGGCGATCGACCAATGCAGCGCGCGATCGGGTGGTGGTGTTGGTGACGAGTCGAAACGGCAACCCGTGCCGCCGCAGCTCCTCCAGCAGTTCCACCGCGCCCGGAATCGGCGCGCCGCCCTGGTACAGGGTGCCGTCGAGGTCGAGAAGGTACCCGCCTGGAGCGGTCATCAGGATATATTCACGGGTAACTCTCGCTCCGGCTCTCGCTCACGGACCACCAATGCCAGTCTGCATGCTCTTCGCCCAAACGGCGCTCCTTGCTCATCTTACGGCGCCATTCCCCTTTGCGATCGGGGAAACACTGCAGTACGAAGCCACACTCGGGGTCTTTCCCATCGGAACCGCTTCGGTCACCGTGACCGGAATGGCCAAGGAGCGGGGTAAGGAAGCTTTCGTCTTCAACGCCACCGGACAAGGCGGCCCACCGGGCATCAGGGCGCGGTACGACCTGACATCGTGGGTCGGTACCGTCGCCTTCAATTCACTCCGTTTCAACCGCCGGCTGGTCCAGGGTAATAGCGTACAGGAGGAGCACTACCAGATCATCCCGGATTCGAGTCGTTACCGCATTGAAGGCCAGCCGCAGGACTGGGTGGCGCCGAGCGACCCACTCGACGAGCTCGCCTTCCTGTACTATCTCCGTACCATGCCGATGAAGGTGGGGAAGACGTACCAGCTCTCCCGCTACTTCAAGACGGGATACAACCCGATCCAGGTCACGGTCGTGTCGCGTGATTCGGCCCGCCTGCCGAGTGGGGCGAGCGTTTCGGTGCTGGTAGTGGAGGTGACAGCACGGGGCACGACGGTAGGTGTCCGCTTTACCGATGACGCGCGGCGTCTTCCGGTTCAGCTCGATCTTCCCCTCCCTTACGGCAGCGTCACCCTCGAGCTCACGAGCGGAGCCTAGTACCTCCCCAGATAGTTGTCGATCTCCCAACGGCTCACCTGCAGGTTGTACTGCAGAATCTCGTTTCGCTTGGCCTCGAGGAAGCGCTCGGTGAGGTGCTCGCCGAGCGCTTCCGTGACCACATCATCCTTCTCGAGCATCTCCAGCGCCTCGTGCAGGTCCCGCGGGAGCTCGTCGATCCGGTACTTGCGACGATCGCGATAGCTCATCGGGAAGATGTTCCGGTTCACCGGCTCTCTGCGGTCAGCTTGCGCTCGATTCCGTCGAGTCCGGCCGCGAGCTGGACCGTGAGCGCGAGATACGGATTGCAGGAGGGATCGGGCATTCGGAGCTCGCAGCGGGTGCCGAGCTCGCGCCGATCGGGAATGCGGACCAGCGGTGAGCGATTGCGCATCGACCAGGCAACGTTGACCGGCGCCTCGTACCCCGGCACCAGCCGCTTGTAGCTGTTGATGAGCGGATTGGTGATGGCGCAGAAGCCGCGCGCATGCTGCAGCAGCCCCTCGATGTAGCTCAGCGCCACCTTGGACAGCTGGAACTCGGCCTTGGGATCGTAGAACGCGTTGTCCTTGCCCCGGAACAGCGACTGGTGGGTGTGCATTCCGCTGCCGTTCTGCCCCTCGATCGGCTTGGGCATGAACGAGGCGAGAAAGCCGTACCGGTTCGCGACATTGCGGACGACGAACTTGAAGGTGGCGATGTTGTCCGCGGTGATCAGCGCGTCGGCGTACCTGAAATCGATCTCGTGCTGGCCGGGCGCCACCTCGTGGTGTGCCGCTTCCACCTCGAATCCCATTTCCATCGAGCTGCTCGACGATGACCCGGCGAATCTCCTCGCCCTTGTCCACCGGGGTGAGGTCGAAGTACGCGGCGGAGTCGTGCGTCGTCGTGATCGGCGTCGCCCTCGGCCGACTTCTCGAACAGGAAGAACTCCGCCTCGCACCCGGCCATCATCGAGAAGCCCATCTTCCGGGCCCGGGCGAGCTGCCGCTTGAGCGTCATCCGCGGGCAGCCGGCGAAGGGCTCTTCGTCGGGCGTGTAGATGTCGCAGAGGAACCGCGCGACGCGGCCACCCTCGTCGTCATAGGGCAGAATCCGGAACGTGTCGAGATCGGGCTTGAGAAGCATGTCGGATTCCTCGATGCGGACGAATCCCTCGATCGAGGAGCCGTCGAACATGATCTCACCGTCGAGCGCCTTCTCGAACTGACCCGGCGGCACCTCGACGTTCTTGTTGACCCCGAGGATGTCGGTGAACTGGAGTCTCAGAAAGTCCACGCCGAATCGCTTGGTGAGCTCGAGGATGGCGGCCTTGTCCGCGCCGGTCAGCACCGTGGGGAACCCCTCGAGGCTCGGTCGCTCCGCCGAGCCCGCCGATCGTTGCTTGGCTTGAGCCATTCTGACACGTCCCATCGCGAGGAGAAATTCGAAACGGTGAACAGTAATCGGTCAGCGGGAAAGAAATCTCGGAACCCCGTCAGGGGTAAGGGTGTACCGATCCCCTTCGCCCGTTTACCCTTCTTCCCCACATGACGATCCCCACCAGCGTCTGTCCGACCTGCGGCGCCGCAGCCTCGGGCAACTTCTGCGGTAATTGCGGAGCCAGTCTCGCTCCCCGGACTTGTTCGGCCTGCCAGGCGCAGCTCTCGACGCAGGCTCGCTTCTGCCATCGCTGCGGACATCCTGCTCCGCCGGTTCGATCAACGGTCGATCATCCGGCCGGACGGGAGAAGACGGCATGGATGGTGGCCGCTGTCCTCTGCCTTCTCCTGCTTGGGGCCATCGTGCTCAAGGTGACCCGTGGCATGTCGGCGCCTCCGGCCCCTGACATGGCGAATCCAGGTGCGGGCGCGGCGGCAGCCGGACCGGGGACCGGAGGTGCCGGCGCGTCGGGGCCGGCGCCCGATATCAGCCAGATGACGCCCCGGGAGCGATTCGACCGGCTCTTCAATCGGATCATGCAGGCGGCCGATCAGGGTGACACCACCCAGATGGAGCGCTTCCTTCCCATGGCGCTCGGTGCCTACGGTCAGCTCGATTCGATCGACCTGGACGCTCGGTACCATGCCGCGGTCCTCCACCTGCGGGCGGGAGATGCCCCAGGGGCGCTGGCCCTGGCCGATACGATCCTCGCGACCGTGCCGACGCATCTGTTCGGATTCATGGTGAGAGGGGATGCGGCCAGCCTGACGCATGACTCCACGGCACTGAAGCGAGCGCGGGCCGATTTCCTTGCGCACTACGATGCCGAGATGAAGGCCAAGCGAGTGGAGTACAGTGAGCATGAGCCGGTGATCCAGGAGTTCAGAACTGAAGCGGAGAAGGGAGAACAGAGAAGGGAGAAGGGGAAATGAGGATCATTCACGTCGCTCACAGCCCCGACTCCGACGACGCCTTCATGTTCTACGCACTCGCCGAGGGGAAGATCGATACCGGCGACTTGCGATACGTGCATGAGCTGTCCGATATCGAATCGCTGAATCAGCGCGCCCGCCGGGCAGAGCTCGAGGTGACGGCGGTCTCGATCCACGCCTATGCCTACATCTGGCGTGAATACGCGCTGCTGGGTTCGGGTTCTTCCATGGGCGACGGATACGGTCCGCGTCTGGTCTCGACCAAGGCCCGGCCCTCGGATCCGCGAGCGGCGCTCCGCGGCCGGCGGATCGCCGTACCCGGCCTCCTCACGACAGCCTATCTCGCACTTCGCCTCTTCCAGCCCGAATTCGACGCGATCGTGATGCCGTTCGACCGTATCGAGGAAGCCGTGCACGCGGGCGACGTAGACGTCGGTCTTCTCATCCACGAAGGCCAGCTCACCTATGCCGACGCAGGCCTTCACCTCTGGGCCGATCTGGGAGAATGGTGGCTGCAGGACACGCGACTTCCGCTTCCGTTCGGAGGCAACGTGGTCCGACGCGATCTGGGGCGGGAGGTGATCGAGCAGATCGGTCGCGACCTCCGGGCGAGCATCGTGTATGCGCTCGAGCACCGGGCTCCGGCCCTAGCCCATGCCAGCAGGTACAACCGGGGAATCGGTCAGGAGCGGACCGATACGTTCGTCGGGATGTACGTGAATCACTGGACGGTAGATTACGGTCCGCGCGGTCGCGCCGCCGTGCAGGAACTCCTCGATCGGGGCCATCGCTCCGGCCTGATCCCTCAACGGGTGGCGGTCGACTTCGTCGGGTGATTGACCGACCCGTTTTCGGGTCCTACCTTCTCGAAAAGTCGGTCTTCGCCCGCCCAGGTGGAGGAGCCTGCGTGTCCCTCACGGATGGTCCCGTCACTCTGCTTGTGGTGGACGACGAAGAGCCCATCCGCAACGCAGTTCAGAAGTACCTGGTCAAGCAAGGATACGAGGTCACGCAGGCGGCCACGGGAGAGGAAGCGCTCGGAATCCTCCAGCGTCAGAAGATCATGGTCATGATCCTGGACGTGAACCTGCCGGGTATCAGCGGCATCGATCTCGTCCCGCGGATCATGGAGACCGAGCCGACCATCGCACTCCTCATGCTGACCGCCGTCAACGACGCGACGGCCGCCGCCCTGTGCATGCAGCGCGGAGCGCTCGATTATCTCATCAAACCGATCGACCTCAACCATCTCGGACGCGCCATCACGGGAGCGCTCGAGCGGCGGAGTCGCCGCCTCGAAGGCCTCAAGGTCAATCAGTGGCTGAAGGAGGAGGTCGTCCAACGGGCTACCGAGCTCAGGCAGGAGCAGGCGAACCAGGAGCGCATCTCGGTCGCCACTCTCGAGGCGCTGGTCAATGCACTCGAGGCCAAGGACCCCTATCTCCGTGGCCATTCGGCGCGCGTCGCCGATCTCTCCGCCATGATCGCGGCGCAGATCGAGTGCACCGATGAAGAAGTGGAGACCGTGCGAACGGCCGGCCGCCTCCATGACATCGGAAAGATCGGCATTCGCGAGGAAGTGCTGAACAAGCAGGGCCCGCTCACCGACGACGAGTACGAGCACGTCAAGCAGCACACGCTGGTAGGGTCCCAGATCCTCGCACCATTGGTGCACCTCCGGAATGCAATCACGTACGTGCGCAGCCACCACGAGCGATGGGACGGTTTCGGCTACCCCGACCGTCTCGCGGGTGACGCCATTCCGCTCGGCGCCAGAATCATCGGTGTTGCCGAGATCTATGATGCGCTGACCACGGCCCGGCCCTATCAGGAGAAGATGTCGCCGGAAGTGGCCGTCGAGCGTATGCGCGACCTGGCTGGAACCGCGATTGACCCGGTGGTCCATGCCGCCCTCGAGGTGGTCGTCACTCAGCGACAGGCACTGGTCTTTCTCGATGACCCACAGATCTGAGTGATGAGTTCGCTCACGCTCGTCCTGATTCTCGCGGGAACGATGACGAGTGTGACCGTCATCGCCGTCCTCGCCTGGTTCTGTTATACCGCCTACCTCATGTGGTTCGAGCGCCGGCTCGAGCGGCGCAAGGGGATGTATCGCTCCCTCGTCTCCGAGCTCGCCTGGGGGGAGCGGACGCTCGACCCCGAGGTGCATCGGCCGGAGACGTTGCGGGATCTGAGCGCTTTGGAGGCCGCGCTCGAGGAACAGGCGCGGCGGACTACCGCACGGCCGGCATGGCTGCTCGAGGCGTATGACCGTCTCGGATTGATCGACAAGTACGTCGAGCGGCTGCGCCATGCTCGACGCTGGCGCGCGCGCGCGCTCGCCGCCGAGCTGCTCGGCCGGGTCGGCAACGCGAAGGCGGTGCCGGCGCTGCTCGCAACGGTGCAGGCGACACGTGTCGAAGACGCGGATGTCCGGGATATCGCACTCCGCGCTTTGGCTCGGATCGCGGATCCTCGGGCGGTCAGACCGCTGACCGAGGTCCTCGATGTCGCCGAGCCATGGCTGGCGCCGCACATCGCCGACATTCTGGTCCGCCATGGCGAGGCCGCCGTCGAGCCGTTGCTCACGGTACTCGAGCGTCCCGCAGCGTCACCCTCTCGAGCCTGGGCCGCCAACGTGCTCGGTGAGCTCCGCGCCACGGCGGCACTTCCCGCATTGCTCCGTGCGCTGGACGACCCCGACGACGAGGTACGGGCGAAGAGCGCCACCGCACTCGGGCGCCTGGGCGATCGGAGCGCAGTGCACCCACTTCTCGACCACCTCCTCGCCGATCCGGCCCCCTTTGTACGGGCTCGGATCGCCAATGCCCTTGGTCGGTTCGGTGATGCGGACGTCACCGATCGTCTGGTCCACGCGCTGGGGGATCCTGCTTGGTGGGTGCGGGTGCGGAGTGTGGACGCGCTGGAACAGATCGGACCCGCTGCCGAGCTGTCGCTCCTTGCCGCGCTCGACAACACCCATCATGAAATTCAGGGTCGCGCCGCCATCACCCTCGAGCGTCTCGGTACCGCCACGACCCTTGCCGCCGCTGTCAGGAATGGCGACGATGCGCCGGCGGCGGCCAACACGCTGGCCAAGTTCTCATCGGCCGGTGCGCGCGAGCTGATGGCCGGACTGCTCATGGCACCGATGGAGCACGCACGACAGGCGACGCTTCGAGCACTGCGTCGGGGTGCACGTCGCGATCTCGCTCCCGAGATCGCACAAATGGCGATGGGCGACCCCGATCCCGGCCTTCGGGCTGAAGCGTTGGAGGCGCTCGCGCGGTTCCGAGTCAAGGAGGCGATCGACGCCGCGCTCGAGGCGGAACGAGGGGACCCGGATCCATCCGTGCGGGCGATGGCGATCGAGACGTTGTCGCGCTTCGGAGGTGACGAAGCGGTCCGCCGGATCGTCGCAGGAGTCGCCGACCGCGCAATCGTGGTGCGGGCGGCATCGATCGAGGCAGGTGCCCGACTGTCGCTTCAGGCCATCCACGCGCCTGTGCTGCAGATTCTCCGCGACGATTCCGCGGCGGTGGTGCGCGAACGCGCGGCACTCGCGACGGGTCTGCTCACCATACCCGGTGGAGAGACGGCGCTTCTCGCCGCTTGCCTCCGCCCCGAGCCCACCGAAGTGCATGCCGCCGCCCTGCTCGCCATTGGCAAGTTCGAGCAGGAGAGCATGGTCGCTCGACTCCAGGAGATACCGGAGGCCGAGCAGGCGCAGGAAGTTCTGAGAGATCGGCTCCACACCGACCCATGGTATCGCCTGCTTCGGTGCCATCTGCCATCATCGAGACGGCCAGAGCTGCGGGCGATTACGACGCACACGATGGAAGCCGCGGAAGCAGCGTTGGCCCGAGGAATAGAAGAGGTGCTCGAGCCCGCTGGGCGCATTCGGCTGATTGGGGGACTGCGTGCCCTGCATGGGCAGGAGAGCCGGGACTCGCTCATGGACCTGGTCCACAGCGATCCGAGCCCCGAGGCGCGGACAGCGGCGCTGGCCGCGCTGGGAGGAATGCTCGACAGCGATGAGCTCTCGAGCGTCGCACGAGCGGCCCTCGATGACCCGAGTCTGCTCGTCCGCCGCGCGGGCGTGAGTCTCTTTTCGAAGGTCGCTCCCGAGAAGGGTTTCCCGATTCTGCTCCGTGCGCTTCGGCCGGGCGACGACGCGACGGTCTTCGCCGCAGCCGCCGACCTCGCCGCGCCGGCGTTCCGTGTTTTCGCCGACGTCGCGCTGCGGATTCCCGATGATGGCGATGAGGCCCTCGTGGTGCTCCGCATCGCCCAGCGGCTCAGTCACCCCGATCTGCCCCGCCTCCTTCCGGTTCTCGCTCGCAGCCGCTCGCCCGAGGTCCGCGAGGTGATTGCGACGATCTGGCGGGAGCGCCCGGAGGTCGCCGACGCGGAGGCGCTCGCCGCGCTCACCCTCGACCCCGCCGCCGGAGTTCGCCGCGCCTCGGCGCACGCCGCCTCGGCGATCCGGGCCTGGAGCCTGCTCGATCGTCTGGCGGGGGATCCCGATCCGTCGGTGCGTCGAGAGGCCGCCATCTCCATCGGTGCGGCGCGCCAGCGGGACCCGGAAACCGATGCCGTCCTGTCCACTCTGGGCGACGACATCGCCATGCCGGTGCGGGCGGCGGCCTTCGCGGCTCGTCTCGTCCAAGGTGTCCCCGTGTCTCTCCCACCCGGGGTCGAGCTCCGCGAGGTGGCCGCCGCCCTCCGCGAGAGCACCGATCTCGCGACACTCAGGGACACGGCCCGGACGGCGACCGACGAGAATCAGCGCCTGGCCGCGGCGCTGGCGCTGGCGCTCCTGCAGGACGAGGTGGCACACGAGATTGCACGGACCGACCCATTCCCATCCATTCGTCATCGAGTCGGCGGCGCGTTGGAGCTCGCCGCCGCTCGGCCCGAGGCGCTGTGAGCGAGACGGTGCTCCGATTTCTCGTCGCGACGGCCCTGGCCGCTCAGCCGTTGTTCCTTGCCTTTTTTCTCTTGCACAACACCTATACGCTGATCTTGATCGTGCTCTCCGCGCGGCAAGTACGCCGTCGGGTGACCAGTCATTTTGTGGAAGACCTCGATCTCATCGACGGCTCCGATCTGACGAAGCCGCTCACGATGATCGTCCCCGCATACAACGAGGAGGTGACGATTGTCGACAGCGTCACCAGCCTCGTGCAGTGCGAATATCCCCGATTCGAGATCGTCGTGATCAATGATGGCTCGACGGATCGGACGCTCGCGCGGCTGCACGAGGCGTTCGGCCTCCGCCATACCGACCTGCCGTATCGAGGGGCCATCGCCACGGCGCCCGTCCGCGCGATGTATGAGGCGACCGTTCCCCTTCCGCACGCCGTGATTCGTCTCGCGGTGATCGACAAGGTGAATGGGGGCAAGGCGGACGCGCTCAACGCGGGGATCAATGCGTCCACGGCGCCGTTCATCGTTTCGCTCGATGCCGACTCGATTCTGGACGAGCACGCGCTCAAGGAGCTGATGCGGGTCATCCATGAGGATCCAAGGGTGGTAGCGGTGGGCGGTCAGGTCGCGATTGCGAATGGCTGTACCGTCAGCCAGAGCCGCGTGATCGACGTGGGGCTTCCCGCGAGACCACTCGCCCGGTTCCAGATGGTCGAATATCTCAGATCATTCACCACCGGTCGGACCGGCCTCGACCTCCTCGAGTCCGTGCTCATCCTGAGCGGCGTTTTCGCCGTGTTCGAGAAGGCCACGCTCATTCGGGCCGGGGGATACCTCACACCGTTCGTTCGCCACCGGATCGTGGAGGAATATGTCGGGCTGGGAACCGGGACCGTGTGTGAGGACATGGAGATCGTGGTACGGCTGCACCGATACGTTCGAGACAAGGGTCTCGACCGCCGCGTTGCGTTTCTTCCTCATCCGGTCGCGTGGACCGAGGTGCCGGAGACCCTCGAGTCTCTGCGGAAACAGCGCGGACGCTGGTATCGCGGCCTGCGCGAGGCGCTGCACTATCACCGCGCGATGCTCGGACGCCGCCCGTTCGGCCGGATCGGCTGGTTCGCGCTCCCCGCGTTCTGGCTCTTCGAGTATCTCGGCCCACTGGTCGAGGTTGCCGGATATGCTCTGGTCCTTTTCCTCTTCATCGTCGGCAGAGTCACCGGCGTCGAGCTGCTCGACCCGGATTTTCTCTGGGCCTTCCTCCTCGCATCCCTGGGGTATGGGATACTGGTCAACGTGGCCGCGGTCCTGGTCGGTGCGTGGCGCTTCCGGGCCGGCCTGGCCGATCACCTCCAGCGTCGCCTGCTCCCGTTCGGAGGCTGGAGGGAAGTGTTCATCCTGCTTGCCTATGCCGTGATGGAGAACTTCGGTTTCCGCCAGCTCACGCTCTACTGGCGGTTGCGAGGATTGTGGGACGCGTGGCGCGGGAAGACGGGTTGGGAGAAGTTCGCACGGGTCGGGTTCAGAGAAGGATCGGCGGCGGCCGCACGTGCCTGAGTCAGCTTCGCGCCCGCGCATCCTGCTGGTCGACGACGACCCCACGATCGCCCGGCTCATCGCCCGCATCGTCGGGGAGGTGGGCTTCGGCCCCATCGATCACGTCACGACCGGGCGCGAAGCGCTGAGCGCTCTCGATGAGTTCGATATCGTCCTGCTCGATCACCACCTGCCCGACGCCGAAGGTCTCGATGTCCTCGATGCGATCCATGCTCGCCCCAACCCTCCCGACGTCGTGCTGATCACCGCGTATGGCAACGAATCGCTGGCCGCGGCCGCTCTCCGTCGGGGCGCCGACGACTATGTCGCCAAGGATGCCTCACTCAAGGAGATCCTCCCTCAAATCCTCGAACGCGTGCGGCGCAATCGGGAACTCCGGAAGGCGCTCGTGGCCGCCGAGCGGGACCTGGTGCGTGTCGAGCGATTGGCCGCGATCGGCGAGATGACGGTGACACTCCATCATGAGATCAACAACCCCCTGATGTCGGCCACCGCCGACCTCGAGCTCCTGCTCGCCGGCCACGAGATGACCGAGAAAGAGCGGCGCGAGGCACTCGAAGGGATCGGTGAATCGCTGCGTCGCATTCGGGACATCGTGCGCCAGATCGGCAACCTCCGTGACGTACAAACGAAGACCTACCTCCCGGGCATGCGTATGGTGGACCTCGAATCGAGCAGCGACTCTTCTCCAGTGCCGTCTCGTGGATTGGCACTCCTGCTCGTGCCCGAGGAGCGGCTCGCCCGAGTCGTTTCGCTACTCCTCCGCGGCGCCGGATTCGTGGTGAATCGGAGCGACGACCCAGCCAAGCTCGAGCAATCGGCAAGAGAACGTGACGCGGTCCTGGTGATCGTGGTCGGCGGCGGTGGCGCGGCCGGGGCTCACGCCCTTGGTGGATTCACACCAGCGGCCCATCGCGGGTATCGCGTTGTCGCCCTGACGGCGGGAGGGGGTCCCGGCCCCGCGCTCGAGGCCGGTGCGGATCTCGTGCTTCAGCTTCCCTTCGATCCGGGGAGCTTTACGGCACGGATGATTCGGCTGGCGGAGGAGGAGCCGCGCCGTAAGCCATTGCCTCGAGTCGACTGATCCGCTGGCGGATCGGCGGATGCGAGGCCAGGGTGTCGGCGAGAAAGCCCTCGCGGTTGGAGAACACCCCTGGCGCCGGATCGACGATACAGAGATGCGCGGCGCCTCGCGTAATCGCTTTGGTGGGTGACGTTGCCGCATCGAGCTTCTGAAGGGCGGCGGCCAGCGCCATCGGATTGCGGGTGAATTGAGCCCCGCTGGCATCGGCCAGGAACTCCCGCTTTCGGCTCACCGCCATCGCGAGGATCCGGGAGATGATCGGAGCGACGAGCAGTGTGAGCAGCCACAGGACGAGGACGACGATCGCGAGTGGGTTACCGCCCTTTCCGCCTTCGCGACTCCCTCCCGATCCCGTCGAGAGCCCTCGCCCGCTCATCCGGCCGCCTCGCAGCATCCGTCCCATCCCATCCGACATGAGGGCGATCGCCCCCACCATCCCGGCAAGCAATGTCATCAGCCGGATATCGAGATTGCGCACGTGCGCCATCTCGTGTGCGATGACGCCCTGGAGCTCGTCTCGTGACAGGGTGCGCAGCAGTCCTTCGGTCACGGCGATGCTGGCGGTCGCGGCATCGCGCCCGGTGGCGAATGCATTGGGATCATCATCGGGAACGATCCAGACCCGCGGCTTGGGCTGGCCCGACGCGATCGCCATCTCCTCGACCACGTTGACCAGCTGCCGCTCCTCGTCGGTCGCCGGCTCGACCACCTCACGGGCGCCGGTGGACCAGAGCACCCGTTGCGCTCCGAAGCGCCAGGAGTACCAGCAGATTCCGCCCGCGATGATCGTGGTGATGATACCGATGAAAGGAACGACGTGATGGTACGAGGAGGGCGGTGCGTCAGCGGTCAGGAGCCCAAAGGCCAGATCCCCACCGAAGCCGACCCAGGCGAAGAAGAGAACGAACCCGACGACAAGCCAGGTGGAACGGCGGCGATTGGTCTCCTGTTGGGCGAAAAGGTTCGCCGACTCGCTCAGGGCTGATTCCCCATCGACAGATCGACGTTCGGCACCGCACGCTCCGATGCCTCTTGCAGCTCCCACAACTCCGCGGGCGCGGCCTTGGCCATCCCGGCGACGAGGACGGTCGGAAAGGTCGCCTGGGCGGTGTTGTATTGCGTGGCGGTGTCGTTGTAGAGCTGGCGCGCGAACCCGATCTTGTTCTCCGTGCTGGTCAACTCCTCCTGCAACTGCGCCACGTTCCCCGTCGCCTTGAGATCGGGATACGCCTCGGTGAGGGCAAACAACCGGCCGAGCGCCTGACTCAGCTCACCTTCGGCCTTGGCGGTCTGTTGCACGCCCGTCGCGCTCACGGCCTTGTTCCGCGCGCTGATGACCGCCTCGAGCGTGGTCCGCTCGAAGTTCATCGCCCCCTTGACCGTGTTCACCAGGTTCGGAATCAGGTCGTGCCGTCGCTTCAGCTGGACGTCGATCTGTTTCCACGCGTTCGCAACCTGATTCTTGAGTGAGATGAGGCGATTGTACGCACCGATCATCCACAGGACGATCGCGACTACGATGACGAGCAGAATGAGCGCGGCCATGGAATCCTTCCGGCGGGCGAGTTAGGGGGCGACGAGTCCAGTGATGGCCTGGCGAAGCGCCGCGGCGATGGCGGCGGTGTCACCGTTGAGACGGATGACCGGGTGTTGTTCGTCGATGAGCACTTCGATGCCCGGCGACACCAACACACGCCGGCAGGTGGCGCTCTCCCCGGCGCCTTCCACTGGAGCGAGCCAACCAAGCACCGCGCGACCCACTCGCCCGCGTCCGGTGCCCGGCGCCTGCAACAACCGCAGTCGATCGGGACGGGGCAGCCCGGGGCCGATCGCCGCCGCGACGCGGCGCTCGATGAGATCCCCCGTGAGCTCCGAGAACTCGCGGGTCATCGAGTCGAGCGTCGCGCCTTCCATCTGGCGCAACTTGATCGCGAGAACCTGCAGCAGGTGCCGGTAGGAGTACACGGCCGCCGTGCCCCGGCCCTCAGGGGGACTCACGAGGCCGCGACCAACGTAAAATCGAATCGTCCGCTCGCTGGGTTGCGCACGGGCCGCGGCGTTGACGGGAACCACACCGGAGGCGTCGAGGATCCCGCCGGCTAGGGCCGCCAGATCTCGCAGTCCCCACGGCGCCAACGATCGATACTCACGCAGCGTAGTGAGCGGGTCCGGCTGAGCACCGGAGGCGGTCCCGGCGTTTACGCGCCGTTCGCCTTCTTCTCTCTCTCCGCCGCCGCGAGTGCCCCCCGCACCGCGTTCCCCAACGTCTCCAGCGTGAACGGCTTGAGCAGTGTCGGACAACTGAGGAGCTCCCGAGGCCAATGGTCCTTCTCGGCGAAGGTGTCGCCGGTCATGAGGATGACTCGACCGTGGAGCCGGGGCCAACGGCGCACCAGCAGAAGGTAGAGCGCATCCCCCGAGATCTGTTGGAGATGAAGATCCAGCAGGACGAGATCGACATCCATCTCGTCCAGAGTCGTATACGCCAGGTGTGGATCGCCGGCAGAGACGACCTGATAGTTCAGACTTCTGAGCGCACGCTCCAGAGTCCGCCGGATGGCCGGCTCATCGTCGATGATGAGTATACGCGCGGTCTTCACGAGGCGGCTTGATGGAACGGCGTGAAGTAGCGGCCGGTCACGGCATTCAAGGCGTCCGCAGTGGAAAGAGAGACTCGCAATTCCCCCGCGGTCAACCCGAACACCGCCCGCAGATGCATCTGCAGCGTCTTTGCCTTGCTGTATCCGAGCTTCAAGGCCACGTCCTCGACAGTGTACCCCGGATCCAGTAACAGCCGGTGTGCATAGAGCAGTCTGGTCAGGACCATGACGGTGCGCGGTGACGGCAAACCGACTTTGGTGAACCACCGCTCGCAGGTTCGACGGGTCAGACGCGCCCGCTCAGCAAGTGCGGTGACGCTCGGGCCGTCGCCCGGAGCATGCAGCATCGCCTCGAGCGCCTGACGCAATTCCACGGGAAGCTCCCGAAGCGTCTCCGACAACGCCTGAATGACCTGCTGTGATGCGCTGTGTTCCAGCTCGGCCAGGAGCGCCTGACGGAGCGAGCCTGGCGCGTCTTCGAAGCGGTGCACGACGACCCGCCGGATTCCGGCGCGACCCAGCTCCAGCAGCACACCGGCCGTCGCCGGGGCCAATTCAGTGTACACCAGCAACGGCAGGGACGGGAAGAATTGCCGCAGCCGCTCGATGCCGTGCGGGCTCGGACTCCCGCCGCCGAGCATCGGGTCGACCACCGCCATGTCTACCGGCTTGGCACGGATTACATCGACCGCTTCTGGCCAAGTGTTGACCGACTCCCAGCCGAAACGATCGGGATCCAGCGTGCGGAGCCGGAAGAGGCGCTCCGCGGGGACGGCAGCGAGAAGCAGATGTCGCAAATCGGCCCCTAATTGTCGCAAAAAGGACCTAATAACTGGGGAAAAGCCATCCAGATTGGGAGGTCCCCCTGCCAGCCAACCAATCTGAGAGGTCGTCCCATGTCACGTCCTACGACCAAGTGGATCGTTCTGGCGTCCCTGGCGCTCGCCGCCCTGACATCCACCGCCTGCACTCGCAACGACACGACGGGCCCCTCCGATCAGACCACTCCGTCGTTCGAGGGTCAGGGCGCCAACAACGGTCCGCATCCGTAATTCGAGAGGACCAACGCGTGGTGAATCCTCGCTCGGCCGTCTAACCCGTGGTCGAGGCGTACTCGCGGAGCCCGATCGCCACCTCCTTCAGCACCGGAGACGCGCTCCAGTCCGGGGGCAAGGCGCGATCGGGCTCGCGGGATTCGGCCGACGCAAGCTTGGCGAGCATCGCATCGAATCTGAAGTACCAGGCATTGAGCCGGTGAGTTTCGCTGAGCTGCAGACCGGCGTTGAGGAGAACGCGGGCGCGGGCGCCCTGCCCGAACCGCGCGAGTCCCACTCCACACTTGAAGTGGAAATCGGCCAACATACTCGGTGGCATCCGTTCGGAGACTTCTTCCGCCGCGGCACGCCGACGCTCGAACGCCATTCGGTCGCCGACGCTCGATTCCAGCTCCATCAGCTCCAGCAGTGCATTCGTCCGAACCAGAAAACTGGTCTTTGACGCGAGGACGATCTCGAACGCCACGCGCGCCGCGTCGTATGCACCCAGCTCCACAAGGTAGACGCCGATGTCGCCGAGTATCCGCATCCGCTGCAGCGGATCTTCGGTGAGCCGGAACGCTCGATAGTTCGCCTGCACCGCCTCGATCTTCTTCCCCTCCACCGAATACACCGCACCGAGGTCGGTATAGGCGAGCGCCTGCATTTCGGGCAGGTTCGCCGTTGAAGCGGCCTGCACGACTTCTTCGCCGATCGCCCGCGCCATCGGGAGATTGCCCATCCCGCGGAGCACCGCGCCTCTGCCGAGGCGGGCCCGCAGCTGCATCATCGCATCGTTCGCCTGCTCCGCCGCACGCTCCGCGGCGAAGTAACATTTCGTGGCCAGGCTCCAGCGCGCGA
Source organism: uncultured Gemmatimonadales bacterium (assembly GCA_963743195.1). GTDB lineage: Bacteria > Gemmatimonadota > Gemmatimonadetes > Gemmatimonadales > GWC2-71-9 > CAVVWJ01. The sequence goes on from CAVUOO010000005.1 coordinate 528,749, forward strand.
GTAGTCGATTCAATCGTGCGGCGAAGAGCGCGGTCGACGCGAACTCCGAGGCGGGAACGGGCTCGCCATGCGTTCGCGCGGCGAGCCCGAGCACATCGAGTGCCTCCTCGAGCCGGCCCTCATGTTCCAGAAAATACGCGTACGCCGTGAGGCTGAGCCGCAGTCCCGACTGGGTCGCGGGCGTGAGCGATACTTCTTGGGAGATCCCGGAAAGATGCGCCGATTCGGGAGTGTCGCCGGGAAGGGATCGCAGGTGGCGTCGGACGGCGGCGACTTGCCATTCGAACGCCTCGTCGGATTCGGCCGACCCATCGCGCGCAAACATGCTGCCCACCAGGCGGCAGACCACATACGCCCCGAGTGCGAGCCGGACGGATTCGTCGCGCTCGCGCGCACGTTCGAGGCAGGCACGATCCAGAAACGCGCCAAATGTCAGCACGTTCGACCCCTCCTCGAACTCGCCGAACAGCTGCTCAGCGGTAAACAGCGTGAATTCCTTCCGCCAATTATGAGGGTGGGGGACTAGCTAGTATCGCGCGCGAATGGCCGGTGGGCAAGGGCGTGCAGTTTCTTGCCACGGTTCGTTATGGATTGATAGGGTCAACGCCCGGTTGGGGCTCTACACTGACCCATGCGACGCGGCTCCAGCCTCCTCGAGCTCCTCCTGGCTCTGGTCATCGCCGGGCTTCTACTCAGCATCGCGTTGCCGAAGTTTGGTCTTTTCCGTGATCAGCTTGCAGTCGGCGAAGAAGCAGGAAGGATTGCGGCTGCCCATCGGCGCGCCCGGATCACCGCAATCCTGGAAAGCCATCCCGTTGTCCTCATCATCACTCCCGATTCCCTGCGTATTACCGTTGTTGCGGATTCGGGAACCGCGTGGACTGCACCAGGTCCCTCGGCCCACGGGGTCGCCCTGACCGGTGGGGCACGCCAGCTCACCTTCTCCCCGGAGGGGATTACCACAGGGGTGTCGAATGCCACGTTTCGACTCACTCGCGGAGACGCCAGCCGGACGGTGGTGGTGTCGCGACTTGGTCGACTTCGAGTGTTTTAGCGACTCCAATCCACCAAGTCGTATTTTCGGATCTTGTTGAGCAACGTGGAGCGCGAAATACCAAGAAGGGTCGCCGCTCGGCGCTTGTTTCCCTCAGTGTGCCGTAGCATGATCGCAATGTGCCTCCGCTCGGCGGCCGCCAGCGACGTGGGTTCGACAGGCTGTGCCGGCGCAAGAGCTTCCCGCAGCAGCGCCAGGTCGACATCTGGCACCGCGAGATCGAGCACCAGCATGTCGAAGCCAGGAACGCCAATAGCCAGTGCGGCGGCAGGCGCATCGGGCGCCACTGCCGCGCGATGCCCGGCCGCCCGCAACAATCCGACAAGCTCCTCGGCGCGAGCGGGATCGCGTTCAAGGACGAGTATGTGCAGGGGACGCATGCGGAGAAATGAGAAGGGAGAAAGAACAAAGGGGAAGAGCCCTTGCTCTCTCCCCCCTAAAAAGACGGAACGGCCGCCTAGTCGTGGCTAGACGGCCGTCCCGCGCATGGACTACCCAAGGTCGTGGCATCTCTGCCGCCGTTCTTCTTCCACCTGCCACCGGTTGGCTGATACGCCGCTCGGGAGGGCGCGGTGGAGCCTTGGCTTCGATCCCCAGGCCGGATGGCCATCCCACCTGGTTCGTCTATGCGAGCGCTGCGATTCAGATCGGGTCGCGGACCGACCCTTCGCACTGCACCCCGAGGCGCTAGATCGGAGTGGGTAAAGCACGCGACTGGCTTTACCTGTTCAAGCCGGGGTGATCACCGGGATCGGCAAGTGCCTGAGCCCTTGGTTGCGTCGGCACTCTCCCCCGATATCCCGCTCGAACCCGCCTGCCGTCCGCCGCTGTGACGCGGGGTCCCAGCACGTGTGCAGCGAGGCGCGTGGACACTAAGATACGCGGCGTGAAGAGTCGCGCAAGTGCCTGATTTTATTCGGGTTACGTTGTGTTGCGGTGGGGATGTTGTGGATACCTAACCATCACTGCAATCTGCGCCTACCGCCTCCGTCCACACGATGTGGAGATGTGTATCCACAACCACCCTTCGGTGTGCGTTTTCATCACGACTCGAGACCCACTTCGATGTAGCGATAGGTCTGCTCCACTTCCGGCGCACTGAACAGACACCCCGCCGCGCTCGCGGCGAACCATCCCGCCACAAGGGGACGCGGAAGATCGAGCTCTTGCATGATTGCGCCAAGCCAGCGACGCAGATGACGAATCTCCGGAGCGCGCCGTCCGAGCAACGCGAGCAGCGCCCCGGCGCCAGTGGTGGCCCTGAGAAAATGCGCAAGCGCGTGCGCACGATGGGTAAACTCGACGGCCTTGACACCCGGCTCATCGAACAGGATCGCACCCTCGAACACATCCATCGGCGGCGCATCCAGACGGGGGCCCAGGTAGACGTAGGTCCGCCCGGATTGCCCCTTGCGCTCGATCACCGCCGCCGCCGTCTCGCTGGTGAGTCGGGCAGCGTGGAGCATGTCATCATCGAGGAGAATTCCCACGGCGCCGGTCCATTCGAGCGCGGCGAGCGCCGTCTCGACAGGGCAGCCCAGCGCGTCGTCGAAGGCCAGGAGTCTCGGCGCCTCCCCGGCGCGCAAGACAAAGTGCGACAGCCCCTCAGCCCGATCGGTGAAGGTGCGGACGACCAGCGTTTGCGGGGTGGACATGAAGGAAATGTAAGCCGGGGAGCGGCTTATGGCTAATGGCTGGTGGCTGGATTGGTGGGTGGCTAAAGACGCGCGGTGAACCGGCAATCAGCCATTAGCCAAGAGCTATTAGCCATCAGCCATTAGCCCCTACGGCACCAACTCCGATTTTGGCTCCAGTTTCACGATCCAGAGACCGGTGTTGATGTCATTCACATAGATGAGCCCGTTTCGGTAGAATGCGCCCCAGGCGTTGGGGGCGTTGGGCACGACTCCCTGCGCATCGGCGGTGACCACATGGGAGACCTCCCTGCCCTGCCGGAGCAGGTCGCCCCGGAGTTCCCCCGAGATGTCGATGACCCGAAGCCCCCCTTGGTAGTCTCCCAGATACAGCGTGTCGCCCGCCACCCAGACGTTGTGGGTGCCGCCATCCTGGGGTTCGTAGTAGGCGACTTCCTTCGGTCGCGATATGTCCGACACGTCGACTACGTGAAGGCGGCCGTACGCGCGGCCGAGCCCGACGACTCCTCCACCTTCGGTGTTCCGCGGCGTCGCCGAGAACACCTCATCACCGACGAAGACATACTTGCCATGACGCCACGCCGTATGGGTTCCCCGGATGAACCCGGGACCGCCGACGGCTTCGACATCGCGATAGAGCCCGTCCAGATCGTATTTCAGTTGCGACACGAGAGCCGGAGCCTCGGGTGAGCCGCCCTTCATGCCGTTGCCCACGTCCAGAATGACGAGACCCTCGTTCCAGTAGCTGAGGTACGCCAGTCCATCCTCCACGGCGATATCGTGGAGCATTCGCCCGGCGTTCGGGCCCGGCGTTTCCCAACGGGCAACTTGATGCGGCTTGTACGGGTCACGCAGGTCGATTACGCGCATCGAGCCCGTCGCGTCATCCGTGAGATAGACGAATCCCCTGTAGATGTACGTGCTGTGGACTCCTCCAGTCACCGTCTCGGTGAACTCCGAGATCGGCTTCGGGTGCGCGGGATCCTCGAACGAAAGGACGACGATTCCGTTCTTGCGGGTCGAGGCATTTTCCCGCGTCAGGACCCCGAACTTGCCGTCCTCCGTGGTCATCAGGTCGTTGATGTGACGAGCATCGACGACCACAGAATCGGTGATCGACGGCGAGGCCGGCGTGGAGATGTCGATGGCGTAGATGCGGTCGCCGATGGTGGTCAGATATCCGTGCTTGCCGTCGGGGTGGATCCAGAATTCAGCGGCGGGAAATTTCAGCGGCAGTCGGCCGACCAGCGTTGCCGGCCGCCGGACATCGCGCGGTCGCACACTCACCGTCGCCTGCGCTGTCTTACCGGCAAACACCGCCGTCACCCGGTAGCTCCCGGGAACGTCGGCGACAAAGCGGCCGGTGCCGTCGATCTGCCCACTGCCCGGGTTGAAGCTCCACTCCGGCACCGCGTCCGCGATCGTTTTGCCTGACGACGATCGTGCGCTGAAGGTGAGCGGGACGACGTCACCGGTCCGAACCGACGATGTTGCCGGCTCGAGCGCCACGGCCGCGACCGGGTTCGCGACGACAGTGACTGCGAATGGCTGGGTGGCGCGGCCTGCCCTCGCTGTGATCGTGGCACGACCTGCCCGACCAGCGGTGAGTCGTCCTTCGGCACTCACCGACACCACCGCAGGCGCGCTCGACTTCCACACGATATCATCGTGGCGGCGGTCACCGTTCGAGGCGAAGGGTGTCGCGTTCACGACCAGGGACTGACCCGCGTACATCCGGGTGACCTCGGGGTCGAACGCGATGCTCGATGCCGGCGGAGAGAGGATCGTCACTCGTGCGAACCCCGGCGTCGGCGACCCGCCGGCGGCAGGGCTCACGAGCGCGGTCACCGTGATCGTTCCAGTGGCGCCACCGGTCACAAGCCCAGTCGAATCGACCTTTCCTTCGAAGTGACCACCGGATTGAAACCAACGGATGGAGACATCATTGAGCGGTCGCCCCGCCGAGTCGCGGGCCGACGCGGCGAGCCTGATCGTGTCCCCGACTTGAATCGCCGCCTCCGAGGGACGCACGGTGACCGTCGCGATAGGAGAGCTGGACTGAGCGGGTGTGGTCTGCTGCTGCAGAACCGCTATCGCGAGCAAGGGAAGCCACATCGTCGCGTCTCCATGAGTGGTGCCGAGTGAGGGGGGTGGACGGCAATGTACATCTCGGAGAAGCCTGCCGGAACGGGCCGCTGACATGGCCTCCCGGTCGCACGCGAGATAAGTTATGCCGAGTGCTGCAGTCTCCGGAGAGCTCATGCACGTGGAGTGGACGTCCTACAGCTCACCCATCGGCGCGCTGACCATTGTGGAATGCGAGGCCGGGCCGCTGGTGGTCGAGTATCCTCATCGAGCAACCACCGTCAAATGGGCCGTCCGCCTGCGTGCGGCGGTGCCGGAGCTCCATATCGGGCAGGGCGTCTGTCGAACGACATCACAGTGGCTGGACGACTACTTCGCCGGTTCCAGCCGTCCCTTCCCATACCCCGATCATCTCAAGCGTTGGTTCGACCTCTCCCCGGCGCAGGTGGCCGTTTTCAAGACGCTACGAAAGATCCCGCTCGGTGAGACCCGCTCGTACGATGATGTGGCGCGAGCCACGGGTCTTCATCCGCGCCAGATTGGATGGCTCGTCTCGGCCAACCACCTGGCGATCCTGATCCCGTGCCACCGAGTTGTTGGAAAGGACGGGAGCCTGGTCGGGTACGGGGGAGGGCTGGCCAAGAAACGGTGGCTCCTCAACCACGAGCTACGGGCGGCAGGGGTTGTGCTCCGTTGATTCAGCCTTATTGACAATTCCAAATACGGGCACAACCTTAAACCATGCTTCGCGCTGTGAATCCCTTGCTTTACTGAGTCTTCGCTGGCCGGCCGGGCCTGACGCCCGGGCGGCTTTTTTGCTTTTGAGGGGTCTTTTCACCCGGCCACGAGGGCCGGGGGTCTCCCCGGGGCCTGCGGGCTCCCTTTCAAGAGGTTGTAGCAATGGCGAAGGGCACGGTAAAGTGGTTCAATGACGCGAAGGGGTTCGGCTTCATCGCGCAGGACGGTGGAAAAGACGTGTTCGTCCATCACACCGCTATTATCGCCGAAGGGTTCCGGTCACTGTCCGAAGGGGACAACGTGGAGTTCGAGGTCGTCGAGGGGCCAAAGGGCCTCCAGGCCTCCAACGTCCGCAAGGTCTGAGACCGGCGCCCCCGCGCCCGGCGCCCCACCCCTCCGACCCCGAGCCAGCCTCGTCCTGATCCCTCCGCCTCCCCGGCGGAGGGATCGGTCTCGTACAGTTCTTGCCTAGCCGGTCGGCAGACACCCACCCCTCCGACCGGGAGCCCGTCGCATGAAGACCCTCGTCCGCGCGGTTGCGCTGGCCGCCTTGCTTGCGCCCTTCCGCGCCGCCACCTCCCACGCCGCTCCTGCGGCAGCCGACACTAGCGCTCTTCAGTTCCACGACTTTCGGGCCGGTGCCCGACTCGAAGAGATCAACGCGGTCGTCCACCAGTTCGACGGGGGCCACCTGCGTTGTGAACGAGCCAAGGCGGACCGTCGCGTCACCGAGTGCCGCGCGGTCATTCAGATGGCCGATCTCGGTGGCCCGGTGGATATATGGCTTTCGGCGGTCGACAGCGTAACGAGCGTGATTACGCTCTCGGGCGATGGAAGCGGTGGACAGCTCGACCGCTGGCGCAGCGTGATCGAGCGCCGCTACGGTCGTGTCGGTGCCAAAGTGCAAGGGTCTCAGTGGATGATGCAGTGGGTTCGGCAAGGTCGGATGCTCAGACTGACCTGGCGAACCGACAAGGAGAACAAGCCGGTCTCGGTCAGTCTCGTGGACGGGCGCGTGCTCGACGCATGGGGCCGCGACCGCACCCGCCTGGCCCGTAAGCCCTCTTAGCGGAGCTTCACCAGAAAGCTTCCCTCGGAGTCCTCCAGCAGGTAGTCGCGGACCACGTCGCCGCGCTGTTGGAGATCCCTCAGCATGCTGCGCACCCGGGTCCGGATCGACGCTCCGCCGCCGCTCCGGCCCCTTCCGGTGATCAAGCGAACCACCCCGCCCTGTCGCACTTTGGCTTGCACCCTGAGAAATCGTTCGACATTTCCCAGGGCCTGCAGGACGGTCTGCCCGTGCAGGTCGAAGACCGCAGCAGGGTCCTGGTCGCTCCAGTCGAGCATCGGCCGCCTCGTCTCCCAGATTGGGCTCCCTGTGAGTACGTAATTTGCACCCCGTGCCCCCGTCAGCGCTGGTTCAGGAGTCGATGGGCCCCTGTCTCGGCGAACGTGTCAGCTTCCTAGTGCGCTCAACCTCAAGAACTTACGGTAGCGGAGCGCGTGTCGGTCAGACGACGCGGTCGGCACGGGCTACTGGCCTGCGGTCGCGATAAGAATTCACGCATCGAGGATCGAGACTTGGCATTGTTCGAACGTTTGAGGCGTAATGCCGCCCGAGCCGGGCTGGTTCTCCTTTGCGCGTCGTCGGCCGCGTCCTGCAAGCACGCCTCGGGCAACGTCGTGCGCATCGGTGTCGCAGGGTCCTTCAGCGACCCCACGGGGCTCCCGATGAAGGAGGCAGCCGAGCTGGCGGCCGAGGAGATCAACGCCACTGGAGGAATCAACGGCCGCCGGCTCGAGCTCGTGATTCGCGACGATTACGCCGATCCCGACTCGGCGGTCTTCATCGCCGGGGACTTCTACGATTCCGACGTCTCCGCCGTTGTGGGCCATCTCTATTCGGGAGAAACGCTCGCCGCGGCGCCGATCTACAACAGCGGCGAACGTCCCGTTGCCGAGGTGTCCCCGTCCTCGTCTTCACCCGACGTGACGATGGCGGGGAGCTACACGTTCCGCGTCTGCCCGAGCGACCTCGCCCACGGGGCCGCCCTGGCCCACTGGATACACAACCGGCTGCACCTGAACACCGGCGCGCTCCTCTACCTCAACGATGAATACGGGCGCGGCATACGGCAGACGTTTGTGGACGAGTACGCGAGGCTGGGTGGCGATCTCCAGGAGGTGGACCCCTATCTCGGCGACAGGCCGGAGGTGGGCCCCTACCTCGATCGGCTCGCCCGCGGCGAGCATCCCGAGTTCCTCGTGGTGGCGGGAAACCTGGGCGAGGCCGAAGAGATCATCCGCCAGGCGAGGAAGCGTGGACTCACGATGCCGGTCCTCGGCGGCGACGGTCTCGACGGGATTCAGGAGGCCGGTGCCGTTGCCGAAGGGGTGTACCTGTCGTCCCCCTACTTCGCCACGATCCCGACCAAGGCCAACCAACGCTTCGTCGAGGCGTTCCGCAGGAAGTTTACCGATGGGGGCCCCCCGAACCAGACGGCCGCGGGCACCTATGATGCGGTATATCTGCTCCGTGATGTCATCGCCCGGGTCGGCACCGATCGCCAGGCGATTCGCCGAGCGCTCGCCGGCGTCGGCACCGAGACCCCTCCGTTCGAGGGAGTGACCGGTACCGTCGCGTTCGATACGGCGGGCGATCTCTCCACCCAGAATGTCTACATCGGCATGGTGCATCGAGGCGCCGTCGTAGTGCAAGACAATCAGGAATCGATGGGCGCCCGATGAATCCGCTGCGCAGCGTGAGGGGCCGGGTGATCGCCGGGATGGCCCTCCTCATCGGGCTCGTCTTCGTCATCGCGCTGCTCGGGGTGAATTCGATTCGCGCGCTCGACCGCTCGGTCAACCAGGAAATCAACCTCGCGCTCGCGAGCTCCGACCTCGGCAACGGCCTCGTGTCCTCGATCTCCTCCGAGGTGCGCTCAGGCGAGCAGTACATCGTCCACCCCACACTGCAGCTCAAATGGCAGATGATCGAGCAAGGCGACTCGGCCTTCGCCTACCAGCGGCGGTACCGCGCGATCGGCGCGCTCACCACGTCCGATCGCTTCATCGTCAACCAGATCGCGGCGACCCAGTCAGCCATCGAGGTACAGTACGGTCTTGCTCACGCGCTCACCGATCTCGGACGACTCGACGAGGCCCGCCGGGCAGCCGACAAGGCGTCCGGGCCTGCCGACAGCCTCCTTGGTGACGTGCGAGGTCTGGGTCTCGCGCAGCTCAACCGGTCAATGGCCAGGGCCGACGCCCTGCGCAAGCAGGCGGCAGACCGACGGCGGGCTCTGTGGGGCCTCTTTGCCGCGTCGCTCCTCATCGGCGCCCTCACGGTCTTCTGGACGGTCCGCTCGATCGACCGGCCGCTCGGTGTGCTCATCGGCGCCGCCGAGAAGTTCGGTGGCGGAGACCTTCGGCCGATTCACCTCGGCCGCGACATCCCAAGTGAGATCAACCGCCTCGGCCGCGCGATGGATGATATGGGAGCCCGCTTGCGGCACGTCGTCCAGGAGGTGAGCAACGAGGCAGCACAGATCGGCAACAGCGCCACCGATTTCTCGGCGGTGAGCGAACAGTTGGCCGCGAGCAGCGGTGAGATCTCGGGAGCGATGGTTCGTATCGCGGCCAGCGCGGATCAGCAGGTGGCGGGAATGGAGAAGGCCGACGCGCTGTTGTCGAGCCTGCGGCAGATCGCGGAGGCCAATGCACAGGCGTCCGACCGCGTTGTCACCCTGGGTGATCGCATCCGCGCGCTGGCCGCTGACCATCGCGCCGAGGTGGCCGACGCCGGAAAGACTCTCCTCGGGATCCGTGAGGTTGTGGGCACCTCCGCGGCGCAGGTCCAGGAGCTGGCCCGGTTGTCCGAGCCGATTACCGCGTTCATCGACTTGATTCGACAGATCTCTTCTCAGACCAACCTGCTCGCGCTCAACGCCGCGATCGAGGCGGCTCGCGCCGGCGAGCATGGTCGCGGCTTCGCGGTCGTCGCCGAAGAGGTGCGTCGCCTGGCCGACTCGAGCGCCACGGCAGCCGAGGACGTGGCGAAGACCGTGCAATACATTCGCAAGCAGGTTCGGGACGTCTCACTCACCATGGAGGCGGGCTCCGAGCAGGTGCAGGGAATCGAGACGGTGGCGACGGCTGCCGCGAGGGCGCTCGAAGAGATATCGGAGGCCATGCGGGAGGTCCACGCGGCGGCGACGGAGGTGGCGCGGGAGGCGGCGGCGAATCGGCAGATTGTGGAGCAGTTGGGACTACGGACGCAGGAAGCGAGTCAGGCCGCCTCGGAGCACGCCTCGGCGAGCGAGGAGGTGACGGCGGCGGCAGAGGAACAGAGCGCGAGTACCGGCGAGATGGCGAATGCGGCCGGCGATCTACTGCAGGCCGCAAACCGTCTGACGAGCTTGATGGAGGAGTTCAAGACCTGAGGACCTTACCGCCGCCTTCCTCGTTTCGCCGCCTTCTTCATCTTCTTCACTGACTTGACCGCACGAATGGTCTTCCCCTTGGCCCGCGCCTTGGCTCGCAGGGCTCGTTCCCGATCTGCGGCTTTATCCGCCCGGCGCTGTTCCGCCGCATGAACCTCGGCGAGCAGCCGATCGCCCTCTTCCTGACCCAGCAAGCCACGGCGCGTGGCATACTTGATGAGCTCATCGGCGTCGGCCACGCTGAATTCCGTCAGGCGTGCGGCGGCCCGGATGACGTTGCCGAGGGCGTCGGCCACCGGACTGCGGAGGACGTTGGCGATCCCCGGAAGGGTCTCCAACAGGGTCGAGATTTGTGAACCACCGAGCTCTGAAACCACACCGCCTCCGGAGCTGAAATCCGTTTTGGATCCCTGGGGGAACCAGGCGGAATTCTCGCACGGTTGGATGCGGTGCGCTAGTAGTTGTACTGGCTACTCCACTACTAGCTCCCCGCGCTCGTCATAGGCCCGATGCGGGAGGCAGAAGAAGCGGTAGTGCCCCGCGGGAATCGAGGGAACAACAACGCGATATTCGGCCCCTGGGGCGGTAAGCAATGGGCTGGTGAGATCGGCTGATCGCCGGGGCAGCGCCGCGTTGAGCGCATCGTGGGCCTGGGGGGAGAGGTCGGCCGATTCGAACGTGATGTTGTGGGGAGCACCGTTGACGAGCTTGAAGACCAGCACGTCGTGCGGGTGGGCAACGACTACGGCCGGTTCGAACATGTACTCTTTGGCAGCTGTGTCGGCTTGAAACTTCACGACGTGAGTCGCCTGCGCCGCGCTCGAACGCACCACGAATAGAGCAAGGACCAGGACAAGGATTGCCACAGGTGAGTGGCTTCCCACGCCTTTGCCAAGGGCGCGATGCTTTCGTAGATTTGCGAGGCGGGCGGGGTTCCCGTTCATCGGTACCACCCCCGCCGGAAGGGCAGAACCGTGGGACGCCGGGGTATTAAGGAGTACCGTGCGCCTGAAGCGCTGATTCTGATCGCGTCGGATCGGGACCAGAAACCGTTGGTGTGCCCCTCCTGCAATTCGAGCGCGGTCGAACGAACCCCGGATCGGGCCTCCGTCGATGATGCCCCCGGGGGTAGAGTCACCCTCCACTGTGCCGCCTGCGGTCGCACCGCCTCGTACATCGCCCGGGTCCTCAGCCCCGATTCCCTGCCGGAAGCTCCTAGACACTCGACTGGGCACTGAGCCTCACTTCGGTGAGGAGAAGATCCGTCCCCACCGCACAGCCGTGAGAAACGGAAGTGACCGCCAGCTGCTGGGGTCGTAGCTGAAGTAGACCAGCAGCGGCCGACCCCTCACGTTGGCCCGGGGAAGGAATCCCCAGTACCTGCCATCGTACGAGCTGTCCCTGTTGTCTCCCATCATGAAGAAGGAGTCCGCCGGCACGACAATGGGGCCCCAGTCCTGGAGGTCCGGGTGGTAAGAGGCCGTGTCGTGACTCGCCAGATGGGGTATTTGCCACGCGCGCATCTTGGCGCGCTGTCCTGGATCCTCGGATCTTGTCGGATCGGCGTGCACGGCGTAGGGCTCGTCCACCTTCTTGCCATTGCGGTAAAGCTGACCCGCCTCCATGGAGAGGGTGTCGCCCGGAAGACCGATCAGGCGTTTGACGACCTTGAGCCCCTCCTCCTCGACCGAGTCGAAGACCAGGATGTCGTCACGAACCGGCTCCCGCACCGCGGGGAGGTGCGCATGGATAATCGGCACCTCGGCGCCGTAGAGCGCCTTATTGACGAAGAGGAAGTCCCCGATCATGAGCGTGTTTTCCATGCTGCCCGACGGGATCCGGAACGCCTCGACCAGAAAGGTCCGCAGGAAGAACCAGACAACGAGCGCGACGACGATGGATTTGGTCCACTCCCAGATCCAGGTCACAAAGGACCGGGGGGAGGGGGCAGTGCGTGCGGTCATGCGAGGTCCGTTGATGGGTCCGGCGGAGAAGTATAAACGAGATCGGCGCTCAGGGTCGGCCCTGGAGCGCCTCCAGGACCTTGGCAGGGTGCTCGGCGGCGCTCGAGACGCGGGCCCAGTGGCGACGGACTCGTCCATCGGGTCCGATCCACACAGTCGACCGGATTACGCCGACCGTCTTCTTTCCATAGAGCGTCTTCTCCCCATACGCGCCATAGCGTTGCATGACTTTGTGGTCGGGGTCCGAGAGCAACGTGAAGGGGAGCCGGTACTTGCTGGCGAATCGTTGGTGAGACGCGGCATCGTCCGCCGAGACGCCCAGGACCACCGCGCCGCGCTCCTCGAGATCGGTCCAGGCGTCACGAAAGCCGCAGGCCTCCTTGGTGCAACCAGGGGTATCGTCTTTCGGGTAGAAGTACAAAATCACGTCCCGCCCCCGGAAGTCCGAGAGCGAAACCTGTTTTCCAGCGGCATCGCGGAGGGTGAAATCGGGAGCGAGGTCACCTTGGTCCATCACGACTCCCTATTCGAGTCCTATTCATTGACCTTGGCGGGCGTTCGGTCCACGATCTTGGCCGCGACGGGAGCGCCTTCGCCGAGGCGTTCCTGACCTCCTACCACCACCTGTTCAGCCGCTTCGACACCGCTCTTGATTTCGACAAATCCCGGCGTCCGGACCCCGAGCTCCACCTGGCGCCGGGTCGCCTTTCCGCCGGTCACGACCCAGACGAAATTGGCGCCCTGCAGAGGAAGAACTGCGTCTTCCGGCACGACGACCGCGCTCGGCCGGACCGCCGTTGCGAGACGCGCCTCGATGAACATCCCGGCCTGGAGCTCGCGCCGGGGGTTCGGCACCAGTGCCTTCACCAGGATTGTCCTGCCGGGAAGTTGGATCACAGGGTCCACGAAATCCACCCGGCCCGTGAAGTCCTTGCCGGGTAAGGCCGCCACCCGGAACGTCACCTCTTGGCCCGACTTGAGTTGATCGGCATACCGCTCCGGCACCTGAAAGCTGGCCCGCTGTGGGGAAACCGTCTGCAGCGCGAGGAGCTTGGTGTCGGTCGTTACGTAGTCTCCAAGACTCACGAAGCGCTGGCCGGCCACACCCGCGAAGGGCGCGCGCACGGTTGTGCGGTCGAGCCGGACCTTCAGCAGGGCGAGCTGGGCTTCGTTGCTACGCGCGGTGGCTTCGGCCCGCTCCAGCTCGGCCTGAGACGATGCCTGCTGGCCGAGCAGATCACGCGTCCGCGCGAGCGACTGCCGGGCAAGATCCCGATCGGCCTCCGCACGCGCCACCTGTGCCGTGAGCTCGGCGTCGTCCACCTTGAAGAGGGCAGCGCCCTTGTCGACGGGACTTCCCTCCCGAACCAGGATCTGCGCGATCCGTCCCTCGATGTCCGGCCGCAGCTCGATCGATTGGAGAGCCTCGATCTGCCCGGTCGCGAGGATGGCGTCGACCACCGTATCGGTTCGGGCGACCGCTGCCTCGACCGGCATCGCGGGGGGACCTCCACCAGGTCCGCCCCCGCCCTTCGGGGCGCCGGCCGATTCCGCGTTGTTGCAAGCCGCTGCCCACACGAGCGCCGCGACGTACGAGAGGTGATTGGACGGTACGAGATTCGGTCTCACGGGCCGTTCCTGTTCGTGAAGAGTCGGTGCCCCAGGATCGCCTCGAGGCCGGCGAGAGCCAATCGCGCAGCGTATCGCGATTGGACCAGGTCGGCCTCGGACTGGGTGAGACGCAACTGTGCGTCGAGCACGTCGAGAATCGTGGTGGCCCCGGCGCGGTATCGCGACTCCTGGACCCGATAGTTCTCCTTGGCCACGACGACCGCGGTTTCTGACAATGCAGTCGTCGCCTGAGCGGTGCGGTACGCTTCGTACGCGGCGGTCACATCGCGTCGCGCGGCCCGCTCGAGATCTTCGCGGATCGCGCGTGAGACATCGCGATTGACCCTCGCCTGCGTGATCCTCAGCTCGCGGCGGCCATCGTCCCAGATCGGGAGCGACACGCCAAGCGAAATCGAGGAAACGTTGACCGCGCTGGGGAAGAACTTGAGGTCGAAGCGAGTGTGCTCTCCGATGACGGCGACTGTCGGCAGGTAGGCACCGCGCTCCGCCTTGAGGACCGAGGAGGCCGCGCGCTCCGCCGAGCGCGCGGCGCGATACTGTGGTCCCTGCGCAAGCGCCATGTCGACTGCCTCGGGAAGCCCCAACGGCAGATCGGGGGCCGGCGCGGTATCGATCGGCTCCGCGTCTACGGGTCCAGCCTCACCGACCCTGCGACCGAGCTGCAGCCGAGCGACCGTCAGCCCCGCGTCGCGTTGGAGCTGGTCGAGCCGAGCCTGGGTCAGCTCCAGGACAAACTGCAGTGAGTCGCTCTGCACGGCCGCGCCGGAGGTCACCCGCGCCCGCGCGATGGTCAATCCCTCCTCGCCGCGGCGCACCCTCTCGCGCGCGACGCCGCCGAGCTCCTGATTGAGCAGTACGCCGTAGTAGTCGGCCTCGGTCTGGAGCGCGGTCTGAAAGCGCTGCTCCAACTCGGTCGCCTGCGCCTGATCGAGCTCCGCCGCCGTGCGGCCAAGGTCGGCGAACTTTCGGCCGGAGAAGAGCTCGTATCGAGCCGTCGCGTCGGCAATGACCGAGACGTTCTGCGGACGGCTGGTGCCGATGTTGAATTGATCGGTCGAATATTTCGTCGCGTTGAGGGAGACGGTGATCGACGGCAACACGAAGGTCGCGATCGCCGCTCGCCTTCCCCATTCCGCGTTGTCCACCTGTCCCAGCGCCCGGACATAGTTCGGGTCGAGCCGCGTGGCGCGCACGATCGCCTGCTCGAGCGTGACCCTGAGCAGGGAATCGGTGGGCGGAGCGGCCGAGGCCGCGACCTGGGCCATCATCATGAGCGTGACGATCACTCCGCCTCCGCCGCGGCGAGCGGACGGTGGGGGACCCCGGCAGGCCGGCGCACCCGATCGAGCAGGCTATCGAAGATCACGTACACCGCCGGAACCACGAACAGCGTCAGCATCGTGGAGAACAACACCCCGCCGACAATGGCGTAGCCGAGCGGCCGGCGGCTGATGGACCCGGCGCCCAGGCCAAACGCGATCGGCACTGCCCCCATGATCGTGGCCACCGAGGTCATGAGAATGGGCCGAAGACGGATCCGCCCCGATTCGAGAGCGGCCTCGATGGTGTCCAGCCCGCGCTCCTTGAGCTGGTTGATGTATTCAACCAGCAGAATGGAATTCTTGGTTACGAGACCGATCAGGAGGATCATCCCGATCTGGCTGTACAGGTTGATGGTTGCTCCGGCGATCTTGAGCGTGAAGAGCGCGCCGGTCACGGCGAGTGGCACGGCCAGGAGCACCGTGAAGGGGTGCACCAACGATTCGAACTGGCTCGCCAGCACCATGAAGACCACGAGGAGGGCCAGGGCGAACGCGAAGTAGAGCGACGATCCGCTCTCCTCGAGCTCACGGGATTCACCAGCCAGCGCAGTGCTGCTCCCCTTGGGCAGCACTTCCTTCGCGATTCGGTTGAGCGAGTCGAGCGCTTCGCCAAGGGTAAAGCCCGGAGCCAGGCCGGCGGTGAGCGTCGCGGCACGAACCCGCTGGAAGTGGTTCAGCTCCCGCGGACCGACGCCCTCCTTCACCGACGCGAGCGACTCGAGCTTGAGTAGCGTGCCGTCCCGTCCGCGCACGTAGAGACCCGTCATGTCGCTCGGCGTGGCTCTGGCCCGGGGATCGAGCTGCAGGATGACCTCGTATTGCTTGTTGTTCCTCGTGAACGTGCTCGTCCGGTTTCCTCCGAGGAGCACCTGCAGGGTGGTGGCGACGTCACCTACGGGCACCCCGAGGTCCTCGGCCCGGTCGCGGTCGAAGTTGACCGTGAGCTCCGGCTTGTTCACCCGAAGGTCGCTGTCCACGTTGGTGAGTCCCTTGATCTGCCGTGCACGGGCCAGCAGCGTGTCGTTCCCCTTGGTCAGCAGTCCGAAATCCGGATGCTGGATGACGAAATTGACCGGATTCCCCCAGCCAAATGCCGGTGGATTGTTCGCGAAGGCGAGCACGCCAGGGATCCCGAAGAGCTGTCCCTGCACCTCGCCGATGATGTCGTTCATGGAGCGGGTGCGCTTGGCGAAGTCCACGAGGTTGCTGAAGATGATCCCTCGGCTCACCCCGTCCCCGATGTTCACGACGCTGAAGTAGCTGTCGATGTCCTTTGTCTTGCCGATTACAGCTTCGGCCTGGCGTTGATATCCGTCGGTATAGGCCAGCGACGATCCCTCGGGCGCGATGATGATGGTGAGGAACCATCCCTTGTCTTCCGCCGGCACGAACTCCCGCTTGAGCGTCCGGAACACGGCGACGGCGACGACCGTCAAAACCGCGACGCCGCCGAGTACCGCCCAGCGGTGCCGAAGGGCGACCCGGAGCGCACGGGCGTATCCCGACGCGATCGCATTGAAGCCATTCTCGAGCGTGCGGTAGAGCGCTCCGTGACGCTGCGGGACGCGCAGCACCCTCGCGCACAGCATCGGGGTGAGCGTGAGCGCCACAAACCCCGAGATGACTACCGCACCCGCCACCGCAATGCCGAACTCGTTGAAGAGCCTCCCGGTCGATCCGGTCAGGAATGCGAGCGGAGTGAAGACCGCTACCAGGGAGACGGTAGTTGCGATGACCGCAAAGCCGATCTCCCGGGTCCCGTTCGTGGCCGCCTCCTCAGGGCTTTCGTGCAGCTCCTCCTGATGTCGGTAGGCGTTTTCGAGGACGATGATCGCGTCGTCCACCACGATCCCGATCGCGAGGGTAAGGGCGAGCAGCGTGAAGTTGTTGATCGAGAAGCCGAGGAAGTACATGATGGCGAACGTCGCGACGATGGAAGTCGGAATCGCCAGACCGGGGATGATGGTCGCCCGGAAGTTGCGAAGGAAGATGAAGATGATGATGACCACGAGCCCGGCAGCGAGAAGCAGCGTGTCCTCGGCTTCGCGGATGGACCGCGACACGAAGACCGACTGGTCGAACGCTATGCTGAGCTGCACGCCCGGCGGCAGCGATTGCTGAATTCGTGGCAACTCGCCGCGGATTGCCGCGGCCACCTGCGTGATGTTGGCCTTGGACTGCCGGACGACACCGATGGCGACGGCCGGTGTTCCCTTGAATCGCAGGGCGCTCCGCTCGTCTTCCGCCCCCAGCTCGACCCGAGCGAGATCCTTGAGCTTCACCAGAACGCCGCCGTTATTGGACACGACGAGATTCGAGAACTCCTCCGGTGTCTTGAGCTCACCGAGAGAGCGCACCGTGAACTCGCGTCGCTCGGACTCGATGCGGCCCGCCGGAATCTCGACGTTGCGCGTACGGATAGCCTGCTGCACGTCCTGTACGGTGAGCCCTCGCGCCGACAGCTCGGCGGCCGACAGCCAGATCCGCATGGAGAACCGGCGCTCGCCGAAAATCCGGGCCTGTCCTACACCAGGAAGTGTCTGCAGCCGGCTCTTGACCAGCCGGTCGCCGATATCGGATAGCTGAAGGAGATCGTAGTTCTCTCCGGAGAGCGCGAGCCAGTAGAAGGGCTCCGCGTCGGCTTCCTGCTTGGTCACCACCGGCTCACGCACATCCTCCGGTAGTCGCCCCCGCACTCGGGCCACTTTGTCGCGGACGTCCTGTGCGGCGGACTCGACGCCGCGGTCCAGGTTGAACTCGAGCGTGATGTTGCTGAATCCCTCCTGACTCGAGCTCGTAAGGGTTCGCAGACCCTCCACCGTGCTCAACTCCTCCTCCAGGATGTCGGTCACCGCGGATTCCACGACTTGCGGGTTCGCACCGGGCAGCTCGGTGCTGACGGAGACGATCGGAGGATCGACATCTGGAAACTCGCGCACCGCGAGTCGGGTATAGCCGATGGCGCCGAACAGGACGAGCGCGAGACTGATCATGCTGGCGAGGACGGGGCGCCGGATGGACATATCGGAGAGTTTCATGGATCGCTCAGTAGGTAGTAGCTTGGAATACTACCGCTCGCACCGCAGTTCCAGTGGGTGGCATGTTGCCCTACGAAACGCGGTGTCGGGAGATTCAGGCTCTGACAGAACGACGAATGGCTGTTCGGCGTTTCGACAGCACAGCGGCGGGAGTGCAGGAAAGACTACGGAAAGGGAAGGGCTCGGCTCTCCTGCCGGGTCACCGCTTCACGACACGGCCCCCGCGCTTGGCCAGCACGCCGTCGATGATTGGCCCCGCCATCAGCACGATCATCGCATTGACGAGCACGCCGATGAGTGCCGACACGAAGGTCAACGCACTCAGGATGAGTGTCGCGCCGATCCCCGCGAGCAGAACGCCGAGCCAGTACATGCGAGGTCTCCAGTCCGAAGTTCGGTTTTCCGGAAGGGCATTAGGTTAGTCACGCGGCACGGCTTCCCGCAACCCGTTGACTCATCTCTCACGCAACATTGCCGACCCGAGGTTTAGCCCATGCGCGTACTGCCGATTATCGCTCTCGTCACCTTTCTTCCTCTTGCCGTTCACGCCCAGGAATCCCAGAAGCCGGCCGGTCATGAGCACACCGACCACGCAGTCCAGGGCGGGGGAAATATCCCAGCGGGTTGGACGGCGCGTCCCGACGACAACGCCGCCCTCACCAACGTGAAGGTCGCCCCGATGGGCTCGGGCATCCATGTCACGCTCGGTCCCGCGATCATCCTGTACAAGTCCGCCAATGAGGGAAAGGGACCCTTTCACACGCTTGCCACCTTTACGCAAGCCAAGCCGACGGAGTATGCAGAGGGCTACGGACTGTTTGCGGGCGGTCGAGGACTCGACGGACCCGGTCAGACCTATGTGTACTTTCTGGTGCGTCAGGATGGAAGCTTTCTGATCAAGCGGCGTGAAGGCGAAAAGACGAGTGAGATCACCAAGGGATGGGTTAAGGACGCCGCAGTGAAGAAGCCGGACGCGAAGAGCTCAGCAACCAATCTCCTCGAGATCGACCACAAGCGCGATCCGTCTAAGGTCGTATTCCTCGTGAATAGCAAGCCGGTTTACACCGCCGACGCCAAATCCATGGATCTCGACGGGAACGTCGGGCTCCGAATCAATCACAATCTGGACGTGCATATCGAAGGATTCGACGTGCACCGCTAGCGTCAGCCGGCGCGCTGGGTCTGCGCGTGAAGCACGCGGTCGGCGGCATAGGAGACCACGCCCATCGCATCACGTGAGAGCTGGATGAGGGTGGCGACCGCGAAATCCGACCCGGAAAGACCCAGTGCAGTAACGGCGGCCAGGCGTTGCCAGGTGTTGTAGCCCTGGCGATGGAAGAATTTCTTCGGAGTGCGCGCGACGTTGGCGAGAGCTTCGCTCGTTTCGGCGCTGCCGATCCGACCGAGTGCGGAGATATTGGCGTGCCAGACGTCGCGATCTCGCTCGGATTCGAGCGAGGAGACGAGAAGGGGGGCCAACTCTCCACCCCTCCAAACGGCGACGGCGTCGGCGGCGGCCGCTCGGGTTCGTGGATCCGGGCTGTGCATTGCCCGGCGCAGCGGCTCGGCGGCCGCACCCTGATGGATCTCTCCCAGCGCACGGACCGCGGCCGTTCGGATCCGCTCATCTCGATGCGCGAGCAGCGGCTCGAGCTGCGCCACTCCCTGCGCCGGACCGAGGCGACCGAGCAGCGCAATGCCGTGACGGACTTCGTGCGCCTCTCGGCCATTCAGCATGGGCGTCACGAGAGGGTGCGTCTCGGGCATTCCCCCCAGGACTTCGTAGTAATACCCGCGAACTCCGATGGCCTCGCCCTGGCGCAGCCGATCGAGGAGTGCTTCGGCAGCGGGGAGACCGGTGAACCGAAGCACGAAGGTGGCAGCGTCACGGGTGATAGGATCGCGTTCTGCCGTCTCGATGATTCCGTCGATCGCTCTTCTGGGAATGGCGGTGCGCACCCGCGTTGCAAAGCCTTGGCGATCAGCGGATGGCACTCGGGGTGCGAGACGGACCAGGGCGAGGGCGGCAAAGAGGGCCGACTCCCACGCCTGGCTTCGGACGTGGTGGCCAAGAGCAGTGAGCAGCTCGTCGATGGCAACCGTCTGGTCGCTGATGAGCCGTAAGCGGCGTTCTCCCGTTACCCGGCGATCGGGTGTGCGACGCCGTTCGACGGCGGACCAGCGTCTCCGAGCCGAGCCTCGGCGCTCCTCCCAATGCCGCCGTTCGCCGCGACGATCCGACGACACTGCTGTCACCTGAAATACCGGCTCGACGCCGCTGGCGGAGACCCTTTGGCCACTGGCCGCGAGTAGACGAAGACGCTCGACTTGGACCTTGGGGGTGCTCGGAATGGGGGTGACGTCATGGGAGAGTGCTCGAGCGAGCGCAAGCAACTCGTGCGCCTCGGCCCCAGCGGCAATGCGGATACACTCGACTTGTCTGGCAAGGAGTCTGTTCTTGAGCGTGAACTCGGCGGGGATGACCGACCACTCTACACCGGCCTCGATCTCCACCGGCTCGAATTCGACCGCGGCGATGGATGCGGTGAGAGCCAAATCCTGGGCCGCATCGTTCCCCGGCTCGAATCGGAGGAGAGCGACGAGATCGCCGAACCGCTTGATGAAGGTGGACTTGGGGTCCAAGTCGCCAGCCTCCAGGCACAGGCTCACGGCAAAGTGCATTGGACGTATCAACTTTGCAACTCCTGACGATCAATCCCGTCACTGCCACACGGTCCTCGTTCGCGCCCGAAAGAGACCGTGCTCCAGCACGCACGCGCCGCGCGAGGCAACGCCCGAATCCGCAGCGCGGGTACGCGCTCTCGATTCGAGAATGACTTGACGGTCGCCTCCAAACGGATACATTGGCTCAATGCACCCCCTTTCCAATGCCAACCGTAACCGCGCCGCGAATTACTACGTGTTCACGTAGGAACATCGGGCTGTTTCGGGTGCATTAAGGCGATTGTCCCGGCCCGCTCGATAGACTCGGCCGGGATTTTTTTGTTGGCGCAGGGCCTTACATCCACTTCCTTCTCGGGGAGACATCATGAGGCGAGCGAAGGTTCTGGGAGCTACCCTGGTCGTCGTGGGCGCGATCACGAGTGCCGGGCCCCTCAAGGCGCAGACGGTAGGCGCCGACCTGGCCCTGTTCAGCTCGTATGTGTGGCGCGGAGTCACTCTGACCGGCAAGCCGGTGGCGGAGCCTGACCTCTATGTGACGTTCCCGGCCGGCGCGGCCTCCGTAACGCTGGGCGGGTGGGCCAACATCGATCTCGGCAAGTACGACAATGGCACCGACATCAGCGAGAGCGGTGGCACGTCCGCCTTCAACTTCGCTGAATTCGATCCGTGGGCCGAGGTTGCGTTCACGGTGGGCAAGGCCACGCTGACGGGAGGCGCAACGGCCTACATCTATCCGAACAAGGCCGGATTGACGAAAGACTTCAACACAGTCGAGATCTACGGGAAGCTCGCCGTGGACGCGCCCCTGAGCCCGAAGATCAACGTCTATTACGATGTGGACAAGGTGAAGGGACTGTACGCCGAGGGGAGCGTCTCGCACTCCTTCCCGGCGAGCGAGAAGGTCTCGGTAAACCTGACCGCGTTGGCTGGAGTCAACTCGGGCCAAGGCGTCAACACCGATCCGAACTCGGACGAAACGGCGAACTTCTTCGACAGCGGCTTCACCCATCTCGATCTGTCGGCGGGGATCCCGGTCACGGCGGGTATCTTCTCGATCACCCCGGCGTTTCACGTCGTGATCAATGGCGACGATGCCACCAAGTTCACCTCCCTGAACAAGACGCACGACGTGAAGTTCTGGGGCGGCGCGACGATCAGCTGGTCGAAGTCGTATGGCGCCGCAGCGGAGGAAGAGCCCGCGGCATCCGAATAGCGGTCAACGAAGCCGAGCGAGTTCTTTCGCGGCACGTCGGATGTCGCGAAAGAACTCCCGGCGAGCGCTCTCGCGATCCTCATCCGGTGTCCGCAGCACCGACGACGGGTGCACCGTCGCCATCACTCGGCCGGCCCACTCCGACTCGATAACCTTCCCCCGGCTCGCGAGCACTCGAAACGTCCGCCCGAAGAATACCTGAGCGGCGGTGCTGCCCAGCGCCACGATCAGCCGTGGCTGCACGACTCGAATCTCCTCTTCCAACCAGGGCCGGCAGGCGCGGACTTCCGCCGCGTTCGGCTTCTTGTGAAGCCGCCGACGGATCGTCTCTTTCCGCGAAAACTTGAAATGCTTGACTGCGTTCGTGAGATAGACCCGACGTCGATCGATGCCTGCCTGCTCAAACGCCTTGTCGAGCAGCCGGCCGGCTGGGCCGATGAATGGATGCCCCTGCCTGTCCTCCTCGTCGCCGGGCTGCTCACCAACCAGCATCAACTCTGATTCGGTCGGCCCTTCACCGAACACGGTTTGGGTTGCGTCGAACCAGAGCCTGCACCCTCGACAGCCCGCCGCCGCCGTTCGCAATTCCGAGAGCGAGGCATGCGGCGGGATGAAGTCAGCGGCCGAACCGGTGGCTCGGCCGGCGCGAACGCTCATTGCTTCTTGCGTACCTCGGGCGCCGGCTCGTTCTCGAGTCCGCCGCTGCCCGAGGACCCGAAGCGGGGCGCGTTCATGCCGCCGCTTACAGTGTAGGGTGGATCTTCCTGGTGGGCATAGCGGGCTGGGTCGACCTGGAATGCCCGGCTGCAGGAAGTGGAGCAGAAATAGTAGTCGCGGGCGTTGTATGTCATCCGAATGGAATTCGCCGCATCAACGGTCATTCCACACACGGGATCCTTGACGGGGTCCATGAGGCCTCCTCACGACAAGACAGGGGTTCAATGTCCCTTCTCGGCGACCTCTGTTCGGTGACCCCGGTCACGCCTGCCCAACCTCCTTGAACGTGTCTTCCAGCCGATTCAGCATCTCCTGCAGCAGTGGCATTGGAATACCGAGCGCGGGCTCGATCCGAATCACCTGAGCCTTGGAGTACGTGCCCGCCACGAGGACGCCACGCTTGAACAGACCGGCGGCCACCTTCCAGCCGATCTCCTGAGTGGGGAATTCCATCCCGATGAGCAAGCCCTTTCCATGCGCCTCGGCGAGGACCTGCGGATATTTTCGCTGGAGGGTGCCGAGCTCCCGAAGAAGAAACTCGCCTTTTGCGGCAGCCTGGCCCGGAAGGTCCTCCTCGAGCGTCACCTGGATCGCTGCCATGCCCGCGGCGCACGCGAGCGGATTGCCGCCGAATGTGGTGGAGTGGATGATCGGATTGGGAATCATGACTTCCCAGACGGTGGGATCGGCGATGAAGGCGGAGAGCGGCATCACTCCGCCGCCGATCGACTTCCCGAGGCACATGATGTCGGGCACGACGTTCCAGTGATCCACGCCCCAGAGTTTGCCGGTACGCCCCATCCCGGTCTGAATCTCGTCGGCGATGAGCAGGGCGCCGTATCGGGTGCAGAGCTCCCGGGCAGTGGGGAAATAGTCGTCAGGAGGGACGACTCCTCCGGCCTCGCCCTGCACCGGCTCCAGCACGACCCCGGCAATGTGGACGCCGACCGCGTCGCAACGCCTGAGTTCGTCCTCGAGCGCATCGGCGTCGCCGTAAGGGACGAAGCGGACGTCCTGCAAGCCGCTCTGAAAGGGCTCGCGAAACGAGGCCTTACCCATCAGAGAGAGCGAGCCCATCGACTTGCCGTGGAATCCGCCGAGCGTCGAGATGAACGTGCCGCGTTTGGTGTACAGGCGAGCGAGCTTGATGGCCCCTTCGATGGCGTCGGTACCGTTGTTGATGAAGAAGGAGTTCTGCAGATCGCCCGGCGTCACTTCGGCCAGCACGCGCGCGAGGGCCGCTCGCCACGGCTCGAGCAGCTCCTGGCTGTTGAGGGCCATGCGCTGCATCTGATCGGTTACCGCCTTCACGATCTTGGGATGGTTCACACCCGCACTGAAGATCCCGTATCCACCCAGGCAATCGATGTATTCGCGGCCCAGGAGATCGTGGAGAATCGCGCCCTGTCCCGACCATTCCAGCGCGGCGAATTGTCCGGCCTGCGTGACCGATTTGCGATACGTGATGAAGCCTCTGTTGTAGTACCTCTCATAGCTGTCGACCGTCTCGGCGATGAACGTTTTCTTCTCGTCCTGCGACATCTCCCGCCCGGCGATCAGCTCGAGATAGCGTTGGGTGTGCCGCAGGACTTCATCGTTCGGCAAACGCAATTGATCGGCGCTCCATTCGTTTTGAGGACGGAGAAGACGGAACGGGCGGCCCCGGCCGTCTATGCGGTTCTCAGCTCACCAGATCCTTCACCCTGTAGTACGCGCCGACCAGAGGCAGAAACCACGGCCCGCCCCCGTAGAGCGGCACGACTCGGAATGGTGCCGTGAGATCGGGCATCGAGCTCGCGCCAGCCAGCGCATCTCCCATCCGTGCTCCGAGCCAGGTGGAGAATGCCACGCCGTGGCCGGCGTAACCGAGTGCATAGTGCAGCCCCGACAGCCGCCCCGCGTGTGGCATCTGGTCGAGCGCGAACGCCACCTGACCTCCCCACGCGCACGCGATCTCCGTTCCCCGCAGCTCCGGAAACACCTCGACCATTGCCCGCGCGAGAAGGTCGGCGGCCCTGGCCACCGGCATCGGGGTGAACGCGGCACGGCCGCCGAACACCATCCTGCGGTCGGGGGAGAGTCGAAAGTAGTAGAGCAGATTCTTGGTATCGCTGAACACTCGGCCGCGTGGAAGGAGGCGCGCGGCGAGCCCCTCCTCGAGTGGTGTCGTCGCGATGATGTAGCTGCCGACGGGCACGACACGGCGGCACAACTCGGGAAAGGCGGAGCCCGTATAGCCGTTGGTCGCCACCAGGACTTCGTCCGCACGCAGCGGCCCGCGCGATGTCTCGACGAGGAGGACGTTCCCATCGCGCCTCACCGCACGAACGTCCGTATCGTCGACGAGCGCGGCACCCGCGCGTTCCGCCGCCGCGGCGAGCCCGCGCACGTATCGACCCGGGTGCAGGGCACCGGCCCCCGGGTCGAGCAGTCCGCCATGATACCGCGGCGAGGCAATCTCCCCGCGCAGCTCGGCCGGTCCGAGAACGTGCGTCTCGTAGCCGAACGCCTCTCTCGAGAACCGTGCACTCTCGGCGAGCGGACGTAGGTGACTCGGCTTGGCGGCGAGGGTGACGGTTCCGCAACGCCCGTAGTCGCATGCGATGCGTTCCTCCGCAATCACATTCTCGAGGTAGGCGATCGCTTCGAGTGACAGTTGGAACAGCCGACGCGCCTCCTCGATTCCATGCTTCCGGGCGAGGTGCTGAATCTCGGGCTTATACCCTGGAAGAACGAACCCGCCGTTTCTCCCGCTGGCTCCCCAGCCCACCGTATGCCGCTCGAGCACCGCGACCGACGCACCGCGTCGCGCGACGGCGCGTGCCGCCGCGAGTCCGGTGTATCCACCACCCACCACGGCGACGTCGCTCCGCTCCGGCATGGGCACACGCGCCGGCATCGGCGCGTCGTCGGCCCACAGGCAGCGATCGATCACAGTCGCGCGATGCTCTCGCGAAAGACTCCGGTGTGTCGGTCCACGTCGTCCTCGGTGACGGTCGGGGCAATCAACGCCATGTTGTGAAACGGCGTCAGCAGTATTCCACGGTTGAGGGCGGAGAGGTGCATGAACCGCTCGAGGTCCGGGTCGGCCGACGCGGCCGCCTCCGAGCCGTTTCGTGGGGGCACCGCGCGGAACCAGTACTCCGCACGGCATCCGAGCTGCTGAACGGTCCACGGGAGATCATGCTCGACGATCGCTTCGCGCACACCATCGGCAAAGCGGGTGGTGAGCGGAATCGTGCGGCGGAAACTCTCCTCGGTGAGGACACTGTGCAGCGTGGCACGCATGGCAGCCGTCGCCAGCGCGTTCGCGGCGAGGGTCCCTCCTATTCCGCCGGTGTCGATGGTATCCGTCCGGGTCGAGCCCGCGATCCGCTCCGCCACCTCCGTCGTGAATCCGTACGCTGCCCCGGGAACGCCGCCGGCCACGGCCTTTCCGATCGTGAGCATGTCCGGCTGCAAGCCGTACGCCCCGGTATAGCCTCCGGGTCCCGCCGAGATGGTGTGGGTCTCGTCGATGACGAGCAGAGTGCCCGTTCGCCGCGTCAGGTCTCTGAGCGCCGCGTGAAACCCCGCGTCGGGGAGTACGATCCCGATGTTGGTCATCGCAGGCTCGGCAAGCACGCAGGCAACGTCGTGGGGGGCCAGGGCCTTCTCGAGCGCGGGGAGGTCGTTGAACTCGACGACCCTGGTGGTGACCGCGGGGTCTACCGGCGGGCCGATATTGCCCGCCCTGGCGACCGTGCGACCCTCAAGCAGCATCGCAAAGCTCTCGTCGACTGTACCGTGATAGCACCAGTTGAAGACGAGTACATAGCGCCGGCCGGTAATGTGGCGTGCGAGTCTGATCGCGAACCGGTTGGCGTCGGTGGCGGTGAGCGCGAACTGCCAGACGGGGAGCCCGAAGCGCCGGGCGAGCTCTTCGCCGACCCAGAGGGTGTCCTCGGTCGGCAGCATGAAGGTGAACCCGCGACGTGCCTGTTCCTCGACCGCGGTCACGATGGACGTCGGGGCATGCCCCATCATCGCCCCGGTGTCACCGAGGCAGAGATCGAGATACCGGTGTCCGTCCACATCGGTCAGGTATGCGCCCTCGGCGCGCTCGGCAAAGACCGGACAAGCCCCGGCCCATCGGGTCATCCAGTGCATCGGCACGCCGCCCAGTAGCGACCGCCGAGCCCGCGCGTGGAGCTCGAGGGATCGCGGATGACACGAGGCAAAGCGGTGCTCTTCCTCGGTGAGGAGCGTCTTCAGTCGCTCCCGATCCGGGATCATGCCAGGGCCGGTGTCCGAGTCGTCACAGCCTCGAGTGCCGCGCCGAATACATCCAGACCCTCGTCGACGATCGCGTCGTCGGTCGTCAGCGGGGCCAGCACTCTGATCGTGTTCCCATAGGTTCCCGCCGACAGGAGAATGAGTCCACGCTCGAGCGCCGCGGCGATGAGCCGTCCGGTGAGCGCCTTGTCGGGTGTCTTGGTCTCGCGATCGGTCACGAGCTCCATGGCGATCATGGCGCCCAGGCCGCGCACGTCGCCGATGCATGGGTACCGCCGTGCCCACTCCCGGAAACGGTCGGCGATTCGCGCACCGGCGCGAGCGGCGTGTGCGGGAATGCGCTCGGCCTCCATCGCGTCGATCACCGCGATGGCAGCGGCACAGGCCAGCGGATTGCCGCCATAGGTCCCGCCAAGGCCGCCGACATGCGAAGCGTCCATGACATCCGCACGACCGGTGACGGCAGCCAGCGGAAGTCCGCCGGCGAGCGATTTCGCGGTCGTCATGATGTCGGGAACCAGATCATAATGCTCTGATGCGAACAGCTTCCCCGTGCGGCCGAAGCCGGTCTGAATTTCGTCGGCGATGAAGAGAATGCCATGCTGCTTGGCAAACGCCGCGAGCATCTGGACGTACTCGACGGGCGCGGGCACGAATCCGCCTTCGCCGAGCTCCAGCTCCATGATCACCGCGGCGACCGATCCGGGATCCACCGTTCCGGCGAGCGTGGCCTCGAGACGCGTGGAATCGGCAAGGCAGCAGCGTCCGCCCGTCGGACCTTCACCGCAGCGATAGCAGTAGGGATACGGAATCCGGTACAGCTCCGGCGCGAACGGCCCGAAGCCCTTCTTGTAGGGCATCACCTTCGCGGTGAGGCCCATCGCGAGATTCGTGCGACCGTGGAATGCGTGCTCGAAGCAGAGAATCGCCTGGCGTCCGGTGAAGCACCGCGCCACTTTGACCGCGTTCTCGACCGCCTCCGCGCCGCTGTTGACGAAGAACGTCCGTTTTTCGTGGGTGCCCGGCGTGATCCGGTTCATCCGCTCGGCCAGCTCGACGTAGGGCTCGTAGGTGGAGACGGGGAAGCAGACGTGGGCGAACCGGTCGAGCTGCTCGCGCACCGCCTGCACCACGGCGGGGTGACGGTGCCCTGTGTTCACGACTCCGATGCCGCCACCGAAGTCGATCAGCCGGTTCCCGTCGGCATCGGTGATCACCGATCCTTCCGCCTTCGCCACGGCGATCGGCGTGACGGCTGGCACGCCCTTGGGAACCGCCCGGGCGCGCCGGGCGAGCAGGGAGCGACTCTTCGGACCGGGAATCTCGGTCTGAAGGTGAATGACGCGGGACATTGAGGCCTCGAGTTGGGGTCCGCCCGTAGAAGTAAGGAGCGGCGCCGCGTTCCGCCACCCCCACGCACTCCTCTAGCGTACTCCTCGCGGCGCGATGTAGCATTGATCCAGACAGAGAAGCTTCATCCTTCGTTTCCCCAGACGATCCGTGACGAGGAGTATCCCATGACCGTGCGCCGTCCGCTGTCACAGCGAGTATTCGCGCTTGGCCTCCTCACGTCCGCCGTCGCGTGCGGTGGAGGCGAGAAACCCGCCGCCGCTCCCGCAGCCGCCGCTACCAAGATCAGCGTCGCGCCTACGGGCGACGCGCGAGCCGACGCCAAGGCGTACCTGGCCAAGCTGTGCGCCAAGCCGATCGGTGGCGAGCTCAACTTCATGGTCTGGGAGGGCTACACCGACACCCTGTTCACGAAGCCGTTCGAGGAGGCGTGCGGTGTCAAGGTCAACGCGACCTACATGGGGTCGAGCGATGACCTCGTCGCGAAGCTGCGGGCCGGTGGTGCGGAGACGATCGATCTGATCTCGCCGTCGAGCGATGCTGCCACCGCGATCATCGAGGCGGGCCTCGCGAGTCCGCTCGATCTGAAGCGCATCCCGAGTTACGGCGATCTCAGCGAGGGATTCCGAAACCTGAAGGTGGCACGGAAGGACACGGTGGTCTATGGCGTGCCGTGGGCATTCGGACCGAACCCGCTCATCTATGACTCGACCAAGATCAAGCCGGCCCCGGAGTCATGGGGAGCTCTGTGGGACAAGAAGTACAGAGGCAAGTTGTCGCTGCAGGACGATATCGCGACGCTCTACATGGTGGCGCAGTTCCTCGGGATGGACGATCCCAACGATCCGAGCAAGCTCTACAACCTCTCGGACGACGACCTGGCCAAGGTGAAGGCCAAGATGCTGGAGCTGCGGCCCAACGTCCGGAAATACTGGGTCACTGCCGGTGACATGACCCAGCTCTTTCAGAGCGGCGAGATCCTCGCCGGAGAAGGATGGCCGCTCATGACCAACCAGCTCCGCCAGGCGAAGTATCCGGCCGGCGAGACGATTCCGAAGGAGGGGACCACGGCGTGGGCCGACCATTGGGTGCTGACCAAGGGGGCCAAGAATCTCGACGCGGCCTATGCCTGGCTCGAATATTCCGCCCAGCCGTTCACGCAGAAATTGCTGTACGACGTGACGGCCTACATCGTCGCCAACCCAGACGCGCGGAGCTACATGTCACCGGAGCAGGCGGCGAGCCAGCGAGACATCAGCGATTACGGTTCCAAGGTGAACTTCTGGCAGTGGAGCCCGCGTCGTGAGAAGTATCAGGAGATCTGGAACGAGGTAAAGGCAGGAAAATAGGAGAAGAAGGCGGAGATAAGGAAAAGGGAGAAAGGAAGAAGGGCCTTCTCCTTCCCTTTTCTCCTTTCTCCTTTCTCCTTTCTCCGCTCCCATGGCTCCCCTGCTCGAGCTCCGGCAGCTGACTAAGCGCTTCGGCGCCTTTGCGGCGGTAGACGACCTCTCGCTCTCCATCGCCTCCGGGGAATTTCTCACTCTCCTCGGTGCCTCCGGATCGGGCAAAACGACGACACTCCGGATGATCGCGGGCTTCGAGCCCCCCACCGAGGGAGAGATCCTGATGGATGGGGCGGACATTTCGCCCCTTCCCCCCTTCAAGCGCGACATCAACACCGTTTTTCAGCAATACGCGCTGTTTCCCCACATGAGTGTGCGCCAGAACGTCGAGTACGGCTTGCGAATGAAGCGCGTGCCGAAGAAGGAGCGCGCCTCCAGGGTCGATCAGGCCCTCGAGATGGTGCAGCTTTCGCAGCTCGGCGCACGGTCCCCACGACAACTGAGCGGCGGCCAGCAGCAACGCGTGGCGCTGGCCCGGGCCCTGGTTAACCGGCCGAGAGTGCTGCTGCTGGATGAGCCGCTGGGCGCGCTCGATCTGAAGCTCCGGAAGGGGATGCAGCTCGAGCTCAAGCATCTCCAGACCAGCCTGGGCATCACCTTCGTCTATGTGACGCACGATCAGGAGGAAGCGCTCACCATGAGCGACCGGATCGTGCTCATGCGTCAGGGACGGATCGCGCAGGTCGGTACGCCGCGTGATCTCTACGACCGGCCAGCCTCACGCTACGTCGCCGATTTCATCGGCGAGACCAACCTGCTCGGCGGGACGGTCGTGGAGAGCCGGAATGGTGAGGCGGCCTTACGGATCGGGGTGGATGTGCTGCGCGGCGTCAGCGACGGTGTACTGGAGACCGGACGTGAGGCCTGGCTCGCCGTGCGCCCCGAGGCCATCGCGGTCCGACCGCCGGAGGGGCTCGGGGGCGGCAACGTCGTGTCGGCGACAGTGAGGGAGGCGGTCTACGCCGGATCGGCCATTCGAGTACATGCGACCCTCACGTCAGGACAGCGGATCGTCGCGCACGTGCCGGCTGGCACCAGCGTCCCCATCGGCTCGGTGGTCAGGCTCGCGTGGCCTACCGAACGGAGTCGCTTTGTACCGGAGTAAGGCACGGGCCGTGCTTGCGGCGGCGTTGCCCGTCGGGTTCGTCACCGTCCTGCTCTTCATCCCCTATGTCCTGCTCCTCGTGCATTCCTTCTGGCGTCTCAAGGGTGGGGCGATCACGCACGAGCTCACCCTGGAGAACTATCGGCGACTCTTCGGCACCGATCTCTATCCCGACACGATTTTCTTTTCGGCCGGCATCGCGCTGAGAGTCACCCTGTTCTCTCTGCTCCTCGCCTACCCGCTGGCCTATCTGCTGGCGTTCAAGGTGAGGAGGCACAAACAGCTCATGTACATGGCGGTGATCATCCCGCTCTGGGTGAGCTACCTCGTCCGCGCGTATGCCTGGAAGATCATCCTGGGCCAGGAGGGGATTCTCAACGGCCTGCTGCAGTCTGCCGGATTGATCGATCACCCGCTGACTTTTCTCCTCTACAGCAGGTGGGCGGTGATCCTGGCGCTCACCCACATCTACACGCCGTTTACGCTGATGCCGATTTACGCCGTGCTCGAGGCGATCCCGGTCGCGCTCAAGGAAGCGAGCCAGGACCTCTATGCGAACAGATGGCAAACCTTTCTGCGAGTCATCTTGCCCTTGTCGCTGCCCGGTGTCCTGGCCGGATCCACCTTCGCATTCGTGCTGAGCATGGGCGACTTCCTGGCCCCTCAGCTCCTCGGCGGCAATGACAGCGCGCTCATGGTGTCGAACCTGGTCTGGAGTCTGTTCGGCGTGGCATTCAACTGGCCACTCGGCGCGGCCGTCTCGGTCGTCGTCCTCTTGCTCACTCTCTTCCTGCTGTGGCTGGCAAATAGGGTGGAGACGGCCATGAACTACGGTGGCCAGGAGGATCGGATCGTTGGGTCGGTGCGGGGAGGCGCAGGAGTATGATGCGGAGGGCGCAGCCATCCGATCGACTCACGCGTCTGCTCTGGATCGTCGGGACGGGTGTCTTCGCCTTCATTTACCTGCCACTCGCGGTCGTTATCGTCTACTCCTTTCACGATTCCCCGATCATCGCCTGGCCGCTCAGACTCGGCACGGTCCGCTGGTACGGCCTACTGGCGCACGATCGGGCGATGCTCGACGCCGCGCTTGCCAGCGTCAAGCTCGCCATTCTGGCGGTGGTCATTTCCCTGCTGGTCGGCGTGCCCGGCGCCTTCGTCCTCGACCGACTCGATTTTCCCGGCAAGACGGCATTCCGCCGCCTCGTGCTGTTACCGCTGATCCTTCCCGGGATTATCACGGGTGTCGCCCTCCTCACGTTCTTCAGCTTCGTGGGCCTCCGACTCTCGAGCGGCTTCCCACTCGTGCCGGGCTGGCCGGTGGTGCTGGGACATGCCGCCGCGCTGACCTCGGTGGTGATCACTCAGGTCTTCGCGAGACTGCAGCGCCTTGACCGGTCGCAGGAAGAGGCCAGCAACGACCTCTACGCCAACGACTGGCAGACCTTCCGCTATGTCACCTTTCCCAGTATCAGGACCGCCATCCTCGGCGCGGCTCTCCTGGTGTTCACACTGAGCCTGGACGAAATCGCCGTCACCTTCTTCCTGATCGGACGTCAGAATACGCTGCCGCTCCACATCTGGGGACTCCTGAGGCGCGGTATCACACCCGAAGTCAACGCGGTCTCGACCATCATTTTTCTCATCTCGGTCGGGGTCATCGTTGTGTGGGCCCGGTTCCTCCGCGAGGAGCAGGCCGCGTAATCCCGGCGGTGTATAAGTATTCGCTCCCACCGACTTGCCACCTGGCAAAAGATGGCCCCCCAATCGGTTGTGGTATTGTATGAAGGTGGGCCCCCGGCCGGTCTGCCAATGGCAGGTGATTGGGGGGCTGGACAGGGGGTGGGGGGCAAGGGCTAGGTTGGCTTTACGCCCCCCGTACGCGGGACCGGCGTGTTTGCATCCTCCGACCAAGCGGAGGGTCCACTCTCGCAGCTGACTTTCTCCTTGAGCTGCGAGCCCCCATCAGCGGCGGGGGCGAGGAGGCCCAGCCTCCGGACCGAGTGCCGCGCCAACAATGAAAAGAGGAGTGTGTGAGAGTCCTGATGTTGGGTGCCGGCGCGGTGGGGACCGTGTCCGCTCTCAAATTCGTGCAGGAAGCGGTGCTCGAGAGACTCGTCATCGCCGACGCGGTGTCCGCCCGCGCAACCCTCTTAGCGGACCGGCTGAAGGATCCTCGGGTTTCCTCGATCCAGCTGAACGCAGGTGACCGGGCCCAGGTCGTCCGAACGATTCGGGAGACCGGTGCCACCATCGTCCTGAATGCCGCCCTGCCGGCCACGAATCTCGAAGTCATGCGCGCGTGCCTCGAGGCTCGGTGTCACTACATCGATCTGGCCAGCGGCGGCTCCGACAACGACGGCATTCCCAAGCTGGAAGACCAGTTCGAGCTCGACGCCGAATTCAAGGCGGCGGGCCGGATCGCCCTCCTTGGCATGGGGGCGGATCCGGGCACGACGAACGTGTATGCGGCGTACGCCCGCAAACACCTGCTCGACGCCGTCGCCGAGCTCCGGGTACGCGATGGCGACAACTCCGTGTGCCAGGGTCATGACGGTTTCGTCGCGGCGTTCAGTCCATGGGTCTTCATCGACGAGTGCCTCTGCAAGGCCGTCTCCTTCCGGGACGGGCGCTACCACCTCGAAGATCCGCTGACCGGTTTCGAGCCGTTCGAATTTCCGGAGCTCGGCATTCTCAACTGTTATTACGTGGACCATGAAGAGTCGAAGACGCTTCCCCGGTTCTTCCCCGAAACACGAGTCGTGGACTTCAAGCTCTGCATGGATGACGTGACGGTCGAGACGCTCCGGGTGATGAAGCGGCTGGGTCTGTCCGGTAAGGCTCGGGTGCGGGTCGGGGATGCGTCGATCGCTCCGCGGGACCTCGTGGTCTCCCTGCTGCCCGATCCCAAGGATCTCGCAGGGCGGATGCGGGGCAAGACCTGCGTGGGTACGCTGGCAAAGGGGACGAAGAACGGTCAGCCCCGCGCGTTTTACATCTACAACGTGTCCGACCACGAGACGGTGTACAACGAGCTGGGCGTTCAGGCGACCGCGTATCAGACCGGCATCCCGCCGGTCATCGCCGCGCGGCTCATCGCCGATGGACGTTGGGCAGGACCGGGCGTCCGCTCTCCGGAGGAGTTCGATCCGGACCCCTTCATGGAGCGCCTCGCGCGGGAGGGAATGCCCTGGCACGTTCGGGATGATTCGGCCCGGAGTGAGCTTCCCCGAGTCCGGGCGCTGGGCGTTCGCGAGACCGTAGCGGCGTAACCAAGAGCTCACCACGGAGACACGGAGCGGGCCCTTCGTGTCTCCGTGGTGCGCTTTGTGTTGGCTGTGACTCCAAGGTGGCGTTTTTCTTAGTACATTGATCAGCCCACGAGACACGACGAACGGAAGACAAAGGCGAAGGGGAAGGCGATGACCAGCACGGCTGCAGCGAGGAGCAAGCCCCGCAAACCCGAAGTCACCAACTACAAGATGTACATCGATGGAAAGTTCGTAGACGCGAAGAGCGGCAAGACCTTCGACGTCTATGACCCATCGACCGAAGGGGTCATCGCCAAGTGTCCCGCCGCAGGAGCGGACGACGTGGATCGGGCGGCGAAGGCCGCGAACCGTGCCTTCTATGAGGGATGGCGGAACGTCAGCGCGCAGGAGCGCGGGCGGGTCCTCTTCCGTCTGGCCGAGCGGATCCGGGCCCGGCGGACTGAGCTGGCGGAGCTGGAAACCGTGAACTCCGGGAAGCCGATCGTCGAGTCGGAGTACGACATGGACGACGCGGCGACCTGCTACGAGTACTACGGCGGCCTGGCCACCAAGATCAACGGCGAGGTGCTTCCGGTCCCCGCCGATGCGGTCGCCTTCGCGATGCGCGAGCCGATTGGAGTCGCGGGTCAGATCATTCCCTGGAACTACCCATTGCTGATGGCGGCGTGGAAGATCGCACCGGCGATTGCCGCAGGGTGCACCATTGTGATCAAGCCGGCGGAGCAGACTCCGCTGACGTTGCTGAAGTTGGCCGAGGACTTCGAGGCCTGCGGAATTCCGCCGGGCGTCGTCAACGTCGTGACCGGTGACGGCCCCGGCGCCGGCGCTCCGATTGTCGCGCACAAGATGGTGCGCAAGATCGCCTTCACTGGCAGCGCTGCGGTTGGCAAGATCATCATGCGCGAAGCCGCGGACCAGCTCAAGCGCGTTTCTCTCGAGCTCGGGGGAAAGTCACCCAACATTTTCTTCAGCGACGCGGACTTCGAAAACGCGGTCGACGGTGCGCTGTTCGGAACGTTCATCAACCAGGGTGAGGTCTGCTCCGCGGGGAGCCGGGTGTTGGTCCAGAAGGACATCTACAAGAAATTCGTCGATGCAGCCTCGGCGAAGGCGAAGACCATCAAACTCGGCCGTGGGCTCGATCGCGAGACCAAAATGGGACCACTGGTGAGCGAGGAACAGCGCGATCGGGTAGCCGGCTACCTCAAGGTCGGCCGTGGCGAGGCAAAAGTGGCGGCGGGCGGAGGCACGCCCAAGCAGTTCGACAAGGGCTGGTACATCGAGCCCACCATCTTCTACGACGTCGACAACTCTGCAAAGATCGCGCAGGAGGAAATCTTCGGTCCGGTCATGAGCGTCATCCCGTTCAAGGATGAGGCGGACGCGATCCGAATTGCCAACGCGACGCCCTACGGGTTGGCGGCGGCAGTCTGGACCCGCGACATTTTCAAGGCATTCCGCGTCGTCAAGGCACTCGAAGCGGGGATCGTGTGGGTCAATCACATGCAACCGACGTTTGTCGAGGCTCCCTGGGGCGGATACAAGGCGTCGGGGTTCGGCCGCGAACTCGGCCATTGGGGCGTCGAGGAGTATCTCGAGACGAAGCAGGTGTTCATCAACCTCGACGAGAAGCCGATCGGCTGGTACTAGAACCGGGCGGGTCACTATGGCCCGCCGAGACAATTTGGCCCGTGCGCTCTCACGCGCACGGGCCTTTTTGCCGATCGGCCTCCAGGGAGTAACCGATTCCCTTCTTTGTACTTCTGTCGGCCGTTCGCCTTTGCGCTCGCGTGGCACATGGAGTGCCTAACGGAGGCCGCCGGACATCGCAGCTCCGGCAGGCCGGCTCTCCTCATTGCGTGGAGAATATCCGGCGATCACCCACGTGAGGGCACATCCAATGTCAGGGTTCCGAGTCCCCGGACTGGCCATCGGCGGTATGCTCATCGCACTCGCCATGGCGTCCCCGCTGGCCGCCCAGGCCGGCGCCAAACCCGCAGTGACAGGTACGTGCAAGGACGGCTCGACTACGACCGCCAAGACCAAGGTCGGAGCATGCAGCAAGCACGGCGGCGTGGCCACGTGGACCGCCGGGGCAGCCGCGTCCAGCGACAGCGGCCCCGCCGGTGCTTCGTCAGCCTCGAAGCCGGCTGCGAAGTCAACGGCGAAAGCGAAAGAGACGACGTCGAGTCAGGGCACCGGCGCCACCACGACTACCGCCGCAAGCAAAGGCGCACCCGCTGGCGCGACCGGACTGTGCAACGACGGCAGCTACACCAAGTCCGCGCATCGCTCCGGGGCATGCGCGCACCACAAAGGACTCAAGCAATGGCTCTCCAGCACTCATTCATGAGGAAATGGTCATGAGCGTGTTCGACCGCATCACCGGCGATGTGGAGGCCGCGGTCAAGCAGGGATCCCTGCCACCGGGACTCCACGAGCATCTCACGGCCATGCTGAACGATCCGAAGACCGGTGGTCTCCAGGGCCTGGTACAGAAGTTCCAGGCGGGAGGACTGGGAGGCATCATCGCCTCGTGGATCGGAACGGGACCCAACCAGCCGATCACTCCGCAGCAGATCCAGAGCGTGCTGGGTTCGGATCACGTGCAGAAGATCGCCGAGCGGCTCGGGATGTCACCAGACGCTCTCAGCGCTGCCCTGGCGACTGGGCTTCCCGCGGTCATCGATCGGCTGACCCCGAACGGACAGATCCCGCCGGCCACACCCGCACCCACAAAGTAAACCGACAGGGCGGCACGCCGACCGGCATGCCGCCCCGTCATTCCCACACTCCACCCGCTAGAGCACGCCGCGATCGCTTCCGAGCATCGCCTTCCTCACGAGGGGAATCGGCGGGCCGCCGTAGCTCAGGAACCGATCGTGAAACTCGCGCCAGGCGTTTCGGCCGCCGCGGGTGGAGGTCCAGTCATCCCGGAGCTTCCGGATCATCAGCTTTCCGAGTGTGTAGTTCAGATAGCCGGGATCGTAGGTTCCCCGCAGCGCCTGCTGCCGAGCGTTGCCGGGATTGCTGTAGGCCTTTTGCAGAAACAGCTTCTCCGACTCGGCGATCGTCATTCCCCGGGTATGCAGCCCGATTGCGGAGAGGTAGCGTGCGTCACGCAACAACGCGTTCGCCAGCTCCCCGATGTGAACCTCCGGATCGCCGTTGCCCAGACCGGCCTCCCACATCATCTCCTCGGCGTAGTGCGCCCACCCTTCGGCGTAGGCGTTGTCCACGAACACGCGCCCGATCGTCGAGTGCACGCGTTTGGAGTGCATGAAATGGAGAAAGTGTCCGGGCCAGACCTCATGGACGCTGGCAAAGAGCAGGTTCGCGACGCCTGGGATGTACTCGTCCTGTTCGGCCTTGGACCATGACGGATCGGGCGGCGCGATGTAATACGTCGATGGCAAACCCTTGTCGAACGTGCCGGGAATGTCGATGTACGCAAGGTTGAACCGCTGATACGGTGGGGACATCTCCACCAGCGCGCGCTCCGTACCGGGCACCGAGACCAGGTCCTTCGATCGCACGAAGGCCTCGAGCGTATCGAGCTGGCGGCGGGCCGTCTCGACTGGCGGCAAGCTCGATTTGTGAGCGTTCATCCGGCCCATGCACGCGGCGACCGATGCCCCCGGCGCAAACTTCGCACACGCCTCGCGGAGCGCGGCCAGGTTCCGCTCCATGTCTTGACGCCCACGCGCCTCGAGCGAGTCGAGTGGCTCGTCGATGCCCTCGGTCATGCGAAGCATCTCGGAAAACAGCTCGGGCCCAAGCGCGTAGGCGTCGGTCCCCCGTTCTTCCTGCTCCGTCAACCAGCCGGTCGTTCTCTCGAGCGCCGCCACGGCCTTCGCGTTCGCGCTCTCGAATCTCCGCCGCAGCCCGCTGTCGCCGACCGAGACGAACACCCTCGGCACATTGTCCTTGAGGTACGAGGCGAGTCCGCCGAATCGTCCGATCGCGATCTGAGCGTAGGCACGCGGCATTGGCGTGCGGAGATTCGCCCGCATCTGGTCGAGGGCGGCGGGCAGATTCGTGGCATAGCTTGTGAACGCACGCATCCGGTCGGCGAGAGGCGCGTACTCCCGGGTGAGATACACGTTCGGGTCGAGATTGCCGGTGTAGTACTCGGGGTTGCGGTGCGGCCAGTCGGCTCGTTCGAGCCAGAAGAGGTCCCTGTCGATCCGAGCGAGGAGATACTCACGTTCGAATCGGCGCGCCGTGTCCGGCGCCGCGAGCGGAAATGAGTTCACGATGTTGCGGACAATATGAAGCTTGGCCTTCCATGCCTCGAGCCCCCTCTCGCTCCAGTCAGGAAGGCGGCCGTCGAACTCGTGGCGGCCCAGAGTGGCCGCGAACACGGGATTGTTATGGAAGTAGCTGTCGAGGAAGCCCCGAACGTACTCGTCCCAGTCGGAACCGGGCGGCGATGGCGCCGGAGCCTCCGTCCGGCACCCGGCCAGCCCGATGAAGCAGACGAGTACGACCGCGCGGACCTGCCCCACGAAAATCGAGGTCATGGATGTTCTGCCCGATTGAACGGCTCCGGTTGCGCGGCCCGGATTGTTAGCCTTTGTTTCGCCACATGCAAGGCCCCATGCCGGCCACGGCGACCGAGGAGCTTCACGCGGCCCTGCTGCAGGCTGTCCTCACCGCCGCGGTCGCGTTGCTGTGCGCGTTTCTCTACCAGCGCTATCACAAGGCCTACTTCGCCTGGTGGGCCGGTGCGTGGATGCTGTACGTGGTCAGGATCGGTGCGATCATCAGCTTCCTCCTGACCGGGAACCTGGTCTGGCTCTACTGGCATCAAGTGATCACCGGCTGGACCGCGCTCGCCCTGTTATCCGCTGCTCTCGTTTTTGCCCAGGCGGTCCGCTGGCGCCCGTGGTACCTCGCGCTGGTGCTCTTCCCACCCATCTGGTCATACGTCGCCATCTACCGCCTCGATCAGTTTCTCTGGGCTGCGGGCCCTGCGGTGCTCTTTCTGAGCCTCGCTACCCTCGGCACCGGATGGGCGTTTTACCGATATCGGCGCCGAGTAGCCTCGAGTGGGGCCACGCTCCTCGCCGTCGCGTTCGGTCTCTGGGGTCTGCACCATCTCGACTATCCCTTCCTGAGGGCGCGCGGAGCCTGGACACCGTGGGGGTACTATCTCGATATCGTGTTCACGCTCGCCATCGGGGCGGGGATCCTCCTTCTCGTGCTCGATGATCTTCGCGGGGGGCTGAGCGCATTGTCGGCGCTCTCGGGAGATTTGCAATCGGCCGGTCGCGCGCAGGACGTCCTCTCGGCTCTCCTCTCCCGGCCGCTCACGCTCCCGTCGGTGCGCGGGAGCGCATTGTATCTCGCCGTTGACGGGCATCCTCGACTCGCGCGAAGCGCGGGAGTGTTTCAGGCTCCGGACGGCGCAGAGCCCGACGGCGCCGCCGCGGTGGTGCTGGCGCGTGCGCTGCAGACCGGGCTGCCGCAAGTGGGCAGCGCATGGAACAACGGCGATTCCTCACCATATCCCTACGCGGCGGTCCTGCCACTCCTCCGCCATGACCAGGCCATTGGCGCTCTCGTTATCGTGGGCGAGGCGCGAGATCCCTTTACCGCACTCGACGACCGTTTCCTCGTCGCCCTGGGACAGCAGGTCGGCGCCGCCCTCGAGAATGCCGACCTCTACGCCCGCCTCGAGGCCCGGACCGTCGAGCTCGCCCGGCTCTCCGCACGCATGATCGAACAACACGAGGACGAACGCCGACGACTCTCGCGCGAGCTTCACGATGAGACGGCCCAGGTCTTCACCGCCGTGAAGATGGAATTGGGAGTTCTCCGAGAAGGCGTGTCGGACGCTCAGGCCTCGCGCCTCGACCAGGTGCTCGGGCTGATCGACACGGGAATTCGAGGAATCCGCAGCGTCACGAACGACCTCCGGCCCTCCCTCCTCGACGACCTGGGCCTCGTCCCCGCTCTTCGCTCGCTCGTCACCGATTTCGGCGAGCGGAGCGGCATCGTTGCAACGCTCGCCGTGCCCGATACGCTTCCGGCACTCTCCGAGGAAGCGGAGCTGGCATTGTTTCGCGCACTCCAGGAGGGATTGTCCAACGTCCTCCGCCACGCCGGCGCGCGGACCGTGGACGTTCGTCTGACCGTAGGGGCGGAGGACGTGCGCCTCGAGGTGCGGGACAATGGACGAGGCCCTCAAAGCACGAGCCTTGAGCGGCTCGAGCGCGAGGGGCATATGGGATTGGCGGGCATGCGGGAACGGATCAAGGCATTGGGCGGCCGCGTGCGATTCGGCGCCGGGCAGGAGACGGGTGCAACACTCGAGGTTGTCGTTCCTTTGTCCCAGGCGACGCGCGCATGAGCAAGAACCCCATCACGGTCCTCGTTGCCGATGACCACGCGATCGTACGAACCGGCATTCGCCACGTGCTCGAGGGTGAGCCCGGATTCACTGTCGTGGGAGAAGCATCGACCGCCGCCGAAGCGTTGGCGCTGGCCCTCGATCTCAGGCCGGACGTTGCCGTGCTCGATATTTCGATGCCCGGCGACTCGGGGCTGCGCGTCGCGGCTGCTCTCCGGAAAGAGTGTCCCGCCACCAGGGTGCTCATCCTCAGCATGCACGACAACACCGAATACGTGCTCGAGAGCGTGCGAGCCGGCGCGCACGGGTATTTGCTCAAGGACACCGCGGCAACCGAGCTGCGCGGGGCCATCCGCGCGGTGCAGAGCGGCGAATCATATTTCAGTCCTCCGGTCGCGAGTCGGCTCACCGCAGTGGTGCGTGGTGGGCCGGCCCCGGAGTCCCCGGCGGGCCAGCTCGCCCGGCTCAGCAGCCGGGAGCGTGAGGTACTGGAGCACGTCGCAAGGGGGCGGACCAGCAAGGAGATCGCCGGCGAGCTCGGAATCAGCCACCGAACGGTCGAGACACACCGAGAGAGTCTCATGCGCAAGCTTCAACTCCGGACCGTCGCCGATCTGACGCGATTCGCAATCGAAGCCGGAGTGATCGGCCGGCAGGGACTATATTGAGCCATGGCTTCCGTAAAGACCGGCATCGTCATGATGAACCTCGGTGGGCCGGCAACGCTCGATCAGGTGGAACCGTTTCTCCTGGAGCTCTTTGCCGACCGCGAGATCATCAAGCTCCCGTTTCAGAGCTGGTTGGGTCCGTTCATCGCTCACCGACGCGCTCCCAAGGTGCGGGGCCTTTACGCCGCGATCGGTGGTGGCTCACCCATTCTCCGTTACACCACGGCGCAGGGACAGGGGATAGTCGAGCGGCTCGACCGGCTTTCCCCCGACACCGCGCCTCACGGGTTCTACGTCGCCTTCCGCTACGTCAAGCCTACGAGCGATGATGCCCTCCGTTCGATGGCTGCGGACGGAGTGGAGCGGGCAGTCGCCTTCAGCCAGTACCCACAATTTTCCTGCAGCACGACCGGGTCGAGCCTGAACGAGCTGTGGCGGGCTCTCGACCGGACCGGTCTTCGGGGCGCCTTCGCCTGGAGTGTGATCGACCGCTGGCCGGTACACCCCGGATTTATCTCGGCGATGACGGCGACAGTGAGGGAGGGGCTGGAGCGCTTTCCGGCGGAGACTCGCGACCGCGCGCTCATCCTCTTCAGCGCGCATTCCCTTCCGCTCCACATCATCGATCGCGGCGATCCGTACCCGCAGGAAATCGGCGCCAGCGTACAACGAGTCGTGGAGCAGCTGTCCACCCCCAACCCCTACCTCCTCGCCTATCAATCGGAGGTGGGTCCGGTTCGGTGGCTCGGTCCGCATACCGAGCAGATCATCAGAATGTTGGGGGGACGAGGGCAGAAAGACGTGCTGGTGGTCCCGATCGCCTTCACGAGCGACCACATCGAAACGCTGTCGGAGCTGGACCTGGAGTACGGAGCGGTTGCGCGGACGGTCGGGATCACCAACTATCACCGGGTGCCGGCGCTCAACGACCGGTCCGATTTCCTGGATGCGCTCGCCGACATCGTTCGAGAGCATCTCACGTCCGGGCGCCCCTACTCGACACAATACCCCGATCGCTGCCCGGGTTGCGTCAACGACGCCTGTCGTCAGATTCCCCGCGGCCGAACCGCGGCTAGCTCTCCGGCTCCCGGATCGAGCGGCTCACCGGATACAGCACGCGCCGCACCAGCCGGTCCGCCATCTCCCGCACCACATCACGCTCCCGCTCGCTAAGCTCATCGAGCTGACCAAGCGCCCAGGCGGTCTCCTGCTCGGCGACCTCGGTGCCCAGCCGATGGAGCTCGGCCAGACGAGGGGCAGCCCGATGGCCGCGAAGCGTCTGCTCCAGTCTCCTGAGCTCCTCCTCGAGCACCCGCTCCGCCTCGGCGAGCGCCTCGGCCGGCGCGTCGGCGGCCGGGCAGCAGAGCCGCTGGAGATCGTCGAGATCGAAGAGGCGAACCCCCGGCACCAAGCGCGCAGCAGGCTCCACATTGCGCGGCACCGCCAGATCCATGACCAGAAGCTCGCGTCCGTTGCGTTCGGCAGTCGCGCGCTCGAGCTCGGCCGCCGAGACGACGGGCCGCGATGACGACGTCGCGACGGTAAGGAGATCGGCCTCGGCCGCGAGCGTGGGGAGATCTTCCCACGCTCGAGGGGCCGCGCCGAACGCGTTGGCGAGCGTGGCGGTTCTCGATGCGCGACGGTTGACCAGCGCAACGTCCGGAGCCCCGCGCGCCTGCAACTCCCTCAGCACCCCCTCCGCGGCCTCTCCTGCGCCGAGGACGACAACCCGTCGGCCGGTAAGATCGCCACCGAGATGGCCGATCATCAGCTCCACTGCCGCAGCGCTCACGGATGACGGATGCCGGCCGAGCAGCGTCTCGCGCCGGAGTCGCCGCCCCGCGGCGAGCGCGGATGAAAAAACCAGGTCGATCTCGCGCGTGGTCGTGCCGGCCGCACGAGCGAGGTCGAAGGCCCGCCGCACCTGACCCAGGATCTCGGTCTCGCCGAGTACTTGGGAATCCAGGCCGGCGGCGACAGTAAAGATGTGCCGAGCGGCGACGAGTCCATCCCAGCGATCGACCGGGATCTCATTCCCCGCTCCCCGCGAGCGCGCGAAGGCGAGGAACGAGGCCTCGCGGAACTCGTCGCCGTACCAGTAGAGCTCGAACCGGTTACATGTTGAAAGGAGAAGGGCGGAGTGCCCGTCTTCCTTGGCTCGCTCGAGCCAAGCACTCACCTCGGGTGGCGTAAGGGTGAAATGCTCGCGCA
This sequence comes from uncultured Gemmatimonadales bacterium, assembly GCA_963743195.1. GTDB lineage: Bacteria > Gemmatimonadota > Gemmatimonadetes > Gemmatimonadales > GWC2-71-9 > CAVVWJ01. The sequence goes on from CAVUOO010000005.1 coordinate 571,933, forward strand.
TTTCGACCCCAGCCCTATGGTGGCTGACGCCAATGACATGGAGGGCGAGTGGGGATTGCACCCTCTAACGGTACTGTCCGACCAAGAGAATGGAAATCCGCGATATTCCGGATCGGCGCTACGTAAGAATACGGAGATGAAGGAAAAAGCCCGCGCCGAACGCGGCGCGGGCATCACAGCGAGCTCCCTTGATTAGCTGGCCTTGACCGGAATTTCCCGGGGCCGGGCCTTCTCGATCTTGGGCACTGTTACGGTGAGAATACCGTTCTCGTAGCCTGCCTCGATCTTGTCCGGATCGACGCTGTTCGGGAGCGCAAACGCCCGCTCGAAGACACCGTAGCTGCGCTCGTACCGGTGCACGCGCTCCGTCTTCTCCTCGGCCTCCTGCTTCTTCTCTCCGCGGATCGTGAGCACGTTGTTCTCGATGCTCAGTTTCACGTCCTCGGGCTTCAGACCCGGGAGCTCAGCCACGATCTTGACGGTCGTCTTGTCCTCGAAAACATCGACTGCGGGCGTCCAGGAAGCGGTGATGGCGCCGTTCTCGCCCTGGAACGGCCAGGCTGCGAAGGCCTCATCGAGCACACTGTTGAGTCGCCGCAGGCCGCTGAACGGCTCCAACGAGCGGCGGGTGGTCGTAACGTACATGGAGTTGAACCTCGCTTCAGGGTTGAGTTCACGTCGGGCGGCATCTCGCCGCACGGCGCACCCTGAAGCAGCCCCCGTGCCGTGCTGCCACTCAAATTGTCAGCCAAAATGGCCGATATGATCAAGGGAGAATTTCGATCTGGCATTCGACCTGCAGATCTGACAAATCGCTGAGATTAAAGGGCTTGGACGTTATGATTCAGCGCCCGAATATCCTCCCCAGCACACCGCCGCCGGCTACCGCCCCAAAGGCATGTCCCAACTCCGCCATCGACTGATAGCGTCCCGCTATGTCTACGACGAGGCAGCGTTGAATGACCGCTTCGAGTTTGCTCGGAAGGTCTTCCCGGATCTGGCGCAGACTCCGTGGCCCACCGCGCAGGCGGGCGATCATCGTGTCCTGAGCGGATTTTCCGCTGAAGGGCAGCTGGCCGGTGAACATCTCGAAGGCCAGGACGCCGAGCGCGTAGACATCGCTGCGGCCGTCGAGGGGCTTGCCGCGGATCTGCTCCGGGACTCATGAACTCCGGCGTGCCCAGAACGATTCCCGGTGGCGGTGAGCTTGGCGAGCTCCGGCACCGGCACGCCGCTCCTTGGCGAGACCGAAATCCATGACCACCGCGCGCGTATCGTTGGGCTGGCTCGTGTCGGGAACCAGCATGACGTTCTCGGGCTTGAGATCCCGATGCACGATGCCGAGATCGTGGGCGTGCTGAAGTCCATGACATACCTGGACGAGGATCGGGATCCCGTCCGCCAGTGAAAAGGGGCCATGGGCCCCTTCTCGCTCGCTGAGCGGTTCGCCCTCGAGAAACGGCATCACGAGATAGAGCATCCGGTCCGAGGTCTCACCGAGCCGGAGGATGGGGCAGACATTGGGATGATTCAGCCGCTCGGCGATCACGGCTTCACGGCGAAGTCGCTCGACGGCTGACGGATCACGGGAAAGCCTGGGAAGGAGAATCTTGAGTGCCACGACCTGTCCCGTCTCCACGTCCCTGCCGCGGTAGACGTAGGACATGCCCCCCTCACCCATCCGCCGGTCTACCTGGTAGCGCTCATCGAGGATTTTGCCGGCGAGCGTGGCGTAGCGGTTGAGTCTCCTCGGCAGTGGCGTCTGCGTCACCGCCGTCGGCTGTCCCGGCGACATCATCCCCGACTTCCACGAGCGGTGACCCGTCCTTGACACAGAAGCGTGCGGGGGCCGCGTACACCGTGTGACATCGAGGACAGCGTCGGTTGTTCAATCGCGGATCCGGTTCCGGCCGTCGCTCTTGGCCCGGTACAGGTTGGAATCGGCGAGACGAAGAAGCGAGTCACCATCGGTTACCCGTTCGTCGGGATAGGAGGCGATACCGATGCTGATCGTGACGCGGACCGGGTGGCCGGACTCGCCGAAGTCATGGGTCGCGACGCGGCGGAGGATGCGTTCGGCGAAGATTCGCGATTCGGTGTTGGTCGTTTCCGGGAGCAGGACGACGAACTCTTCGCCGCCGTAGCGGGCCACGATGTCCACCGACCGCTGCTCCCGCTTCAGCAGATTGGCAAGCTGCTTCAGGACCCGGTCGCCCACCAGGTGACCGTGGGTGTCGTTGATCTGCTTGAAATTGTCGATGTCGATCATCAGGCCGGTAAGCATCGTCGCGTACCGCGCCGCGCGATCCATTTCCTGTTCCAGCTTTTCCATCAGCGCGCGGCGATTGAAGCAGTTGGTCAGCGGGTCGGTTTCGGCCAGATGCCGCATCTGCTCCTGGCCCATCACCGCGCTCTCGAGATCGTAGGCCTTCTCGAGCGCGGCCACGGCCGCCCCGATCACCTGCTCGGCGAAGGACACGTCCTGCTCGTTGAGGGGGGCATCTTCGGTGGTGGTCCGGAGGAAGAAGACGCCGGCGGGCTCCTGGCGGAGCGAGAAGCGGAGTGCGATCGCGGACCGGGTCTCGCACCCGCTTGCCCCCGGCGGTCCACTCCCGGCGGACCCCGGTAAAGAGCGGATCGGTCGTCGTATCGCGCACGAGGACGACGTCGCCCGTCGTGAGAGCGCGCTGGATCTCGGGATACCGCTTCAGGTCGACCGGGAGATTGCGCAGCATCGGATTCTCGAACGCCGCGACGACCGTTCCGGTGTCTTCCTCGGGGCCGGCGATGACGATCGAGCAGCGCGAGATGTTGAGGCCCCGGGCGACGCGCCGGACGAGGATCTGATAGATCTCCTCGGGTTTGAGCGACGCGGTCACCTCCTGCAGGATGTCCATCATCTCCGAGCGCGAGCGGGCCTCGGCGCGTGCCTGGTTGAGCTCCCGCCCCACCCGGAGGTGCGCCTTGACCCGGGCGAGCAGCTCGCGAACCCGGAACGGCTTGGGAATGAAGTCGGCGGCACCGAGGCCGAGCGAGCGGACCGTGGCCTCCTCGGGTGGCATCGAGGAGATCATCAGCACCGGCAGGTCCTTGAAGCGAGGATCGGCCTTGACGCGCTCGAGCAGCTGGAGGCCGTCCACTCGCGGCATCATGATGTCGAGCAGCAGGAGGTCGAACGGCTCCGCCTGCAGATGCTCGAACAGGTGCTCGCCGCCGGGGATCGTGAGCACCTCGTAGCCGTTCTCCTTGAGGATCCAGGAGAGCGTGCGGGACAGCGCCTGGTCGTCGTCGGCTACGAGGATCTTGGGAGCGAGCGGCATTCAGCTCACCAACCGGTGTAGAGATCGTGATCCACGTTGCCGCCGCTCAGCACGGCGACGATCGGGCCCGGCGCCAGCCGCGACCCGACCGGCGAGCAGCGCCGCGACGCCGACAGCGCCCGACGGTTCGGCCGAGAGACCGGCCTCGTGATGAAGGAAGCGCACGCCTGCCGCGATCTCTTCCTCGGTGACCGGCAATGGCCTCGTGGACGACCCGGCGAAGCACCTCGAAAGTAAGCGTGCCGACCGAGCGGGCGAGCAGGCCGTCGGCGAGGCTGTCGGTTCGGTCGAGCGTGCGTGGGAGCGCCCGCAGCGAGCGCCGCGCCAAGCTTGGCGGCTCCCTCCGGCTCGACCCCGAGGACCCGAGTCGCGGGCCGCAACGCGCTCGACGGCGACCGAGATTCCGGCGAGCAGGCCGCCGCCGCTCACCGGAACGAGGATGGTATCGACGTCCGGCGCAGCTCCTCGAGGATCTCGAGACCGACGGTGCCCTGACCCGCGATGACGTCGGGATGGTCGAACGGCGGCACCATCGCCAGCCCTTCGGCGACCGCGATCGCCTCGGCGCGCACCAGCTGTTCGGCGCTGCGCACGGCTCCCGCGAAGACCACCTCGCCTCCGTGCCGACGCACACCGCTCACCTTCACCTCCGGTGTGCTGGCCGGCATCACGATCACGCTCTGAGTCCGAAGGCCGCGCGCCGCATAGGCCACGGCCTGGCCGTGATTGCCGCTCGACTGGGTAACGACCCCGGAGGCCCCGCCCTCGCGAGCCACCCGGGCGACGGCATTGTAGGCCCCGCGAATCTTGAAGGCACCGATCGGCTGCAGGTGCTCGCACTTGAGCGAGGACCGGCACTCCGGCGCGCCGCGAGAGGGCAGGGATCTCGACCAACGGGGTCCGCACTGCCACCCCCTGAAGAACGCGCGCCGCATCGCGGAGCGCTTCGATTCCAACCGCCGGTTCCGCCGCTGCCAGTCACTCCTCGGCCGCGGTGGGTGCGACCTCGTCGCCCCCCACCGCGTCCTCGGTACCACCTTCGTCTTCCTTCACCACTCGGGCGACGTCCACCACGGCGTCGCCGGCATCGAGATTCATCACCTTGACGCCCTGCGTGTTGCGGCCGATGACCCGGATCCCGTCCACCGGCAGCCGGATGATGACGCCGTGCTCGCGTGATCATCATCAGCTCGTCGTCGGGGATGCACTTCCTTGAGCGCGACGATGCGCGCCGGTCTTGTCGGTCTTCTTGAGGGTGATGATGCCCTTGCCGCCGCGCTTCTGCACCCGGTAGTCGGCGAGCTCGGAGCACTTGCCGATAGCCCTTCTCGCTCACCACCAGCAGGGTGGCATCGCGCCGGACGACCACCATGCCGATCACCGCGTCGCCCTTCTCGAGCTCGATGCCCTTCACGCCCGGTGGTCGCGCGGCCCATCTCGCGGACGTCGCTCTGGTGGAACCGGATGCTCATGCCGTCCGCGGTGGCGAGCACGATGTCGTTGTTCTGCGTCGCAGACCTGCACGTCGATCAGCTCGTCGCCGTCCTCGATGTTGATGGCGTTGATGCCGGTGGTGCGCACGTTGCCGTACGCCGAGAGGACGGTCTTCTTCACCGTGCCTTGCCGGGTGGCGAAGATCAGCGACTTGTCGTCGCGTGAATTCGCGCACCGGCACCAGCGCCGCGACCTGCTCGTTCGGGCTTGATGGCGATGCAGTTGACCACCGGCTTGCCCGCGCGCCGCCCGGCCCGCCCTGCGGGATCTCGTGCACCTTGAGCCAGTAGACCTGGCCCGTGTCGGTGAAGAACATCAGGTAGTCGTGGGTGCTCGCGATGAAGAGGTGCTCGACCCAGTCGTCTTCCTTGGTCGCCGCGCCGTTGAGGCCGCGGCCGCCGCGCCGCTGCCGCCGGTAGGTCGTGACCGGAATCCGCTTGATGTAGCCGGAGTGCGAGATGGTGATCACCATGTCCTCTTCGGCGATCAGGTCCTCGACCGAGAACTCGTCCTGGTCGGCGACGATCTCGGTGCGGCGCTCGTCGCCGAACTGTCTCGGCGACCTCTGCCATCTCGCTCCTTGAGGATCCCCATCCGCTTCGGGCTTGGACGCCAGGATGCCCTTCAGCTCCTTGATGGTGGCCCGCACTTCCTTGAGCTCCGCCTCGAGCTTCTCGATCTCGAGCCCGGTGAGCTTGGCGAGCCGCATGTTGAGGATCGCCTCGCTCTGCTTCTCGCGAGAGCTGAACCGCTTGCGCAGCCGGGCGTCGGCCTCGGGCGTGTCCTCCGAGCCGCGGATGATCTTGATCACCTCGTCGATGTTGTCGACGGCGATCTTGAGGCCCTCGAGGATGTGCTCCCGGGCCTCCGCCGCGTCGAGGTCGAACTGGGTCCGCCGGACGATGACGTCGTGGCGGTGCTCGATGAAGTGCTCGAGCAGCTCCTTCAGGTTCATGACCTTCGGCGCGCCGTTGTCGAGCGCCAGCATGATCACGCCGAAGGTGGACTGCATCGCGGTGTGCTTGTAGAGCTGATTCAGCACCACGTTCGGGATCGCGTCGCGCTTGAGCTCGATCACGATGCCGCATGCCGTCCTTGTCGGACTCGTCGCGCACGCCGCTGATGCCCTCGATCTTCTTCGCCGACGCCAGCTCGGCGATCGCCTTGACCAGGTTCTCCTTGTTGACCTGGTACGGGATCTCGGTGACGACGATCTGCGACTTGCCGCTGGACTCCTTCTCCTCGATCTGGGCCCGGGCCCGCATGACGATGCGGCCGCGGCCGGTCTCGTAGGCCTCCTTGATCCCCTCGCGGCCGTAGATGTAGCCGCCGGTCGGGAAGTCGGGCCCCTTGATGATGCTTGCGCGAGGTCGGCGATCGTCGCGTCGGGATTGTCGATCAGCAGCTCGCACCGCCTTGGCCACCTCGCGCAGGTTGTGCGGCGGAATGTTGGTGGCCATGCCCGACCGCGATGCCGCTCGAGCCGTTGACCAGCAGGTTGGGAATCTTCGAGGGCAGGACCGTCGGCTCCTGCAGCCGGTCGTCGAAGTTGGGCTGGAAGTCGACGGTGTTCTTGTCGATGTCCTCCAGCATCGCGATCGCGACGCGGGTGAGCCGCGCCTCGGTGTACCGGTACGCCGCCGCGGGGTCGCCGTCGACCGAGCCGAAGTTGCCCTGCCCGTCGACCAGCGGATAGCGCAGCGAGAACTCCTGCACCATGCGCACCAGCGCGTCGTACACCGAGCTGTCGCCGTGCGGGTGGTACTTGCCGAGCACGTCGCCGACCACCGTCGCCGACTTCTTGTACGGCCGGCCCGGCACCAGGCCCGAGCTCGTTCATCGCGTACAGAATGCGGCGGTGCACCGGCTTGAGGCCGTCGCGCACATCGGGCAGCGCGCGCGAGACGATGACGCTCATCGAGTAGTTGATGAACGACTGCTGCATCTCCTCTTCGATGAGGCGCGGAAGAATGCGTTCGCGTGAGTTCGGTGCGGTCATGGTGTCGGTCTGTGACGAGGATCGGCAGCGGCCACGACGGGTCGCCGGGAACGCTGAAACCTAGCCGGGATGGGGGGATCCAGACAAGCCCGCTGGCGAGCTACAACTTATTTGAGAACAAACGTTTAGGGAGCCACAAACAGTGGCTCCCCAGGCAATACTGGTCGTGGCGAAGAACTCAGTTGTCCGCGTCGTTCTCCGGCTCCGCGATCGACCTCGCGAGCCGTTCGATGTCGGCCTCGTGGGCCGCGTAGAATTGCAGGTTCTGAGGGGATGTCGGGAGGGTCGCGGCCGCCTTGGCGGCGTCTCCCCCCATGGCCGTGAGCTTCGCGGCCGAACGGGTCGTGGCCAGGCTGAGCACCGTCAACATGAACTCACGAGACGTGAGTCCGCTGCTCTCGACTGCGCTCCGGATCTGTGGCGTGGCATCCATCTTCGCGATCACGTCCTGGATCGACTTCGCCTCCTCCTTGCTCATCAGAATCGCTTTGAACTTGGGGTCCTTTTCCAACTCCTTCAGTTTTCCCGCAGCGACGGCGGCCTTGCCGATATTGTCCATCGTGAGTCGATGGCTCGCGATCGCTTGATGATCGGCTGGTGAAAATCCGGACGACTGCTGGCCTACCGCACGCGCCGGCAGCAGTAGCGAAAGAATCAGGGTCCCGGCACACCCCACGAAACGAACCGAGCGCGACATTAGGAGACTCCGTTTGAGGGTCACGGAGTCTGTAAGGTCGAGGGTGACCCAGCGAAAGTAAAGCTCGCTCGGGGGCGCCCGGCCTACTGCTTACACGGCGCCTGGGGATCGGGCTTCGGCTTGTCCACCACGGGGCGGCTCGGCAGATCCGCGACGTGATCCGCGAGGTCCGCGACATATGACGTGACCCGGGCGAACTTGTCGTAGTCGAGATATTGCGCTTCGTCGGTTACCTGGTGGTAGTCCCGATGGCCGCCCGTGCTGAAGAAAGCGATCGGGATGCCGTAGCGGGCATACATGTAGTGGTCACTGCGGCAGTAGTAGTTGTCCGGATGGCCGTCGGCATCGTAGGTGTAGTCGAACACCAGCCCGTGCTTCCCGTCCTTGTTGACACTCTCGGCCAAGTCGCCGAGCTCCGTCGAGAGCCGCCGAGTCCCGATTGCCTGGAGATAGCCCGGACCACCGAGCTTTTCGTCGTTGGGGCCCCCGCGCGCGATCATGTCGATGTTGAGCTGAGTCACGATCGAGTCGCGTGGGACGGTCGGGTGATCGGTGTACCACCGGCTGCCCTGGAGCCCCGACTCCTCGCCGGTGTGCCACACGAAGAGCAGGGAGCGCTTCGGCCGCGGACCGCTCTTCATCACCGCCTCCGCGATCTCGAGAAGGCCCATCGAGCCCGAGCCATCGTCATCCGCGCCGTTGACGATCGAGTCCACCCTGGCCGGATGCAGTCTCCTGAGACTGTCGAGGATGGTCTTGATACGACTCATTTGCTCTGGCGTCGGATCGCTCACGGGGTCGTTGTCCCCCCGCGGGCGGACCACGGTGTTGTATGCGCGCAGCGAATCGTGGTCCACCGGCCGAACGATACCGATCGCGTCATTGTGCGCACCGAGCGCGACGTACTCTGTCCGAAGCCGTGGGTCCGATCCCTCGATGATGCCGACGACGTTCGCGGCGGCCAGGTCGCTCGGCGCATAGAGCACGTCGCCATGGATGACCCCGGCCGTATCACCTGGATGCAGCTGATCGAGCGGCTTTCCGAAGAGGGGTGGGATCGAGGAGGTCGGAACGAAGAGCAGCCGTGGTTGGGTAACGCCCGGCGGGACCGAGGCGGTGTCCTTGAGGACCAGCCGCGGCGAGCGAAGATAGCGGCTGTACGACTCGATGATCGGATCCATGTCGGTGAACGCGATACCCGCGATGAGTCCGAGACGACCCTCGGGACGCAGATCGGGCGCGCCAAGTGACGTCGCCTGTGGATGACTCCGGAACACCACGACTTTGCCTTTCAGTGCCTCGCGCCCCGGCATCGCGGTCGAGTCCGCGGCGGTCCCGATGTATACCGGCTGGGCGCCATCGAGCGGCCGCGGCGGCGCATCGAACGATTCCTGGTATGGGTAGTACTCGTGAAACGCCGCCAGCGACGCGGTGCCGGCCTTCAGGGTCGACCTGGCGGTGTCAACGGCATAGCTGGTCAAGGGAACACGCTGCAGAAACCCCCCGGCGTCGCCGGCGGGTTTGAGCCCGAGTCGAGTCAGCTCGGCGACGATGTAGGCATTGCCGCGAACGTTCCCGATCGTGCCGGCCCGGCGGCCAAGCATGGAATCGTCGGAGAAGATGGACTCACGGATTCTGAGGTCTGCGGGTGTGATCGCCGCGGTCGTCGCCGCGGCTGGTGAGGGAGCGGCGGCGGAGGGAGTGGCTGGCCCTCCGCATGCTCCAGCGGCCGGCAAGAAGAGAAGGAGGAGAAGCCGGACGCGTGTCATGGGGCCATCCTGTAGTGGGGAATGAGAAAACTGGACCTCCCCACTACCGCGAACGGCCCCCGAACGTTTCAATCGGCGCCGGGAGTCCGACCCACCTCGCGCCGGAGATACACCGTTCCCATCCCCTGGCCAAATAACGGCTCACCACAGGGTTGCCTCACCTCGCCGATGGGCTGGCCACCGTCGTCCATCACCTCGTATACCGTCACCGGATCCCTGCTTCTGATCTGGACCATCGTACGCCTCGCTTCGTTTCCTTGCTTGTCCCCTGGCGCACCGGGCGCCAACGTACCGTGAGATGCCAAGGATGCTCAAAGGGTTGCTTGGACCGGCAAGCAAACCCTTTTCCAAGGCAGCGTGTCAGAAGTCCGGTCACCGCCCACGACCCTTTCTCGCTGGAGCCTGTGGACGACCGAGAGCTGATCGGCCAAGTGTTGGCGGGAGACCCCAGCGCCGAACGCGCATTGTATGACGCGCACGTGAGCAGGGTGTTCCGCCTCGTGTACCGTATGGCGGGAGATCTGGATCGAGCCCAGGACTATGTCCAGGAGACTTTCATCAGGGCCTTCCAGCGGTTGGGAGAATTTCGCGGGGAGTCTGCGCTCTCGACCTGGCTGTGCTCGATCGCGATCTCGATCACGCTGAACGGGATTCGGAAGACGCGAAGAATCAGCGAGCGCGAGGTGACGCTCGACGAGCTCCCTGCCGTCGGCGCGACCCGAAAGGAAGCGGAGCCGGACCTGAAGGCCCGCTTGTCACAAGCAATCGACGATCTGCCTGAGGGATATCGGACGGTGTTCCTGATGCATGAAGTAGAAGGCTATACGCACGAAGAGATCGGCGAAGTGCTCGGCGTTCAGCCCGGCACCTCGAAGGCCCAGCTCTTCCGCGCCAGGGCGAGGCTTCGTGAGGCTCTGGCCGATTTCGCGAGGGACTGAGCGAATGAGCGAGAAGGAGAACGACGGGCTCGACGAGCAGCTCCGAAGACTGGCGCAGGATTACCACCTGCCCCCGGAGCCACCTCGCGAGGCGATGTGGGAGGCAATCCAGGCCCAGCGGCGCTGGTACCGCCGACCGGTGGCTCGGCCGCGCCGTGCGCTCCTCTGGATCGCTGCTGCCGCCGCAGTGCTCATCATCGGCGTGGGCATCGGACGCCTGTCGGTCAGACAGGACGGACCCTCGGTGGCTTCACGGTGGGACGCTCGGACCGTGAGCACCACCGCCTACCGACTCACCGCCATCGAGCACTTGAGCCAGTCCGAGACCTTTCTCACCCTGTTCCGCGCTTCGGCGCGGCGAGGGGAAAACGAGCAGCTCGTTTCGGCCACGGCCCGCCGGCTCCTCGCGAGTAATCGCTTGTTGCTCGATTCGCCCGCGGCTCAGGACCGCCGCATGCGAGTGTTGCTGGAGGATCTCGAACTGGTACTGGCGGAGATCACGCAGCTCTCGCCGCAGCCGCGCGAGCAGGACCTGGAACTCATCACCGATGGCATCGAGCGGGGTGGCGTGCTCCCACGCCTCCGAAGCGCCGTGCCGGCAGGAACCTCTCCAACGCAAGGAGCACTGTGATGTCTCGGATGCCACTCGGAATGATGCTCGCGGCGGCGATGAGTCTGGGCGGGTGGTGGACGCCCATGATGCAGGGGCCGGCGGGCGGCGTTCAAGACTCCACCAGCATCGGCGGCCCATCCGCACCGGCGCCCTGGATCCCGGGCGACCCCGCCGACTCATTATACCGAGCCGCACGCGAAGCGCTCGACCGCCGTGATTACCGCCGTGCCGCCGACCTCTTCGGCGAGATCTCGGCCAAATACGCTTCCTCGGGCTACGCCGCCGACGCACTCTATTGGCGCGCGTTCGCGCTCTACCGGCTCGGCAGCACTTCTCAACTGCGCGAGGGGCTTCAGGCACTCGCGACGCAACGCCAGCGCTTCCCTCAGGCGGCGACGCGGGGGGACGCGGCGGCACTCGAGCGCAGGATCCAGGGTGAGCTCGGTCGCCGCGGCGACCCGCAGGCTGCCGCCTTCGTGGACTCGGCGGCGCAGGCCGCGGCCATGCCACCGACTCCGCCAACGCCGCCCATCGGGCCGACACCACCCGTTCCGCCGACGCCGCCTACTCCGCCGGACGATCGGGACTGCGAGAACGAAGAGGACGACACCAAGCTCGCCGCGCTCAACGCGCTGCAGCAGATGGACGACGCAAAGGCCCGTCCGATTCTCCAGAAGGTCTTGGCCAGACGCGATGCCGGATCGGTCTGTCTGAGGAGAAAAGCGGTCTTTCTCATCGCGCAGGAGAGCGCCGGCGGAGCCGAGGACATCCTCCTCGAGACTGCCCGGACCGACCCCGATCACGAGGTGCGGGAACAATCGGTCTTCTGGCTGTCGCAGGTCGGCACCGATCGGGCGGTCGCCGCGCTCGACTCGATTCTGCGCACCTCGAAGGACGTCTCCCTCCAGGAGAAGGCGATCTTCGCCCTGTCGCAGCACGAAGGGACGCGAGCACAGCAGGCGCTGCGTGGCTACGCCGAGCGTGGCGACCTGCCGGAGGAGACACGAGAGAAAGCCATCTTCTGGATCGGCCAGCAGGGCGGGAAGGACAACGATGCCTTCCTCCGCACGCTCTACGGGCGACTCAAGGAAGTCGATCTGCGCGAGAAGGTTCTCTTCTCCGTCTCGCAGTCCGGTGGGAGCGACAACGTGCATTGGCTGCTCGGCATCGCCAAGGATGGCGCGCAGCCGACGGAGCTTCGGAAGAAGGCGCTGTTCTGGGCCGGACAAGCCGACGCATCGATCGCGGACCTCACCGCGTTGTACGGCTCGATGCCCGATCGCGAGATGCGCGAGCAACTGATCTTCGTCTACTCACAACGGAACGAGCCCGCGGCGGTGGATAAGCTGCTGGACATCGCCAAGCGCGAGCCCGACGTCGAGCTCAGGAAGAAGGCGCTCTTCTGGCTCGGCCAGAGCGACGACCCCCGGGCGGCCAAGGCACTTCAGGACATCATCGAGCAGCCGTGAGAGCGAATACGATGAGACGAGCGATCAGATTTTCCGGAATGCTGTTGGCTTTGCCCGTGACTCTCGCCGGCCAGAGCCTCGATCGCCGCATCGCGGCGGCCGGCGAGGGGACGGTGCGCTTCAGTTTCGCGGCCCGAGCCGGCGTGTGTGGCAACGGAGCGAACAACATCTCGATCTCGGATCGGAATGAGGAGTGGGAGGGAGGGTGCGAGCACGGTCCGGTGCGCGTGTCGCTGCACGTGCGGGATGGAAAAGTGACCGATGCCAATACCTACGTCGGAGGCCGGTGGCGAAGCGGTGGAGCGTCGGGCGCGGACTTCGGCACGCTGCCCGCGGCCCAGACCGCGGCCGATCTCCTGGACCTCGCAGAGAAAGCGCCCGGAGGGAACGAGGAGCTGATCACCGCCGCATCGCTGGCGGACAGCACGGTCATCTGGCCCCGGCTCATCGCTCTGGCGCGGAAGACGACGGTGCCGCTCGAAACCCGCCGCCATGCGGTCTTCTGGCTCGGCCAGGCCGCAGGGGAGGCCGCGGGCCGGGGACTCGACTCGATCGTGCACGACGATACGTCCGAGCTCGAGATTCGCAAGCAAGCGGTGTTTGCCCTCTCCCAACGCCCACAAGATGAGGCGGTTCCAGCGCTGATCCGGATCGCCCGCTCGAACCCGGACCGGGAGGTCCGGAAGTCGGCCATCTTCTGGCTGGGCCAAAGTGAGGACCCGCGCGCGCTCGAGGTATTCGAGCAACTGCTGCTACACTAAGTCCCGCCGACCGCCGCGGCGGGACCCGCGGTTACATTTACCCGCCATGTTTGACCACCCGCGCCCCGCGCTGGGGGCGGCGATCGCACTCGCACTCCTCGCGTGCGGGGGAGGAAAGCGGTCCGCCCCCGTCACCGTGCTCGGCCTTCCGACCGATAGCGTCGTCACTGCGCTTGGCGAGGTCTCGCGCGCCGCCTGGCTCGGCGCCGAGCGTTGGGCGATACTGGCGCCGGGCGATGAGGCCGTCGCCATCGCTGATTTCAGCACGCACACAGTGCACAAGCTGGGGGGAAGAGGAGCCGAAGAGATCCGGAATCCCTCCACGCTCTTCCGTGCCGGAGACACACTCTTCGTGGGGGACTGGTCGTTGCGGCGCACGACGCTCTGGACCCTGCAGGGCAAGGCGGCTGGCAGCATCCCCGCGTCCGACGTGGTTCGCGGAATTCTTCCACTCGCGCGCGACGCGTCGGGGCGATTCTACTACGAGATGGCGCCCAGGCCCGGTCCCGATGGGACGGGGAATCGGGATTCCGGGGCAGTGGCGCGTGCGAGCCCGAGCGATGCGAAACCCGACACCGTCGCTCGCCTGGCTCCAGCCGATGTCGCGGAGGTCACGAGTGACGCGGGCCAGCGATTCGAGCGCCGGGTGTTCAGCGGCGCGGACCTGTGGGGAGCACTGTCCGATGGCGCGATCTGGGTGGCTCGCGTGTACGAGAATCGAGTGGCGTGGCGCGATGCGGACGGAGCCTGGCACAAGGGAGACCCACTCCCCGATCGGGTGCTCGAAGTGACGCGATACGATCGTGAGCTTTTTCTCCGGAAGTTTCCCCCCGAGCTCAGAAGCACGGCGGAGCAGCTTCCCTTTGCCCCCATCAAGCCACCATTCGAAGCCGGACTCAACGGAACGGATGGCGAGGTTTGGCTCGAGAAGAGCCGTGCGCCAGCAGATTCCACGCGCCGATATCACGTCGTGGATCGGCGAGGAGGCTTGCGGCGTGAGATCCAAGTCCGTGGGCAGGGACGTATCGTCGCCGTGGGGAATGCCGAGGTCCTGGTGGCGTCTCCGGCACGCGATGGCGTCCATCTCCTCAGGTTGGCCCTGCCACCCGAGGCACCATCGCCGTGACCGGTGCATGCTGATTCCATCTTGCTTGCGAGGAGGAAGTCTCGAATGAAGGCAGGTCCTACGACACTCGTTCTGGCAGCTCTCGCGGTGTGGGGCTGCACCAAGGCCCAGAGTCAGGGTACGGTGACTCTCGACGCCAAGCTCCCGGTGAGCTTCGCTCAGGTGAGCAACGTGGTCGAGCTACAGGGCGGGCGCGTCGCCCTCGTGGACACCAAGAGCAAGCTCTTCCTGACTGCCGATTTCAAGAGCGGCAAGATCGACACGCTCGGCTCCAGGGTGGACTCGCTGCCTCGTGGCGCGCCCCCCGGTCAGTACAAGTTCCCGGGATGGGTGGCGCATCTCTCGGGCGACACCGTCGCGCTCGTGGACTTTGCCGGACAGCGCACTACGCTCTGGAGCGAGGCCGGGAAACCCGTGGCCGTCCTCCTGATGCCGGCCGCGGCGGGACAGACACCCGTCCTGGTGTACGATGCCGTGGGACACGGCTACAAGATCGACTACCAGGGCGTACTCGGAGGCGGGGAACCCGGAAAAGCCCTGCACCCCGACAGCATCGCGGTGCTGCGGATCATCCTCAAGGCGGGCGGCGTGGATACGGTCGCCAGGCTGCGTGCACCGGAGTTCGGGAGCGCGACCTTCGGCGAGCAGGCACAGGAAGCCGCCGTCGTGTTCGCGCCGAACGATTTCTTCGGTGTGTTGTCGGACGGCACCGCGTGGGTCGCGAGGGGGCACGAGAACAGGGTGGACTGGCGCGCCCCCGACGGTACCTGGACCATCGGGAAGGCGCGTGATTACACGAAGGTTCCGGTGACGAAGGCCGATCGGGATCGCGTGCTGGCGCAGGTGCGCGAGCAGGGAAAGCAGTACGGCATGCCCCAGGAATTGAACATCGAGTACCCGTTCGCGGACACGAAGCCTCCATTCGATTTCGCGCTGGCCCGCCCGAGTGGGGAAGTCTGGCTTCAACGACCTCGGGCGAAGGAGAACGATCCGGTCGTCTATGGCGTCGTTGATCGGACTGGGACGTGGCGCCGCGAGGTGACCTTTCCCGCGGGAGCGGCGCTCGCGGGATTCGGGAAAGGCGACGTGGTCTACGGCACGATCAAGGAAGGCAACGGCCTCAGAAGCGTGGGCCGCTTCACGGTGAAGTAACGCTCAGTCGAGGATCGGTGGCTCGTCGCCCGGGGGCGTATTCGGTCCGGTCCGGTCGGTGCGCCGCCGGTCCCGGCGGCGCCCCTCCTCGTACCAGCGCCGGGTGATCTCGCCGGCCAACTCGCGGTTGCCGAGGCCAAACGCCAGCCCCACGGCGAGCGCCACCGCGCCCAGGACCAGCGTGAACGCCGCGGTGATGATCTCTCCGGCCACGCCTACCTGCTCCAGCGCCAGGAACATCGAGATCAGGACGACGGCTCCCTTGGCCATCTTGGCGAGCGTCGGCACGCCGGCGACCGTGCCGGCGGAGGCGAGAATGACGCCGCGCACGAACTCTCCGACGATCATGCCCAGAACGATGATGACGATCGCCGCGATGAGCGTGGGGATGAAGCCGAGCATGGTGCCGAACATCTGGTTGATGCTCTCGAGGCCGAGGGCCGTGCTCGCGAGAAGAATCACGACGAGCATGACGAGCCAGAAGATCAGCTTGGCGAGCGCGCGAACCGGATCGAGGCGCGACCCCGTGCGGCCCACTACTTCGTCGAGCCCGCCGGCGGCCGCGACTCGATTGAAGTCGAGCCGTTTGAGGACATCGTCGGCCCAGCGCTGCACTTGCCGAGCCAGGAAATACCCGGTCAGGAGAATGACCGTGGCTCCCAGCAGCGCCGGCACGACGCTGCCGATCTGCTGGGCGCCGGCACGCAACCGCTCCCAGAGTTCGTTCACGAGGCCACCTCGATCACAAGTTTACCGGTCTGTTCTCCCCGATGAAGCCGCTCGAGTGCGCTCCGGCTCTCGGACAATGGGACCGAGCGGTCGATCACCGGCCAGAGCTTCCCCTGATGGGCAAGGCGCACGATCTCGGCGTACTCGCGGCGATTGCCCATCGTCGAGCCGAGCAGGCTCCATTGATGCCAGAAGAGCCGCCGAATGTCGAGCGAGATGTGGGGGCCGGTGGTCGCGCCGCAGGTGACAAGGCGGCCTCCCCGGCGCAATGCGCGCTGAGACCTCCGCCAGGTTTCCTCGCCCACACTATCGACGACGACATCGGCTCCAAGACCTCCGGTGAGCTCTCGCACGATCGCGGGCACGTCGGAGGCGACTTGGTTGATCAACGCCGTTGCTCCGTGTCCGGCGGCGATCGCGAGCTTCTCGTCCGATCGACTGGTGACGATCGCGCGTGCGCCGAGCAGGACGGAGACCTGGAGCGCGGCCATGGCGACCCCACCGCCAATCCCCCAGATGAGCACCGTCTCACCCGCGGCCAGACGAGCGCGGGTCGTCAGCATGCGCCACGCCGTCAGCGTCGCCAGCGAGAACGCCGCAGCACGGTCCCACGGCATCCCATCCGGAACCCGCGCAAGGTTTTCGGCGGGCAGGACGATGTATTCGGTGACGGTGCCGCTGCGATGCTCGCCCAGCACGCTGAAGTTTGCGCAGAGCGACTCCTCGCCACCCAGGCAGGCCGGGCAGGTTCCGCACGAGACGCCGGGGTTGAGCATGACCCGGTCGCCAGGGCGAAAGTCCGAGACACCCGTGCCCACCGCCTCGACTTCCCCTGCCCCATCGGAGCCGAGGACGTGAGGAAACTCCAGCGCGGTACCAGGCAGTCCGTTTGCGACGAAGAGGTCCAACCGGTTGAGGGCCGCCGAACGGATGCGGACCATCACCTCGCCCTTACCCGGCGGTGACGGTCGGGGCACGTCGGCGAGGGCGACGTGCTCGAGGCCACCCGCTTTCAGGAGCACTAGCGCCCGCATCGGCCGAGCCTCGTCAGAACGAGACGCTCAGGATCTGCTCTCCAGGACGCAACGGCACCGGTGAGGGCGTACTTCGGGCTGCCAGTGCCTGAATCATCAGCGCCAGCTTTGCCTTCTTGCCCGGTTCGGCAAGCTTTCCCATCGTGTAGGCGACACGATTCCCATCGCGGGAAACGTCGAGTGACACGACGGGTTGGCTGGTCTCGAGCAGGGTCACCGGCTGCGTTGTGCCGGCCGGCAGGCGATGAATCCGGCTTCCACCGCCCTTCTCCGTGACGAAGACCAGCTCTCCGTTTGGCAGATAGCTCGGATTCGTCTCGCGGTCCGATCCCTTCGTCAGCCGCCTCTGGCCGCTTCCATCCAGCGCCATCGCGTAGATTCGCGGATTGCCATCCCGAGTGGAGACGAACGCGACGGTCCCACCATCCTGCGACACCGCCGCACCCCGGTTGCCGCTCACCGATGTCAGCATGCGGCTATCCGCTCCGTCGATTCGGATGCTGGCGAGTTGAGGCGGCCCGGCTTTCGGCGTCGCCGTATAGACGAGCCGGGTACCGTCAGGTGTCCATGCCGGCTCGCCCTCCGCTCCCGGATCACTCGTGAGACGCCGTGCGTTGTGGCCGTCGGCGTCCATGATCCAGAGATCGTAACTGCCGGCACGATTGGAGCTGAACGCAATGCGAGTGCGGTCGGGTGAGAGGACGGCGTCGGTATTGGCGGCGCTGTCCACGAGCAGCGGAGCCAGCGAGTCGGGACCGCTCGAGCGGACTTGATAGATCCCGGTCGGCCCGACCCGATTCGAAGCCACCAGCAGATCAAAGACCACGAACACTTCGGCGCTGGCCTTGCCGCCCCACGGAGTCGAAGCGGTCACGATGGTCTTGCCGGGGCTTGCCGCGAGGACCTCACCGGTAGGGGAGACGGTCGCCACCGACGGTTTCTCGCTGACCCATGCAAGCGAACCGGTCGCGCCCACCGGCTTGCCCTGATCGTCGAGGAGCCTGGCTCCGAGAGTCGAGTGATCACCCGGCGCGAGGCCGAGGCGCGCATGATCCAGCGCGAGCACGCCCGGCACGACCTGGATCGTCCACACGACAGGCTCAAAGCCGCGAAGCCTCGCCGTGAGCGTGCTCGTTCCCGGCGCCTTAGCGATGATCGAGCTCTTCACCGAGTCGCGGGCGAGAACGGACGTATCGCCTACCTCCCAGGAGACTCGAGCCTCGGGAATCGGCGTCGAATCGGCTGCCTCCGGGACGGCAGTGAATTTTCTCGTGGCTTGCACCGGTACCAGCATCGCGGTAGGACTCTGCCGTGGAGAGACGACGAGTGATTGCGGCAGGCGATAGACCAGCAGAGGTACTCGTTGTTCCTGACCGAAGCCGGTCGCGATGATGTCGGTCTGGCCCGCTCGACGAGCCGTGACGATTCCCGACGAATCGACGGTCGCGACGGCCGTGTCGCCCGAACCCCATCGGACCCCACCGTGTACCGGGCGATTCCCTTGTGAGCGCACGAGGAGACGAAGGGTGTCGACGTCGTCTGGCGCGAGCACGAGCTTCGAATCGGACAGCACGACTTCGGCCGGTGTGACTTCGACGGGAGCGGTTGCCATCAGGCCCGTGGAGGTAGACGCCTGGATGATGCTCTTCCCGGGAGCGATCGCGACGACCATGCCGGTCGAGTCGACAGTGACCACCTCCGGCTTGAGCGATTTCCAGGTCACCTTGCCCGTGGAGACCGGTGTACCATCGTCTTTCAAGCCTTGCGGGGTGATCCCGATCGTCTCGCCCGGCAGCAATACCAGCGAGCCCGGATCGAGAGCCAGCACCGATCCCGCCGGGGCGGTACCGCGGCCGGCGTCGTCCCCCCGGCCGGTACCGGTGATGAGCACGGCGAGCGAGGCGCGACGCCCCTGCAATCTCGCCTCCACTTTCGCGAGCCCCGGGCTCACACCGACGACAGTGCCGTCGGCTCCTACCTTCGCGACGAGGGTGTCGGAGCTCCAGAAGGCGAACTTCGCGGAGGAGATCAGGTTACCCTGACGGTCATAGGCGGCGGCGAAGATCGTCTGCTTCTGTCCCACCCCGAGCGTCATCGTCTCGGGAGTAACCTGGAGCTCGGAAGCAGTCTGGCCTTGGACAGAGGTGATGGCGCCAAGCGCGCAGACCGACATCGAAACGAGCACGCGGAGGAATACCCGCAGGGGGGAACGGCGGATGTTGCTGACCGATCCGATGTGGAAGGGCGTCACAGTGTCGCCGGCAGAAAGAGAGAGGGGAGAAAACCCGGGGAATAATATCGCGGCCCTGCGCCGGTCGCACCACATAGATCGTAACAGGAAGTAGCCAATAGACTTACGATGTGATCAGGGATTGGGATTTCACCAATTCGACTTACGAGACGATGGATTTGACGGATCGTGTGCAGGAGCCTTGCACTAGTATCGAAGATGTGCAAGTTATATCCCGGTATCTCGCAGGCGCCTTCGCGCCCTACGACCAACGGCGGTCACGCCGCCAACACGTTGGAAGGGAGTGCATAGATGGCGGACCTTCATTATATGGAAATGGGCTGGTCGGGCTCCGGATGGATGGATCCCCTTCCGATGGAGCGGCCCCCGCTCCCCACCCCCACACCCGCTTCCGCACCATCGGCCGCGGAGGAGCCCAAAGCGTCGGCGCCTGCGAGCAAGCCGGCGCGGAAGGCCCCGAAAAAGGCCGCGAAGAAGAAGACGGCGAAAAAGGCCGCCAAGAGGAGGCCTGCAAAGAAGGCCTCGCGAAAGAAGGCGACCAAAAAGAAGGCGACTAGAAGGAAGGCCGCGCGAAGGAAGCCGGCACGAAAGAAGGCCGCCAAGAGAGCCGCGCGCCGACCGGGCAGAAGGTCCGCGAAAAAGCGATCGAAGAAGGGCCGTGGCCGGAGATAATGGTCCGGTTGTAAACCCCCAGCGCCAGGTTCCCGTGTGACACGCGGACGGGATGCACCCGTCCGCGAGGAACCTTGCATCTCCTACCGTTCGTCGCTCACTTCTACCATCCCGTACTCGACCCGCTTCATGCGCATCTCGCTGTTCAAAACAGCCGGCACCGGACTCGCGCTTCTGGCGCTTTGTCTTGCCGTCGGCTGCCGGCAACCGCCGCCCGATGGAACCGCACTGGTTGGTGCCACGCTCATCGACGGATCAGGCGGCCCTCCTCTATCCGACGCCGTCGTCGTCGTTCGCAGAGGCAAGATCGAGTCGGTGGGATCGCGTGCCGATTTCCACCTTCCGAGTCGGACCGTCGAGGTAGACGCCACGGGACGGTGGATTATTCCCGGGCTGATCGACTCGCACGCACACGTGGCCCGCTGGGCGCTGTCGCGATACCTGGCCTGGGGAGTGACGACGGTTCGCGACGTGCACGGGACCCTCGATTCGATTCTGGCGCTCCGTGGAGAGGTGAACCGGGGCACGACCATCGGCCCACGGATCTATACGGCCGGAGCGATGATCGACGGTGTGCCAACGACCTACTCCGACGCGCTGCCCGCGCCAAACGAGAAAGTCGCCAGGAAGCAGGTCGACCGGCTGGTGAACGCGGGAGTGGACCTGATCAAGGTCTACAGTCATGTGGATCCCCCTCTGCTCCGTGCGATCGTCGACGAGGCTTCGACGTTCAACGTGCCGGTCACCGGCCACCTGGGCTTGACCGACGCCGTGACGGCCGCGAGCCTCGGAATCGCTTCGATCGAGCACATGAGCGGCGTGCCCGAGGCGGCGATGACGGATGCGTCCGGGTTATATGCCGCGCATCGCAGCAAGTTCTTCGCCGGGTGGACCGCCTTCGAGCAAGCATGGGCCTCGCTCGATTCGGCCGCGCTCGATCGAGTGGCTCGGACCCTCGCCGAAAAGAAAGTCTCGATCATTCCCACACTCGTCCTGCACGACACCTTCAGCCGGCTCGATGACTCCGCGGTGGTGCAGGACTCGATGCTCCGGTACGTGCCGCAGGCGGAGCGGGAGCGGTGGAATGTGCCCGACATGGTGGCGCGCGCGGGATGGCAGACGGCCGACTACGCGGCATTCCAGCGGTCGCGGCCAAAGCAGGATCTCTTTCTCCGGCTGTTCGCGGCGGCCGGTGGGCGGATCGCGGCGGGAACCGATGCGTCGAACCAGCTCCTCATCCCGGGATACAGCGAGCATCGCGAGCTGCAGCTGCTCGTGTCGGCGGGGTTCACCCCGCGTGACGCTCTCCTCTTCGCGACCCGCAACGGTGCGTTGCTCCTTGGTGCCGATTCCGTCGGGGGCATCGCTCCCGGAAAAGTGGCCGACCTGGTGATCCTGAGACGCGATCCGCTGTCGCGCGTGCAGAATACGCTCGCCATCGAGCAGGTGATGCTTGGCGGACGACTCTTTTCCGCGGACTCGATCCGCGCCTCATGGCAGTGAGCGCTCGGGCAATCGAGCGCCTCGCTCTGTTCTTCAGCGCGGAGCAGACCCGGCAAGGATTGCTCGCGCGCGCGGCGCTTGGCACAGAGAGCCCACGCGATGCCGAGACCACTCGGTCCGTCCGGGCAGCACTCGAAGCGGAGATCCGCCCCGACGGCAGCGTCGGCGGCGGTGCGCTCCCGACCATATGGCGGGTGCACGAGCTCGCCGACCTCGGTCGCGGCGGAGGAGAGCAGTCGATTCGGGCCCTCATGCGCTGGCTCCTCGCGCTGCAGGGGAAGCCGGGTGCATTCGGCGAGGGATGCGATAAGGAGCGGCACGCCAAACGGGCCTGCGAGCACTACGTCCAGGGATTCTTCGCACTGGCCCCACCCACCGTCCGACTGGCACCGGTCACCTTCCCCAACGGGAAGGTGTTTCGCGCCGAGCCGGCCGCTCGCTACGCCCTGAGCTGCATGGCGCTCCGCGCCGCCCTCCGTACCGGTTCTGGTGATCGCCCATCGGTAGACCGACATGTCCGCAGCCTGACCGCGCTCGCCGGCGGATGGACCACCTGGAAGGGCTTCTTTGCCCCCGACTCGATCGTGGCAGGCATGCACGCCCTGGCCCATGCAGGACCGGGGCAGCTGCCGGTCGTGACCGCGCTCGTCGCGCTCGTCGCCAAGCATCAGGACACCGAGGGTGTCTGGCCCAATGCCGATCTTTTTCACACGCTGGAGGCGCTCCTGGCCACCGGGCTTCCCGAGGCCCGAGAGTCGGTGCGCCGCGCTGTCCCGGCGCTCACGGAACGGCAACGCGCCGACGGTACTTTCGGCGGCATGGCTCAGCAGGAACGCGCGCTGATCGGTTTGCGTGCATTGCTCTGGGCGGGGTGAAACGGGATGACAGACAGGTTTCGACTCACCGCCCTCTCGCATGGGGCAGGCTGCGCCTGCAAGCTCGGATCGCTCGAGCTGGCGGAAGTGTTACGGCACGTGCCTGGGGTGAGCGACGCGCGGGTGTTGGTGGACGCCGCGACGCGAGACGATGCGGCGGTCTTCCGCATGACCGAGGCCCGCGCGCTGGTGGCGACGGTGGATTTCTTCACCCCGATCGTGGACGATGCCGCCACGTGGGGTGCCATCGCGGCCACCAATGCGCTGAGCGATGTCTACGCGATGGGTGGATCGCCGCTCTTCGCGCTCAACCTCGTGGGCTGGCCGCGCGACAAGGCGCCCTTCGAGCTGCTCGGTGAGGTGCTCAAGGGAGCGGTGGAGATCGCGGAACGCGCACGCTGTCTCGTGCTCGGTGGGCACTCGATCGACTCCCTCGAGCCGCTCTTCGGGATGTGTGTCATCGGCGAGGTGCACCCCGATCGGATGCTCACCAACGCGGGTGCGTGCGCGGGCGATCTCCTGGTTCTCACGAAGCCCCTCGGGACCGGCATTCTCACCACCGCACTCAAGCGCGATGCGCTCCTCGAGACCGGCCTGGTCGAGGCGGTCCGATCGATGACCACGCTGAACGAGGGCGCGGCCAAGGCTGCACTCGCCGTGGGGGTCAGCGCGGCGACCGACGTGACGGGGTTCGGATTGCTTGGGCATCTCGGCCATATGCTGGTGGCCAGCAAGGTGGCGGCGGAAATCGGCTTCGACTCCCTACCGATACTCGATCATGCCCGGAGCCTCGCCGGTCGGGGCATCGTGCCGGGCGGTACGGCGCGGAATCTCGAAGCAGCGGTGGCGGTCGAGTGGGCGGAGGATCTCTCTCAAACGGAGCGGTTGCTCTGCGTCGACGCCCAGACATCGGGAGGACTGCTGCTGGCCGTTCCACCCGAAAACGCCGACGCCCTGCTGGACGCGCTTCGCGATGAGGCGACACCGGCGGCCGTGGTCGTCGGCCGGCTCACCGCCGGACCGGCGGGCAAGATTCGCGTCGTCCGGTCGCTGTAGTATTCTCTCATGTCTCCCCTCCGCTGGACCGCCCAACGCATGGATCAACTCGAGCATGCTGCGCGCACCGGCCGCAGGGTTGCGTTGATGCGCCGAGGAACGGAATTCATCGTGGTCGCACTCAAGGTCACCACCGAAGGTCGCCACGAAGTCCTGGTGGGCCGCCTGCCGATGACCGGTGAGGAGCTCACGTTCGCTCTCGACGAGATCGACGCCATGCAGGTCCTCGAGTGACCGAGCATCGCTCGGCCCCTCCCATCGCCATTCTTCATCTCGACGAGAGCTGTCTCGGCAACGGCCGCGAGGGAGAAAACTCTGGAGGCGGTGGCGGGCTCATCGAGGCCAGGAGCGGGAATCGGAAGATTCAGCGCCGCGACTTCTACATCAGCTCCCCTGCGACCACCAACAACCGAATGGCGCTGAGCGGTGCCATCGCGGCGCTACAGCTCCTGGCGCGGAAGGGCGCGAGCCTCCAGGTGCTCATCGTATCAGACTCCCAGTACCTGGTGAAGGGCATGCGGGAGTGGGTGCCCGGATGGATCGGGCGCGGATGGAAGCGGAAGGAGGGGCCGATCGAGAACCTGGAGCTGTGGCAGGTGCTGGTGAAATCGGTCAGGCTCCACGAGGACGTGCACTGGACCTGGGTGCGCGGACACCAGGATCATCCGAAGAACATCTATGCGGATCGGCTGGCGGTCACAGCCGCGGAAACGCAGACGACGTCCGATGGCATCATCGAGTCGGGGTTCGACGAGTGGTTCGCGGCGCAGCAGGCAAAAGGGAAATTCGCGAGCTACGATCCCGATGCCGCGTTTACGGAGCTGGAGAAGCGGGTCGCTGCTGGAGAGGGATTTGCGCTGGCGGAGTGAGTCTTAAATGCGCGCGCCAATACCTTCCTTGACACCGTGGGAGGCGACTTCTAACCTGCCTCTCCGGCCGCACACTCTCGCGAGGCATTGGTGACCGACCTGGAGCGCTTCTTTCGCCGGATCGTATCGAATCTGGCAGCAATGGATCCGCGGCGCCTCCAGGAGCCCGTGCCGCTGGCCGAGATTCCTGTCTCCATCATCCCCTATCGCACCAACCGTCGCGCTCTCCAGGTGGATACGAGCGAAGAGTACGAGATGGTACTGCTCCGCCTGTGCTCGGGCGAGGGCGGCTACGTTCGAACCGACCCGGAGACAGTGCGAATCAAGTTCGAGGAAGAGGTCCGGAGTCCCAACCCTGATCTCGAGGTGATCCACCGGTTCGAGGACGTGACGGTGATGCTGCGACCCGACCGGGTCGATCGCGCGCTCCGCTCCGAGGCCGAAGACTTCCATCGGGCGCCCGAACCGGTGCCCCTGGAAGCGCCCGAGGAGTCTGTCGCCGCCGCGGATCCACCAATGTTCGAGGAGGCGGAGGAGATCGTCGAAGAGGAAGTCGCCGGGTCGCAATGCCTGTATTGCGGTGCCGGACTGCCCGAACGGCCGGTCAAGTTCTGTCCCCATTGCGGCCAGAGCCAGGTCGCGATGGTCTGCCCGGCGTGCCAGGCCGATATCGAGCCGGGATGGCGCCACTGCGTGAACTGTGGAGTGGCACTCCGGGCCCGGTAGCGCTCCCGGGCGAACCGTCCCAGCCAGCGTTATCCTTCAGCCAATCACCACCCCGGATATAACCGCCGTGTCCTGGAACATCTCGGTCCGTCCCCATGATGTGCTCGCCGTGATCATGGGGGGTGGTGCGGGCACCCGGCTCTTCCCGCTCACCAAGGATCGGGCAAAACCGGCGGTCCCCCTCGCGGGCAAGTATCGCCTGGTAGACATACCGATCTCCAATTGCCTCAATTCGGACCTGCGCCGGATCTTCCTGCTCACCCAGTTCAACAGTGGGTCCCTGCACCGGCATATCCAGGAGAGCTATCGGTTCGACACCTTCTCCCCCGGCTTCGTCGAGATTCTCGCGGCGGAACAACGCCCTGATCGGATGGATTGGTATCAGGGTACGGCGGACGCGGTACGACAGAACCTCAATCATCTCGCCTCGTATCCCTACAAGTTCGCCGTCATTCTTTCCGGCGATCAGCTGTATCAGATGGATTTCCGGGAGGTCATCGAGCAGCACGTCGCCACGGGTGCCGAGGTCACCGTCGCCACGACGCCGGTGCGGGCGGAGGCTGCGATGGCATTCGGAATCATGGAGGTGGCGGACGATGGGCGGATCACCCGATTCGTGGAGAAGCCGAAAGATCCGGCCGTGCTGGCGACCCTGCGCGGGCACCCCGATGATCTCCCCGCCTCGATGGGTATCTACGTGTTCGACCGCGAAGTCCTGTGTGACGCCCTGATGGAAACCGAGGCCGACTTCGGCAAGCACCTCATCCCGCGCCTGATCGAGGAGCGGCGCGTGTACGCCTTTCGCCACCGGGGGTACTGGGAGGACATCGGTACGATTCGATCGTTCTTCGAGGCCAACCTCGATCTCTGCGAGCCGTTGCCGCGCTTCAATTTCTACGACGCGACGATGCCGATCTTTACCCATGCCCGCTATCTGCCGGCCACCAAGATCATCAAGAGCCGGATCGAGCGCTCGATCATCGCCGACGGTTGCATCATCAACGACGCGGACATCGAGCACTCGCTCCTCGGCGTCCGGAGCCGGATCGAGGCAGGGGCGACGCTCAAGGATGCGCTCGTCATGGGGCACGACTTCTACGAGACGCCGGACCGGATCGCACCGGTTGGGGCCCCGCCGATGGGGATCGGTCACGGCGCGTGGATCGAGCGGACCATCGTCGACAAAAATGCCCGCATCGGTGACGACGTTCGCATCACACCCGACGAGAAGCCCGCCGATTTCGACGGACCCAACTTCTACGTCCGAGACGGGATCGTGATCATCCCCAAGAACGGGGTGGTGCCGAGCGGGACCGTGATCTGACTTATGTTTCGGACATGACCCCGCTCGAGTCCCGAGTCGTCTTCCTCTCCGGCGTCCGCACCGGCTTCGGCGCCTTCGGCGGGGCCCTGAAGGATCTCTCGGCAACCGATCTCGGCACGCTCGCCGCCCAGGGGGCCCTGGCTCGCTCGGGTGTCGAACCCTCGAGCGTAGACCACGTTGTCTTCGGCAACGTCCTCCAGACCTCGACCGACGCACCCTATCTCGCTCGTCACATCGGGCTGCGAGCCGGCGCGCCGGTCGAGACACCGGCCCTGACCGTCAATCGGCTCTGCGGTTCCGGATTCGAAGCGGTCATCCAGGCAGCCCAGCAGATCCTGCTCGGCACTTCACGCGTAGTGCTCGCAGGCGGAACCGAGTCCATGAGCCAGGCGCCTCATGTGATCCGCGGCGCACGGTGGGGACTTCGGCTCGGTCCGGCCGCCCCGCTCGAGGATACGCTGTGGGAGTCGTTGCGTGACGCGAACTGCGGCCTCTCGATGGCGGAGACCGCGGAAAAGCTCGCCGAGCAGCACGGGATCTCGCGGGAGGCCGTGGACTGTTTCGCCGCGCTGAGCCAGGCGAGAGCCAAGAAGGCGTGGGATGCCGGCGTCTATGCCGACGAGGTCATCCCAATCCCGATCCGCAACAGCAAGACGCGTCAGACCGAGCCGTGGGCGGCGGATGAGCACATGCGGCCGGGCACCACGCTGGAGGGCCTGGCCAAGCTGCCCCCCTATTTCAGGAAGGACGGCGTCGTCACCGCCGGCAATGCGTCCGGAATCTGCGATGGCGCCGCGGCCCTTGTCATCGCGGACCAGGAGCTCGCGACGGCAAATGGACTCCGGCCGCTGGGCCGGCTCATATCCTGGGCGACGACGGGGGTTGATCCCACGATCATGGGCATCGGACCCGTTCCTGCTTCCCGCAGAGCGCTCGCAGCGGCGGGCCTCGAGCTCGAGCAGATGGATCTCGTGGAGATCAACGAGGCCTTTGCCGCGCAGTATCTCGCGGTCGAGCAGGAGCTGGGACTCGATCGCGAGCGCACGAACGTGGACGGCGGCGCCGTGGCACTGGGGCATCCGCTCGGAGCCAGCGGAGCGCGGATCACCCTGCACCTTCTGCACGCCCTCCGCCGAGCCGGTGGGCGATATGGGCTCGGCGCTGCGTGCATCGGTGGCGGACAGGGCGCCGCGGTGATCGTCGAGGCCTTCGAGGGGTGAGGACACTATGGATCTGCTGATGCCGGCCCTGGCAGTCGCGGTCGTCTACTCGTTTCTGAGCCTGCGAGTGGTTCGTCAGTACGAGCGAGGGGTCGCCTTCTTCCTCGGGCGATACTGGGGGACCAAGGGACCGGGGCTCATCTTCCTCCCGGCCGCGTTCGCCAATCAGAAACGCGTGTCGCTCCGCATCGTGGCACTCGATATTCCACCACAGGACGTCATCACCAGGGACAACGTCTCGGTCAAGGTGAACGCGGTCCTCTATATGCGCGTGGCCGATCCGGCCAAGGCGATCATCGAGATCGAGGATTACCTCTACGCCACGAGCCAGCTTGCCCAGACGACACTCCGCTCCGTGCTGGGCGAGGTTGAGCTCGACGAGCTGCTCTCGGCCCGGGAAAAGATCAACGCGGTCTTGAAGAAGATCATCGATGAGCGCACCGACCCCTGGGGCATCGACGTTTCCGCCGTCGAGGTGAAGGATGTTGATCTCCCCGATCAGATGAAGCGGGCCATGGCCCGGCAGGCAGAGGCCGAGCGAGAGCGGCGCGCCAAGGTGATCGCCGCCCAGGGCGAATTGCAGGCCTCGCAGGCCCTGGCCCAGGCAGCAAGGACTCTCGCGGTTGAACCGGCCGCGATCCAGCTTCGATACCTGCAGACTGTCGTTGAGATCGCCTCGGAGAACAACTCGACGACGATCTTCCCCATTCCGATCGAGCTCTTCCGGCCGTTCCTTCAATCATTGAAGCAGGCTCCCCCCACGGGTGAGACAGCGGAGACGCCGCCGGCGCTGCCGTCGGGCGAGCTGGCCGATCTGATGTCCAAGCTCCGGCTCGACTCCGCGCAAACGAGCCGCGAGGAGTAGCATGCCGGAGGGAATACCCGCCGGCATCGATCGTCCGGCGCTCGAACGGATCCTGCAACGTGCGGCCGAGCTTCAGGCCGGCGAGCGGGACATCGGACACGCACTGTCGCCTGAGGAAGTCCTCGCGCTCGGCCGCGAAGTCGGAATCCCCGATCGGTACCTTCAGCAGGCTCTGCTCGAGGAACGGGTTCGCGTCGATGCCGAACCTCCCGGTGTGTGGGAGAGGATCGCGGGCCCGGCCACGGTCGTCGCGCAGCGCGCGGTTCCGGGTGCCGTGGAGCCGACCGAGCGATCGTTGCTCGGCTGGATGGAGCAGAACGAGCTCCTCTGTGTTCAGCGGCAGCAGCCCGGCCGAATCGTCTGGGAGCCCTTGGGCGGAATCACTGCTGCGGTCCGGCGCTCGAGTGCCGCGCTTCGGAGCGCCCGGCCCTTCATGCTGTCCCGCGCCGATACGGTCTCGGCAACGATTCTTCCACTCGGACCGGGGCGATCCCACGTCGCATTGAGCGCCGCCACGCGCCGAAGCCGCGCCGAGTTTGTGGGTGGAGGCGCCGCGATGGCCGCGACCGGGGTGGCCGGGACGGGTCTGCTCGTGCTCCTTGGAGCGCTCTTGCCCGCCGCCCTCGCGGCGACACCGGCCGGCCTCATCGCTGGGTACGCCACCGCCCGTCGGTATCGTGGGGCAGTCGAGCGTGTTCAGCTCGGGCTCGAGCGGGTGCTCGACCATCTCGAGCATGGGGCAACCAGGCCCGAGCATCAGCTCCCCGGGCGACGTCCCGGACTCTTCGGCCTCCTGGCCGAGGAGGTGCTGAAGACCCTGCGTTCCTGACCGAGAACCGCATGGCACCGATCACTGAGATCACGACCGTGGGCGTTCTGGGTTGCGGACTCATGGGTAGCGGGATCGCGCAGGCGGCGGGGACCGCGGGCTTCCCGACGACAGTGCGTGACGTGACCCCCGAGCTGCTCGATAAGGGCCGGCGCAGCATCGAGAAGTCGTTGGCCAGGCTGGTGGAAAAAGGGAAGCTCGATCCCTCCGCGCGCGATGGTGCCCTCGACCGCTTGCGGTTCACCACCGAGGTCGGCGAGCTCGTCGAATGCGGGATCGTGATCGAGGCGGTCACCGAGGACCTCGACCTCAAGAACCGTCTCTGGTCCGAGCTCGACACCATCGCACCGCCCACGACGATCTTCGCCTCGAACACGTCGAGTCTCCCCATCGGGGCGATGGCTTCGGCCACGGGGCGAGCGGATCGTTTCGTGGGGCTCCACTTCTTCAATCCCGTTCCCCTCATGCCGCTGGTCGAAGTGGTTCGACCGGTGACGGCATCGCGCGAGACCTTCGAGCGAGTGATGACCTTCGCCCGTCGCCTCGGCAAGGAGCCGATCGTGGCCCGCGATCGCTCGGGCTTCATCGTGAACCTGCTGCTGATTCCCTACCTGCTCGATGCCGTGCGCGCGCTCGAGCACGGCGTGGCGTCCATCCCGGACATCGACCGGGGTATGCAGCTCGGCTGCGGTCATCCGATGGGTCCGCTGACGCTGCTCGATTTCGTCGGCCTCGACACCACCGCGCGAATCGCCGATATCATGTTCGAGGAATATCGGGAGCCGCGGTACGCCCCGCCTCCACTTCTTCGGAGGATGGTTGGGGCGGGAATGTACGGTCGGAAGAGCGGCAAGGGCTTTTATGATTATGCTTCCGATCCGCCGATCCCGATCGACCTAGGTCTTTAAGGAGAGCCCATGTTCGGCTACGACTGGCCTCGACTCCACGCTGCCCTCAACGATCTCCCCCCGGCGCTGCTTCTCGTCGCTGTCATCTTCGACATCATGGCAGCACTGACCAAGCGCCCGGCGCTCCGCTCGGCGGGGTACTGGACGATGCTTGCCGGAGCGGTCGGCGGTGTGCTGGCCGTGTTGTCCGGTCTGGAGGCCGAGGATCACATCGACCACGGCGAGGCGGTACACCAGGCGATGGAGAAACACGAGACCCTGGCGCTCTGGACCCTGGGGATCTTCGCGGTGCTGGCGATCTGGCGAATCTTCCGCGAGAACAAGATGGGGAGCGGCGAGCGGACCCTCTCCCTCTTCGTCTCGATCGCCGGCGTTGGGGTCCTTCTGGCAACCGCGTCGCTGGGAGGCAAGCTCGTCTTCGATCACGCGGCCGGGATACCGACGCCCGTCCTGCAGAACGAGATCCACGAGCGGGCAGAAGGCCACCATCACCACGGCGGTGAGGCGGACGAAGCCGAGGAGCACGCCGACTCGACCGCCGCCACTGGGGAAGCGGACAGCGGGCACACGCACCCGCCAGGCACACCTCCGCATAAGGACTGACCATGCGAGTGCTGCGGGCAGTGGCGATAGCGGTGCCGGGACTGCTCGCCTGCCAGCCCGCGACCACGCGGCCGACCTTCACCGCCTTGCCGGAGGCCGAGACCGTCGAGATCCGTCTCTCCCCGACCGAGGCGACGCGGCGCCTGGCGGATGTGATGCGTGACGATTCGATCCCAGCCGCCCGGGTCGAGCTCCGCGACGGCTTCATCGAGAGCCGTTGGTTCGATCCCTCCACCGGACAACCCACCAAGAGCAGGCCCATCGGCACGCGGATCGTGAGGGTGCGGGCGTGGGCCGATCCTGGCAGACCGGGGTTCGCGCTGGTAACGGTCGAGACGGTCTACCGCGCGATGGCCGACCCGTCTCTTCCCCAGCGGGAGCTGGAGCGACAGGTTCCGAGAGATCACCCGGTGGCGACGAAGGTCCGCGCGGCATTGCAGGACATGCTGAAGCGATATGGAGGTCCGCCGGTAACCGAGCCGGCGCAGCAGGGAGGGGGGAGGGGAGAACCGCCGATTCAGCCTGGAGAAGAGACGCCGCCCCCGCAGGAATAGGAGCGAGGCGAGGCACTACACCACGTACGACCTGACCCACTCCTCCAACCGACCAAGATCGAGTAGCGCATCCTTACACGGGCCGGACGGCAGGGTCATCGTGAGACCCAGCACCGGAACCTTCCCAGCCACGTCGTGCAGTCCACTGACCATGTCTCTTTCGCAGGCCACCGCGACCACGGCGCGGGGCCGCCGTTCGCGAATGACGCGGCGGGCGAGCTGTCCCCGCGTGGCGACGAAGACGGGTACGCCGTACTTGCCCGCGATGCCGAGGACACCATCGAGCGTGTCCTTGGAGAGGCAGCGTGGAATCAGCAGCAGGAGCTCTCCCTTGCCGACCTTCCTGCCGCGAAGCAGGGCAAGTCCGTTGTAGACCTTGACCGCGGCATTCTCCACCCAATCCCGGCGTCCGAATCGCTCCGCGATCACGGACGTCTGCCGCATCAGCCGGAGGAAGGGTCCCCGCTCGGCGAGTGATTCGGGGAGGAAAGCCTTGCCGGTCGCATGGGAAAGGAAGAGAAGCCCCCACCAGATCCACAGCATGACACCGGCCGCGAACAGGCCGATCCAGAGTATCCGGGGGATGAGCGGATGCAGCCGGGCGAGCCTGGGGTCGAGGATGAAGACCAGCGCGGCCGCGGCCGCGAGACCTGCGAGGAGGGCGGCCGCCGACCAGACGAAAAAGAGGTGTGGCGCCGAGTCGAAGTTGCCGCTGTTCGGAAGAGGCCGGCCGTCCCACTCGTCCCACTCGTGCCCGAGGCGGCGGTCGACATCGATGTGAATGAGTTGAGCCCGGCGGGTGTCCGGCATACTCGAACAAGATAGTTAGCTTTTCCGGATGCTGCCTCCCCCCGCCATTCGTGGAATCTTTCGCACCGACCGCCGGGCCCGCGCGGCATATGCGGAAGGCGCAGGCATCTTCCGCATCCTCCCGGCCGCGGTCTGCGTGCCCGCGGATCGTGAGGACGTCGCATCGGTCTTGCATTGGGCCGCCCTCCATCGCGTATCGCTCGTTCCTCGCGGCGCCGGGAGCGCGATGGGCGGTGGAAACGTGGGCGACGGGGTCATCGTCGACCTGACGGCGTTGCCGCGGCGCCTCGAGATCGAGCCGGACCGGCGGGTCGCGCGAACCAGTGCGTGCGTCAGACTCGCGGAGCTCAATCGAGCCGCCGATGCCGGCAATCTCCGTCTTCCGCCCGATCCGTCGAGCGCCGCCTGGGCTACCGCCGGAGGCGCCGTCTCCACCAACGCCGCGGGCGCGAGGTCGGTCCGATATGGAAGCGTCCGCCCCTGGGTGCAGGCGGTGGAGTTCGTGACTGCTGACGGAGAGACGACAGAGCTGCGGCGGGGCCTGCCGAGTCGGGCCGCGGCGCTCGCTCGGTTCGAGACGGAGGCGGCGCCGGCCATCAAGGCCGCCTCGGCGGAGATCGCCGCCCGCTTTCCGCGTACCCGCAAGAACTCGTCCGGTTACGCGCTCGACGCCTATCTCGCCTCGGGCGATCCGCTCGACCTGGTCATCGGCGCCGAAGGCACACTCGGCGTCGTGACGGCCGTCGAGTGGAGACTGGACCCCATCCCTCCAGCCCGTGGCGGCCTCCGGCTCACGCTCCGATCACTCGACTCGCTCACCGAGGCCGTCGCGACGCTGCTGCGATTCGACCCTTCGGCGGTGGAGTTGCTCGACAAGACGTTTCTCGAGCTGGTGGGCGAAAAAGGAGAGGCCGTCCTCCTCGTCGAGATGGAGCGCGAGACTCCCGGGGACGTGAAGGCTGCGGTTACCGAGGCAGCGAAGACCTTGCGACCGCTGACGTCGGACGTGGATACCGGACTGACCCCGGAGGCTGCTCGGCGACTGTGGGCGCTCCGTCATGCCGCCAGTCCCATTCTGGCCGGGTTACCGGAGGAGCGACGGTCACTGCAGGTCATCGAGGACGCCTGCGTGCCTGTCGAGCGGATGAGCGACTATGTGCGTGCCGTGCGGGAGTGCGCGGCGGCTCATCGAATTCCGGTCGTGATCTTCGGCCACGCCGGCGATGGTCACATTCATGTCAATCTCCTCCCCCGCGTCACGGATGACGGTTGGGAGGCCGAGGTAGCGGGGGTTCTCGAGGAGGTCACCGAAGCCGTCCTCCGGCTCGGCGGAACGCCGTCGGGCGAGCATGGCGATGGGCGTCTCAGGGCCGGACTCCTCGCCAGAGTCTATGGCGACGGGATCATGTCGGTGTTTCAGAAGGTCAAGCAGTCGTTCGATCCACTCGGAATTCTCAATCCCGGCATTATCCTTCCCTCCGGCGATCCGCCTATCAGTCACCTGAAAGTCGGTGCGCACGCTGCGACGCTTCCCGAGGATATCGCGCGCGAGCTGCGCCGAATCGAGCAAGGCGCCGGGTACGCCCGCAACCGACTCGATCTTGTGTGAGGGCTTTACCACCCCATGGACATCATCCGCCAGCCTCGAGTCACCCTCCTCGCGCGCCCTCAGTTCATCGAGCCGGCACATCTACCCGTCGCCTGGAAAGGCGAGTCCACCGACGGAGAGCGACTCGCGGAGTTTGCGGGGCGGCTCTGCTACATGAGCCAGCACAATCCGGCCGGACGCACCACCGCCGACTACCTGCGCAACATTCTCAGGCAGGGCCATGGGTCGGTGTTCGAGCATGCCCAGTACGTCGTACTGATCGAAGGAATCTCGCGCTCGTGCAGTCACGAGCTGGTCCGGCATCGGGCGGGGTGGGGATGGTCGCAGCTGAGTCAGCGGTACGTGGATGAGTCCCACGCGGCGTTCGTCATGCCTCCGGCGGTGATCGGCGACGCACAGCTCGAGGCGGAGTGGACGGAGCAGGTGACCGCGGCGCAGGCGGCGTACGTTGCGGCCGTCCAACGGCTGATGGCCCGATACGCGAGTGTCGCGGACGGCGTCCACCGTCGGAAAATGGCTCGCGAGGCGGCGCGCAGCGTGCTGCCCAATGCGACGGAGGTGAAGATCGTCGCGAGCGCGAATGTCCGCGCCTGGCGCACGATGCTCGAGCTCCGACTCGGCGAAGGTGCCGAGCTCGAGATCCGCCGCATGGCCGTGCTCTGCCTCCGCCTGCTGCAGCAGGAGGCTCCGGCGCTCTTCGGCGACTTCTCGATCTATACGACGGAGGATGGAAGCGAGGCGGGCAAGGTCGAGTTCCACAAAGTCTGAGAACGCCGTTTTTCCTATTGTGCCTCCGAACGATTTTCCTTACTTTAGATTCGTCGAATCACTCACTCGTCCTGGCTCGTCTCTCGCGGACGGCCTTTTTTGTAGAGGAAGCCTTTGGCAGTTCGGATCGGACTAGCCTACAATCTCAAACCCGAGGCGCCGGCTAGCCCAGCCGGGGCGAATGGTGACTCCCCTTCAACCGACGAGCCTTCCAGTCGGTCCTTCCGCTCCGATCTTCCTCAACCCGATCTCTACGCCGAGTGGGACGAGCCCGCCACCATCGATGCGGTCGAGGACGCCCTCGGCAATCTCGGCACGGTCATCCGTCTCGAGGCCAACGCGTCGTTTCCTTCGCGGCTCGCACTGATCCGTCCCGACTTCGTGTTCAACATCGCCGAAGGGCTCTACGGCCCCAACCGCGAGGGACACGTGCCGGCCATCTGCGAGTTCCTCGGCATTCCCTGCCACGCCTCGGATCCGCTGACGCTCGGTCTCGCTCTCCACAAGGGGCGCACCAAGGAAATGCTGCCTATCACGGCGTGCCCACCGCGCCGTTCGTGCTGGCCAAGAGCCCGGACGATGCCCGCGCGGTCAAGCTCCCGTTCCCGCTCTTCGTGAAGCCGGCCTTCGAGGGGATCGGGCAAGGGCGTCAGCGTGCGGAGCGTCTGCTAAGACGCGAGCCGAGCTCGTGAAGCAGGTCTCCCATCTGCTGGCGACCTACTCCGAGCCGGTGCTGATCGAGACCTACCTCCCCGGAGCCGAGTTCACGGTCGCGGTACTCGGCAACGG
This sequence comes from uncultured Gemmatimonadales bacterium, assembly GCA_963743195.1. Classification (GTDB taxonomy): domain Bacteria; phylum Gemmatimonadota; class Gemmatimonadetes; order Gemmatimonadales; family GWC2-71-9; genus CAVVWJ01. Next base: position 607,265 of record CAVUOO010000005.1, read on the forward strand.
CGAGGAGGCTCGCTGCCTGCCGATCGTCGGCATGCGATTTGATACGCTGCCCAAGGGTGCGCCACCGATCTACGGCTACGAAGCCAAGTGGCTCTGGGACTCTCCGAGCCATCCGTTGGACATATTCGAGTGCCCGGCCCAGATCCCCGAACGACTGGCCGAAGACATTCGCGCCGCCGCGCTCGGCGCCTACCACGCGCTGGAGTGCCGCGACTGGTGCCGCGTCGACATCCGATGCGACGCCGCCGGATCGCCCCATGGTCGTCGAACTGAACCCGCTGCCGGGCATTTTGCCCGACCCGCGGGACAATTCCTGCTTCCCCAAGGCCGCTCGCGCCGCGGGGATCAGTTACGACGAACTCATCCGCACCGTCGCCGACATCGCGTGGCGCCGGATCAGCGGACGATCACTCCTGGCGGAGGTAGCCTGAATGCGTGTGGTCGATCTTGTACGATGCTGGAAGCGACGAGTGGAGCCCCCAGGACGTCGCCGCCGTCGTGGGCAACGTCCACGAGATCCGGGATGTTCTCCGGCGTCGCGGGCCATGAGGCGGAACTGCTGCCGGTTCGGCTGGGCGACTTCCGCTGGCTCGTCTCGCGCCCGGCGTGCCGACCTCGTCTTCAACCTCTGCGAGGGGATCAACGGCCACGCCCGCTTCGAGGACTTCGTCGTCGGCACCCTCGAGCTCACCGGCGTGCCCTTTACCGGCTGCCGCCACTGGGCCGATCACCATCGCCCACCGGAAGCACGTCGCCAACACTCTGCTCGCCGCCGGCGGACTCCCGGTGCCCGCGTTCACGCTGGCGCAGGCCAACAAGAGCCCAGCCGAGTTTCCGCTCCCGGCCATCGTGAAGCCGGCGGCGGAAGACGCCAGCGTCGGCATCGACAACGGCGCGGTCTGCACCTCCAAGCGCGCACTCAAGCGCCGGGTAGCCACCATGCTCGAGCAGTTCGAAGAGGTGCTGGTCCAGGAGTACGTGCCGGGCCGGGAGTTCAACGTCGGCTTCATCGGCAAGCGGATGCTGCCGATCGCCGAGATCCTCTTCGACGACATGCCCGAGGGTAACTGGCCCATCGTGACCTACGCCGCCAAGTGGATTCCCGGCAGCCCCGAAGACGACGGCACCCTTCCCGTCTGCCCCGCCGTTCTCGAGGACGATCTCGCCAAGCGAATCGCCGACGTGGCCCGTGAGGCGTGGATGCAGATGGCCAGCGGCGAGGGCTACGGCCGCGTTGACCTCCGGGTCAACGAGGAAGGACAGCCATACGTGCTCGAGGTCAATCCCTGTCCCGATCTCTCGAGTGACGCCGGCCTGGCCCGAATGGGTCGGGCATTCGGCTGGAACTATGACGACCTCGTCATGCAGGTGGTGGAGGAGGCCCTCATGCGCTCCCAGAGCCACTCGGCCGCCGCCGCCCTCGTCAGTGGGGTGTCCGCCGCGTGAGCGGCACCCTGACGACATCCCCGGCGTTCCGGAGCCTTCGCGCCGCCGACCGGCCGCGACTCGAGGCAATCACCCGCGCGACCGGCATCTTCCGCGAGAACGAGACGACCGTGGCGCTCGAGGTCTTCGACGCCGCGGTCGCTGGATCTCCGGACTACACCGCCCTCGCCGCCGATCTCGATGGCCAATTCGCCGGATGGATCTGCTGGGGACCGACTCCCTGCACCGTCGGCACCTACGATCTGCTACTGGATGGCCGTCGATCCTGGGCTTCAGGGCATGGGGATCGGCTCCGCTCTCCTGACCGAGATGGAGCGCCGGATCGCGGGTCTCGCCCGCCTGATCGTCGTCGAGACCTCCGGCCGGCCCGACTACCTGCCGACTCGCTCGTTCTACGAGGCGCGGGGATACCGCAATTGGCGGAATCATCCCCGAGTTCTATGCGCCGGGCGATGATCAGGTCGTATACGTGAAGCGAGGCTAATGGCCGGGATGGGTCGCAGGAGACCTGGCAGGAAGTCCTGCAAGAAGAATTCGATCGCCTCGCTCGAGGCACTGGCGGCCAAGTTCGGTCCCGAGCACTTCCCCGAACTCGACCGGCTCCGGCAGGCGGCCGACAATTTCGAGTTTCGGATTTCGCCGGCGATGGTGGACCTCATCAAGTCGCCCGAGCGACCCGATCTGGCGCCAGTACGTGCCGACGCGTCGAGGAGCTCGAGGTGGTGGACGGCATCGTCGACTCGCTCAACGAGGACGCCGACAGCCCGGTGCCGAACATCACCCATCGCTATCCCGACCGGGCGCTCTTCCTCGTGTCGCCCGGTCTGCGCCACCTATTGCCGGTTCTGCACCCGCCGACGCAAGGTGGGCGACCCCGAGAAGATCCCGATGTCGCAGTTCGAGTCCGCCTTCCAGTATCTCGAGCGCCATACCGAGATTCGGGACGTGATCATGTCGGGCGGCGATCCGTTGCTGCTGAACGATCGGCGCCTCGAGGCCATCCTCACCCGGCTCCGGGCAATTCCCCATCTCCAGATCATTCGCATCGGGAGTCGGATTCCCTGTCATCTGCCGGAGCGGATCACGCCCGAGCTCTGCGCCACGCTCAAGCGTTTTCACCCGCTCTTCATCAACACCCACTTCAACCACCCGGACGAGCTCACGCCGGCCGCAGTGGCCGCTCTCGGCCGCCTGGCGGATGCCGGCATTCCGCTCGGCTGCCAGACCGTTCTGCTCAAGGGCGTGAATGATGACCCCGATGTCATGAAGGAACTGATGCAGCGGCTGCTGATGGCTCGAGTACGGCCCTACTACATCTACATGGCCGACCAGGTAGCCGGTGCCGAGCACTTCCGCACGACGGTTCAGACCGGCATCAGGATCATGGAGGCGCTGCGCGGGTGGACCAGCGGTCTGGCCAATCCTTACTTCGTCATCGACGCGCCCGGTGGCGGTGGCAAGATTCCCCTGCTACCGGAGTATGTCGTGAGCATGACCGACGAAGAAGTAGTGCTGCGGAACTTCCGCGGTGAGCAGTACGTCTACCGGCAGCCACGCGAGCCGGCCGCCATCGAGATGGCGACGGGACACTAGCGGCTCAACACGACCCCCATGCCCATACCGCCGTCCGGCCCTGACGCGACGGCATCGAGAGAGACCACCAGGCCACACCTGTTGCTCGGGGGGGCCAGGGTCTTTCTCGCGGAGAGTCTTCTCCTCCCCACCGGCCTCATACTGGCCGCCTTTCTGGCCCGGCGGCTGGGACCAGGAGGCTACGGCCTTTTCGCGGTTACTGCGGCCGTGGTCGCCTGGATCGAGTGGAGTCTGACCTCGCTGTTCAGTCGAGCCTCCGTGCGGTTCGTGGCGGACGCCAGGGACTGGAATCGCATCGGCTCCACCATTGTCAGCTTTCACCTCCTCCTTGCGATGATCGCGGCGCTCCTGCTCGCCGCACTCGCGACCCCGGTTTCGGACCTGCTTGGCACCCGCGAGCTTGCCGGACCACTGCGACTGTTCGCGGCCGACATCCCTCCGTTCTGCCTCGCCCAGGCGCATCGGAACATTCTGGTCGGGCTCGGAGACTTCGGTGAGCGGGCCATGGCAGCCGCCGCGCGATGGATCAGCCGCCTCGTGCTGGTGGTCATCTTCGTGGGGCTCGGTCTCTCCGTCGATGGCGCGATTCTCGGCAGTATCGGCGCGTCCATCGTGGAGCTCGCGGTGTGTCGCGTGTTCGTGCGACCACGTTTCTCGGCCAGCGCCGCCCTCGAATTCCGGCATCTATGGAGTGTTGCGGCTCCGCTTCTACTGTCTGCAATCGCGCTCAGGTTGTTCGACAAGCTCGATCTGATCGCGTTGGTCCGCATCGCTGGATCGGCGCGCGATGGGGGGATCTACGGAGCCGCCCAGAACCTTTCGCTCCTGCCGAGCCTCTTCGCCACCTCGTTCACACCCCTGTTGCTCTCCACACTCACGAGCCTGCGGAGGGACAGAAACGAAGTCGCCGCGATGCGGCTGAGCCGGGACGCCATGCGTTGGGTGCTCCTTCCTCTGCCGTTCATCGGACTGGCCCTCGGCTCGGCACCGGAGATCGTGGATCTCGTCTTCGGCCCGGCATTCAGTCCGGCAGCGAGGTTGCTTCCCCCTCTTCTCCTCGCTGCGGTCGCGATCGTGCTGGTGTTGGTCACCACGTCGATCCTGATCGCCGCAGACCGCTTGAGCCTGACACTGGCATTCACCGCTCCCCTCCCGGTCGTGGCGGCCATCGGCTACCTCGCCGTGATTCCTAAAGGCGGGGCCCAAGGTGCGGCCGCCGTCACCTTCTGCTCGGCCTCCCTCGCGGCTCTTGCTCTCGTCCTCACGGTCCACCGCGTCTTGGGAATATTCCCGCCCATCATGACGATTCTTCGGTGTGGACTGGTCGCCGGCGCCGCCTATGCAGCCGCCATGGCTTGGCCTTCCGCCGGCCTCTGGCTCGGCGTCAAGCTGCTGACGATCAGCGTGGGAATCGTGATCGCGCTGCTGCTGACCCGCGAGATCACCTCGGCCGATGTTCTGGAGATACGGTTCTGGAGAGGTTCTACGCCGTAACCGCCCGGAAGATCTCGCGCAGGCGCTCCACGTGTCGCGATTCGCTATGGAGATCGCGGGTTTCGGCGACGAGACTCTCCGGCAGCGTGTGATCGGCAAAGGCGGTCCTGGTGGCAATAGCAGCGAGATGCGTGAGGAGAGCATCCTCATCGCCATTGGGAAAGACGAACCCGCTCGTCCCATGCCGTACCACCTCTCCAAGCCCACCGTTGGCGCTCGCGATGACCGGGACGCCGCGCGCGATCGCCTCGAGGGCGACAAGCCCCAACGGCTCCGCCCACAGGGAGGGCACGACGAGTGCCCAGGCGTCGGTGAGCTGGTGTTCGACCTCGCTGGGCGCGACGTAGCCCCGGAAGTCCACCACTCCCACAAGGTCGAGCGCGGCAGTCAGTTGCTCCAGGGCTGCACGTTGCGACCCCCTTCCGACAATTCGGAGCGTCGCCGTCGGTGCGATCGCCCGAAGACGCGCAAACGCCCGAAGCAGGAGATCGATTCCTTTTACGGGGTCCAATCGACCGCAATAGACGAACACCGGCTCGCTCGCGGGCGCCCGTCGGAACCCTGGCCCCGGTTGAGGGATCGGCAATGTCAGGTGCTCCGAGGGTATGCCGCTCAGCGCGAGCTCGTGTTGCACCCATCGACTGCATGCCAGCACCCGGTCGAAGTGCCGCCGACCCGCACGGATGAGCGCGTAGCGGGGTTGATCGCGCATCCAGTGAGGGAGACTCACACATCCTCCTCGCCAGCAGACGAGGCCTGGCTGGACGGTGCAACAGCGACCGGTGGGTAGCAGTTTGAAGCCGGTGGGACAGATGGGCTTGTAATCCGTGACGATGTGCACCGCGGGCACGTTTCGCAGCTGGCCGAGAATGGCGGGAGATAGCTGGTGCTCGAACATGTTGACCACGACGACGTCCGGGCGAAACTCGCGAAGTGCCGACCGCAGAGTCAGGACCGCCATGGGGTTCGCGATCTGCAGCAACGTCTTCGGTATGACCTTCTCGGTGCCGAACGCTTGGTACTCCGCCGACCCGTCAGCCGCCGTGCCGGCCGTGCTGGTCAGGAGCACGACCTCATCGCCAGCCGCCCGGAGACTGCTTCGCAAGCCGAACATGTAATGATCGGCGCCGCCGGTACCCGACAGCCAATCGGTGACTAGGAGCGCGCGCACGCCCGGCCAGCGCTCTCGGCGGCGAGGATCACCTCGAGACTTCGCAACCCATCGAGCAGGGTGGCCGATCCGCTTTCGCGACCACGGGCTCCGTCCACGAAGGCCTGAAGCGAACGCTTGAAGGAAGGGTCGAGCGACGGACGAAACAGACGCTGGAATCGCCAGATGGCCACGTCGCGGGTGGATGGCACCCGGAGTCTCCGGACACCGTAGCCCAGTCGGCGATCCACCCGAAGCGCGAGCGGAGGGCAATGCCGGTCGATCCGGAGTGACCCGCCATCGCCGATGAGCTCGATGTAGTCAGTCCGTCCACCTCGAAAGGAGAAGAATCCCTGGACCTCGACCCCGCCTTGGGTCGTGAGCTCGACGCGGGCCGCGTCATCCTCGCTCAGGTCCGACCGCAGTGACGCCGTGGAGGAGACGATCTCGTCTCCAAGTAGCCATCGGACCTGATCGAAATGATGGGAGGCCACCTCCAGCAGCACCCCACCCCCAGTCGCCCGGCGGTGGCGCCAGGCCGACATGGCAGGAATCGGCATCGGCTCACAGCACACGATCTGAATCGCGCGGATTCGGCCGATACGATTCGTCCTGATCAGCGAACGGGCCTGTTGGTAGAGGGGATGGAATCGGCGATTGAAGCCGGTCACAGCGTACACTCTCGCGACATTCGCTGCTTCGATCACGCGAGCCGCGTCCTCGGCAGTCGTGGCGATCGGCTTTTCGAGATAGAAATGCTTGCCCGCTTGCGCCGATGCTACGGCGAGCTCTGCGTGGAGGTGTGTCGGGGCGCAGATGACGATCCCTTCGACGTCGGCCAGTCCGATGACCTGCTCGGGGTGCTCGTAAACGCGCACACCCGCCAGACGCTGCGCGCGCTCCCGAGCCTTGGCGTCCGGGTCCGCCGCGTACATGAGGGTGGCACCGGAGAGATGTCGAAGGGCCCGCAGATGCATCCAGTAGGCGATGTTGCCGCAGCCGAGCAGGCCCAGCCTCATTGAGGCACGGGGTCGCCCGCCGGCATACGCGCCGAGGCATATCTGATTTTGTGCACCTCCATCTCGAGCATGATCACATCCGCGTCGCCCGGCGTGCCGCGTGCATACCCGATCATTTCTCCCGCCGCGCAGAGGACCATGCCGAAGACCATCGCCGGGAAGGTGCCCGCCGGAAGACGCGTCTCCCGCGCGGCGCATTTGGCACCCTCGGATACGCGCCGCCACAAAACCGCGGGGACAAGAGGAGAGCCGCAGAAGTACACCAATCGACGCAGCAAGGACCAACGGGCAGCGCGCCGCCCGCCGATCACCAGACCGGTGTGGAATCGCTCCGCCAGCCATGGTGACCAGCGGGCGACGTTCAGATGATCGAGTCGTGCCGCCGGGTGAAATTGGGTGGCGTGTCCGCGTTCACGAAACAACACGGCGAGTCGATCACCGTGCGTCAACGAAGGCCCGAGCTCGCTGCCGAGCTCGAGCAGTACCTCGCGCTTGTAGACGACATTATGTGTCGGGGCTGTTGCGGCCGGCCGGGGAGGCAAGCCGTGATACCATGGGCCATAGTCGAGCAGAAAGATGGACCAGCTGAGCGCTCCCGTGGGATTGGCGTTTCCGAACCCTGGTACAACCGCCGCCCACGGTCCCGAGTGCGCTCTGATCAGCTCCTCGGCGAAGGACGGATGGGCGTACGTATGCGTCTCGCCGATGAATGTCAGTGGCGCCCGGGACGCCGCGACGCCGGCCGCCCGGGCCGAGCCGAAGGGACGGAGCTTCTCTACCCGCACGAGTCGAACAGCGCCGAACCCCTCGAGCTCGGTCGCATCCTTGGCGACGGAATCGATGTCCGGTGCCACGATCACGATCTCCAGCCGGTCGCGGATCGTCTGCTGCCGCAGGTGTCGCACCACTGGCCGGATCGTATCGAAAGTGTCGGTGGCGAGGATAACCGACATCAGGACGCCGGACGCGTCACCATTCAAGTCCCGCGTGATCTCGTGCATGTTGGCCGCTGACTCAGGAGTTGGAGGGACCTAAGGGATGCGACAAGATGTCGGGATTCTTCCACGACCGCGGCGAGACGTACGGAAACCTGTGCAACTCCATCTCGAGGAGCCGACGATCGGCATGGAGCGTGGTGTTTCCGGCATACCCGATCATTTCTCCCACGGTTGAAATGATGCTCGCAAGGACCAGCGCCGGCGTGGTGCCGAACGGTGCGCCTTGACGGCGTGCATCACGCGCACCTCTCGTGGCCCGCCGCATCAGGACCAGCGGAATCAGCGGCGCCCCCAGGAAGTACACCAGGCGTCGCAGCACGGACCACCGCTCGGCTCGGCGACCGCCGATGAGAAGGCCACACTGAAACCGATCCGACACCCAGGCGCCCCACCGGGACACATTCAGGTGATCTACACGGGCCGCAGGCTCGAAGTAGATGCGATAGCCACGAGCGTGGAACGAGACGAGAAGCTGGTCGCCATATGCCAGCTCCTCGTCCAGCTTACTGTCCAACTCCAATAGCGCAGCTCGCTTGTAGGCAACGTTATGGATCGGTGCCGTCACCGTCTCCCGGGCCGGAAGTGTGTAGAGGTACTGACCGTAGTCGAGCAGAAAGAGTGACCAGCTCAAGAGACCGACAGGGTTGACGCTCCCGACCCCCGGGACGACAGCGGCCCATGGTCCTGAATGCGCCGCGATCAATACCTCGGCACAACGTGGATGGGCGTAAGAGTGGGTTTCGCCGATGAACACGAGCGCAGCCCGTGCTGCCCGCACGCCCGCCGCACGGGCGGCTCCCATCCGCTGCAGTGATTCGACCGGAACGATCTGAACGCCCGCGAACCCCTCGAGCTCGGATTGAATGAGCTTGAGGAATTCCTCGCGTGGAGCGACGATCACGATTTCGAGTCGATCCCGAACGGTCTGACGGCCCAGGTGCTGGACGACCAACCGAATGGTCTGATAGGTGTCCGTCGGAAGGATGACGGACATCGCCGGAGCACTATTCATCGGACATCTTGACCTTCGTCCAGGCCTTCGACTTGGGACCACTTGCGATCTTGCTACGGGCGCCGGCGGCCCACGGTGAGGACGCCCACTCCCACGCTGCTCCGGCCAACGTGGCGAACTGCGACCCCAGCAGCAGGGCCGAGTAGCCCCATCCCGTTGGCCCCCTCTTTTCCGCGAGAGGAAAACCAACGAGTCCCACATAGAAGCCGGCATGGCGAACTCGGAAGACCATGCCTTCGCGCTGGGCGATCAGGCGACGACAGAAGTACAGTCCTCGCCCATAGTTGAAGTGCTGGCGCAGGAACCCGCGCCAGGTCAGCAGGTGATCGTGCCGGATGACGGAGTCGGGTACATACACCGTTTTCCAGCCTTTATGCTGCCATCGATGACAGAAATCGTGATCTTCTCCTGCGGCGAGCGGGAATGCCTCAGTGAAACCACCGAGTTCGCGGAACAGATCGGCTCGCATCGCGAGGTTACTGCTGGAAAACATGCGAGTGCCAACGGTTTCTCGCTCGTTTTCCGCGTAGACATAGTCCACGATGAACTGGGTGGCCGTCGAGAACGGATTGTGAGGCAGCCCGTTGATGACCCGGCCTGCGGCGAGATGATCGGGTTGCCGCGTGAACGATCGCTCGTACGCCGACAGCCATTCGCGCTGGACCACACAGTCATCGTCGGTAAAGACGAGAAATCGTCCGTTGGCACGCTCCGCTCCCCGATTGCGAGCTGCGGCCGGCCCAGTCTTACCCCCCTGCACCAGTCGCACCGGAAGACGGTCCGCAAATCGGGCCACGAGGGTAACGGGAGGGGAACGGCTCCCATCGTCTGAGATGATGACCTCGAACATCTCGGATGGGAAATCGAGCTCCGCCATGGCTTTGAGACATGCCTCGAGACGCTCGGGACGGTCGCGGGTGGGGACGATCACCGAGAACAGAGGTCTCGTGTCCATGTGCGGGCTTGGGGTATGCTCTGGGGGCACCGACTAACATTACCACCTGCCGAGGAGCCCGGCCACGGCAGGATCCTACGAATGACTCGGCCCCTCGATTCCGGACTGACCACTCCCGGCCACAATTGCCGTGGTGGCAAAGGCGACCAGCATGGTCCATGCGCAGAGACTATAGCCGCCGACATCCTGATACATGGTACCGCCCGCGAGATCCCGCCCGCTCAGCCCGCAGAAGATCATGCCGAGGGCGAGCAGACCCGCAACGAGCCAGACCGGCCCACGAATCGCCGCCGGCCGCACGGAAAGCAGCACGGCAAATACGAACAGCAGCGGGACGAGATGAGTCGTGAAGGTGATCGGGCTGAGCAGCAGCGCGGTGAGGAATACCATGGCCAGCTCATACGCCGAAACCGCCGACCCTCGGAGACGCAGCGTCACCAGCTTGGCGAGGAAAATCACCAGAACCGTCGTCCAGACCATCGCATACGCGCGTTGCGCCGACCGTTCGCTCGCCGGAACGTATTGGAACCCGCTGTCCACGCCCTGACCCGGACGAGTCATCCGGCTTACCAGGCCGGCGACGTTCTGTCCGGCCTGATACGCGTCGATCTCCCCGTGCTGATGCCCCCTCAGGAAATTGTCATAGTACTCGACCAGCTCTGCGGCACCGTTCGCTGGGCCGCGCAGTAACAGGGGAACGAGCAGACAGGCAAGACCGAAGACGAATACGGCGACCGCCGCGCGGCGCCTCCCACGGATCACGAGCCAGGCGGCGAAGAAGATCGGCGTGATCTTGATCGCCGTGGCTGCGGCAATGAAACCCGCAGACGCCACGTCCCGGCCTCGCAGGTACGCCTGGACCCCGAGGAGCGCCAGCGCGAAGGTCAGGCCGTTCATCTGGACGTGGTGGAAGTTGTCGAGAAAGAACTGGGCGCTCAGCACCAGTGCGAGCACGAGCGGATACCGGGATTGCACGCGATCGGGGAACGTGCGCGCGACGATGTCTCGGGTCAGGTAAACAGACAAGACCCACAACCCGAGGTTGATCAGTGAGACCAGCACGCCGGCGACGGGAAGGGAAAACAGTGCCAGCGGAGTGAATGCCATCGCCGCGAATGGCGGATACTTGAATTGCCGTGCACCCGGCACCGAATCGTGGTAGAGCGGCGCTCCCGTGGCGAAATTTCGCCCCGCTTGCCAGAACACGTGGAAGTCGGTGCCGACATGCTGGCGCTGGCCGACCGGCAGGGCCAACGCCAGGGCGATGGCGAATCCAACCAGCGATAGCACTACGGTGCGGCGGTTCAATCAAAGACTCCCCTGTGACCCATCCACGTCAGGCGGCTCGAGGAGTCTGCTCCAACGATCGCATGAAGGCGTGGTACACGTCGGGCCTCCACCACTGCCTCGACTGATCCATCCGACCGATCGCCTCGTCCCTGGACATCGCCCCGCGATAGCTCCGGGTCGTCGTCAGCGCGTCGTAGACGTCCGCGATACAAACGATCTGGGCCGTGACCGGAATCTCGTCGCCGCGGAGCCGATCGGGATAGCCGCTCCCGTCGTACTTCTCGTGGTGCGAGCGGATAATGGGCTTGATATCCCATGGAAATTCGATGGTGGCAAGAAGCTCGATCCCCCACTCGGGGTGCAGCTTGATGACCTCGAACTCCTGCTCGGTAAGCCGGCCGGGCTTATTCAGGATTTCGTGGGGAACTCGGACCTTGCCGACATCGTGCAGGTAGGCGCCGAGCCGGATCGCCGTGAGCTGGCTCTCGTCGCTTCCGAGCTGTTCGGCTACCGCCACCGAGTACGTCGCCACGCGCTCGCAGTGACCGTAGGTGTAGCTATCCGCCGATTCGATCGATTGACCCCACTCTCGCACGACCGCCAGGTACGTCTCTTCCAGACGGTGAACTTTCGAGGCCACGTCCACGAGGTCCACACGCGCGTCGAGCCGGCTGAAGAGCCGATGGGCAGCGCTCAGGAGGCGCAACGCCTCCTGGTTACGACCCATCGTCTGGTACAGCCGGGCCAGCTCACGCGACGCCTCGGCCTCACTGAGCACGGAACCGGTGCTGATGGCCTGATCGATCGCCGCACGCAATCGCGACTCCGCCAAGGCGTGCCGGCCAGTCTCCCGGTAGACGACTCCGAGCACCTTGTAGACGTCGGCCTTGTCGAGCCGTGCCCCCAGCTGCTCGAAGATGCCGAGCGCCGTTTCGGCATTACTCCGAGCATCCTCGAACCGCTGGCGCGCGATATGAACTTCAGCGTGGTTGAGGAGGCAGAGTCCCTCGAGATGGATGTCGCCGATGCGCCGGGTGATGTCGAGGCTCCGGCGGAAGTAGCGGTCGGCATCCTCCCAGAGCCGCTGATCGGAGCTGATCATGCCCAGGTTGTGGTAGGCAATGGCACAGCCCTTGTCCTCGCCCGAGCTCTCGAACGCGGACAGTGATCGCCGGTAGTGAATCAATGCATCGGGATGATCGCCATGGGTGTTTGCGAGGATGCCGAGATTCTGTTCGATGCGCCCGCGGAGCAGGGCATTCCCGCCAGCGCGGGCCAGGGCCTCGAGATATCGCGTGCGCGCCTCCTCCATCGCGCCGCTCTCGAAGGCGAAGACCCCGAGCACATTCAGCGCCTCTCCGGCCAGCACATCGTCGCCGATCTCCGTCGCAATCGCGTAGCTCTGCTCGGAGAGCTTCAGCGCGACGTCACGCTCTCCACGATGGTGATGCTGCACCGAGAGCCGGCGAAGCGCTTCGGCCTGTGTCCGGCGGTCCGCCAGATGTTCCGCTTGGGCGATGACCGATCGATATGCCTCTACCGCTTCCCCCACCGAGCCCGCACGCTCGATGGCGACCGCCTCCGCTAATGACTCCGCCGCGCGATCGGACCCTTCATCTGAGGGCGACCGCGCGGCGGATGGCGCACCTGGCTCCCTGCTCACGTACTCCATCACCATGCGACGGCATACCTCGAGAAGTGCCGGACGGAGCCGGTGACGGTCTTGGAGAAGAGGTTGTCGAGCGACGGAATCAGATCGAGGATCCCTAACCGTTCGTTTACATACGCCACCCGATGGAGCACCATGAGCGGCGAGCAGTTCGCGTAGCTGAGGGTGACCGAGGCGGGCTTGGCGAACTGCAGCCCCTCGGGGCTGAAGCGCACCGAGTTCACGTTGCCCGACACCTGCTCCGCCTTGATGGCCACCGACCCGGCCAGGGCACCGGCGGGGATCACCAGACGATGAGTGCCGACGACGATGGTGCCGCCTTGGGTGCCGACGACCTTCGTCGTCACGGCATATGCCTGGGTGGAGCACGAGAGCAGGTGCAGGTTGTTCAACAGGGTGCCGAGCGACTGCGAGGGCTGGTCCGTCGACGGGCCGAGGCTCTCTTCCGAGGTGCAGCTCACCCCAACCGCGAGCACGACGAACACGAGAAGAAAGGCGGAGGCCTTCCTCGTCCACTTCCACATACGGTGCTCCCGGTTGAGAGTCCTTTGCCATGCGACGGTACCGCGGCCCCCGAAGGGGGGCCGCCGAACATCCCCGGGCCGCCGAAGGAACGGGGATGTCGGTTCGCGGGACGGGTGGTGCGCCGGGAGGAAGGGGCAAGGAGTGTGCCTTGGGCCGACTCCTATGTCAAAAAATGATACTGCATGTTCTTGCACATCCACGCAGAGACAACTGATACAGGCAATTATGTTACTCAGCGCATTGTTGGCGATGTCATCCCTTTAAACAGCTATCGACGCCTCCGGCGGTGGCCAGCGAGCATCAGGTGTTGCTCTCGCCCGTCGCTCCACCACCGCAATACCTCCCTCGCCGAGCACTCAGTGGAGTCTCGTCAGCGCACAGCCCGCCAGGCCGGAAGTCCGCTCACCCAGCTGTACGGATTGATGTCCACGCCTTCGATACGCCGCGAGACGACCGCGATATTGGCCGGAGCATAGAGGAAGATCCCCGGCGCGTCGGCGTTGAGGGTATCCATGGCCTCGCGATACAGGTGACGGGCGCTTGCGACGTCGATCACCCGCGCGGCGTGAGCGAAAATCGAGTCGAAGTGCGGATTGGTGTAGTGTCCGTAGTTGAGGGCCGCCCAGCCCGATCGCGTCCATTGATCGGCCAGGCTGCGCGGACTCGGCTCATCCAGCCAGGCGCCGACATAGGAGTCGAATCGGCCGCGCGACAAGCGCTCCTGGAAGATCGGAAAATCCACCGCCGTCACGGTCACCGTCGCACCCACACGCCGCCACATCTCCTGCATCTGGAGCGCAAGCTGGCGGCGCGTCGAGCTGGTACTCGGCACGAGGATATCGAACGACAGCGGTGAGCCGGCGCGTGTGCGGGTCTTCGCGCCCGGTGCCAGCCGCCATCGGGCCGCCTCGAGAGCGGAGTCCGCTCTCGCCGTGTCGAAGGGGATGGTCACGATACTGTCGTTCCAGATCCAGAGCAGCTGGGACATCGGTCCCGGCGGGGCCTTGGCTTCCGCCCCGAAGACCGAGCGCGCGAGCGTCCGGCGATCGATCGCGGCGGCAAGCGCACGACGTGTGTCCTTGTCCGAAAGAACCGGATGTGGACGGTCACCGGCGGCGATCTTGAAGCCGAGGAAGCCGTAGACCGCCGCCGCGTAGGGGACGAGACGGAGGGTCGAGTCTGCCGCAACCCGCTTGGCGCGCTCCGGACTTCCCACCGTCTCCAGCAGATCGGCCTCGTGACTCAGCACGAGATTGAGCGCGGCATCGGGATCCGGCGTGAACCGCCAGATCACCCGGCGAATGGCCGCAGGCTTCGTCGCGCTGGAATCGGCTTCGAGCGTGACGAATTGGCCGCGTCGCCACGCCGTGATCCTGTAGGGCCCGGTCCCGACCAGGTTCGCCACCGAGGTGTCGGAAGCCCATGACCCTCTGGGCTTCGAGGCCCACAGGTGGCTCGGCAGGACCCTCACATGGTAGGTCGCATCATAGAGCTCCTCGGGAGAGGGAGCGGCAAATCGGATGAGGAAGGTCGTCGAGTCTTCGGGTATCACCTTGACCCGGCCCGCCAGATAGGATCGGGCGGGAGAGTCGAGGAGTGAATCGGTGAAGGCGTCGAACGAGAAACGGACATCCTCGGGCGTGACGGGCTTGCCGTCTTGCCAGCGGGCGTTTGGCCGGAGGTGAAAACGCCAGGTGACCGAGTCCAGCCGTTCCCAGCGGCTCGCGAGTCGGGGCTGGTACGCCGTGCTGTCGATTGGTGCCCCGCCGGGAGCGAGGTCGGCCAGTCGCTCGAACACCTGGTCGCCGATGTCTCGACCAACGGTCTCACCGACAAGCGGAGGGAGCAGCGCGGTCGGCTCGCTGACCGCGGCGATCACGACCGTTCCGCATTTCTGGCACGGCGGCGGCTCCTGAGTGCAGCTCGCCGTCAGGAGAACCCCCGCCCCTACTATTAGAGGTGTGACGAGCCCGGCCGAAATGACTCTCACCGTGCACCCCTCTCAGTTGACGAGTCCAAGACCTCGGTGCATCATTGTATATCATGCTGCAACGATACGTGACATACCTGCTGGACCACGAACTCGAGCGATATCGCGTAAGTGACTATCGAATATAACGTTCCACTCAACGGCGCGGCAGGCATAGGCGTTGCCTTTCGGAAGGGCGAGAACCAACCCACGCCCTTTCATCAGGAGTCCGAAATGCGCCGCTGCGCCCCCGTCATGCTCACCGCCATGGCCTTGCTGAGTGCCGGATGTGGCGACTCCGGCAGTCCGACGAGCAGCCCGCAGGTGAACTTCAATCTGGCGACCCGCGCGGCCGCCGCCGCTGGCGCAGCGTTGTCGGTGACCGCTCCCGAGTCCTTCACCGACGGCACAAACACGCTGGTCGTCAATCAGGTCGACCTCGTGCTCCGCGAGATCGAGCTCAGGCGGAGCGAAGCCACCATATCCTGCGGAGAATCACCGAGCGATGACGCCTGCGAGAAACTCGAGCTCGGCCCCATCCTTCTGAACCTGCCGCTCGGAGTGGGAGGTGCCGCCCGCGCGTTCAGCGTCACCGTGCCTCCCGGGACCTACGATGAAGTGGCCTTCGAGATCCACCGCCCATCGTCCTCCGACGACACCGCATTCATTCAGGCAAACCCCGATTTCGACGGCGTCAGCGTTCATGTGTCCGGCACCTTCAACGGCACACCATTCGATTTCGTGAGCGATCTGAACGCGGAAGAGGAGATCAGCCTCGCCCCGCCGCTCACCATCACCGAATCGGCAGCCACGGATCTCACGCTGTTCGTCGACCTCGATCCCTGGTTCCGTGACGCGGCCGGCTCGCTGATCGATCCCGCGACCGCCGCCAAGGGCCAGGCGAACGAGGACGTGGTCAAAGAGAACATTCGGCGAACGCTCGACGCCTTCGAGGACAACAATCGCGACGGCGAGGACGATAACGGTGGCGCAGACGATGGTCCGAATCATATCTGATCCTGTGGGCCCGGGATGACCGAACTGGCCTGGCATCTCGGCCTCGTCGAGCTCTCGGACAGCTTCCGCATATCTCTTGTGGAATTGGCCCGGGAGCTCGGCGCTGCCGTCACTACGTGGGATCCGGAAGTAGTTGAAGCGCCTCCTCAGGAGGTTTCGGCAGTGCTCGTTCTAGCGGGCGGAGCGGAGGGAAGAGCCCTGGATCTCCTGACCGACCTGGACGGAGTTTCGACCCCCGTCTACCTGATCGGCGCCTCCCCCGATCACCGACTGGCGGCGGCGGCGGTGCAGCGCGGGGCGCGGGATTACTTCGCCCTCCCCGAGGACCTGGACGTCCTGCGCCGCTCGCTCGATCGGGTGGCGCGAGAGGTGAAGGGCCGCAGGGAGGCCGAGCGCTTCGCCGAAACGGAGCGGACGACGAGTGGCTTCGAGTCGATCGTGGGGCGCAGCCCGGCGCTGCGACAGACGCTGGACCAGGCCGGGCGAGTGGCGATCCACCGCGACGTCACCGTCCTCATCGGCGGCGAGACCGGTACCGGAAAAGAGCTGCTTGCCCGGGCGATTCACTACGCCGGACCCCGTGCGGACCAGCCCTTCGTGGAAATCAACTGCGCCGCGATTCCCGCGGCCTTGCTCGAGAGCGAGCTGTTCGGTCATGAGAAGGGAGCATTCACCGGCGCCATCGCCGCCAAGCCGGGACTCTTCGAGCTCGCGCATGGCGGGACACTCTTTCTCGACGAGATCGGCGCGCTGCCGCTCGAGCTGCAGCCCAAGCTCCTCCGGTCGCTGGAGTCGCGGACGATCCGGAGAGTCGGCGGTCAAACCAGCCGCCAGATGGACGTTCGGGTGATCGGCGCGACGCATGTCGACCTGGGCGGCGCGTCGAGGCGCGGGGAGTTCCGCGAGGATCTCTACTACCGCCTCAATGTTGTGACGCTCACGCTGCCGCCGCTGCGTGAGCGGGAGGGCGATGTGGAGCTCTTGGCCGAGACCTTTGTCGCGCGCATCGCCACGACCTATGGATTGCCGGTGCCGCCTCTCACGCCTGAGCTCCGCGCGGTGCTCCGAGCGTATCCCTGGCCCGGCAATGTCCGCGAGCTGCGGAATGCCATCGAACGAGCGCTCGTTCTCTCACCCAAGGGGACGTTGCGCGCGGAGGAGCTGGTCCCGCAACCGGAGCATGAGAAGGCCGCACGGGGAACCCTCCCGTTCCCGGTCCCCCTCGACATGCTGGTTCGCTCGGCGGCACGCGCCATGCTGGATCTGACGAACGGCAACAAGAGCGAGGCGGCCCGCCGGCTAGGCATCTCCCGGCCGCGATTGCAGCGCATTCTCGACGGACAGTTCGAGTAGACAGATCCTTCACGTACGGAGTCGTCATGCGCATCACCTGGTTTCTTCCCCGTCTCGCCATCGTCGCCCTCGTGGCCTCGACACTGTCGTGCTCCGATACGTCGGGTCCGGGCGGCGGCGAGACCAAGAACCCGACGGAGCTCACCATCGTTCGGCTCGCGGCGGCCAGCCCCCCGCTGTTCAATCCCGTGGACAGCTTCTACGCCAAGCGGGGCGAGAATCGAGAGGTTCGCATCTTCTTCGCCGATGTGCAGGGGCAAGCGGGTGAGGAATACCTCCGTCTTCGGGTCGACGCTCCATCTCTCCTCGCCCGTCCCGACGGAACGCTCTTTCAGGATGGCGATTCGATCCTGATCCACGTGGTCGTGGTGGACCCGACACAGCTCCTTTTCGAGATGCAGCCGAGCGGGCTCACCTTTTCGTCGTCAGCCCCGGCGAGACTCACGATCCACTACGACCATGCCAACGACGACTTCAACGAGGACGGCAAGGTCGACCAGGAAGACAACTCGATCGAGACCACGCTCGGCATCTGGCGTCAGGAGACTCTGGCGGACCCGTTCGTGCGCCTTGGCTCCGCCGTGTTCAAGGACCTGAAGGAGATCGATGCAGACCTCAATGGATTCAGCCGGTATGCCCTGGCCTACTAGATAGGGCTCGCGCGAATGGTTGCGACTCCTTTCGCCGACGACGCTACCGGACCCCTCCGCGAATTGGTGCGGACGGGGAGGTTCGCCGACGCCCTCGCCGATTTCCGCCGGATGCCGGCTCTGGTCACCGCGCGTCGTCCGGACGCGCAGCTCCTCGCCGCGACGGCCGCGACTCGCCTGGGCGAGCTGGGTGTCGCGGAGGAGCTGGCGACGACGTCCCACGGGCAGTTCCATGCCCGCGGCGATGCCGACGGCAGGCTTCGCTCACTCAATCTCCTCGGCGTCATCCATTTCGAGCGCGGACGCATGCAGGACGCGGAGCAGGTACTGACCGAGGCGCTCGGCTTGGCCAACCAGTTGGGCGACAGTCTCCTCGCCGCCCGTGCGAACAACAACCTCGCCTCGGCCCTCCACCTGCGTGGCCGCTCGGACGAGGCGCTCGGCCTGTACCGGGCGGCCTTGCTCGCCTATCAGCGATTGGGCGACCGCCGCGGGGCGGCGGAGTCCTATCACAATCTCGCGCTCATCTTCCGGCAGCTCGGCGACTGGAGAAACGCCGAGGATGCCACGGCGATGGCGCTGAGACACGCGGAGCTGGTAGGTGAACGCGGGCTCCTGGCGCTCGCGACTACCGGCCGCGCCGAGTTGATGGTGGAACGCCGGCAGCTCTCGCAGGCCGGCCAGGAGCTGGACCGGGCGGAGCGGTGGGCCACCGAGGCCGGCGACGAGATCGGCGTGGCGGAGGTTCAGCGCGTGCGGGCGCTGGCGGCGCTGCGTGCGCGGGACTATGAGGAGGCATTCGAGCAGGCGGAGGCCGCGAGAGTCACGGCGCTCGAGTGCGGCACGGCGCTGCTGGCCGCCGAGTGCTCCGGCATAGCAGCGCTGGCGCTCCGTGCGCTCGGTCGGATGAACGAAGCGGCCGCCCGGAAAGCCGAGGCGGAGGACGGCTTCAAGGCGCTCGGGGCGGTGACGCTGCTCGAGAGACTGCGGGTGGAATGGAGTGAGAAATGAGAGGGCGAAAGGGGTAACCCTTTCGCCCTTTCGCCTTTTCAGCTTGCCGCCGCGTGCTCCTTCTCGTTCTCCGCTGCGACTTTGGCCGCGATGTCGGGCGGTGCCTCGGCATAGCCGTGGAATTTCTGCCGGTGGGTGCCACGGCCGTGGGTGATCGAGTGTAGCGTGCGTCGAGTACTTGTAGAGCTCCGCCTCCGGCACGATCGCCCGGACCTTGGTGAGGCGGCCATCGGCCTCGGTGCCGAGGATCTGACCCCGGCGGGCGCTGAGATCTCCCATCACGTCGCCGAGTACGTCGTCGGGTGACCAGACCTCGAGGTCGACGAGCGGCTCGAGCAGAACCGGCCGCGCCTTCGGCGCCACGTTCCGGAAGGCCAGGATGCCGGCCATCTTGAACGACATCTCGTTCGAGTCCACGTCGTGGTACGACCCGTCGAAGCACTCGACCTGGAAATCCACCAGCGGATAACCCGCCACCACGCCGCGCTCGGCCGCTTCCTGCACGCCGCGATCCACCGCGGGGATGTACTTGTTGGGAATCACTCCGCCCACGATCTCGTCCACGAACTCGTAGCCGGCGCCCCGAGGCCGCGGCGCCATCCGGATCCAGCAGTCGCCGTACTGGCCCCGCCCGCCCGATCTGCTTCTTGTGCTTCCCCTGACCCTCGGCCTTCCCCTTGATCGTCTCGCGATACGCCACGCGCGGACGGGTCAGCTCGGCGTGTACGCCGAACTTGCGCTCCAGCCGGTGGAGGATGGTATCGAAGTGGCGCTCGCCCATGCCGTGGATGAGGGTCTGACCCAGCTCCGAGCTGTACTCGAAGTGGAAGGTCGGGTCTTCCTCGTGAAGCTTGTGGAGCCCGGCGGCGAGCTTGTCTTCCTCGCCTCGCTGCTTGACCAGCACGGCCGAGGTCGCAACGGAGTCGGGAAGCGGGATCGGCGGCAGCCGGACCGGGTGATCTCGCTGGCAGAAGGTGTCGCCGGTGTGGGTGTCGCGCAGCTTGGCCACCGAGCCGATGTCTCCGGCGGAGAGACGCTCGACTTCGATTCGGTCCTTTCCCTGCTGCACCGAGAGGTGATTCAGCTTCTCCGCCACCTCGTGCTCGGCGTTCCACACCTCGTCGCCGTTCTTGAGCTCGCCCGCGTAGAGGCGAAAGAGGGTCACGTCGCCAACGTGGGGCTCCGACAGGGTCTTGAAGACGCGGCCGACGAGCGGGGCATCGACGGGTGGCTTCACTTCGGCAGCGGAGGGGAGGAGCTCGACCATCTTCTTGAGCAGCGTGCGAACGCCGTAGGTCAGCTCGCCGCTGCCGCAGAAGAGTGGCACGATCTGTCCGGCAAGGATGGCCTTCTTCACTCCGCCGATGAACTCGCTGCGTGGGATCTCCTCGCCCGCGAGGTAGCGCTCGATGAGCGTGTCGTCGGTCGAGGCGACCGCCTCGGTGAGGTGTTCGGTGTATTCCTGGAAGCGGCCCTGATACTCGTCGGGAATCGGAACGACGTCGTACTCTCCGGTCTTCGTCCCCTTCTTGTAGAAGTGACAGTGTCCGGAGAAGAGATTGATGATCCCGTGGAAGTCGTGCCCCTCGCCGATCGGGATTTCTACCGGGACGACCTTCGGCGTGAGGTGCGCCTTCACGTCCGCGAAGACGCGCTCGAAGTCGGCATTCTCCTTGTCCATCAGGGAGACGAAGAGCAGGCGCGGCAGGTGGAGCTGGTCGCAGACCTCCCAGACCTTCTCGGTGCCGACTTCGACGCCCCCGGTCCCGCTCAGCACCACCACGGCGGCGTCGGCGGCATGCAGGCCGGTGACGACTTCGCCGAAGTAATCGAGGTACCCGGGAGTGTCGATGAGGTTGATCTTGGTGTCGAGCCACTCGGCGTAGGCTAAGCCCAGGCTGATCGAGTGCTTGCGTTCGATTTCGTCGGGGGAGTAGTCGGTGAGCGTGGTGCCGTCTTTGATCGAACCGTGGCGCCGGGAAGCGCCGGAAACGAAGGCGAGCGCATCTACAAGGGATGTCTTACCGCTGGCGCCATGCCCAACAAACGCCACGTTGCGGATGGCGTTGGAGCCATAGACCTTCATGGCCTCCACCTCCTCGGATTGGTTGAATTCCCAAGGTGGGGGAGAGAGAAGGAGTTGTCAAATAGGGGTATCGCGGAGGCGGAGCGTCTTATATAATGATCGGGAGAACAATCGAAGCCCGTGGCGATTTGACGCTGCTTGCGGCCACGTTAAACAATCAGCTAAAGGGCGAGGGCCCCGTGCGTCGCACCGGGCTTTCGTATTTTCAGATGCCGAACACTGCCTCACCTGCCGAGCCGACCGTCCTCGTCGTGGACGACGATCCCCTGTGTCGCTCGATGGTCGCCACGACGCTCTCCCGCCAGGGATTCGAAGTGATCGTGGCGAGCGATGGATACCAGGCGATCGGTGCGCTCAGTCGTTGCCACCAGACGATTCGCCTGCTCATCGTGGACACCGAAATGCCCGGCTTGCATGGCTGGGAGGTCATTCGATTCGCGAGGAGCAAGATCTCGAAATTGCGGGCGCTGCGTCTCGGACGCTGCGACGATGTGCCGCCGGGAGCGGAGTATCAGACGCTGCGATCGGTGCCCTGCCTCTCCAAGCCCTTCACGCCCGATCGCTTGCTTGCCAGCCTCCGCCGCCGCCGGAGGCGAGCGTTGAGATAGATCAACTGCACACCACGGAGGCACGGAGATACTCCTCCGTGTCCTCCGTGCCCCTCCGTGTTTCAGCTCTTCAAGGACGCCATGTCGATCACGAACCGGTACTTGACGTCGCTCTTGAGCATGCGTTCGTACGCCTCATTGATCTGCTGCATCGTGATCATCTCGATGTCCGAGACGATGTTCTTCTCGGCGCAGTAGTCGAGCATCTCTTGCGTCTCAGCGATGCCGCCGATCATGGAGCCCGCGATCGCGCGGCGCCTCATGACCAGATTGAACACCGTCGGCGACTGGTGCGGGTGCTCCGGTGCGCCCACCAGGCAGAGGGTGCCGTCGACCTTGAGCAGCTCGATGAACACATCGAGGTTGTGCGACACGGCCACGGTGTTGAGGATGAAATCGAAGCTGTTCCGGTGCTTCGCCATCTCGTCGGCGTTGCGGGAGACGACGACCTCGTCGGCGCCGAGCTTCTTCGCGTCGGCGGTCTTGCCGGGGGAGGTGGTGAAGAGAACAGTGTGAGCCCCGAATGCGTGGGCGAACTTGATGCCCATGTGACCGAGACCGCCGAGCCCGACGACGCCGACCTTGTCGCCGGGGCCGACTTCCCAGTGGCGTAGCGGCGAGTAGGTGGTGATGCCGGCGCAGAGCAGCGGCGCCGTGCCTGCCGGGTCGAGCTTGGGCGAGACCGTGAGCACGAATCCCTGGTCTACCACGATGCTGCCTCGAGTATCCGCCGTAGGTCATCCCGCCGAGGATCTTGTCGGGGCTGTTGTAGGTGCCGCCGAGCTCGGTGTAGCAGTACTGCTCGAGCCCCTGCTTACAGCTCTCGCAGATGCCGCAGGAATACACCAGGCAGCCGACCGCGGCCAGGTCGCCGACCTTGAACTTGGTCACCTGGTCGCCGACGCGGGTCACGCGTCCGACGATCTCATGTCCCGGAACGACCGGGTAGGTGGTACCGGCCCACTCGTTGCGGACCGTGTGCAGGTCCGAGTGGCAGACCCCGCAGTAGAGGATATCGATCTGTACGTCATTGGGGCCGGGGATACGGCGCTCGAACCGGAAAGGCTCGAGCGGTGACGTGTTGCTCTGGGCCGCGTATCCGAGCGTCGGGAAGCTGGAAGGCTTCCGAGGCGAAGACTCGGATCGTGCGGTGGGTTTAGCCGACGTAGTCATGCGTTCTCCCTGATCTTCATTATCTGATGGCCTGGCCCGGCGCGCACTGCGCGTCGGTCAGGATCTGTCCGGCGAGTGTTCTGGCGATGTCCGCGGCGTGGTCGTCGTGGACTTCGATCGCGCGCCAGTACGCGATCTTGTGCTTCACGTATGCGGCGTGCCGACGGAGTTGTTCCAGCCGCTCCTGCAGCGCGACCTGCTGGTCCTCCAGCAATGCGACCAGCTCGGGTGCCGCGGTCGCACCTTTTGCAACGGTGAGCGCCAATTCGGGCTCCGGGGCCGCAAGTGCTGTTGTAACTATGGGTTCTGCGTTCGCGGCCATCTGTGTGCCCTCCGTCTGTCGTCGACGTTCGATCGAACGTGCACACTATACCAAACTTAGACCGCTCGAAGTCAAGGTAGGGTCTGGCCCCGGAGCGCGCGCACCCCTTGATCGAGAGGCGCGAGTGGTGGAGGGGTTACTTACTGAGAAGGGGTAGTGAGGAGTGCCAGCTCAGCGCGCTCGGAGCGAGATCAGCAGGCCGGCGATGCCAATGAGAGTGCTGACCCAGAACGCAAACATCCGCCGGACAAGCTTTGTGCGCAGCTCCGCCAGTCGCTGCTCCAGCTTGGCGTCAAAAGCGCGCGAAGTTGAGTTCGTTCAACTCACGAAGGTCGGTTCGGTAGGTGGAATCCACGGCATTGAACCAATCTACGAGCTCGTTGGCGATGTCTTCGCCCAGCACGTCATAGAAGCGCTTGGACAGCTTTGCAGTCACCGGCACAGTGATCCTCGGTAAAGGTCGGTGACACACTAACGATACGCTCGGCCGGATCGAGGATCAAATCCGTTCGGGACGGCGGCAAACTGTCCCACTGTCCTCGCCCTCTGTCCGCGTTTAAGGACACTACGCGCAGTCCGTGAAAATCGCTCGACGATTCCGAGCAACCGATCGGCGGGTCCGAAAGGCCGATTGTGGATACCGAGGCGCCGGTCATCGCTTCACCAGACCATTGGTGCTCGACCGGCTGGATGGCACGATCCTCCGCATCGACGAGCTCGCCAAGCAGCAGGAAGGCGGATTCGTATCGAAGCACTCCGCATCGGTGCGGCGCACCGATCTCCGCCGGCGGCTGCAGGCCGGGCTGCTCCGTCACCTGGTCACCGTGGCGGAGGACACCGGCTCGGAGGTCCCGGGGGTAGCCGAGATCTTCCAGGTCCCGAACTCCAATGCTTCACACACTGTTTTCCGGGCTAGCGCGAGCGAGATGCTCGACAAGGCCCGGGCCAACCAGGATCCCCTGGTGAAGCACGGACTGTCGGCGACTCTGCTGGACGAGCTCGACGCCGCGGTCAAGGAATTCGACGCGTCGCTCCAGGAGACCGACGACGGCAAGCAGAGCCATGTGTCGGCGCGGGCCGAGATGAAGACGCTGTGCGATGAGATCATGCGTCTCGTTGGCATGCTCGACGGCTTCAACCGGTACCGCTTCCATCACGACCCGGAGCTGATCGTGGCGTGGGAATCGGCGAAGCACGTCGTGACCGGGCCGCAACCAACGGAAGCCGAGCCGGCGACACCTACGTCGCCTTCTGTAGTCGAGAAGCCGGCAGCGTAGCGTGACACGAACGTTCGGGTGCCACAGTCCTCCATTAGCGCCGGGCCGAAGGATCGCGCCGGATTCATGCTCGCGCCCGTCAACGAGTCTGTCATAAGCGCGCAGAAGACGGCGAGACACGGGCACCCCGCTCGTACCAGCCGCGGGTGCGACTGACGATCCGGACGACTGAGAGCATCACCGGGACCTCGATCAGGACGCCCACGACGGTCGCGAGAGCGGCGCCGGAGGCGAGCCCGAACACGCTGATCGCGGTGGCCACCGCCAGCTCGAAGAAATTGCTGGCGCCGATGAGGGCCGAGGGGCACGCGACGGTGTGAGACTCACCGGTCAGCCGGTTAAGGAGGTACGCCAAGCCGCTGTTGAAGTAGACCTGGATCAGAATCGGCACTGCCAACAGTAGGATCACGAGCGGCTGGGCCAGTATCCGGCCGCCCTGGAACCCGAACAGCAGTACCAGCGTCGTGAGCAGCGCAGCGAGGGAGACCGGGTGCAACAGCCCGAGCACTTGCGACAACGCCGCCGTCCCGCCTCGCCGGAGCAGCACTCCTCGCCAGACCTGCGCCAGGATCACCGGTATCACGATATAGAGCACCACGGACAAGAGCAGCGTGTTCCACGGCACCGTGATGGCCGAAAGGCCGAGAAGCAGGCTCACGATCGGCGCGAAGGCGACGATCATCAGGGCGTCGTTGAGCGCCACCTGGGTCAGCGTGAAGTTCGGGTCGCCGTCGCTCAGGTTGCTCCAGACGAACACCATCGCGGTGCAGGGTGCCGCTGAGAGGAGAATGAGCCCCGCGATGTAGGAATCGATCTGGTCGGCGGGCAGCAGCGGCGCGAACACACCGCGGATGAAAATCCAGCCCAGGAGCGCCATCGAGAAGGGCTTCACCGCCCAGTTGACGAACAGGGTGACGCCCATCCCCCGCCAGTGGTCGCGCAGCTGGCCCAGCGCGCCGAAGTCGATCTTGAGCAGCATCGGCACGATCATGAGCCAAATGAGCAGCGCAACGGGCAGGTTGACTTCGGCCACCTTGAGCGCGCCAAGGCCGGCGAAGAATCGCGGTAGAGCCTGCCCCAGGCCGATGCCAACCGCGATGCTCAAGAACACCCACACGGTCAGGTAACGCTCGAAGGTGCCGAGCGGGCTGGCCGCCGCCCTGGTCATCGCCGTCTCGGGTGCTGCGGTCATCGCTTTCTCTCTGAATCAGGTCGGCCGTGCCGGAGCCCGTGTTGACCAACGTTGGCCGCCGGCGGTGGGACTCAGGTGTGCTTCACCGTGAGGGTCTCCAGCTCGTTCGCGACGTCGTCGCAGGCATCGAGCGTGTCCTCGAGCTGGCCGTACAGCGACTTCCACCGGATCACCTCCACCGGATTCGGATTGCCCTCGAACAGCTCGGTCATCGCCGCCTCCCAGGCCGCGTCGCCGTCCTGCTCGGCCTGTTTGACCGCACTGCATCGTGCGAGCACCTCGTCACTCTCCCGGATATGACTCACGGCCGCCTCGATCTCTCGAACAGCTCTCACGATGATGCGTGCCATCGCGACCGCGTGCTCACTGCGCGTGGTCGCTCTGAGGCTCACGGCCCGCCGAGCCGTGCCGCCGATGAAGTCCGCCACCAGGCCGAGCCGTGTGGACAGGAGGTGAATGTCCTCCCGGTCCATGGGCGGGATGAACAGCTTGTTCACGTTGACATCGAGGGCGTGAGCCGCCGCGTCCGCCTCGTGCTGCACGCGATCGATGGTCGCAACGCGTTCCGGTAGCCGGGCCGGCTCGTCAAGCGCCTGCTCCAGCAGCGTGGCAACCGTGGTCAGCCGCGCAGCGATGGCGCTGAAATCCTCGAAGAATTTCCGTTCGTCCGGAAAGAGCCAGCTCACTGCTACCTCCAGATGAATCTCTACGTGGCGGCGGATACCGGCCGGCCACCGGTGCGCAAGTACTCCGCGAAGTCGTCGGGCAGATCGCTTTCGCGGATCGCTCGCATGGCCTCGTCCACATCGTACTCCACGCGGACGAACTCCAGGTTGACCGGCCCGTCTCCCACATCGAGCAGGACATATCCCGCGCGCCAGTCGCCATCCTTTGGTCGTCCGACGCTGCCGGTGTTGACGAAATGCATCCCGCCCACCTCGCGGTGCCAGGGCAGGTGGGTGTGCCCGAACGCAATCACGTCGCCCGGCTTCATCCCCGCATGACCCGCCATCTTGAGGCAGAACTCATCGGGACGATCCTCGGTCCAGTAGAGCGTGTTCAGCGTCGGCGTGCCGTGAACCAGCACGAGCCGTGGCCCGGCGAGATGGCCGCCCTTCGGCAGCAGGTCGATGCGGAACGGCAGCCCGCCGAGGTACGCCTTCGTCTCCGGCGAGACATGACGCCGGGTCCAGTCGTAGCTCAGATGCGAGAGCTCCTCCTGGCGCGGATCCTCGTAGCGGCATCCGCAGTGCTTGTAGTCCGTGGCGACGGTGGAGTCGTAGTTCCCCGCCACGCCGGCCGTCCCGGCTGCGGCAATCATCGCGACGACCTCATTCGGCCAGGGTGCGTAGCCGACCAGGTCGCCCAGATGGTACACTGCTCCCACGTCGGCTCGGCGTCGAATGTCGGCATACACCGACCGAAGCGCCGGCAGATTGGCGTGGATGTCGGAAATCAGCGCGTACCGCATGGATCAGGATAGCTGCGCCGTCGGTTCGGCTGCGCCGATCATGCCGATCGCCTTCACACGATGCTCGAGCGCGAGGCGCGACAGCTTCTCGATGGGGAGCGCGAGAAACAGGTCGAGACGGCGGCTGATCACCATGACCGTGTCGTCAAAGGCCCGCCGTATCTCGTCCTCGGAGCCGACGACCGCCGCCGGATCGGGCATTCCCCAGTGCGCGATCACCGGCTGGCCAGGGAAGATGGGACACGCTTCTCTGGCGCGGTTGCACACGGTGATGACGAAGTCCCAGTTGCGTTCGAGCAGGCCGTCCAGAGCCTGAGGACGACCCCCAGTCCAGAAATACCCGTGGCGCTCCAACGCTTCGATGGCGCCTGGGTTTACCTGTGCGGCGGGGTGAGTGCCGGCACTCTCCGCCACGAATCTCCCACGGCCTTTTCGGTTTAATAGCTTCTCCGCGATCTGACTCCTCGCACTGTTGCCGGTACACAGAAACAAGACTCGAAGTGGATTATCCGTCGATTGCATATCGTTCCTCCGCCGCAGGGCCGCGGCTCGATAGGTCAGATCATCCATCGAAGATCTTGCGCATCACGACCGCCGATGCGGGGCAGGCTTCGCGAAACTCGACCGACCTCTTCACGTTATCGGGGACGTCCTCACGGGTGATCCGCTCGAACCCAAAGCGAGGGAAGTACCGGTCGGCCGTTGTGGTGAGCAGGTAGACGGCGCGCACGCCTCGCGCCCGGGCATGGTCGAGGATGCGCTCCACCAGCGCCACGCCCAGACCGGAGTTGCGGGCAACCTGTTCGACGACAGCCGAGCGGAGCAGCGCATCGCGACCATATACCTCCAGGCCCACCGCACCGACGACCCGCCCCTCGAGCTCCACGACGTAGAAGTCGGGGAGCGTCGGCAGGACGCCGGCGAGGGGGAGCCCGGCGTCCTCGAGCAACCCGGTTACGGCGAGGTGATCCGAGCTGGCGGCGCTTCGAACGACAGCCATGCGATACCTCGCCGAACGAGCAGGGGTCACGCTGCCGAAATGGGTTTCCGGGCCCGGATGAAGGCGCCCATGATTCGACCTCCGATTTCACGGGCCAACACTTCAGGATTCAGTCCGCTCCCGGTGAGGAAAGACCTTGCGTCCTCGAACTCGTAAATTCGGGTGGGCTCGATCCCGATCTCCTCGAACCCAGCCTCCCACAAGAGCGAGTGGAACTCCTGCTCGGTAAGAGCGCCGGCGACACAGCCGACCCACAACTCCATGCTCGACCGCACCTCGGCCGGAACCTCGCCCCGCACGACTACGTCGGACACGGCGAACCGGCCGCCCGGCTTGAGGACGCGGAACGCCTCGGTGAGCACTTTCCGCTTGTCGGCCGACAGGTTGACGACGCAGTTGGAGATGATGACATCGACCGAGCTGTCGGGAAGGGGGATGGACTCGATCTCTCCGCGCAGGAACTCGACGTTCTTCACGCCCGCCTTGCGCTGGTTCTCGCGGGCCAGCGCCAGCATCTCGTCCGTCATGTCGAGGCCGTATGCCTTGCCGGTGGGCCCGACTCGCTGGGCAGAGAGCAGCACGTCGATCCCGCCGCCGGAGCCCAGGTCGAGGACGGTCTCGCCCTCGTGCAGCTCGGCCAGCGCCGTGGGATTGCCACACCCGAGCGAGGCGAGCACTGCCTCCTTCGGGAGAGTCGCCGTCTCGGCGTCCGTGTACAGGTTGGAGGTGATCGGATCGTCGGTAGCGGTCCCGCACGAGCCGCCACAGCAGCCGGACTTCGTGCCGGTGACGACCTGCAGTGCGGCCTTCCCGTAACGCTCACGGACGGTGGTCTTGATGTCCTCGGTGCTCATCTCATCCTCATCAAAATTGGTTGATGTGTCGTTTAAAAAGCGCAACTCAGCAGCAGCCAGCCCGCCGCTCCGCCGCCGATGGGGCGGCCGTCAACGCGTCCACCAGCTCGCCGACCTCGGCCAGGGTATCGGTGTTCAACGTGTAATACATCCAGCGCCCGTCCCGGCGGTCTGTCACCAGCTCCGCGTCCTTCAGCACCTTCAAGTGGAACGACAGGCGCGACTGGGCGGCATCCAGGGCATCAGTGAGATCGCACACGCATCGCTCGCCGAAGCGCAACCGCTGGAGGATCGAGAGACGAGTCCCGTCCGAAAGGGCGTGAAACAGGCGGGTCGCTCGCTCAGCGTCGAGGTGGGTACGCGTGGCCATGCGACTAATGTATCAAGTTTTGCTGATGTGTCAAGAACCCAGCGTCGCCGTGCGCAGCCTCGGCGGGCGGTTATGCCTAAAACGACGAAGCTCGACGCGCGCCCACTCCGGCCAGCGCTCGATATCAGTCATGACTGCCCAAACCCGGTCAGGCGGCGCGGCAATATCGACGACGACGCTGAAGTAATTCATTACGCGCCCCCACGTTCCGCCGCCCGCGATCGGCGGGTGGCGGCCGGACGTCCGCCTACCGCACTCATCCGACGAGGTACGTCTCGTAGATCACGCCGCCGGGCCGGCGGCCTGCGACGCCGATGAAGATGCCCTTGTTCAGCCAGTCCAGCGCGGGCGCGGCTGTCTCGATCTGAGTCGACGTGCGGAACGTGTACTCGCGGGGGTCGACGTCCTCGCCGCGTCCGAGTCGAGCGAGGACGTCAGCACTGCCGTGGCGAATACCGCGCGACCTGACGTACAGCAGGTCGTCGTCCTTGGTCCGCAGGGTGTAGCGGATATCGCCCACCGCCGTGCCGTCCGGCAACACGGTCTGCCAGTCTGCGCTCGCACCGGGTACCAGCGTCCCGCTCATATCCGGTCCGGTGAACGCACCGTCGGTCAAGGGCACGATGCGGCGATGGCCGTATTTGGTGTCGCCGAGCTCCAGAGGTTGGCCGAGTGTCGCTTCAAGGCGGTAGACGGGTGTGAGCCGCGGGCTGGGCAGGTGGAAGTCGTTCGACCCTCTTTTCGTGGGGTCGTTAGGGTGCGTCTCGAGCGGGGTAACGACCGTCTGCATCCAACTGCTGAGCGGCAGGGCCTGGAGCAGCGCGCCGAGCCGCTCTTTACTCTCGGCGCGGTAGAGGCCCACGGCCTTCCTCTCGCCCGGTGCCAAGGGTGGCGTCCAAAGACGAACGAGGTTTCCCTGGCGAGCCAGGTCGGCGGAGGCCTGCGCTTCAGCGTTTACGCGCGCCTCGAGTTCGGACTCCGAAGTTCCGTCCGGGACCCGGACATCGAACTCAACGAGGAATTCCATGAGTTACCCCATCGCGCGCGAGCCGGGCCGTCTCGAGACCGATCCCGCGGCTGCCGTGGATGTAGTCATCCCGACGTCAATGCCGGTGCGCGACCGACAGGGCGTACACCGCCGACCGGAGCGGGACGACTGGATCGTCGGAGAGCTCGATCCCGCTGGTCAGGAACGTGGGGTTGAACGCGAGCGAGCGCTGCAGCTCCTCCTGGTTGGGCTCGACCTTGGTCAGACGGATGGTGCCAAGCGGCACCCGCTTGCGGTCGACGGGCCAGACGATCGATCCGTCATTCGTCTGATCGCCCGCGTTCGGGAGCTGGGCGTAGAGCGCGAACACGACAGGTGCCCGCGCAAGTCTCTTCTGCAGTTCCTCGAGCAGATAGTTCTCGCCCGCCTTCGCCGCGGTGGCGGAGTCCAGGTTCACCACGCCGGCGGCGGGCTCGATCTGGTAGCGCACCACCTGTTTCTTTCCGCTCCCATCCACGAACACGAAGGCGTTGTTCCCGAAGTAGGCCTGGGTGGCGTAGCTCTTTGGCCGCGCCTGGACCTCCATCAGGAACTTGGCGGCTCGGGGATGGCTGCCCAGGAAGGTTTCGATCGGCGTCGGGTGAGCGGCGTCAGGACCACTCGCCGCGGCCGCTTTCAGGAAGGCCAGGAAGTCATCGCCGGTCCCCACGACGAAGCCATTGTGCGAGATGCTGACGATGTCGGTGAACCCTCCGCCCGGGATGGTGAAGCGAATGGCCATGCCGCGGGGTCCGGATCCGGGGTTGTTGTCCGCGTTGGTGGGCAATCCGGGGGCATTCGAGAAACGGACCGTCACGGGCACCGATGGTCCGCTGAAGTGCGCCGCGGTGCTGACCGACTTGGCTTCCGGCGTCGGCTTGAAGGTGCCGCTCACGACGATGCCCTTGGCGTGCATGAATCGGAACCCGGTATGGATGCCGCCGTTGAGCTGGACTACGACGTCGGCGATTTGTTGCGGCAGGCTTGCGGCAGGAACGGCGCTCGATTCGGCTGGAGCAGCTGACTGGGCAGTCCGCGCGACCGGAGTGCTCGAGCCGTTGCACCCCAACAGCGCGACGCTCACGGCGACCAGGGTCGATCCGGAAACCAGACGTGACACACGCAACGGCATAACCGCACCTCTCAGGGATGGATGATACTTTCGACGGCGTAGCGATCGGCCCGGCGCGAACCCGACCCGACGCATTCTCTGTCACGTGTGCGCACCGGCGGTATCGCTGACGTCACGAAGACGTCACTGTGATGTAACGAACCACCCAGGTCTGGCTGATTCCCGAAAGACCGTCGCTGACCGTTACACCAACGAGGTACCATTGAGGGGCCCTTCACTGGAGACACACCATGGTACGACAGGTCCGGGTGAAAGCGGCATACGCCGACCGCTATCTCCCGCTAGAGCCGGGAGTCTGGTACACCGCCGCGGCCGTCGCGGGCCTTGTGAAAGGAACGACGATCGTGCGGGACGGGCCCGGGGTCGAGATTCGGGAGCGCGTCCTTCCTCCGCAGCATTTCGAGTTTCGGGGTGGTGCGGACCATCGAGGAAGCTGGGGAGACATGCTCACCCGGCGCTCTGATCGCAAGTTTCCCCGAGACAAGGGGCGCAACCGGCTGGAGTTATTGCAGGCTGTCAATCAACTGCTTGCCCCTGTCGGGCGGAGCTAGTTGTCATAGGCGGCAGCTTACCCGGTGCGGAGCAGCGCTTCCATTCGCGCAATGGCCTCACCAGAGCGCCCCGGCGCATCCATGGCTTCATAGCTTCGGGCCGCGCACTCCAAGACGGAGTCGTGGAAGGTCCAGACCCAGTGGTGCAGCTGTTGGAATTGCTCGGGGTTGTGTCGCGGGTGAGCACGGTTCCGCATGTCGAGTTCGCGAAGCCACGAGGAGTGCTCCACCTCGAAAGCGCCGCAGGGACGCAGTCCCCGCGATGCGAACGCTTCGTCGTTGGGCAGCCCAAAGTGCATCGCGTAGCATTGGTGAAACACGACAATGCTGGTCCTTGCCGGACCGGCAGATCCCAAGCCTGCCCCCGAAGCCTGCTCGGACGAGGGCGCGGCCGGAAGGTAGGCAACTACGAGGGTATCCTCGTTGGCGAGCACGAGTGGCTCGGGTGCCCCGGAGGAGGGAAACGGCACATCGGGGAGCTCATGAACGCGATCGTGCTTGTTGACGGTGTACACCCGAGACCTCCACTGCTGCGGCCTAACGCGACCTGCTTCAGCTGCAAGCGGCTCGTCCGCTAATGCACTAACCTACGTTGCGATGCCACCGGGCAACGGTGTCTCAGTCGTACGCAAGGGAGGCGGACAGCTCGCGGTGGGCTTGGGCCTGGGCGAGCAGCGTGTTGGCCTTGGCCTCGAACGTCTGCACGGCGTCGGCGCCGGCAGCGAAGCGGGGCGGCGGCTCCTTGAGCGCGACGAGCTTCACGAGGGCGTCGGCGAGCTTGGCGGGGTCGCCACCTTGCTTCCCATCCATGCTCTTCCAGGCGGCAACGATCTCCCTGGTTCGCTCGGCGTAGTCGTCAATGGTGGGCTGCGGCGTAGGTCGTCGAGTCGTTGGTGAGCAGCTCGGTACGGAAGAAACCAGGCTCGACCAGCATCGTGCGGATTCCGAAAGGGGCGATCTCCGGCGTGAGCGACTCCATCCACCCCTCGATGCCGAACTTCGCGGCGGCATACGCCGTGCAGAACATTTGGCCGGCGATGCCGGCAGTCGAGGAGATGGTGACGCAGCAGGCCGGAGCGCTGCTTGCGCATCACCGGCAGGACGGCGCGAGTCACATTCATCGGGCCGAACAGCAGCGTCTCGATTTGATTGCGGACCTGTTCAGGGCTCAGCTCCTCGAAGAAGCCGGCGAAGAAGTTGCCCGCGTTGTTGACCAGGATGTCGATTCGGCCGAACTTCGCGACGGCGGCCTCGACTGCCGCCTGCGCATCCTGTGGGCGGGTGACGTCGAGTCTGATGGCCAGCAGGTTGTCGTGGTCGCCCACCGCCGCCGCGACCTTCGCAGCATCGCGGCCGGTGGCGACAACGGCGTGGCCGCCGGCCAAGGCGGCCTTGGCGATGTCGACGCCCAAGCCTCGACCAGCGCCGGTGATGAGCCACACTTTCTTTTCCTTCATCGTACGCCTCGAGGGGAAGCGTGGGGCTCGCGCGCCTGTAACCATAGTTCCGTGCTGACAAGGGCGAATCTGAAAGCTGGGCAGCGAACAGAAATTGCGCCACGGCGCTGCCGCGGCGACCTTCGACATCGCGCTGGAAGGGGTGTGATCAGCCGACCGGCGCCTGGGCACCGAGGCTCGTCTCCCACCATTGGCGGGCGGCGGCGCGCGTCCATGGCGACTCGAGGGCGCATCGGGCCAGACGCTCCGACAGATCACCGACCGTCGTGGGCCGGTCTTCCGGGCTCTTGGCGAGGCAATCGAGAACGAGCTTCTCGAGGTCGGGGCGTACTGGAAATGGGCTGTAACGAGACGGCGGCTCGGGCGTCGCCTGGATGTGACGCGCGACGATCTGCAATGGACTGTCGCCGTCGAAGACTAGCCGTCCGGTCAGCATCCAGTACGCGACGCACCCCAGGGCATAGATGTCGGTCCGCTGATCGACCGGCTCGCCGAGGGCGTTCTCGGGAGCGAGGTAGGCCGGCGTCCCCGCCAGCAGCTCGGGAGCGGTGAGCCCCGGCTCGGGCTTGGCGGCGTGGGTCTCGAGCTTGACGAGACCGAAGTCCAGGACCTTCACGAAATCGTAGTACGATCCCATCTGACACACCTGGATGTTCGCCGGCTTGATGTCGCGGTGGATCATGCCGCGCTCGTGCGCCTCGCCGAGTGATTCGCAGGCCTGAGCGAGCACATGGACCGCGCGGGCGGGAGGAAGCGGACCAAATCGGGTGACGAGCGACTGAAGGTCCATGCCGTTCAGCAGCTCCATCACGTAATAGAAGGTGCCGTCGCCCGAGACTCCGAAGTCGTACAGTTGAATCGTGTGCGGCGACCGGAGCATGGCGGCGGCGCGTGCCTCGCGCTTGAACCGTTGCACCAGGACATCGGCCTGCTCGCGAGTCACCGCTTCGAGCACCGCAGGCTTGATCAGCTTGATCGCCGCCGGGCGCACCAGGAAGCGGTGCGTCGCCTGCCAGACCTCACCCATCCCGCCCTTGCCGATCAGATCGCCCAGCACGTAGCTCCCCATCTCCCGCGCCTTGCGGACCTCGCGCCCCAGTCGGGTCATGATGTGCGAGATGACGACGGCGACGCCGGCGGAGAGATAGTTGGGGATCGCCTGCATCAAGACGTGCGGTACTGGTGGCACGGGGTGTCCGACGAGGCTCCAGAACAGCGCCGCCACCGGACCCATCGAGGCGGCGACCAGTGCAGCGGTCAGGGTCTTCCCCGGTGTGTTCGGAACGATCGGCGGGAACAGCACGATGACGATGGCGATCCACGAGACGCCCATCGGGTGCGAGAAGACGTAGTCGAGCAGCCCGATCGACGCCGCCGTGAACACCTCGTAGACGAGGCCGAGGTCGAGCAGAAAAGTCTGGCTGCGTTTGCTGCGGCGAGTATACCAGAAGAGCGCGAGGGAGACGGCGACGTTGATCAGGCCGACGACATCGTACAGGCGGAGCCACTGTCGACCGACCTGCTCCTCTGGCAGCATCCCGGGCATCCCGAGAACTATATGGGAGAGCACGAACTCGATCGTCCAGATCCCTGCGGCGACGAGGCAGATGATGCCGAGCCGCTTGGCGGCCTCGCGCAGAAGATCTTCGGGCAGGCCTCGACGCCCGATCGGCGTGCGAAGCGATGCGGCCGGGGTCCCGATTTCGGTTTCGAGGAATCGTGGATCTGTCACGGGGTCGCCTCCCAGGCGATCCCCAATCTATCTCGTGCCCCGGCTTCTGCCCGGCCTAATGAGCGGTCCTCCGCTCGATGAGGATGGAAGTCACGATCTGCGCGACCGGGACCGGGATCATGACCGCCGCGGAGTTCGTCTCGCTCGCCACAGCGAGCCCGAGCCCGCCGATCGCAAGGGAGCTCAGGAGCGACAACCCGAAGTTGCCGCGACCATGATTCGCGATGTGCACCCCGAGCGGGAGCAGCGCGCTCCCGCCCGCCACGGCTCCATAGACCGCACCAACGAGGAAGCAGTCCTCACAGTCGTGCTCGGTGAGCTTGGCGCCCGCCAACGCGCCCGCGAACAACCCGACTGCCCCACCCAGAACACCGCCCGTGGCGAGGAGCGCGGGATTCGACCTGCTGTCGCGGGAAGGCCCGGTCGCCTGGATCTCCAACAAGGGCCGGCCGATCGACGGAAGGGAACGGTTCGCCGGTCAGGCGCTGGGCGTGGAGGGCGCCGGCCGGCGGGCCGGCGAGGACGAGAAGAGCCAGGATGAAGCGCCGCATGGTCGTGACTCCGCGTGGGTAAGTCCAACTCTTCGCGAAGGTAACGACCGGCCGTGACCTATCCGTCCCTCATCGGTAGCCCGCCGCCTGCAGATGGAACAGCTCCGCGTACAATCCTTTCTGCGCCACGAGGGCCTGATGCGTGCCCTGCTCCACCAGACGACCGCCCTGAAGCACCAGAATTCGATCCGCCATTCGCACAGTCGAAAAACGATGGGAGATCAGCACGGCCATCCGCCCCGCGGTCAGCTCGCTGAACCTGAGGAAGACCTCGTACTCGGCGCGAGCGTCGAGCGCGGCCGTGGGCTCGTCCAGAATCAGGAGCTGCGCGTTGCGCATGTACGCCCGGGCCAGCGCGACCTTCTGCCATTCGCCGCCCGACAAATCCACGCCCCCCTCGAACCGGCGGCCGAGCATCTGGTCGTATCGACCGGCCAGACGATTCGCTACGGTATCGGCGAGGCTCCGCTCCGCCGCCGTCTCGATCCGTGAGGTGTCCTCGATGCCCTCGATGTCGCCGACCGCGATGTTCTCCTTGAGCAGGAAGTCGTACCGCACGAAATCCTGGAAGATGACGCCCACGTTGTGCCGGAGGCTCTGCAGGTCGTACTCGCGGAGGTCCGTCCCGTCGAGAAGGATCCTGCCCTCCGTCGGGTCGTAGAGCCGCGCCAGGAGCTTGACCAGTGTCGTCTTCCCCGCGCCGTTCTCGCCGACCAGCGCCAACCGCTCGCCGGGAGCGAGTGAGAAATCGAGCCCGCGTACCGCCCACTGCTCGGACCCGGGGTACCGAAACCCGACTCCTTCGAAGACAAAGCCCTGCCGGATCGGTGCCGGAACCGGGGGTGCTCCCGCCTTCAACTGGATGTGCGGCTGGATCTCGAGGAAGCTGAACAGATCTTCGAGGTACAAGCTCTGCTCGAAGACCTGCGACAACGACAGCAGGACTCGCTGGATGAGTTCGCGACTCTGCCGGAACGAGCCGGCGAGAAACGTGAGCACGCCGATCGTGAAGAGCCCGGCCGGAGCCGCGGTGTCCTATCACCGTCAGATAGATGATCACGCCATAGGCGCCGTAGTAGCCGAGTGTCCCGACGATGGCGAGGAGAGAGGAGACGATGCTCCGGCGAATCGCCAGGCTCTTGTTGGCGTCGTAGAAGTCCTGCGACAGGCGATCGTACCGCCCGACGAGAAAGTCGGACAGCCCGAAGAGCTTGAGCTCCTTGGCGGAGACGTCGCTCGCTCCGATGTACCGGAGATAGTCCAGCAGTCTCCGCTCGGGCGTCCACCGGTACAGGAGGGAGTACCCGAGTGAGGCGTAGTGGGTCTCGCCGAGCAGCGAGGGAATGACGGCGATCACCAGCAGGACGAGAAGCCATGGGACATAGAGCGCGAGCGCCGCGCCGAGGGTGACGAGCGTGATGGCATCCTGTACAGTCGACAACAGGAGGGTGAACAATCCGATACGGCCGACGGTCTGACGCCGGGCTCGCTCGAGCTTGTCGTAGAGGTCGGCATCCTCGAACTGCTCGAGATCGAGCGTCGCGGCGTGGCGCATGAGGTCGACGCTCGTGCGATTGGCAAAGAGATCACCCAGGAGGCTCTCGAACAGAGACGAGCCCCTGGCCAGCCATTCCCCGGCCAGTGCGATCGAGAGCTCGATACCGAGCAGCTCAGCGAGCCTCACCCAGTCCACGGGCGCCCCCGTGCCGGAGAGTCGAACGGCGTGCACGACCTCGTCCACGATCAGCTTGCCGATCCACAGCACCGCGAGCGGAATGAACGAGCGCGCGATCCGCAGGAGCAGGATGGCGACCACATACCGCGGCTCGCTGTTCCATACCAGCCGCAGCAGTCGCGGCACGTGCCTCACCGCTTCCAGTCGTTCGCGCCATCCGGGCCTTGGCTCGGCAGGCTTTCGGCCGGTGGTGTTGGGTCGTACTATCGGGTGCCCGAGTGACATGCCCATGGCCGGAAGCTAATCCCGCGGGAGACGCACGATGCCTTCATTGCTTTCCATCGACTGGCACCTGCTCTGGCACAACCTCATTCAGTTGGGCACCCCGATACGCACCCGTGTCGGTGCTCGAGAAGCTCATCCGGCCCGTCCTCGTCTATCTCGTGCTCGTGTTCGGCCTCCTCAAGTTCGGAAAGCGGGTGCTGGCCCAACTCAATCCGTTCGACCTCGTCGTGCTCCTCACGCTCTCCAACACCGTGCAGAACGCGATCATCGGGAACGACACGTCGCTCTCCGGGGGCATTCTCGGGGCGGCGGCGTCTGCTCGGCATCAACGCGCTGCTGGTCAGGATATTCTACCGGGGCCCGTCCAAGGACGTTCTCCTGAGGAGTGACAGGGACATCTGCCTGGTGGCGGGGGGACTACTGCAAGAGGACCAGATGCACCGGCTGCACATCAACGCCGGTGAGCTGCTCGCGAAGGCGCACGAACGCGGATTCGATTCCCTCGATGAGGTCGAGACCGTCATACTCTACCCCAACGGCACGATCTACATAAAAGGAAAGCCGATGACGGCGGAGCGTGAGCACTTCGAGGAGATCCTGCGCCGCCTGAACGACCTGAGCGCGCAGGTGGCGGCGCTCCGCCGCTAGCTTGTTAGTTTCCTCCATGCCCCCAGCCACCTCTGCGCTCGTCACCGGCGCCACGCAGGGCATCGGTCGCGCGACGGCCTTCGCCCTTGGGCGCGCCGGCTACCGTGTCGGCGTCTGCGCCCGGACCCGCGCTCGCGTGGATGAGCTCGTCGCCAACTTGAAGAGCGAGGGCATCGACGCGACCGGAGTCTGCGCGGACGTGGGCGATGCCGCCGAGGCGAAGCGAGCCGCCGACCAGGTCGCCATGGCGATCGGTGAGATAGGCGTCCTGGTGAACAACGCGGGTGTGCTCATCGCTCGCCCATTCGACGAGCTCACGGTGGACGACTGGGACACCACCATGACGACCAACGTCCGCAGCCTCTTTCTCATGACCAGGGCCGTCCTTCCCGCGATGCGGCGGCGGCGGGAAGGAACGATCGTCAATGTGGCGAGCCTGGCCGGGCGGAACGGGTTCGTGGGGGGCACGGCCTACACCGCCTCCAAGCACGCGGTGCTGGGCTTCAGCCGCTCCCTCATGCTGGAAGTCCGGAAGGACAACGTTCGAGTGGTTACCGTCTGTCCGGGGTCCGTGGATACCCCGCTGCTCCACAACCAGCCGATGCTGCATACCGACCCCAATCGCATTCTCCGCCCGGAGGATGTTGCCGATACTATCCTCCACGCACTGCTCCTCCCCGCCCGGGCGCTGGTGAGCGAGCTCGACATCCGGCCGACCAATCCTTAGCTCGTGAGGCCGAGGGGCCCGGCCCGACTCATGTCTGGTATCCTGATCACGATGTGTGTCTGCAAATCCACGCCGTTCGCGAGCCTTCTGCCTCGGGCGCGCGCCGGTGCGTGGGATCTGGCCACGATCGCGCGTGAGACCGGATGCGGGGCGGAATGCGGGCGTTGCCGACCCTACCTCCGACGGATGCTCGAGACCGGAGAAACCGTCTTTCGGGAGCTCCTTCCCGAGGACCCCGTCTCGTGAGATGGCCCGCGCCGCGCGCGCTGACTCTCGCCGCCATGGTTCTAGGTTGGGTGGCGGTCTGGTTCTCCTACCGGGGGCATTGGCTGGGCATCGTCTTCGCCCTGGCAACGACTGGGCTCGCCATCGCGGCGCTCTGGCGTGGGAGGGTGGTGGGACAACGTCGCGCCGCCGCCTTGCGCAACGCCCTCGACGCCGCCGGCCAGCGGACCCGCGAGCTAGAGCGTCTTCACCACCTCGCCGCAGTCCTGCTGCAGGGAACCGACCTGCAACGCCTGGTCGAGGAAGTAGCCGCCGCAGCCGCGGACCTGCTCGAGGCCGAAGGCGGAATGGTGACGCTCGTCGTGGAGGAAGGGCGGTTCCTCAAGATCACGGCCGCCGTTGGCCTCCTCACACCCGTGATCGGCATGCTTCTGCCGGTGGACGGGTCACTGAGCGGCTGGGCGGTCACGAATGACGCATCCTTGCTCTCTCCGGACATGGACGCCGACCCGCGCAGCTTCAAGGCACCCGCCGGCTTGGGGGACACACTTCGGAGCGCGGCGATCGTCCCGCTCCGCTCGGCTGGGGTGGTGATCGGTACGGTGAGCGCGCACAACAAGAAGGGCTCGGTGGAGTTCACCGAGCACGATCTCCGGCTCCTGCAGACCCTCGGCGATCAGGTCGTAGTGGGACTCGATCGCGCGGCGGTTCTCGATGAGAGTCGTCGGAACTTGCGCGCGCTCGCGACCAAGAACCTGGAGCTGCAGCGGGCAACGCAGCTCAAGAGCGAGTTCCTGGCAAACATGTCCCACGAGCTCCGCACCCCGCTCAACTCCATCATCGGGTTCTCCGATCTCATGATGGCGGGCGGCGCGGGAGAGCTCACCGAGCAGCAGAACGAGTTCCTCGAGTCGGTGCTCCGCAACGGCCGTCATCTGCTTGCGCTCATCAACAGCATCCTCGATCTCTCCAAGGTCGAGGCCGGGCGCATGACGCTCTCGCTGGCGAGGACCGATCTTCGCGAGGCCATCACGGGCGCGGTCACCGACACCGCGTCGCTCCGGAGCGCCAAGCATCAGGTCTGCGAGCTGCGGCTGGAGGAAGACTCCTCGCTGGTCGTCGTCGCGGATGGCGTCCGAGTCCGGCAGATCCTCTTCAACCTCCTGGCGAACGCCTCGAAGTTCACCGGCGATAGCGGCACCATCACCCTGTCGGCGACACGCACGCGCGCCCCATTGCCGGTGCCGTCCGAGCGCAACACCGATGAGCCGCGGATGGTGACGCAGGACGTCGTCTGGGTGAGCGTGATCGATTCAGGAATCGGCATTCGACCCGAGGACCTGCCCAAACTCTTCAAGGAGTTCACCCAGATCGATACCTCCACGAGCCGGCAGGCACAGGGCACCGGACTCGGGCTCGCCTTGTCGAAGCGGTTCGTCGAGATGCACGGCGGGACCATCGGGGCCGACTCGATCCCGGGCACCGGCTCGACCTTCTGGTTCATCCTTCCCACGGACGGGCCGGTTCGGCGGCCGGCATGATCTTGGATCGGGAAGAGATCGCCTGGACTTGGCTGGGTAAGACCGTCCGACTCGGGCTAGATCGGTTCGGCGCCGGGCCGACCGTCCTGTTATTACCAGCGCTGAGCTCGATTTCAACTCGGGACGAGATGCGGCCCCTCCAGCAGCGGCTCGGCAGCTCGTACTCGACGGTAGCGGTCGACTGGCCAGGCTTCGGGAGCAAGCCCCGGCCGCGGATCGACTGGCGCCCTGATATCTACAGGGCCTTCCTCAATCACCTCCTCGCCGAGGTAACGCCGCGCCCCTTCGCCACGATCGGGGCGGGTCACTCGGCTGGGTATCTGGTCAGCCAAGCGGCCGACGCACCGGACTCGGCCGGGCGTCTCTGCCTCATCGCTCCGACCTGGCGAGGTCCGCTCCCAACCCTGACGGGTAGACGGCTCGCGTT
The DNA here is from genome assembly GCA_963743195.1 of uncultured Gemmatimonadales bacterium. Lineage (GTDB taxonomy): Bacteria > Gemmatimonadota > Gemmatimonadetes > Gemmatimonadales > GWC2-71-9 > CAVVWJ01. Next base: position 648,747 of record CAVUOO010000005.1, read on the forward strand.
CTTCAAGCGCCTTGCCCGCGCGGTCGACTACCCGGTCGTGGGATCGTTGCTCTATCGGCTCAACGTAAACAGGCCGGTGATCGGCATGATGGCCCGCGGGCATGTGTACGATGATGCAGAGTGGCTTACCCCGCCGCGACTCGCCGAGAAGCTCGCGGTGGTGCGCGCGAAAGGTGCCCGGCACGCCTCGATTCGTTTCGTAGCGGGCGTGCTCGACCCGGTGCAGCACCGCGCTGAGTTCCTCGCGCTGGCGCAGCGCGTTGGCGCGCCGGTCCTCGCGATCTATGGGGCCGGTACGCCGGCCAAGTCCAAGGCCGACATCGAGGCGCTCGCCGCTGTACCGAACGTTCGCCTCGTCGAGCTTCCCGCCGGCAAGCTCTCGATCCACGAGGAATTTCCCGACCTCGTCGCAAGTGCCATACTGACTTTCCTTGCCGATGTCGGGAAGTAACGAGAGACCCTGACTTCTCGGCGGCCGCAGGCTACTGAGGACTTGGCGAATCGCTGATGGATCGCGGCGGGGCGAAGAGGAGAAGAGCACCCACTACGATCAGCGGCAGGCTCAGTAGTTGCCCCAGATCAAGCGGCATGCCGGACTCGGCGGCGACCTGGGGCTCCTTCAGGAACTCCACCAGAAAACGGAAGCCGAAGACCATGACCAGGGTCGTGCCGAAGAGCCTGCCGGGTCGCCCGGTGATCTGGGTCCGCCGGTGAAGCAAGGCGAGGCAACGCCAGATCAGCAGATAGGCGAGGGCCTCGTAGACTTGTGTCGGGTGCCGGGGGAGTGTGCAAATCCCCGACCCGGGTGGCGGGACCCCCAAAACATACCAGATCGGGTAACGCTTTCCTCCCGGCGCCGACAGGAGTACCCTTCTGCTGATGCGTACAGGGCGCCTTCTCCGGCTGCTGCTCGTGGTCCTCCTTCCGGCGACGCTTGGTCTTGCCGGGGGCGGGCCGCACTGGGCGCGGTCGGTCGCAGCCCCGATCCCGTTCGGCGCTACTGGTCCGCGCATCGGACCGCCCACTCAATCGCTTCCCACACCTGTCCACGATGAAGCGACCTGCGCCTTCTGCCAGGCCGCGATTTTCCCTCCCTGCAAGCCGGCGGCTGTCCGCGTCCCCGAAGCGGCGCTCGGGATGGTGCGGGAGGACCTCGTCTCACCCGACGCGCAGATCCCTCACACCGAGGCGCGTCGCCTCGCCGACTCCAGAGCCCCACCCACACTCCGAATCGTCTGACCAGTTTCGCGCCCACCTCGGGCGTGAGCTCCTCATGATTCGGAGAAATCATGCTTGTCCGTGGTCGCACGGCCGGCTTCTTCGCCACAATTTCGCTCGGGGTGTGCACAGCCCTTAGCGCCCAGGTTGGTGCTCCATCCGACTCGCTCTCTCGAGCCGTATCGGCCTTCGGTGCTCGGCTCGACTCGCTCGAGGCGGGGAATTGTCCCACCGGACCTGCCGTGGTCGTCCCTGCCCGCGGCGGGAACCCGCACGCGGACAGCCTCGCAAGGGCGCTGGGTGAGCTGAGCCGCCGCCTGGAGGCCATCCGTCAGTCGCGCTGCCAACCTGCTGCTGCTGCCGCGCCTGCCCCTGCCCCCGCAGCGGCACCGGGCGCTCAGCCGGCCGATTCCGATCTCGCAGCCATTCGGGCCGAAGCCGCTCAGGCCGCGGGAGCGCAGCCCTCACCGACTCCCTCCGCGGCGCCGTCGGACACGACGCGGCCGGCGCCCCGGACCGAGTTCATCGGCCGCCAGCGCAATGCCTCGGCGCTCAATCCCGAAATCAGCGCGACCGGCGACGTCCGGCTCGTCGCACGCGAAGGTCTCCAGCGGGACAACGGCGTGGCGCGAGAATTCGAGGTGGCACTCCAGTCGGCGCTCGATCCCTACTCGAACACGAAGATCATCCTCACCTTCGAGGACGGGGACGTGGGCGTCGAGGAGGGCTACATCTACTGGACCGGCCTCCCCGGCCGGCTCCGCGTGGACGTCGGCAAGTTCCGCCAGCAGCTCGGCGACCTCAACCGCTGGCACCTGCACGCTCTGCCCGAAACCGAATACCCGCTCGTCTACCAGCGCTTCCTGGGGGAGGAAGGACTCAGCGGCGTGGGCCTCTCGCTCTATACCGCGCTCCCCGTCTCCATCCTGGGCGGCACCCACGAGGTGTGGTTCCAGGGGACTACGGCCGAGAGCGACCCGCTCTACGCGGGTGGACATCAGCCGACGGTGCTCTTCCGTCTGCAGAACTTCTGGCAGCTCAACCGCTCGACCTACACCCAGATCGGCTTCGACGGCACCGGCGGCAACAACGATGACGTCGGGCTCCGGAGCCGGCTCTTGGGCCTCGACTGGCGGCTCACCTACCGGCCGCCGGAGGCAGGAACGCGGCGCGAGATCACCTTGCGTGCGGAGGGATATCGCCTGCACTCGACCGCGGCCGGCACCACCACCAACCGCTACGGCGCCTTCGTGGACCTGAACGCGAAACTGAGCCGCCGCTGGGTGCTGGGCGGCCGGTACGATTGGGTCGAGACGCCTCGCGGCGTCGAGGACACCGAATGGCGATTAGTGCCGTCCATCACCTGGTGGGAGAGCGAGTTTGTTTTCCTTCGGCTCGAGGCTGAGCATGCCCACCGGGAAGTCGAGGGTGGGCGGAATCTTCTCACGCTCCAGGCCGTCTGGGCCATGGGCCCTCACAAGCACGAGACCTACTGAGGAACTTCAGCATGCTCATTCATTCGCTCATGGCCGTTTCGGTATTCCTCGGAGGACGCGCGCCCGCTCCGGCGGCTCCGATCAAGGTCGTCACCAGCCTCACGACGTACGGCGCCATCGCCCGGGAGATCGTGGGAGACAAGGGCACCGTCACCTCCATCGCTCAGGGCGACGAGGACCCGCACTTCGTCCAGCCAAAGCCGAGCTTCGTGGCGGTGCTCCGTGACGCGGATATGTTCGTCACGACCGGGCTCGATCTCGAGCTTTGGGTCCCGCCGCTGCTCGATCGCGCCGGCAACCGGAAGGTCTCCGAAGGTGGACCGGGTTACGTGACGGCGTACACCGGCATTCACCTGCTCGAGGTGCCCACATCTCTCAGTCGCTCCGAGGGCGATATCCACGAGGACGGCAATCCGCACATCCACACCGACCCGATCAACGGCATCATCATCGCCCGTAACATCCTCACGGGCCTGCAGCGGATCTCTCCCGAGAACGCGAGTTATTTCGCAGGGCGGGAGCAGGACTTCGAGAAGCGTGTGCTCGAGGCGACAATGGGGCCGGATCTGGTGGGCATTCTCACGGCGCCGGTGGCCTACAATCTCCTCAACAGCGACAACAGCGAGAAGCTGTTCGACTTCATCGGCCAGAAGAGCTATCAGGGCAAGCCCCTGCTCGACCGGCTCGGCGGCTGGCTCAAGACCACGGAGACCTTCCGGGGCAAGGAGATGGCCTGCTACCACAAGGAGTGGGCCTACTTCAGCAACCGATTCAAGGTGAACTGCGTCGAGTATATCGAGGCCAAGCCGGGAATCCCGCCGACGCCCGGCCACGTACAGGAGGTCATCGCCCTGATGAAGGAGCGCAAGATCCCGGTGCTCTTCGCGTCGAATTACTTCGACCACAACCAGATCCAGCAGGTCGCGCAGCGCACCGGCGCCAAGGCCGTGATCGTTCCGGAGAACACCAACGGGGCGCCCGGCGTCAATACCTACTTCGATCTCATGAATACCTGGGTCAACGATCTGGCCGCGGGCTTCAGGGGAGGCACGTCCTGATGGATCTCAGCCTGTTCCTGCCGCCGCTGGTGGCCTGCCTGGTCATCGTGGCCATCCACTCGTACCTGGGCCTTCACGTCATCGCGCGTGAGGTGATCTTCGTCGATCTCTCGCTCGCGCAGATGGCGGCGCTCGGATCGACCGTGGCTATCCTCGTGGGGGGTCAGCCCGATTCGAGCACCGCCTTCGCCTATGCCCTCGGGTTCACCACGCTCGGAGCCGCGCTGTTCGCGCTCACGCGCAGCAGGGAAAAAGGGCGTGTGCCGCAGGAGGCCATCATCGGCATCGTGTACGTCATGGCCTCGGCGGCCGCGATTCTGGTGGCCGACCGCACGCCACGTGGCGGCGAGGCCATCAAGGACATCCTGGTGGGGAGCCTGCTCTGGGTGACGTGGCCGACGATTCTCCGACTCGCCGCGGTGTACGCGGCCATTGGCCTCTTCCACTGGGTGCTGCGCAACCGGTTCCTGACCATCTCCTTCCATCCGGAGACCGCGATCACCGAGGGCTGGAGCATCCGCTGGTGGGATTTTCTGTTCTACCTCTCGTTCGGCGTCGTCATCACGTTCTCGGTGCCGATCGCCGGCGTGCTCCTGGTCTTCTCCTTCCTGGTGGTCCCCGCGGCCATCGCCTTTCAGTTCACGCGGAGCAAGGGAGCGCTTGCCGTCATTGCCTGGCTGGCGGGCGCAGCGGCGTCGGCCATCGGCCTGTTCATCTCGTTCCGCTATGATCTTCCCACCGGGCCGATCGTGGTCTGCATGTTCGGTCTCCTTCTCCTCGCCGCGTACGGTGTTCGGCGCCTCCTCGGCGCCAGTCCCGCATTGACCCGTGCCGACGTGAGGGAGGCAGCCTAGGCATGTCACGCCTCCGGGCACTCCTGCTGCTTGCGCTGTTCCTCGGCGCGGGCACCAGCCTGCCCGGTCTCGACGCCGTGTTGTACCACCGGCACCCCGACCGACGCGCGGACGAGACTCACTTCGATCCCGCGGGCGGGTGCGGGGGACATGCCGACCACTGCACCCTCGGCCGAACTCCTCCTGGCTCACGGTCGGTGCAGCCGTGGACCATTGAAATCCGCATTGCTCCCCGCGAGGCCGTGCGTTCGGTTCCAGCACCGGTCTCGCGCATCTGCGTCAGTTCCCTCCGCACTCTTCCCCAGCCTCGAGCACCTCCGGCGCTAACGGTCTGACGGAATCCCGTCCGTGCCGTTTCCGCATCCCCTCGCCACCGGCGGAGGGGGATTCGCTCCACATGCAACGGAGATCTCGATGCACGCTCTCATCATGGCGGCGGCGCTGGCCGCGGCCTCGCCCACCCATCCCGCGGCTTCCCGGCTCGGTGACTGGGGCCCTGTAGCCTCCGGCGATCTCACCGGAGTCGTTCGCGACAGCGCCGGCGGTCAAGGACTGGTCGGCGGTGATGTCATCGTCTCGCGCGACGGCCGCATCATCGCCCGCTCCCAGACCGATCCCACCGGACGATTCCGGATTCACAACCTTCCCGACGGTCCGTACGACGTGGAGGTGCGGCTCGTAGGCTTTCGACCGGTCATCAGCCACGTGACGATCGGCGCGGGGCAGGAGGCGGATCTGACCATCGCCCTCGCACCGTCCGTCGCACAGCTCCAGGAGCTGGAGACGACTGCTCCGGTGCCCGTGGCGGTCGACACGCGCACCGGCAATCAGGTGTTCAAGCAGAACAACTATCACGGCGCTCCCACACAGACGACGTCGCAGATCGTGCAGCAGTCCATCGCCGGAGCCGCGCGCGCGCCCACCGGCGAGGTCCATATCCGCGGTCAGCACGCCGAGTACACGTATTACATCGATGGCGTCCCGGTGCCGCCCGGCATCTCCGGCAGCCTCAACGAGGTGTTCACGCCGGACGTGGTGAACGAGATCTCGTTTCAGACCGGGGGCTGGGACGCGGAGTACGGCAACAAGAACGCCGCCATCGTCGACGTGAACACGAGGGTGCCGGCCGGAGGGCTGAGAGGGGACGCCTCGAGCTACGTGGGGTCGTTCGCCGGAAACGGACAGACGATCGATGCGAGTCAGAACATCGGCAAGCTGGGGTGGTTCGTTTCCGGGACGCGCCAGGCGACCGACATGCGGCGGGAGCCGGTGATGTTCGACACCCTCACCGGCGATCCCATCAATTTCCACAATCACGGCGTAGACCTGTACACCTTCGGCAAGCTTCAATACCTGCCCACGACCAACGACGTCGTCAATCTTGACCTCAACTGGTCGCGAACCCGATTCGAGGTGCCCTACGACTCGACGGGCGGAGCCTTCAGCGACGATCACCAGCAGGACATCAACAGCTTCGCCAACCTGGGGTGGCGGCACCAGTTTCCGGGCAGCGGCAGCGGCAATGGATCAGAGCTGTTCGTAGCGGCGTTTCATCGGCGGGGCAGCCTGGCCTACACTCCGGGCGTGAACGACGTCGCGTCGTTCACTTTCTTCCCCGACACGACGCCGTTCAATCTGACCGAAGACCGGAACTTCAACACTACCGGCCTCAAGGCCGACTACACCTACCGGTTGTCGGAGCACCTGCAGTTCAAGACAGGCGGACTGGCGTCCTTCACGCGGGGACACGAGGACTTCACCGCACGAGACCAGTCCGGCGCCGCTGGCCCGGCTTCCAACTCCGACTTGAAGGGCAACGATGAGTGGATCTATGCCCAGACGGTGATCGCGCCGTCGGAGCAGTGGGAGCTGCGGACCGGCGTTCGATACGACAATCACGAGGCGCCGTTCGCCGGCAGCCAGCACCAGGTGAGCCCTCGAGTCAAGCTCAGCTTCTTCCCCGACGCCCAGACCACCATCTGGGCCTATTACGGGCGACTCTTCGTCCCTACCAACGTGGAAGACCTGCGGGCCATCACCAGCGTGGCGCAGGGTGGCGTCGTCGCGACCCCCACGCTCCCCGAGCGGGACCACTTCTACGAGGTCGGCCTCGTCCATCGGTTCCCGGTGGGCGTCGTCGCCCGGCTTTCCGCCTATCACAAGGAGAGCTCGCCCGGAATCGACGACAACACCGTGCCGGGCTCGCAGATCACCACGTCGGTGAACATCGACCGGGTGTGGATCAACGGCGTGGAGACGGTTCTCGAGGTGCGACCGACCGGCAGACTCTCTGGATATCTGAACTTCGCGCTCAACCATGCCTACGGGATCGGCCCCATCACGGGCGGATTCTTCCCGGAAGACAACCCGAGCGGCTACTTCGACCTCGACCACGATCAGCGAATTTCCGCTCTCGCGACGATGAACTACGCCGACCAGCGGTTGTTCGTCAGCGTCACGGGATCGTATGGGAGCGGATTGACCAACGGCGAGGATCCGGACTCGACCTACGGCCGAGGACTGTTCGACTTCAATCGCTCGATCAAGGTCGACCCGAATTTCACCTTGAGCGCGAGTGCCGGCTACGTCCTTCCCGTCACCGGCGTTTTCCTCAGGCCCGAGGTCTACGTCGACAATGTTCTCAACCACAAGTATCTGCTCAAGGGCGCGTTCTTCAGCGGTGCCTCGGTCGGCCGACCTCGCACCTTTTTGGTGCGGATGAATGTGGGCCTGTAGCTGCGACCCTGGCACACGAGTCACCACTGACTCTGAAGTTTGGAGGATGCATGTCCACGATCCATCGCGCCTGGTGCCTCATGCTTTCTCACCTGTGGCGCAGCCGCCTGCAGTGGTGACTCCACCGGTCCAAGTCCGGTCGCCTCGTGCGCCGACGTCACCTTGAGCCCGGGGCAAAGCACCGTGCTCGACCCGGCAAGCTCGGGAGGCTGTCTTCGCCTCCCCGCCGCCGACGCCAGTGGCGCCGAATACCTGGTCGTCGCCGTCTCAACCTCCGCGACGGTGCGTGACGGCGGGGTCTCTGCACCGTATGAGCTCGACGCCGGAACTTCTGGCCTGGCGGCAGCACAAGTTCCTTCACCGGCCCTGGCACCCTTTCGGCCGCGTCAACCGGCGGCCGAGTTCCACCAAAGGCTCCGGGAGTACGAGCAGCAGCTTGCCCGCACTCCCGGAGCGCTGTTCTCGGTGGGCGCCGCTCCGTCGGCCGCCGCAGTAGCTCCGCCAGCGGTCAATAGCCAGCGACAGTTCAACGTCATCGCGAACACCAGCGCGCCCTTCACCTTCACCCAGGTGACGGCCACCGCGAAGTACGTGGGACGCAAGGTGGCGATCTACCTAGACGACGCGGCACCCGCCAGCGGCTACAGCCAGAGCGACCTGGACGCGACCGGGAATCTCTTCGACACCCAGATGTACGCCGTGGACTCGGCCGCCTTCGGCACCGAATCGGACATCGATGGCAATGGCGTGGTCGCCGTCCTTCTCTCTCCGGCGATCAACGAGTCTGAGCGGCGACTGCAACAGCACGGGCAGCGTCATTCTGGGCTTCTTCTTCGGGCTCGATCTTCTGCCTACCCAGCAGAATTCCAATGGCGGTGAAGTGTTCTACAGTCTCGTCCCCGATCCGAACAACACCACCTGCAGCGTTCCCGTCGACTTTGCGCGGCGGTTCCTGGAGCCCACGTTCATTCACGAGTTCCAGCATATGATCAGTTTCAACCAGCACGTGCTGGTGAGGGGCGGAGATGCCGAGGCGACATGGCTCAACGAGGGACTGTCCCACTTCGCCGAAGGAGCTCGGTGCGCGGAAGTTGCCGGAGGCGCCAGGCCAGCCTATGGGCACGCGCTTCTCGCAGTTCGCGATCGGGGACGTCACCAACGCGTACGACTACCTCTCCGACGAAGAGGACAACTTCCTCATCGAGCCCCAGGGATCACTTGGGCGGCTCCCGGAACGCGGAGCCAACTGGCTATTCGTGCGGTGGCTGGTGGATCACTTCGACAGCGATTCGACAGGGGCGAACATCACCAAAGCCCTCCTCTCCACCAACGCAACGGGAAGCGCGAATGTCGAGGCAGTCACCGGAAGCCAGTTCGCCACGCTGGTCACTCAATGGCAGATGGCGAACTATCTCGATGATCTCAGCGGATTCACCGACGCGACCGGGCAACTGAGCTACAAGAGCTGGCGCTTCCGCACGACGTTCGCGAGCCTTCATCAGCAGGACCCTGGCTTTTTCCCGTTGGCCTACCCTCTCGCGCCCGACACCGTGACGGATGTGGCCTACGACCACGCCGGTACGATCCGCGGCGGATCGGCTCACCATATCCTGGTGGAAATGCCGCCTTCTGGCAGAGCCGTTCAGGTGAAGCTGACCGGTAACGGCACCGCGGCGATCGATGCCTCGATCGCCGCCCGGTTCGGTGTCGCGCGAATTCGATAGTGGAGGGTGTGCCGGAAGAGATTAGTTGCGCTGCGTGCGCTTCCAACCCGGGAGGTAAGGCGGCCGGAGCAGCGCGGCGCGGCGCGGCGAGACGGTTCGAATCGCTCGGCGAGCGCGGCGGATCATCATGCAGAACTTCGTGGGTACCTTGGCGGTCGACACAGTTGGAATGGGACTGGCAGCCGTCGGCCTGCTCGGCCCGCTGCTCGCTGCATTCATCCACGTGGCCTCGAAGCTCGCATTCATCCTGAATTCCACGCGATTGCTGCCGGCTCAGGACCACGTCCAGCTTAGCTACCCGGCCTAATCACCTGCCAATCCGACGGCATAGGCGAACAGGTTCAGCGGGTGGGGGCTGTGAGGCGCCGGCGTTGCCGTCCCGCCTCCGTCGTCAACGTGCACTACTCCTCCTTGACCGGGGTGCGCGGCCACGCTACTGATAGTCATGCGGCTGAACCGGTGGCATCGACTGCGATGGACGCTCGCAGTACTGCTTGCCGTGCTTGTCAGCACGTCGCCGGGAGCGATGATCCTCTCGGTCGCCTCCGCTTCGGCGCCGACCACAGCACACCATCACGGCCCGCCCTCCTCTCCGCAGCATCACCATCTACCTGCCGACTGTTGCGATCTACTGTGCTGCGTCGGCTGCGTCGCGTGCGGAGGCGTCGCCCACAGCGAGCCACTCGTCTTCCGCAGTATCGGAACCGTCCGCCACCTTGGGCACGCCGGCGGCGGCCGGCCGGTCGTCGATACCTCTTCCCGGCACCGACTCCCTCCGCCAATCGGCCCACCGAGCTGACCCACCACCTAGTTCGAAGCGTCTCCTAAGGTCAACTGAGGGCGAGGTCGGTCTCGCCTGAGTGCTCTATGCGGAGGATTCCATGCTTCGCTGGCGATTCGTGCTGGCGCTGCTCGCCGTTCCCGGTGTACTCGGGGCGCAGCAGCCGACTGCTCATGATTCTCTCCACCAACACGGCGGCACGCTGACGCGCCGTGCCACCAAACTTCCGGAGGTGACGGTGACCGCGGCGCCCGCACGGCGGGGAAATGCCTCGAGCGCCGTCACCGTGTCCCCGACCGCGATCCAGCAGACGGCCGCGATCGACCAGTACGACCTGCTGCGGCAGACGGCCGGTGTCGAGGTCCACGACCAGGGACAGGGGCCGGGCTTCGCGTCCGACGCCTCGGTGCGCGGCTTCAGCTCCGACCACTCGACCGATCTCGCGCTCTGGATCGACGGGGTGCCGATCAACGAACCGGTCAACGGCCACGCCGAGGGGTACAACGACTGGAACCTGCTGTTTCCGCAGGCCGTGCGGACAATCGACGTGTTCAAAGGCCCGACCAGCCCGGTCTACGGCAACTTCGCGCTGGCCGGGGTGGTGAATGTGCGCACGCTCGAGCGCATGACGGGCACGCAAGGATCGGTCTCAGGCGGGGCCTACGCCCGCCTGGAGGGCGACGCGCTGACCGGGTTCGATCACGAGCAGAGCGGAGGCGTCTTCGGGGTGCGAGGCGTGCGTGAGGATGGCTGGCGGCCGAACAGCGCGTACAACTTGGGCCAGGGCCACGCACGCGCGGTACGGGACATCTCTCCCAGCACCACACTCGATGGCGGGGTGGAGCTCTACGTGGCGGACTGGGACTCTCCCGGCTTTCTGACGCTGGACCAGTTCGCCGCGAGGGAGTTCGACACCGTCTCGAACCCGACCGACGGCGGATTCAAGCGGCGAGCGCAGGAGCGGGCGAGCGCACGAGTGCTCGCCGGTCACAATCTGCTGTGGCGGACGACGGTGTACGCGACGCAGGGCCGTTGGCAGCTCTTCCTGACTACGCCACCGGAGGGCGGTGAGACCGAGGGGAGCGGCAGCCAGACTGAGGAGGAAGATCACGCGATACGGGTTCGGCGCCACCAGCGCCGTCACCTGGTCGGCGCCGACGCTGACGGTGACACTGGGCGCAGAGGGCCGCTGGGACCATGCCCACTACGAGAACTGGTTCGTGACCGATCGGGTGCGCGATTCGGCGCAGACGCTGGCCGCCGCGCGTCAGGCGTCGGGCGCGCTGTTCCTCGAAGGCAGCGGCGACGTGACCCGCCAGCTCCGGTTGAGCGTCGGGGGTCGGGTCGACGGTGAGAACACCCGCTCGACGCCGGAGGGTGACGTTGCGACCAGCGCGGGTCATGGCGTGGTCTCGCCCAAATTCGGCGCCCTGTACCACCTGCCTCGGCTGTTCGACCTCTACGCGAACGTATCGCGAGGCTTCCGGCAGACGGACGGTGTCATCGAGGACCCCACCTTGCCCTTCATCACGGCGTGGGCCTATGAGACCGGCGTCAAGCTCGAGGGGACCCGTGTCAACGCATCGGTCGCCGTGTTCCGCATGGATGTGAGCAACGAGCAGACCTTTAACCCGCTGACACTCACCAGCACGAGCGGGGGCAGGAGCCGCCGGCAGGGGGTCGAGCTGGAGGTCCAGGCGCGGGCCACCGACGGCGTCTTGGTGAGCATCGACTGGACGTTCAATGATGCGAAGTACCGCGACCTCGTCACCGAAGACGGGGACACGCTGTCGGGCGCGCGTGTGTTCAACACAGCCAAGTTCGTCGGTGCAGCGGCGGTCGAGGTAGCGCCGCCGGCCAGCATCTGGCGGGTGCGGGTCAGCACGAATCTCGTGGGTCCCTATACCCCATTCGACGAGCCCGGGGTGGAGGCCCCCACCTACGCGCTGGTCCACCTGCACGGAGATGTGCGAGTTGGCCGGTCGCTCCTCGGCGTGGGCGTCCGGAACTTGCTTGGCCACTCGTACGCGGAACTACGGGCCGGAGGGTTCGTCGTGCCCGGGCAGCCGCGGTCCGTGTACGGGGCGGTCCAGTACCTGTTCTAGCGAGACACCAGTCTCGGGATGGCTGAGTCAGGACATCGCTGTCGTTTGGGGAGTGTTGTGGCGAGACTCCGGCGGAATCCGGCATCCTAGACCGACTCAGCGGGATAGTGGCCTTGGCGGAAACCAGACTCTGCGGAGAACTGTTGGCCTAGTTGCGCTGCGTGCGCTTCCAACCAGGGAGAAAAGGCGGCGGGAGCAACGCGGCCCGACGAAGCAGCTCGAGGTGCGGAGCGACGACATCGGCGAGCTGCTGCGCCACCCGCAGGTGGGTCTCGCGCAACAGGGCCGGTTGCCGGGCCGAGAGCACCAGGGCTCCATGAAGCCGTCCGGCCACACGAAGCGGCACGACCAGTCGCGCTTCTCCGTCGGCCACCGTAAAGGAGCTGGAAGTCTCTCCCGCCAGCACCTGACCGAGCGCCGTGCCGGCCACCGGAACGAGCGGAAGATCGGGCAGAGGCCGGCGCTCACCGGGCTCGATCAAGACCACACGGTCGCCTTCGCTCAGTCGGAGGGCATATCGCATTTCGTCGAAGGGGAGCACCCGCGCGGCCAGATCGCGAATCCGACTCGTAGCCTCGCCGGCCTCGGTGCAGGTTGCGAGCAGCGTCGCTGCCCCGGCCATGATGTCTCCGTTATCCCCCGTCCCATTCGATTTGCCTTGACTGGCCGAAGCCACGAGAAGCGCTACTCGGGGCGCGATCAGTGCCGAGAGCCGAGAGAGCAGCGTGGCGTCGTCCTCTCCATAGAGATCCGCTCCCACACTCGCCGCGAGGAGATAGGCGGCCTGCCCCTTCGGTCCCGGCACCCGGGCACCGACGATCGCGCGCGGCTCGACGCCGGCAGGGTCGGCGACCGTGAAATAGCCGCGGGGCCATCGTGAGTCCCGCCACGCGTCGGCCAGGATGAGCCGATCATGCGGGCCGAAGAGAGCTTCGATATCGAGGTCTTGTCGACCGATCGTGAGCGATGGATCGAGCCAGAGCGGGCCCCCCGCGTGCTCGCCAAGACGATAGTATCGTGACCCGGCGGGATCGGCGAGCAACAACTCGAGATGGTCGTGTGGCAGGAGCTGCTCGAGTGCGGGGCTCAGCGCCGCGAGGAAGCGCTGCGGGGTGACGACCGAGCCATTGACGTTGGCGATGGCCTCGAAGAGCGCGGCGATCCGTTCCACCTGTGGCACGGGCTCGCCCGAAGCGGCCCGCCATTGCCGAGCCAGGCGACCCAGGGGCGAAGCAAGACGCTGGGCGACGAGACGCAGCGTGACGACATCACTCTCGCCGTACCGATCCGGACGGAGATCCGCCACCAGCATGAGGCCGACGTCCCGTCGGCCGAATCGCACCGGCAAACAGACCACCGACTTGTATCCCGCGGTGAGGATGGTCGCTTCGAGCGACGCCAGCTGGTGCGGCTGCAACTGCGGAGATGGCAGCGGTACCGCTAGGCCGTCCTGCGCCAGGGCTTCAGGACCGAGCAGGACCGGTCCCCCGCTCGCCGGGTAGAGCCAGAGGCCGAGCAGGTCGTGCTGCACATCGAATGCGAGCGCGTCCGACAGCGCTTCGTGCCACGTCGCCAACGCCGTGCGATCCGCTAACCCCTCTTCCACCCTGAGAATCGGCACGAGCGGCTCGGCCGGTTTCGATGGGTGTTCGTTGTGTGTAGGGTGGGACTCGTCTGGCGCCAGCATGCAAGGATTAGGGGCAGAAGCTGTGCCGGGTTAGCGCAACTCTTGGCGTGCCCTAGACCAACGCCGGACCGGCCACATCCAAGCTCTTGAACAGCCAGAGCTTGACATACCCCCCTCCCCTATACTATTTTTCAGCTGTGGTCGAAGAGTCGTCCGTCGGCAGCCCTGGCGTGCCGATGCATATCGAAGGAAAGGCACCATCATGACTACCCCGCAGATCGCCGTCACGCTCATCGGCATCCTCGCCATTGCCTGGGTCAACCACTACTTCTTCGCGGCCGGCCGAAAGGCGGCTGTCACGGCCACGCCGGAGGGGAAGGGTCCGCAGCGCGTCCGCATCGAAGTAAAGGGCGGCTATTCGCCCGCACTGATCAAAGTGCACGCTGGTCGCCCTGTGCGACTCGAGTTCTTCAGAAACGAGACCAACGGATGCACCGAAGAGGTCGTGCTTCCCGACTTCGGCATCCGGACCTTCCTGCCTGCCCACCAGACGACGCCCGTGGATTTCACGCCGCAGAAGCCCGGGAGCTACGAGTTCACCTGCGGCATGGGCATGGTTCGCGGAAGGGTGGTGGTCGAATCATGACCACCGCGACCGCACCAGCGGAGCAGTGCACCATCCCGGTAACCGGGATGACCTGCGCCGGCTGCAGCGGCAAGGTGCAGCGCTCGCTCGAGACCACGAGCGGTGTAAGCGGCGCGAACGTCAACCTGATGACCGGAGCCGCCACGGTCTCCTACGACCCGGCGGTCACGTCGCCCGAGCACCTTGTCGAGGTGATTCGCGCCACCGGCTATGGCGCCGAGCTGCCGACTCCCGGCCGGTCCGAGGAGGAGCTCTTCGAGGCACACGAGGCCGAGCGGGCCGCCGAGATGGCGGGCCTCACTCGCAAGCTCGTGGTGAGCGGGGTCGCCATTGCGATCGTGATTCTCGCGGGAATGGGGCTCGCTGGCCATGCGGCGGGTGACGTCTCACGATGGTTACAGCTCGTCGCTACCCTGCCGGTGGTCTTCTGGGCGGGCCGTCATTTCTACACCCGCGCGTGGAATGCCTTCCGCCACCACAGCGCCGACATGAACACGCTGATCGCGGTGGGCACCGGCGCCGCGTTTGTGTATAGCGTCGTGGTAACGTTCGCCGCGAGGTGGTTCGCCGCCCATCGAGTCGAGCCGCACGTGTACTTCGAGCCGGTGGTCGTCATCATCGCGCTCATTCTCTTCGGCAATCTTCTCGAGGCCAAGGCTCGCTCTCGCACCTCGGCCGCGGTCCGCAAGCTGGCGGGACTTCGGCCCGCGACGGCGCGGGTCATCCGAGTCGGGCAGGAGCAGGAAATTCCGCTGGACGCTCTTCGGGTCGGTGACGAAGCCGTCGTTCGTCCTGGTGAGAAGATTCCCGCCGACGGCACGGTCCTCGACGGCACGAGCAACGTGGACGAATCGATGCTCACCGGCGAGCCGCTGCCGGTCGCGAAGTCCGCGGGCGCGGCCGTGGTGGGGGCGACCCTCAACCGGAACGGCGCGCTCCGGATCCGGATCGATCGCGTTGGTCGCGATACGGTGCTCTCGCGCATCATCCGGCTCGTGCAACAGGCGCAGGGATCCAAGGCTCCGATTCAACGGCTGGCGGACAGAATCTCGGCTGTGTTCGTTCCTGCCGTTCTCTCGATTGCCATCGCGACGTTCGTGGTGTGGTACGATTTCGGGCCGTCGCCGGCATATCTCCATGCGCTCGTGGCCGCGGTCACCGTGCTCATCATCGCGTGCCCCTGTGCCATGGGCCTCGCCGTGCCGACTGCGGTGATGGTCTCGACGGGCCGCGGCGCCGAGCTCGGCGTGCTCATCAAGGGCGGCGAAGTGCTCGAGCGGAGCGAGGCGGTGAAGACTGTCGTCTTCGACAAGACCGGCACGCTGACCGAGGGGCGACCGGCTGTCGTTGCTATCTCGGTGGCTCCCGACGCAGCGCTCGACGACGCTCAGGTACTGACCTTGGCTGCCGCCGTCGAAACGATGAGCGAGCATCCGCTGGCGGAGGCCGTCGTCGCTGCCGCGGAAGAGCGGAAGTTGCGGATTCCCCAACCGCAGGCCTTCCGCAGCGTGACGGGCAAGGGCGTGATGGCGATCGTCGAGGGCCACCGGGTCGGAGTGGGCAACGTCGCCCTCATGCAGAATCTTCGCGTGCGTGTCGAGACGATCGAGTCCGCGGCAACCACAGCCGCGACGGAGGGCCACACGCCGGTGCTGGTGGCCGTGGATGGGCGGATTGCCGGGCTCATCGCCGTCGCCGATCCGGTCAAGCCCGGCAGCAGGGTCGCGGTGACGGCACTCGAGAAGATGGGGATCGAGACGATCATGCTGACCGGCGATGACCGCCGGACGGCGGAGAGCGTGGCCCGGACTGTCGGCGTGCGTCGCGTGGTGGCCGAGGTACTTCCCGATCGGAAGCTCGAGGAGATCAGGGCGATTCAGGACGGTGGACGCGTCGTGGCGATGGTCGGCGACGGACTGAACGACGCCCCCGCCCTCGCCCAGGCCGATGTCGGCATCGCGATGGGCAGCGGAACCGATGTGGCCATGGAAGCCGGAACGATCACGCTCATGCGCGGCGATCCCCTCGGAGTAGTCACGGCGATCGAGCTTGCCCGGCGCACGATGCGGGTCATCCGTCAGAATCTGTTCTGGGCATTCATCTACAACGTGATCGGCATCCCGGTGGCGGCGGGCGTGCTGTACCCGGCGTTCGGTCTCCGGCTGACGCCTGCGATGGCGGCGGCGGCGATGGCGGTGAGCTCGGTCAGTGTCGTCGTGAACAGTCTGAGACTGCGGGGCTATACTCCGCGTCCCCAATCCTGAAGGAGACCGGCATGTCGTCGGAATCGACCGCACCATGTGCCTGCGGCACCCGCCCCGGAGACGGAACTCATGCGATCCGCATTGATCCGGATCTGAAGCACGCCGCCCTCACGCGACTTCGTCGCATCGAGGGACAGGTGCGGGGGCTTCAGCGAATGATCGAGGAGGAGCGCTACTGCGCCGATGTGCTGACCCAGGTGTCATCCGTGCAGGAAGCGCTTCGCGGGGTGGGACGGGGCCTGCTCCACAACCATCTCAAGCATTGCGCCACGACCGCGATTCGGTCCGGCGACCCGGTACAAGCCGATGCGATGTACGACGAGCTGCTCGAGCTGATGTACCGGAGCGCTCGATAGCGCGTCAGGTCGCGGGCTGGAGCCTCCGCATATCGGCCTGCACCGTCCGGAGCGCGCCGAGCACCACAATACCCCCAAGAATGGCCATGATCGGAAGCAGCAGAACGGCGCGATGGAGCCCGAAGCGGTCGGACAGAGTGCCAACCAAAGGGAAGGCCACCGTATCGCCCACCAGATGGATGAAGAGCAGATAGGCGCCGGCCACCGTGGCGCTGATGCGGGCCGGCACCACGTCGAAGATTGTCGCGCTGATCGGGCCGTTGAACCACGAGAGAAAAAAGAACGACGCGGTGAAGACGGGCACGAAGACATCGAGATCCCGCACCGTGAGGAGCCAGACGGCGAGCGATCCTCCGATCAGGAGTCCGACGGAAATCGTGATCACCCGCGCCGTCGGCGTGTAGCGCCGAAGCCAGTCGGCGACGATCCCTCCGCAAAGCGCGCCGGCAATCCCGGCTCCCAGCCCGTAGGTGCCGAGCAGTTGCGCGCCTTTCGCCACGCTCAGCCCCAGCTCTCGCGCCATGAACGTCGGGGCCCATCCGACGAGTCCATTCGTCCCGAACGAGATCAAAGCGCCCGCGGCAAATACGTAGAGTAGGGTCGGCGTGCGGATCACGGCGAGAAGCGGTGGGACGAGGTAATCCGATATCGTGCTGAGTCCCATGCTGAGCCACGTGCGCAGCGGAACCGGCGGGTGCCGCAACGGATCGGGAAGCCGAGAGCTGAGCGCCGCAATGGCAAAACCGGGAACGCTCACCGCCACCAGCGCCATCCGCCAGCCGTAGTCGAGCTCCAGATGTCCGCCGAGCCAGATGCCTACCACGCCTCCGAGCGCGATGCCGGCGGCGAGAATCCCCATCGCCATCGCCCTGCCGCGCGAAGGGAAATAGTCGGCGACGAGCGACTGCGCGGCGGCACCGAACGCGGCCGCGCCCGCACCCACCAGCGCCCGACAGAGCAGCAGCCAACCGAAGCTCGTGACGAATCCACTCGCGAGCGTGAACGTGCTCCAGAGGAGCACACCGGCGATGACGACGCTCCGGCGCGAGCGCAGATCGCCGATGACGCCGGCAGGAAGCGCGGCCAGGGAAAACGCGAAGACGTACGCAGAGGCGAGTAAACCCAGCTGGGCATCGGCGAGATGGAGGTCGTGCTTCAGCGGCTCGAACAGCGCGAAGATGACGTTGCGAACGATGTAGCTCAGGAGATTGGCGACGGCCAGCAGGCCAAGACCCAGGTACGGCGTCACCGACGAGCGACGGTCTCCGCCCCTCCCGCCCCCGGATGCATGTGCGAGAGCGATTCGTCGGCCCGCCGGTCGCGGAAGGCGAGTGCCGCCTGATACTCCCGGACCAGCCGGTCCATCATCGCCTGGCGGCGACCGTAGAGTCGCTTGAGCGGACGCGGAGGCCGGCGCTCGCGCGCGTAGGCCGTGAGCAATGGAAGCGCGATCGAATTGTCGCCATAGACCACGACGGTCCCCGGAAGCTGGTCGGGGTCGATCTTTCCCCAGCTCACCGCCTCGGCCGGCGTGGCGCCCGATAGCCCACCGGTGTCGGGGCGAGCGTCGGTCATCTGGAGGAAGTAGTCGTGACCCCGCTCGTCGATGCCGAGCACCTCCTGGATCTGCGGCTCGGTCTGGAGCATGAAATTCTTGGGACTGCCGCCTCCCACGATGAGCACGCCGCTCTTGCCGCCGCTCCGCTTGGCCTCGAGGACGATGCTCGCCGTCTCGTTCACGTCGGCACTCACGTCGAACCGAAGCTTGCTGCCGGCGAGCGCCTGCTCGGCGACGTTCATGCCGATCGAGCTGTCGCCGGGCGAGCTGGTGTAGAGGGGCACCTCGAGATCGTAGGCCGCCGAGAGCACGGAGCGGCGCGAGAGTCCCAGCGCGCGCTCCCGCTCGCGGACGTAGCCGCCGAGCAGGTAGTGGTATTCGGCGCTGCTCATCGGTCGCTGGAACTCGTCTCGGGCAGATACCTCGCGGACGAAGGCATCGGTCGAGAGCAGCACGTGGTAGTCGAAGAAGATATCGTAGATTCGCACCACGCCCTTGTCGCGCAGCTCGACATCGTCGGCATTCGGGGTACCCCGGTGCATCGCCAGACCGAGCGCGAAGTGTGCGTCGTGATAGAGGTTCGCGCCGGTCGAGATGATCCAGTCCACGAAGCCCGACTCCATGAGCGGAATGAGACAGCTCATCCCGAGGCCGGCGGGTGTCATCGCACCGGTGAGAGTCATCCCGACGGTGACGTCGGGCTCGAGCATGCGCTGGGTGAAGAGCTGGCAGCCCTCGCGGAGCCGTCCCGCGTTGTAGGCAAGGAAGGCGTTGTCCACCAGGGTTGCGACGGTCTCACCACCCGCGATCGCGGTCGGCTCGATCCGCTGGCCCCGCAGATAGGGAGCGGAGGGAAGTGTCATGCGTTATCCGAGAATGCGGGCGGCAGGGTCGAGAGGCCGCTCCGCGCGGGCCTCGATGACGAGCCGCGCAGCCTCGGCCGGATCGTCGGTGACACGAAACAGCAGGAGATCGGTCCGATTAATCTTGCCCTCCTCCGCCACGGTCCGAGCGAGCCAGTCCACCAGCCCAGACCAGTAGTCGCTCCCGAACAGGATGATGGGAAAGTGTTTCACCTTCCCCGTCTGGATGAGCGTGAGGGCCTCGAACAGCTCGTCGAGCGTGCCGTACCCGCCCGGAAAGACGACGAAGGCCGTCGCGTACTTCACGAACATCGTCTTGCGCACGAAGAAGAACTTGAAGTTGAGGCTCCGGCTCAGAAACGCGTTCGAGCCCTGCTCGAACGGCAGCTCGATGTTGCACCCGATCGAGAGCCCGCCTGCCTCCCTCGCCCCCTTGTTGGCCGCCTCCATGATACCCGGGCCGCCCCCGGTGATCACCGGAATGCCGGCCTCAGCGAGGAGTCTCGCGGTCTCGACGGCCTTCGCGTAGTGCCGGTCCTCCGGGGGCGTGCGCGCGGAGCCGAAGATCGTGACCCCGTCACTCACATCGGCAAGATTGTCGAAGCCCCAGACGAACTCTCCCATGATTCGCAGGACTCGCCAGGAGTCCGATTTGAGGAACAACGCCTCGGGAGCCTGCGGCGGCGGGCTCTCGAGCAGGGCCTCGTCTTCGGTGGGGAGCTTCTTGTCTTCGAGACGGCGATACGGACTATCGGTCACGGGTCAGACACTCGATGGCCGCGCGATGATCGTCGGCGACATTGTAGAAGTACGGTGAGAGGCGCACGTGGCCGGGCCGAGCATCCGCGACGATGCCGGCCTCCGAGAGCCGGCGAACGGCCAGCGCCGGGTCGGGGCTTGGCAGCATCACGATCCCACTGCGGGTCGCCTCATCCGGAGCGACCTTGGGCCGAAGTCCCGCCGCGCGCGCCAGCTCGATCAGGTCTTCCGCCAACGTCATCGTGGTGCGTCGGATCTCCGAGGGGCCGATCTCTTCGATGACGTCGAGCCCGCCGAGCTGGGCGTAGACCGAAAGCATCGAGGGCGTTCCCGCCTCGAGACGGCGAGCGTCGTCGTGCAGCTCCAGTGTGCGCGGGTCGAATCGAAACTGATCGCGATGGGCGAACCACCCCGTCGTGCGGGGGACCAGCGCGGACAGAAGCTCCGGGCGCGTGTACAGAAACGCGATGCCGCTGCCTCCGAGCAGCCACTTGAGGCCCCCGCCACAATAGAAGTCGGTATCGAGCGCCTGCACATCGACCGGCAGCTGGCCGGCGGCATGATAGCCGTCGACGAGAAGGAGAGCTCCCGCGCGGTGCGTGATCTCTGCGACGGCGCGGATGTCCTGGATTGCGCCCGACGTGTAGAAAACGTGACTCGTGGCTACCAACGCTGTGCGATCGTCTACCGCGCGGGCAAGAGCCTCGACCGGTATGCCGACTCCGTCAGCGCTCTCCACCACGACGACTTCCACCCCCTCGGCTGCCTTGGCGAGCCACTGGTAGGCTACGGTGGGAAAGTCGAGACTCGTCACCACCACCTTCGGCCGACGGCGATAGTCGAGAGACTCGGCGACTGCGGCCAGCGTGCTCGACACATTGGGGTGGAGCGCGATCGTTCCGTCCGGGGCGCCGAGCAGACGGGCGTACCGGAGTCGGAGCTCGGCGAGTGCCCCCCACCAGATCTCGTACCACGCCGACGCCCCGCGCGCCTCCCAGAGATCGAGACAATCGTTGAC
Source organism: uncultured Gemmatimonadales bacterium (assembly GCA_963743195.1). Lineage (GTDB taxonomy): Bacteria > Gemmatimonadota > Gemmatimonadetes > Gemmatimonadales > GWC2-71-9 > CAVVWJ01. Next base: position 669,810 of record CAVUOO010000005.1, read on the forward strand.
CCGGGCACGCGAGCGAAGCGACAGCGCCCCGAGAGAGCAGCTGTTGAGGTAAATGGAGTGGCGGAAGACGGGAAACTCCCCCCGGTAGTCCCGCGGGGGAGCCGGGGCCGCGACGGTGGCCATAGCGGCCCAATATAACCGCCGTGTGTATTATGCAGCATGCACGGCGAGCAGTCCCCGACCGGGGCGGGACGGACGTACCGCGGCTCCTGGCCGGCGCTCGTCGCGAAGCTCGTGACGCGAGCCGTATTCAGTCCTCGCCTCGCGCTCGATCTCATCGCCACGGCGTGGGCCTTCCGGCGTCGGGGATGGTGGCGTCGTGCCCCGTTCCTCCCACTGCCGGATCGCGCATACCTGCGCTGGAGGATGTATACCGCCTATGCCGACGAGGCGGCGGTCCCGCCGGTCGAAGACGTGATCCGCTTTGCGCGTTGGCGGCGTGAGACGATGGACCTTTCATGGTGAGGGAGCTGTGGTGACGGGACGGAGCACGGAAAAGGGAAAACCGCACGTCTTGATTCTTGGAGGCGGATTCGGCGGCTTGTACGCGGCGAAGGCGCTGCGCAGGGCACCCGTGCAGGTCACCGTGGTGGACCGTCGCAATCACCACCTCTTTCAGCCGATGCTGTATCAGGTGGCGACTGCAGGCCTCAACCCGAGCGATATCGCCTCACCCATCCGATCCATTCTCCGGCATTCCAAGAACACCGAGGTGATCCTCGCCGAGGCGCGGCATGTAGACGTGAACGCACACCGAGTGGATTTCACCGACGGGAGCAGCCTCCAATACGATTACCTCATCGTCGCGACCGGGGCCCAACACTCCTACTTCGGGCATGAGCAATGGGAGCCACTCGCGCCGGGGCTCAAGAGCCTGGAGGATGCGCTCGAGATCCGGCGCCGCGTGCTGCTCGCCTTCGAGCGCGCCGAGCGCGAGCCGGATCCAGTCCGGCGACACGCCCATCTCACCTTCGTCATCGTCGGCGGCGGCGCCACCGGCGTCGAGATGGCGGGAGCCGTTGCGGAGATCCGCCGCTATGCCCTCCGCCGGGACTTCCGTCATATCGATCCCGGCGAGGCCACGGTGATGCTGCTCGAGGGAGGGCCCAGACTCCTGCCCTCTTACCCACCGAAACTGAGCGATGAGGCCAAGCTCGAGCTGCGGAAGCTCGGCGTCGACGTGCGCATCGAGACGCTCGTGACCGACATGCGTCCCGGCTCGGTGGCGGCGGCGGGCTGGATCATTCCGACGGATACGGTCATCTGGGCGGCGGGAAACACGGCAAGCCCGCTGCTCCGGACGCTCGGTGCGCCGCTCGACCGAGTCGGTCGCGCCATCGTCGAACCTGACTGCACGATCCCCGGCCATCCCGAGGTGTTCGTCCTGGGCGATGCGGCATTCCTCAAGAATGAGGCGGGAAACCCACTGCCCGGTATCTGCCCCGTCGCGATACAGATGGGCCAGTATGCCGCCCGCGCCATCGAGGGCGACCTCGTCGGTCGGCCGCGCCGCCCGTTCGCGTACTGGGATCGCGGACAACTCGCGGTGATCGGACGCGGCCAGGCGGTCGCGGACATCTGGAAGCTGCATTTCGGCGGATTCCTGGCGTGGCTCATCTGGATCTTCGTTCACATCTTCTTCCTGATCGGCTTCCGCAACCGCATCCTGGTCCTGCTCGAGTGGGCCTGGTCGTATGTCACCTACAGCCGTGGAGCGCGGTTGATCACCGAGGAGACGCAGGTGCCCGGCGCGACCTTGAGGCCGGTCGAGGCACCCGCGTCGCTCCGGTGAGCCTCACGACCGAGGTGAAGGCGCGGGCTCGCGAGCTCGGGTTTCTGGCGTGTGGAATCACGGACCCGAGTCCCCCGCCACATGCCGCCGAGCTGGACGACTGGCTGGCCAAGGGCTACGCCGGGACGATGCGCTACCTGCACCGTCAGGCAAAGCGGCGGAAGCACCCGAAGATCAACGTGCCCGAGGCGTTGTCCGTCATTGTGGCGCTGGACAACTACTACTCGCCGGACAGCGACGCCGATGCCCGGCCGCCACGCATCGCCAAGTACGCTCGCGGCCAGGACTACCATCGTGTCACTCGTCGACGCCTCGACCACCTCGGCGAGTTCCTCCTCGAACACGGCGCCTCCGTGGCGCACAGCTACGTCGACAACGGCCCCATCCCCGAACGGGAGCTGGCCCAGCGCGCCGGCCTGGGATGGATCGGGAAGAATACGATGGTCATCCGGCCCGGGACCGGATCGTTCTTCTTCATCGGGACGATCTTCACCGACCTCGCGCTGCCGCCGGACACGCCCTTCGAGATCGACCACTGTGGGAGCTGCACCCGCTGCCTCGACGCATGTCCGACCGCGGCCTTCGTCGCGCCGAGGATCCTCGACGCCACACGGTGTATCTCGTATCTGACGATCGAGCAGCGAGGCCCCATACCGGACGAGATCACCTCGCGCCTGGAGGGATATGCCTTCGGCTGCGACGTGTGCAATGACGTGTGTCCCTGGAATCACCGATTCGCGGAGCAGACGGCCGTCGAGGAATTTCGTCCCCTGCATCGTCTCGACGGCGCCGATCCGGGATATTTCGACGCGATGGACGAGACCGAGTTCGCGGCCCGCTTCGGAGACTCGCCTTTTTCGCGGCCAGGGCTTGCCGGGATGCGACGCAACCTGCGCGCGGCATTCACCTCGGTGGCACAGCATCATGAGCGCTAGTCTCCGCCACTTTACGCGTATCTTCGAGCACGATCGTTGGGCCAACGCCGAGACGCTTCGTCTGCTACAGGAGGGAGTCGCTCCGTCCAAAGCGGTCAGATGGATGGGGCACATCATCGGCGCGGAACACCTCTGGCTCGCTCGACTCAACCAGGAAGCGCCGAACATGTCGGTATGGCCCGACATCGACCTCTACGGATGTCAGGCTCGACTCGAAGAGCTCGATCACCTCTGGCCGGAATATCTCGCGAAGCTGGAGGAGGACGACCTCGATGACGGCCGCGCCTATCGGAACAGCCTCGGTGAGTTTTGGACCAGCACCGTGGGCGACATTCTGACACATGTCTCGATGCATTCCGCGTATCACCGCGGCCAGATCGCGTCCGCCGTTCGCGAGAGCGGGGCCACTCCGGCATACACCGACTTCATCCACGCCGTTCGTCAGGGATTCATTGAATGACCGCCTCGCCGGGACCCCTCCTGATCACACTCGGCGTCGTCCTGATTCTTGTCGGGCTCCTGGTCTGGGCCGGTGGACTCAAGTGGTTCGGACACCTGCCGGGCGACATCCGCATCGAGCGAGACTCGGTGCGAGTCTACGTTCCACTCGCCTCGATGCTGGTGGTCTCCGTCGTCCTGAGCCTCGTCCTCTACCTGCGGCGCCTCTTCTGACCGATCGGCTCCACGTGCCCACGCCACGAGAGTGTATTTTTCGGCCATGAACCGATCCCTGTCCTCTCCCGCTCTCGTCCCCGAAGTGGGAACGATCGAGCGCCGTGTCGAGCGACTTCGCCGCGTCGGGTGGATGCTCGATAGCACGTTCAAACTGCCAGGCACCGGCATTCGCTTCGGCTTCGACTCACTCATCGGCCTGGTGCCGGGGCTGGGCGACCTCATCGCGGGCGCGCTCTCTCTCTACATCATTGCGGAATCCGCCCGGCTCGGCGTGCCGCGCGGTCTTCTTCTGCGAATGGGTTGGAACGTCGCCGTAGACACGTTCGTGGGAGAGGTCCCGATTCTCGGCGATATCTTCGACGTCGCCTGGAAGGCCAACATGCGGAACCTCGCCCTGCTCGAGGATCATCTCCAGCAGCCTGCCGCGAGCGCCCGGTCGAGCCGCGGCTTCCTCGTCGTCCTCTGCCTCGGCCTGCTCCTTCTGACGGTCGGGGCAATCACGCTGGCAATCCTGCTGTTTCGCTTCTTCGACGGTCTCCTCAAGGGAGGACTGATCGGGTGACGGCTCCGCCTCCGTCGCTCTACTCCGTCGCCATTTTCGTCAATGATCTCGCCCGCGCCACCGAATTTTACCGCGATAGCCTGGGCCTCCCGGTCACCAAGCAGGGATCGTTCGGCGCGGAGTTCTTCGAAGGCGGAACCCGTATCGGAGTCCATCCCGCGGTGCACCCCGATGCCAAGGCCCTCGTCGGGAGACACACCGGAATCACGTTGTACGTTTCGGGACTGCTGCACTACTGCGGTGAGCTGCACGAACGCGGTGTCCGCTTCATTACCGAGCCGACCCAGCAGGCGTGGGGCGTCATGGCCATGATAGCCGACCCCGACGGCAACGTGCTCGCGCTGTGGGAAGACCGCCTGCCTGACGATACCTGACCCTCAAGCGCGGAACGAGTCCTCCACGATCTGGGCCTGTTGCTCCATCCCGTAGGATTCGAACGGTCGTCCGGCTTCCAACTCATATTCGTACGGACTGCGGCCGATTCCGAGCGCGCGGTGCATCAGATCGCGCAACTGCTCGACGACGCCTCGCGAGTAGTAACGGAGGGGTCCCCATGCCTGATACTGGCCGCAGTGGGTGAGCTCGTGCGCCAGTACGCGGAGGTCGCCGTCGCATCTCGCGGGCAGGTAAACATGGTTGCCCAATGCAACTGCGCGGCCCTGACTCACCCAGAGCACGAATCGGTGAAACGCGTCGGCCGAGCCGGCGCGATGCACGTGAACGCGCGAGTAGTCGACCGGATGACGGAGGCAGTCGAGCCGAGCGCATTCCTCCGGCGTCAACCGATCCCGGGCCCTATTCACCGAGAAACTCTCCGATCGGCGCCAGCGCCTCGATGTGATCGCAGAAGATCTTGAACGTCGCGAGGAGCGGCACAGCGATGAACGCGCCGCCCACACCCCAGAGCCACCACCAGAACACCAGGCCCAGGAGGATGGCCACCGGATTGAGCGTGAGTCGGCGGCCCAGGATCGTGGGAGTGACGAAGTTGGCCTGCACCAGATTGACGGCGAGATACGCGCCCGGCACCAGCATCGCCTGGCCCAGGGTGGGGAACGTCACCAGCCCGGCGAGTGAGAACGTGATGACCATGACGGTGGCACCAAGATACGGCACGAACTCGGCGAGCCCGGCCAGGGCGCCCCAGAGCAACGGATTCGGCATCCCGACGAAATGCATGACCAGCGCCACGATGAGTCCGAGGCCGATATTCACGAGAGTCACGGTGAAGAGATAGGTGGAGATCGATGTCTCCGTCTCGCGAACGATGCTGACCGCCTTCTTCTTGTCCCTCAGCAGCGGCAACACCTTGATCAGCTTCTCGAGAAAGAGGTCCCCGACGGCCAGGAGGAAGTAGAGGAGCACCACCATCTCTAGCGCGCCGGTGAGCAGCTCCTGGGTCGAGCCGAAGATTCTCTCGCTCATCGTGGGACCCCGCACAATCACTTCCTGCACCCGGCTTGGCCCGAGCTTCGTGGCCTCTTCGACCTGCTCCGCTGTTCGAGACACCTGTTCCACCGGTCTTCTGAGCGTCTGCAGACGGCTCTGGATTTTCTGGAGGCTCTGCGGCGCCTTTGCCACCCACGCCCGCGCGGGATCGGTAAGGCCGTACACACCTGCTCCCACCAGGCCGAGGAGGCCGGCAACCACGATGGCCGCGCCGAGCGACTCCGGCACTCGCCACCGCTTGAGGAACCGGATGATGGGGCTCAGCAGAAAATCGAGGAGGACGGCGAGAACGACAGGGAGAAAAAAAGAGCGGGCAAAGTAGAGCGTGTAGAACACCGCGAGTACGAGGAGGAGGGTGATCGCCACCGAGGGGATCCCCTGGTCACGGAGCGCGTCTTCCAGCTTCGCGAGATCAGGCTGTTCGACTTCACCCTCAACGCCCCTGCCTGGTGTATCGGAGGCACCTGTAGCCATGAGTTCGTTTCCGGTGTAAGGTTCCCCGGCCACGGTTCTCCACGGGGAATGACGCGTGTTTCGTCTCTGGCAATCTATCGTTTCCGTTTGGGCCTGGCTCGTCCTGGTCGTCTGCGTCCTGCTGTGGCTCCCACTCATGTTCATCGTGCGGCTGGCGACGGCGCCCTTCGACCGTGGCCGGTATGCCGTCGGATTCCTCTTCCGGAAGATCGCGGTCGTGGAAGCGGCGCTGAACCCGCTCTGGAAGTTCAGATGTATCGGCCAGATGCCGTCTGATCCGCGCCGGCCTTACGTTGTGGTCTCCAATCACGAGTCGTTCGTCGACATCCTGCTCATCAGTCATCTGCCCTGGGAGATGAAGTGGCTCTCCAAGAAGGAGCTCTTCCGTCTTCCGGTAATGGGATGGCTGATGCGTCTCGCCGGCGACATCCCGGTCAAGCGCGGCTTCGGGCCCAGCACCATCGAGGCGATGGCAAAGTGCCGGGAGGCGCTGACGAATCGAGTTTCTGTCATGATCTTCCCGGAAGGCACGAGGTCGGCCACCGCCGAGATGTTGCCATTCAAGGATGGCGCGTTCCGACTGGCGATCGACGCGGCTGTGGCGATCCTCCCCCTCGCCGTCCAAGGCACCCGCACTGCCTTGCCGAAGCACGATTGGCGCTTCGGCCGCTCCGTCGCGGTGGTCAAGGTGCTCGAGCCCGTGGAGACCACCGGACTTTCCGCGGCCGATGTCCCCGCTCTCAAGGAAAGGGTGCGTGAGATGATCGGCCGAGCGCGGGGGAGCTGTCGGCGATGCTGGACCGCTAGGGCTTGCCCAGATCGGCCGGGGCCTGGACTCTGCCGACCGCGCCGCCCAGCGCCAGGAGGGCAAGTCCATACGGCAGCATCAGGAATAGCTGATACGGGACGTGAAGTCCCAGCGACTGGAAGACGAACTGCATCGCGGACGCGGCGCCGAACAGGAGCGCAGCGACCCCCACACCGATCGGATGCCACCGTCCCAGCACGACGATCGCTATCGCGACGTATCCCCGCCCCGCCGTCATCTTCTCGGTAAACGTTCCCACCTGCGCAAGCACCAGAGTTGCGCCCGCCAGGCCCGCGAACCCCCCGCCCACGATCGTGGCACCGGTGCGGATGAGCCCGGTACGCACGCCCGCGGCCCGCGCGAGCGCGGCTGCCTCGCCGGTAGCCCGGAGCGCGAGACCCAGTCGGGTGCGGAAGATGATCCACCAGACGATGGGCAATGCCAGCAGCGCGATGTAGGTCGGGGCCGGCTGGTCGAAGATGGCCGAACCAATGAGCGGAATGCGATCGAGACCAGGTACCGGAATTGCGCTGAGCGTCGGGAGTCCGAGGCCGGCTCCGCCGGCGCCGTAGGCTCGACGATAGATGGTTCCCGTCAACCCAACGGCACCGAGCGTCAGTGCGGTTCCCGCGATGACCTGATCCGTCCGCGCGCCTACCACGAGAACGGCGAAGAGCGTGGCGAGGACCATCCCGGCCAGGACCGCGCAGATGACACCGATCCATGGTCCGGACACCGTGGCGCCGAGCGCCGCGGCCAGGGCTCCGGCCAGCATCATGCCTTCGAGCCCAAGGTTGATGATCCCCGCGCGCTCGCTGATCGTTTCCCCGGTGGCCGCAAGGAGAAGTGGGGTCGCCACGCGCACCGTGGCGGCGAGAAAGCCCGCAACCATCGGCGCCGGGTCGCTCATCTGCTCGTCTCCACCGCCACGCGCAGCTCGGCCATTCGCGCTCGCCGGTATCCATCGGCCAGAAGTACCGCGACGATGATCACCGCTTCGACGACGTAGACAGCCGCGGCAGGAACACCCGCATCGCGCTGCATCGCCCCAGCACCGGCCTCGAGCGCACCGAACAACACGCCGGTCGCCACGACACCGAGCGGGTTGAGCCGAGCGAGGAGCGCAACAGCAATGGCGGTGAATCCATACCCCGGTGAGAGGTTCTGGTAGAGCGCGTAGGAGACACCGCTCACCTCCACTCCGCCGGCGAGGCCGGCGAGCCCACCGGAGAGGAGGAGCGCAACGGCGGTTACGTGACCCGCGTCTATCCGGCCGCTGATCTCGGCGGCGCGTGGCCCGGTACCCACGGCACGCAAACGAAAGCCCCACAATGTTCGATCGAACAGATACGAGAGCAGTGCGGCGACGAGAATTCCAAGGAGTATCCCGGCGTGCAGTCGGGTTCCGGGTAGCAGTGGCAGACGGGCGGAGTCGGCAATCTGATCGCTCTGCGGATAGATGTGATGCGATTCCTGGAGCGGGCCCTGCACCATCAGGCTCACCAGCGATTCGGCCACGAAATTGAGCAGCAGGGTGCTGATCACCTCGAGCACACCGAAACGCCGCTTCAGGAGCACCGGCACAACTACCCAGGCGGCGCCGGCCGCTCCCGAGGCGATGAGCGTCGCCAAGATGGCAATCGGCGCGGAGAGATTGGCGGCTTGCAAACCGACCCACGTGGCAGCGATTGCGCCGGCGTAGAACTGCCCTTCGGCCCCGATGTTGAACACTCCGGCGCGGAAGGACAGGGCGATGCCGAGCCCGATGATGATGAGGGGAACTGCGCGGACCAGGGTTGCCGAAGTGAACGCATACCACGAGCCGAACGCGCCATTCCACAGCGCGCCGAGCGCAGCGACCGCATCGTATCCCGCGAGCTCGAGCCCGACGGCCAGGACCACAATCCCGGCGAGCAGCGCCACGGCAGGCGCCTTACCGCCCACCCGTCACCATGAGCTCTCCGATCGCGGCGCGCGAGGCGCCAGGGGCCGCCTGGGTCAAGACTCCTCTCGACATCACCACCACGCGATCGGCGAGGACGAGGATCTCGTCGAGATCACTCGAATGAACGAGCACCGCCGCACCGGCCGCCGCGGCCGACCGAAGCCGGCTGTGAATGCCCTCCGTGGCACGGATGTCGAGGCCGCGCGTCGGGTCCTCGGCCACGACGACGCGCGGCTCCGGCGCGAGCTCTCGTGCCGCGACGACCTTCTGCTGGTTCCCTCCGCTCAGGCTCGCCGCGGGCGCATCGGGCCCCGATGCCGCGACTCCGTATTCGGTGAGCAGCCCCTTGGTGTATTCGCGCGCGGCACGCCAATCGATCCGACCATCTCGAATCCATGCTCCTCGTTCGCCGGCGCCGAGCACGACGTTCTCGACCAGAGAGAGCTCGGGAATCAGACCTTCGGTCGTCCGATCCTCGGGTATGAAGCCAACCGGACCCAGCACCTCGATCTTGCCACGAAGGACGTGAGCCCTTCCCGCAACGGCGCGCAGCAGCTCTCGCTGGCCGTTCCCTTCAACGGCGGCCACACCGACGATTTCCCCAGCGGCTACCGTGAGTGAGACCTGACGGACGGCGATGCCGAGCCCGCTTTCCCGGGCGATATCAACCGATTCCAAACGCACCCGCGCAGAGCCGGTCCGTGGCTCCGAGCCGCGTGCGGTCGCGACTCTCGTCGCCGGAGCAGTGGCACTCCCAGGCCCGATCATCGCGGCGGCGAGCGTGGCCGCCGTCTGTCCCATGACCGGTCCCGTAAAGGCAACTGCGCCCTGACGCAGGACGGTGACCGTATCGGCCGCGGCCAGCGCCTCGTCGAGCTTATGCGTGATGAAGACAGCCGATCCACCGCCGGCGGTAAACGATCGGACGACGCGCAGCAGCTCTTCCGACTCCCCTGGAGCGAGGACAGCGGTCGGCTCGTCGAGCAGCAGTATGCGGGTGTCGGTCGCCAGTGCCTTGATGATCTCGAGCCGCTGCTTGAGGCCGACCGAGAGCGATCCGGCGAGCTCATCCGGATCGAGCGGTAAGCCGATCCGCTCGCTCACGGCGCGCACGCGAGCGCCGAGATCCGCGCGGCCCACCGGCCATCCAGCCGTCAGCGCGACGTTCTCGCTCACGCTGAGTGCCGGAATCGACGTGAAGTGCTGATGCACCATTCCGATTCCAAGCCGCCGAGCGGCTCGCGGAGATGGGATTGCCGTGACGGCCCCACGCACGTGAATCTCGCCGGCATCCGGACGCACGAGGCCGTAGACCACATGTGTGAGTGTGGTCTTGCCTGCCCCGTTCTCCCCCAGAAGGGCGTGAAGCTCGCCTGGCATCAACGTGAAATCGGCCCCGCGCAACGCCTGCACGGAGCCGAACTGTTTCCGAATCCCGCGGAGCTCGAGGGCGGGGGCGGGAGCGTTCATAGTCCTGTCGGGTGGTCGTGGAACTCCCATTCGAGCCCGAAGCGCTCCGCGATGTGGGACGCGAGGGCCTGCACACCCAGCGTCTCGGTGGCGTAGTGGCCGGCGAAGAGCACGTTGATCCCCCACTCCATGGCGTCGAAGTATGTGTGATGGGCGCCTTCGCCGGTGATGAAGGTATCGAGGCCCGCGTCTCGGGCATAGGCGATCATGTTTCCGGCTCCGCCGGTGATGATGCCGATCTTGCTCACGACCTCCGGACCGCCGGGAATGAGTCGCGCTCCTGTCGCCGCGGCGCCGAGTGCATGATTGACCTCGAGCATCAAGGAATCGCGGGCGATGAGTCGCTGCGGCGCGTTTCCCCAGACCCCGATCGGCACGCCGCGATAATCGCCGAACCATCCTTCGACGCCGATCCCCAGCCGCTCGGCGAGCACGACGTTGTTCCCGACCTCGGGGTGGACGTCGAGAGGAATGTGCGCCGAATACAGCGCGATGTCCTGCTCGAACAGAGCGAGGACCCGCCGATATCGGCGCCCGGCGATCGCGACGTTTCCATCCCAGAGGAGGCCGTGATGCACGAGCAGCAGTGGCGATTGTCCGTCCGCGGCCGCGGCGACGCCGTCGATGGTGGCCTGTGAGGCGTCCACGGCCGCGATGATGCTGCCGACCGCGCCCGCGTTCTCCACTTGAAGCCCGTTCACCGCGTTCCGTTCGTCCGGTACCTCGGCGATACGGAGATATCCGTCGAGGTAGGAAACGATCTCATGAAGGGGGACTCTGGGCATTTACTTCCCCGCCTGCGTCGCCGTCGCGCCGGGCACCGGGAGAAGGGTGCCCTTCGCGATCGAATCCGCCGCCGCCGCGACATGTGCCTTGAGGGCGGCAGGCACGAGAGAATCGAGCTTGGGGTTCGAAGCGTAGCGGATCACCCCGCTCGCGAGCCCGAAGGTCTCCACCTTGGGCGTGAATTTCCCGGCTCTCACTTCCTCCGCCACCAACAGAAGTGCCCGGGGCAGGTCGATCACCGCGCTTCCGACCACCCTGTCCGGAGCGAGTGATGTCTGATCGGAGTTCGACCCGAAGACGTATACCCCCCTCGATTCCTTGACTGCCTGGAAAACTCCTAGGGCCGCCGCGTCAGCGTTGTGGTGGAACATGTCCGCGCCAGCTCGGACCAAGGCCAGGGCAGCTTCGCGGCCGGCCGCGGCGTCATCGAAGCTGTTGAGGTACACCTCGCGGCTCTGGACTTTCGGATTGACCGCCCTGGCGCCATTCACCCAGCCCTGGTATGCCGCTTTGATCGGTGGCAGCTCGATCCCGCCCACGAAGCCGAGGATGTTGCTCTTGGTCAATCCGCCGGCCACCATCCCGGCCAGATAGCTGGCCTCTTCGAGTCGAAAGATCAGGGGGGCGACGTTGCCGCTTGCCCGCGACCCGGAGGTGACGATGAAGATCGTCTTGGGATACTGGGCCGATACTCGCTCGGCGGGATCCTGGAACTCGAAGCCGTGGGCAAACACGAGCTCATACCCCTGCGCGGCGAAAGTCCGGAGCGCTTCATCCTGCTCGGCGGGGGTATGGGCCTCGACGTGACTGATCGCCAATCCGAGTGAGTCGTGAATCTGCTGGAGGCCGGCGTAGGCTCCCGAGTTCCAGGCGGCGTCGGCGATGGATCCTGGGGTAATAAGACCGACGCGGAGACCGGGAGGGCGGGAGGGTTTGGCGCAGCCGACTAACAACAGAATGGCAACAGCATGGAGCCATTTGCTTAGCACTCGCGCCATTAGGCCACCGATTGCCGGTACAAAATACGTTCTTTCCACAACTTAGGGGAGTTTATCAACTCTTGTGGGAATCCAAGGTTCCTTCCGCAACACCCGCAATATCCATCTTGACCTCTCCGCTGACCTTGGCGCCTTCGACGATCGCGATGCGTGCGGTATGGATGTCGCCTGAGACGACGGCGGTTGCCTGGAGCTCCACCCGGTCCCGGGCGTGGATGGCTCCGCTGACCTGGCCCGCGACGACTGCTTCCTGGGTATGGAGGTCTCCTTCGATGACCGCGCCGACGGCGACGAGGACTTGCGCACCCACGCGCACGGTCCCGCGGACCCTGCCCTCGATTCGCACCGTGCCTTCCGTCTCGAGGTCGCCGACCACGGTCATATCGCTCGCAATGATCGAGAACGGGATTTGGTCGGTACGCCGGCGGCGGAGCTCGTTTCCCTCCTCGTCCCGGGCCGGATTCGAGAATATGCCCATCAGCTACCCTCCTTGATCATGGTTCGGGGATCCAGCGACACGCCGCGTTGTCGGATCTCGAAGTGCAGATGGGGCGCCGTGGACCGGCCGGTGTTGCCACTGAGTCCGATCACCTCGCCCGTCACGACGAACGCCCCGGTAGTCACGAGGATCCGAGAGAGGTGACCATACATCGTCTGATAATCGCCGGTGTGATCGAGGAGCACGAACAAGCCGTACTCGGGGTCTTCGCCTATCTGGTGAACGGTCGCACCACCCGCTGCCCGCACCATCCTTCCGACCGAGACAGCGATATCGATCCCGGGGTGGATGTCCTCGGTGGAGTCTGCTCGACCGGACTGACCGCGAGTGATGTAGCCTGGCTCGTCCAAAGGCCACCGTCGCGGCACCGTCAAACCAGTATCGGCGGAAGCCGCGGTCTTGGTGGATCGAGCCTGTATGGGTGGCGCCACTGGGAGAGAGGAACCGAGTGTCAGAGGGTCGCGGATAATGTCGCCACCGATCATCTGGCGGACCTGTGCGTACCGCGATTCGGCGCTGTCGAGCGCTGCCGACAGCTCACGCACTTTGGCATTGTCGGCCTGCAGCCGAGCGACCCGGCGCTCGAGTCCGGGCACTCTTGCGGCCGCGCGGACCAAGGGACCGTAGACGGCTGCGACCACGATGCCACCCACGACAGCCGCGCCGACAAACGCGCCTCCTGCGCGGAGGATCCAGACCGGCACGCGAAACGTCTGCGACCGCGTCGTGCCGTCCCGCTGGATCATGACGGTCACGGCGCGCGGGCCGCGTTTCATCCCTCGAACGGCCTACCGAGAATCAGTTCGAGCAGACGGGCCAGGTCGTCGTTGGAGTAGTAGCTGACTGTGAGGAATCCCCGGCCCCTTCGCCGGGTGGTGACGCGAACATCGGTGCCGAGATGCTTGCGGAGCGCGTCCTCCACCCGACGCGCATCGGCATTGACGGCGCGGGGTGCGGCCTTCGTGCGCCGCGGGGTCGCTGCGGGGGCGGCCGCCGTGGCAACCGGCTCATCGCCCCGGACCCTCGCCTCCATTTCTCGGACCGACCACCCCTGGTCGACGGCCTCGCGGGCCAGAGCAATCATGCGGTCGGGATCCTCGAGCCCGAGGAGCGCCCGTGCGTGGCCTTCGGAGAGCGATTTCTGGTGAACCAGCGCCTGCACCTCGGGAGGGAGCTGCAGGAGACGGAGGAGATTGGCGACCGTCGAACGATTGCGGCCGACGATCCGCGCGATTTCTGCGTGAGGGAGCTTGAACTCCGCACCGAGCCGCTGATAGCCGGAGGCCTCGTCAATCGGCGAGAGTGCGTCGCGCTGCAGGTTCTCGATGAGCGCCAGGGTGAGGAGGGTCTGGTCGTCGACGTCCCTGATAACGGCAGGGATCTTGGTCCATCCGAGGTGGGTCACGGCCCGCCACCGCCGTTCGCCGGCGATCAGCTCGTAGCTGCCGCGGCGCGGGCGGACGATGATTGGCTGCAGCAGACCCGATGCTTCGATGGAAGCGGCGAGCTCGGTGAAGGCGGCTTCATCGATCGTGGTGCGCGGCTGGAAGGGGTTTGGTCTGACGCTATCTACGGGGAGCTCGCGCAGCATGCCCGCAGCCTCGGCCTTTTCGCGGCTGATCGGACCGAGCAGCGCTTCGAGCCCCCGTCCGAGACGTTTGGTCTCCGTCATGTCGTGACCTCCGGCTGCGGGGCGGTGGCGGCCTCGTCGAGGACAACCGTGGGCTCGAGGCGCCGAATCAGTTCCTGGCCGACAGCGAGGTAGCTCTTCGCACCGACCGATTGCACATCGTAGAGCAGAATCGGTTTCCCGAAGCTGGGCGCTTCGGCCAGGCGCACGTTCCGCGGAATCGGCGTCTCAAAGACTTTTCCTTCGAAGTACTCCTTGGCGTCTTCGGCGACCTGGCGACAGAGGTTGAGTCGCGAATCGTACATCGTGAGGAGCACGCCACTGATCGCGAGGCCGGGATTGAAGTTCTGTTGAACGAGCCGAATGGTGTTCAGCAGCTGTGAAATCCCCTCGAGCCCGTAGTACTCGCACTGAATGGGGATCATCACCGAGTTGGCGGTCGCGAGCACGTTGAGGGTCAGCAAACCGAGCGACGGGGGGCAGTCGACGATGATGTAGTCATAGTCGTCGAGGAGCGGCTCGAGCGCGCCGCGAAGCGCCGACTCGCGGCCTTCGCGTTCGACGAGTTGCAGCTCGGCGCCGACGAGATCCTGCGTCGCTGGAAGGACGGCGAGGTGGGGGAGCCCCGGAACCGGGAGGATGATCTCCCGCGCGCTGCGGCCCTCGACGAGCACATCGTAGAGAGAGAGATCGACCTCATGTTTGGCGATCCCTACGCCACTGGTCGCATTGCCCTGTGGATCGGCGTCGAGAAGAAGTGTTCGGCGTTCGGCGATGGCGAGAGACGCGGCGAGATTGACCGCGGTCGTTGTCTTACCGACGCCGCCCTTCTGATTGGCGATCGCTACGATGTGTGACATGGCGCGTGGATGCCTGTAAGTTCTTGTTTGAGAAAGACTTACCGAGTATTCACATGCATTTGTCTGGCAGGGGGAATCAGCAAGTGCGAGTGATGGACGAATATAGGAAGTTATTCCGATATCGCCAAGCAGTTTCACGTGAAACGTATCATATTCGCGCTTTTCGAAGTGTTAGCAGGCAGGCACGTAGTAGGGCTCTCAGCTTGCACCCGATAATCCGAGCGGACCTTCTGGGACCCGTGAGGGGCAGTGACGGGCAATTTTGCGAGAGTGGGTCGCATTCGATGAATTCAGTTTGAGAGGTCGGGACGATCAGGTGCGAGGTGCTGATGGTTCCCTGCTCCGATCACTGGACACCGGAGGCGCCGATTGCATCGCCCTGATCTTTCCCGGGACCCAACAACGAACGGACAAGAAGCCCTTGGAGCGGATCCCGACCCGCGACCAATTCTGACTGGCTCCTGCCCGATGCTCAGAGGGAGCGGCGGACTGCCACGAAATTCTGAAGATCGAGGTCGCGGAAGCAGCCATTCCTGGGGGACGCCGCACAAACGAGGTAAGGCTGTAGGGCCGGCAGCCCCTTGGTGATAGGAAGACGTGAGAGCTGCGTGCCGTGAGACTAGTCTGTCGCAGGCGTAGTCACGACCAGTCGAATCGGGCCGAGACGAAGGAGATCATCACGCCAGACCTTCGATCTGCCTCTATTGATGGAAGCACCCGCAGCGCTCTTGCGGATGCACAAGCCCAGCGGACCTGCTGTGTAGACCGAATTTCTTCTAGAAAGGCAGCGGGCTAGCTCGCCCCGCTCCCGCCGCGCCGACGGGAGAAAGGGACGGCTGGCGTCTGAGGAGACATGGCATGGCATGGGATGAGGCTGGCGGATAGCGCGCCGAAGGACACGGCGAGAAAACTGGAGCAAGTTTTCATTTGGTCCTGTTTCACGTGAAACAGGTCTGACTCCGTCTCAACTGGAGAACGGCAACCACCAAACCCTGGAGATCACTGGGCGAAACGCCAGGGATTCGACCGGCCTGACCCAGAGTGGCTGGTTGGACCACCCCAAGCTTCTGACGCGCCTCAGTGGAGAGTGCATGGAGTCTGGAGTAGTCCAGGCTGGAGGGCAACTCGAACTCGTCCATTTCGGCCAGCCGAGTTGCTGTTTGCCGTTCGCGCGCGAGATATCCGGCGTATTTGAGCTCGATGTCGGCCCATTCTAGAGATTCTGCTGGCACGGAGACTCCGGCCGTCTCAAACAGCTGACGCAAGGATATTCCTGGACGCCGAGCCAGGTCGGCGATTCGCATCGTCTGTTCCACTGGCTTCGCTGCGCGCTGCTGCAACACGGGGTTTGCCAAGTCGGCAGAAATGGAAATCTCACGAGCAAGCGCCAGCGTCGTTTCCTCATTGGAGAGTCGATTCTCCGCAACGCGCCTCTCCTCATCGATCAGCAGTCCCAATCGTACGGCAGTTGGATAGAGGCGTCGAAGCGCATTATCCTGGCGAAGGAGGAGCCGGAATTCCGAACGTGATGTAAATAGCCGATATGGCTCGTCCACACCTCGACTTACCAGATCGTCAGCGAGCACACCGATGAACGCCATATCTCTCGGAATGACGACTTCTTCCTCATCTCGTGCATATGCTGCGGCGTTTAGGCCTGCGAGTGCGCCTTGGCCCGCTGCTTCTTCGTATCCGGTGCTCCCGTTTACCTGGCCGGCCAGAAACAAGCCCGCGACTTCCTTTGTCTCGAAGGTCGGCCGGAGTTGGGTTGGTGGGAAGTAATCGTACTCGATGGCATAGCCTGGCCGAGTCATGCGCACGTTCTCGAGGCCTGGAATCGTTCGGAGGAAAGCGAGCTGGACTGCAGTCGGCAGTGAGGTCGAGAGGCCGTTGACGTACAACTCGCTCGTATCGAGTCCTTCGGGCTCGAGGAAGACTTGGTGGCGTGCCGCGTCGGGAAACTTGACGATCTTATCTTCGATAGAGGGGCAGTATCGTGGCCCCCGTCCGCTGATGGCGCCCCCGTACAATGCCGACTCGCGAAGGTGACGGATGATGATCTCCTTGAGCTCATCACCCGTGTACGTCAGATAGCAAGGGAGTTGGGCGGGATGGCTCTGCGACTCGTAGAACGAGAACCAGAAGGGATCCGCATCTCCCTCCTGCCGATCTAACCGCGACAGATCCACCGTCCGTCCGTCGATTCTCGGTGGAGTCCCAGTCTTGAAGCGACTCACTGTAAGTCCAAGATCCACAATGGCTTGTGATATTTCCACTGTTGGGGATTCGCCTGCTCTCCCCGCCGGCACTCGAGTATCGAGGCCGAGATGGATCACACCTCTCAGAAAGGTGCCGGCCGTGAGAACCACGGCGGGGGCGGCGTAGCGCCGTCCGTCCAGCGTAACAAGTCCACGGACCCTGCCCCCATCAACGGACAGCGATCCGGCGATCCCTTGAACGACGGCGAGACGGGGGTGACGCTCCAGGAGCTCCCGTACCGCGCGTCGATAGAGCCCTCGGTCGCATTGAGCTCGCGGCGAGCGTACCGCCGGTCCCTTGGACCGATTCAACATGCGGAATTGGATTCGCGACCGATCGGCCGCCCGACCCATGATGCCGCCCAGCGCGTCGACCTCACGGACGACGGTACCCTTGGCGATCCCGCCGATCGCGGGATTGCAGGACATCTGACCGATCGTTTCCAGATTCTGGGTCAGCAGCAGCGTCTGTGCTCCGGCGCGTGCGGCGAGCGTCGCCGCCTCCACACCGGCATGGCCGCCGCCGATGACGATGACATCGTACCGGTCTGTCATGGATCGAATCTAAGGGGATGGGCTCGGGAAAATTCCTACTGGCACGTCGCGAGCGCGGATCCTATCTTAGCGCGTTCGCAGCCCACCGACCCGCATGCCTATGCCATATCGGATCAAGATCGATCGCAGCCTCTGCAGTGGCTACGCCGAGTGCGTCGGGATTGCGCCGGAGGTTTTCAGGCTCGGCACCGACAACATCTCCGTGGTGGTGGATGCGGAGGCCGCCGACGACGAGATGGTGCTGGACGCTGCGCGCGCGTGCCCGGTAGACGCCATCACCGTGATCGACGAATTCGACGATCAGGTGTGGCCGGCCTGATCACGCACTTCCTACGATATCAGCGAAACGCCTGATCCTCACCACCTGGTCGCCAGGGACCAGGAGATGCTTGTGCTCGGCGCGGATACCGAACTTGGCCGCACGCGTCAAGTACTCATCTCGGGTCGGGGCACCCGCCGACGCGTCGTGCACTCCAACATCGTGCAGGACGACCCCCCGCTGATCCTGACTATCGAAGCGACCGACATAGGTGTGAGGACCGTTCGTCTCCAACACGACGGTGATCCCATGCAGCTCGTGATGGCCAGGGTGAAAGACGTGTCCCGACCCGGCCATCAGACCGTCGCACCGCAGTAGCGATCGAAGGCGGCGGTGAGGTTGGCTGCGACCGCTTGGGGGGATTGGCCTTCGATCTGATGGCGATGAACGAAGTGAACCACGTCGCCGTCGCGAACGAGCGCGATCGAGGGGCTGCTGGGCTGGTACTCACCGAAATACTGCCGCGCGCGCGAGGTAGCCTCAAGATCCTGGCCGGCGAAGACCGTCACGACCTGCTGAGGCTTCACAGCATGCTGAAGTGCGAGACGCAGTGCGGGACGCGCATTGCCGGCGGCGCAACCGCACACCGAATTCACGAAGACGAGCGTAGTTCCCCGCTGGTCACCCAACACCGCGTCAACATCCGCGCTCGTCGTGAGCTCGGTGGCGCCCATGCGGGTCATTTCCTCACGCATGGGAGCGACAAGGGCGGGATTGTAGGGCATTTCCAAGCTCCATCGAACGTTAGAGTAAGTATACCTCAGAGGGGAGAGCAGGGAGTTCGAGACTGACTTCCCCCTTCTCCTTTCACATTTCACTCTTGTCCGTAGTCAGCGCTTCCCTCATCGCGTGCCACGAGAGACTGGCGCACTTCACTCGGATCGGGAATTCCGACACCCCCGAGAACACGGCGAGCTTTCCCAAAGTTTCCGCATCATCGGGATCGAGGCGCCCCGTGACGAGCCGCTGAAACCGCTCGAACAGTGCGTCTGCCTCTGCGCGGGTTTTCCCGACTACGGCCCCCGTCATCAGCGAGGCCGACGCTCGCGAGATGGCACAGCCTGATCCCTGGAACGTCGCTTCCTTGATGACATCACCATCCATCCGAAGCCAGACACGCACCTGGTCGCCACAGAGCGGATTGCTTCCCTGGGCCGTCCGGTCGGCGTTCTCCAACACTCGATAGTTCCGGGGAGACCGGTTGTGCTCGAGAATGACATTCTGGTACAACTCTCTGAGGTTCGACATTACGCGAACACCGCCCTCACCCGATGGAGACCGCGCACCAGCGCATCGACCTCAGACATCGTGTTGTAGAAGGCGAACGAGGCGCGCGCCGTGGCGGGAACGCCGAAGCGCTGCATGATCGGCTGCGCACAGTGGTGGCCGGTACGAATGGCGACACCCTCGTCATCGAGAACGGCTCCCACATCGTGCGGATGCACCCCGTCCACGACGAACGAGAGGACCGACGCCTTCCGCTGCGCGGTGCCGATGAGCCGAACTCCAGCGATCTCGCTGACCCGCGCTGTGGCGTACGCCAGTAGCTCATCTTCCCAGCTCGCGATGGCGGGCAGACCCACACTTTCCACGTAATCGAGTGCGGCCCCAAGGCCGATGACGTCTGCGATCATCGGGGTCCCGGCCTCGAACTTGGCCGGCACTGGTGCCCAGGTAGAGCGCTCCAGTGTGACACTCGCGATCATGTCGCCACCACCCTGCCACGGCGGCATCCGCTCGAGAAGCTCCTCACGCCCGTACAGCACCCCCACGCCCGTGGGCCCATACAACTTGTGGCCGGAACAGGCGAAGAAGTCGCAATCGAGCGCTTGAACATCGACACCCAGGTGTGCCGCACTCTGTGCCCCATCGATCAGCAGCGGCACTCCTCGACTATGCGCACGGTCGGCAAGCTCCCGCACCGGATTGATGGTGCCCAGCGCATTGGAGAGATGAACCACGGCAACGAGCCGAGTGCGCGCGTTGAGCAGCCGGTCGAAGGCGTCGAGATCCAGTTCACCCGCATCGGTGATTGGAACCGCTCTCACCGTGGCGCCGGTCGCTTCGGCGATGAGCTGCCAAGGCACGATGTTCGAGTGGTGCTCCATCCCCGTGATCAGGATCTCATCCTCGGGGCCGAGGACGCTCCGCCCGTAGCTCTGAGCGACCAGGTTGATCGCCTCGGTGGTGCCACGGGTGAAGACGATCTGCCGAGAGGATGGAGCATTGAGAAACGTCGCGACGTGCGTTCGAACGGCATCGAAGGCAACCGTCGCCCGCTCGCTCAGGTAGTGGACGCCGCGGTGAATGTTCGCGTTTTCGGCAGAGTAGAATCGGGTGATCGCATCGATCACCGTCTGCGGCTTCTGGGTCGTCGCAGCGTTATCGAGGTACACCAGCGGCTTGCCTCGCACCAGGCTGGCGAGAATCGGGAAATCCTCGCGTACCCGCTCGACGTCGAGGGAGACCGGAGAGGGCGGATGCGCTGTCCGGCTCGTCGCCGCCGTCATGCTGCTCAAATCCCGCCGAGCCGATCGAGGACCAGTCGATCGAGCTCCAGTCTCACGGGCTCGAGCGCCACTTCCTCGATGACCTCGGCGGCAAAGGCGTAGGTGAGGAGACGCTCGGCGGCAGCGGCGGAGAGGCCGCGGCTTCGGGCATAGAACCGGGCGACGTCGTCCAGCCGGCCTACGGTCGCCCCGTGAGTGCACTTCACGTCGTCGGCGAAGATCTCGAGCTGCGGTTTGGTATCGACCCGCGCATGATCGCTTCGGAGCAGATTGCGATTGGTCTGCTTGGCATCGGTCTTCTGCGCCTCGGGCTTGACGAAGACCTTGCCGTTGAAGACCGCGCGTGAGCGGTCATCGAGCACGCCCTTGTACACCTCCCAGCTCCGGCAATGAGCCTGGTCGTGGTAGATGGCGGTGTGGTTGTCCACCACCTGCTCGCCACGCGTGAGGTAGAGACCATACATCAGCGTCTCGATGTTCTCGTCATTGAGCCGAACGTGCAGGTTATGCCTGGCCAGCACACCACCCATCGCCAGCGAGAACGACCGATAGTGGCTGTCACGCCACTGATCCACGTGCGTCAGGCCGACGTGATGGGCCAGCTCGCTCTCCCGCTGAATCCGAGTATGCTCGATCCAGGACCCGGCCCCGGCCGCCACTTCGGTGACGGGGTTGGTCCAGTAGCTCGTCCCAGGGGCCAGCGTCACGTAGCTCTCGATTACCGATGCTCGCGACCCCCGTTCGACGACGATCAGGTTCCGCGGATGAGTGACGGTGCCTGTGGCCGCGGCGGTCGTCACGAACACGAGATGGACCGGCAGGGGGAGGTCGATGCCGGCGGGGATGTAGACGAGGCCGCCATCGCGAAGAAAGGCGGTGTTGAGGGCGGTGAACGGACTCCCCTCGATGGGAGCGTGACGCGTGAGGTGCTTCTCGAGCATCACGCCGTCCGCCCGGAGGGCTTCCGCGAGACTTCCCACCCGCACGCCATGCGGGAGCGAGCCCACCGTGCTCAGCGACGCATTCAACACACCGTCGACGAAGACGAGCGTCGCCCATTCGGCGTGTCCAAAAATGAATGGAGCGATTTGCTCGCGAGTGACTTTCGCCGGCGCTCCAGCAAAGAGGCGCCAGTTTCCCTGGGCGATGGGCGTGACCGGCGTGAACCGCCATTCTTCTTCCCGTGGACTCGGGAACCCGGTCTGCGCAAATCGGTCCATTGCGGCTCGGCGGACGGGCTCGAGCCATTCGGGCGACCCGGCCGCCTTGAGGTCGGCCAGCGCGGCAAATTCCCGAAGCAGCGTTGCGGTCACGCCGAGACTCCCGCCGCCTCTTCGAGCCACTCGTACCCGCGGGCCTCGAGCTCCCAGGCCAGGTCCTTGCCGCCCGACTTCGCGATCCGGCCTCCAACGAGGACGTGCACGTGATCCGGAATGATGTAGTTCAGCAACCGCTGATAGTGGGTGACGACTATCGCGGCCTTGTCGGGGCGCCGAAGACTGTTCACGCCGTTCGCCACGATGCGGAGCGCATCGATGTCCAGGCCGGAATCGGTCTCGTCGAGAATCGCGAGTCGAGGCTCGAGAACGGCCATCTGAAGGATCTCGTTCCGCTTCTTCTCACCACCCGAGAAGCCGAAGTTGACCGCTCGACTCATGATCTCGGGGCCCCACTCGACGACCTTCAGCTTGCTCTCGAGCAGATCCACGAAATCGATCGAATCGATTTCCTCCTGCCCGCGGGCCTTCCGGAGCTCGTTGTACGCAGCGCGCAGAAAGTACGCGTTGGTCACGCCCGGGATCTCCACCGGATACTGGAACGCGAGAAATACACCCGCCTGCGCGCGCTCTTCGGGCTCCAGATCCAGAAGGTCCTGTCCCAGATACGTGACCGACCCGCTCGTCACGGTGTAGGCCGGGTGCCCAGCAAGGACCTGCGCGAGCGTGCTCTTGCCCGAGCCGTTTGGACCCATGACGGCGTGCACCTCGCCGGCATTCACGGTGAGCGTGATGCCGCGGAGGATCTCCTTGTCGCCGGCGGACGCATGAAGGTCACGAATTTCCAGCACTATTCAGTCTCCAGTTCAGAGTGAACGGAGAAAGGTGAATGGAGAAGGGAGAAAGAGGCGATCTCCTGATCCCCTTCTCCTTTCACCCTTCACCGTTCACCGCTATCCTACGCTTCCTTCCAGGCTCACCCCCAACAGCTTTTGCGCCTCAACGGCGAACTCCATGGGCAGCTCCTTGAAGACTTCCTTGCAGAAGCCATTCACGATCATGGAGATGGCGTTCTCGGTATTGAGACCGCGCTGCTTGAGGTAGAAGATCTGGTCTTCCCCGATCTTCGACGTCGAGGCCTCGTGCTCGGTGGACGCCGAAGAGTTCTGGACCTCGATGTAGGGGAAGGTGTGCGCTCCGCAGCGATTGCCGATCAGCATCGAGTCGCACTGGGTATAGTTGCGGGCGCCAGTCGCCTTCGGCAGCACCTTGACCAACCCGCGATAGCTGTTCTGCCCGCGGCCGGCAGAAATGCCCTTCGAGACGATGGTGCTTCGGCTGTTCTTCCCCATGTGAATCATCTTGGTGCCGGTATCGGCCTGCTGCCGGCCGTTCACGACGGCCACCGAGTAGAACTCACCGATCGTGTCATCGCCTTGAAGGATGACGCTCGGGTACTTCCAGGTGATCGCGGACCCCGTCTCGACCTGCGTCCATGAGATCTTGGAGCGATGTCCGGCGGCCTTGCCCCGCTTGGTAACGAAGTTATAGATCCCGCCCCGGCCCTCCTCGTCGCCGGCATACCAGTTCTGCACCGTCGAGTACTTGATGGTGGCGTCATCCAGCGCGATCAGCTCCACCACCGCAGCGTGGAGCTGATTCTCGTCGCGCTTGGGCGCCGTGCACCCCTCGAGGTAGCTCACCGATGCGCCCTCCTCGGCGATGATGAGCGTTCGCTCGAACTGGCCCGTCTCTGCCGTGTTGATCCGGAAATACGTCGACAGCTCCATCGGGCACCGTACACCCTTCGGAACGAAGACGAAGGACCCATCACTGAACACGGCGGCGTTGAGCGCCGCGAAGAAGTTGTCGCTCGCCGGCACCACCGAGCCCAGATACTTGCGGACGATCTCGGGATGCTCACGGACCGCCTCACCGAACGAGCAAAAGATGATGCCCTGCTCCGCGAGCTTGGCCTTGTATGTCGTGCCAACCGACACGCTATCGAAGATCGCGTCCACCGCCACCCCTGACAGAATCTTCTGCTCCGACAGCGGGATACCGAGCTTCTGGTAGGTCTCCAGAAGCTTGGGGTCCACATCGTCCAGACTGCCGAGCGGCTTCTTGGTGCGTGGGGCAGAGTAGTAGCTGATGGACTGATAATCGACCGGGTTGTACCGGATGTTCGGCCAAGTGTGGGGCTCAGACATCTTGAGCCACCCCCGCAACGCCTTGAGCCGCCATTCCAGCAACCATTCGGGCTCGCCCTTCTTGCCGCTGATCAGCCGGATGACGTCTTCGTCGAGCCCCTTCGGCGCCGTGTCCGCGTCGATGTCGGTGACGAAGCCGTACTTGTATTCCTTGTTGACCAGAGACTCGATCGACGAGCTCATGGCGTGTCCTCCTCGGCACGGAACCGCACGTGATATTCGCAGGCGCTGCAGCCGCTCAGGATATGCTCGCGACGCGCGACCTCTGCTTTCAAGACGTCGGCCAGAAACCTTGCCTCTGCCGCGCAGATCTCGGGGAACCGCTGTGCGACCGCCGAGATAGCGCAATTGTGCTCGGTGAGTACGGCATCGGAGCCAGTCCCAGATCCCTCAGCCATGTACCCCTCTTGCGAGAGCGCCTTGACCACCGCCTGGAGCCGCTGCGGGGCGGGAGTGTTCTTGAGCTCGCTTTCGAGGCGAAGCGCGAGCGATCCGAAATAGCTCTGCAGCAATCCGACCGCCACATCCCGCCCTTCACGCTCGACCAGTCGATCGAGCAAACCGTTCAGGGCTTCCTCATACCGCCGCGGGAACAATCCTTCGCCCGTGGCACTCAACCCGTAGAGGAACACCGGGGCGCCAACTCCCCGATTCTCGCGCCGATATTCCACGAGGCCCTCGGCCTCGAGTTCCTTCAAGTGGTGGCGAACGGCGTTAAGGGAAACCCCGAGGAGGTCAGCCAGCTCGCGGGCGGTGAGCGGTTGCGAATGTTTGAGATGCAGCAGCACTTCGCCCCGCGGCCCCTTGTGACCGATCGGGCGAGTTGGCAAAGAGGAATTTGCGACGAGAGGAAGCTGGGCACCCATGAGACGAATGCTAAGTAAATTAGTCGGGATTGTCAAATCGTCTAGTAAGTTTGGTGCGAATCCGTAACTGCATGATTAGCAGTTATTTACCGTTGCGGGCTGTGGTACTGCCGTCCATGGGCCGTACCTCTTGGCGGCTCGGCAGGATTCCGGGAGTGGCTGATACCAGAAGGAAGAGTCGAGGGTGATGCCGCGACCTTGGGAGCCGCTAGAGGAGTAGCACTAGATACTTCTATAATGAACCCTCCGGCAACCATCAGCACCGATTCTTACTGGCCCAATCGCACCCTCCTTCACATATTGGGGCAGTTTCGCCCCCGACGCACCCGCCGAGAGGCTGCCGATGACCATTCACCGTATCCGACTCCTGGGCGACCCGATCCTTCGCGCGAGCTGCGAGCCGATCGCCAAACCGAACTCCCCGGCCGTCCGCGTCATTCTGGACGATATGCGGGAGACCTTACGCGATTGGCAGTCGCGTTTCGGAAGCGGCCGTGGAATCGCGGCGCCGCAGATCGGCGCTCCGGTGAGAATGGTCTACATCGAAATGGACAAGCCGTGGGCACTCATCAATCCGGAAATCGTGGATATCGGAACCGAAGACTTCTCGGTCTGGGACGACTGCTTTTCCTTCCCGAATCTGCTGGTTCGAGTCTCGAGGGCGTACCGGGTCCGGGTGCGCTATCAGGACCCCAAGGGCGAGTGGTCGGAGGTGGATCTGGAAGGCGATCGTGCCGAGTTGATCCAACATGAGCTCGATCATCTCGACGGCGTGCTCGCAGTGGACCGCCCTCTGGGCCTGGATCCTTTCTGTCTGCGAGAGGAATGGCATCGCATCCATGGACCGCACCGGTACGGGCCGCCGGAGGCCAGGAACGAGTCCTACGCGACTCCCTTGACCGGCCTGCTCTAGCTCCTAGAACCAGCGCCCCAATCGCACAAAGAGCGCCCCGCGGCCTCGCGTGGCGAAGCCGTATTCGATGCGGACGGGACCGAAAGGAGTTTCGGCACCTGCTCCGGCTCGAATTCCCGCCACCCACCCCTCCGAGCTCAGGAACGGTCCTCCGGTGCTCGAGCGACCGCCGGCAAGCTCGAACCGGGCGAGTAACGGTCCGCTGATCGGTGCCGACACCAGGACACTGATCATCGCCTCCCGATCGCCGCGACGCTCGCCAATGTGCAGCCCGGGAAATCCATCGCTCCCACCGAGGGGGAAGCGGAGGTGGAGGGGTAATCGCTCGCCCCAGCCCATCCGAAGACGGGGGAAGATTCGTACTCTGCCGGCGCGGGTGACGAGGGTTCCGTCGAACGCAGCCCGGTGGTACACCCCGGTCCACACGAGCTCGGTCGCGGCGACTCTCCCGCGTCCCCTGCTGGCCCGCGACGCACCAAGAACGATACCGGCTGCCGAGAGATTGCCGACGCCCGGCTCGTGCCATGCACGCCCTTCGATGCCCGCCGAGATCTGCCACCCATGGGCGAGGCGCCGCTCGGCACCGAGAAAACCCAGAGCCTCACGCACCCTCGCTTCGCCGATCTCATTGCCGTTCGGCTCGAAACGACGGATCTCTTCCTCGGCGACGCGAGCCGTGGCGGTGGGATTGAGAAGCTGGTGGCCCAACTGAAAGTTTCGCCGGAGTCCGGCATAGAGCTCCCGCCGCAATTCACCCAGATACACGGCGGTGCTCCCTTCCAGCGCGAGACCAAGCAACTGCCGGTCCACCAGCCCCGCCCACATTCTTCCACCGAGCTCGTTGTCGTAGGCGACACCGATGCCGGCGACACGCCGGGACGCCCGACGGAGTGTGAGGTGGAACTGGACGGAATCGCCTTCTCCGGATGGACCAAGCCAGATCGCCTCATACGCTTCCGACGCCGCGGCGAGATTCCGGACACGGGACAACAGCAGCGATACGTTCAACGAGTCGCCCTTGCCCAGGCCGAGGAGCCTCGTCAGTGCAAGACGTTCGGATGGATTGGCGCCGTCAATGGTGATGTCGCCGGTGTAAACAGGGAGCTTCGGGATCGGGCGCGACGGAGCGTTTCCGGCGCAACCGAGTCGGGGGAGAGTCGTGTCGGCCGCGGCTCTCCCGAGAGCCAGAAGGCCGTCGATGGCGCGGCGAGAGAAGTCGAGGCTGGTGTAGCCCTCAACGGCGGGACGGATCAGCAGATCAACCCCACGCAGCGAGTCCTCGGGCTGCTCGAACAGAAACTGCACGAGGCGGTCGGCGATTCCGATCGGCGACGAGACATCGAGCGAGTCCGACGGGTGTTCCGTCGCGTCGGAGACGATGACCCGCTCGGCGCCGGCGGCGCGGGCGGCGGCGACCGGAATGTTGGCGGAGAGACCGCCGTCGATGAGAAAGACTCCATCCCGCAGCTCGGGCTCGAAGAGCAGGGGCACCGCGGCACTTGCGCGCACCGCCTGGGCCAGATCGCCGGAATCGAGGACGACAGCGGTCCGGTGAGCGAGGCCGGTGGCCACGGCTCGGAATGGAATCGGCAACGAGTCAAAATTGCCGCGGGCGAGGAGATTTCCCCGAAGCATTCCGGCGTTGAGCAATGCGCTCGCCTCGCCCTCGACGACCGCCGCACGCTGAACGGTGAGGCCGCGGTCACCCTGTTCCCAGATGACTAGAGGCTGCAGGATCCCAAGCGAGCGCGGGGCGAGGGGCTGGTAGGTCCGGAAAAGGTCGGCAAGGGGAACCACGCGGGCCAGTGAATCCAGCTCGCGGCCGGAGTAGCCGCTGGCGTAGAGGGCTCCGATCACGGCTCCCATACTGGTTCCGACCACGAGATCGGGTCGAATGCCCAAACTGTCGAGCGCGCGAAGGACGCCGATGTGCGCGAGTCCCTTTGCACCACCGCCGGAGAGGACCAGGGCGGTCCGCGATGGACGACAACTTTGGGCTGTCATCGGCGCCGGGTTGACCGCGCATGCGAAGCAAATCGCGATGGCCGTCGACCCCTTGCGCCACCCCAGTCGGCTTCGTATACCTACTTCGAAAGAGCGCCGGCTGGTGAAGGCGCGTGGCTTCATCGGCCGATTTTCTCCGGAGGACGTGTAGAGATGACGTATGTGATTGCCGAGGCGTGCATCGGGGTCAAGGACCGGGCGTGCGTGGACGTGTGTCCGGTGGATTGCATTTATGAGGGGGAGGATCAGCTGTATATCCACCCCGATGAGTGCATCGACTGCGGCGCATGTGAGCCGGAGTGCCCCGTAACGGCGATCTTTCCGGAGGAGGACGTCCCACCCAATCAGACGTCGTTCATCGAGAAGAATCGCGAAGTATTCAACGGGGATAGTCCGCCCGGGCGACCGAAGCGATAAGCGATACCCTGCCTACAGCCGCTTCATGAACGTCCGGATCGCCGCCGTTACCTCTTCCGCTTTTTCCACCGTCGTCAAATGCGCCGCGCCCGGTATCACGACAAGCCGGGCCTCGGGAAGCGCGACCACCATGGCCCGCGCCCGCTCGGGCGGCGTGAGCTGATCTTCCTCCCCCACGATGACCAAGGCCGGAATTCCTTCCAGGGTCGGGAGCAGGTCCATGCTGTCGGGACGGTCCCGCATCGCCGCGAGGGCACCAACCATTCCCGGCACCGGCGTTGCCGCCATCAGTGCGCGTACGCGCTCGGCCAGGCTCGGCGACTCCTTGATCGTCGCCGCCGTGAGCATCTTACCGAGCATCGAGTCGGCGACGGCACCCGCGCCGCTCTCACGTGCGAGGGCCGCCGCCGTGTCGCGAGCCCGCCTGCCCTCCATCGCATCCGCCTCCGCCCGAGTGCTCACCAGCACCAGCGCACGCACCCGATGCCGCCACCGTCGGACGAACTCGAAGCCGACGTAAGCCCCCATTGAAAATCCGCAGAGGACGACGTCGTCCACGCCCAAGGTATCGAGGAGTGCCGCGAGGTCCGCGGCGTAGACCCCCATGCTGTAGCCCAGGTCGGGAGCGTCGCTCCGACCCATGCCTCGAAGATCGGGGGCGATGCGGCGAAACCCCTCGAGCCCGGCGATCTGATCCGCCCAGATGGTTCGATCGAGGGGATAGCCGTGCACGAAGAGGATCGCGGGGCCATCTCCTCGGACTTCAACGGCGAGGTTGACGCCGTTCACCATCACCCGCTGAATTTCGCCGGGATCGCTGCGGCGCACTTCCATGAAGGACCCGAACTCGATCGGTACGGGAATCGGGTGTCCATCACGATCGACGCAGACGAACACGAACTCCGCTGTTGCGATGAGAGTGTCGTCCTTGGTCCGACGGGCCGTCTGCCGCATGGTGAAGCTGGTGCGACCCCGATGGATGAGCGTCTGCTCGAAGCGTAGGACGTCCCCTGGAAACGCGGCGGCATGATAGTCGATCACCGTCTTCCGCACGGCCGGCCAGGCACCGGCACGAGTGAACACGTCCATACCCGGACCGCGCGCGAGCATCTCCCAACGAGCCCGCTCGAAGAGGCTCAGGAAGGACGCCTGATTCAGGTGACCGAATGCGTCGCATTCGTCGGGGTACACAGTCAGGTCAATGAAGATCTGCTGCACGCTCATGAAAACCGGCTTCGAGGAGGTCAGGTAGATATACTACACGCTGGCCCAAAGCTCACGGCCCACAGCCCACGTCCCTAGCCACGACTTCCATGAAACCAGCCACGGATTACATCCGCCATGCGGCCCGGCTCGCGCGAAAGCTCCAGATGGATGCCGCCATGGGCGGCACGCCGCAACCCGACGCCGAGTTCTACAAGACGCTCTCGAAGGCGTTCGACGAGATCGCCGCGGGTCTCGAGCTGGCGGCAAAGCCCGACTGAGCGCTTGATGCCACTGATCGAGACGGCATCCGACCTCGAAACACTGGTCACTCGCCTTCGTCGGGAGCCGTTGCTCGCAGTCGATACCGAGGCGGCAAGCTTTCACCGGTACCGCGACCGCGTCTACCTCTTCCAGGTTTCTTCGCGAACCGAAACGACCATCGTGGATCCACTCGCGGTCGGCGGACTGGCTCCGCTGGGCGGCGTGCTCGACGATCCCGCGATCGAGATCGTGTTCCACGACGCCGACTATGACCTCCGTCTCCTCGATCGTGAGTATGGACTCCGGACCAACAACCTCTTCGATACCCGGATCGCCGCGCAGCTCCTGAACGAGCCGGGCGTGGGCCTGGCCGCCCTGCTCGAGAAATACCTCCAGGTAAAACTCGACAAGCGCTTCCAGCGAGCCGACTGGTCGACGCGGCCGCTCTCGCCGGGAATGCTGGCGTACGCCGCCAGCGACACCACGCATCTGCCGGCGTTACGAGACATTCTTCGCCGTCAACTCGAGGAGCGGGGACGATTAGGCTGGGCGGAGGAAGAGTTCGAGCTGCTGATGGCGACCAGGTATACGCCACCAGATGGCGATGAGCCTCCCTACCTCCGCATGAAGGGCGCGAAGGCACTGCGAGGCCGGGAGCTGGCGGTGCTGCGGGAACTGTACGAGTGGAGAGACGGCGTGGCGCAACGGGCCGACAAGGCGACCTTCCGCATACTCAACAACGACCCGATTCTTGCGATGGCGCGCACACCGCCGACGGATGTCGCCGCGCTGAAGGCGATTCCGGGCATCAGTGCGGAACAGGCGGATCGGCGCGGCAGCGAGATTCTTGCTGCCGTGCAGCGCGGGCTTGCGGTGACCGAGCGGGATCTGCCTCGCATCGCACGAACCCCTCGCCGACCGCACGATCCGGAGTTCGATACCAGGCTCGATCGGCTCAAGACCGCCCGCAACCGTTTGGCTACTCAACTCAACCTGGCTCCCGGCGTTCTCTGCCCCAACGGGACACTCGAGGCCATCGCCCGAGTCAACCCCGCAACCATTGGGGCCATGGCGACTATTCCCGATTTCCGACGCTGGCAGCTCTCCACCATCGGCGGAGAGCTGCTCGAGGCGCTTCGGGGAAGCAGTGGCACTACATCGGGGGAAAGTTCAGCGCCTTCCCCGTCTCCAGCAGCGACTTGAGGCCGTCGAAGATCGGAGTCCATCCGGACTTGATCCCCTGGTACGTCTTCGTCTCTCCGGCAAATCCTTCGTGCGTCATCGTGAGCTTGACCATTTCGCCGATCGGCTCGATGTCGTAGGTCACTTTGGTCGGCTCGTCGCCGGTCGAGGGAAACGCGAAGGTGTGAGCAAGCCGGCGATGTGGGCTGAACTCGAGCACCTCTCCCGTAACCGCGACCTCCATTTTCCCGTCCTTCGGCAGCAGGTATTCGATCTTCGAACCGACCTTCCAGTCGCTGACAACATCGGTTCCGTGGAAGTATTGCCGGGTGAACTCGGGGCGGGTGATCGCCGCCCAGAGCTTCTCGGGTGTCGTGCGGATGTGAACCACGTGGACGTGCTGAAGCTGCGCGACGGCGACAGGCATCGGTCGGTCCTCCCCCTCGAGTTCGTATTTGAGTGATGTCAACTGTGAGGCCCAGAGCGCGCTGTACTTCGAGATCCATCGGTCGTAAATGGTCTGAATCGGAACCGCATTCAGGTACAACCGCTTTGTCTTTCCTTCCCGTCTTGGCACCACCAGCCCGTTCCGCTCCAAGATTCGCAAATGCTTCATCACGGCGAATCGACTGAAGTCGAAGTGCCGGCCCAACTCGCCCACGGTGAGCCCCGGCCTGGACTTCAGGAGGTCCAGCATCCGGCGCCGGCTGGGATCGGCGAGGGCGCGGAAGACGGCGGCGGACGCGGGTGATTTCATGTGACCGTTAGGTCACATATTATTCCGTGCCCGGCGGCCTGTCAAGCGTGGAGGTCGGAGCGATGGGGAATCTGCGCTGAGTGCCCTGCGGGGGGGGCGACGTACAAGCGGGGCCCGACCATCTGCGTCGAGCCCCGCCGAACGGCACCCTCGGTTGATGCTAGAAGCCGAGGAAGGCCCTAACCCGCGGATCCATCCTCTCAGGTGTCCAATAAGGGTCCCACACCAACTCGACCTCGACCCCAGTCACTCCATCCAGATCAGCCACCACTTGTTTCACGTCGCCGAGAATCTCGGTGCCGGCTGGACAACCGGGCGAGGTCAGGGTCATCCGGACATGGACCTGACCCGTGTCGTTCACCTCGACATCGTACACCAAACCGATGTCCATGATGTTGAGGTTGAGCTCCGGGTCCTTGACGGCACGCAACGCTTTCCGGATGGAGTCCGGAGAGGGCGCGGCGGTGGGGGCGGGGGCCGGTGTCTCAGTGGTCATGCCTCAAAGCTAAACCCGTCAGCAATTGGAGATCAGCTCCTGGCCGCAGCCATGGGGCACGAGTCTGACCGCCGCATCGGACACCGCGGCGCGGACCGCCTTCAACTCCTTGACCGACTCGGGGACCTTCGGGTCGAAGGTCCGATTCGTGAGAAAGACGAGGAAGAGATCACGCGGCGGATCGACCCAGAGCAGCGTGCCGGTGAACCCGGTATGCCCGTAGGTCGCATCGCTCGTGAGGTCACCAAAAACGCTGGGCTCGCCGACCACCCGCTCGCGGGTGTCCCATCCCAGCAGACGAGACCCGGTATTGGCGCCACGGGAGAGGAATCGCGACACCGTCTGAAAGCTGACCCAGGGTCCCTGGGGCCCGACACCACCGCGCAGCCAGACTTGAGCGAAACGTGCCAAGTCCGCCGCGGTGGAGAACACGCCGGCGTGTCCGGCGACTCCACCGAACACCACCGCGTTCTGGTCGTTCACCTCACCCGCGACCGGCTGTCCGTGCCACAATCCGCTCGGCGCGATCCGTTTCCTGAGCTGCTTCGGCGGCTTGAACATCGTTTGAGCCATGCCCAGAGGGGTGAATACCTCGTGTGTGGCGAAGTGATCAATCGAAGTTCCGGCGACCTTCTCGACTACGAGGCCGAGCAAGAGCGCGTTGAGATCGCTGTACACGGCAGTGTCGCCGGGGGTATGGATCAGCGGTTGAGCATACAGGAGAGTGATGGCCTTGGACTTCCCATGGGCCATCCGATAGATGGGGACGTAGCTTTTGAGCCCGCTCGTATGGTCGAGCAACATCCGCACGGTCACCCGTTGCTTGAGCCCGCCCGTAAACCGGGGGAGGTACCTCGACACCGGCGCCTCGAGATCCAGCTTCCCTTCGTCGACCAGCTTCATCGCGGCGCTCATCGTCGAAACGATCTTGGTGATCGAGGCTAGATCCCAGATCGTGGAGTCGGGAGTCGGAACGGGAGAGGCCGGATTCCACGTGAAGTGGCCGTAGCCGCGAGCGTAGAGCAGGGAATCACGCCGACCGATGACAACCACGGCGCCGGGGTAGATGCCACGCTCGATTCCCGCGCGCACCGCGTCATCCACCTGACTGACCGACTGGGTGGCGCGAATGGGCGAGGCGGAAATTGTTGCGGCGAGCGTCACGGCGAGCAGAGCAGACAGGAACGGCGCGACCTTCGAGAGCACGACCATGACTCAAGGTCGCACGGGCGCCAGTGACCGCGCTAGTCGCCGGTGTCGGCGAGAACGTCGCGGACCGGACCCGGAGGCAGCCGGTAGAGCACGGACGCGGTCCGCCGGTCTCGCTCGCTCAACACGCCGGTCCGGGTGGCCGGGAACATCACGTCGCTGGAGTCCGACGAATGGGGAAGGCCGAGGGCGTGGCCTGCCTCGTGGACCGCGACGGCGAGCAGAGCGTTATCGGGGAAAGGCACCCCGGTGCTGGTGTGAAGTGCGAGTGAGATCACCGCGCGGCGAACATGGCCGGCCTGATCCCAGGTGAGATCGGTTTGTCCGGCTCGGTCGAAGTCGAACCGGTCGATCCAGTGCACGATGACTTCCGCATCGCTCGTATCCCGAACGACCTCGAAACGGACGCCGATACCGATCGCCTCCCAGCGCTCGAGCGACAGGCGAACGAACCCTGCCATCTTCGGCGTGTAATCCGGGGTACCGCCCTCGACGATGGCGACGCGAATCGGTTCGGTCGGGCGATCGGGCCAGCGGCGAATCACCGAGTCGGTGCTGAGAAGCAGTGAATCGAGATAGGTGGCTCCGGCCTCACGGCTGAGCTGTTGACGGGTGGCCATCCGCGCGCCTCTATCGACGCCGGGTCGCCTTACGAAGCGGGCGCGACCCGCGCTGGCCTCGGTCGGAGTCGTGTCGGAGTCGAGCCGATGAATGGCCGAGATGGTCTGATTGGCGGTTTCCAGGGGCTCCGCTCTGCGTCGCGCCTCGGCGAGGCGGTCGCCGATGACGGCGAGCAGCAGGCCGAACGTCAGGATGGGAAGCGCGGAGCGAAGGATCATGGGTCCGTGGTTAGGGAGAAAATGTTCTCGGAAACTCGAGCCCGCTAGAACCCCGCTGGCGCAGGGGAACCGGGCCATCTAAGATGTTGCCACCTGCGCCTTCGACCGGGGACCGGACCGCGGCGGCGCCGAAGATCCGGAGGACCCGCTGAAGCTGATGGATCGATTCGCTCGAGCGCTGGTGCGCCGGCGTTGGGTGGTGCTTGTCGTATGGGCTGTGATCGGCGCTGTCGCCGCGGTCAAGGCCCCCGCGACCCCGGGGCTGCTCAACATTCGTGGGGGAAGCGAGCGAGAGACCGAAGCCTCCCGCACCGAAGACCTGCTCAATTCCCGCTTCAGCCGCCCAATCGGCGAGTTCTTCGCCATCACCCTCGAAGCCCCGGGATCGTTCGACAATCCGGGCCCGCGCGGTGTCCTCGATACCCTGCTCGCCGTTTTCGACCGCCAACCGTATGTGCGCGGTCTCGTCTCCTGGCCCAGCACGGGCGACACGACATTCCTCGCTAGCGATAGGCGTGCCACCTTCTTTCTCATTGCGCTGAAAGCAACTAGAGGTGACAGTGCCGGTTCCCTTGTGGTACCGGTGCGACAGATGCTGCGGCAGACCCTCGCGAGACTGCCCCAGGCTGCCGGCATCCACGCGAGGGTCACCGGCCGTGCACCGCTGGACCTCGACGTCCGCACCGTGGTGGCACGGGATAGCGCGCAGGGGGAAAAGAAGCTTCTGCCGCTCACCCTAATCATTCTGATCCTGGCGTTCGGGGCGCTCGTCGCAGCCTTGCTGCCGATGGTCGTCGGGGTCCTCGCGATCTCGATCTCGCTCGCCATCATCGGGGTCATAGCCCACTACACCCCGATGTCGGTCTTTGTGCTCAACATGACAACGATGATTGGACTGGGTGTGGGCATCGATTATTCCCTGCTGGTCGTCACCCGGTTCCGGGAGGAGACGGCGCGCGGACTCTCGAGGCGGGAAGCCGCGGTGAGCACGCTTCGGACCGCGGGTACGGCGGTCATCACGTCCGGGCTCACGGTCGTGGTCGGTTTTGCGGCCTTGCTGTTCACTCCGCTCATCGAAACCCGCAGTGTAGGTCTCGGTGGCCTCATCGTCGTGGCCGTGGCGGTGCTTCTTTCGATCACACTCCTCCCCGCCCTGCTCGCGATCATCGGCCGAGACATCGACCGTCCCAAGTGGCTCGCGCGGCGACTCGCCTGGTACCACTCACCGCAGATCTGGGAGAAGTGGGCCCGCACCCTGGCCCGGAACCCTGCGCGGGCGCTGGTCTATGGGGGAATAGTGATCGCGATCCTCACCCTGCCGGTGGGCTGGATCAGGATCGGACTCCCTTCGCGACACTGGTGGCCCACGGGGACCGAGGCGGGCGAAGGGCTCGACGCGCTCACGCGGATGGGCGTCGCGGGATTCGTCCAGCCGATGCGCGTCCTCGTCCAGGTGCCGGCGGGACGGTCTGCGGTCGATGCGACATCGCTCCGCGGACTCATGACGCTCAGCGAGTCGCTGCGCGTCGATCCCCGTGTGCGAGAGGTGCGAAGTCTCGTCACCCTCGAGCCCAAAGGCTCGTTGCTGGGTTACTCGGTGCTCTACAGCGATCTCGAGCAGGCCCACGCGAAGTACGGGGACTTCCTCGATGCCTACCTGAGCTCCGATCACCGAGCCACCCTGATGGATGTGATCCTGAGCGATACGACGTCGCTCACGACGGCGACCGACGTCGTGCTCCGAGCTCGCCACCTCGCGCATACGAGTCTCCGCGGGACCAAAGGAATGGAGATCACCGTCGGCGGCTATTCCGCGGCGGCGCTCGATTTTCAGGAAGACCTGCTCGAGCGGTTCCCTCTTCTCGTCGTCCTCATCCTCGCCGCCACCGCAGTCATGCTCGCGATCGCGTTCCGATCGGTGCTCGTTCCGATCAAGGCGATCATCATGAATTCGCTGTCGGTAGGGGCCACATTCGGTCTCATCGTCCTCGTCTTCCAGCACGGGGTCGGCTCGCAGATCTTCGGGCTCACCGGACCGACTTCGGCGATTTTCGTGGCGATCCCGGTGCTGGTCTTCGCGGTGGTGTTCGGACTCAGCATGGACTACGAGGTATTTCTCCTGAGCAGGATCAAGGAAGCGTTCGACCGCTCGGGTCGAAACACTCAGGCGACGATGGAAGGCCTGAGCGCGACGGCGTCGGTGATCACATCGGCGGCGCTCATCATGATCCTCGTCTTCGGAATCTTCGCTTTTGCGCGTGTCCTGGCCATGCAACTGCTCGGCTTCGGGCTCGCGGTAGCGGTGTTGCTCGACGCGACGGTGATCCGGATGGTGTTGGTGCCTGCGTTCATGCAGGCGATGGGTCGATGGAACTGGTGGCCGGGTGTGAAGAGGGTCCCGCGAAAATCGGCGGAAGTTCGAATGCCGTGAGAACGGCTACCGCTTGTTGCCTACCGCGAACCACCCATTCGCAAGCACGCTCACCCGTATCGCCAGGGAGACAACCGCCCATCCGAGCACGGCGAGCATCATGAGGCCAAGGGCCAACGCGAGTGCGACGATGCTCCGTCTCGGGGCGGGGGGCTCGTCGCCCTGATCGCGTGAGGGGGTCCGTATTCGGGCATAGGCGGCGCGCCGACGAGTGAGATCGTCGACTTCGATCGCGCTCGGTGCCGGCAGCGGGGGCAGGGTGAGGCGTGAGCTCCCCGGGGGACGAAACCGCTCGCGCTGCTCCCAGGCGCTCCGCACCTCGGGGTGCAGTCCGACCGACTGCCAGCTCTGGCGCGAAGCGTCGAAGAGTGGGGTGTCGGACGAGACCAGCGCCGCCTCAAGGGCGTCGAGAATGGACTCGACGTCCGGGAAGGCGAAATCCCCAGCCAGAGGGTCGCTGCAGAGAAACCGATCAGCCATCCACGCTCACCGTTTGGCATCCAGCCAGTTGGGTCCGACCCCGATATCCACCACCAAAGGCACCCGCAGGTCCGCGGCCTGTTCCATGTGGGTACGTACCAGCCGGCGCATGGTTTCGATTTCGGCCTCCGGGGCCTCGAAAATGAGCTCGTCATGCACCTGAAGGAGCATCCGGCTCTGCAGGGCGCCGTCGCGGATCGACCGGTGGATCCGGATCATGGCGAGCTTGATCAGGTCGGCCGCGGAGCCCTGCAGGGGCGAGTTCTGGGCCAGCCGCTCGCCGAAGGAGCGCATGTTGAAGTTGCGATCCTTGATCTCGGGTATGTAGCGCCGGCGCTTGAAGATCGTTTCCACGTATCCCTGGGTACGAGCCAGCTGCACCTGCGTATCGAGGAAGGCCCGCACGCCCGCGAACCGCTCGAAGTACCCGTTGATGAACGCCTTGGCTTCGTCCTGGGTGATGCCGAGCTGGCGGCTGAGGGAGAACGCGCCCTGCCCGTAGATGGTCGCAAAGTTGATCGTCTTGGCGCGGGCGCGCATCTCGGGCGTCACCCCGTCTACCGGAACGCCGAAGATGAGCGCCGCGGTCTGCCGGTGGATGTCCCCGCCTTGCCGAAACGCTTCGATGAAGGCGGGATCACCAGATAGATGCGCCATGAGCCGGAGCTCGATCTGGGAGTAGTCGGCAACGAGGAAGACCCAGCCGTGGCGCGGCACAAACCCTCGGCGGATCTCTTCGCCTCGCGGGGTGCGGACGGGAATGTTCTGCAGGTTTGGCTCGGAAGAGCTGAGGCGTCCGGTCGCGGCGCCCGTCTGATTGAAGCTCGAATGAATGCGACCGGTCTTTCGGTTCACTCGCATGGGCAGCGTGTCTACGTACGTGCTCTTGAGCTTCTGCAGCTCGCGGTACTCGAGGATCAGACGCGGGAGCTCGTGCCCGGTCGCCGCGAGCTGCTCGAGCACATCGGCGTCGGTCGAGGGCCCGGTCTTGGTCCGCTTGACCACGGGTAGCTGTTGCTTGTCGAAGAGCACGGTCGCGAGCTGCTTCGGCGAGTTGAGATTGAGCGCTTCGCCGGACACGATCGTGATCTGCTCCTCCAGTCTTCGCATGTCTGTCCCGAGCTCCGCGCCGAGCCGGTCGAAGACCTCCTGATCGATGGCGATCCCCTCCCACTCCATGTCGACCAGCACTTCGACCAGCGGCATCTCGATGTCGCGAAGAAGTGGCTCGACCCGCAATCCCTCGAGCGAGCTGGCGAAGTAGTCCCGGAGCGCGAGGACGGTCGCGCTCGTATCGCCGCAGTACGCCGACGCCTCCGCCAGACTGACCTCGGCGAATGGGACTTCGGTTCTCCCCCGCCCCGCTACGTCCTCGTAGGATCGCATCGAACGGCCGAGATGCTCGAGACACAGCATATCGATCGCGTGGGAACGGCGCCCGGGCTCGAGCACGAAGCTGGCCAGCATCGAGTCGTACGCGACGCCGCGAAGCTCCACTCCCGCCGCGCGCAGCACCTGCCAGTCGTACTTGATATCGTGACCGGCCTTGGGGACGGACGGGTCCTCGAGCAGTTCGCGGAGTGGCGCCGCGGCCGGAGCAGTCAGCGCAGGCAGATTCTTCACACCCGGACGCGATGCCTCGACGCCGGAGAGGTCGAGCTCTCCGCTCGGCGGATGCCGATGCCAGAACGGGACGTACCAGACCTCCGTGGGGCTCGCGGCGAGCGCGAGGCCTACGAGATCGGCATTGTGGGGCTCCCTCGAGGAGGTCTCGGTGTCGAGTGCGACGATTGGAGCCTTGCGTAACCGGCCGACCAGGGCCGGGAGATCGGCGGGATCGTCGATGACGGTGACGGCGACTGCCGACGGGACCGGAATCGCAACCGCCACAGCCCCGGAGTACCCCAGGGGTGACTCGCTCGTTTCCGCTTCGTCCGGACCACTCTCGACAGTCTGAGCGTCCGCGCCGGGAGCAGTCCCCTGCCCTTGCAGCTTCTTCGCCAATGAAAAGAACTCGAGCTCGGTGAGAATCCGGCGCAACGCCTCGAAGTCCGGCTCGCCGACCTTCATCCCGTCGAGGTCGAGGTCGATCGGCACGTCGCGTCTGATGGTCACCAGCTCGCGCGAGAGCCGCGCGTTATCACTGCCGGCCAGCAGCGCCTCACGGGTCCGCTTGGCGGTGATCTCTCCCGCGCGCGACAGGATAGTGTCGAGATTGCCGTATTCGGCGAGCAGCTTCTGCGCCCCCTTTTCACCGATGCCCTTCACTCCGGGGATGTTGTCGCTGCTGTCGCCCACCAGCGCCAGGTAGTCCACCACTTGAGAGGGAGTCACGCCGAGCCGTTCGGAGGCGTTGCGCTCATCGACCCAGGTTTCCTCGACGCCGGCCGGCCCGCCTCGCCCGGGGTTGAGCAGAGCGACGCCAGGTGCGATGAGCTGATAGAAGTCCTTGTCGCCCGAGACGATGACCGCCTGAAGGCCGCGCGCGGCCGCCTGGGTCGCGAGGGTCGCGATGACGTCATCGGCCTCGTAACCCGGAACAGTGACGAGAGGAACGCGAAATGCGGCCAGGATCTCCCTGATCCGTTCGAGGGAGCGATCGAAATCGGCCTGGAGCTCCTCGTCGAGTTTCTCCCGGGTGGATTTGTAGTCGGGATAGCGCTCTTCCCGGAACGAGCTGCCGGCGTCGTTGATCCATCCGACGAATTGGGGGCTGTACTTCTCCCGGAGCCGGAGGAGAAAGTTGGCGACCCCCCAGGCCGCAGAGGTGTTCTCGCCCTTGGTGGTGCGGAGCGGGCGGGCGATCATCGCGTAGAACGCGCGATAGATGAGAGCGTAACCGTCGAGAAGAAAGAGGCGGGGCGTGTCGGACATGGAGGGAAACATACGACGGCTATCGGCTATCGGTTATCGGCCGATAGCCGATTGCTGATGGCCTACTTCTGCCTCCTCAGCCTCACCACCGTGCGCTCGAACTCGGCCCGCGAGCTGGGTGTGAGGCGCAAGCGCCCGAATCCGGTCTCATCCTGGAAGTAGAGCACGAGACGCAGATCCAGATAGGTCCATCGGATGATCCGGCTCCCTGCCCCCGGCGTGCTCTCGATGCTCTCGTCCGGCGGACCAAGGGTGATGTACACCTCGCCGCGATCGGTTCTCCAGCCGGGCTCGCCTTCGTCGGTGTAGCGCTGGTTGGCGCTGTTCACGCGGCTGAAATACTGGTTGAGTGCCTCATTCTCGGGCGTGACCGAATTGGGGTCGGTCTCCGCGTAGAACTCGCGCCAGAGACGCGCACGCTCCGATTCGGGAGCCTTCCGCATCGCACTGATCTTCTGGTCGTATCCGAAGTAGCGGAGGATGTCGAGCATCTCGTCGAAGTTGGTGACCACCCAGGCCTGGGTGAATGAGACGAGGGCCGACATGCTGCGTTGGTCCGCCCCCGAGCCGATGACCAGCTTGAGCTCTCCGAGCGACACGCTGTCGGGTGAGAGCCGCACCACCTGACTCTCGACCGGGCGGCCGCCGCGGAAATGCAGTGAGTCGGTATAGATCGAGTGCTGCTGCTCGTCGAAGACCTGGAACGGAACAGTCGTGGGGCCCGAGAAGTCGTACCCCTCGACGTACGCGAGGAGAGTGTCGCTGCCGTAGCCGACCGCGCCTCTCGGGTTGAGCACGATGGAGAGCTGATCGGTCAGGGCTCCCCGCCCCGTTGCCTGGTACGTGAGGATCGGCGCGCTGAAGCTGGCCTTGCCGAATCTGGGGGCCGTGTAGTCCTGGGTCGCCCGGCTCTCCGAGGTCGAGCCGACATCCCGAACCGACACGTTCACCTTGTACTGACCGGGAACGATGCGAAGCACCTGCTGAAAGAGGATGCTTTCGTCGGCCCGAAGGGTTTCCTGGAACGACGCGACGCGGACGATCTCCTCGCGAGACAGGTCCACCGACGGCGCGCCTTCGCGCTGGAGGGAGATGCTGACCCGATAGCGCGCGACGAAGACGTTCGCCTCGCGCTGGAAGGCGAGCACCCGGTTTTCGAGAGAGAGTCCGACGACCGCGATGACGGAATCGGCGGGGCCGGCCGCGAACGCAACGGTGCCGACGAAGGGGAGCGGATCGCCACCGGCGAGACGGCCAAGCTTCTGGTAGAACTGGGTGCTATTGAAGATCCGGGTGAGGGTTTCGGAGGGCGCCGGCTGATTCTGGGTGCCGACACGCTTCCAGTTGCCACACCCGATTGCCGAGCCGAGGAGGACCGCGAAAAGCGCGAGGCGATGCATCTTGGCCTTCCCGGCAGAGCCGTCGTGGCCCGCAGGATTGCGGGCCGGGACAAGGTTAGTGGTTGCGAGCGAGAGGCGTCAAGCAGTAGCTTGGCCATCCATGAGCGCAGACAACCTGGTCGGTCGAACGGTAGCCGGCTACCACCTTGCCAAGTATATCGGCGAGGGAGGGACGGCTACGGTCTATTGTGCCGAACATCCTGAGCGCGGAACGGCCGCGGTGAAGATTCTCCGCCAGCGGCTGTCGCAGGACCCCATTGCGGTCAAGCGCTTCTTTCGCGAGGCGGAGTATGGCTCGCGAGTGAACCATCCCCACATCGTAAAGACCTACGACTTCGGCGACTCGGACGGATTGCACTACCTGGCGCTCGAGTGGGCCAAGGGAGAGCCGCTGGCCGATTTCGTGGCGCGGTCAGGAAAGCTGGCGCCGCCGCTGGTGGCCACCATCATCGAGCAGCTCGGCGCGGCGCTGGCGTCGGCTCACAAAGCGGGCATCATCCATCGGGATCTCAAGCCCGCCAATATCATGTACGACCCCGCGACCCAGACCGCCAAGCTGCTCGACTTCGGCATCGCGAGGGACGCGGAGCTCAAGCCCGACGAGCGTCTTACCCGAGCCGGCTTCTTTGTCGGAACCCTTCAGTACGTCGCCCCAGAGACTCTGAGCGGCGAGCTCGTGAGCGAACAGGCAGACGTCTACAGTCTGGCGACGATCACATACTATCTGTTGACTCAGGAGCTGCCATTCCCCGGAAAGAGCCCTAGAGAGTTGTTTCAGCAACTACTAAGTCAACCGCCGGTACCCCTGAATCAGGCCGTGAAGGGACTCAAGTTCAGCCCCGCGGTCGAGGCCGCCGTAATGCACGGGCTCGAGCGCGATCTCTCCAAGCGGTCCAAGTCGGTTGACGAATTCGCCAATGAGTTCTGCACGGCGGTTCGGGCGGAAGGGTCGAAGAAGGGTGGGTTCCTTTCGTCGCTGTTCCGCAAGTGAGCGACGTGGGTGCGCTTCGGCGCCTGCTGCTGGAACGATCGGTTCGCCGAGGCGAGTTCACGTTGTCTTCCGGGAAGCGTTCTTCCTATTACATCGATTGCCGGCTGACCACCATGAGCGCCGAAGGGATGCTGCTGATCGGTCGACTGGCTCTCGCCGAGATGGCGCGGGCTGGCTGGAGGCCCAAGGCCGTAGGCGGGCTTACGATGGGGGCGGACCCGGTAGCGTACGCCATCGCCGCGGCAAGCTTCGGCACAGGCGCGCAGATCGATGCGTTCAGCGTTCGAAAAGAGGCGAAATTGCACGGGACGGGCCAGCGCATCGAGGGGAACTTTCGAGCTGGAGACGAGGTGGTGGTCGTGGAGGATGTGATTACGACGGGCGGCAGCGCGGAGCAGGCGATTGCGGCCGTCGTGTCGGCCGGGGGCATCGTCCTGGGCGTCCTGGCGGTGGTGGACCGGGAGGAGGGGGGCAGGGGAGTGCTCGAACGGGCCGGGCGAAGAGTAGTAGCATTAACTACAGCTACAGATTTGAACCTCAAATAGATTCACCGGGAGCTAATCATCCCGGTTGTTAGCTGCTGCCGCACGATGACGGGAAACGCGGAGAGAAGGCGCCGGCAGGCGCCTTTTTCGTGTACTCTCTCAGTAAGCTCAATACCCCGAACGGGGTCAGCCGTTAGGGGTATTGAACCGAGAAGCAGCCGGTCAGCCTGGTTTGCTCGGGGCGAGAAACGCTTCTCGGGTGAACTGCGGACCGCGACGGGACATTACTCCGTCGCCGTGAATTCCCCGTGAACTCTTTCCTCGATCGGCTCCGACGCCAGGCATCGCCCGCGCCCCGAGCGCTTTGCCGCAAGCAACCGCGTGTCTGCGCACGTCAGCAAGGTCTTGGGCGTCGTCGCATCCGCGTCGTCGGGCGTGCCCGCGAGCCCCGCGCTGAAGTTGAGCTTGAGGGTGTGTCCATCATTGAGCTCGATCGGCGTGGCCGCGATCTCTCTCCGAAGCGCCTCCATCCGAGCAAGTGCTGCTTCGCGAGGCGTGGCAGGCATCAGGACCACGAACTCCTCACCACCATACCGCGCGACGATGTCCGTGCGACGCATGGCGCGACTCAACAGCTGTGCGACCTGAAGCAGCGCACGATCGCCCATGGCGTGGCCGTGGATGTCGTTGATCCGCTTGAAGTGATCGATGTCGAGGATGGCCAACGAGAGGGGCTGACCGGCCCGCGACGCGCCCTCCATGGCGGTGCCGAGTGCACGGTCGAAGTAACCACGATTGAAGAGGCCAGTGAGCCGGTCGCGCGACGCTAGATACAGGAGCCGCTGGGCCCGGCGAACGATCGTCACCGCGAGGATGGTCGCGATGCCCAGCAGGATCAATCGGGTGGAGAGATCCACCGGCGAATAGGGTCCGGACTCGCTGACGTACACGGGGTTATCGAGATCGTAATGTGCGGAGGAAAAGGCCCAGAGACCCCCATATTCGCCCAGCGCCAGCGCCCCTGCCACGAGACACACGCGAGCATCGTAGCGCAGGCTCGT
Organism: uncultured Gemmatimonadales bacterium; assembly: GCA_963743195.1. GTDB lineage: Bacteria > Gemmatimonadota > Gemmatimonadetes > Gemmatimonadales > GWC2-71-9 > CAVVWJ01. The sequence continues at coordinate 713,634 of CAVUOO010000005.1, forward strand.
CGCAACGATGGCCAGGAAGTACATCTCGAAGGTGACCTTCGAGTTGAGCGCGACCATCGGAGTGGCGACGATCAGGAAGGTGAGCAAGGCAAGACTCACCATGGACACGTCGAACACGCTCGACACGAAGCCGATCCAGGGCCGCCAACGTCCTCGGCGCAGCGTCAGCCAGATGAGCAGGGCGGCGACGCTGGCGGCGAGCGTCACGGCGAACCCGGTCCGGTGGATCGGCACTTCGGGGTGGTGCGTGATGTTCCAGGTCGGCGCGATCATGAGCAAGGCCATCGCGAGCAGGCGGACGCGCGCGACGACGTATTCGCCCTCGATACCGGCGGCGGCCAGTGCGGGATCCGGTCGCGCCCAGATCGGCGGCGCAGCGGCGCCATCGGCGTAGTGCTGTGACGCCATGATCGAGGCCATGCGAAAAGATAATCGCCGGCCGATGACTGCTCAGGGGTGACCGGGAGGCTATCTCGCCAGCCAGTACGAGACTTTCACCAGGAAGGTATCGTCCGCCCGCCGGCCGAAGAGGTCGCCGAGATCCCCACGGAAGCTCTTGGTCCCCTCGATGTCGGCGGAGCCCTCCCGTCCCTGACTCCAGACCAGGAACAGGGTCGAGCCGGGCCGATACTCCCAACGGAACACGACGTTCGAACGAAATTGCTGAACATTGAAACCGCCGGGATCGCCGGCAACGTCCGGATCGCCGTACGGCTGATAGCGGGCCTCATACGCGTCCGCCCGCGGCTGTCCGATCTCGCGCACGTTGCTGTACGTCCCCTTGGACACAAACGGAGAGGCGTAGATCTGCAGTGAGGTGGTGGGGGTGAAGGTGTAGCCCAGCCGCCAGGTCAGACTCACTGTCTGCTGCAGCAGATGCGCGAACGTGTAGTGTTGCGCACCGACGCTGTCGGTGAAGGTATCGAAATACTGGGTGTCATTCCGATTGTGCTCGTAGCTGCCGCTGAGCGAGGTCGTGAATCTGGTGGAGATCTTGAGATCCAGGGTCGGCTCGAACTTGATGGACTCGGAGTGGCCCTGATCTCCCCTGTAATAGTTCACCGAAAGGGAAGGGACGAGACCGTGCCGGTCGTCGCCCTCGAGGGTGAGCCATGGACTGATGTATGGATCCTGCCGTATCGCCGGGCCTCCCCGCGCGCAGCGGTCACAGTAGGTCGCGCCGATCTGCCCGACTGTCCCACCGACATGGAGCCACCAGCGATTGTTGAATTGCGTGTGGACGTTGGTGTTGAACGCACGCTCGGTCGGCAGTCCATCGAACGTCCAGTATTCCCAGTTGTTGAAGTTCCACCGAAGCTCCCGGAAGATTCGATTGGGCTTTCTGAACGCCAGGTTGGCCCAGCTGGTCCACGCCTGCTGGTCGGCCTGCCGGAGAAATCCGATATCGTTGACATCAAAGCCCGGTGTGCGCCGCTGGTAGGCGGTCTCGAAGCGGAGCCGCTTGCCCCCGACCTTGGCGAATCGCATCTCGAGATTGGTGCCGGTCAGTGAGGTTCTCGTCGAGTCGAACGTCGACGACCCGTCGGGACGCTGATACAGGTGAACCGGATCCTGCTGTGTCTCCGCGATCGCCGCGGGACTCCCGGCAACACGACTCAAGTCGAGAGACCCCGACACTTCGTACCGCCCTCCGAATCGCCGACGGGTGTCGAGACCGGCCGCGTACGCACTCTCATGGAGGTGCGGCTCGCTCGTGGCGTCGAGCGATCGGTTCACGGCCGTGACGATGAATCCGACGCTGCCGTTCCCCCCTGCGTAGTCCTGATTCCCGCGGATCACTCCGTAGTTGCTTGCCGGCTCGAGCGTCGTGGTGCCGGGGCCCGCGACCCGATCGGTGACGGCGTCGAGAACGCCCAGGGAGAAGCCGTTCGGAAGTCTTCCCGTGACCTTTGCGGCACCGAGAATTCTGGTAGCCGTCGCCGAGGACGCATCACCGAGCTCATCGGCAAGCTGCGGAGAGCGTCCAATCCGGCGGGAGTAGAAGAGTCCTTCTCCGGTGCTGCAGTCCACCACGACGACGCAATTGACGGTGAAGGTGAAGAGGCCTTTGCCCTCCACGAAGAACGGGCGCCGCTCGCTGAAAAAGGTCTCGAACGCGCTGAGGTTGAGCTCGGATGGGTCTGCCTCGACCTGGCCGAAATCCGGATTGACAGTCGCGTTGAGCAGCAGATTGGAGGCGATTCGATACTTGAGGTCCCCGCCGACTGTTACCTCCTGGCTTCTCCCGAAATCGCTCGATGCCAGATCCGTGACGTTCTTGGTGACCACGTACGGCGCGAGTTCCGCGTGGCCGGGACTTCCCAGTCGATCGAGTCCCGTCAACTCACCGAACTGGGACGTAAACCCGGATCTCGACGTTCGATAGAGCGGCCAGGTGACCGTCTCGGTGTGTCGCTGAATGGTCCGCCAGACCAGCATACCGAACGTGACATTCCCCTTGGCCGAGTAGTGGAGCTGCGAGAGCGGAATGCGATACTCGACGGTCCACCCGAGCGAGTCGATTCGGGTGGCGGCATCCCAGACCGCGTCCCACGCGACGTCCTCGTCCCCATCGTTGTAGATGGCGTAGTCCGCCTTGACGCCTGCCGGGTTGACGACGAACTCGTATCCGGTACGCCGATCGTGGTACGGGTCGAGCATGAGGATGATTTCGTCGGAGGCGGTCTGGTCGTCACGGCGGGACAGGAGCCGGACGATGCTGTCGGGGTGGGAGTCGAAGGCTCGAACGAAGACGTAGAGATTGCGCGCATCATAGGCTACGCGCGCCTCGGTTCGGAACTTGGGCTCCGCTCCTTCGCTCGGCTTTGCCTCGAGGAACTGGCCGATCGGCGGGGAGACGCGCCACACGGCATCGTCGTCTCGCCCATCGAGCACGGGCGCGACTTCGGCAAGGACCGCTCGCGCCGTCGCCGCCTCGGATGGCAGGGCAGGAGGCGTCGGAGCCGATCCTTGCAGACCCAACAGCACGCCGAGGAGTGGGACCACCTGAGAGCACTCGCGGTGAGGTTACCGCGTTAGACAGACAGTCGCTCCGGAGGGTTGGCACTGGATCGAGATCGAGTTTGGGTCATATTCCGGGAGTGTCGGTCGTCCCTTCGTCCGCACCCGCCCCCGTTCCCGCTCCCATCGGCCCGACGCCCGAGCCCGGCGCGACAGCCATCGCCCGGATCTCGCGGAGGCTGATCCCGTTCCTTTTCCTTCTATATATCCTCAACTTCCTCGACCGGGTGAACGTTGGGTTCGCCGCGCTCGAGATGAACCGCGACCTCGGCTTCGGACCCGCGGTCTATGGGTTCGGCGCCGGGGTGTTTTTCCTTGGCTACTGTCTGTTCGAGGTGCCGAGCAATCTGGTGCTGTACCGCGTGGGCGCCCGCCGTTGGATCGCACGGATCATGGTGAGTTGGGGTCTCGCCGCGTCGGCGATGATACTGGTGCACACTGCCTGGAGCTTCTACCTCCTGCGGTTCCTCCTCGGTGTCGCGGAGGCCGGGTTCTTTCCGGGAATCATCTTCTACCTGACCCACTGGTATCCGGCGCGTGAGCGGGCGAAGGCCTACGCCTGGTTCCTCGCGGCGATTCCGATCTCCGGGGTCCTCGGTGGGCCGATCTCCGGGGCGCTACTCGGACTCGACGGGCTCCTCGGGATGCAGGGATGGCAGTGGCTCTTCCTCCTCGAGGGCATCCCGTCGATCATCTTGGGGTGCTCGTGTTCGTGCTCTTGCCGGATCGCCCCCGTGACGCGCGCTGGCTGCCTTCGACCGAGCGAGATTGGCTCGAGGCCAGACTCGCGGCCGAGCGAGTGCATTCGGCTGCGGGACCTGCGCCCAATCTTCGCAAGACATTGAGAAATCCGGTCGTCTGGTTGCTCGCCGCCATGTACTTCCTGCTCATCGTCGGTCTGTATGGATTCGCGCTGTGGCTGCCACAGCTCATCAAGGCGACCGGTGAGTTCAGCAACTTGGAGGTCGGGATCATCACCGCTATCCCATATTCAGTGGCGGCGATCGGGATGGTGCTCGTCGGCCGCCGATCCGATCGCACCGGCGAGCGATACCTCTATCTGGCTCTGCCGGCGATGGCCGGAGCGGCAGGGTTCATCATGGTGGCGCGCATCGACACCACCGGCCCCCTGATAGCGGCGCTGACACTCACGGCGTTCGGTGTGCTGGGCTGGCTCGGTCCGTTCTGGGCGCTGCCTACGGCGTTTCTCAAGGAGCAGGCCGCCGCGGGCGGGATTGCGCTCATCAACTCGGTAGGCGCGGTGGGTGGGTTCGTGGGTCCTTATCTGCTGGGCGCGGTAAAAGAGCGCACGGGGAGCTTTACCTGGGGGCTCCTGACGCTCGCAGGATTTCTCGTCGCGGCCGCGGTGCTCGTGATGTGGCTCCGGACTTACGAGGCCGCGGCCACCGTGCGCCGGCGAGACTCCGCCGTCGCCTGACCCTCACTCCAGGATTCGAGCGGCGGGCGATGAATGGGATCGGCGCCGATCGTACCGACGAGCGAGGTTCGATACTCCGGAGCGCTCACCCGCTCGAGCTCCGCACGCGCGCGCTCGAGGCGACCGGGGATGCCGAGGCGCTCCGCCTCCTCGCGGTGCCCGACGCGCGACAGAAACTCCGTCAGGCTTCCAAGGTGCCGCTCCCATAGGGCGACATCCCGCTTCTGCTTCACGGCAAGTCGTTCCCGATACCAATCGCTCCCGAGCAGCGCGTCCCTGGTAAAGAGACCTCGGATGTCGGGATGGCCGGCGTCTTTCCCCTCGTAGTTCCCATGCGCCATGATGTGGAGCAGCGCTCTGAGGGGAGGACATGCGTCATCGACCGTGCCGTCGGCGAAGTACGCTTCCGCCACGCGCTGCTGTGCCTCGACGATGTTGTCGACTCCATCGGCGAAGACGGCCGGGTCCTGCGTCTCGGGCTTGAGAATTTCCTCGGTGAAGACCGCCGTCGGGTTGTCGAACACGCGCCCGAAGAACGTGTGCACGAACTTGGCCGTGATGCGGTAGCCGAGCCGGCTGGCCAACACCTGCTTTCCATCGAGCTCGAAGTCTTCGAGCTTCTCCAGGTGACCCGCGTCGATCAACCGCTTGGGGTCGCGCTCGTGAGGGAACAGGCGGCACCAGATCTCGGGAATCAGCAGGCTGATATCGTGATCCACCCGGTACTCGCGGCCCGATGAAGCCGGCAGCAGAGCTGAAGCCGCCGTATCCGGTGAGCAGCATCGACACCAGCGAGTTGTTGAGATCCGCGGTCGCGGCCAGGGCGTTGAACGGGCCCTTCGTGAGGGCACCTTCCGAGCCCGCGCCGGTGGTGCTCGGTGACGTTCCCGTCAACGAGCACACATAGTCCATGAAGAGCTCGGGCAGCTCCTGGTAGTGGATCGGCCCATAGACACAGAGCGGCCTGACTCCGTCGCCCTGGCGATTGTTCCTGCGACCCGAGAGCACGCTGACCACGGGAAAGAGGACCGGTTGGTGGAGCGGGAGCCGGCGACTGAGCCTCGCGCCCATCTCGGCGACGTACCGGTCGCGCGGTTTGGCCAGGTCCGGACGCAGCTGGAGGTACCGCGGATTCTTGGTAGGGCTTCCACCGATGAGACGAGGCTGGGCCGAGCAGATGGAGAAGCCCTCGTCCTCGCGAGTCGCGTTCCGAGCCACGTGCTCGCGCATCGGCTGCGTGAAGGCATCGTGGACCGCCACGTCCTCGACGAGGCGCTGCGCATCGGCTCGTGTGAGCGGCTGAAAGTTGGAGCAGAAGAGCCCAGGACCCGCCATGTCTTCCTCGGTCTGCCGGTCGAGGCCGGGATGGATCGCATCGTCCGGACGCTGGAAGAGCCTGAACTCGCAGTTCTCCGCCAGTTTGAGACTGGGGTGACCGTCGTACTCGCCTGGGAGGCCGACCAGCCGACGGGCCAGCACGACCACGGAGGCGGTGATGTCGTCCTCCATCTGCACCTTGTCGGCCGCGACGAAGTCCTGTCGCAGCTTGTACGTGCGCCACGCACCGTTCTCCTCTCGGCCGATGCGGAGGTAGCTGGCGACGAGCCGCCGACCCTCGTACTTCAGCTCGTGTCCAGGCGCGCCATTGATGATGTCGACACTGAATCGGCTGCGCCAATCGTCGCCCCACTCCGGCCGATAGAAGCGCTTGATCACGAACACCAGCGCGCGAACATAGTTCGGGATGCTCTCGAGCCACGCGTTGTATTCGGGTGTGAACTCGGCGGGGCTCGGCGTGAGCAACTTGATCACCGAGCCGAGTGACCGGTCGGGGGAAAGGATGTGCCGCGACGGACCGCGCCCGCTCGCCGAACGAACGTCGGGCAGGAGCGCATCTTCGTTGGCGCGATCGAAGATCGCCTGCACCAGGTCCATGTCGTCTTCGAAGCTCCGGACGTAGAACGAACCAGGCAGCACCGCATCGACCAGGCTCTTGCTGATCTCCGACTTCCCACCACCCGATACGGTACACGGCTTGTGGCAGAAGGCCCCTTCAGGGACGGTCCCGATCAGGCGCCAGCTCGGAGCCGCGCGGTGCTTCGACATCCGGACCTTGTAACCGCTCGGGTGTATGTAGATCCGGCCAGGCAGCAGCTTGAGATGCTGTTCCTCACCTTTGCTCGTCCAGGTGATGTCCTGCCGGTGGACGTCGATCTCCATGTCCTCCGGCATATAGTGGATCTCGGGGTAGATCGTGTCCGTCGCGTAGCCCGAGTCGTGGAACTTCGCGCGCGCGCCGAGGAGCGCGCGCACTTCGGCGAATCGGTGGCTGGCACTGACGACTCTCACCTGCTCGGGGACGAAGCGGTCACCCAGACTGAACGTCGGAAAGGCGAGGGCCCCGCCGGCGTGCTCCTCCTCGGCCATTCCGAAGAGATTGGCGCTGTACCCGATCTGAGTCTTGACCTCCTTCTTGCAGTATCCGAAGTAGTTGTCGGCGAGGATCGTCACCATCACGCCTTCCATCCCGCGCGACGTGATCTTGAAGGGGCTGCCGTTGTTGTACGGCTCATCCTCCTCGGTCCAGCACATTCCCACGCTCCGCTGCGCCTCGGTCGCCTCGGTCACGTGGGGCAGGCCGAGATCCTTCTTGCGTACGCGAGTGAGATGGGGCGCAAGGATGACGCACCCGCTGTGTCCGGTCCATCCCTCGACGTCCAGCGCCGCGTCGTGCCCCGGCAGGTATGGGTCGCCCGCGTTGCCGAAGATGCTCTCGACGAAATCCAGGTTCGAGACCAATCCACCCGGAACGAAGAATCGCACTTCCATCCGCTTCTCCGGCGAGACCTTCGGGACCGCGGGGCAGACCAGCGGACGCAGGAGGAGCGAGACCATCGTCTCCACGGGCTCGGGCCAATTGGCTGTGAATGGCAGCCGCATGAGAGGGGCGGGGGGACGCAGGGCCTCCTGGAGAAGCCGGAGGTATGTTACGAGTGGCACACGCAACTTGTCGGCGGGAATGGGAAGGCCACCCTCGGCGACGTGAAAGACGCCCTGGGTGGTCCGGCGATCGTTGACGGGGTTATGGAGAACGCCGTTGTCGAGACGGTAGCTCGACACCAGCTCGTTCTTCCATGAATCGGCGTCCATCGGCAATGAAAGCTCGCGGGCGAGCCCGTACCGATCGAGAATCAGGGTTTCGCCGGGGAGTCGGACAGGCTCGGGCCGGCCGGCGGCCGACAGCAATCGGTCGATGTAGTTCTGCACTCGACGGTCGGCGGGACAGAGGTGCTCGGACAGGAGGCGAGCCTGCTCGCGATACCGCGCGAAGAGATCGCCGGTCAGGTGCAGAACATCCTGGTCACCGGTGCCAGGCGGAATCTGGACGCCCATCGCCGCGAGCTTGAGCAGGATGGATTGTATTGCGGTGCGCCGATCCGGCAGCCACACCGTGCCGTCCGGCTTGAGTCCCACTGTACGTTCGAGCTCCATCCCGCCCTCCGACCCGCGTCGATTCGACCGTCTGACCCAACGTCTCACCCGCCAACCTATCCGTCAACCCGGTAGAATTCGTCCGGTAACCGGCTCGGCCGATACGACAGGCCACCTCGGCCGGCGAGGCGTCCGGGGAGCACCGGGGCCGACGAGTGTTTCGGAGGCATGGCATGAAATCGCGGCGAATGATCCTCGGGTTGCTCGGCCTGTTCCTGGCGGTGACGGCCCAGCAACCTGACCGGCGGGACGAGTCCGAGGCCGTGCCGGTGCGGTACGCAGAGGGAACGGTACACGGCTTCCTGGAGCTCGAGACGGCGACGGGCGAACTGCTTGCTCACGGCGATCTTCTCCAAGTCGCGAAGGACCGGGCAATCGAGAGCCGGATGGTCTTTCATTTCTCCGATGAATCGGTGTTCGAGGAACTGGTCACGTTTACTCAGCATGGCGTCTTCACGATGCAGAACTATCGACTCATTCAGAAAGGGCCGGCGTTCGCGGAGGACCTCGATGCGACCCTCGCCCAATCCGGGGCCTATGTCGTCAAGACGAAGTCACACAAGGACGGGACTGAAAAGGTAGACAGCGGGAAGGTGGACATGGCTCCCGACGTCTACGACGGCATGGTCATCACGATCACGAAGAACCTCGTCGCACGTGATTCACAGACCGTTCACATCGTCGCCTTCACGCCAAAGCCTCGTCTCATCGGTTTGCAAATCGTACGCGCCGGCTCTGATCGAGTGAAGCTTGGCCGCCACTCCGAAACGGCGGGGCATTTCCAGCTCAAGCCCAAGCTCGGCACGTTCACCAAGTTTTTCGCCAAGCTTTTGGGCAAGTTGCCGCCCGACAGCGACGTCTGGATCGTGACCGATGAGGTGCCCGCATTCGTGCGATTCGAAGGACCACTCTATTTCGGGCCGGTCTGGCGACTCAACCTGACGAGTCCGACGTGGCCGTCTTGACGGAGACGTCGATCCGCAGATTTGCGCCTCACTTCTGCGGATCGTAAGTTCGAGGCCGACCCCTACCGAACTCCTTCCTGATCCTCTCCATCGGAGGGGCCCGTGCAACGCTTCGATATCGGCTGCAGCACTTCTGCCAGGCGGTCCCTGGGAGTGCCCGCCTGGTGAACACAGCCCTCGTCCTGCCCCCGATCATCCCCGGCGGCGTGATCACCCAGGAGTTTCACACTCCCAAGACCGTACAGCGGGGCATCGCGGCCGGAGTCGTCGGAAACATGCTGGAGTGGTACGACTTCGCGCTGTTCGGTTTCTTCGCTCCACAGATCGGCGCACATTTCTTTCCCGCACACGACTCGACGTCTTCGGTGCTTGCCGCCTTCGGCACATTCGCCGCAGGGTTCATCATGCGGCCGGTGGGCGGAGCGTTGTTCGGGTGGATCGGCGATCGATATGGACGGAAGCAGGCGCTCATCGGTTCGGTCATGGCGATGGCGTTCCCCTCTTTCCTGGTAGCACTCCTCCCCGACGCCGCGAGAATCGGTCTCCTCGCCCCGATCCTGCTCATCACGCTCCGTCTCATCCAGGGAATCGCCGTCGGGGGTGAGTATATGGCCTCCGCCGTCTTCCTCGTCGAAGGCGCGGAGCCGGGGCGACGCGGCTGGATGGGGAGCTGGGGGCCGTTCGGCGCGTCCGCAGGGACGTTGCTTGGCTCCGGCGCCGCCGCGGTGGTGAACGTCGCATTGCCAGCCGACGCCGTGCTGGCATGGGGGTGGAGGATTCCATTCGCCGTCGGAGTCCTGGTGGCCTTGGGCGGGCTTTGGATCCGGCGTCATTACGTCGAGCGGGTTCCACAGCAGATGCCAGCCAAATCACCCGTAAGCGAGGCGTTCAAGATGCACTGGCGGACGATGGTGCACTTGATCCTGCTCATCACGGGCCTGAGCGTCGGGTTCTATACCACGTTCGTCTACTCCGCGACCTGGCTGCACAGGATCGCTCAGGTCCCGGAGAGCACGGCGCTCGGGATCAACACGGCGGCGATGGCGCTCCTCCTCGTGGTGTCTCCGCTGGCCGGGCGTGCGAGCGACCGATACGGACGGCGGCGGGTCCTCGCATGGGCCGGTGGCGGTCTGGCACTCTTGGCCTATCCGCTGATGGCGCTCATGGCTCATGCGACACCGTGGGCGATCTTCGCCGGGCAGGCGGGACTCGCCATACTCATCGGAACCGCGGGAGGCACGCTCCCCGCGGCAATGGCCGAGCTTACTCCGTGGCGCGTGAGATGCACGGTGTTGTCGGTGGGGTACAACGTGGGGATGGCGCTTCTCGGCGGCACCACGCCGATGGTCGCCACTTGGCTGCTCGCCCGCAGTGGGCATGATCTTGCGCCGGCGATTTATCTCGGCGCTGCCGCAGCGGTCGGCTTTGTCGGCGCTCTCCTCCTGCCTCGGGCAGCGCGGCACAGCCTCACACAAGAGTTCTCGGCGGTTCGATTGCGCTGAGAGCTCATGCAATAGCGAGTCGCTCCTCTGACGCTCCTCGTTCCTCGTCCCGCTCTCGCGCTTCTTTTGCTGGCGCCGACGATCTGCGCGCATGCCCAGTCAAGCCTGGCGCCCAGGACTGCGATCCCCGAGCCTCGCGCCGTAGTTGATTCAGCGGGAGCACGCTTCGCATTCCCGCTGACACCCCAGGCAGTGTGGTCCTGGGCTCTCCCTACAACACCGGCGAATGTGGCGGAGTACGACTGGACGGTCCAGCTACAGAATGAGGGGCACGATCTTACATTCGGCTTTCTCTACTTTAAGCCGCCGAATGCCGATCCCGGACGCGGCGCAGTAGACGATCTGCTCGCGGCGGGGCAGGCGAGTGTCGCGCGGATATCCTCGAACAACGCTTCGGTGATCGACAGCGCCATCGTCGAGGTTGCCGCGCGGCAAGACACACTGTGGGTTCGCGTCCGGCAACCCCGAACCCTCGCTCTGCTCTTTTCCGGGCGGCCGCCGACTGCCCTCCTCACCGCGATTCAACCCGGGCACACGATAGACACGCTCAGGGTCCCTATCGTGTATCGCTAGAGTGATCTCGTGCCGTCTCAGACCGCGTCTCCACCCTCGATCGCCGTTATCGCCGTGCACGGCGTCGCCGATCAGAAGCCCGGTGAATCCGCCCGCGCGATCACCCGGATGCTGCTCGGCCTGCGGCGCGGACTCCAGGCTCACTTCACCTCGTTTCGAGAGCTCGGCCTCTCGCTGCCGAATCGAAGGGTCGGCATCGAGATGACATCGCCGGAACACTACCGCGCGATGGGATCGGATGTTCGACCACGATTCATCCGCGCGAGCCAGGGGAGCGCAGTGGACGACGTGGACTACCGATTCATGCGGGAACTGCTGAGCGACTATCGGCAGGGCAGGGGAGACGACGTCTACCAGACGATCCGGCTCGAGGGGACAATACTCGCGGATGAAGAACGTGGACACGGCAAGGCCAGTGTGCACGTCTACGAGGCGTACTGGGCGGACCTGTCCAGAGTGAGCGACCGGCTTTACCGCATCATCGGCGAGTTCTACCAGCTCATTCTTCATCTTCCTTTTCTGGGACTGCAAGCGATCGACTTCCGGCGGCACGCCCGTGACAACCAAAGCGTCAGGTGGTGGTCGCATCATCGATGGGCGTACGGGGTCTGTCTCTGGATCTTCACACTTCCGCTCCCGATCCTCAACATTCTGCTCTTGGTCATCGGGCTCTCGGTCATTCCCGAGAAGATCCCCGAGGCCTGGCATGCTCGCGTCGCAGTCGCACTGGCGGGGGCACTCGCCGCAATCCTCGGTGGCATCCGCTCTCTCCGACGACGAGCAGTCAAGAATCCCTGGTCCTGGCTGTGGAACGTCGCGATTACCGCGCTCGTCATGCTTGTCACAGCGCTGCTGGTGGGCCTGTGGACATCCGGTCACGGCAAATCACTCTATCTCCAGCTGGGGTTCGTCTCCTGGCTCGGCTTCGGCGGTTTGCTGCTTCCGGTCCTTCGTTCATACGATCGCCATCGTCCCGGGATACGGTCGCTGGCTATTGCGCTTTACGTCGCCATCACGCCGGCATTCGTGGTGGCCTTGCGCCAAGAGAGCAACTCCGTGGAAGGACTTCGGAACGCCATGCTCCGCACTCTGGAGCTGACGTTCTGCCTGCTCTGGTTGTGCTGGCTCGCTCTTGCCGTTGTCACCACCTGGTATCTGTTGTCCGGATGGGCGACACGAATGATCAACTCGAGCTTTCGTGCCGGCTCTTCGAACTCGCGCGCGCTGTTCACCGGGATGCTCGCCCTCACGATGTCCATTTCCATCTTCTCTCAGATCACCATCCTCCTCTGGGCAGGGCTGCTCGAGACGATTGCCCCGATCCTGGTTCCGAACGACGTGCATTTTACCCCGTTGATCTTCAAGGACCTGACCGTCCCGCCCGAGAAGATGACGGTCAGACTCTTTCTCGATACTCTCCTCAACGCAAACGGGCCTCCCATCTTCGTCGGTGGGATAATCCTGACGGCCATCGTTGCCGTGATCGTGATCTGGGCGATGTGGCCGTCGGTATGGACCGAGCTCCGACCCGTTCGACCATCTTCCGACGAATCATCGGCCACCCACGCCGAGCGGCAGGGCTATTGGCTCTCGTCAGGATTCAGACTCATGCGTGTGGCGGGGGAGCTCGTCGCATTCGGTGTGCTCGTGGCCGCCGGATTCGCCCTGTACACGCTCTGGCGGCGCCTCTCGGGCCACGCACCCCATTGGACAGGGGCATTCGGCCTGACCCCCGAAATGCTCTTTGGCTTGGGCGCGATCACGGGCACCGTGGCCGGACTCTTCGCGCTCGGACGACTCGCCGATGAGCTCGCACTCGGATTCCGGCCCGCCCTCGATGTGCTCCTCGATGTGGACAATTATCTGCGCGCCCAGCCCCGCGAGCGGACACCGCGGGCGCGGATCGCTGAGCGATACACGACCCTGCTGAGATACCTCTGCCGCTGGGAGAACCGCTCCGCGGGCTCGACCGGTGGCCGATACGATGCCGTCGTGATCGTTGCCCACAGTCAGGGCAGCATCATCACCGCGGACCTGCTTCGCTTTCTTCAGTGCGAGCGGGGCAAGAACCCAGGATTCGAGCCCGACCTCGATCGACTCCTGGGCGACTCGTCCGGGGAAGGGCATCTTCCGGTGTACTTCTTCACGATGGGGTGTCCACTGAGGCAGCTGTATCGTCTCCGTTTCCCGGATCTCTACCGCTGGGTGGCTCCCCCAGAGTCTTCGGGCGGAACCGACCCAGATCCCGACACTCTAGGGGTGACCCGCTGGGTGAATGTGTATCGGAGTGGGGACTACGTGGGGCGAAATCTCTGGACCCCGGACACGGACCCTCATCTATTCACCCCCGACGCGAGACCGCGGACAATCGATGCGGCCCGTTCGGAGGGGTGTATTGGCGCGGGAGCGCATACGCATTACTGGGATGACACAGCACCGATGGTAGCAGTGGAGCTTGACCAGCTGATCGTCGATGCGATCGCGAGCGCGGCCGCGCGACCTCGAGCGTAAGGATCATGCAGACCAGGCGAGCACTTGTTTTCGCTGCGGGACAACTGAACGAAGACGCGGCGGGGGCAACAGATCCGGCGAAGGTTCGGACTCTTGCCGCATCGGTCACCGAGCTGGCCGGCACCGAGCGCTGACGGTGGCATTCATCGACGGTGGATGGATCGTTCGTCGAAGGCGCAATCGTCGATCCTGGGTCCTGGCCCATTCCATGGAGAACCTCGTGGTGAATCCCCGTGCTTCCTGTGTCGCCCTGCTGCTCGCGCTCGCGTCTCTCCCGCTAGCAGCGCAGTCCTCCGCGCCGACATTTACCTGCAAGTTCGTGATGATCCCGATGCGGGACGCGGTGCGGCTCAACACGTCCGTCTGCGTACCGAACGGGGCGCACGATTCACTCCCGTTTCTGCTCACGCGGACGCCGTATGGGATCGCCGCCGATACGGTTGTCGGTGACGACTACCGGTTCCTCGCCGCGGATGGCTACATCTTCGCCTACCAGGACATTCGAGGTCGGTACGGCAGTGAAGGACAGTTCCTGATGAACCGGCCGCTGCACGACCCGGCCGACAGTGCCGGCGTGGATGAGAGCACCGACTCCTACGACACCGTAGACTGGCTGATCCACAACGTTGCCGGCAACAACGGTCGCGTCGGCGTGCTCGGCGTCTCCTATCCAGGCTTTCTCGCGACCATGGCGGGGATCAATCCGCATCCCGCGGTCAAGGCTGTTTCGCCCCAGGCACCGATGACCGACACCTGGATGGGAGACGACTTCTTCCACCAGGGGGCGTTCAGGTTGTCGTACGGCTTCGAGTACGTAGGCGACCTGGAGCTGAGCAAGGACGAGTCGGTGCAGCTCCCCATCGGAAGCTGGGACACCTACGACTGGTACCGCGCACTGGGTCCGCTGTCGAACGTCGACGCGAAATACTTTCACGGCAAACTGCCGACCTGGGAGTCGTTCGTCGCCCATCCGAGTTATGACGCCTACTGGAAGGCGCGAGCCGTTCAACTCGGACTCAAGTCGCCCGCGGTACCGACTCTCGTCGTCGGTGGATGGTGGGATCAGGAGGATCGCTACGGACCCCTGGCGACCTACCGCGCGCTCGAGCGAGGGGACAGTGCCCACCTCAGCTATCTCGTAATGGGGCCCTGGAACCACGGCGGATGGCGCCGCGGCGAGCCGCGCCGGATGGCGGTGGTGGACCCGGGCACGTCGGAGGGGTACCTCCGAGACATCGAGGCGCCCTGGTTCGCACACTGGCTCAAGGACAAGGGCAAGATGTCGGAGCCGGAAGCCTACCTGTATGACACCGGTGCCCAGCAGTGGCGCGCCTTCGAGAAGTGGCCGGTCTCGGATGGTGCGTCACCGAGAAGTCTGTACCTGCATGCGGGAGGCCGGCTCTCGTTTGATCCGCCCGCGGCAGGAGAGCACGAGTTCGACCAATACGTCTCCGATCCCGCTCATCCGGTTCCGTACCGGCCCCGGCCGATCGAACAGACGTATGACCCGCGCGGCTCACGCTGGCGGATATGGGAAACGGAAGACCAGCGATTCGTGGAAGGACGGCCCGACGTCGTGAGCTGGGTCTCTGAGCCGTTGACCTCAGACGTGACCATTGCGGGCGACGTAACCGCGAAGATCGTGGCATCCACGACTGGCACCGACGCCGACTGGGTGGTGAAACTGATCGACGTCTTCCCTGACAGTGTTCCGGACAACTGGAAAATGGGCGGGTACCAGCTCATGGTAGCACACGAGATCATGCGCGGACGCTACCGGAAGAGCTTCTCGGCACCGCAGCCGCTTAAGCCCGACACGCCGCTCGACTTCACCGTCGATCTACACCAGCAGGTCTATCAGTTCCGGAAGGGGCACCGGATCATGGTCCAGATTCAGAGCACCTGGTTTCCCGTCTACGACAGAAATCCACAGACGTGGGTGCCCAATATCTTCAAGGCGAAGGCGTCCGACTATCGGGCCCAGACCCAGCGCATCTGGCACACGTCGCGGCACACATCGCGCATCGAGGTCTCGGTCGTACCGTAGCGTTATTCCGTCTGGAGCGCGACCACCGGATCGACCCGCGCCGCGCGCCGCGCGGGGAGGTAACAGGCGAGCGTCGCCACCAACGCGAGCGCTGCCGGCACGGCCAGGAATGTGACGAGGTCGGTGGCCGAGACGCCGAACAGCTGGCTCCGAATGAATCGGGCGCCGGCGTACGAGGCGGCGAGGCCGAGCGTGGTTGCCACCCCGACGATCCAGAGTCCTCGCAGAACCACCATCCGAACGACCTGTCCCTGACCCGCGCCGAGCGCCATGCGGATCCCGATCTCCCGGGTCCGCTGTGCCACGGCATAGGACATGACACCGTAGACTCCGATCGCCGCAAGCACGAGAGCGAGGAGGGCGAACGCGACGGCGAGCATCGTCGTGAATCGCTGCGGCGCCACATCGCGCTCTACCAGCGACTGCAGCGACCGGATCTTCCAGACCGGCTGATCCCGGTCGACGGACCAGATGGCCGCGCGCATCTGGTCCGCAACGGCCATGGGGTCGCCGTCGGTCCGAGCCGCGACGCTCGAGAAGATTCCGCCGCTCTGAAGCTTCGGCTGATACAACTGGGCCTCGACCGGCTCGCTGAGCGTGAGCTGCTTCACGTTGCCGACGACGCCGATCACCGTCGCCCAGACGTCCGGCGGACCGACGATCTTGATTCGCCGGCCGATCGCGGACTGATTGGGCCAGACCCGCCGAGCCAGCTCCTCGTTTACGATCGTGACCGGTGGTGACCCTGCACGATCGGTGAGGTCGAAATCCCGGCCCTGAAGTAGTGGAATTCCCATCGTGTGGAAGAAGTCGTCCGTCACAACGTTGAGTTGCGTCGTCGGCAGCACACTATTTCCAGGGGGCGTCTGGCCTTCGGGGAGATAGCTCGTCGTGCCCCAGTTGCCACTGAGCGGCACCGAGCTCAGCAAGGCAGCCGACCGGATCCCCGGGACCGCCCTGATCCGCTCGATCGCGGCCGTCGTGAACTGAGCGATCTGCTCGTCCGTCTGATACTTCGCCGCGGGCAATCGGTACTCCGCCGTCAGGAGATTCTCCGGCTCGAAGCCCAGCTTCTCGCGTTGCAGCCGCTCCAGGCTTCTGGCCAGGAGCCCGGCGCCGACGAGCAGCACGATGCAAAGCGCGAGCTGCAGCGTGACGAATGCGTTACGGATGTCGCCCTTGCCGCCGATCGCTCCGCCGGCCCCGCGTGCCTGAAGCCAGTCGTTGATGTCGGCGCGCGCAGCATAGAGTGCCGGCATCGCCCCGAAGAAGAGACCCGCCAGCACCGTGATGGCCGTGGAGAACAGCAGCACTCCACCGTCCAGCCCCACCGGTCCGAACGCCGGCAACCCACCCGGAACCGCGGCCACCAGCGCGTCGATCGCCCAGTGCGCCAGGAGAATGCCAGCCATGCCGCCAAGGAACGAGAGTACCAGGCTCTCCGTCAGGAGCTGTCGTACCAACCGCCCCTGGCCGGCGCCAAGCGCCGCGCGAAGCGACAGTTCTCGCCGGCGCGACGCCGAGCGTGCGAGCTGCAGATTGGCGATGTTCGCGCAGGCGATGAGCAGCACGACGGCGACGAAGCCGAGCACGATGAGCAGCGCCGGCCGTACTTGACCGACGACATAGTCCTCCAATGGGACGACGACCGCATCCATCCCGGCGTTGCTGGCAGGGAACTCTCGGGCGAGCTGACCGGCGATGGTGGAGAGATCGCGCTGGGCCTGCTTCCACGTGACACCGGGTTTGGCGAGACCCACGGCCCAGAGAGAAGGGTTGTCTCGGGTCAGCCAGTCGGCGTTGGGTGCCGAGGTGACCGGCAGCCAGACCTCCGGCGGTCCGAAGGGGTCTTGGTACTCCGGCGCGGTCACGCCGATCACCACGTGCGGGCGACCGTTCAGAATCAGTGTGCGCCCGATGATATGCGGGTCGGAGCCGAAGCGAGACTTCCACACTGCGGAGGACAGCACGGCGACGCGCTGGTCACTGCCCCGATTCGTTTCATCGTCGCTGAAGAGACGCCCGAGGATTGTGTGCGCGCCGAGGATCCTCAACGTGTTTGCCGTGACGAAACAGCCGATCAGTCGGTCGGGCTCGTCGCCGCCGGTGAGATTCACGCTCTGCGTGCGAGCGACTCCGATGTCGGCGAACGTGTGGTTCCTCGCCCGCCACTCCTCGAGGTCGGGCAGGGAAACAAGGGTCCGCTTCTGGTCGCCGATCGAGCTCCAGAGTACGGCCAACCGGTCCGGCGTCGGGTAAGGGAGCGGCCGGAGAAGCACGGCGCGAACCACGCTGAAGATCGCGGTATTGGCGCCGATCGCGAGAATCAAGGTGAGCAGCGCGACGGCGGTGAAGCCCGGCGCCCTCCGCAACTGGCGCAACGCGTGGGCGGCGTCCTGCCGCAGCTCGGCGAAGTATTCCGTCCTTCGGGTCTCTCGCTCGGCCTTGAGGCCGATCCTTCGACACTCCGCGTTGACCGCTTGGATATCACCGAACCGCTGTCGGGCCTGCGCGCGTGCCACGTCGCGAGTGAGACCCTGTTCCATCAACTCGAGCGTGAGCATCTCGAGATGGAAGTCGAGCTCCGCGTCGACCTGATCGGCGACACTGTCGCGCCAGAGGAGGGACGTCAGCTGTCTGCCGAGTCGGCCGGTCGTGGGCATCGCTCAGCCCGGCAGGAGAATGGGGGAGACCGCTGCGACGAACTGTGCGAATCGCTCGGTTTCGGCGACGAGCTGCTTTCGCCCTCGCGGTGTAAGGCGATAGAAGCGCGCCTTCCGCCCCAGCTCGGATGTGCCCCATTCCGCCTCGATCCACCCTTGGCGTTCCATGCGATAGAGCGCGGGATAGAGGGATCCTTCCTCCACCTGGATGGCGTCGGCGCTCGACTCGCGCAGCCACCGGGTGATGGCGTAGCCGTGACGGGGACCCCAGCTCAGGGTCTTGAGGATGAGGGCGTCGAGCGTGCCGTGGAGGCGGTCCTTGGAAGTCACGAGCATGGGAGGAGCTCCACTAGATGTCTAGGTATATATACGGCTGGGATACCTAGACGTCAAGGTATGAGGCCCGCGGGCGGCGCGCTACGGTCCGTGGGTATCTTCGGCCAGACATCGTTCCAAGGCATCTCTCAGGAGTCAGCACATGGGTTTCGAACAAATCGAGCATATCGTGCTCGTGATGATGGAGAACCGCTCCTTCGATCACTATCTCGGCGCCCTCGACCTCCCACCGGAGAATCGCGGCGAGATCGACGGACTGGGTCATGGTCCCTCACCCGAGAGTGCGGCCGCGCCGGTCGATCTTCTCGGGTCCGAGTACCGACGCTGGTGGTGAGCCCGTTCACTCCGCGTACGGTCGTGAGCGATCCGCTCGAGCACACATCAATGCTCAAGACCATCGCGGAGCGCTGGAATCTCCCGATTCCACCGGAGGCGGGACCGCGCCTGGCACTGGTCCCATCGCTCTGGGAGAACTGCTTCGACTTCGGACGGAAGCGAGGGAAACCGGCGGCCTCGGTGAAGGTGGCCAGGACCCAGGCGGATCGGCGCACGCCGGTAGGTGCGGGAGGTCCGGTCCGTTCGGACACGGCGGAATCACTTGCCAAGGCGACATAAGTGCACGCCACCGACGAGCTCCGAGACCTGCTCGACCCGGCGACGAATCGTTAGATACGCGGGGCCTTCCCCCTGTTGATAGGTTTCGTCGATGGAGACCGCATTCACCATCCTCAGCGCCATCACGTTCTGCCACCTGCTGAACGACACGATGCAGTCGCTGCTGCCGGCGATCTATCCGACGCTGAAGGCCAATTACGGCTTGTCCTTCGGTCAGATCGGGCTCATCACCTTCACGTTTCAGTCCACCGCGTCGCTGTTGCAGCCGGTGGTGGGTCACTACACCGATCGCCGCCCGCTCCCATATTCCCTCGCGGTCGGCATGGGCTTCACGCTCGTCGGTCTCCTGATGTTGTCGGTTGCCGCGAGCTTTCCGGCTCTCCTCGCCGCCGCGGGAATGGTGGGACTCGGGTCCGCGATCTTCCATCCTGAGTCATCGCGCGTCGCACGGATGGCATCCGGCGGACGGCACGGACTCGCCCAGTCCCTCTTTCAGGTGGGGGGAAACGCGGGCTCGGCGATCGGCCCGCTCCTCGCCGCGTTCATCGTGGAGCCGCAGGGCCAACGCAGCATCGCCTGGTTTTCGGCGATCGCACTCCTCGGGAGCGCGGTGCTCTGGCGGGTGGGCGGCTGGTACAAGCGCCACCAGGCCGCGGCGGCGGCCCGTGCTACGGCGAGGCCGGGACACACCCTTTCGGCGGAACAGGTGAGGGTGGCGCTTGCGGTGCTGATCGCGCTCATCTTCTCGAAGTACATCTATCTCTCGAGCCTGACGAGCTACTACACCTTCTATCTGATTCACAAGTTCGGGGTCTCGATTCAGACCGCCCAACTCCTCCTGTTCGTGTTCCTGGGCGCGGTCGCTGCCGGCACCATCATCGGCGGACCGGTGGGCGACAAGATCGGCCGCAAGTACGTCATCTGGTGCTCGATTCTCGGCGTGCTCCCGTTCACGCTCGCGCTTCCGTACGTCAATCTCTTCTGGACGGCAGTCCTGAGCGTCGTGATCGGATTGATCCTGGCGTCGGCGTTCTCGGCGATCCTGGTCTACGCCCAGGAGCTGGTACCGGGGAACGTCGGACTGATCTCGGGTTTGTTCTTCGGGCTGGCCTTCGGTGTAGCCGGCATCGGTGCGGCCGTCCTCGGCCGTCTTGCCGATCACACCGACATCGCCTTCGTGTACCGTCTCTGCTCCTATCTGCCGGCGGTCGGGCTCCTGACCGCCTTCCTGCCGAACATCGAGGGAGCTCGTCGCCGGCACGATGCACCGTCGCCGGTGCCAACGGCAGCGTCCGACCGCTCTGCCTGACCAGACCTATTTCTTCGCGTCGAGTACTTCCCGCACCTTTTGCCCGAGCTCAGCCGGAGCCACCGGCTTCTGCACGAAGTCTATCGCCTTTGCCAAGTCGTGACCGGGCCCTGCATCGCTGGCTCCGGGGTACCCCGAGATGAGTAATACCCGCACCAAGGGGTAGCTGCGCGCAATTTCCTCCACCAGCTCCCTGCCGCCGAGACCCGGCATCACGACGTCGCTGACGATCAGATCGACGCGTCCATCACGACTATGAACGCGTTCAATGGCTTCGATGCCATCCCGCGCCTCGAGCACGGTGTACCCAAGCTCCACCAATGCGCGGCTGAGGAACGCACGGACGTTGTCGTCGTCTTCCACGACGAGAATCGTCTCGGTACCTCCGTGGACTTCCGAAGATTCGACGACGGGTGATGCGGAAGCCGGAACATCCGCCAGCGGAAGAAATACCTGAAACGAGGTTCCTCGCCCCAGTTGGCTGGCGACCGACACGAACCCACCGCTCTGCTTGACGATACCATACACCGTCGACAGGCCCAGACCCGACCCCTCCCCAACGTCCTTAGTCGTAAAGAAGGGTTCGAAGATGTGTCGGAGCGTCTCGGGAGCCATTCCCGAGCCGGTATCGTTCACCGTGAGCAGAGCGTACGTGCCGGGCGCCGCCTCCTCGAGGGTTCTTGCTGGGGCGCTCGCGGCGTCTACCAGCGCGGTCGACGTCTCGATCCTCACCGCGCCACCCGTAGGCATCGCGTCGCGCGCGTTCAGGACGAGATTCAGGAGAACCTGTTCGAGCTGACCCGGATCGGCCCTGACCACGCTCACTCCGGGATCGAGCGAAAGCGTGAGCGTCGCCAACTCTCCCAGCGCTCGCTGGAGAATCGGCTCGAGGCCCGAGATGGTCGCGTTGAGATCGACGATTTGCGGTTGGAGAATCTGGCGGCGGCTGTAGGCGAGAAGTTGGCGGGTAATGGTCGCGGTGCGCTGGGCGGCCCGCCGAATGTACTCGACGTCTTCGCGCGCGTTGTCGTTGTGAACCTGATGCAGCAGAAAACCCGCGGCGCCGAGAACGATGGTCATCTGATTGTTGACCTCGTGGGCGATGCCGCCGGCCAGACGGCCGACCATCTCCATGCGCTCCGCCTGGCGGAGACGCTCCTCGGTGAGCCAGCGATCCTCGACATCGGTCAGCATGCCAATCCACTCTCGGACCGCGGCGTCGGCATCGAGAATCGGAACGGCGCGCGCCTGAAAGTGCCGGTAAGCCTGCCGGTTCGCGTTCCAGATCTGGCCATGCGCCTCGAAGGGGCCGGCGGAAGCGCACGCCGAGTACCAGGCTTCCTGGACGGCCCGACGGTCGTCCGGGTGAAAGGCCTGCAACCATCCGAATCCTCTTTGCTCTTCCCAGGACTGTCCTGTGAACTCCTCCCAAGGAGTCTGATGGGAGAGAAATCTTCCCTCGGGATCGGTCTCCCACACCAGCGAGGCGGTGGCCATGACGAGGGCCCGGTGCCGGGCTTCACGACGGCGCAGCTCCTCGCGAGCCTGTTTCTGCGCGGTCACATCGCGCTTGATGGATGACGCGCCAATCAGGCGGCCGGAGGCATCCCAAATCGGCGAGACACTGAGCGAGATGTAAATGCGTGATCCGTCCTTCCTGATCCGCTGGGCCTCGGAGAACTCGACCCGTTCCCCGCGGCCGACGCGCTCGAGGAGCTCGCGTTCCGCACCGTACAGCTCCTTGGGAATCAGCTTGTACACCGTGTCCCCTACCATTTCCGCGGCGCTATACCCGAACAGGCGCTCGGCTCCGGCGTTCCAGCTGGTCACGACTCCTTCGAGAGTTTTTCCGATGATGGCGTCCGCGGATGAGGTGACGATTGCCGCCAGACGGTTCAGGGCCTCGGCGCTCTCCATCTCCGTCGTGACGTCCCGCAGCGTGCCGACCACCCGACGGGCTCTTCCCTCCGCGTCGCGCACGATCGCAGCGCGCTCGAGGACATTCGCCCAGCTTCCGTCCATCCTCAGGAAACGGTAGGTGTGCTCCCAGGTATCCGCCCCGCCGTTCAGCGCCATCGCGGACGCGGTCTCGGTCGCGGCAAGATCGTCGGGATGAACTCGGTTGGCCCAGACGAGGTGATCGTCGCCCGACGCGAGCCCAATCTCGTCAGGCCCGCATCCGAAATACGGTTCCGTGGTGCCCGCCCAGGTGACGCGACGTCCGAGGAGGTCCCAGTCCCAGATCAGATCCTGGGTAGCGCGCGCAACGAGATGGAGACGATCTTGTCCCCGGCCTTGGATGTCTGGATCAGCGAGCGGTGTCACGAGTTCATCGGGCATCTGAGATCCATCGGCGGCGAACACGAGAATCGTGCTACAGAGAGCAGTGTGATGCGCATCACATTTAGTACCATTTACTTACAACCGTAGTGTAGCGTCGGTATGCAATGTTGCAAGCCTGGGGCCGGTGCCCTAGCTTGGGCGGAGCCTTCTGAGGGAGTATCGAGGTGTCACCCTGGTCCAACCTGTTGCACCATCCCGAGACTGGTCACCACGTCGTCCACCTTTACGGCCGGAACGACGCGTCCCTCGTCCGCGACATCGCGGAGTACGCGGCCGAGGGTCTGCTGCGTCAGGAACCTGTCCTCATCGTGGCTACACAGGCTGACGCCGAGGCCGTTCGCCGCGAGCTCGATGTCCGAGCCGCGCTCTTGTGAGTTCGCTGGGGCGGGCACTCTTTTTCATCCTTGTCGCGTCCCTCGCCTGTCGCGAAAAACAATCTCCGCCCGCCAAGACGTCTCCACCACCTACAGTCGCTGATAGTGCGCTTCCGTCCGGCGAGGCATTTCTCGCCGTGCCCGGCGGCCGAATCTGGTACAAGGTGTCCGGTCACGGCTCCGGCACCCCGGTGATCCTCCTCCACGGGGGACCCGGCTATTCGAGCTTTTACCTCAAGCCGTTCGAGGATCTCGGCGACGATCGGCCGGTGGTGCGTTACGATCAGCTCGGTGGTGGGAAGTCTTCCAGAACATCCGACACGACACTCTTCACGATTCCCCATTTCGTCGCCGAGCTCGACTCGCTCCGCCGGACCCTCGGGTACGACAAGGTGAACCTCATGGGTCACTCGTGGGGGACGATTCTCGCCGTCGAGTATTACCTCGCTCATCCGGAGCACGTCGCGAGCCTGACGCTCGGCAGTGCCGCGCTCGATATCCCCACCTGGGAGCGCAACGCCAAGCGGCTCGTTGCCACCTTGCCCGACTCGGACCAGAAGGCGATCCGTACGCGCGAGGCCGAGAGCAAGTTCGACGCACCGGACTACCAGGCGGCGCTCGGGGCCTTCTACGATCGATATGTCTGGCGTCACCCCGTCAAGGCCGATCTCGACAGCATCATGGGGACGGTCAATGAAGGGATCTACAACTACATGCAGGGGCCAAGCGAATTCACGATCACCGGCACGCTCAAGCGCTACGACGTGACGAAGCGCTTGAAGGAGATGAAGGTTCCCGTGCTCTACACCGTCGGAGAGTTCGACGAAGCCGATCCGCCTACCATCAAGCGTTTTGCCCGGATGACGCCGGGCGCGAAGGTGATCGTGCTGCCGGGCGCCGCGCACCTGACGCCGTGGGACGCGCGCGATGAGAATGTGAAGGCGGTGCGTGAATTCCTGCGGGAAGTCGACAAGACCACCCACTAACCGAAGATTCCCCCTCCACAAAGGCTTGAGGTGGCCGAGCGCACCGTCCCAGTGACGGGAGACGCGTCCGAGGGTGCGGCGCGCCTCCGCGTGTGACTAGGGACCGAATCCGCGTCCCCTCTCCCATCTCTATCCAACACCACCCGGGGGACTCCTCATGCCTCTTCTGCGTCCGGCTCGTCCAGCCGCAGGCTCGCTGCTCGCGCTCATCCTGCTTGCGACCGCGCTCACCGCGCAGAGCCCACGGCCCAAGTGTGACAGCGCCGAATTCCGGCAGTTCGATTTCTGGGTCGGCAATTGGAACGTGACAGTCGGCGGTCACGAGGCGGGCACCAACCTCGTGACCCTCGAGGAAGATGGATGTGTGGTGCACGAGCATTGGACAGGGGGCAAGGGAGGGACCGGTCAGAGCTTCAACTTCTACGATCGACGCGATCGGAAGTGGCACCAGGTCTGGGTCGCCAACGACGGCAGCTCCCTGTTTCTCACGGGCGGCCTCTCCGGAAACACGCTCACGCTCGAGGGCGATACCCCTCAACCAGACGGCTCGACTGTGCGCAACCGGATCAGCTTCCGCAACAATCCTGATCATACAGTACGGCAACTCTGGGAAACGTCCTCCGACAACGGCTCGACCTGGACGCCAGCCTTCGACGGTCTCTACCGCAAGCGGGGCGGCTGACCAGGACTTCGAGCGTGGCGGAGTTGGGCTCGGCCGTCCTCAAGCGGTATACTCTGCCTCATGGGAATCGATCTGTCCCGATGGCCGTATCTGCCAACGCTGGCCCGCCTGGCGCTGGCGCTCGCCATCGGCCTCTTCGTGGGGATCGAGCGGGAAAAGCGTCAGAAACAAGCCGGGCTTCGCACCTTCGCGTTCGTCGCCGTGCTTGGCGCCGTCGGCGGAATGCTCGGCCAGAGCTTCGCCTTGTTGGCGCTTGGGTTGGTGGGGATTCTCGTCGTGCTCCTCAATGTGGACACGATTCGGACCGGTGAAGGCGCGGAGATCACGACATCGGCCGCGCTCGCGGTCATCGCATTCGCCGGCCTCCTCGCCGGCATCGGGCAGACGTTTACGCCCGTCGCACTCGGCATCGTAACGGCGGCACTGCTCGCCTGGAAGCAACCGCTGACCGGCTTCAGCCGCGCGCTCACCGAGGCCGAGCTCCGCTCGGCTATCCTCTTCGCCATCCTCGCCTTCATCGTGTATCCCGTGCTTCCCGAAGGCACCGTCGATCCGTGGCATCTGATAGACCCGCGCGCGGTCTGGACCACCGTCATCCTGATTGCCGGACTGGGCTTCGCGAACTACGTCCTGCTCAAGCTCTACGGCGCGCGGGGACTCGAGCTGACCGGATTTCTCGGCGGCCTCATCAATAGCACCGTCACCGTTACCGAGCTTGCCGATCGGGCGCACCATTCGAGTGCGCAGCTCGTGGAGGTTACGCGCCGTGGAGTCGTGCTCGCGACCGCCGCCATGCTGGTGCGCAACGCGGTGATCCTCGGGCTCCTCGCGCCGACCGCCCTCTGGAGCGCGGCGCCGACCCTTGCACTCATGCTCCTCGGCGCGAGTGCTACGACGCTGTTCCGCGGTGACAGGCCGGACACCAGCGGGTGCCGAGATCCCGAAGATGTCGTCGCCGTTCTCCCTCACCGCGGCACTCCGATTCGGTCTGATGTTTCTCGTGATCGAAGTGGCCGGCACGATTGCCCAACGCTCGATCGGCCAGGGAGGCTTCTATGTGGTGAGCCTGCTGGGCGGACTGGTGTCGAGCGCCAGCGCCGTGGCATCGGCCGCCAATCTTTCCGCGGCCGGTCAGCTTTCACCGACCGTGGCGGGCAACGGCGCCATCATCGCGTCGATCGCCAGCACATTGATTCATCTGCCGCTCGTGATACGGGTCGGTCGAGTACCCGCGCTCTCCCGCCGGGTCGCCGTCGTGCTCGGTGCCATCATCCTGCTGGGCGCCGTCGGATTACTCATTCAGCCATTATTCAGAGGACAGCCATGAAGTCCGCACGTGCCGCGGCCTGTCTCATGGCCGGATCGCTCCTTCTCGCGACCGGGCCGCTCGCCGCCCAGACGACACCTGCCAAACAGACCGAGAAGCCTCCGCTGCATGCGAAGCACTGGCTCGCCATTACCGGTAAACCGCTGGGAGCCACCGCCGGCGCCCTGATGTTCGCCAAAGGCGGGAACGCCGTGGATGCCGCCTGCGCCATGCTCGGTGCCGTCACTACCATGTGGGACGTGCTCTCCTGGGGTGGTGAGACCCAGGCACTCATCTATCACCCGAGGCTCAAGAAGGTCATTGGCATCGATGCCCTCGGGGTAGCTCCCACCGGCGCGACCACCGATTTCTATCGGTCCCACGGCTATCGTTTTCCGCCGGAGTACGGGCCCCTCGCGGCCGTGACACCCGGGACGCCGGGCGGCCTGCTCACGATGCTCGCCGAGTACGGGACGCTCTCGCTGGCCGAGGTGCTGGCGCCCGCGATACAGATGGCGGACGGCTATCCGATCGAGGCGGAGACGGCGAACTCCATCGAGGAGAACAAGGACGAGATCAAGAAGTGGAAGTACTCGAGCGCCGTCATGCTCCCCCATGCCGGGGAAGGGCGCGAGGCCCCCCAAGCGGGCGAGATGTTCGCGCAGAAGGACCTCGCTGCCACCCTGCGCAAACTCGTGGCGGCGGAGGGCGCTGCACGCAAGGCGGGGAAGAGCCGCAAGGAGGCGATCTACGCGGCGTACGACCGCTTCTATAGCGGTGATATCGCGAGGGAGCTGGTTCGAGGCGTCCAGGAGGAAGGCGGGCTCATCACGCTGAGAGACCTGGCCACATGGAAGGTCCGCATCGAGGAGCCGCTCAGCACGACCTACAAGGGGATCACCGTCTACAAGCTTCCCATCTGGCAGCAGGGCCCGGTCATGCTTCAGGCGCTCAATATCCTGGAGAACGCCGATCTCAAGAGCATGGGATACAACTCGCCGAAGTACATCCACGCCATTTACCAGACGATGAACCTGGCGTTCGCCGATCGCGACTTCTACTACGGCGACCCGTACTTCCCACCGGATGAGCCGGTCAAGGGTCTCCTGTCGAAAGACTATGCCAAGGCCCGGTATGGGCAGATCAACTGGGAGCGGAACGATTCGACCGTGAAGCCAGGTGATCCCTACCCGTACCAGGGAGGGACCAATCCCTTCGCCGCGTTGCTCGCCCGCTGGACGCCGGTACTGCCGCCGGACTCGACGACGAAGATGGGCATCACCGACTCGGCTTTCCGTGCTCAGTTCTCCGCCGGTACCACCTCCGTTGAAGCCGCGGACGAGGAAGGGTGGGTCGTCTCGGTAACGCCGAGCGGCGGCTGGATCCCGGCGGTGATCGCGGGGCACACGGGAGTGGGACTGAGCCAGCGCGCACAAAGCTTCGTGACCAAGGCGGAGGACGGGCCGTACAACGTGATCGAGCCGGGCAAGCGCCCGCGGGTCACTCTCACTCCCACGCTGGCCATGAAGGATGCCAAACCCTACCTCTCCTTCGCAGTGCAGGGTGGCGATACACAGGATCAGAATCTGCTGCAGTGGTTCCTCGACATCGTCGAGTTCGGGATGACGCCGCAGGAAGCTGCAGAGGCACCGAACATCAACAGCTATCAGATGCGGTCGTCATTCGGTATGCACGAATCACGGCCCGGCAGAATCCTCGTCGCCTCGTCGACCCCGGACAGTGTCCGAGCGGCGCTCGCCGCAATGGGCTACACTCTCACATCTACGGAGCGAACGTCCGGGCCGATCAACGGCATCTTCTACGATCAGATCCACGGAACCATGTGGGGTGCCTCGAGCAATCACGGCGAAGACTACGGAATCGCGTGGTAGCACGTGGTGCCCTCCACTCCGGACTCTCAGGCGCGCTGCTCGTCGCCGCCTGCGGGACGGAGCACATCTCCACCAGCAGGATCGAAACACCCGCCGATCTCGTCCTCCGAAACGGCGCGGTGTACACCGTCGACGCGGTGCGCAGCTGGGCCAGCGCTGTCGCCGTGCGAGGCGGTCGCATCATCTACGTCGGCTCCGACGGTCTGCCGGCCGGCCTGATCGGCCCGAGAACGGAGGTGATGGACCTGGACGGAAAGATGCTGCTGCCCGGATTCCAGGATGCGCACGTGCATCCCGTCGAAAGCGGCGTCGAGTACACCGAGGTTCGGCTCTACGATGTAACCACGAGCCGCGATGCGGCCGATTCCATCGCCGCGTACGCCGAGGCTCATCCCCGTCTCCCTTGGATCGAGGGCACTGGCTGGCAGCTCCCGATCTTCCCCAACGGAAACCCCTCGAAGACGTTGCTCGATCGCGTCGTACCCGATCGGCCAGCGTTCCTCTACTCAAGCGACGGTCATTCGGCCTGGGTCAATTCGAAGGCTCTCGCGATCGCCGGCATCAATCGCGACACGCGCGACCCGCCGAACGGCCGGATCGAGCGCGATCCACGCACCGGGGAGCCGAGCGGAGGGTTGAGAGAAGCGGCAATCGATCTCGTCGCCGACCGGATGCCGGCGCCGACCGCCGCAGAGCTGTCGGAGGGATTGGACAGCGCCCAGCGGCAGGCCAACGCCTTCGGCATCACGGCCGTGTTCGCGGCGAACGAGACCCGGCCCTACCTGGAGGCCTACTCGCGGGCCGACAAGGCGGGCACACTCACGCTCCGCGTCGTGGCCGCTCTATCGGTTGGCAACGATACGACAAGCGACAGTCTGCTGCCGCGGCTTCGCGACTTGCGGTCTCGCTTTGCGTCTGCGCGCGTCCATCCCATCGCCGTCAAACTCTACGCCGACGGAGTGCTGGAGACAGGGACGGCGGCGCTCCTGCAGCCATACCTCAACCGCCACGGCGACGCCGGTACCCCGAACTACGATCAGCCGACGCTCGACCGCCTCGTCGCCGATCTCGACCACGACGGTTTCCAGATCCACGTCCACGCCATCGGCGACCGTGCGATTCGCATGACCCTCGACGCGCTCGAGAAGGCGCGGGCTCGAAACGGCGTGCGCGACTCGCGCCATTCGATCGCGCACCTCGAGCTCATCGACTCCGCTGATATCCCCCGGTTCCGGGACCTGGGTGTCGTGGCGAACTTCGAGGCGCTGTGGGCCAATGGCGACGAATATCTCACGCGGCTCACCGAGCCGGCGCTGGGGCCGGCGCGTTCGCGATGGCTATACCCGATTGCGAGCGTCGCGCGCACCGGTGCGGTACTCTCCGGTGGCAGCGATTGGTCGGTCTCATCGCTCAATCCCCTCGATGCGATCGAGATGGGAATCACGCATCTCGACCCCGAGCGCCCGCGCATGCGAGCGTGGAACCCTGCGGAGCGCGTCGACCTGTCGACGATGATCGCGATGTATACGATCAACGCGGCCTACGCGAACAGACTCGAGCATGAGACCGGCTCGATCGAAGTCGGCAAGTTCGCCGACCTCGTCGTGCTCGACCACAATCTCTTCGCGATCCCCCCAAACAGAATCCACACGGCGAAGGTGCTTCGGACTCTGCTGGAGGGAGCGACCGTGTACCGGGCGCCATAGCGCCTCACGGTGACTGCTTGGCGGTGTCGTAGCCGTAACTTTCCCTTTGGCTCGACCGTTAGCTGTGATGTCTCACCCGAAAGGATGCCCATGTCCGTCCTTACCGGCTCCAGCGCATCGGCCGTTACCCAGGCCGGAGCCTACACGTCGGCCCTCCTCGAGCTGCTCGGCAGTCGCGACCCTCTCGATGTCCTCCGCTCCACGCCGGCGACGATTTCGATCGTGGTCTCGGGTCTGAGCCCCGCGCAGATCGAGGCACCCGAACGACCCGGCAAGTGGTCGATCCGCCACGTCGTTCAGCACCTGGGAGACGCGGAGATGGTCGTTGGCGTCCGCCTGCGGCAGGTGCTCGCCGAAGATCGCCCACCGCTGATCGCGTACGATCAGGACATCTGGGCCGACCGCCTCCGGTACAACGATGTGCCGTTCGCCGACGCGCTGGAGCAGTTCACTCACATCCGGCGGGTCAACCTGCGCCACTGGGCCGGCCTGACCGAGGCCGACCAGGCCAGGGTGGGAATACACAGCGAGCGGGGTGAAGAGAGTCTCGGCTTCATGAGGAAGATCCATGCGGGTCACGATCTCGCTCATCTCCGTCAGCTCTCTCGCATCAGGGACGCCGTGTCGGGATGACGGCAGCCCGCCGGCCTCTCCGTCTCACGTACATCGGCGGTCCGACTGTTCTGATCGAGGTCGCGGGTCTCCGTCTGCTCACCGATCCGACGTTCGACTCCGCCGGCGCGGAATTTCGATCTGGTGCGTACGTGCTCCGGAAGACGGAGGGTCCAGCGATCGACGCGGCGCGGATCGGCCACATCGACGCGGTCTTGCTGAGTCACGATCACCACTTCGACAACCTGGATGATTCGGGGCGACGCCTACTCGCTCTCGCGGACCGGGTGATTACCACTGGCGAGGCCGTCAAGCGCCTCGGTGGTAATTCCGTGGCGCTCGCGCACTGGTTGTCGGTCGACCTCCCCACGGTGGGAGGAGGCTCATTGCGAATCACGGCGACGCCGGCAAGACACGGCCCGGCCCACATGGATCGGGGACCAGTGATCGGCTTCGTGCTCGAGCCGAGCGACCAGCCGGGACTGATGGTCTACGTCTCCGGGGATACGGTGTGGTACGAGGGCGTGGCAGGGGTGGCGAGACGTTTTCCTGCGACGGTGGCCATCCTGTTCATGGGTGCGGCGAAGGTGGAGGCGGTCGGGCCGTGGAATCTGACCTTTACCGCGCAGGAGGCGGTCGAGGCCGCGAACGCGTTGTCGCGCGCGACGATCGTTCCGCTTCACTACGAGGGGTGGAAGCACTTCTCGGAGTCACGCGTAGAGATCGAGCGCGCATTCAGGGATGCCGGACTGGCACCACGGGTGACCTGGCTCGAGCGCGGCGTCCCGACAGATGTCCCTGTCGTGGCGTAACGTCCTTTCCCGGCATGGCCTACCGCGTTCTCGCCGACCTCGTCCTTCTTCTCCATTTCGGATTTATTCTGTTCGTCATATTCGGCGGTCTGCTGCTGCTTCGGTGGCCACGCGTCGGGTACCTGCATCTTCCAGCTGCGATCTGGGGAATGCTGATCGAGCTCGCCGGAGGTATCTGTCCGCTGACGCCGCTGGAGCAGCATCTCCGCACACGGGCCGGCGAGCCCGGATACGCCGGTGACTTCATCGGTCACTATCTGACCGCAACGATCTATCCGTCGGGACTGAAGCGCGGCATCCAGATTGCCCTCGGCGCGATCGTCTTCCTGGTCAACGTGATGGTGTACTGGTGGGCATGGCGAAGACGCCGGGCATGACTGGTGTACCGGGAGACGAGCTCGGCTTCATCGATGGGCTGAGATTCTTCGGCCGCCGGATTCGGGTCTCGATCACTCCCCGTTCGGGCGCCGCGTCAATAGTCCCCTACGACCGTGCCGCGATCGAGCGGTCTCCGAGCCTCACGTGGATCGGCCATTCGACGTTTCTCGTGCGGATGGATGGCGTCGCGTTCCTGACCGATCCGATGTTCTCCCCACGGGCGAGTCCATTCTCCTTTATGGGTCCGGGCCGCATGGTTTCACCGGGGATCCCTTTGGAGAAGGTGCCGGCAGTCGATTTCGTGCTCCTGTCTCACGACCATTACGACCATGCGGACCTGCCCACCGTGAAGGAGCTGTCACGGCGTGGCGTGCCCTTCATCGTGCCACCCGGACTCGGAGAGTGGATCCGTCGGGTCGGCGGGAAGGCGATCGAGCTCGCGCGCTGGCAAGCCGTGGAGCGCGAGGGTGTGCGGATCGAATCAGTACCCGCCCAGCACTTTTCCGGGAGAACACTCTTCGACCGGAACCGTCGCGCATGGACCGGCTGGGTCGTGAGCGGCGCGACTCGGCGCTTCTATCATGCCGGCGACACGGGCTACACGTCCGATCTCAGGACCATCGGCGAGCGCCTCGGCCCCATCGATCTCGCTGCCGTGCCGATCGGAGCGTATCTCCCCGCCGCCATGATGCATTCGATCCATACGACTCCAGAGGAGGCCCTGCAAATCGGCGTCGATGTACGGGCGAGTCGGATCGTGGCCATGCATTTTGGCACGTTCGATCTTGCCGACGAGCCGGTCGACGAGCCTCCGCGACGATTTCGGGTGGAGGCGGAGCGTCTGGGCCTCGGACCCGATAGGGTCTGGATCATGAAGGTCGGCGAGACACGCGATTGGTAGCGAGTGCCCAGGCGAGAAACCGCTCGGTGTGGAAGAGCGCCAGCTGCGCGCTCGGGCCCCCGCTGATCGCGTCGAATCCGTGCTCCGCCCAGGGAATCTCGAGGTAGACGGACCTGCTCCCGGTGGCGAGCAGCCTGGACTGCAGCATGCGGCCGAACCGTGCCTCGACGACATGGTCGTGCGCGCCGTACACAAGAAGGGTCGGCGGGAGCACGCGATCGACGTACCCGATCGGGGACGCGCTCCGATATGCATCCGGTGCGTCCTCCGGAGGTCCGCCGAGAAAGGCGACCAGGAGTTGCCTCACATCGAGCGGGTCGGGGTGGGGAGGGTGGCGATATCCTTCGATCAGATCGACCGGCCCGTAGTAGCTCACCACGGCTCGGATCGGAGGACCGCCGCGCGCGTAGGCTGCAACCATGGCGAGCTGTGCGCCGGATGATCTGCCCACCACGGCCAGCCGGCTCGGGTCCGCGTCGTATTCGGTTCCGTGTCGGGCGATCCACTCGAGCGCTGCCCGGACATCCGACAGTTGCGCCGGCCACCGCCATTGGGGCGCGTGTCGGTAGTCGATCGCGAAGACGACGTAGCCGTGGGTCGCCAGGTACGAATCGAAGGTCGCATTGTCCGCGGGCGCACCGCGCTGCCAACCACCACCGTAGATCTCCACGATCGCCGGATAGGAGCCGGGTGAGGCGGGACGGTAGACGTCGAGCGTAAGCGGAACTCCGTCGTTCACCGCAAAGCGAACCCTTCGCACCACGCGTGGCTCTCCGCCCTCGAGTCCCGCGAAGAGTCCGCGTATGTCGAGTGGATGGCGCCGCAGCCGCCGCGTGTCGGGCTCATCGATCTCCGAGAGATACGCTTCACCGAGAGCGGCGCGCATGGCTGAGTCGAACCGGTGCGCGGTCGCCGCAAACCGGATGAAGGGAACGACTGCGAGCACGATCGTCGCGGCTGCACAGAGAATGGCGACCTTCGCAACCCGGCTTCGGCGGGCCTCGCGCGTGGCAAAGGCTGCCACCAGAAGCGCGACGAGGATGAGCCAGGCACCCACCTCAGGCGCTCCGACAGCGAGGGCCAGCGTCGGAACGGTCACGGGAGGGACAATCGTCCACGCCGCCACAAAGAGCAGCAAAACGGCGAGCGCACACCGGAGCAGGGAGATGGACCGCACGAGGCCGCCCTGGCCCTTCCGGACCACCCGAGTGGCGTGCTCCTTTGTCGGATCACCCTGGTCCGCCATCGTCGCTCCCCTCGAGGAGAGTTCTGCGCGATGATGCTTCGACTCGTGCGCCCCGGAAACAGTAGCCTCGCCGCGGCCGCGATGCTGGCCGCGTGTTCACCGGCGCCGGCCGCGCACCCGTCTCCCATGCCCGCCATCGCGCTCGCGGAATCGGCCTACGCCGATCTTCGTGAGCTCCGCGACCGCTACGACGTTACCTCGGCATCTGGGCTCAGGGCCACGACCGACGGTGAGCCGTTGGCGGCGCTCACCTCGCGGCACGATGCGCTCCGGATGGCGGTAGTGTCTCGGCTCGCCTCGCTGGACTCAATGGGCCTCGGACACGAAGACGCGCGGGCGCTCGCAACGATGCGCGCCGCCCTGGTGGCTGATCTCGGAGCGCTCGGAGCCGCGCCGGCCGAGAGCACGACGGCCGAGCACCCGCCCGATTGCGCGTACGACGCGGAGGCGATCGCGGCAGCCAAAGGGGCGCTCGATTCTCTCCGGAAGCGGATCTACGACTGCTACGGATGGGCGCAACATCGCATCGTCGCTGGGGCCGACACTCTCGATCGCCTTTCGATCCTCGGGAGGATCGGGCGCGACGGGGACGCACGCAGGAGACAGTCACTCTTCCTGGCGCTCGCCCCTGTGTGGCAGAGCATGAACGGCGACAATCAAGCCGGCAGCCCCTACCGCGCGCTCATTGCGCTCGAAGTCCGCCGACGTGAAAGCCAGGAGCCGCTGGCGGTGAGTCAGGCCCGCACATCCGGTCTGCCGGCCGACTCATTGGAGCCATGGCTACGCCGGATCCTCGAGGCCTGGCGCGACGCGACTCCGGATTCACTGCTCGAACCGTGGGATTGGCTCTATGCGGCGGGAGAGGCGAGCCGGGCCTTGAGTCCGCGAATATCCGCGGCACGGCTGGAAGCGCTCGACGCCGAGGTCTACCGGGCGCTGGGGGCAGACGTGTCAGGGCTGCGGGTACACTACGATCTGGCGCCGCGCACCGGAAAGACTCCGGTCGCGTACACGACATTCGGCCTACGGGCTCGCCTCCGAGGAAACCGGTGGGTTCCGGCAGAGCCGTGGATCTTCGCCACCTATCGCGAAGGGGGCCTGGACAACCTCATCGAGCTGCTGCACGAGACCGGACACGCGATTCACATCGCGGCGATCCGCACCCGCCCCGCCTTCGCGGACTGGCCGGACAGCGATCCATTCTCCGAGGCACTCGGCGACTTCGTTGCCCTCGACTTCGCGGAGCCGAAGTGGCAACAGCGCTGGCTCGGCGATTCGGTGCCGCTGGCGGAAGGGCTTCGAGCACGATACGCCGGAATCGTGCTCGATGTCGCGTGGGCATTGTTCGAGACGCAGATGCTTCGCGATCCGACGCTCGATCCGAACGCCGCCTGGACCCGACTCACCCGTGACTATCTGCACATCCGTCCCCACCCCGAGCTTTCCTGGTGGGCCATGCGCGGCCAACTGATCGACGCACCGGGCTACATGATGAACTACGCCGTGGGCGCCATTCTCATCGCCGCCATTCGCGCACGGACCGTGGACCAACACGGATCATTCGTCATGGGCGACCCGGGCTGGTATGCCTGGGTCGCGCCGAGACTCTTCCGGTTCGGTCTCGAGCGCCCGAGCCGTGACGTCATCGAAGCCTACCTCGGCGGACCGGTCACACCCGCCGCCATCCTGAACGACATGCGACGGATACGAACCGATCCACAAGACAAGCGCTGAGCGTCCTAAAGAGACTGAAGGAACGCTACCAGCGCATCTCGCTCCTGCGCGGTCATCCGCTTCACCCGTTCCCGCGCTCTCGTCGCCTCACCGCCGTGCCATAGAATCGCCTCGAGGAGCCCGCGTGCTCTTCCATCGTGCAGGAGATTCGTGTGGTCGTTGACCGTCTCCAGCAACCCGATACCCCAGAGCGGCGCAGTCCGCCATTCGCTGCCCGAGGCCAGGAAGTCCGGGCGACCATCGGCCAGAGCCGGCCCCATATCATGGATCAGCAGGTCGGTGTACGGATGAATCACCTGGTTCGACACCTCGGGCACGCCCTGGAGAAAGGCGGTGCGGAGGGTCGGAACGTGACATCCGTTGCACCGGGCGGCATAGAAGAGCTGCTCTCCCTGCTTCGCCGTTGGGTTGTCGAGATCGCGACGGGCAGGCACGCCCAGCGTCTGGGTGTAGAAGGCGACGGCCTTCACGAGCTGCGGATCGATCTCCGGAGCGTGGGTCGCACACTCGGGGTATTGACCCTCACAAGATTCCGCCGGAAAGATCGTCGTCGTGATGCCCATGTCGCCGTTGTACGCCCCCGCGGCTTGCTGCAGCAGGTTCGGGGTATTGGCCTTCCATCCGAAGCGTCCCAGCGCGAATCGTCCCTTGACCGCATCCCAGACGAGGTTCACGCGGCCTGAGACCCCGTCCCGGTTGCGGTCTCGCGGGTCTGCCATCGCGAACACGTCACCTGCCGAAACCGCCTCCAGCAGCCCCAATCCGAACACGGCGGGAGCCGAACGCGGAGAGAACAGAAATCCCGACGGTAACGCGGCATATCCGCCGATGAGGGTGTAGTGCGGCACCCGAAGCGTGAACTGCGATCCGTCGGCAAAGGTGCCGGTCGAGTCAGTATACGCGATCGCGGCGGAGGCCTCGGGCGTCAATCCTGGAATGGCGCGGAGCTGGATCTGACCGCCGAAGCCGGGAATCGGGTTGGGCCCACCATGCGGCCCGAAACCGCGCACACTGCCACGGAACAGGAACGACGCGAACTGCTCACCGGTCGCCGGCGGCCGTCCGCGGCCGTCGCCTTCATGACACGCTTCGCATGAGACGTTGTCGAAGACCGGCCCGAGCCCCTTGGTGGGGTCGAACTCGACCTCGAAATTCACGTCGCCGACCTCGTGAATCGCGAGATCCGCCTGCGACAGGTTGGGGGCGGGAAGTGAGAACGCGTCCGGTCCGGCGTCGAAGACCGTCGTCGCCCCACCCGAGAGCGCCGAGCGCGCGGAACTGAAGGCGCGCGAGCTGAAGTCGAGCTCGGCGTCGGATGTCGGGTTCGGCGCGACGTCTTTGCCGGAACCGGGGTCGGTCACTTCCGTCTGATCGGTGCAGGCCACAGCAAGCAACAGAGAAAGCACGAAGAGTTTGCGCGACATTGGGAGGCTCCTGTCGCTAGGGTGTGCGCGAGCGGCCACACGAGGACTCACTCCTCCCCAGGCAAGGGACCGGTGTGCCGCCGGCCCGCGCCCCGAGAGACGCATGCGTGTCGAGCGTCGGCCCTCTAGAGGCCGGCTCGCGCTGTAATCGGGCGGCTATCGCCGCCGCTGTCGGTTAGGAATTCGGTGGGGTGACTGCGTTAACCACCAGCAGATCGCGAAGGAATGGACACCGACCGGCGCCATCTCGTTTTCTGTCTGTGCTCGCGACGCCTCCACGATGCAAATCTTCAAGAAGGTTGTCAATCATCAAGTTTTCGACGCTGCCGCGATCCTAGACGCAGGGGGTGCAGACACCTTCACCTGGCGCAGCGACTTCACCGGAACGTCCCAGGACTCACTTCATACACCATGTGATGCACGCCCACATCGTCTTCGGGGGCCCAGAACCCGAGCTGCTCGGTCCACCGCGCGGTCTGCAGACGACGACCACGAAGGGTGAGAAACCCGCCGGCGCGAGTGGTGACCACACCGATCCGGCGCAGATGGGTGAGACCGGCGAAGCTCGTATGAATCCGTTGCTCGACGATGCGCCGTGCAGCGGTGGGGCCGATGCCCGGCACTCGCACCAGCTCCTCGTAGGATGCAGAGTCCACTTCGATCGGGAAGCACTCAGGATGGGCCAGTGCCCAGGCGCTCTTGGGATCGAGGCGCAGCGGCAGGTTGCCGTTGGGCTCGTAAACGACTTCATCGGGGGTGAATCCGTAGTCGCGCAGGAGATAGTCGGCCTGATAGAGCCGGTGCTCCCGGAGAGCGGGGACCGCGGGCACGTTTTCCATCGGCGTGTCACGAATGGGGCGAAAGGCGCTGAAGTGCGTATGATGGACACCGCCTTGTCCGGAGAGTCGAGCCGAGGTGTCGAGGATGCTGCGGTCGGAGTCCGGCGTGGCACCGACCACGAATTGCACCGTCATGCCTGATCGACCACCGGGATGCAGCGGGTCGTGTGGCTTGCCGTGCGCCTGCTCGGCCCGCTCGTCCATGACGAGCCGCCGGACACGCTCGAGATCGGCGGTGGTGACCACGAAGCTCTTCTCGGGCGCGATGGACGACAGGCTTGCGCCGCACGGGGCCTCGACATTGAGCGATACTCGGCTGGCGAGCTGCGTGAGACGCTCGATCTGCGCCTGTTCGGCGCCGGCCACGAGCTTCACGTGGACATAGCCACCAAATCGGTGACGCTCACGGAGCAACTCCAGGGCCGTGATGAGATCATCCACGACCTTGACCGGCCGGGACGGAATACCGGTCGTGACGAAGAGCCCCTGACACCATCCTCGCTGATGGGCGCCAAGAAAAATCCGCACGAGCTCCTCGGGCTTGAGAAGCGTACGGGGCATCGACCGATCGCGACGCATGGGGCAGTAATGACAGTTGTAGCTGCAGGCGTTGGTCATGAGGATGCGGAGCAGGGACATTCGTATGCCCGGCGTCGGCCGAAGATGTCGGATGTTGAGCGGACGGAGCGCGCCGACCTCTCTGGTGTGGCGAAGGCGGGGTGGGAGACCCTCTCGGTCGTCTGTCGCGAGGGACATCAGGACATCGAGTTTCTGCTCGAGGCCCGGGCTCTTTTGCATGGTGGCCTCCAGGGCGGTGGGGAGACCACGCTACCCGAAGAAATGCCGAAAGTCAAGGGTCAGCAAACCCTTTGGGCGGACCGCGACTCAAAGGAAGCGTCCTCCTCGTCCTCGAGCTCGAGGAACGGACCGGCCGTGAGGTCGCCCAGGCGGCCGTCGAGGAGACCGGAAGGGTCCGCCGGTACTTCCGCACCACGGCGAAGGCGATCACACGCCTTCGCGAAACCCGGCGAGCGCTCGTCCGATTGTGGGAGGGTCTCGACGCGGTGCTGGAGAAGACATCGATCCCGAAACCTCCTCTTCCTCGCCCGCGTCGCGCTCCGGCTGCTTCTCACCCGCGATGAGCGCGCGTCCGTCATGAGTGATCTGGCCGAATTGTACGAGCGCCGCTGCCTCCGTGAGGGCACACCAGCCGCCGACGCGTGGCTCGCACGTCAGTGGAAACAGTACCTGTCGCGACTCACGCTCAACCCACGCGGCCCCTTCGTCGATCATCTGCTCCTCGACCTCCGCCAGAGCCTCCGAAGTATTGTCCGAACCCCGGCCCTGAGTGCAACGATCATCCTCACCGTCGGGCTCGGCATCGGCGCGACCACCGCCATCTTCGCCGTGATCCACGGCGTGTTGCTGAGTCCGCTTCCCTATACCAATCCAGACCGACTGGTCCGGATCTACACGGATGCTCCGCCGAACAAGTTCCGTTTCTCGGTCGCCGATTATCTCGCGCTCGAGCAACAGCAGACGGCGTTCCGCCAGGTCGCGGGGTACGCGTCGACCTCGATGACATTCAACGACGGTGAGATCGCCGAGCGCGTCTCGGGACGGGAAGTGTCGCGGAGCTACTTCTCCCTGCTCGGCATCGCACCGAGACGGGGCAGGGATTTCGATCGATCCGAGGCGACCTCCGGCGGACCCCGCGCCGCCATCGTGAGCTACGGATTCGCGTGGCGACACCTTGGCGGCGACTCGGCGGCGATTGGGCATCGCATCCGGCTCGACGGGGTAGTGCACACGGTGGTCGGCGTTCTTCCACGCGTCGTCGGTCCACTGGAAGGGCGCACCGACGTGTTCACGGCAGCGCAGTGGAGCACACCGCCGAGGCGCGGCCCGTTCACGATCATCGCACTCGGTCGCCTCCCCCGGTCCGGCGACACCGCCGCAGCGATTGCGGAGCTGCGTGCGATCAACCGCCGGATCTTCCCGCTTTGGCAAAGCTCCTATCAGGATCGCAAGGCAACCTGGGCGATCATGGATCTCAAGCGATTCATCATCGGCGACGTCGGCTCGACGCTCGCGATCGTTCAGGGGGCGGTCGTGTTCGTCCTGCTGATCGCCTGCACCAACGCGGCGAACCTTCTCGTGGCCCGCGTCACCCGTCGGCGGCGCGAGCTGACCGTGCGCAGCGCACTCGGGGCCTCACACCTGCGCTTGATCCAGCATCTCGTCTCCGAGAGTGCCATCCTCGCTCTGGGCGGCGCTGCCGTGGCAGTCGCCGTGGCCGTCGGTGGCATTCGGTTGATCAAGGTCGCCGGCGCCGCGTTCATCCCGCGAAGCGCGGAGGTCGGCCTGACCGGTCCCGTGATCGCATTCCTCGCCGCCGTCACGGTCGGCGCCGGGCTGCTCTTCGGGTTGATCCCTGCGGTACACGGCGCGGCGTTCAGGTTCGCGGGCATCCAGCCGGGCGGCCGGTCGAGCACCGACCCCGCCGGGCCGCGGCGACTGCGCCGAGCCCTCGTGGTGGCGGAGTTCGCGGTGGCGACACCGCTTCTCGTCGCAGCCGGACTTCTCGTCGCGAGCCTGGCGCGTTTGCAGCGGGTGGACCTCGGAATCGACCGGCGCGGCATCCTCACCGGCGCGATCCTGCTGCCGCGCGAGCAATACGCCGACTCCGGCCGGATCGAGGCATTCTGGAGAGAGGCCAACGCGCGGATCGCGGCAGTGCCGCAAGTACAGGGACTGGCGTTTTCGGATGGCCGGCCGGCGGTCGAGGTCGGAAACGTGAACAACTTCGATTTCGTGGATGACCCCACGCCGTCCGACGAATCGCAACCGACCTCCCCTTGGGTATCGATCAGCCCCGACTACTTCAGCCTCTTCGGGATCCCGCTCCAGCGGGGTCGGATGTTCGACGACCACGACGGCTCGGGGAATCCGGTGGTCATCGTGGACCGGACGTGGGTACGCCGCTTTTCCCCTGACAGAGACCCGATCGGCCGGACGCTCCGCGAGGGCGGATGCACCGATTGCTCGAACACGATCGTCGGCGTGGTCGGAGACGTGCGATACGGAGACCTCGATCAACCGGATCCGGGAACCGTATACTGGCCGGTGACCGAGCGGCCGACCGATCACCCCATCGACCAGATCACATCACGCTTCCGCTATCTCGTCATCCGCACCGCCGGCGATCCGGCGGCGACGATCCCCTCCATCCGTCGTGTCATCCATGACCTCGACCCGATGCTTCCCCTCACGGACGTCGCCACGATCGATGAGTTGCTGGATCAGTCGCTGGTGATGCCGCGCTATCTCTCTGTCCTGGTCGCGGCCTTTGCGCTCGTCGCACTGCTCCTCTCGGCCATCGGCATCTACGGCGTGATGGCGTACTTCGTGGAGCAGCACAGCAGAGACATCGGCATCCGGATCGCGCTCGGGGGCGCGCCGGCCATGGTGTCGCGGATGATCGTGGGTCAGGGCATGGGAGTAGTGGGACCCGGCATTGCGCTCGGCCTCGTCGTGGCGCTCGCATTCACCAGGTTTCTGTCCGCGATTCTCTTCGAGGTGGGGGCAACCGATCCGACCATCTTTCTTGGCGTGTCGATCGTCATGCTGGCAATCGCGCTCGCCGGCTGCCTCCTCCCGGCTTGGCAGGCCGCGATCCTCGATCCTGCCACGACACTCCGTGAGGAGTAGCGCGACCCGCGAGTTCCTCTTCGTTACTGCAGATCATGAATGAAGGCAGGTGCGGATGAGCGGCACGCCGCGAACAGGAGCAGCGGAAGCAGGCGCGGCAGGAGTTGCATCACGGGAGCTCCGGTCGAGGTGACCGCAAGCTAATACGACCGCTCCCGCGTCCGGGTGCTACTCGACGATGATGTGATCCACCATCATGCTCGCCGTCGTGTCGTAGCCCCTCCATGTATCCCAGGTGAGGGGGCACCCTTGACCAAACGGCGGGTTGGGATGGCCCGGTCGGCCGAGAAGATCATGCAGCATCTCGTGACGTACGACCATCTCGTTCTGGGCCCAGTCCTGAGCGATGAAAATGCGGTGATCCGACTCCCAATGTCCGGCGCACTGTCCGCTCGAGCAGGTGAAGCCGTGGCCGGGGACCACGAGCCATTCCACGCGGTCGAAGTCGCCACTCAGTCCCGAGCAGGCTTCGGTCTTGCCCCACCAGACCCGGTACACATCCGGGGCCGTCATCGGCTGTTCGCCCGCCACGTCAAAGCCACATCCTCCCAGGAATGCCAGGGTGCCAAGGAGGAAAAAGAACCGGCGCGGGCGCATGCCGGGACCAAGGGCAATCGATGTACCGTCGGGTCAAGCGACGCAAGTCGTTGGTGGACAATGGGCGCGACGAATCGGGGAAGGCCAGTGACCGACGTCGATCTCTCAGAATGCGAGAGCTAGAGGGTAAGCGTCCACGTCTGCGCGACGAGATCGTGGCCGAAGCTGTGATGCGGCTTCTCTTCGACGAGACGGAAACCGGCTTCCTCGTACAGGTGCCGGGCGGCATCGAGGCCCTTGTTGGTCCACAGGGTGACCTTCCGGTAGCCCGCATGGCGTGCGAAGCGGATGCACTCGGCCACGAGTCGCCGTCCGATGCCGAGTCCACGGGCGGTGGGCTCGACCAGAAGGAGCCGAAGCTGGGCGACCGTCGCGGACTTCTTGACCAGGAAGACGCAGCCGACGTTGTCCCCATCCCGCTCGGCGATCCAGCATCGCTCCCGTTTCGGATCGAAGTGTCGCAGGAACCGAGCGGCGATTTCGGCCACGAGGGCCTCGAACTCCGAATCCCAGGCATACTCTTCGGCGTAGATCGCCCCGTGGCGCTGAATGACCCAACCGATATCGCCCGGTTGGTGGAGCCGCAGGAGGTAGGGCTCGGCCGCGTCGGCGGGGGCCCCGAGGAGACCCTCGATACGGGACATCGCCTCGATCAGGCGATGCTGGTCGCCGGCGCCGAGCGGGGACAGCATGGCGGCGATCTCGTCGTGGGAGCGACGGTTGAGCGAGGCGAAGGTCTCCTGTCCCTTCCGGGTGAGACGTAGCAGGGTTTGCCGCCGGTCGGTCGACGAAGGCTTTCGCTCGAGCAGCCCCCGGCGACGCAGCCGCTCGACCAGGCGGCTCAGGTACCCGGGGTCGAGTCGCAGCTCCCTGCTCAGCTCGCCCGGTGACGGCTGGTCGCGGTGGGCGAGCTCGTAGAGCAGGCGGACTTCCGGGAGGGTGAAGCCGCTGCCCAGCAGCCGTTCGTTGAGCACGCCGATGCGGCGGGTGTAGAAGCGATTGAACCGTCGTACCGCATCGACGGGGGCTGCCGGCGTCGGGGACATGATGCCAACGTCAACTATTCTGTTGCCGTTGTCAAGTATCGCCCACCCCTTCCTCCCGCGCCATGCCGCTCCTATCGTCCTGCCATCTCTCGACGAGGCTCCCATGAGGCTCCCGGCACTCGCGGTCGCCGCGCTGCTGGCTCCCGGCGCGCTGGTCGCCCAAACCATCTCCGGCGCCGAGTACGCCGCGCGACGCGATTCGCTCGCGGCACGATTCGACAGCGGCGTCGTGGTCG
The DNA here is from genome assembly GCA_963743195.1 of uncultured Gemmatimonadales bacterium. Taxonomy (GTDB): domain Bacteria; phylum Gemmatimonadota; class Gemmatimonadetes; order Gemmatimonadales; family GWC2-71-9; genus CAVVWJ01. The sequence goes on from CAVUOO010000005.1 coordinate 756,931, forward strand.
CCTTCGGGGCGCCTGCCCCCACCGGATTCTCGCGGCCGACCCAGCTTCCCGCCTTTCGCTATCTCACGGGCTTCCTCGAGCCCGACGCGGCCGCCGTGCTCGTCGCACGAGGCGGACGGATGACGGGAACGCTCTTCCTCCAGGCACGTGACCCACGCCGCGCCTTGTACGACGGCTTTCCGCCGGACTCCTCCATCGTCGCGCGGGAGACGGGTCTCTCGGCCCGGTCCTTCTCGGCGCTGCGGCCGATGCTCGATTCGCTGGCGGGAACGGGCCTCCCGTTTTACACCCTCCGGGATTTCTCCAACAGCGATTATGCCGGTGAGGACTCGCTGACCCGTGGCGCGAGCTTCATGCGGGCCTTCGCCTCCGCGCACCCGGGGGTCGCTCCGCGCGATGCCCATCCGATTCTCGACAGCCTCCGGGGACGGAAGAGCCCCGCGGAGCAGGCGATGCTTCGCCGGGCCATCGACATCACCGTTGGAGCGCAGCGTGACGCGATGCGCACCGTGCGTCCCGGGATGTACGAGTATCAGGTCGAGGCACTCTTTCTCTCTGCCTTCCGGCGGACCGGTGGCGACGGGCCCGCGTTTGTCTCGATCGTCGGCTCGGGACCGAACTCCACGCAATACCACTACAACACCAACGATCGCCGGATGGCCGCCGGGGATGTGCTGGTGATGGACGTGGGCGCGGGCTATGGGGGGTACGCCGCCGACGTGACGCGGACGGTGCCGGTGAGCGGAACGTTCACCCGCGAGCAGCGAGCGGTGTACCAGATTGTGCGTGACGCGCAGGAGGCGGCGGCGCTGGTGGCCGGCCCGGGTGCGCCGTATCAGGCATGGCGCGATTCGGCCCGGTCGGTGGGCGCGCGCGGGGTAGCGCGGCTCGGCCTCACACAGGGGGTCGACGCGACGTTCGATCCGCCATGGGCGGACACCTGCCGGCAGGACCCGTCTCGTTGTCGCCAGGACTTCCTCTACATGGCCCACGGTCTCGGCCATGGGATTGGCCTGGACGTGCACGACCATCCATACGCCTGGATCGACCAAGGTGAGTTCGCCCCGGGAGACGTCTTCACCATCGAGCCGGGCATCTACGTGAGTACCCGGCTGTTGGACATGCTGCCGGATACGCCAAAGAATCGCGACATGATCGCGGCGGTGCGCGCCGCGGTCGACCGCTACAACAATATCGGAATCCGGATCGAGGACGATTATCTGATCACGCCATCGGGCGTGGAGTGGCTCTCGCGCGCACCGCGAGAGATCGCCGAGGTTGAAGCGGCCATGCGGTCTCGACGCGGAACGGGCACCCGGTGAAGCTGAGCCGGCGATCGGTCGAGATTCTCGCCTGCCTGGCAGGCGGCATGCTCCTCTTCTTCGGCACCGGTCTCCATCCACTCTGGGCGCTGGCCTGGATCGCCCCTGTCCCCGTGCTGGTACTGGCTCTGCGAGTTCCCGTCGCTCGCGCCTTCTTTGCCGGCGGTCTGGCAATGCTGCTCGGTGGCCTCAACGAGGTGTTCTACCTGGCGCACCTCGTACCCGTGCCGGTCGTCGTGCTCGCGCTCCTCCTTCCTTCGCTGGCATTCGGCCTCGCCGTCCTGGTCTTTCGCTTCGCCGCCCGGCGGTGGCCCCGGCCGGTCGCCGTGCTCGCGCTTCCGGCGGCATGGACGGCGTTCGAGTTCCTGCTGTCGTTCAACCCCGGATCGGGCTCTGCAACCAGTCTGGCATATACCCAGGTGACCGTTCTGCCCGTGCTCCAGTTGGCCGCTCTTACGGGGATGTGGGGGATCACCTTTCTGGTGATGATGGTCGCCTCGGGCCTGGCACTTGCCTGGGACCGTCCCCAACAATGGGTAGAGGCACTATCGGCACCAGGGATAGCCCTCGGCCTGGCCCTGGTATACGGATTCGCACGATTGCAGGCTCCGGTAGGCGCCGCGCCGCTGACGGTGGGCCTCGCGACCTCCGACAGCGCCATGCGATTCTTCGATGCCGCGCATGGTGACACCGCACAGGCGATCGCCACGAAGTATGCGAGTCGGGTGGATTCGCTCGCTGCCCGTGGGGCGCAGTTCATCGTGCTGCCGGAGAAGGCGATCGCCGTCACGCGTGAGACCGAGCCCGGCGTCCTGACCCCGCTCGCGAATCGCGCTCGGGCATTGGGAGTCACCATCGTTGCGGGGCTGAACCATGTTGACCCGCCCCCATTGCGAAACGTGGCGGCAGTCATCGGCCCCGACGGCGAGGTTCTTCTCGTATACAACAAGACCCATCTGGTACCCGGCTTCGAAGCGGGGTACATGCCGGGGACCACGGTCGGGACGTTCGACACGCGGTGGGGGAAGCTCGGCGTGGCGGTCTGCAAGGACCTGGATTTTCCCCGCTCGATTCGGCTCTATGGTCGTGACGGCGTCCGCGTGCTGTTCGTACCGGCCTGGGATTTCGGTGAGGACGGCGAGTTCCATGCGCGGATGGCTGTCGTTCGCGGCGTGGAGAATGGATTCGCGCTCGCCAGGACGGCGGCGAGGGGCCGACTGACGGTAACCGATGATCGGGGAAGAGTCATGGGAGACACGGCCAGCGACGCCGGCGCCGAGGTCCTGGCCGTGTACGATGCGCCGCTCGGCACCGGCGGGTCGCCGTATTCGAGGTGGGGTGACTGGTTCGCCTGGGTCTGCGTCGTGGGGGCAGTGACGCTCGTCGCGGCTGGCTGGTCCCGAGCCGCCACCGTACCATAGGTCATCGGTGCCCCCCTCTGATCCCTGCCTCGCTTCGTCCAACTTCTCGACCGGATGAACCTTTCGACGGACGGGCTGAAACCTGCCGTGGCCGGGGCCCGTTTGCTGTAGGACCGTCTGGCTTTCCTTTCGCCACTCTACACACGGACCCGACACGATGATCCGACTCGTCCGGCTGATGCTCCTGGCCGCCTGCGCTCTTCCCCCAGCCGCCGCCAGCCAGCAGGGGCCGCTCTCCTATACGATCAACCTCAATAACCGGGCGGACGACCTGTTCAAGGTCACGCTGGCGGTAAAGGGGCTGACAGCGGAGAACGCGGTCTACCAATTCGCCTCCACCGCGCCGGGCACGTATCAGGTGATGAACATCGGACGCTTCGTGAAGAGCTTCGACGCATTCGACGGGCGCGGAAGAAAGGTGCCGGTCGAGCAGGTCTCGGTGAACCAGTGGAAGCTCTCCAACGCGCCCCGGGTCCGCACGATCCGGTATACCGTGGCGGAGACGTGGAATACCACCCTCGACCATCCGATCTACCTCATGTGCGGGACCACGATCGGATCCGACCATGTCCTGATCAACCCCCACGCCGTCATCGGCTATCCGACCGGCATGCAGACGACGCCGGTTCGACTTCGTCTGGCGTATCCCACGGGATGGAAGGTGGGAACGGCGCTGGTCCGGGCCAAGGACGGAGCGTACACGGCAAAGGACTTCGATCAGCTCGTGGACTCACCCATTCTGCTCGGCCGGCTGACCCTCGCCGAGACGCGCGTGACCGGCGTGCCCGTCTCGATCTACACCTACAGTCAGAAGGGCCAGATCACTTCGACCCAATTGCTCGGCGCCATGCACCAGATGCTCGAGGCCGTCGGAAAGTTCCTCGGCACACTCCCGGTGACGCACTACACCTTTCTGTACGACTTCAGCGACAAGGCGAATGGCGCCTGGGAGCACTCGCTCAGCTCGGAGTACGTGCTCAAGGAGTCCGAGTTCAGCGACTCGGTCGGCAAGTACGTCACCGACATCGCCTCCCACGAGTTCTTCCACATCGTCACCCCGCTCAACATTCACAGCGAGATCATCGAGCACTTCAACTTCGTCACGCCGGTCCCCTCCGAGCATCTCTGGTTGTACGAGGGGACCACGGAATGGGCGGCGCACACGTTACAGCTGCGCGCCGGACTCAAGACCCCCGAGGATTATCTGGCGACGATGATCAAGAAGATGAACATCGACCGCGCCAACTTCGACTCGACGTACAGTCTCAAGGAGTTGGCCTTGACCTCGTACAGTGACTCGGGGCAGACCCAATACAACAACATCTACATGCGCGGAGCCGTCACCGCTGGCCTGCTCGACATCCGCCTCCTCGAGCTGTCGCACGGCCAGCGGGGACTCCAGGACCTGATCGTCGAGCTCGCCCATCGCTATGGAAAGCGTCGGGCCTTTCCCGACTCGACCTTCGTCGACACGCTGGTGAAAATGACCGACCCCGCCGTCCGCCAGTTCTTCGACGAGTACGTCCTCTCGGCGCATCATCTTCCGGTGAAGGAGTACTACGAGAAGCTCGGGATCCATCTGATCGAGGACGAGAAGGGCAATCCAGTGCGGTTCGAGATCGACCCTCACCCCACGCCGGAACAGCTCCTGTTGCGCGAGGCGTGGCTGGGCCGCAAGCCGCACGGCGCGACGTAACGCCGGCGTGACTAGTCCGCCGGCGGAATGGGCCGATCGCGGTAGGGGTACCAGTAGAACTTGCGCTCCATGACATAGTCGAGATGGACGTGCTTGGGCTCGCGGAAGGCATCCAGACCTTCCTCTCCAAGCTCCCGGCCGATTCCACTCCACCGCATGCCGCCGAATGGGCCGGCATCGTTGTCGGTGAGCGGATCGTTCACCCAGAACGTCCCGGCCTTGATGTTTTCCATCGCCTTCATGGCGGTCGCGAGATCGCCGGTGAAGATGGTCGCGCCCAGGCCGTACTTCGAGTCATTGGCGAGCGTGATCGCCTCGTCGGCGTCGCGGGCCACCGTGATGGAAAGGACGGGCCCGAAGATCTCTTCGGTGGTCGGCAGGGAGCCGTGAGGAACTCCGGTGAGCACGGTCGGTTCCAGGAAGTAGCCCCGTAATCCGCCGGGCTGCATTCGGCCGCCGCCGAGCGAGAGGGTCGCGCCCTGGCGCACGGCCTCGGCGACTTGCCGCTCGACGGTCGCGAGTGCATCCGCGGAGATGAGGGGGCCGATGTCGGTCTCCGGATTCATCGGATCGCCGACCGACAAGCCTCGGACATATCGGATCAGCCGCTCGATGAAGTCCGCGGCGATGCTTTCCTCGACGTAGATCCGCTTGGACGACGTACACACCTGTCCGGCATTGAGCAGCCGAGCCCAGGCCGTGCCCGCAACGGCGACGTCGAGGTCGGCATCGGCGAAGACGATGAGCGGGTCGACGCTGCCGAGCTCGAGGTTGACTTTCTTGAGGCTGGCCCCGGCGCTCGACGCGATGGTGCGCCCGACCGACACCGAACCGGTGAAGGCGATCAGGTCCACGCCGGGGTGCTCGACGAGCGCGCGGCCGGTCTCCGGTCCTCCGGTGAGGATGTTGACGACGCCGGCGGGCAACCCGTCATAGCATTCGGCCATGAGCAGATTGCAGAGCGGGTTCTGATGCGGCGGCTTGCAGACGACCGCATTCCCCGCCATGAGGGCCGGCGCCACCTTCCACGCCATCAGCAGCAAGGGAAAGTTGAAGGGCACGATCGCGGCGACGATGCCGTACGGCTCCTTCACGGTGAAGTTGACCTGGTGTGGCAGAACGGGCGGCATCGAGTTCCCCCAGCTCCGCCGACCCACTTCGGCGTAGTAGTCGAAGCAGGCCGCAACCCAGTCGATGCAGTCCACCGCTTCGATGAGCGGCTTGCCGGTCTCCCTCGTCATCAGTGTGGACAGCTCCCGCTCGTGCCGGCGAATCTTCGTGGCAATGCCGTGCAGATACCTGGCTTTCTCCACACCCGGCGTCTTCCACCAGGCGTGCTGGGCCCTCCTCGCCGCCTGCACTGCCGAATCGACATCGGCGGGGCTCGCGTCGGAGGTGGTGTCGAGCAGCTCGAGCGTTGCCGGGTTCCGGATCTCGCGGGTCGCGCCAGCCTGAGCCGGGACCCAGGCGCCGTCGATGAGGAGAGGTCTTGGCATGGTGGCGAGAAGTTATGGGCCCGCGACGCAGGCGGCAACGCGTCAGGAGGGAGCTATAGATTGGGTGCCATGAAACCGTACCGAGTCATGACGACCATCGCCGCCGTTACGCTGGCGGGTGCCGCCCCGCTCGCCGCGCAACGCCAGGCCAAGCCCGAATCAGCTCCGTCTGGTTGGACCGCGTTCACCAGTGCGTTCGACGCCTTCGCCACGAGCGACAGCATCGTGGGCGGCAGTTCGCTGATCATGCGGGACGGGAAGATCCTGGCTCATCACGAGTACGGTCAAGCCGACCGCGAGCGCGGCGAAGCCATGAGCGAACGCGCCATCTTCCATTGGGCCTCGATCACCAAGACGCTGACGGCGATCGCCATCATGCAGCTCCGCGATCGCGGCAAGCTGTCGCTCGACGACCGGGTCACGAAGTGGGTGCCGGAGCTGCGCCAGGTACACGATCGGTTCGGCTCGATCGACGACATCACCATCCGCATGCTGCTCTCGCATTCATCCGGGTTCCAGAATCCGACGTGGCCGTATGGCGACGGCAAGCCATGGCAGCCGTTCGAGCCGACGCGGTGGGAACAGCTCGTCTCCATGATGCCGTACCAGGAGCTGCTCTTCGCGCCGGGCTCGAAGTTCGGCTACAGCAATCCGGCATTCATCTATCTGGCCAGGATCATCGAGCACATCACGGGCGACCCCTGGGAGACCTACATCCAGAAGAACATCTGGACCCCGCTCGGTCTCACGCGCAGTTACTTCGGCACCACCCCGTATCATCTCGCGGCCTGGCGGTCGAACAACTACACCTACCGCTCGGACAGCACCGGACGGGTCTCGGTGTCGGCCAACGGGCGAGACTTCGATCCCGGTATCACCATCCCCAACAGTGGCTGGAATGCGCCGCTGTCCGACCTCGCCGTCTATCTGGCCTTTCTCACCGGTGCCACCCACGGGGACACGGCGACCGCCCGTCTCTACGACACCGTGTTGTCGCGTCGCTCACTCGAGGAGATGTGGCGCCCCATTGTCCCGATGGATCCGGCAGAAGGGCTCGGCGATGCCGTGGGACTCTCGTTCTTCCTCTTTCCGAAGGAGGGGACGACCACGCTGGTGGGCCACACGGGAGAGCAGGCGGGGTTCCGGTCGTTCATCTACTTCAACCCCCGGACCACGATGGCCGTCATCGGCGCCGTCAACACCACGAACGAGGCCCACGCCGACGCATCGAACACTGCCTGGATTGCGATCACGCGTCAGGCGCGCACCCTCCTGGCCCAGTGACCTCTCAGGGCTCGTTCAGGTTCACTTCCGATCGGTCACGTATCGACCTCGATGCCGCATACGAGCTGCTGGTGGGGACCCACTGCGCCGGCACGCTCTCGCCCGAGATCCTCCAACGCGCGGCCGCCAACTCACTCTGCTTCGGCGTGCATCAGGGAGACCGGCTGGTGGGATTCGCGCGCGTGATCATCGATCTCGCGACCTTCGCGTATCTCACGGATGTCGTGGTACACGAGGAGTTCCGGAGACAGGGACTGGGTCAGTGGCTCATGGAGTGCGTATTGGATTCACCGGGTCTCAAGGGGTTGCGGCGCATCACGCTCCTCACACGTAACGCGGAGACCCTCTACCGGCGTCTCGGTTTCGAGCGGGGGTCGAGCCCTCTCGTCTACATGGAGCGGCGGACTTGAGCGCCCGGCGTGACTACTCTCACCTGATGACCTGCCTCCGTGCGATGATCCTCTGTGCCGTGGCTGCCGCGGCACCGCTCTCGGTGCGCGCGCAGCACCTTCCGCCAGTCGAGCACCAGCGACTCGCGCGCGAGATCCTGGCCGAGCTGGTCGCGATCAACACGACGGACTCGAACGGGTCGACCCGCGCGGCGGAGGCGCTGGCGTCGCGCTTTCGGGCGGCGGGATTCCCTGATAGCGACGTCGTGCTCCTCGGCTCTCATCCCGCGCATCAGAACATCGTAGTCCGCTACCGAGGCGACGGCTCTGGCGGCAAGCCGATTCTCTTCATCTCCCATCTCGACGTCGTGGAAGCCAGGCCCGAGGACTGGTCGGTGAGCCCTTTCACGCTCACTGAACGCGACGGGTGGTTCTACGGTCGCGGCACGTACGACATCAAGGACGAGGTGGCCGATCTCACGGCCAATTTCATCCGACTCAAGCGGGAAGGCTTCACCCCGACTCGGGATCTGATGCTCGCCTTTACCGACGGCGAGGAGGGCGGTGATTACAACGGTGCGGAGTGGCTCGTCGTCAACCACCGTGATCTCGTGGATGCGGAGTACGTGATCAACACCGATGCAGCGGGGGGACAGATCGTCAGGGGCAAACATCTCCGCAATCCGGTGCAGACGAGCGAAAAGCTGTATGTCACATACACGCTCGAGATCATCAACCCCGGAGGACACAGCTCGGAGCCTGTGCCCGACAACGCGATCTATCGCCTCGCGGGCGGCCTTCACCGCCTGTCCCGATTCGATTTTCCGGTCAAGCTGTCGGAGACGACGCGGGCGTATTTCCGCAGCATCGCGAAACTCGAACAGGGGCAGCTTGCGACCGACCTCCTCACGATCACACGCACACCCGACCCGAAGGCGGTTGCCCGGGTCGGGGTATCGCCATACTACCATGCGATGATGCGGAATACCTGTGTCGCCACGATGGTTGCGGCCGGCGAGGCGGAGAACGCGCTCCCTCAGCGCGCCCAGGCGACGATACAGTGCCGGCTCCTTCCGGGCGAAGACCCCGAGCGCGTGCGTCGGACGCTCGTCGGGGTGGTCGCCGACTCGGCAATCACGGTGAAGCTCGCCAACGAGCCGCGGCCGAGCCCGGCCTCACCGATTCGACCCGACCTCATGGCGACGATCGACCGCATCACGACCGAGATGTGGCCCGGAACGGTGACTCTGCCGGTGATGGACCCCTGGTCCTCCGACGGACCCTATTTCCGCCGAGCCGGGATCCCCGTCTACGGCCTGTCAGCCGTCTTCAACGACGTGGACGACATCCGGTCCCACGGACGCGACGAGCGGGTAGGGATCCGCGAGTTCTACGAGGGAGTGGAGTTCATGTACCGCTTCATCCGAGCTATCGGACGCGGTCCGTCGTGAAGACTCCCCGTCGCCCGCATTACGCCTGGATCATCCTCGGCGTCACCTTCCTCACCCTCCTGGCGGGCGCGGGAATCCGGGCGACGCCGAGCGTCCTCATCGTGCCGCTGGAGGAGGAGTTCGGCTGGTCTCGGTCCACGATCTCCTTCGCCATCTCGATCAACATCCTGCTCTATGGACTGATGGGCCCGTTCGCCGGAGCGCTGATGCAGCGCCTCGGCATCCGGCGCACGACGATAGGGGCGCTGGCGCTCCTCGCGGCCGGAGTCACGCTCTCGACCCATGTCACCGAGCCGTGGCAGCTCGTGCTCTCGTGGGGCGTGCTGGTGGGGCTCGGCAGCGGAATGGTGGCGTTGGTGCTCGGCGCGACGGTGGTCAACCGATGGTTTTCGGCTCGGCGCGGTCTGGCCATGGGGCTCCTCACCGCCAGCACAGCGACCGGGCAGCTGGTCTTTCTGCCCCTGCTCGCGCGGATCATCGCGCATGACGGGTGGCGCGCGGCGGCAATGGTGATGGCCGCAGCCGCGGCATTGGCGATCCCGCTTGTGGCGCTGCTGCTTCGCGAGCGCCCGTCAGTGATGGAACTGCCACCCTACGGCGCCGATAGGATCGAGACCGCGCCGATCAGCATCGCCAATCCCGCACGCACCGCACTCGAGGCGTTGGCCGACGGCGCGCGATCGCGGGACTTCTGGCTGCTCTTCGGGAGTTTCTTCATCTGCGGCGCGTCGACCAACGGCCTGGTCGGAACCCATCTCATCCCCGCGGCGCACGACCACGGCATTCCTGAGGTTCGTGCCGCCGGCCTGCTGGCACTCATGGGAATGTTCGACCTCGTGGGCACCACGGGCTCGGGGTGGCTGTCCGATCGGTGGGACAGCCGCCGTCTCCTTGCCTGGTACTATGGTCTCCGCGGTCTCTCGCTTCTCTATCTTCCGCACGCGCTGGCGGGTCAGCAGACAGGGCTCTGGGTCTTCGCGGTATGGTACGGGCTCGACTGGATCGCAACCGTGCCGCCGACGGTGCGCCTGGCCAATGACGCGTTCGGCACGGTACGAGCGCCGATCATGTTCGGATGGATCGGCGCCGGACATCAGATCGGCGCGGCGCTCACGGCCTACGCCGCGGGCTGGATTCGCACTGCCTTTGGGGACTATCAGGACGCGTTCTGGATGTCGGGCGGCCTCTGCCTTCTCGCGGCGGCTCTCTCGCTTCAGGTGGGACGAGGACCCGCGAGCGTCCGCGGGTTCCCTTCAGCCGCATCCGAGCCCGCGTCCGCGGCCTGATATCAGGACGCCCCCTCCTCCCCCGCCGCGCCGATCGACGGCTGAGCCCGGCTCACCATGACCCCACAGAGCCCGCCGTGTTGCGCCACGTTCACCACCTGCTTCTGCGACGCGCGCGCAAGCACGGCGACCCCGGCCTCATTTCCGGCGAATCCCATCACCGTGTAGAACGGCTCTGCATGCAGCGCGCCATCGGCGCCGAGCACGGGGAACTCCCGCACGGGAATCGTGGCGACCTGCTGGACGACCCACCGGTCGTCGGGATCGGCCAGCGCCACATCGATCGCGGCCTCCCACTCCGCGGTCGACACCGCTGGGCCGATGATGATTCCGTCCCCGCCGTACCCACGGTTGGGCTTGAGGACGAGGTCATCGTGGTTCGCCCGCGCGTACTCCAGCAGCGGGCCCCGGCGCCCGGCCGGCAGCATGGTGATCCGCTCCGAGAGCACCCGCGTCCAGGGCACGTGGCGATGAAAGACGAGTTGCTCCTGGGCGGTGAAGTGACGGTCGGATATGTCGGGGTCTGTGAGTACTTCCCAGCAGCTCTTCTGGTCGAGATCTGCCGCTATCGACGAGATCACCCGGTTTTCCCGGAGCAGCATTCGCATCGGCTCGACGTCGACGCCCTCCTCTTGCAACTCGATCAGGTCGACCACACCGTAGTCTCTGTAGCCGAGATCGACACGCGTGTCGTTACACCATACTGCGCCACGGTGCACGCTCAGCTCCGACGGGTCCGCGTGTGTCACCGTGAAGCCGTGGTGATCACGCAGGTACGCCGCCAGCTGTTCCTGCTCGTCGGGGCCCTGACCCGAGTACTTGGGCTCGATGAAACAGACCTGCGAGCCACTCCCGATTGCGGCCACGTGGCCGAGGATCTCGTCGACCAGAAGCTCGCGCATGTCCTGGCCGACCTCGAGGCGGAGGTCGGGATCCACACTGTGCAGTGCCGGCACCACGATCTCCGCGAGGAGTCGTTCGGCCGTCGGCACCATGTGGACGCCGCCGATCCCGGTGAGGTTGGGCTCGACGAACTTGAGCGATTCCCGCCACATCGGGCTGGTGAAGTCGATGAGCGCATCGAGACGGCCGAAGATCGGATTGTGCGCCCGCTGGCTCGGCCCCCAGCATTCGCGCAGCCAGCGCTCTTCGGGATCGGGCAGGCGCAGAATCTCCCGCACCTGCGGATCGGCGAAATACAGTACCGGGAACCGCTTGATCGCCTCCTGCACGATCACCGTGACGGCGTGAATGTAGGAGAGCTGCGATGGCAGGATGGCGATCGGGCAGGGGAGGATGCGGATCGGGTCGAGCTGTCCGTCGTGGAGATAGATGACGTGTCGCTTGCGCGCGCCGTCGCGCAGACGCTCGATCAGTTCCGCGATCGTCGCCTCGGGCAGCCGGTAGAGCGCACGCTGCACTCGGCTCGCCAGCGCCAGGCCGCTGAGACCCTGCTCCTCGGCGACGGTCAGCATGTCGGTATCCCGCGGTGGAGGCGGCTGCGGCAGAAACTCGAACGTGTATGTTAGGGCTATCATGCGCGCCGACAAGGCCTACGACGAGCTGATCCGCCGCGTGCGGGAGGAAGGGCTCCTCACGACAATCGAAGCGCTCCTCGACTGGGACGAGGAGACCTACATGCCGTCCGGTGGGGTCGAGAACCGGAGCGAACAGCTCGCCCTCATCGCGGGTCTCCTCCACGAGCGAGGGACCGATCCCCGCATCGGCGATCTGCTCGCCGACCTCGAGGGATCCGATCTCCTCGCCGACCCGGCGTCACCCACGGCGGTGAATGTGCGAGTCTTGCGCCGAGAGTACGACCGGTCGGTCCGCATGCCTCGTCACCTGGTCGAACAAGTGGCTCGCACGACGGCCCTGGCGCAGAAGGCGTGGGCCGCGGCGCGCGGCGAGGCTCGCTTCGAGGTGTTTCGCCCCTGGCTCGAAAAGATCGTCGAGCTCAAGCGTGCGGAAGCGGAGTGCGTCGGCTACGAGCGCGAGCCCTACGACGCGCTCATCGAGGACTTCGAGCCGGGACTGAGCAGCGCCGTCGTGGGCCGGCTCTTCGATGCGCTGCGCGGCGCGCTCGTCGGACTCGCCGAACGCATCGCGGGGGCGCGCCGGCAACCGGACGGGGGCCTCCTTCGCCGGCATTTCCCGAGGCAGCGGCAGCAGGCGTTCGGGGCCCTGGTTGCGGCCGAAGTGGGATTCGATCTCGATCGCGGGCGACTCGATCTCGCCGTCCACCCCTCGTGCACCAGCATCGGTCCGGGGGACTGTCGCATCACGGCGCGCTTCGACGACCGCGACTTCGCCGGTGGAATCTTGACGATTCTCCATGAGGTGGGACACGGCCTCTACGAGCAGGGCCTCGATCCCGCCCATTACGGAACACCGATGGGTGAGGCGCTGTCGGTGGGGATGGACGAATCGCAGGCGCGCTTCTGGGAGAATCGCATCGGCCGGAGCCGGGGATTCTGGGAGTTCTTCTTCCCACAGGCGCGCGACCTGTTTCCCGAGAGCCTCGATGACGTCGCCTGCGCGGATTTCTTCTTCGCGCTCAACCGCGTGAGCCGGTCGCTCATCCGCACCAATGCCGACGAAGTCACCTACAACCTCCACATCCTCGTTCGCTTCGAGCTCGAGCGCGCACTCGTCTCAGGGAGCTTGCGGGCCGCGGAGGTCCCGGAGGCGTGGAACGAGGCGTACGGGCGAACACTCGGAATCAGGCCGGGAAACGATGCGGAGGGTTGTCTGCAGGACGGTCACTGGGCCGACGGGTTGCTTGGCTACTTCCCTTCGTACACGCTGGGCGACGTCTTTGCGGCCCAGCTCTTCGCGCAGGCGGAGCTCGAGCTGGGCGACATCGACGAGCAGCTCGCTCGCGGCGACTGCGCGCTACTGGTGCGCTGGCTGGGCGAGCGGGTCTACCGCCAGGGGGCGCGGTACCCGTCGACCAAGCTCATCGAAGTAGTGACGGGGTCGCCGCCCGACCATCGGCCGCTGGTTCGGGCGCTCGAGGCGAAGTACGAGGCGCTGTACGGGCTGTGATTACGCCCGTGCAGGACTCGTCGCCTGCTCCGGCCCCCGCGGCTCCACGACCTCCCGCTCCTTTCGCCGGCCCAGCCAGTGCTGGAACGCGTCCAGATAGGTGTAGACGACGGGCGTGATGTAGAGCGTGATGAGCTGCGAGAAAGCGAGTCCGCCCACCACGGCGACGCCCAGCGGCCGGCGCGATTCCGCCCCCGCCCCCGCACCGAGAGCGATCGGCAGAGTTCCCATCAGCGCCGCCACCGTCGTCATCATGATCGGCCGGAATCGCACGCTCGCCGCCTCGAGAATCGCGTCACGCGAGTTCTTTCCTTCCTTCCGCTCCGCCTCGATGGCAAAGTCGATCATCATGATCGCGTTCTTCTTGACGATGCCGATCAGCATGATGATGCCGACGAACGCGTACACGCTGAGATCGAGCTGGAAGATGAAGAGTGCCAGCAGGGCGCCGAACCCGGCGAACGGGAGCCCTGAGAGAATGGTGAGCGGGTGGATGAAGCTCTCGTACAGGATGCCGAGCACGAGGTAGATGACCACGATCGCAAGGACCAGGAGCACCAGCAGCCCCTGTTGCGCCGCCTGGAAGGCCTGCGCCGTGCCGGCAAAGCTCGTGCTGACGCTCGATGGCAGGGTCCGGCGCGCCAGATTCTGGACATCGGTGACCGCCGTGCCGAGCGAGGTCCCCGGCGTGAGGTTGAACGAGAGCGTCACCGAGGGGATCTGACCCGAGTGATTCACCGTCAGAGGGCCTGTCGACGGCGTTACCCGCGCGAGCGACCCGAGTGGCACCGCAACGCCGTTGCGCCCCGTGATGTGCAGCAGATTGAGCGCCGAAAGGTCGCGCTGGTACTGCGGCAGGAGCTCCATCACCACCCAGTACTGATCGTTGGGGGTGAAGATCGTACCGACCTGTCTGGCTCCGTACGCATCGTACAGGGCGCTCTCGATGGTGTTCGCGTCGATGCCGAGCGCCGCGGCGCGGTCGCGGTCGATACTGACCTGGACCTGCGGGTTCTTGATCTGCAGGTCGCTGGTGACGTCGGTGATGCCTTTCACCTCGTGGAGCTTTTGCTCCATCGTGCTCGCCGCCTGATACAACGCCCCCACGTCCGAGCTCTGCAGCGTGAACTGGTACTGGCTCTTGGCCGCCCGCCCCCCGATGTTGATCACCGGGGGGTTATTGAGAAAGACGCGCAGGCCCGGCACGGCAGCGAGCTTGCGGGTGATCGAGCGTGCTACGTCGTCGGCGCCGAGAGGGCGCTGGTCGCGCGGCTTGAGGTGGATGAAGAGCCGGCCCTGATTGACGGTGGTGTTGCGCCCCCCGCCCCCGACCGCGGACATGAAGCCCTCCACGTTCGGGTCCTCCTGCACGATCGCCGCCGCCGCCTTCTGGTGCTCCACCATGTTGTCGAAGCTGGTCCCCTCGGCGGTCTCGGTCGTCCCGAAGAGCTGTCCCTGGTCTTCGCTCGGGATGAAGCCCTTGGGGACGGCGCGGCCGAGGAGCACCGTGCCGATCAGGATCAGAGCGCTGAAGGCCATCGCAAGTCCGCGCCGGTCCATTACCCACGCCAGGCTCCGTTCGTAGGCCGCGAGTGATCCCTCCCACATCCGCTCGATCACCCGATACAACCGGCCGTGAGGCCCGCTTTCGCTGCCTGGCTTGAGCCACCGGCTGCAGAGCATGGGCGTGAGCGTGAGTGAGACGAATCCCGAGACCAGGATCGCCACGGCGATGGTGACGGCGAACTCCTGGAAGAGCCGGCCGATCAGCCCGCCGAGGAAAAGCACCGGGATGAAAACCGCCACGAGCGACAGAGTCATGGAGATGACGGTGAAACTGATCTGGCGGCTGCCGTCGAGCGCGGCTCGCATCACCGGCTCCCCCCGCTCGATGTGCCGCACGATGTTCTCCAGCACCACGATCGCGTCGTCCACCACGAAGCCCACCGCGAGCGTGAGCGCCATCAGCGAGAGGTTGTCGAGGCTGTATCCCAGCAGGTACATCACCGCGAACGTGCCGACCAGCGACATCGGCAGCGCGAGACTCGGGATCAGGGTGGCGCGAATGTTCCGAAGGAACAGGAAGATCACCATCACCACGAGACACAGCGCGAGGAACAGCGTGAACTTGACATCGCTCACCGACTGCTCGATCGACTGGGAGCGGTCGTACAGCGTGGCCAGCTCGACCGAGGGTGGCAGACTCGGCCGGAGCCTCGCGATCTCCGCCTTGACCCGCTGCGCGACCGCCACCGTATTGGTGCCGGGTTGGCGCTGGATGGCGAGCACGATCGCGCGCTCCCCATTGAACCAGCTGGCTTGCTTCGTGTCCTGGACGCTGTCGATCACCCGACCGAGATCGCGGAGGCGCACGGGCGCTCCGTCGCGATAGGCGACGACCAGAGCGCCGAACTCGGCGGCGTTGTCGAGCTGCCCGTTCGACTCGACGGAGTACGCCTTGTCAGTGCCCCACAAGGTCCCGGTCGGGAGGTTGACGTTGCCGTTGTCTACGGCGGTCGAGACCTCGTCCATCCCGATACCGCGTGCCGCCAGGGCCTGCGGATCGAGCTGGATCCGCACGGCGTACTTCTGCGATCCGAACACCTGAACTTGGGCGACGCCGTCCACGGACGAGAGCCGCTGCGCCAGCGTGTTCTCCGCGTACTCGTCGAGCTTCGAGAGCGACAGCGTGGGGGTGCGGAGCGCATAATAGAGGATCGAGCTCGCCGACGGATCCACCTTCTGATAACTGGGCGGTAGCATATTCTGGGGCAGCGTCCGCAAGGTCTTCGAGATCGCCGACTGAACGTCCTGCGCGGCTGCGTCGATGTTGCGGCTCAGCGCGAACTGAAGGGTGATCGAAGTGCCCCCCAGGCTGCTGGTGGACGTCATCGCCTCCACACCCGGGATCGTCGAGAACTGCTTCTCCAGCGGTGTGGCGACGGAGGATGCCATCGTCTCCGGGCTTGCTCCAGGCAAGCTGGCGCTCACCGAGACGGTCGGGTAGTCCACTGTGGGCAGGTCGCTCACGGGAAGCAGGCGGTACGCGATGAGGCCGAAAATCAGGATGCCGGCCATGACCAGCGTAGTCATGACCGGCCGTCGAATGAAGAGTCCTGTGACGTTCATGATGCCCCAGCCCTTTCCGCGGTGCTGTCGCCCGAGGCCTTGATCTGTACCTTGGAACCCGAGCGCAGGCGCAGCTGCCCGTCGGTGACCACACGATCACCCGGCTTGATGCCGCTCGCCAACACCGCGACGCTGTCGGATGTGCGCTCCACCTTCACCGGAAACGTCTTTGCCGTCCCATCGCTCTGCACGACGAACACGAAGGTACCCTGCTGTCCCGACACGACCGCGGAGGCCGGCACGACCAGGGCGTTCGGGTCCTGGTAGAGACGAACCCGCACATTGACGAACTCCCCGGGCCAGAGCGCGCCATTGGTATTGGGGAACGAGCCCTTGAGCAGGATGGTACCGGTCGTGGTATCCACCGCATTGTCCACGAAGGTCAGAATCCCTTCGCTCCCGACATTGCCCCCGCTCCCGGTCATGTCGCCCGCGGGCGCCGCGTGCACGGCTGGATCGCCGGCCCGATGACGCTGGATGAGACCGAGATTCGATGCGGGAACGCTGAACCGGACGAGAATCGGCCGGATCTGATTGATCGTCACGAGGGGGGTCGCATCACTCGAGCGGACCAGATTCCCCTCGCGGACCCTGAGGCTTCCCGTCGTCCCGCCGATCGGCGCGCGGATGGTGGCGTACTGCAGGTTGAGTCGAGCCTGATCCACGGCCGCCTTGCTTCCGGCGAGCGTCGCCACCGCGGCCGCCGCGGTCGTCCGGGCCTGATCGTACTGCTGCGCCGTCACGTACTCCTTCTGGGCCAGCGCCGCATATCGCTTCACGTCCTGCTCCGCGTTGGCCGCCTGCGCGCTATCGCGGGCGAGCGCGGCCTGCGCCTGGCCGAGCGCGGCCTGGAATGGACGGGCGTCGATCTGGAACAGCACCTGTCCCTTCCGCACCTCCTGTCCTTCGGTAAACGCGATGTGCTCGATCAGGCCGTTCACCTGCGGCTGCACCGCTACGGTCTGGAGTGGCTCGACCATGCCGGGCGCGGCCAGCTCGAACGGCACCGTGCGCCGTTGTGCCGCCGCGACGGTTACCGGCACCGCTACCGGTGCCGTGTTGTCCTCTTTATCGCAGCCGGAGATGGCGACGAATACGAGCGAGGCGGTCGCGAGCGCGCGAGAATGCAGGATCATCGAGGTGTGGAAGTCGTATCGTTAGGAGTGGACATCGTATCGCGAGCGAGACGGAGCGGACTTCCACCCTTTGGATCGAGGACGCCGGCGTCGTGCGCCAATTGCGCGAACGACACGCTCCATGCCAGCCGAGCGTCCACCTGCTGGGCCCGCGCCGAGGCGAGCGCGCTCTGCGCCGAGAGGAGGTCGAGAACGCTGCCGACGCCCGCCTTGTAGCGCGCGAGTGCCACCGTGTCGGACTGCTCGGCGCTCGCGATCAGCACGTCGGCGGTGCGGACGCGACGGGCCGCCGCCTGCAGGACGTAGTAGGAGCTGAACACCTGGAAGATCACCTGCTGCCGCAATGTCTCCGCGCTGGCCTGAGCGGCATCCGCCTGGAACCGGGCGCCACGCAGATCGTACTGCCGCGAAAAGCCGTTGAAGATCGGGATGCTGAGACCGAGGGAAAGGTTGTAGCTATTGGCACCGTTCGGAATCGTGGTCGCATAGGTCCGACCTCCGGTCGCGGTCAGCTGAAGCGAAGGAAGGAGATCGGACCTGAGCTCGCCGATCCCGGCACGGGCCGCGGCCGCCTGAGAGCGCGCGGCGGCCAGGTCGGGACGTCCCTCGAGTGCCGAAGCCACGAGCGCGTCGACACTGTCGGCGAGCGGGGCCACCGGCCCGGCGGCCGCGCTCGAGTCCACGTCGTAGGGAAGATTGGCGGGAAGTCCCAGCGCGAGGGCCAGCGCGCCTCGAGCGGTCTGCACGGTCCCCTCGGTGGAATGAAGGTCGAGCTGCGCCTGGCTCGCCGCGGTGCGGGCCTGCAGCACGTCCGCGATCGTGGCCAGGCCAACCCGTCGCCGTTCCTCCGCCGCCTGCAGATTGGCTTCCGCCTCAGCGAGCGACGTGCGCTGCGCTCCGAGAAGCGCGCGGCTGGCGATGTACTGGAAGTATCCGACTTGAATCTGGAGCACGACGTCCTGAATCGCCGCGTTGTGGCTGAAGGCCGCCGCGAACATGCGCTCGCGCGCGCCGGCCACCCGCCCGGATCGACCCCCGAAGTCGAAGAGCAGATACGAGAGCGTCGCGCTCGGCGACAGCACCGATTGCTTCACGCTCACGCGTCCCGCGCTCGCCACCGTCTTGACGCGCTGCGCGGTGACGTCGGCATCGAGGCTCGGGAGCCATTCACCCCGCGCCGACCCATACGCCGCCGCGGCCGCCTGCGCGTTCGCCCAGGCAAACCGGGTCTGGGAGTTGTTGCGGAGTCCGAGATCCACGATCTCGGACAGGGTCAGACGATGAATGCGCTCGGCGAGATCGGGGGGAACGGCGGGCAGAGTGGAGGTGTCGGCGGCGGTGATCTCCTTGCTCGCGCTCGGCGGCGGGGTCCATGGCTTCTCGGGAGCGGGCGACGCGCCCGAAACGCCGGAGACACTCGGGGTGCCCACGCAACCCACGAGCGTCGCCCCGACCAGAGCGGGGAGGGTCAAACGGAGGCACGATCTCATGTCTATGTATCACCCAATCTTGCGACGTCAGGTCCACGAGCACCCGGAGAGTACACGCGAGGGAGGGAATTTGCTGGCGGCCGAGCTACTTTTCACGGGTCGCAGGATCCCCCACAACCGTTGGAGGCGGACCATGGCATCGCGCAAGCGGTACGACCTGGACCGGGTGACGGTGGAATCCAGGGAACAGCGATCGTGGACCTGGACCTTTCCGGGGAGCACCGGGCGTGAACAGGTGAGCGGGACGGAGCACGTGTACGCCGCCATTGATGAAAACCTCGGCGCGCACTATCTCTGGGAATTCATAGTGCTGGTGCCGGACGCGCGCGGGGAGCAGGTCGAGGTTCGCCCGCGGAGCGTCCCGCCACTCAAGACCTGGGCAGAGCTACCCGACCGGTCGGTCATGTTCCCGGTGGCGACGCTGGGCGAGAATCGAGGCAAGCGCTATTGTAAGGTCACGCTGGCGCGACCTCAGGGAGGGGGAACCAAGACCGGCGTCCGCTGGGAGAATCGTGACTCGCTCCCCCGATGGTTCGAGCCGTTGCAGCGCCGGATGAGAAAGAAGAGCAAGGTCCGGTCGACCCGTGGCAGCGATGGAGACGCCCTGGTCATCGTCGTCTCGGCCAATGACCACGCCGCGATGATCCGGCTGTTCTTCGCAATGAAGGTGTGGGTGTTGAAGGAGCGCGTCGTACTCGGCTGAGGGTGCGATGTCGGGACGTTTCTACTTCGTCGTTCTCGGTGCTCTCGCCTGCGGAATGCCGGGACCATCACGGACCCCGAGCACGGTCGCGCCATGGCTACGGGCCGACCCTCGCCGCTGTCTGCTCGTCCGCGATCTCCGTGAGGGAATGGAGATCATGGCGCAGCGCTGTGCGGAAGAGTTCGTGCGGGAAAACGGCTATACCGATGCGCCTGCCGGGGACACCTCACGGCAGGTGCTCGAGTGGGGAGAGGATGGGCCGTTGCATCGGATCCTCGAGGCGCGGTCGGGCAGCCTCGATGGCTCGGCCTCCTCGGTTCAGTGCGGCGGGAGGAAGTGCTTCGTCCTGTTCCGGATCCGACGCCCCATTCTCGCGTGCGCGTACCGCACCGTCACGATGACACAGGTCTTCACCCGCCTCCAGCTCGAGCCCGGTGCGATCCGCGACACGCACTGCGGCGAGCGACGCGCCTAGTTCGGCGCTCGGATCCCCGCCCCCGAATAGTTGCGGCTATTGCCGATCGCCGGCCCGTTGGCGATCACTCCCACCGTCGTCTTCGTCTTGGCGATGCGCTGATGGATCGAACCGGGGAACGGCTCGGTCCGGCCGTGCAGCCCGAAGGCGTCGGTGTACCAGTCCTCCGGTCCATCCGAATTGTCGATCTGGTTCGAGTTGATGTCGGTGAAGTGCCCCGCGCCATTGAACTGCGAGCGGGGATCGTCGAACGTGACGCCCGCCGTCTGTCCGTTGTCGGTGGACTCGTCGCACGGCCCGCCGCTCGCCCGCCGCCCATCGGCGGTGACCTCATAGCAGACGTCGATCGGCCGCCCGACGACCGGCGCCAGTGCGGGGTCGTGGAAGCGACTCGGCAGATTGACCTGGAAATACGGATTGAAGAAGGCGAGGGTGTGGCCATCCTCGCGACGGACGCTGTTCGACGTCTCCCACGTCTCGTGCAGCGCAGCCGAGAAGTTGGACTGCTGGCCGGACGGCAGCAGCATGAACTGCTCGATGCAGGTTCGGTCGGGGATGGCGCGGAAGCCGCCCCCGTTGGGAGAATTGACCGGCGTCGGCGTCCCCGCAGTGATGTGCACCGAATGATCGCAGGAGCGAACGAACTCGCCGGGCGTGCCGATGGCCGTCAGCATCGTCACGTGCATCTGGGTCCCGTCGCTGCAATGGATGTGATAGACCAGCTCGTGCAGATTGTTCGTGAACGCGTCCTTGGAGTGGGTTCCCTGGTGCAGCTTGGTCAGCACGTCACACTTGAGCGAGAAGATCGCCGATCCAGGACCCGAGAACTGAAGCTGGACGTCATTCTCCCATTCCACCTTGTGGCCGAAGTGATCCTCGTTCCGTGGATTGGCCGGATCACTGATCGCGAGCGCCTCGTTGGCCACGCCAAAGGGAAGCCCGCCCGTCTCGTCATAGAGATCAGAGCCCCGCGGGTCCCGGCCATGCTCATGGCCGAACGTGCAACCTCCCGGGCCGGTCGGGGGGTGCCAGGTGGGATAGAGCTTCCCGTCCGGACCTACCACGGAGTAGGCGTCGTGCTGCTCCTTGGTGCAGGTATCGTTGGGACCGGGAGACCAGATGCCGAACGCGATACTCGGCGTCGCGTTCGCCGGATCCACGGCATGGTCCGACGAGCACGCGCTGGCCACCGTGAGACCGAGCACGGTGAAGATGTCGGTGAGATCGTAGCAGCGCAGTTGAGAGCGCCACGATGCATGCATTCGCATGTCAGAAACTCCGGATCGGGGTGGCGGCGCGCCATGCAGAAGTCGAGACGCCCGGCAACTTGCCGGACTGCGAGAAATCCGATTGACGTGCAACTTCTCGCACGAACGAAACCCGCTCTCGCTTCAGCGCCAGGTCAGACCCGCACCGAGCTGCAGCATCGAATAGCTCGCGTCAGTGATGATCGTGTTACCGCTCGTGAGATTCCCGCTGCTCGAGACGATGAGATTCGCGAAGGGCGTGAACCAGAGTTTCCGCGCCGCGCGGATGTCGTACCCGCCACCGAGCTGGAGCGCCGCGGCGCTTCCGGTCAGGGGATCATCGTTCGGGTTGTCGGTCGAAGCCCGATACTGCAGGAGACCGATTCCACCCTTGAGGTACCATGGGGCAGCGGGATTTGGGTTCCACCAGAGTGAGGCGCCGTAGAGGGCGAGGCGCTGACTCACATCGTTCGTCGTATCGAACCACCCGGCAAGCTCGGCGCCCGCGCGCACCCCTTGCGCGACCGCGAGGCCGCCCGAGAGATACCCCGAGAATCCGCCGTTCCGATCGGATGTACACGCATCGCAGCTCACATGGGCCGAGGCGGTCCCGATTCCTCCGCCGAGCCAGGCGCCGTGAACACTCGGCGACTGCGCGCCGACGGGTGCGGAACCCGCGAGCGCAATCAGCGCAAACGCGGCCGCGATCGAGCGGACGGACATGCAAACCTCCGTGTTTTTTGAGTGCGGCTTCCTGCAGTCGGGCGATAGGCGGGGTCTAGACGTGCCAGAATCGAGCCTGAACGACGGCCCACTGCGGTATCTGTCGGGCGAAGAAGCGCTTGAGCACGAAAGGGGAGGTAGTCCCCGGGGCCGAACTACCTGGGCCGCGACCCCGGAGACTGGTACTGCGGAGGAAGTACTGCATTGAGTTGGATGCGGGACCGATGAAAATGGTTGCGCTCGTCGCGCACCCATATCACGTAACAGCTAGATTCAGGCCATGCGCGAAGCACGTCTCCGACCGGAGTTCGCCCACCTGTACCCGGGTCTCACACCCGGGGAATGGGCGCCCGCGGCGCGAATCGCCGAAGCGGTTCTCGCCAACCTGATGCTGCAGGAAATGGCCGAGGCACCCGCCGCCGAGCGGGTGCTCCCCGAGGAACACTTCGAGTTTCGCGGGGTCGGTGCACTCCGGCCCGATCGCCGTGGTCGGCCGCCCGCCGGTTAGAATCGCCCTGATCGGTGACCACGATCCGACGGTCACCGCTCACCGTGCGATCCCGCTCGCCCTCGAGCTCGCGGCCGGCACCACGTGTCTCGAGGTGCAGCCGACCTGGCTCCACACCGCCACGATTCCCGATCCCGTCGACCATCTCCTCGCCTCCTACCACGGTGTCTGGTGCGTACCCGCGAGCCCGTACGCCAGCACTGCAGGTGCGCTTCGCGCGATCCGTTACGCCCGTACGAGCGGCACCCCGTTTCTGGGCACGTGCGGAGGATTCCAGCACGCCGCGCTCGAGTACGCCCGCACGGTCCTCGGCTGGTCCACTGCCGATCATGCCGAGATCGACCCCACCGCCGCGTTGGCCATCGTCACCCCGCTCACCTGTGCACTGGTCGAGCGCTCAGGGGCGATTCGATTGGCACCGGGCTCCCGGGTGGCCGAGCTGTGCGGCACCATCGAGCTCCACGAGGAATACCATTGCAGCTACGGGATCAACCCGACATACGAGACCGAGCTCGAGCGAGCCGGACTGCGGGTGACCGGCCGAGACCCAGCCGGTGAGGCGCGCGTGGTCGAGCTCGAGAGTCATCCTTTCTATCTCGCGACGCTCTTCCAGCCGGAGCGCGCCGGCCTCCGCGGCGAGTGTCATCCTCTCATCGCCGGCTTCGTGAGGTCCGCCGGACATTCCCAACAACACACCGAGGAGAGCGCATGGAGGACCTCCGCTACCCCATCGGGAAATTCAACTATACCGGGACGCTGACCGCGGCCGATCGGACCGTCTGCATGGCACGGATGGCCGCGGCACCGGCCAAGTTGCGCGCCGCCGTCGCCGGGCTCTCCGATCCACAGCTCGATACGCCGTACCGCCCGGAAGGCTGGACGGTTCGTCAGGTGGTCCACCACGTCCCCGACAGCCACATCAACGCCTATACCCGCTTCCGTCTGGCGCTCACCGAGGACGTCCCCACCATCAAGCCCTACGAGGAGGCGCGCTGGGCTGAGCTGCCCGACGCGCGCTCGGCGCCAGTCGAGATCTCACTCGGCCTTCTCGACGCGCTTCATGTGCGTTGGCTGTTGCTGTTACGCCAGATCAAAACCGACGACTGGTTGCGCACGTATAGTCATCCCGAGCATGGGCGCCTGATGACTCTCGATGAGATGCTGGCGATGTACGCCTGGCACGGCGACCATCACGTCGCGCACATCACGAACCTCCGTCAACGTCAGGGATGGAGCTGAAATCGGAATGAGCGCCAATCCAGTCACTCGGCGCGGTTTCGTGGGAGCGTTCTCGGTCGGGGTCGGCGGGTCTGGGATCACCGGACACTCTTTGCGCTGGCGCACACCTCTTCGCTACCGCTCGAGAGTCCGGTACCCGCTCGACACCAACTACCCGGCGGTGCACCTTCTGGGGACCTGCCGGATGGGGAATGACCCACGGCGTTCGGTCGTCGATCGGTCACACCGAGCCCACGACGTTCCCAATCTCTTTCTGGTCGACGGCAGCAGCCTGGTCACCGGCGGCCGAGGGCAGCCGACCGGCACCATTCAGGCCCTGGCATTCCGGGCCGGCGCCGAGATCACGAGGCTGGCGAAGAGCGGAGAGTTGGGATGGGGTTGATGGCTAATGGTCAATCGCTGATGGTCAATGGACGGTCGCAAGCCATCTGCTATCAGCAGTCAGCCATTAGCTATTAGCCATCAACCATCAGCCATTAGGAGGCACTCTGACCGACCGCGTATCTCCCCTCGAAATGACACCGGAAGAATTCCGGCGAGCCGGTCACGAAGTCGTGGACCGGATCGCCGAGCTCCTGTCCACGATCCGTACTCGTCCCATTACTCACGGCGAGACTCCCGCCGAGATCCGCGCGCTGCTCGGGCGGCGCCCGCTGCCGGTATCGGGCACCGATCCCGGCCGGTTGCTGGAGGAGACGGCACCGCTTCTTCTCGATCACTCGCTGTTCAACGGCCATCCCAGATTCATGGGGTATATCACCTCGTCGGCCGCGCCGATCGGCATGTTGGCCGACGCACTCGCCGCAGCGGTGAATCCCAACGTCGGGGGTTGGGAGCTGTCCCCCATCGCGTCCGAGATCGAGGCAGAGACGATTCGATGGGTGGCCGAGCTGGTGGGATATCCGGTCGACTGTGGCGGTATCCTCGTGAGCGGTGGCAACATGGCGAACTTCGTCTGCTTCCTCGCAGGGCGGCGCGCCCAGCTGGGAGAGCCCCCACGCACCGCGGGATTGGCAGGAGCGGACGCGACACGTCTCAGGGTCTACGTCTCCGAGGGAACGCATACCTGGATTCAGAAGGCCACCGACCTGTCCGGGATGGGCACCGATGCAGTTCGCTGGATCCCCACCGACGATCAGCATCGCATTCGAGTCGAAGTGTTACGCGAGACCATCCACGCCGACCGGGCAGCCGGTGACAGGCCGATCATGGTTGTGGGAGCCGCCGGCACCGTCGGTACCGGTGCTGTGGATCCGATCCGGGCTCTCTCGGCCCTCTGTCGCGAGGAGGGTCTGTGGTTCCACGTGGATGGCGCGTACGGCGCACCTGCCGCGGTGCTGCCGGACGCTCCCGACGATCTCAAGGCTCTGGCGCTTGCCGACTCCATGGCCGTAGACCCGCACAAATGGCTCTACGCGCCGCTCGAAGCCGGCTGCGTGCTGGTTCGTAATCGGGAGTTGCTCGCGGAGACCTTCGGCTACCATCCGACCTACTATCACTTCGACACCCCCGGAGAAGAGCCACCGATCAACTATTACGAGCTCGGCCCTCAGAACTCGCGGGGGTTCCGTGCGCTCAAGGTCTGGCTGGCCATTCGGCAGGCGGGCCGAGAGGGGTACGTTCGGATGATCGGTGACGATTGCCGACTCGCCGCCCTGCTGTATCAGGCGGCAGAGGCGCACCCGGAATTGGAGCCGATGAGCCTGGGCCTCAGCATCGCCACGTTTCGGTATGTCCCGGCCGATCTCGACCGGGCCGGTGCCGAGGAGTATCTCGACGAGCTCAATGAGGCAGTGCTCGAGCGGCTCAAGACGGGTGGCGAGTTGTTCGTGACCAATGTGCTGGTCCACGGCCGGTTCGCGCTGCGGGCCTGCATCGTCAATTTCCGCACGACCGAGGCCGACATCGCCATGATCCCCGAGATCGTCGCACGAGCCGGCCGCGCGCTCGATGCCGAGCTGCGCCCCACCCGGCTGAGGGCACCGGCGACTCGATGATCGCCCGCCTCTCGTGTGTCCTGCTGCTCGCGGCCTCCGCGGCCGCGGCGCAGGGCCGCCCTGTCCGCGCCCGCGGCCTCGGTGTCCCATTCGACGGCAACCCTGGTCCGCTCAACGCCATTACGGACGTAAAGGGCGTGACCGTAGGTCATTCGACGATCGTGAGAGGGAGCGGGCGGCTTCGCGTCGGCGAGGGACCGGTGCGCACCGGGGTAACGGTCATCTTCCCCCGCGGGCGCGATGACCTGGCCTCCGTGTTTGCCGGGGTCTTCAGCATGAACGGCAACGGCGAAATGACGGGGACCCCCTGGATCGAAGATTACGGACTCCTGCTCTATCCCATCGCCATTACCAACACGAACAGCGTCGGCACGGTGCGGGACGCGTTGATCGCATGGGGGCGCGACCGAATGATCGATCCCTCGTACTGCTGTCTGCCGGTTGTGGCCGAGACGTGGGACGGGGACCTGAACGACATCTTCGGCTTTCACGTGCACCGAGAGCATGTCGACGCGGCGATCGCGGCGGCGGCCCCCGGCCCGGTACCGGAGGGAAGCGTGGGTGGCGGCACCGGCATGATTTGCCTGGGATTCAAAGGCGGAATCGGAACGTCGAGCCGCAGGCTCGCTGTCAGCGACGGCGGGTTCACCGTCGGTGTGCTCGTCCAATGCAACTTCGGCCTGCGACGCCAGGTCCGGATCGCCGGGGTGCCGGTGGGCCGGGAGATCAACGCCTCCGAGCCCTGCTACGACACGACCGAAAAGCTCGATTCGGCGCGGTCACGCGAGCGTTGTCCCGCCGGCAGCGACACGACGAAGGAGCACGGATCGATCATCGTGATCGTGGCAACCGACGCTCCGCTGTTGCCTCATCAACTACGGCGCGTGGCCCGTCGCGCCGCGCTCGGCGTCGGACGGATGGGCGGGATTGCAGGCATGGGCTCGGGTGACCTCTTCCTCGCCTTTTCAACCACGCCCACGGGTACACCGGACGCGCGACAAGTGGCGAAAGTCGAGATGCTGGCGGAGACCGCGATCGATCCGGTGTACGAAGCAACGGTCCAGGCAACCGAGGAGGCGATCACCAACGCGATGGTGGCCGCCCGCACGATGACCGGGGCCGACAACTACCGGGTGCCCGCCCTGCCGCACGAAGCGCTGCGCGAGGTCCTCGCCCGCCACGGACGGCTCACGAACTAGCGCTCCACCGGTTCCGCCGCCTCCCACCCACCCGCGGCCAGCGGGTGAAAGTCCCTCCAGATCTCCCGATACGGCTCAATCATCAGCTCGACGAACCGTTCGAGCGCCAACGGAAACGGAAACCGGCGGCGAAACTCGAGTGCCGTGACGCCGAGCATCGCTCGGAGATGCCGCCCGAAGCTCTGGGGGGAGGAATACTCCAGCCGGTACGCGACGTCTGCCACGGAGAGACCCGACGTTTCGAAGAGGTGGGCGGCATGGAGAAGGCGGATAGCCGCCAGGTAATTCTTGGGGGACGGGAGTCCCGCCCGCGCGAACCGCGACATCAGCGTGCTCGGCCGCACTGAGAGCTGCGTCGCTATGCCGGTGACTGTGGGGACCTCGGCCGCGAGCCGGATGAGCGCCTCGAGGAAGAGCCGCGCGTCGGGCGGCGCATCGCGGAGAGCGTCCAACACGGGACCCTGGATTCGGGAAACCGCACGCGTGGCCGGCTGGCCCACGATCTGTCGCAGCCGATTCCAGCCGGTGGGGGAGGTGACGTCTACCACCTGGCGCACGCCGGACGCACCGAGCCTGAGGAGCATTTCGATGGCCCCGGGATCATGCTGTGACACCAGAGCGACGGTTGGAATCGTAGGGAATTCGCGGACCAGGAGGCCGAGGAGCTCCATCTGGTCGGGACCGCAGCGGTGGACCGAAACGAGGACGGCGTCGACGGCACGCTCCCGGACGACCCGGACGGCATCGGGTATGGAGTCCCGATGAACCACCGCAAAGCACCCGTTTCCGGCCGCCTCGACACGGGGTCGTTCGCCCGGCAGCAGGACCGCCGCTACGGTTGTCGAGGTCTGGGCCAGATCGAACGGCATGTGCTCCTCCCATGTGGTGCAAGAGGATAGGCCTAGGACGTCAACTTGGATTCAACCCGAAACATCCCGAGACCCTGCGGAAAGCAACCATTTCCGGCGAGCGAGTATCTGTGGGTATATTTGCATCCCGCTTTCCGGTGCCGGCGGATCCCATGATGGAAGCCTTCTCCGATCCTTTCCCGGCGCTGCAGGCCGCGCTCGGTCCGCAGTACCGGCTCGATCACGAGCTGGGTCGCGGGGGGATGGGAGTTGTCTACCGGGCAACCGACATGGCGCTCGACCGGCCCGTCGCGATCAAGGTCGTCCACCCCGAGCTGGCCTCCCACGCATCGATCGCGCGTCGATTCCTCGCCGAAGCGCGCACCATCGCCCGCCTCCGCCATCCGAACATCGTGACCGTGCATGCCGCCGGCACCGCGGATGGACTCCTCTATTACGTGATGGACGAGATCGAGGGCGAGAGCCTGAGGCAGCGCCTGTCCCGCGACGGGCGCGTCGATTTCGAGGAGGCCGGCCGGATCACGGCCGATCTCGCCGCGGCGCTCGACACTGCCGCCCGGGCGGGTGTGGTCCATCGCGACGTAAAGCCGGAGAACGTCCTCATCGAGTCGACGACCGGCCGCGCCATGCTGGCGGACTTCGGCATCGCGCGCGCCGTGGCCGGAGATGCCGCTGGTCCCAGCACTGGACAGGGCGTCGCGGTGGGGACGCCGACGTATATGAGTCCCGAGCAGGCGGCCGGAGAGGAGGTCGACGGCCGCAGCGACATCTACGCGCTCGGCATCGTCGCCTACGAGATGATCGCGGGTCACCCACCCTTCACCGGCGCGAGCCGAGTCGTGGTCTCGAAGCACATCGCCGAACGGCCGGCGCCGATCGAGAAGGTTCGGCCGGGCACGCCGCCGAGACTCGCCGGCGCGCTCATGCGAGCGCTCGAGAAGCATCCTTCGGAGCGGTGGCAGACCGGTGAAGAGTTCCGTCAGGCGCTGATGGGGGAGCGGGAGATCCCGGCCGCAAAGCGTCGCCGGGGCAAGTGGATCGCGGCGGCCGGCGTGGCCGCGGCCATCCTCGCGACCACGATCGGTCTTGCCGGGCGCACCCAGCGCCCACCCGAGGGCGTCAATCCCCGGCACTCGATGCTCATCCTCCCCTTCGCCAACCTGCGGGACGACCGCTCGGTCGATTGGCTGCGCGAAGGGAGCGTGAGCATGCTCGCGCTCAACCTCTCTCAGTGGAACGACCTGAACGTCGTGGACCACGAGCGCCTCCACGATCTCCTCGGTCACCACAAGCTCAAGACCGGCGATGAGATCGGGCTCGACCTGGCACGGCGGCTGGCGCGAGAGGCGGGAGTCTGGACCGTCGTCCTCGGCGACTTCACGCAGGTGGCGGACTCGCTCCACCTCGTGGCCCGGATGTACGACGTGGCGAGCGGCGCAAGAGTGGACGTTGCCCGGGTGGACGATCGCGCCGGCGCCGATGCGCGGCCCCTCTTCGATGCTCTGGCCGTCAAGCTGCTCGACCTGTCCGGCGCCCCCCAGCAGGTCGGCATCGGATTGGCTCGGGCCACGACCGGCTCACTCGAGGCGTACCGGGCCTATCTCAACGGGGTCGAGCTCCTGAACCGCTGGGACCTTACGGCCGCCGAGCGCGATTTCCGGCGCGCCACTTCCCTCGACACCACGTTCGGGCTCGCCTACTACCGGCTCGCCCTCACGCGAGGATGGATCGTGGGGATCGGCGATTCGATCGCGGACAACGCCATCGCCCGGGCGACGGCGTACTCCGAGCGCCTGCCGGCCCACGATCGCACCGTGATCAACGCGTATCGGGCGTTCCTCGCCGGTGAGTTCGTCACGGCGCGTGACGCGTACCAGCAACTCATCGCCCACGATGCCGGCGATGCCGACGCGTGGTACGGCTTGGGTGAAGCCTGGTTCCACGACACGGCCGGAAGCGACCAGTCGCCGGCATGGACCCATGCGATCCGCGCCTTTCGCCGCACGCTTGCGCTCGATCCCGAATACGCCCTCGCCTACGAGCACGTGCAGGCGATGCTTGCGAGCGCCAGCAGCCCTCAGCCCTACTACGCGCTCGTGTCACCAGACTCGTTCGCCCTGGCGGAGCGCTTCGATGGCCGGACGCTCGATCCCTCGGTTCGTTCGGCCGCGGTTGCCCGGGCACGAATTGAGGCGCTCGCGACGGCGCGGAGCTGGGTGACCACGCAGCCGACCACACTGCGCGCCCACGCCGCGATGGTGGACGCGTACGTGGCGGCGGGGAACTATGCCGGCGCGCTGACCGAGGTGGATCGGTTCAAGCAGACCGCGCCGCTCCATCCCGATCTCCCCTTCGTCGATGCGCGGATCCGCTTCGCCTCGGGCGACGTCGAGCGCGCCGCGGCTGAGCTTCGCACGGCACTCGACACCGTGGCGCCGCAGGATTTCCGTCCCTACCAGGGGGCGCCGAGCGTCATCGGCGACATCGCCGCCGCGGCCAATGTCTTTGCCTACCAGGGCGACCTTTCCCACGCCGCGAAGGCGATCGACCTGGCCGACCAGGTGCGCCAGGAAGTCATTCACGAGCCCGAGGTCGGGCCGCATGGCGGGTGGCGCCGCTCCGCGCTGGGTGACCTCTACGCTGCGACCGGGGTCCCCACCGCATCGCTGCGCCAGGTGTGGCAGAGCGCCGCAGAGGCCGGACGCATGGTGTCGGCGGAACAGCGGAAGCACGTCGCACACAGCGGCGCCTCTGCGGCGATCGGCCTCTTCACCGGTCCGGCGGCCGACAGCAGCGCGCTCACCGAGTATCAAGCGATGACCGGTGAGGCGCTCACCAAGGAAGTGCGCGCATTGCTCGCCCTGACCCGCGGCGATTCGACAGGCGCGCGCCGAGTCCTCGCCGAGCCGGACAGCGCAGAGGGCGGCATGAAGCGGATGTGGGCCACCTACCGCCGCCCGCTCGCCGCGCAGGCGTACTTCCTGCTCGGCGACTACCAGGCGACCCTGCGGACTCTCGAGGATTTCGAGTCCGGTGCGCTCCATACCGCCGGCTTCGACTCGCGGTGGGGCATGCTCGGACGCGTGCGTTTGCTCCGCGCGGCGGCGTACGAGCAGCTCGGCCGACGCGCCGAGGCTCGGGAGGAGTACAAGGAAGTGTTGAGCCAGTGGAAGTCGGCCGACCAGTCCCTCAAGCCCTTCGTCCGACAGGCGGAGCTCGGGTTGGCCCGGTTGGGGGAGGGCGGGCTAACTCTTATCCTCCGCCACTCACTGGTTGAGCGCGATGGTCGCGGGCGCCGCATCGCGGGCTGGGTCCGAGGAAAGTCCGAGCTCCACCGGGTAGACTGCCAGGTAACGCCTGGGCGCCGAAAGGCGACGGACAGGGCCACAGAAAACAGACCGCCCGGCGCGCAAGCGACGCGGGTAAGGGTGAAACGGTGGGGTAAGAGCCCACCGCGCCGCTGGTAACAGCGGTGGCACGGTAACCCCCAGTCGGAGCAAGGCCAAATAAGCGGCGAGGTGCGACCCGCACCGCCCATCCCGGCAAGGGAAGCCGCGGGTAGGCTGCTCGAGGTGGCCGGCGACGGCCATCCCAGACAGATGACCATCCCCGTCGCGCAAGCGGCGGGAACAGAACTCGGCTTACGGCACGACCAGCGGGTAGAGAGTACGGAAAGGACGGAGAGGGCGGAGAACCACCGCTGCCCTTTCCGTCCTTTCCGTCCTTTCAGTCACCCGATTACCTTCCTCGCGTCCGGCTTCGGGGGGAAGACCATGGCCTCACACATCTTCGGGGTTGCTACCGCCAGTGCGCTGGCATTGCTGCCCGTCCTGACCAGCGGTGCACCCGTCACGACGCGCTATCGCGTCGACCAGACGCTGACGCAGGAGATCGACGCGTCCGCGTCCGGCAAGGGGAAACAGAGTATCTCGTTCTCGACGTCGGGATTTCTGACGCTCACACTGACCGACAGCTCGGACGGCAAAGTGGTCAAGGTCGTCGTGGATTCGATGCTGGGAGACAGTACTTCCCCGATCCCGGCATCGGTCTTCGACAGCGCGCGGGGCGCCGAGTATCACGCCTTCCTCAGCAAGTCGGGCAAGCTCTCGGAGCTCGAGCCGGTCAGCACGTCGAACGCGACCCAGCAGATCCAGGGATTCTTCACCGACTTCTTTCCGTGGGTCAAACAGGGCGTCAAGGTAGGTGAGACCTGGGCCGACACGACGTCGCGCGCCACCGTCTCCGGAACGGACACCGTGCGAGTCCAGCGCGTCGTCACCTATCAGGCCGCCGCCAAGGATAAGGTCGACAACCAGAAGGCGATTCGAATCGCCACGGCCTACGCGTCGACCGTCGCGGGCAGTCAGCCCACACCGAACGGACCAGCCAAGGTCGAGGGAACCGGGAAGGGGACGGGCACGTACTTCGTAACGTCGGATGGGCGCTATCTCGGCGGCGACTGGGAGCTGCATTCCGCCCTGAGCATTTCCGGCGCGTTCACCGATCAGCCCCTCCCCATCACGATCACGCAGACGACGAAGGTGACGGCGCTCAAGTGACCAACCGGCAGTCGTGGCAGGTGGCGCTGGCCGCGCTGCTCGCCGCAGGATGCGCGAGCGGCAGCACCACCGCGGCACCCGCGGGCAGTGCTCCCGCGCCCGAAAAAGGGAAACCGGGTGCAGCGGCTCCGGAGGGAAAGCCCGAGGGCCTCTTCTATCGGCCGGCTCCTGCCGCCGGGTATCGGCTCGAGCGTCATGATAGTCTGACGCTGCAATACCCCGGCGGCGCCGAGCAACAGCAGGTGCGCGACCGAATCGCCTTCGTGCACGTGACCATCGGTGGCACCGCGGGCGCGACGAGCTATCCGCTGACGATCGTGCTCGATTCCCTGCAGGCCCTCGAGAACGGGCAGCCAGTAGACTCCGCGATCATCGCTCGTGGAACCCGCTGGACAGGATCGCTTGGGATCGATGGGGAGCTCTCACAGCTCCAGGCCGATCGGACCGGCTCCCTTCCCGACGAGCTCGGCGGCCGCCTCCGGCTCCTCTTCCCTCGTCTACCCGCGACCGATGTTCGAGAGGGAATGGAGTGGACCGACTCCTCGGAGTACAAGCTCGTCGCCGACGCCTTTCCGGGGAAGGAATCGCAGGTGACCACCTACCGGGTCGCTGAGGGCAGTGACACGAAGAACGGCGTCACGCTCGTGAGCAGCGGCACATACACCCGGTCGGGCACGCGACAGCAGGCCGACCAGTCGCTCGAGATGACCGGCACCGGCGAGCGGCACGGCGAGCATCGGATCAGCGACGCCGGCGCCGTCATCTCGGCACAGGGGAACGATCGTGGCGACATGACGATCACCGTCCCTGCCGTCGGTCAAACAGTTCCCGTCAAGCAGTCCGGCAGCTACTCGATCACGTCAACCGCACACTGACCCGGCGCCTCGTGCGCCGGTTCCTCGTGTTCAGGCTTCTCTTCCTCGTCATGCTGATCCCGCTGGCGTTCGCCGCATGGCTCTTCGCCGTGTGGCCCCCGCCCGTCTGGTATCGAAGCCATTGGCCGAAGGAGACTGCCTTTATGGCCATGCGGCGGGCGAGCCACTCCGACGCGAGGCGCTCGTATCATCCGGTCCCACTCGACTCCATCGCGAAACCGATGGTGGAGGCGGCGATCACGGGCGAAGACGCCCGTTTCTGGACCCATGGGGGTATCGACTACCAGGAGCTTCGCGCCGCGCTCGGGTACCACCGCGCGACCTTCGACCTGGGATCGGCCCAGGACAGAGCCGAGCTGCGCCGAGCAGTGGGAAGAACTTGGGCGAGCCGGGGACGGATACGAGGAGCGAGCACGATCACACAGCAACTGGCGAAGAACCTCTATCTCTCGCCGTCACGCAGCCCGTTGCGGAAGCTCAAGGAGGCCGTCACGGCCTATCGATTGGAGAGGGTGCTGGGGAAGCGGAGGATTCTGGAGCTGTATCTCAACGTGGCCGAGCTCGGGCCCGGCATCTGGGGTGTCGAGGCGGCGAGCCGGAAGTACTTCAACCGCTCGGCGCGAGAGCTCACGGAGAGTCAGTCGGCAGCGCTGGCGGCGACACTGCCTTTTCCGCTCACCTCCAACCTCAAGTACAAGCCGACGCGCATGCGCATTCGCCAGGACCTGATCCTGCGGCGCATGCAGGGCGAACGGGTCGAGGTGCCGAAGGTGGAGGACGAGCCGGTGCTCGAGCCCGGCGACTCGATTCAGTGGACGCCAGGAGTGGACTCGTTGCTGGACAGTCTGCGAGCGCCGGTGGAGACGCTGTTAATCCACCAACCTCAACGGCATCACCAGCGTGAGGAAGCTGGCCGGATCGTCCCAGCCCACCGGCTCGCACGTCGCAGCGCGCTCGGGGGCCTTGAAGGTCAGGCGCACTTCATCGGTGGGCATGTACTTGAGGATCTCGAGCAGGTACGTCGCGTTGAAGCCGATCTCCAGCGGGTCGCCTTCGTAGGAAACGGTCAGCTCCTCCTGGGCCTCGCCCAGGTCCGGTGTCTGGACCGAGAGCTTGCACGAGCCGTTGGCGAACGCCATCCGGATGCGGTGCGTCTGGTCGCTGGCCACGATGCTCATCCGGCGCAGCGCCGCCGCGAGCGCCGCCTTGTCGGCCGTCGCCGACCTTGTCGTTCTCCCGCGGAATGACCTGCTCGTAGTTCGGGTACGGTCCCTCGATCAGCCGGGTGATAGACCTGGGTGGTGGCGGAGCGGAAGCCGAGGTGATTTTCGCTCCGCGCGATCTCGACTTCTTCGTCGGACCGAAGAGCCGGCGAATCTGCTCCAGCGCCTTGGGCGGCACGATGAGGTCGGCCTGGGCCGTGCTGCCAGCGGGCGGCGTGGGCACGTCCATGCGCGCCAGCCGATGCCCGTTGGTGGCGACCATGCGCATCCGCTCGGGGCGAAGCTCCCAGAGCACACCGTTCAGGATCGGACGGCTCTCTTCGGTGCTCGCCGCGAAGGCCACGTGCGCGATCAGCTTCTGCAGATCCTTGGACGAGGTCCGCCAGCCGCCTCGAACTTGACGGTGGGGAACGCCGGGAACTCCTCGCGGGGCAGACCCAGGAGCTTGAACTTCGAGCGACCGCACTCGATGCGTGACGCGCTGCTCGCCCGAAGCGGTGAGGCGGATGGCCGCGCTGGGCAGCTCGCGCACGATCTCGACGAGCTTCCGGGCCGGCAGCGTGATCGCCCCTTCCTGATCGACCGATGCCGGGACGTGGTGCCACCGCGATGTCGAGATCGGTGCCGGAGAGTCGGATGCCGTCCTTCGGTGGCCTCGAGCAGAATGTTGGAGAGCACCGGCAGCGTGGTCTTGGCCGGCACGCTGGCCGCGACCGCGACGAGACCTTCCTGGAGCTGCTCCCGCGTGATGGTGAACTTCATCCGCTCCCTCGAGGCAGGCTAGAAAAGATACTACTACTTCCAGTATATATAAACTAGTAGTAGTAGTAGAGGGTCTGGAAATGTGGAGCGGCGCGATAACGAATTCCCGTCGTCCGCACTTGCCTCATACCCTCTCTGTCGGATCCGTGTGGGCCGCGGGGATCATGCGGCATGGTTGTCCGATCCTCATCCACGACATTCCCACAGTCTGTTTTCCGCGCGGGGATTATTCTGCGCACAACTCCTGGCGCGCGTGGTCCACGCGCTCGCGGAAGCTGCGATCGCGCGACATCTGTCGGCTCACCTTGTCGACGCTGTGAATGACGGTGGAGTGATCGCGGCCGCCGAACGCCTGGCCGATTTCCACGAGCTGCATCTGCGAGCAGCTCGCGCGCGAGATACATCGCGATCTGGCGCGGCACGGTCAGCGTCTTGATCCGGGCCTTGGAGCGCAGTCCCTCCGGCGTCACGCCCCAGCGCCGGGCGACGACTTCCTGCACCTTGTCGATGGTGGGCAGCGCCTTGGGCGTTGGCCGATCGCCTCCTCACCGGGACGGATCTTGTCGGCCAGGGCCTCGCGGGCCAGCTCGATCGAGATCTCCGATGCTTGAGCGAGGCGTAGAGCAGCAGCTTGATGATGCAGCCCTCGAGCTCGCGCACATTGGAGCGGACGTGCTCGGCGATGAAGCGGAGCACGTCGTCGGGAATGGTGAGTCTCGAGGTGGTCCTGCTCCTGCTTCTTGCGCAGGATGGCGATCCGGTGCTCCAGGTCGGGCTGGCCGATGTCGGCCACCATCCCCCACTCGAACCGGCTCACCAGCCGGGCTTCCAGCCCGGGGATCTCCTTCGGGGGCCGGTCGGAGGTCAGCACGATCTGCTTGTTGGCCTCGTAGAGCGCATTGAAGGTGTGGAAGAACTCTTCCTGGGTCGCTTCCTTGCCTTCGAGGAAGTGCACGTCGTCCACCAGGAAGAGGTCGACGTCGGTGCGGTAGCGGCGCCGGAACTCCGGCATGGTGCGGCTGTGGATGCTCTCGATCACTTCGTTGATGAACTGCTCGGCGCCGACGTACAGGACCCGGGTCTCGGGGATCCGCTGGATCACGGCGTGGGCGATCGCCTGCATCAGGTGAGTCTTGCCGAGTCCGGTGGCGCCGTAGATGAAGAGCGGGTTGTAGGTCTTGCCCGGCGACTCGGCCGCGGCATGCGCGGCGGCGGCGGCGAGCTCGTTGGACTTGCCGATGACGAAGGTGTCGAAGGTGTAGCGTTCGTTGAGCGGCTGTGTGCTGGAGTTGGCCACCGCCCGTCCGCCCCCTTCGTTCTCGGGACGACTGGGCGCTGGTGCCACGAAGAAGTCCATCTGTGGGCGCTTTTGTCGGTCTTCGTGGACTCGGAAGACTACCGACGTGGGCGAGCCGACCACCGGCTCCGCCAGCTTGGAGAGGAGCGCGGCATGTTTGGTCTCGTTCCACTCCACCGCAAACTGATCCGGCGCGCCAACGATGAGACGTCCCTCGTCGAGCGCGATAGCCTCCGTCGGCTCGAGCCAGGTTCGGATCGTGTGGTCTGGAAGTTCGCGGTGCGCCTCATCGAGGATGCGCTTCCAGGCGTCTTTGGCGGACAGCTGCATCTGAGCTCGAAAACGGTGGGAGATTTCTAAGGGCAGGAGATGTTACGGGTCGGGTGTGGAAAAGTCAATGCGTCTTGACAGTAGAAAAATTTCTCGCATTGCGTGCTCTACGCGACGTGAAAATTCGAGTGTCACTCTCGTGCGACACTGTCGCGTCGCAGGCCGTGAAGAGATGCTCGCCGCCGCGTGAAATCGCGTGCTCGGGAGGTCCGTGGCGCCACCCGCGTTGGCTTGACCGGGGGTCTCCGCCAAACTAGCTTCCCCGGCTCACTTTGAGGGAACACGCGCATGAAACCGTCATATCGGCCGCGCAACAAGCGCCGGATCAACAAGCACGGATTCCGGGCCCGCATGGCCACGCGCTGGGGACGGGCGGTGCTCTCCCGCCGGCGCAAGAAGGGCCGGAAGCAGCTCGCAATCTCGCTGCCGTCGAAGCACGGGGGCTCCTGACGCCTTCGGCGCGCTTGCCGCGAGCTCATCGGCTCGCCCGCGCGTCCGACATTCGCCGATGCCTCACGGGAGGCCGGCGCCGCCGCTTCGAGCACTTGGACATGATCTGGATGGACAACACGACGGGCCACCCGCGGATTGGACTGATCGTTCCGAAATTTCGGTCGTCCGCAGTGGCCCGCAATCGTCTCCGGCGTCGGCTGCGAGAGATCTGGCGCGTCGAGCTGCAGCCGCATCAGCCGGCCTGGGACCTCGTCATTCGAGCCCGTCGAGAAGCGTACGCCGCCGAGTTCCGCGCCTTGCGCGATCAGATGCTCGCGTGGCGGACCGCCACACTCGGCTGAGTGAACAGTGTCGCTCGTCCGGCTCCCCCGTCTGGTCCTCGCCTCGCTCATTCGCGGATATCAGCGTCTGATATCGCCTGTGCTGCCGCCGAGTTGCCGGTTCTATCCATCCTGCTCTCAATACGCGCTCGATGCGGTGACCCGCCACGGGGCCTTGAAGGGCAGTTGGCTGGCCGCGCGCCGGCTCGCTCGATGCCACCCGTTTCATCCCGGTGGCTTCGATCCCGTCCCCTGACCTCGTGACCTGAAGCCATGGACCGTCGGACCATCTGGGCGATCCTGCTGATGATGGCCATCGCCATCGCCCCCGCGCTACTCATCAAGCGACCACCGAAGCCGGCCACGCCACCGGCCGGCCAGACCGCGCGCGCCGATACCGGCACCGCAGCGAGGCCGTCGCCGCCACTTCCCGATGCGTCGGCACTCCGCTCACCCGATACCACGAGGGCCGAGACCCAGGCCGCCGATACGATTCGGGTGACGTCCCCTCTCTATACGTATGGCATCAGCACGGTTGGCGGGCGTCTGGTTGAGGCGAAGCTCACTCGCTACCGCTCCATGTCACCGGGGGACGCGCGCGCCGTCGCCCAGATCCTGCCGCCTCAGTCACGGTTCCTCGCCACGTCTCTCGTGCTGGGCGCCGACACGATTTCCTTCGGCGACCTGCACTTCACGCCGTCCACCGACTCTCTGTCGGTCGCCGGCCCGACCTCGCTTCGCCTCAATGCGTCGAAGGGGCAGGTCTCGGTCACGCTGACCTACACCTTCCGTCCCGACGACTACCAGATCGGCGTCGGTGGACAGGTGACCGGTGTCGGCCCCAACGGCGGCCAGCTCCTGGTCGAGATGGGGCCGACGCTCGCCAACACCGAGGCGAATGAGCAGGAGAACCACCGCGCGCTCGCGCTGGTCACCAAGCGGAACGAGACGGAGCGCACCGACTTCGCCAGCCTCAAGCCGGGCGAGCCTCGCACCATCAGCGGCCCGCTCGACTGGGCGGCGATCAAGTCGAAGTACTTCGTCACCGCGGTCCTGGCATTCGACAGCGCCGGAGGCGGGATCAGCGGCGTGACCGCGACGGCACGGAAGACGGAGGAGAAACGGCCCACCAGCGCCGACCTCCGTCTCGGCCTTCCGCTCAAGCCGAGCGGAGCATTCGAGTACACCGTGTACGCGGGTCCCATGGAGTACGATCGGCTCGGGGCCGTGGGGCACGACTTCGACGACGTCAATCCATACGGGTGGCCCGGTTTCCGCACCGTCATTCGCCCGGTGGCAGGGGCCGTGCGCTGGCTCCTCGTCTGGATGCACGACCACCTGAGCCTGCCCTACGGTCTGGTGCTGATCTTCTTCGGCATCCTCGTGCGCCTGCTCCTCTGGCCTCTCAACCAGAAGGCGATGCGGGCGAATCTCCAGCTTCAGGCAGTGCAGCCGCTGATGAAGGAGATCCAGGACAAGTACAAGAACGATCCCCAGCGGCTTCAGCAGGAGATGTTCAAGCTGTACAAGGAGCACAGCGTCAATCCGCTCGGCGGCTGCTGGCCGATGCTGCTTCCGATGCCGGTGCTCTTCGCGCTCTTCTTCGTGTTCCAGAACACCATCGAGCTGCGCGGCGCG
The DNA here is from genome assembly GCA_963743195.1 of uncultured Gemmatimonadales bacterium. GTDB lineage: Bacteria > Gemmatimonadota > Gemmatimonadetes > Gemmatimonadales > GWC2-71-9 > CAVVWJ01. The sequence continues at coordinate 796,496 of CAVUOO010000005.1, forward strand.
TCGTTCCTCTGGCTGCCGGACCTGAGCCGACCCGACCCTCTCTATGTCATCCCGCTCATCATGGGACTGTCGATGTTCGGGCTCAGCAAGGTCGGGCAGATGGGCATGCCTCCCAACCCCCAGACCAAGATGATGCTGTACGTCATGCCCGTGATGATGACGTTCCTCTTTCTCAACTTCGCCTCGGGGCTCAACCTGTACTACGCGGTGAGCAACCTCTCCAGCATTCCGCAGCAGTGGATGCTGGCGCGGGAACGCTTGAAGCGCACTGCCAGCCAGAGCGTCGAGGTGAGGACGAAGGAGCCGGTGCCCGGGAAGCAAAAGAAGAAGGCCTGAGTGGGCTATCGGCTATCGGCTATCGGAGGTTAGTGTTGCTTGGCATCCGAGCCCCTGTGCAAACCTGAGCAACGAGGCCGATAGCCGATAGCCGATAGCTGATGTTATCCGACCCCATCGTCGCGCTTGCGACTCCTGCCGGTCGATCGGCGATCGCCGTGATCCGCATGAGCGGCGATGGCGCCCTCGAGATCGCCGCGCGAGTCATCCAGCACTTCCGAGCCGACCGACCACGTGTCGCCCTGCTCGCGACCTTTCGTGACGCCGCCGGCGAGCCCATCGACCGCGGGCTCTACACGGTCTTCCCACGTCCCCATAGCTACACCGGTGAAGACATGGTCGAGGTGTCCTGCCACGGCGGTCTCGTCGCCCCGGCCGGGATCCTATCGGCACTCCAGGGAGCCGGCTTCAGGCACGCGGCACCGGGAGAGTTCACCCGCCGCGCTGTGCTCAACGGCAAGCTCGACCTGGTGCAGGCGGAGGCAGTGGGAGATCTCATCGACGCCGTCGCCCCGGCGCAGGCGCGAGCCGCGCTCCAGCAGCTCGACGGGGGGCTCTCGCGCCGCCTCGCCGAATTGCGCGAATCGCTCGTCGATGTCCAGGCCCTTCTCAGCTATGAGATTGATTTTCCGGGCGAGGATGATGGCCCCGTTCCGGCAGAGCGCATCGTCGGTCAGCTCGAAGGGGTGCGCTCACGCATCGAGCGCCTGATCGCGGGTGCGGCCACCGGCGAGCGACTCCGGGAGGGAGCGTCACTGGTGCTGGCCGGACGACCCAACGCCGGCAAATCGTCCCTCTTCAACGCGCTGCTGGGGCTCGACCGCGCCCTCGTGACCGAGATCCCGGGCACGACTCGCGACGCGATCGAGGCGCATACCGATTTTCTGGGATGGCCCGTCCGTCTGGTGGACACGGCAGGGCTCTGGGACTCCAACGACCGGATCGACCGGCTTGGCGTGGAAGTGAGCCGGCGGTACCTCGGTGCAGCCGACCTCGTGGTGCTCTGTGTCGAGGCGGGTCGCGAGCCGGGGGCCGATGAGCTGGCGATCGCCTCGGCACGGCCCACCCTCGTCGCCCGCACCAAATCCGATCTTCGCTCCGCTCCCGCCGGAGAGATCGGCGTCTCCGCCCTGACGGGCGAAGGACTCGGTGACCTCCGGCGCGCCGCGGCCGAGCGGGTGTTCGGAGACCGAATCACCTTTGCGGATCTCGAGCCGGCCCTCACGCGGGAACGTCACCGCACGGCCCTGGCGCGGGCAAGCGCCGCGTTGGCCGACGCGCTGCCTCATCTGGCGTCGGGCGGCGACGCCGTCCTCGCTGCCCACCACGTGCGCGAGGCGACGTCCGCCCTCGACGAGCTTCTCGGTGCGATTGATGTGGAGGAAGTGCTGGATCGGGTGTTCGCGGGGTTCTGTGTAGGGAAGTAGCCTACCTCAAGCCGTCTGCACTCCCCTCGCGACATCCTCCGCGACCTGAAAATCCTGCGCCGGCGCGCGGACCGCGGCGGCCAGACCACGCTCAACCACCAGGGCCTCGGCCATGCGGTGCCCGAGGTAATACCCGGCGCGCTCCGGGATCACGCGGCCATTCACCAGTCGTGCCGCCGGACTCATCCCCCCGGACAGGTAGCGTAACCGGAGGCCGAGTCCGCTGTTGTCGAGATCGGGCTCGACCGCCCGACGAAGAAACGCCTCCATTTCACGGAGGCGATGGTATTGCCGGCGCGGGTAGCCGAAATAGTCGGCGGCGTCGAATCCAGGCGCGATTGCCTGAGCGGCGTGCACCGCGACCCCTTCGTTGACCAGCAGCTCGCGCAGAGACGCCCTGCTTCCCGTGGACCAATAGTCGTAGTAGCCACCGACGTCGGCGACGAGGCGGCGCATCTCGCTTTCGCTCGTCGCCGAGGTGTAGCGGACGGTGTGAGCGAGCTCGTGCGCGATCCAGAGCGGGATGAGATCGGGCGGGAGTCCCATCCCGTACGTCGCGGGGTTGATCCGTCCCGTGAAATGCTCGAGGCAGATGAAGGCCACGCCGCGCCCGGCCACGACGAGCTCGCCGGCATTGGCGCCACCCAGGCCGACCATGAGGTAGGTGTCGGTGGGCCGATCGATCTGCAGGACCTCCTCGGCCTTGGCGATCGCCTCTTCGGCGAGCTGCACGACATCGACCGTGTTGGCGAGATGCCGCAGATCGTTGCGATCGGCCTTGAGCGTCGCCGCGACCACGTCGTCCGCATGCGGACTGTCGGGGTCGAGCACGTAGTTGTGCCAGTAGGCGTCGAGGATGAGGCGATGAGATTCGCGATAGTGCCGATACGCCGATTCTCTATCGTCGGCATCGAGCACGGCGAGAAAATCAGGGAGCAGGTTGATCAGCACGTGGCAGGATACGAAGTCTCGTCAAGAGAATCAAGAGCGTTGAATGGGCGGAACGGCGGAAGGGCGAAACGAGAGATAGGCGGAGCGGCAAGACGTTGGAGGCAAGAAAATGGCGGAACGCGTGAAGTCTCACGTTCCGCCGTCCCGCGATTCAGCCGTTCCGCCCTAGTTGTCTTGCTTCTTCTGCTTCGCGACCTCGTCGAGGAATCGACGCTCGGCAGGCGTGAGGCTCCCGATGCCCTTCTCGCTGATCTTGTCGAGCACGCGGTCCACTTCCGCCGCAACCGGATCGGCGTCGGCGCGGCGCTGATGGCGAAGCGGAGCCGGTGTCGCGCGATGCTCCGGCTCGGCGCCACCCGACTGCACCATCACGACCCGCTCCACTGCGCGCGGCGGTGGGTGCGGGCTCCGGCGTGAGAGCGCCTGAATTCGGAAGAACGCATACCCGAAGAGTGCTCCGCCGACGTGGGCGATATGGGCGATCCCGTCATTGAAGTAGAGCGCGCCGAGCACGTCGAGCCCGACGATGATCGCGACGAAGGTCCGGGCCTTGATCGGGATGGGGATCGGGAACACCACGAGCTCGGCCTCGGGCCAGAAGAGGGCAAAGGCGATGGCCACGCCGAGGACCGCGCCCGATGCGCCGATGAACGGCACCACGTTCATCACGCCGGAGAGGCCCACCGCGAATACGGCCGCACCGATTCCGCAATACAAGTAGTACAGAATGAACTTCCGGCTCCCCATCCGGCTCTCGACCGGGGCGCCGAACACGAACAGCATGAGCATGTTGCCGAGCAGGTGCAGAAGCCCCGCATGGACGAACATGTAGGTGACGAAGGTCCACGGGCGCTGGAGCGCGCCGACCGGAGCGAAGCGGAGGTCCTCGAGCAGTGCCGGAGAGGTGAGGACGGTCATGAGCAGGAGCAGCACCACCGCGTTCGCGATGATGAGGCGCCCGACCCACGGGGTCATCCGGCTGGAGGGAGACAGGCTCATCGAACAGCGTCCTTCACACTGAGATTCCCGAGCTATACGGGTTCCACGGACCGGCCAGGCCGGGCGGCGCGACAGATCCGCTCGCAGAGCTCGGGGAACTCGATGCCCACCGCCCGGGCCGCTTGAGGGAGGAGACTGGTCGCGGTCATGCCAGGCAGGGTATTCACCTCTAAACAGAAGAGATCCCCGGCTGGTGTCAAGCGAAAATCGACTCGGGAGTACCCGCCGAGCTTGAGCGCCTCGTGTGCGAGCAGCGATAACCGCCCGCATTCCCTCGCAATAGGCTCGGGGAGGTCGGCCGGGAAGATCTCCTGGGACATTCCTGGCGTGTACTTGCATTCATAGTCGAAAATCTCGTGCCGGGGAATGATCTCCCCTACCGCCAGCGTCCGGCCCTCCAGGACCCCCACCGTCAGCTCGCGTCCCGGGACGAACGGCTCGATCATGACCTCATCGTCATACCGTCTGGCCAGCGCCACCGCCTCCTCGAGTCCTCGGCTCGCTTGACCACGGTAAGTCCGACTGTGGAGCCCTGCTTGGATGGCTTGACCACCACCGGCCAGCCGAGCTCCCGATCGATCCGGTCGCGCGGTGACCGGCGCCATCACCCAGTCCGCCGTGGCCACGCCGGCCAGCCGAAACAGCCGCTTGGAGATGTCCTTGTCCATGGCCATGGCACTCCCGAGCCGCCCGCTCCCGGTGTAGGGAACCCCGATCATCTCGAGGAGGGTCTGTATCGTCCCGTCCTCACCTCGTCCTCCGTGGAGTGCAAGGAACAGCACGTCGGCATCGCCGCACGACCGGCAGGTTCGCCGAGCCCCGAGAGCAGCAGCCCGCGCTCCAGCGTCTGCAACTGATCAATCGACGGCGGCGCGACCCCGACGGTTCCACTGAGCATCGAGGACTCTTCCGATTCGGGAATGAATCCCCGGGCGGTATCCACGACCGCGACCTCGTGGCCCAGCGAGCGCAGCGCGCCGATCACCTGTACCGCCGAGGCGATCGCCACGTCGCGCTCGGAGGAGGTGCCGCCGGTGAGGACGGTGACCTTCATCGTCCGATGAGCTGTTGCAGGACATCGTACCGGCTCACGATTCCGATCAGCTTCCCGTCCTTCCGCACCAGCGCCGCCGGACTCTCACGCGTCAGGATCGGCGCCCACCCGGTCAGTCGGCGCAGTCGCCTCGACCACGGGGAACGGAGCCTCCATCACTTCGCGCACCGGCCGGTCGAGCAGCGCCGGCTGGGCGAGCGCGCGCGTCATGAGCGTGCCTTCGATGAGTCCACCCACCGACTTTCCGTTCTCGACCACGGGGATCTGGCTCACACCCCAGGTGCTCATCAGGTTGAGCGCCTGTCGCACCGCGGCGGACGGGGCCACGCTCACCAGCGCTGGGGCACCCGGCGCCCGGCGCTCGAGCAGCTGCTCCACCGTAGTACGCGGCGCCTCCAGCATCTGGTTCTCCTGCATCCATTCGTCGTTGAACAGCTTCGAGAGGTAGCGCTCGCCGGTGTCGCAGAGAATGGTGACGACGCAGGGCGTCGGGATCGTCCACTTCCCGCGCGACCTCGAGCGCCAGCCAGACGTTGAGCCCGGACGACCCTCCCACCAGGATGCCCTCTTCGCGCGCGAGCCGCCGAGCCATCGTCAACGACGTCGCGGTCGGGCACCTGGCGGAACTCGTCGATCCACTCGAACCAGAGCGTGGTGGGGATCTTGTCGCCGCCGATCCCCTCCACCTTGTATGGATGCCCCTCGCCCAATGTCTTGGTGCGGTGATAGTCGGTGTAGAGCGAACCGACGGGATCGCCCGCGATCACCCGGATCTTCGGGTTCTTCTCCTTGAGGTACTTCCCGGCGCCGCTCACCGTGCCGCCGGTGCCCGCCCCCGCAACGAAGTGCGTGACCTTGCCGCCGGTCTGCTCCCAGATCTCCGGACCGGTCGTGGCGATAGTGCGCTTCCGGATTGATCTGGTTGTAGAACTGATTGGCCAGAATCGCGCCCGGCGTCTCCTTGCACGATCTGCTTCGCCTTCATGACGTAGTTGTCGGGATGATCGGGCGGCACCGCCGTGGGCGTGATCACCACCTCGGCGCCGTAGGCCTTGAGCAGCCGCACCTTCTCCTGCGACATCTTGTCGGGCATGGTGAAGATGCAGCGGTAGCCCTTGATCGCCGCGGCGATCGCGAGCCCGACGCCGGTGTTGCCGCTCGTGCCCTCGACGATCGTCCCGCCCGGCTTGAGCTCACCCCGCCGCTCGGCGTCCTCGATGATGGCGAGACCGATGCGGTCCTTGACCGAGCCGCCGGGATTGGCGTACTCCGCCTTGCCGTAGACCGGCGTCCGGATCCCGCCACCGATCCGCGCCAGCCGGATGAGCGGCGTCCAGCCGATGGTGTCGAGGACGGAGTCGTACGGCTCGGCGTGTTGCGACGCGTCATGGGGTCGGCGCTCCGGGAGCGCGAATTGCGGAACTGGACCGGCTGGAGGAACGCCGCCGCGACCGGGCGCCCACGCGCAGCGCGGGCGAGAAGCGCAGCTGAGCTGCACCGAGAACCGCGGCGGAATCGAGCGCGGGGTACCCGCTCGACTCGGCGATGCGGGTCGAATCTGCGACCAGCGTTCCCGGCGAATCGACGTAGAGGCGGAGCAGGACCCGACCCTCGATTCCCTGGTCGCGGAGCGGACGGGGATACTCCACCGGCGAGCACCGGGTTGACGGCGACCGGCGCCTGCTCCGCGGCGATCCGGCGCAGCAGTCGTGTCGGTTCCGACGGCGTGAAGCGGACGGTGCCGTCGTCCGTCGAGCCGCGATCGCGGTCAGGACCAACAGCACCGCGATCGCTCTCATCGCCGATCCTCCGCCCGGCGCTTCAGCTCCGCGAGACGGTTGAGCGCCTCGAGCGGCGTCAGCGTATCGACGTCGAGCGCTCGGAGCTCCTCCAGCACCGGATCCGGCGGCGCCTCGCGAAACAAGGGCGAGCTGGCCCGGGTCGCGCGCAGCATCGGGCGGCGCGCCCGGGCACGACACGATGCTCGCCCTCGAGCGTGCCGAGCACCTCGCGGGCGCGCTGGACGACACGTCGCCGGGAGCCCGGCGAGCTGGGCGACGTGGATGCCGTACGAGCGGTCGGTGCCGCCCGGCTCGAGGCGATGCAGGAAGACGACGTGTCTCCCGGTCTCCCGCACCGCGACGTTGTAGGTTTCGCGCGTGCTGCAGCCGCTCGGGGAGCTGCATCAGCTCGTGGTAGTGGGTCGCGAACATCGTCTTGCAGCCGACCCGGTCGTGCAGATGCTCGGTCACCGCCCAGGCGATCGCGACGCCGTCGTAGGTCGAGGTGCCCGCGCCCGATCTCGTCGAGCAGCACCAGGCTCCGCCGGCCGGCGTTGTGGAGGATGGCGCTGGTCTCGCTCATCTCCACCATGAACGTGGACTGCCCGCGGGCGAGGTTGTCGCTCGCGCCGACCCGGGTGAAGAGCCGGTCGACCACGCCGATCGACGGCCTCCGCCGCGGGGACGAACGCGCCCATCTGCGCCAGCACCACGCAGAGCCCGATCTGGCGCAGGATGGTGGACTTGCCCGCCATGTTGGGGCCGGTCACCAGCAGCGACCCGCTCGGCCTCGGTCGAACCGCACGTCGTTCGGAATGAACGACTCGCGCGGCATCATGCGCTCGATCACCGGATGCCGGCTCTCCCGCAGCGCCAGGTCGAACCCGTCGTGCACTCGGGGCCGGACGTAGCGCTCGCGTCACCGCGCGCTCGGCGAGCGCCGTCCACACGTCGAGTCGCGCGAGCACCCGCGCCGTCCGCTGCATCCGCGCGATGGCCTGTCCCACCCGAGCCCGCAGCGCGGCGAACAGCTCGCCCTCCCGCACGGCCATCCGCTCCTCGGCGCCGAGCACCCTCGCCTCGTAGTCCTTGAGCTCGGGCGTCACGTAGCGCTCCGCGCGTGGCGAGCGTCTGCCGCCGCTCGTAGTCGGCGGGGACCTTGGCGGCGTGCGCGTTGGTGATCTCGAGGTAGTACCCGAAGACCTTGTTGTAGCCGACCTTGAGCGACGGGATGCCGGTGCGCTCGCGCTCGCGCTGCTGAAGCGAGGCGATGTACTGCTTGCCGCCGTCACGCAGCGTAGCGCAGCTCGTCGAGCTCGCGGTCGTATCCTGCGCGGATGACGCCACCCTCGGCGAGCGTCTGCGGGAGGCCGGGTCTCGAGTGCCCGCCGCCAGCTCTGTGCTCAGATCGGCCAGCAGATCGAGCTCCTCCACGGCCTCGTGCGAGCGCCGGAGCTCGCTGGCGAGTCCGCTCAGCGCCTCGGCGACGTCGGGCAGACGCTGGAACGAGTCGCGGAGCGCGCCCAGCTCGCGGGGTGTGGCGCGTCCGGCGGCGGCGCGGCCGGCCAGCCGCTCGATGTCGCGGACGCCGTCGAGCGCCTCGCGCAGGCGGGCACGACCACGACCGTCCTCGACCAGCGACCTCCACCGCATCGAGTCGGGCGTCGATGGCCGCGGGATCGCGGAGCGGCGAGAGCAGCCACTGGCGGAGCAGCCGGCCGCCCATCGGCGTCACCGTCGCGTCGATCGTCTCGAGCAGCGTGCACCCCCGCGCGCCGGCTCGCAGCGGCTCGACCAGCTCGAGGTTGCGCCGAGTCATCTCGTCGAGCCAGAGGAAGCGCGTCGGCGCGGCGGACGACGGGCCGAGCGAGATGGGGAAGGCCGGCCGGCTGCAGCTCGCCGAGGTAGCGGAGCAGGGCACCGGCAGCGCCGAGCGCGGCCGCATCGTCGGGAGCGAGACCGAGACCGTCGAGCGAGGCGAGGGCGAAGCGGCGGCCAGCTCTTCGCGCGCGAGGTCGGCGTCGAACTCCCACGCCTCGCGCTCGACGGTGAGCATGGCGTGGACGATTCGGGGAGCGTGACGGAGGCTCCGCCCGACGGCACGATCACCTCGGCGGGCGCGAGGCGGGCGAGCGATTCCTCGAGCCCGACATCGTCCACCGTCTCGAGGAGGAACTCGCCGGTGCTGAGGTCGATCGCGGCCAGACCGATTTCGCCGTTCTGCCCGTTCGCCGTTCTGCCCACCGCAACGATCCAGTTGTTCCGTGCCGCCGGCGAGCCACCCTTCCTGCGAGGAGTGCGCCCGGTGTGACGGTCTCGACCACTTCGCGGCGGACGAGTCCCTTGGCGAGCTTGGGATCTTCCACCTGCTCGCAGATGGCGACCCGGTGCCCGGCGGCGACGAGCTGGCGGAGGTAGTCGGCGGCGGCCTTCACCGGCACGCCGGCCAGGGGGACGCCGTCGCCGCGCGAGGTGAGCGTGATGTCGAGGATCGCGGGCCGCGAGCTGGGCGTCCTCGTAGAACATCTCGTAGAAATCGCCGACCCGGTAGAACAGGATGGTATGCGGATGCTGTGCCTTTACCTCGCGCCAGTGCTTGAGCATCGGCGGCGTCGAGGAAGCGGCCTCGCGGCTCACGGGGGCCACGGGAAGGTGCGGGAAGGCGGGAGGGGCATACCGGGGAGAATATAACGCTTTACTATAGAGCCGATCATGGCACCATTTCACTTCGCCTTCTTCGTCCGCGACCTCGCCTCCACTCGCCGATTCTACGGCGAGATCCTCGGCTGCCGCGAGGGGCGGAGCACCGACACCTGGGTGGACTTCGATTTCTTCGGCAACCAGATCTCGGCACACACGACGGGCGCGGTGACGCCGACGCAGAACACCGGCAAGGTGGAAGACCTTCTCGTGCCGATGCCGCACTTCGGCGCGCTCTTGCCATGGGACGAGTTCGACGCGGTAGCAGGTCGTGTCAGGGCCGCGGGGCACGCCTTCATCCTCGAGCCCAGAATTCGTTACCCCGGCCAGCCCGGAGAGCAGGCCACGATGTTCCTCCTCGATCCCAGCGGCAACGCTCTCGAGTTCAAGAGCTTCAAGCACCCCGAGCACGTCTTTACGGCATGAAGCCGGCGGCGGTCGCCGTGGTGGGCGGCGGTGTGATGGGCGCGAGCGTCGCCTGGCATCTCGCCGCGCGCGGCGTCCGCGATGTCGTGGTGTTCGACCGAGGGGTGCGGCCCGGAGAAGGAAGCACGGGGCGGGCGACGGGCGGGTTTCGGGCACAGTACGCGACGCCGATCAACGTGCGGCTCTCGCTCCTCGCGCGCGAGAAGCTGCTCCGCTTCTGGGATGAAATCGGCGCCGATCCTGGGTACGCGCAGGCGGGGTATCTCTGGCTCGGGATGAGCGAGCGTGAGATGGCGGTGCTGCGTGAAGGGCGGCAGGTGCAGCACGCGGAGGGACTGGTAGAGGCGGTGGAAGTTGGGCCGGCGGAGATAGCGCGGATCAACCCGGCGGCGTGCCTCGACGGAGTGGTGGGAGGTACGTTCTGTCCGACCGACGGGTTCATCCGGCCGCTTGCGATTCTCGAGGGGTACGTGGATGCCGCGCGCCGGCTCGGTGTGCGATTCGAGTGGAACGCCCGCGTCACCGGTCTCGAGCGCCGGGGCGAAAGGGTCGTGGGCGTCGAGACGGATCGTGGGAGAGTGGCGACGGGCTCGGTGGTCAATGCGGCGGGGCCGTGGGCAGCGGACGTCGCGAAGATGGCCGGCGTGGATCTCCCGGTGACCCCGCTCAGGCGTCAGGTGGCGGCGACGGTACCGTGCGCACTCCTGCCCGCGGACCTGCCGATGACCATCTGGGCCGGCGACGGTTTTCATCTGAGGGTGCGGGATGGGCGAGTGCTGCTTCTCTGGCCGACGCCGGGCGTGCCGGGCCGGCCCTTTGATGACTCCGTCGATCCCGACTGGGTGCGGGCGGTCGTGGACAAGGCGAATGCGCGTGTGCCGGTGTTGCGCGGGGTCGAGGTCGATGCACCCGCTTCGTGGGCGGGGCTGTACGAGATGTCGCCCGACAAGCACGCCATTCTCGGCCGCGCGGCCGGCTGCGAAGACCTCTATCTGATCAACGGATCATCGGGGCATGGGGTGATGCATGCGCCCGCGCTCGGGCAGTTACTGGCGGAGATCATCTGTGATGGAAAGGCGACGACGCTCGATGTGCATGCGCTCAGACCCGAGCGATTCGCGAAGGGAGAGCTGAACCCGATGTCGGAGCTGCTGTAGTGACTACTGTCTCGGATCAGGCACTCTATGCTCTCCTCCTGTGGGGAGCGCAGGTTCAGGCTCCGGCCTTTTCCTTCGACGGAGTCAGCCTCGGCTCCGACTTCTCGGCCGTCGCGGCTCGATACCCCCACTCGACGCCTCAGGATGGCTATGTCTCTCTCGCCCCCGAGGACGTGCACGACCACATTTCGGCGATCGAGGTCTCCGGTACGGGACCGACTCGGCGCGTCCGCATCACCTTCGAGACTCGCGGGGCCGGTGGACAGGCCGAGTACCCCCGATGTGCGACCATCGAAGCGCAGTTGGTCGGCCGATTCGGTCGGCCTCAAGAGATTCGTCGATTCATGGAGGAGGCCTCTCCGCGGGCGGATCGCCTCTGGCACTCCTCGACGGAGGAGTTGATGCTCATCTGTTTCGCGGAGCGTGGTCATCTCTGGGCCGAAGCGGTCCAGATCACTCCGCGCTAGCCAACCAGCACCATCGGAGGTCCACATGACGATTGCTACCGCGACGCGTCTCGCCTGCAGTGTCGTACTTCTCGGTGTGCTCGGCCCAGTCGGACCGCTGCACGCGCAGATAGGAGTCGGGACCTGGGTGCGACAGACCACGGATTCGATGCCAGGTACCATGACGATGACGGTCGAGGCCTGCTGCAATGGAGGCCGTCGATTGACCTACCACATCGCCATGGGCAATACCCCGACCATCATGACGCTTGCGTCTCCGTTCGACGGCAGTGAGGTCGAGGTCATGGTAGCCGGGAAGCCCAGCGGCGAGACGATGGCGATCCAGCGCGTGGACGACCATCACATTGCCACCGTCGTGAAGATGAATGGGAAGCCGTTCGGCACCTCGAAGGCCACGATTTCGCCGGACGGAAAGACGATCACAGTCCTCAATGAGTTTTCCTCAGGCGGTGCCCAGCAGGCGGGCAAGTTCACTGAGATCTGGGTGAAGCAGTAGGCTGGCCGCCGCGCTCGGAGGAGCGTGTGCCCCCGTCGTTACGATTGGAAGCGTGGGGCAGGGCCACGCTGGTCATCGCGTCGGTGTGGTTGCTCCTGTTCGTGGGCGTGGTGGGGCTCGGCGGTTTGTGGTCGGCGATACGGTCGCGATGACGAGCCAGATCCTAAACCACGTTGCCATCGTGACAGGCGGAGGCCGCAGCCAGATCGAGGGACCCGATGGCTCACGCTCTTTCAGCTGCGCTTGAACACGCCTTGGCCGAGCAGTTCGGCCCTGACGAGCGGCGCCAGGCGCATGTGATGCTCTCGCAGTATGGCATGTCGCCTCATGAGCGCGATGTCGAGCACGTGCGGCGGGCGATGCTGGCGCTGAGTCGTGGCAACCTCGGGCGGTTGGGATATTACCTCGCAGCCGCCCAGCACCGGTACCAGGACGTGCTCTACTGGGCCAAACACCCCGACGAAGCGCCGCAACGTTGATCGCACCCGGCGCGCGGAAGCCTAACCCGCGCGTGCGGCCGACAGGGCCGGCCACGCGCGAGGTTCCGCGTGGACGGTGACATCACCACGTTTACCGCCGTGATTGCCCTTCAGTTTCGCGCCGCCACCTGCTTGGCCCGTTCCCGCATCGAATCGATCGCCATCGCCGAGAAATAGCGCCCGTCCGCTATCACGCCGGCGATGGTCCGGGTGTTCCCGATATCCTCGAGCGGATTCGCCCTCAACAGCACCAGATCCGCGATCCTCCCAGCCTGCACGCGCCCGAAATCCTTTTGACGGCCGTAGAACTTCGCCGGATTGAGCGTCGCGGTCTGCAGCGCCTCGAGCGGGCTGAACCCCGCCGCCACGAACCGCTGCAATTCGAGATGAAGTGAGATCCCCGGGGTTACTTCGACCCCGGCGGGCGTGTCGGTGCCGGCCAGGAACGGTACCCCTGCCGCATGCAATCTCCGGACGATCTCGAGCTCGTGCGCGACGAAACGACGGCGCACCGCGAGCGAGTCGGTATCGAGACTCTTCAGGATCCCCTTCTGCATCGCCGGATACTTCTTGTCGATCCAGGAACGTGGTGTGAAGGCCAGGTCCGGATCCTTCTGATACTCCACCGTATCCACCAGCCACTGACCTCGTTCCCAGAAGAGCGTCGGGCATTGCCAGACCTGCCGCCGGACGAGCAGGCGACTAAGCACCGACTCGCGCTCCGGAGAGAATCCCTCGAGCAGGGCCGCCAGGCTCTTGTTGTGGGACGGATCTTCACCGGCTCCCCATTTGCGCAAGATGAAAGCGGTCTCGTCAGGGGTACTCGCCTCGAAGATGCCGATCAGATGCTCGAAGGTCCGCTGGCCCGCCGCGATGGCTTCGGACGCACGGATGGCATCGGGGACATGGCCCACGAACTCGATGCCCAACCGCTTCGCCTCGGCTGCCGCGGCGAAGTAGGCCTCGCGCGGCACACCCGACTGGATCTTGATGAAATCGACTCCTCGACTCTTGAGGCTGTCGACCGCCTTGTGGCCATCCTCCGCAGTCGCGATCGCGATCGACGCCTTGTACTGCGCGGTGGGGCCGTCCAGCATCGGCCCGGAGACCACCATGCGCGGACCCAGCAGACGGTGCGCGGAGACGTCGTCCCTGGCGCTCAGCACGGATTCGAGATCGCTTCCCATGTCACGAACGCCGGTAACGCCGTTGGCGATGAAGAGGGGCAGAACGTATTCGTCCCCAAAGGCCCTTGGCCAATCGAAGTAGGCGTGGACGTGCATGTCCCAGAGACCGGGGATCAGGTAGAGTCCCGTTGCATCGATCACCTGGCCTTGCGGTGGCGATGATGTTGATGCCGGTCCGACACGGACGATCCGATTCCCCTCGATGACCACCGTCGTTCCGGGCCGCAGCGTGCCATCGGACACGTCGATCATCGTGGCGTTTGCGATGGTGACCGTTTGGGCAGACAGTGGTTGGACTGCGAGTGACAGCACCGCCGCGACGGTGTTGAGCAGATGCCTCATCGCCCTTCTCCTTGACGGCACGTCGACGGACCCCGGAAAAGCGGTGAATAATATGCCCATGAGACGCTATCTCGGCCCCGTTCTCCTTCTCCTGCTCGGCAGCATGGTGGGGATCCTCGCGGCAGAGGTCCTTGTCCGGATCGTCGACCCCCCACGCCCACGACCAGGCCCTCCCGGGCGGCTTCTTCACCATCGACCGCCGACTCGGTTGGGTGCAGCGACCCAGCCGCACGGTCACCCACCGCACCTCATACTTCGCAACCACCTACACGACGAATGCGAAAGGCTTCCGCGACCGGGATCGTGAGCCCGGACGGACACCCGGGCGCGGCCGTGTGCTGGTTTTCGGTGACTCCCAGATCTTTGGGTGGGGAATACCCTACGGTCGGCGGTTCACCGATCTCCTCGAGACCCGCCATCCACAGCTCGAAGTCTGGAATTTCGGGGTGATGGGCTATGGCCTCGACCAGCAGCTCCTGACGTACGAACGGGACGGAGCTGGATTGAGCGCCGACGCAGTCGTGCTGTTCGTGGCGCCATACACCATGGAGCGTGCGACAACGGATTATATCTACAGGAAGTACAAGCCGCGGTTCTTCCTCCGAGGAGCCGACTCGCTGGAACTGCGGTTGCCCCAGGCCCGAGCGACAGCGCTGACCGACCTCCTCTACCGGACGTTCAGTCCCATGTACCTGCCGTATTTCGTGGACGAGCAACTCGGCGCCATCAAGGAATCGCTGGAGCGGCGACTGAGTGGGTCCAAAGAACCCGCGGCAGGGCCGCTCGCGCGGCAGGGCAGGTCACCGGCGACGAGCTCGCGCTCGCCGAGGCGCTGCTGCGCCGCGCCGTGCGGGTGGCGCGGAGCCGAGGACACCGGTTGGTTCTGCTGACGCAGTTGCCGGCGCCCACGCTCGAGGCGATCCGTCGGCTAGGCAAATTGCTGGGGTTTCAGATCGTGCCGATCGAATTCCCCGGAATTCCGGATGACTTCAGGATCGGCCCCAGGGACGGACACTGGAACAAGCGGGCCCATGATCTAATCGCGCAGCTGCTGTGGCAGAGTTTCCGGTCGCCTTCCTCTCCATAAGGTTCCCAAAACGAAGGGCCGGATCGCTCCGGCCCTTCACCCTTCTCCCCTCTCTCTGCTCCGTAGTTACTGGCTCACGCTGTCCCTCACCATCGTGGACGAGCTCGTCGTGTCTGTTCCGGTCGAAACTGCGGTCGCCGAATCCGGCGGCACCGTCGCCGTCCGCCACCGCGCGATCGAGTCCTGGAACTGCTTCGACAGCGCGCCGAGCTCCACCGCGACCGTGTCGGTGCCCGCGATCCGCGCGGTGACCCGCGCCAGGCCCACCGACGCCTTCTCGTACGTGCTGTCCGTCTGCAGCGCGGTCTCGTACGCCCTCTTCGCATCCGAGAGATGGCCCGCGCGCTCGAGTGCCATGCCGAGGTTGTTCTGGAACACCGGCACGTTGCTTCGGATCTCCACTGCCCGCGCCAGCGGCGGCAGCGCCGCGTCGCTCCGGCCCTGCTGGATGTAGATGTAGCCCAGGTTGTTCATCGCCCAGACATCCTGGTCGTCGATCGTGATCGCGTGCTGGTAGGCGTCGATCGCGTCGTCGAAGTGGCCCAGCTCTGCCTGCGCGCGTCCAAGAAGACGCAGCCCATCACCCGAGAGCGGCTCGATCGCGAGCGCCTTCTGCACCCGATCCAGCGCCTCTTCGGGCTGATCGGTCTCGAGGAGCACGCGCGCCGAGTTGAGGAGGCTCTTCCGGTGAGTGGGGTCGAGCTGGAGCGCGGCGTCGAACGCCTGCAGCGCGCGCTCGTGCTGGCCGGACTTCCACGCCGAGAGGCCCAGCATGTACTGGCCCCACGCGTTGTCGGGATTGTCGCGGGTGTAGCGCTCGAACTTGCCCACAGCTTCGGCATAGTCGCCGTGGCGGAACGACGTCTCCGCCTCGGCATAGGAGACCGGAGCAGTGGAAACGGAAGCCGCGGTGGTGGTGACCGAGGTGCCGGCAGTGGCGCCCGACTCGGCGGCGGACGGCGAGGTGACCTCGGTGGAACCGGTGGTGATGGTCGCCTTTCCCTTCTCGCCGCAAGCGGCGAGAGCGATGGCGGCGAGAACCGTGAGACCTGCAGTCGTGCGGGGCATCTGCTCCTCCTCGAGTGTGGCGCCGGCGGCGCGGGGACTTCGGGTGCCCGAGATAAAGGCAAGCAGATGGCCATCCAGTCCGGACCATGCGGATTCACGGTAAGTCATTAATTGACAGGAGAATGGAGTTGCCGAAGAAAGACCAATCTAGCGTACTCGTGTCCGGTGAGACACGTCCTCCAAGTACCGTTGTGTCCCACGGGACACGGTAAGGCGTCCTGATGGCAGGCGTGTGATTGTTTGGCCACGGGGATAGAACGCTATACGTTATATTGTTATACCTTTGATATCGCCGGATAATGTGAAGGAGGAGAGCACCGGGCGGGGCATCGAATGATTCGGTCGTTCAAAGACCAGGGCACCGCGGACGTGTTCGATGGACTGAACAGTCGAGCTGCCGGCAAGGTCTGCCCCGCCAATCTCATGAAGGTGGCTCGCCGAAAGCTGGACTTACTGAATGCGGCGCGTGTCCTGACCGACTTGAAGACACCGCCGCGAAACAAGCTCGAGAGGCTCGGAGAAGATCGAAAGGGGCAACACTCCATCAGGATCAACGATCAGTATCGGGTGTGTTTCGTCTGGACGGATGCAGGACCTGAGCAGGTCGAAATCGCCGATTACCACTGAGGTATACGAGCAAGAGGCGGACTATGGTGCTTGTTCCCACCCATCGACCCCCGGTGCACCCTGGCGAGGTGCTGATCGAGGAGTTTCTGAAGCCCCTGGGCATCTCACAGGTAGAAGCCGCGGAGCGACTGGGGATCTCCTTTCAGCGCCTGAATGCGGTTGCCAACGAGCGTCGCAGCGTCACCCCTGACACGGCGTTGCGACTCGCCAAGGTGTTCGGCACAACCCCTGATTTCTGGCTCAACCTCCAGCAGGCTCGCGACCTATATGACGCGATGCACTCGGAGGAGGCAAAGGACATTCAGAGGCTCAAGAGAATAGAGGTCAGTCGATGAGTGTTTCGCGAGGTCAGCTGACCGGTCGACTCACACCCAGTCGGCGCATGATCTTGAGCAGGCTCGCATGGTCCGCGAGATCCAGCTCCGCCGCGGTCTTCGTGATCTGCCACCCGTTCCGCTCGAGAGCCGCGATCACGATCCGCCGCTCCGCCTCCTCCCGCTGATCCTGGAAGCTCGTTGACTTGGGCGCGACGCCATCCGACGTTGCGCCGCGGATCTCGGCCGGCACATGCTCGGGCCCGATCACCTCGCCGTCGGTCGCGATGATCATCCGCTCCACGATGTTGCGAAGCTCGCGCACGTTGTTCCGCCGCCACTCGTACGCCATGAGCAGGTCGAGCGTCTCCGCCGCGAGCTTCTTCTTCTTCATGCCGAACCGGGCGCAGATCGCCGACACAAATCGACTCGCGATCTCCGGCACGTCGCTCAGCCTCTCGCGGAGCGGCGGCACCCGGATCTCGAGGACATTGAGCCTGTAGTAGAGGTCCTCCCTGAACCGTCCCGCCTTGACCTCCGCCTGAAGGTCGCGGTTGGTGGCCGCGACGACCCGCGTCTCCACCGCTAGCGGCCGAGTGCCTCCGAGCCGCGTCACCTTCCGCTCTTCCAGGACGCGTAGAAGCTTGGCCTGCGACGCGAGCGGCAGGTCGCCGATCTCGTCCAGAAAGAGCGTGCCCTTCTCGGCCGACTCGAACGCTCCCTTCCTCGTTGCCGCCGCTCCCGTGAACGCACCGCGCTCGTGGCCGAAGAGCTCGCTCTCGATCAACGTCTCCGGCAGCGCCGCGCAGTTGATCGCGACGAACGGGCCTGCGGGATTCGGTCCGAAGCGGTGGAGGTCCCGCGCCACCAGTTCCTTCCCGGTGCCGCTCTCTCCCGTCACCAACACCGTGCTCGGCACCGGCGCCACCCGCGCGATGGTCTCCTTGAGCCGCGCCATCGGCGCGCTGGCGCCGCCGAGCGAGCTTTCGCCCTCGAGCCGGCGCTCGAGCGCCGCCACTTCCGCACGCAGCCGTCGCCTGTCAATCGCGCTCTCGATCTCGTGGACCACCCGCTCCATCGGCTCGGCCTTGTCGATGAATCCGGCCGCGCCGAGCCGGATCGCCTGGATGCAGCGATCGAAGTTGCCGGTGCCGGTGTACACGATCACCGGGACCTCCGAACCCTTCCGTTCCAGCGCACGCAGCACCTCGAAGCCGTCCATGCCCGGCATCTCGAGATCGAGGATGACGCAGTCCACCGCCTCGCCGCCGAGTCGCTCGAGCGCCCGCCGGCCTTCGCCCTCGGTGGTCACGTCATACCCGCCGATGCGCTTGAGGTCGTAGGCGTATTGCTCGGCCATCGTCGGCACGTCGTCCACGATCATCACGAGCGTCATTGCGCCGGCGCTCCCGCCTCGGGCAGGTCTACGATGGCCCGAGTGCCCGAGCCGGGCTCCGTCTCCATCCTGATCGAGCCACCGAGATCGACCACGAGACGCCGGACGATGGAGAGGCCGAGCCCGGTGCCGCCCTCTTTGGTGGTGAAGAAATCGTCGAAGGCTTTGTCCAGTTGCTCGCGCGTCATCCCCGGTCCGGTATCCGCCACTATGATCCGTACCAGCCGGCTGCCGTCGTGCGCCGCGGACTCGGTGGTGACCGTGACGGCGCCATTCGGCCGGCCGGCAATGCTATCCGTCGCGTTCCCCACCAGGTTCTCGACGATCCGTCTCAGCACCAGGCGGTCGGCGGCGGCATGGGGAAGAGCACCGTCGAGTGCGGTATTGACCGCCGTGCCGCGCGCCACCTCCTCCACGACGGCGTTTACGTCGCACGGCAGGCGATTCATGGTCGGCGAGAGTCCCGCATAGTTCCGGGCCAGCGTATCGAGATACGTGAGACTCGAGTCGAGCGTCCCCTTCCGTTCCGCCAGCACGCCAGCGAGCGCCGCCGGGTCGTTGCGTGCAACCTCGTCGAGATGCCGGAGCACGTGGCGAATGGGAGCGAGTCCGTTCTTGATGTCGTGATTCACCTGGCGGGCGAGGTCGCCCATCGCGACTCGGCGCTCCGCGTCACGCAGCTTCGTCGCGCTCATTCGCAGCCGCTCGGTCATCGCGCCCAAGAGCCGTGAGAGCGAGCCGATCTCGTCGGTGCGCGTTGTCGCGAAGTCCTGATCGAGGCGGTCGAGATCGATCGCGGCAGTCTTCTCGGCCAGCTCGGCGAGCGGACGGTTGACTCGGGCCGCGAGCCACGCGGCCAGAAGGAGCGCGAGTCCCGCGGTGGCCGCAGCCGCGAGGAGACTCCACGAGGTGATGCTGCGCCGGAGCGATTCGAGTGTCGCGGGAGATCCGGTCACGACCAATCGCGCGGTGTCGGGCTTGGCGGCGCTGTTGACGAGGTTGAGGAAGGGCACCGGCACTTGCCCCACCGCGCCCCCCGCTTTCAGCAACGGCGCCAGCCCCGATATGGCCTCCGCATTCCAGACGAGTATTACGTCGAGGTCCCGTGCTTTGGGCATGCGCGCAACGAACGCATCGGCATCGGTTCCACCCACGATCGTGAGACGATGTCCCGACACCCGGAGCGAATCCAGGCGAGTGAGGGCAAAGAGGGAGCCCGTTGCGGTTCGCGCGAGGACCAGAAGCGGGGCCCCTCCCTCCGACAGTGCTCGCGGCAGCGCCGGCTCGACACGGTCGAATGCATTCCTGAAGTGACCCGAGCTGAGGACCCGGCCGCTGCTGTCCTGGATCTCGAGGAACGAGAGACCGGAGACACGCATCGCCTGTCCGGCGAGGTCGAGAAGATAGCGGCGCGATCCTGGATCGCCCTGAATCGCGAGACGCAGATAATTGTCCTGGGAGAGCGCGTCGGTAAGCGCGTCGAGCCGCGCGGCGATGTCCGCGCTTTCGCGGTCGAGCTGCGCGCGGACGGCCGCGACTGCAGCATCCACTCGGGCCTGGTACTCGCCGGTGAGTCGGCGGTCCATCTCCCGGCGGACACCGGCGGCAAAGACGAGGAGCGGCACGAGCACCGCGACGCCGAAGGCGACGAGGAGCCGAGCGCGGAAGCTCACGGTCCGCCAGACCTCACATCCGGTCGGAAGCTGCCGTCTCCACCCACCACGAGCGCCGGGCCATCCTTGCGGAGGATCGCGGTGCGACGAGTCTCGACCAGCGGCACCAGCGTGGCTCCGTCGGGCCACATCGCGTCCCGGCACGGGACGAGCGAGCGGATGGGGAGGCTCAGGATGTACGCATCCATCGCGCCCCCTTGCAGGGCGTTCTCGAGGTCATGCGACGCGAGCCCGCGGGCAAACCAGGAGCTGTCGCCGAGGGCCACGATCCGTTCGGCCAGCGCCCGCGCGGCAGCATCCGACGCGAGATACCCGATCGACTACCTGACTCGTGGCGCCGGTCTCCATCGGCATCCGGGTGGCGGAGTCGGAGCAGCCGCGGAGGTCGGACCACCAGTATGGAGGCCTTGCCGGGCGCGCTTCCGACCGCACGACATCGCGCGCGAGCTGCTCGCGGAAGGTGGTCGAGTCCGAGGTGATGAGCTCGCGGGGTGGCCTGCCCTCGGGTGCCATCAGCAGGACGTAGACTCGATCCCAGGGCAGGGGAGTGAGGGCCGTGCCCGGGCGCTTCGACGCGTAGTCGAGCACGTTCGGGTCGTCGGTGACCAGCACGTCCGGCGAGCGATCCACCAGGTCGCGCACATCGCGACCATCGGTCGAATGGACGATGACCCCTCCGCGCGAGCCTCCGCGCCGCCGCAGGCCCAGCTCGTGATCGGCGAAGATGACGGGCACCGACTCGCTCGGGTGATCGAGGTGGATCACCAGGCTCGTGCTGTCGGGGACGGCGTCGTTCACGCCGCTCAGCTCGAGGATCGCGGAAGCGGTGTCGCTCGAGTTCCATGCCGAGGCGACGTCGATCGCCCCTGGTGCCGAGGAATCGGAGAAGACGAAGGTCCAGGCCGAGCCGTCGGGATTATGGGACCACGAGGAGGCGAGCCCGGGAATGGCCCTGCCCTCGCAATCGAGACGGATGAGCGTGTCGTATTCGTTGGCCGACGCCACCGATGCGCTGTCCTGCTGGGGAACCATGACGGTGATGGTGTCCCCGGACGCGACGCCGGACGTGCCGATCAGACATGCGCTCGATGGTGTGGGAGGCGCTACGGGGGCCGGCGCCACATGGGTCGGGGCCGGATGGC
The DNA here is from genome assembly GCA_963743195.1 of uncultured Gemmatimonadales bacterium. Classification (GTDB taxonomy): domain Bacteria; phylum Gemmatimonadota; class Gemmatimonadetes; order Gemmatimonadales; family GWC2-71-9; genus CAVVWJ01. The sequence goes on from CAVUOO010000005.1 coordinate 817,605, forward strand.
TGCAACCAATGATGAGAACTGCCAACAGAGCGGCGCCATCGCGCGGGGAGACCATGCCGCGAATCTAATACGAGCGCGACCCTCGCTCAGGGCTCGGACACCACGAAGATCGTGCCGCCGAGCTTCACCTTGAGGCCGGCGGCAGCCGCCTGCGCCTCGGCGCGGGTGGCGTACTGACCCACTCTCACCTTGTAGAGCTTCTTGTCGTGCACGGTCTTCACCGTGAGTCCGAGCGCGCGCGCCTTGCGCTCGGCGTCGTTCGCCGCCGCCTTGTTCCCGACGGCCGCAATCTGGATCCGATAGACGGTCTTGCCCGTTGGGGCAGCCGCGGAGTCCGACGCCGGCGTTGCATGAGCGGAGTCGGAGGCCGCCGTCTTCGACGAATCGCGGGCTCCGGTGCTGTCGCCGGTGGCGACCGTGACGTTTGCGCAACGCTGATTGAGGTAGCCGAGCTGATTCTGGAGCTCGACGTTGCCTTGCGACCGTGTCAACCCATCGGCGAGCCAGCGGCAGGCCTGCACCGAATTGCTCTGATCGAAGTAGACGCGAGCCGCCCAATACGAGGCCTGCGCCAGCAGGTTGGACGCCGGATAGTCGGCGCGCAACTTCTCGATGTTCCTTGCGGCGCCGCTCAGATTTCGCGTGGCGTAGTCCATCTGCACCAGACGAAGCAGCGCGTCATCGGCCCAGGACGAGGTGCTGTACTCGACCGCGATGCGCTGCAGCTCGGTCCGCATCTCCCCCGCATCGCTCGCCACCATCGCCTGGGTATAGAGGATCTCGGGGTAGAGCGAATCGGTGGGCGGCGTGGACTGCAGCAGCCGGCCCACCGTCGCGCGGGCAGAATCGCTCTGGCCTTCCTGTGCCTGACGAACGACCGCGACCAGTCGCGGATCGGTCTGCGCCCGAACGACGGCAGGCGCGAACGCGGACGCCGCCACGAGCAGCGCAACCCACCGGCCCCTCATGCCGCCTCCGCACGAGCCGCGGCAAGCTCGAGCACGAGACCGGCGAGGATGCCGCGCTCATCGGTGACGGTTGTGGTCTTGAGCGCCTGGTCGGCGTCACGGGCCGCGCGGAGCGCTTCGGCAATGCGAGCCGCGCTCCACGTTTCGGCCCAGCCGGCCCAGCGGGCGCTTTCCTTCCGATATTCCGGAATTCCCCAGATGCGAAGGCGCAGGAGCGTCTTGAACATCGTGTCCTCCAGTGCCCGGCCGCGAGTTTGCCGGTCGTAATGACTCCTGGCGATTCCGACTCCGACGAGCGTCGTGCCGAGGAGGGTGAGGAGCTTGACGCCGGACACTCCCGGCTGGTCGAGCAGCGGAGTCAGGAGTCCTACCGCCACACCGGCGCGTCCGTCCAGCACGGCTTCTCGCCAGTCATAGATCGTCTCGCCATGCCGCACACCGACCAGACTTCCGACGACATCCGCGGTGAGTGGTGTATCCGATGGGAGCGACGCGAGCTTCTGGAGCTCCACCGCGACCGCACCGAGCTCATTGCCGACTGCCTGAAGGAGATGACGCGCGGCGTCCTCCTCCAGTTGCACTCCGAGCTCCCCGGCGCGCCGCGTGAGCCACTTGAGCGCGCGCTCTTCGGGGAGCGGATCGCAGGAAACGCTGTAGGCGCCGCGGACGAGGTCCTTGTCCACCTCCGTCTCCGCGGCGGACTGCACCAGGATCACCACCGTCTCGGCGGCGGGCCGAGCCAGGTACTCGAGAAACGCCGCGCGAGTCTTGGGCTTCCGCTTCCAGCCCTCGATGTCGCGGAGGAGCACGACGCGCCGCTCGGCCATCATGGGCAGCGTGGTACAAAGGACGGCCACCGCTTCGGGATCGAGCTGGCCGGCGGACCGCTGATCGAAGTTGAAGTCGCGCAACGCGGGATCGAGTGCGCGGTCGATAATCATTCGGACCGCCTCGTCCTTGAGGAGGTCCTCGGGGCCGTGCAGGTAGTAGACCTGCGCCAGCACCCCCTTCTGCAGGGACCGGAGCAGCGCGTCGAATGTGTGGCCGGGCATGGGGGAATTCTACGCAGTGGGCGCCCGTTCCGTCAGCGGCCTCTCAGGAATGCATGCACGTACAGCAGCGAAACGAGGGTCTTCCCGTCGTCGATTTCTCCGGTGCGAATCGACTCCATCACGTCCGACCAGCGGCGCTCGTGCAGCTCCATGAACTCGTCGGCCTCGTGGTGGACCCGGCCATCGGCCAGATCGTGCGCGGCGAAGAGGTGGATCTTCTCGTCGGTGAAGCCGGGGGTGGTGAAGATGGTCGTGAGCCGCTCGAGCCTTCCGGCACGGCGCCCGGTTTCCTCCTCGAGCTCGCGCTCGGCACAGTGCTCCGGCGTTTCGCCGGGATCGAGTCGGCCGGCGGGAACCTCCCAGATGAAGCGATCGGCCGCGTGCCGGAACTGACGGATCAGCAAGACCCGCGGATCGTGCGAGCCGACCTCATCGAGGAAGGGGACCACGGCGGAGGCTCCGGAATGGCGCAGGATCTCGAGCTTGCCGGTAGACCCGTCGGGAAATTCTACCGTGTCGAGATCGAGACTCACGATGCGCCCGGAGTACAGCCGTTGCGTAGAGACGAGGGTCATGTGCGAAACCAGCTCCGCAGCCACGCCACCGGGACCTTGAATCCTTCGGCGAGGAGGTAGCGCAGCTCCAGGTTCGGGTTGTCGGAGATCGGACTGCTCTCGGTGGGAGACGTGAAGGCCTGGAGCTCGGTCCGCCGAGCCTCGAGACGAAGACGAAACATGTGGAAGGGATCGCTGACGAGAATGACTCGGGTGATGTGCTTCGGCCGGAGCCAGGCCGCGACTGCCGTCATCGACGTCTTGGTGTTCCGGCCCTCCCCAGCCGCCGCGACCGAATCCGCGGGAATGCCCTGAGTCCGCAGGTACCGCTCGCCCACCAGGGCCTCGCTCATCGTGTCGCCGCGACCGATGCCTCCCGTCACGACAATCAGCGGGGCCAACTTCTCCCGATACAGACCGAGGGCGTGATCGAGCCGGGCTCGGAAGACCGGTGAGGGTCGTCCATTGTATTGCGCGGCGCCAAGGACGACGATGGCGTCCACCGGTTGGCGCTGATCCTGCTGGCTCACGACCAGCACCATGACAAGAGAAGAGGTATAGACCACGGTGGCGGCGAGGAGGATCGGGATGGCGAGTCGCCGCGTCTTCACAGCTCCACGCTTTCCCCATGCTTGGGGATCGTGACGCTCTGAGCGCCCTCCGATCGCAGAATCGCCGCCATCGCCTCGAGAGCCGGCGGCTCGCCGTGCACCACGAACGCCCGCCGGATGGGTCCGCCGAGCCGTCGCACCCATGCCCGGAGCTCTCCGCGGTCGGCGTGCGCGGAATAGCCGCCAATCGTCTCGACCTCCGCGCGTAGCGGATAGTCCTCACCGAAGATTCTCACGACATCCTGGCCACTCTGTATGCGGCGGCCGAGTGTGTTCTCGGCCTGAAAGCCGACGAAGAGCACGAGATTGCGATGGTCGCCGATGCCGTGGGCCAGGTGATGGAGAATGCGTCCGGACTCCGCCATTCCCGATGCGGCCACGATCACCGCCGGCCCCCGCAGCTCGTTGAGCGACTTCGAGTCGGTGACCTCACGGATGTACCGAACCAATGGAAAGTCGAAGAGCTGGCTCTCCGCGGTGACCAGCGCCTCGCGGCGGTCGAACACCTCGGGGTGCATTCGGAACACGGTGGTCGCGTCGACGCCGAGTGGACTGTCCACGAAGATGGGGATTTCCGGGATCTTTCTGGCCCGGTAGAGCTGGTGAAGGCTGTAGATCACCTCCTGAATGCGACCAAGCGCGAAGGCGGGGACGAGCACCTTCCCGCCCCGCGCCGACGTCCGGCGCACGGCCTCACCGAGTCGCTCTTCCGCGTCGTGCACCGATTCGTGGTCTCGGTCGGCGTAGGTGGACTCCACGATCAGCGTGTCGATCGGTCCCGATGGCGGCTCGGGATCCCGGATGATCGGCAGGTTGCTGCGGCCGATATCGCCCGAGAAGACGAGGCGATGGCTGCCGGCTTCGGTGATCCTCAAGTCCATCGTCGCGGAGCCGAGAATGTGCCCTGCATCGAGGAACTCGACGGCGAGATACTTCCGGAGATGTGTGACCCGGTGGTAGGGCACTCCCACCATGAGATCCTGGACCGCGACGGCGTCGGCCATGCTGTAGAGCGGCTCGCTCTCGGGGGTCGCTTTTCCATGGCGAAGCAACGTCTCGTGGTCTTTCTCCTGGATGTGGGCGGAGTCGGGAAGCATCACGGCGCAGAGATCTCGCGTCGCGGGCGTCGCGTGGATCGGCCCGTGAAAGCCGTGTCGCACGAGCAGCGGAAGCCGGCCCGAGTGATCGATGTGCGCGTGGCTCAGCACGACGCCGTCTATCCTGCGTGGGTCGAAGGGGAGATTCGCGTTGAGCGCGTGGGATTCCGCGCGATGACCCTGAAACAGGCCACCGTCGAGGAGAAAACGGGCGCCGGCGGCCTCGAGCAGATGCATGGAGCCGGTCACTTGCCCCGCGGCGCCCCAGAACGTGAGACGGATCGGCGTCACGGGCGACTCACTAGAGCGTGCGCGTCCCGAAGAGGCGGTCTCCCGCGTCGCCGAGGCCGGGGAGGATGTAGCCGCTCGCGTTGAGCTCGCGATCGAGCGACGCGGTGTAGATGGGAATATCGGGATGCGCCTCCAGCATGCGGCGGACTCCTTCGGGCGCGGCGACGAGACAGAGAAAGCGAATGCGTCTGGCTCCGGCGCCACGGAGCGCGCTCGCCGCGGCGACGGCGGAGCCGCCGGTTGCGAGCATCGGATCGAGAATGAAGAAATCGCGCGCGACCTCGGAGCCCGGGATCTTGAAGTAGTAATCCACGGGCCGGAGGGTATCGTGATCGCGATAGAGGCCGATGTGCCCTACGCGGGCCGAGGGGATGAGCTGCGCGATGCCGTCCACCATGCCGAGTCCGGCGCGGAGGATGGGGACGAGTGTGAGTTTCTTCCCCGATACCTGGCGCCCGGTCATCGTCTCGAGCGGCGTCTCGACCTGGACGTCTTCGGTGGGCAGATCCTTGGTCACTTCGTACGCCATCAGCGTGGCGATCTCGCCGACCAGTTGCTTGAAGTCCCGCGTGCTGGTGCGCTTATCCCTGAGAATGGACAACTTGTGCTGAATGAGAGGGTGATCGAGAACGGTGAGATTGGGAAAGGACGGGGCGGGCATGCGACCAATATGCGGGGGGGATCGGTCCAAGGGGAGGGCGACCACTTGGAGAAACGGCCACCGCACAGGTGGCCGTTTCGTTCTGGCGAGCCTCCGTCGGACCACTATTGCGGGTTCGACGAGCTCGTGTCCTTCGGTGTGTTGTAATCCTGTGTACCGCTCTGTCCCCGTGCTTTCTTTGCGGCCTTGGTCGCGACGGAATCTATTCCACCGTGGGCTGCATTGCAGGCACTCACGACGCCGTTCGACCCGTCCTTGCAGACGACGGTGTCTGTGGCTCCCGCCGAGCTCGTGCTGTCACTTACGTTGCCGGCCGCGTTCGCGCTGTCGCCGGCGTTCCGTCCCGTCTGTGCACCGGGCTTGGCCTTGAGGGTCGTATCGGTGGGCGGCCCGTTGTACTTGAAGCCGGAGCTGTCGCTGCGCAGGGTATCCGAGTTCTGATAGCTCCGATATCCCGATGTATCGGACCGAGCGGCCGCGCTCGTGTCCTTTGCCTGGACGTGGGTGGTGTCCTGCGCCCGAGCGGCCGAGGCCGCCCCAAGCGCCAGCATACCGACCACCGCCAGAATTCGCGTGTGGCGAGAGTGAATACCCATCTACCTCGTCCTCCTCTCGAATCATTTCAAGCTGGAGCGGCCCGGAGGCCGTCCGTCGATCCTTCGTCCTGGAGTATCGGGGAAGGAACGGGTGAAGGCTGTGATCCGCGTCATGTTGGGAGGAGTGAGAAGGGGGACACGGCGTCTCAGTCCAGGACGACGGTTACGGTCCGGCACACCTGCTCATCCACCCCGCAGACACTGGCATGCAGGGTGCCGTGAACCCGGTCGTGGTGACCCGGGAGCAGCGCCGATGGTGGCTCGGCGAAGTACGCGGAGTCGGGTGTCAGCCGGGCCGCGGAGAAGCGAAGACGCTGCCGCCGGCGAGCTCGAGCGCAGGGGCGAGGCGGGCGTTGATCTTGAGGGCGGGGTCGGCGTGCAGTGTCACGCGGGTGTCGGGGTCGGCGACGGACGTGGTGAGATGGAGCGGGGCTTCGGCGCGCGGGGCTGATCGCAGCCGACGATCCCTCCGAGAAGAAAGAACAGAGTCCGCAAGATCGCTGGTCGCCGCCGGCTCACTCCGCCAACAGCTCCTGGATCCGCTGATCCCACGTCTTGTAGTTTCCGTCGTTCAGATGAAACTCGCCGGCCCCTTCGTAGCGAATCGTCCCCTTCTTATCGATGAGCACGAAGCTGGGCCAGAACCGGATGCCGTAGAGGTTCCAGGTCTTGTTGTCGTTGTCCTGCGCATTCGGATACTGGATGCCGTACTTCCGGAGCGCGCGCTCGACGTTGCCCTTGTCATGCTCGCCCGCGTACGGCGGAAACTCCGGAGTGTGGATGCCGACAATGGTAAGCCCCTTGTCCCGGTACTTCCGATCGAAGTCGACGAGCGAGGGCACCGTATTGGTGCAGTTGTAGCAGGTGAAGACCCAGAAGTTGAGCAGGACCACGCGACCCCGGAGCTCGTCCAGGGTCAGCGGGTGGTCGGTGTTGAGCCAACTCGTGTTGTGCCACGCCGGCGCGAGGCCCGGCTCCCGCACATTGAGGAGCGGATTGCGCGCCTGCGCCTGAACTCGGCTCGCGGATTCGAGTGCGAACGCCCCGGCGCCGGCAGCGGCGACGGATAGAAGGAAAAGCGGAAGGGGACGAGGCATGAGATCTCCGACTCGGGACTCTCTGCAAACGCCGGCAAGTCTGGAGTGGTTCTCTTCGGGGCGGCCTTGGCTGTCGCTGCCTCCTTTCCTTATATTCCCGCCCCCTAGGCCAGGTAGCTCAGTTGGTAGAGCAGCGGACTGAAAATCCGCGTGTCGGGGGTTCAATTCCCTCCCTGGCCATTGAACTTAGCCCGCTCCACCACCAGCTCCTTGAGGCGGCGGCATCAGCGCCGAAGTAGTCCCGTGCCTCGACGGTGAACGCTCCTTCACGCCTGATTCCACCCCTCCTCATTGCCGCCAGCAGAGATTTCTCCACCGCCTGAACGCCCCAGTGATTCCCCGGCTGCGGACCGCATCAATCCTGTCGGAGCTGTCGGCGCCAGATACTGCGGGCTAAAGGGAGTTGTCTCATGCAAACACGACCACTCATCATCGCGGGCGCGGTGGCGCTTGCTGCCCTTGGATGCCGGGACGAGCCAACAGCTCCGACGGCTGAGATCTCGCGCGTTGGATCGGCTGCACGCCCGATTGAAGGCTGGTTGAATGTCCTATGGGTTGACCCTGCGCCTGGGTACGGTCCGGCGACGGTCCAATACGAGCTCGTTGACGAACGGGGCCATGGCACAGAGCTCGATTTGGCTCCGGGGCTGGCCAACCGATGGGGCGGGCCACGCGGACTAGACCGGAGGAAGGTCCGGGTCGATGGGCACCCCGTGGCCGGTGGGCGGCTGGGCGTCCGCTCAGTCGAGCCGGTCGCCGGGCCTGCCGGTGCTGAGGCGGCTACAGCACAAATCGGCTCCCACCCCTATGTCACAATTCTCTGCAAGTTCTCCGACATTGCGGACGAGCCCTATCCGATGGCGACCTATAAGCAGTGGACGACAGGCACCACCTACGGCAGCCTCGACCACTACTGGCGCGAGCTGTCGTACAACCAGATGAATGTGAGCGGCAGCGTAGTGGTCGGTTGGTACACGCTGCCCTACCCGTTGTCGCATTACGTGCCCGGGGACGGCAGCGTAGATATCAGCAGCATGGCCACGGATTGCACGAGCGCCGCCGACCCCGACGTCGACTTCCCGCGGTTCTGGGGCATCAACCAGCAGTTCAACGGGAGTTTCGGCTTCAGCGCTGGCACCCTTGGTCCGACGTGGACGCTCACCGCCGATGGCCAGACCAAGACCTACGGCATGACATGGTTGTACCCCTGGAACAGCCTCGCAGACTATGCCCACGAGGACGGTCATACGCTTGGCCTCCCACACTCCAATGGATGGGACATAATGCGCCACGGCAACGGCATCCCAAGTTGTGGGGATGGTATCCCGCTGCACACGATCAGCTGGAACAAGGATGTGCTCGGGTGGATCCCCGCTGCACGGAAGCTTACCGTGGCCCCGAACACCAGCCGGACGATCACGCTGGAGCGCCTCGCTCTGCCCGGCTCTGGCAACTACCTCATGGCCCAGATCCCGATGGAAAACGCGCCGGGACAGTTCTATACGGTCGAGGCCCGACGGCGAGCGGGGTACGACGACTGCCTCCCCGGTGATGCGGCAATATTGTACCAGGTCAATCCGAGTTCGAATACCCAACCGGCCCAAATGGTGGATGGCGACGGCAACGGCGACCTGCTCGACGCTGGTGCCATGTGGACGCCGGGCGAGACCTTCACCGACGCGGCTAACCGGATCACTGTCACGGTCAACGCGCAGACCGCCACCGGCTTTCAGGTGACGATCACGCGCGGCGGCTCGGGGACGTGGGTGAGCCGGGCTTCGATGCCGACCGCCCGCCGAGCCCTTACGGTCGCGGTTGCGAACGGACTCGTCTACGCGATCGGCGGCGCGAACGGCTCGGGCACCGTGCTACGTACGGTGCAGGCCTACACTCCGAGCTCCAACAAGTGGACCACCAAGGCGTCGCTCCCCGCGGCTCGGCAGGGCGGCAATGGGGCCGTCACGATCAACGGAATCGTCTACCTGGCCGGCGGGGAAGACGCCGCAGGAGCGCTGACCCGTACACTCTACGCCTACAATGCCAGCACGAATGTGTGGAGCACGCGAGCCACGATGCCGGCGTACGGCTCCTGCGGGGGCTCCGCAGAGATCTCCGGCGCGCTGTACGTATTCAGCGGCTGCACCCGCTCCAGCACGGGCGCGCAGATCGACGCGAGGCTACTGCACCGGTACAACCCGACCACGAATACCTGGACGACTCTCAAGGCGGCCCCAGTGACACACTTTCGACCGGTCGTCGGGGCACTCAGCGGGAAGCTCTACGTGGTAGGCGGAAACAACAGCTCGGGCACCGCCATGCGCCGGGTGGACATGTATGACCCGGCGACCAACACCTGGTCCACCAGAAGGAGCATGCTCACTGCTCGAACGAACGCAGGGGCAACCACCACCGGAGGCAAGCTGTACGTGTTCGGCGGCCGCGGCACCGCGTATCTGAACACCGTCGAAGCCTATGATCCGGTCACCAACGTATGGACGAGTCGGGCGGCGATGCCTACGGCTCGCGCGGCACTGGGGGTCGGCGGCGTGAACGGGCTGTTGTACGCCATTGGAGGTCGCAACACTACGTCTGCCCTCGCGACCAGTGAGCGCTTCACACCATAGCGGTAGCGGGAGACTCAGAGAGCGTGACGACACCGCTTCGGCGGTTACGCACCTCGCACCATTCACCGGCCTCCTCGCAAGGGGAGGCCGATGTCTTTCTCATTCGCGCACCACGTCCACCCGAAGCGACCGGTCGGCGTTCTCGCCCAGCACCACGGTGAGCAGCTCGCCCGCTGCCGCGGCGATGTCGCTCGCGTCGAGCACCACGCGCGTGGTGCCCTGGTCGGTGTAGCGCACGTCCCAGTTGCCCGGCGCACCGCACGAGATCGGCCGTGAGCGCCAGGCTCCCGTACGCGAACGGCTGGAGCGTGGGCAGCGTGTCGAGCGGCGCGCCCGCGGGGACGAGGTAGACGTCGAGCGGCGGTGCGTCCGGCGCTGCGTGCACCAGTCGGAAGGTGGCGGCGTTCGTGGGTGGGGGCGGCGGCGTGCCGCTGTCCACAGGCACCGGCGGCGGTGGCGCCCCGCCCTCGCTCCCGCTCGTGTCCACCGACACCATCACGTTGAGCGCGCCCACCGGGCCGGCGGCGAGCACCGTGTACGACTGCCCGGCCTCGAGCGTGAGTGGGAGCGTGGCGAGTGCTACGCTCGAGCCGCTGGCCCGCACCTCGCCCGTGGCCGAGCCCGCCGGCACATTCGCCACCGGCGATGCCTGTGTGTGTCCGACCGCATGGGCGACCGTCCTTCCATTCACCAGCAGGTCCAGCGCCCCGGCGTCGGGGGACGCGCTCGCCAGCCGCAGGCTGGCGGAGCCGGCGGTCCCCGGTGCGGTGCTGTCCGACCCACAGGCTTGCAGCGTGAGCGCGGCGACGGTCGCCGCCAGCAGTACATATCGCATGAGACTCCATCTCCTGCAGCAGAGGGAAACGTACGAGTGTCGTCGAGCCCAACGGACGTGCACATGAGAGACTGCCGTCACCCCCGGCGCGTCACATACACGCCACGGGCCGGGGAATGTGACGAATGACGGCATCGCCGAGTCTCCTTCAGGTGAGTCCCTCGGACGCCGAGCTTGTGCAGCGGGTGCGCCAGGGCGACCTGGACGCCTACGGCCTGCTGATGACCCGCTACCGGCTCCGCTTCGGCCGGTACGCCTATCACCTGCTCGGCAACGAGAGCGACGCCGAGGAGGCGCTGCAGGATGCGTTCACGCTGGCGTACCGGTCGCTCGAGCGGTGCCGTCATCCCGAGCGCTTCGCGGCGTGGCTGTTCCGCATCCTGGTTAACCGCTGCCGGACTGCCGCCACCCGCCGGGCGCGCGACGAGGCGCGGCGGGTGCCGGTGGAGGCGGCCGATTGCGTCGGCGTGGCCCACCCGGCCGACGACGCGATGAGGCGGGACGAGATCGCGCGCGGGCTCGCACAGCTCGTCCCCGACCAGCGTGAGGCCTTTCTGCTCAAGTACGTCGAGGAGCTGAGCTACGAGGAGATTGCGGAGCTGACCGGCGCGAGCGAGTCCGCGCTCAAGATGCGGGTCAAACGCGCCTGCGCGCGGCTGCGCGACCTGCTGGGCGACCATCATGCGACCTGACCTGCTTCCCGACCCCGACCCCGAGCACGACCCGCTCATCGAGCGGATCGCCGAGCGGCTGCGCGAGCCGGTGCTGCTCTCCGGCCGCGTGGAGCGGACGGTGCTCGAGCGTCTGCGCGCCAGGCCGGCGATCGCTCGTCGAGTCGCCTTCCTCCCGCCGGTCCCGGCCCTGGGCCGCCGCAGCGCTCGCGGCGGGACTGCTCGCGGCGTTCGGGCTCGGCGTGCTTGCGGGTCGGCGCGGCCTTGCCACGGTCGGAGCCGCCCGCGAGAGCCGGCCGGTCGAGTTCGCGCTTCGCATCGTCGCGGACTCGGCGGTGGCCCTCGTGGGAGACTTCAACGACTGGGACCCGCGTGCCACGCCGCTCCGCCACGCGCCGGGCGGAGTCTGGACCGCGACCGTGCCGCTCCGGCCCGGGCGCTACCGCTATACCTTCATCGTGGACGGCACCCGCTGGCGCCGGGACCCCGCAGCCCCCCGCGCGCTCGAGGACGACTTCGACACGCCGACCTCGGTCATCACGGTGGCCCAACGGTGAGCATGCGCCGCATGAAGGTCCCAGCCTTTCTTCTCCTGTTCTCACTGCTCCGGTCGCCGGCATCCGCCGAGGGTCAGGATCCGCGGCTGGCTACTCGTCTCGATTCGGTTACCCGAGCGCAGGTCGAGGCCGTGGTGGACTCGGCGCGGGCCGACGGGCTTCCCACCGAGCCGCTGGTCCAGAAGGCGCTCGAGGGCTCGAGCAAGGGCGCGCCCGGGCCGCGCATCGTCGCCGCGGTCGGCACCGTGCTCGGCGACCTGCGCCGTGCCCGCGAGGCGCTGGGCCGAGTGGCCGGGCCTGACGAGCTTGTGGCCGCAGCAGCCGCACTCCGGGCCGGCGCCACCGCCGACATGGTGGGCGAGATGCGAAATCTCGGTCCCCACGGCGGCGTGGCCGTGCCGCTCGCGGTCTTCACCGATCTCGTCGCCGGCGGCATGAAGGTGGACGAGGCGTGGCACTCGGTGACCTCGCTTGCCCGCGGCGGCGGCGACGAGCAGGAATTCCTCGACCTGCGCGACAAGCTGCGGCCGGCCGCCGGTTCCCCATGAGATCCTGTCCCCTCGCCCTGCGAGCCGTCGCGGCTGGGCTCGCTCTCACTGCTCTCCGGGCCGCGACGCTCTGCGCTCTGCAAATCGGCGGCGTCGTGGACTTGGGCACCGGTCCGGCGACGTGGGACCGGGCCGACGCGGGCGCGCTGACCCAGGGCGCGCTCGGCGCGAGCTATCGCACGGCGTCGCTGCTCGGGCTCCAGCCGGAGCTGGCCGGACAGTTCGGGCTCAGCTCGGAGCCGGGGGCGCGCACGGCGGTGCGCTGGGACCTAGGTGGCCGGCTGCAAACGCGCGGGCGGTCGAGTGGGGCGTGGCTCGGCATCGGTGTGGGCGGCGCTGGGGTCGGCGCGCCGAGCGCGTCGCTCACCCGGCTCGAGGGCGGGCTCCGCCAGGCGATTGGCCCCGCGGGCGTGCACGTCTGGGTCATGCGGACCACGTTCGGGACGGGGCCGGTGGCGCGCGGCGGGCTGGGGCAGGATACACTCGGCACCGCCGGTGGCCGGCGGCTCGCCGAGTACACCGACCTCGGCTCGCGCGCAACGCTCGGCCTGGGCCGCTACGAGCTGGGCGCCATGCTCGTTCGCCGGATCGGCGGCGCCGCGCTTCGGCGCACCGGCTGGGAGCTGAGCGGCGTGTGGTGGCTCGACCCCGCCATCGGCGTGGTCGCATCGACTGGGCATTCGCTGCCGCAGTTCGGCCTCGCTGTGCCCGGCGCGCGCTACGGTACGATCGGCGTCCGCCTGGCGTTCGGCGCGAGGCCACGGGGCATCCGGCTGCCGGCACCGCAGCGGACGGAGGAGACGAGTGCGGTGCCGCGGCTGGTGCTCGCCTCGGCGCGGCGGCTCGCGATCGTCGGGCCGGCGGCGGAACGGGCCGAGGTGATGGGGGACTTCACTGACTGGGAGCCCCGGTCGCTGGTCGCGGCTGGTGAGGGACGATGGATGCTCGGCGAGGCTCTGAGCCCCGGCGTTCACCAGCTCAACGTCCGCTTCGACGGCGGGCCGTGGCTGGTGCCAGCGGGCGCCGCGGCCGTGGACGATGGATTCGGAGGGAGGGTCGGTTTGTTCGTCGTGCGCTAGGCCCCGCTTTCTTGCCCGCCCATGCCACCGATGTAGCCGTCGCGGCGCGCACGTTACGGGCTCGTGGCTAACTTCTTGTTCGCTCTCGCAAGCACACATCAGGTTGCTCGCCGCGCTGGCGGCCATGGGGTGTAATCTCGGTTGATCCACCTGGTGGGCTCTGTCGGACTGGCATCCGGCTCGCAGGAGGCGAGCGCGAGCCGCTGTCTGACCCTCATGTGGCTTTCCTCCAGTGAAAATTCTAGATTTGGGTCCCCCCACTGGCCCGGCCCTTGAACCCGCTGCAAGAGCAACTGCAAACCACGCTTGGAGATGCCTACCGGCTGGAGAGTGAGCTGGGGGGTGGCGGCATGTCGCGCGTGTTCGTCGCGCACGAGACCGCCCTCGGCCGGAAGGTAGTCATCAAGGTCCTCCTGCCTGAGCTCGCCGTCGGGGTCAGCGTGGATCGCTTCCGGCGGGAGATTCAGCTCGCCGCGCAGCTTCAACATCCGCACATTGTTCCCCTGCTCTCGGCCGGCGAATTCCAGGGGCTTCCGTACTTCATCATGCCGTTCGTCTCGGGCGAATCCTTGCGCGCTCGAATGATGCGGAGCGGTGAGCTCCCCATCCCCGAATCGGTGCGAATTCTCCGCGATGTCGTTTCGGCCCTCGCTTACGCCCATTCCTTCGGCGTCGTGCATCGAGATATCAAACCCGATAACGTGCTCATCTCCGGGGGTGTGGCGGTGGTCACCGATTTCGGCGTCGCGAAGGCGGTGACCGCCTCATCGGGGAGCTCGGGTCCCACGCTCACATCGCTCGGACTTGCGCTCGGAACTCCAGCGTACATGGCGCCCGAGCAGGCATCGGGTGACGCTCACGTCGACCATCGGGCAGATATCTACGCGCTCGGCGTCATGGCCTACGAAATGCTATCCGGTCGCCCTCTCTTTCCGGGGCGCCCGGTCCAGGCGGTGCTCGCGGCTCATGTCATCGAGGCGCCCGAGCCGGTCGACCGACTCCGCCCCGCGGTATCTCCGCCGCTCGCCTCGCTCGTGATGTCGTGTCTTGCGAAGCGGCCCGCTGATCGCCCACAATCGGGCACGGATGTGCTGCAGTCGCTGGACGCGATCGCGACCCCTGTGAGCGGCACGGCACGAACGACCGCCGTCCCCGTCCCCGTTCCCGCGATTGGCCCCGGTCGGCCAAGCAAGGGGCGCGGGATCGCCGTGAGCGCGGGCGCAGTTGCCGTGCTCGCCCTGGGAGCTGTCCTGTGGAACCGGTACGAGTCACGGACACCGGTCTCACCACCCGACAGGAATGCCGCGGTGCAGCCCGAGACACTCCGAGTGCTTCAGAAACCGGTACCACCGCCGGTGGTCGAGACGCCGGCCCCCACCGTCGCCAACACACCACCGGTCCATACACCAGACACCCGGCGTGGCAACACCACTGTCCGGAACTCACCCAAACGAGCGCCGCCGGCGATGCTTCCCACGCAGTTACCAGCGGATACGGCCCCGGTCGCACGCGAAACTGCGAGTATATCCGACACGTCCCCGGCAACCCCAGATCCCGTGACTGCTCCCAGCCCCGCGCCGGCACCGCCACCTCCTGCGGCTGCTTCAGCCCCGGCTGCTCCGCCCCCCGCAGCCCCGACTCCACCACCACCACCCGATCGCCAGGCCGAGATGCACGGGGTAGTCGATGTGATCGCGGAATACGCGCGTGCGGTCGAGTCCGAGTCCGTCGACAATCTGAAGCGAGTCTACCCGGGAATGACGGCGGACCAGCAGAAGGGCTGGGAGCAGTTCTTCAATACCGTGCGAGACGTCAAGTCACAGCTCAGCGTTCAGCGCGCCGATATCTCCGGGGACCTGAGCTCCGTCCTGGTGACCGGCAGCTATACGTACGTGAACGGCAGCACGCACCGGACCGAACAGCAACAAGTCTCTTTTCGGGCCATCATGCGTCGGTCCGATGGCGCTTGGCGCATGACCGAGGTCCACTAGCTCCTTCAGAAGTTGTATTCCATTCCCAGTGTCCAGATGATGTCCGGCCGAAGTCCCCCGCGGTTGAGGGGCCATTCGCCGTTGGCCACCACCGTCAGGCCGGCAGCGGCGGTGAGCTTGACACCCAGTGAAGCGTTGACCACATCATCGCGTCGATCCGGTATCGTGGTCGGCGTGATCACGCGGCGGTAGGGCGCCTGGATCACAACGGGGGCGGGTACGGTCAAGGGACTGGTGCCTACCTGCAACTCTGAGATGAGGTCGGCGGCGAGGGTGGCCCACGGCGCGAGGAGGTGGTCGAACCCGGCGGTCGCGAGAACGGCATCGCTCTCGAAGTCCCCGCCGCGATACAGATAGCCAACGTTGGCGTGGGGCGAGAAGTCGCCAAACCGGGCGGAAACGATGGCGAGCCCCCGCGCCGCGAACGAGCCGGAGCCCAGCAGGTCCATGTTGCTGCCTGTCGGAAAGCGCACGTCGGCCAACACACCGACGGAAAGAGGCTTGGCTCGACGCAAAGCAATCTTCACCCGTGCCGCGACGTCCCCGAGGCCGGTGGCCGATCCGTCCACGAAGCGCGAGGCGGTAAGAATCGGGTTGTCCGGTGTGCCGCCGAAGAAATGCACGGCCGGCGGCGGACCGAACGGATTGATCTGTGCAGTGCTGCTGCCTTGCACCGAGGTCGAGACGATGGGGAGCACCACTCCGACATCCACCCGGTCGGCAAGGCCGTATGTCAACAGGAACGAGGTGACGGTCAGCCGGACATCGAGCGCCAGGTCGAGGCCGATCGTTTCGTTCTCGAGCGTTGGCACGCCCAGGAGGGTGCAGTCACCACCGGCGATCGAATCGCAGCCTTCGAAATCCGTATTGGCGTGGGTGAAGGTGAAGCGCAGATTCTGCAGGTCGACACCGCGAAGAGTCTTGAAATTGGCGCCGGTGCGGGTGAGGGCGACGAGTGCCCGCCCCTTCCCGAGCGTCTGCGCGCGTTCACCGAACACTGGACCGGCCGAGTTCGAGGTCCTGACCGGCACGCCGCCTTCAAAGCTGAACGTCGAGCCACCGCTCGCGGCGCTTACCGGAATGTTCGCGACGTTGCTGCCGATCGAATTGGTGAGGAACGAGATCACGGTGCCGTTGCTGGACACCGCGGACGGCACGAAATGATTCCCGTGGATGCGAACGGCGTCAGGGTTGTTGGGATCGGCGGTCCCACCGAGGAAGAGTGGATCCTGCCCCTCGCCGAAGATGAACAGAGCAGACAAGCGGTCTTGCAGATGCTGAGCCTGGACGCTGGTCGCGGCCGCCGCAAAAACGGCCGCTGTCAACAGGAGCGAGCGCATGAGAAACTCCGGAAGGCTGGCCTTAATCGAGTGATGGGTCTCCACCACCGATACATGTTCAGGGATTATCCGTGATCGCGCAACACGACACGGCGGGCGCGCCATGCTGGTAGCACTCCTCTTCCTCGCTGTTCCGGTCTCCGTGGTCGCCCCCGCGGACACCTCGGAGGACGCACGAGTCGTGGTTCGGCAGGCGGTCCAGGCAGTCGAGGGAGACAGCCTCGCCCAGGTCCGCTCGCGATGGACCTCCCGTTCCGAGAAGGACTCGACCGATCGTGCCGCGCTGCTCGGACTCGCCACTCTCGCGCGACTCAAGTACGACTATCCCACCTCCGACCGGCTCTACCTCCGGCTGTACGAGGCTGACTCACTGCACCCCGATCCATACGCGGCCTACGCCCGGCTCGGTCGCGCCTGGTCGCTCGAGGAGCAAGGCCAGAGCGACTCCGCTGGTGCGGAGTTCGCGCGGGCTCGGCGGGTGGCACAGGCCGGAGACCAGCGGGAGGCCGAAGCGGAAGCGCTGATCGGCCTCGCGGTGGACCGCGGTGTCACGGAAGGGATGGGGGTGGCGATGGCGCTTCTCGACTCGGCCGGGCCTCTGATCCCGCCATCGGCGCTCGCGTTGCAGGCGGAGCGCCGGTGGCGCCGCGCCATGGTGCTGGGCGTCCTCGCCGACTCGGGTGCTACAAGTGAGGCCGTTGAGAGCATCGAGCTCGCCCGTCGTGCGGGCGACCTGCGCGCCGAAGCGCAATCGTTCCGCAGTCTGGCCAAGGTCCTGGACTGGCGAGGACAGGAAGACTCGGCACTCGCGGCCTTCGGCGAGGCCGAACGACGATTCCGACGGGCGCGGGATCATAGCTGGCTCGCCGTCACCCTCATGAATCGAGCGAATTCTCTGCTCAGGCGTGCCGATCTGGGAGAGGGCGCGGAGGTGCTACGACTGACGCTCGCGGAGGGAGAGTTGTCGCACAATCTCTGGGCCGTTGCCAGTGCCCACACCGCCCTCGGGGTCGTGGCCATGCGGCTCAACGACTTCACAACCGCGACGGAACATTTGACTCGGGCCGTCACCATGTTCGAGGCGCAGGGCGACCCCTCGAGCGCGATGAATGCCCGGAAGTTCCTGCCACTGATTGCCCTCACTGGAGACAGCGACTTTGCGTCCGCCCGCCGGGAGACGCTCGAGGCGCTGGCGTTCTACAAGAAAACCGGGGAGACGCTGGACCAATTCTGGCTCTATCAGTCGCTCGCCATGATCGCATTGCGTGAGCGCGATTGGAGTGCCGCCGAGCGCGCGCTCGCAGATGCACGGGCACTCCTTCCGAGGCTCGACGGCCCGCAGTGGAGCGCGGAGCTGACCTACGGTGAGGGCCGGCTCGCGCTCTCGCGTGGCGAGCTGCCGAAGGCGGAGCGCTCGTTCCGGCGCTTTCAACGCACGCTCGACACCACCCAGCATGTCTCGCGATACGACGCGCGCCTGCGTCTGGCCGACATCGAGGCTCGTCGTCACGATGTCGCGGGTGCCGAGCGCGAGGCGACGTTGGCCTGGGACGAGCTCGAACGGTGGCGCGCGACCCTGACGGACCGCGAGCTCAGGCTTCTCGCCTTTCAGGTCGTGCGCAGCGAAGAGCAGGTCTCTCCCGCCAGCCTCAGCGAGCAGCGTGCAAGCGTCGCGCGTGTGCTGGCCGTGCTCGCCGCCGGCGGGCGACCGGCGCAGGCGTTCGAGCTCGCGGAGCGCCGCCGTGCTCGAGAGCTGATGGACCAGCGGCTGCGCGCGCAGGCGATGCGGACGCACGGCTCGAACGCGTCGAGCCCGCGGACCGCACCGGACTCTGCGACGACCCTCACCACCGCCGGCATCGGCGCTCTGATTCCGGATCGTCACACGGCTATCCTGGAGTACGTCACCGGCGGACTGGGCGCGCCCACGACGTTGTTCATGCTCACCCGGACGGATGCCGACGGTGTCGTCGTCCGCGCGCGCATACTCCCACCGGCCGATTCCCTTGCAGGCCAACTGACACGATTGCTGGCGTTGCTGCAGCGCGGAAGTGATATCCGTCTCGAGGCGGACACTTTCGCCAGCGCGCTCCTCGCCCCGGCGCTCGCCGATCTCGCCGCCGACATCACCCGACTCATCGTAATCCCGGATGGGCCACTCTACCGAGTGCCCTGGGACCTGCTGCGCCTCCCTGACGGGCGGTATGTCGTCGAGCAGTACGCGGTGAGCGTGGCACCCTCCGCTGCCATCCTCGCTGCACTCTGGCGCCATCCGCGGACCGGCAGTGTCACGTCCGATCATCCCGCACGCCTCCTTGCCTTCGGCGATCCGACGTACCTCGCGACGGATACCGCGCAACCGCTCCCGCGTCTTGTCGGCTCCGGTCGGGAGGCCCGTCTCGTGGCCGGCTATTCTCCCGACGCGGAGGTCCGACTTCGCGAGGATGCCAGCGCCCACTATCTCACGCACGCGTCGCTCGCTCGATTCCGCGTCATCCACTTCGCCACGCACGCCGTCGTGGACGAGCGCTCGGTATCGCGCACAGTGCTGGCCCTCGCTCCCGACGACGGCGACACCGGGATGGTCGGACCCGGTGATCTCGCCGCGCTCGACCTCGATGCGGATCTGGTCGTGCTCTCGGGCTGCCGAACGGCGGGCGGTGTAGTGGTTGACGGGGAAGGCGTTCAAGGACTCACCGCGCCACTCATACAGGCCGGATCGCGAAGCGTGATGGCCAGTCAATGGCGCATCGGCGATCGAAGCGTGATCCCATTCATGCAGGCCTTCTATCAGGCTCTCGCCAGGGGTCTACCGGTTGGTGACGCCCTTCGGGCCGCCAAGCTCGACGCGCTCCGACGCGGGGTGCCGCCCCGAGAGTGGGCCGCGTTCACGATAGTGGGGGACCCGCTGGTCAGCGTGGCGCTCCGGTCTCCACTCTCGCACGCATGGCCAATAATGGCATTGCTGGCAGCGCTCGTCGCTGGGGCAGCAGGGATCGTCTTTTCGCGCAGGGGCAAGAGGGCGAATACCGCTCCACCAGCTTGACGCCGGCCTCTCCCAGCGTATGGTGTCGGAATGCACCGACGAGAATTTCTCGCGAGTACTGCCGCGGGACTGGGACTTCCGCTGTGGCTGCGGCTGGGCCCGTGGCCTCGCTTTGAAGTCGGGGCGCCCGCGCCCAAGGCTCGGGCGTTTCCACTCTCACAGGTCCGCCTCGCTCCCGGTCCGTTCCTCGACGCTGCGTTGGTCAATCAGCGCTTTCTGCTGACTCAGGATCCCGATCGCCTGTTGCACATGTTCCGGCTCACCGCCGGGCTCCCGTCTTCGGCCGAGCCGCTCGGCGGGTGGGAGGCACCGGACAACGAGCTCCGGGGCCATTACACCGGCCATTATCTGTCCGCATGCGCGCTGCTTCACGCGGGACTGGGGACGCCGACGCCCGGACGCGGACCGACCTGATGGTCGGCGAGCTGGCCAAGTGCCAGCAGGCGATTGGCAACGGCTATCTCAGCGCGTTTCCCGAGGAGTTCTTCGACCGACTGCGGGCCGGTCAACCGGTGTGGGCGCCGTGCTACACGCTCCACAAGATCATGGCCGGCCTGCTCGACATGCACACCTTGGCTGGCAACGCACAGGCACTCGACGTGCTGAAGGGGATGGCCCGGTGGGCTCGTGGATGGGTCGAGCCGCTGGGCGACGCGGCGATGGCGCGGGTGCTCGAGCGCGAGTACGGCGGGATGAACGAGCTCTTCTACAACCTGTCCGCGGTCACCGGCGACTCGAACCACCTATCGCTGGCCCACCGGTTCGATCACGAGCGGATCTTCGCCCCGCTGGCCGAGGGTCGCGACGAGCTCAAGGGCCTCCACGCCAACACGACCATTCCCAAGATCATCGGCGCCGCGCGCCGCTACGAGCTCACCGGCGAGACGCGCTCGCGCCGGATCGCCGAGTACTTCTGGCGCGAGGTGACGAACGAGCGCGCCTACTGCACCGGCGGCACCAGCAACGGGGAAAACTGGAATACTCCACCCGGAATTCTCTCTACCGAGCTCGGCGGGGAGACCCAGGAAGATGCTGCACCTACAACATGCTGAAGCTGACGCGTCACGTCTTCGGCTGGACCGCCGACCCGGCGTGCGCCGACTACTACGAGCGCGCGCTGTTCAACGGCATCCTCGGCACCCAGCACCCGGCCGACGGCTCGAAGCTCTACTACGTGCCGCTGGGCGCCGGCTACTGGAAGCTCTTCGGCACGCCGCTCCACGACTACTGGTGCTGCACCGGCACGATGAGCGAACCGTTCGCGAAGCTGGGCGACGCGATCTACTTCCGCGACGAGGACGGGATCTACGTGAACCTGTTCGTCGCCTCCGAGCTTCACTGGCGGGAGAAGGGCATCCGGCTCGTGCAGGAGACCCGGTTTCCCGACGAGGACACCGTTCGCCTCACGTTCGCGCCGGCCGGCCGGTGCGAATGCCGCTCCGGATTCGAGTGCCGTACTGGGTGGAAGCAGAAGCGGGGGCGCAACTCAATCGGCGGCCACTAGAGGGATTTGCCGCGCCGGGCGGCTACTTCGTGGTGGACCGCACGTGGCGCGATGGCGACACGCTGGAGCTCCGGCTGCCGATGCGCCTGCACCTCCACCCGATGCCGGACGATGACTCGATCCGGGCGGTGATGTTCGGACCGCTGGTGCTCGCCGGCCGACTCGGGACTGCGGGTCTCACCACGGAGTCGCTCCGCGCCCCTCCGACTAAGCCGCGCACGGTGCCGGAGTTCGTGCTGCCGCCGGTGCCGGCGCCGGGTTTCCGTGTGCGGTCCGATGATCCTGCCACCTGGATCGAGCCGGTCCGCGGACGGCCCCTCGAGTTCCGCACTCTCGGTCAGGAGCAGAATGTGACACTGGTGCCGTTCTACCGCCTGTTCGACGAGCGCTACGCCATCTACTGGAAGGTGACCCGGGCCTAGACAGGACCCTTGCGGACCAGCGATTCCAGCGTTCAGTTATCGATTCCCCCCTCGTCGTGGAGAGGGTTCTTGAGACCGCGCGAACTCGGTCCCGGAGCCGCATATGTCCTCCACCGACACGATTTCCCTGGCCCTCTTCCGGCCGCCCATTGTGCTGATCGTCGAGGGCGCTCCCGCCGCGAGGTCGGTCACCTGCCACATGGTTCGCGCCCTGGGATACGAGCCCAGAAGCGCGCGAGACGGGCAGCAGGCGCTCCGGCTCCTGAGCCAGCATCCCACGCTCTTCCAGCTCGTCCTGACCAATGTCGTGCTGTCCGACATGGACGCCGCCGAGCTCTCACGACGCGCACGGATGGTCGAGCCCGGTCTTCGAGTCGCGGTGATCGCCGAGTACGTGCCGCTCGGAAAGGCGGCGAAGGTGATCGAGGCCTGCCCCGAGCTTCCGGTCGTGAGAAAACCGTTCGGGTTCCGCGAGCTGCACGACGTGCTCGTGCCTCTCCTGGGCCCCCCGCGGATCGCGATCCCCAGGTCGAGCACGATTCGATTCCCCAGGCGGCGAGTGCGGAAATCGATTTTCTGACTCGACGAACCTGCCGGTGATGAGGTACCCGGAACGGCCTACCCCAACAGGGTGGCCGTTCGTTCGTCGTGGGCTGGTCGAGGCCTCGGCTTGACGTTTACTTGATGTAGATAGAGCAGCATAGCCTCGCCTCAATCAGAGCGAAGGCTGGGGATTTTCCCCATGCGCATCTCCCCGTTTACCCATCCGTTCTACTCCCACACAGGCATCATCCTGCTCGCGGCCGCCGGCGCATCCTGCGGCGGTGGCGGCGGCGACATCGGTGTCCCCGAGCAACCTGATCCCGCGGCCATCATTGTCGTGGGTGGGGATGCGCAGCAGGGCCCGGTCGGCCAGGCCCTTCCCCTTCCGCTGGAGGTGCAGGTCTCCGACAAGTCGGGCCATCCGATTTCGGGGAAGCGTGTCGTGTTCAGTCTGCCGGAAGCCCAATCCGGTGAGCTCGATCCCCTCGAGGCGAACACCGATGCGAATGGCCGGGCCTCCACCCGCGCAACCATTGGTCCGGCCGTGGGGCCGTGGGATGTGCACGCCGGAGTGGCGACGTTGGCTGGGCCACTTCTCCAGACGACGATCCACGCGGTAGGGGAGCCGGGAGCCCCCGACACACTGTCCGCCAGAGGCGGCGACAATCAGAGCGCGCTCGCGGGATCGATGCTCCAGGATTCACTCTCGGTCCGCGTCGTCGACCGCTTCGGGAATCCGGTCCCCGATGTGCTGGTGGCGTGGCAGCCACTCGAAGGCGGAACGGTCAGCGCCCCGCAAGTTCTCACCGATTCGGCCGGGCTCTCAGCTGTTCAGCGCATGCTCGGGCCGGTCGCCGGTGCGCAGCATGCCACCGCCACCGTGAGCGGCGTCAACGGCTCACCGATCACCTTCGTTCATTCCGCGCTCAAGGGCACGCCGGCGACCCTGGTTCGCCAAACGGGTGATGGACAGAGTGCGGTGATCGGTCGCCGGTTGCCGCAACCGGTCACGGTCGGAGTCGAGGATGCGTCCGGGAACCCGCTCGAGGGAGTTGCGGTCGCATGGACCATGGTGAGTGGCGGCGGGTCGATCGCCGACTCGAACACCGCGACGAACTCGCAGGGTATAGCCGGCGCCGAGTGGACTCTCGGCTCGGCACTCGGTAGTCAGGCCTTGAGCGCATCCGTACAAGGTCTCGCTCCGGTCACGTTTCGCGCGACGGGACTGCCCCCCGGACCGCCCGCTACCCTGACCATCACGACGCAACCGTCGGCGAGCGCCGCGGACGGACAGGCCTTCGCCGTGCAGCCCGCCGTCGAGGTGCGCGATGCGGATCAGAATCTCGTGGACGGCGCCCAGGTCGTCGCTACCATCGAGACCGGCGGAGGGACGCTCGGTGGGACTCCCCAGGCCAAGACCAAGAACGGGATCGCCAAGTTCGTCGATTTGTCCATCTCCGGCACTCCTGGCTCCCGGACTCTCCGCTTCACGGCGGGGTCGGCAACCGCCGTGTCGGCGTCGGTGGCCATCACGCCGACACCGCAGGGCGACCTCGGCGCGTGGACCGCGCCGTTCGAGTGGCCGGTCGTGGCCGTGCACCTGCACCTGATGCGGGGCGGGCAAGTGCTGAGCTTCGGACTGAAGCGCACTCCACTCCTATGGGACATCGCATCCGGGACGTTCACCGAGATGCCGAGCGCGACGCTGGAATTTTGCAGCGGCCACGCGTTCCTGCCGGACGGCCGACTGCTGGTTACCGGCGGCCACATCAAGGCCGATCACGGCCTGCCGGACGTGAACATCTTCGATCCCACGAGCCGAGCCTGGACGCCCGCCGCTCCGATGGCACAAGGACGCTGGTATCCGTCCACCACCGTCCTGGCCAACGGCGATATGCTGACCGTCGGCGGCGCCGATTCCTCGGCGGCGATGGTGACGGTGCCTGAGGTGTGGAACGGCTCTACCTGGCGCCGGCTGATCGGCGCGAACCTCTCGCTTCCATACTACCCGTGGCTGTTCCAGGCACCGAACGGGAAGGTGTTCTACGCCGGTCATGCCAAAGCGACGTACTACCTCGACACGCAAGGAAACGGCGCGTGGACCTTCGTGGCGAACAGCAATTGGGGAGAGCGGGAATTCGGCAGTGCGGTGATGTACGAGCCCGGGAAGGTTCTGATCGTCGGCGGCGGAGGATTCCTGGCCAGCACGCTACCAACCAATACTGCCGAAACGATCGACCTCAACGAGGCGTCGCCGGTCTGGCGGAGCACCGGATCGATGGCATTCAGGCGGAGGCATGTCACCGCCACCATTCTTCCAACCGGTGAGGTCCTCGTGACTGGTGGCACCGCCGGGCCGGGAATGAACGACGTTCCCGGATCGGTGCACCAGGCGGAGATCTGGAATCCGACGACCGGCGCCTGGAAGACACTCGCGGCGAACGCGATCGACCGCATCTACCACTCGACCGCGATTCTGCTTCCCGATGCCCGGGTCCTCGTCGCTGGATCGGGCGAGCGTGCGACGAACACCGACGAGTTCGATGCGGAGATCTTCTCCCCGCCGTATCTCTTCCGGGGCGGCCGCCCGACGCTCGGCGACGCGCCGGCAGAAATTCAGTATGGATCATCCTTCGCCGTCGCCACGCCGGACGCCGGCTCGATCGCCAAGGTGACATTGGTGAGGCCAGGCTCGGTGACACACGCGATCAACATGAGCCAACGGTTCATGAGTCTGGCGTTTCAAGCGAGCGCCGGCGGCCTTTCGGTGACGTCGCCCGCGAGCGGCAACCTCGCGCCTCCCGGTGATTATCTCCTCTTCCTGGTGAACGCGGCGGGGGTGCCATCCGTCGGCCGCTTCGTCCACCTTCGCTGACGCCATGTGCCCACATCAGGAACGGTAGGCGACTGCGCCGCGGCCTGCGGCCTCGAGAATCCTCCGCCGCTGTCCCGGCGTCAGCATGTCGCGCTCCAGTACCTGTCGCACGATCCGGGCGACGAACGAGTAGCCTCGGGGTTCCGCCAGGAGCCACCGATGCCACTCGAGCTCGTCCAGGGCGCGGGCCGTCTCCGACGGGTCCATCGCCAACGCGCGCTCGACCAGCGCCGGCGTCGTGAGATCCCCGAGCACGGCGGCGGCCAGGAGCACGCTCTGTGACGTGGGCGTCAGCCGACGAAAGGCGACTCGGATGGCCGCGACCACCGCGTCGGGGAGATCGCCGGGGAGACTCTGATCGAGGGTGCGAAGGGGCTCCGGCCACGCCCCCGAGATTGTCCCCAGATCGAGACCGAGGGCCACTGCCCGCAGCAGCTCGACGGCGAGGAGGGGAAGCCCTGCCGAATCGGTCGCGACCCGGCGGACGACGCGGTCGAGCGCGACCGAGTCGTATCCCGGCAGCATCTGCCGAGCGAGACCACGGATCGCGGCGCGATCGAGGCTCCGAAGCCGGAGCGCGCCGCCGTCGAAGTCGCGGCCGATCCTGGTCCGAAGCTCGTCGAGCTCCGGTCGCGGCGGATACGGCGCGGTCGCCAGCACGAGCGTCCATGGTGTCGCCACCAGGTCACGCAGCGCGCCGCCGAGCGCGAGGGCGGAATTCGAGTCGAGCCATTGGGCGTCATCGACCGCCACGACCACCGGTTGTTCTTCGGATGCCGCTCGCAGAACTTCCGCGAGGGCCCTCCCAAGCGCGGGGGTATCCGGTGTGGTTGCTCCTCGGAAGCGTTCGGCCCATTCCGGTACCAGGTCGGCGAACGCCGTCAGCGCCGCCGGAGAAGCCGCGCTGACTCCAGGAGCGTCGAGGACTCCCCCGCGTGCGATGGCCAGCACCCCGCTCCAGGGCTCGCTTCGATCGGCTTCGACGGCACGGGCCGACGTGACCGACATGCCATCGAGGCGAACGAGAGCGAGCAGCTCCTCGAGCAACCTCGTCTTTCCCACTCCCGACTGGCCTTCGAGCAGAAACAACGACGCCCGGCGGGTTCGCATCGACCGTGTGACGCCTTCGAGCAATCGCGAGAGGTCTTCCACCCGGCCCACGAGGGGCGCTCGCCCCAGCGAGGGATCGTGGACAAGCTCCGCCTGGAGCTCACGCCGACGGCCGCGGCTTCGTCGTACCCGATCGACCAGCGCGAGAGTCTCGTCGCCGGGCTCGACCCCGATCTCCCTGAGACGGACCGAGAACCTGTCGAAGAGCTCGAGCGCTCCTGCCCGATCACCGGCAAGCGCCAGGCACCGGAGCGCGGCCCGTAGCGCCGACTCGGAAGTCTGGTCGAGGGTAAGAGCGCGTCCCGCGACACCGCTCGCCTGTTGTGCGCTTCCCGCCCGGCACAACGCCTCGGCGCGGCGCACCAGAACCTCGACCCCCCGACCGCGCCACAACTCCCGCTCGGTCGCGAGCCAGTCCTCGAATCCTGAAGCATCCGGCACCGCGAACCCCTCGAGGAACTCGCCCGCGACCAGCTCGGAAGCCTCCTCCCAGTCTTCCTTCGCGCACAGCGCCTCGAGCCGGTCCACATCGAGATCTACGACGCCTGGGGAGAGGCGAACCTGGCCGGCACCCAATTCGAGATCGTTCTGGCCCACGTGACGGCGAATCACTCGTAGCGCCTCACTCAGTGAGTGCCGGGCCGCGGACTCGGTCCGGTCGCCCCAGAGCATCCCGATCAGGTGCTCGCGGCTTCTCGTCTGGCGCGGTGAGCGGGCGAGATAGAGCAGCAGGGCCAGGTGTTTGCGCCAGAGCAGTTCAGGCGGGGCGGGACTTCCGTCCACGGTAATCTCGATGGGGCCGAGCGTGCGGCATTGAATCACTGCTTGACAGCCTCTTGATGATTGGGTACTAGCTCATCGACGAAGTTGCGGCCGGGTACGGGCAACGGCCAGCCCGCTGCACTGACAGGTCGTCCTCCAACCCAATGGACCCATGCACCTCGTTCGCCCGTTCATGATGCTGACTATCCTGGGGCTGCCGCCGCGCGAGCTCGAAGGGCAATCGGCCCAGCCGATCTCGCTTCAGGTTTCCGGACTGTTCAACGGAGTCTTCGGCAACGCGTTCACCGGCATGCGAGACGGCGTCGGCGCGGAGGCGCAGATCCGCTACACGCCGAGCGCATTTTCGATCGGCGCGGGATTCGAGTACACCAACCACGGCTTCGAAGGGCGGCCGGAAGACATACGGCTGTACGGAGGGTTCGTGGAGCCGCGCTACCGGATTCATGCCGGCAGCAACGTCGTCGCCCCCTACATCTCCGCGCGCTTCTCGCTTCTCAAGGTGGGATTCTCTGGCGGTGACCTCGATCTCACCTCGAACTTCATCCAGCTGAACGGAGGAGGAGGGCTGCTCTTCCGCCTGCAGTCGCGACTCAATCTCGATGTCGGGGCGACCTTCGGCTATAACCGGCTGGGCGACGGGACGCTGAGCAGCAAGTCAGGCTCGGGCTCGGTTCCGGTGAAGTCGAGCTCCGGATCGAACGTCGTCATTCGCGTGGGAGTGGCGATCGGGCTCGGCGGGTAAGAGTCGTCAGAGCCTGGGAGAGCCGACGATGCGGCAGCTCGACATCTCCCAGCCGCCGCTGGTCCGGGTGAACTCGGCGCGGAACACCGGCTGGCTGTTGAGATGGCCGCCGAACGAGTCCTTCCACGACAGATGCACGTTGAACTCCATCGCCGCGGTTTCCAGCCCGACTTGTCGCAATCCGTCGGTCCGCTCCCCCACCTCCGCCGACCACTCCCTCGTCCGCAGGACCCGACTCAGCTTCTTGAGCTTGTCCTCGTCCTCTCGCGTCGCGGGGCGATACAGCTCTGTCAAGCGCGCGACGTCCTTCGCCTGAAGGGCGGCATAGCACCGCTCGACGCCTGCCAGGATCCGGGCCTCCGCAAGCTCGCGCTCGTGGACCTGATCCGTGGCGGGAGCACGCTCGGGCGCGGGCACGATGGGGGCTGAGTCCACGTCCGACGACATGGGGCCCGGGCCGCTGTCCGGCTTGGGTAGGTCTTCCCTCGTGCTGGGTGGAATCGTATCGGGCGCCGGCGTCAGGGCGATGGCGCTATCGGCAGCTGCGAGCGAGTCGGTCGAGGCCGTCGTACTCGAGGTGGACTCGGGCACGGCCGCGACGCGCCGCCGAACCCGAGGAGGCGGGCTCGCGGTGGCGGCCAATGCCGGCGTTGCCGTGTCCACGGGGCGGATATCCGGATTCGAAACGGGATCGGGCACCGCGGCGGAGACGGTGGGCGCCGTGTCGATTGGAGGCCGCTGGGGACGAGTCCACTCGTGGTACCCGAGCACTCCCCCCGCGAGCACGAACCCCAGCATGGCCGCCAGAATCTTCTCCCCCCTGCGCCGGCGAGTGTTCCGCAACTTGATGCGTCGCGGCTCGGTGGCGGGCTCGGCGGTGGTCGCGGGATCGGATGCCGGTTCGGCTCCGACGCTCACTCTGACGGACTCGCTGATTCCCTCACAGCTCGCCGTCAATACCACCGATCCCGGCTGCACGGCGCGCACGCGGCCTTCGGCGGTCGCCACCGCAACCCTTGCATCGCTGCTGCTCCATCGTACGCGGCGGCCCGTCAACGGACTCCCCCACCGGTCGACCGGTGTCGCGACGACCTCGAACGATCGACCCGCCGCCACCGTCGCCGGTCGGCCCCCGACGTGAATCGCGGCGACTCGTGCGGGGACGATCGGAATCACGACGCCCGCCCTTGCCCGGTCGAGCGCGGCCGTGATCCGGGCGAGTCCTGACGCCAGCGCAACGAGATTGCCGTCCGAGTCTACGGTGGCTGTTGTCGAGTCGTCGGACCGCCAGGTCACGACGCGGGTGATCGGCTGACCGCGCTTGTCCCGCACCAGCGTCTCGAGCCGGATCTCGTCTCCCACCCCGACGGCGTGTTCGATGGGTGTAATAATGATCTCATCGGCGGCCGGGACAGCCACACCGATGCGCAGATCGGCGCGCACATCCCTGCACAGAGCGGTCAGCACCGTGGACCCGACGCCGATCGCGATCGCATCGCCGCCGCCGGGCTCGAATCGGAGCACGTCGGCCGTGTCGCAGCTCCATGTCACCGCGTTCGGCGGAAGCACGGTGCCATGACTTCCGCGCACCGTGGCGACCAGCGAGAACCTGTCTCCCACTTCGAGCCCCACGGGCGGCGGCAAGATGGAAATCCCCCCGACCGGAGAACCATCCGGGGTGTTTCCGGGAGACGAGGGTCGTATCCATTGCACCGAGCTGATCGGGGTCGTGTCGGCGGAGTGAGAGACTTGTCCCGCTGTCGCGGCGAGGCGACTCAGGTCCGCTCGGAGCGGATCATCCTCGGCGAGTGGCACCGCGCCGAGCGCGACCACGGCATCGGCAATGCGGGGCCAGCGACCCGCCGGATCCTTCGCCAGCATGCGGAGGATCGCCGACTCGAGCTCGGGCGAGCAGTCGCCCGACAGGACGCGGACGGGGAGAGGTTGCTGCTCGACGTGGGCCTGCATGACCGTGAACGTCGATCCACTGAACGGTGGACTCCCCGTCAGCATCTCGTAAGCGACGACGCCCAGCGAGTACTGGTCGGACGCGCCCGAGACCTCGGTGCCACGGCACTGTTCGGGACTCATGTACGCGGGGGTGCCGACGAGTGCGCCGGTCAGCGTCCGCGAGGGCGATTCGGCGGCCTTTGCGATGCCGAAGTCGGTGACCACGGCGTTGCCGTCGCCATCGATGAGGATGTTGGCCGACTTGATGTCTCGATGGATTACCCGGGACCGGTGGGCGTAGGTGAGGGCCGATCCGACCTGGTAGAGGATCGACCGCACGATGGGCAAGGGCAGTCTTCCGGCGTGCTGGATCACCTGCTCGAGCGAGCGCCCCTCCACGTATTGCATGACGAAGAAGTACAGCCCGCCTTCCTGCCGGACGGAGTAGACCTGAACGATGTTGGGGTGATGCAGGTGGGCGATCGTGATGGCCTCGTGACGGAATCTGTCGATCATTCCGTCGTCGAGGAGGAGGCCGGGAGACATCACCTTGATCGCGACTTTCCGCGCGAGCGAGATCTCATGGGCCAGAAAGACCGCCGCCATGCCCCCGCGTCCCAGCTCCCGGCCGATCTCGAACTCTCCGAGCGTCGCGCGCCGGAGCCGGTCGACCATGTCGGCCGAGGGGGACTCGTCCGACTGGAAGGCCAAGGAGTCGTCCAGGGTCATGGGCAGGACGGCCGCGCCGCACTCCGGACAGGTCGGGTCGCTTGGAAGCAGTGACTCGCCGCAGCCGGAGCAGGAGAGCAGTTCGGCACCGCACTGGGCGCAGAAACGATCGCCGCGTCCGAGCGTGCCGCCACAATGCGCGCAGTTGATTGTCGCGGTCATCGAGCCACCGGAGGGAATGCGAATATTCTCGTCCCCGAATATTGAAGCCAGACGTCCAGGGACGCAATCACAGAGGTGGGGAATAAGATCGCGGCTGGAGCCGTCCCCTTCTTGTAATCCACTTGACGCGTACGACTTAGCGTATCGACTGTCGGAACAAGACCCTGGGCGGAGGCAGTAAGTCATGTTGAAGCCACGACTTCGAGCCTTTTTCGATGCCTGTTTCTCGGGAGCGATTCTTTCTCCGCGTACCAGTGAGCCGGAAACGCCACCTTCCGTACTCAGCATGACCGCCGAGGAGATCCAGGCATCCCGTCAGGAGCGGTTACGGGGACTGACCGGCGCCCGGGAAGAGGCGGAGCCGGAGTAAGGCAAGCACATCGGGGTGGAGACCAGGCGGTTCGAGCGCGATCGCCACCTCGTGGCCCATTCGCCGAACCACCCGTCCACGAATCTCGATCACCGTGTCGGCATCGAGTCTCACCGCGCCGGCAATCGCGTCGCCTACGGCGGGTGGCTGTTCGTAGGGCCCCAGCTGATAGCGAAGCCCGCTCGCGCTCACATCTCGAAGCGGAGTCGTGACATCGAAGGTTATCGGAACCGGAAGACGTGGAGAGGCCCGTCGCTCCCGGCTGCCCCGCATCAGCAGATCCCGCTCGGTATCCACGATGCCTTGTGAGGGCCATGCTCCATCCGGCTGAACGGCGAGCCCTGCTCGATCGATCCGCATGATCCGGCCAGAGATCGGAAGGCGTCCGCTACCGCGAAGCTGAATCTCTCCCACGACCGCGATTCCGAGCGACCAGACCCGGCCTGGCGGGGCCGGCTCGATCCGGAGCCCGCCGACGCCGAGATCGCGAACGGCACAGCGGAGCCCATCAAACTCGAGCAATGCGGGCGGTGTCCTCCGATATTCCGCGCGAGCCGTCGCGCGGCGATCGAGTCCGCCCGACCACCAGTGTGAGCTCATCGGTCAGTATCGGCTATGTCGTGTCCAGTGGAGCTCTTCATCTCGGACCACAGCGTGCTGCGGCGATGAGCACACGAACCCGTCACCCCGTCCGACCGGCTGACGCAGCGACTGACGATGAAGCGTCTGCCTCGGCGAGATAGTGGTGCACCACGGCGATCGCCATGCTACCCTCGCCGACGGCTGCCGCACACCGCTTGATCGATCCATGTCGAACGTCACCCGCGGCGAGGATGCCGGGCATGCTGGTCTCGAGGAGATAGGGGTCTCGCTCCAGCGGCCAGCCGGTGGACTTTTTCTCATGGATCAAGTCCAACACATCCCTGCCGGTGCAGATATAAGCCCACTGGTCGCGGATCACGCCATCGGGCAGCCAGCCGGTCTTAGCCTCTGCTCCAATGAAGACGAAAAGGCCGTCGCTCGGCCGCCGCTCGCGGCGACGAGCGGGTCCGCACACGACCTCGATCGCATCGAGGCCGTCGGTTCCTTCGACGCCGACTACCTCCACATCGGTTTCGATGGTCACGTTGGACTTGGTGGCGAGCTGGTCGATGAGGTACTGCGACATGCTTTCGGCGAGTGACGGCCCGCGAACGAGCATCGTCACCGACTTGGCGTAGCTCGAGAAGTACATGGCGGCTTGACCGGCGGAATTACCCCCGCCCACGAGATGAACGGTCTTGCCATTGAAGCGCATCGCCTCGGTGCGCGCCGCCCCGTAATAGACGCCACGGCCGACCAGCCGCTCCATCCCCGGGAACTCGAGGCGCCGCCACTCCACACCCGTCGCGAGGATGATCGCGCGGGTTCGTACCTTGGTTCCGTTGTCGAGCACGACATGGTGAAACTCGACGCCCGAGGAGGGGTTGGCCGGCTCGATTTTGGTGACCTCCCGGGCGACGATGAGCTCGGCACCCAACCGGAGCGCCTGCTCGTAGGCGCGCGTGCTGAGCTCGTCACCACTGAGCCCGGCGGGAAAACCGAGATAATTCTCGATGCGCGACGACATCCCCGCCTGCCCGCCGAAGGCGAGCCCCTCGACGAGGAGGGTACACAGCCCCTCCGAGGCCCCGTACACCGCCGCCGCCAGCCCTGCCGTGCCGCCACCGACGATCACAACATCGTAGGTCTCGAGCTTCGGAACCGTCTCAAGACCAAGTGCCTCCGCGAGCTCGGGAAATGAGGGCGCCTTCAGCTGGCTTCCATCCGGCAACACGACCACGGGAGGAGGCGCGTTGCTCGCGGACTGGGCCGCAGGAGCGTCATCGAGCTCGGTCCAGCTGAACGGGATCCGATTGCGCGAGAGGAACTCACGAAGCCGATAGCATTCGACGTCCAGGCGATGTCCGATCACTCTGGCCATCTCCAGGGGCGTATCGACCATCGTCTGCCGAATGCGACTCACCCGCTCCATCATCGTCTTCGAAATCTCCGCATTCAGCGTTCGGCAGTGGGTAACGAGCTCACGGAAATCCACCCGCTCGAGGCGCATGACCCTCGACGGCTCGATCGCGCGGATGCTTGCGATGGCGGGCGAGTCCAACAAGAGCGGCACCTCGCCGAAGTAGTCACCTGGCGAGTAGGTGCCGACGCGGATCTTGTGTCCGCCGGGCGACTTCAGGATCTCGACCTTCCCCTCGAGGAGCCCGTAGAAGAAGGGCGATTGTCCCTCGTACAAGAGCCACTCCCCGGTGTGCAGCCGGACGTCGGCGGCGCGGGCAGCGATCGAATTGAGCTCGGACTCGGGGACGGGAGCGAAGAGCGTGATTCGCTTCACATCTTCGGCGGTGATCATATGCTGGTTCCTTCGCTGATGAGAGCGTCTGCTGGATGATAGCGGACCGATACACAATCCTGTGAGGCGGATCACTGATGCTCGGGCCAAATCCGGCCAGCTTCGACGGCTCGGGCGGGGTCCAGTTAAGGCGGTCGGCAGTTCTGCGCGGGGCTTGCGAGGGGGTTGTCCACCGTTATTATTTGGCCGCTCAAATAGTTGGTCCCCGATTGGTACCCACCTTCGGCGGTCCATCCCATCACCGGATTGATGGAGTAATAGTTTGACTGTTCATGAGTTAGAGGAAGTCGAGCGCTCGCCAAAATGGCACCGGCGGCCCGACGAGCGACGCGGGGAGATTCTCGACGCCGCCGTGCTGGCCTTCGGTCGGTACGGGTACAAGCGGGCCACCCTCGCCCACGTCGCCGAGCACGCCGGGATCTGCCCCGGCACGGTCTCCCACTACTTCGGCTCCAAGGCGCGCCTCTTCGAGGAGATGATCGGCGAGCGGCTCATGCCGTTCGTCGAAATCGAGGAGGCGAGCCTCGCGACGCATCGAGGTCCGATGCGCGACCTCCTCAAGCAATTCCTGAGACGACTCTGGGAGCTCGCGTGGAAGCCAGGCATGCTCGAGCTGATGCGGGTCGTGAAAGTCGAAAGCGCCGAGTTCCCCGAGTCAGGTCGGCTGCTCTGTCAGCAACTGGGCGAACGTTGGCGCAGGATCTTCAGCGTGACGCTGTCGGCCGGCATGAAGGCCGGAGAGTTCCGGCAGATGGATGTGGATGTCGCGGCCCGAACGATCAGCTACGCGCTCATCGGAGTCGCCGAGAAGGTGTCTGCCTTCCGGACCTACGACCCCAGTATGCCGGCGCGCGAGGCGATGTGGCACGCGGTCCAGGACATGGTCGACCGATTCGTTCTCGAGGATGTGGGCTGATGGCTGATGGCCAGCAGCAACCAAGGAGAGAAGCGTGAGGGAAATCGAAAGAGCGCGCCACCGCGGGCGAACGATCTTCGCCGCGGCGACGTCACTGATTGTCGCTGGTGCATGCAACAAGGGCGGCCCGCCCCAGGCTCCCCCTCCGCCCGAGGTCGCGGTGGTGGACGTCGAGCCGCAAAGAGTCCCCACATCGTTCGATATCAGCGGTGAGGTCTACCCCTACCGGCGTGTGGAGGTGCGGGCGAGGGAAGACGGCGTGATCGAGGAGCGCCCCTTCACCGAAGGCGCCACCGTCAAGCCTGGTCAGGTGTTGTACCGCCTCGACCGGGTCCGCCCCGAAGCGGCCTATCAGAGCGCGCAGGCGCGCTACCAGAACGCCAAGCGCACACTCGACCGGCTCGAGCCGCTGGTGCAGCAGAATGCCGTGGCCCAGCAGGACGTGGACAACGCACGGGCCAACTTCGAGTCCGCCCAGGGCGACCTCGCCGAGGCGAAGAAGAATCTGGACGACGTCGTCGTGCGCGCCGAAATCGGCGGTCGCGTGGGGCGCACCAACCTGGAAGTCGGCGGGCGCGTGACCGGCCCATCCGACCTCCTCACCACGATCGACGTGCTCGATCCGATCTACGTCAGCTTCCGTCCGTCGGCCCAGCAGCTCCTGCGCTGGAAGCTGGACCCGGACGCCCGCAAGCTCATCCAACCCGGCAGCAAGCTTTCGGTCCAGGTGACCCTGCCTGACGGGACGGTGCTGCCGCGGACCGGCACCCTCGACTTCGTGGCTCCGTCGCTCGACGCCACCACCGGCACCCAGGAGTTCCGGGCCCTCTTCCAGAATCCGGACCTCCTCCTGGTGCCCGGACAATTCGTCAGTGTCCGACTCAACGGGTTCACTCGCGACAGCGCGCTCGCGATTCCCCAGCGGGCCGTGCAGCAGGCGCTCGGCCGTCAGTTCGTGTACGTGGTCGGCAAGGGCGACACCGTCGTGAGTCGCGACGTGCAGCCGGGACCGTGGAGCGGCAGCTCGTGGATCATCGACAAGGGTCTGGCGGCCGGCGACCGCGTGATCGTGGACGGGGTCCAGAAGGTCGCCCCCGGTCATCCGGTGCACCCCGTGCCGCTGGCGGATAGCGCGGCGACCTCCCCCGAGGAAACGGCGCGCGTAGGAGCCCAGGCAGGAGCAACGGCAAAATGACGGGCCTTCCACATATCCCGAAACAGCAGGCCGGCGACGACGTCCAGTACTTCTTCATCCAGCGGCCGGTACTCTCGATCGTCATGAGCGTCATCGTCGTCCTGCTCGGCGTCTTCGCCATTCGGCTGCTGCCGATCTCGCGCTATCCGCAGATCACGCCGCCCGCGGTGCAGGTCCAGGCGACCTATCCGGGCGCCACCGCCGAGGACGTCGCCGAGGCCGTCGCCGCGCCGATCGAGCAGCAGCTCTCGGGTCTCCAGGGACTGCTCTACTACTCATCGGCCAACGCGAGCGACGGGACGATGAGCCTGCAGATTTACTTCGACGTGACCCGCAGCCAGGACCTCGCGGCGGTGGACGTGCAGAACGCGGTCAAGCTGGCCGAGCCGCAGCTGCCGGACGCGGTGCGGCAGAACGGCGATCACGATCCTCAAGGCGAACACCGACATCCTCGGCGTGGTCGCGCTCATCTCGACCGACCCTCGCTACGACGCGGCGTACCTCACCAACTACATGAAGCTGTACGTCGAGGACGAGATCAAGCGCGTGCCGGGCGTCGGCAACGCGCTGACGTTCGGTGGGCTCGAGTTCTCGATGCTGCTCCAGCTCGATCCCGACCGGATGGCGCAGCTCGGTGTCACCATGGGCGACGTCTCGGACGCGGTGCGGGAGCAGAACGCCACCAACCCCGCCGGCCGTCTCGGCCGCGAGCCCGCGCCTCCGGGGACCGAGCTCACGTTGCCGGTCACGACGCTCGGGCGTCTCAAGACGCCCGAGCAGTTCGACGACATCATCGTCCGCGCCAAGGCCGACGGTTCGCTCGTTCGGATTCGCGACATCGGCAAGGTGATCCTCGGCTCGCGGAACTACGATCTGGCCGGCCGTCTCAACGGACGACCCGTGGCGCCGCTGCTGCTGTATCTCCGACCCGGCGCCAACGCGCTGGCGGCGCGCGAGTGGTAGCCAAGCGCATGGACGAGCTGGCCAAGAGCTTCCCGCCCGGCATCCAGTACAAGATCCCGTTCGACACGACGCCGTTCGTCACGGCGTCGATCAAGGAAGTGGTGACCACGCTGGTCGAGGCGATGCTGCTCGTGACGCTCGTGGTGTTCCTCTTCCTGCAGAGCTGGCGCGCGACGCTGATTCCGATGCTGGCGGTGCCGGTCAGCGTCATCGGCACGTTCCTCGGCCTGCTGATGCTCGGCTTCTCGATCAACGTGCTGACGCTGTTCGCGCTCGTGCTCGCCATCGGTATCGTGGTGGACGACGCGATCGTCGTGATCGAGAATGTCGAGCGCATCATGGGCACCGAAGGCCTGCGGGCCCGCATCGCGGCCGACCGCGCCATCCGGCAGGTGGCTCGGGCGCTGGTGGCCATCGTGCTCGCGCTGTGCGCGGTGTTCGTGCCGGTGGCGTTCGTGGGCGGCGTCACGGGCGCGATGTTCAAGCAGTTCGCCGTCACATCGTGATCGCGGTGGTGCTCTCGGGCATCGTGGCGCTGACGCTGACGCCGGCGCTCTGCGCGCTCCTGCTCCGGGAATGCAACGAGGAGACACACGACGGGCTTCTTCGGCGCGTTCAACCGCTGGTTCGCCCGAGTGACCGAGCGTTACTCCCACGGTGTCGGGCGGGTCCTGGGGCGGCCGAAGGCGTTCCTGGCGGGCTTCGCGGTGCTGGTGGCGCTCGCTATCGTGCTCTGGAAGCACGTGCCGACCGCGTTCATCCCGACCGAAGACAAGGGCTACTTCGCGGTCGCGGTGCAGCTGCCCGACGCCGCCTCGCTGCAGCGCACGCAGGCGGTGGTCCACCGCGTCGAAGGGTTCCTGCACGAGGAGCCGGCGGTGGTGAACATCGTCGCGCTCGCCGGGCTCGACATCCTCACCCGCACCAACCAGACCAACAGCGCGACGATCTTCGTCACTGCTCAAGCCCTGGGACGAGCGCGGCACGAACGAATCCATCGACGCCATCACCGGACGCATCAACGGCAAGCTGTTCGGCATGAAGGACGCCGTCGGCTTCGCGTTCAACCTTCCCGAGATCCCCGGGCTCGGCGCCACGTCCGGCGTCGAGATGAACCTGCAGAACCGCTCGGGTCGCGACGTGCGCGACTTCGCCCAGTCGGTGCAGGCGTTCCAGGCGGCGGTCAACCAGCTGCCCGCCGTTCAGGCGATGACCACGACATTCCGCGCCAACGTGCCGCAGCTCTACGTGAACGTGGACCGAGCGACCGCGAAGGCGCGCGGCGTGAAGCTGACGGATCTGTTCGGCACGCATGCAGACGATGCTGTCCACGCTCTACATCAACGACTTCAACCTGTACGGCCGGACCTACCGGGTGCAGGCCGAGGCGCAGCCGCAGTTCCGCCAGAGCCCGGAAGACATCGGCCGGCTCTATGTCCGCGGGCGCGCCGACGCGATGATCCCGGTTTCGGCGCTCGTCCGGACCGAGTTCCGGAGCGGACCGACCCAGTTGCTCCGCTTCAACGGATTCACGTCGGCGCTGTTCACCGGCACCCCCAAGCCCGGCCGGAGCTCCGGCGAGGTGATGACCCAGATCGACGGGCTCATCGCGAGCCAGTTCGCCCCGCAGGGCATCGGCGTGCGCGTACTCGGGTCAGTCGTTCCAGGAGCGAGCCGCCACCGGGCAGGCCGGGCTGGTCTTTGGTCTCGGCCTGGTCATCGTGTTCCTGGTGCTCGCGGCGCAGTACGAGAGCTGGTCGATCCCCTTCGCGGTGCTCTTCGGCGTGCCCTTCGGCGTGCTCGGCGCCCTTCTCGGCGTCTGGCTTCGCGGATTGCCGAGCGACATCTACTTCCAGGTCGGTCTGATCACGGTGGTCGGTCTCGCGGCCAAGAACGCGATCCTGATCGTGGAGTTCGCCAACGAAATTCGCATGCGCGGCACCTCCCTTCGCGAGGCGGCGGTCGAAGCGGCACGCGAGCGGTTCCGGCCGATTCTCATGACGTCGCTCGCGTTCATCTTCGGCGTGTCGCCGCTGGTGATCGCCAGCGGGGCCGGCGCCGGCAGCCGGCACTCGCTCGGCACCGGCGTGTTCGCCGGAATGCTCTTCGCGACCACGATCGGCATCTTCTTCATCCCGCTCTTCTTCCGGGTGATCGGAGGTCTGGCCGAAGGGCGGCGAGGCCGCCAGCCGGCGGGCGCTGCCGAGGCGTTGCCGTCACCTGCCTCACCGGAGGCTCGATGATCCGGCGCGCTGGATGGCTCCTGATGGTTCTCGCAGCGGGCGGATGCGCGGTCGGGCCGAGTTATCACCCGGAGGCGGTCGTTCCTGCGTCGACCCGTGTCGGTGCCGCACGGTCGAGCGATAGCGTCAAGGCGTTTTTCGACTCTCTCGCCGCGGCCCGGCAGAACGACACGCTGGCTACGCCGGGCGCTCCGCTCAAGCCGCGTGAGCTCCTGCCCGACTCGCTCGCCACTCTCGGCTGGCTCGACATCTTCCACGACTCGACCATGGTTGGGCTGGTTCGGACTGCGCTCAATCAGAATCGAGACCTCCAAACGGCCATCGCCAGGATCCGCGAATTCCGGGCTGAGGTCGGGATCGCCCGGGCGCCGCTCTTTCCGGAGATCTCCGTGAACGGCAGCGTCAGCACCAACCAGGTGGCGATCGGGTCGTTCCCGCCGACGCAATACGACGCGTACAGGGTCACGGGAGATCTCGCCTGGGAGCTCGATTTCTGGGGCAAGACGCGTCGCGGGATCGAGGCTGCCAAGGCCGATCTCGCATCCGAGGAGGCGGCGCAGCGCGCAGTAGTCCTCTCGCTCGTGAGTGATGTCGCCGGCGGCTACCTCTCGCTCCTCGAGCTCGATCAGGAACGGTCCATCGCGGAGCGCACGCTCGCCTCCCGCCAGGCCACGCTCGACCTCGCCCGGCAGCGGTTCACGCAAGGACTCACCTCCGAGCTCGATGTGCGCCAGTTCGAGGCCCAGGTCGCGGTACCCGCGGTCACACTCGCCCAGACCGAGCGTCTGCGGGCGGAGCAGGAACACCAGTTGAGCCTCCTCCTCGGCGAGGCGCCGACCAACGTGGCCCGCGGCGGTTCGCTCCTGCAGGCGGTGAGCGCGCTGTCGGTGCCCGATTCATTGCCGGCAACACTGCTCGAGCGGCGGCCCGACGTGCAGCAGGCCGAGCGGGCCTACGCGGCGGCGACGGCCCGGATCGGCGTGTCACAGGCGTCGCGCCTGCCAACGATTTCGGTGACGGGATCCTACGGATCGCAGTCACCGAAAGCCGGCGATCTCTTCACGTCGAACGCCGAGATCTATCAGGCGCTGGCGGGCATCTCGGTGCC
The DNA here is from genome assembly GCA_963743195.1 of uncultured Gemmatimonadales bacterium. GTDB lineage: Bacteria > Gemmatimonadota > Gemmatimonadetes > Gemmatimonadales > GWC2-71-9 > CAVVWJ01. The sequence goes on from CAVUOO010000005.1 coordinate 857,233, forward strand.
GCTCTTCACGGGTGGCCGCCTGATCAACGAGACTCGGGTGGCTCGCGCCCGCGCCGACCAGGCTCGCGCTCAATACGAGCAGAGCGTGCTGGTCGCGCTCCGCGAGGCGAGCGATGCGCTGGTGGGCGTGCGGACGGCACGCGACCAGGTGGCGGCCCAACAGACTCAGGCCCAGGCACTCCGGCGGGCATTTCAGCTCGCGGAGCTGCGCTATCGCACGGGCATCGCGAGTTACATCGAGGTGCTCGACGCCCAGCGGAGTCTGTTCGACGCCGAGTTGGGCCTGAGTCAGGCACAGCTCCGGCAGCTGTCGGCGGCGATCCTGCTGTACCGGGCACTCGGTGGAAACTGGCCCACGACTACTCCGACGCGCTGACCATTGGGGGTGACTTGCCGCCGGGCGCTCCGGCGGCAAGTATTCCATCGGTCCCAATACCCCTCCCGGAGCGCAACATGAAACGCCTCGCCCTCGCCGCGGGTCTCACGCTCATAGCGTGTCCGCTGTTCGCACAGGACAACCCCTTCAAGCTTCCCAAGAACAAGACCGCCGTTGCGGTCAGCTATACCTACACCGGAGACATGCAAGGAACCGCCGACAAGGCGTTTTCCAAGGATCGCATCGTGTCGCATGAGAGCACCACGGCCAAGTTTTTCGGCAAGACGACGACGACGGATCGGTGGACGCTGTTCACCCCTGAGTGGAACTACTCGGCCGATCTCACCAAGAAGACCGGTCTCAAGCGGCCGAACGTGTTGCCATACATGGAAAAGGCGTACGACGACCTGGACGGCACATCCAAGCAGCGCCTGCATCAGAACATGCAGGACATGGCCCAGATGATGACCCAGGCCTTCGGCAGTCAGACTCTCTGGAGCGGCGAGAAGACCGGCACGACCAAGACGTACGCGGGTGAGAGCTGCGAGGAGCACACGTTCGGATCCTTCAGCGTGTGCTCGATGAAGGATGCGCCGGTCGTTCCCCTGCATGTGCAGGGCAACCTCCTCTGCGTGAACTTCGAGCAGACCGCCACGTCGGTGAAGAAGGGTGAGCCGCCGGCGTCGGCATTCGAGCCTCCCGCCGGCATCGACTTCAAGGACGACACGTCGATGCACAACCCCGACTCCCTCGCCCACGGCTTCGTCAATTACCTCGCCAGCCAGCAGCTGGCCGACTCCATCGCCAAGGCGAAGGCGGATATGGCCAAGCAGCAGCAGGCGACCGCCAGCAATGCGAGCACCACGACGGGTCAGCCGAGGGAGCTGACGCCGGAGGAGAAGGAGCAGCAGCGCCAGGCCTGCGAGGCCCTCAAGAATTTCGACCTCGGCAAGACGATGGCCAACGCGGGGAAGTCGATCGTGCACGAGGCGGTGCACGAGGCGGTCGAGGAGAAGAAGGCCGAGGAAAAGGAGAAGGCCAAGAACAAGATCAAGGGCTTCCTCAAGAAGCCGCATCTCTGATCGATGGGCCTCACGCGTTTCAAGTTGGCAGCGTGGGTGCAAGACGCACCGGTCTCGCCGTCATTATGTCTGACATGCGAGACCAACACCGCCCGAAACAGGATCTGATCAACGAGGTCGCCGCTCTGCGCAAGCAGGTCGCCGACCTCAAGGATTCGATGGCAGCCCGCCGGCGCGTGGAGGACGCCCTCCGCGCGGCCGAGGAGCAGATGCGCGCGCTGGCCGATGGCGCGCCGGTGGGTCTCTGCCTGTTCGGCCCGACCGGAACTCCCCTCGCCGCCAATCGCCCCTTTGCCCGGCTGCTCGGGTACGATTCGCCCGCCGAGCTGCTCCGCGTCGCCAGCTCGCTAGGCGTGTTCGCCAATCGCGACGAGGAGTCACGCGTCTTCTCCCTGGTGTCCCGTCCGCAGGAGCGGGTATCGGGCGCGATCTTTCGTCGAAAGGATGGCGCGCGTCAGGCCTTCGGCGTGATCGGCGGAAGCTGCGGAGATCCGGAGGCGATTGTGGTCGTGGTCCTCGAGCGCCAGCCCCAGCCCTGGCGTGCGCCGCCCCTCGCTGCGCTCAGCCAGGCCTGGGTAGTGCCCACCCGGTCGGCCTCGTAAGCCGGCCGGTCTTACCCTCCTTCACCACCTCCCAGAATCGGCAGCACCTCGCCGGTGATGTAGCTCGAGCAGGTCGGCGCCGCCATGAACACGAACGCGGGCGCGATCTCCTCCGGCTGGGCTGGTCGTTTCATCGCCGTCTTGGCGCCGAACTCGGATACCTTCTCCGCGGGCACATCGGACGGGTTGAGCGGGGTCCAGACCGGGCCCGGCGCGACGCAGTTCACCCGGATTCCACGCTCCAGCAGGTTCTGGGCGAGCGACTTGGTGAAGGCATGGATCGCACCCTTGGTAGAGGAGTAATCAAGCAACGCTCCGCTCCCCATGAGTGCCGTTTCGGAGCCGGTGTTCACGATGGCGGCACCCTTCCCGAGATGGGGAACCGCGGCCTTGGCCATATAGAAGTAGCCGTAGATGTTGGTCTTGAAGGTGTGGTCGAACTGCTCCTCACTCAGCTCCTCTATCGTGCTGACGTGCTGCTGAAAGGCCGCATTGTTCACCAGAATGTCGAGTCGGCCGAATTCCTCTATCGTCCGCTGTACGGCGTCCTCGCAGAATTCCGGATCGGTGACGTCGCCGCGGATCAGCAGCGCCCGCGCCCCCTCGGCCTCCACGGCCTTTGCGGTTTCACCCGCGTCATCGTCTTCGCTCAAATACACGATCGCGACATCGGCGCCCTCGCGGGCGTAGAGTACGGCCACCGCGCGGCCGATGCCGGAATCTCCTCCAGTGATAAGGGCCGTCATCCCCTCGAGCTTCCCTGAGCCCCTGTAGTCGGGCGCCTGGAATGCCGGGCGCGGCTTGAGTGCCGATTCGTCGCCGGGCTTTTCGAGGTGTTGTTTGGGGAAGGGGGGCGTCGGATAGGTGCGTTGCCCGACCTGGACAGCCTTCTTCTTCTTCGACCTGGATGCCACGGCTCACCTCCTATACGTCTGCGTCAAAGAGTCGCCTCCTTTCCGAGAATGCTCTCTGGACGTCCGGCTTGGATGTGACCGCCCTCACGGGATCCGATCGGCATCCGAATGGATTGGTCGGATCGGCCATCGTGGCTCGGGGAAGTGGGTTGGCAAATATACTGAAGCAAAGCGCCCCTCACGGCGAGATCACCGTGAAGGGCGCGGTTTCCTTCGGCGAGCCTATCCCGCGCTATTCGGTTCCCAGCCTGATTCGCTCGATGCGCCTGGTCTGTGCCCGAGGATTGTAGATGCTGAGGCTCACGACGCTTCCGGCCTTCTGTTCGTCGACGACCTTCTGCAGCTCGGCAGGCGTTTTGACCGCTTTGCCTTCGATGGTGAGGATAATGTCGGGCCCGCCGTGATCGCCGTCGGCGAGCTCACCCCACGAGGGACCTCCCGGTTTCACATCGGTAACTACCAGGCCGCGCTGGTCGGAGCGCAGCTGAAGCTGCTGAATGTCGTCCTGATCGAGCGCAGAGACCGTGATTCCGAGCTTGCCGACCGAGGCTGCTCCCTCGGGCGTCTCCGCGTTGCTGTCGCTCGAGTCTGCCGACGCCATTTCCTTGGCCGAAGGCATTCCCTCGAGGCGCACGTCGAGCGTCTTGCGGACGCCTCCCTTGCGTGCCACCTCGACCTTCACTGTCTCTCCCGGGTGCCGGAAGGCGACCTGTTGCTGCAACTGTCCGACGTACTCGACCGGTTTGCCATCGATGGAGACGATGATGTCTCCGGGGACGATGCCGGCCGCCTTCGCCGGCGAGTTCTCGGTTCCGTAGTCCTGCACCACGATGCCGCGGACATCCGGAAGACCGACGTACGCCGCATCATTCGGCGTGGCGTCCCGGACAGTGACGCCGAGCGCTGCCCGCTCGACGCGTCCATGCGCGATGATCTGGTCCATGACCCGCTTGGCGAGATTGATCGGAATGGCGAAGCCGTATCCCGAGTAGAACCCGGTCTCGCTTTCGATCGCGGAGTTGACGCCGATCACCTGGCCGGTCACGCTCACGAGCGGACCCCCCGAATTGCCAGGATTGATCGCGGCGTCCGTCTGGATGAAGTCCTGAATACTCCGGTTACTTGTGTTCGGCAGGGAAAGGCTTCGGCCCTTGGCACTGATGATGCCCGAAGTAACGGTAAAGGTGAGGTTCTCACCGAGTGGATTACCGACCGCAAGAACCCATTCGCCGACTCGCGAGGCGTCGCTGTTGCCGAGCGGCGCCGGCGTCAGATGGTCGGCATCGATCTTCAGCACGGCGAGGTCGGTGTTGGGATCGGTTCCCACCACCTTGGCCTTGAACTCGCGGCGGTCGAGCAGGCGGACAGTCACGTTGTCCGAGCCATCGACGACGTGATCATTCGTCAGGATGTAGCCGTCGGAGGAGACGACGAAACCCGAGCCCGCGCTCTCCTGGAATTCCGGGCTCTGCATTTGCGGCACCCGCGGGAAGAACTGCTCGAATCCCGGAGGCATGCGGAAGCGAGGCGCCGACTGCTCGGTCCTTTCCTTCTTGCCCGACTTAATGAACACCACGCTAGGCTTGACCTGCTCGGCCACGGCCGCGAACGCTTGACTCAGATCGTTCAATGTGGCGGCGCCCGCGGGAGGAGTCGGGGACGGCTGCCCGGCCGCATACCGTGGGGCGGGTTGCTGGGCCGACGTCGTTAAGGGGAGGTGGAAGCTTCCGGCAACGAGCAAACCGGCGAGAAACGCGATGCCGATGCTGCCGGAGGGGATACGGCTGGTCCAACCTGTCGTCCGTCCATCAGACATGTCACCCATCTCCTTTGAGGTAGCGCGGTTCATGGGGGCTATTGGCCCCGACAGCCTTTGGGATGCACCACGCCTCCCCAGAGTCGCGCCGACAAGACCGTCCGAAACCGATACTTGCCCCAGCCCCGTAGTCAGAGCATGATCCCCGCCGGGCCGAGAGTGCCCTGACACCGCAATTGACGGAGACCCCGATGGACCGACTGGTCACTGCCCTCCGGAGCCCCCTGACTGGGCTCCTCGTCCTTTCCTTCCTCTCCGCCTGCGCAGGCGGCGGCCGGCCTCCAGCGCCGGTTGCCCCGGCGCCGGCCGAACCCGCGGGAGGGACGGGCACGCATTCGAGGGCGATGACGCTGCCGGTTCTTGAAGGGTTCGAGCAGGCGGTGACGAAGGGGACTCGCACCCGGTCGGGCGCGCCCGGGCCAAAGTATTGGCAGCAGTGGTCGGAGTATTCTCTCCAGGCCGAGCTCAATCCCATCTCCAAGCGACTGACGGGTCACGGCACCATCAAGTACTACAACCGTTCTCCCGACACACTCGCCGCCGTCTACGTTCAGCTTCTCCATAACATCTTCGCACCCGGCGCCCACCACGACACCAATGTCCCGTGGTCGGTCGAAGGCGTGGATCTGGTCAAGGTGGTCGCGGAAGGCAGCACGCTCACGGCCGCGAGCGGCGAAGCGCCCGGCTACGAGGTCAGCGGAACCGTCATGCGGATGCGCCTTCCGAAGGCGATCCCTCCGGGTGGTTCGGCCGAGCTCGCATTCGACTGGAAGCTGCGGGTCCCGCCCGATGGAGCGCCGCGCGAAGGCCAGGACGGCGAGGTCTACTACATCGGATACTGGTATCCGCAGATGGCCGTGTACGACGACATCAACGGCTGGCAGATCGACCAGTATCTCGGCAACGCCGAGTTCTACATGGGATACGGGGACTACGACGTGTCCCTCACGGTGCCGGCAGGATGGCTCGTCACAGGCACCGGTACGCTCGAGAATGCCGGCGACGTCCTCAGCGCACAGACCCGCGCCCGCCTCGACTCGGCGGAATCGGCAACTGGTATCGTACATGTGGTAGGAGAGAACGATCGCGAAGCCGGCCGGTCGACGACCGCCGGGAAGGATGGGAAGCTCACCTGGCACTTCACCGCCAAGAACGTGCGCGACTTCGCCTGGGGCGCGTCCAGCCGATACCTCTGGGACGCCACCAACGCGGCGGTGGGGGACGTGAACGGCGACGGCCGTCCCGACACCTCGGCGGTCTACTCGTTCTATCGCCCCGAGCAGCGGATCAATCGTTGGGACGAGTCGGCCCGCTACGGCCGTCACTCGATCGAGTTCTTCTCGAAGTATCTCTGGCCCTATCCCTGGCCGCACATGTCGGTGGTGGACGGTCCCAACTCGTGCGGCGGGATGGAGTACCCGATGCTCACCTGCATCGGCGGCGAGTGGGACACGCTCAGCTTGTACGAGGTGGTGGACCACGAGATCGGACACATGTGGTTCCCCATGATGGTCGGCTCCGACGAGAAGCGCTTTGCGTGGATGGACGAAGGGTTCACCCAGTTCGATCAGTCGCAGGGCATGGCCGACTTCTTCAAGGGCTTCGATGACGAAGCCCGCAACCGGAAGAACTATCTCGATCTGGTGGAGGAGGGTGGCGAGACTGAGATGATGCGCCACGGCGACCGCTACCCGAATTACAACGCGTACGGCGTGGCCGCCTATTACAAGCCGGCGACCGTGCTGGTCGCCCTGCGCGGCGTCCTTGGCCGGGAGACCTTCCGCAAGGCGTTCACCGAATACGGCCGGCGATGGCTCTACAAGCACCCGTCACCCTACGACTTCTTCAACACAGTGGACGACGTCTCGGGTCGGGACCTCTCCTGGTTCTGGCGAACCTGGTTCTTCGAGACCTGGAAGCTCGATCAGGCGATCGACACCGTGACCACTGTGGGCGATTCTCTCGACGTCGAGATCTCGAACCGTGGGAAGGCCCCCATGCCGGTTCTGCTGGTGGTCACCCGGGAGAGTGGCTCACCCGACACCGTGACGGTCCCGGTCGATATCTGGCTCGGCGGGGCCAAGCGGACGACGGTGCGGATTCGGCGTGAGCCTACGGTCAAGCGGATCGAGATCGATCCGGGCAATGAATTCCCCGACGTGGACCGAGGGAACCAGCGGTGGCCGCGATAGGGTAACCCTCGTTCCAACTTGTCGTTCCCGGGCTACCTTTCTGGGATGGCCCGAGTCCTGATAGTCGCCAACCGGCTCCCCATCACGGTGAGGGTGACCGAATCCGGGGTGGAGGTGGAACGCAGCACTGGAGGCCTGGCCACCGGCCTGCAGGGGCCACACGAGCAGTCGGACGGGCTCTGGATCGGCTGGTCTGGAGCCACCGAAGACCTGTCCCCGACGAGCCAGGCCGAGCTCGAGGCCAAGCTCGCTTCCATGCGGCTCGTGGCCGTCCCCCTCCCGAAGGACCTTGTCACCCGATACTACGAGGGGTACTCAAACGGGGTCCTCTGGCCCCTTTTCCACTATCTCCTGGAGCAGATCCCCCTTCAGGTCTCCAACTGGGACTCCTATGTCGAGGCCAACGAGCGCTTCGCCGACGTCGTCGCCGCTCACTACCGGCCGGGCGATCTCCTCTGGATCCACGATTATCAGCTTCTCCTCCTTCCGGGCATCCTGCGACGTCGGATTCCGGAGGCCAGGATAGGGTTCTTCCTCCACATACCATTTCCCTCCGAAGAGCTGTTTCGCACGCTCCCCTCGCGGGAACAGCTGCTGGAAGGATTGCTCGGCGCCGATCTCGTTGGATTCCATACCCCCACTTACCTCCGTCACTTCGCTACATCGCTGACCGACATCCTCGGCCTCGTGATCGACATCGACCGCGTGCAGCTCCCGACTCGGGAGGTGCGGTTGGGTGTCTTTCCAATGGGCATCGACACTGCTTCGTTTGCTTCGTCGGCCTCCGACCCGGCCGTCGAGGCGGAGGCAAAGGCGATTCGGGGTGACGGAAGCGTCCGGGTCCTCGTTGGGGTGGACCGGCTCGACTACACCAAGGGAATTCCCCGGCGACTTCTGTCGTATGAGCGCATGCTGCACGTCCATCCCGAGCTGAGGGAGCGGGTGCGACTGCTGCAGGTGGCCGTTCCGTCACGCACGAACGTCGCTTCGTATCAGGATTCGCGCACGCTCGTGGACCAGCTCGTTGGACGGATCAACGGGGCGCTGGGGACGCCGCGCTGGGTTCCGGTCCACTACATCTTCCGGTCACTGGCTGAGTCCGACCTGGTTGCGCTCTATCGTGCGGCCGACGTAATGCTCGTAACGCCGCTTCGCGACGGGATGAACCTCGTGGCCAAGGAATTCATCGCTTCCCGGATCGACGGTGACGGGGTGCTCGTATTGAGTGAGTTCGCCGGCGCGTCGTGGGAGCTTCCGGAGGCGTTGCGGATGAATCCATACGACGTCGAGGGGACGGCCGAGGTGTTCTATCGCGCCCTCACGATGCCGGCGGAGGAACGGCGCGCTCGGCTGGCTCCGCTCAGAAGCCGAGTTCAGGCGTTCGACGTCCACCGATGGGTGGGATCTTTCCTGGGGCAACTCGAGGAAAGCACGCCGGTCACGGCTCCCCGCGGACTCCCCGCCGGAACCCAGGCGGCGCGCGAGGCGTTGACCAAGCGGCTGGCCGAGACCGAAGGGCTGCTGCTGCTGCTCGACTACGACGGGACCCTCGTTCCCTTTGCCGCCACTCCCGATCTCGCTCGGCCCGATCCTGGGCTGGTGACTCTTCTTGGCGCGGTGTCGGCGAGGCCGGATACCGAAGTGCACGTGGTGAGCGGCCGCGCGCGCGAGGCGCTCGACCACTGGTTGGGGCATCTGCCGGTGTGGCTCCATGCGGAGCACGGCTTCTGGTCGCGCGCGCCGGACTCGAAGGAGTGGGTCCCTGCCGCGGAGCCGGGCGGGAGTTGGCGCGAGCCGGTCCTCGCGATCCTCCGCGACATCACGGCGCGCACGCCGGGATCCCTCATCGAAACCAAGGCAGCCGCCATCGGATGGCACTATCGAATGGCCGACCCGGAAATCGGAGCGCGCCGAGCCAACGAGCTGCGATTGCACCTGAACCAGGTTCTCAGCAATCAACCTGTCGAGATCCTTCCGGGGCATCGCCTGCTCGAGATCCGTCCGTATGGCATTCACAAGGGCCGGATCGTCGCGCAGCTCTCGTCCGAGCGGCTGGCGGGAATGACGGTGGTAGCGATCGGCGACGATCGCACCGACGAAGACCTCTTCGCGGCGCTGCCGCCGGAGGCGATCACGATCAGGGTGGGGCCAGGCCCCACTCGCGCGCGCTTCCGCCTGGACGGTATCAATGCGGTGCGTGCGCTGCTGCAGGCCCTGGTGACGCCGGTGCCGGTCCGGGTTCTCGCCGAGCCATGACCGCGCCGCTGGCTGTCGGCGACGAGGACCATGTTCAGGGCGCGGAAGGTGCGCGCGTGACGTTGGTCGAGTATGGCGACTTCGAGTGTCCCAGCTGCGGGGCGACGTATCCGGTGTTGCGAGAGGTGCGCAAGGCCTTCGGGCCGAATCTTCGTTTCGTCTTCCGACACTATCCGCTCCGCGACACTCATCCCCATGCCGAACTCGCTGCGCTCGCCGCCGAAGCGGCGGGTTCACAGGGGAAGTTCTGGGAGATGCATGATCGGCTGTTCGAGCATCAGGCGGCGCTCGATGAGCGATCGCTGATGCGTCATGCGAGAAAACTCGGCCTCGATGCCATGCGTCTCGAGCGGGAGCTGACGGCCAGGACGCATGCCGCGCGCGTCGAGCGGGACATCGAGAGCGGCCGTGCCGGAGGCGTTCGCGGCACGCCGTCGCTCTTCATCAACGGAGAGCTCTATCGGGGTCCGCGCGATCGGGTATCGCTGATCGAGGCGATCGCCAAAGCCGCGCTGAAGCCTGTAGAGCGCTAGCAGGGAGGATCGAACATTGGCGAAAAAGGAAAACGAGCCAGCCGTCGAGCGGGGACCACGGAGTCTCGGGAAACTCACCATAATCCGGCTCACGGCCTACTATCTCGTCGCTGGAGTGACGCTGCTGGTGCTCACCGCGCTTTTCCCGCAGCACGCGATGACCCCGGCAGGGCAGGCGCCGGTCGGCATGTCGGACGCGCTCGATTGGCTTCGCTGGCGAATCGTGTTGTTGCCGACTGGTTCTCCGAAATGGGTCGACGCCGTCGTCCAGATGACCGGCGCTCTCATCCTCGTGCTGCCACTCGCCTTCACTTACATCCGGACCCGCACCCGACAGAAGTACGACCACTCGCTGGTTCAGACCGTGGTGATGCTGCCGATTGTCGTAACGGCAATCCTTGTCGTCGTGCAGGACAGTCTCGCGCTCGCCTTCAGTCTGGCCGGCATCGTGGCCGCGGTCCGGTTCAGGAACAATCTCCGCGAATCGGGTGACGCGGTGTACATCTTCGGTGCGATCGGCATCGGCTTCGCGACCGGTATCCACGCGATTGCCGTCGGCGCCGTACTGTCGCTGTTCTTCGTCGTGGTCGAGCTGGCCCTGTGGAAGTTCAACCTCGGCGCCGGATTCGACGACGCATTCACTCGACTATGTCTGCCTGCTGGAAGTGCGGTGCTTCCTCAAGCGCCGGCAGCCAGCGCGCTCGCCGCGGAGAGCGGGAACGGACGGAATCGGACCGTCGAGATGTTGGAGACCGATGCGCGCGCCGTGACGCTCAGGATCTACACCGACGAAATGGCCGCGGCCAAACCGACGATCGAGCGGCTGCTGGCCCGTGATGCGAAACTGTGGACCGCGTCCGGATCGGAGCCCGGTGAAGGCACCGCCGGTGTCCTCGAGTACCGGATCCGTCCCCGCAAGAGCGTGGGTCTCGACGCGCTGCGCGATAACCTCCTGCGTGAGGGTGCCCCGCACGTGATCGCAACCGACGAGGCCGTTCCCGCCCAGCATCTCTGACAGAATTCTGTCATTCAACCCATAGGTCGCCGCGCACTCCGCGCGGTATCTATGGGACATGGGCCTCGCAACCACCAAGAGCATCGCGGATCTTCAGATCGAGGCGGAGCAGCCGACCCTCCGCCGTGCGCTCGGTCCGCTCAATCTCACCGCACTCGGCATCGGATCCGTCATCGGGACGGGCATCTTCGTTCTGACGGGCACGGCGGCCTCTCAGAATGCCGGGCCCGCGCTCGTTCTCTCGATGATCATCGCGGCGGTCGGCTGCGCCTTCGCGGGCCTCTGCTACGCCGAGCTGGCGTCGATGATTCCCGCGGCCGGGAGCGCATACACGTACGCGTACGCTTCGTCCGGCCAGTTCGTCGCGTGGATCATCGGATGGGATCTGATTCTCGAGTACGCGCTGAGCGGAGCCACGGTCGCGGTCGGATGGTCGGGCTACTTCGTGAGCTTCCTGCGCGACCTCGGACTTGCGTTACCCCCGCGGCTCACCGTTGCGCCGGCGGTTGGCGCGGTGACGGCGGGTGGTGGCATCGTGTCCGGCGCCTTCAATCTGCCCGCCGCGGTCATCGTGCTGCTGGTGACGGCCCTTCTGGTGGTAGGTATCAGACAGAGCGCGGACACGAACACGACACTCGTCGTGATCAAGACGGGCGTCCTGATTCTCTTTGTCGCGCTCGGGGCCGCGTACGTCCGGCGTGAGAATCTCGTTCCCTTCATTCCACCCAACACCGGGGAGTTCGGGCATTTCGGCTGGAGCGGGGTGTTGCGGGGAGCGGCCGTCATGTTCTTCGCCTACGTAGGATTCGACGCGGTATCGACCGCGGCACAGGAGGCTAAGAATCCGGGGCGTGACATGCCGATCGGGATTCTTGCATCGCTCCTGATCTGCACGGTCATCTACATCGCGGTCGCGATCGTGCTCATCGGGATCGTGCCCTACCAGCGGCTCAATGTTGCCGATCCCATTGCCGTGGGGATCGACGCCACGGGCCTCACCTGGTTCAGTCCGGTGGTGAAGATCAGCGCGCTCTTTGGGCTCTTCAGCACCATCCTCGTGCAGCTCCTGGGTCAGACCCGCATCTTCTTTTCGATGAGCAGGGATGGATTGCTCCCGGAGGTATTCGGGCGCGTCCACCCGCGGTTCCGGACGCCGTATCTGAGTACGATGCTGACGGGGTCGGTCGTGGCGATCGCGGCCGGTCTTCTGCCGATCGGCGTACTGAGCCAGCTCGTCAGCATCGGGTCGCTCCTGGCCTTCGTCCTCGTGTGCATCGGGGTCGTGATACTGCGTCGCACCGCCCCCGATGTGCCCCGCCCCTTCCGGACGCCCGGGCTGCCGTGGGTTCCTGTGCTGGGAGCCCTCATCTGCATCGTCCAAATGGTCAGCCTTCCGCGATCGACCTGGGAGCGACTGATTATCTGGATGGCGGCAGGACTGGTGATCTACTTCCTCTACGGTCGGAGCAGGGCACGCAAGCAAACGGCAGCAATCTGAGATCGTCCTCTCGATTCCTGGTGGTCCTCCTCGCGCTGACCCTGGCCCTCTCGGGTCTGCTGGCGTTCGAGGCACAACGGGCCACTCGGTCGCATCAGGTCACCGCGGATCGGGCGCTCCGCGACTATGCGACGGTCGCGGCATGGGAGCTCGTATCGGCGAGCGAGGAGCACCTCGATCGCTCGCTCGCCGCCGCGCTCGGCCCCGTCACCGGCACGCCCGCCGTGTCGCCGTACGACTCGCTCCCGCCGCCGGCCGTCCTCGCCGCCTCCGCCGATTCCGTCCTCGCTTGTGGTGGCTCGGGAGATCGATCGGGGCGTTACTTTGTCCTCGATTTTCGTACCGGCGCGCTTACCACGAGTGGCAGGGATCGGGGGGCTGCCTCGACCGACTGGCTCCGTGACTCGCTTCTCTCGGGATCCCGCCGGAGCCCTTCTGGAGGCGCCGGATACGGGATCGTGTGGTCCAACGGCTCGGCCAATACCATCGCCGTGTACGGCATCAAATCGCTCCGCTACAGTGGCTATGCCGTCCACGATGCCCCACTCGCCGCCTACGGTTTCGTCACCTGCGCCTCGGCGCTCACTCCAGTCTTTCAGGATGTGCTGGCCCGACACCCGTTGCTGCCCCGGTCGGTGACGGGCGATGTGACGAACGCGACGCTCGCGACCGTCGATGTCGCCGCTCCAGGAGGACGCCCGGTTTTTCGCGCCGGTCCAACCGCCGGGGAGGGGGCGTTCGAGGGAGTCGCGTCCATGGGGCCGCTGATGGTGCGGGTCGGACTCCCCGCCGCGGTTGCCGGCAGACTGGTCGTTACCAGGCCGGCATCGCGGCTTCCGGTCCTGCTCGGTCTGTTGGCGCTCACGGCCGGACTCGCCGTCGTCGCCGCCCGTCAGCTCCGTCGTGAGCAGGATCTCGTCCGGCTCCGCGCCGATTTCACCTCGAGCGTCGTCTCACGAGCTGCGCACACCCCTCACGCAGATCCTGCTCTTTGCCGAGACGCTCGAGCTGGGCCGTGCCGGTAACGAGGACGCACGCCGGGAGGCGATCGACATCATCGTGCAGGAAGCTCGGCGCCTCGCTCATCTGGTCGAGAACGTGCTGCACTTCTCGCGCGCCGAACGGCAGATGATCCGGGTGAAGAAAGAGATGATCGCGATGGCGCCGCTGGTGAGGGAAATCACCGAGCGTTTCGTTCCACTCGCCGGCAACGCCGCACTCCGGCTCCGTACCGAGTTGGAGGAGCGGCTCGTCGCGCCGGTGGACGCCGACTGCCTTCATCAGATCCTGATCAATCTGCTCGACAACGCGGTGAAGTACGGCGGGGGGGCCGTGATCGTCAGGACTTCGCTCCGTGAGGCATACGCGCGAATCGAGGTCGAGGACGGCGGACCCGGGATCCCGGGGGCGGATCGTGAGCGGATCTGGAAGCCCTTCGTGCGGCTCCGCCGTTCCGATGGTGTGCCCGGGAGCGGCATCGGATTGGCCGTGGTGCGGCAGCTGGTGGCCGCACACGAAGGCCGGACGAGCGTCGAGGGCGTACCGCACGGCGGCACCCGATTCATCGTCGAGCTGCCCGGAGCCTGCCTCGCGGACATCGCCACGACCGGAGATGCCGGCCGGGTCGTGGAGGCGTCATGGCCCGAGTGCTGATCGTCGAGGACAACCGCAATCTCGCGCACGGTCTCCGAACCAACCTCGAGTACGAGGGACACAAGGTCGAGATCGCCGAGGACGGCGCCACAGGCCTGGCGCTCGGTCGGGAGCGGAGGCACGAGCTCATCGTCCTCGATCTGATGCTTCCTTCGCTCGACGGTTTCGATGTCCTCGAGGCGCTGCGCGCAGATGGCGTGGATACCCCTGTTCTCGTGCTGACCGCGCGAGGAGACGAAGCCGACAAAGTACGGGGGCTCCGGAACGGCGCGGACGACTACGTCACCAAGCCGTTTGCGTTGAGGGAACTGCTCGCGAGGGTCGGCGCACTGCTCCGACGATCCGTTTCGCCGCCGGCGGCGCGGGAGTTTGGCGCAGTTGTGGTCGATCCGGCCACCCACCGGGTCACCCGGCGCGGGATTCCAGTCGAGCTCCGGCCGAAGGAGTATGACCTGCTTCAGGCCCTCCTCAGGCGAAACGGCCAGGTGGCGACGAGAAGTGAGCTGCTACGAGAAGTCTGGGGTTACCACGAAAGCGTGCTCAGCCGAACTCTGGATACGCATGTCGGCGAGCTGCGCAAGAAGCTGGAGGATGACCCGGCACGTCCACGCCACATTCTGACGATAAGAAAAACCGGCTACCAGCTCGCTACTCACCCGCCAGAGCTTCGGGCTTGATCTTGCGAATGGCCCGCTTGGCCGCGGCGGCTACCTCATCGTTCCTCTCTTCGTCCATCATCTGCTTGAGCTTGGGCACCGCGGCTGAGGCGGCCGACCCGATCTCTCCCAACGCCACCGTCACGGGAAAGCGGACACTGGGTTCGGAATCGTCGAGTGCCTCGATCAGCGCGGGCACGGCCGGGGCGGCCGACGGGCCGAGACCGGAGATCTCGTACGCTGCCGCGTTTCTGACCTGAGGTGCCTGGGCCTTCAGATCCTTGACCCACTCACTGAGCCGGCGGCCGTCGACGACCGTGTCCTTGGCCGAGCCCGCCGCCTGCGCGGTGAGCGGCGGCGCCAACGCGAGGACAGCCGCTACCACCCCACCCATTGTGCGCTTCAACATGCGATCCTCCGACGAATCGTTCCATGCCAAGTACGGTCGCTCCTTTCGCAATATAACCGCGGCCAAACGGGCCATCGGGCTCGCCCGGAGTACTGGCGTCCGCGACCGTTCCCGATAAATCTTCCGGCATGACTGCTCCCAAGCACCGCCCGATCGGCGGCCTGATTCTTCTCCTCGTCGCGGTCGTCTCCTCCCGACTCGATGCCCAGCAGGCAACCATCGCCTCGACGTATACGGCCGTCGCGGACAGCATCTATCGCGCCGCCACCGGCGATAGTCTGGCGTACATCCGCCTTGGGCGCCTGGTAGACACGTTCGGCCACCGGCTGAGCGGCTCGCCGAGCCTCGAGGCGGCAATCGACTGGATTCTCGCAGAGATGACAAAGGACGGGCTCGAAAAGGTCCGGAGCGAGCCGGTGATGGTCCCGCGCTGGGTCCGCGGAACGGAATCGGTCGAGATGGTTCAACCTCGCGTTGCGCCGCTTCGGATGCTTGGGCTCGGAGGCAGCGTCGGCACGCCGAAGAATGGCATCACCGCTCCGGTTCTCGTGGTGTCGAGCTTCGATGAGTTGCAGCAGCGCGCCGCCGACGCGAAGGGCAAGATCGTTCTCTTCGACGCGCCGTTCACCGATTACGTCGCCGTCCGCCGGATCCGCACCGATGGCCCTTCGGTTGCCGCGAAGGCCGGCGCTGTCGCGTGCCTCATTCGATCGGTGGCGTCGGCATCCATCCGCAGTCCTCACACCGGCGCGCTCCGATACGACTCCACCGTCGTGAAGGTCCCGGCGGCGGCGCTGAGCGTCGAGGACGCGATGATGCTCCACCGCTTCCAGAATCGCGGCGAGCGGGTGATCCTGACGCTGCGCATGAGCGCGCACACGCTCCCCGACGCGCCCTCGCGCAACGTCGTGGCGGAGGTCGTTGGCCGCGAGAAGCCCGATGAGGTCGTGGTCCTCGGCGGACACATCGACTCGTGGGACGTGGGGCAGGGCGCGATGGACGACGGGGGCGGTGCCGTGGCGGCGTGGGAGGCGGTGCGTCTTCTCCATCGGCTCGGCCTGAGACCCCGGCGGACGGTTCGCGTGGTGCTCTGGACCAACGAGGAGAACGGCGGACGCGGGGCCCGCGCCTACCACGATGCGCATGCCGCCGAAATCGCCGGGCATGTGCTCGCGATGGAGTCGGACAACGGCGTCTTCAATCCAAAAGGGTATACCTTCGTCGGCTCCGACGCGGCAGCGAGTGTCGTCAAGCAGGTGGCGTCGCTGCTCGACTCGGTTGGCATCGCCGGAGTGCAGCGGGTGGCGGAGAGTCCCGCCGCCGACATCACACCCCTGGTCGAAGCCGGCGTGCCCGGGATGGAACTGGATGTCGACGGAAGCCGGTACTTCTGGTATCACCACAGCGACGGCGACACCCTCGACAAGCTCGATGCCGCGCAGGTAGCCCGCTGTGTGGCAGCCATGGCCGTGATGGCCTACGTCGTGGCCGACCTCGCCGATCCATTGCCCCGCAACACGGCGAGCTGAATCTTCGCAGCCTCACAACATGATGAGGCCGAGCCGGGCGGCACTCACCGCCGCCTCGGCGCGCGTCGATACGTCGAGCTTGGAGAAGATGGAGCCGACGTGGGTCTTGACCGTGTGATCCGAGATCCCGAGTCGGCCTGCAATCACCTTGTTCGCGAGCCCCTCCGCCAACATCGCGAGCACCTCGATTTCCCGCGGCGTAAGCGGCTGAGCCGGCGTGGCGACTCCGTGAGCCGCCGGTCGTGGCGCCGAGGCGGGCGTGGAGTCTGCGGGCACGACGGTGAGTCCGGCGGCGGCAGCGGCGACCGCTGCGGCGATCTGCTCTCCCGTCGCCGTTCGGGGCAGCGCGCCACGCGCTCCGGCGCGGACGGCGCGAGCAGCCCATCCATCGGTCGAGTCATCGGCGAGGATCACGATGGCGGGCGCCCGTCCGACGCGATCGGGAGGTAGCGCGATCGGCACGGGCAACGGCTCGCCAGGCTCGAGGGCGATCAGCACCACATCGGCTTCTACCGTCTCCGCGACATCAGCCACCACGCCGGTCCGGCCGGCGCTCTCGAGCACGGTGAAGGACGGGTGCGCGGAAAGCAGGGCGCCGAGCCCCGCCCGGACCGCCGGCGCCGTTGCCGTTATGACGACGCGAGTCACGCCGCGCGGCGACCCGGGGTCGAGAGGCCGGCCCACCTGAGGAAGCGGGAGATCACGCTCAAGGGCAGCGCGTGTCCCAGACCTCCGGCGACCAGGGTGTTGATGCCGATCACTCGACCGTGCGCGTCGGCGAGTGGCCCGCCGGAATTCCCGGGCGCGAGCCGGAGATCGATGCGGATCCACCGGGCCTCGCCCGAATCGTCGATTGTCACGTCATGCACGACGCCCAGAGAGAGCGCGTTGGACACGCCGAGCGGATGGCCGAAGGCGAGAACGATCGACCCGGGGCGGAGCGCGGTGGAGTAGCCGGCCTCGGCGGTCATGTGATCCCCGCCTGAAATCTTGAGTGCCGCCAGATCGAGCTTGGGATCTCGGGCCACGAGCTGCGCATCGAACACGCGCCCGTCGGGAAGACACACACCGAGCGCGCTGCTCCGGGCGACGTGCGCATTGGTCAGGACGAGCCCGTCCCGTCGCCAGAGGACTCCGGCGCCTTCCCCGGAATCGCCGGTCTGGACGCGCACCGTCACGCGACGAAGCACGCCGGCGACTTCTGTCAGATCGTCGGCGACCGACATCGCCGAGAGCGCGGTGAACGGAGTGATGCCCATGGTCACCGTCCACGCCGAGTGGGCCGCTCGCCCACGGTCACGGAGACTGTCACCAGCGCCCCGCCGCGGATGATTCGGATCGACACCGGCTTGCCCACGCGCTCGTGCCCCAGCGCCGCGAGAAGATCCGTCGGGTCCGAGATCGATTCGCTCTCCAGAGCGATGATGATGTCGCCGAGGAGTAGCCCTGCGCGGTCGGCGGGTCCACCGGACTCGAGATTCACGACGACGAGGCCGCCACGACCGCTCAGCTCGAGCTGCTCGGTGAGCTGATCGGGGAGTTGTACCGGCTGCACGGCGAGTCCGAGGAAGCCTCGCTGCACGGTGCCCGAGGAGAGGAGCTGCCCGGCGACCCGATCAACCGTGCTGGCGGGTATGGCGAGCGCGAGTGCGCGGGCGAGCCCCGACGTGTTGATGCCGAGGACCCGGCCACCGGCCTCGACGAGGGCGCCACCAGAAAATCCGTCGTAGATCGAGAGGTCGAGGCGGAGGAAGCGGTCGATCTTGCCTCCCTGCCAGGTCCGCCATTCGCCGGACACGGCGCTGATGATGCCGAGGCTGGCGGTGAGCTGGGGGCCCGGTCGGCCGAGGGCCAGGACCACCCGGCCAACCTGGAAATCGCTCTCTCCGGCGCGCTCGACCGGAGGCACCGCCGAATCCTCGACACGAAGGACCGCCAGATCGGTTGAAGGGTCCCGCCCGACGAGCGTGGCTGCCGTCGTCCGTCCGCTGGCGAGGGTGACGGTGATGTCGTCGTCACGAGCGATCGTGTGGCTCGCGGCTACCACCACACCGGGCTGCCAGACGACCCCTGATGACGGGATCCGGCGGCGGGCGTTGATGGCGACGACGGAGCGGCCGACCAGCTCGACGGTGGCGGCCAGGTCCCGGGACAGTCCGGCCAGGGCGCCAGTCTGGTCGGTGGTAGATGCGGTCATCATTGTCTCCATGAGTCTGCGGCTGGCGCGGGATGCACCGGCCGTTGACTGAACGATGCCGGATCTGCACCGTAAGGACATCGGCCGATCGGGGGATTCTGGAGTCGGGCGTTCAGGCGACGAAACCGGCCCAGGCAAGACCGCGTAGGCCAAACTGTAACCTCTGCGACAGGTCCCATGTTCCTTCCCCTGCTTCTGGCACATCTTGGCGGACCAGTGGGCACCGACCCGGGCATGATCTACAACGGTCGAGCCGGCAGCATCGACGTGCGTGCTCCTCGTCTCGATGCCAAGGTGACGGTGGATGGAAAGCTGGACGAGCCGGAGTGGTCTCAGGCAGCGTTGCTGACCGGCTTCTCCCAGTTTTCGCCCCTCGACGGGATCCCTGCCGCCGATTCCACCGAGGTATTCGTCTGGTACTCGCCTGACGCCGTTTACTTCGGGATTCGCGCGTTCGAGGCCCACGGTGCCGTGCATGCCACGTTGGCCGATCGGGACAAGATCGATGCCGACGACAACGTGCAGATCCTTCTCAGCACGTTCGACGACGGTCGTCAGGCAACGGTCCTCGCGGTCAATCCCTTCGGCGTGCAATCGGACGGGGCTCTGGTGGAGACCGGGTCCACCAGTGGGAACGGGTTCAATACCGCGGTGGTGCGCAGGGAAGCGGCCGACCTGAGCCCGGATTATGTGTTCGAGTCGAAGGGACGGCTGACGGACTACGGGTACGAAGTCGAGGTCCGCGTTCCGTTCAAGAGTCTGCGCTTCCAGCCCGCGAAAGAGCAGCGCTGGGGAATCAACGTCACTCGCAAGGTCCAGCATTCGGGGCAGGAAGACTCGTGGGCGCCGGCCAAGCGCGCGAGCGCGTCGTTCCTCTCGCAGTCGGGTCACCTGGTCGGCCTCACCGATCTGCAGCGCGGTCTGGTGCTCGACTTGAATCCATCGCTCACCTCGAAGACGACCGGCGGACCTTCGTCGGGTGGATGGAACTACAGCGGTGGGGGCCCGGAGCTGGGTGGAAGCGTGCGGTGGGGGATCACCAACAACCTCAACCTGAACGGGACGGCGAATCCCGACTTTTCCCAGGTAGAGTCCGACGCCGGGCAGTTCCTCTTCGATCCGCGCGACGAGCAGTTCTTCCAGGAAAAGCGCCCGTTCTTTCTCGACGGCAGCGAGCAGTTCAACGTCCTCAACAACCTGATCTATACCCGTCGGATCGTGCAGCCGGTGGCTGCCGTGAAGCTGACCGGCAAGGGGCTCGGCACGGACATCGGATTTCTCTCGGCGGTCGACGATCAGTCCGTCTCGGCCACGGGCGAGGATCATCCGGTGTACAACCTGCTTCGAGTTCAGCGGGACTTCGGGGCGAGCACGCGGCTGGGAATGGTCTATACCGATCGGATCGAGGGTTCCAACTCCAATCGGGTGGCGGGAGTGGATGGCCGGTGGGTGAAGGGAGTCTACAGCGCGCAGCTTCAGCTCGCCGGGAGCCGGACCTCCACGGCCGGCGTCACCACGACCGCACCGCTCATCTTCGGACGTGTGATCGCGAACGGTCGCACGCTGGGTTTCCGCGCCACCTTCAGCGGCTCCGACCCCGACTTCCGCGCGCGCAGCGGGTTCTTTCCCAGGCCCGGCTACTCGCATGCCAACTTCCAGCCGCGGGTATCGTTCCACGGTCCCTCCGGGAGCCTCATGGAGGACCTCACCGTCGACGTCAATCTCGACGGACTCTACCGCTGGGATCAGTTCGCCACCTATGACGGGATGCAGGAAGAGAAGATCCACCTCAACGCCAACCTCGTCTTGCACGGCGGCTGGCACGTCGGGGCCTCGGTGCTGACCGAACAGTTCGGCTATCCAACCGAGGTGTACACCGACTACCGGTTGGAGCTGCCGGTCGCCGGTGGAGGCCTCGACACGGCCGCGTTCGTCGGGCGCCATGCGATTCCCAACAAGGACTACGTCCTGACGCTCGACACGCCGGAGTTCAGTCACTTTTCCGGGAGCTTCTTCTATCTCTGGGGGCACGACGAGAACTTCTACGAGTGGGCCTCGGGAAAGATCCTCTGGATCCAGGCAGCGCTCGACTGGCGGCCCACCGACAAGCTGCGGCTCAACGCGACCTATAACCTGAACCAGGTGAACCGGCGAACCGACGGCAGCCTGGTGAACAAGAACTACATCCCACGGGTCAAGATCGAGTATCAGGCGTCGCGGCCCATCTTCGTGCGTCTGGTCGGCGAGTATTCGAGCGAGCGGCAGAGTGCGCTTCGTGACGATACCCGGACCGACGCCCCGATACTCATTTTCGATCCCGGCGTGGGTGACTTCGTACGGACCACGCCGTTTACCCATCGGTCCTTCCGGGGCGACGTTCTCTTCTCCTACCAGCCCACGCCGGGCACCGTCCTCTTCGCCGGGTACGGCAGCACGCTTCGCGACCCGGTGGACCCGGCGGACCCTTTACGCTCCGGGCTCCATCGGGCGGCGGACGGGTTCTTCTTCAAGATGAGCTATTTGTTCCGGATGTAGTGTGAAGAGGTGAACGGAGAACGGTGAACCGTGAAAGGCGATGGGGGAGGACCCTTTCTCCCTTCCCCCTTCACCGTTCACCTCCTTTGTGCGCCTCCCCCCGCCTCACGCATCGCCTGACGTACCGGGGCATAGACATTGCCCGGCCAGGCTCCCGTCACCTCTCTACGAGGCAGGCATGAACCGCCCGCTCTACACCCTGGGCTGGAGCTACGTCGCCTTGTGCGGCCTGCTGCTGGCAATTACCCGTCTCCGGCCGGTCCCCGTCCCCACGCCTCAGGGGCGTCCGGCGCCGCATGTCCATCAGCCGTTTCAAGGTGAAGGGGCTCAGTGGTTCGCCGGTGTCAAGCCATTCTGCAATGCGGTGGAGGTCGAGGTTCGCCAGCAGCATGTGCCGCCGCCGGCGACCGTGGACGGCGCAGGCTACGGCGCGGCCTGTTACGCCCTGGCGGGGAAGATCGACCAGGCGCGCAAGGTCATCGACGCGCTGCCCTCGAGTCAGCGGTCACAGGCCGCCGGCATCGTGTTCGCTGTCGGACACCCGGTCGCCGATGCAGGAGACGATCAGTCGGCCGGGCCGATCATGCGTCTCGTGATCGATTACCAGCCCGACAACTACATGGCGCTCTATCACGCCGGAATGTCGGAATACATCCTCGGCCAGGCCGACTTCGCACGGACCCACCTGAAACAGTTCATGGCCCTCTACCCGAGCGAAGATGGGTGGCGGGCCAATGCTCGCGACGTTCTCAATCGCCTCGAGGGGAAGTGACCGCGTCGTCGTTTCTCGATGCGGGGACGGTCCTCATCGGGCGATACGAGATCGTCCGGGAGATCGGTCGCGGCGGGTACTCCGTCGTGTACCTCGCGCGGGATCGCACGGTCGGCAGCGACGTCGCGCTCAAGCTCCTCGTCCCTCCGCCGGCCGCGGCGCAGGTTGCCCGCGAGCGGATGCGCCGTGAGGTGCAGGCGGTGCGCGGCTTGTCGCACCCGAACATCGTCGCGGTCTTCGATTTTCTGGAAGACGGACCGTGGAGCTTCATCGTCATGGAGTACGTCGCAGGTCCCGACCTGCAGGTGCGCGTGCGTGAGCGCGGGCCGCTCGATGCCGAGCAGGCGATCCAGGTCGGGCGGGATATTTCCGCCGCTCTGACGGCGGCGCATCGCCGCGGCATCCTCCATCGTGACGTCAAGCCCCCCAACGTTCTCCTCGAGCCCGACGGGCGAGCACGTCTCACCGACTTCGGCTCGGCCAAGCTCGACGGTCAGCTCGGCGTAACGGGTACAGGCGCTTTAGCAGGGACACTCGCCTATACCTCTCCGGAAGTCCTCGCCGGCCGGCGCGGAGACGCACGAGCGGACATCTACGCGCTCGGTCTGACGCTCTACTTCGCGCTCACTGGTGACCTTCCCGCTGGTCCCTCGGCACATCTTCCGCCGGATTCGGCTGAGGGAGGGTTTCATCCGCGACTCGTTGCACCCGCTGTCCCGTCGTGGCTCGACGAGGTGATCGCCCAGGCTACGACGGCTGCTGCCGAGAACCGCTATCCGACGGCCGTGGCTTTCGGAGAAGCGTTGTCCGGACGCGGCTCACCGCTGAACATCACGCAGGGGTCTACCGCTCCCTGCCTGTTGTGCGGTGGGCCCGATCCGTTGTCGCTCGGCATCTGCCCCGCGTGCGGTGGCTCACCCGACGTGGCGGATACGCTCGTCTTTCTCGAACGAGAGGGAAGTGGGCAGGCGCGCAGTGCGGCCGCGATGCGGCTCGGAGTCGTCATGCCCGAGCTGCGTGCCGTCGATCGCGACGCGGCCGCGAGTGGCGAGCGCCCGCTCTTTCGCGTAGCGTCGGGCAGCGCGCCTCGACTGGTCGATGAATTGAGGCGTCGCGAGCTCAATTCGCGCCCGCTGCCGGCCTCGCGTGCATGGCAGGCCGTCCCGACGGGATTCTATGCGCTGCTCGCCGCGGTGCTGACCGCTGGATGCGCCGCGGGGGTGGTAGCGTCGCCGACTCTTCTGGCGACGACTCCGTTGGTTGGAGCGTTGCTGGTGATGGGCGCCGGCCGGGCCTCCCGCACACCGCTCGTTCTCCCGCCTGAGCGGCGAACGGGCCTGCCCGCGGACCTCGAGCGCCAGGTCGTCGAGGCTCTCTCGGAGCTGCCGGGAGGAACCGCCCGGAATCTGTTGGCCGATCTCGTTCGCATGTGCGCCGCGCTCGCCACTCGGCTCGATCACACCGGCGACGATCGCGGGGTAGGCCAATCGCTCGCCGAGTTGTTGCCGGCAGCGTGCGGCGCGGCAACCGACCTTGCGCAGTTGGACGAGAACCTCGGCCGGTTCGAGCGGCAACGCGACCAGCTCGCCGCGCGGCCGGAGGGGTGGCTCGACACGCTTGCACGATGCGAGCGAACCCGCGATGCGCTCGTCCAGCGTCTCCTCGAGGCGATGACGGTCGTCGGACGGCTGCAAGGGCAACAGGCTGCACTCGCTGTCGAATCGGACGACACTCTCGCCGATCTCACTCGGGAATTGAAGCTCGAAGCCGAGGCTCAGGCGGCCGCGGCGAAGGAGATGAAGGAGCTCATCGGCTAGAAACCCGACTGAATGTCGTTGGATCACCACAACGATCATAGTTCGCTCAACATGCAAATCGCTGCATGACCGTGACAGCCCGCCAAGCCAAGCAGGTATTTCTCCACGCTTTGCCGCCTCCGCACCACAGCCCGCCGGGCCATTCGTGGGTGGCGTACCTCTTGCCCCTCTCATGAGTTGCACTGCGGCAACATCGACAACTGAGCTGCACTCTCTTGCACCGACAGGCGAGCGATGCGCGTACTGCTGCTCAACTACGAGTATCCCCCGTACGGCGGCGGCGCCGGCGTGGCCAGCGAGGCGCTCGCCCGGACGCTCGCCTCACGCGGTGTGACGGTTGACGTCGTGACTGCCGGCGAAGAGCCAAGCTGTGAATCGACGGTGATGTGGGATGGGGAGGCGTCGGAGGAAGGTGTCCTCAACGTACACCGCGTCCGGTGCCGTCGCACATCGGTGCACGAGGCCGGGATGGGCGATGCCGCGAGCTATCTCGTCGCGGCCCTCCCGCTGGTGCGCCGCCTCCTCAGCACCGAGCAGTACGACGCCGCGCATTTCTTCTTCTCCCTCCCGACCGGCGCGATGATCCCGTTCCTCAAGTTGGGGAAGACACCAGTCATCGTCTCGCTCAGAGGCTCGGATGTGCCCGGCTACGACTCGCACAATCACAAGCTGGAGCGGGCGCATCGCGTCCTGCTCCCGTTTACTCGATGGATCTGGCGTCGTGCCGATCGCGTCGTTCCCGTGTGCGAGAGTCTCGGCCGCATGGCGCTGCGGACGCTGCCCGACCTCGACTACACCGTCGTCCCGAACGGCGTGGATCTCACGCGGTTCGCTCCCCGCCCAGCGCGTGGGGGCCGGCGGCCCGGCCCGATCCGTTGTCTCGCGGTCGCGAGGCTCGTGGAGCGAAAGGGCCTCGACCACCTGATTCGAGCGATCGCATCGCTCGAGCGGGGACGGTACGAGCTCGAGATTGTCGGCACCGGGCCAGATGAGCACTCCCTTCGCGAGCTGGCGGCGAGGTTCGGCCTCGATGGGCTCGTGAAGTTCAGTGGCTCGCTCGACCGCGACTCGGTGGCACGCCGCTATCGCGAGGCCGATCTCTTCACACTCGCCTCAGTCGAGGAGGCGTTCGGCAACGTCTTCGCCGAAGCGCTCGCGTCCGGTCTTCCCATCATCGGCAGCAACATCGGGGGCATTCCGGAGCTCGTCGAGCACGGCCGCAACGGATTCCTGGTTCCCCCGCGGGATCCCCTCGCGCTGGCCGCTGCCATTCATCAGCTTGGCGAGAACCCCACGCTCCGCGCGGAGATGGCGCGTCGGAACCGTGACGATGCGGAAGCGAACCTCTCGTGGGACCGCATCGGCACGAGGTACCTGTCGCTCTATCACGGAATCCGCGGGCGCGTGCCGGCGCGTTCACGTCTGGCCGAGCTGCCCTCGAGCTCCTGGTGAGTCTCGCCATGGGATGGTGGCTCGCGTCGGACGCCTGCCGTGTGTTCCGCACCGAGCGGCTCGCATCCGATACTCTCCGCGACCTCGCGCATCGCCGGCTTGGGGCCTTGCTCGAGACCGCGGCTCGGACCGGCTTCTATGGAGAGCGGCTCGCGTCGGTCGGCATCGACGCGCGGAGCCCGCTCCTGCGCATCGATCCGTACGGCGTGCTCGGGCTGCTCGCTCCGGTCGGAAAGTCCGAGCTCCGCGCTGCCGGAACGGCAACCCTCGATGGTGGCGCCGTCCGTGGGGGCTGGAAGTGGTCGAGCTCGTCCGGCTCCACCGGAGAGCCCTTTCGTGTGTATTACGGGCCGCGCGCCTGGGCCACGCTCAAGCATCTCGTGAAGCTGCGCGCGAGGATGGCGTGTGGAGTGCGCATCACGGACCGCGTCGCGCTCCTCGATGCTACGCCACCATCGCAGGATCGCGGAGCCGTCGGTCCCCTGAGTCGCGTCACCCGGGTCAGTGTGCTGCAACCCGCCGAGCACATCGCCGACCGGCTCGTCGCCTTCGCCCCCGACGCGATCTACGGCTTGCCGTCGGCGTTGCTGGAGGTGGCCTCGGCGCTCCGTGATCGGGGACAGACTCTCGCGGTCGAGCGTGTGTTCACCAGCGGAGAGCTGCTGCGTCCCGCGGTGCGCGAGGCGATCGCCGACGCGTTCCAGGCTCGCGTGTTCGACATCTACGGAAGTTCGGAGACGAAGGAGATCGCGTGGGAGTGCCCCGAGGGTGGGATGCACGTCAATGGCGACGTGATTCATCTCGAGGTGCTCGATGACGACGGCCGCCCCCTGCCCGTTGGTGTCGAGGGCAACCTCGTCGCGACGTCGCTCGTCAACCACGCGATGCCTTTGCTGCGGTACCGGGTCGGCGACCGCGGAAGCCTCCTGCCGCATGCCTGCGCGTGCGGCCGAGCATTTCCGTTGCTCGGCGTCGTGACCGGTCGCGCCGCCGACGTCCTGGTGCTGGCCGACGGCCGCCGAGTTTCTCCGTACGCGCTCACCTGCGCACTCGAGCGGGAGCAGAGCCTCCTTCGCTATCAGGTGAGCCAGTTGGCACCCGCGCGCCTCAAGGTTCGAGCGATCGTGGGGCCGGGCGCCGCACGGGCCGCCGTCGCCGACCGAGTCCGCACGCTGCTGTGCTCGGAAGTCGCGCCGTTCCTGGAGACCGAAGTCGAATTCGTCGATCACCTTCCCACGGGACCGCGGGCCAAGTTCCGCGTCGTCCATCCGCTGGCTGCTCCGGCGGAATCCCTCGTCTGACACGGACCTCACGATGATCCAGATCCCCTCCGACCGTTCCCACAACCGCGCCGCGAAGTCCGAGCGCGGGAACGCGCGTCCGCTGCCTCATCCGCTGACGCCCTACGAGGACCTCGTCGTGAATTTCTGCCCGACCGGGATGATCCCCACCAAGTCGATGACCCCGCACGTTCCGGTCTCGCCCTCGGAGGTGATCGACCAGGCGTGCGCGGCGCTCGAGCGCGGCGTTGCGATCGTCCACCTGCACGCCCGGGACGACGATGGCTCCCCGACGTATCGCGGCGAGATCTACGAGGAGATGATCCTTGGCATCCGGGCTGAATTTCCCGAAGCGATCACCTGCGTGAGCTGCAGCGGACGGAACTTCCCGGAGTTCGAGCGGCGGAGTGAGGTACTGGAGCTGACTGGCGCGGCGCGGCCGGACCTGGCGAGCCTCACGCTCACCACGCTCGACTTTCCGACCGGCACGAGTCAGAACGCGCCGGAAATGGTGATTGCACTCGCCGAGAAGATGATCGCCAAGGGAATCAAGCCGGAGCTCGAGTGCTTCGACTACGGGATGATCAATGCCGCGAACATGCTCATCTCGAAGGGAATCCTCGGTGAGGGCCCCTACTA
The DNA here is from genome assembly GCA_963743195.1 of uncultured Gemmatimonadales bacterium. GTDB lineage: Bacteria > Gemmatimonadota > Gemmatimonadetes > Gemmatimonadales > GWC2-71-9 > CAVVWJ01. Next base: position 884,456 of record CAVUOO010000005.1, read on the forward strand.
CTTCAACCTTCTCCTCGGATCGCGCTACTCGGTTCCGGCGACGGCCAAGCACCTGGCGGGGATGATCGGCGATTTGCCGGAGGACTCCATCTGGTCCGCGGCGGGCATCGGACTCTTCCAGCTCCCGATGAACGCGATGGCCATCGCCATGGGCGGGCACACCCGCGTGGGGCTCGAGGACAACATCTTCCACGGCTTCGACCGGGGCGAGCTCGCAACCAACCTCGGGCTGGTCGAGCGTGTGGCCGACCTGAGCGAGACCTTCGGCCGCCGGTTGGCGACTCCGGCCCGCGCCCGCGCCCTGCTCGGCCTCGGATCGTCCGCTGCGGTCGTCGAGCGCGCCGCCTTGAGGGCGGTGCGATGATCACCCGGGGTCCCGACCTGCTCGGGACGGCGACCGCGATTCAGCGGCACCCACGGGCGGACCGCGCGCAGCTCCAGGCCTTCCAGGATGCAAAGCTGCGCCGGCTTCTCTCGTACGCGTACGAGAACGTCCCGTACTACAAGAAGCTTTTCGACCGCCACCGGCTGCATCCTCGTCACGTGCGGGGGGCGGTGGATCTCGAGCTCATCCCGATCACGACCAAGGATGATCTGCGAAACCGGCCGCCTTCGGAAATCGTGGCGCAAGGGTTCGATCCGTCCGAGCTGATCTCGGTCCGGACCAACGGATCTACGGGCGAGCCGTTCGTGGTCAGGCGCACGCGCCTCGAGAACGGATTTCACACCATGTTCCGCCAGCGGGCCTACGAGTCGTTCGGCCTCGGCCTGCGCGGGCGGATCGCTGCGGTGTCCTATCCGCGTCCGCGGGATCCCAAGGACACGAAGGTCGTGGGCCGCTGGCTGAGCGCGATGGGGGTTCATCCGACGCTCCGCATCGACGGCATGCAGGATCCCGAGTCGATCGCCGAGCAGCTCGAGGCCTTCCGCCCCGATCTCATCACCGGATTGCCGGGCATGCTGGCACGCGTCGCCGATCACCTGCTCGCGACGGGACAGGGCCGCGTCCGTCCGCGCATTCTTGTGATCGGTGGTGAGGTACTGACGCCGCTGGTGCGTCGGCGACTCACCGAAGCATTCGGCGTCGCGCCGCTGCAGACCTATGCCTCGCACGAGTTCCCGCTCCTCGGCTGGGAGTGCAGGACCGCCGGAGGGATCCACACCTGCGATGATGGAGTGATCGTCGAGGTGTTGCGCGACGGGAAGCCGGCGCTGCCTGGTGAGGAAGGCGAGGTCGTCGCCACCAACCTTCACGCGTACGCGATGCCGCTGATCCGCTATCGCCTGGCCGATCTCGTCACCCGCGGCGCGGACCGGTGCGCGTGCGGGCAGCCCTTCTCCGTGATCGGCGCGATTCGGGGAAGGATGATCGACTATTTCCCGCTCTCCAATGGGCGGACCATCCATCCCTATCAGATTCTGCAGAGCCTCCAGTCGGCGACGGAGTCCTGGATCCGTCAATGTCAGCTGCTCCAGGACCAGCCCGGACACATCGTCCTGCAGATCGTCCCGACGGACGGACGGGTGGCCGAGCTCGAGAACCGGATCACGAATGCGGTCATGCCGCTGCTCGGACCCGGGGTGGAAGTTGTCGTCCGGATCGTGGATGACATTCCGCTCGATGCCGGTGGCAAGTTCCGCCACGCCCGATCCCTGGTGGCTTCGAACTACGGCCAAGCCGCTTCGTCGCAGGCGAATGGTTAGTCTCCTCGAGCCGCTGGACAACGATTCGACCACTCGGCTCTTCGTTCACGGCGCTCCGACGCCACGGGCCTCCGAGCGAGCCCTGGTACTGGCACGGCCGCAGGACATCGTCTGCGTGGCGGACGAGGTCGAGCCTGCCTATCTCGCCTATCTCGCGGAGCTGGGGATCGGCCCGGCGCCGGAGCGCGTCGTCGCCATGTCACGCTTTGGCGATCACGCGCCCAATCGCGCGCTATGGGCGCGGCTCGCAGGGAACACCGAGGCCCTCCGTGTACTCGGGGGCCTCTTGCGCGCCGCCGGTCCGCTGCGTCTTCACGCGTCCATCGCGTCCCGAGGCTCTCATTCGCTGGCCGCGGCCCTCGAGATCGCCGGGGAAACCGAGGTCCGTGTCCTCGGCGGCGACCCCGATCTCGTCGAGTACGCCGACCAGAAGCACCACATTCGCGAGCGCGCGCTGGCGCTGGGTATCCCCGTCGCCAACGGCGAAATTGTCGCGCTCGCGATGGCGGGAGGCCGCCGCCGCCGTGACTACGACGCGCTCCGTGCCGCGGTCGAGCGCCAATTAGTCCCCACCGGGCGCGTGCTCGTGCGCGGCACCCACGGCTCCGGGCACTCGGCCAGCTATGTGGTCGGGAACGGCGGCACCGATGTGGATGGCCTGGTGCGCGGGTTGTCCGAGCGCACCGAGAACCGGTGTTTCCTCGTGGAGGTCATGGTTTCGGCGACGGTGTCGCCCAACGTTCAGCTTCACGTCGCGCCAGGCGGCGGTCCCATCACCTGCGCCGGCATCACCGACCAGCGCTGGGAGCGTCCGCTCGTGCACGGCGGCAACCTCTATCCATCCGCGGCTCGCCTTGCGGAGACGATGATCGGTTGGTCCCGACGCTTGGCTGAGTCGCTTCAGGAGGATGGCTACGCCGGCCTGCTGGGGCTCGACTTCGTCGAGTACGCCCACCCGTCCACCGGCGAGCCACGTGCGTTCCTGGCGGAATTGAGTCCGCGGGTTACGAACGATACGTATCCGCTGGCACTGTTCGGCCGTCTCAACGCGGCCCAGCGAGCCTCGAAGAACCCCGAGAGCGCTGCGTTCGTCTCGGGCACGATCGACACGCGACCGCGGCGCTTCGCGGATTTCCGCCGCGCCGCCGGACATCTCTTCTACAATGCGGCCACGGGCTACGGCGTGGTGCCGCATCATGTGGGCTCGCTGAGCCGTGGGAAGTGCAGCGTGGTCGTGCTTGGCCAGAGTCGTGACACCGTGCTCCGGGCGTACGGCGAGCTCCAGAGCTGGTGTCGCCGCGAGGGACGATGACCGCGACGGCGCCGGTGCATCGCTCGCTGCTCGCCAGTGTCGAGGAGCGCTTCCTGGTGCCGGCGTACGCCTCGCCCAGGTCCGAGGCCTGGATCGCCACGCATGACGTGCTTGCGCTCCCATTCCAGCTCCGCGGCGCGGTGCGCCGCGCGGCGGTGGAGACCAGCGAGGGAGTCGTTCGCGTGCTCGAAATCGGCCGGGGCAAACAGAGCGGTGCGTTCTGCTCTCACCTCCTCGGCACCTGCGCCGGCGCCGAGGGCGAAGGGATGCTGACGCTCTGCAATCCGACCGAGCTGGAGCGTCTGGAGAGCGACCTCGTCCTGGCGGAGATCCACCGGTGGATGGCGCCGAGGTTCCGGCGTGCCGGATGGATCATCATTCCGAGCGACGTGCGCTGGCGCGGCAAACTGTCTCACCTCCCGCCGCCACACGCCACGACGAGCCTCAAGTCGGACCTCGCCAAAGTCCGGAAGTTCGGTTACACGATCGAGCATGCGTCGACCCCGGCAGACTGGAACCAGTTTTACGAAACGATGGTGCTTCCGCAGGCGCGGGCCCGGTTCGGGGAGGACGCCTGGATCCCGAGCGAACGCCTGCGACGCGAGCTCTCCAGCTGTGGCGAGCTTCACTTCATCCGGCGAGGTGGCGCCCGCGTGGCCGGCATCTGCACGGTCCGGACCCGTCACGCGCTGTGGCTCCCGGTCATGGGGCTATGCCAGGGTGATCCCGGTCTCCTGCGGGAGGGTGTGTATTCGGCGGTGTTCTCGCTCGTATTCGAGTGGGCGCGTGAGCAGGGACATACGCATGTGGACGCGGGCCGCACCGCCTGCTTCACGAGCGATGGAGTGCAGCACTTCAAGCGGAAATGGGGTCTCGAGCCGGTCGCCGATCCACTCACGCACCTCATTGCCGCGCGGGTCGGACCCGGTGCCCGAGCGGCGTTCGTCCGTGAGCCGGTGCTGGTCGAGACCGAGCGCGGCATCGAAACGTATCCGGAGGCCACATGACCGTCCGGCGCCGCATAACGCGGTTCGTCAATCACTGGCGCGGATTCCCCGCCGAAGCCCGGCGCGCCTATCGAGTCGGCGGACTGAGCGAGCTGCGGCAGGCCGTGGCCGACCGGTCGGTGCATCTCCTCTTTCGCCGCGACCGCATGGTGATCATCGCAGATCCGCTCGATGCGATTCGCGAGGTTGCGGTCCCTTCCGGTGTTACCATCACGGTCGCCCAGCCTTCGGACTGGGATCTCATGTCGGGAATGGCGAGTGCGCGAGACATCGAGCTCTTCCGGAATCGGCAGATCCAGGGACGCACGTGCCTGATCGCCTGGCGGGACCGTCGGCCGATCGGCTACACCTGGTTCTCCGAGCGGATGGGACCCGACGTGACCGCCTGCACGATCCCGCTTCCACCGCACGCGGCCTATCTCTACGATCTCTACGTCATTCCATCGGAGCGCGGGACCGGGGTCGGGTCTGCGCTCGTGACCGCGCGACTCAATGCGGCGCGGGAGCGCGGATTCACCGAAGGCTGGCGCATGATCTCGGTGGGGAATGGCGCATCGTTGCGGACCGCAGAGAAGACGGCCAGCAAGGGAACCCGGGTCGTTGGTGAGATGACCTACTTCAAGGTGCTCGACAGGATGTTCCCCCGGTTCACTCCGCGCGTCGAGCAGACCCGGTGACCGCCGTGGCCGTGGCAGGGGCGGCAGCGCGCGTCTCCCGGGACGAGTGGGATGCGCTCGCAGGGCGGGGATTCTCCCTCCACCGGTGGCACGCCGCTGCCGAGTCGAGTGGGTGGCAAGCTCGGCACATCGTCGTTCGGCAGGGCGACGCCGTGCGGGCGATCGTTCCGGCCTATCTGCTCGACGGCGGCAGCGCACTCGACATCCACGATCGCTGGCTCGGCCCGATCGGTCCGGCGATGGCGGCGGTGGGCCTCCGCCTCCGGCCCACCATTTCGGTCGGCGCTCCATGCTCGACCACGAGCGAGCCCCTCGGCGACCTCGATCGGCTTCCCGAGAATGCGCTCGTCGAGATCTTCGCCTCGCTGGAGGAGCAAGCCCGGCAGGACGGCGCGCGAGCCGTGGTCTGGCCGTTCGTCGATGAAGCGAGCACGCGGCTGCGCGAGCTCGCCGCCCAACGGGGCTACCTCGACTCGTACGCCGGATCCACGGCCCGACTCGCGATCGAGTGGCCCTCCTTCGACCAGTACGTCGGCAGCCGCTCCAAGAGCCTCCGGCGCACGATCCGCGGCGAGCTTCGGTCTCTCGCGGAGCGCGGCATTCGCACGTCCATGACGACGGACTTCAGGGCCTACGCCGGGGAAATGGCGGCACTCTATCGCTCCACGACCGGCACCCACCGCGGTCGCACGCCGGCGGCGCCGGCCGAATTGTTCGAGCACCTCGCCGAGGGTCCGGCGGATGGTGTCTGGGGTCAGTTGACCTTTCATCAGGATCGGCTCGTCGGATCGAGCATCTCGGTGGCAGCCGGCGCGGTGATGGAGGGAACGTTCGCCGCGTTCGCGCCGGGGTTTCTCGCCGGTCCGGTCTACCACAACGATCTCGTTTACGAGCCGCTGCGTCTCGCCGCGGCACAGGGTCTCGGCTGGCTCGACCTTGGCCCCACGGCGCTTTACCCCAAGGTGCTGCGTGGCGGGCGACTCTCGCGACGCCGGACGCTCGTGCTCGGGCTGTCATCTCCCGTACGTGCCGCCTTGCGAACGCTCGGCCCATTGGTCGCGAGACGAACGGAGTGGAAGGAGCGGAAAGCCCTCGAATCACTCGGCCCCCTCGAGGCCCTGACGGGTCCATGACCAGTCTCGACCTCCCGATCTCCGCGGCGCGCCGGCCGAGTGTGCTGCAGCGCATCGCCGCGTACTCCGCGAGTCGCGGAGTCACCGAGGGCCTGCTCGGTCTTCGCGGCGTTCTCCTCGCCACCGTGCTGGGTCCGGCGGGGTTCGGCGCCTGGGCACTGCTCCGGCTCTCGATGCGCTACGCGTCATTCGGCGCGCTTGGTGTGTTTCGCGGCCTCGAGTTGGAGCTGCTCGGTGCCCGCCGTCGCGACGAGATCGGCGGCGATGCGACCGCGGGTGCGGCGCTCGGGTTCATTCTCGCCGAGGCGGGGACGCTCGCCTCGATCGCGCTCGTCGCCTCGTTCGTTGTTGCCGATCCGAATCGTGCCCTGGTGCTTCGCGGATTCGCCGCCGCCGTCGTCTTCGAGCAGGTGTACACCTACGCCCTGGTCTGGACCCGGGTGCGCACCACCCTTCGCCGATACGCCTCGCTGGAGATGGCCAACGCCGCGCTCCAGCTGGTGTGCGCCATCTCGCTTGCGTGGATGTGGGGACTTCCGGGCGCCTTCGCCGGGATGGCCCTGGCCAGTGTGCTCGCCGTGGCGCTCGCGTCCACTTGGGTCGAGTTTCGCCCCGCGCTCCGAATCGTGCCGCTTCGACGTCTGCTCGGGATCGGTATTCCGATCACCGCATCGATGTTTCTGGCCACGTCGCTCTATACCGCCGATCGCTGGGTCGTCGCCGCGCTGGGCGGCGCGACACTGCTCGGGTATTACGCCTTCGCCGCCTCTCTAGCCGATATCACGGGATCGTTCGCGTGGGTCGTGCGAACGGTGGTGTTCGCGGATGTATACGGCCACGCGCAGTCGTCCGGCGCCGCGGCGGCTATCGACCGCCACGTCGACCGGTCGGTGCTTCCCTTCGCCCGGCTCTATCCACCACTCCTCGGCGCCCTCGCCTGTGTGCTCGGGGCGGTCGTCTCGCTCGTGGTGCCGCAGTATCTTGCGGCCATCGCTCCCGCTCGTGTATTCCTGATGAGCGGCGCGGCGGCGGGACTCGTCGGACTCGCCGCGGTTGGTGCGGTGGCCGCCGGGCGCCATCGGAGCCTGCCAATTCTTTCGGCGGGCGGGCTGGTGGTCAGTCTGTCGTTATCGGTCATGGCGGTCCGCCTCGGGCGTGGGCTCGAGACAGTTGCGGTGGCGGCGTTGATCGGACAGCTGCTGTATGCGACGGGGGTGCTGTGGCTCGCCGCTCGAGAGGCGCAGCGGGCCGACGTCGGTGGTCTGCTCACACGAGTCCTGGTTCCGGTCGTCTGGTGTACCCTGTCGGTGATCGTGATCGGTCGGGTCGTTCCGGGCCATGATGTTCGCTCCGGATTGCTCTCGCTCCTCGCCTATCTCATCCTCATGGCTCCCCTCGTGCCGTCGATCCGGCAGGGGTGGCGGAGCGTCAGGAGCTAGGAGATGGCGCGCGTGCGAGAGAAGCTCTCGGTCGTGGTGCTCAGCTCCATCCCACTCGGGATCGAGGTCGCCGCCGCACTCCGGGCACTGCCGGAAGTGGGGCAGCTGACCCTGATCACGGCCCCGGCGGCGCCGGACAAATCGATCGCCCGGCTCCTGCGAGACACGTATCGATACGAGGGGCCACCGGGCTTGTTGAACGCCGCGATTCGCCGTACGCGGAAGCTCCTCGGACTCCGGGAAAGACACGTGCTGGCCGCTCTTGCGGCGCGCCGATGTCCGAGCGTCGCCCACTTCGCGATGCCCGGCTTCCACTCGAGCGGCTGTCGCGACTGGATCGCGGCGATGGACCCCGATCTCGGTGTCGTGGTCGGCACCCCCATCCTTCGGACCGAGCTGTTTTCGCTCCCTCGGCTCGGGTGCATCAATCTTCATCTCGGCGCGGCGCCGGAGTTCCGCGGCTCGTCACCAGGGTTCTACGAGCTGCTCGAAGGCGTGGCCGAAGTTGGGATCACGGTTCATCGGGTAACGGAGACGCTGGATGGTGGGAACATCCTTCTGCAGGAGCGATTCCCCCTCGATATCGCGCCCGCCGATGATCCGGTGCAGTACCTGCGCAGGTACGTGGCCGAGACTCTCTGTCCCAATGGCGCCAGGATCATGGCTGCCGCGGTCGTCGCGCTGGCCCGCGGGACCCCCGTCGAACGACCGCAGGATGGGTCCAAAGCCCGGACCCGCCGTCGGGCGACCTGGGCCCTCAAGATGGAGCTGAGGCGCACGGTCGCCGGGCGTCGGGCGGTACAGAGCCCCCCTCTGGGCGGGAGGTTGACATTCCGCGCAACCGACCCGTAAGTTGCCCTGCAGAATCCCAACTGAGCGAGTCAGGATTGTCAGTGTCCAGAGAAATGCGTCCGCGCCAGTGTACGTGTCCATCCGGAATCGAGCCGGAGGGGTAAGCGCTAGCGTTGTTGACGCATCAGGCATCAGGTCAACGGTCGCGCTGCCTCCTTCGGGCTCCGCGGCCGATTCTGTTTTCGGCCCTCGAGTGATCAACCATTGTCCATGTCTTTCGTCGATCGCAGCAGGTCAGGAGGAGGGTGTCTATGGGAGCAGCACAAGCGGTGAGGCCGGTGGTCCCGATCGAACAGCGGGGATACGCGCACCCCGAGGTTCTGGTCTCGACCGACTGGGCGGCCGCTCATCTCAACGATCCGAATGTGCGTCTGGTCGAGTCGAACGAGGACATTCTCCTCTACGATACCGGACACATCCCGGGCGCCGTGAAGCTCGACTGGACGACGGATCTCAATGATCCGGTCGTCCGCGACTACATCGACCGCGAGCGGCTGCAGACCCTGCTCCGGTCAAAGGGTATCAACGACGACACGACGATCGTGTTCTATGGCGACAAGAACAACTGGTGGGCCACGTACGCGCTCTGGGTGCTCCAGCTGTTCGGGGTGAAGAACGTGAAGATCCTCGACGGCGGGCGCCTCCGTTGGGTCGAGGAGGGCCGGAAGCTCACGACCGACGCGTCCACCTATCCCCCCGGGAAGATCACCCTCAAGGAGCGGGACGACACGACGATTCGAGCGTTCCGCGACGAGGTCCTCGATCACGTCAAGTCGAAGGGGCAACTGGTGGATGTGCGGAGCCCCGAGGAGTACCGCGGCGAGCGCACGCACATGCCGGAGTATCCGCAGGAGGGATGCCTCCGCGGCGGTCATATTCCGGGTGCCAAGAGTATCCCGTGGGCCAAGGCGGTCGATCCCGATACGCACACATTCCGCCCCGCGAGCGAGCTCAAGAAGCTCTACGAGCAGGACAACAATCTGAAGAAGGATACGGAGACCATCGCGTACTGCCGTATCGGTGAGCGCTCGTCGCACACGTGGTTCGCACTGACGTACCTGCTCGGCTTCGACAAGGTCAGGAACTACGACGGGTCGTGGACCGAGTGGGGCAACGCCGTGCGGCTGCCGGTGGAAAAGCCGTAGCCCTACGGATCGGAGCAGTTGTCCGGCCGGCCTCTGCAGAAACGTGCAGGGGCCGGCCTCGTCTTGTGGGATGCGCGCAGCGCGGTGCACTCCCACTGTGGTTTGCCATCCATACCCAGCGCAACGCCGCCACATCCCGGCCAGAGAGGTACATCGGAGCGCCACAGTGAGATAGCCAATGTGTGGCTCGTGGCATCACACCTGCGTTAGTGGTAACTCGCTCAGATCTCCATTTCCCAAAGCTGTCTGACCGGCAGTTCCTCCTGGGGAGGGGCTCCGTGTCATGTGCCCGCGAGGGCAGGCCGGAGGCGCGTCTGCGCTTTTCGAGCGGCTCTCGAATGGGAGAGTCCTCGTGTGTCTTCCAGGAGGAGTACCATGACCCGCGCATCTGCGGTGGCTCTCGCGCTCACAGCCGTGCTCGTCGTGTCCGCCTGCGCCGACAACATCCTGAAGGAGCGGCCGGTGAACAGTGCCGCGAAGCGAACCGCCGCTCCTGCCCCGAAGTTCGCCGTGACCACCAAGGGCCAGTCGAGTGTTTGCGCCGCGTATCGCCGGCAACTGGCGCAGGTGAAGCGTGAGCAGGGGATGGCCGCGCTCAATCCCCACGCGTGGAGCATGCAGGACCTGAAAGCGAAGGAGCTGTCGCTCAACGCCGTGATCGCGGACGCCTGCGAGTAATCCCACCGATTCGACGAGAGCCCATCATGTCCAGGAATGCCTCCGCCCGGTTCGCCGCAATCCTGTCGGCGAGCCTGCTTGTCGCCCCGGCCGCCGTTCAGGCGCAGAAGGCGCTGGTGTATTGCCCCGTCGGCATCGATGCCAGCGGATGCAACGCCATCGTCACTGCGCTCAACGCGTCTCCGACGTCCTTCCCGGACGGAGTGGACGGCGGCTACGACGGCACGCAGGGCACCGTCGATCTCGCGACCGCCGACCTCTCCGGCTACGCGGTGTTCGTGGTCCCATCGCTCGCCGATGGGGCAGGCACGCAGCCGTACGCGTTGCTGCGCGATGCGACGATCGCGGCGCGGGTGCAGGCGGCGTTCATGGGACGAGTGGCGGTGTGGTCGGGGACCCCGGACGTGGGCTCGACGAATCGGAGCGCGAAGGACGGGCTGATTCGGAATCTGGCGAGCTGGGCGAAACCGGACGCCGCCGGGACTCATGGTCCCGGCGTCGTGGCGTTGCAGGACAACTCGGATGACGCGGTGGCGCGGTATGGGTGGTTGGGGTCGATCTCGAGCATGTCGGTGTCACCGGATACGACGTTGGAGCTCTACTCCAACGTGCAAGTGCTGACATCGACCGGCAGACATCCTCACGCAACAGCGGCGTGCAGATCGGCTACACGCAACATGGCATCGTACGGGTTGCATCCGGGCACGGCGAGTGGGACGAATGACGATGCCACCGGCAGGACGGACACCCGCGTCGTCCTGGTGACGGCTTCGGGCGAGCCGAGCGATCCGAGTATCGCGACGGTGACGACCGACAGAGATGACTATACGCCGGGCGACACCGTGACGGTCACGGGCACCGGATGGGAGCCCGGAGAGACGGTGAGCCTGCTATTTCACGAAGATGCAAATCCGCCCATTCATCCGGACGAGTCGCTCAGCGCGCTGGCCGACTCGCTGGGTCACATCTTTAACCGCTCAGTACGAAATCGATTCGTTGGACATCGGTGTTCGATTCACGCTGACCGCGACCGGCCAGACGTCGGGCCGCACAGCTCAGACGACGTTTACCGATAACAAGCAATTGACCGTCACTCTCGCTGGCGGGGGACTAGGCACGGTAACGGGGGGGAACCCAACTGGATCAGCTGCCCGAGTAGCTGTAACCTGACTACCGGTAACAACGACAACATCAGCTTGACGGCCACGCCGACCGCCCCCTCGACCATCGGCACCTGGGGCGTGGTGGGCGGCGCTTCGAGCATCAACTGCCCGACGGGCAGCGCGACCTGTACGTTCAACATGAACAACAAGGCGATCGACGTCACGGTCACGTTCAACGCAGCCGACCTGACCGTCGCCAAGAGCCACTCGGGCAACTTCACGGTGGGGACGGCGGGTAGCTATACCATCACGGTCACGAATTCGGGACGTCAAGCACCTCGGGCACGGTGACCATGACGGACACTCTGCCGGCCAGTCTCACGTTGAATACGGCGAGTGGCACCGGCTGGAGCTGCAGTGGGACCACCATTGTCGTATGCACCCGCTCCAATGCGCTCGCCGCGGCAGCGAGCTACCCGGCGATCACGGTTAGCGTCACCCCGACGACCGCCGGCTCGGTGACGAACCGGGCTGGGTGGAGGTGGCGGCGAAGTGAACACCGGCAACGACAGCGCGGCTGACCCGACCACTATCAACGGGATCGATCTCACGATTACGAAGACGGCGAATGCCGCCCCGTGGGACTTCGGAGCGAACGAGAGCTACGCCATCGGCGGTGACCAATTCGGGGACGACCAGTACCAGCGGGACATCACCGTCACCGACGTGCTCCCCGCCGGACTCACGTTCGTGTCGGGCACAGGAGGCAGCTTCACGTGCAGTGCGGCCGCGCAGACTGTCACCTGCACGCGCACATCGGCCCTCGCCGCCTCCACGACCGCCACAATCACGCTGACCGTCACGGTGGGCTCGAGTGCCGTCCCCAGCGTCACCAACCAAGCGAGCGTGAGCGGCGGCGGCGAGCCGGCGTCGAGCACACGGGCAACAATACCGCGACGGCGGGACCCACCACGGTCCAGGCCGCCGACCTGACCATATCGAAGAGTCACGCCGGCAATTTCACTGTCGGCACCAACGGCGTGTATACCCTGACTTCGACCAACGCCTCGGGCGCTGGCAGCCTGGCGACCAGCGGGACGATCACGGTAACCGACGTCCTGCCCGCGGGGCTCACGTTGGTGAGCGGCACCGGTGGCAGCTTCACGTGTGGTGCCGTCGGCCAGACGGTCACGTGCACCCGCACGACCTCGCTCGCGACGGGCGCCTCGGCCTCCATCACGCTCACGGTGGGCGTCGCGGCCGGCGCAATTCCCAGCGTCACCAACCAGGCCAGCGTAAGCGGCGGCAACGAGCCGGCCGCGAACGCCGGGAATAACAGCGCAAGCGATCCTACCACGGTCAACGGCGCTCCGGACCTTACGATCGCCAAGAGCCATTCCGGTAGCTTCACCGTCGGTACTGCCGCCGCCTACACCATCAGTGTGACCAACTCGGGCACGGCGAGCACCACCGGCACTGTCACCGTCACTGACGTGCAGCCTGTTGGTCTGACGTTTACTGGCGCCAGCGGCACCGGCTGGAGCTGCAGCGGTACGACCACGATCACCTGCACCCGCTCCGACGCGCTCGGGGCCGGCGCGAGCTACCCCGCGATCACCCTGAACGTCAATCCGACGGCCGGTCCTTCCGCGACCAACACCGCGACCGTCTCCGGTGGGGGTGAGACGAACACTGGGAACGACAGCGCGAGCGACCCCACCGCGATTACCGCGGCCACGACGGCCCTCGCCGTGAGCCCGGCCACCGGCACCTTCGGCGGCACCGTCGCGCTCTCCGCGACCCTGACCTCCGGCGGCAACCCGGTCTCGGGCAAGTCCGTCGCGTTCACGCTCAACGGCTCGGCCAAGGGTAGCGCCACAACGAACGCCTCCGGCGTCGCCTCGATCGCATCGGCGAGCCTCGGCACGATCAACGCCGGCACCTATCCCACCGGTGTGGGCGCGAGCTTCGCCGGCGACGCCAGCTTCGCGACCTCGAGCGGGACCGCCAGCCTCACGGTGAACCTCAAGGCCACGACGGTCACGCTGACCACGGTACCGGCGACTGTCGTCTACGGTGCCTCAGCCACGTTCATGTCCCAGTTCAGCGAGGGCGCCGGGCACACCATCAACTACACCATCGACGGCACTGCCGTCGGCACTGATAACACTCACGGCGGCCCCGGCAACGCGAGCGTCAACGTCAACTTCGCGAGCTTCCCCGCCATCGGCGTCGGGCCGCACAACTTCACCGCGACCTTCCCCGGTGAGACCAACCTCGCGACCAGCTCGGACACCCAGAGCTTCAACGTGACCCCGGCCGCGGCCTCGGTCGCGCTCTCGAACCTGAATCAGACCTATGACGGCACGCCGAAGTCGGCAACCGTCACGACAACGCCGAATGGGCTCAGCACGTCGGTCACCTACAACGGCTCGGCCACGGCACCGACCAACGCCGGCAGCTACGCCGTCGTGGCGACGATCACCGATCCGAACTACAGCGGCACCGCGAGCGGCACGCTCGTCATCGCCAAGGCGAACCAGACGATCACGTTCGCGCCACTGGCCAACAAGACGTTCGGCGATGCGGCCTTCTCCGTCTCGGCAACAGCCACCTCCAACCTGGCCGTCACGTTCGCGGTCGGCGCCTCCGACCAGTGCACCATCGCCGGCGCCACCGTGACACTCACCGGCGCCGGGAGCTGCACCGTCACCGCCTCGCAGGCCGGTGACGCGAACTACAACGCGGCAGCCTCCGTCCCGCAGAGCTTTACCATCGCGCCGGCAGCCGCTACGGTCACCCTGAATGGCCTGAGCCAGACTTACGATGGCACTCCGCGCGTGGTGACCGCGACCACGTCGCCCACCGGTCTCACCGTCACGATCACCTACGACGGCTCTTCGACGGCGCCGACCAACGCCGGCAGCTACGCAGTTGTGGGGACGATCAGCGATCCCAACTACACCGGCTCCGCCAGCGGCACGCTCGTCGTGGGCAAAGCGGACCAGACGATCACCTTCGCGGCGCTGACCGACAAGACGTTCGGCGACGCCGACTTCACCGTCAGCGCAAGCGCCAGCTCCGACCTGGCCGTGAGCTTCGCGGCGAGCGGCAGCTGCACCGTGACCGGCAACAGCGTCCACCTGACCGCGGCGGGCAGCTGCACGATCACCGCCTCGCAGGCGGGCAATGCGAACTACAACGCGGCCTCCGATGTGGTCGCTCCTTCACGATCTCCAAGGGCGCAGGCGACTCTGGCCCTGAGCGACCTGAGCCACACGTTTGACGGCACGCCCAAGAGCGCCACCGTCACGACTACGCCGGCCGGCCTCACCGTCGTGAGCGTCACCTACGACGGCTCGGCGACCGCGCCGAGCAACGCCGGCAGCTATGCCGTCGTCGCGTCGCTATCCAACGACGACTACGAGGCGACCGACGCCACCGGTACGCTCGTGATCGCCAAGGCGGCGCAGGCGATCAATTTCGCTGCTCTGGCCAACAAGACATTCGGCGACGCGCCGTTCACCGTCAGTGCGACCGGCGGTGGCTCGGGGAACGCAGTGACCTTCAGCAGCACCACACCCACGACCTGTAGCGTGTCCGGCTCGACTGTCACGCTCGAGGCGGCGGGCGGCTGCACCATCGCGGCCGATCAGGCGGGGAACACCAACTACGAGGCGGCGGCACAGGTCACCCAGAGCTTCACGATCGCCAAGGGCGCGGCGACACTCGCCCTGAGCGACCTGAGCCACACCTACGACGGCACGCCCAAGAGCGCGACCGTGACCACGACCCCGTCCGGCCTCACCGGCGTGAGCGTGACCTATGACGGCTCTCCGACGGCGCCGACCAACGCGGGCAGCTACGCCGTCGTCGCGTCACTGACGAACGCGAATTACGAGGCGACCGACGCCACCGGCACGCTCGTGATCGCCAAGGCGACCCAGACGATCAACTTCGCGGCGCTGGCTGACAAGACTTTCGGTGACGCCGACTTCTCGGTGAGCGCCACCGCGACCTCCGGGTTGGCTGTGAGCTTCGCCGCGAGCGGCAAGTGCACGGTCACCGGGAGCAGCGTGCACCTCACCGGCGCCGGCAGCTGCACCATCACCGCGAGCCAGGCGGGCAACCAGAACTACGAGGCCGCGACCGATGTTGAGCAGATCTTCAGCATCGCCAAGGCGAACCAGACGATCGTGTTCGACGCGTTGAGCAACAAGACTTTCGGTGACGCACCGTTCGGCTTGAGCGCCAGCGGGAGGGGCGTCGGGCAATGCGGTAGTCTTCGCGAGCACGACGCCGGGTACCTGCTCGGTCTCGAGCAGCACCGTCACGATCGAGCACGCGGGCAGCTGCACCATCACGGCCAACCAGGCCGGGAACGACGACTACAACATGGCGGCTGAGGTGAGCCAGAGCTTTACCATCGCCAAGGCCGCCGCCACACTGACGCTCAGCGACCTGACCCACACGTTCGACGGCAGCCCGAAGGCCGCCACGGTGACGGTCACCCCGTCCGGTCTCTCAGTCGTGAGCGTCACGTATGACGGGTCGGCGACGGCGCCGACCAACGCCGGCAGCTACGCGGTCGTCGCATCGTTGACCAACAACGACTACGAAGCGCCGGATGCGACCGGTACGCTCACAATCAATAAGGCGAGCCAGACGATCACCTTCGACCCGCTGGGTGACAAGACTTTCGGTGACGCACCGTTCGGCTTGAGCGCAACGGGAGGCGGGTCCGGCAATACGGTGGTCTTCGCGAGCACCACGCCAGGCACCTGCTCGGTGGCCGGCAACACCGTGACGATCGAGCACGCTGGCGGCTGCACCATTACCGCCAACCAGGCGGGCAACGGCAACTACGAGGATGCGCCGGAGATGAGCCAGAGCTTCACCATCAACAAGGCGGCCGCATCCCTGGCGCTGAGCAACCTGACCCAGATGTACGACGCCAATCCGAAGTCGGCGACGGTCACCACGACGCCGTCCGGCCTCAGTGGCGTCAGCGTGACCTACGACGGCTCGGCCACCGCGCCCACCAACGCGGGCAGCTACGCCGTGGTCGCGTCGCTCACCAACCAGGACTACGAGGCGTCTGACGCTACGGGCACGCTGGTGATCAACAAGGCCCCGCTCACCGTCACCGCCGAAGACAAGACGCACCCCTACGGCGATCCGTCAGTGCCGTTCACCGTGGCCTACTCCGGATTCGTTGGGAGCGAGGGTTCGAGTGTGCTCGGTGGCACGCTCGCGTTCACCGGCTCGGCCACGACCGCGGTCAACGCCGGCAGCTATGTCATCACGCCTGGCGGCTTGACGTCGAGCAACTACGACATCGCGTTTGTCGATGGCCAGCTCATCATCACGAAGAAGGACCTCACCGTGGTGGCCGACAACAAGTCGAAGCTGTACGGCGCACTGCTGCCGCCTCTCACGGGGACGCTCACGGGTGTGGTCGCCGGTGACGGCATTACCGACAGCTACCAGGCGGGTACCGGTGGTCTCGTCGACGCCACATACGCCGTCGGGCAGTACCCGATCATCCCGATCCTGGCAGACCCCAATGGGAAACTGCCCAACTACAACCTGACCTCGACCAACGGACAGCTGACCATCACGAAGGCTCCGCTCACCGTCACGGCCGATGCCAAATCGCGCCAGTTCGGAGCGAGCAACCCGGGCTTCACGAGCACGATCTCGGGCTTCGTGTTGGGTCAGAACCTGGCGACCTCCGGCGTGACGGGTGCCGCGACGTTCAGCGGCGCCGGCCCGAGTGCGGGGATCTCCACCCCGGTGGGCACGTACGCGATTACGCCGGCCGCGGGCACGCTGAGCGCCGCGAACTACTCTTTCCTCACGGCTGACGGCGCGAGCTTCGTCAACGGACAACTGACCATCACCCAGGCAACCTCGACGACCGTCGCGGCAGCCGTCAGCGCCCCGTATAGCGAAGTCGGTCAGAACGTGACCCTGACGGCCACGGTGACTGGCAGCACACCGCCGGCCGTCGGCGAGGGCACGGTGAAATTCACCCTCAAGAACGGCGCGCTCCTCATCGGCTCGCCGGTGACGGTCCCGGTCGCCGCCGGCGCGGCTTCGGCCACCTACTCGGTGCCCGCGATGACGGACGTGGGGGACTACTCGATTCTCGCGGAGTACACGAGCGGTGGGAACTACGCCGCGAGCAACAACACCGGCACGTTCACGATTCAGCCGGCCAACCTCGAGGACGAGACCGCGACCACGGACGCCGACTTCCGGCATGTGGATGGAGTGGACGCGCTCTTCAAGAAGGACGGGAACCTGACCACCCTCAGGCTCCAGAACACGAACCCCGGCACCGTGCACTATCAGCTGACGCTCAGGAACATCACGGGCGTGGTGATCGACGCCGCGACCGGCAGCACCGCCAGGACCATTGTCGAGGTGCCGTCGATGGCCACCTGCGGCAGCGTCAACTGCCCGTCGTCGGTGGACAAGAACGCGCCGGCCTGGGTCCTGAAGGGTGCCAAGGCCGTGCACGTGCGGCCGGACGATCGGACCGACGACATGCCGGTGCAGCTCAGTTACAAGGCGAGCGGCACCTGCACCGACGAGACGATTGGATACACGACCAGTCTCAGCTCCATCCCGGGCGGCGCGCCCAAGTGTATCCGGGTGATGGGGTATGCCATACCGAAGCGCGAGCGCGCCAGGCTCGACGTGCACTTCGAGTTCCGGTGGAAGGACACCGGAGGCTGGAGCTCGAACCCGGATTCGAAGCTCTTCTTCCGCTCGGGTTTCGCGTTCAAGTCCACGACCACCGTCAACTTCCCGGTGGCGCCCTCGATCCGCACCTCGATCGACGCGGCGGGACTGGTGGTGGCGGGCCAGCGGGTGACTGCGATGGGTGGGTTCGCCTTCAATTCCGCCGGCGTCGCGCCCACGGGCAACACGGTCCGCGCTTTCAACCTTCAGACCGACGCCTCGTGCACCATCGCGGCGAATGATCCGAAGGTCGTGGCCCAGGACGTGATCAGCACCGACGGCTTCTACTTCATCTGGAAGAAGGGCACCGACCAGATGAACACGGCGGCGGCGGAGCTGCCCTCGAACATCAAGTACTACCTCCAGCTCTGTAACGGAGTCACCCCGGTCACCGGGCACTCCGTCAAGAACAAGCTGGTCGACAAGGAATTCGACGAGGAGGACTTCGATCTCCCGTAAGGCACGCTCACGCTGCTGACGAGCGACTCGCCAGCATCTGATCCGGCAGGTCGGTCACGATTCCCGCCACCCCCCGCGCCCACAAGGCGCGAGCGGTGGCGGTCTCGTTGACGGTCCACACATCCACCGGACAGCCCAGCGACCGCGCGGCTGCAACGAACCGCGAGGTCGGAACCGTGAGCATGCGGTACTTCTCGGGCACCGAGAGCAGACGATAGGTCACGCGGGGAAGAGGTAGGTGGAAGAGCACGCTTCGATAGAGTGCCGAGATCTCGGGGCCCGAGGCCGCGCGTGCGAAGGGCGGCTCGTCGAAGAGCTCCAGCGCTTCACGGTGCTCCGAGGCGAGCACGCAGCGCTCGGTCGCGCTCTCGTTGACCAACACGCGTTGAACCGCCGCCTGCACCTCCGGCTCCTTTATCTCGATCAGCATCGGCATGCCCGGAAAGGTCCACAGCACTTCGCCGAGCGTCGGGATCCGGGCGCCGGCGCCACGGAACGGGAAGGTGTTGCCTCTGTCGGTCGTGAAGTGGAATCCCGCGTCCACCATGCGAAGGTCCGCCACCGTCTGACCTCGGACCGGCCCCGTCCGATCCGTGGTGCGGTCGAGCACCGCGTCATGCACCACCACGGGTGCACCGTCGTGGCTCAACCGGACGTCGAGCTCGAATGCATCGGCGCCGCCCTTCGCCGCGAGATCGAAGGCCTCCAGCGTATTCTCCGGCGCGAGACCCGAGGCTCCGCGATGAGCGATTACCGGATGGGCATCGAGGTCGAGGAGTGGGTTCATGGTCCGCCGAGGTGAGTCCGGAGCGAGTCGCGCAGGGCGGACTTGAGAAACTTCCCCGTGGACGTGCGCGGGATCGCCGGGACGAACACGATGTCGTCCGGCAGCCACCATTTCGGGAACCGCTCGCCGAGATGGGCCCGCAGCTCTTCCACCGTCGCCGCCATGCCGCCGCGCAACACAACGGCGCCGACCGGCCGCTCGAGCCAATGGGGATGCGGCACCGCGATGACCGCGGCCTCCGCCACTGCCGGATGGCTCATGAGCGCTCCCTCGAGCGCCACCGAGCTGATCCATTCACCACCGGACTTGATCAGGTCCTTGCTGCGGTCGCGGATATCGAGGTACCCCATCGAGTCGATCGTCGCCACGTCCCCGGTGCGGAACCACCCGTCCTGGGTAAAGCAGCCGTCGTCGTTGCCGGCACGATAATAGGCCGACGCCACATAGGCTCCGCGCACCTCCAGCTCGCCCATCGTCGAGCCATCCCACGGAACCAGTCCCGCCTCATTGCGCACCCTCAGCTCGAGCAGGGCGTCGGGCTGTCCGGCCTTCATCCTGAGCCGGTGCTGTTCTCCCGGCGGCAGCGACTCGCCGTCGGGCGTGAGCCGGCCGATCGTGCCCACCGGGGCTATCTCCGTCATTCCCCAGGACGTGATTGGCCGAAGCCCATGGCGGTCCTCGAGACCGCGCACGAGGCCCTCTGGCGCGGCGCCGCCGCCGATGACGATCGTGCGGAGGCGAGAAAGGTCCCACGCGCGTGGGGAGGCGTCGAGCGCCTCGAGCACGCCGAGCCAGAGGGTCGGCACGCCCGCACTGAACGTGACGCCTTCGCTGTGACAAAGATCGAGCAGCGTGCGGGCGTCAGGATGCTCGCCCGGGAGGACGAGCCCCGCTCCGGTGAGCGCGGCGGTGTAGGGAATTCCCCAGGCGTTCGCGTGGAACAAGTTGATCGCCGCGAGCACAACATCGGTCGGGCCGAGCGAGAAGCTGCCCGGCATCGCTGTCGCCATCGAATGCAGCACCAGCGCGCGGTGGGAATAGACCACCGCCTTGGGTCTGCCGGTCGTGCCCGAGGTGTAGCACATCGCTGCCGCGGCACCTTCGTCTTCCGGTGACGCCGACCCGTCGAGCTCAGGCGCGGTCGCGAGCAGCGACTCGTAGTCGAGCATCCCCTCCGGTGCCCGCACGTTATCCGACACGACGATCACCTCGCGAACGAACGTGCGGCCGCGGAACCGCTCCAGCAGCGGCACCAGGGAGCGATCCACAATGAGCACTCGGTCTTCGGCGTGGGCCGCGATGTAGGCCAGCTCGTCGGGATGGAGTCGCAGGTTGAGCGTGTGCAGCACCGCCCCGATCAGCGGCGTGGCGAAGTAGGCCTCGAAGTGGCGGTGATGATTCCAGCAGAGCGTGGCGACGCGATCGCCGGGTCGGACGCCGAGGTCCTTGAGCACCGAGGCGAGACGGCGCGCTCGACCGAGCGATTCGCCATACGTGGAGCGATGGAGCGACCCATCCGAGTTCCTGCTCACCACCGGCCGGCGTTGCCAGAGTGTTCCGGCGCGGCGGGCGATCGCGCCGACCGTGAGAGGGTAGTCCATCGTGAGACCGCGGAGGGGCTCGTTGCTCACGGCTTGGGATGGGAGGAGAAGAACGACCAGATGGTCGTGGTCGCGTCGAGGTCGCGGGTCACTCGGCCGAGAAGGCCTCTCGCCGAAACGTCGCCCGGCCAGGTGTGGCCGCCTCCTTCAATAGTATAGAGCTCGACGTCGCGACCATCCCTGCATCCGTTCCAGACGCTCAACCGCACTCGGGTTCCGTCGGTGACGCGGTCGGGCTCGAGGGTGACCGTGGGCGCACCGACGCATCCGGCGATCGTGGCCCAGAGTTCGACGCTCCCGACGGCCGGCAGTACCGGTCCCTTGCGCAGGGCTACTCCTCCACCGCCGTAGGGCACGAGTGGGTCGGCCGAGCCCTGAAAGGCGGCGAGGGCGACGGGCGTCGCGTGGGCGCATCGGTCCTCGAGTGCCGACGGCATCGCACCGGCGACGGGAGCAATGCCGGCGAGCACCCCGGGAAGATCACAGGCCAATCGATACGAGAACATGGCGCCGTTCGAGATGCCGGTGGCGTAGATGCGGCGGGGATCGATGCTGAGTTGGCCCTCCAGCGTGTCGAGCAGTGCCTTGATGAAGGCGACGTCGTCGCTCGACACGATACCTCGCCCGTCGTTCCACCGGCGGCGTAGCCCGGCGGGGTAGGCGACGACGAAGCCCTCCCGCTCGGCGAGCGCGGTGAAGCCGGTGTGACGTGCCATCTGCCGCGGACCACCACCGGCCCCGTGGAACACCAGGACGAGCGGCACAGGGTGCCCCGACTCGTACGAGGATGGGGTGATGAGGAGATAATTCCGCTCGACGCCCGCCACCCGGAGCGTGCGCGACTGCTGGGCAGTGGCATGGCAGGGAACCAGACCGGGCAGCAGGAGGCCGAGCACGGCAGAAATGGCATGTATTCGAGTCATCGTGTTGCATTAAAGCCGGGTACCCGACCTCTCACAACGGCTGCGCCACGTTCCCTTGTCATTGGGAGCGACTCGGGACTTTTCTCCGGCTGACGGGTAACATACAGGACACCCGTTCCCGGCCCCTCTCATGACAACGCCGACAAACATCGCAGACATTCGCCGCGAGTACGCCCGCGCCCGGCTCGACGAAGCGGACGTGAGCCATGATCCGTTCGTCGAGTTCGCTCGCTGGTTCGCGGAGGCTCAGGATGCGCAGATCAAGGACCCGAATGCGATGACGCTGGCCACCGCGACGGCCGATGGGAAGCCATCGGCGCGCATCGTGCTGCTCAAGGGGGTGGATGAGCGCGGCTTCGCCTTCTTCACGGATTATCGCAGCAGAAAAGGCGGCGAGCTCGAGGGCAACCCACGGGCCGCGCTCGTCTTCTACTGGGCCGAGCTCGACCGGCAGGTGCGGATCACCGGCGGGGTGAGTCTGGCCAGCCGCGAGGAGTCGGAGCGCTACTTCAAGACCCGGCCGCTCGGTAGCCGACTTGGTGCCTGGGCCTCACATCAGAGCCAGGTGATCGCCGGCAGGCGGGCGCTGGAAGCGGACCTGCGCGAGGTCCAGCGGCGGTTCGGGGATGGGGAGGTGCCGCTCCCGGCGCATTGGGGCGGGTATCGGGTCGTTCCCGACACGATCGAGTTCTGGCAGGGGCGGGAAAGCCGTCTCCACGACCGGATCCGGTACGTCAGGGAGCCCGGTGGGAAGGGGTGGAAGGTCGAGCGGCTGTCCCCCTGACCGGGAATACACCAGCGCAGTTGGATTGTCGAAGGAGAGAGGGTCGGTGGCGTCGGCTTCCGGCCCTTTCGTCGATCTGATGGCACGGTGAGCTGGAATTGACAATGATTTGATGGGGCGGACTAGCCTCAATTCCGCAAGTGGAAACCACCCCGCTACTACACCCCGTATGGTGGTATCGATGCCTTCAACGCGCCGATGTCCGAGCGTTCTAAAGGCTTATCGCCGGCGGAGATCCTCCGGCAGCGTGACGATGTCCACCGGCGCTTGTCGCCGAGCCCGCCTAGCCTGGTCAGCCACTCGGCGGACATTCCCTGAAACCCGATTGCCCATTCCTGATTGAGCATCTATGACTCGACGCCGAATTCTCGCGACCGCCCTCCTCGCCTCCCTCGCACTTTCGAATCCACTTACCGCTCAGCGATCCGCGACGCTCGATACCGCGAGTATGGATCGCTCGGTCAAGCCGGGAGACAACTTCTTCGAGTACGCCAACGGCACCTGGCTCAAGGACACGGAGATCCCAGCCGATCGCAGCTCCTTCGGGGTGGGCTCCATCCTCATTGACCTCACCGCGAAGCGCACGGCCGACCTCATTCAGACGGCGGCACAGTCCAAGGCTGCGCCTGGCTCCGAAAACCGGATGATCGGCGACTATTACGCCAGCTTCATGGACTCGACCGCCATCGATGCGGCCGGTCTCTCGCCGCTCAAACCTACGCTCGACTCGATCGCCGCGATCCACGACCGGAAGAGTCTGGCGACGTTCCTCGGCTCCACGCTGCGCGCGGACGTGGACGGCTTCAACGCCACTAACTTCTACACCGAGCACCTGCTCGGCCTCTGGGTCGCACAAGACCTCGATGACCCGGCCCACTACTCACCATTCTTGCTGCAGGGCGGGCTCGGCATGCCCGACCGGAGCTATTACGTCGACCCGTCTTCGGCGATGGCCACGATCCGTGACAAGTACAAGGCCTACATCGCGGCCATGCTGAATCTCGCCAAGATCCCCGATGCGCAGGCCAGGGCCGATGCGATCATGCGGATCGAGACGAAGATTGCGACGGCGCACGTGAGCCGAGAGGTCTCGGGCGACGTCACCAAGGCAAACAATCACTGGACGAGGGCCGAGTTCGGGACCAAGGCGCCGGGCCTCGATTGGGAGACGTATTTCGCCGCGGCGGGACTCGGGAAGGCGGCGCGCTTTGTCGTGTGGCAGCCGTCCGCCGTCACCGGCATTTCCGCTCTCACCGCGAGCGAGCCGCTCGATGCATGGAAGAGTTATCTCACCTTTCACGCCCTCAACGATCACGCCGCCATCCTCCCGCACATGTTCGGCGAACAGTCGTTCGCCTTCTACGGGCCGGTGTTGAGCGGAGCCAAGAAGCAGCGGGATCGCTGGAGACGGGCGATCGTCGCCACGAACAATGCGCTCGGATTCGCCGTCGGCAGGCGTTATGTGGCGAAGTACTTTCCGCCCGCGGAGAAGCTGAGGGCTCAGGCGATGGTCGCCAACCTCATCGCCGCCTTCAGGCAGCGGATCAATCGTCTCGACTGGATGTCACCCGCTACGAAGAAGGAAGCCAAGGCGAAGCTCGCCGTACTCAAGGTCGGTGTCGGCTATCCGGACAAGGCGCCGACGTATGACGGCCTCGAGGTGAAGGCCGGAGACGCATTCGGCAACGCCGAGCGCGCCGCTCGGTACCAGTACCGGCGAGAGCTCGAGAAGCTGAACAAGCCGGTGGATCGGAGCGAGTGGGTGATGACGCCGCAGACGGTGAACGCCGTCAATCTGCCGGCCATGAACGCGATGAACTTTCCGGCGGCCATTCTCCAGCCGCCGTTCTTCGATCCCAAGCGGCCTCTCGCCATGGATTACGGTGCCATCGGGTCGGTCATCGGCCACGAGGTCAGCCACAGCTTCGACAATCAGGGGGCGCTCTTCGACGCTCGGGGCCGGCTGCACAACTGGTGGACGCCCGAAGACTTCAAGCACTTCGAGGGCTCGGCCACGGCGCTGGTCAAGCAGTACGACGCCTACAAGCCGTTCCCCGACCTTGCGGTCAAGGGACAGCAGACGCTCGGTGAAAACATCGCGGACGTGGCAGGGCTGTCCGCCGCCTACGACGCCTACCATCAGGCGTTGGCCGGGAAGCAGGCGCCAATGGTCGAAGGGTTCACCGGAGACCAGCAGTTCTTTATCAGCTTCGCACAGAGCTGGCGCCAGAAGTCCCGAGAGCCAAGCCTGCGGAATCAGATCCTGACCGACGGACACGCTCCCGACGAATACCGCGCGTCCACCGTTCGAAACCTCGACCCCTGGTACCGGGCATTCGCGGTGAAGTCCGGCGAGACGCTGTATCTCGCGCCGGCCGACCGGGTGCGAGTGTGGTGATCGGCAACAGATCCCTGGCTCACGTCGTGATGTGATGAGAGAGTTTCAAAGCGGAGAGCAGCCATGACACAAGCAGCCACCAAGCCGTACCAGGCGATCAACCTCGCCCAGAAGTTCGGGCTGATCGCTGAGCAATGGAGCCCGCGAGTGGTCGCGGAGCTCAACGACTACCAGTTCAAGCTCTCGCGCATCGAGGGCGACTTCGTCTGGCACGACCACCCGGAAACCGATGAAGCCTTCCTCGTGCTCGAGGGAGAGCTCCGCATCGACTTCCGGGATGGTCAAGTGGTGTTGCGACCGGGCGAGTTGTTCGTCGTCCCCCGCGGCGTGGAGCACAAGCCGTTCGCCGCGAAGGAGGTCAAGGTCCTGGTGATCGAGAACGACGTCTGGGTGTAACGTTCAGCGACCCTCTGCAAATCCAAACGTGACTCGGCCGGTGACCCGCACGATGGCTCGTGCGGCCGCTGCGTCCCCGGCCGGCGCCGCGTCGTCTCCCTTGAACGAGAAGAATCCGATGAGTGCATGGCCGCGACTCTCGACCTGGACGCCGGGCGGGAAGCGAACCTGCACGTAGCCCATGAACGCGTCGAGCTCGATGGTCGTGACGCCGGGCTCGAACGTGGCATCCGTGAGATCCAGCTCGATATAGCCCAGCTGAACCCGCAGCCTGAGCTTGGAGGGGACCACACCCACCATTCTGGTCTCGTGCCCCGAGAAGATCTCGGAGATGTGGGAGTCGGTCTCAAAATGGTGCGCCGGGACCTGGGAGATCCGGTGGAGCTCGATCCCCGCGGGATCGTCGGTGTGTTTGAGGCTTGCGTTTGCCTGCATGGCGGTTTCCCCAAAGAAACAATTATCTTACTGCCATCAGATACTTACTACAGTAAGGTAAATATGAACCAGAAGTCAAGGGCGGCGGACCTGTTTCCGCCCCGGATGCGCCGCGTAGCGGCCGCCCTGCAGAGCCAGGGACGGCACACGGTACTCTTTCATCAAACGGTCGCCGAACGGATCGGCCTCAATGCCACGGACTCCCGCGTGCTCTCCTACCTGGGCGACGTGGGATCGGCGACCGCCGGTGAATTGGCCGAGCTGACCGGGCTCACCACGGGCGCGGTCACGCGGATCATCGATCGGCTGGAGAAGGCGGGTGTCGCCCGGCGGGACAGCGATCCCAGGGACCGCCGCAAGGTCATCGTTGCTCACCTGCCCGACAGCGGCACACAACGGAAGTTCGAGCGCCTCATGGCCCCATTCGGCCGGGCCGTGGGCGAGCTGCTCACGCGCTATTCGGATGCGGAGCTCGAGCTTCTTGCGGAGTTCGCCGAGTCGTCCACCGAGCTTCTGCGTGCGGCGACTCTTGCCTCGACCGCCGCATCGCCACACTATAAGAGACGGGCGATCGGTCCACGCCCAACCTCTTAGGCCCTGCCCCAGCAAGGGCCCACGGGAGGCAAAGGGGGGAAGACTCCCGGACTGCTTCGATCCTTTGGGATGCCGCGGGCGTTCGTCGCTGGGGGGCGTGTCGCCTGTGGCTTGACCAGAGGACCAACCGATGACTATCGAGAGGGACTTCAAGCGCCTCGTTCGTGGGCGCATGCAGAAGACCGGCGAATCGTATACCGCCGCCCGCGCGCAGCTCCTCACCCGAAAGCCCAGCCCGGCAACTCTCTCGGTCCGTCCCGCGGACTACGCGAAGCTCGCCGGCAAGTCCGATGCATCGATCAAGGCGAGAACCGGTTGCACGTGGGAGCGCTGGGTCAAAGCGCTCGATCGCGCCAAGGCTCACACCTGGTCGCACCGGGAGATCGCGCACTACGTCCACGAGAAGTACAAGGTCTCGGGCTGGTGGGCCCAGACCGTCACTGTCGGCTACGAGCGCATCAAGGGTCTTCGCCTGGCCGGACAACGCCGTGACGGCTCGTTCGAGGCAAGCAAGAGCCGCACGTTTCCCGTGCCGGTCTCGACGCTGTACGGTGCCTTCCACGACGCACGCATCCGCTCACGCTGGCTCCCCGGCGTGGACCTCACGGTTCGAACCGCGACACGAGAAAAATCCATGCGGGTCAGCTGGCCCGACGGCACCTCGCTCGAGATCGGGTTTACCGGGCATGGCGCCGGAAAGAGTCTAGTCGCGCTGTCCCACGTGAAGCTGTCCGACAAGGCCGCCGCGACTCGCGCGAAGGAGTTCTGGGCCGAGCGGTTCGATGCACTCGAGGACGTCCTGATCTAGCACGTCGTTGTCCTACTCACGCGACGTTGTCCGGCGCCCGGGTGGGCGCCGGGCTGCGCCGCGAACGCTCGTATGACCCAGCACACCGCGCGGTTATCACCTTGACCCCCAAAATGTCCGGCGGAGATCGGCTCGAACGTTGAAATACCGAGCGCCCGACGGGTGGGATGGGTGAAGGCGAAGGTGCGGGCGTGACACGCGAGAGGAGCACCATGAGCGACTTCGTCTATCTCTTTCGGGCCACCGATGCCGTGCGACATGAGCACATGGGCACGCCCGAGCGCGCGCAGCAGAGTCTGCAGGCGTGGCTCGCCTGGATCCGAGAGCTGGAATCGAAAGGGCACCTCAAGAATCGTGGGCAACCCCTCGACCGTACGGGGAAGGTGGTCCGCGGGAGGAAGAGGCTCGTGACCGACGGACCGTACATCGAGGCCAAGGACCTGGTCCTCGGTTTCATCATCGTGCAGGCCAGCGATCTGGCGCAGGCGACCGAGCTCGCAACCGGTTGCCCGATGCTCGAGGGCGATGGCTCCGTGGAGATCCGACCTGTGGGAGAGCTCTAGCCATGCGACGAATCACGATGTTCGATCGGGTGTCGGCGGATGGGTACTTCGCCGGGCCCGATGGGAACCTGAATTGGGTCGTGCCCGATCCTGACGTAGACAAGGCAGGCGTTGCCGGGATCCCGGAGACCGACACGGTGCTCTTCGGGCGTAAGACCTACGAAATGTTCGCGCAGTACTGGCCCCGCGTCGCGGAGGACGCCGACAAGGCGCCCGACCCTCATATGCCTGGACGAGAGACCCGGGATATCCGTGCATTCGCCACGATGCTGAACAACGCCAAGAAGCTCGTCTTCTCGCGAACGCTGAAGAGCGCTACGTGGAAGAACTCGCAGCTCTTCCACGAGCTCGATCCCAACGCCATCGCAGCACTGAAGCGCGAGCCGGGCAAGGGGATGATCATCTTCGGTAGCGGCAGCATCGCGTCGCAGCTCACGGAGCACGGCCTCATCGACGATTTCATCTTTGTCGTGAATCCCGTGCTGCTCGGTAACGGCCGAACCCTCCTGAACGGAGTGCCCGCGAGCACGAAGCTGAAGCTGGCAGAGGCCAAGCCGTACTCGTCGGGCAATGTCCTGATTCGGTACGCGCGCTCGAGCTAGCCTACGGCATGTTCACCCTCGACGAACATCTCTTCCGGCGCGAGTCGGGTCGCATGGTGGCCGCGCTGGTTCGGATCTTCGGCGTGCACAACATCGCGCTGGCGGAAGACGTGGTGCAGGACGCGTTCTGCCGGGCGCTCGAGGTGTGGAAGGCTCGTGGCGTGCCCGAGAACCCCTCGGCGTGGCTGATGACGACGGCGAAGAACAGGGCGCTCGACGTGCTCAGGCGCGAGCGAACGGCACGCGCGTTCGCGCCTGAGATGGGCCGGCTGCTCGAGACCGAGTGGACAACCACTCCGGTCCTGGATGAGGCGTTCTCGGATCACACGATTCGCGACGAGCAGCTTCGGATGATGTTCTCGTGCGCCGACCCGCGACTTCCCGAAGAGGTTCAGGTCGCGCTCATCCTCAACATTCTGTGTGGCTTTGGAGCGGGCGAGATCGCGGGCGCATTCCTGGTGGGTCGCGCGGCGGTCGAGAAGCGAATCTCGCGAGGCAAGAAGGTGCTCGCGACCTCGAAGAGACTCTTCGACCTCGAGGATGTCGAATTCCCCTCACGGATCGAAGCTGTTCGGCGCGCGGTATACCTGCTCTTCAGCGAGGGATATCACGGATCGTCGACCGCATTGGCCGTGCGTGAGGAGTTGTGCAGTGAAGCGATCCGGCTGCTTGCGCTGCTGCTCGAGTATCGGCCTGCCGCGACGCCGACCACGACCGCGCTCGCGGCGCTCATGTACCTGCACGCGGCGCGTCTTCCGGCGCGGATTGCCGACGGCGACCTCCAGGCTTTCCTCGACCAGGAACGGTCGCGCTGGGACTCGCGCCTCACCGCGAAAGGGCTGGACCTCCTCGAGCAGGCGGCGACGGGTGACGAGGTGAGCCCCTATCACATCGAGGCGGCGATCGCGGCGGCGCACGCGTCTGCGCGGACCGTGGAAGAGACCGATTGGTCCATGATCGTGTCGCTCTATGACCGCTTGATTGTGGTGGCGCCGTCTCCGGTAGTCGCACTGAACCGCGCGATCGCAATCGGTCAGCGCGACGGCGCGGACCGGGGCCTGGAGGAGCTCGAAAGGATGGGAGATCGGGAGCGCCTGTCGGAGTATCCGTTCTATCCCGCTGCAATGGGAGAACTGGAGTTCCGGCGCGGCAATCTGAAGGGAGCCCGCGAGCACTTCGGAAAGGCGCTCGAATTGGTGAGGAATCCCGCAGAGCGTCGCTTTCTCGAGAAGCGGCTGCTCTGCTGCTGACGAGACTCGCCCTACAAGCCCCTTCGCACGCCCGACTCGTAGCCGACACCGCCTGTCTCCGTCGGCTTCACTCGACCCGCGCGCACATCGGCGACGACCGAGGCCAGCTCACGCAGAAGGTCGTGGATCACCGATTCGTCGTCCACCCGATCCATGAGAAAATGAAGGGCGGGGGGCTCGAGGAAGCGGGCGGTCGGCCAGCCCCGCGCGCCAAGCTCATCGGCAACGGTGATGACGTCCACCTCCGGCGACACGACGTTCAGCACTCCTATCTCGGGCTCGAACAACACCTCGAGCCCGTCGATCTTCCGAATCCCTTCCACGAACAGCTCCGTGGTCCGAAGGATCCCGCGCGCGATCTCGAGATACCCCTCCTCGCCGAGGAGCCGCATCACGGCCCACGCCGCGGCGATGGGGCCGGAGGGTCGCGAGCCGGCAAAGGTGACGCTGCGATAGGGCCCGTACGGCCACTCGTGAAAGTCGAACTGCTGATGCTGCCGCAAGGATGCGTCGCGCAGGCTGAACGTCGAGGCGCCAAGGAGCGTGTAGCCGAACTTGTGGAGGTCGGCCGAGATCGAGGTAACGCCGGGGACCGTGAAGTCGAATTCGGGCAGAGTGCGTCCGAGCTTCCGGAGGAAGGGCGCCAGAAAGCCGCCCACGCACGCGTCCACGTGCAGCCACAGGTTCCGCCGTAGAGCCAGCTCACCGATGGCCGCGACCGGATCGATGCGACCGTGGCTGTATGGCGGCGCGGAGGCGGCGATCATGATCGTGTTCGGTCCAATGGCGTTCTCGAGAGCGGGCACATCGGCGCGATAATCATCGGTCACCGGAACGCGCACGACCCTCACGTTCAGATAGCTCGCAGCCTTGTTGAGCGTCGGGTGTGCGGTGTACGGCATCACCAGCTCGGGCGCCGTCACCTCCGGCCGGTGGACCCGTGCCCAGTTTCGCGCCGTCATCACCGCCAGGAAGTTGCTCTCGGTGCCGCCGCTCGACAGCGTGCACGCGGCGCCAGCGGGTGCGCGCAGCAGGTCGAGCACCATCGCCTGCACGTCGGTCTCGAGCTTCGCCAGGCTCGGGACCCATGGGGCGTAGAGCTGGCTCGCGTGAGCGTAGAGCGTCGCTGCTTCCTTCTGAACCTGGAACACCTCCGGACTCGGATTGGGCCACCACAGGCCGAAGAGGCCGCGCGTCCACGGGGTGTCCTGGCCCTGCATCGCGACGAGCTCGTTCTTGAGCTCTGCCCACGCCGTGCCACGCTTGGGGAATCTCGTTTCGCTCATCGCGTCCTCGACCAGCGGAGCAGCGCCAGGCCGGCGCCCAGAATCAATGTCGTCTGCACGATCACGTTGGCCTCGTAGTTCCACACGTTCACGGTTCCCGGCGGCGGTACGAACACGAGCGCCATCGAGACCGCCGTCGCGGTGAGGCCGCCCGCCACGGTGAGGCCGAGGCCGAACTTGCCGCCGGGCACGCGAAAGCCATCCGTGGGCCCGGGCTCGAGCCGGCGCAGGCGGGCCAAGGCCGGAAATGCGTAGAGATAGGGCACGAAACAGATCAGAATCGTGAGGTTGACGAGAATGTCGTACGCGTCGTGTACGGTCGTCGTCCCACCGCCGAAGCTCAGGAACAGAATTGCGAGGAACACGACCGAGGCGATCGCGCCCTGGATGAGGAGTGCAATGTGGGGGGTCCGGTACCGTGGATGCAGACGCGACAGTGCGGGCGGAAGCGCACAATCTTCGGCGGCCGCGAACGGTACGCGCGACGAGCACGAGACCCAGGATGCGGTGAGGGCGACCGTCGCGAGAACGACGAGCGCGCTCATGGCCGCGCCGAGTCCGTGGATATTGAGCCGTCCGCCCATCAGCTCGGCGGCCTCCGCGATCGTGCTGCGCTCGGAGAGTGTCTCGGCGGGCAGCGCGACCAGGATGGAGGTCGAACCGCCGAGATAGACGAGGAATGCGCAGGCGCCGGCGACGAGCAGCCCCTTCGGCATCGTGCGGGCCGGGTCTCTCACTTCTTCCCGAACGGTCGCGACGGCCTCATACCCGGAGAAGGCGAAGCACATGCCGGCCCAGAGGCTCAGCGTGTCGAGGCGATTGGGCCACGGCGCCCACAGGTCGAAGGACGTGGCCGCGCGACCGGTCACCGCCGCGTAGAGCCCAAGGCTCATGAGGATGCCGGCGACGCCCCACACGCCGATGCTGCCGATGTTGGGGAGCCAGCGCGCCACACCGAGTCCGACGATGTTGGCTCCGATGCAGGCCCACAGCGCGATGAGGACGAACGCCGCGGAGAAGACGCGATCCTCCGCCAGGCTGGCGTAGTCGGGTCCCAGCACGGCCAGCAGGCTCGGGGCGGCGAAGAGGAGCACGGCCGGGAGGAAGAACACGTTGTTGGCCCAGAGGCACCAGCCCGCAATGAAGCCGTGAAACGGGCCGAAGGCTCGCCGCACCCAGGCGTACACCCCGCCCTGCTCGGCGACGCGACCGGAGAGCTCGGAGACGCAGAAGATGTGGGGGATGAGAAACATCAGCGCGGCGGCCAACCAGAGCAGGATCCCGGGCGAGCCGGCCCGTGCACCGCGGGCCATGAACTGCAGGCCGACCGTCGCCGTCACGGTCATGAGCACGACGTCGCCTGTGCCGAGAGCGCGAACGAAGCGCGATGAGCTGTCGACCGGTGTCGCGGGAGCGTCGCGGACGGCGCTCACTGCCAGTGGGCCATCATCGCTCGGCGCCGAGGATGGCGGCGAGTTCGGGGCGGAGGACCTTGAGGGCAACCTTGCGGTTGTTGCGGAGGTCCTGCGCGAGATACACCGTGGCCATGCCGCCGGCGCCGAGCTCGCGCTCGACCGCGTAGCGGTCGGCCAGTGCCGCGCGGAGCAGCTCGACGGCGTCGCTCATGGTGGTCCCCTCGCTAGCGGTCAATCCGGGCCCGCAGGTCGGCGAACCAGTTCTCCACCAGGACGACCGGAGGTGCGGTCGCCTGGGTGGACTGGCGCTCGCGCAGGAAGACGAACCCCCGGCCGCCAGACAGCACCTCGTACGATGAATGAAAGTTGTCGAAGGTGAAACCGGAGGCGTCGAACAGCGGTCGGAGCTCGGCGACCTCGAAGGTCGCCCCCGCCCGGACCTGCGCGGCGATCAGGTGGTCTTTCGCGTCGATGTAGAACAGCTCCCGGCCGTCGGGCGACCACCGCGGCTGCATCCCGCCCCCGTTCGACACCTGCCAGCGTCCGCCCGTGGTGGCCGGGAACGGGCGGACGTAGACCTCGTTCGTGCCCGACTCGTTCGAGGTGTAGGCGAGCCAGCGGCCGTCGGGGGAGACGGCGGGGTGGAGCTCGGTGAAGCTGCTCACCACCAGAGGCACCGGTGTGGTATCGCCGCTAGTGCGGATCCCGACCAGGTCCCCGGCCCCCGCAGCGCCGTTGTCGGTGCGGAGCACGAGCCAGCGCCCGTCGGGTGACCAGGTGACCTCCTGAACCTGGCGGTCGAGCCTGGCGAGCAGCCGATCGGGGGTGCTGCCATCGGCCCGTCGCTCGAAGACGCTGCTGCTGTTCAACGAGTCCCGGAGGAACCCCACCACCCGTCCGTCCGGCGACCACGCCGGCCGCCGGTCCTGGCCGCCGAAGGTGAGCCGGGTGAGCGGCCCGCGATCCAGCTGCTTGACCCATATGCCGAGCGTGCCGCTCGCCAGGCCGACTCCCATGGCCAGCCGGCGCCCATCGGGAGAGAGTGCGAACGAGTTGAAGCCGCCGTGCCACGCCGTATCGATCGGTGTGACGGATCCGTCCCGGCTCACCCGCACGACCTCGAACTCCGCAGCGGCGGTGGCACCCTGCATGTACAGCAGCGTTCCCGTGGGGGAGCACGCCAGAATCGCGTAGCCGCCGGACGACAGAACCCCCTCGAGCACCGGTACGGCGGCCCCGGTGATTGCCAAGCGATCGAGATCGAACGGCGCCGCCAGCGCCGCGCCGTCCCGGCGCACGTAGAGCAGATGTCCGGTCGGTAGATAAGAGGCGGTCACCACATCGTCGAGCAGGAGACGTTGGCGCCCGGTGCGCAGATCGAGCAAATGCACGCTCATCGTCACGCATCCGGAGGTGCAGACGGTGAACAGTACGCCCCGAGAGCCGGGCAGCGGCGTGGGCACCGACATTCCCAGGCCCGCCAGCGACGAGTCTCGCAGCACCTTCGTGCTCTGACCGCCGGCCGCGCTTACCCGCGACAGGTCGCTCAAGGTCGGCCCGACGTAAATCAGGGTGCCGTCGTCGAGCCACGCCTCGCCTCCGAAGGGAGAGGCGGCCGAATCGGCGAGCGTGATCGCCGCGCCTTCGCCGGGCCGGACCTTCTTGAGGTGCCCGTCGGCGATGAAGGCGACCCACTGGCCGTCGGGCGAGAACACCGGGTGGTTGGCTCGCTCGGTGCCAGGGATGGGAACGGCCTTCAGCTCGCCACGCCGCTTGATCCACAGGCGTCCGTTCTGGATGATGTCTCTCACGGCCAGGCTGGTCCCGTCAGGCGACACGGCCAGCGAGGGGAAGGTGGTGTTGGGAATCGGATCTTCGCCGAAGGCGATGTACTGCCAGCTCGCTCCTTGCCGGGGAGGTCGGTGGAGCCAACCCCATGCGGCGCCCCCCAGAGCGAGAACCGCGACTACCCAGGGTGCCAGGGCGCGCGCCCGCGCGCGCGGCGCGGTCGGCCGACCAGCGGCGACCTGCGGGCGCACGGCCGCTGTCGCGACGGTCGTCACCCCGGGCCGGCTCAGCGCCTCGGCGAACAGCGCCGCGGTCGCGAACCGGTCGGCCGGCAGCTTCGAGAGCGCCGTCAGCACCGCGGCCTCGACATGCGGCGGGAATCGTCTTCCGCTGGATGCGTGAGCGAGCGCGGCTCCTCGGTCATCACCCGGGCGATGATCGCCTGCGCCGTTGGGCCGGTGAACGGCGGCTCGCCCGTCAGCATCTCGTACGTCACGCAGCCGAGCGCGTAGACGTCGCTCTTCGGCCGTGATCTCGCGCTCACCCATCGCCTGCTCGGGACTCATGTAGTACGGGGTGCCGAGACTCATCCCCGTCTCGGTCATCCGTGTCCCGCCCTCCGAGCGCGCCGCCGCGAGCGCGATGCCGAAGTCGGCCACCATCGCTCGGCCGTCGTGCAGCAGGATGTTCTCGGGCTTGATGTCGCGGTGGACCACGCCGTGGCGATGCGCGTAGTCGAGCGCGTCCGCGACCTCGCGGGCGATCCGCACCGCATCGTCCACCGGGAGCTGCTTCTCGCGCGAGAGCCGAGCGCGAAGGCTCTCGCCCTCGACGTAGGGCATCACATAGAAGACGAGACCGTCGGCCTCGCCCGAGTCGAACAATCCGAGGATGTGGGGATGCTGCAGGTTGGCCGTGGTCTTGATCTCGGCGAGGAACCGCTCGGCGCCGAGGATCGCGGACAGCTCGGGCCGGAGCACCTTGAGCGCGACCTTCCGGTCGTGGCGGAGGTCGTGGGCCAGGTAGACGGTGGCCATCCCGCCCTGACCCAGCTCACGCTCGAGGCGATAGCGGCCGGCGAGGGCCGCCGTGAGGCGCGTGGTGTCGGTGCTCACCCGATATCGTTGAAGGGGTTGAACGTAATATCTCAGCGGGTTGCGCGGCGCACCAGCAGCAGATCGGTGATGTTGTCGAGGGTCAGTAGTCCCACCAGTTTGTCACCATCGAGAACCGGCAGCGCAGGAAGCCCCGAAGACCGGAGGCGCGCGAGCCCGTCCGGAAAGTTCACGGTGGGCGCGACGGTGGGAACATTCGCCGTCATGGCTTCGCCGACGGTTGACTCGGGGCCGCGCGCATGGAGGCCGCGGATGAGGTTGTCGCGGGTCAGGAGTCCTTCGGTCCGGCCGAGATTGTCTACCACCGGGAATTCTCGCTGCTCGCCGGACAGCAGCAGCTCGACCGCCTGTGAGAGCGTCGCGTGGATCGGGATCGTGCGAAAGTCGGTGACCATCATCCGCGACACGTTGAGTCCCTCGCCCTGCCAATCGCGTCTCCACCGCCGCGGTCTCCGACTCCTGCTCCCAGGTAGACGAACAACGCCACGAGCATGAGCATCGGAGCGCCGGCGGTGAATCCGTACACGCCCATCAGGACGGCCGAGACCTGGCCGACGCTGCCGGCAATTCGGGTCGCGCGCATGAGGCCGAGCCGGTGTGCGAGCAATGCGCGGAACACGCGCCCGCCGTCCAGGGGGAACACGGGAAGGAGATTGAAGAGGAGCAGGTAGACGTTCACCGTCATGAGGCGGACCACGAAGGGCTGCTGCCCGGCGACCGGATCGTGCAACGATGGGCGGAACCCGAGGAGCAGCGCCACGATCAGCAGCGCTCCCGCAATCACCAGCGTGACGGCGGGGCCCGCAAGAGCGATCAGCAGCTCCTGCCTCGGCTCGTCAGGAATGCGCTCGAGGCGGGCGACGCCGCCGATCGGAAGGAGGATGACCTCCGGAGTGTGCACACCGAACCGGCTGGCCATCCGGATGTGCCCGAACTCGTGGAGCACGATACAGGCGAACAGCGAGAGGATAAACAGCGTCAGGTCGATGGCGGCTGCCGTCCCTGCCTGCTGATAGGATGCGAAGGCAGCCCACAGCAGAAGCAGGAAGAACGTCGCGTGCACCCTGAGCTCCGTGCCCGCGACCCGCCCGATCCGGAACGACCACCGCAACTCGATCGGCCTCCATCTGTGATCTGCATAATTGTCGCCCTCCCGCCCTGGCCGAGCAACTGCGGGAGCTCTTCGGCCAGCCGAACAGTGCGAAGATCGTGTCGGCCGCAGGGCGTGCCGCCTCGGGCGCCCGAATCGTGAGCCGAACCTCCTCGGGGGACTCGTGGAGCTCGAACGTCAGGAACGCGCAGCAGGCCTGTTCCCGGCGCACCAGCTCGCGCACCCGTTCGACGGCTTCAGGTGCGTACCGCAGCGTGAGCCCGAGGTCACGCCACTCGCGGCTACGGAGGGCGTCTTTCGTCAGATCCGCGACCCATCTGAGCCTGTCGATGAATTCTCCCGGCGCCAGCGTACAGGCGATTGGCGTCGTCTGTGGCATTGCGTTCTCCATTCTGTCAGGGTGCCGGCATCGGGCGGCGCCTCCCGGGAACCCGCGTCTCGCGGGCTCCATGCAAGACGGTAATCCCTCAAGTAACTTGAGGTTCAAGAGGGAGGGCGAGTATGGACACCTTCAAGATCGGCGCACTCGCCGAGCTGACCGGCACCAACGCGCCGACGATTCGGTACTACGAGGAGATCGGGCTGCTGAAGGCGGCGATGCGGCAGGGCGGTGGCCAGCGGACGTACGGCGAGGCCGACGTCAGGCGGGTGACCTTCATTCGACGGTGCCGCGAGCTCGGCTTCTCGGTCGAGCAGGTGAGATCGCTCGTCGGGTTGCTGGAGGACCGTGAGCGCTCATGCATGCACGCGCGCGATCTGGCGAAGGAACACCTCACGGCCGTCCGCGCGAAGCTGGCTGAGCTCAAGGCGCTCGAGCGCCGAGTCTCCGCCTTCATCGGGAGTTGCGACAGGACGTGCGACGGCGGGTCGGCTGCAGACTGCCGAATCGTGGCGGATCTCTCGGCCAGGCCCATGAGGCGGGCGCGCGGAGGTTGACAATCCGCCTCGGGCGGCGCTTCAATATGCGTTCCCCTCGCGTTTCAGCAGAACTCGTTCAGAGGTCCAGGAGCCCATGGCAGGTACGCCACTCCCCGTCCTACCCCGCCGTTTCGGCGCGACGATGCGCCGCGACGCGTGGTGGGTCCAGCCCGCCATCGTCTTCCTCGTGCTCTCGGCCTTCATCGTCTACGCGACCTGGGCCGCATTTCAAGGCAACCACTACACGTACGGGCCGTATCTCTCGCCGTTCTACTCGCCGGAGCTGTTCGGTGAGCTCGCCACACGCGTGGTTCGGGCCCAAGCCCGGATGGTGGCCGGCGTGGCTCGTGTTCTCGCCCGCGCTCCTGATCCTGCCGTTCCCCGGCATATTCCGGGTCACCTGCTACTACTACCGCGGCGCCTACTACAAGGCGTTCTGGGCCGATCCGCCATCGTGCGCCGTCGGCGAGCCGCGGAAGCGTTACCTGGGCGAGGCCTCGTTCCCGCTGATCGTGCAGAACATCCATCGCTATTTCCTCTACATATCGCTGGGTCTTCCTGGTGGTTCTGTCGCACGACGTCTGGAAGGCGCTCTGGTTCACTGACCCTGCGACCGGGCAGACTTCCTTCGGCATCGGCGTCGGGACGCTGGTGCTCGCGACCAATGTCGTCCTGCTCGGCGGCTACACGTTCGGCTGTCACAGCCTGCGTCACGTGATCGGCGGCTACCTCGACCGGCTCTCCGGCCATCCGGTGCGCCGCGTCGCGTACGACTGCGCGAGTTGCTTCAACCGCGCGCATATGCGGTGGGCGTGGTGCAGTCTCATCTCCGTCGCCTTCGCCGACATCTATGTCCGGCTCTGTTCCATGGGCATCTGGACCGATTGGCGGATTCTGTGAGGACGGCTATCGGCCATCGGCTATCGGCTATCGGAGCGTTCGATGGCTGACTACGAGACGTTCGAGCATGATGTGCTGGTGATTGGAGCCGGGGGTGCCGGTCTCCGCGCCGCGATCGCCGCGTCCGGTGCCGGCGTAAAGGTGGGACTCGTCTGCAAGTCGCTCCTCGGCAAGGCGCACACGGTGATGGCGGAAGGCGGCATCGCCGCCGCGTTGGCCAATGTGGACGACCGAGATGGTTGGCAGGTCCACTTCGCGGATACGATGCGCGGAGGACAGTACGTGAACAACTGGCGCATGGCCGAGCTGCACGCGAAGGAAGCGCCGGACCGGGTGCGTGAGCTCGAGGCCTGGGGCGCGCTCTTCGATCGGACCACGGACGGCCGCATTCTCCAGCGCAACTTCGGTGGGCACAAGTACCCGCGGCTGGCGCATGTCGGCGACCGGACCGGACTGGAGATGATTCGGACGCTCCAGGACTACGCCATTCATCAGGGTATCGACGTGCACATGGAGTGCACGGTGCTTCGGCTGTTCACGAGCGGCGGGCGGATCGCGGGTGCCCTGGCCTACGATCGCGAGCGCGGACGGTTCCGGGTCTTCCGGTGCAAGTCGATCGTCCTCGCGACCGGCGGGATCGGCCGAGCCTACTCGATCACGAGCAACAGCTGGGAATACACCGGCGACGGACAGGCGCTCGCGTACCATGCCGGCGCCGCGCTGCAGGACATGGAGTTCGTGCAGTTCCATCCGACCGGAATGATCTGGCCGCCGAGCGTACGGGGGATTCTGGTGACGGAGGGGGTGCGCGGTGAAGGCGGGGTGCTGCGCAACAGTCTGGGCCGTCGCTTCATGTTCGACGACATCCCGGAGAACTATCGGAGCCAGACCGCCGACAATGAAGAGGAAGGGTGGCGCTATACCCAGGGAGACAAGAACGCCCGGCGGCCGCCCGAGCTGCTGACCCGAGATCACGTCGCCCGCTGCATCCTTCGCGAGGTGCGTGAGGGACGGGGCAGCCCGCACGGCGGTGTCTTCCTCGATATCTCGTGGATCAAGGAGCGAGTTCCCAAGGCGCGCGAGCATATCATTCGCAAGCTTCCGAGCATGTATCACCAGTTCAAGCAGCTCGCGGACATCGACATCACCACCACGCCGATGGAGGTCGGTCCCACGACGCATTACGTGATGGGCGGTATCCGGGTGGACGGCGACAGTCAGATGACCACGCTGCCCGGGCTCTTCGCTGCCGGCGAGTGCGCGGCCGGCCTGCACGGAGCGAACCGGCTCGGTGGAAACTCGTTGTCCGACCTGCTGGTGTTCGGAAGACGGGCTGGCGAATACGCGGCAAAATTCTCGAGCGACTCGAGCGCCGCGACGATCGCCGCCTCGGAGATCGACGACGCCGTGCGCTGTGCGCTCGAGCCATTCGAGCGGAGCGCCGGTGCGAACGGCGAGGGGCCATACCAGGTGCAGCAGGACCTGCAGGTGATGATGCAGGACCTCGTCGGGATCGTCCGGACCGCGCCCGAGATGGAGCGGGCCCTCGACGGGATCGCGCGCCTCAAAGAGCGCGCGGCACGAGTCGGAGTTGCCGGCAACCGCGAGTACAATCCGGGCTGGCACACCGCGCTCGATCTCGACAACCTGCTGACGATCTCCGAGGCAGTGACTCGGAGCGCGATCGAGCGACAGGAGAGCCGGGGCGGGCACTTCCGGGAAGATCGTCCGGAAAAGGATCCGGCGTATGCGAAGTTCAACATTGTGATCCGGAAAGCTGCGAACGGCGACATGCAGCTCGTGCGGGAGCCTATTCCCGAGATGCCGTCAGAGCTCAGGCGCGTGATTGAAGAGCAGAAGTAACATCGAACATGAGTCCTTCGTGACCTTCGTGTCTTCGTGGTGAAGGGCCAGAGATCTCTCACTCCTGGCCGATGATGCTCTGTGAGACTGGAGAAACGCGTGACCGAAACCCTGAACCCCGATCTGGTCGATACCGGTGATCTCGAAGAGACGAAGTCCCTTCCTCACGGCTCCGAGTCGACCGGCACGGCGACGTTCCGGGTCTGGCGCGGTGACAGGGACGGCGGTCGCCTCGTCGATTACACGACGCGGGTTTCTCCGGGAATGGTAGTGCTCGACGCCATTCACCAGATCCAGGCGGAACAGGCCAATGACATGGCTGTCCGGTGGAACTGCAAGGCAGGGAAGTGCGGATCGTGCTCCGCCGAAGTGAACGGAAACCCGAGGCTCATGTGCATGACCAGGCTGAGCGAGCTGGCGCTCGACGAGCCGGTGACCGTCGAGCCGATGCGCGCGTTTCCTCCGGTCAAGGATCTCGTGACGGACGTCTCCTGGAACTTCCGGGTCAAGACCCGGGTCAAGCCCTTCAAGCCGCGCGCGCCCGATGCTCCGGATGGGACGTGGCGCATGGGTCAGGCCGACGTGGATCGGGTGCAGGAGTACCGGAAGTGCATCGAGTGCTTCCTGTGCCAGGATGTCTGCCACGTCCTGCGCGAGCATCGAATGCACGACCAGTTCATCGGGCCCCGGTTCCTGGTGTACGTTGCGGCTCTTGAGATGCATCCGCTCGACACGGAGGACCGGGTCGCGGATCTACGGCGGGAGCACGGCATCGGCCTGTGCAATATCACCAAGTGCTGCACTAAAGTCTGCCCGGAAAACATCACCATCACGGACAACGCGATCATCCCGCTCAAGGAGCGAGTCGTGGACGAGTTCTACGATCCGCTTGGGCGACTGCTGAAGGTGTTCAGCAGGAGGGAGGAAGCGTGACGGATCAGTACGAGGTCAAGCGGATTTCGAGAAGCAGTATCCCCGCGGCGCTCCAGAAGGCCGAGCGATATCGGATCATCAACGACCCGTCGTCGGCGGAGAGCATCTGTCTCGACGTGCTCGAAGTCGACCCGCGAAACCAGGAGGCACTCGTCACGCTGCTGCTCGCGATCACCGATCAGCTTCCCGAGCGATTGGGCGAAGGCGCGAAACAGGCACAAGAGCTGTTGCCGAAGCTGGATGACGAGTACAAGCGGAGATATTACGCCGGGATCATCTGCGAGCGTTGCGCCAAAGCGCATCTCCGGCGAGGGGCGATGGGATCGGGCGAGGTGGCGTACCACTGGTTCGTCGACGCGATGGACTGGTACCAGAAGGCAGAGGCCAATCGTCCGCCGGGAAACGACGAGGCGATCCTGCGGTGGAACACCTGTGCCCGCATTCTGTCGCGCGACGACCACATCAGGCCCAGACAGGAGGAGCCGGCGACGCCAGGGTCGGAGTAATTCCCTCCTGTCCCTCCCACTCCCCCGTCGTCACTCAGTGAGAGCGCTACCGACCGTAGCGTACGTGCACCAGCCAGAGAATTCCGATGGGTATCAGCACCATCAGCACCGGGACGAGTATCAGGCCGACCAGCCAGACCATGCTCGACGGGTGGGCGAAGTTGAGCGTCCAGCCGAGGGCGGGATTGCTCTTCGGCACCCAGAGGCGACTGTCGCGTTCGCTGGCGTAACGGCGGAGGACCCCGCCCGTCCAGTTCGTGGGGTCGTGCCACTCTCGGTCGTTGATCTCGCCCTGGTCCATATCCGCACTGTCCGATCAGAGTGATAAGCCGAACTTCCTTCGAATGCTAGCGGTTTCTCCCAGCATAAACTCGACCATCGTTCGATGCCATGCGCTCGCCTCGCGGGACTGCGCTCGATCGCTTGCCCCCTTTTCTCGAGCGACTGGTCGCCGGGAAAAGCTGAGGTTACCTTCCCGTTCGATGCGCCAGACCCTCCGCTCCCGCGGCTTCGCCCTCACGACCCTGGTCGCCTTCCTGGTCGCCCAGCCGGTCGTGGGCTGTCTCGCACTCTGCCTCCTCGGGGCCCACCACTCCGGCGCGCACGCGATGGCCGCCATGGCGCCCGGTGGGAGCTCGACCGTCGGCACCGACGCCTGTCATGCAAGCAACATCGGGGCGGTCCAGCGTGACCCGATCCAGCCGCTTTCTCCCATGGAGCCGGTGCCGGCGGCGGTCATCGCCTTCGCTCCGGCTCGCTCCATCGAGCCCGCGCATGCCATTCCAGCGCTCCCTGCCGTAGTCTCCCGCACCGTCGAGTCGCCGCCGCCCCGCACCGTCTGACTCTCCACAACTCGAGCAGATCTTCGCGCCCGACCTACGCGTCGTCGCGCCGCGCGTCCACACACTGTGGCCCACGGGACTTGAGACCAGGGAGCAAGACATGCGGATATCAGTCCGCCTCGGCACCATCGCGATCACCGCCATCGCCCTCGCCACGGGCACGGGCACGGCCACCGCCCAGAAGCCCGATCAGCCTGTCACGCTCGACAACCCGAGTGGCGACATCCAGCCGCTCACCGGCGAAGACCGGCACGCGCTCACGATCTCCGGCTTCGGCGTCGGCGGCTACACGTACGACGGCAAGACCAACGACAACTCGTTTGCCGCGGGCAAAGTGGCGGTCTCGCTCTTCCGCGAGCTCACCGACAACCTCTACGTCTTCGGCCAGCTCACGACCTCGATCTCGAACGAGGAAGGTGGAGAGCCGGTGACCGAGACCGAGATCGACAACCTGTTGGTGAGCTTCACGCCAAAGTCGGCATCGAACGTGAACCTCACCCTCGGCACACTCGACGCGCCGGTCGGCTTCGAGCGCGACGACGAGGTGCTGCTCTTCACGCCGTCCACCTCGTTCAACTTCGAGCTGGCCCGGCCGGCCAAGCTGACCGGACTCTTCGGCGGTTGGACCCTGAACCGCAAGGTCGATCTCACCGCATTCGTCGCCAACGGATGGGATACCCCCCTCGATCCCAACCACGGCAAGACCGTCGGGGCGCGGCTCGGAGTCCTCCCATGGGAGCGCGGGAGCGTGGGCGTGAGCGCGCTGTACGGGAAGGAAGGCCAGGCCGACTCGACCAACGATCGCCTCCTGCTCAACGCCGATTACGCCTTCGAGCCCGGCCGCGGCTGGATCGTCGCCGGTGAGGCGAACTACGGGAAGGACACCAATCTCCCCGGCGGCGGCGACGCGCGCTGGTCCGGCGCCACGCTGCTGGTGCATAGACAGGTCACGCGGCAGTGGGGGGTCGTGGCACGGGCCGAGGTGCTCGACGACAAGGACGGCGCCCGCACGGGACTGGCGCAGACGCTGACCTCGTATACCATCGGGCCGACTTATTCGGTCGGTGTGGGACGCGAAGGCATCTTCGCCAACATCCCGCACACCACCTACCGGATCCCGCGGTTTCAGCTTCGCGGCGAGATCCGGGTGAATCACTCGAACCAGGAATTCTTCGAGACGTCCGACGTGCCGAGCCACTGGGGCGTGCAGTACGCCCTCCAGCTCGTCACGACCTTCTAGCGGGAACGCGCCATGGGTCTCTACAGCCTGCGTCACGCGAACCGGTCGGTGAAGCTCGGTGCGCTGCTCTTTCTCCTCGTGCTGGGCTACGCCTACGTCTTCGCGTTCCTGATGGTGAAGACGTGGTCGGGACTCACACCCGAGCGCGTCGCGGCGACCTACCTGCCGTCCCCCGGTATGGACGAGATGCACATGTCGGCTCAGTCGCACGCGACCACCCAGCCGCTCGACCTGGGGCAGGTGCCCGAGATGAAGCATACGGTCGACACCAACACGCTCATCCAGGACAGTCACATCCACATCATGATGTACGCCATCATCTCTGCCCTGCTGACGCTCATCATTCTCGGGCTCGAATGGCCCGCCTGGTGGCGTGATACCGTGATCGTCGCCTCCTTCGGCTTCGGCGCGCTCGACTTCGCGGGACAGTGGCTCATCAAATTCGGCGTTGGTGGCTTCGCCTGGCTCACCATCGCATCCGGCTGGGGCATGTCCCTGGTCTATCTCATCGTCCTCTACTCGACCATCCGGGCGATGCCGTCCGGCAGTTCCGACAGGAG
The DNA here is from genome assembly GCA_963743195.1 of uncultured Gemmatimonadales bacterium. GTDB lineage: Bacteria > Gemmatimonadota > Gemmatimonadetes > Gemmatimonadales > GWC2-71-9 > CAVVWJ01. Next base: position 928,333 of record CAVUOO010000005.1, read on the forward strand.
CACACTATGACCTTGCTCTCTATGGCGCTGGCTGCCGCGCTCGGCGCGATGGCCCATCCCTCGCCCAAGGTGGTGCTGGTGAAGCACGCCGACTTCATCCGGCAGACCATCCCGGCCAAAGGGTACTTCGTCCGCACCGTCACTATCGGGAAGGCTGACCTGGCGGCCATCCGGAAGGCGAGCGATTACACCCCCGATGACCCGGACGTGCAGTTCTTTCTCGGCCAGGACGGTGACGGCAGGACGATCGGAGTCGCGCTCTTTCAGCAGGTGGACACGCCGCACGGGCCTATCGAGGTCGGTCTGACCTTCGGTCCCGACGGCGCGATCGCGAACGCCGTCGTCACGACTGCGACTGTCGAGACCAAGCCCTGGGTTCAGGAAGCGATCGCAAGCGGGTTCATGAAGGGCTTCGTCGGCATGCGCCAAGGGGATGACCCACGGAAGGCCCTCAGCGGTAACCAGCGGCTCAGCGCGATGCCGCAGTACATGGCTGAGCTGATCACAACGGCGGTGGGACGTGGCCTGGTGCTCTATGGGACGCTATATAAGGAAAGCGCGACCTAGGGACAGACACCGCTTCCATGACGCGATCCGATTTCTCCTGATCGGCACCGCTCATCAGCTCGGACAGATCCGTACTTGTCCTTGAGCCAGCCGAACTGCTGCGTCTTCTCTCGCCGCTGGGCCCCTTGGCAAAGGCTCCGATCCCCGGAAAAGCCACTTGCCTCATTTCGTTACATGAGCGAGATAGGGTTACATATTCGAGATACGCGCTATCGTTCCGTGAAGGGATAGGTCAGCATGCCTCAGAGCCTCAAGGACCCCGATCTCCTCGTCATCAATACGATTCGGACGCTGGCCATGGACGCGGTGCAGGCCGCGAACTCGGGCCACCCCGGCACGCCGATGGCCCTCGCGCCCGTCGTGTATTGCCTGTGGCAGGATTATCTGCGATTCGATCCCGAGGACCCCATCTGGCCCAATCGTGACCGGTTCGTGTTGTCCAACGGCCACGCCTCGATGCTGCTCTACTCGATGTTGCATCTGACCGGCGTGAAGGCCGTCAACTCGCACTACGAACGCCAGGGAGAGCTCTCGGTCAAGCTCGAAGACATCAAGCATTTTCGACAGCTCGACAGCAAGTGCCCGGGCCATCCCGAGTATCGGTGGACTTCCGGGGTGGAAACCACGACGGGCCCGCTCGGCCAGGGCGTGGCCACCAGCGTCGGAATGGCGATCGCGGGTCGGTGGCAGGCCGCCCACTTCAACCGCCAGGACTTCGATCTCTTCGATTACGACGTCTACGCGCTTTGCGGTGACGGTGACATGATGGAAGGGATCTCGGGAGAGGCGGCTTCGCTTGCCGGACATCTCAAGCTCTCCAACCTCTGCTGGATCTACGACAACAACAAGATCTCGATCGAAGGCAGCACTGACTGGGCCTTTTCCGACGATACCGCGACTCGATTCGTGGGCTACGGATGGAACGTGACGCGGGTGGGTGATGCGAACGACCTCGACATGCTGCGCCGTGCGTTCAACGTCTTCAAGAAAACCCAGGATCGTCCGACCCTCATCATCGTAGACAGTCACATCGCCTACGGCGCGCCCACCAAACAGGACACGGGCGCCGCGCATGGCGAGCCGCTCGGCGAAGAGGAGATTCGCCTCACCAAGCGGTTCTACGACTGGCCGGAAGACGCCCAGTTCCTGATTCCCGACGGTGTGCGCGAGCATCTCCGTGATGGATTCGGGAAACGTGGCCGCGATCTGCACGCGGCATGGCTTTCCCGTTACGAGGCGTACCGGCAGCAGCATCCCGATCTCGCCGATCACCTCCACCGGATGCAGTACCGGCAGCTCCCCGACGGGTGGGATCGCGATCTCCCGGTTTTTCCGGTCGATTCCAAAGGAATGGCCGGCCGCGAGGCGTCGGGCAAGGCGCTGAATGCGATCGCGAAGAACCTGCCCTGGCTGATCGGAGGCGCGGGCGACCTGGCTCCCTCCACCAAGACTCGGCTCACCTTCGAGGGCGCGGGAGACCTGACGCCGGACAACCCCGGCGGCCGAAACATGCACTTCGGCGTTCGCGAGCACGCGATGGGCGCTGTGGTAAACGGTCTGTCGCTCTCGAAGGTGCGCGGGTTCGGTGCGGGCTTCCTCATCTTCAGCGACTACGCGCCGTCCCGCGATCCGGCTCAGCGCGATCATGGAGATCCCCGCCATCCACGTCTTCACGCACGACTCGATCGGCGTCGGTGAGGATGGCCCGACCCACCAGCCCATCGAGCAGCTGCCTTCACTCCGCGCCGTTCCCGGTCTCATCACTATTCGTCCGGCCGACGCGAACGAAGTGGTCGAGGCCTGGCGAGTCATCATGACGTTGCAGCATCAACCCGCGATCCTCGTTCTGTCTCGGCAGCCGATCCCTACCTTCGACCGGCGTCGCTACGCCGCGGCAAATGGGCTGGCGAAGGGCGCCTACGTTCTCGCCGACGCGCCAGGCGGAAAGCCGGACGTCATTCTGATCGGCACCGGAAGCGAGGTCGCCCTCTGCCTCGGCGCCGCGACACATCTCGCCGCCGAGGGCGTCGGCGTTCGGGTCGTGAGCATGCCCTCGTGGGAGCTGTTCGAGCAGCAGGACCAGGCCTACCGTGACAGCGTGTTTCCCCCTGAGGTGATCGCGCGAGTCTCGGTGGAGCAGGCCGCGACGTTCGGATGGGAGCGATACGTGGGCCTCACCGGAGCCATGATCGGAATGCAGAGCTTCGGCGCATCCGCCCCACTCAAGGAGCTGCAGAAAAAATTCGGCTTCACGGTCGAGCGCGTGGTCGAGGTCGCGCGGGGGCAGCTGTCGAGGAAGACGGAGACGGTCGAGGCCAGATGAAGGTCGCCATCGCCGCCGACCACGCGGGCTATGCCCTCAAGCAGGACCTGATTCCGGCGCTTCGCTCCCTCGGTCACACCGTCGAAGACCTGGGGACCCACAGCACGGATCCGGTCGACTACCCCGACACCGCGCGCGACGTGTCTCGGGCCGTGCTGTCCGGAGCGGTGGAGCGAGGAGTACTGATCTGCGGAAGTGGAATCGGGGCCTCCGTCGCCGCCAACAAGATCCGCGGCATCCGTGCGGGCCTCTGCCACGACAGCTACTCCGCCCACCAGGGAGTCGAGCACGACGACATGAACGTGCTGGTGCTCGGGGCCCGGGTGATCGGCCCGGCCCTGGCAGAGGAGCTGGCGCGAATCTTCCTCGAAGCTCGGTTCACCCATGAGCAGCGCCATGAACGGCGGCTCGGCAAGATCAAGGCGCTGGAGGACGAGGGTATCCGCGATGCCACGTGACCTTCCGCTGTCCAACGGCCGGCTGCTCGTCATGTTCGACCGTGAGTATCGGATCCGCGACATCTACTACCCTCACGTCGGCAAGGAGAACCACGGGACGGGACACGTGTTCCGCTTCGGTTTCTGGGTGGGTGGCCAATTCAGCTGGATGAGCGCGGAGTGGAATCCCGAGATGCGCTACGCCGACTCGTCGATGATGACGGAGGTGCGGGCGAAACACCCGAAGCTGGGGTTGGAGCTGCTCTGTAACGACGGCATCGACTTCTACGAGAACGTGCTGATCCGTCGGATCCGCGTCACGAATCAGGCCGACCGACCGCGAGAGGTCCGCTGCTTCCTTCATCATGATTTCCATATCGGCGGGAACGAAGTCGGTGACACGGCGTTCTACTCGCCTGAAGCGGAGTCTCTGCTGCACTACAAGGACGACCGCTACTTTCTCATCAACTGCAAGGTGAACGGCACCGTCGGGGTTCAGCACTATGCCTGCGGTACCAAGGAGGTGGCGGGTGCCGAAGGTACCTGGCGCGACGCGGAAGACGGTATGCTCAGTGGCAACCCTGTCGCGCAGGGCTCGGTCGATTCCACGCTCGGCGTGTCGGTCACGATCGCGGCTCGGGAGACCGCCGAGTTCTACTACTGGCTTGCTGCCGCCCGTGATTTTCGCGAGGCCTCGACCATCAATCAGGTCGTTCGGGACAAGTCTCCCGAAGAGCTGCTCCGCCGAACCGGCAACTTCTGGAGACTCTGGGTGGGGAAGGACCGACGCGGGACCGCCGACCTTTCCCAGACGGTGGTCGAGCGGTACAAGCAGAGCCTCCTCATCGTGCAGAGTCAGATCGACCACAACGGCGCGATCATCGCCGCGAACGACACCGATATCAGTCAGTTGGCCCGTGACACCTATTCCTACATGTGGCCCCGCGATGGTGCGCTCGTCTCGAGCGCACTGATGCACGCGGGTCATGCGGGTGCTCCCGAGCGGTTCCTTGCCTTCTGCTCCCGCGTGATATCCCCCAATGGTTACCTTCGCCACAAGTACAACCCCGATGGGACGCTCGCATCCACCTGGCACGGCTACGTGCACGACGGCAAACCGGTGCTCCCCATTCAGGAAGACGAGACCGCTCTCGTCATCTGGTCGCTCGGGGAATACTTCGATCTCTACCAGCGCATCGAGGAGACAGCACCGTTTTATCGTGGACTCGTGACCCGGCCCGCCGATTTCCTCTTGAGCTATGTGGATCAGCGGACCGGGTTGCCGCTGCCCTCCTATGATCTCTGGGAGGAGCGGTGGGGCGTGCACACCTTCACCGTTGCCGCCGTGATCGCCGGTCTTCGGGCAGCGGCGAGGATCTCGACCGAATTCGGAGAGACCGAACGCGCCACGCGATATGCGGCGGCGGCCGAGAGGATGGTCGGAGGACTGCGGGCGGTCCTGTGGAACGAGCAGGAGCAGCGCTTCGCACGATCGGCGACGCCGGGTGCGAGCGGATACACGCTCGACATGACACTCGATTCGAGTCTCTTCGGACTGACCCTCCTGAACGCACTCCCGGTCGACGACTCGCAGGCGGAGTCCACCCTCAAACAGGTGGCCGATCGCCTGTGGGTGCACACCGACATCGGTGGCCTGGCCCGATATCAGAACGACTACTATCACCAGGTAGAGAAGGACACGACTCGGGTACCCGGGAATCCCTGGTTCATCTGCACGTTGTGGCTCGCTCGCCATCGACTCCGCATGGCTCGCACCCTCGACGACCTCGCCTCCGGGCGCGAGCTGCTCGAGTGGGCCGCCAAGCGCGCGTTCCCCTCGGGGACGATGGCGGAGCAGCTGCACCCGTATACCGGCGAGGCCCTCTCGGTCTCGCCGCTCACGTGGAGTCATGCCGAATACATCCGAACGGTGCGGGAGTACCTCGACCGTCACCGGCAGGCGAACATCTGCCCGACGTGCGGGCAGACACAGCAGTACCCGATCCGGCGATCCGACAGCCTCGCCGTGCTGAGCGGGACATGACCGAGCTGGTTGTTGTGCCCGCTCCGAATGACCTGGTGAGGCCGTCGGCCGAATGGATCGCGTCGGAAGTGAGGAGTGCCGTCCTGGATCGGGGGACCTGCGCGCTGGCTCTCGCGGGCGGCCGCACTCCCGAGCCGGTCTACCGCGAGCTTGCCAGAGATCCGAGCATCGATTGGGGCAGCGTGGATCTCTTCTTTACCGACGAACGCGCCGTGCCGCCTGAACACCCCGAGAGTAATTACGGCATGATTCGTCGCGCGCTGCTGTCGGTCGTGCCGCTGCCTGCCGGACAGGTTCACCGGATGGAAGCCGAGCGGCCGGATCGGGAGGCCGCCGCGCGGGACTACGAGCGTCGGCTTCCATCCCGCCTTGATGTCCTGGTGCTCGGCGTGGGCCAGGATGGTCACACCGCCTCGCTCTTCCCTGGATCCCCGGTGTTGGATGAGCAACGCCGGCTGGTTATGCCGGTGGTTGGACCAAAGCCGCCCGCCCAGCGTCTTACCCTGACGCCGCCTGTCATCGAGGCCGCGCGATATGTTGCCGTGATCGCCACCGGCAGGGATAAGGCGGCGGTGATTGCGCGCGCTATCGAGGGCTCGTGGGCGCCGCGAGAGATTCCGGCGCAGTGGGCGCGCCGGGGACGCTGGTTCCTCGATCAAGCCGCCGCGGAACGGCTCAGCGATCGGCGGGTGTCGAGGTGATCGTGCTCGCCGGTGATGTGGGCGGCACCAATGCCCGGCTCGCTTTCGTGACTGTCGAAGAACGCACCGCCCGGATAGTGAACGAGCAGAAGTATCCCAGCCGGGACTATCCGGGACTCGCTCCGATCGTGAAGCGCTTCTGCGAAGAGACCAAGAGCCGTCCCGATCGTGCCTGCTTCGGAATCGCCTGTCCCGTCGTTGAGGAGGACTGCACCGCGCCCAATCTTCCCTGGACCACCAACGCCCGGAAGCTCGCCGGGGAAATCGGGATTCCCCGCACGAAGATCATCAATGATTTCACCGCAGTGGGATATGGCATCGAGCTGATGACGCCGGACGATCTTGCCACGCTTCAGGAGGGCGAAGCACAGCCGCATGGACCCATCGCCCTGATCGGTGCGGGAACCGGGCTGGGTCAGGGATTCTTGTTCTGGGAGGACGATCACTACGAAGTCCTGCCGTCAGAGGGTGGGCACGGCGACTTCGCCGCACGCGACAAGGCCCAGGCGGGACTTCTCGAGTTCCTGGAAGGAAAGTTCCATCGCGTCTCGTGGGAACGGCTACTGTCGGGTCCTGGTCTCATCAACATCTACGACTACCTGGTCACGACAGGCGTCGCCCCGGAGCAGGAGTCGGTGCGGGCCGAGATGGCGCTGGAAGATCACGCGGCGGTGATCACCCGCAACGGACTCGCACGGACCGACCGTCTGTCGGACCGCACGCTGGATCTCTTCTGTGACATCTTCGGCGCTCAGGCGGGCAATCTGGCACTCACGGTCGTCGCAACCGGCGGGGTCTATCTCGCGGGCGGCATCGCCCCCAAGGTGGTGGAGCGTCTCAAGGCTGGTGGCTTCATCGCGGCGTTTCGCGACAAAGGCAGGTTGTCCGACCTGCTCACGCGAATTCCAGTGCACATCGTCATGAACCCGAAAGTGGGCCTCCTCGGTGCTGCCGCCGTGGCGGCAAGGATGAACTGACGTCGCAGTAAATTGAGACTGAGTATCGCGAATGCAGGGCTTATTGAGGCGCCGTTAGTCGGCAGGAATCAGGAAGGGCCCAACCATGTCTAAGGAAATCACCCAAACCGCCATGCAATCCCTGCTCGAGCAGGGTCAGAGTGTTTGGCTGGACTACCTCCGTCGGGGGATGCTGCGCTCGGGCGAGCTTCAGGCTCTCATCGACGACGGACTTCGAGGCATGACCTCGAACCCGACGATCTTCGAGCACGCCATCGGTGGGAGCACCGATTACGACGACGCCCTCCGCGCCATTGCCGGCTCCGCGAAGAGCGACCTCGAGGTCTTCGAGCAGCTCGCGGTCGAGGATGTGCGCGAGGCCGCCGATCTGTTTCGTCCGGTGTACGACAAGACCGAAGGTCGTGACGGGTTCGTCTCGCTGGAGGTCTCGCCGACACTGGCCCGCGACACGGAGGGAACCATCGCGGAAGCGGGGCGACTCTGGGCCGAGGTGAATCGGCCCAACGTGATGATCAAGGTGCCGGGAACGAAGGAAGGCTGGCCCGCCATTCAACGTCTGCTGAGCGACGGCATCAACATCAACATCACCCTGTTGTTCTCGCTGGAGCACTATCGTCAGGTCGCCATTGCGTACATCCGGGCCCTGGAGGCTCGCGTGCGAGCCGGTCATTCGATCGATCGACTCGCCTCGGTGGCCTCGTTCTTCGTGAGTCGGGTGGATACGGAGGTCGATCGCCGCGTCGAGGCCGGGCCCGAATCGCTGCGCGAGCTCCGCGGCAGGGTCGCGGTGGCAAACGCGCGGCTGGCGTACGTCTGGTTCGGCGACCTGCTCCGAGGAGCCGACTGGCAGCGGCTCGCCGCGTCGGGCGCCCGGCCACAACGACTGCTCTGGGCAAGCACCGGCACCAAGAACCCAGCGTACTCCGACGTACTCTACGTCGATACGCTCATCGGACCGGATACGATCAACACCATGCCGCCGGCGACGCTGCAGCTCTTCGAGGATCACGGCACCGTCCGGCGTACCCTGCCGGACGATGGGCGCGACGCAACGAGCATCATGAGACAATTGGCCGCGGGTGGCGTGGACTTCGACGACGTGACCCGGGTTCTCGAGGACGATGGAATCGAGAAGTTCGCCAAGTCGTTCGAGGCGCTGCTCGGCGTGATCAAGAGCAAGCGCCAGGCGCTGGCCAAGCAGGCTCCTCCCAGGCATTCGGCGGTGTTCCGCACGTCCGACGCCGAGATCGCCGTTCGGCTGGATGCCATGGATACCGCTCAGATCCCAAAGCGCATCTGGGCTCGCGACCCCACCGTCTGGAAGAGCGACCCCAAGACGCCGGAGATCCGCGATCGCCTGGGCTGGCTCGTCGTCGGCGAGTCGATGGCGCAGCAGGTGAAATCCCTCACCACCTTTGCCGATCAGGTTCGCGCGGAGTTCAGCCGGATCGTGCTCTGCGGTATGGGTGGCTCGAGCCTGGCGCCCGAGGTGCTGTGGCGCACCTTCGGGGCCAGGGCCGGCTACCCGTCGCTCGATGTGCTCGACAGCACCGACCCCGAAGCGGTTCGTCGCGCGGAGAAGACCGGCGATATCGCCAGGACCCTCTTTCTGATCTCGAGCAAGTCGGGGACCACGCAGGAGAGCGACAGCTTCTTCCGATATTTCTGGGAGCGCTCCGGGGAACGCGGTCCGCAGTTCGTCGCGATCACGGATCCGGGTACCCCGCTCGAGTCGCTTGCGACGCAGCGAGGATTTCGCCGCACCTTCTCGAATCCCTCCGATATCGGCGGGCGGTACTCGGCGCTCTCCTACTTCGGCCTCGTCCCGGCTGCATTGATCGGCGTCGAGCTGGATACCCTCCTGCACCGGGCGCACCGCATGGCCGAATCCTGCGCGGCCTACGTGCCGGCCATGCAGAATCCCGCGGCATGGCTCGGCGCGATCCTGGGTGAGAGTGCGCTGGCCGGCCGAGACAAGGCGACCTTCGTCCTCTCACCGGGCATCGCGAGCTTCGGCTCGTGGGCGGAACAACTGATCGCCGAGAGCACCGGCAAGGAAGGAAAGGGAATTCTCCCCGTGGTCGATGAGCCCTTGGGGACACCGGATGTCTACGGAAACGATCGGGTATTCGTCTCGATGGTCCTCGAGGGCGAAAGCGATTCCGAGATCGACGGGCGGCTGAATGCGCTCGAGAAGTCGGGTCACCCCGTCGTCCATCTGAGACTGGATGACCGGTACGATCTCGGTCAGGAATTCTTCCGCTGGGAGTTTGCGACCGCGGTCGCCGGTGCGGTGCTCCAGATCAATCCCTTCGATCAGCCGAACGTCGCCGAGAGCAAGGCGAATACCAAGGCCGTCCTGGCGAAGGGCGGTCCGCTCTCGGGCGGAGCGTCGGCCGCGGAGCTCAAGAAGTTTCTCGGCGGGATCGGGGCCGGAGATTATCTCGCGATCATGGCATATCTCCCGCCCACGCCGGAGAACGATGCTCGGCTCGCTCGGATCCGGGGCCGCCTCAGGGACCGCCTCAAGGTGGCGACGACACTCGGCTACGGCCCGCGTTTCCTCCATTCAACCGGACAGCTGCACAAGGGTGGCGCGGCTCAGGGACACTTCCTTCAGATCACCGAGCGAACGAAGAATGATCTTCCGATACCCGGTGAGCCGTTCACGTTCGGGCGGTTGGAAGCGGCTCAGGCGGAGGGTGATCTCCTGGCACTGAGGGGTCGGGGTCGTCCCGCGATCCGGATCGACGACCTCGGACTGCTCGAGCAGTGACGATCACGCATGTCTTCTTCGATGTCGGAGGCGTTCTCGGGACCAACGGGTGGGACCGGGAACAACGCGCCGAGGCCATTCGTCACTTCGGCCTCGACGCCACGGATCTCGAGGATCGGCATGTCGAGAGCGTCGGCAGTCTGGAGCAGGGGCGGATGAGGCTGGATGAATATCTGCAATGCACCGTGTTTTACCGTCCCCGGCCTTTTACGCCGGAGGAATTCAAGGCGTATATGTTCGCGCTGAGCGCGCCGTTCTCGGAGACGATCGATGTCGTGCGAGAGCTGGCGCGGTCCGGTCGCTATCGATTGATGACGATCAACAACGAATCGGCCGAGTTGAACCAATACCGGCTCGAGCACTTCGGTCTCCGCGACCTGTTCATGGCGTTCTTTTCGTCCTGCTGGGTCGGGATCCTCAAGCCGGCACATCGGATCTACGAGCTTGCTCTGGCGATGTCGCAGGCGACTCCCGCAAACTCGGTGTTCGTCGACGATCGGGCCCGCAACCTGGACCCGGCCAGCAATCTCGGCATGCGGACGATTCAATTCACCGACGCTGCTCGGCTTCGCCGGGAACTGGTGGAGTTGGGCGTGCAGTTCTGAGAGGAGAGGTGAGATGCAGCTGGCGATGATCGGATTGGGCCGGATGGGCGGGAACATGGTGCAGCGCCTGTTGCAGGGCGGGCACGAGGTCGTGGTTTTCGACAGGAGTGCCGAGGCGATCCAGTCACATGTCGGCCTGGGCGCCAAGGGTGCGAAGGACCTGACCGATCTCTGCGGCCGTCTGCGCGCTCCTCGAGTGGTATGGGTGATGGTGCCTGCCGGCGCGGCGGTGGAGGGAACGATCGAGCAACTGCTGCCGGGTCTCTCGAAGGGCGACATCATCATCGATGGTGGAAACTCGAACTTCAAGGACTCGATGCGGCGTGCCGCCGACCTCAAGAAGCGCGGGATCGAATTCATCGACGCCGGTACGAGCGGCGGCATCTGGGGGCTGACCGTCGGGTACTGTCTGATGATCGGGGCGTCACCCGAGGCTTTCAAGCAGTGCGAGCCCATCTTCAAGACCCTGGCTCCTCCCGACGGTTACGCCCACGTCGGCCCACCGGGATCGGGGCACTACGTCAAGATGATTCACAACGGCATCGAATACGGCTTGCTCCAGGCCTACGCCGAAGGCTACGAGATCCTCCACGCGTCGAAGGACTTCAAGCTCGATTTGCGGCAGATTTCGGCGGTCTGGAACCGTGGCAGCGTCGTGCGCTCGTGGCTCAACGAGCTGGCCGAGCGTGCGTTCGCCAAGGACACGGAGCTGGTCGCACTCAAGGGCTACATCGAGGACTCGGGTGAAGGCCGGTGGACCGTGCAGGAGGCAATCGACCTCGATGTGCCGGCGCCGGTCATCACCTTGTCGCTGCTCACGCGCTTTCGCTCTCGCCAGAGCGACTCGTACGGGGCAAAGGTCATCGCCGCGCTTCGCAACGAGTTCGGCGGTCACGCGGTGAAGAAGCAATGACGGCACACGCATCCGCCAGCGTCACCACGACGCAAGAGCACGGGATCCCGGGACGTAGGCTTCGGCGCCCCGAACCGTGCACGCTGATCATCTTCGGCGCCGGCGACCTCCTGCATCGGAAGTTGATGCCCTCGCTGTTTCACCTCATGGGAGACGGGCTCCTTCCCGACGAGTTCACGGTCATCACCGTGGCAAGGGAGCCGTTGAACGACGATACCTTCCGGACGGAGGTGGGAGACGCCATCCGGACCTTTCTGCCGAACGGCGCCACCGCGGATGAAGCCGCCATCGAGAACTTCACACAGCAACTCTGCTACGTCTCGGGTGAGCTGAACGACGGGGCCACCTATGACACGCTACGAAAGCGCCTCGCGGAGACCGACGCTCGCCTACCCGGTGGCAGCGGGCGCCTGTTCTATCTGGCCATTCCTCCCAGTCTCTATGCCGACACCATCAACCGCCTCGCGGAGTCCGGCATCGCTCCCCGCGTGGTGGATCCCAAGCAGCGACCGTGGGTCCGCATCATCATCGAGAAGCCCTTCGGCACCAGCCTCGGGAGCGCGGGCGCGCTCAACGCCTGCGTTCGCCGCGCCTTCGCCGAGCATCAGGTCTATCGCATCGATCACTATCTGGGCAAGGAGACCGTCCAGAATCTCCTGGTGTTCCGATTTGCCAATTCCATCTTCGAGCCTGTCTGCAACCGCCAGCATGTGCACAGCGTGCAGATCACGGTCGCGGAGAGCGTCGGCGTCGAGCATCGGGGGAAGTACTACGAGGAGGCGGGGGTGGTGCGTGACATGTTCCAGAACCATCTGCTCCAGCTGCTCACCCTGATGGCGATGGAGCCGCCGGTCACGTTCAGCGCCGACGCGGTCCGCGACGAGAAGGTGAAGGTGCTCCGCGCCATCCGCCCGGTGACGCCGGCGGTCATGCACGATTACGCCGTGCGAGGGCAGTATGGCCCCGGGGCAATCGGCGGGAAATCGGTCCCCGGCTATCGGCAAGAGCCGAATATCGCTCCGGACAGCCCCACGCCGACGTACTGCGCCATCCGCTTCATGATCGACAACTGGCGGTGGCACGACGTCCCCTTCTATCTCAGGTCCGGCAAGCGCATGCCGAGGCGGGTGTCCGAGATCGCGATTCAGTTCCGGAAGCCGCCGCACCTCATGTTCCCGATCCCGGACCACCATGTCATCGAATCCAACGTTCTCGCTATCAGGGTGCAGCCCAAGGAAGGGATTTCCCTGCGGTTCGAGGTGAAGGTGCCCGGAGTCGAGGTCAACATGGCGTCGGTAGACATGGACTTCAGTTACGCCGAAGCCTTCGGCGAGCTCGAGCACGAGGCATACGAGACGCTGCTCCTCGATTGCATGCTCGGCGAGGCGACGTTGTTCACTCGAGCCGACGAGGTGGAGGCGGCGTGGGCGGTGGTGGATCCCATCATCGACTTCTGGGCGAACAAACGGCCCGACCACTTTCCCAATTACGCGGCGGGTACCTGGGGGCCGACCGTGGCCGACGAGTTCATCGCGCGCGAGGGCACAAGGTGGAGGGAGCCGTAACGACGGAGCTCATGTTCGAAGGACGATCGCCGCTGATGACGAGAATCGTGAGTTCTTGCGGGTCCAATCGCACCTCGCTGCTCGCACCGCCGAATCGCTCGGCTTCGGTCGTGAGGCAATGCCTCCAATGTCGTCCGGAGGGTGGACTGGTAGCGGGGCGATCCGCGGCTCGGAAACGTAGCTCACTCCCGAAGTTGACTACAACCAGAATTGCATCGCCGTCCGGAGAGCTACGACGTATCGCGAGCGCCTGGTCGCCGAGGGCGGTCACGGTGAGGAGCTTCCGATCCTGGGATCGGAGTGCGGGATGCGAGCGTCGCATGGCCAGGAGCTCGGTGTAGAGCTCGAGCACTCCACGATGCTGCGGCTCGCTTCGCTCCTCCCAGCGCAGCTTGGAGCGAAGGAAGGTGTCTTTCGCCTGTGGGTCCGGGATGCGCTCGCGCGACGTCGGTTGGATGCCGCAAAAGCCTTGAACAAGTTCCGTCTCCCCTGAGTCACCAGCCGCCCCAGCTCCTCCGGAAAGTCGGTGAAGAACTGAAACGGAGTGGATGCGGCCCATTCCTGTCCCATCCAGAGCAGCGGAGTATAGGACGAGAGCAGCAGCAGAGCGGAGAGCGCCCGGTAGAGTGCCAGCGGGATGTCCTGATGGAGTCGCTCTCCCATCGGACGATTGCCCACCTGATCGTGGTTCTGAATGCAGTGGATGAACGCGCCGGGCGGGAGCCGGCGAGCCTGGGCACTTCCATCGGGGGTGGCGACCTCACTCGCGGCGGATGCCTCGCGAAACCACCCATCGCGCAGCGTGGTGACGACTTCCTCGACGGTCCCACGATATCTCGCGAAGTACCCTTCATGATCTCCGGCCGTGAGTCGGCGTAACTGGTGGTGCAGATCGTCGGCCCAAACCGCGTCGAGACCGTACCCTCCAGCGCTCGCCGGCAGGATCAGGCGAGCCTCGTTTCGTTCATCCTCCGCAATGACCAGCCTCGGGCGCTCGAGCGCATGAAGCGAGTCGGCCAGGTCTCGCAGGATATGGACGGGCGACTCGTCCACAATCGCATGCGTCGCATCGAGACGCAGCCCGTCCACGTGATACTCGTGCGCCCAATGGAGCGCGTTCTGAATCACGAAGTCCCGCACCGGACCACTATCCGGGCCGTCGTAATTGATTGCCTCGCCCCATGGCGTGTGGTGGCGGTCGGTAAAGAATCGACCCGCGGTCACCGCTCCCAGGTAGTTGCCTTCGGGGCCGAGATGGTTGTACACGACATCGAGAATGACACCCAGGCCGTGACGATGTGCCGCGTCCACGAGGCGTTTGAAGGCCTCCGGCCCCCCGTAAGTGGAGGCCGGCGCGAAGAGACCTACACCGTCGTAGCCCCAATTGCGCGTTCCGGCGAACTCGCCGATCGGCATGACCTCGATTGCCGTCGCCCCGAGCTGGGCCACCGCATCGAGTCGCTCGATGGCGGAATCGAAGGTCCCGCCCGGTGAGAACGTGCCGATGTGGAGCTCATAGATCACCAGGTCGGGCAGAGCTACTCCTGGCCACGCGGCATCGGTCCAGCGGAATGCCTCCGGGTCGACGACCTCCGACGGGCCGTGCACCCCCTCTGGCTGGGATCGTGAGGCGGGATCGGGATACGACGCGCTGCCATCGAGTCGATATCTGTACTGAGCATGAGCGGAGAGATCGCGGACGAGGGCGGCATGATACCCGTCGCCCGTTGCATCCAAGCGATACTGTTTCTGATTTGGAAATGTGATGACATCCACGCGGTCGGAGCCTGGGGCCCAAACACGGAAGCGGACGCCCTCCGGCTCCGGACGTGATCCGAGGCTGAGTCGCCATAGTCGCCGGTCGTGCGGCCGTTGTCGAGTTGCCATGAAATCAGTCGCCTGGAAGGAGGAGCGCCACAGGCATGGGATCGAGAGTCTCCCCGATCGGGATGGTCTCGCTCCGCGCCTCGATTGTCCTGCCACTGATCGCGCATTTCCACCGACGAGGCCAGTCATCGGGAACGGACACTGCAGTGTCGCCCCAGACCCGGCTGCCGGTCGGTGACGGGGTGCCACCGGTGAGCGTCAGCGGCCACCGACAAGCGATGGTCACGGCTGGTCCCCTCGGCCCCGTGCGTGCGAAGGCAAGAACATGCCGGGCATGCGCGCCGGTCGCTTGAAGGCGCTCATAGCCTGACCCGCCGAACAACTCGGCCCGAGCCCGACGAGTCCGCATGAGCCGCATGGTCAAGTACAGTTTGATCCGGCCATCCTCGGGACGCTCGAGTCGTTGCCGTAGCAATGCCTCAGGTATGCAGCCAGTAGGCGAGACATCGCGATCGAGCTCATCGAGCAGCCGCGTGCGCAGGTCGAAGTCTACCGGACGGCGGTTGTCCGGATCCACAAGAGCAAAGTTCCACAGCTCATCGCCCTGATACAGGTCGGGTGTCCCGGGAGCCGTGAGGTGGACGAGGACGCGAGAGAGCGCATTCCACAATCCGGGTCGCGCGATCCGGTCGACGAACTGGGCAACGTCGCGTCGCCAGAAGTCTGACGCGTCGGAGTTGAGGATCGCGTCGACGAAATTCGCGATGGCTTCCTCGTATGGCGGATCGGGGTTCGTCCAACTGGTTCTGAGCTTCGCCTCCCGGATCGCCTTCTCCATGTACAGGCGTACCCGCTCCGTCAGCTCGCGCATGCCGACAGACGTGACCTCGAACGGCCACACACCGACGATCGTCTGATACAGCAGGTACTCGGTCACCGGGTCGGGGGTCTTTTGACCCCTTACGCGAGTCGCATGCTTCGCGTTCATCGTCCGCCATCGAAGGACCGCCGAAACCCAGGCAGGCGCCACTTCGGTGAGCACGGCGAGTCTCGACCGGACGTCCCCGCTGCGCTTCGTGTCGTGCGTGCTGGTCGCGAGAAGATTGAGCGGCCAGCGGTGCGCGCGTAGAAGATTGGCGCGGTGGAGCCGCTCGACGGCATCGTCGAAAGGTCGATCGGGCTCTCCCCCGACCTCATTGCGTGACACGAGCGGCACGAACCTGTAGAAGGCGGTGTCCTCGACCCCCTTGGCCATCGCGGCACCGCTGGTCTGCTGAAACCGGGTGACGAAGCGGAGCTGATCACGACGCTCGCGGGGACTCTGCTCCTGGTGTGGGTTGTACAGGAGGGCTCGTTGAATGGCGTCGACCAGCTCCGGCACGGGAACGCGAACGCGCGCATCGTCGGCCGCCCGCTCGATCCAGCGTCGGTCGTCTTCGCTGAAGCCACCGGAGTCGACGTAGGTGCGATAGACCTCGAGTGAGGCGATGAGCTGGCGGATCGGGTCCACGATTCGAAGCGAGCCCAGGGCACTCAGCAGGGGATCTCGCCCCAGCACCACCTTCGCGAGCCGCCCCAGGCGCTGCGCATCGGCCGCCAGCGAACCGCGCAGCAGCTGCAGCTTCGACAAACGGGCGATCTCTCGGAAGGAGCGACCACGACGACTGGCCGTCAGGGCAAAGTAGGCCTGTTCGATGCGCCCGTACCCCGCCGGGTCGAGGAAGGTCCCATCGAGGTCGTTGAGAAATTCATACCCCGTGGTTCCCTGGACGGGCCACTCGGACCGAAGTCGCTCATTGCCCGACAGAATCTTCTCGACGACCACGGGACTCGGGCCGAAGCGGGATCGCAGGCGCTCGAGATAGCCACGCGGATCACGGAGACCGTCCACGTGATCGATGCGAAGCCCATCGATCTCTCCGCCTCGAGCCCACTGGATCACGAGGGCGTGCGTTGCCTCGAAGACCGGCTCGTCCTCGGCATGCAGCGCGGCCAGATCGCTGATGTCGAAGAACCGGCGATAGTTGATCTCTCGCGCGGCGCGGCGCCACATCACCAGGTTGTAGCGTTGGGCCTGGAGGAGGCGGCTCATGCGTCGCTCTCCCTCGCGGCCCTCCCAGAATGTCTCGATCGGCCGGCCCTGCGCCACCCAGTCCAGTATCGGTCCCACGGTCGTAGGATCGAGCGGCCAACTGTCGTCGAAATACACCACCCGATAGCGGCCGGAGACTCGGGACAGGGTGAGCTCGCCGCGCCGAAGCACATTCTCACGTGCGTCCCCGAGCACCGGCAACACCAATCGGCCGGTGTGCTCCTCGTCCGGCGTATTCCAATCGATGTCGAACCAGCCGGCGTAACGGGATCGGCGGCCCCAGGTGAGCACATCCTCCCAGTAGGGATTCGCCGGGCCGATCCCCATGTGATTGGGCACGATGTCGAGCACGAGTCCCATGCTCTTCTCGTGCAATATCCGCACGAGTGCCTTTCTGTCCTCGTCCGTGCCAAGCTCGGGATCCACCGTCGTTGGATCGGCGACGTCGTACCCGTGAGTGCTGCCGGGCCGCGATTTGAGAATCGGCGAGCTGTAGAGGTGGGAGACGCCGAGGCGCTCGAGGTAGGGTACCAGGCGCCGGGCGGATTCCAGGGGAAAGTCCTTGTGCAGCTGAAGGCGATAGGTGCCGGTCAGCGGTCCGCAACTGGACACAGAGTCACTTGTGCTTGATGAAGGTCCCGTCGCGGAGCTCGCTCACCGCCCGCTGCAGCTCGTCCGCCGTGTTCATCACGATGGGTCCGTACCAGGCGACCGGCTCCTCGATCGGCTTGCCCGAGACCAGCAGGAAGCGGATCCCCTCGTCTCCCGCCTGAACGACGATCTCGTCGCCGCGGTCGAAGAGCACGAGCGAGTGATTGCTGGCGTCGTACACAGCCGGCGCGTTCGGGTCCGCACCCGATTCGGTCAGCACTGCCCGCGGATCGGACGCGTCTCGGAAGGTGCCCGAGCCGGCGAACACGTAGGCGAAGGCATTGCGCGTCGTCTCGATCGCGATCCGCTTCCGGTGTCCCGGTGGGACCGAGATGTCGACGTAGCTCGGATCGGCGGCGACGCCCTCGACCGGTCCGCGCTTCCCCCAGAACTCGCCGCAGATGACGCGCACGCGAGTGCCGTCGTCGTCCGTCACCTCGGGAATCGCATTCGACGGAATGTCCTGATATCGCGGGTCGGTCATCTTGAGCGCCGACGGGAGATTGGCCCAGAGCTGAAAGCCGTGCATGCGACCCTGTGCATCGCCCTTCGGCATCTCCTGATGCAGGATCCCACTGCCTGCCGTCATCCACTGCACGTCCCCCGCGGTCATCCTGCCCTGATTCCCGAGGCTGTCGCCGTGCTCCACCGAGCCGGCGAGAACGTAGGTAATCGTCTCGATCCCACGATGGGGATGCCACGGGAATCCCGCGAGATAGTCCCGCGGGTTCTCGTTCCGGAAGTCGTCCAGCAGAAGAAACGGGTCGAACTCCTTGGTCTTGCCGAAGCCGAAGGCACGCTGGAGCTTCACCCCCGCGCCTTCCATGGTCGGTTGGGTCTGGATGATCTGTTTGACTGGGCGGAGCGACATCGTGGTCCTCTCTGATAGCCGATAGCCGATAGCTCAAGAGGAACAGTCGGGGCGCCGGTTTGTTCCCTCTGCGCTTGTCGCTTTCACTCACCCACCTTTTCGAGCACCAGCCCCAGGGCTCGCTCGGACTGCGGGACAGCCTCGGTGCATGCCTTCTGGCGAGCTTGCCAGAATCGCGCGGCGAGATCGAGGTTCACCTCGACGGCATCGTGGAGTCCGGATTCCGCGGACCCGCCGCGCGAGTGCCGCTCGCACAGTGTCCGACAGCGGCTGGAGAGACAGCGGGAGATCCAGTGCAACTCTTCGTCGCCTCCAGCGTAGACCGAAGGACGGTCAGGCTCCTCCGGTACTGCTCGGTCGCACCGATGCCTCGCTGAGCGGGGTCGAGGGCCAGCACCTGGTTGCACAGGTCGAGCATCTGCCCGACCTCTCGATTCTTCGGGTCGAGCTTGAGGGCTGCGAGGAAGCTGGTCCGGGCCGACCGATAGTTTGCTCGCTGAAACTCCGCCTCGCCGATTCCGGCGTAGGCGTCCGCGTCGCCGGCATCGGTCCGCAGGATGTCGCGGAAGATCTCGATCGCACGTGAGGGCAACCCGGCGGAGATCAAGAGACGCGCGATCCGCTTCCGTGTCGGCACATCGGCGGGCGCTTCCGTCTGGAGCGGGAGCAGTTCCGCCAGAAGCTCCTGCCGGGAGTTTCTCGCGGCCAGAAGATCGACCAGCTCGAAACGGGCCCGAACTCGGTCCCCGATGAGGGTGTCCTCCCACTGGCCATAGATGGCTCGATGATAGAAGGAAATCGCCAGCGTGGGCCTGTGGGCTCGCACAAGCACGCGGGCCATGATGAGGCTGGCTGCGGCGTCCGTGGGGTCGCGCTGCAAGCGGTCGGACAACACCGTTTGCGCATCGGCAATCTTGCCCGCCGCCAGTTCGGCTGCGGCCAACGCGCGCTGATAGACCGAGTTCTCGCGCTCGTCCGAGACGGCCGCGCGCAGACGCTCGACCGCCTCGCGCGCCTTTCCCTGGCGCTGGAGATCCATCCCATCGCGGTAGAACTCGCGAGCCTCCGATCGGCGTTCCGCCTCCTCCTTCTCGAGAAGCAAGGTATCGATCACGAACAGGACAGCGATCGCGGCCAGCACGATGGCGAAGGTTCCCAGGAACGAGCCGGCCGAGGCCACTGCCGATCGCTTCGCCGCCGCCGAGTCAGTCACCTCGTGGTACCCGCTTCGGGGTCCCTGCCACGCCGTACGCCTCCAGAACGTCCTGCAGGGTGACGAGACCAACCAGTTGACGGATGTTCGCTCGACTCACCACCGGGAGCACGTTGCAGCGAAGGGCTCCCATCCGCTCGAGCGCCAGCGTGAGGCCGTGATCGGGATGCACGTGCGGCAAGGCAGCCGAATCGGGCCGATGCGGCGACGGCCGGTCGCGGAGCAGCGCGGAGAGTGTCTGCCCCCCGCCGCCGTCGGCGACAGCGCGTTCGAGCTCGGTGCGCTCGACCATGCCGCACAGGCCCTCGTCGTCGACGACGGGCCAGGCGTCGAGCGCGCTCTCGCGGGTTCGGGCCAATGCACTCGCGATGTCCAGCTGAGGAGCAAGCGTCTCGTGCGTGGCCGATCGCATGGCTGCGGTCACCCGGAGACGAGCGCGTTGGGCGCGGTGCTCGCCGGTCGGGAGGTGAATCCCATCCTGACGTGCCAGCGCTTCATAAATGGGCTGACGCTGGAAGTGGTGAGAGATGAAAAAGGCGATGAGATTGGAGATCATCAACGGAACGATGATGGTATAATCGCGGGTCAGCTCGAAGATCATGATGACGGACGTGAGCGGTGTCCGAACGATCCCCGCGAACGCGGTCCCCATTCCGACGAGCGCGTAGGCGCCGGGCCCTGCCGTGTAGTCCGGGAACAGCAGATGGGCGATACTGCCCACCGAGGCCCCGATCATCGCACCGATGAACAGACTGGGCCCGAAGATGCCTCCGGCGTTGCCTGAGGCGTAGCAGACGGCCGTGGCGACGATCTTGAGTGCGGCCAGGATCACCACGACCTTGAGCACCATGTCACCCGCCAGAACCTTCTCGACCTCGGAATACCCCACACCAAGAACCTGAGGCAGGAAGTACCCCATCAGTCCGACCGTGAGTCCGCCCGCTACCGGCTGGAACCACGTCGTCCATTTCGGCAGGTCCAGAAACCGCTGTCGGAGACCGAGGAGCAGCTTCACGAACCAGACGGAGCCCAGGCCGCCAACCAGGCCGAGTACGGCATAGATCAGAAATTCGAACGGGCTGACCAGGTGGTAGCCCGCGACGTGAAACAGCGGTTCGTCGCCCAGGACCAGGTGCAGGACCATCCAGGAGGTGGCCGAGCTGAGGACCACCGAGCCAAGGATCGGAGCGTGGAGATCACCCATGATCTCCTCGAGAGAAAACAGCACCGCGGCGATGGGCGTATTGAATGCTGCAGCCAGAGCGGCGGCGCCGCCCACCGGCACCAGCGCCTTGACTTGCTCCTTGCTGAGCCCGAGTCTGCGAGCGATGACCGAGGCCAGTCCGGCCCCGATCTGAACCGCGGGGCCTTCCCGGCCGAGCGCGATGCCACTGGCGAGGGAGGCTGAACAGCAGAAGAATTTCCCGAGGACGGTACGGAAGGAAATTTCTCCGTCTCGAATGAACACGGCCGTCTTGGTTTGGGGGACTCCGCTGCCTCGAGCGAAGGGGAAGTAGCGAAAGAGCAGGTAACCGGTCGCGAGTGAGCCCAAGGTCGGGACCAGGATGCGGCGCCACCCGGCTCCGCCCGCGGGGTACATGTGTGCCGCCAGCCTGCCGGTGAGCAGAATGAAGGCGACCACGACCAGCCCGACCAGGGCGCCGATCAGCAGACTGAGTACGAGGGCGAGCTGGTTTTCCCTTCGTCGGAGGCCATCCACCCAGCCGACCACCTTGTCGGCGAGGGGGAAGCTCGAATGACCGGTCAAGGCCGCACCTGACCCGAACGGGGCAGCGAGGGGCCAGGGCCCGAGGGGAAGGGGTGCTGACGCAGATACCACAGAGCGCAACCGATCAACCAGCCGGCTCCGATCACCCACTCTCCGGCTGTGAGCAGTAGGATAATGGCCAGCCGCAACCAACCGGCCCGGGAGTGCAGACGCTCGAGGGCACTGCCGTATTCGCCCCAAACGACCCAACCGAGAACCAGCGTCCCGAGAATGAGCCCGTAGCGAAGGATGCCGTTTCGGAGAATGAAGCGACGGCGCTCAGCCCGGTCGGCATCGGTGGGATCAGGCGGCGCGCTCACCCGACTTCGACCATGACACCGTGCGAGGGGACGCCATTCCGGTTGAGAATGAACAACTGGTAGAAGCCTGGCGGAGCCAGGTTCGGACTCGCCGGGGCCGTCACGCTCACGCCGCGGCCGGTCGGGGAGAACGTCAGTGTGTTGGCCCGCTGGCCCGCGTCAAAGGCATGGGTCACCGAACCAAGCCGAATCCACCGCACGTCGGTCACCTGCGCAGCGTTCGGCGTGGAGACGAGAAAACGCTGGCCGTAGCCGACGGTCGCCGGTGCCGACGTGATGGTAGGCCGGGTCCCCATGAACAGGTAGGGAGGTTGGAAGATCTCGTGGTTACGCTGGTCTGGATATGGCGTCGAGGTGCCAGGGATCTTGGCGTCGCCACTGGCGCCGTGGAGCACCGTCCCGTCGGGCAGCAGGATCGAGACCGAGTGGTACCCGCGAGTGACGGCGTTGGAGGCGAGTGTTGTCCAGTTCCCGGTACGCGGATTCCAGATCTCCGCTGCCCGCACTCCCGTGGAGAGATCGTTGAACCCTCCACCGCTCTCGCCGCCCGTCACCAGCACCTGGCCGTCGGGCAGAATGGTGGCGTTCAGGTGCCGACGGGCAGACGCCATCGAGCCCGCGCTCTGCCAGGAAGGGGCGGGCTGGTTCAGGTCGATCTGCTCCGCCGTAGCCGTGGGAGTTGGCGATTTGGGGTCCTGGGTACTCCAGCTCTGGTCCCCTCCTCCCCCGATGTAGATGATCTTGCCCGCCTCGTACATTGCCGCCGAGCCGTACTCCCGGTTGAAGGGCCAGAGGTGGCTCGGACCGGCAGTCCACTGTCCGCGACCGCTCGTCGTCTGAGCGTCGACGTCGAGCCACCGAGAGACGACGCGCTCGCCGGCGTAGAACACTCGTCCGTCCGGCACCACGAAATCGCGGGGATAGTACGGGAAGTTCTCACTCGCCCCGGGCAACGGCACCCACTCCCCGTTCTCCCAGACCTCGGGAATCGTCACCACGGATTTTGTGGTGTCCCGCCCTGCGACCGTGACGAGGCGACCGTCCGGCAGCGTGGTGACCGTGGGATACCATCGGCCCTTGGCCATCTTCGGCAGCCCGGGCACCCAGCTCTCACTCACGGGATCGAAAATGTTGGTGACGTCGAGACCTTCGTCGTCCGCTTTGTGACCACCGGACACCATCAGCCGCCCGTCGGCCATGAACGTGTGATCAGCGCCGAGCACGCGGCGTCCGACGACGGGTGTTGCCATCCGACTCTTCCGATCCTGTGAACATCATGCTGGCCGGTGAGCCGGCCAACCCCATCTGCTTCACCAGTAGGCCCAAGAGTGAGCCGAGTTGGCGTCGCTGGGCGGGTGCCAGACGAGTCATCGCGCGAATGAGCGCCGGCTGGACCGCTGGTCGCGAGCGCCGCAGAAGGGCCCGCCCGGCGCCCGAGAGTTCCAGCCGGACTCGGCGGGCATCCTCGCCCGAAGGGGCCCGGACCACGAGGCCGCGGTCGACCAGACGCCCCACCACCACGCTGACCGAGCTCTGGTGGGTGTGAGTGCGGTCCGCAAGGTCGTTCACCGATTCGGCTGCCCGCTCCCTAAGCTCTTGCAGGACGAACAGTTGAGCTCCACTCAGACCGAGCTCCTGTTGGGATTGGCGGGCCGATATCCGAAGAGCGCGAACAATGCGCCGCAGGCCATCGAGTACCTGAGTGATCGCGCGATCCGTGGCGGGTCGATCTGGCAAAGCGTGGAACCTCGCATCCGCTGGCGATCCGCATCACAACGGCACGAAGCTTCGGACCGTCTAATGCACACCCTATAGTGCACAAGGTAAATGCATGGGACTCCCATAGGAATGGGACGCGAGACGGCAGACGATGTCACGTGAGTCTCTCCGATCTCATCGCCGCACGAGCCTTCGGCGACCGCCTCGAGCCTGGAGGAGCGACACGCCGGGAACCAGCGCGGCACGATGGGTTATCTTGAGATGCCCCGAAAACGTGGAGCCGAGCATGACTTCCCCCATCCCCGAGCCGGACGTCGTCAATATCCTGAAGCAGCCGAAGGGGAACGTCACGTACCGGATCCTGGCCTATCGCCCGCTCAACAAAACCGAGATGATCCAGATCGTCTCCGACTATTATCGTCGGCCCGGCATGAGAGGGAAGAAGCCGGCCGACGGATCAACGGTCACGATCATGACCCCACATGGCTCTACGTAACGGGCCCGACTACGGACTCGACGCCCCCGGTGTCGTCCGCAATCTCGCCTTGGTCGCCGCCGCCGGGATCCTCATCGCCATGCTCATTCGTCTCGGAGTCATTCCACCCACCGTGAGCTGGCATCTACGCTCCGGCGCCGACGTTCGGGTCGGCCTGCTCGGGCTTGGGCTGGGTCCCGGGATCGGATGCGGATTTGCCGCTCTGGCAATGGTATACGACAGCAAGGTCGGGAAGGTGCGCTGGCGCGAGAGCCTGCTCGACAGCATGCCGTGGACCGGGGCGGAGCAGGTCCTCGACGTCGGGTGCGGGCGTGGGCTCTTGCTGATCGGTGCCGCCAAGCGGCTCCGCACGGGCACGGCGTTCGGCATCGATCTGTGGCAGGCGGAGGACCTCGCCGGCAACAGCGCGGAGGCGACGCTCGCCAACGCGGAGTCCGAGGGAGTGCGCGACCGCGTGCGGGTCGAGACCGCTGACATGCGCCGGCTTCCGTTTCCCTCAGAGACATTCGATCGGGTGGTTACTCGCGCCGCGATTCACAACGTGAGCGACCAATCGGGACGCGCGCACGCCATTCGGGAGATCGCGCGGGTGCTCCGCCCCGGCGGGCTGGCCGTCATCGACGACATCAGGCATCTCAAGGAGTACAACGCGATCTTCGGGCAGAACGGCTGCGTCCCCGTGCGCCGTCTCGATTCGAGGCTCACATCCGTGTTCTGGTCCGTCGTGAGCTTCGGCAGTCTGCGGCCGGGGACGTGGTTGATCGAGCGAAAGGCCTGACACCACAGAGAATCGTCATGCAATCTTTTGTTGGTCTTCGCTCCTCGCCCAAGACCCGCCTGACGCGTATCAGCTGTCGGCTGCATGCGCTGGTTGAGGCTACGGTAAGGTTCGCGAGTCGCTCGTCCAAGACCCCCGGATCAGGCAAGGCCCGCCCCCGGCCCTCGGTATCCAGCACCACCCCGCGCGATCACTTGAGGTCATCCAGCAGCTTGTCTGCGAGTCCATACTTCGACAACAGGTCTTTGTGCGCCTGTCCCTGCTCCAGCAGCTGGCGAGCGTGAGTCCGGAACGCTTCGTTGCTCGCGTTACCCGGCGACAATTCGAATTCCTCCGACAACCCTGGAAGCTCACCTGCCGCTACGTCTGCGACCGTCACCAGGTGCCGCAGCAGCTCGTGATGCAGCCGTCGCCGTAACTGACGCCGGCGCGCCACCGACGCACGTGAGGTAGCGATGCCGCCTTCCTCCTGTCTCGCCAGCTCCTGCATCCGGTTGATTTTCTCCTCCACCTGGCCGAGCACCAATGTGTAGTTCCCGTCGGCGGAAGGATGCACGCGGCAGAAGTCGCGCACGCGCACGGCCATTTCCGATCTCCTTCGAACGATGCGATTCATACGACGCTCCTCTCCCATCCTTCGTGCCGGACGGTGATCGGGCGCCGCGCGGCGATTGTGTGAGGTGGTCAGCTCCGGCACGACGCCCGATCTCCGGCCGGACGAACGGGCGGAAGAAGCGAGACGTGTGCCACGCAGCGCACCGGTGCGATGGTGCATTGCGTCGATGAGATGTGAGCGCACATCGAGATGAAGCGGACGAACAGCAAGATCACGTGCATGAAATCATGACCCGACTCACCTCTTGAATGAGCGGTGCTGCACCCGAGCAGGAGATGCGCGATGCAGCCGTGACAGGCACTCGTGCGCGTGCCATATCTCGTCCTGGACGCGTGACGCGTCGCGATCAAGGAATGCCGAAATGCGACGTTATCGGGGCAGACGTGACGCATTCGATGCACGATGGATTACTCGAAGGATCACACGGATCATGCGGAAGGGAGCATGCGCGAATCGTGGAGCCGAGGGCGGAAATGAAGAAGCGACCGCGCTCCAGAAGGGACGCACTGCC
This sequence comes from uncultured Gemmatimonadales bacterium, assembly GCA_963743195.1. Classification (GTDB taxonomy): domain Bacteria; phylum Gemmatimonadota; class Gemmatimonadetes; order Gemmatimonadales; family GWC2-71-9; genus CAVVWJ01. The sequence continues at coordinate 954,103 of CAVUOO010000005.1, forward strand.
GTGAGCGAAAGACTCGATGGACGGAGGGAATAACGTGAATGCGCAGACGAACGGCCCGGTCACGGCCGCGAACGATCGATTCACACTGATGAACCACTCAATGCAGCCATCGAATCGCCTGCTGCAGCGATCTACTCGGTGGGCGACCGTCCCCAATTAGGGACGCACTGTCCCAATATGAGGACAGCGTCGTCAGCGGGTCATTCCACTTTCATCTTCAACCGGTGAAGCAGCGCGTCGAACCCCGGATGCCCGTAGAGCGGCGCGAACAGGAACGACCCCTTGAGGGCGTACACCGCTGCCGTCCGCTCGTTCACGGCCCGCTCCAGACATTCCACCGCGCCGTCCTTGTCGCCGAGCCCGGTGTAGACGCACGCCAGATGATACGGCGATACGTACCCGGTTTCCGCTCGCGTCTCGAGCTCCTCCAGGATCTCGTGCGCCTTCTCGCTCTCGCCCGCCATCGCGTAAGCCTGCCCGAGCTGTCCCAGCCAGATCGTGGCACCCGGGGCAAGCCGCACCGCACGCTCCAGCTCGGACAGCCCCTCTTCGCGCCTTCCACTCAGGAAGTATGCCCAGCCGAGCATGGCGCGAGAGCGATCGTGGTTGGGATCGAGCTCCACCGCGTCGTGCGCGACCACCGCCGCCTCGTGATGCCGACCGGCGCGGAGAAGCGTGGAGACCACATCCAATCGGTGCGACAGCGGGTCGAGCTCCTGCGCCCGCCGATGCAATGCGAGCGCCTCATCGAAACGGCCGAGTCCGGCGCAGAGTCTTCCGTAGAGATCATACGCATTCGCGTCGTCCGGGTTGAGCTCGAGCGCGCGCTTGAGCTCCCGTTCCGCCCCCGCCCAGTCGTGGTCACGCACCGCCTTCAGATGCCCCATCGTGGCACGTGCCTCACCGAGGTCGGCGTCCAGCTTGACCGCGGTCGCCGCGGCATCGGCCGCGCGACGGTACGCGGGATCCGGCTCGCTCCAGCCCTGCTCGGCCAGGTCGATGAAGGCGAGAGCCAGGCACGCGCTCGCGAGGGCGAACCTCGGATCGTGCGCCAGTGCATGCTCGAAGCAGTCAACCGCGCGAGCGATGGCCGTCAGCGTGTAGTCGCTCAGCCATCGGCGGCCCTGCAGGTAGAGATGGTATGCCTGGTCGTGCGGGTGGTGGCCGCCCCCGCCCCCGCCCCCGCCCCCGCCCGGCGACCGTCGAGCCGGCGCCGCGGTGCGAAGCTGCTCCGCCAGCGCCATGACCTCAGGATCGGGGTCGAGGTCCAGGTCGGCCCGCAGGCGGTTCGCGTGCTCGCTCGCATGACGGAGGGCGCCCGCCCGATCTCCCGCCGCATCCAGCGCGCGCATCAGTGACCGGGCGTACACCGCCGAGTGAGGGCGGATCCCGACGAGACGCCGGAGCGTGCGGACCCTGCCGTGCACATCGCCGCCTCGTTCCTGGCTCTCCGCGACCATGCGCAACGCACCGGTATACGCGTGGTCGAGCTCGTTGCGCCGCTCGTCGAGCCAGAATCCGAACTCCACCGATTCGCCGAGGTGGAATCCGTCGAGCAGCGCGCCGGTGTAGCAGCGGACGATGCGCTCGGCGTCGTCGACCGCGACGGCGTCGCGCAGCTCGTGCAGATCGCAGGTCAGGTTGGAGGGGTCGAGCAGGAGCCCGTCGCCCGTCGAGACGATCGAGTCGTCCCCCAGGCTCGAGCGAAGGACGTGGACCGCGAGGTTGAGCAGCCGCCGCGCCTTGCCGACGTCCCGCTCGGGCCAGAGCAGCGCCATGGCCCGGTCACGCGATAGCGGCTGCGGCCAGGACGCTACGATGAGCGACAGCAAGGCGATACGGTGGCGCTGCGCCGGCGGGCCGGCCAGCGGAACGTCGCCGGACCTGAGGCTGGCGCCGCCGAGCAGCTGGACCTTGATCACTCGTCTCTCCGCCTCGAGCTAATCCGCAGCTAATCCGGAGCGCAAGGAGGAGTTAACCGCTCCCGCGCATGTTGCCCCCGTCAGCTCCAGATAACCTAATCACCGCTGCCGGGGAGGGCACCATGAGACGGGCCGTATCACTGCTCTGCTGCATTGTCGTATTGTCGAGTTGCGGAGACTCGACGGGCACGAGCGAGTCCACCGATCTCGCCACGCTCAAGAACCTGACCTCGCCGTACCAGAGCTTCGACGCGGGAAAGGCGGCGGGCTACAATGCGCCGTTCCAGAACGCCTGCTTCGCCAGCGACTCGGGCGCGATGGGCATTCACTATGGGAACTCGACGATCGATCTCACGGCCACGCCGAAGGTGACCAGTCCGCCGTTCCTGATGTACGAGCCGCAGCAGGATGGCTCGATGAAGCTGGTGGGTGTCGAATACGTGAAGGCCGCGCCCCAGACCGACCCGGCGCCGGTGCTGTTCGATCAGAAGTTCAGCTTCAACGCCGGGCTCGGCGTCTGGGCGCTGCACGTGTGGGCCTGGAAGGACAACCCGTCCGGCTTGTACGCCAACTGGAACCCGACGGTGACCTGCGCGTTCACACCCGCCACTCTCCCAATGAAGGCCCACCACCACTAGAGAGTAACGCCATGCCGAAATATCTGATCGAGCGCGACATCCCGAACGCCGGCGCGCTCTCCGCGGACGAGCTGAAGGACATCGCGCAACGCTCGTGCGACGTGCTCGCGACGCTCGGTCCCAGGATCCAATGGGTTCAGAGCTTCGTGACCGAGGACAAGATCACCTGCATCTACATCGCCCCGAGCACCGAGCTGGTGCAGCGCCACGCGCGGCTCGGCGGATTTCCGGCGGACCGCATCCTCGAGATCGCGGCCGTGATCGATCCGACGACCGCGGAGACCAAAGACTTCGCCGCCTGAGCGTCACAGACACCGAGGGCCGGTAGCGTCGTCGCTGCCGGCCCTCGATGTCCTTCATCCTGACTGCAAGCTCACTTCTTTGCGCCCTGGTTCCTAGGGATCGGCTGCAGCATGCTCAACCGGTTGCCTTCGGGGTCGACGAACGAGACGTACTTTCCGATACCCGGAATGTCCTGCGGCTCGCCCAGCACCTTGCCTCCGGCCGCCTTGACCTTCTCCGTGGACTTCTTGACGTCGTCGACCGTGATCACGAGCGAGGGATACTGCTGAGGCTGGTCGGCTTGCTTCTCGTAGAAGCCGCCGTTGATCGCTCCGGGCTTCTTGGGCCCGGCCTCGCCCGTCTCGGTGGTGGTGGCGACGACGTAGTTCCCCATCTCCTGGCCCATCACCTGGGTCTGCCACCCGAATGCCGTCTGATAGAAATTGGCCATCCGGTCCCGCTGCTCGTAGGGCAACTCGAAGTGTACGACGCTGTCCATCTATCCCTCCGACATTTCGGTTGTAGTAAGAGTTACCGGATCAGGAGGCTCTGGCCAGCGAATCGACCGTGCTCCACTGCGTGAGGGGAAGGTGCTGTGCCGCGACGCGTGTGGGTCGAATGCCGGCGCGTTCTGCAGCGCGCCATACGTCGGTTGCATAGGTGGACGGCTGCTGCACCGTCTGCACGTAATCACCGGCCCAGAGGAACCGGTCGCCCTCGACATAGGCCATCACCGCTCCCTCGCCGCCCAGTCCATCGATCGCATAGAGACGAAGCTTCCCTCCGGCGAGCGCGAGCGAGTCCGTCACGGGGACGAACGTAAACCGTGTCTTCGCGCGCCGTCGCTCGTAGAGATCCGGTGCCCGCGTCCAGCGCCGGGCCAGTACATGCTCGAGAAAGGCGCGCGACGCGCGATGGGACACGACGGTCGCTCCGCGCGCCACCCAGTATCGCACCCCGGCCACGTGTGGCCACGCGAGGTCCGTCACCACGAGCACGATCGGATGGCGGCCCGGAAAGAGCCGCGCGATCATCGCGGAGTCGGCGCGGGCGCGCTGCTCACCCTGGGTCGCATCGAGCAGATAGAGCGTGTCGCCCAGGAGGACGACGCCCTCGCGATAGCCGGGATTCGCCAACAGGCGAGTCGCGTCGCTCACTCGTACCGAGTCGGGTGGTGTCGGGCGCAGGAAGGCGGGGACACCGGGAACCATCGGTGCGCCAAGCTCGGGCACATCGAGTGGCGGCGCGCTGTCAAACGGAATCGCGCTCATGCTCGACACCGTCCGGCTCACCTCCGCGGCGCCGTCCACCATGCGGAAGGAAGTGGTCGCCACCGCGATGCCGGCGGACCGGTCCCAATTCGAATACACATAGTCGACGGAGACCTGTCCCCATAGGTAGTGCGGCTCCTCGCGCTCGAGCGAGATCGGCAGGTGCGTGGTGGGGTCGAGCGCCAGACGCTCGCGACCGTAGGGCCCGGTTCGCTCCAGCACGATGCGGGGATAGTCCCGCACGCGACAACTGCCCACGACCGTGACCCGCTCGGACTCGGACCAGTCGTAGAGCACCGGCCAGGGATCGAGGTCGCGGACGGAGACCGCGCCGCCGTGCTGAGCGGGCGCCGGCCGCACCGTATCACCGGCGGAGAACGTCGCCGTCGACGTATTGAGTGTCTCGCCGAGATCGAACTCACCGTTGGGAAACGTCATGCGTCCGCGGGATCGCAGCACGCCGTTATCGGGGTGATACCACGATTCCCGCGAGGCAAAGCCGTAGAAGAACGGAGGGTAGCTCCGATCCGACTGATAGTCCTGCAGCATCGCGTCGGTCATGCGGAGGTGGAGAACGGATAGCTTCGGATTGCCGGCGCCGATCGCCTGGTGTGCATCTCGAAGCATCTTCGCCCCATCCACTTCGGGCGCCGGCCGGCACGATTCCCGTTTCGGTGCCTGGGCGGAGGATGTGGTGAGGTGCGAGAACAGCAATCCAGCGATGACCGACGGTATGAAGGCGACGGCCCGACGCATCATGAATCTCCTGGGGAAAGTCGTACGACCGCTGGCCTTACGCCGAGCGGAAAGCGTGGGTTTCGAGACTATTAATATGGGTCAAAGGGAAGGACGTGCGACGAGACCGTATATCGGAAGCGGGGGAGCTGTTGTCGATCCGGCGCTGATTACATCGCTGGCTGAAGTCCCGCGTCGGTCAGGATGCCGTACGCCGGATACGCGGTCCGATAGCCGAGGGCTTCGCCGACCCGTGCGAGACCGCCAAACAGTGTGCGTTGGACGGCGATCGGGATCCCCGCGATGTACGTCGCCGGCATGGTAGAGCGGATCAGCACGGCGAGCTGCAGCAGGTTGGGCAGCCCCTTGTCATTCACCTTGCCAGCGGTGGCCAACCCGAACAGCGTAACGAGCGCCTGCAAGCTCGCCACCAGCCCCGCGCTGTCCGGTTGCTCGACCTCGGTGATCTGCCGAACGTGCAGCTCGTCCGCGCTCACGCTCCACGGATGGACGTGCGCTACGCCGGCCGGCAGGACGATGCGGTCTCCCTTCCTGGCACTTCCTTCCTTCTTGCCGACCCGATACTTCGCCTCGCCCGACAGAATATCGAACGTCTCGGTGGCGGCCGTGTGGAGGTGGGCCGGCACCGCCGACTCGCCCGTGAACGGCCGATAGACGTACTCCAGGGTGAACCCGCGCCCACCGGTCTCGGCGGGAAGGGTGATGAACCGAACCTTCTGCCCCTGCTTCGGGTTCTCGAACCAGACCTGTTTCATCGACGTGGTCACGCGCGGCTCCTTTCGACGATACAGAACGAGAGGCTGTGACTGAAGTACGCCGGCGGGGCTCAGGTGGATTGGGGGCGTCGCTACCGAGGCCGGAGTCTACTTCGGCACGATCTTGAAGACGCTCCCCGCGGAGGTCATCACATACAGCTCCCCGCTCGCGTCCTCGCCGAAGCTCGTGATGAGGCCACCCGGTGCGAGCGCCGGCCACTCGGTTGGGACGCCGGGATCGCCTTGGGCCGGAATGCTCCGGACCCACCCGCCGCAGTAGTCGCCGTACAGGTACTGACCCTGGAGCGACGGCAGCGCGCCGCCGCGGTAGACGTAGCCGCCGGTGATGGCACAACCCTCGTCGTGGCTGTACTGGAGAATGGGCAAGGTGAGACCGGTCTGGTCGCAGCCGGCGGTCATGCATTCCATTGCCTCCATCACGCTCCATCCATAGTTCACGCCTCGACCCCTGCCTTCCGCGGTGGTAGCCCGGTCCACTTCCTCCCACCGCTCCTCGCCGACGTCTCCGATGAAGAGATCTCCCGTCGCGCGGTCGAAGCTGTAGCGCCACGGATTGCGGAAGCCATAGGCCCAGATCTCGGGCATGGCGCCGGGTATGCCGACGAAGGGATTGTCGGAGGGGACCGTGTAGCTGGTGCCCGAGGAGACGTCGATCCTGAGCAGGGAACCGAGCAGATCGTCGAGCGACTGCCCGCGGCCATTGTCGGCGCCACCACGCGAGCCGCCGTCGCCCAGACCGATGTAGAGCATGCCATCCGGCCCGAAGGTGATGAGCCCACCGTTATGGCTCGGTCCCGGCTGCGTCGCGCTCAGGATTGGCGTCTCGCTCGCGGGGTCGGCGACCGCTGGGTCGGAGGATACCAGGAATGACGCGACCCGCGTATCTCCGTTCACATCGGTGTAATAGACGAAGAACCGACCGCTCGTCGCGTAGTCCGGCGCGAATGCGAGTGACAGCAGTCCCTGCTCCGGTCGACCGGATACCTTGGCGGAGACATCCAGGAACGGTGTCGCGCGAACGGTGTCGTTCTCGATGATTCGAACGGTGCCGCCTTTCTCGACCACGAACACCCGCGTGTCGCCCGGTGGCGACGTAATGAAGACCGGAAACGCGAGTCCGGAGGCGACCAGCTGCAAGCCCGGGACGCCCGGTGGCGGCGGCGGCGGTGGTGGGCGGCGGGCGGTGGCGGTGGTGGCGGCGGAGGCTCGGGCGACGAGTCCGGGGGCGCGACGGTGATCGTGAGGTTGCCGGAGACTCCCCCCGCCGTCGCGGAGATCGCCGCCTGACCCTGGGAGATCGCGGTCACCAGCCCGCTATCCGAGACCGCCGCGATCTTGTCGTTGCCAGTGGTCCAGGTAAGGCTCTCATCGCCGATCGGATTGCCGGCACTGTCCCGGGCCGTAGCGGTGAGCCGAACCGTGTCGCCGATCGCGAGCGTGGAGTCGGCAGAGGTCACCACCACCTGCGCGACCGCGGGCGGACCCGGCGCCTGGATGTCGGCGGCGTTGTCGTTGCAGCCGACGATCAGGCATGCAGTGGCGACGACCGACAGTCGCGTGGACTTGGGAAGGGTGAGGATCATCGAGAGGGCGTGTGCAGTCGCCTCCGTCTAGAAGTTCACCGTCGCATTGTTCGAGCAGGTGCTCGTCCCCACCAGGCACACCTTGTACGTGTACGACGGCGATCCCGGCAGACTCCGCGAGTTCACGTACTTCCCGTTGTTCGTCACGTTCTTGATGAATACGCCATTGCGGTAGACATCCACCGTCGCACCCGTCGCGCCGGTCCACTTGAGCGTCATGTATTGCTTGGTCGCGTCGGTCGACCCGGTGACGGTCAGCACGATCGAGCTTCCGCCCGACGAAGAGACGGTCACCGAGCCGGTCTTCTGGACCGCGGATCCACTGTTGTCGGTCGCGGTGAGCTTGACGGTGTACGTCCCGGCCGACGCGTAGGTGTGGGTCGGGCTGCGCGCGGTCGAGAGCCCGCCGTCGCCGAAGGTCCAGCTCCACGCGGTGACGCTGCCATCCGGATCGGTGCTCTGGTCCGTGAACGTGCAGAGAAGCCCATTGCAGCTCGAGGTGAAATCGGGCACCGGCGGCTGATTCGGCGGCGGGGCACCACCGAACGTGACGGTGGCGTTGTTCGAGCAACTGGTCGTCGATCCCACGAGACAGATCTTGTACGTATACGACGGGCGATCCCGGGAGGTTGCGCGAGTTCACGTACTTCCCGGTGTTCGCCGTATTCTTGATGAACGTCCCATCGCGATACACATCGACCGTCGAGCCGGTCGCCCCGGTCCACTTGAGCGTCATGTACTGCTTGGTCGCGTCCGTCGACCCGGTCACGTTGAGTGAGATCGCCGTCGTCCCCACCTGGACCGACGCGGTGCGCTGCTGGGTGGCGCCATCGTTGTCGGTGACGGTCAGCTTGACCGTGTAGGTGCCGGCCGAAGCATAGGTGCGGCTCGGGTTCTGTGCGGTAGAGGTGCCGCCGTCGCCGAATGTCCAGCTCCAGCCGGTCACGTTGCCGTCGGAATCGAAGCTCTGGTCGGTGAAGTTGCAGGTGAGGCCCGTGCAGCTCGACGTGAAATCTGCCGCGGGCGGCTGGTTCGTCGGAGGATCGAGGTCCGCGTCGGTCCCCATCCGGACGATCTTCCCTCGAGACGGTACACCGTTGGCGTCGAGGATGAAGATGAGATAGTGACCCAGCGGGGTGACGTTCCGGTCGGTCGGCGCAGTGACGGTCAGGGTGCCGGAGCCGTGCGAGAACGAAAGCCACTGGAACCGCTGGTTCGCATCGAACGCGTGCGTGGTCGAGCCGATGCGGATGAAGCTGATCTTGCTGATGGCGTCCGCATCCGGGGTGGAGATACTGAACGTGGTCCCGTATGCGATGATGGACGGCACGCTCGAGATCGACGGCCGCGTTCCCTTGAAGAGATAGGGTGGCGAGAAGATCTCGGCGTTGAGCTCGCTCGGCGCGTTGGCGCCGTCGCCACTGCCGGTGTGCAGGACGCGTCCGTCCGGCAGCAGGATCGACGTCGCGTGATAGCCCCGGTTCTTCACGTTGCTCGCCAGCGTCGTCCACACTCCTGTCTGAGGATTCCAGACCTCCGCGGCGTGGACCGCCGTCGTCGTTACGTCGTTGAAGCCCGTGCCGCTCACTCCGCCCGTCACGAGCACTTCACCCGTAGGGAGCATCGTGGCGTTCAAGTGCCGCCGCGCGAACTGCATGGAACCGGTCCACTGCCACGTCGGCGACCCCGAGTTGATGTCCGCTATCTCCGCGGTGTTTGTCGTGCGGCCGCCGCCCACGTACAAGATCTTGCCCTGGTCATACATGACGGCCGCGCCGTAATCCCGGATGCCGTACAGCCGGCTGCTGGCGGTGGTCCACGACCCGACGCCGGTCGGATCGAGCCACCGGGTCGTCTGCTCCTCGCCGGCGTAGTAGATCCGACCATCCGGAGCCAGGAAGGTGCGGGGGTAGTAGGGGAAGAGGCGGCTCGCCCCGGTCAGCTGCCGAACGCTGCCCCTCGACCAGATCTCGGGCAGCGGGACGGTGAGGCCGTTCTCATCGGCTCCCGCCATGATGACGACGTCGCCGTTGGCCAGCATCGTGTTGGTGGGATACCACCGGCCGCGTGCCATCGGCGTGGAGGTGCTCCAGCTCGTGGAACCCGAGCTGAAGAGGTTGATATCGGGAAGACCGTGGTCGTCGGAGAGGTGTCCGCCGGTCACCAAGAGGCGTCCGTCGGGCAGGAACGTCTGGCCCGCGCAAAAGAGGAGCGACGGGCTCGGGACGGCGGTGAAGTTGCCCGTGGCCGGGTCCCACACCTGCGGAACGCCGGCATGTCCCCACGAGAGTACACGCCCATCGGGAAGCAGGCTCAGGTGGAGAGAAACGATCGGCGTGGAGAACGGCGCCGCCCAGGAGCCGACGGTGGCCGGATCGCCCACGACGTCGAATGCCGGTGAGAAGGCGGGCGTCCCGCAGACCCTTCCTTCATTCGGCCGCCGACTCACGCGCTCGTCATTGACGTAGAGCTCGACCGTCCCCTTCTCGACGGTCTGGAGCTCGGTCTCGCTATGGGCCTGGTCCTGCTCGGACCGCCCAGGCCTCAGGTCGAGACTGCCCCTCTCCTCGGTCCCGACCACGTGGTACACGACGTGGACGGCGCTGGGTGTGGCGTTCGTGGCGAGAAACTTGTTGCCACAGATGTACACCAAGTCGACCGGACGCAACATACTCCCGGCCGCGCCGCCCTGGTCTTGTGGAGGCTCGGGACGCGAGGCCGGCGACTGGGTGTCGTCCCCGCATCCTGCTAGCACGATGGTGCACAGACAGATAGCCCACGGGAATGGGGTGCGGAATGCTGACATCACTTCTCCAACTCGGTACGATTGGCGGCAGGATGACGTTCGGCTCAGGGAGAACTACGCACCAACTATGCTAGAGGACGTCCATGGTGCAAGGCCATGCAGAAGGATGGAAGAGACGAAAGCGAGGGAATGACTCGCCCCTCTCTATTGACGCCTTCACACACCCGTGGCATCGTCTCTCGACACGACTCCACGAGGGATACCGTGACCGAGAACGACAGACAGAAGTGGCGCCCGCACATCAAGGTGAACCTCGCCCGGGAGTTCGTCCGGCTGCTGCCCGTCATCGGCCTCGGCCTGGTCTTCCTGCACTCCGACGTCGGCGGCATCAAGCTCGTGCTGTACATGATCGGCATTCTGCTGCTGATCTGTGCGGCGGTTCACCTGCTCCGGAAAGTGCTCTTCCCCTATCTCGACCTCAAGGAGTATAGCGACAAGGCCCTCGAGAGTCCCCAGTCAGCAGGAATGGTGTTCCTCGGGATCAGCTTCATCATGGGAATGACCATCTACGCCGCCACGAGTCTCTTGAAGTGACCGCCGGCAGGAGGGGGCGTACTCTCCGCTCTCTCTTCGCGATCCCGGTGCTGCTGGCGGTCGCCTTACCGGCGGACACTCCACCGACCGAACCGAGGCAGGCAGCCACGACTCCGCCCGGCCGATCGCTCCAATACCTGCCGCTCCTCGACACATTGCTGGGCGAGATGTGGCCGGAGCTCCGACTCCGGAGCATGGTCGCCGGCCAGATCGAGCAGGAGACCTGTATCTCGGTGAAGTCGAGGGGCTGCTGGAACCCGCGCACCGAGTTCAAGACTTCGCGGGAGTACGGCTTCGGCCTCGGCCAGTTCACCATCGTCTACGGGTCGGATGGCTCGGTCAAGTCGTCCACGTTCGACGAGCTGAAGAAGCTGGGCGGAAAGCTGGCCGACTGGAAATTCGAGGAGCGCTTCGATCCGGAGATGCAGCTGCGCGGAATGATCCTGGGCGAGAGGCTTCTGTATCACCGGATCCAGTTCGGGACCACGACCGAGGCCGATCGGCTCGCCTTCATGCTCTCGGCGTACAACGGCGGCATCGGCGGCATCCTGCAGGACCGGCGGTTGTGCCAGAAGCCGGCGTGCGACAACTCGAAGTGGTTCGGCCACGTGGCGGTCAACTCGAGGAAGGCCAAGCGTCCGCTCATCGGGTATCGGACGTCCTTCTACGACGTGAACCGCTGTTACCCGCGATACATCCTCATGGATCGCCGCCGGACATACGCGCCCTATCTCTCAGGCAGTCTCGATCGTTATATCGACCCGACGGCGCACGTGCCGACCCGGCCGGATGGGACGCCGAACGGAGAAGCGTGTGCCAAGGCGCTGCCCGAAACCGGGTTGGGCACGACCGAGGTGCCAACACTCCGATTCACGACCCCGCTACAACCCTAAAGCTTCGAGCTTCTTCCTCTCTCTGGTCTCGCCGTAGAAAGAAATCTTCACGATTGGTTCATGATCGATTGCCCCTGTCACTGCCATGTTATGGCCGTGACGGTCACCTTGGCGATCCAGCCTCACGTCACACCGTCTCTACGGCGGTATTCGACCGCAGGAGCTGTCCCCATGAGAAGCGACAACGATATACGATCCGATGTCCTCGCCGGGTTGAATTGGAGCTCGAGCGTTCGGGATGAAGACATCGCCGTCGCGGTGAAAGGCGGTGTGGTCACCCTTGCCGGGACCGTTGACAGCTATGCGCAGCGGTACAGTGCGGAGTGTTGCGTGGAGGCGGTGGAGGGAGTCCGGGGTATCGCCAATGACCTGGTGGTCAAGCAGCCCGGTCTGCTGGTGCGATCGGATTCCGAGATTGCGCACGCGGCGGTCGAGGCGCTGGCCCGAATCGCACAGGTACCTGACGATCTCATCCGAGTCAGGGTGACGAACGGGTGGGTGACCATCGAAGGCGAGGTCGGCTTGCCGTTCCAGAAGGAAGCTGCGGAGCATGCCGTTCGCCCTCTCACGGGCATCAAGGGCGTGAGCAACCTCATCACCTTGCGCGCGACGGTTCGTGCTTCAACGACGAGGGTCTAAGGCCATGACACACTCAACTGTCTTCAAATCGATCCTGGTCCCGCTCGACGGCTCACCCTTCGCTGAGCAGGCACTGCCGCTCGCCACGCAGCTGGCCAAGCGCAGTGGCGGCAAGCTTCGGCTCGCGTTGGTCCATCAGCCCCCTCCAACTCCGAACCACTCGACCTGGGCGAAGAAATTCAGGTCCATTGAGCTGGCGACCCGCAAGTCCGAGCATGCCTATCTGCACGGATTCGCCGACAAGCTCCGCGCGGCAGGCACCGACGTGACTGCTGCCGTCACTTTGTCGGGCCCTACCGGCTCCACCATTGCGGATTATGTGGCGGAGATCGGCATTGACCTGGTGGTGATGGCCACCCATGGGCGTGGCGGTCTCCAGCGCGCGTGGCTCGGCAGCGTGGCTGACTACCTCGTGCGGCACCTCGCAGTGCCGGTCCTCCTCGTGCGACCTGTGGCGAAGGGCGCGACACCCGCTCGGGAGAGTGGCAACAGGCAGGTCGTGGTCCCGCTGGACGGGTCCCCCCTCGCCGAGGAGGTACTCGAGTCGGCGGCGGAACTGGCCAAGGCGTGGGATGCGGAGATGACCCTCCTGCGGATCGTGCATCCGATCGTGCTGAGCGAGGGAACGATTCCGCCGACACCCTCCCCATACGACGAGGAACTGACGGAGCTTTCCCGCGAGCAGGCTCAGGACTACCTGAGGGATCTCTCCGAACGGTTGCGGGAACATGGCAGTCGGGCCAGCGGAACGGCCGTCGTCGGCTGGAGCACCGCCGCGACGATCCTCTCCGTTTCACAGCCGGAGCAGACTCTGGCGATTGCCATCGCCAGTCATGGGCGCGGCGGCCTGCGGCGACTCGCGCTGGGCAGCGTAGCGGACAAGCTCGTCCGCGGCGCCGATGTCCCCGTGCTGGTGTGCCACCCTACCAGGACACAGAAAGAGAAGTCGAAGTCGTCGATCGGTCGGGACAGTGAGCCCCGGAAGATGGCGGCTCCCAAGGCCGGTTAACTGCTTACTACCCATGTGAGGCGGCATCTTATGTCATACTCAACTGACTTCAAATCGATCCTGGTTCCGCTCGACGGCTCGGCATTCGCGGAGCAGGCACTACCATTCGCCACGGAGCTGGCCAAGCGCGGCGGTGGAAGCCTCCACCTGGTGCTCGTGCATCACTTGCAGTCGGCCACGATCGACACCGCCACCATCAACATGTTCAATCACGTCGAGACGGCCGCGCGGACTTGCGAGCAAGCGTATCTGGATGGATCTGCGGCCAAGCTCCGCGCTGCTGGTATCGACGTGGGCTCGGCTGTTACGCTCGATGGCCCGACGGCGCCGAGCCTCGCTCAGTACGTCCGCGATGCCGGTATCGAGCTGGTGGTGATGGCGACCCATGGGCGCGGCGGGATTCAACGCGCGTGGTTGGGCAGCGTAGCGGATCAATTGATCCGTAGCCTCCAGGTGCCGGTCCTGCTGGTCAGGCCGACGGAGCAGGGCACGGTTCCGGCCCTGACCAAGGGTCAGATCCTGGTGCCCGTGGACGCTTCGACGCTGGCGGAAGAGGTGCTCGAACCGGCAGCGAAACTGGCCCGAATCTGGGACAGGGAGATCTCGGTTCTGCAGGTCGTCGCGCCTGTCGCATTGGCACAGGATGCGATGGTAGCCATCTCGGCGGCATACGATGAGGAGCTGACGAGTCTTCGGAGGGAACAGGCCCAACCCTACGTCGACGGGGTCGCCGATCGCCTCCGTGGGCGGGGATTGCGCGCGAGCGGCGCCGCGGTCGTCGGCACACTGGTGGCCGAGACGATCCTGACCACTGCCCGTTCGGGGGAAGTCTCACTCATCGCGGTGGCCACGCACGGACGTGGCGGGCTGCAGCGTCTGGCTCTCGGAAGCGTGGCCGATAAGCTCGTGAGAGGCGCCGATGTTCCGGTGCTGGTCTATCGTCCGACCGGGGCACGCAAGGAGAGACCGTCGAATCTCCGCGCTGTGCCCGCGAAAAGCGCCGGGAAGGTTGTGGTTTGACGAGACGGGAATGACGGAGGGGGTAGCCCCCTCCGTCTCATTCCCACCTGACCCTGTACCTGCAGACCGTGCCGCCCCGCGCCCGGCACTCTTCCTCCACGATCTTTACGCCGTTCACGCCGCACATCTCGAGTGCCTTCTTGTACCAACCAACGACCGTGAGGCAATCGGGGGCGCTGAAAGTATCCGCATCGTAGGTGGTGAGGACGCCTTCCTTCGGGCCCGCCTGCGCGTATTCCCGCCGGCCCGCCTCGTAGTAGAGGCCATAAAAGGAAGGGGACTTTCCGAGAAACCCGTGCGCGTCGCCCTTGGTGAGATAACCGCTATGAATCGTGGCAAGGTTCTTCTCGGCCGACGCGGCGCCGAGCCGTTCGAAGAATTCAGGCTTTCCGCCGCCCAGGACTCGGACGATCGCGTCGTCGACGACCTTGCCCAGATCGAAGGGATACCAGTTCGAGGTGAACAGCATCCGGAGGGTGCGCTGGTCGCCGTCTGGGAGACTCGCCAGAACGCGCTGCACGCCGTCCTGACCGAAGTGCTCCTCGACGAACGCCATCCGTGATTTGAGCACCGCACCCTTGATCTGCTGCACCCGCACCCCCTCGTCCCGGCCGTACCGCCCTCTCAGAACGTCGCCGTGATCCCGCCGAGCACCCGGCGGCCGATCACCGATCCTCCATAGAGCTGGAACCGCTTCTCGTCGAAGATATTCGTCGCCGTGCCGTGGATCCGGAGATAGTTGTTTACCCGGAATCCCGCGCTCACGTTCACGAATTCATTCGAGGGAACGTACCCCTGGAAAACGCCCGCGGCCCACGAGTACCCATCCACCAGCTTCACCGTGACATTCGCATCCACACCCTGCTGCCCGGCATACGTGAGCGACAGGCTCGCCTTCTTGCTCGGCGTGTTGGGCAGAAGCTGGTCTCCGGCCTGAAAGGAGTTGACGGTGAAGTCGAAGCCGGTGAACGTGGCGTCGCCGCGGAACTCCGGCGTGAACTGATAGCCCGCGCCCAGCTCGAGGCCGCGTTCGGTCACCCGACCGGCGTTGGTGTAGCTGAGTACGATGGCGGGGATGCCTCCTCCGCCCGGCCCGCCCGGGATCCTTGCCAAGGCGCTGGCGCCCTGGATCGTGGTGGCCGCCGAGAGCTGGGCGTAGCCGCCCAACAAGAGCGGGATCGGCGCGCGGAGCTGAGCCGCTGCGCCAGGCGGCAGCTGCCCCGCCGCATCGAGCTGCTGAATGCGCTGATCGAGCGCGGTCAACTCGGCCGGGACGTTGACCCCGTCGGTGAGTGTGAATGACGGGTAGGCAGGGTTGACCCCGGGCAGCAGGTCGGTGACGAAGTCCTTCAGCTTGTTGATGTAGAAGTCCGCGGTGACGTAGGCCTTCTCGGACAAGCTGCCTTTGTACCCGAACTCCCACCCGGTCACCTTTTCCACCTTCAGGTTGGCGTTTCCGAGCGCGAGCGCCTGGGTCTGCGCAGAGAAGTTCCAGGGCAGGTCGTCGGTAATAGTGAGACCGGCCAGCGCCGGGGACGGCAAGCTCGCCTTTACCGCCGCGTAGTAGTTCTGGATCCCGGCCTCGAGGGTGGCCGGGCTCGCGGTAGGCGCGGCCACTGGCACCTGCAGGAAGAACTCCGAGTAGTTGGGAGTCTGGAATGCCCGGTTGACCGACACGCGGAACGAGTGGTTCTCGTTCGGACTGAAGACGACGGCGGCCTTGGGCGAGAACTGGGTGTCGAACAGGTCGCCATCGTCTATTCGCGCCGCGCCCACCACGCGAAGCTGAGGCAGCAGCTTGTATTCCACCTGGCCGTAGCCGGAGTACGTGTTGTCGCTCCGATCGTCGTTGGCCAGGTTCATCAGCGTGCCGCTGGTGTTGACCTGAGTATTGCGGATCGATGCGCCGGCCACGACCCGCCCCCGTTCCTGCATGAAGTTCCAGTTGGTCTGCGCTTCGAAGTGGAAGACGTCGGAGCGCTCCTCGAGCGGGAGTCCCGACTGGAGCGAGACCTGCGGCTCGAGCGACGTGCGGCTGTTCCAGTAGGCGAAGACGTTATAGCGCTCCGCCGCAACCGCTGCCCGGGCGTACGGCTTGATCGCCTTCGGCACCTGCACCCGTCCGATGCCGGTGACGAAGATCTCGTTCTGTACTTCCGACGCCCCGCCGTCCACGGAGACGACGGTGCCATTGTCCATGTAGTAATCGAGGCGCCCGGCGCCGTAACCGTTCTGCAGCGGATCGCGGTCACCGAGCGCGTCGCCCGTGGCCGGATCGATCGTCTGTCCGTGGAGCGGCACTACCTCGCGCGCGAGCCCGACCGGCTCGTCGGTGGCCGGCGCGTATTCTCTCTGCAGCGACGTGCCGTCGACCCGGGTGCGCGAGCGGGAATAGGTGTCGCTCCGGTTGTATCCACCGTTGAACCGATAGCCGAATCGTCCGCCGCCGAAGAGCCCGGCGTGACGCAGGTCGGCCCGGAAGGTCTCCAGCTCGCCCCCCGCTGACGTAATCTTGGTGCCGACCACCTCGCGCGCCGTCGGCGTCGTGATGTTCACGACGCCGCTGAAGGCGTTGGCGCCGTAGAGTGCAGAGCCGGGCCCTCGCACCATCTCGACCTTGCCGAGGTCCTCGAGCGGCTGGGTCAGCCCGTTCCACTCCTGCGAGCCGAGGAACGCGATAGCCAGATCGCGTCCGTCCTGCAACACGAGCACGCGCCTGGTCAGCGAGCTGTTGAACCCCCGCGCGTTGACGTTGAAGTCGTTCACCCCGCTCTGCACGACGTCCACGCCGGGCACCGCCTGGAGCGCGACGGGTGCCTGCCCGGTGATCGACACGCTCTGGAGCGTCTGCGGCGGCACGACAGAAATCGCCGCTGGGGCCTCGACGATCCGGTCGGGCGCGCGAGACGCGCCTTCCACGACGATCTCGCTGAGGGAGATCGTCACCGCCTCGAGCGTCGCGTCGGCCGTCACGGTTGCATTCGGTTCGACCGTCACCTGCACATTGCTGGGGCGGTATCCGAGCCAGCGGAAGACGATGGTCTGGGGGCCGGCGGGCACTCGACGTAGCGTGTACTTGCCGTCGTTCCCGGTCACCGTGGTTTGGCCCGTGGACTGGACCGTCACCGAGACACTGCTCAGTACCTCGTCATCAGCCGCGCGGGTGACCTTGCCGCTGACGGCACCGGTTTCCTGGGCGGCGACTGCGGCGGTCAAGAGCAACAGTGAGAGCGGAACGAGAGGGAGCACGCAAAGCAGGGCCGACGAGTTTCGGCGCATACGGAATCCTCGGGAGCTGGTAGGGTCTGATGCGGGTACCTGCGATGCGAAAACTTCGCTGGGTGTCCGGTTCAGTGTCGGGTGCCGAGGGGATTGGCCAAGTATAGCGAATCCCGGGCCTCCGGGCGAATGTCGGGGATCGTCGCGAGGCGCTTGATCGTGAGCAACATCCGGCGCTCCATAACGAAGTGTGCCGGCTCGCCCAGCACGAGCCCCAAAGGCGCAAGGAGGACATCCTGAATCCGATCGATGCCACCTCCACGCGTGCGAACGATGAGGCGAGTCCGGCGTTCGCCATCCGGTACGAGCACGAATGCGCCCCATTGCTCCAGAAAGAGGAGCCGTCCCGGCTCGGCGCGGGCAACGCGCCAGCCGAAGCGTCGATTGAAGCCGAGCCATCCCTTCTGCGTCGCATAGATGGAATCGCCGGCTTCGATCCGCTGCCATTCGGGATGGACCCGATCGGCGTTTCTGATGTGAAGACCGAGCAGATTCTCCAGCCGGGCGTAGCTGTAGAAACCGCCGTGGTCTTCCCCGAGCTGTGCGAGCCATGGCCACACCGATTCAGGCGGTGCGTCGATCGTTACCGCGTGCTGAATCACGTAACCGGTAGCGGGCTGCAGCTCGTCGCCGGGCAGGGTCGCCCGCAGCTCAGCATCGGTCGAGCCCCACCGCATGTGCCAGGGTCTCGCGAGCACGAGTATGGTGAGCGTCGTGATCGCAAGCGCGACCGCGATATCGTGCATATATATGGGCCTCGGACGCGACGCTGCACTCGGGCGGACGACTATGGCCACGAGGACGGCGAGATCGATGAGCAGACCGGGGACGGCTAATGGGCTCGCCCATCCGACAACGAGGAGCGTGGCCGACCCGGCGATGCCTACCGCCGCGAAGTACCGCCACCGGTTGAAGGCCGCCGCGCCAAGGAGGCCGCATCCCGCGGCGAGGAACCCTGCCAGGGCCGCAGCCCAGGCGATCGTCGGGAGCCACTGAAACTGGGCGGCTGCCCGCATTCCAGCGAGCGCGTGCGCCCAGCCGTGCAAGATGAGAAGCATGCCGGCGGCGTGCGACCACCGGGGAGCTGATATAGTGAGATCGTGCTTCACGGTCGTCTTCTCCATAATTCCTGATCGACACTAATGGAGAAGGTGTGAAGATTCGCTGAAGGAAGATGGAAAGCCCCGAGCGGAGGGGGGTGGATGTGGTTTGCCGTCACATGGAGCCTCCACGGACCGACCGGCGACACCTGGCCGAGAACCATGTCGCGCCCAGCGCCCGGGCACCGCAGCGTCGCCACTGTCGGGCTCCCCCCTTGCCTGCGACTCGACGGGACATATCCGATTCGGAATCAGCGACTCTATGGTCGGGCGCCGTAGGAACCACCACGTACTCAATCATGACCCACATTGGAGGAGTTTATGCCCACGGAACAGGTGCATACCGAGGAGCACCGAGTCAGCGGAGAGCGACTGGTCTCAAAGGTGAAGGAGCTGATTCACCAGGGGAACGTGCGTCGGCTGATCGTGCGGAATGACGATGGACACACCATCATGGAGATTCCGCTGACTATCGGCGTCGTCGGCGCGGTGCTGCTGCCCGCCTTCGTGGCGCTCGGCGCGATCGCGGCGCTGGCGTCCAATTACACGCTCGTGGTGGAGAAGGTCGGCGAGCCGGAGAAGACGGTCGCGCCACTGTGATCGCCTGCGATGATCGCAGGCTCTAGCGGCCGGCCCGAGCCTCATGGATGACGAACAGGATCGCGGCGATGCCAAAGGGAATGAAGACGTAAATGACCCGATAGGCGAGGAGCGCGCCCAGGACCGCCGGCACTCGGAGTGTGGGGGTGAGCATCGTCACCATGATCGCTTCGAAGACACCAAGGCCGCCGGGCAACTGCGCGACGAGGGCAGCGAACTGGCCGAGGATGAAGACGCCAAAGAACAGGACGACCGGAAGATGAGGTGTGGCGGGCAACAACACGTACAGCGCCGCGCCTGACAGCGTCCAGTCCAGCACCGACACGCCGATCTGTTCCAGGCCGAAGACCGGGCGTGGAGGCTGAAGCTCTCGCCGGCGAACGCGGATTGGGCGGCGCCGAAGCGCACTCCATCCCAGGTATCCGACCACCCCTACGCCCGCGACTGCGGCGAGTGGTCGAGTGGTTACGACCGGGAGATGAACCAGCGTCGGGACCGCCATCGGGTCCGTGGCGAAAACAATGCCGGCCATCGTTCTGCTGCGACAAGACCGGGACGCTCACCAAGGGGGGAGTTCGCCCTTCATGACTTCGTCGCGGCGGACGGCTCGAGAGGGTGCCGTTCTGGCGTAGCCGGCCGGGCGGTGCGCTCCTGTGGAGCTCGGTGGTCGCGGCGACTGTCGCATTCGCACTGCCATTCACGCCGCTCGGCCGCGAGCTGTTCGCGTTCGTGCCCATCCCACCTGTCATTGGCGGGTTCATCATCGCGATCCTGCTCGG
Organism: uncultured Gemmatimonadales bacterium; assembly: GCA_963743195.1. Taxonomy (GTDB): domain Bacteria; phylum Gemmatimonadota; class Gemmatimonadetes; order Gemmatimonadales; family GWC2-71-9; genus CAVVWJ01. The sequence goes on from CAVUOO010000005.1 coordinate 973,990, forward strand.
CTATTTCCTTGCCGCGGAAGCGCTCAAGCGATCGTTCTTCGCGCGGTCGGGAATCTGAAAAGCATCGGGTGAGCCGAGAGTGGCTGGTCGCGAAGGTGCCGATTCATGAGGAGAGCGTCGGACTATACTCTCGTCGCGGAGAAGACGGCGCCGGGAGCGCCGGTGGCGCCGGGGACGTGGCCGGCGGGAGCGGCGCGGCAATGCGTCGCGCCACCGTCGCCAGTGAGTCAGGGTTGAGCGACATCGAGTCGATCCCGATTTCAGCCAGATACTCGGCGAAGTCGGGATAGTCGGACGGCGCCTGCCCGCAGATGCCCACCTTGCGGCCCCGGCGATGGGCGGCGTCCACCGCCATCCGGATGAGCCGCTTCACGCCCTCGTCCCGCTCGTCGAACAGGTGGGCCAGCTCCTTCGAGTCGCGGTCCACCCCCAGGGCGAGCTGGGTGAGGTCGTTCGATCCTATGGAAAAGCCGTCGAACAGTTCGGCGAACTCCTCGGCGAGGATCACGTTGTTCGGGATCTCGCACATCACGTAGACCTCAAGACCCTTCTCACCCCGAGCCAAGCCATTGGCGCGCATCTCCGTGAGCACCCGTCGCCCCTCTTCTAGGGTGCGGCAGAAGGGAACCATCACCTTCGTATTGACGAGCCCCATCGTCTCCCGCACGCGCTTGATGGCCGCGCATTCCAGGGCGAACCCTTCGCGGTAGCGTGCATCGTAGTACCTCGATGCACCGCGGAAGCCGATCATCGGGTTGGCTTCGGCCGGCTCGAACGTGGAACCACCCAGGAGGCCGGCGTATTCGTTCGTCTTGAAGTCCGAGAACCGGACGATCACCGGTCGTGGATAGAACGCGCCCGCGATCTGGGCCACGCCGCTCGCCAGCCGCTCGATGAAGAACGTCGCCGGCGACTCCGCCTCCGCGACGCGTGCCCGGATCTGCGTCATCACCGCCGGGTCTGTGACCAGCTCGGGGTGGAGCAGCGCCATCGGGTGGACGCCGATCCAGTTGGATACGACGAACTCGATGCGCGCCAGGCCGACTCCCTCGCTCGGAAGTTGAGCCAGGTGGAACGCGCGATCGGGGTTGGCGAGGTTGAGCATGAGAGGGACGCGCGGTGCCGGCAGCGTTTCCGGGTCAATTGTTTCACGGTCGAACTCGATGCGACCCTCGTAGACCTTGCCATCGTCGCCCTCCGCGCACGAGACCGTGACGACATCGCCGGTGCGGAGGGTCCGCGTCGCCATACTCGTGCCCACGACACACGGGATCCCGATCTCGCGGGAGACGATGGCCGCGTGGCACGTCCGCCCGCCTTCGTCGGTGACTACGGCGGCGGCCCGGGCCAGAATGGGCTCCCAGTCCGGGTCTGTCATGGGGGCGACGAGGACCTCACCGGGCTGAAACGAGGACAGATCGCCGGTGGAGAGGATGACGCGGACAGGGCCGGAAGCGACTTGGTTGCCCACGCTCCGACCGGTTACCAACACCGTTCCCCGACCTCGGCGACGGAACAGCTCGAGCACCGGCCGAGTGTCGCGCGCGTGCACCGTTTCGGGGCGGGCCTGGAGCACGAACAGCTCGCCCGATCGCCCGTCTCGCGCCCACTCGATGTCCATGGGCGTGGGGCGGCCTGCCCTGGCCGAATAGTGCTCCTCGATGGCCACCGCCCACCGCGCCAGCGTCAGGACCTCGTCGTCGGTCAGCACCAGCCGCCGACGGTCGGCGGCGGAGACGCGAACCTCCTCCACGGCCTTGGTGCCGCCTTCCGCATAGACCAGTTTGACGCCCTTCTCCCCGATCTCGTGTCGCAGGATCGGCCGGAAGCCCGCGCGGAGCGTTGGCTTGTGAACCCAGAATTCGTCGGGACGGACGCGGCCCTTCACGACAGTCTCGCCGAGGCCCCACGCGCCCGTAATCAACACTACGTCGCGGAAGCCGCTCTCGGTATCGAGCGTGAAGATCACTCCCGCGGAGCCGAGGTCGCTGCGCACCATCTTCTGCACGCCGACCGAGAGGGCCACGTCCCGGTGCGCGAAGCCGTGCTGGACCCGGTAGACGATTGCGCGGTCGGTGAACAGTGATGCGAGGCAGGACCGGACAGCGGTCTCGAGCGCCGCGACGCCGCGGACGTTGAGGTAGCTCTCCTGCTGCCCCGCGAACGACGCGCTCGGCAGGTCTTCCGCCGTGGCGCTCGAGCGGACCGCGACGTCGGTGGCATTCTCGCCGTAGGCGCGGGACAAGTCGGCGTACGCCGCCGCCAACTCGCCGGCGATCTCCGCGGGGAGCGGTGCGGCGGCGATGCGCTCGCGGATCGAGCGCCCGGCGGCCGCGAGGGCGGTGACGTCGGAGAGGTCAAGGGCATCGAGCTCGTCGTAGATTGTCCGGGAGAGCCCTGCCCCCTCGAGATGGCGCCGGAAGGCGGCGGCGGTGATCGCGAATCCGTCGGGCACCCTGATGCCGTGCGGCGACAACTCGCGAAGCAGCTCGCCGAGGGAGGCGTTCTTACCGCCCACCTCGGCGAGCGACTCGAGTGTGATCCCACCGAAGGGGATCACGTACCGCGGACCGGTCACTTGATCGGAATGCGGGTCTTGTTCGCCGGCTCCTTCTTGGGCAGACGGACGGTCATGACCCCGTTCGAGTAGGTGGCCTCGATCTTCGCGGCATCCACCGGAGCCGGGAGCTGGACGTTGCGAATGAAGCGTCCCTGCTCGCGCTCCTGCCAGAAGTACTCCTCCGTCTTCTCCTCGTTGCTGAAATCCCGCTCACCGGAGATCGTGAGCGACTGGCCGTCCAGGTTCACGTGCAGATCGTCCTTCGGGATTCCCGGCGCCTCGAGACGTACGATGTACTCCTTCTCGCTCTCCGAGAAGTCGAGGTTCGGCGCCCACAGGGTCTCGAAGGCGCGCGGGGCCGGGCTGAAGAACGAACCGGTGAAGAGCCGGTCGGCTAGCCGGTCGAAGTCCTCGCGAAATTTGTGCACCGTCGCGGGGATCGTATTGGGAGTCTTGGCGAGTTTCATACAGTCCTCCTGCACCAGTGTATGGGTGGCCTTGTACCCTTCAGAGTTGTCCGGTGGCCACCGCGCGAACGACGTCCGTGGAAGAGATGACCCCGACGACCCGAGTGTCTTCGACGACGTAGAGGCGATGGACGTCGGCGTAGAGCATTTGCTGAGCTGCCTCGCGGACGGTCGTCTGCGGAGAGACGGCCAGAGGGCGCGTGCTCATGATCGTCTTCACCGTCGTCTCGTCGATCAGCGTTTGCAGCCCGCCATCTCCGTTCTCCGCCTCCGCGGCGAGCACATCGCTGTTCGAGATGACACCCAGCATGCGCCCGTGCATGTCCACCACGGGCAGAGACGAGACGTGCGCGTCGGCCATCGTCACGATGGCATCTCCGACGCTTGCGTCCGCCTGGACCGTCTCAACGTTCGCCTTCATCAACTCGGCGACCAGCATCGGATCCTCCATGTGGGGTGCGCTCCATGATATCCTCGTGGTCCTGAAGCCGTCGTGAACCGACGGTGAAGGGTGTCTCATTCGCTACCGATTCGTTCACCACCCCTTCAACATTTCTTCATTCTTGACGGCGGATATTGGCAGACCACCCAAAGTGAGGCGAGCCATGACCGCCGTGCTGACATTGAGCCCACCGTTCGAGCCCCAAATGACGTGGCCGGACACTCCCGTCGGCTGCCCCTTCCCGGCGGCGTGCGAGTACCCGGAGCACCCCTCCGGGATAGTCCTGATGTTTCAGGCCGGGCGGCGTGAGGTGCCTCCCTCACTCGTCGAGACGCTTGCCGCGGAGCTGCGCGGGTCGGGAATGGGCACGGTCCTGGTGGATCTCACCCCGGGATCGCGTCACGAGCCGCACGACCCGTCGCGGAGGCCGTTGCTGGTCGAGCGCGCCAGGCGGGTGATCGCGTGGTTGAACGACCAGCCGTTGATCGGCCGCCTTCCACTTGGTCTCATGGGGGTGAACGACGCGGCGGCGGCGGCGCTTGCGGTCGCGGGCGAGGGCAGCCGTGCCGAGGCGGTGGTGATCTGGGGTGGTGAGCCGGACCAGGCCGATGAGGCTCTCGCGAAGGTGGTGGCTCCTGTCCTGCTCCTTGCTCAGGGCACGGCTCCCGAGGCACTGCATCACCACCAGAGTGCGCTCGTTCGGCTCGGGACAGTCAAGCGCCTCGTCGCCATCACGCACAGGGGGCCCGGCGGCCCCGATGCGAGGGACGCAGCCGAAGCCGCGCGCTGGTCTGCGATCTGGTTCGTGCATCACCTGTCGATGGAGCGCCGGTGGCGACGCGCCAGATCCTGATCGCAAGCGCGATCGCCATCCTGGCGGCCATTGCGGCGCCGTTGCGGGCCCAGGACGTCGCGGGCGTGACCCGGCAAGACCGGGCGGCCATCGATGCGTTGCTCGCGGCGTCCGCCCACGGTCTCGATCCAGGCGACTACGATGCCTGGACGCTCGACAGCCTCGCCCGGGGCATTGGGCCCGCGGCTGTGCCGGATCGCGTGCAGATCGACGCGCTGCTCAGCGCGTCGATGATCGCCTACCTTCAGGACCTCCACTCGGGGCGAGTACACTTCGCGCCGTTCGCCCGTCCGGTCGATGACGTCGACTGGGCGAGCGCGCTCCGTCAGGCGATGGCCGGCGATTCGATCGAACGGCTCGTCGCCGCCAGCGAGCCTCACCTGACGCAATACCGCAACCTCCGGCTCCTTCTTCAGCGATATCGACGGCTCGCTTCGGAACCGTCCCCGCCACTCTTGCCTCACGGCCCGCTTGTGCGACCGGGGCAGCCGTACGGTGCCTCGGAGGCGCTGCGCACTCGCCTCGAATGGGAAGGCGATCTGCCATCCGCCGTGCGTCCATTCGCGAACCCGGGCCTCTACGATGATGAGCTCGCGCGTGGTATCCGGCACTTCCAGTGGCGGTATGGCCTCACTGACGACGGGATCCTCGGGGAAAAGACGATCGAGGCGCTCAACACTCCGTTTTCTTCGCGGGTCCGCCAGATCGAGCTGGCTCTCGAGCGGCTCCGCTGGCTGCCTCAACTGGGCGCGCATCGGTTCGTGGTCGTGAACATTCCGGCGTTCCAGCTCTTCGCGTTCGATTCGACCGGTGGCACCGGAGCGCCATCGCTCACCATGAGAGTTGTGGTGGGTAAGGCGCTCGACACCAGAACGCCGATGCTCTTCGAGCAGATGCGGTACATCGAGTTTCGCCCGTTCTGGAACGTGCCGAGGAGTATCCTGGTCCGCGAGCTCCTTCCCCAGCTGCGGCGGCATCCGGAGTATCTGCGCCAGCACCGAATGGAAGCGGTCGGGAAAGCGGGGCAGTTGTTCGGCGACAGCGTCTCCCGGGACATCCTGGCACGGCTGGTCAAGGGCGAGCTGCGCGTGCGGCAGAAGCCGGGTCCCTCCAACGCCCTCGGCCTGGTCAAGTTCGCCTTCCCCAACGCCGCGGGTGTGTACATGCACGGCACTCCGGAGACGGATCTCTTTTCCCAGGCGCGCCGGGACTTCAGCCACGGCTGCATTCGAGTCGAGCGCCCGGAGGCGCTCGCGGCCTGGCTCCTGCACGAGCGGCCGTGGACGCTCGACAGCATCTTCGCTGCGATGCACGCCACCGAGACACGCCGGGTCTCACTTGCGCGGTCGATTCCCGTCGCCGTCTTCTACACGACGGTTGTCGCGATGCCTGACGGAGAAGCGCGGTTCTATCCCGATGTCTACGGGAACGACCAGGCGCTCGACGAGTTGCTGCGCCATGCACGCTCGGCCACGGCCGGAGTTGCGGCCGCGTTGCCGGTCCGTTAGCCTCCGCGCGATAGCCCTGTTTGACCCCATACCCGGACTGGTGTCTCACGAAGACCATGCGTCGCGCCAAGATCATGGTATTCCCGATCCTCGTCCTCAGCCTCGGCCTGCCGGCCCGGGCGAGCGCCCGCTCGCCTGGTGACGACGATCGGGCGCTCGCAAGGCTCGAGCGTGTAGCGGAGCAGAGCGGCTTGAGGCGCGAGGTGCTGAAGTCCGCATTGACCGCGTACCTCCGCGCTCGGAATGACGGAGTCGCTCACCGTCAGCTTCTGACCGTGATCGACTACAGCCTGCCGTCGAGCCAACGCCGATTCTGGGTGCTCGACGTGGCAGCGGGACGCGTCCTGGCACGCGAGCTGGTCGCGCACGGTCGCGAATCCGGCGGCGACGTTGCGGAGCGATTCTCGAACCGGCCAGGCAGCCTCCAATCGAGCCTGGGCACCTTCGTCACTGGTGGCGTCTATCGCGGGAAGCACGGCCCTTCGCTGCGGCTGCGGGGACTCGATCGGGGCGTCAACGACCAGGCGGAAGCTCGTGCGATCGTCATCCATGGCGCCGACTACGTGAGCGACGACTTCGTGCGACGGATGGGACGGTTGGGGAGAAGCGAAGGGTGCCCGGCGCTACGGACGGCCGTGGCTCGCCGGGTGATCGCGCTGATCCGCGATGGGACCGTGGTCTACGCGTTCTATCCGGGCCTGACGTAACGCTCGAACCAGTCCAGCGCGAGGGCGCAGACCTTCCCGAGCGCGCCCGGTTCTTCGAAGAGGTGGGTAGCGTCGGGGACGATCGCCAGCTCCTTGATCGGGCTGCCCAACCTGGCCAGAGCCGGCCGGGTGAGTCGCAGGACCTCGGTGTCTGCTCCCCCTACAATGAGCAGGGTCGGTGCGACGACGTCCCGGAGAAGTCCGCCGGCCAGGTCGGGTCGCCCTCCGCGCGACACGATTGCGCCGACCCGGGCCGGGCGATTCACCGCTGCCACGAGCGCGGCGGCCGCGCCGGTGCTCGCCCCGAAATAGCCGAGCCGCATCGCCCGTGTCTCGGGCTGGGAAGCGACCCAATCGGTCGCTTCGATGAGTCGTCCCGCCAGAAAATCGATGGCGAAACGGAGCCGTCCGGTCACCGCGTCCTCCGCCTCCTCGCGCTCGGTCAGCAGATCGAACAGGAGCGTTCCGAATCCGCCTCGATTCAGGTGCTCCGCGACCATCCGGTTTCGCGGGCTGAGTCGGCTGCTCCCGCTGCCATGGGCGAAAACGATGAGTCCATGCGGGCGCGGCGGCATCGTGAGATCGCCGCGCATTGTCACCCCGCCCGCGGGAATCGTGATGCTCCGCGTTTCAGTGAGGGTGGGCGTGGATCTGGTCATGGCTTCTCCCCTCTGGATCTACAAGGCGGTTGGGTACGTCTCCGGCAGCTCCGCCTCGCCACGGTCCCATATCGGTGTGCGGTCGAGCGGCTCCACGGCGCGCGTGCGGTCGTAATGGAACACCGCGTCGAATTGCCGCGATAAACTGGCATCGAAATAGTGGCTTTGCCTCTCCGTCTCGGGGCGATAGATCACCCCGATCGCGCGCTCGAGGCGGGGCGCCGCCAGCGCCGCTGACGCGAGCGTTGGCGATCGGAGGTCGAGGAAGAAGTTGCCTACCGCGCAGTCGTGGAACAGAGCCTCGTAGCTGCCGGGCAATGCGGGGCGGACCCTCTTGCGCTCGACGTGCGCATCCCAGTCGCCCGCCGCCGTCACCGTACCGGAGTACGTCGTGAAGCCCACGAGGAGCGCCTGGTCCCGAGCCTGCTGGCGGACCAGTTGTCCGACGTTGATTTCGCCCCGAAAACTCATCCCGGTGGCGCTCGCGTCGCCCAGATGCGAGTTGTGCGCCCACACGACGACCTTGGCTCCCGCGGCCTCCGTGTCGAGGAATCCGGTCAGCGCCTGCAGCGTGTCCACCATGTGACGGTCGCGAAGGTTCCACGATCCGGCACCGCTGCGAAACATCTCGCGGTAGTAGCTCTCGGCACTCGCCACGACCTTGGCGTTCTGGGCCGCGAAGAAGAGATCGTCCGGTGCGATGCGCCCATCGAGCTTGGCATACTCACCCGCCTTGGACCGCAGCTCGACGAGCTGTCCGATCACCTCTGCCTCGCACGACGGCGTCAGGCCCAGCGAGGCCGCGTAGCCGTAAGTCTGCGGATCGCCGTGGAAGTGATCGAAGCAGGCGTACCGCTGCTCCGCACGCCGTGCGGCCGGGGGATCGACCAGGCGCAGGTAGGACAGCACCGCGTCCATGGACGCGTGAAGGCTGTACAGGTCGAGCCCATAGAAGCCGACCTTCGCCCGATCGTTCGCGAGGCCATCGTTGTATTCCCGCAGCCACCCGACGAAGTCCAGCACGTCCGCGTTGCGCCACATCCACTGCGGAAATCGGCGAAAGCCCTCGAGCGCCTCGCTCGCGTCGTCATCGCGGGGTCGCCCGCGCACGAAGTGGTTGACCCGGTAGGCGTCGGGCCAATCGGCCTCGACGGCAACCGCGCGGAAGCCCCTCTCGCGGATGAGTCGCTTGGTGATCTCCGCACGGATGCGGTAGAACTCGTGGGTGCCGTGCGACGCTTCGCCGATCAGGACGTACCGCGCGTTCCCGGCCAGTGCGAGGAGTGGATCGAAATCGTTCGGGCCGCCGGTGAGGCGGTTCGAGGTCGCCCGGACGGCCGCGATGATACCGCGATCAGAGTCGACTGGCATAGGGCGCCCGATCCGGACCGACGTTTGCCGCGGCCTCTCCGAGCAGCTCGCGGACCTCTTCGTCGGAGGTCTGGTCGAAGTCCTCGTAATGTGCGCCGACCCCGAAGAAGGGCTCCGGTGTGGCGACATATTCGACTGCGTCGGCGGCTCGAGCGAGCATGCGCATGGCCTCGTACGACATCACGGGGGCGGCCACGATGATCGCCGCAGGGCCGAACTGACGCAGCGCGTGCACGGCGGCGAGCACGGTCGAGCCGGTCGCGACTCCGTCATCCACCAGGATGATCGTTGCGTCCTGTATCCGTGGAAACGGCCGGTCCTGCCGGTATTCGCGCTCGCGCCGCATCACCTCTCGTGTCTCCTCCTCGGTAATCGCGTCGAACACGTTACGGGTCACGCCGAGGTGCTGAACCACGTCCTCGTTTACGACCCGGACACCCCCCGAGGCCACGGCGCCCATCGCGAGCTCTTCGTGGCCCGGGACGCCCAGTTTACGGACAACGAAGACGTCGAGGGGGGCGTGGAGTGCCGTCGCCACCTCGTATGCGACGGGCACGCCACCTCTCGGGAGCGCGAGCACGATCAGATCACGGCGCCCTACGAAGTGCCGTAGCCTGTCCGCGAGCCTGCGCCCGGCCTCGCGACGATTGGTGAATAGGACTGACATCGCTCCTCCAAGCCCGGTGGGACCTCGGGCACCGTATGGTTACATCCCGTAGCTTCGCTACAATGTTGCGTCCCTGTTCATGAAGAGAAGATGAGGACTGGAGGAATTGATCCGGATACTCCGGTCCTACCCCTGGCGACCGTTGGCGTAGCGCAGGGATCGGGCTGCACGTCTGTCAGCCGGTCACGCGCCGGGGATCAGGACAGCGGCGCCGCGCAGCCGTCCCGATCGCAGGCGCGCGAGTGCCTCGCCCGCCTCACCGAGGGGCATCGGCTCGACCGCGACGTGAATCGGCACGTCGGCCGCGAGCCGCAGGAACTCGTCACCGTCGCGCCTCGTCAGGTTCGCCACCGACCGAACGACGCGCTCACCCCAGAGGATCTCGTACGGAAACGTGGGGATCGGGCTCATATGAATCCCGCCGCAGACCACGATGCCTCCCTTCACCACCGCTCGGAGCGCCGTGGGTACCAGCGATCCGACCGGCGCGAAGAGGATGGCAGCGTCGAGCGGGATCGGCGGCGACTCTCCGGACGCCCCCGACCACTCGGCGCCGAGCTCGCGCGCGAACGCCTGGCTCTCGGTGTCCCCCTCCCTCGTAAATGCGAAGATCCGGCGGGACTGCGATCGCGCGACCTGCGTGATGATGTGTGCCGCGGCGCCGAAGCCATAGATGCCGAGCCGCTCCGCATCGCCTACCGCGGCGAGGCAGCGATAGCCGATGAGGCCGGCGCAGAGGAGCGGAGCGGCGTGTGCGTCATCGTATCCTGCCGGGAGGGGAAAACAGAACCGCGCATCGGCCACGGCGTACTCGGCGTAGCCACCATCGATGTCGTAGCCCGTGAATCGTGCGCGATCGCAAAGGTTCTCACGTCCCGTCAGGCAATAGCGGCACTCGCCGCAGGTCCATCCCAGCCACGGTACGCCGACTCTCTGACCCTTCTCCACCTCCGTCGTCCGAGGACCTACTTCGACCACGCTCCCGACGATCTCATGACCCATGACCAGGGGCAGTTTGGGATTGGGGAGCTCGCCGTCGGCCACATGGAGATCGGTTCGGCAGACGGCGCACGCGTGGACCCGAAGCAGCACCTGTCCGGGCCGGGGCGTGGGACGGGGGAGCCTTGCCGGTTTCAGTGGTTGTCCGGGCGCGTCGAGAACCATCGCGTGCATCGAGGCCATGCGGCGGAAGATACGCCCGGAAGAGCCTTTCGCAGCACCTTCATGATTCCTTCATCTTCCCCCGGGTAGTGTTGAATCATCTCCAACTGAGGTCGGTCCACGATGCTCGCCACTTATCGTCGTCTTCCCTCGTCCGACCGCACCGTGGATTCGGTGTTGGCGCCGATCCATGACCGCTGGCTGAAGGAAGTCCGGCGCTTCATCGAGCCCGCCGCCTCCGCCGGAGCAGGCTTCTGGGACCGTTGGACTACAGTCCGCTATCTGGCAGATCAATTCCGGGACCACTTCCGACTCGAGCGCGCCTTGCTCGCTTCTCTCGAGGGTGCTCTCCAGCCGGAGGATACAGAGCGACTCACTACCCAGGCGGACGAGCTGGAGCGACTGCTCTCCGAGCTGGACACGGCCGGACGGCGTCGCGGTACAGCGGCAACTGTGGCGGTGGAGGCGCGCCGGCTCATGGACGCGTTGGCGGTGTGGTGTGCCGAGCTGGAGCTGGCGACGACGGGCGTGCCACGAGATATCCTCTCGATCAACGCGACCCACCTGTTGGACCATCTCCAGGTTTCGGGGGCCGTCGACGTTCCATGACACTCGTCAGGCACCTGGGCATCGACACCGGCCAGGAGCCAGTGGCGTATCTCCATCGCGATTCACCAGTCGTGCACTCGGAAGGGTTCGCGTCGGAGACGCGGGTGCAGGTGGCGGCCAAGGAGCGCACCATCATCGCCACGCTGAACGTGGTCACGAGCCCGCTGCTCGGGGTCGAGGACGTGGGACTGTCGGACGTCTCGTGGGATCGCCTCGCCGTCAGCGAGGGTGACCAGGTCACGCTGAGCCATCCAGCGCCCCTCGATTCTCTTGGGCTGGTTCGGTCGAAGATTTACGGTCGACGTCTCGAAGTCGAGAGCTTCGACGCCATCGTGCGCGACATCGCCGACCTGCGGTACTCGGACATCCATCTCGCCGCGTTCATTACTGCCTGCGCAGGCGGCCGACTCGATCATGATGAGATCGTCGATCTCACGCGGGCCATGATCCGGGCCGGCGAACGGCTGCGGTGGAATGCGCCCAAGGTCTTCGACAAGCACAGCGTCGGGGGCCTCCCAGGTAATCGCACGTCGCTCATCGTCGTGCCCATCATCGCCACGGCGGGTCTCCTCATACCCAAGACCTCGTCCCGCGCGATCACTTCTCCCTCCGGCACCGCCGACACGATGGAAACGCTGGCGCCGGTGGACCTCGATCTCGCAGCCATGCGGCGCGTCGTGGAACGGGAAGGGGGTTGCCTGGTCTGGGGTGGTCGCGCGCGGCTGAGTCCGGCCGACGATGTGTTGATTCGCGTCGAGCGCCCGCTCGATCTCGACAGTCCGGCCCAACTCGTCGCCTCGGTGCTCTCGAAGAAGGCAGCCGCCGGTGCCACGCACGTGTTGATCGATCTCCCGGTCGGTCCAACCGCGAAGATACGGGGATATGCCGAAGCGGAGCGCCTCAGCGGACATCTGCGCCAGGTGGGCGCCGCCATCGGGATGCAGGTGCTGCCCGTCCTCACCCATGGGGCACAGCCCATCGGCCGGGGCATCGGGCCCGCACTCGAGGCGCGCGATGCGCTTGCGGTGCTACGGTCCGAGCCGGAGGCGCCGGTGGATCTTCGAGAGCGATCGCTGCTGCTGGCAGGGCATCTGCTCGAAATGGCCTCGGCCGCTCAACCGGGGAGCGGTGAGGGGATGGCGCGCGCGATTCTCGACGACGGCCGAGCCTGGAAGAAGTTCCAGGCAATCGCCGAGGCGCAGGGCGGCATGCGGGTCCCACCGATGGCCCAATTCAAGCGACCCGTCCCCGCGCGGCGGGCCGGACGGGTTACGGAGATCGACAATCGTCGGCTGGGGCGCGTGGCCAAACTCGCAGGTGCCCCGCACGATCCAGCAGCCGGCCTGGAGCTGCACGTCCGTCTGGGCGAGTCCGTTTTGTCGGGAGATCCGGTCTACACGATCCACGCGGCGGCGCCGGGCGAGCTCGACTACGCGCTGGCCTATGCCCGGGCGGCCGAGGATATCATCGGACTGGAGGAGGCCTGATGCAGCCCACGGTCCTTGCGTTGCCGGGGAACGATGCCCTCGCGGCTCGGCTGACGCTCGAGCTCGCCGCGCGGCGCGGTCGGCTCGACGTGCGGCGCTTCCCCGATGGCGAATCGTACGTGCGGGTGAGAGGCTCGATCGCCGGTCGGCCGGTCGTGATCGCGGCGACCCTCGACCGCCCCGACGAGAAGTTGCTTCCACTCATGCTCGCCGCCGCTACCGCACGGGAGATCGGCGCGACGTCCGTAGGGCTGGTGGCGCCTTACCTGCCGTACTTGCGCCAGGATCGCCGGTTCCGAAGCGGCGAGGCGGTGAGCGCCCGGCATTTCGCCGGCTTCGTCTCGCAATCGGTGGACTGGGTGGTGACGGTGGATCCTCACCTCCATCGGTTGCATGCCCTGGGTGAGGTCTACCCGATTCCGACCGAGTCGATCACTGCCGCTCCGCGACTCGCGCAATGGGTGAGGGAGCATATCCCGAGGCCGTTTCTGATCGGGCCCGACGAGGAGAGCCGTCAGTGGGTTGAGCGCGTCGCCTCCGCTGCCGGCGCTCCGTGGGTGGTGTTTCGGAAACGACGGCTCGGCGACGCGACGGTGACTGAAGATCTGCCCGATCTGAGAGGCTGCCGCGATCGCATCCCGGTCCTGGTGGACGACATCGTCTCGACCGCGGCGACCATGATCGAGTCGGCGCATGCCCTGACCGGGATGGGGCTCGCAGCGCCCTATTGTGTCGCGGTGCACGGTATCTTCGCCGGCAGTGCGTTCGCACGCTTGTCCGCCGCCGGTGTCGCCCGCGTCGTGACGTGCAACACCATCACCCATTCGACGAACGCGATCGATATTCACGATCTGCTCGCCGCGGCAGCGCGACGCCGGCTCGAGGGAGTCGAGACGACCATGGGGAGCCGGTCATGGTGACGCATCCAAGGCTGGCACTCCCGCTCCTCCTGCTCGCCACCGCCTGCAGCACGTCCCCCATGCCCGAGCCGCTGTCTCCAGTGGCCGTTGAGGGGAGTGCCGCCGACGTGCGCGCTCTTTCCGGATACTGGCGCGGAGAGTATTTGGATACCGCCAACCATCGCAGTGGGGAGATCGAATTTCGGCTCCCGCGAGAGGGCACGACGGGATACGGCAGTATCACCTTCACGACGACACCTCCCACCGCGATCTGCCCGGAGCTGACCGAGTCCGGGCCCGCTTCGGCCGAGCCGGTGCGCACGGTGCTCAGGATCAGTCGCCTGGCCGTGAACAGGGGCAGTATCAGCGGTTGGCTGGCGCCATACCGGGATGTGAAGCGTCAGTGCTGGGTGGACACGTGGTTCGTGGGTCGTCTCATCAGAGACCGGCTCGAGGGGACCTTTTTCGCTCATCCCACCGCCACCGACACCATCCGGGCGGGCACCTGGTGGGCAGCGCGGTCGGACTGATCGACAATCAGTCGTGCAGGATGCGCTCGGGAGGATCGTCGAGGTCGTCGTACTGACCGGATCGCACCGCATAGATGAAAAGGCCGGCGAAGATACCGCCAAGCACCAGGGCCACCGGCAACAGGATGAGAATCGCGGTCATGCCTCTGCCCTCCTGACTGCCACTTCCACTCGCGTCGCCCCCCAGATCACCAGTGCGCTCGAGAGCGGCATCAGTATGGCCGCCACGAGCGGGTTGACCCATCCCGCTGCAGCGGCGGTGACGGCGAGCGCGTTGTAGATCAGCGAGAAGCGCTGGTTGGCGCGGACGACCCTCGCACCGGCGCGTGCCGCGCGGAATCCGGCAAGCAACGGAACGAGACCGTCGGACGCGACGACACCGTCGGCCACCAGCACGCTGCTCGCCGCTCCTGTTCCCATCGCGATCCCGACGTCGGCCGCTGCAATCGCGGGCCCATCATTGAGCCCGTCTCCCGCGAAGAGAACGCGACGCCCTCGGCGGCGAGCCGCCTCGATCCACTCCGCCTTGGCTGATGGATCGGCACGGGCGATTACGCTGTCCACTCCGACTTCGCTCGCGATGCGCCGCGCGGTTTCCTCGTGATCGCCCGTGAGGAGCACGACCTCGAGACCTGCGGTCTTGAGGCGGGCGACGGTGGCGACGGCGTCGCGGCGCACGGAGTCGCTGAGTCGAATCACGCTTTCCTTTCCCAGATCGTCCACCAGCCGCACTTCACCGGGTCCGCCACTCCGAATCTCCCATCGTCTCCCGTCGACTCGGCCCGACACGCCGACCCCGACGGTCTCCCGCACCTCGCTCCCTCTCGGCAGGGCGATGTCTCGCGCGGACGCCGCGGCGACGATGGCCCGCGCGACCGGGTGATTGCTGTACCGCTCCAGCCCAGCGGCGACGCGGAGTGCCGAATCGTCGGCGCTGCCGACGCTGAGGTCACCAGCGGTAACTGTGCCCGTCTTGTCCAGCGCGACGACATCGATCCCGTCGAGATCGAGGATCACCGATCCCGAGCGGAAGAGGAGACCGCGACGCGCCGAAGCGCCGAGCGCGGCGGCCGCGGCCAGCGGGTGTGAGAGGGCGAGGGCGCAGGGACAGGCCACGACCAGAACCGCCACAGTCCGTGACACGGCTGTCGCCGATACCCACGTGCCACCAGAAGGCCAACGTGAGCGCCGCGGCCACGAGGGTCGCCGCGGTGAACCACGGTGCGATTCTGTCCGCGGCCGTCGGCCTGAGCGCGTGATCGGCAGCGGCGTGCAACTGGAGCGCCATCGCGTGGACGACGGTGCCGTCGCCGACCGCGGTCACCCGGACGGTGAGCGCGCCGTCGAGGAGTATGGTGCCCGCCACGACGCGGCTGCCAGGACGGACCGGGACCGGCTCCGCCTCGCCGGTGACGAGGGACATGCGGACCTGGCCGCTCCCCTCCGTGACGATGCCATCGGCCGCGAGCTCCTCGCCGGCGCCGACGTCGATCGAATCGCCTGGCTCGAGATCCGCGATCGCCACCGCTTCCAGCCGATCGCCCACCGAACGGCGGGCGGTGCGCGGGATGGTCGCGACGAGCGCCGTCGCGGCTTCTGACGCGCGGCGCCGTCCCCGGGCCTCCAGCATCCGGCCGACGAGCAGGAGCGCCACGAGCATCACCAGCGAATCGAGGTATCCCTCTCCGGCGGTGACGGTCGCCACGACGCCGTGGACGTAGAGTACGGCGATCCCGAGCGCAATCGGCAGGTCCATGTGGAGCACGCGATGACGGAGACCGTTCCAGGCTCCGGCGAAGAATGGGGCCGCGCTCCACAATGCCACCGGTGTCGCGAGCGCGAGCGAAACCCACCGAAACAGCGCCGCGAACGCAGGGTCCATGCTCCCGAACCACCAGCCGGCGTACAGTGCCTCGTACGTGCCCATGATCGCGACGGTGGCGACGCCGGCCAGCGCCGCACGCGTCATGAGATCGTGGTCGGGTGTAGAGGATTCGTGGAGCGGACGCGGCCGATAGCCGAGCGCCGCGATGCGGCCGGCAAGCGTCTGCAGGTTCGTTTCGGAGGGATCCCAGCGAAGTGTGGCACGGCCACTCGCGTAGCTCACCGTCGCCGCGCGGACTCCCGGCGTTCTGGTCAGGATCTGCTCGGTTACCCACACGCACGACGCGCAGCGGAGCCCGTCCACCACCAGTCGGGCTGTCGCCGTGCCATCGGACGCCGTCTCGACCGGCACGAGATCCCAGGCCCCGTCTACCGCCTCGGGTCTCGGCGCGAACGCCTGGCGCTCAGTGTAGTAGCGCTCGAGCCCCGCGCCGGTGATGATCGCTGCGGCGACCTCGCATCCGGCACAGCAGTAGGTGCCCTCGGGGCCCTCGACCGCTGTTCCGCAGTGCGGGCAGCGGGTGATCTCAGCGAGGCTCGGCAGTGTACGAAGGCGCGACGCGGTCGGCGCCCGAGACGGCGATATAGATGAAGAGGACGTTCACCACGACCACGATCAGGAGCCCGAGGAAGATTCCCCAGGGCCAGGGCGACCTATTGCGGCGGGACGGCGGCAAGGGCCCCTCCGGTCTTGAAGGTGGTCTCGAGGAGCTCCTCGGCTCCCGGAGTCTTCACTTTCACTCGAATGGGGATGGTGCGTGCCATCGACGGTGACGATGGGAGACGCACCACGAGCGGGACGGTTCGGCTCTCGCTCTCCGCGAGCCGGATATCCTGCGCGACCACTTGTGCACCTGGCACTCCCTCGACCTGAACGTGAAACGGCACGGCGGCGCCGGGCGCGTTGTTGGTGAGCTCCAGCAGATAGGTGTTCCGAACGAACCCGTCGGCGTCGAGCGTGAATAGCGAGCCGGGTGCGCGGCCCACGTTTGCCTCGAATGGCACCCGGGTCGCGAGGAGCGTGACCCACGCCGCGGCGATGCCGCTCAACAGACTGGCGTAGATCACGGTGCGAGGACGCACGCGCCGGATCTTGCTGTGCTGTGCCTTGGCCATCGAGGTGTACTCGATCAGACCCCGATGCCCGAGCTTGCCGAGCACGCCGTCGCACGCATCCATGCAGGCCCCGCATGCGATGCACTCGAGCTGGAATCCATCGCGGATGTCGATGCCCTGCGGGCACACGGCGACACACTTGTCACAGTCGATGCATGCGCCGGTCTCGCGCGCCGACGGCACGCCGCGCGGCTCACCGCGGGTGATGTCGTAGGTGATGAGTAGCGTCTGCTCGTCGGTCATCGCGCTCTGAAAGCGCGCGTAGGGACAGAGATAGTTACAGAACTGCTCCCGGAACCACGCGAAGTCCAGGAACCACACCATCGTGAAGATGGCGACGAGCGAGTACTCCACCGGTCCGGCCTGGCCGGTCCAGAGTTCCCGGGCGCCGGCGAAGTAGCTCATGAAGGCCATCGACACGAGGAAGGCGGCGATCGCGAAAACCGTCCACTTGGCCGCCTTGCGCGCGACACGGTCGAGGCTGGCCGGCCCGCGGTCGCGGCGCATCCACTGACCCCGGGGGCCCTCGATCCACCGTTCGATCGGGCGGATCCACTCCTCGAGGAAGACGGTCTGCGGACAGGCGTAGCCGCACCACAGCCGTCCGAAGAGCGAGGTGAAGAAGAAGAGGCTGAACGCGAGGAAGAGCAGGATCAGGAGCAGCAGAATCGTGTCCGAGGCAGTGAAGATCGCCCCGAACGCGTACAGCCGCCGGGCCTCGAGATCGAGTCGGAGCGCCGGGTTTCCATTCATGGTCATCCAGGGCGGGATGAAGAGGATCAGGTGAAGAATGACCGCAGCCAACCGGCGCAGCCGGCGAAACCGGCCATCGATGGCCATGACGTGCAGCCAATTCCTGGTCCCATGGAAGAGTCCCATCCTACTTGCTCTCCTTCTCCTCGTGCTCGTCGTCGTCGTGGATGCCGAGCGCCTCGTGATTCCGCGAGATCACGTACGCGGCGACTTCGCTGATCTTCTCCGCGCCGAGAATCGGACCCCAAGTGAGCATCCCCTTCGCGGGCACCCCGGCCGTGATGGTATGCACGATCTCTTCGGGCTTGCCGCCGTGGATCCAGGTGCTGTCGAGGAGATTGGGCCCGATCTTGCCCAGCATGTCTTCGCCGTGGCAGCCGGTGCAGTTGGCCTTGTAGATCTTTTCGCCAGCCTCGATCGCGTCGTGCGAGAGCACCACGCGGGCCGGGGTATCCGTCTCGGGCCAGCGCTTGCGCGCGTCGGCCATCTCCGCTGCCAGCGCGCTTACCTGGGAGCGGTGGGCAATAAAGTGATAGTGCACGGTATAGATGCCGGCCCAGATGACGGTGCCTACGAAGAGTCCCAGCCACCAATCGGGCAGCGGGTTATCGTACTCTTCGATTCCATCGGCCTCGTCGGCATGGCCGAGCACTTGGTTCCGATCGGTCATGGCTCGCTCCTCGTCCAACGGCATCCGGCTGGCCTGCTCCATGAGCTTCTTGTTCCGGCTGGAGAACGCCCACCATGCCCATCCGACAAAGAAGGCGAAAAAGACGGCGGTGAGGACGCCCATCAGCCACCCGAGTCGCGCGGTTTCGCGCTGCTGCCTGAAGGACCGGGTTCATGGTGCGGCCCTCGAGATAGACGTGGAGGCGCCGGCCTGGCTGAGCGATCGCCGCCGTGCCATCCCGACCGAGTCGCTGCAGATATGCAATCAGTGCGATGATCTCGCGATCCGGGTCGGTCTTGATCCCCCCGGAGGCCAGGCGGCCAACGATCTCTCCCGCTTGAGCTCGGATGGTTGCCGGCGCACCGGTGATCTGAGCGTCGGTGTACGGCAGGCCCACCCTGCGGAGGGCGCGCAGCGATGCGACGACATCCGACGTGTCGTAGCGCTGGCTGAGCAGCCACGGATACGTCGGCATGATGCTGCCCGGCGAGGTGCTGCGCGGGATCGCGCATGTGCTCGTAGTGCCAGGTATCGGGATACTTGCCGCCGACACGCTGCAGGTCGGGCCCGATGCGGCGCGAGCCGAGCAGGAACGGATGGTCGTAGGCATACTCCCCGGCTCGGGTCCACTCGCCGTAGCGAAGCATCTCCGCCCGCATTGGCCGGACCATCTGCGAATGGCAGGTGTAGCAGCCTTCGCGGATGTAGATGTCGCGGCCGGCAATCTCGAGCGGTGTGTACGGCGTGACCCCGGCCAGCGGCTCCGGTCCGAGCTTGGCGGTGAACATCGGCACGATCTCGACCAGTCCGCCGATCGAGATGGCGATGGTGGTGAGTACCGCGAACAGCCACCCATTGCCCTCGATCAGCCGGTGCAGCGTCTCCTTGCCCTGTCTCGACAGTGAGCATCGCGTTATCTCCTTCAGCTCGCCGCCGCAACGGCGGGCATGGGTTCGGCTTGCGGCGCCTTGCTGCGAATGGTGCGGAGGAAGTTCCACCCCAGCATCACCGCCCCGATCAGGTACATGCTGCCGCCTACGAGACGCATCCAGTAGAACGGGTCGGAGCTGCTGCACGATGTCCACGAAGAGCGGGTACTTGAGCTGGCCGCCGGCATCGAGGGCCCGCCACTGGAGCCCTTCGGTGAGCCCGGCCGCCCACATCGATACGGTGTACAGGACGATGCCGATCGTCGCCAGCCAGAAGTGCGTCGTCGGCCATGCGGGATAAGCCAGCGGGCGCTTCCAGAGCCGGGGAATGAGCCAGTACAGAATCCCGAACGAGATCATCCCGACCCAGCCCAGCGCTCCGCTGTGCACGTGCCCGATGATCCAGTTGGTGTAGTGGGCCAGGCCGTTCACCGCGCGAATCGACATCATCGGGCCTTCGAAGGTGCTCATGCCGTAGAAGCTGATCGCCACCACGAGGAACTTGAGGATCGGGTCGGTTCGTACCCGATCCCAGGCGCCGCGCAGCGTCAGCAGCCCGTTGAGCATGCCGCCCCACGAGGGCGCGAGCAGCATGATGCTGAACACCATCCCGAGCGTCTGCGCCCAGTCGGGCAGGGCCGAGTAGAGCAGGTGATGGGGTCCGGCCCATATATAGAGGAAGACGAGGGCCCAGAAGTGGATGATCGACAGCCGATAGCTGTAGACCGGCCGCTCGGCGATCCGGGGCAGGAAGTAGTACATGAGGCCGAGGAACGGCGTCGTGAGGAAGAAGCCGACCGCGTTGTGGCCATACCACCACTGCACCAATCCGTCGGTGAGCCCGGCGTAGATCGGGATAGGACCGCGTCAGCGTCGCGGGAATCGCCAGGCTGTTCACGATGTGGAGCACCGGGATGGTGATCACGAACGACATGTAGAACCAGATCGCGACGTACAGGTGCTGGACCCGGCGGATGGCGATCGTTCCGAAGAAGTTCACCGCGAATGCCACCCACACGACCGCGATGGCGAGGTCGATGGGCCAGATCAGCTCGGCATATTCCTTCGACTGGGTGAGACCGAGTGGCAGGGTGATCGCGGCCGACACGATGATGAGCTGCCATCCCCAGAAGTGGAAGCGAGACAGGAAATCGCTCCACATCCGGGTCTTGAGCAGTCGCTGCAACGAGTAGTAGATGCCGGTGAAGCAGATGTTGCCGCCGAACGCGAAGATCACCGCGTTGGTATGCAGGGGCCGCAGGCGGCCGAATGTGGTGTACTGGATGCCGAGATTGGCGGGCCACCACGCGAGCTGCAGCGCGATCACCACGCCCACCAGCATGCCGACGATGGCCCAGAGGACGGTCGCACCAAGAAACAGCTTCACGACCGCATCGTCGTAGGTGGACTCGTCCGGCCGGACGCCGATCATATATTGCACCTTCCCACTCTTCGCGGACTGTGCGAGGCCAGCTCCCTCCATGATCTCCCTCCCCCTCGTGTTCGGTGCATTCCTGGCCGGCCTGGCCGGCAGTCCGCATTGCGTGGTGATGTGTGGTGCGTTCGCCTCGGCCTGCGCCCGTCCCGCTCGCGGTCTCGGCGCCTGGCATGCCGGCCGTCTCGTCGGGTACGGAATCCTCGGTGCTCTGGCCGGGGCGTTCGGCGCATCGATGCCCGGTCCGCCCTGGCTTCCTCCCGCAGTGGCGGTGGTCCTGCTCTGCTGGTTTGCCGCAACCCTCGCAGGTCTGTTGCCCGAGCCGCCCCTCCGTCTCCCTGGCGCCGCTTCGGCCGGTCGCTTGCTGCAAGAGAACCGCGGACTGAGTGCCCGTTTCGCCTTCGGTGTCGTGAACGGTTTCGTGCCCTGTGGCCTCGTCTACTCGGCGCTCAGCCTCCCCGTCGCTCTTGCCAGTCCTGCCGCCGGCGCGCTCGCGATGATCGCGTTCGGCGCCGGGACGCTGCCCTCGCTGTCGATCGCCGCGCTTACGCTTCGGCGACTTGCGCCTCGCACAATCGCCGGGCGACGCATCCTCGCCCTGGCCGTCCTCTGTGCCGGGCTATGGTCAATCGGGATCCGAACCGGAACGCTGGCTGGCACCCGCTCCCACGTGCATTCGAGCGGCTCGGGTGTGCACAACCTACCCAGCCAATGATGAACGGAGGGTCAAGAGGAGTTTGAGGATTTCTTTAAGAAATAGTAAGCGGCTCCGACCTCTGATCCGCCTCACCGGTCGCGAACGAGAGCTTCACGGCCCACACTGACCCTAGGGACCGAGCGAATCGCTCGACCTCGCGCCAATCGGTGAACTCCCAGACTCGTGACCTGGACGCCGCCGGGCCCCTCCGGCGGCTGACGTGCTTCAGATACCAGCGGGATACCCAGCTGTCCTCGGTGTCGTCCACAGCCCCTGTATAGGAGCGTACGGTCTCCGGGTACCATCCTGTCTCGCGGCAGAGAGCATCGATATACCCCTCAGCCCGGAGTGGATCGCTGGCTGCCTCCCCACACACCGAGACGAAAGCGGAGAGAGCACGATTGAGAAGCCCGGCATGCCGGTGGGCGAACTCACGAATGCACTTCTGATAATGGCCCTTGACTACGGGGGCTGCCAGGAGAAAGCCGTCGTACTCGGCGAGGAAGACGGAGTCGGGCAGCTGGTCCGCTTCGTAGACGTCCACTCCGTGGCCCGCACATCTCAGGACTTCAGCGATACGGTCCGCTATCCGTCCAGTCTGCCTGTACGGGCTCCCGTAGACGACAAGGATATTGGACATGCGAGCCTTCCTCTCGTGACAGCGACGGACCAGGTCATCACAGCCGGCCAATGGCGAACGCACGACAGATATCCGTCGAGGAAATGATTCCGACAACCTGATCGCCCTCGGCAACGACGAGGCGGTGTACCTCGGCGTAGAGCATCTGCCGCGCGGCTTCGCGAACGTCCTCGGCCGGCGATACGGTCAATGGCCGCGGAGTCATGAGGTCGCGTACCGCCGTTGTCTCCCACAGGGATTGGCGGGCGATCTCGTCATCCGTTTCGGCTTCGGCCGTCAGCACATCGGACGTGGAGAGGACGCCGATCACTCCGCCGCTCCCATCCACGACGGGCATGCCGGAAATGTGCGCATCCGCAAGCGCGACCACCGCTTCCGCCACACTGGCTTCGCTCCGAATCGTCTTGACGTTTCGCTGCATAAGCTCGGCGACGGTCATGGCATCTCCTCCTGAAAATGCTCGAGGGAGAACATGCGGGGCCGCGGGTGAAACCGCTGTGAAGGGTCTATGAAGAGCTCTTCTAGGGGCGGGTGCCGGACCCGTTCAGCGAATGATGTCGGCGGGGATGAACACCTCCTCACCGAATTCCCACTCGTCCAGGATCTGAGCGCGCTTCGGAGAGAAGCCGTAGAAACGGAGATCCCCGAGTGTAGAGGAGCGGGGCCGCGATTCGAGCGCCCGGCGCAGGAATTCCCGGTAGCGTGGAAAGCGCGCGCTATAGAGCTCACCCGCCTCGTCGTTGTCCGCGTCGGTGAGCCCGCCGGGGCCGTGAAGTTGGAGGCCGACGTGCGGATCGCCCCAGCGCTGGCGGCTATCGACAACCGCGACCGCCATCTGCGGGACGCGAGCCAGATTGCGACAATGGAGCGACTCGGGGTGGGACAGGAAATAGAAATTCAGGTCGAGGCTGAAGCAGAAGTAGACGGTGTTGATGTGCAACGTACCGGCCTCGCTTCGCGTGGCCATCGAACACATCGTGTTGGCGTCGAGAATGCGCGTTATCGAGGCGAACAACCGATCGCTATCGTATCCCACGGAGTGAATCGTCACCACACAGCGACCTCTTCCGCTTCAGACTGGCTCGGTGTTCTCCAACGCTTCATCACAGGCCTTACGGAGCGCGCCGAGAAACCCCGTCACGTGATCCGGCGCCGGGGGCGGAGCCGCCAGGAAGGGATCCATGATCGTCGAACGCAAGACGACGAGGCCTTCCATACCGCTCGCCTTCCACTCCTGCAATGATCCGATCGCAACCGCCGTCAGGATCGGCTCGATGGCTCCGTCATAGGCCGGACTCCGCAGGCGCGTCCGGGTGATGATGTACTCCGGCCGTCCATCGCTCCGCGCGAGGCTCATCCGCGTGTACACCCGCTCGTTGAACTGGTTCACGGCTGGCAGGGAGCGAAGCGAAGGGTGGCAGAGCAGGTAGCAGACGATATTGATGTCCGGCATCGGGAGCATGACCACGCGGAACGGCGACAGATCCGCCGCGGCGAGAGCAGCATGGAACCGCCGCGCTCCTGCCACGGTGCGCTCAATGAGGTAGCCGTATCCCCGCTCGTTGAGCGGCAGCACCTTGTGACTCAGCCAGACCGCCGCGGCGGCTGCGCCGGGCTTGGAGCCTTCGAGGATGTACCGACCGAGGAAGCGCTCCGTATCCGGTGCCGAGCGCTCGACGGGCGAGAGGTACGGGGGGTCGGTCGCGACCAGATGACGGGTGCGACCATCCCGCACGAGGATCGCCCCGGCGGAGTAGGGGACGTACCCCATCTTGTGAGGATCAACACTGACGGAATCGGCGTTGCTCAGTGCCTCCATTGCGCTGACCCAATCATCGGAGGGCCAATCGGTTCCTATGGACGCGCTGATCTCGGCGGCACTCCGCCGACTTCCGTCCGCGCGCCGAGTGACCGCTGCAGCGTAGCCGCCGTAACAGGCGTCGGAGTGCACATGAAACGTCACGCCGAGCTCTCGCTCGGCCCGGGCTCGGACCTGGAGCACCTGGTCGAGGCGGTCGACCGCGCTCTCCTCCGTGCTCCCGCAGACGCTCACCAGCCCGAGGATCGGATGCCGGCGTTGGGCCGATGTGTGCACCTGCTCCCACAGAGCGTCCGGGTCCATGCGGCACCACCGGTCCAGCGGGATATGCACCAACTGGTTGGACCCGATCCCGAGCGCGCGAACGATCTTCTCCCAGGAATAGTGAGCGGTGGCTGCGACCAGCACCACGCCCGCCGGTAACGGGTCGCCGTAGTCCAGGGCGAGTCGGCGGCTGTATTCCTGGTAGCCGATGGCGGCGAGTGAATGATTGGCAAGAGCGCGCTCGATGTCCGCAGGGGGTGCGGACGTCCAGAGGCGCTCCCACAGATCGAGGGAGTCCGAATTGGTGATGTTGAGCAGGTCCCAGAGTGGAAGCTCGACTATCGGGGCCGTTGCCCCGCCGGGAAGACGCACAGGAAGATCGAGCCCGAGCTCGGCGGCCGCGCCGGCGGTGGCCACTCCAAGGTAGCGAACGCCGCGGGCGAGCCAGAGCGCCTCGAAATTGGCGATCGTGCCGCCGGAGGTGAGATGCCCCCAGCCGAAACGTGGATCGTAGCCGATCATCCGGGCGAGCTGTTCGACGACCTCCAGCTCGAGCCTCGTGGTAACCGGCGAGATCTCGATCGCGATGTTGTTCGGATTGTACAGCATCGTGGCGAAGTAGCCGATTTGCGACGCGATCGTCTGCTCGGCGACCATGTGCCCCTTGTAGCGTCCGCTGAAGAATGGGACATCACGCTTAAGCTCGGCCAACAGGCCCATGAGCTCCTGCGTCAGGGTGGCGACGGTTTCCTCGTATCCTTCCTGCCGCTTGTCCATCTCGCGGATGGCAAAGCCATCCTCCGGGTGGTAATTGCGGCGCCAGAAGACGTGATCTCGCAGCGCCTCCACCACGAGACGCTCGAGCAGCTCGGCATTCTCCGCCCTGGGGCCCAGGAACCACGCGCGCAGGGCATCGTTGGTGTGACCGGTCATGCGCTGAATCTGCTCAGCACCCGTGAGGAGCCGTTGAATGGACCATGAAGAGGTCTTCACGTCGCGGCGGAGCCAACAAAAACCCGGGTGAGGAGCCCGGGTTACTGGGGATGAGAAGCCGATCCTTACTTGATTGCGATCTTCGTGGCGGGCGCTGGAGTCTCCTTCGGCAGATGCACCAGCAGGACGCCATCCCGATACTCGGCGAGCACCTTCTTCTCGGCCACCTGTGTTGGCAGGTAGATCGTGCGGGCGAACTTGCCCACCGCGCGCTCCCTGACCAGATAGCCTTCCCCTTCGATCACTGGAGCGAACTCCCTCTTGCCGGTGATGGTCAACACCTCACCGGTGAGGTTGACGTCCAGGTTCTCCTTGTGAATGCCGGGGACCTCGAGACGCACCACATAGTCAGCGGGGGTCTCGACAATGTCCATTACCGGAATCCACTCCGCACCGGTCGTCTCGACCGGGAACGGTGGCAGTAGCGGCTCCGTCAGGAACCGAGGGACCAGCAGCCGATCGAACATCTGCTCGAACTCCTGGCCCAGCTTCCCCGTCATGGGGGTCCGCAGTGCAACTCGCATAACACCTCCAGGTTTGAGTTGCGAAAACAAATTAGCGCTCAGGCCATGAGGCGATGATGAAGTGGTTGTGAGATATTTGCCCGGACCCTCGATCAACTAGGCTGGCACCCCGATGCCCGATTCCCTCTACCTGCGCGACGTCCTGATCCTTCTGATCGCGGCGGTTGCGATCGTGCCCCTGTTTCGCGTCCTCCGGACGAACGCCGTGGTCGGATACCTGGTGGCAGGCGCGCTGATAGGCCCGCACGGGCTCGACCTGCTGCGGGATGTCGGCGCCACGCAGGTGCTGGGCCAGCTCGGGGTCGTCTTCCTGCTGTTCTCCCTTGGGCTCGAGCTATCGGTCGAGCGCATCCGGCACCTCAGGAAGTACGTCTTCGGCCTCGGAACCGCGCAGCTCGTGGCTACCACACTGGTCATCTGGATGGCCCTTCGCGCATTCGCGATTCCGACCGGTGCCGCAGTGGTGCTCGGCGGAGGGCTCGCGCTGTCCTCGACTGCTGTCGTGCTCCAGATGCTGACCCAGCGCCGCGAGACAGGAACCCTGCCGGGACGGATCGCTGTCGCGGTGCTACTGCTCCAGGACCTGGCGGTGTTGCCGCTTCTCACACTGGTACCCCTGATCGGACGTCCGGAATCGGGAGTCTTGTCGCCGCTTGCGTGGGCATTGGTCAAGGCCGCGGTGGCATTCCTGTTCATCTTCGCAGTCGGCCGCCTCGCGCTGCGTCCGCTGTTTCGCGTCGTCGCCCGCGGCGGCGACCCCGAGCTCTTTACCGGGATTGCGCTGCTCCTCGTGCTGGGCTTGGCCTGGCTCACCCAGCGCGCGGGGCTCTCCATGACCCTCGGCGCATTTCTCGCTGGGCTGCTCATTGCCGAGACCGAGTATCGCCCTCAGGTGGAGGGCGACATTCAGCCGTTTCGTGGAATCCTGCTCGCGCTGTTCTTCATGACCGTCGGCATGAGCACGAATCCCGGCCTGCTCGCCGAGCGCGCTCCAACACTGGTCCTTCTTCTTGTCGCGCTCCTGGCAATCAAGTCGGGCATTCTCATCCTCGTCTCGCGGGCCTTTCGACTGCCGTGGTATGCTGGAGCGTCCGTCGGCGTCATGCTGGCGCAAGGAGGCGAGTTCGGCTTCGTCCTCTTTACCGTCGCGCGTGACCGCGGAATCCTCGCTCCGGAGACCGAACAGCTCGCGATTCTCGTGGTTGGGCTCAGCATGGCGGTGACCACGCTCCTCATCCCCGCGAGCCGAGCCCTGGCGAGGCGATCGACGGCGGGGGAGCGCTACGAGGATGAGTCCAAGCTGAACGAGCTGAGGGACCACGTGATCATCGCCGGGTTCGGCCGCGTGGGACAGACGCTGGCGCTGTTGCTCGAGTCACGCTTCGTGCCGTACGCTGCGCTCGACCTCGATCACGAGCGGGTCGCGGAGGCGCGGCGCAGAGGACTCCCCGTCTACTTCGGAGATGCCAGCCGCGCCGACGTGCTTCGGGCGATCGGCGTAGAGCGCGCGCGGATAGCAGTGATCACTCTCGATCAGCCGGACTCGGCCCGCGGTTCCGTGCGCGCCCTACGGCGACTGTTGCCGGAGCTTCCGATCGTCGCTCGCGCCCGTGATATCGTCGAGTGCGAGCAGTTGGCCATGGCGGGGGCGACTGATGTGGTGCCAGAGGTGGTGGAAGGGAGCTTGCAGCTCGGTGGGAGCCTGCTCCGTCAGCTTGGCGAATCGCGAGAGGAGGTCGTTCAGGCCTTGGATGAGTTCCGGCGAGCGACGTACTCGCGACTGCGAGAGATCAGCATCGGTCACGCCGCCGGGCCTGCTGCGAGACCGTAAGAAACCTTCATCGGGCACTCACCGACTCATCATTGGCGAGGTCCTACCTTGAGGGATCCTCGATCTCCAGAGGCCTCTATGTTGGACGTCCTCATCGCTTCCGGTCCTCACCACGAGGTCAGGCCCGCTTGGCTGACAACCTCTCTCATCACGCATGGATTGGTCGTGACCCTGGCGGTAATGGCCAGCCGGGCGGCTCTTGACGCGCCTCGGACGATGGCCGCCGACCCTGCCATCCTGCTTTTCGTGCCCAAGCCTCCTCCGGCGCCTCCACCGGAGGTCAAACGGGAGCCGCCGGCGCCCAGCACCGTCATCGCCGAGCCGCCTCCGAAAGGCTTTCAGACGGTTGCGACACTTCAGGACATTCCCACGGTGATTCCGCCGGTCGATTTGACTCAGCGCCCCTTGGACCCGCGGGACTTCACCGGTCGCGGCGTAGAGGGCGGCGTAGCGGAGGGTGTGGTCGGCGGGACAGGGAAGGTGGATGAGTGGTCGGCGGCTGGGGGGTCGGATGCGATTTACGAGGCCACGACCAACGACGAGCGATTCGTCCAGGCTACGCTGGTGTCTCAGCCGGCTCCTCGATACCCCAAGGCGCTGGAGGTTGCGAGAATCGAGGGACGGGTGGCGTTCGAGTTTGTGATTGATACCACAGGGCGGGTCCAGCCGGCCTCGATCAGGATTCTCGAGAGCACTCACGATGCGTTCGCGGAGGCTGCGCGCACTGTAGTGGCGGAGGCAGTGTTCCGTCCCGCCCGGATGAGCGGCCACCCTGTTCGCCAGCTCACACGTCAATCGATCCGGTTCGTGGCTGCGCACTGAGCCCGACGCACGA
The DNA here is from genome assembly GCA_963743195.1 of uncultured Gemmatimonadales bacterium. GTDB lineage: Bacteria > Gemmatimonadota > Gemmatimonadetes > Gemmatimonadales > GWC2-71-9 > CAVVWJ01. Next base: position 1,002,300 of record CAVUOO010000005.1, read on the forward strand.
AGGCTCAGAGTGTTGAGCCGCGCGAGTTCACGCGCAAGTCAGGGGCAGTTCGTGCAGAACTGCCCCTGATTGCCACCGCATCATTGCCGATCAACCTGGATCGGCTCCCAGCGGTCGGCGCGGTGTGTGACGTTGGCGCTGGTTCTCATCGCGAGGGTAGCCGATACGAAACAGGTGGACCGGATTCCAGCCGGGCTCCGGCACCAGCTCTCCGAGGGCAGCTCGCAGCTCAGGATGCCGCATGGTCTGGCTCATGGGGTGTACGCGGACGCCCATCCCCGTGGCTCTCAGCCAGAGCCGCTCGAACAGCTGACCCGCCTTCACGTGAACAAGGTGGGTGTCGCTCCGAGCGCTGATGAGCCCGATGAGCGCAGCGCTTTCCACGAGTTGGTGGTCCTGTTTGGCTACGGCTTCGCCCAGGTCCAGCTGAGCAACGGCAAGAGCGCCCAGTCGGGAAATCACTGGTGGATTACCGAAGACTCCCTGGCTGATCCAGGAGGCCAGTTCCTTCCGGTATCCGGGGTTTGCGAACTCGCGTCGATCGGCTTCGAGCGTGAGTGTGTCCACCCACCGATGGAAGAGGCGATCATCGGTCAGGTCCAGCCGGAGCTCGGATTCCACGCAGCACGCCTGCAGGCTCCCACGGACGTCTTCCGGCACCGGCGTCGAGCGGTAGATGCCGTTGTCGTTGTGGCGCTGCAGGATCGTGTTCAGCGTGATATCCGCACGAGCCAATGACCGGCTCCCGCCCGGCTCGAAGACGACCCTCGCGGCGAGATCCGGCTTTGCGCCATCGGGGAAGTACGTCACCTCGTGTGCGAAGCCAAAATGCTCGGCCGCGACGAGCAGGTTCTCCAGTGCGCAGCCCAGGCTGAGGTAGAGCTCACGCTCCTCGGGGTCCGAGTACGGCTGCGGCGCTCTCTTGGCCGCGAACAGCACCACGGTGTTGTTATCGATCTCGAATCGCCACGGCTGGCAGTTTCGAGCCGACGGCGCGAGAATCGCGTACCGCAGCAGGAACCGAAGCTGCAGCTCGATGGGGAGGGTCCCAGGGAAGTCCTGTTCGATGATCTCCCACACGTCCTTGGTCATAGGGGGCATGACACCTCTCCGTCGGTTCGGCTGCGGTTCGCAATACATCCCGATCCTGAGTCAGGCTAAGAATGGAGGCGGCTGCATGAAGGAACCATGAGGGGATAAGGAAGGAGCTTTGAGTGCACCAGACTGCATCTTTTCCGAGACTTCAGGCTCCTCTCATGCCGAGGTTTTTGCCGCCTGCGTTGTCCCAAAGGTGGCGCGCAGGGCGTTCAGGATCACCGCTACATCGATCCCCTCCTGCAACAGCGCACCCGCGACGGGCGGGATGTAGCCCAGGCTTGCGGCAATCATGGCGGCTCCGCTGAGCCCGAGCCCGGCCCAGATGCTCTGGCGGGCCAGCCGCAGTGTGCGGCGGCTGATCAGGATCGCTTCGGTCAGCCGGGTGGGGTCGTCCGCCAGCAGCACCGCATCGGCGGCCTCTGCCGTGATACCGCCCCCCCCACTCGCGAGCGCGACGCCGACCGTCGCGCTGCTCAGGGCCGGTGCGTCATTGGTCCCGTCGCCCACCATCAGCACCCGCTCACCCTCCTTCACCAGCCGCTGAATAAACGCCACCTTCTGCGCCGGCAGCAGGTCGCCGTGTGCCTCATCGACCCCGACCGCGCGTCCGACTGCGGTGGCGTTGGTCTGATCGTCGCCTGAGAGAAGCAGCGTGCGGCGGATGCCGAGACGCCGAAGCGCGGTGAAGAACTCGCGGATCTCTGGCCGGAGTCGGTCGGCATACTCGATGACGCCCGCGCCGTGCCCGTCAACGGCGACGTAGGCGCGAAGTCCGACGCCGTCCGTCGCTCCCATGGCGATGTGAAGCCCAGACTCGGATTCGGGATGACGGTGGACGACGAACGCCCAACCGCCCACCGTGATCCAGCGACCCTCCACCTCACCGGTCACCCCTTCGCCGGGCACTTCGGTGATCTCACGAGCCTGAGGAAGCGCTATTCCCCTCGCCATCGCCTCCTCGATCAGGGTACGAGCGAGAAGGTGGCTGGATCCATGCTCGACACCGCTCGCGAGGCGAAGCACCTCCACCGGCGAGAATGGCGGCGACGCGAGCACGCGCGCGACCTGCGGACGGCCGATCGTCAGCGTACCGGTCTTGTCGAAGACGGCGGTCGTGATGCGTGCGAGCTGCTCGAGGGCGGAGCCATGGCGGAAAATGATCCCGCGGCGAGCGGCGCTGTTGATCCCGCCCACGATTGCGACCGGGGTCGCGAGGATCAGAGGGCAGGGTGTCGCCACGACGAGCACCGCGAGGACCCGGACCGGATCCCGCGAGACCAGGTAGGTGGCGAGACACACCAGCAGCGTAAGCGGGGTGAACCAGACTGCGTAGCGGTCGGCTAACCGCTGAAGCGGCGACTTGCTCTCCTGGGCGGTCCGCACGAGCTCGACGATGCGGGCGTATTGGCTCTCGCGCGCCGGCGCCGTCGCGCGCACCGTGATTGGGCTCTCGAGGTTGAGGCTACCGCTCAGGAGCCGGACACCGATCGTCGCCGTGACGGGCACCGGCTCGCCGGTGAGCCGCGCAGCGTCAACGTGCGAGCGACCCTCGAGCACGACAGAATCGCATGCGAGGAGCTCACCCGGCCGGACGAGCAGCTCATCGCCCACCATTACGTCATCGGCGCTGACGTCCTCGACTCCGGCCTTGGTCACTCGGTGCGCTTGCCGAGGGGCGGCGGCCTCGAGCTCGCGTACCGCACGCGAGGCCCGCCCCTCGGCGTAACGCTCGAGCGCCTCGCCACCCGTCTGCATGAGGACCACGATGAGCCCGGCGAGCGGCTGGCCGAGGAAGAGGGCGGCCACGATAGCGAGCATCGCTACGAGATCGGCCGCGAAACGCCCCGAGGCCATGCCGCGCAGCGTGCGCCACGCGACGGGGAAGCCGGTGACGGCAAGCCCGGCCGACCAGATAAGGGCGGCCGCGGCGGGCGACCCCATCAGGCGGGTGGCCAGGCCGAGGACGATCGAGAGAAGCGCGCCGGCGGGCAGGAGCGCGGCGCGGGCCGGAATCACCGGACTGGCGAAATCTCCACGTCCGCGCCGCGACGGAGGCTGAAGCCCACCCCGCGCACCGTGGCGAGAAGCGGCTCCCCGGCCGCCTGCATCAGCTTGCGGCGGAGATTCCCGACGTGCACGTCCACCACGTTGCTCTCCGGATCGAAGTGCATGTCCCACACCTTCTCCAGCAGCGTGGTCCGGCGGACGACCTCCTCCGGATGCAGCAGGAAGAACTCGAGGAGCTGGAACTCCTTCGGCGTGAGGTCGAGGCGACCGTCGTTGACAGTGGCGACGTGGCGCAGCCGGTCGAGCGCGAGCGGCCCGTAGCGCAGCACCTCGAGCCGCTCGGCGCCGCCCGCGCCGTGCAGCGCGCGGATCCGGGCCAGCAGCTCGTCGAACCGGAACGGCTTCGACAGATAGTCGTCCGCCCCGGCGTCGAGTCCGCGGACCACGTCTTCGACGGCGTCCCGCGACGTGAGCATCAGGATCGGCGTGTTGCCGGCCTTCCCGGCGCAGCTCGCTCGCGACCTGGAACCCGTTCTTCTTGGGGAGCACGACGTCGAGCAGGATGACGTCGTACTCATAGACGTGGGCCAGCATGGTGGCCTTCGTCGCCGTCGGGGGCGACGTCCACCACGTAGCCCTCTTCCTTCAGAGCCCTGCTCGATGAAGCCGGCGACCTTCCGGTCGTCCTCCACGACGAGAATTTTCATGGGCCCCAATCTAGGGGGCACCTCTGAACCGATTTGGAAGTCTTCATGAAGCCTCCTTCACGAATTGGGGGTTGCGGGGAGTTCCAGGACGAAACGGCCGCCGCCTGGGTGGGGGACTGCCCGAAGCTCGCCTCCCAACAGCCGTGCCAGGCGCCGCGAGAGCGGGAGGCCGAGCCCGGCGCCTCGATCTTCGCCGGCGGCCTTGGTGACGTAGATGTCGAAGATCCGTTCGATCTCACTTTCCGGTATCCCAGGACCCTCGTTTTCCACAACGTACTCGACCATGTCGCCCCGGGTGGCGATTCCCAGCCGGATGGTGCTGGCGTCAGGGGCATGATGGATGGCATTGCCCAGCAGGTTGACGAGGATTTGCTCCAACCGGCTGGCGTCGGTCTCGCAGGTCGGCAGGTGGGCGGACTCGTGGAGCTCCAGGCGAATCTTCCGCTCCTCCGCCGCAGGGGTCACCCGGCCGATCGCCCGTCGGCAGACGGCTGCCGGCTCCACGGATCGAATGACTGGCTTGAGCCTGTCCTCGTCGAGCCGGCTGAGATCGAGCAGATCGTTGATCAGGCTGATTGCCTGTCGTGCTGAGTCGAGTACCTCGAAGGCCGCCCGCGGCACCGTCGCCGGGTCCTTCTTCCGGACCAGCATCTCCGCCCACCCGAAGACCGCTGCCAGCGCATTCCGCAGCTCGTGGTTCACCATCGCGAAGAAACGCTCGCGCGCGCGATGAAGGGCCTGTACCTCCTCCAGCAGCCGGGCACTCTCCTCGTGCAGACGGGCATTCTCGACCGCGGCTGCGGTGATGGCGGCGAGAATGACCGCCATGTGTTCGTCCTCCTCCGAGAAAACGCCGCCGCCGATCTTCTCGGTCAGATAGAGGTTGCCGAACACGCCACGGCGGCCCACGATCGGCACACCCAGAAACGAGTGCATCGGCGGATGGTGCGGAGGAAATCCGTAGGAATCGGGATGTTGCTTGAGATCAGGGAGTCGTAACGGGCGCGGATCCCGGATCACGAGCCCGAGGATTCCGTGACCGCGGGGTGGGGGGCCGATGAGGGCCCGCTGCTCGTCGGTGATGCCGTACGTCGTGAAGCTCTCCAACACCCGGCCGTCGGGCGCGAGCACGCCGAGGGCGGCGTAGTGGGCACCGATCTCTTCGGCGGCTACCTGCACCACTCGCTGGATCACTCCATCGAGCGACAGCTCAGTGATGAGCGCGGACGTGGCGACGATCAGCCGCTCGAGGCGGGGATCCGCCCGGACCCCGGGTGGGGTCGTTGAATCAGGCATGCCAGAACTTATGGTCGCTGAGCGGGGCCGGTAATCCCAACAGAGTTTCCAAGGGGTTTCATCGTTCCTTCACTCCATCCAGGCTAGCCTCTCTGGCATGGAGAGCCCTATGCACCTCACTCATATCGTAGCCGCGACCGACGAGTCCGACGCCGGCCGGCAGGCAGTCTGGACCGCGCGCGAGGTGGCCGCGCAAGCCGGTGCACGCGTGACCGTCTTACGGGTTGTTCCTCTCGATGACCGCGACGGCCCCTCAGCCGTCGAGCGTCTCCAGCGCTGGGTGCAGTCGGACTTGCCAGCGCTCACCCCTGCGCCGCCGATGGCGTACGCGCTCGCGTACGGACTCCCAGGTATCGAGATCGGTCGCTTCGCCGAACAGGCGCATGCGGATCTTCTCGTGCTCGGTCGCACGCCGCGCTCACGGATAGCGCGACTGCTGCTCGGGGACACGGCCGATGCGGTCGCTCGGCGAAGTCACCTCCCCTGTCTCTTCGTACCGCCGCGGGGCACGTCCACACTGCGGCTGCTGGTGGCGTTGGAGGGTTCCGAACGTGGATCGATGGTGCTCAGGACGGCGGATGCCTTCGCCCGACAGGTCGGGGCCGAAGTGCGGCTGCTGACGGTCGAGTCCGTTCACTCCGATGAGCCGGCCCATCTGGCAGTGGCCACGCCGCTCGCTCGAAGCGCGCGCATCCGGTCGCACGTCCGCGAGACGCTCGGCCATGAACTCGAGGTCCGCCGGGGCGAGCCGGCCGAGCAGATTCTCGCGGCCGTAGAGGAGGGCGGGCCTGACGTCCTCGTGCTCGGCTGTCACCGGGGCGGGCCGGCCGGAGTGATCGAAGCCGGGAGCACGGCCCGCCAGGTCATCCACGCCGCGCCATGCGCCGTGCTCACGGTACCACTTTAGGACCCGTCCAAGGAGGACTCATGGTTCGCAATCTCGGCACAATCGAGCGGATCCTGCGCATCGTCGTAGGCATCGTACTGCTCGGCCTCTTTGGAGCGCTGTCGGCCCCATGGCGCTATCTGACCCTGGTCGGCCTGATCCCGCTCGGAACCGGCCTGATCGGGAGCTGTCCGGTCTATCGCGCGCTCGGCTGGAAGGCCCCTCACGATTGATGGACCGCTGAAGCCGGCAATCCGACCTCGCCAAATCGATCGGGGCGAGGTCCCGTGCCTCCGCGTCATTTCCCCCTCCGGCCCGTCCTGAAGCCACTAAAACGGAATATCCGCTCGAGGCACATCGACTCGCAGTCCACCAAGGGACGGCGTGGCATGAAGAAGTTCTCACGCCGGATTCATGAGTGGTCTCGGGTGTGGCCCATAGGTTCTTCCCCATCCCCGTTCCTTAGGAGTTTGTGCCATGTCGCCCAGCTCTACGATTCGAAGCTCCCGACTCGCCACCGTCGCCTTTCTGGCGAGCATCCCGATCGCGGTGGCCGGCTGCAATCACGCGGACGCAGCCAGGCTCGGTGAGGCCGGCGATGCGGCTGCCAAGGTATATGTCGCCCCGGGCAAGTACGACGAGTTCTACGCGTTCTTCTCGGGCGGATTCAGCGGACAGGTCGGCGTCTACGGCCTGCCCTCCGGCCGACTCCTCAAGCACGTCCCGGTCTTCTCGCAGAACCCCGAGAACGGCTACGGCTACAGCGAGGAGACCAAGCCGATGCTGAAGACGAGCTACGGCTTCATCCCCTGGGACGACGCGCACCACCCGCAGCTCTCGCAGACCGAACGGCGTGCCCGACGGACGCTGGCTCTTCATCAACGGCAACAACACGCCGCGAATCGCCCGGATCGATCTGACCCGACTTCGAGACCGACGAGATTCTCGAGATCCCGAACTCGGCCGGCAACCACGCCTCGCCGTTCGTCACCGAGAACACCGAGTACGTCGTGGCGGCGACGCGCTTCAGCGTGCCGATCCCGCAACGCGATGTGCCGATCGACGACTACAAGGAAGCTTCACGGGGACGCTCACGTTCATCTCGCGTCGACAGTGCCACCGGCAAGATGGACATCGCTTTCCAGATCCAGATGCCCGGCGTTCGACTACGATCTCTCTCACTCCGGCAAGGGTCCGTCGCACGGCTGGTCGTTCTTCACCAGCTACAACAGCGAAGCAGGCGAACACCATGCTCGAGGTCAACGCCTCGCAGAACGACAAGGACTTCATCGCCGCGGTCAACTGGAAGCAGGCCGAGCAGTGCGTCGCGGACGGGCAAGGCGAAGACGGTGCCCGCACGGTACGCCCACAACCTCATCGGACGAAGACGGCGCGGCGCGCACCGGAATGGGGTACCAGCGTCAAGATGCTGACTCCCGCTGCGTGCCCGGGCCTGGTCTACTACCTGCCCACGCCGAAGTCGCCGCACGGCGTCGACGTCGATCCGACCGGCGAGTACATCGTGGCCGGCGGCAAGCTCGCCACGGTCATTCCGGTGCACTCGTTCTCGAAGATGCAGAAGGCCATCGCCGACAAGGCGTTCGACGGGGAGGAGCACGGGATTCCGGTGCTGAAGTACGAGGCGACCGATCGCCGGCGAGGTGCAGAACCCGGGTCTCGGCCCGCTGCACACCGAGTTCGACGGCAAGGGCTACGCCTACACCTCGATGTTCATCTCGTCCGAGATCGTGAAGTGGAGGCTCAAGGACTTCAAGGTGCGTCGACCGCATTCCGACCTACTACTCGATCGGCCACCTCATGATCCCCGGCGGCGACAGCCGGAAGCCGTGGGGCAAGTACGTGGTCGCGCTCAACAAGATCACCAAGGACCGCTACCTCCCGACCGGCCCCGAGCTCGCCCAGTCGGCCCAGCTTTATCGACATCACCGGCGACAAGATGAAGCTGCTGCTCGACTTCCCGACCATCGGCGAGCCGCACTACGCGCAGGCGTTGCCCGCGTCGCTGATCAAGGACAGGCAGCTCAAGATGTACTCGCTCGCGGAAAACAAGGACCCGTACGTCGCCAGGAACGAGAAGGCCACCAGGGTCGAACGCAAGGGCAACGTCGTGCACGTCAAGCTGACGTCGATCCGCAGCCACTTCGTGCCCGACAACATCGAGGGCGTCCAGGTGGGTGACACGGTGTACTTCCACGTCACCAACCTCGAGCAGGACTGGGACGTGCCCCACGGCTTCGCGATCACTGGGCATGAACAACTCCGAGCTTCTGATGATGCCCGGCCAGACGCGCACCATCGCCTGGATGCCCAAACAGGTCGGGGTCTTCCCGTTCTACTGCACCGACTTCTGCTCGGCGCTCCACCAGGAGATGCAGGGGTACGTCCGGGTCTCACCGGCCGACTCGAAGATCGCGCTCAAGTGGAACAGCCCAAGCTATAAGGCGATCGAGCATGAGGACGAACACGAGGGGCGTGAGGGGCACGGAACCCGATGAAACCGTCCACTCGCATCTCCGTGGCTGTCGCCTCGTTGCTTCTGTTGGCGGCGTACCTCACCCCGCTGTGGCGGATCCAGCTGGTGGCCCCACAGTACCCCGAGGGGTTGGGGTTGCGGATCTGGGTCAATCAGATCACCGGGCTCAAGCCCGGTGATCTGAACAGCATCAACGGGCTCAATCACTATATCGGAATGAGGGCCATCGACCCCGACATGATTCCCGAGCTGCACCTGATGCCGAAGCTCCTCGGTGCCGCGGTCGTGGCCGGGCTCCTGGTGGCGCTGATCGGCCGCCGAGTGCCGCTCTACCTCTTCTCTCTCGCGGTCGCGGCAGGCTCGGCGGCCGGGCTCTACGACTTCTACCGGTGGGGCTGGGACTACGGACATCATCTCGATCCTCACGCCGCGATCAAGGTGCCTGGAATGAGTTACGAGCCGCCGCTGATCGGTAGCAAGCAGCTACTCAACTTCCATGCGACCTCATGGCCGGACATCGGTGGGTGGATCCTCATCGCCGCGGTGACGGTGATCGTGTCGGCAGCGGTCCTCGACTGGCGGCGAGCCGCGCGGCGCAGGATGGGGCGGGAGTCCGTGACCCGACCCACCGTTCCTGCGATCAAGCTTGAGATGGTCCCGTGAGCGTCGCCGCCGAACGACTCCTCGCGCTCGGGACCGTCGCTGGGCTCGCTGCTTCCTGCGCCGCTCCTCATACACGGCCGATCGCGTATGGTGCCGAGCCGTGCCGGCACTGCCACATGACGGTCGCCGACCCGCGCTTCGCCGCGGAGCTGGTCACGGTGAAGGGGATGGTCCTCGTGTTCGATGATGTCGGCTGCCTGGCGGCGTACGTCGCGTCGGGCAAGGTTCGATCAACCGACATTCACTCGATTCTGGTCAACGATTTTCTCCGCCCCGATTCGATGCTGAGCGCGCGGGATGCGGTCTACCTGAAGGTGGACAGTCTGCAGACGCCGATGGGAAGCCATCTTGTGGCGTTCCGGAGCGCCGACGCCGAAGGGATGCGAAAGCTCCTGGGCGGGAAGATTCTCAGCTGGGAGCACCTGGAGTTCCGAGGCCATGGGAGCTAGCCTCGCGAGCCTCCTCGCGGCGCTGCTCGCGACAGCGGCGCCGATCGGTCCGCGCCGCATTGTCGTCGAACCGGGCACGGCCGTACCGACGTTGACGGCTGCGCTCCGCGTGGCGCAGCGGGGAGACACCATAGTGGTCCGGTCCGGTGTGTACCGAGAGCCCCGGATCATCATTGCGGTCCCGGTCACGATTCTCGGTGAGGACGACCCGGTGTTCGACGGCGGCGGGTCGCACGAGATTCTGACGGTGCGAGCGGATGGAGTGACCATCCAGGGTCTCACCATCCGAAACGTGGGCTCCAGCTACATCGAGGATCGCGCCGGGATTCGGCTGGACAGCGTTCGCGACTGCCGCATCGTCGGTAACCTGCTGCAGAATACCTTCTTCGGGATTTACGCGGCGCGCTCGTCAGGCTGCACCATTTCCGACAACCGCATCGAGGGCACGGCTCGGGCCCAGACGGGGGCCGGCAACGGGATCCATCTCTTCTACTCCGATGACTTCACGGTGATGGGGAACTCGATTCGTGGTCATCGTGATGGCATCTATCTCGAATTCTCCCGTCGCACTCGGATCGTCGGCAACGAGAGTCGGGCGAATGTACGCTACGGCCTGCACTTCATGTTCTCGGATAGCTGCGAGTATCGCCGCAACACGTTCGCCGCGAACAATTCCGGAGTGGCGGTGATGTACAGCCACGCGGTCATCGTGGCGGACAACCGGTTCGAGAACAACTGGGGCCCCGCGGCGTACGGCCTGCTCCTCAAGGAGATCAAGGACAGCCGGGTGACCGGGAATCTGTTCGCGGGAAACACCGTCGGGCTCTATGCCGAGGGGTCGGACCGGCTGCTGGTGGAGCGGAATCAGTTCGTCCGAAACGGGTGGGCCGTGCGGCTACTGGCCGATGCGACCGACAACACCTTCCAGCACAATCGATTCGTGGGCAATACCTTCGACGTTGCCACCAACAGCCAGGCGAGCAGCCCGAGCACGTTCAGCGAGAACTACTGGGATGCCTACACCGGCTACGATCTCGATCACGACGGGTATGGGGACGTCCCGTTTCGTCCCGTGCGGCTCTTCTCGGTGCTCATCGAGCAGAGCGAGCCCTCCCTCATTCTCCTCCACAGCTTCTTCATCGATCTGCTGGATGTGGCCGAACGGGTGGTGCCGGTGCTGACGCCCGAGACACTGGTGGACTCGCGCCCCCTCATGCGATGGACCGGGGCCGCCTCATGAGTCAGCCCCTGCACTCGTCCAGACCTCTGGAGCTGCCCCGCACCGAGCTGACCGCGGCGGGTGTGAGCAAGCGATTCGGCCGTCTCCGAGTCCTCGATGGTGTCGATCTCGCGATCAAGTCCGGACGAGTGACCGCGATCCTCGGCCCCAACGGGGCCGGCAAGTCTACGCTCATCAGGATCGTGCTGGGGCTCACTCGCGCGGATAGCGGATCGATCTCTCTCGACGGGTCGCCGATCGGACGCGACCCCGCGTATCGCGCACGGATCGGGTACATGCCGCAGTCGGCCCGATTCCCGGAAAATCTCACGGGGCGTGAAGTCGTCGCGATGCTGCGCGATCTCCGTGCCAACGCGATCCCGGAAGATGACGAGCTCTTCGCGGCCTTCGGGCTCGCTCGGGAGTTGGATAAGCCAGTGCGGACCCTTTCGGGCGGTACCCGTCAAAAGCTCAACGCCGCTGTGGCGTTCATGTTTCGGCCGTCGCTCCTGGTGATGGACGAGCCCACCGCCGGTCTCGATCCGGTGGCGAGCGGAGTCCTGAAGGCCAAGATTCTTCGCGCCAGAGCTGGCGGAACCACAGCCATTCTCACGTCTCATGTGCTGAGCGAGCTCGAGGAGCTGGTGGACGATGTGGTGCTCCTGTTGGAGGGACGGGTCGAGTTCGAAGGGTCGCTGCGGCGGCTCCGCGAGTCGACGGGTGAGGCCCGCCTCGAGCGCGCCATCGCCAAGCTCATGCGGCAGGGTGCGTCATGATCGCGACCAAGATCCTTCGATATGAGCTCAACGACCTGCGCCGCAGCCGCTGGGTCATGGGTTATGCGCTCCTGCTCCTGCTCCTCACGGATGCGCTGCTCCGTTTCGGGGGCGGTGGTCCGCGGGCCGTCCTCAGTCTCATGAACGTCGTGCTGATCTTCGTTCCGCTGGTGAGCGTGGTGTTCGGGGCGATGTACCTCTACGGCGCGCGCGAGTTCATCGAGCTTCTGCTGGCTCAGCCGGTGGGCCGAGCGGAGCTCTTCGCGGGACTCTACTGGGGGCTTGCTCTGCCGCTCGCCGGGGCGCTCGCACTCGGCGTCGGGCTGCCGTTCCTCTGGCATGGCGGGGGAGAAGAGGGGCTGGTCGGGCCGGTCGTCATGCTCATCACCTGCGGCGTCCTGCTGACGCTCGCCTTTACCGCAGTTGCCTTTCTCGTCTCATTGGTGTTCGAGGATCGGGCCAAGGGGCTGGGAGCGGCGATTCTGCTCTGGCTGGCATCGGCGGCGTTGTACGACGCATTCCTTGTCTTCGTGACGACGGCCTTCTCGGACTATCCACTCGAGGGGCCGCTGATCGGGCTGACGCTGCTCAACCCGGTGGATCTCGCACGAGTGATGCTGCTTCTCCAGTTCGATACCGCGGCGCTGATGGGGTACACCGGCGCGGTGTTCGAGCGGTTCTTCGGAACGCTGTTCGGGATCGCCATTGCGGGCGGTGCTCTTCTCCTCTGGACTCTCGCTCCGCTGGCGCTTGCGCTGGCCAGGTTCCGCACGAAAGACTTCTAACACCGCCTCAGCGCTCCACGCCGAATGCCTTCACGCGTGGCCACGCGTGCAACGCGAACGAGACCGCCGCCAATCCCTCCGCGCAGCGCCCGACCAGTCCCACGATGGCGGGCGCGTCCGCCGCGCGGCCGACGCCCACCGCCAGTACGCCCCCGTTGAGTAGCGCAAAGGCCGCCCATGCGAGCGAGGTACGCCCGCGCTCCGCGCCCGACCGGAACCGCGGGAGAATCCAATACGCCATGCCGAGGGCGAGCTGAACAGTCCAGCCGAGCAGAAGGAATTCAATGTGGAGCGGGCGTAGGCGAGAGACCCAGTTTCCGAGCGGGATGCCGCGGTCCGCCAGCATCAGCGCTCCCAACAGGACGCCTGTGGCCAGGTATGCCAGCGAGGCGCGAATCATCAGGACGCTCAGTCGCGGCACCGCTCAGCGCTCCCGTACCCGCGGCCAGGTGTTTGCGACGAAGGCAAAGCCCGCGAGCAGCTGGAGCGACGCGGAGACGATCAGCGCGGCGCCGCCGCCCCCAGTGATCGAGTGCCACGGCTCTGCCACGGCTCGAAGGATGAGGCCGCCATTGAGCAGGACGAGGGCGGCCCAACCGAGGCGCTCATCTCCCCTGGGCTGCTCCGGCGAGAAGCGAGGGAACATCCAATACGCCACGCCGAAGATGAGCTGCGTGAGCCATCCGACTACCAGCAGATGGAGGTAGGTTGGCCAGATCGCGCGTATCACCGGGAGCCGCGCCGCGAACGGCGCAACCATGAGTATGCCGAGGACGAGGGCGCCGACGAGGTAGACCATGGCCGCCCTGATGAACCAGCGCGTCAGACGAGGCATGATGGAGATCTCGGAAGGCTAGATCCTCATTTTCCTGTCTTCGCCGGTGGGCCGGCGCGCAGTACCCCGACAGCGCCCTTGGTCGCGTCCGCGAACGCATGAGTGACGAACGGATAGTCGCCCGGCTCTCGCAGCCTGATCTCGAAGATGGCCCCACCGCCCACAGGGACGTTCACCGTTTGTACCCCACTCAGCGAATTCGTCTGTGAGCCGTCCTCGAAGACCCGTTCGAAGATCCCGCCCACGACGTGAAACGACGAGATCCGGTTGGGACCCGCGTTCACGACATAGAGCCGGACCAGCTCACCCGCTGCGACGTCAATCGGGTGCTCGGCGTACTGGGATGCCCGCCCGTTGAAGACGATGTGGTCGGGAGCCAGACCGAGGAGCTTGGCCCAGTCGAGGCTGTACGCGCCATCGCCTTCCGGCTTCGGACTGAGGTAGAACTCGCTCTGGACCAAGACGAGCTCCTTCGCCTTGGATCGTGGCCTGGCTGGATCGACCACGAGAGCGCCGTACATGCCGTTCGCGATGTGCATCGCGACCGGTGCGGTTCCGCAGTGATACATGAACGCGCCGGCCACTCGAGCCACGTAGCGGTAGTGCAGCGAGTCGCCGGGCATCACGTTCACGTAGTACTTGTTCGGCGCGATCTCGGCCGCATGGAAATCCAAGCTATGCGGGATGTTCGCCCGGTTGATCAGGGTGAAGTCCACCGTGTCGCCCTGCCGCACGTGCAGCGCCGGCCCGGGCACTCCTCCGGCGAAAGTCCATGCCGCGTAGGTGATACCCGGGGCGATCTGCACGTTGGCGTGCTTGATCTCGAGCCGGAGGCGGTGGAGATGGCCCTGTTCCACCGGAAGAAGCCTGGCATCGACCGGAGCAGGCGGGGCGTTCGCCCCACCAACGGGCGCCTCTCCGTGAGAGAGGTTCGACGGTGGCGTCGTGTCCGGGGATTCCACTCTCGTGGGGGCGCCGCCCGGGATCGTGGCGGGTTGGCGAGTGGGGGGCGAGGTGCGACAGGCAAGCGTCAATAATCCGATTCCGGCCAACCGAAGCGGATGCGTCATACGAGCCCTCCAAGGTGAACGCAAGCTCAACGCGCCAGTCGGGCTAGCGATCACCAGCGATTCGTATGTTGGTCAGGGATCGTCTGGGCGTGAGAACGTAGAATAATACCGTGCGATGAGTTGTTGCGCTTAGGCTCCGGCGGCCACGGCGAGCGACACGTGGACCGGCTCGAGCGCCGCGTCGGCCAGGGCTGCTACTGCCCCGATTACCGTCACGATGGGCGATTCGAGTCCATCGCGATCGGCCGCCTCCGCGATGGTCGCAAGGGTCGCACGGGTGACCCGTTGCTCGGTCGTCGTGGCCGATTGAATGCAGGCGACCGGCGTGTCCGGATCGCGTCCCGCGGCAATGAGCTGCGCCACGATGGATCCGAGCGCCGCCCGCCCCATCAGCACGACGATCGTGTCCGCCGCCACGAGCCCACCCAGCTCGGTTGCGCCGTCGGCCGTTTGCGCCGTGACGACCGCGAACGAACGCGCCAGGCCTCGGGCAGTCACCGGTATCCCCGCAGCCGCCGGAGCCGCGACGGCACTCGAGACCCCGGGCACCACGAACACCTCGACGCCGGCCTCGCGGCATGCCGCCGCCTCCTCGCTCCCGCGTCCAAACACGAAGGGATCGCCGCCCTTGAGCCGGACCACGGTGCGACCCTGTCGCGCGCGATCGACGAGAATGGCGTTGATCTCGCCCTGGGAATAGGGCGCCAGCCCCGGACCCTTTCCGACGTCGATCAGCTCCGCGCCCGCTTTGCCCTCATACAGGAGCTCCGCGCCGATGAGCCGATCGTGCACCACGACATCGGCGCCGCGGAGCAACTCGAGGCCGCGCGCGGTGATCAAACCGGGGTCGCCGGGGCCGCCGCCCACGAGATGTACCGTGCCGGTCTGTCGCTTGATGAGAGGACCACTTCCACGAGGGCGAAACCGCGGCGGCGGCGGGGTGTGCCTTCTCGCGAGGTCCAGCACGATCTCGTCGAGTCCGGCGTAGGAGCCGACCGCGCGATCGATGATCACGCGCCTACCTGCTCTCGAGGCCGCGAGCCTCGGCAGGTCCTCGAGGGTGTGGCTCCCCCCGCCGATCAGGAACGGCACGACGACGATGGTCGAATGCCTCGCCTCGAGGAGGGCCTGCTCCACCGTGGGCTCGTCGTCGAGGAATCCCACCAGCACTTCGCCGGCGACGCGCCGCCGCCGCAGGATGTCCGCCAGTCTCAGGGTGGACGCGCGACTCTCGGGATGACGAGGCGTGCCGTGGCCCACGATGACGAGCGAGGCAACCCCGCGCTCGATGACCGAGTCTCGAAGGATCTCGGTGACCCGCCGCGCGACCAGCGGCGCGATGCCCGAGTGAGTCCCTACCGGCGGCGTCTGTCTGAGACGCACCTCGGCGTGCCTCCGGTTTCGAGCGAGGGCGCCCGGCAACATGACATCGTTGTAGTGTCCCGCGCTCGTGAGCAGCGGAACGACGGTGACTTCATCGGCACTCACCTCGTCGAGCACCGAGTCGAAGCCAGGCTCGCCCTGGTGGAATGCGACCGCCACCTCATCGAACGCCCGTCGTCCTCGGAGCGATTCGGCAAGGCGTCTCACGAGGGCGTTGGCCTCGGGCTCGCGGTGGGAGCCGTGGGCCGCAAGCACCAGCGCCCGCCCGCTCACTGCGCCACCTCGACCGGGATGAGGTCCATTGTCGGCAGCTCGCGGCCCGTGACCGTCGTGCGGCGCGCGCGGAGACCCATGAGCCGCTGGTAGAAGTCTCCCAATCCCTCGTGCTCGGTTCGCTCGGTGGCCCACCGCTGAAGGAGCGGCCGGACGACCTCGAGCAGCTCACCCTGCGGGACGTCGGCCACGTAGAGGTCGACCAGACGGTCGCCGGCGAGACCACCGCCCACGTAGACGTTGTAGAGACCGAGCGATCGTCCCACGAAGGCGAGATCGGCCGTGTAGGGGCGGGCGCAGCCGTTGGGGCAGCCGGTCATCCGGATGGTGACCGGCACGTCGCGGAGGCCGAGCGCCGTGAGCTCCACCTCGAATTCATCGAGAATGCCGGGAATCGCGCGCTCCGATTCGGCGACGGCGAGGCCGCATGTGGGCAGGGCGGGGCAGGCCATCGAGTATCGCCTGACCGCCGCCAGCTCCTGCGGGGGGAGCACCCCGTGCGCGCGCAGCGTCTGCTCCACGATGTCGAGCCCGGCCACATCGAGATCGGTGAGCAGGATGTTCTGCTGACCGGTGAGATGGACGCCGGGCGAGAGCCTGGTGACGAGCTCGTGCAGCGCGGTCTTGAGCGCGTGGCCCTCGCTGTCCACGATGCGGCCGCTCTGCACGAAGATCCCGTAGAACCAGCGCCCGTCGGGCTGGCGGTGGCGGCCGAGGTGGTCGTGGAACGGCAGTGCCGGCAGATCGACGGCCGGCCTCAATGTGAACGACGCACGCCGCTGGAACTCGTCGCGGAACCGGTTGATGCCCCACTCCGCCAGCAGATACTTGAGCCGGGCGTGCCGCCGGTCCGAGCGGTTGCCGTGGTCCCGGAAGATGGCGGCGACGAGGCGGACGGCCTCGACCCCATGCTCGAGCGGCACCAATCCGAGCGGCTGCGCCAGGCGCGCGGTGGTGTCGCCCTTGTTGTGGGTCATGCCGAGCCCACCGCCGACGAGAAGGTTGAATCCCTCGATGCCGCCGCGGCCCGCGATCGCCAGGAGCCCCACGTCCTGCGCGTAGATGTCCACGCAGTTGTCGGTCGAGAGCCCGACCGCGGACTTGAACTTTCTCGGGAGATACTGTGTCCCGTAGAACGGCTCTTCCTCGGTCGTGATCTGTCGCTCGCCGTCGAGCCAGATCTCGTGATATGCGCGTGAGGCCGGACGCAGGTCCCGCGCGACGGCCGCGGCGACCTCGCGCACCGCGGCGTGATCGGCATCGGCGAGAGGCGCGGAGCAGCCCATGACATTGCGCTCGACGTCACCGCACGCGGCGATGGTCGAGAGGAGCTGCTCATTGATGCCGGCGATCGTCGTCTTGAGATCGCCCTTGAGGACGCCATGGAACTGAAAGCCCTGGCGGGTGGTGATGCGGAGTGTGCCGTTGCCGTGCCGATCGCCGATCGATTCGAGGCTCAGGTACTGCTCGGCCGTAATCGCACCCGCGGGGATCGCGACGCGGACCATGAAGCTGTACGCCTTCTCCTGTCCCGCGGCCTCCCGCTCGCGCCGCTGGTCGCGGTCATCCTGCTGGTAGGTTCCGTGGAACTTGAGCAGGTGCACGTCGGATTCGGCGAAGTGCGTCGCGGCGGAGCCGAGCGTCTCGGCGATGGTTCCCCGCAGATGCTGTCCTCGTCGTTTCGCGATCTCGACTGCTGATTCGGGTTTGGAGGTCATGGTTCCTCGTTGCTGGTTGCTCGTTGCTCGTTGCTCGTTGCTCGTTGTCGTTGCTCGTTGCTCGTTGGTCGTTGGTCGTTGCTCGTTGCTCGTTGGTCGTTGGTCGTTGCTCGTATGCTCGCTCGAGTAGCGAGTAGCGAGCAGCGAGCAACGATCACCCATTCGCCACATGCAGCCCGCACTCCAACTTCTCCGACCCGTTCCACCGTCCGGCGCGGCTGTATTCGCCGACCGCCGCGCTCGCTACCGGCCCGGTGCAGTGGGTGCACCCGACGGTCGGGTATCCGCGCTCGTGCAGCTCGTTGTACGGCACGTCGTGCTCCCGGATGTAGTCCCACACCTTCGCCCGGTCCCATCCGGCGAGCGGGCTGATCTTCACCACCTGGTACTGCCAATCCCAACCGGCCACCCGGAGGCCCGCGCGCGAGGCGGCCTGACTCCGCATGAGGCCCGTGACCCAGACATCCACGCCCTCGAGGGCGTGCCGCATCGGCTCGACCTTCCGGATCCGGCAGCAGAGATCGGGATCGCGACGCCACAACTCCGGGCCGTGCTGCCGGGCCTGCTCCTGCGGGGTGAGCGTAGTGCCGCGGTTCTCGAAGCGGAGGTGCGGATAGCGCTCGACCATCCGATCCCGGAGGCTGTAGGTCTCGGGGAAGAGGAACATCGTGTCGAGGTAGATCACGGGGACGGGCCTGCCGTGCTGCGCGACCATGTCGATCAGCGCGCAGCCCTCCATGCCGAACGACGTCGTGATGACGAGGTTCCGGTCCGCGAACCGCTCCAGCATCCAGGCCACGACGGTCTGCGGGGCCGCGTGTTCGCCGACGGCGTCGAGCTCCAGCGTCTCCAGTGCCATGCCGATCCCGACTCCCAATGAGCGGATACGAAAGTCGCACAAACAAAAACGCCCGCAGGACATACCTGCGGGCGTCGATAAGCTGTTACTGCGAGCCGCTAGGTCGTCCGGTCGGGTGGAATGGAGGCCATACAACAACACGCTGCGGCACCAGCGAGCGGCGCGAGGTTGTTCCGACGAACGAGGGATGCGGTCAGGCTCATGGTGCTTACGCTAGCTAACGCCGAGATCGTTGTCAACGTGTTAGGTGGTGAGTCATGCGGGTCGCTGGGACCGTCCTGAGGTCGGTTGGCGGTTACTGCGACCCGGCCCCAACGCCCGCGATGACCCACCCGTGTTGCCGAATCGCTACTTCTTCGAGGTGTCGGCCGGCATGCTCATGGTGCTGTCGGCCGGCATCTTCATCGTCGTCGTGTCGGCCGGCGCCATCTTCGTCGTGTCCATCATCTTGGTGCTGTCCATCATCATGTGCGAGCTGTCCGCCGCCATCTTCCCACCAGCCATGGTGGTGTCCTTCGCGGGAGCGGCCGCCGCAGCGGGGGCGGGCTCCGACTCCGGCTGGGACTTATTACACCCAATGAGCATGGAGGCTGCGGCGAGGGCGGAAACGGCGAATGCGCGGGTCATCAGTGCCTCTTGTTTGTAGTGTGGGCCTGCTCGGCTCGGCTGCCGACTAGGGCAAACAGGGTTCCAGCGCCGAGGACCGAAATTCCGGGCCCGCCGGTCGCTGTTACTTGCTCTGCACCAACGGATTATGGCAAATCCCTCTTCCATCCAGAACGCCGAGGGCTGGGCGTCGTTCCACAATTCCGATGGACGTGCCCCTTCGACGAAGGTGCCCCCGGGGCTGCCACCAAAATGTCGCGCAAAAAGGCCTTGCGATAGAGGACCCCGGGAGCTCGGATGGACGGCCTTCTGCTTCTCAAAAGACGCCGTTAACCTTCCGGTGCCGCCAGGGGTATGGTGCGTGTCTCGCGCCATTGAGAGACGACCCTTGGAACCTGATCCGGCTGATACCGGCGAAGGGAGCGCGGCGCCCGCGAAGATTCGCCAGCGCTGTGCCGCCTCGCCGCCACCGTGGAGCGACACCGATGGCCATCCCCACCACCCCCACACGACCCCCGTCCCGCAGGCAGACCCGACCGGAAACGCCGGCTGAGCCGCCTTCGGTTTCAACCTTCGAGCAGGCGTTTCCCAACTCGACCAAGGTCTACCTCGAGGGAAGCCGGGGAATCCGCGTTCCCTTCCGCGAGATCGCGCTCTCGGGCGGCGAGCCGCCGCTCCGCGTCTACGACACCAGCGGCCCGCAGGGTCAGGACGTGCGACTCGGACTGCCCTCGGTCCGGGGAGAATGGATCGAGGCAAGCCATCGACTCCGTGGCCGCGGCGCCGTCACGCAGCTGCACTACGCGCGGCGCGGCGAGATCACGCCGGAGATGGAGTTCATCGCGATCCGCGAAGGGCTGCCGCCGGAGTTCGTGCGGCGCGAGGTCGCGCGCGGCCGCGCCATCATCCCGGCCAACATCAACCACCCCGAGCTCGAGCCGATGATCATCGGCCGCAACTTCCACGTGAAGATCAACGCCAACATCGGCAACTCGGCCGTGCGCTCGTCGATCGAGGAGGAGGTCGAGAAGCTGCGCTGGGCGACGCTCTGGGGCGCCGACACGGTGATGGATCTCTCGACCGGCGAGAACATCCACGAGACGCGCGAGTGGATCATCCGCAACTCGCGCGGTGCCGATCGGCACGGTGCCGATCTACCAGGCGCTCGAGAAGGTCGGCGGCGCGCCCGAGGATCTGACCTGGGAGATCTATCGCGACACGCTGATCGAGCAGGCGGAGCAGGGCGTGGACTACTTCACCGTGCACGCCGGCGTGCTGCTGCGCTACATCCCGCTGACCGCGAGCCGCGTGACCGGCATCGTCTCGCGCGGCGGCTCGATCATGGCCAAGTGGTGCCTCGCGCATCACCAGGAGAACTTCCTCTACACGCACTTCCGCGAGATCTGCGAGATCATGGCGCCTACGACGTCTCGTTCTCGCTCGGCGACGGCCTCCGGCCGGGCTCCATCGCCGACGCGAACGACGAGGCGCAGTTCGCCGAGCTCAAGACGCAGGGCGAGCTGACCCGGATCGCCTGGGAGTACGACGTCCAGGTGATGAACGAGGGCCCGGGCCACGTCCCCATGCATCTCATCAAGGAGAACATGGAGAAGCAGCTCGAATGGTGCGACGAGGCGCCGTTCTACACGCTCGGGCCGCTCACGACCGACATCGCGCCCGGCTACGATCACATCACGAGCGCGATCGGCGCCGCGATGATCGGCTGGTACGGCACCGCGATGCTCTGCTACGTGACGCCGAAGGAGCACCTCGGCCTGCCGAACCGCGACGACGTGAAGGCCGGCGTGATCGCCTACAAGATCGCGGCGCACGCCGCGGATCTCGCCAAGGGCCATCCGCGCGCGCACGAGTGGGACGATGCGCTGTCGAAGGCGCGGTTCGAGTTCCGCTGGGAGGATCAGTTCAACCTGGCGCTCGATCCGGTCACCGCGCGCGCCTATCCACGACGAGACGCTGCCCGCCGACGGCGCCAAGGTCGCGCACTTCTGCTCGATGTGCGGCCCGAAGTTCTGCTCGATGCAGATCACGCAGGAGGTGCGCGAGTACGCGGCGGAGATGGAGCGCAAGGCGGTGGAGTTCAAGGAGCGCGGCGGAGAGATCTATATGGAGGCAGCGGGCGAGCGAGGTCACCATGCCTGAGGCCAAAGACCGCGCCAAGACCCCACGTCGCCGGAGCAAGAAGACTGCCGCCACCCCGCGCTCCCGGGGAACTGAGCCCGACCAGCTCACGGCCGGTACTCCACCGGCGGCCCTCATCAAGGAGCGGGACGCCATCGGGGCGATCGGCGGCGTTGTCATCGGCGCGTATCGTGACCCGCTCGGAGGGAACTGGCAGTTGCTCGCGGGCCTGCCCATCGACGCGGTCGAGCCTACACCATACCAGCGAGACCTGTCAGCGCCCCACGTCGCGCGGCTCGCGGAGGCGATGGATAAGCTTGGCCGGTTCGTCGATCCGATCGTCGTGGTGCCGTCGGGTGACGGACGATACTGGACCCCGAACGGGAATCACCGCCTCGCCGCCCTTCGCCAGCTTGGCGCCCGGGCCGTGACCGCACTGGTCGTTCCCGACGTCGAGGTCGCGCACCGCATTCTTCTCCTCAACACCGAGAAGGCGCACAACCTGCGCGAGCGGGCGCTCGAGGTCTCGCGACTGGCCGAGGCGCTCGTGGAGCTCGACGACCGCCCCGAGCGCGACTACGCGGTGGAGTTCGAGGAGCCTTCGCTGATTACGCTGGGCCTGAGCTATCAGCAGAACGGACGCCTGGCGGGCGGGGCGTATCATCCCGTGCTCAAGCGGACCGAGGAATTCTCCAGCGCGAAGCTCTCGCGTGCCCTGGAGGTCCGCCGCGAGCGGGCGGCTCGCCTGATCGAGCTCGACGAAGCAGTGACCGAGAAGGTCAAGGCGCTCAAGGCACGCGGGGTCGAAAGCCCGTACCTTCGCGCGTTCATTGTCGCTCGCATCAATCCACTTCGGTTCAAGCGCGGAGCCAAGGCCGACGTCGACGAGACGCTCGAGCGCATGCTCGCGTCGGCCCGGAAATTCGACAGCGCCAGGGTTCGCGCCGACCAGGTGGCCCAAACCGGTGGCGCACCCGAAGAATCCTGAGGAGAGTCGTATGCGTGGTCATAGCACCGTCGTTCTTGCCGTCGCGACCCTGACTGCCGCCTGCGGCGGCGAGCGTGCACCGAAACCTTCCGATGCCGCGACGCCGCCGGCTGCCGCGGCGCCTGCCCCTCCGACGGCGCCCGATGTCGTCGAAGGATTCAAGCATCCGGAGTCGGTGAGATACGATCCCGGTCTCAATGTCTGGTATGTGAGCAACATCAACGGCGACCCGTTCGCCAAGGACAACAACGGATTCATCTCGCGCCTGAAGGCCGACGGCTCCGTGGACTCGCTCGAGTTCATCGCCAGCGGGAGGAACGGCGTTACCTTGAACGGCCCCAAGGGTATGGCGCTCGTCGGCGACACGCTCTGGGTCGCGGACATTGACGCGGTCCGTGCCTTCGATCGGCGCAGCGGCGCCCCGCTTGCGACGGTGGATCTCAAGGGCCAGGCTCGATTCCTCAACGACATCGCCGCCGGGCCCGACGCCATCTACATCACCGATTCGGGATTCGGGCCGGACGGGAAAGGCGGAATGGGACATCCGGGCCCCGATCAGATCTTTCGGATCGCCGCGGGGAAGGCGACACTCGCGCTCAAGAACAGCACGCTGGCCGCGCCCAACGGAATCGCCTGGGACAGCGCCGGCGGACGGTTCATCGTCGGTCCAATGGCGGGCAAGACGATGCAGGCCTGGGCTCCGGGCCAGAAGAAGCTCACGGCGTTGGGCGACACGCCGGGACAGATCGACGGCCTCGAGGTCATCGGCGGCGGGAAGATTCTCTTCACCAGTTGGGCCGATTCGACTCTCGACCTGCTGCAGAACGGAAAGGTGACGCCGGTGGCGAAGCAGCTTGCCTCGCCCGCCGACATCGGCGTCGACCTCAAGGACGGTCGCGTCGCCATTCCACAGCTCATGTTGGACAGGGTCGTCTTCCGCCAATTGCCAGCCGCCACTCCCTGAGGACCGCATGACCGAACTCGCACGCTCGCGCCTTCGAGGCGCCGCCAGCTACGCCCTCGTCGCCGCCTTGAGCCTCGTGCTCGGCGCGGCCGGCAGCTATCTGCTCCGGGCGGGCAAGCCGCTCGATCCGATCACGACGCATGGTGAGTGGGTGTACGTGAAGAAGGGGGCGGACTCGATCCGTGCCTACGTCGCGTATCCCGAGCGGAAGACGAAGGCGCCGGCGGTGATCGTGATTCACGAGATCTTCGGGCTGACCGACTGGGAGCCCACCGTGGCAGACCGGCTCGCCAGGGAGGGGTATGTCGCCATTCTGCCCGATCTCCTCTCCTCGAAGTACGGGCGCAGCCCCGCCGATGCAGACTCCGGCCGGAAGCTGATCGCCGATCTCGAGCCCGATCGCATCACCTCCGATCTCGACGCCGTATACAAATACGTAAACACGCTCCCCGCGGTGGACCGAGGCAAAGTGGGGACGATCGGGTTCTGCTGGGGCGGTGGACAGAGCTTCCGCTATGCGACGAACAACCCCAACCTCACCGCCGTCGTCGTCTGTTACGGTCCCGAGCCGGATTCCGCGGCCATCAAGCGGATCAAGGCGCCGGTGCTCGGGATCTACGGGGAGAACGACGAGCGGATCACCGGCGCGCTTCCGCAGGTAACGGCCCAGATGCAATCGGCAGGAAAGACGTTCACTCCAGAGGTGTTCCCCGGCACGGGTCACGGGTTCCTCAAGCCGGGCCGACAGGGCTCCGATGGTCCGCAGGTCGAGCGGGCGTGGAAGAGGATTCTCGACTTCTACCACGCGAGGCTCGGGAAGTAGTGCGGCGCAGATCGCTGGCGCCGGCGCTCCTGATCCTCGCAACGAGTGGCGGCAGGCTTGCCGCGCAGGCGGACACCTCCGCGCCGGGCCACACACCGACGCATTACGACATCACGCTCGTTCGGAGCGACAGTGGTCCGCACGTGCTCGCTGAAGTCGAGACGAGCTGGAAGCTCGGCTCCACCCTGCCGGTCATCATCGACCTCGATTCCAACTTTCGGGTCATCCGAGTGTTCGTCGATGGCAAACCGAACACCAGGATCTCCCGCACGCAGTTCGCGCGGGGAACGGGTGACGTCCTGATTCCTCACGAGAAGCCGAGCGGCGACACCCTCACCACACGCATCCGGTATCACGGCGTTCCTCGTGGAGGGCTCCGTGCCGGACCGAACCAGTACGGCGCACGGACGCTCGTCGCCGAGGGACTCACCGTGGACCCCTCGATGTGGCTGCCGGTCCCCGAGCCCGATCGGCGCACGGCCTCAGTGACGCTCCATGTCCAGGGCGATTCGGGCGATCGCGTGATCGCCGGCGGTGTGCTCGCGAAGGTGGATACGCTCGCCTATGGGCACACGCGATGGGACTACCGGTTGGATGAGACGATTCCGCTCTCGACGATCGCCGCTGCCGCCGGACCCTACGTTACCGACTCGCTCGCGCGAAACGTTTCGGTCTGGACCTGGGCGCGTGACTCGGGCTTCGCGGCGGGTGGTCCGTTCCGCCGGGCCGCGGAGATGCTGGACTTCTTCTCGCGACTGCTGGGGCCCTATCCGTATCCCACCCTCACGCACGTCGAGGCGACACTCGCCTCCGGTCCGGTCTCCGGCGCCTCGGTGATACTGTACCCCGAGTCGAGCTTTCGAGACGGCACGCTCGGCGAGACGACCGTGGCCCAGGCGACGGCCCGCCAGTGGCTCCGTCCCGAAGCGCCGGACAGCGTCGCAGCGTATCTCGCCGGGCTCTGGCGATCGGACGCCGACGGCAAGCCGAAGAAGAACCCGGACCTCGTGAGAGTTCGGAGCTTTCTACGTTCTCGGTGAGACTACTTGCGGTCCTTCTTCTCTGTGCGTGCAGCGGGTCGTTGCCCCCGCTTCGAGGGCAGATCGAGGTGGGTCGCGATGCGTACGCCGTCTTTGTAGCGGGTAGTGGGCCGGCGGGCGGGGATCTCTACGCGGTGCGCGCCGAAGGGGGAGCGGCGCTGCCCATCACCTTCACGAATGTCGGCGAGATGCGCCCACGGCTCTCGCCCGACGGCGTCTCGATCGTGTTTCTGCGCGGCCGATCACTCGTCGATTCCACCCCCGCGACTGTCTGGGTCATGAATCTCGGTACCGGCGCCGAACACGAGCTCTCGCTTCCCAAGGGCGCAGCTCCCCCGACGGCGGCTGCGTGGGCCGCCCGCGGCCGAACGATCGTGGTGTCATCGGGCGCCACGATATACCGCTTCGACGCACCGCCCGCCTCTTCCGATGCCCGCCCCGTGGGCGCGGCCGAGCGGCCCGCGGCGGAATCGAGTCTCGCGGTGCTGCTCGGAGATCCGGTGTTCGCCCGCATCGTGCCCTGTGCGGAACCGGGCGCGCTCTGCATACAGCCGGACACCGGCGCGCCCGCGCTGCTCGCGCATGACGCGCGCGATGCGCTGGCGTGGGGCTCCGACTCGGTTGCCTACTTCGTCGGCGACGAGGTCGTGATCCGGCCGCTCGGCGCCGGCCGAAACCGGCGCCTCGAGATGGACGCTCCGCCGCGACCGCGACAGATGACCGCGTTCACGGGATCGCCGAAGCCGTAGGCCGGGCCGCGATGGCATCCCACGCAGCGCCGAGCGTGAGCGAAGCCGGAGCGCTGTCAGGTGTCCACTCTCCGGTTCCCACCTTCTCTGCCGTAAACGCCACGAGTGCAAGCCAGACGTCGGCCCAGAGCTCCGGCGGTCCGGTTCTGAGCGAGCCATCCGCCCTGGCGCCCGCCATCACGCGGTGAAGCGCGGTGTGAAACTGGCGCGAGGCTTCGCGACTTCGCTCCTCGAGATGCTGGTCGTCGCGATGACGGAGCAGCATGCGGACGAGTGGCGGGTCTTCTGCCGCCGCTTCCAGAATCCGGCCCGCGATGCGGCTGAGCCAGTCGGCAGCGGTCGACTGCCCATCACCGCCCGTCTCCTCCACTACGCCGGCGCCCCACCGCTGCGCCTCGCGGTATGCCTCGTTCAGGAGACTCTCTTTCCCGCTGAAATGGCGGTAGATGGTCCCCTCGGCCACCCCTGCGCGCGCGGCGATGGCCGGAGTCGTGGTCGCTCGAAATCCGTTGCTGGTATAGAGCTCCAGCGCTGCTCGGAGCAGTCTCCGTCGGGTGGCCTCACCGTCGCGGCGTACCGTTCCCGTTGAAGCTGCCCCGTCACCCCGGGTATCTTTCAGGGCTTTGTTTTCGTCACTCTTCGATGGGGTCGTCAATGAAAATGCTGGTCCTCGGTGCTGGGCTGCAGGGTTGTGCCTGTGCGTACGATCTGCTGCAGAATCAGGCGATTTCACAGGTCACCCTGGCCGATCTCCGGCCGGACAACCTGCCGCGTTTCCTCGCTGGTGACTGGGAGGGCCGCCTGCGGGTCGTTCGTCTCGACGTGACCGACCCCGATGCGGTCCACCAGACGCTCCAGGGCCACTCGGCCGTCATGAGCGCCATACCCTATTACTATAACGGCCCCATGGCCCGTGCCGCGGTCGAGGCGGGCTGTCACTTCTCGGATCTCGGCGGAAACACCGAGATCGTCCTCGAGCAGAAGAAGCTCCACGATCAGGCTTTGGCGGCCGGTATCTCGGTCATTCCCGACTGTGGTCTCGCTCCCGGCATGGTGAACATCCTGGCGGCGGAGGGAATCCGCCGGCTCGATCATGCGGAGAAAGTGAAGATCTACGTCGGCGGTCTGCCGCAGCAGCCCGAGCCTCCACTCAACTATCAGATCGTCTATTCTCTCGAGGGCGCGCTCGACTATTACACCACCCCGTCCTGGGTATTGCGAGGCGGAAAGCCGGTGCAGGTGGATGCGCTGAGCGAGCTCGAGACCGTGGAGTTTCCCGACCCGATCGGAACGCTGGAGGCATTCCACACCGGCGGCGGGATCAGTACGCTCCCCTTCGCGTATCAGGGCAAGATCGACGTGATGGAGTACAAGACCCTGCGCTATCCGGGTCACGCCGCCATCATGCGCCCCATTCGGGATCTCGGTCTCCTCGAGGCCAAGCCGGTGATGGTAAAGGGCCATCCCGTCGTGCCCCGCGATCTCTTCATCGCCGCGGTTCACCCCAAGCTCCACAAGCCGCAGGGGCAGGATCTCGTGGCGCTCCAGGTCCAGGTCAGCGGCGAGAGGGGTGGAAAGCCGGCCGACGTGAAGTTCCGCCTCATGGATTATTACGATTGCCTTCATGGTATCAGTGCTATGATGCGGACGACCGGCTATTCGCTGTCCATTACGGGCCAGATGCAGGCGGATGGGCGGGTCGGCCTCAAGGGCGTTCACACTCCCGACGAGGCGATTCCATTCCTGGCCTACGTTACCGAGCTGGGCCGGCGCGGAGTCAAGATCGAGGAACTTCCTGCGTGACGGCGCTGTTCGGGGTGCGGAGAGAGAGGCAAGAAAATGGAGAGTTTCGCCGCATTGTGGGACAAGGCACTGACCTTCGACGAGTTCGTGGTCGCAAGCCAGAAACAGAAGGGACTCTGGGAAGGCCTGTACCGCATCGCAGTGGTGCCCGACTGGGCAGTCGCGGCGGTACCGCCAGGTGAAAAACGGAGACTGCTCGTGCTCGCGGAAGACTGGTGCGGCGATGCCTCGAGCTCGATCCCGGTGGTGCAGCGGTTCGTCGAGGACGTGCCGGGGCTGGAGTTGCGGATTCTTCGGCGAGACGAGTATCCGGAGGTCATGGATCGCTATCTGACCAACGGCTCGCGCTCGATTCCGATCGTCATCGTGCTCGACGAGTCATTCAACGAGCTGGGTCACTGGGGACCTCGACCGAGCGCGCTTCAGTCGTGGGTCATTGCCAATCGGTTGACCATCCCGAAGCCGGAGTTGTATCCACAGGTGCGGAGCTGGTACGCGCGTGACCGTGGCGAGAGTACGCTGCGGGAGATCCTGTCGATCGCGGGGTTCGCCGTGGCGAAGGTCGCCTGACTAGAACGCCCACCCGTTGCCGACCGAGAAGTTGAACCCGTCCGGACCACCCGCAAAGTTGAATACCAGGATGCCCGACCGCAGGATACGGATGGCGATTCCACCGCCGCCACCCGCCTTCATGTCGGTGGTCGTAAGACGAAAACTCTCTTTCTCGAAAACGCGGCCTGCATCGGCGAATGCGACCAGGGTGATCCCACCGAGATCCCCCAACGAAAGAAGATCGTGGCGGACCTCGAGGTTGCCGAACAACACACCCCTGCCCGTCAGTCGTCCCGTATCAAGCGATCGGTGAGAATATTCGCCTCCGAGCACCGGAACGGTTGATTCCCATCCCGGGAGTGTGAACCGGGCGTTGAGTGTCGGCTGGCCGCCCATTCCCGAGCCGGCGACGCGCGCAGCGACGACGGTGCCCTCGCGAACCTGAAGCCATCCACGAAATATCCCGTACTGGCGGGTGTATCCGTTCCCCGGCCCGCCACTCCCCACCTGTGTTCCTACCTCCAGCAGCACGCCCTGGTGGGTGTTGTACTCAACGTCGCGAGTGTCGTAGACCAGCGCGAGACGGCCTGCCGCATCATTCTGCTCGAGCTCGCCGGAAGGCACATCGGCGGTGAACGCCGAGGGTCCGGGCAGCGAGGTGAATCGCACCTGCTCGACGTTGAGCTGGAAGGCCGCCATGAACGGCCCGCGGATCACTCGCGTCAGCTCGGCCACTCCGCGATACCGGGTGCGCCGCACCCGATACGGAAAGGGAATGCTGTCGCCCGCCAGATTCTTGTCGTAGATCGTGTTCTCGCCCAGCCCGAAATACCCGTAACGCGCCTGACGGTCGGCGCTCGCGAGCACGGCGAGACGCCAGTCCTTCCACAGCCCGGGGGCGCGGAACTGTCCGGTGACGAAGCGGCTTCCCCGCCCGGAGATCCCCGCATCGAGAGTGGCGGATGCGGTGGAGGTGGTGCGCGCCTCGTAGGCAGCGGGTTGCCGGTATCGGATGCGCGCGGCGAGGAGCGGGCCGTCGTTGGCGCCGCCGGTGAGGTAGGGGAAGTAGCTGGTTCGCCAAGGGGCCGAGTACGCCTCGGTGGTATCCTCGGCCGCGGCGGCGGTGGTGTCGATTGCGGTGGCACGGGCCCTGGTTGAATCGGCCCTGGTTGAATCGGCTCTGGTCGTATCTCGCGAGACCTGGGCGAGTGCGGACGATGCCACGGCGCAGCTCAGGACCAGCGGCAGTATCTGCACCCACCTCACTGCGGCGTCTCGGGCAAGCGGTCTCGCTCGACCATGTCGTCGAGGGTTCGACGCTGATGATGATCGTGCATGCAGGGGAACCCTCACAAGACAGATTCGAGGAGCGGGACTGCGGGGATTTAGGGCGTCCTGCGCCTGAAAGTCAACAGGATACGAGCACGCCGCGCATGTGATGCAGGGCACAGCAGGCCTCTCCTGCGACTCTATCTTGGCATATAGAGGAGCCTCACCGCACGGTGGAATGCGAGACGTTCGAACAAGCCCTGAGCCTCCGGCTCTGTGGCCGGGCGCGCCGGACGGAACAGCTCCCCTGCTGATCCCTTCACATATCCCCCACTAAAACCATCTCGCATGGAACGGGCTTCGGCCCGTTCCACCCACCTTTTCGCTGCTCGTGGCTCGCTGGTCGTGGCTCGTTGCTCGTTGCTCGTTGCTCGCTGGTCGTGGCTCGTTGCTCGTTGCTCGTTGCTTGGCTAATCGCCAGCGGCGGTTGACTTTGGAGAGCTTTCCCAGCCGTCACGAGCCACGAGTAGCGAGCAACGAGCAGCGAACTGTGACCCGTCCCACAGACCCATCGCAAGCCCATTCCCGATCTTCACACAACTGCCGGGTGCTCCGGTAGGCATGTTCGAGAGGAGGGCTTGATCCATGCCGAGACGTCAGAAGACGGCCTGCGCGAGCAAGGCCGCAGTTCTCATATTGCTGTTTGCCTTTGCGACCCTGACGATTTCCGCGCCGGCCGCCGCGCAGGACGGCAGCCGAGTCGTCAGCGGGGTCAACATCGTGCCGTGGGCCGGTGTATACATGCCGACGAGAAACAGAATCTCCGACGTGCCCAGCGCGGCGTTCAAGCGCGACGTCAGCGTGATCGGAGGTGCCCGCCTGACCTTCTGGGGCACCGGCATCCTTGGCGTTGAAGCGACGGGCGGCTACGCGCCGGCCAAAATCGAAGGCGAGACGATCAACGAGACACACACCAATCTGGCGGTAGCCAACGTGAGGTTGCTGCTGGCGCTTTCTCCAGTAACGAACTCCGTCGGATTCTACGTGGGTGCGGGGCCGGCCTTCCTCGCCCGGGGCAAGAATCCGCTGGACAACAACAAGAGCCATACGGATATCGGCGGCACGGCGGGGGCCGGACTGCGCTTCGCGCTCGGCGAGAGTGGGCGCAGCGCGATCAGGTTTGACCTCGAAGACTATCTCTACAACGGAGACTTCGGTGGGGGCAACGCCTTCCAGAACGACCTCGTCGCGTCTCTTGGCTTGTCGATCGGATTGGGTGGGACTGTGAAGTAGGAAAGCCAGCTCTGACTGGGAGGCCAGAGTTGGTTTGGAGCGCGCGTCGCGGTCTTGGGCGCGCGCTTCTTTTTTGGCTAGAGGAACCGACCCACCATGACCGCTGCCATCCCGCCTCGCTGCGCGACGTTGACCACCTGGCGCTGCGAGGCGCGCGCCAGGATCGCGAGTCCATCGGGGTCCGATGCGTATCCCATGACGTGGTAGTACATCTCGGGCTGCAGCGTCCCATCCGCGGCCAACGTCGGCACCTCCAGGACCGGCATGTGCCCGAGGCTTTGAACGACCCAGAGCTCCGGGTCCGCCAACGAGGCCTCTATCGCGCGCTCCCACTCGGCCGCGCCCACGGTCTGTCCGATCAGCACGCCGTCGCCGCCATAGCCGCGTGACGGCTTCAGCACCAGCGTCTCGTGCTCTCGCCGCGCGAACTCGAGCAGATCGCCGCTCTCTCCGGTGGGAAGGACCGTGCGGCGGTCGGACAACACACGGGTCCAGAGCACGTGGCGCTGGAAACAGTGGCATGCCTCGTGGTCGAACCAGCGGCCGGCGATCTCCGGATCGCTCAGGATCTCCCAGCAGCTCTTGTGGTCCAGCTCGGCGCCGATGGAGCTGATCACCCGGTTCTCGCGGAAGAGGGTGCGCATCGGGGACACGTCGACTCCGTCGCCCTGCATCTCGACCAGATCGAGCACGCTGTAATCGCGGTAGACCAGATCCACCCGGGCACCCTCGTAGGTGACCTCGCCGTCCTGCATCCGAAGCTCGCTCGGGTCGGCGTGGAGGGTCTCCATCCCGTGATGCTTGCGGAGGTATTCCTGCAGCCGCCGCTGCTCGTCGATCCCCTCCAGCTCGTACTTGGGCTCGACGAAACAGACGCGCCCGCCCGGGCGACCGATCGCGGCCAGGTGCGCCGTGAGCTCGCGGACGAGCAACTCCCGCGCGTCGGTGAGGCGGTCGATCCGGATCCCGCGATCCTGCGCCAGGATGAGCGGCACGATCGCCTCGGTCACGACTTCCTCGACGGAGGGGACCAGGTAGAGACCGCCGATGCCGGTGAGGTTGGGCTCGATGAACTTGAGGGTGTCCTTCCAGACGGGGCTGGTGTAGTCCACCAGGGCGTCCAGCCTGCCGAATACCGGATTCCGCATCCGCACCGCGGGCGTCCAGCACTCCCTGAGCCAAGCGTCCTCTTCCGGCTCGAGGCGGATGATGCCTCGGACCACGGGATCGGCGACGTAGAGCTCCGGCATTCGGACCAGCGCGTCATGCAGCGTGCGTACGACGTGGTGGACGTACTCGACTTGCTCGGGCAGCAGCGTGATGGGGCAGGGGAAGACGCGGATGGTCTGGACCTGGCCATCCATGAAGTAGTCCATGTGCCGGGCGACAGCCCCGTCGCGCATTCGCTGGAACGCCCGGGCGAGATCGTCCGTCGGCACATGGTAGAGCGCCTGGCGGACGCGGGCGGCGAGGCGCGCGCCGCGGAGGCCCAGCGTCTCGGCGGGCGCCGGCTCAGCGGTTGGTGCGGGGTCCTCCGGGTCTGTCGCCATAGTTCACTTCTTCTGGGCGCGGAGCTGATCGAACCAGTTGAGGGTGACGACTAGCGCCTGCTCGGACCCGACGACCGACTGCAGCACGACAAGAGTATTGCCGTCAGGCGTCACGCTGTAATTATGATCCCTGAAACCAGCGGTCTCGTATTGTCCGTTGAACAACTTCGTTCGCGCAGTGACCTCGAAGGTGGGTTGTGTGCGCACGGCAGCGACCATCACGTCGTCGTCCTTGCGGTAGAAGATCTCCCCGCCCCTGGGCGACCAGACCGGCTCCGTGCCTCCGTCGAGCGACACCTGCCAACGTCCGCCGGCACCTGGGTACGAGCGGACGTAGATCTCGTATCGCCCGGACTCGTTGGTGGCGTAGGCGAGCCAATGGCCGTCGGGGGAGAGCGATGGCGACGCGTTGTCGAATGCGGTCGCCAGGATCTGGGTCGGCTTGGCGCCACGCTCGATGCCCATCCGCCAGATCTCTTCTTTCGTCGATGCCTTCTGGCGACCGGAGAACAAGAGACCTCTGCCACCCGGCTCGAAGCTCACCGCCTTCCACTGCCCGGGCTGTTGGAGCAACGGTTCCGCCGTTCCGCTCCCGTCCGCCGGGAGGGAATAGAGTTGTCCGGGGAAGCCGTTGCTGCCTTCAGTGAACCGCGTGTACACGATGCGCCGGCTGTCCGGCGACCATACCGGCCACGCGGCGGTGGTGTCGAACGTCACGCGCGTCTGCGTTCGCTGAAGCAGGTCGAAGACCCAGACGTCACGGTTCTGAAACCCCACGGTGGTCCCACGCAGGAGTGCTATACGCCGTCCGTCCGGCGAAATACTCGGTGAGTAATAGTTGCCCGTGTCCGCCCCGGCATTGCGGGTGTCTCCCTGGCGGTTCACCAGCAGGAGTCGTGACCCCGTTGACGGGGAGATCTGATACGCGATGTCTCCCGAGCGGGACACGCCTATGTTTACGTCGCCATCTCCCGCGGACTGGAGCTTATCGGCCATCGGCCGAGCCGGTCCGGTCACCTCCAGACGCTCGCTATCGAACGGAACCGCCGAGAGGATGCCGGACGGATCGGACAGAACGACGAAGCCACTCGTCACGTACCGCGGATATCCGCCGGCCTGATTCAACCGCTTGACTTTCCCCGTGTGCCGGTCGAGTGCCGCCAGCTTGAGCGGTCCCCGACCCGAAATGCCGAACAGCACGGCCTTGTCGCCCGGAAGGATGTCCGGGAAGCGGAACACTTCGCCGCTGTCCGGCTTGGCGATGACGCGAGGAATCCCGCCACCGGCCGGGACATCCATGAGGCCCGAGTCGCTTCCGAAGACGATCGTGTCACTCGTGGTCCACGTTGCGCCGAACGCGATGCCCGCGAGAGTGGCGATAGGCGTGACCGGTCCGCCGGTGACGGCCACCTTCACCAGCTTGGGTCCCTGGACGAAACCGAGCCAGGCGCCGTCGGGCGAGAAGAAGGGAAGACTGCCCCCCTCCGAGCCCGGGATCGCGACGGGATCGGGCTGGTCCATCCGCCGGGAGTAGAGCCGCTGGCCGGACTGCGCCTTGCCGACGTAGACGACCTGCGCCCCGTTCGGAGAAAACGCGATGGTGGATCCCGTGGCGCCGATCGCCTCGGCGTCGTGGGGAAGCTGGATATCGAACCTCACGATTGGATGCACCGGCGGCGCCGGCTCCCGGCGGAGCCATACCGTGAGCACGGCGCCGGCCACCGCAAGCGCGGCGATGCCCCACGGCACCAGTGCGGCCAATCGTGCTCGCGCCGCGGGAGGCTGAGCCGCGGGGATCGCAGCCGTCGTGCTCCTGGTCGGCACCGTTGCCAGGCCCGGCTTGGTGAGCGCGTCGGCGAACTGCGCCGCCGTCGCGAACCGATCGGCCGGGAGCTTCTCGAGCGCGGTGAGCACCGCCGCCTCCACGTGCGGCGGGATCGTGTGGCGTTGCGGAAAGAGCGGCCGCGGGCTCTCGGTCACCACTCTCGCGACGACCGCCTGTGCGGTCGAGCCGGTGAACGGCGGATCGCCGGTCAGCATCTCGTAGAGCACCGCTCCCAGAGAATACACGTCGGAGCGCGCGGTGATCTCCCGCTCACCCATCGCCTGTTCCGGGCTCATGTAGTGCGGGGTGCCGAGACTCATGCCCGTCTCGGTCATCCGGGTACCGCCGGCCTTGCTGGCCGCCAGGGCGATGCCGAAGTCGGCGACCAGCGCGCGCCCGTCGTGCAGCAGAATATTCTCGGGCTTGATGTCCCGGTGGATCACTCCGTGCCGGTGCGCATAGTCGAGCGCGGACGCCACCTCGCACGCAATGCGCACGGCGTCGTCCACCGGGAGCTGCTTCTCCCGTCGGAGCCGGTCGCGCAACGACTCGCCCTCGACGAAGGGCATGACGTAATAGAGGAACGAGTCGGCCTCGCCCGAGTCGAACAGCGGCAGGATGTGCGGGTGCTGCAGGTTGGCCGTGAGCTTGATCTCGGCCAGGAAGCGCTCGGCGCCGATGACGGCAGCGAGCTCTGGGCGGAGCACCTTGACCGCGACGCGGCGGTCGTGCCGAAGGTCTTCGGCGAGAAAGACCGTGGCCATGCCGCCGGCGCCGATCTCATTCTCGAGCCGGTAGTGATCGGCCAGGGCGTCCGCGATCCGGTTCGGCATCGTCATAGGTGCTCCTTACATCCCGGGCTCGAACATGATGTGCGCTTTCGGTGTGCCGGGGTCCATGATCCACGGCAACCCCTCGACCGGTGTGGCCGGGAGTCCGGTCGAGGCGACCGTCGAGTTCGGGAGATAGACCACAAAGAGCGGCTTCGCCTTGGGCGCGGTGCCGGTGGTCGTGTCGAAGCTGCCGGCCGGGCCGGTGAGTGAGTAGAGCATCGCGGCTCGACGCGGCATCGCGACCCTGCCGGCGCGCACGTCGGCGAACCGCATGCTGTCCACCCGTTCCTCGGGCACCCCCTGAGCGCGGAGGGCTCGGCCTCGCGCCATGAACGGCTCGAGCGAGCGATGATAGCAGGCGACGTGGAATTGCTTCCCCTTGGGGTTGCTCGCCAGGCAGATCATCGGGCCGGTGCCCTTCCGCAGTGTCACTAGTTTCCCGTCCGCCGTGTAGCCGAGCACGGTCGCGTCTTGCCGCAATTCCTTGGGCGCAGCGAGCAGTGCGGCCGTGATCTGTTGCGCTGCCGGCGGCACCTGGGCACCTGCGATCGATCCACCAAGTGTGAGGGCCAGTGCACTGACCGCGAGCGTTCGCTTCATGTTCCCGTCCATGGTGGTTGAGGCGTCATCGATTCGATCGGGCGGTCCCACCCCATGCGTCGAAGCACCGCGACGAACCCAGGGTCGGACCGCAAATCGGGGGAGAATCCAGGCCAATGCGAGACCATGAGCGAAAGGAGCGGGTCCCTGGTGGCCTCCGCTTCGCCGAGATGCCGGATGACATCCGCGCGGCGTCCGGCGCCCGCGGCTGCGACGGTGAGGGCCGCCGGCTGGACATACTCCGAGCGCGCGCGAGCGCCCAGCTCGGAGTACAGAGCGTCCGCCTTCTCGTGGCCATGCCGCCCTGACCGAGCTCGCGTTCGAGCTTGTAGCGATCGGCGAGGGCGGCCTGGAGCTGCGCGGGCAGATCCGTCGTCTGGACTCCGGATTGTGAGGGGTGCTCTAATGTACCCGCCGCGAGAGGGTCAGAGCTCCAGGACGTCGGGGAGGACGACAGCAAAAGAGCCACCGGTGCACCGATGGCTCTTTCTGCGTTGGTCCGCCGGTCCTACGCCGCCGGCTTTTGGGCTGCCGGTGGCTCCGGCGTCGTCGGCTCGGGCGTGGTCGACCCCGGTTCCTTCGGCTGCGGTCCGGTGACGACGTGCTTCGCCGACTGCCATGCGACGATCAACTCGGGATTGCGGTGGAACCGGTTGCGGTTGAATCCATCGAGCATGCCGACGAGCCGCATGATCTCACCGCCCAGCTCCTTCATTTCGGCCCGGGCCGCCACATGGCTCAGCTTCCCGTCGTCGGTGTCCTGCAGCGACGCATCGAATTCCTTGATGGCGGCGTCGAGCTCATCGAGCATGCTCGCCGAGAGGCCGTGCTTGACCAGGAGATCCTGGTTGCTCCGAGCCTGGTCCAACGTCTCGCTGGCGACCGCACGGAAACTGGCGTGCGTCGCGCTCGACCCCGGGAGCCGGAACCTCTCGGCGATGTCCGGAGCGTCCTCACCGGCATCCTTCGCGGCGGTCACCACATGCCGGAGCAGACCGCTCCGCAACCGCCGGCGAAGATCGCTCCGCCGGACCACGGCGGAGTGCTTCGACACATACCCACCTTCCTGCTGCTTGGCGAGCTCCTCGATTCGGAGGATGGCCCCGTCGAGACGGTCGAGCACCAACGTGTAGCTGGTATCGGGCGAGGGATGCGCGCGACTGAAGGCCCGCACGCTCGTCCCCATCGCCAATCTCCTACGTACCTGCCGTTCCATACGACCCTCCTTTCGCTTCTCGACCGCGCGGTGGGTCTGGCCGCTCGGCATTTGAGTGTGAGACATCCAGCGCATTGCCGACTCTCGGTCGGCAGTGGACTCAGAACGCATACGGTGTGCCATGCGATGGCGTGATATCTCGCCTCCCATGCACGTGCACGAGAATTTGTGGTGTGACGCGCCGAAGGAGTCGAGGAGATTGTCGATGGAGTAGGCAAGAAGACCGAAGATCTGCACCGTCGGTGCCGATGAGTGGACGAGTGATGCGTTGGCGTGGGCCGCGATGCTCAGACTTAGAGCAGCGATCCGGAGGAGCTGGCGAGCGCCGGCGTGGAGCGCAGCAGCGGAGACGAGAAGCACAGCGTCATGATGAAGGAGTCGAGCGTTCGGACCGAGGAGTGCCGCCTTCGGACGATGGAGAACACCGTTCCAGCGATGAAATGCTCGAGCGGTCCCAATGTTCGGTGCGCCAAAGATTTGGAGGAGGCAAACGGGGTGGAGGAGGAGAGGAGAAGGTCCGAGAGGAAAGCAAGAAATCTGATGAGTGGGCAAGCGAAATATTGGAGGGCGGCATCGCTGCGAAGAAGTCGAGCAGCAGTCCTAAGGTTTGAGCGAGCGAGGCGGTGAAGGACGGCAGCGGAGGAGAGGAGCAGGCGAGCGCACCCGATGAGGAGACGAGCGAGATCGTGAATCACGGCGGCGGATCGATGGAGGACCACAGCGTCCCGATGAAGCGAAGAAGCGATTAGAACAGGTGGAC
The DNA here is from genome assembly GCA_963743195.1 of uncultured Gemmatimonadales bacterium. Taxonomy (GTDB): domain Bacteria; phylum Gemmatimonadota; class Gemmatimonadetes; order Gemmatimonadales; family GWC2-71-9; genus CAVVWJ01. The sequence goes on from CAVUOO010000005.1 coordinate 1,039,828, forward strand.
GAGCGGGACGATGAAAGAGCGGAAAGTGTCCTCAAAGAGGACGTTCGGCGCGATGGGTGGGACATCTCACCTATGAATCGAGAGCCGGGAAGGCCGAATTTTGAAGACTGTTTGGATGCGGCGAGACCCTCTAGTATATCTGGCACTCTCATCTCCCGAGCTCGCAATGTCTCGTTTGGCCGTCCTGGTAGGTCTTCTCGTCCTTGTGGCGGATGCTCCGCGGACGCCGTCGCCAGCCAGTGACGGGCCGGAACATACCGTCGACATCGTCGTCATTGCCCATGTCTACACGGCCGATACGACCCAACGGACCGCCGAGGCGTTCGTGGTGCACGGCGACCGCATCGCCTTCGTCGGCTCACGGTCGCAGGCCATCGCCCACGCTCCTCCTCACGCCCAACAGCTCGACCTCCGCGGTCGCACCATCGTGCCCGGCCTCGCAGACGCCCATGCGCACCTCATCGATCTGGGCCGGTTTCTCCGGAACGTCGATCTCAACGGTGCGGCGACATATGAGGAGGTGATCGCCCGAGTCGTGTCCCGGGCCAAGGACATACCTCCCGGGGAATGGATCCTGGGCGATGGATGGGACCAGAATCGCTGGCCCGATAAGCGATTCCCCGTGCACGACGCGCTATCTCGCGCCGTACCGGATCATCCGGTTGTCCTCACTCGCGTCGACGGCCATGCGCTGCTGGCGAATGCGAAGGCGATGGCCTTGGCAGGGGTCACCGCCGCGGTTCAGGACCCGTTCGGCGGACGGATCGAGCGGAAGCCCGGTGGTCGGGAGCCGGCAGGGGTCTTCGTGGACAATGCGCAGGATCTGGTCACTCGGGCGATCCCACCGCTCTCCGATCGTCAGATCGACGAAGCGTACCTCGCCGCGCAGGCCGAGGCGCACCGCTTCGGCCTCGTGAGCGTGCACGATGCCGGCGAGTCCGGGCACGCGATCGATCGGCTCGAGCGGTTGGCAAAGAGCGGACGGCTCACGCTCCGCGTGTACGAGATGGTAGGGGACGACTCAACGGACATCGCCAGGGCGTTCGCACGCGGACCGCAGAAGGCCCTCTACGGCGGGCACGTGTGGATCCGGACGATCAAGCTGTACGCGGACGGTGCACTGGGCTCACGCGGGGCGGCGCTGCTCAAGCCATACAACGATGACCCTGGCAACTCCGGCCTTCTCGTGACGCCGCCGGCGCATCTCCGCGACGTCTCCGTTCGTGCGCTGCGAGCAGGATTTCAGGTCGCGACCCACGCGATCGGCGACCGGGGGAACCGCATCGCGCTCGATGCCTATGAGGCGGCGCTCCGGGAGGTTCCCACGAGGGACCACCGCTTCCGTATCGAGCACGCGCAGATCCTGAGCCCCGACGACATCCCGCGCTTCGCCCGTCTGGGTGTCATCCCATCCATGCAGGCGACCCATCAGACCAGTGACATGCCGTGGGCGGGGACGCGTCTTGGCACGGACAGGCTCCAGGGCGCCTACGCCTGGCGCTCACTGCTCGAGACCGGCGTCATCATCCCGAACGGGACAGATTTCCCGGTCGAGAAGGTGAATCCGTTGCTCGGCTTTCACGCGGCGGTCACGCGACAGGACCCCAACAATCAGCCGCCTGGAGGCTGGTATCCCGCGCAACGGATGACGCGCGAGGAGGCGCTGGCGTCGATGACCCGCTGGCCGGCGTACGCCGGCTTTCAGGAAGGGGTGATGGGGTCGTTATCTGTGGGGAAGTATGCGGACTTCGTGGTGCTCGATCGGGACATCATGACGGCGCCGGCGGAGAGCATTCTGGCGACCCACGTGGTGGCGACCTACGTCGGCGGAGTACCGGTCTACCGGCGACCGTGAGTGTTGTCGCTCACGAGGTCGGTCATTTCACGATGACCCGCTGCACGTAGTACGGCTCCTTCAGGTCCTTCGCCGCGACCAGGCGATACTCGCCCCGGAGGGGCCGCACGACGACGTCTGCCGTCTCGCCCACGTCGAGCGCCTGGACGGCCGGCACGAGCCTGCGTTGCGAGGCCGGCAGATCCGCGCCGTCCTTCGCGATCCGGCGCCAGCTCACGATCGAGCTGTCCCGCAGGAGGAAGAAGCGGAACCGGTTGGCCGGACCGATATTGATGAAGCGGAGCCGGTGCGGCAGGCCTGCCTTGAGGGTGAGCGGAGGCGGCAGGGAGTCGCCGTTGATCGATCGTGTGCGGCGGGTCGTCCGGACCGTCCCACCCGGCGATGAACACGTGGTCGGTCGACGGCGTCGAAACGGCGGCCGCGTTCGAGCACGATGATGGGACCGTACACGCCCGACGTGAGCTGCTCGAGATCGTTCATGTGAGTGTGATACATGAACGTCCCGGCGCGGGGGAGCGTGAGCCGCGCTACGAAAGAGTCACCCGGCTCGATCGACGGGGCCAACTGCTCTCCGCTGCCACTCCATCCCGGCACCCCGTCCGAATAACTCCCCAGCTCGATCCCATGCCAGTGCAGCGCCGTCGGCTCGGCCAGATGATTGATGACGACGACGTCCACCGGCTCGCCGCGCGTGAGGATGAGCGGTGATCCCGGGACCTCGACTGAATCCGGGGCCGGCAGGCCGCGCCCCCGCTGCAACACCACGCCCATCGCGCGAGGCGCCCGCCCGCGACGGCGTCCCTCCTGAATGAAGAGGTGGAGCCGGCGCGCCGCCGGCTCGACGGGGGTGACATCCCCTGGCTTCGGCGCGACCGAGATTCCCAGCACCAGTCCGGCCATGTGGACCCGGGGATCATGGGCCATGCGATCGTGACTCGAGGCTGCGACCGGATTCACTCTGGCATCAGGCAGCACGTGGAAGCCGATATGACAGTGGTAGAGCCAGTTGCCCGGCCGGTCCGGACTCCAGTCCATGGTCAAGGTGGTGAAGGGCTGCAGCCCTTCGGTCACGACCAGCCGCCGATTCTCCGGCGAGTACGCAGTATCGGCGGTGATGTCTCCGCGGGAATCGACCCGGTAGTAGAACCCGTGCAGGTGCATCGGATGATTGCGGGCGGTGGCGTTGATGACGCGCCATCGCAGGGTATCGCCCACGGTTGCGGTGATCCGCTCGGTGTAGGGCCAGGAGCGGCCGTTGATCGTCAGAGCGTTGCTGTAGGTCTTCGGATCGATCGTGCGGCCCCAGATGTTGAGCATCAGCACCCGGTCGGGCGGAGACCCGCCCGCGGGGTCGATGATGAACGCCCCCGATGACTGCTCTCGCTCGTCGTCCTTGTCGAAGACGTGGTGGCCCAGCGTGGCCATGTAGAAGTACGTGCCCGGTTCTCCTGCTGCGAAGCGAAGCTCTCGCGACGCTCCTGGCTCGAGCACCAGGCTGTCCGCCCCCGCCGCGGGAGCGGGGCGGGTGAACAGGCCGTGCACCGTGATGCTGGAATCGGTGAGCATGTTGGTCACGGTGGCGTGCACCACGGTACCGGTGGGCACTCGGATGAGGGGACCCGGGACCGTCGGCGCATGTCCCTCCTCCGCGAAGGCCGCCACGTCGATGGCGGGCCCGCTGTCCGCCTCGGGTCGCCAGGTCGCCATCCCTACCTGCAGATGGATTTCGAGGGTATCACCGTGGATTCTGCCGGCGGCTGTGCGATTGTCGTTCTCGACGATGGGAGCGAGCGGTCGAGGCGATGGGCCCGAGGCGGTGCTCCAGAGCGCGAGTGGAACCAGGAGCGCTGCAAGGCCGAGTCGTGGGATCATGCTCATGATACGACCACCGGCGCCGGCGAGCCGGCAATGGCAGATGGATGACTCAACGCCTCTTCGATCGGCCGGTCCGCGCGGATCCAGATCCAGAGGACCGCTCCCACCGCGGCAAAGGCGGAGGCGGTCGCGAGCGCGACGGGCCATCCCAGCGTGCGCGCCGTCAGCGGCACCATCACGCCGACGAGCCCTCCCACGACGTTGCCGCCGGTGTTCATGACGCCGCACGCTGCAGCGGACAGTGCTGACCACCGACGAAGGTAGCCGCGGCCCAGTAGGCGGCGTCGGTGAACTGCTGACCACCGAGGCAGAGGGAGAGGTAGACGACGGCCAGATACGGACTGCCCGCGCCGGCAGCGGCGAGGATGAAGCCGCCGGACACGATGAGCCCGATCATGATCACGACTCTCGGTCCCACTCGAATGCCGTGCCGGCGCGTGAGCGCGTCGCAGATCCAGCCGCCCAGGGTCGCCGCGAATGTGCCGGTGATCCACGGCGCGGCGGCGAGTACGCCACCCTGCAGTTCCTGGAACTTCCGGACCTCGACGAGGTAGATGTAGAGCCAGTTGAAGAAGAAGTAGAAGACGTAGTTGCTGAAGAAATAGCTGACGGTGATGAGCCAGATCTCCCGGTTCCGGAACACGACCTTCCACGCGTCTTTCTCATTGGTCGTGCGACCGATCGGCGGACGGTCCGCGTTGATGACCGCGAGCTCCTCGGCGCTCACGGCAGCATGCTGCGCCGGCTCGTCGCGGCCGTACCACCACCAGAGGCCCGCGAACAGGAACGCCAGCGGCGCGGTGAGCGCGAACGACCCGCGCCAACCGGCGGCCCGGATGAGGAGCACGATCAGCGGTCCGGTGGCCGCTGCACCCAGGGTGAGTCCGGCATTGGTGAGGGAATTCGGCAGCGCCCACCCGGACGCGGGGAACCACCGCGCGATCGTGTGCCCCGAGAGCACCGGGAACATCGGCGCCTGCGCCGCGCCCATGAGGAAGCGCAGCAGGGCGAGAGTGATGACGATCGTGACCGGTCCCGCCGCCGAGCTGGCCGGGACGAACGCCACCAGCAGATTGAGCGCGCCCCAGAGCACCGCGATGAGGGTGAGCGCCTTCCGGCCGCCCAGCCAATCACCCAGGAGACCACCGGGCCACTGGAAGATCGCGTAACCCCATGCGAACGCCGCCAGCACCCAGCCGAGCTGCAGCTGAGACAGTCCGAGCTCTTCCGTCATCCGCGTACCGGCGACGGACATGTTGGTCCGGAGAAGGTATCCGACGAAGCTCATGATTACGAGAAGCGCGAGGATTCTCCAGCGAACACCGCTCGGCCGATTCATCGGTGGCTCTCGGCCGGCGGCTGCCAAGGCTCTCGCACCTGCGGGACCGCCTCCATGAGCAGCTTCAGCGCATTGCCGAGCGCCTCGTCGCTCGCCTTCTGACCGCTGTAGTGCCCCAGCTTCACGACCACCAGATCGTGAGTCGGTATGATGATCGTGTATTGGCCGCCGGCGCCCGCCATGTAGTACGCGTCTTCGGGAATCGGCAATGCGCTTCGTGCGGTTGAGCCAGAAGAACCCTCCGTACACCGGCTCTCGACCACGCAGGCGCAGGCGTGCGGACGAAGTCAGCCCAGCCCTTCGGCAGCAGACGGCTGCCCTGCCACATGCCGTCCTGCAGATACAACAGGCCGAGCCGCGTCCAGTCCCGCCCGGTGCCGAGGTCGTATCCGTTCAAGAGGAAGTTGCCGTACGGATCGGGCTCGAGCGTCATGTGCCGGATGCCGAGGCGGTCGAACAGGTGACGCTGCGGCCACGTGAGATACTCCTGGTGCCGCGCCTCGACCGCCTTCTTGATCAGATATCCGACGACAAGAGGATCGGAGTTCCGGTACCGGCCGACCGTGTTCGGCCGCCACTCGGACGGGCGCGTGCGCGACCAGCGAAAGGCGTCGATCGCGCCGGTGTAGACGTAGAGATGATCGGGGTAGCCGCGTGCGGGATCGTAATCCGGATCCTGCGGCGCGATGAAGCGGAGCCCGCTCGACATCCGGAGCAGATCCGCTAGCCGGATGGCGTGACGTGGATCGTCCGGCTTGCGCCATTCCTCGATCGGCGCCCGCTTCCATAAGTCGTAGACGCCTTCCTGCACGAGCTGGCCCATCAGCGTCGCCGTGATGCTCTTGCCCATCGACCAGCTCGGCAGTCGCGTCGACGCGTCGATGCCGGGCCCGTATCGCTCGGCGATGATGCGTCCCTTGTAGGTCACGACGAATGCGGCGGTGAGCACGGTGTCCGGCGTGAACGCCGCCGCCACGGCGGCCGCCACCTTCGCGCTATCGACTTCGGACGGGAACGGAGTGTCGGGCAGCCGGTCGCCCATCGGCCACGGTTGACTCTCAGCCGGCGGGAGAGACGAGCGGACCGGCACCGGACGGAAGAACACCGAGTCGGCGCCGCTCGGGAGCGTCACGCATCCCTGGTCGCCGAACTGACGCGCCTTGCGAGTCACGCCATTGCCGAGCGTCAGGCGGACCTCGTGATGCTGGCGGTCCACCACGGTATCGACGACGGCTCTCCGGTCCTCGAGCGGCGACACGAAGATGCCGTCCTGCGCGGCGGCGCTGGCGAGATCTCGGCCGGTGACGAAGAGGGCGGAGCAGAGGATCTTGGCGAAGCCGGCGGTCTCGAGCTCGAGCCGGTCGCCGGGCGGGATCTCCCATTTCGTAGGGAGCTCGGCGGGTGCCGGCTGCTGTGCGTGGAGGAATGGTGGAGAGATGAGCGCTGCGACGATCAGGGGCCTGAGGAGGTCGCGCTCGATGCGATAGGCCGAACCCAATGCCGACTGTAGTTGGCCGGGCAGGTCCATGAGCCAGCCGATGGCTGGAGGGAGTTATGTCAGGGAGCAGAGAAAAGTTAACCGCGGGAGAGGAGCGCGCCAGCACGGCCCTCAGACTTCCTTGCGCACCTCCGAGGCCGCCTTGTCCTCGCGCAGTCCCAGGAACCTCGGGTGGCGCAGTAGCCCTGCAGTGGTCCATTCGGAGAATCCGACCTCCGCCACCAGTCTTGGAGCGACCCAGGTGACGGCACCCGAGGGCAGCGGTCCCGGAGCGAAGGGCGGACGGGCCCGCCGGATCGGCACGAGCCGCTTGTACAACATCTCGAGCGTCGCCCGGTCATAGCCGGTGCCCACCTTGCCGGCGTACCGCAGCTTGTCGCCCTCGTAGAACCCCACCAGCAGCGCGCCCAGATGCTCGCGCGCGCCCTGAGGTGGCGTATACCCACCGATCACGAACTCCTGCTGGTTGACGCACTTGATCTTGAGCCAGTCGGCCGACCGCGCGCTCACGTACGCCGACGCCGCCCGCTTCGCCACGATCCCCTCGGCCCCGCGTGCACACGCCTGCCGCAGCATCGCCGCGGCGCCGCGCGTGCGGAACGGAGTAAACACGATGACGTCGTCGTATCGCACCATGTCCCGCAGGACGTTCTTCCGCTCGATCAACGGAAGTCGCGTGAGGTCGCTCCCCTCGGAACAGAGGCAGTCGAAGAGATAGATCTTGACCGCGACGCCGGTCTGACGAACGAGGGCGGGATCCCGGAGCTGGCTTCGCTGCTGAAGCAGCGCGAAGCTGCTGAGCCGGCGTTTCGGATCGATCGCGACGATCTCCCCATCGAGCACCACGTCGCCTCGGACCGCGAGCGCGAGCGCCTCCACCAGCTCCGGATACGCGTCGTCGAGCGGCTTGTGGTTCCGTGAGTAGAGCTTCACCGATCCGCCGATGGCATACACCAGCGCCCGGATGCCATCGAGCTTGGGCTCGAAGACCCAGTCACCGTCATTCGGCAAATCGGCGGACAGCGTCGCCAGCATCGGCGGTCGCCAGGCGAAGCGCGCCCGTACGGCTCGATGATGGCGGTTCAACTCGCCGCCTCCTGGTGGAGCGCCGCGCGAAGGTCCTGCTTGGCGTCGAGGATCCCCGCCCACGGATCGCCATGCGTCTCGAGACGCTCGGGCAGGGTGAGCAGCGTGAAGTCGGTCGGATAGACCTTCTCCAGCTCCTCCCACCGAATCGTCGCCGACACCGTGCCCGCCGGATGCTTCCGCGGAGAAAACGGCGTCGCGACCGACTTCCCACGGCTGTTCTGGTTGAAGTCGAAGAAGATCTTTCCGCGCCTGGCGCTCACCGCCCACTCGATCGTCACGTCGCGCGGATGGTCCTTCCGGACGTGCCGAGCGATCGTGCCGGCGATGTCCCGAACCTCGTCGTAGTCCAGGTCCCGCTTGATCGGGAGATAGAGATGGAGACCGGTGCGCCCCGAGGTCTTGATGAACGTGACGAGGCCGAGCGCGTCGAGCAGGTCCCGGATGCGAAGGGCCAGCGTGCGGGTCCGGGCGAACGCCTTGCGATTGAGCTCCGGCTCGGATCCCTCCGCCTCGCGTCCGGAGTAGAGGTAGGGATCGAGATCGAAGACCACGAAATCGGGGTAGTTGAGCACCGAGCGCTCGAGCGCCTCTTCCGAGCCCGTGAACGTCCGGCTGCGAACCCGCGTGTCAGGGCCCGTCTCCACTCGCGAGAACCAGGCGTGCAGCTCCAGGCTCCCCATCTGACCGAGCCAGAGCAGCGTCGCCAGGTTCTCACAGATGAGGTACTCGCCATCGGTGTCGCCGCTCGTCGAATAGATCGCCACTCGCCGGGCGAAGTCCGGCGCGGTGTCCCAGTGCTTCTGGAAGAAGCTCTTGCCGTTGATGCCGTTGGGGAAACGCGTGGCGAACAGCGGCCGGCCGGCGAGGTGGGGAAGAAGCCAGGGCGACACCCGGGCGTAGTACTCCAGGAGGTCGCGCTTGGTGAGCACCCGCCGCCGGCCAAGCTTGGGCCAGAGCGGCTTGTCGAGGTTGGAGACCGCGATTTTTTGGCCGTCCACGTCGATGGTCGCCGATTTCGCTGCATCGTCGAGCTGGGCCAGGACGTCGGCTACTGATCTGCCGGACTTTGGTCTTGCCATTACCGCATCCACCACCCCTTCACAAACGACTTATTCACGAGGAAGGCACATTGTCGTAGGGCTTTTCCACTGTGTACCCATGGTTTCCACGGAGTTGTCGACACAAGACGTTCACAAGACAGCAGTTTGTGGATGAGCATAACGGTGGGGTGAAGGGGCGGGCAGTGCGGCGAATCACACGATTACGGGCGGGTACCTCCCTTCCCGCTCACCGCGCGAAGGATCTTGCCTATTGCGTTCGAATCGCTCCGAACGATGGGCGCTAGCGAGTCACCAGACGGGACCGACGGGACCGAGACATCGACGTCCACCGGGGCGGGCTCGATCGCCTCGACCGAGTCCTTCGCCGGCGCCCGCGGCGCGGCGGGAGTCGTGGCTCCGATCGAGCTCACGATCTGCCGCTTGGGCGCGGCGGTGGGTGCGGGTGGGGGCGACGAGGGAGGTCCGAATGTGGGACCACTGCCCGAGGTCGGGGCCGTCACCACGGGAGACTTGATCGCGGGTGCCTTGATCGAGGAATCCGGCATCGCCACCGGCGCGACCGCGAGCTGGTGTACCGGCTCGGCCGGTATCGGCCCATTGTCGGCCGCCGCTTCGTGGGCGGGCATCGCTCCCGAGAGTCCCACGTACGCCCCCGCGATGAGGACCGCAACGGCGGTCCCCAGCACCATTGGCCGACGCCGACCGCTCGCGGCCCGGGCCTTCGACGCCGACGCGACCGGGATCAGCGACTCAATGGCCGTGGTCTCGGGGTAGTCGATCGTCGGGAGCTCGACCACGGGGGAGTGACTCTTCGGCGCCGCTGCCTTGGGGGCGGGAGGCTGAATCGCCGCTGGCTTGGACATGGGCGCGGACGCGACCGGCGTCGGCCTGACCGGCGCAGCCGGTGCCGGCGGGGGTGCCACGGGCGCAGGCTTGATGACCGGCGCCCTCGCTTCGACGGGCGGCGTATACACGATCTCGAGCTCTCGCGTCCTGGTCACAGGCTCAGTGGGCTTCGGGGCCTGGACCTTGGGAGGCTCGACGGGTTTCACGGCCTCGAGGGACTTGACCACGTCCTGCGATTTAGCCGGCTGAGACGAGTGTGCCTTGGATGGCTGGTGCGCTGTGGCGGACGGCGCCGACACGACGACGACGGGGTTCTCCCCCGAATTCGTCTTGGGTAGCTGCAGCGCCTTCTTGTAGTGCGGGTGGAATTCGATCGGAAGCCACTTCTGCGACGCATGGTGAAAGATGCGCGCCCGGGGCGTGACTAGCCCGTTACGGATGGCCGTCGCGAGCTCTTCGATCGTCCGGAAGACACTCTCTTCTCCCGGCTTGACCTCGATCCGGTACATCGGTAGCCCCTTGGAAGTGGCTGAGTGCCACCGCGATCACATGCCAAATTCGTGCTCACCTCCCGTGCATGTTCCTGCACGAGTGCAATGAACGTGAGTCGTTCCGGCGACGTGTCGAACACGGGCCGGTCTCATGGGGTTACCGCGCGGGATGAGCGGGTTCTCGCTCTGCTCGCGGCGGCTTGTCGGCGAATGAAGCCCCGACACGGCCAATTCGGCGGCCCGGAGACTCGTAGTTTGCGAGAGAAACGGCCTGTCTCAGGCCTGAGTCGGGAGATATGTTGCCCGAATGGCCGCCCCCGCCGATATCGCCCTCAGCGCAAGCGATCTGTCGAAGCGATTCGGCGCCGTCGTCGCGCTCGACGGGGTCTCCCTCGACATTCGCAGCGGTGAGTGTCTCGCCCTGATCGGCGAGAGCGGCTCCGGCAAGACGACCCTGCTTCGGTGCTTCAATCGGATGACCGACCCCGACGCCGGACGGGTTTCGATCGACGGAGCCGACGCCGCCACGCTCGATCCGATCGCCCTCCGCCGGCGCGTCGGGTACGTTCCCCAGGACGGCGGTCTCCTCCCCCACTGGCGCGTTCGCCGCAACGTCTCGCTCGTCCCCTCGCTGCGTGAGATGGCCGACCAGGACGCTCGGGCCGATCGCGCGCTCGGGCTCGTGGGGCTCGATCCCAGCGACTTTGCCTTGCGCAAGCCCAGGGAGCTTTCGGGCGGACAACGGCAGCGCGTCGCCGTGGCGCGCGCGCTCGCCGCCGAGCCCGATGTGATTCTTCTCGACGAGCCGTTCGGCGCGCTCGACGCGATCACGCGATCGGACCTGCAGGAAACGTTTCTGCACCTTCGCGACGCGCTTCGCTTCACCGCGCTCCTCGTCACCCACGACCTCCACGAGGCGATGCATCTCGCCGACCGCATCGCCGTCATGCGCCGCGGCCGTATCGAGCAGATCGGCAGGCCGGAGGAGCTGCGTGACACGCCGGCATCGGACTACGTACGCGAGCTCCTGCGGCGCGCTCGGGTGACGGCATGAGACGACGGTTGCTTCGGTGTGGTCTCCTGACCCTCGCCTGGCTCGGGGCGGCTTCCCCGATTCCCGCTCAGCAAGGCCAGGCGCGGCCCGTCATCGTCGCCTCCAAGCCCTTCGGCGAGTCGTATCTCCTTGCCGAGATGTTCGCGCAGCTCCTCGAGGCGAGAGGGTTTCGGGTCGATCGCCGCTTGGGACTCGGCGCCACGGAGATCGCCTTCCGGGCCCTTCGCGAGGGATCGATCGACGTCTATCCCGAGTACACCGGCACCGGGCTGTTCGCGATCCTGCACGACAAGCCGGTCCCCGATGCGCGGGCCGTCTACGATCGGGTCTCTCGCGAGTTCCACGACCGCTTCGGGGTGCGATGGCTCCCTCCGTTGGGCTTCGAGAACACCTACGCGATCGCCGTCCGGAAAGAGACCGCCACCCGGCTCAACCTCGCGACATTGAGCGATCTCGCGCGCGTCGGGCCCACCCTCAGGGCGGGACTCACCGCCGACTTCATCGGGCGGCCCGATGGGCTTCCCGGTCTCGCCGGCGTCTACGGTCTCAAGTTCCAGTCGGTTCAGGCGCTGCTGCCTGCCGTCAAATACCAGGCGCTCGCGGCCGGAGAGGTGGATGTGATCGATGGCTACTCCACCGACGGATTCATCGCGCGGTACGATCTCGTCGTGCTCCGGGACGACCGCCACTTCTTTCCGCCCTATGAGGCGGCCGCGCTCGTCGGCGCCGCGATCCAGCGACAGCAACCCGGCGCCGTTGCGGCCCTGACCGAGCTGAGCAGCCGGCTGACCGTCGAGACCATGCGCCGGCTCAATCGCCGAGTGGAAGTGGACGGGGAGCCGACCAGCCGCGTTGCCGCGGCGGCGCTGGCCGAGGCGGGGTTGGTGGGGACCGCATCGCAGGCGGAACCCCAGGCTCGGACGACCGGGAGAGCGGAGGGTCTTCTTCCTTATCTGTGGGAGCGCCGCGCCACTCTCCTGTCTCTCACCGGCCGCCACGTGCTCCTCGTCGTCGTCTCTCTCGGCGCCGCGATTCTGGCCGCTGTCCCGCTCGGCCTCGCCCTCGAGCGAACGGGCCGCGGCGCCGAGCCGGTGATCCGGGCGGTTGGTGTGATCCAGACGCTCCCGAGCATCGCGCTCCTGGCCTTCATGATCCCGCTGATCGGCATCGGGATCGTGCCGGCGCTCGTGGCGCTCTTCCTTTATTCCATCTATCCCATTCTGCGGAATACCTATACCGGGGTCCGCGACGCTGCGCCGGAGGCGGTGGACGCCGCGCAAGCCTTGGGCATGACCCCCGGCCAGATTCTGCGCCACGTCCGGCTGCCGCTGGCCGCCCCGATCATCATGGCCGGGGTCCGGACCTCCGCCGTCATCAACGTGGGCACCGCCACGCTCGCCGCCTTCATCGGCGCCGGCGGCCTCGGCGACCCCATCGCGGCGGGGCTGGCGCTGTCCGATACCAGGATGATCCTCTCCGGGCGCTCTGCCCGCCGCGTTGCTCGCTCTCCTGGCCGACGCCGCGCTCGGCCTGTGCGAGCGACTGGTGACCGCTTGACGCCTTATCCGTCGAACGGGTAGGATGCTGCGGCCAAATTCGGCCCTGTGGAGGCGCTACACACTCGATGCGACTGAATCCGTTCCGAGCCGTTCGCCCTGATCCAGCCCTGGCAGCTCGGGTCGCGTCGGTTCCGTACGACGTCGTCAACCGTGATGAAGCGGCGGCGCTGGCGTTGGGGAACCCGTTCAGCTTCCTGCACGTCGGCCGTTCGGACATCGACATGCCCGATGATGTGGACCCGCATGACCCGCGGGTCTATGCCGGGGCGCGTCGTGCGCTCGATCGTTTTCTGGCCGACGGAACGATGCAGAGGGATGAGGAGCCTTGCATCTATGTCTATCGGCAGGTGATGGATGGGAGGACGCAGACCGGGATAGTCGGGTGCGTGCATATCGACGATTACGAGCACGACGTCATCCGGAAGCACGAGAAGACCCGGCCCGACAAGGAGGACGACCGGACGACGCACGTCCTGACTCTCATGGCCAACGCGGAGCCCGTCTTTCTCGCGTATCGCGGGCTGGCAGAGGTGCATCGGCTGGTTCAACCGATCTTGAAGACGGCGCCGCTGTACGATTTCGAGGCGCCCGACGGCGTCCGGCATACGGTCTGGAAGGCGCCGGACCCGGGTCCTCTGGTCGCTGCCTTCGGGGAGATTCCCTGTGCGTACGTCGCCGACGGCCATCACCGATCGGCCAGCGCGTGGCGCGCCGGAAAAGAATTGCGGGCCAGGCTCCCGGGCGGCCAGGGCGAGGGGGAGCACGACTGGTTTCTGGCGGTGTTGTTCCCGGCCGAGCAACTCCGGATCCTTCCCTACAACCGTGTCGTCCGGGATCTGAACGGCCTCGGCGCGGCTCAGGCTCTGGGGCGCATCTCACGGGTAGGGAAGGTTACCGTGACCGAGGACTCCATTCCCTGGCGAGCGGGGGAATTCTGTTTCTTCCTGGCCGGCCGCTGGTACCGGCTCGAGCTCGACGAGGCGACTATCGACCGCAGCGATCCGATCGGGTCCCTCGACGTATCGCTCTTGCAGGATCGGGTCCTGGGCCCGATCCTCGGCATAGGAGACCCGAGGACCGACCCGAGGATCGACTTCGTGGGTGGCATCCGGGGCACGGAAGAGCTGGAGCTCCGAGTGCTGTCGGGCGAGATGGCCATTGGCTTCTCGCTCTACCCGACGACGATGGAGCAGCTGATGGCGGTCTCCGATGCCGGGAAGGTGATGCCGCCCAAGAGCACGTGGTTCGAGCCCAAGTTGAGAAGCGGGCTATTTGTACATGAGCTGACCTGATCGCTACTCGCTGCTCGTTGCTCGTGGCTCGCCGTTACTCGTAACCACGAGCCACGAGTAACGAGTAACGAGCCACGAGTAACGAGTAAGACGAGCCCAGCGAGCCACGAGCCACGAGTAACGAGCCACGAATGAAGATCCTTGTAGCCGACAAATTCGAAAAGGTAGGCGTGGACGGGCTCAAGGAGCTCGGCTGCACGGTCATCTCGCAGCCCGACGTGCAGGCCGACGAGCTGCCGATGATGATCCGTCAGACCGATCCGCACATCCTCATCGTCCGCGGAAAGAAGGTGACGGCCGATGCACTCAAGGCCGGCACCGCGCTGACACTGGTGATCCGCGCGGGGGCCGGCATCGATACGATCGACGTGGACACGGCATCGAGTCTGGGTGTCTTCGTCTCGAATTGCCCCGGCAAGAACTCGATCGCCGTGGCGGAGCTGGTGATGGGTCTGCTGCTGGCCTGCGACCGGCGCATCCCCGATCAGGTGAACGATCTTCGTCGGGGCCGCTGGCGGAAAGGCGAGTACTCCAAGGCACAGGGCGTCTACGGCCGCACGCTCGGGATCGTCGGGTTGGGGCAGATCGGGCGAGAGATCGCGACGCGGGCCAAGGCGTTCGGCATGCGGGTCGTCGCCTGGTCGCGGAACCTCACGCATGAAGAGGCCGATCGCATCGGCGTCATGTACGCGCAGACGCCGCTCGAGGTCGCGCGACTCTCGGACGTGGTCTCCATCAACGTCGCCGCCAACGCCGAGACGAAGAATCTGGTGGGCGCGGAGTTCCTTGCCGCGATGCGTCCCGGGGCGTATCTCATCAACACGTCGCGCGGCTTGGTGGTGGACGAGGCGGCGTTGAAGCGCGCCGTCGAGGAAAAGGGAATTCGCGCCGGGCTCGACGTCTTCCAGAACGAGCCGGCTGGTCCGTCAGCCGACTTCGCAGCGGATATCCTTCAGGTGCCCGGAGTGTACGGCACCCACCATGTGGGAGCGTCCACCGAGCAGGCGCAGGTAGCCATCGCCCACGAAGTGATCCGGATCGTGCAGGCGTTTCAGGCAACCGGTGAAGTCCCGAACGTGCGTCAATCGTCTCGCCCGCAGCTCGGCATCACACGTGCTTTCGATCCGGCATCGGAACCGCCCCGGTGTGCTCGCGCATGTCTTCGGCGTCCTGGCGGGGGCGGAGATCAACGTCGAAGAGGTGGAGAACATCATCTACCATGGCGCACAGGCGACGCTCGCCCGGATCCATCTCGACGGTGAGCCGAACCATGGCGCCCTCGACCGCATTCGCACCGGCAACCCCGACATCATCAGCGTGGAGTTGAGTGAGATATGAGCGATCGCATCTATAACTTCAGCGCCGGCCCCGCGGTTCTTCCCGAGCCCGTGCTTCGGAAGGCGCAGGAGGCGGTCTGGAATGTTGCCGGTAGCGGGATCGGGATCATGGAGCACAGCCACCGCGGCAAGGTGTTCGAGAAGATCCTGGACGAGGCCGAAGCGGCGTGCCGCGAGCTGGCCGGGATCCCCGACAGCTACCGGGTGCTCTTTCTGCAGGGCGGCGCCTCGCTTCAGTTCTCGATGGTGCCGATGAACCTGCTCCCGGACGACCGCACCGCCGATTATCTGCTCACCGGCGTCTGGTCGCAGAAGGCGGTCAAGGAAGCCAAGATCCTGGGCGGGAAGGTCCACATCGCGGCGACCAGCGAGAGCACCAACTTCGACCGGATCCCGAGAGCGGACGAGATCAGCTACTCGCCGAATCCGGCGTACGTCCACGTCACCACCAACAACACCATCTTCGGCACCCAGTGGCGGAGCGAGCCGCCGGTGCCGGCCGGCGTGCCGCTCATCGCGGACACCTCGAGCGACATGTACAGCCGGCCGATCGACGTCCGGAAGTACGGGCTCATCTACGCCGGCGCGCAGAAGAATCTGGGCCCTTCGGGGGTGACGCTGGTGATCGTGCGGGACGATCTGGTGGAGGCGGGATCCAAGACGCTGCCGACGATGCTGCAGTACCGCACCTTCGCGGCGGACAAGTCGATGTACAACACGCCGCCGACGTTCGGCATCTACGTCATGGGCGAAGTCTTCAAGTGGATCAAGGCGCAGGGCGGCCTGGCGGCGATGGCGGAGCACAACGAGGCCAAGGCGAAGCTCCTCTACGACTATCTCGACAACAGCGAGTTCTTCCGCGGCACGGTGCAGACCACCAGTCGCTCGCTCATGAACGTGACGTTCCGTGCGCCGACCGAGGAGCTGGAGGGCAAGTTCATCGCCGAGGCCACCAAGCGCGGGCTGGATGGGCTCAAGGGACATCGTTCGGTGGGCGGGATGCGGGCCAGCATCTACAACGCCTTTCCCCGCGAGGGCGTCTTCGCGCTGGTCACGTTCATGAAGGACTTCGAGCGGGCCAATCGCACCGCCGCGGTGCGCTGATTATCCTGCGGCCAGGGCCCGCACCAGTTCCTCGTTGGTGCGGGCCCGTTTCATGTCCGTCGTGAGGTCGTTCATCGCGGCGACGGCCGGCATTCCCGCGATGCGGTGACGGAGAAGCCGCGAGACGGCAAGCGCCTCCTCCGAGAGCAGCAGCTCCTCCCGTCGCGTCGCGCTCGCGACCAGGTCGATAGCCGGAAAGATCCGCCGCTCGGCCAGCTCCCGACTCAGCACCAGCTCGCTGTTGCCCGTCCCCTTGAACTCCTCGAAGATCACCTGATCCATCTTGCTGCCGGTGTCCACGAGCGCGGTGGCGATGATCGTGAGTGAGCCGCCGCCTTGCGACGGATCGACCCTGCGGGCGCTTCCGAGGAAACGCTTCGGCTTCTCGAGGCTCTGGGCGTCGAGCCCTCCCGACAGCGTGCGGCCCGTCCCCTTCTCGACCGTGTTGTATGCCCGAGCGAGTCGCGTGAGCGAGTCCACGATCAACACGACGTCCTCACCCAGCTCGACTCGGCGGCGTGCTCGCTCAAGGATCAGCTCCGCGACGCGGACGTGCTGCGAAGCGGGATTGTCGAAGCTCGAGGCCACGACCTCGCCGACGCCGGCGGCCTCCATCTCGAAGACTTCCTCGGGACGCTCGTCGACCAGAAGGATGAAGAGCTTCGCCTCAGGCTGATTGGCCACGATGCCTTCCGCGATGGATTGGAGCACCATCGTCTTGCCGGCCTTGGCCGGGGCGACGATGAGCGCACGCTGCCCCTTGCCCAGCGGGCAGAGCAGGTCGATGACGCGGTTGGTGAAATCGGGTTGTCCCTGGCGGGTAAGACCACACTCGAGCCGGATCTGCTCGTTTGGATGGATGGCGCCGAGTCGGGTGAACTCAGGTCGGCCGCGCATCTGCTCGGGCGGACGGCCGTTGATGGAGGTCACCTTTTCCAGCGTCGGCCCACGTCCCTTTCCGCCGCCGCGGGCGTCGCCCTCGATCTCATCGCCGGGGCGAAGCTCGAACTGCCGGATGACTCGCTCGCCGACGTGAATGTCGCCGTCGGCGGGGAGGTAGCCCGTCTCGCGGCGGCGGAGAAAACCGCCTCCCTTTCCTGCGAGCTCGAGGACGCCCGCGCTCACGCGGCGGCAGCCACGGACCGCTTGATGCGAAAGAGGATGGCGGAGAGTCCCTGGGTCCGGGTCATCCCGAGCGTCTCACTCAGTCCGAGCTGATCGAGCAGATCATCGGGTACCCGGGCCACGTCCTCCGGGGGGACGCCGTCGAGCGTTCTCGCGAGGAGGGAGATGAACCCCCGCACGGTCGGGGATTCGCGGGGAACGTCGGCATGGATGTGCACTTGCCCGCCGGCCACCTCGACCCAGAGAAACACCGGGGTCTGACACTCGGGCACCCGATGGTCCTCCCGCTTCCGTTCGGCCTCGAGGCGTTCGGGAAGGGGTGGGAGCTTCCGGGAGTAGTCGAGCAGGGTCTCGAGCCGCGTGGCCCGGTCGGCGGACTTGAAGCGCGGGATGAGGGAGTCGAGGGTCGGCATGCGGGGAAAATAGCGCCGGAGTGCTGCGGGCTCTAGGCAGGGCGGGGCGTGCACCGCCGGCCGCATCGGTTGGGGACCGCGCGCCGCTGATCTCGCGTCCCGAGTGCACCGCACCCTGGCCCGCTGCAGTGGGCTGACGACCGGGAGAGGGAGTGGGTCTGCGACCGCCCCACTGACGCGGGCGGCGGGTGCAGCGCCCTCGGGAGCGCTCGCGCGGCGCGCGGGATCCAGTGCGACCATGTCGGCCAGCGACTACTTCGCCTGCGGGACATGCCCTGGCCTGCGCGAGCCGGAGGGGCAGGGGTTCGGAGGCAACCTCCCAGGTGGGTGGGGCCGGGATGTCCTGGAGGTTGCCGAGAGCCCGTGTCCCTCCGGTGAAGCGCCGAGCCGCGATGTCGTCCGCGCGTGGCGCTTCCGACCCGGTGTCTCCGGTGAGGCGCCGAGCCGCGATGCACGCGCTTGACGCCGGACCCGTCCGCGATGTATAGATATGCATGCCGATGACTCGCGCCCTCCTCCCCATTATTACCCGACTCTCCCCGAGAGGCGGCGCGCCAGCACGCGGATAGCGAGACAGTCCGAGCACCGGCAAAGAGACGCGGCCTCTCCTCACCGAGAGGCCTTTTTGTTGTCCCACACCGACGAGCGCACGATGACGATCCACCTGTACGACACCACGCTCCGCGACGGCACCCAGCGGGAGGGACTCTCCCTCTCGGTCGAGGACAAGCTCAAGATCGCCCGCGTCCTCGACCGGCTTGGCGTGAGCTACATCGAGGGTGGATGGCCCGGCTCGAACCCCAAGGACGCCGACTTCTTCCGTCGGATTCGCGAGGTGCCGCTGATACAGGCGCGGGTCGCGGCCTTTGGCAGCACGCGCCGTGCGGGCATCTCGTGCAACGCCGACGCCAACCTCCGCACCCTGCTGGCCGCCGAGACTCCCGTCGTCACCATCGTCGGCAAGAGCTCGACCCTCCACGTGGATCGCGTGCTCGAGACCACCCGCGAGGAGAACCTCGCGGATGATCGGGGAGAGCGTCGCGTTTCTGAAGGCGGCCGGCAGGGAGGTGATCTACGACGCGGAGCACTTCTTCGACGGCTACGACCTCGACCCGGAATACGCGCTCGCCACCCTCGATGCCGCGGCCGCGTCCGGCGCCGACTGTCTCGTGCTCTGCGATACGAACGGCGGCGCGTTACCCGATGCCGTGCGCGAGCGGATCTGCCTCGTCCGCGACCGCCTGCGGACCCCGGTCGGCATCCACCCGCACAACGATGCGGGGCTCGCCGTCGCCAACGCGCTCGCCGCCGTTCAGGCAGGGGCGGTGCAGGTCCAGGGCACCATCAACGGCTACGGCGAGCGCTGCGGTAATCTCGACCTCATCCCCCTCGTGGCCACGCTCCAGCTCAAGGCCGGAATTCCGGTTCTCGACGCCGACGCGCTCTCACGTCTCACCGAGGTCTCGCAATTCGTCGCCGAGGTCGCGAACCAGCATCCGGATCCCCATGCACCGTACGTCGGACGGAGCGCGTTCGCGCACAAGGGCGGGATCCACGTCGCCGCGATCGCGAAGGTGCCCGAGAGCTATCAGCACGTCGATCCCGCGGCCGTCGGCAACGAGATGCGCGTGGTCGTGAGCGAAGTCTCCGGCCGGCGGAACGTCCGCATGCGCGCCGAAGCACTGGGCTTCGCAGCGGGAGAGAGCGAAACGGCGGTGCTGCAGCGCATCAAGGAGCTGGAGCACCGGGGATTTCAGTTCGAGGCTGCCGAGGGATCGTTCGAGATGCTCCTCCGCCGCGCTGCTCCTGGTTACGAGGCGCCCTTTACGCTCGAGGACTTCACCGTGATCGTGGAAAAGCGCGGAGAGCGGAACCGGTCTCAGGCGACGGTGCGGATACGCGTGGGCGAGGAGTGGATGCATACGGCGGCCGAGGGAGACGGTCCCGTCAACGCCCTCGACCGGGCCGTTCGAAAGGCCCTGGTCCCGCACTTCCCCGGCTTGGCCGAGGTCCACCTGGTGGACTACAAGGTCCGGATCGTGGATGAGCACCTGGGTACCGGCGCCAAGCCACGCGTGGTCATCGAATCTGCCCGTGGCGCCGAGCGGTGGAGCACGGTCGGGTGCTCCGAGAACATCATCGAGGCCAGCTGGTTGGCGATGTGCGACGCCCTGGAGCTGGCCCTGCTCCGCAGTCCGGAGATGAGCGGAAGGGGTTGAGCCGACGGCAGTTGGAGGGCAGGGAACCTATCCCTCTTTCCTGGCGTTCCCTACGAGGTCAGATCGGGGCCGGCGGTCCGGTTCGCGGCTTGGCCCAACGGTCACCGAAACGCCGTGATCCTCGCCTCGCCAAGCCCAACGGCGAGCCGTATCATAGGGTCGAAGGTCAATCCCATAGTCGTCTCCGAACCCGGTTCCCCCTACCGATAGAGGAGTCGTTGCATGACGGGCACCGCCGTGTCAGGCCGTGTGGACCCGGGAGTGATCGCCGCAGAGTTGCAGGAAGCGCGGGCCCGAACGTTCCTGCTCGTGGCCCCCCTCTCGGACCAGGACCTCCATCTCCAGCACGATCCCCTGATGAGTCCCATCATCTGGGACCTCGGTCATATCGCGCACTTCGAGGAGCTCTGGCTCACGCAGAACCTCGACGGACCGATCGAGTTCGTCGAGATGCCGGGACTGTACAATCCGTTCGAGCATCCCCGCAGCACTCGGGGCAAGCTGGCACTCCCCGGAATCGCCGATTGTCGGGCCGTGATGGACGAGATCCGCGGGCATGTTCTCGGACGCCTCGCCTCGACCTCGTTCGATCCCGACCATCCGCTATTGCACGCCGGGTACGTCTACAACATGGTCCTCCAGCACGAATACCAGCACAACGAGACCATCCTCCAGACGCTCCAGCTCAAGCAGGGACAACCGTACACCCCGCTCGCGCGACTCGCTCCGCCCGCACCGGCACCCGGTTGGTCAGGCCGCGATGCCGCGGAGATGGTGCTCTTCCCCGGTGGTCCGGTCGAGATCGGCACCGACGATCGCTCGTGCGCCTACGACAATGAGCGGCCACGTCACATGGTCGACGTGTCACCCTTCCTGATCGACGTCCATCCCGTCACGAATCGCGAGTTCCTGCGCTTCATCGCCGCGAATGGATACGAGAATCGGGAATGGTGGTCCGAGGCCGGATGGCGCTGGAGGCAGGACGCGAGCGCGATTGCGCCCAAGTACTGGACCGAGCGTGGCGGCGAGTGGATCACGCGGACGATGGACCGCGAGGCACCGGTCGATCCCGATCATCCGGTCTGCCATGTCTCCTACTACGAGGCGGAGGCGTTCGCTCGATTCGCCGGCAAGCGCCTCCCGACCGAGATCGAGTGGGAGGCAGCCGCATCGTGGGAGCCGGCGGCTCGGGTCCGACGCACCTACCCCTGGGGTGAGACGCCGCCGGATCGCACGCTCGCCAATCTCGACCAGCTTTCGTTCGGCACGGCCGCGGTCGGCGCCTACCCGCTCAACGTGTCGGCGATCGGCTGTCGCGGCATGATCGGTGACGTGTGGGAGTGGACCTCGAGCGACTTCGCTCCCTGGCCCGGATTCCAGAGCTTTCCGTACAAGGAATACTCCGAAGTCTTCTTCGGCCCAGAATACAAGGTTCTGCGCGGCGGCTCATGGGCCACACGGCCGGGCGCTGTCCGGAACACCTTCCGTAACTGGGATTACCCCATTCGCCGGCAGATCTTCAGCGGCTTCAGGTGCGCGCGCGATGTTTAATCACACGACGAACGCCGCTGTGCGAGCCACTCGTCCGGCACACGGCGCAAATTCCCGAATGCTGGCGGAAATCGCCGTGGGACTCTCCGCTCCGCAGAAGGAGCTTTCGCCCAAGTACTTCTACGACCAGCGCGGCTCCGAGCTCTTCGAGGAGATCACCCGTCTTCCCGAGTACTACCCGACCCGCACCGAGCGCGCGCTGCTGCAAGGGTGGATGCCCGAGCTGATTTCCCAGCTCGGCACCCGCACCCTGATCGAGCTCGGCGCCGGCAGCGCGGAAAAGAGTCGCATCATTCTCGACGCGATGCGCGCCGCGGGCACGGCGGATCTGTACGTTCCGATCGACGTGAGCGCCACGTTCCTGAGTCTCACCGCCGCCACGCTCCGGCGGGAGTATCCGGGCCTGACGGTCGAGCCGGCCGTCGCCGACATCGCCGAGGAGCTCAACCTTCCCCGGCGCTTCCCTCATCCGGCACTCTTCGCGTTTCTCGGCAGCACCATCGGCAACTTCTATCCGACCGCCGCGATCCGTCTGCTCGGTCGCGTGCGCGCCGCGATGTCGTCCTCAGACCGGTTCCTCATGGGGGTGGATCTGCGCAAGGACGTCGCGAGAATCGAGGCAGCCTACAACGACTCGGCCGGCGTGACGGCTGAGTTCAATCGCAACATGCTCCGCGTACTCAATCACGAGCTCGGCGCGAACTTCGATCCGCTCTTCTTCGAGCACCGTGCGTTCTACGAGCCGGTGGCACACCGCATCGAGATGCATCTCGTCTCGACCCGTGCGCAGCAAGTGACGATCCCGGGGTTGGGTGAGGTCAGCTTCGCGAAGGGCGAGTCGATCAGGACCGAGATCAGCGCCAAGTACGACCGCGCCAGTGTGTCCGAGTTGTTCGACGCCGCCGGCTTCCGCATCGAGGCATGGCCCACCGACCCCAATACGCCGTTTGGACTCGTGATCGGAGCACCGGTGTGACGGAGCTGACGCGCGCGGCGATGAGGGCCGATCTGGCGCACGAAGTGTTCGCGCCTCCGGCCGGCTGCTCCCAGGAACGGCGAATCGGGGTGGAGACCGAGCTCATCCCCGTGGACGCCGCGACCGGGCGGCGCTGTCCGATCGAGGATGAGGCCGTTCCTTCGATGCTGCCCTTTCTTCGCCGATACGCCGCCGGTCACGGCTGGGTGGAGACGAGGACCTCGAAAGGCACGCCTTCGTTCCAGCTCGCGTCCGGCGGTACGCTGACCTTCGAGCCCGGCGGACAGATCGAGTACAGCTCCCCGCCATGCCGCACGCCGAGCGACCTCCTTGGTCTCCTGCGGTCGGTGATCCCGCCGCTCAGGAGCGCGGCGGCGGATGAAGGCATTTGTCTCCTCGCTACAGGCATCGATCCCGCCAACTCGATCGAGCAGGCGCCCCTGCTGCTCGCTGGAAAGCGGTATGGAAGGATGGCCGAGTATCTGGCGCGTCGGGGACCATGGGGCGCGCGGATGATGCGGCAGACCGCGTCACTGCAGGTGAGCGTGGATTTCGGCGACGAGCCGTGGATGCGCTGGCGAGTGTTGAACGCCGCCGCGCCGTACGTCGTGGCGATCTTCGCCAATTCGCCGCTGTACGAAGGACGGAGCACCGGGTGGCGGAGCACCAGGTCGCGCGCCTGGCGGGAGCTCGATCCGATGCGGACCGGCTTGCCCTACGATCCGCGGGCTCCGCTCGACGAATACCTCGAGTTCGCCTTGGACGCTCCGGCGATGCTGATGCCGGCGGTGAATGGCGCGAACCGGTCGTTCCGAGAGTGGCTCGAGCGGGCGGTGCCGACGTTCGAGGAATGGCGTGACCACCTGAGCACGCTGTTTCCCGAGGTGCGTCCGCGCGGTCACATGGAGCTGCGGTCCGCCGACGCCGTCGCGCCGCAGTGGTACGCCGCGCCGCTCGCGCTGGTCGCCGGGATCGTCTACGATCCCGATGCGCTTCGTGCCGCGATCGACCTTCTCGGCCAACCCGATCTCGGGCTCTTGCAGCGCGCCGGCCGGCTCGGACTGACCGATCCGGCGCTCGGTGACACTGCGATCGATCTCGTGAACATTGCGCTGGCCGGTTGTGAGCGCCTGGGACCCGAGTATTTCCATCCGGCCGATCTGGATGAGGCTCGTACGTTCTTCGATTGCTACACTCGGCGCGGCCGGTCGCCGGCGGATGATACGGAGCGGGAGGAGATGGTCGTGAGATTCACGAAAGAAGTGCAGAGGACGCGGAGGCCGACGCAGAGAAGGAGTGTGTACCTGGTCGGCTAGGATGAAGAGGTGAAAAGGCCAAAGGGCGAAACGAGCGAGGACCTTCCGCCGTTTCGCCCTTTCTCCTTTTCGCCCTTTCTCAGGTCGTCGCTGAAACGAACGTTCTCACCGGATCCACTCCGCAGCCACTCCACACGGTCTTCACGTAGCTGCCGTCGCTCAGTGTCGCGTGGATCTCGCCCGACGCGATCTTGCGGTCGGTCGTGCACGAGGAGTCCCACACCAGCGGCGTCACCGTCGTCACGGTGAACGTGCGGCTCACGCTACCCCTGGTCCAGGTAAAGGTGCCGGCCTTGACGAACGTTCCGCTCGGCAGTGGCTGGCCCAGCACGATACTCGAGCCCTCGTCGGGCGTGAAGGTCAGGAGCAGGTCGTGTGTGACCGTCGCCGGCTTGCGCACAGGAAAGGTGCGATTGACCGTGATGTTGTTCGTGAGCACCAGGCCATTGGCATCGCCGGTGAGCACGCGGGTCCCGTTGCGAACGGCCGTGAAACTCAGGCTGCCCTGCGGACCGGTGAACGTGAACTGCAGGTCGTGCAGCGTGGCCTGGAAGGCGAAGTCGAAATCGTTCGGCGTGGGATCGCTCAGGTCCACCGTCCCGGTGACGTCCAGTGAGCCACCACGGAACCCGGTGAAGTGGCAGGCCGGCAGCGCGAACGTAAAGGTCGCGAGGTCCGGCGCGAAGTCACCGTCGGTGTCGGTGCTGCTCGAGACGGTGGCGCAGCTCGAGCCGGTCGTGAGCCCGGCGATCGAGAACGACACTCCGGATGCCGCGGTTTGCGCGGATGCCTTGCCCGCCGCGGCACCTTCCACGGTCAGCGACCCGACCGACTGATCGACCTCATCGGCCACCGCCTCGCCAATGTCGTTGGTCTCGGAGGCGGAGATGGTCGCCCCACCAGACGGATTTGTCGAATCGCTACAGGCGCTGAGTCCGATGACAAGACTTGCAGCGAGAGTCGAGGCCGTTGTGGCCCACAGGGTTCGGCGCATCGGTCGAGACTCCTTCAATGAGTGGGTCATGTTGGCGTTCGGGAAACCGGGCAGGTTGACGGACGCTGCCGCTTGGCGTTAACCCCGAGCACGCCGAATGCCAGCCACCCGTGTAACACATGGCGTGCCAGGCGCTCTCGCACACAGATTTATCGTGGGTCAATTACAAGGAGTCGTTACGAAGGGTATCCGCATCCACGCAACCGGTGGCCGCGAGGTGCTCCGGCTCGAGGAGATCCCGGTCCCCGTGCCGGCGCAGGGCCAGCTGCTCGTGCGCATCGAGGCAGTCGGTCTCAACTTCATCGAGGTCTATCATCGGACCGGTCTCTACAAGGTCGCTTTCCCGTTTACGCTCGGCAGCGAAGCCGCGGGAACGGTCGAGGCGTTGGGCTCGGACGTCGTGGGAGTGAAGATCGGCGATCGCGTTGCCTCCGTGAACTTCATCGGAGCATACGCCGATTACGCGCTCCTGCCCGCCGAGCGCGCCATCGTCTTGCCGGAAGGGGTGACGTCACGTCAGGCCGCTGCCGTAATGCTGCAGGGAATCACGGCGCACTATCTCGCCATCAGCACGTACGCGCTATCGAAGGGCGACACCTGTCTGGTGCACGCCGCCGCCGGCGGACTCGGGCTTCTGCTCTGTCAAATCGCGAGCCGGCGCGGGGCGAGAGTGATCGGCACGGTCTCGAACGAGGAGAAGGCGGCGCTCGCCCGGGAAGCCGGTGCATCGGACGTCATTCTCTACACCAAGACCGACTTCGCCGCGGAAGTGAAGCGGTTGACGAACGGTGCCGGGGTCCAGGTTATTTACGACTCCGTGGGCCGCACGACGTTCCTTGCCGGCCTCGGTTGTCTCGCCCCCCGGGGACTGATGGTCCTCGCCGGCCAGTCGAGTGGACCGGTCGAGCCGTTCGATCCGCAGATCCTGAATCAACGCGGATCGCTCTATCTCACTCGACCGACCCTCGGGCATTACACCTCGTCCCGCGAGGAGCTGGTCCGTCGCGCATCGGACGTCCTCGGCTGGGTCGCCGATGGCACACTGAAGGTGAGAATCGGCGCGGAATTTCCCCTGGCCCGTGCGGCGGACGCGCAGGAGGCGCTCGAAGGACGGAAGACCACCGGCAAGGTGCTGCTGATTCCGTGACCGAGCCGCTGCCCGCGCTCGTCACCACCGATTGGCTGGCGACGCGAATCGGCCGCCCCAATCTTCGTGTGCTCGACGCCTCGTGGTATCTCCCGACCAGCGGTCGCGCCCCGGCCGCGGAGTTCGCGGCCGGCCACATCCCCGGTGCAGTCTCTTTCGATCTCGATGCCGCGAGCGACCGGTCGTCCCCGCTGCCGCACATGCTTCCGGCCTCGGACGACTTTGCCGAGCAGATGACGGCACTCGGTCTCGACGATGCGGACGATCTCGTCATCTACGACGGCTCCGGCTTGAACCTGAGCGCAGCCCGAGTGTGGTGGATGTTCCGCGTCTTCGGCCACGAGCGTGTGGCCGTGCTGGACGGAGGCATCCTCAAGTGGCGCAGCGAGGGCCGCGCGCTCGAGAGCGGACGGCCGTCTCTGCCTCGCGGGAGATTTCACGCCCGGCTCGACGGCACGCAGGTGAGGGATCTCGCCGCGGTCCGCGATGCTCTCGCGCACGGGTCGGAGCAGGTCGTGGATCTCCGGTCGCCGGGACGATTCACCGGCGCCGAGCCCGAGCCTCGCGCGGGACTTCGAGGCGGCCACATGCCAGGCAGCATCAATCTCCCTCTACAAGACCTCGTCGCACCGGATGGAACGGTTCTCCCCCCGGATCGGCTCCGCCGGCGCATCGAGGCGGCGGGTATCGATCTTCGGAAGCCGGTCATCGCGTCGTGCGGCTCGGGCACCTCCGCCTGCGCGCTCATTCACGCCCTGCATCTCCTCGGCGACGATCGAGTCTCGCTCTATGATGGGTCGTGGACCGAGTGGGGCGGGCGGGACGATACACCGGTCGCGACGGGACCGGGTCGATGAATTCCTTCGGCTGCCTCATGCTCTTCCTTCTGCCGTTCGCGGCCGTCGGCGTGTTCGCGGCGGCCCAGGTGGTGCGCGCGGCGCTGATGCACGACTGGGCCCACGCGGGGTTCTACGCGATCTTCGCGCTCACCTTCGGTGGCGTGGGATTCGGCGGATTCGCCGCCGCACTCGCCGGGAAGAAGAAGCTCGCCGCGCAGGAGGCGCAGAAGGCCGCTCATCCCGATGCACCGTGGCTCTGGAGAACCGACTGGGCCGCCAGGCGCGCGGACGACGCCACACGCCAGACCGTCTGGTTTGCCTGGGTCTTCGCGACCTTCTGGAACCTCGTCGCCATTCCGTCCGGATTTCTCGGAGTCCGCGAGGCGGTTCAGAAGGGGAATCACGCGGCCCTTGTTGCGCTGCTCTTTCCAGTCATCGGGATCGGGCTCCTGACCTGGGCGATCCGCGCCACGGTGCGTTATCGCCGGTACGGCGTGTCCCATTTCGAGCTCACGACCCTCCCCGGCGTGATCGGACATTCACTCGTGGGAACGGTGCGATTGTCCGAGGCGCTCCGGCCCGAGGGTGGCTTCCACGTCACCCTCACCTGTCTCCGGCGGTACACATCGGGAAGTGGGGACAACCGCAGCACCTCGGAGTCGATCTTCTGGCAGGACGATCGGCAAATACCCGGCGTCGGCGCCACGATTCCCATCGCGTTCGCGATTCCCGTGGATGGGCGAGCCTGCGACGATCGCAACCCCAATGACCGCATCCTCTGGCGGCTCGAGGTCGACGCAAACGTTCCCGGCGTGGATTACTCCTCAACCTTCGAGGTGCCGGTCTTTCGGACGGCGGAGAGCGACTCTCCACGCCCGCCCGCGGAAGAGGCGGCCGATCGCGATCCGACCGCGCCGGCCGTGTATCGTCAGCCGGCCACGTCACGGATCGAGGTTACCACCAATAGGCGAGGGACCGAGATCCTGTTTCCTGCTGCCCGAAATCCGGGCGTGGCCACGAGCCTGACCGTCTTCCTGCTCATCTGGTCCGGAGCCATCTGGGCCTGTATCCACTTCAAGGCCCCGATTCTCTTTCCGATCGTCTTCGGTCTCTTCGGCATTCTCATTCTCTGGCTCACACTGGACGCGTGGCTCAAGGTCACCCGAGTGACGGCCGAGCCGGGGACCGTTACGGTGGCGAATGGGTATCTCACGACAGGCGAAGGGAAGACGATCGCCGCGAGCGACATCGACGATGTGACGCCGACGATCGGAATGCAGGGAGGGAACACCGTGTACTACGATGTGACCATCGTGCGGAAGGATGGGAAGAAGGTGCGCGCCGGTAGCGGCATTCGCGACAAGCGGGAAGCCGAATGGCTGGCGGCGACCCTCAAGGGGTCACTCCGTCAATAGTGCGACCGCGACCGATTTCCATTGTGCATGTGGAATGGAGAAGCCTGCGGCGCCGAGTGCGTCGGTCCGTGGCGCTGGTAATACGGGGATACCTGAGGTGTCGTATAACTCGGTACGTACGTGGAGCCGCGCGATGAGGAGCTCGAAGGCTCCCCGCACATGCCGAGCAACCGGTCTTCCACTCCGCACTTGAGCGGCTGGACATGCCAGCCCTGACTCGCGCCGGCATGGCTGGGCGTCGGCGGCGGCCCGGGGTTCACGTTCACCTCCTGACCGTCCGTGTACCCCGAGATCTTTGTCGGCGCGGGCTGCGAGCTCGCCTGCCCCCCACCCGCCATCGCCTTGAGCTTGTGGCACGACGACAGGACGGAAACGAGCGAAAAGACGGAAATGACGGAAAGGATCTTCCTGCTTTTCCCACTTGCGGTTACTGGCATGACTCCCATCCTCCCTTGCGGTTCGGCCCTACCGCCTCTTGCCCCCACAACTACGTAGAATGCGCAAGGGCGCCGGATGGTTGGGGAAGAGCCGCCTGGCCGACTCGGCGTGGGGCCGGGCCCGGTCGCACCGGCCGGCCTTGAGCCAGAGGGCGCCCATGAACATATGCAGCCTGTAGCTGCCAGGATCGAGGCGCGACCCGAGCTCCATCATGCGGGTCTTGCCGGTGTCGTACAGCTCCATCGCCGCTGTTCCTGCCACACTCCGCGCCACGAACGCGAGCCCGGCAATCATCAGGGCACCCATCGCCCACCGCCGTGAGACCGACGTGAGGATGACCTCGCGGATCGGCTTGGCCGTCGAGGTGAGTGTGCCGATGATGATCCAGCCGAAGAACGTGGGGACCGGCAGCAGCAGCACGGCGTCGAACGAGCCGATCACACCCAGGGCGAGCAAAGTCGTGACGATCGTCAGGTCCGCGAGCTCGGGCTCGCGCTGGCCGCTGTGACGCACGCGCGTCCAGGCGCCGAGCGCTGTCGTGATGCCGACGAGCGCAATCAGGAGAAGGGCGGGGAACCCGCGCTCCGAGGCCACCGCCATCCAATCGCTGCTGGGCCACGGGTTCGTGGGGATGATGTCGTCGGCGTCGAACGATGGATCGCCGGGGGACATGAACCGCGGGTAGTAGACCGGCCAATTGCCCGGTCCCACACCGAGCAGCGGTTGGCGAGCGGCCATCTTGAGCGTGTTCCCGTATTGGATGAGGCGGCCGCGGCCGCTGCCTTCCTTATAGTTGGTCACTCCGGTGAGCGAATCGAGGTACGGCGAATCGCTCCGCCAATTGAGCCGATTGGGAATCCACAAGGCGAGCACGAGGCCCACCATCGCCAGGTTGGAGAGCGTCAGCACTCGCCGGCGGAGACGGGTGTCGGACCACAATCGGCCGATCCAGAACCCCTCGACGGCGAAGAAGATTCCGCCTGCCGCGGCACCGAGCCAGGCGGCGCGTGAGCGAGACAGCACGAGCGCCGCGGCCGCCAGGAGGACGCCGGTGCCTGCGATGGAGAACCGCACGCGGTCACGTGCCTCGAGCGCGAGATAGAGCAGCAATGGGAGACCGAGGGCCACCAGGTGGGCCATGAAGTTCCGATTTCCGAACGTCCCGCCCGGTGCCCGGCTCAGGCTCGTGAGACTGCTGTCGATGAGACCGTAGGCCTGCGCGAGCCCGGTAAGGGCGCCGAGGACGATCGCTCCTCCGAGGACCGCAAGCAGAGGCCGGCCCAATCCGGTGCGACCGAGCGTCCGCCCGCACCAGAAGAGCGTGGCGCCGGATAAGCTGAGACCTAACGCGCGGAAGGCGAGCCATCCGTTGGTGGCGAGGAGCGCG
Organism: uncultured Gemmatimonadales bacterium; assembly: GCA_963743195.1. GTDB lineage: Bacteria > Gemmatimonadota > Gemmatimonadetes > Gemmatimonadales > GWC2-71-9 > CAVVWJ01. Next base: position 1,070,048 of record CAVUOO010000005.1, read on the forward strand.
GAAGCGGCCGAGAGCAGGAGATACCCGATGAGCGGGATATCGACCATCAAGAGGCTGAGCCGGCGAGCGGACGAAAGACACAGTGCCCCCGCAGCGAGGGCGGCCAGCTCGACGACCAGCTCTTTCGGGATCGTATAGCGATCGAGCTCGAAGCGGGGGAGCGGCAGCGCGGCGATGACGACCGCGACGGCGGCGATCTGCAGGACCACGAGCGCAGCACGAGTCTGCGGGCCCGGGAGAAGGGCGGGCGCCGGAGGGGTGCGCGGTGGGGTAGATGGAGTGCGCCGCAGCGGGCCGGACATTGCGGCACAAGTATAATCTGGCGAAAGGGCGGAACGGCGGAAGGACGAGCCTACCTACCGCCGTGGTCGTCTACTTGGCTAGGATCACCACGCTTCGGTCCCGGGCGTACCCTTGAACGGGCCGGTGATCTCCGGCGTCACCCAGCCACCGTAATAGAGGCCGGGTTGCGGCGTCACCCGGTCGTCACCCACCCAGCACGCATCCATGCGCCGGGGATAGAACGCGATGTAATCGGTGATCGCCTCGTAGCCCGGATCGGGGTGCGGGTAACTCCAGCCGGAATCCTTGGCGAAGCGATCTCCCACCCGCACCGACCAGTACGACGCCACTCCCTTCCACTCGCAAAAGCTCGTCCTCGCGCTCGACTCGAGATGCTCCATCCGGATATCGGACTGCGGGATGTAGTACACGGGAGGACTCGACGTTTCCGAGACTCGAAGCGCCCGCATCGTGTCCGCGAGGACGATTCCCTGGAACTCGACGCGCACTCTGCGGCTGATGGAGTCCACTCGCGGCGGCCTGGGGTAATCCCAGACCGACTCCTGCCCCGGCCCAGGGGCGATTACCTCCGAAGGCCGCACACGGGGAAGATTCCGCCACTTCTCCCGTTCGCTCGCGTAGTGCTCTGCCGATTCCGTCACGCGTTCCTCGATCTCGGGTTCCCTCGATCTAACTCCAATTCCCTGGTACAGGTTCCATGCGGAGTCTCTATTTCGCCTCGATCCACTCCGCCTTGTGGTAGGTCTCGGTGTCGTACAGGTCGGGTTGGAGCTTCACGTCGGCTCGGATGTCGCGGTACGCCTCTCTCTGCACCTCCTTCCCGTTCACCTTGATCACGCACTTGGGCGCTACCCAGGTCTTCGCCAGCGGCTGGTAGTTCTCGAAGGTGATGTCGAGGACGTTGGGTCGGCGCCGACGGGTTCTTCTTATTCGGGTGCGCCTCGATCAGCCGCACGAAGAGCAGTCGCTTCTGCTCGATCCAGAACTGGTTCGTCGCCGTGTCCCCCTTCTCGGCGCCGACCACCCAGACCTTGGCCCCGTTGAAGCTGTCCTCCCGAATCTTGCTCAGGTCCATCGACCGGGCTTTGAGCTGCTCGATCGTCGTCTCCGGCGCCTGGCCGTAGACGTCGAAGCCGAGCGTCATCAGGAGATTCCGGTCCTCCTGCGCGGCGACGCGCTTTCCGCCCTTGAAGATGATCGCCGAGTCGCCGACGTACATGAACGCGTTCATGCTGTCGAGCGGCGCCATGTCGATACGGAGCTTGCCGGGGATCGTGCCGGCCTCGTACCAGGTCTCTGACGGATGATCGGGGAAGGAGGTCGTCTGCACGAAGGTGAGGTTGTGATACCACTTGCCGGCATAGCGGTCGTGCATCTGGCGCACCAGTTCATCCCCTGACTTGGGGGCGCCGTTGGTTCCGAGCAGGACGAGCGGGATGAGTAGAGCGGACGGTCGCACGCGGCCTCCGTGGATGGGTGAGAGGGCGGGAATGAGCCCCCTACGCCCGCCTCGACCTCAGGGTTTCCGCTCCGGCCGGTGCGCTTGGCGTGGTCAAACTCGAATCCACTAATCTAGGCCCTGCGAAGGGAGCCGGTCCATTCTGACTAGCCGACCAGCCAGGTCGCGACATGCGCCCACGTCGGCGTCGACAGGAAGAGCCAGATAAACGGCAAATCCTCGGCGGCTATCAGCATCGCTCCGCAAACGAACGCCGGATGAAGCCTCCGGTGACGCCACGTGTCCCAGGCGATGCAGGCGTACACCAGCAGGAGATCCATGCCGAACAGACCGCCTGGGCCCCCGCTCTTGAGGAACGCCAGGGCCGGAATCTGTTCGAGGGGAAGGCGAAACAGTCCCGGCCCGGCCAAGCTCAGGCAGGAAAGCAGCATCAGCCGCTTGTGCCAATCGCCGCGACGCCTGAGCGACAACGCGGCGCCGACCAGGATCGCGAACACCAGTAGCACGAAGAGGAGGAAGCCCATGAACACGAGCGGTGGCGGACTGTCAATGTTCGTCACGACGTGGATGTCGCGTGCGGCGGCATTGAGTGCCACTGTGATACCGACGACCACGATCAGCCCCGCGATTACCGCACCGAAGATCCCCAGCCGTCGATGCATGGCGACGCGGTGCGATGCGATCAGGTACGTCTGAGTGAAGAACAAGACGAACCACGATGTCATCAATGCGCCATGCAGATGCAGCAGCCCCGACAGCGCCGGTGCGCCGAACAGGAACTTCAGGAAATACGTCCGGGCGAAGCCGGCGAATACGACCGCGAACGCGGCCACACCGGCCCATGCGTAAAATCGATGGTCGGCGAGACGCCGTCGCGAAGGGGCTACCACGCTCATGGCCGTCCGCTCCGCGGTTGCGGCGGTCAACGAATCACGACGCCTTCTGGCAGGTTTCCTCGTCCATCTTGACCCACTTGCCGTTCTTGTCCTGACTCGTTCCGAAGTGCGTTAGTCCCTTCGCGCCTTTTCTGGTGAAGGTGTCTCGGTAATTCTCCCCATCCGTCGCCGAGGTTTCATCGAAGGTGATGGTGTCACCCTTCCAGCCCGCGCTGGTTCCCGTGCTATAGCTGGAGCCGGAATTGTCGAAACCCGCGGCTACGAATTGCTTCTTTACCGGATCGTAGCCAAAGTTTTGCGCGATCTTATAGGGCTTCGGATTCGCCGCGGTCTTGTCTTCGTCGTAACGGACAAGGATCCAATTGCCGTCGAGGACTTTTTCGCTGTGAAGGCGGGCAGTTGTGGCGTGTCCCGGCGTTTTCCCCATTCCTATGAACTTCCCGGTGCACGTTCCGTCGCCGATGAAAGCGCCGAGCTGATCGAGTTGCGCCGGGGCCTTGGTTTCCTGCGCCGCCGCGGGCGTGATGGTCAGCGGCGCCGATGCGCACGCCACGGTTACGATGATGGCCAGAGTTGAACGTGTCATTGATGGTATTCTCCGATTGGTCGTTGCCGCGCCAGTGCGGCGCGTGGGCGTCGAATCGTTGGTCGAGGACGTCAAACGCCGAGCACCATGTCCTCGATCGCGGCCTGCGCGCGCATCTGTCTCAGGTTGCCTATTCCTGCGGGGAGCGGGTTCAGCAGGATCTGGAGTCCGCCCGCCTGCGTCACGAGGATGCCGATGACATCGATCGCCGAGCCGTCCTGCTGCGCGCCCGTCGGGATGTCGGTTACCTTTTTCCATCCCGAGCGAATGTACGGTGTGAGCGGATCGGGATCCTTGGGATAGAACGCGTCGTGAATGCCGTCTGCCAGGCGCGTTGCCACCTCCTTGTTTCCCGGCCCCGACGCGTGCACGTGGACTGCATAGAAACCTGCTACGAGCGTCTTGACGGGCGGCTCGGCGAACTCGTTCGGCCAAACCAGATCGAAGCCCAACTCTATCTCAGCAGTAAACTCCGTGTCGGGCGCCAGCCCGTTGTCGTGAAAGCCGTACAGGCGGAACGTGATTTTCCGATCGCCGCTCCTCCACAGGCCATAGCTCCAGTCGGTGACGGAGACAGTGTCGACCTGCGGATGCAGGCCGACATTGACGGGCAACTGATGGAGCTGCTGGTCGAACTGCCTCCGGACCACGATGCGGAAGTTGTCCGGCGTCACATCGGCGACCATCGCCACCGCCGCGCCGTCGTTCGACGACAGAATTGCCCCGTTTTCGAACAGGCCCCAGGACGTGGTCGGTTTCACCTTAGAGTTCGCCGAGTACATCGTGTACTCGTCGGCGACGGGGTACTTGAGCGACCCGTTCTCCCATCCCTGGCTGGCCCAGACATCGCGGATGCGTCCCCGAACCATCATCGGGCCGGTATGGGGCGTCCAGTAAATCGAGCCGCCGACAAAGTGATTGTATCTGCCGATTCCATCGGGTGTGCCCGTTTCATCCGTCGTTGGCAGCCCCAACTCGCCCGAAGCGCCCCCGAGATCGTTGTACTTCACTCGAATGTCACCATGCACCTCGTGCGCACCGGTGCTCGACGAGTAGTAGATGTCGCAGCCCTCGAACGACTGCATGTAGCCGCTCCCGGCCGCAACCACATCGCCCGTGGCCCCCCCTGGAAGCCCGCCGAGCGCTTTTGCCTTCGCCTTGATGTGACTAACGGCGAGCTCACGGGTATCCGACCCAAAGCGTGAAACGGCGGACGACGGCCCCTTGATCGTTTCTCGTGCAGCCGCTGGTAGCACGAACGGCGGCTTCGGCGGATTGGGGGCCGGCGTTCCACGCCGCGTGATGGTCTCACTCTTCAGCTTCGCGTCGACGACGGTGGCCTGCGGCCCCTTCGCGGTGGGCGCCATGTGACCTCCTTGATTGAGCAACAACGACTCGAGGAACTTTCGTGAACCCGGCCAGCATTCGATTTCGACTGAGGGCTCGCCTGACCGAGCGCGAGCGGTCGAACGCGGCCGGTATGTTGATTCCGCCCTCAGCCTCGACTACCGGAATCGGGAATCGCAAGTCGTGCGCGTTTCATGGTCACGATTCTTCGATTGAGGGTTGCAACAACACAACGGTGCTGTCAGCCGATGCGGTCAGCGCCGCGATGTAGTGGTCGGCGGGGGAGCGCGTGATGGCGGTGTTCATGCTTTCACCTCCAGCCCAAGGAGCGGGGCGTGCTGGCCGTCATGATAAGGATGCCCCAGGCTCAGCTCGTGACCCGATAGCGCACCGCCATGCCCGCCGAGTTGTGGAACGAGACGTGGCAGTGGAAGAGCCAGGTACCGGGGTCGTCCGGCACCATGTTGGCGATCGCCATCCCCATGAACGAGAGCGTGAGCACGTCGGTCCGCATGCCCCCGACCAGCACGTCGTTGCCGTGCCAGTGCGGCGCGTGGACGTCGAAATCGTTGGTCGAGGACATCACGTACCAGCGCACGCGCTTGCCCCTGCTGTACGGTGAGTGCCGACAGCGGCATGCTGCCGTGGATGAAGCCGTTGATCGTGAACTTCACGTACCAGGGATAGCCCGCGTCGGTCTCCGACGGATTGGGGATTGGCTTGAGGCTCTGCACGGAGTCCATCGGCGGCAGGTTCTGGTCGGCGAGCCAGCTGAAGTTCTCCTCCACCTGCGCGAAGGCCGTCACGATTTCGCGGTCCACGTCCTTCGGCGTGCCGTCCGGCCGCGCCATGTCGCGCGCAGTGATGATCATCGCGCCGAGGAGCCCGGTGTTGATGTCGCGGACTTCGTCGACGTGCGAGTGGTACATCCACATGACGGAGCTGCCGTCCATGGGCCCCGGGCCCGCGCGCGCCGGCACCGGCCAGACGTACACGAACCTCTGCGCCCGGCGGCACGCCGTTACCGGTTCGTCGTCGTTGCCGGCCCCGTCGTTGTACGGCGCCCCTTCCGAGCTCTTCTCGTAGAACACGCCGTGCGGATGCATGCTGTACGGTCGGTGCCCGTTGTTCCGGAACACCACCCGGATCGTGTCGCCGACCACCGCGTGGATCACGGGCCCGAGGAAACCGAGATGCTCCCACTCCGGGGGCCTCGGCTTGAGGGTCTGGAACGTGGAATCGGTGTATTCGCGGTACAGCACTTTCCGGTAGACCGTGTTCACGGCGCGCGGCTTGGTGCTGGCGAAGAAGGCGGAATCGACGTACGGCCGGCCCGCGATCTCGTCGCGCCCACCGGGGACGTAGTCCCAGGATACTTCGTCCGCTGCGATGTAATAGGTGCGCGTGCGCGGGGCCACCGGCGGGTGTGGGACGCCGCTCGGCGGGGCCGACGCGAGTGCCAGGAGAAGGAGGGTGATCATTTGCCCACCTCCGGCGCCCTGACGTTCCCGTATTCGTAGCGAATAGACAGGTGCCTCTTGTCCCCCGCGCCGGTGTCGAGATCCTCTTCCTGCCGTAGCGGAAGGCCCGTGCCACTCGCGACCCAGGTCCGCACGTCCGCCGTGACTCCCTCGTTTTCGGTGTGCGCAGTGTAGACGATCGACGAGGCGCCGCCGACCGACTCGTTACCCAGCCTGCGACAGGTATAGACCTTGGCGGTGGTGAGGTTCTGTTCGAGTTGCTCGAGAAAATCCTTCGGGCTGAGTGGGCTTCTCATCCACTTGCCGTGCATCATCATGTAGTTCACTCCCCCCGCCGTGATGCTCTCGTGCGCCTCGTCCTTGGCTCCCGGTATCGTCGACCGCTCGGTCATGTAAACGTGTTTCGCCGCGACGATCTGCTTCTTCTCCGCGTCGATCAGCGGGCGGCAGGCCGTCTGCGCGGTTTGGCTGTGCGCCACCGTAGGCCCCAGCAGGGCGAGCGCGGTGGCGAGCAGCGGCGAGAATCTCCGATAGTCGTGCATCGTTCGTGCTCCAATCATGAGAGTTCCGGTGAGACGGCAGATCAGTGCATCGCCGCGAAGATCTTGTTGCACAGCGCGCCGATCGCCTGCTGCTTCGCTTCGGGCGGCCGGCGGTCGAACACCGCCGCGAGTCCCGCCACCTGGACGTCGCAGAGCACGTCGTTCCGCTCCGCGATGACTTCGGTCAGGTCACCGATCCACGCCGCCTTCTCGCCTACGCCCGAGAGCGGTGTCGCGCCGAGCGGCATCTTCCCGCCGAGCCAGGCCGCGATCGTGGCGCGGCCGAGCCCGGGCCGCAGCGACACGCGGACCGACGAGTAGCTCGCGGTCGTGAACTTGCAGGTCTGCGCATCGCCCGGGATCGGCTTGGTGCCGGTGATGGGCTCGCTCAACACCGTTGCGGCGTCGGCGGCGGTCAGCAGCTTCCGGTCGCAGGCGTTGCCAGTGCTCGCGCGCGCGGCTGTCGCATGGCTCGTCGCTGCCGGACGGCTCGTTGCAGCGGCGGCGCCTGGCGCTCCCTGGCCGCAGCCGGCTGCCGGCAGCGCGCCCAGCGCGAGCGCCATGACTGCGATCATCCTTCCTGACATTTCCGCTCCTTTCCGCGTGGTGACGTGGCCAGCGGCAGTCGCCCTACTGGCACGCCGGATTGCAAGCCGTCATGTCGATCGTGTAGACCGCGAGGTTCTGGTTGGCCGGAAACTCCTGCCGCACCTTCTTCTCGATCACGAGCGCGCTCCCCTTCGTCGCGACCGGGTATTCGCCCTTCACGACGTGGTCGAGGATGAAGTGCGCCTCCTTGTATGGCAGGGAAAAGTGCCCGAGAATCGGTATCCAAAGCGTCGTCGGCGCGATCACGGCGTAGAACGTGTGCGCCATCGTATATGAGGCGTTGAAATCCGCCCGAGAGTCGCCCATCTCCATGGTGATTTTTCCATCCGCGTACTGGCCGGTGAGCGGGATGTAGAACGACGTCGGCGAGAGCATCGAGTTCACCATCCCGCCCTCGGCGTTGTCGGTGGCGGCGGGCGGCGTGTCCTTCACGTAGACCGTGCCGCCCTTTGCCATCGAGCCGAACAGGTCCGTACTGAATACGTTCTCGTTGTAGGTGAAGCGCGTCGCGCCGCCCTCGAGCTGGCCGCTCAGCGCCACCGCCTTGCCCGCCGCTTCCCGCGGATACCGTAGAACCAGCTTGCCCGCGATCGCCGTCGAGTAGGTCCACCACTCGGTGGGCTTCCCCTCGCCGTTGGGCTTGCTGTAGAAGTGCGCGAGCATCGTCGCGGTGAACTTGCCCTCGAACTTCTGGCAGTACTGCGCGAACAACTGCTCGTTCGCGTAGCCGGCGAGGTCTTCCGCCAGCAGGCTGGCGCGGTCGAACATCTGGAGCGGCCCCTTCACGCCGCCCACGATCCTTGGCACGAACCGCCGAGTCTCGGTGACGGCGAACCGGTAGCCCGGCGTCGCCCGGACCGACTCGGGAATGCGCGCGACGAGCTTCTGCGCGATCTCGGTTTCCGATCCGAGCACGAGCTCGTTCTCCGCGAGCGTGCGCTTGGGGTCGCCGACGGCGGCCGGCAGCTTCTTCGCCATGTCGCCCACCGCTTGCGCGCCCGGCCCAGCCTCGGGCGGCAACTCCGACTTCGCCATGTTGGTTGCCCACGCGACGGCGAACTCCCACGGCCGCCGCGCGATCATCAGCATCTCGGGCACCGCCCGGAGCGCCTGCGTGGCCTGGTCGATCGCGTCACATGTCTTGAGAGCTTTCCGGCTCTCCTCGATCTCCTTGGCGAACTTCTCCCGAGCCTGCTTCTCCTCCTCGTCGAGCTGCGCCAGATGATTGAACATCTCCTGGAGCGCATCCTCGACAGCGGGATTCCGGGAGACGAGGTCCTGGTAGGGCTGGAGTGCCTCGGCGAGCTTCGGGGCCTGCGTCGCCAGCGGTGCGACCGCGGCGGAAACCTCGCCGAGCTTCTTTTCCATCTCGCTCTTGGCCGGCGAGTCGGGGACGTTGTCCACTTGCCCCTCGATCGTCTTCACTAGGTCCTCCGGCTGCTCGAGCACGCCCTGCTCTTCGCCCACGAGTTCCTGAACGTCGATGAGGGTCTGCTGCACGGTGAACTGCCCGACCGCGGGTGCACCCTTGGGTCCGGCCTGGGCGGTCACCTTGTATCCGCCAGGCGCGCGCGTGCCGGAGAAGACGATCCGGTAGCCGCCCGACGTGTCCGGCGTCGCGCTCAATGACGTGGCGGTGCCGCCTGGCGGCGTAACCGTCGCCAGCACCTGCATGCCGGGCTGCGGATAGATACGGCCCGAGATGGTGATCGTACCGCCGGGCGGAACGCGAGCCGGCGAGACGACGAGCGTGAGGCCGGGGTCGCTGGGGTCCGGCGCCTGTGCCGCCGCGCTCGCCGAGAAGGGCGCGACGAATATGATGGCGGCTGCGATGGCGGCTCTCATGGCGTCACCGAGCGCGAGAGCCTGATCTGGGTCGGCTGGCCCGCGCGGGCGGTCACGATCACGCCGTGCTTGCCTCGTGGGCTGTCGTCGGGCGCCGCCCACATTGCGGCAGAGAGGCTGTCGTCCGCCGAGCCGGTGGTGTCCACCGACGGCATCGTGTCGGACGAGATCGCCGCCTTGAACATCTTTCCGATGTTCTGAGGGGTGAACTGCTGCGCGATGCGCTGGAGCTGGCCCGTTTCCATCCTGTGCCAGTCCGCCGGCATGTGCGCGTTGTACCACGAGACGACGGTTGCATACGAGTCGTCCGTGTCGATGAAGCAAGCGGTCGCGCTATCGGCCGGCACGTCGGGTCTCGTCGAGAGACCGCTCAGCACGCTGGACGAATTCGGGTAGCGTGGAAGACCGGTCCCGTCGAGACTGTAGTCCTGCGCGACCCGAGTGACCGCGGGTGGTGTTGCGGGAGGCGGGTCGCCCACCGGGGCCCTCTCGGACTGATGGTCCTTCAACAATCCGGCGATGAATTTTCCGAACAATGAGTCGGTCTGCTTCGGGACCTTCCTGAAGACACCCGAGTCCGGCTCCGATCCGCCGTGTCCGCCGCCGTTGCCGACGTCGCCACCCCCGTCACCGCTGGCGACGGCGGCGTTGCCGCCGGCGGTATCCACCCCGGAATCGGCGCCGCGGGTGTGGCCGCCGCCGCCATCTCCGGTGCCGTGGCCCTTGCCGAGCTTCATGGGCGTGCCACTACTTCCCGCCCCGTTGCCGTGGCCGATGATCTGGCTGTCCGCCGTGTCTCCGCTCGACGGGTTGTGTCTGCACGTGCGCTGTCCCAGCAGGTAGCCGATCACGAACGCGACGACGATCGTCACTGCCCAGAGCAGCCGCCGGCTTCGCGGACTCATGCCGGTGTGCGCCGGCAACGCCTGTGCGCTCGTCATAACCGCTCGCAGATGGCGTCGAGCAGCGCCTTGGCCTTCGCATAATCCGCCGACTCGAGCGTCATGCCGACCATCACGTCGTGTCGCACGGCGATCAGTTGCGTGCCGTGGAGCAGTGTTGCCCTGTCCCACGGACCCTTGAGTGTCGTATCGGTCTTGAATCCGACGGTCGTGACCGCTCCGGGCGCGCTGGTGCGGTTGTCCCCACCGGGGGAAGAAGCGCCGGTCACCATCTTCATGATCCCGCCCATCATCTGCTTCGCCTGCGGCGGGAGGTTCATCGTGTCGAGCGGTGAGCTCGTCGGCAGCCCCGTCATGTTCCCGAACATCGACATGCCGTGCGTGACCATCGCGTAGTTCTTCCCGCCGCCCTCCCACACGAACTCCACCGGATAGGTGCGCGTGCCCTGCGCCGTCGCCGTTCGATAGGTGCACTTCGAGCCATCGGGGTTGGACTCGGGATTGCCTTGCAGTGGGCCGATCGCCGCGGTGACGACCGAGCTGGGGAGGAACTGGCAGGCATCGGCCGGATGGGACTGCGGCTTGGGCGCGAGCGCGACTGCCTTCGCGCCGTCGTAGTCGAGCGGATGGTCGAACCGCGGCATCGCGATCTTGGCGAGCGCGACCGCGTCGCTCTCGCGCCCGGTCGCCCCGCTCACGTCCACGATCACCTGCAGCTGTCCCTTGCTCGCGAACAGCGAGCCGCTCGGGATCCAGGTCGCCTTGTCCCACGGGCCCGGCTCCGGTTTCATGACCATGTGCGTCATGGCGTTGAACCCGGTGTCGCCGCTCCCCTTGCTGAGCGCGGCGCCGAGCGCGTTGGGTATACCCTGGATCACCTGGCCCATGAGCTGGCCGCCCTCCCACGACGGCCGGACCATGATCGTGCGCCCGTCCTTTCCGCGATACAGGCACTCGTCGCCCCGCGTGTCGGGCGCGCCGTCGCTGGCCCGGAACGGCGGGCTCGCCAGCGGACCCACGTACGGTTGAACCTCGCCCGCAGATACCAGCCCGCACGGATCATGAGCACCCGCTCGCTCGGCCCGGTCCGCCGCCACCGTGGCCTTGAGCTGGCTGATCGCGTCCTGGTTTCCCCCGCCACAACCCAGCAGCGCGATCACCGCGGCTCCAGTGGCTATCCCTGTTCTCACTCTAGACATCGTGCCTCCTCGCTCGGCGTTCTGTCTTCGCTCTCAGCTCTCAGCTATCAGCCATTAGCCATCCGCCAACCTGTTCCACACGCGTCGTTTCTCCGTCACCCCGCCGTTTGTTGCCGCGCGACGGCGCGAGACATACATTCGAGCGTCCATGATCGAGCTCAGTCTGCTCGGGCTTCACGCCCTTCGCGGGCCGGACGGACGTGAGCTCGGCACCTTACCCGCACAACCGAAGCGCTTCGCGCTTCTCGCCTTCCTCGCCATCGGCGCGGCCGGCGGCTACCATCGGCGCGACACGCTCGCCGCCATGTTCTGGCCCGACCTCGACCAGTTCGCCGCCCGGCGGGCTCTCCGAAACACCCTCTACCATCTCCGCGACGCGCTCGGCGACGGCGTCATCCTGACCCAGGGCGACGACGCCGTCTCCATCGATCCTGCCCGCCTAACCTCCGACGTCACCCGCCTGCACGAGGCCGTCGAATCGGGCCGCTACGAGGAGGCGGTGGATCTCTACCGCGGCGAGCTGCTCGCCGGGGTGCACTTCGCCAACGCGGGGGAGGCGTTCGAGGAATGGCTATCGCGCGAGCGCGCGAGGGTGCTGGAGACGGTAGTGGGAGCGCTCCGCGCGCTGGTCGAGCGCGAAGAGAAGGCGGGGAACGCGGCGACGGCCGCACTGTGGGCCCAGCGGGCCTGCGCGCTCGCTCCCGGCGACGAGACCTGGCTCCGCCGGGCGATGTTGCTTCTCGACCGCGCGGGCGACACCGGTGGTGCGCTTCGATTGCACGAGACGTACGCGCACCGGCTCCAAGCCGAGTTCGGCGCAACACCGAACGTGGAGACCGAGTCGCTCGCGGCGCGAATCAGGGCCGGGAGCGGGCGCGGAAGCGGGGGCGGCGGCGCTGCTACGGCCGGCGTGGCGCGCCCCGCCGGTGGTAGCACACAGCCGTTAGCCGTTCCCCCCGAGCCTGCAGCGGTTCAGCCCGAGTCCTCGACCGTTGGCCCTGCGCCGTCGACTCGCCGCCGCCGGCGGATCGCCCTCACCGCCGCGGCCACTGGCGCCGCTGCCGTCGCCATCCTGCTCGCCGTGCGCGCGACCAGCGCCACCCACTCACACGTCGCGACTGGCCGGCAGCGCGTACTCGTCGAGGTCTTCGACAACCGCACCGGCGATGCCGGGCTCCAGTCCGTCGGCCGCATGGCGCAGGACTGGATCGCGCAGGGTCTCCTCCGCACCGAATTGGTGGACGTGGTCGATCCGCGCGCGGTCTACGTGCAGACCCATCTCATAGGTGGGGACGCCGCCGAGCCGGCCGTGCTCGCGCGGCATACAGGGGCCAGCGTGCTCGTGTCGGGCAGCTACTTCCGGACGGGCGATACCCTGTTCCTCGATGCGGCGGTCACCAACGCGCGGACCGGACGTGTCGCAGGCGTCGTGGGGCCCATCATCTCGAGCGAGCGCAACCCGATGGCCGGCCTCGACGAGTTGCGGTCGCGCGTGATGAGCGCCGTCGCGGCTGCGGTCGAGGTACGGGCCACGATGGACATCCGCGGCCCGGAGGTCCCGCCGTTCGACGTCTATCGCGACTACGTGGACGGGTGGGATGCGTTCTGGCACGGGGATGGAAGTCAGGCCGAAGCGCTGTTCCTTCGGGCGGCGCATGGAGACACGGTTTTCACGCCGGCCGCCCTCGCCGCGTCGATGACTGCGTCCAACTACAATCACTGCAACCTCAGCGACTCGCTCGCTCACGTGCTCGCGATGCGCTCCCCACCGCTCGACCGCAAGGACCGGCTGACACTCCAGATCATCGACGCGAAGTGTCGCGGCAGGAACGAGGAGATGCTGCGGTTCACGCTCGAGCGCGCCAAGCTCGAGGGAAACGCCCCCGGAAACCTGACCTCGGCCGCCGCAGCGGCGAGCTGGGCCAATCGCCCCGGCATGCAGCTCGAGCTCTTGCAACGCGTCAACCCCGCCGTGGACCTTGCGTGGAGCACCGATTCGACGCATGTCGGCTATTGGTCCGGCCTCGCCGGCGCGCTCCACGCGCTCGGCCGCTATCGTGAGGAGCTGGCCGTCACCGATCGCATGACTCCGGGCGCGCCGCTCACCCGCATCTTGATACGGGCAACCGCATTCGCCGCCCTGTCCCGGCCGACCGCGGTGCTGGCGCTGCTCGACTCGGCGCTCACCCTGCCGGTCGAGACGGCCGACGACATCGGTCTGGCCCCCTATACCGATGGCCGGCCCGAGTACACCACGACGCCGGCCTGGATCGCCTGGTGGGTCGGGTGTGAGCTCGCGGTGCACGGCGATTCGGTCGCGGCGCGACAGGCGGCGCAACGCGCGGTGGCCTGGTACCGCAGTCGGCCTCCCGAGGAGCGCGCGACGTTCGAAGAGCGGCTCGTCGCCGCCTGGTCGCTCGAAATGGCGGGCTCTCGGGTCGAGGCCGAAGCGGTCGCGCGGCAACTGCTGGAGGACAGCACGACCAACGTGGACGTGCAGGCCGAGCTGGCCGGTCTCGCGGCGGAGCGGGGAGACACCGCACGGGCCGACAGCATTGACCGCTGGCTCGCCGCCCAGCCAGTATCCCGGGCGAATTGGTCGGCGCTCATCTACCGCGCCCGGGACGCGGCGCTTCTCGGTCGGCTCGACAGCGCGGTGGCGCTCACGCGCGAGGCACTCGATGCCGGAGCGTGGCCCGGATGGATCCACCGCGAGCCCGCCTTCGTTCCCCTGCTCCGCAGGCACGATTTCGTGGCGCTGACCGCACCCAAGGATTGAGGTGGCGTACGAGAAGATCTACGCCGTCGTGCGCCGCATCCCTCGTGGCCGCGTGGCGACCTACGGGCAAATCGCCGAGCTGGCCGGTCTACCCGGCCACGCCCGGCAGGTGGGGTACGCGATGGCCGCGCTGCCTTCGAGCACCGCGCTGCCCTGGCACCGCGTGATCAACGCGGCGGGGATGGTGAGCCGGCGGAGGGTGCCGGGCGCCGAGCTGAGCCAGCGTCAGCTCCTCGAGGGGGAGGGGATCCGGTTCAACTCGCGAGGACGGATGGACTTGGAGAAGGTCCGCTGGCGGCCCCGGTCCTGAGCATTTGGCCCTCAGCCATCAGGCCTCAGCCGACCTGGGAATATTCCGCCGGCTGGTCCCGTCAGCTACAATGATTCAAAGGAAGTGCAATGATCCAAGGCGAGCTGGCCCCCGGACCTTTCCAGCGAGACCCAGTGCACCGTACGCCGTACCCGGCCGGTTCCGAAGCTCGGTTCCATGCGCTCGTGCAGCCGCACCTGGGCCGCCTGGTCAGCCTGGCCTGCCGCCGGCTCCACAACACCGCCGACGCGGAGGACGTGGTGCAGGAGGCGTGCACCCGAGCCTGGATCGGGTTCGGGAACCTGCGTGACGAGTCGCTGATCCTGCCTTGGCTCTATCGGATCCTCCGGTCGGCGCTCAGCGATTTCGTCGACAAGCGCGACCGCCGGGAGCAACTGGCGCCGACCCTCGCGCTCGAGCGGGCCGACGAAGATCTCCTCGATGGTGGCGACGCTGGGCCGCTGGAGCACCTGATCGCTTCGACCTCCAGCGACCGCATCCACGAGCTCCTGCGCATGTTGCCGGAGGAATTCGCGCTGGCGATCGAGCTGCACGATCTCGAGGGTCTGCGGTACCGCGAGATCGCCGACACGACGGGCGTCCCCGTGGGGACCGTCATGAGTCGCATTCATCGGGGCCGGAAGCTGCTGGCGGCGTTGATCGTCATGGATGAGGGGCTCTGGGATCTCGTGGGATTGAGACCGGGCCAGGCAGAGCATCACCTGAACAAGAGGCGCGCATGAGCGGAGCCAATGACCGGTCCGAGGATGATGTTCGGCATCGGACGATGATGGGTCTCCTTGGCGCCTACGCCGACGACGAGGTCGCCGGGAGCGTCAGGTCCGAGGTCGAGAATCATCTCCAGCGCTGTGAGGAATGCCGGCGCGAGCTGCGAATCCAGGTCGCGCTCCGGACACGGCTGCTCGCCGAAGAGCGCGCCGCCGCCCCCGCCGCCGTGCTGGAGCGACTGGAGGCGCATCTGAACTCGCTCGGCGCCGAGGAGAGGGTCCCGGCTACGCCGCCCTCGCCTCAGTGGGCGACGCGCGCCGCCGAGCTCGCGCCCCGCGCACGGCCGTACCTGGCCTGGGGTGGATGGCTGATCGCGGCGAGCCTGGGGGCGTTCCTGATCGTCGGCAAGCCCAGGTCTTCCGGTCAGAACATGGCGGGGATGACGATGGGGCCCCCGATCCCCGTCGTCGTCGACAGTGTACCCGAGCCGATCGCCGATGCCGCGCTCAGGGATTTCCGCCGGGTCGCCGCGGCAGACCTGCCGAACGGACCGCACCTCGCGGCGGTCGAGAAGGAAATGCCCTTCTCCATTCCCGCACTTCGGTCTGCTCACATGCGGCTGATCGGGACCTGGACCACCGAGATCAACGGCGAGCCGGCAGCGGCGCTGGCGTACCGATGTCACGACCGTCTCGTGGTGCAGTACGTGATCGCGGAGCACGTCTTCTTCCGTCCGCCGCGAGTGCGTCAGGCCATCGCGGCCGAAGGGGTCTACGCCACGGGCGACGGCGACATCCACACCGTAGCCTGGCCCGGCACCGACAACGGCTCGTTCCTGGTCGGAGAGTTCCCGGCATCCGTGCTCGCCGCAATGCGGCTCTAGGTCGTCGCTCGTTACTCGTTGCTCGTTGCTCGCTGCTCGCTGCTCGCTACTCGCTACTCGCTGCTCGCTACGAGCTACGAGCAACGATCAGGGAATAGCCCCCTCTCTCACGCCGTCTACCGAGTATACGCCACCGCGCCGGCCCCCACCGGCACGGTCGGCTGTACCCATATAGGTGAGGAGAGTTGTTCATGCGTATCCAGTTACAGTGGTTGTTGATGGCCGCCGCCGCCGCCGTCGGTTGCTCCAGCAGCAGCAATAGCCCCACGGCCCCCACGATGGGAGGCGGTGGGCCTACCGGGACAGTCACGGTCGGGAACATATTCTTCCAGAGCGGGCACAACGGAACCCAGAACCCGGCGATCGACACCATAGCGGTCGGCACGACGGTCACCTGGACCTGGACCAACACGGGTTCGGTCTCTCACAGCGTACAGTCGGAAGGCAGCCCGAGCTTCACGAACAGTGGGATTCAGGCGGGGGATGGCAAGACCTACACGATGACGTTCACCACCCCCGGAACCTATGAATACGACTGTGCGGTCCACGGACCGATGATGACCGGAAGGATTGTCGTGCAGTAGGCATGCGCTTCTACCTGATCGTTCTCGCCGCTGGGCTGGCCGGGTGCTTCAGTGACCGGCCGGCCACGGGGCCGACGCCGCCGGTCACCGGAGTATCCGACGTCGCCATCAACAATTTCGCTTTCGCCCCGCCGAATCTGAGCGTAACGAGCGGTACGACCGTCACCTGGACGAACGACGATGACGTCAATCACACCGTCACGTCCGACGACGGCACGACGTTCGATTCGGGTGCGTTCAGTCAGGGCAGGACCTTCCAGTTCACCGCCGGCGCGCCCGGCACCTACACCTACAGCTGCAAGATTCATCCTTTCATGAAGGCGACGCTGACCGTCACCTCTCCGTAGCGATGGAGCGGGGCGCAGCGGGCGGCCGTATCGCGGGAGAGATCATGTGGAAGCGCGAGGCGCGCCCGTTGTGGATCGCGGCGCTGCTGATGGTTACCGGAGCGCCGATGCTCGAGGCTCAAGCGGTCGTCGATCGCACACCGAATCTGGACGACGGCTGGACGGTGAAACCGGGAATCATCCAGTTCAACTTTCTCCACCGGTTCGAGGTGAGCCCGCCGCCGGCACGGAAGGTCACGAGCTTCCCCAACTTTCATCTCGCGACGGGTCTGCCCGCCGGCTTCAACGCCCAGCTCGACTACGCGACCAACTCGACAGTCTTCACCGGGATCCCGAACGAATACCAGCTCGGTCTTCGGCGGCCGGTGCTGGAGATGGCGCGAGGAGCACCCGTCGACGTACACGTCACAGCCGGATACAACTTCGCGGCGAAGAGCGTGGACGGTGAGCTGGGCGTGAATCGATGGTTCGGACGCGTGCGCCTGCTCGGCGTGGTTCGGGGCATGTCCTCGGCCTACGACGTCCAGCAATCGATGTGGGGACTCGGCTCGGGTGCCGTGATTCGGGTGACGAGCTGGCTGAGCCTCGCCGGCGACGTGTTCGGTTTGGTGAACAAGCCGGATGGGACAGGTGGCACGACGGCGTGGGGCGCCGCGGCGCAGCTGCGCATTCCCTACAGCCCGCACTCGCTCTCGATTCAGTTCACGAACACGCAGAGCGCGTCGATCGAGGGCTCATCACGCGGTGTACGTGGCGCCCACATGGGCGGGTTCGAGTTCACGATACCGTTCACGCTTTCCCGCTACTTCGGGCATCGAAAGAAGCCGGCGGCAGCCCCCGCCGCCGGAGCCGCGGGTGCGGAAGCAGCAGCAACGGTCATCAAGATCGCCAACCTGTCGTTCGGGGCGAAGGAATTCCATGTGCGCGTTGGGACTCGGGTCCGGTGGGTCAACGGCGACCAGCTCCAGCATTCCGTGACGGCCGACGACGGCTCCTTCGACTCGGGGCTGATCGACCCGAACCAGACGTTCGAGCGGGTCTTCGACAAGCCCGGCGACTATCCCTTTCACTGTACCCCTCATCCGTTCATGCAGAGTCGCGTGATCGTGGAGCCGTGATGGCGCGCGGTGGGTCGTTCGCATTCTGTCTTCTCATGATCCTCGTACCGGTGCGCGCCGTCGGCCAGGACTCGGTCGTCTATCACGTGGTTCCGTCGAGCCGCTTCGACGTCAAGACGGGGAAGGCCGGCCTGTTCGGATTCGCAGGTCACAGCCACGTTATTCGGGCACACGCGGTCACCGGAGAGGTGGTGCTCCATCACGGCGATGTCGCGCGGTCGCACGTTGATCTCGTCGTTCCCACTGATAGTCTCGAGGTCACGACTCCGCCCGATACGGCGGAGATCCGGAAGGTGACGCAGGCGATGCGCACCGACGTGCTGCACGTGGACCAGTTTCCCAAGATGGAATTCGCATCCAAAGAGGTGACCCAGATCCCCGGCGGGTATCACCTCGTGGTCGCGGTCACGATGGAGGGTGTCACGAACGACGTGCCGGTGGATGTGGCCTTCGAGACGACCGGAGATACGCTTCGCGCGAAGGGCACCTTCGCCGTGAAGCAGAGCGACTTCGGTATCAAGCCCTACAAGGGCGGGCCGGGTGGGACGGTCAAGGTTGCAGACAAGGTGACATTCGACTTCGAGGCGGTCGCGGTGAAAGAGGAATAGCCCTGCCCTCGGTCGATGTGCGAGCTCAGGGAGGCTCGATGGTCCGGACCGTGTGCGGACTGCTGTCATCCATCGTGGTCCTGGCCGGCTGTACAAAGCCGAAGCCACATGTCGAGCTCCGCAGGCTGGCCTCGGGCGAAGAGGTCAAGGTCCTGGGCATCAGCAAGCTCAAGATGTCCACGTCCGGGCCTGCGCTCGTGCTGAGATATCAGACCGATCTCAACATGGATGACGAGAATGCCGTTCACGGAGAGGCCGAGCGAATCTGGGCGGAGTTCCGGAAGGACGCGGAACAGGCACAGGTCCAAAACGCGATCGTGAGCGCCAACGCACCACCCGATGGCGAGGGTGTCATCACGCACACGCGGACCTACAACTTCGTGTTCGAGCGGACGGCCGACGGGTTTTGGCGCGAGGTCCCGAGGGAGTGACGTCGTGCCGTTGACTCCGGCTCACGCCGCCGCCGCGTGGCCCCTGAGCCGGCTTCTCCCTTCGCTCCCGCTCGATGCCCTGGTCATCGGAACGATGACGCCGGACTTCGAGTATCTCGTCCGGATGGCGCCGCAGGGTCGCACCGCCCATTCCCTGATCGGGCTGTTCGTCTTCTGCCTTCCCGTGGGCGTCGCGGTATGGGCAGTCTGTCGGCATGTGGTGAGACCCGCGCTCCTGACGCTCTTTCCCGATGGCCTCAAGGCCGCCCTGATCGCTCGGCACAGCAGTCTGCCTTCGGTGGTTGCGGCCATCCTGATCGGCGCCGCGAGCCACTCGCTGTGGGACTCCTTCACACATTTTCACGGGTGGGGTGTGCGCCAAGTGCCTGCCTTGCTCACCATGGTCCACGTTGCCGGCCGGGTATACCTGCCACTCTACAGGATCCTGCAGCACACCAGCACGCTCGTGGGGCTGATCGCGTTGGTCGTATGGGTGCGACGATGGCTCTCAAGTCAGCCCGCGATGGCGCTTGCGTACAGCAGCAGTGAGTCGAAATGGCGTGCGATCCGTTCGGTCGGAATCCTGCTTTGCGCCGGCGAGCTGGGAGCGCTGCTCAACGGTCTCCGCGGGCTCGGCCGAGCAGCATGGATGCCGCCCGGCTACGCGGCGGTGGGCGGCATGGCAGGCCTTGCCCTGGCTCTGGTGGTCTTCGGATTGGTCGTGCGGCCGGCTGTGGAATGATTGCGACGGAGCGCGAATGTCCGACGGGTGCGACTACTGCGCGGCCGGCCCTACCACTGCGACGGGTTGGTTTGAGTCCGTCTCGTTCCCCGTGCCGAGCTGACCAGCGGAGTTGCTTCCCCAGCAGAAGGCTTCGCCCGAGGCGATGAGCCCGCACGCGTGATCGCTCGCGATCACGATGGTCGTGAACTGGTGTCTGCCCGACACGAGCGCCGGTATCGAAGCCGGGGTGCCGCCGTTCCCGAGCTGACCAGATGTGTTGTCGCCCCAGCAATAGGGGATCTGCCCCGAGTCGAGTGCGCAGGTCGAAGACCCACCAGCACTCACCGACGAGAAAGTGACGTTCTGCGCGAACACGAGCGCCGGCTCGAGCGCGCACGCGGTGCCGCTGCAGAGCCCGACCGACTCGGCGGTGCCGATCTGATGGTGATCGTCGAGGCCCCAGCAGTAGATCTGGAATCCCGATAGTCCGCATGCGTGCTGGCTGTTAGCGCTCAGCGCGCTGAAGGAATGGCCGCCCGCCACCGGCACCGGAGCCAGGACGCACGGCGGCAATGCGCGCCCGCACTGTTGCTGCGCCGGCGCCGTCGTGTTTCCCAGGAAGCCGAAGGAGTTGGAACCCCAGCAATAGGCCTGATTGGCGGTCGTGAGACCGCACGTCCCCACCGACCCGGCGACCACCTCGCTGAACTCGAGCCCACCATCGACGATGTTTGGAGTGAAGTTCGCGGTCGCGGTGTCGAGGTTGACGTTCGCATCTCCCCGCTGCCCGCCGGCGAAGTCCCCCCAGCAGTATGCCAGGCGGGCCGCCGAGACACCGCAGATGTGGTGCACGCCCGCGCTGATCGATGTCAGTTGTATCCCGCCAGGTAACGGCGTCGGCGCCGAGCCCAGGTCGAACGAGCTGTCGACGTTCACACGGATGGTCCCCCAGCAATACGGGAAGCCGTTGGGTCCGAGCCCGCACACATAGGAGCCGGTTGACGAGTTCGCGCTCAAGGTGGTGAGCGGCACCGAGGTCTGGATGCGGAGCGGGCGAGGGCTGCTGCCCCCGAAAATTCCTCCCTCGCCGCTGCCCCAGCAGTACAGCGCGCTCTCGGCCGTCAATGCGCAGGTGGCCCCGGTGCTGACCGTGAGCGCCGTGAAATGGAGCGGTACCGGCTCGGCAGGCGGGCTCGTGCCATCGGAGCAGGCGCCGAGCCACAGGATGCCAACGCCGGCGCACAGGCAGGTGGCCGATCTGAGGGCGGACATCAAAGCTCCCCTGTCACACATCGTTTCGCGAGCGCCTTGTACTGCTTCTCGGTGAAGGCTATCGGATTCCCACCTGCCGACGGGTCCTTGATCGCCATCGCGGCGACTTCGTCCAATCGCGTGGTGTCGATGCCGATCTCGCGGAGCGTATGGGGGATGCCGATCTCCTTCCGCAGCGACAGGATCCAGTTGAGGAATCCGTTGAAGCCTCGCTTGATGCCGAGATAGGCAGCGGCCCGCTCGACGTCCTTCTCGATCTTCTTCCGGTTGGCCTTGACGACATACGGCATGATGATGCCGTTGAGCGTGCCATGGTGCGCGTCATACAGGCCGCCGAATGGATGCGAGAGCGCGTGGATGGCGCCGAGCCCGCGTTGGAAGGCCGTAGCGCCCATGGTGGAGGCAACCAGCATGTTGCCACGGGCGTCGAGGTCGGTCCCCTTCTTCACGGCTCGCGGGAGGTTCTCCTTGATGAGCCGCATCCCCTCGAGCGCGACGCCCACTGCAAGCGGATGATAGAAGGGCGCGCAATAGGCCTCGACGACATGGGCCAGCGCGTCCATCCCGGTGGCCGCGGTGAGCTTGGGTGGCAGCCCGACTGTGAGCTCGGGGTCGAGGATCGCCACCTTGGGCATGATCGCGGGGTGGAAGATGATCTTCTTTTCGTGGGTGACGGGATGGGTGACGACCCCGGCGCGCCCCACCTCCGAGCCCGTCCCCGCCGTCGTGGGGACGGCGATGATGGGCGCAATCTTCGACGCGTCGGCTCTGGTCCACCAGTCGTCCACGTCCTCGAGCTCGAACAGCGACACCTGCTGCCCGTGCATCAAGGCGACCATCTTGCCGACGTCGAGTCCCGAGCCGCCGCCGAATGCGATCACGCCGTCGTGATTCCCGGCCTTGAACGCCCTGACTCCGGCCGTCACGTTGGCCTCGACCGGATTGGGTCGCACGTCGGAGAAGACGGCGATACGGAGCCCGGCCCGGTTTACGTCTTCCACTACGTCCTGGACCATCGGCATCGCCGCCAATCCCGGATCGGTGACGAAGAGGGGCCGAGTGATGCCGTTCGCCTTGCAGTGGTCGGCGAGCTCCTTGATGCGGCCCGCGCCGAACTTGATCGCGGTCGGGTAGTTGAAGTTCCGGTTCGGAATGCTCATGTCTTCGTTCTCAAGTGATAACTCTTGGGCCTGGTCAACGCCTCGTATCCGACCTTGGAGAGCGTTGCGCCGCGTCCCGTGTCCTTGACGCCGGTCCAGGTGAGCGCGGGATCCAGATAGTCGCAGCGGTTCATGAAGACCGTGCCGGTCGCGATCTCGTCGCCGATGGTCTGCGCCGCATCCACGTCCCGGGTCCAGATCGACGCCGTGAGCCCGTAGGGCGAATCGTTCATCAGCTCGATCGCCTCGCGGTCGTCCGACACCTTCATGATGCCGACCACGGGCCCGAAGCTCTCGTCCATCATCACGCTCATCTTGTGCGTGACGTTCGTGAGCACCTGCGGCGCCATGTAGGGCGTGCCGCTCTTGTCCATCGGAAATGTCCTGGCATCCACGTGCGGCAACGCTCCTGCCCGCACCGCCGAGGCGATCTGCTTGCGCACGAACGCCGCCGCCTCCGTCCTCACCATGGGCCCCAGTGTGGTCGTCTCCTCGAGCGGCGAGCCCAGCACGTACTTCTTGGTGAGATCGACGAATCCATCGAGGAAGTCGTTCCACACCTTCTTGTGCACGTAGATCCGCTCGATGCCGCAACAGCTCTGCCCGGAGTTGAAGAAGGCGCCGTCCACGAGATTCTCGACGGCGTGCGGCATGTCGACGTCGGGCCGGACGTAGGCCGGGTCCTTGCCGCCGAGCTCGAGGCCGACATTGATGAACCGGCCGGCCGACGCTTCTTCCATCGCTTTCCCGCCCGCTACCGAGCCGGTGAAGCACACCATGTTGGCCCGTCCGCCGGCAATGACCTCCCCCGCCTGGGCGTGGCTCAGCACGAGATGCTGGAACACGCCCTTCGGCAGCTTCGCCCGGTCGAATGCCTCCTGGAACCGCTCGGCGACGAGCAGCGTCGAGGCGGCGTGCTTCAGCACCACCGCGTTGCCCGCCATGATCGCCGGGATGACCGAGTTGACGGCAGTGAGGTAGGGATAGTTCCACGGCGCGAGCGTGAAGACCACGCCGAGCGGCTCGCGCGTCACGTAGCGGACGAACCCTTCCTTCGGACCAGGGTCGATGTCGGCCAGCGCCTGCTCCGCGATCCCGATCATGTAGCGGGCGCGCTCCTCGAAGCCGCGCAGCTCGCCCGCGCCATAGCGGACCGGTCGCCCCATCTGCCACGCGAGCTCCGGCACGATCTCGTCCTTCATGGCGATCATCGCGTCCACAGCCGCCGAGCAATAGGCGGCACGCTCGGCCACCGGCACGCGCTTCCACTTCTCCTGGGCCGCGTGGGCCGCCGCGAACGTCGCCGCGATCTGCTTCTTGCTCGCTACCGGCCGGCTGGCGTAAACCCTGCCGTCCACCGGTGAAATGCACGTGATCTTCTCAGCCATTCCCGTCCTCAAGTTGCAGTTCTTCGTGCCCTTCGTGCCTTCGTGTTGAACGGCCACCCAATGTCCGCTCAGTACCGCTCGAACCCCCGCTTCAGCTCGAGGTCGGTGATCCGCCGGTCGAACTCGAACTGCTCCCACGCCGCCGTGTGCACGTAGTGATCGATGACATCGTCGCCCATGACTCCGCGCAGGAACTTGGACCCGTCGAGCAGCGCCTGCGCATCCCGAAGCGTCTTGGGGATCTCGCGCAGTTTCTTGGCGGGATCGTAGGCATCGCCGGAGAACGCTGGCTCGAGCTTCATCTTCTTCTCGATCCCGTCGAGCCCTGCCGCGAGGAGCGCGGCGATCGCGAGATAGGGATTGAGGTCGGCGCCCCCGATGCGGCACTCCACACGCACGCTCTTGGTGCCGGCGCCGCAGATGCGGTAGCCCGCCGTCCGATTGTCGAAGCTCCAGATCGCGCGGGTCGGGGCGAAGGTGCCGACCATGAAGCGCTTGTAGGAATTGACGTAGGGCGCCAGGAAATAGGTGATCTCGCGGGCGTGCTCGAGCTGCCCCGCAAGAAACTGCTTCATCGTTTCCGACATCCCGTGGTCGCCCTTCTTGTCAAAGAAGAGTGGCGACGTGGCGTCCGCCGACCAGAGCGACTGGTGGATGTGGGAGGAGTTGCCCGCCATCCCGTAGTCCCACTTGGCCATGAAGGTCACGGCCTTGCCGAGGCCGTGCGCGATCTCCTTGCACGCGTTCTTGATGATCGCGTGGCGGTCGGCCATCTCCAGGGCGTCGGCGTATCTGACGTTGATCTCTTCCTGGCCCGGACCCCATTCGCCCTTGGAGTTTTCCACGGGAATACCGGCGGCGTTGAGCCCGTTGCGGATCGCCCGCATCACTCCTTCTTCCTTCGTCGTCTGCAGGATGTGGTAGTCCTCGATGTAGTACCCCGCCGTCTTGAGGTTGCGATACCCCTTCTGGTAGGCCACGTCGTAGCTGTCGTCGAACAGGAAGAACTCCAGCTCGGACGCCATGTACGCCTTCAGCTTCATCGCATCGAGACGGGCGAGCTGTTTCTTGAGGATGGCGCGCGGCGAATGCGGCACGTCCTCGTGGGTGTGGTGGTCGAGCACGTCGCAGAGGACGAGCGCGGTGCCCGGGAGCCAGGGGATCCGGCGCATCGTCGCCATGTCGGGCTTGAGGACGAAGTCGCCGTAGCCCTTTTCCCAGCTCGTCGCCTTGTAGCCGGGGACCGGCTCCATTTCGATGTCGAGACCGAGGAGATAGTTGCAGCCGTGCGTCTCATCGTGGCCTTCGTCGGCGAAGTATGCCGCATGGAAGCGCTTCCCGATGAGCCGGCCCTGCATGTCTACCATCGCCGCGACGACGGTGTCGATCGTGCCGGCGGTGATCTCCCGCTTGAGGTCGCCCAGCGTCAGCATTCCGGTGGCCATCATGCCTCTCCCTGGCTAGTGCGCGACTGCCTGCGTGAGCGCGGCGCAGAGCCGCTGCGCCCAGTGCTGTTGTCCACGTTCATCCGACACGAGATCGTTGCGGATCTCGATCATGACATGCTCGAGGCGGCGGGGCGCCGCGTGCACGTCCAGCGTGTGGAGCACGCCGTCCTCGGGGCCGTAGGGCTCGTTGTACCGCGCATCCACGCCGGGAAAGCTCGCGATGAGCTTCTCGGCGAGTCTCCTGTCCCGGTCGTGGAGGATGCCGAGCTCGACGCTGCGGGCCTCGCCCTTGTAGACCGGCGTGAAGCTGTGAATCGTCACCACCAGCGACCGAATCCCTTCCGCCGATCGAGCGTCGAGCAGGTCGGCGATGGCAGCGTGGAACGGGCGGTAGATCTCGCGAATGCGGGCTAGCTTGTCGGCGGGCGACAGCTTCCGATTGCCGGGAATATGGGTGGTCTCGCTGATCTCCGGCATGGCGTCGGGTGCGTCGGGCGGCCGGTTACAGTCGTAGGCGAGCCGCGAGTAGCGCTGCAGCACGAGCGGGGCGTTGATCAGCTGCGAGAGCCGGCGCGCGACCTGCTCGGCCCCGATATCCCAGGCGATGTGGCGTTCGAGCTCGGACTCGGCGAGCCCGAGCGTCCCGAGCTTCTTGGGCAGCCGATTGGAGGCGTGTTCGGTGATGAGCACATAGGGAGACCGGCCGCTCCCGTTCACCAGGAGGACCGCCTCGTGTTCGCCCTCGAGCAGTGTTCCCGACATGTCTTTCCAACCTAGCCGTCACGGCCGAGTGCGCTAGGAGTTACCTCGCTCGATCGCTCTCGCGAACGCTTCCAACGCCGTGCGCAGCGGACCGGCCAGCTCTGGATCCGCCGCGATCGTGGCGGCATCCACCGGCGGCCCAAGCAGCGGGATCGTCACCGACGCCTCGTCCACCAGGCGTGCCGACATGGTTCGCAGGATCTCGGTGAGCTGCGCCGGGGCGTGCACCGATCGCGTCGTCGTGCCGAGCAGGGCGACCGACTTCCCCGGAAAATCCACGTTACTCACCAGCCAATCGAGCCCATTCTTGAGCGCGCCGGGGAGCCCGTGAGCGTATTCGGGGGTCGAGATGAGAACCCCGTCGGCCCGTGCGACGCGCGCCCGCCAGTCGGCCACCGTGGCCGGGCCACCGCGACCATCGGTGGTGTCGAGATCGGGATTGAAGTGCGGGAGCGTGACGAGCCCACTATAGAGAGTGATCTCGACACCCGGCGGAGCCACGAGCCGTGCTGCCTCGAGGACCGCGGTGTTCTTGGACACTGCCCGGAGGCTGCCCGAAACAGCGAGAATCTGCATAGACTTAGTAACGCGGCCTCGCTGTCTTTGGTTCACCCTATGGAAATCTTCGGAGACCCGCTCACATGATCGTCCGCGTCCTCGGTGTGCCGATGGATCTCGGATCGGGTCGGCGCGGCGTGGACATGGGCCCCTCCGCCATCCGCATCGCCGGGCTCTCCGATCGGCTCCGCGAGCTCGGCCACACGGTGGTGGACGAGGGCGATATCGTCATCAAGAACATGGAGGCGCTCAAGGTCGGTGACACGAGCGCCCGCTATCTCGGCGAAATCTCCCGCGCGCTCGAGGTGGTCGCGCGGAAGGTCGAGCGGATCGCGGCGCGCGGCGACTTCCCCCTGATTCTGGGCGGCGACCACTCGATTGCGGCCGGAAGCGTCGCGGGCATCGCGAGCTTCGCCCGCAAGGTGAAGAAAAAGGTCGGCGTGCTCTGGATCGATGCCCACGGGGACATCAACACCCCCGAGTCCTCTCCCTCCGGCAACGTCCATGGAATGCCCGTCGCGGCCCTCCTGGGGTACGGGCCGCCCCCCCTCACCGGCCTGGGCGGCACCGGTCCCAAGGTCGACGCCAAGAACGTGTCGCTCGTGGGGATACGAAGTCTCGACGAGGGAGAGAAGAGCCTGCTCCGGAAGACAGGCGTGCAAGTGCAAACAATGTCAGACATTGACAGGCATGGTATCCACCGCATCATGAAGAAGGTGCTCGCGCGGGTGACCGACGGCACGGGTTACCTGCACGTGAGCTTCGACCTCGACGCTGTGGATCCGACCGTCGCTCCCGGCGTGGGCACTCCGGTGAAAGGCGGGCTCAACTACCGCGAGGCGCACCACATCATGGAACTGCTCCACGATTCGGGACGCATGACGTCGCTTGAGATCGTGGAGGCGAATCCGATACTCGATCAAGGGAACGCGTCGGCGGCCTTCGCGGTGGAGCTGGTGCAGTCGGCGTTCGGGAAGAAGATCCTCTAGGAGGACCACATGTCACCCGTTACCCGCGCCACGGCACTCGCCTTCGTGCTGCTGGCCGGCATCCCGCTTCTCGGCTTCCGCTCCTCGACTGCGTCCGCCCAGGCTCCCGCCCCCACGCTCCCGAGCGATACGCTCGAGGCCAACTACGGGCCGCGGAGCGCGGCCGCACCGAATCCCGAGCTGGCGCCGAGCCTGCCGAGCGACACGATCAGAATCGGCGCGCCGCTCGAAGGCTACGAGCCGAATACGCCCGACTCGCTCAATCCTCCCGCTCCTGCGGATTCGGCGGCGGAGAACCGCTCCCAGTACTAGCGCTCTCGAAGTGATTTGATGAATCGCAGCATTTCCGGCGTGCTCGCGAAGACGCGCACGCCGGGATGCGCGAGCGCGCGGTCGCGAGGCTCGAGCTTGAGATCGAGATGCGGCCACCTTCTCCCCAGATGAAGCGCCTGCCTCGGCGCCCCCACCTCCTTTCGAATCGCGTCGAGCTCGGCCAGATCGTTCGTCGTCGAGAGGACGTGAGACCACCCGGGCACGAGCAGATTCTCCCGATCCATGACGATCACCCGGCCTCCTCACGCAGGAAGGCAACAGTCTGCCGGACGACCTCCGCGTCGCGGAGGATCGCGCGGTGGCCGAGCCCACTGGTCGCGACCAGCCGCGCGTGGGGAAAGGCGTGGGCGATCTCCTCGCCGTGCGCGAACGAGACCTCCTCGTCTTCGCGGTCATGGATAACGAGTGCCGGCGTCGAAAGCTCGCGGGCGATGGCCGAGATGTTGAGGTCCTCCCACCGCATCCGGAGTCGCTCCTCGAGGTTGCGTCGCATCGCGAGCCGCGCGGGCGGCGGAATGCGAAGATGGTCGCCGAAGACCTTCGAGAACTCGAGGACGTCGGACGGAGGCGCCACGAGCACCAGACGCCGCGCCGCCAGCCCCTCATGCATCGCGAGACAAGCGGCCGACCCGCCGAGCGAGTGGCCGACGATGCCGTGAATCTCGCCGGCGCGGTCGGCGACGGCTCGGAGCGCGCGGGCGAACTCCGGCAGCGAGGCGAACCGACCGGTGGAGCGGCCATGCGCCGGCGCGTCGTGGGCCACCACGCGGAACCCGCTCTCGAGCAGCGCCGTCGCAAGCACGCGGAAGCGGCCGGCTCTGCTTCCCCAGCCGTGTACGAGAAGCACCGTGGGGCCCACGCCCCATTCCCACGCCGCGATGTCCTGCCCCTCGCTTCGCACCAGGAAGCGCGTTCCGGTGGCGACGAACTCCTCGTCGGCCGCCGGAGGGACGTGACGCGGGGGCGTACAGAAGATCGTCTCTGCCCACCTCGCCGCGACATCGGGCGCGACGGTGCCGACCGTGCGGAACGCGGTGCGGAGCGCCCAGACGCGGGCCCGGCTCAAGGAGCGAATGTCGTGTCGGTCATCGCCGGATTATGGCTGATGTGGAGCGGGGAAGGCTAGGTGCGCGGCGGCTCGCTCACGATTGCGGACCGCGCGCCGCTGACCTCGCGGCATGCGCTCTGGGCCGGCGCTTAACCGGCGCGCCGGGACTCTCGCGACGAGTACCCCGCACCCTCAGGGCGCTGCAGGCCACCGTAAAGCCTCCGATTCAAGGGAAGTGCCCCCGGCCTGACGCGCCCGTCGGGTGCAGGGCCCTCGTCACTCGACCGGCGCGCTCGCTCCAGCGGCCATCACGCGTGCCGCGCGAGCGCTCCCGAAGGCGGTGGCCCCGATGCTGGCCCGCACGAGCCGGAGAGCCCCTGTCCCTCCGGTGAAGCGCCGAGCGCCGACGTCTCGAGCCCGGCGCGCTACTTGCGCTTCAGCAACACGTCCTCGCTTACCGCGTCCTGCCCGATGACGAGCACGAGGAGCCGGGACTCGTATCCTGCCGCCGTCACCCGCACGTACTGCGTCCGGCAATTGTCCACCAGCGACATGTCGAACCGGAAGTGGTACGTCCCGTCCGCGTCGGTAAACGTGACGTACGGTGTGCCGAGCATCTGCAACGCCGCCCCGCCGAGCGGCTTCCCGTTGTCCTGCCGATAAATCTTCCCCACCACCGTCCCGAACTGGGGCTGGCCAGTCGAGTCGCGAGCAGGCAGCCGCGTGCACCGCTCGGGATGGTCCGGGAGATAGGCCTCCATCGGGCGACTCGCGCGCGGACCCACGCCCTCGGGCGTATACACCTTGGGGGTACCGAAGATCCGTTTCGCCTCCGACTCCATCTCCGACTCTCTCGTCGCCAGCGATGAGGGAGGTGGCGTCGCGTCGGGAGTCCCCGACCGCTTGGGTTGATCCGGCTTCTCGTCGGTCGGCTCCTGTCCCTCCGATCGCTTGGCTTCGGGTGGCGCGTTGGCGTCGGGCTCCGGCGTCGTCTGCGCCTTCTTGGGGGGAGGCGCAACGGCGGGCGGCGGTGGCGGAGCGGGCTTCGGCGGTGGTGGTGGGGGCTGCACCACCTTCGGTTGTGGCGGTGGCGGAGGCGGTGGGTTGAGATACACCATCCTCACCTCGCGCTTCTCCGCGCTCCGCTCGGGCTCCCGCTTCTCCTCCTCCTGCGGGGGTGGACGAGTGAGCCAGAGCGCCAGGGCGATGAGGATTCCGTGTATCGCGGTGCTGAGGACGAACGAGATCCAGGATCGCTCTCTCGGGGAGGTCACCGTGGGACGGGCGACCCCGGCTGCCATTCGCTCGTCCGCAACGTGTCCATGAGAGCCTGCACCTTCGAGCGATCCTGATGCACGGCGAGAAGCAGCAGATCGCCGGGACGGGCCCAGTCGAGGGCGTGGCGCACTCCCTCGAGCTCGCCGCCCGGCATCGCGATCGCGTCCGCCGGCATTCCGAGTCTGGTGAATTCGTCGGCCAGGAGGGCCGGTACTTCCCCCGCCCGGCGGCCCCTGAGGTAACGCTCCAGCTCTTTGATGACCACCCGGTCGGGGTGCAGAGTCCAAGCGGCGCGCGCCAGTTCGCGGATGGAGTCGTCGGTTCGGTCCCCGGCCTGTCCCAGAAGAACGAGGCGGCGACGCGCCGGCATGGCTCGGCTCATCTCGGCGAGAGCGGCCATCCCGTGCGGGTTGTGTGCAAAGTCGATTACCACTACTACGCCGCCGATCCGATAGATGTTGGCCCGCCCCGGGTTATCGGTCGCACCCGTTCCAAAACGACGCAATGCGGTCGCCATTGCCGATGGATCAACGCCGAGTGCGGTGGCAACTCCGATGGCGGCAAGGGCGTTGGCCACGTTGTGCCGCGCCGCGCCGTCCACCGCCATCGGGATCTCGTCGAGCCGTGCGACCGCCGTGCGCCGATCGCCGTCCGCGATGATGAGACGATCGCCGTCCAGTACGACAGCGCGCCCCCGCGCCTGGAGGTGTGCGGCGATGTGCGGCGCCGAGGCCTCGAGCGAGAACCAGATGATGGGGGCCCCCACCGATCGGGCCGCTGTCCGGAGGATAGCATCGTCCGCGTTGAGCACCAACGCACCGCTCTTCTTCACCGGGCGAGCCGCGAGCATCTTGACGGCCGCAAGCTCCGGCAGAGTCTGAATGCCGAACTCACCCAGGTGGTCATCGGCGATGTTGGTGACGACGGCGACATCCGCCTGCTCGACTTCGAGACCGCGCCGGAGGATGCCCCCCCGAGCCGTCTCGAGAATCGCGGTCTCCACCTCCGGCCGCCGCAACAGCAGCCTGGCGCCGCCGGGCCCCGAGTAGTCGCCGGAATCGAGCGTCATCCCGCCCACCTGCACGGCATCGGTCGACGTGACCCCGGCGACGCGCCCGGACGCCTCGACCATGTCCGCGCTGAGCCGAACCACGGTCGTCTTGCCGTTGGATCCGGTGACGAGGGCGATGGGGACATCGTGCACGCTGCCCCAGTCGACGGCGTCGGGATCGGGTAGGGAGCCGGCCGGCCAGACGACGGCGCCGCCGCCCGATCCGGCGGAGACGAGATCGGCGTCGGCGAGGAAGTTGAGACCGCGGGCGCGTGCCGCATCGCGAAGCGCGAGGAGCCGGGGATTCCGCTCGGAAGCGATCTCCGCTCGCAAACGACCGGCCGCGGCATCGAGCTCCTCGGCCGGCGTCCCGTGTACCTCTGCAAGCGCCGACTCCCAGGCCCACTCGTTCACGTTGGTCGCGGCATAGAGCGCATCGGGCGGCGCGCTCATCGCGAGGCTCGCGCCGCCCGCGTACGTGCGCACGGCGAGCTGCTCGCCCGACCAGCCGAGCGCGTCGAGCATGCGCCGCGCCGACCCGCGCCACGCGGCGATCGCGCGGTCGCGGTCCGGGTCGTTCAACGTGATCTCGAGAGCGGCCCCGGGGCGGTCGAGAAGGAACCCGGGGCCGGTGAGGCGGCGGGACTCGAGGAAGGTCAGATCAGTCGTCCGCTTCGCGAGGGAGCCACACGCCGCGGCTCTCGCGCACGAACTCTCGGCGACCGTCTTCGAAGAGCGACGCCGCGGGCGACAGCGTCGCCTCGGGACGCGACACGCGGGGCCGTTCGATCAGCCGTGCCGGCGCCTCCGGCTGGAACTGGATCACCTGCTTCCAGCTCCTCGTGATCGCGTCGGCGAAGAGGAGCAGGAGATCGCCCGGCTGCGCCTCGCGGAGCGCCGCGTCGTTTGCGGCCTGCTCGTCGGGAATCATCACGATCTGCTCGGCCGGCACGCCGTGGGCCAGTAGCGATTCGCGCAGGAGGTTCGGCACCTCGTCCGGTCGGCGGCCGCGGAGGCCATCGTCGCGCCGGCAGATGTAGCGGTCGAAGTGCCCCGACGCGATCCGCCCGATGTCCTTGATGTCCTCGTCACGCCGGTCGCCCGGTCCCGCCAGCACGCAGATCCGTTTGCCCGTCACCTCGAGTCGATCCACGAGGGTGCACATCGCCTCGACCGCCGCGGGGTTGTGTGCGTAATCGAGGATGACCTTGAAGGGATGCTCGTCGAAGATGTTCATCCGTCCCGGCGCCTGGAAGAATGTCGAATCGAATGTCCGGAGGCCGTGGCGAATGTCCTCCAGCTTGAGGCCCATGCTGAACGCCATCGCCGCGGCGAACATCGCGTTCTGCACGTTGTGCATCGCCCGGCCTTCGAGAGTCGCCGGGATGAGATGGGTCCAGAGCAGGGGAATGTGGGCGCCGTGGTCGTAGATCGTGATCATCTGGCCCTTGATCCCCGACTCGAGCACTACGCCTCGTCCCCCTGCCTTGATGTGCTCGCCGACCAGACTGTGCGTCGGGTCCGTCGTCACGTAGCAGAGGTTCTTTGCCTCGGTGTAGTCCGCCATGTTGAGACAGAGCGGATCGTCGGCGTTGAGCACCGCGGTCTCTCGCGCCACCTCGACGACGATCCGCTTCACCTTGGCGAGGTCTTCCAGCGTCCCGATGCCGCGCAGGCCGAGGTGATCCGACTTGACGTTGAGCACCGCGCCGACGTCGCAGTTGCGGATCCCCATGCCCGCGCGCAGCAGCCCGCCCCGGGCGATCTCGAGCACCGCGACGTCCACCTGCGGGTCGCTCAGCACCATGCGCGTGGCTACCGGCCCGGTCATGTCGCCGGGGACGGTGCGCTGGCCGTCGATGTACACCCCGTCGGTGGACGTGAGGCCCACGGTGTTGCCGGCGAGCTTGAAGATGTGCGCCAGCATCCGCGCCGTCGTCGTCTTCCCGTTGGTTCCTGTGACCGCCGCGATCGGAATCCGGCTCGGAGTGCCCGGCGGGAACAGCATGTCCATCACCGGCCCCGCCACGTCGCGCGGGCGCCCCTCACTCGGCGCCATGTGCATGCGGAAGCCCGGCGCCGCGTTGATCTCGCAGATCGCGCCGCCGATCTCCTTGTACGACTCGGTGATGTCGCTGGTGAGAAAGTCCACGCCGCCAACATCCAGCCCGATCGCCTTCACCGCGCGCGTCGCCATCTCGGCATTGTCAGGATGCACGGCATCGGTCACGTCGGTCGCCGTGCCGCCGGTCGAGAGGTTTCCGGTCGAGCGGAGAAAGACCCGCTCTCCCGCCGCCGGCACCGTCTGCGGCGTATAGCCCTTGCGGACCAGCATCGTCTCGGCTTGATGATCGAACACCAGCCGCGTCAGCACCTTCTCGTGGCCGATGCCCCGCCGCGGATCGCTATTCACCTGGTCCACCAGCTGCTCGATCGTGTGCACGCCGTCGCCCATCACATGGCCGGGCACCCGCCGGGAGACCGCGACCAGCTCGCCGTTGATCACCAGCATCCGGTGGTCGTCGCCGCTGATGAAACTCTCGACGATCACGCTGCGGCTGACCTCGCGCGCCACGTCGAATGCCGTCGTCACCTGCTCGGCGCTGCTCAGGTGGATCGAGATGCCCCGGCCGTGGTTCGCGTTGAACGGCTTCACGACCACGGGATAGCCGATCCGCTCGGCGGCCCTGACCGCATCGTCGGCGCTCTGGACCAGCATCTGGCGGGGGACTGGGAGGCCAAGGTTCGCGAGGAGCCGGTTGGTCTCCTCCTTGTCCGAGGCGAGCTCGACGGCGATGTGCGACGTGCGACTCGTGATCGTCGCCTGAATCCGCTGCTGGTAGCGGCCGTGCCCGAACTGGATCAGGCTCTGCTCGTTGAGGCGGATCCAAGGGATCCGGCGCTCGTCCGCGGCGCGGACGAGCGCCGCCGTGCTCGGACCGAGCGCGCGACGCTGGGTGAAGCGAATGAAGTCGTCGCGC
Source organism: uncultured Gemmatimonadales bacterium (assembly GCA_963743195.1). Taxonomy (GTDB): domain Bacteria; phylum Gemmatimonadota; class Gemmatimonadetes; order Gemmatimonadales; family GWC2-71-9; genus CAVVWJ01. The sequence goes on from CAVUOO010000005.1 coordinate 1,103,998, forward strand.
TCGCCGGCGAAATCGAAATCGACGGGAACCGCGCCGGCGGCCCGGAGGTCCGGTGGCAGGAGCGAGAGGAGGAGGGTGAGCCCCAGCCGCCCGGCCTCGAGAGCCACGTCTTCCTGTGCGTACTGATAGATCACGTGGTAATGGCCGGGCACGTCGGTCGACCGAGTCTTGCCGAAGGTGACCGACTCGCCTGCCACGTTCTGGAGCTCGATCGCCACGTGCTCCAGGATGTGTCCCATCCACGTGCCCTCGCCCTCGGTGAGACGGCGGATGAAGCCGCCCGGCTCGCCGTACGAGCACCCGTGCTCGTAGAGGTTGGGAAGCGCAGCGATCAGCGGATCGGTGAACGCGGGGCCGAGCTTGCCCGACGGCCATTCTTCGAGCGGACCGAGGTCGATGCCGAGTCGAATGACTGGGAAATGCGCGTAGAGGCTTGGGCCGAGGTACACCGATTGATCGACAATTCTCATTCGTACTCCAGAAGGCTATCGGCTATCAGTTTCGACGACAACCTGTCGAGCGAGGATGATCGGTCCACGCTCGTCCTAGTGGTCCTATAGGCTACTTTCGACACTCCGCGTCCGACAGCCGACAGCCGACAGCCGACAGCCGACAGCCGACAGCCGATAGCCGATAGCCGATAGCCTAGACGCGCTCAGCGATCTCCGGCGCCGCGGCCGCTACCCGGGTATGCAGATTGAAGGTTGAGCCATTATCGAGGATGTGCAAGCGGAGTCCGATCAGGCAGACCGGGTCGTTCTTCCGGACCCGCGCCATGGAGGAAAACTCGAGCTCGGAGGGGTCCACGATCGTCAGCGCGCCACCGCCCACCACCTCGAGGGTCTCGTCGGGGGCGATGAAGGCCGCCGTGTTCTCGTCGAGCCCGATCCCGATGGCGAACGGATTGTAGGCCAGGGCGGTGAGAAGGCGGCCCAGGCGATCGCGCTGACGGAAGTGCTGGTCGATCACGATGCGATTGGTCAGGCCGAGTCCGGGGGCGAGAGTCACGGCCCTGGCGCGCGGCGAGCCGCCTTCCTTGCCGAACGCGATCATGTGCTCGCAGAGGAACGCGGCCCCGGCCGACGTCCCGGCGACGTGGGCCCCCTCCGCGTTCCGTCGGCGGATGGCCTTCGCCACGGGAGTCCCGCCGATCATGGTGCTCAGGCGAAGCTGGTTCCCGCCGGTGATGAAGATGCCGTTCGCGGCGTCGAGGGCCTCGAGCCACTCCGACCGATCGCAGTCGGCGCGGTGTTTAATCGGGACCGCCTTCGCTGCCCCGGCGCCCAGCTCCAGAAACAGTTTCTCGTACCGGCCACCGGTCTCGCTCACCTCCGAGGCGGTGGGAATGATGGCGATCCGTCCGTTGCCGTTTCCGCAGCGCGCCACGAAGCGGCGAAGAATCGCCACGTTGCCGATCTTCTCTTCGGCTCCTCCCACGGGGATGATGTAGCCGCGGCCGTTCTCCGACTGGGCGGGACTCACCGCGAATCCGCCGGATTCTCGAAGGTCCCGCGCACCACCGTCTGTCCGTCACGCACGTGCCATCTTCCCCGGGCCATCACGTCGGCGACGGCCCCGCTGTTGTCGAGGACCACGAGATCGGCATCGGCGCCGACGCCCAGGTGTCCTTTCCGGAAGAGTCGCAGCAGGCGTGCGGGATTCGCGGTGAACGCGGGGAGCACCCGCTCGATGGGCTGCCCTCGCGCGACAAGCTCGCGCAGCGTGCCCATCATCGCGGCAGGCTGACCCACGTCCATCGAGGCGACTCGCCCCTCGCTGTCGAACACCGGCAGGCACCCGCCGCCGTCCGAGCTGACCGTGACGCGATCGGACCGAAGCCCGGCGTCGAGGTATCGCACCAGCGCATCGCTCGCGGACCACGCATCCTCGCCGTCCTCGACGGGGAAGGCGGTGATGTCGATCGCGCAGCCGCGCTCGGTGAGTGCCATCGCCTCGTCGAACAGAGCCTTCCGCCGGTTGACGTGAGTCGGATTGAACACGCTGGCAGGGAGCTCGCTGCCATCGATCGCGTCGCGCACCGGGCCGAGTCCGCGCGGTCCGTCGCCCATGTGCAGATGGACGATGCCGGCTTTCCCGGTCATGAGGCCGCCTACGTGTGCGTCGGCCGCGATGCGGAGCAGCTCGTCCGGTGTCGGCTGGCTCGACCGATGATCGCTCACCGCGACTTCGCCGACGCCCAGGATCAGATCGACGAGCACCAGGTCGGACCGGACACTCCCCGTCGCGGTGACGGGTGGCACGTGGTAGCCGCCGGTATAGCACCACGCGCTCAACCCCTCTTCGATCAGCCCGCGCGCCACCGTCACCAGCTCGGCCGGTGTGCGCACCACATCGTCGGTGCCGAGCACGCCGATCGCCGTCGTGACTCCTCCGGCGGTGAGCCGGCTCAGCGCCAGCGGCGGAACCCGGGTATTCGGCCCGGCCTCACCGCCGCCGCCCGTCAGATGGACGTGCCCGTCGATCAGTCCCGGAATGACCCGGCGGCCGCCGAGGTCGGTTTCCCGAACACCAAGACCCCGGTCGAGTGGTGGCAGCTCTCCACCGACCCACACGATTCGCTCGCCCGCCACGAGGAGATTCCGGCGGCCTCGCGGCTCCGGGTCGTACAACTCGGCGTTGCGGAGCAGCTCGATCATCGGGGAGAGTATAACGTCAGTTGAGTCGGAAACCGCCCACCGCGGCGGTGAGCCGGTCGGCGGCTTCGGCGAGGTGCCCGGCGGACGATGAGATCTCTTCGGTGGATGCGTTGAGTTGCTCGGCCGCGGCGGCGATCTCCTGGGCGGCGGCCGCATAGTCCTCGGTGCCCGCGGATACCTCGCGCATCCGTCCTGCGATGCCCTCGATCAACCCGCGCACTTCGCTTGCCGAGGCGGAGATCCGGCGAGTCCACTCGTCGTTGGCCTCGGCATCCGCCGCGACGTTCATCAGTCCCTCGACGGCTTCGTGTGCCGCGTCCTTTGCCGCCATGCCGCCCTGTCCCAGCCGGATCAGCCGCTCGCGCGCGGTCTGCACTCGAGCCAACACCGTCTGCACCGTGTCGCTCGTGGAAGTCGCGGCCCTCGCCGCCTGCGCCGCCAGCTTGCGCACCTCCTCGGCGACCACGCTGAAGCCCTTCCCCTCGTCGCCGGCGCGCGCGGCCTCGATCGACGCGTTGAGCGCGAGCATGTGCGTCTGTTTGGCGATCGCCTTGGTCTGGGTGATGAACTTCTCGATTTCCTCGGAGGCCGTGGCGAGTGCATCGGCCTCGGTGGCCGCCTGCTCGACCTCGTCGGCCAGGCGGCCCAGCTCGGCGGTGCTCGTGTCGAGCCGCGCCTGGTGCGACCGCGCCAGTTGCGCGAGCGCCGCGTTCCGCTCGGCCGCCTGGGTGGCGCCAGTCGCGAGGTCGTGCGCGATGCCGAGAATCTTTCCGGCGTCGTCCGCGGCGGCTCTTACCACCACCGCCTGCTGATTCGCGCGCTCGGTCAAGTCACCGGTGGTGCTGGCCACCTCCTGTGTCGAGGCGGTCATCTCCTGGGTCGATGCGGCGATCTCCTCCGACATGGCCGCCGCCTCCTGGGCGTGCTGCCGGATGGTTCCCACCAGGTCGCGCAGCTTGGTCAACATCGAGCCGATGGACGAGGTGAGCTGGTCCTTGGCGACGAGGGCGGCCTGTTCCTCGGGAAAGCTCAGATCGCCGTCCGCCACCCGCCCGGCGATGCGCGCGGCCTTCCCGGTCGCCTTGAGCACGCGATCGAGCAGAAGCCAGACGAGAAGCCGCTCGATCCCGAGCGCGACGAGGAGGAACCCGCCCGCCCCCATGGCTGTGGACGACGCATTGCCGCCCGATGCCGACCAGAGCAGCGCCGCCACGAGCAGCGTCAGCACCAGAATGGCGCTCCAGCCGCACACATGGAGTTGAAAGACGAACGGATTGCGCTTGGACGCCATAGGCCTCGACGAGTAGCTCGCAGTTACCCGCGGCGGAAAACGCGGAGTGCGGCGGCGACGAGTGAATTGAAGCGCGTCGGTGCCGCCTGCTCATCGGCCGACGCCGGCTGAGGTGTCGGTGAAGATGGTGGAGGGGGCGATGGCGGCGCCGTGTGCTTCCCTGCCAGCGCATCGGCGAAATGAGCGGCCGTCGGCCAACGGTCCGCCGGGTCCTTCGCCAGCGCCCGCAGAATGGCCGACTCCACCTCCTCGGTCACAGTCACCATTGGCCGCAGTGGCCTCGCCGGCTGCATCAGACGCAGCATCAAGGTCATCTGGGGCGTCGGTCCCTTGAACGGCGGCTCGCCGGCCAGCATCTCGTACATCACGCACGCCAGCGCGAAGATGTCGCTCCGTCCGTCGAGATTGAGCTCGCCGGCGGCCTGCTCGGGGCTCATGTAGGTCGGCGTCCCCACGATCATGCCGGTGGCGGTGAGCTTCGATTGCATCTCGCTCACCGCCCGCGCCACGCCGAAGTCGGCCACCAGCACGCCGTCGCCCGAGAGGAGAATGTTGTCGGGCTTGATATCGCGATGGACGACGCCCTGCTCGTTGGCGTAGGCCAGCGCGCTCGCCACCGCCAACGCGATGCGCAGTGTCTCGGCCGTGGAAAGCTGCCGCTCCCGCTGCAGCCGCTCGTACAGGCTCTCGCCCTCGACGTACGGCATCGCGAACCAGAGCTGGCCGCCGACCTCACCCGAGTCGAGCACGCGAAGGATGTTCGGGTGATCGAGCCGTGCCGCCACCCGGATCTCTCTGGCGAAGCGGTCGGCCCCCAGCGTATAGGCGAGCTGCGGGTGCAGCACCTTGAGCGCCACGAGCTGGTCGCTCCCGGAGGTCGCGCGCGAGATGCACCGTCGCCATGCCGCCGCGACCCAGCTCGCGCTCGACTTGGTAGCGGTCGGCGAGCGCCTGGCTCAGCTCAGGTTGCATCAGGCGCCCTGTGCCTCCAGAACCGACACCGTCTCGAGCATGCGCTCGATCTCGGATGGCGGCAGCGCCGCGGCGAAGAGGTACCCCTGGCCGAGCGTGCATCCCAGACGGAGGAGCGCGGCCCGTTGCTCGGTCATCTCGATCCCTTCCGCGATCGTGCGGAGCTTGAGCGTATCGCCGAGACCGATGATGGCGCGCGCCAGAGCGGACCGGTCGGCGCCATGGCCCACCTCGTCGACGAACGGCTTCGCGATCTTGAGGATGTCGATCGGGAACTGCTGCAGGTAGCTCAGCGAGGAGTAGCCGGTGCCGAAGTCGTCGATCGCCAGGCGGACGCCCTGATCCTTGAGCTCCCGGAGACGCTCGAGGACCGAGTCGGTCTGCTGCATGAGGACGCTCTCGGTGATCTCGAGAATGATCGCGGAGGGATCGACCTTCGTCGCCGAGAGCGCATCGCGCAGCTCCTCCGCGATCCCGGCCCCGTGGAGCTGTCGGCCCGAGATGTTGACCGAGACCGAGAGCTGTGCATTGGGGTAGGCCAGGCGCCACGCCTGCACCTGTCGGCAGGACTCGTTGAGCACCCACGCTCCCATCCGCGCGATCAACCCCGTCTCCTCGGCGAGCGGAATGAAATGCTGCGGCAGGAGGAGGCCGTACTGCGGATGGTCCCACCGCACGAGCGCCTCGACGCCGTAGAGCACGCCCGACTCGAGAGAGACGATCGGCTGGTAGTGCAGCGTGAGCTCGGACCGCTCGATGGCCGTCCGAAGGGCGGCCTCCATCTCGAGTCGGGCGCGCACGTCCGCGTACATCCGCGACTCGTACGTCTCCGACCGTCCCTTGCCGCGACGCTTGGCCGCGTACATCGCCACGTCGGCGTTTCGGAGCAGGTCGTCCGCGGTCTCGTCTCCCGTCGCCGCGGCGACGCCGATGCTGGCGCTCACCTGCACCTGGTTCCCGCTCAACGTGAAGGGATGCGCCATCGCGGCCGTCAGACGCTCGAGCAATCGCCGCCCGACCATCGCCGCCCGCCACGTGCTCGATGAGGATGGCAAACTCGTCGCCGCCAAGTCGGGCGACGGTGTCCGCGGCACGAGCGCAGGAAAGGAACCGCTCGGCCGCGGCGATCAGCAGCCGGTCGCCTTCGGCGTGACCGAGACTGTCGTTGACCCGCTTGAAGTCGTCGAGGTCGAGGAAGAGCACCGTGATCGGCCGCCCCTCGCGCTGGGCGAGAGCCAGCGCGTGGCTCACGCGGTCGCGGAAGAGCGCGCGATTCGCCAGACCGGTGAGCGGATCGTGAAAGGCCTGATGCGTGAGCTGCTGTTCCAGGCGCTTCCGCTCGCTGACGTCACGGGTGTTGAAGACGATGCCCCGGACGGTCGGATCGTTGAGCAGGTTGGTGGCCAGCAGCTCCGCATGGAGCCATGAGCCGTCGGCCTGGCGGAACCGCCATTCGACCGGCCCCGTGACACCGGGTCCAGCCGCCGCCTCGCGGAAGAATTCCGCGGCTCTGGTCCGATCCTCCGGGTGCAGGAGTGCCGCCAGCTCGACCCCATGAAGCTGAGAGGGATCGTAGCCGAATACCCGTGCCGCCGAGGGACTGACGAAGCGCAGCGATCCGTCGGTCTTGGTGACGAGAATGACGTCGGACGAGTGCTGCACCAGCGAGCGGAACCGCGCCTCGTTCTGCCGCACCGCGGTCTCGGCGAGGAGCCGGACGTTCTCGCGAACCGCGAGGAGCTGCCGGACCACCACGAGGACGGTGATCAACAGCGCGCCGACTGCGAGGCCGCTGACCGGCTCGGTCCAGGGCTCGAGGACCGCGACGAAGAGGAGCGAGTAGGTCGTCGCCACGGCGAGGTAGGGCAGCGGACTCAGCGGCTGCATCCGCTGCCGGTGCGTCTTGGTCGTCTGCGCCCCCGGGACCGGCCGCCGGTAGTACAGCTCGGCGCTGCCGATCAGCAGGATGTAGCAGATCAGGTAGATAGCGTCGGCCCAGCTCGCGCTGCGGCCCCCGGCCAGGAGCGACACGAAATTGAACGTCAGATCTGCGATGACCCCGACCAGCACGCCGCTCACCAGGAGACCGAACGCCAGTCGGTTGCCGTCCACGGGGCGGCGGAGGAGCACGGTCGTGATCCCGAGCAGGATCAGCATGCTGGCGAGCGGATACGCGAACGCCAGCGCTGTGACCGCGACCCCGTGTTCCTGCGCGGCCGCCGGTCGGACGGACCGAGAAGTACCAGATGGCCACACCGCCGCCGATGAGCACCATCGCCGCGTCCAGCCCGAACTTCCACCGCTCGAGGCGGGTCCGTCGGGCCAGCGGGAAGGTCAGGAGTGCGGCGAGCGTGAAGAGCGAGTCGCCGAGGTAGAATGGGTCGGCCCAGGTGACGGTGGGATTCTGATGGAGAACGAGCAGATAGAGGACGGAGATCGTATTGCCGACGAAGACCATCGCGGCGCCGATCGCCAACAGACGCAGCGCTCTCCGGACGCGGGGGTCGAGGACCGGGCTCCTCGAGGCCAGCGCGTTGAAGATCAGCACCGCCACGTTGAGCGGCATGAACGCCACGTTCCCGACCAGGTCGCGCACGGCCGGACTGCCCCAGGCGCTTCGTTCCCACAGCAGATAGCCGAGGGCGTAGACAGCGGTGAGGAACGTGACGGTGAACGCCGGCCACCATGACCGGTTGCGCGCTACTGGATTTGAGACAGCGCCTCCGTGGGACGGGATACCGATGGCCGGTCGCGTGTTCCTTGGCATTCTGCAACTCGTCGGCCGCCTGGAGGGGCGGCAAGACTAAGAATTTGAGGGGGATAGACAGTATACTCGGCCCCGGGAGACCTCGGAAGGCAATCCCAGTGCCGAAAACTGCAGGGGAGGGGGAGAGCCGTTTAGATCGGCTTGAATGAGAACTTCTGACCGCCCACCGACGCCTCGTACATCAGCCCGCCCTTGCTCATGGTCACGATCGCCACGCCTTCCCGGTAGGGAAGGTCTCCGGAAGCCCGCTCCTTGAGGGCGACGGCCGAGGCCTGGGCATCGAGCTTGAGGTTTCCCTTCTTGAAGTTCTCGAGGGCTTCCTTCGTGTGGAAGAAGACCACCTCGCTGTACGCCTGCCCGCCGAGCTGAAAACCGATGCTGACCTGGGTCAGGGTGGAGCGGCCGATGAGTTTCCCGGCCTCGTACACCGTCCCCTTACCGCGCGCGGCCCCGACACCCACCGCTCCCTTACCGACGGTGGGAAACACCGCGTACCCTGCCGCCTTGTCGAAGATCTCGGCGATCTGCGGGTCCTTCTCCTTGAACTTGGCGATGACGGCCTGTGCGCTGGCTTCGTCGGTCTCATCCTTCATCGTGTCGGCCTGGGTCGCCTGGCTGACGGCGGGGGACGGATGGCTGATGGCAAAGAGCCCGACGGCGAGCGCAGGCAGAATGAATCGAGTGTAAACGCTCATGAGGTCCGCCTCTTTCGTGTCATGCCAAAGCGCAAAATCGCGTATTCTGATAAAGGGTAGCCAGGTAGCGCCCAGGGCGAAGTGAGTCACGACACTCCCTTCACCTTCATCCTCCCACCAGCTTCTGGAATCGGGGGTTCTTCCGCAGCGGATCGAACGTCGGGTCGATCTTGAGCCAGCCGGGGGAAACGAAGTACGGGACCTTCAGCAATTCCTCGAGCCGGTCGATCGCCTTGTCTGGCTCGCCGACCATGGTGTAGATGCGCGCCAGCTGTTGCAGGTAGTAGGCGCCACTGAACGCGTTCTGTGAGACCGGCAGCATTTCGACGCTCCGCTCGCCCTGGTGAATCGCCTCCGCCTTCCGGCCCAGATACGCGAGAGTGACTCCATGGAGCCCGTAGATCTGCGGGTCCTCGGGGTTGTCGTGCATCTGCTGTTCCACCGCCACTCGCGCGGAATCGGCGTAGGCGAGAGCCCGCCGACTGTCTCCCTCGACCGAGTAACCGCCGGCCAGTGCCAGACCCCAGCTGCCCCGGTCACCATCGAAGTTGGCTGGTGTGAGACGGAGGAGGAGCGTGCGTTGGGAGTTGTCGAGCAGCCAGAACAGGTCGTAATAAGTGGAGACGTAGGCGACCAGCCCGGCCGGATCCACCTGCGACGGCAGGTTGGTGATCGCGGCACGGGCCGAGGTAACGTCTCCCCGCGACAGGAAGACCATCGCCCGGGTCTCGATCATCGCAACGTCGCCGGGGGCGAGCTGGAGTCCCCGATCGAGTGCGGCCAGCGCCTCGTCGTAGCGGTGGAGCCAGAGTAGCCCGCGCCCGATCCGGTAGGCGGTCGGGATCGAGCGCGGGTCGCTCGTTTGCGCCTTGCGGAGCAGCTCGGTCGCTTCCTCCCAGTGTCCCAGGTTCTGTTGCCCCAGGGCGCACGTCACCAACAGGTCTACGTTGGTCGGCGCGATCTTGAGGCCCAGTTCGGCCTGCTCGACGGTCTGCCGTGCGTCATTCAGCACGCTACGATTGTAGTCCGCACGGGCGAGATACCCTTCCGGCCGGCCGGGGGCGAGCCTCAGGGCTAGTTGGGCCGCGTCGAGCGCCGACGCGCGAAGGGCAGGGTCGGAGACGCCGTTCCCATAGAGAACGGAGGCAGCGCGCGAGCGCTGCGCCCAGGCGGCGACGAAGGTCGAGTCGAGGGCCGTGGCCTGCTCGTAGTACACCAGCGCGCGGCGGACGGTAGCCGGCTCCGTGATGCTCACGTGTCGGCTGATTTCTTCGCCCTTGAGGTAGGCATCGTAGGCCGCGAGGTTCTCGGTCGGCCGCTCCGCCAGCGTCTCCTTCGCACCCGACCCCAAGGCCACATCGAGGGCCTGCGCCACCTGGCTGGCCACGTCGGCCTGTACCTGGAAGACGTCGGTGAGATTCGCGTCGAACGGCTGCTGCCACCTGGTCGAGCCGGTGCTCACCTGAATCAGCTCGGGGCTCACCCGCACCCGGCTCTTGTCTCCCGATTTCTCCCATCTGACTTTCCCGACGAGCAGGTAATCCACCCCCAGCTCGCGCGCGATCGTGGCCAGGTCCTTCGTGCTCTTCTTGTACTCGGCGGCGCTGCGGCTCGCCGTCACGCGAAGACCGGGCAGCGCGGCGAGCTTGCCGCGGATCTCGTCGGTGACCCCGTCGGCAAAGTACTCGTCCTCGGCGCTGCCGAGGTTCTCGAACGGGAGGACCGCCAGCAGCTTCGCCCCGCCCGTAGCGTCTGGCGGGCCCTCAGCGTGTCTCCGCAGCCATCCGAACAGAAGTCCCAGGCCGAGCAGGAAGCCGAGCCCAAGCGAAGTGGCCGCAACCGGAAAGCGGCGCTTTCCACCGCGGCGAAACTCATCGGGAGTCGCGGGCGATGGGGCAGTGGCGGCGGCAGTGACCACGATCGGGGCCGGGGTCGTTGCGCCGGGCGGCGTGAGCGCCCGGGCGAACTCCGCCGCCGTGGCGAATCGGTCAGCGGCAACCGGAGCCAAGGCCTTCCGGATCGCCTGATCCACGCTCTCCGGCACCGCAGGCCGCGTCCGTCGCACGCTCGGCGGCGGTTCGCTCAACCGTTTGGCGATGAGCGCCTGCACCGTCGGGCCCGTCCAGGGTGGCTCGCCGGCCAGCATCTCGTAGAGCACGCAACCGAGCGAGTAAACGTCGGTGCGGGCGTCGAGGCGTGGGTCACCCGCGGCCTGCTCCGGACTCATGTAAGCCGGCGTGCCCACGGTGAACCCGGTCTGCGTGAGACCGTCGGTGCCGCCGAGGGCGCGGGCGATCCCGAAGTCGGCGACCAGGGTCGAGCCGTCGCCGGTGAGCATGATGTTCTCGGGCTTGATGTCGCGGTGGACGATGCCATGCTGGTGCGCGTAGTCCAGCGCGCGGGCGGCCTCGGTGGCGATACGGATCGCATCGTCGAACGGGAGCTGGCGCTCGCGCCGGAGCCGATCCCGCAGTGATTCGCCCTCGACGAACGGCATCGTGAACCAGAGCTGGCCCGCCGCTTCGCCCGAGTCGTGCACGGTGAGGATGTGGGGGTGCTGCAGCCGGGCCGCGGTCTCGATCTCGCGCTGGAATCGCTCCGGGCCCAGCGTCTGGGCCAGCTCGGGGTGGAGCACCTTGAGCGCGACGGGCCGCTTGTGCTTCGCGTCGGTGGCGAGGAAGACGGTGGCCATCCCGCCCCGGCCGAGCTCGCGGTCGAGCGTGTACCGCCCGGCCAGCGCGGCGCGCAGCTCGTCGAAGGCGCTCATGACGTTCCCGCCACGAGCTTCTGGAATCGAGGATTCTTCCGGATCGGATCGAACGTCGGATCGATCTTGAGCCAGCCAGGGCTCAGGTAGTACGGGACCTTGAGCAGCGGCTCGAGCTGGTCGAGCGCCTTTTCCGGTTCGCCCACCAGGATGTAGATCCGAGCCAGTTGAAGCTGATTGTAGGCGCCACCGTAGGCATCCTTGGACAATGGGGCCATGGCAAGTCCCCGTTGCCCTTCTCTCACCGCGTCAGTCTTCCGCCCCATGTAGGCCAGTGCAACCCCGAGGAGCACGTGATTCTGGCCATTGTCCGGCGCGCCCCGGAGCAGCTCCTCGAACGCGATGCGGGAGGAGTCCGCATAGGCTCGCGCATGCGCCGGATCACCATGCAGCGCGTACGCCTCTGCCAGCGCCAGTCCCCAACCGGCCCGAATGTCGTCGAACGGTCCGGGCGTGAGACGGCGCAAGAGCGCCTGCTGCTCGTCGTTCAAGACCCAGTAGAGATCCCAGAACGTGGCAGTGAAAGCGACCAGCGTCGTCGGGTCGACACGAGTCGCCGCCGCGGCAAGCACGGACCGGGCTCCCTCGAGGTCGCCTTGGGCCAGGAAGATCATCGCGTGGGTTTCGATGATGTCGAGGGAAGTCGGGGCGATCTGCAGTGCCCGCTCTCCGGCCTCGCGTGCTTCGGGGTAGCGCCGCAGAAACAGGTACGCCCGGGCCAGACGCCGGCCGGTGAGAACCGAACGCGGGTCGATGCGACTCGCCTGCTGGAGATGCTCGAGGGCGTCGTTCCAGTGGCCGGTACTCTGCTCGGCCAACGAAGCCGAGGCGAGAAGCTCGGCATCGTTCGGTGCGAGCCGGCGTCCGGCCGAGTACTGCTCGCCGGCGCGTCGGAAATCACTCAGCACCGCGGAGTAGTAGTCGCCCATGGCCAGGTACCCTGCCGCACTCGCCGGCGCGAGGGCCAGCGCGCGCTCGGCCGCCGCTCGGGCGATGGTCCCCTGGTCGACAGTCGTGCCGCCGATCCCGGCGATGACCGAACGCGCCCGCGAAAGCTGGGCCCAGGCGGTGGCAAAGGTCGAGTCGAGCGCGACCGCCTGCTCGTAGTATCCCGCCGCCCGCCTCATGGCTACGGGGTCGACCGTGCTGAGGTGAGCCGAGATCTCCTCACCCTTGAGAAAAGCGTCATACGCGGGAAGGCTCGCGGTCGGTCTCGCGGCCAGGGCCTGACGCTCCGCCGTGCCGAGCGCGACATCGAGCGCCTGGGCCACGCGTCCGGCGATGTCGGTCTGAACCTGGAACACGTCGGTCACCGCGGCGTCGAACGGCTCCTGCCACTTCGCCGTGGAGGTGGAGACCTGGATCAGCTCGGGGCTTACCCGTACCCGGCTGCTGCCACCGCTCCTTTCCCAACGCACCTTTCCCACGAGCAGATAGTCCACCCCCAGCTCCTGACCGATCTGCTCGGCTGACTTTACGGTCCCCTTGTACTCCGTCGAGCTGTTGGACGCGGTCACCTGCAGGCCGGGGAGCGCCGTGAGCTTCCCGCGGACCGCGTCGGTCACGCCATCGGCGAAATATTCGTCTTCCGCGCTGCCCAAGTTCTGGAACGGGAGCACTGCAAGCCGTCGGGGGCCGTTCTCTTCACGAGCCGGGGGCCCGTGCCGCTTGAGCCAACCGAAGAGCAGTCCCAGTCCCAGCACAAAGCCGATGCCGAGCGAAGTGGCGGCGACCGGAATGCGGCGTTTCGCGCTGCGGCGAGGCTCGCCACTGGTCGCGGCGGACGGAGCGGGGGCAGCCGTGGTGACGATCGTCGAAGCGGCGGTCGTGGCGCTCGGATGAGTCAGCGCCCGCGCGAATTCCGCCGCCGTGGCAAACCGATCGGCCGCCGTGCGGGCCAGCGCTCGCTGCACCGCCTGCTCCACCACTTCGGGCACCGACTCGCGCAGCTGGCGCAGCGGCCGCGCCGTCTCCATGAACCGCCGGGCGATCATCGCCTGTGAGGTCGGCGCGTCGAACGGCGTTACGCCCGCCAGCATCTCGTAGAGCACCGTCGCCAGACTGTAGACGTCGCTGCGCGGGTCGAGATCCTTGTCTCCCGCCGCCTGCTCGGGACTCATGTAGGCCGGCGTGCCCACCGCCAGTCCGGTCTCGGTCAGCTTCTGGTCGGTCGCCTGGGTGATCGCCTTTCCGATGCCGAAGTCCGCGACGAGCGCATGGCCTTCGCTCAGGAGAATGTTTTCCGGCTTGATGTCGCGGTGAATCACCCCATGGCGGTGGGCGTAATCGAGCGCATCAGCCGACTCGCGAGTGATCCGCAGCGCCTCATCGAGGGAAAGCTGCTTCTCGCGGTTGAGCCGATCGCGGAGACTCTCGCCCTCGATGAACGGCATGGTGAACCAGAGGACCGGCGGACTGCCCGGCGGCCCCGGAATGTCGCCCGAGTCGTAGACCGTGAGGATGTGCGGATGCTGGAGTCGCGCGGCGAGCTTGATCTCGCGAAGGAAGCGCTCGGGCCCCAGGCTCGCCGCCAGCTCGGGGTGCAGCACCTTGAGCGCGACCGGCCGCTCGTGCCGAAGGTCCTGGGCGAGGAAGACGGTCGCCATTCCTCCGCGGCCGAGCTCCGTCTCGATGGCGTATCGATCCGTTAGTGCGGCGGCGAGCTGACTTCGGAGATCGGGCATCATGCGGTACCAGCCACCAGCCTCTGGAACCGCGGGTTCTTCCGCAGCGGATCGAACGTCGGATCGATCTTGAGCCACCCGGGACTCAGGTAGTACGGCACCTTGAGCAGCGGCTCGAGGTGGTCCAGCGCCTTTTCCGGCTCGCCTGCCAGCAGATAGATGCGGACCAGCAGATGCTCAATGTACGGAGCCATGTAGGCGTCCTTGGTCGCCGGGGCGAGCGCGACGGCGCGCTCGCCCTGCTTGATCGCATCCGCCTTTCGGCCCGCGTAGGCCAGCGCCACACCGTAGAGCGCATTCGTCTGGGCGTCGTCGGGCGCATCATGAAGCTGGGCCTCGCCCGCGATGCGGGCGGAGTCGCCGTAGGCCTGCGCACGGGCTGCGTCCTCTCGAAGGGCATACGTGCCGGCGAGCGCCAACCCCCATGACATCCGGTCGTCGTTGAATGGTCCCGGCGGCAACCGCAGCAACAACTGCTGCTGCTCTTCGTTCAATACCCAGAACAGGTCGAAGTAGGTCGCCATCCAGGCGACGAGCTCGGTGGGCTCCACGTCCCGCTCGGCGGCCTTCAGCACGTCACGAGCTCCCGGAAGATCTCCCTGAGCGAGGTAGATACTGGCCTTGGTCTGGTAGAGATCGGGGGCGGTACGGTCGAGCGCCAGTGCTCGATCCGCCTGAGTCATGGCCTCTGAATACCGGCGGAGCCGGAGCAGGTTGTACGTGAGTCTTCGTGCCGTGCCGATCGATCGGGGATCGAGGGCCTGGGCCTTCGTGAGTGCCGCCTGGCTCTCCTCCCAGCGTCCCTGACTCCGCGCGACGAGGCCCTCGCCCTTCTGCAGCTCCGCGTTGTTGGGGGCCAGCTTCCGCCCCAGTGAATACTCCTTGAGTGCTCGGTCCCAATCCAGCTTGATCAGGTTGTAGTAGTCACCCAGGGCGAGGTGCCCCTCCGGAAGATCCGGCGAGAGCGCAAGCGACCGCTCGGCGCTCGTCAGCGACTTCGCCTCATCGACAATCGTGGGCACACCGGTCCAGTGGATGTACGTGTGGGCGCGGGAGAGCTGAGCCCACGCGAGCGCGAAAGTAGAGTCCAGTGCGACGGCGCGCTCGTAATAGCCGATGGCCCGCCGCAGCTCCGCAGGCGCCACCGCGTCGAATCCGCTCGACGCTTCGTTCCCCTGGAGGTAGAGGTCGTAGGCCGAGAGGTTCGTCGTCGGCTTGCCGGCCAGTGCCTCCTTCTCCCCCGCACCCAGGGCCACATCGAGCGCCTGCGCCACCCGTGAGGCCACGTCCGCCTGCACCTGAAAGACATCGGTCAGGCCGGCGTCGAAGGGTTGCTGCCATTTTGTCGATGCGGTCGAGGTCTGAACCAGCTCCGGGCTCACCCGCACTCGGCTCTGTCCGTCCGACTTCTCCCAGCGGACCTTGCCCACGAGGATGTACTGCACGCCGAGCTCTTGGCCGATTTGCTGTGGCGTCTTGGTGGACTTCTTGTACTGCGCCGAGCTGCCGGACGCTGTGACCTGGAGACCGGGGAGCGCGGCGAGCTTGCCACGGACTTCGTCGGTGATCCCGTCCGCGAAGTACTCGTCCTCCGGGCGGCCCAGGTTCTCGAAGGGAAGCACGGCAAGACGCTTGACGCCGCCGGCCTCGGCAGGGTCGCCGCCGCCGCCGTTGTGCTTGCGGATCCAGCCGAAGAGCACGCCCAGGCCGATGAGCAGGCCCACCACCAGCGGCGCGGCGACTTGTAACCGAGAGCGGCTCCGTGCCGGCCGCACGGCGACCGTCGGGCCGGAGCGGTACGTCGTGACACTCTCCAAAGCCGACGCGAACTCGCCCGCGGTGGCATACCGGTCCGCCGCCGTCCTGGACAACGCCTTCGTCACCGTCTGCTCTACCGCCTCGGAGATCGTATCACGAGTGGCCCGGAGCGGCCGCGGCGCCTCGGTCAGCCGCCGCGCGATCATCGCCTGCGCTGTTCCCCCGCCGAAGGGTGTCTCCCCTGCCAACATCTCGTAGAGCACCACGCCCAGCGAGTAGATGTCCGTGCGACCGTCCAGCTCACGGTCTCCTGTGGCCTGCTCCGGGCTCATGTACGCCGGAGTTCCCAGCGCCATCCCGGTCTCGGTCAGCGAGTGCGCGCCGCTCGCGTCGAGGGCCCGGGCAATGCCGAAGTCCGCGACCAGGGCGTGCCATGAGCCCATCGCGCCGGTCTCCCGCGACGGCTTGCCGGTGAGCAGAATGTTCTCCGGCTTGATGTCGCGGTGGACGATCCCGTGCTGGTGCGCGTACTCGAGCGCCTCCGCCGACTCGCGCGCGATTCGGAGCGCGTCGTCCACCGGGAGCTGACGCTCGCGATTGAGCCGGTCCCGAAGACTCTCCCCCTCGATGAACGGCATCGTGAACCAGAGACGCCCAGCGGACTCGCCGGAATCGAGGACCGTGAGGATGTGCGGGTGCTGCAGCCGCGCCGCTAGCCTGATCTCGCGCTGGAACCGCTCGGGACCGAGCGTCGCGGCGAGCTCCGGGTGGAGCACCTTGAGCGCCACCGGACGGTCGTGCTTGAGATCCCGAGCGAGATACACCGTCGCCATCCCGCCTCGGCCGAGCTCGCGCTCCATCAGGTAGCGGTCTGCCAGTGCGGTGCTGAGCTCGTTCTTGAGATCGGCCATCAGGCGCCCGCCACGAGCTTCTGGAACCGTGGATTCTTCCGCAGCGGATCGTAGGTAGGATCGATCTTGAGCCATCCAGGGGAGACATAGAACGGAATCTTGAGCAGCGGCTCGAGCAGGTCCAACGCCTTCTCTTGCTCACCCAAGAGAATGTACGTCCGCACCACCTGCAGCTGGTTGTAGGGCCCTCCGTATGCGTCCTTGGAGATCGGCGCCTGTGCCAGGCCCTCCTGCGCCTGACGGATTGCCTCGTCCTTGCGGCCCAGGTAACCGAGTGTCACGCCCAGAAGGGAGTGGCCCTGTGCATTGTTGGGGGCCGCTTTGAGATCCTCCTCGAACGCGATACGCGCCGAGTCGGCGTACGCCCTCGCTCGAGTCTTGTCCCCACGCAGCGCGTAGACCTCGGCCAGCGCGATCCCCCAGGCCGACCGGCTGTCGTCGAAGGGGCGCGGCGTCATGCGGAGCAGAATGCCCTGCTGCTCTTCATCGAGGAGCCAGTAGAGATCCCAGAAGTTGGCGAGGAACGCCACCAGGTCCGCGGGCGGGACGTCCTTCGCATCCCGGATCACCGCTCGAGCACCGGCCAGATCTCCCTGACCCAGCGAGACCATCGCGAGATTCTCGATAATGCTCAAGTTGCCCGGGGCCAGCGCCAAACCCCTCAGGCTGGCCTCACGAGCCTCGGGATACCGTCGAAGCCAGAGGAGAGCCCGCGCGGTTCGCCGCGCGCTGGTGACCGAGCGTGGATCGAGCGTTGCCGCGCGCCGAAAGAGAGTCAGCGCGGAATCCATGTTGCCGAGGCTCTGGATCGCAATGGCGGCAGAGGCCAAAAGCTGGGGATCGGTTGGCGCGTTCCGGAGGCCGGCCGAATACTCCTCCATCGCCTTGCCGAAGTCGCCGGTGACGAAGTTCTGATAATCACCGAGTGCCAGATGCGTCTCGGGGGCATCGGGTCTGATGACGGCGACCCGCTGAGCCGCGGCCAGCGAGGCGCGGTCGTCGCCGACGCCCCCGGTGCCGTTGTAATAGAGGATCCCGTGCGCGCGGGAGAGCTGGGCCCAGGCGGCGAGGAAGCCGGAATCGAGCGCCACCGCCTGCTCGTAGTAGCCGATCGCCTGCCGCACCTTAACCCCGTCTGCATCTCCCAGTCTTTGAGAGACTTCCTCTCCTTTTAGATATGCGTCGTAGGCCGCGAGGTTCTGGGTCGGCTTCTGCTCCAGTGCCTGCTTTTGGCCAGCCCCAAGAGCTACGTTGAGCGCCTGCGCCACCTGCCCGGCGATGTCGGCCTGCACCTGAAAGACGTCGGTGATCGACGCGTCGAATGGCTGCTGCCAGCGCGCCACGCCACTCGACACCTGGATCAGCTCCGGGCTCACCTGTACTCGCTGGGCACCTCCGCTCTTCTCCCATCGCACCTTGCCGACCACCAGGTACTGCACGTCGAGCTCCTGGCCGATCTGCTGCGGAGTCTTGCTGGTCTTCTTGTACTCGCTCGTGCTGTTGGACGCGATCACCTCGAGGCCGGGCAGTCCAGTGAGCTTCCCGCGCACCGCGTCGGTGACCCCGTCGGCGAAGTACTCGTCGTCCTGACCTCCCAGGTTCTGGAAGGGGAGGACCGCGACCCGCTTGGCCCCTGAAGCGGACTCTTCCACCGAGCCGCCGTGCTTCCGCAACCAGCCGAAGAGCACACCGAGGCCGAGGAGAAAGCCCAGGCCCAGTGCGGCGGTAAGCGGCGCGCGCCGCGCGATCTTCGTCGCGGGAACGGCGACGGTCGGCGCGGGGGCGGGCGTAGGCTGCACGGAACTCGACGTGCTGACCGCACCCGATGACGTCCTGCCCGCCTCGTCCAGCGCGTCGGCGAACTTGCGTGCCGAGGCGAAGCGGTCGGCAGGAGTGCGGGCGAGTGCGACGCTCACCGCATGCTCGAGCGCCTCGGGGACGGATTCTCGAATGGAGCGGAGCGGTCGGGGAGCCTCGGTCATGCGCCGGCTCACGATCGCCTGGGCGGTCGGCCCGGTGAACGGCGGCTCGCCCACCAACATCTCGTACAGCACCACGCCGAGGCTGTAGACGTCGGTCCTGGCGTCGAGCGCTCGATCGCCGGCCGACTGCTCGGGGCTCATGTAGGCCGGCGTCCCGATGGCGAGACCGGTCTGGGTGAGATGCTCGTCGGCGCTGATCGCGCGGGCGATGCCGAAGTCCGCGACCAGCGCGTGATTGCCACTGAGCAGGATGTTTTCCGGCTTGATGTCGCGATGCACGATGCCGTGCTGGTGCGCGTACTCGAGCGCGTCCGCGGACTCGCGAGCGATGCGGAGCGCGTCGTCCAGCGGCAGCTGCTTCTCTCGATTCAGACGGTCCCGGAGACTCTCCCCCTCGATGAACGGCATCGTGAACCAGAGCCGCCCGGCCGACTCACCGGAATCGAGCACGGTGAGGATGTGGGGATGCTGGAGACGCGCGGCGAGTCGGATCTCGCGCTGAAATCGCTCGGGACCGAGCGTCGCGGCAAGCTCTGGGTGGAGCACCTTGAGCGCGACCGGCCGGTCGTGCCTCACGTCCTGTGCGAGGTAGACCGTCGCCATCCCGCCTCGACCGAGCTCGCGCTCGATCGTATAGCGGCCGGCCAGCGAGCGCTCAAGCTCCTCGCGAAGGCTCATGGGGCTCCCGCAATCAGTCGTTGAAAGCGCGGGTTGCCCTTGAGTGGCGCGAAGTTGGGATCGATCCGGAGCCAGGCGGGCGAGAGAAAATACGGCATCTTGAGCAGCGCCTCCATCTGGTCGAGCGCCTTGTCGGGCTCTCCGGCCACGATGTAGATCCGCCCAAGCTGATGCTGGATGTACGGACCCATGTAGCCATCGCGTGACGCCGGCGCCAGTGCCACGGCGCGTTGAGCGTCCGCGATCGCCTTCTCCTTTTGGCCCAGGATGGCGAGCGCCAGCCCGAGAAACACCAGCCGCTGCGGATCGTCCGGGGTCAGCCTGAGGGTTTCCTCGAATCCGAGTCGGGCCGAGTCGGCATAGACCCGCGCCTTCGTGCGATCGCCACGCAGATAGTAGGTCGTCGCGCGTACGATCCCCCATGTTCCTCGGTCACCATCATAGGCACTCGGCGGCAGCCGCAGGAGCAGCTGCTGTTGATCCTCCTCGAGCGCCCAGGGAAGGTCCCAGTAGTTGCCGATGCTGGCGACGAGGTTGGTGGGTTCGACCTCCGCCGGTGCTGCCCGGATGGCAGCGCGCGCGCCCTGAAGATCGCCCTGAGCCAGGAAGACCATCGCCTTGTTCTCGATGAGGTCCAGATTGGCGGGAGCGACGGCGAGGCCCTGGTTTACGGCGGCCAGCGCGTCGGGGTATCGCCGCTCTCGAAGGAGACTCTGCGAGAGGCGCCGCGCCGTGGTCGCGGAGCGCGGATCGAGGGTCCAGGCCCGCTCGAGATGCGCGACAGCGTCGTCCCAGCGGTTCAAGCTCTGCTCGGCAAGCGCGGCGGCGGTGAGCAAATCGGCGTCGTCTGGCGCGGCCTTGAGCCCTGCCTCGTATGCCGCGAGCCCCCGCGCGTTGTCGGCGAGAACCAAGGCGTAATAGTTCCCAACCGCCAAATGGGACTCAGGCCGGTCCGGCGCCAACGCGGTGGCCCGATCCGCCGCGCGCTTTGCCGCCTCGGCATCGGTGGGATTGGGGGTGACGTTGTAGTAGTAGGAGCTGTGCGCCTTGGAAAGGTGAGCCCACGCCTGCGCGAAGGAGGAGTCGAGTGCGACGGCCTGTTCGTAATAGGTGATCGCACTCCGGAGTGTGGGCGGATTGTTGAGGATCAGTCCCTGAGTCGCCTCGCCCTTGAGGAAGGCGTCATAGGCCGCGAGGTTCTGCGTGGGCTTCTCGGTGAGCGTCTCCTTCTGGCCTGCACCGAGCGCCACGTCCAGTGCCGACGCCACTTGTCCCGCGATGTCGGCCTGCACCTGGAAGACGTCGGTGATGCTCGCGTCGAACGGCTGCTGCCACTTGGTGCGCGGCGACGCATGCAGGGGACCTTCTCGCGAGCGACTTCGCCTACGATCCGGATCGCAACCTCTATGTCTGCCCCGGCGGCAAAGAGCTAAGGAAATACCACCGCGCTTTCTCCAAGCCACGCCAGGGGCTGACGAAGGAAGGAACGCTGATCTACTTCGCCAGCAAGCGCGACTGCGAGGCCTGCGCGCTCAAGCCCACATGCTGCCCGAACGCACCCGCACGCAAGATCGCGCGCTCGGTCCACGAGCTGCTCGCGACAAGGCGCGCGCAATTGCAAAGACCGAGGTCTGCCGCGCCGTCTCACGCCGCCAACGAAGAAGGTTGAGATGCTCTTCGCTCACCTGAAGCGGATCCTCAGGCTCGACCGATTGCGCCTGCGCGGGCCGAGCGGAGCCAAAGATGAGTTCCTGTTGGCGGCCACCGCCCAAAACCTGAGGAAACTGGCAAAGATCATCCCCCTTCCGGCCCTGGTCCTCGTCACATGAGGGGAGCTCACTCGGCCGCCCTGACTGTCATCGCAACCGCTATTCGCTCTCGTCGGCCAAGCGGGTTCTTCAACACAATTCGCAAACACCGGCCATTCGCCGACGGCAGGCGAACGGGTCAAATCGACCCTATCGGAAGTTCGCCGCAAGACCGAGACGAGCGCTGAATTGGCGGCCGCGCAATAGTACGGTTCCACTTTCGACAGTGTGCCGCTAGACAGAGCGCGGCATGGACGTTCTCCGTGCGCTCAGCCTGCTTGGTCTCGCGATCCTGGTCGCGCTCGCTGCGCGCCGCCTGCATCTGCCCTATACGGTCGGCCTTGTGCTCGCCGGCGCGGCGCTCGCCGCCACCCGCAGCCAGGTGGGCATTGCGCTGACGCGCGATTTGATCTTCGACGTCGGCTGCCGCCGCTGCTATTCGAGGCGGCGCTGAACCTTCGCTGGAGCGATCTCCGCCGCGATCTCTTTCCGGTCGTCGCGCTCTCGCACCCTCGGAGTAGCGCTTAGCGCCACGGTCGTCGCGGGCGGCTTGTTTACGGGCTCGGCTGGTCGGTCAGTTCGCGCTCATCTTCGGCGCGCTTATCGCCGCGACCGACCCGATTGCGGTGATCGCGCTTTTGCGCGAGTTGGGCGTGACCGGCAGGCTGAGGCTCCTGATTGAAGCCGAAGAGTCTCCGTCAACGATGGGGCGGCCGCGGTTCTGTTCATATTGATTTTCGCGTGGTGTGGCGGCCTACGATCCGTCGCAGGGCGGGCGGTCCATTCTCGGTCGCGAGCGCATTTGTCATCGTCGCCGGCGGCGGCCTTCTCGTCGGAATCGTCGTCGGGTTCGTAGCGGGTCCATCGCTGGAACCTCCGACGATCATCTGATCGAGACGGCGCTGACCGCGGTCGCCGCCTTCGGCTCGTTTCTCATCGCCGCGCATTTCGGCGCGTCAGGCGTACTGGCGACGGTCGCCGCGGGCATGACGATGGGCAATCTCGGCGTGCTCGGACCAAAGGAACCGTTCGGGCTGTCGCTGACGGCGCACGGGCGCGTATTTGTGCTCGAATTTTGGGAGTTCGCCGCGTTTCTCGCTAATTCGCTGGTGTTTCTTCTGATCGGCTCGGCCGACGGCGACGATCGATTTCGCGCGTGAGGGTTTGTTCGCCTTGGCCCTGGTGATCGCGCTTGCGCTCGTCGGGCGCGCGGCCGCAGTCTATCCCCTCTGCCTCACCTTCGTCCGCACGCGCTGGGTGATCCCGCTCAATGAGCAGCATCTCATGTGGTGGGGCGGCCTGCGGGGCGCCCTCGCTTTGGCGCTGGCCCTGTCCTTGCCCGCCGATCTGCCACTGCGCGACGACATTCTCATTTCGGCATTCGCCGTGGTCGCCTTTTCGGTCATCGTCCAGGGCTTGCTACGGCGCCAGTTGCGCTGAGGGGGCTTGACTTGCGCCTAAACGTAGGAGGGCTGCAAAGTTTGAGTAACCTGCTATTGTGTCGCGACGACCTTCAAACGTGGATCTTATGATCCTCGCGTATATAGCCCAGACCCCAACTGTGGAGGATCGCATGAAGGAAAAAAGGTGTGTTCCGTCGGATCCTTAATGTCGGCTTTACGTCGATTTCGTTGAAGAACCGTGTCTTCGGGCGAGGGCGATAGCCGAGAACGGCGGCTGTCAGCGAGGCAAAGCGGCGGCTCTCCGCCCACAGGGCGAAGGCCGGCGCCGGGAAGGGGAGGAGCTTCGCCAGTTTGCCTAGAGTTTGGGGTGGTGGCGGCCCGAGACCTCGGCCCCGCTCGGACCACGCAGGCGCAATCGATCGAGCCTGAGGATGCGTTTCAGATGAGCGAAGAGCATCTCGACCTTCTTTCGTTCGCGACGTGAGACGGCGTAGGCCTCGCTCTTTGCGATCGCACGGGCCTTGTCACGAGCGGCTTCATAAACGAAGCGCGCGATTTTGCGCGCAGGAACATTTGGGCACTGGGCTTGAGCGCGACGTTGTAGTCATGCTTGCGCGCAAAGTAGATCATCGTGCCGTCCTTCGTCAGCCCGTCGCGCGGCTTGGCGAAAGCGCGGTGGTATTTCCTCAGCTCTTTGCCGCCG
>CAVUOO010000006.1:0-222500 GCA_963743195.1 uncultured Gemmatimonadales bacterium
ACCCTCACAAAGTTCACCGCTGCAATCCGGTCCTACGGAGGAGTGTTGCACAAAGTTGTGCCAAGTCGAAAAGTGAGTGAAATACACCGACAAAGAGTACCACCAAGCATATGAAGCGACATCAGTGAGGTCACCACCCGCGAGGCTTAGGTCGAGTTCCGTTGGGAACTACCTTGAACCCCAGCATCTCGTTTTCTACCAACTTTGCATCTTAGACGGTCCAGCGCCGAAATACGTGCCTAGCACTGCTTCCTCGAAATCCGTTTCGGCCATGCTTCCATGAAAACGGAGTCAAGAACCTTGAACAAACACTAGCCTCGAATTGGGCGCACCTTTGCCTAGAGCGCACAGCATTCCTTTGCATAGAGAGCATCGAGTTCCTACTGGACAGGAGGAAACGTACTGGCATGTCTTTCACGAGCTTTAAGAAATAGCTAGCAGAACGCCGGACACCCGGTGTACAGTATTCAAATTCATAGTTATAGTTCAAAGATCTTGTCCACGTGCTCTTGCCATTTGTGGGTTTTCTCTAATTGTCTTTCGTTTGCGACTTCCCCTGGGGAAGACTTTCGTGCCAAGAAATAATCAGACTGTTTCGTTTTTCGGAGTCGACAGTCGCAGGAGAGTGTCTTCACATGTCAACAATCCTTTCCCAGTTACCGAAGTGAGGGCGCGAGGAAGAAGTGTCCTTCGGACGAACGATGGGAGCAGGGGAGGGGCGATTATGAGTTATCCGGCCGTTGTACTCGTTCACACGGACGATCCAACCTATCGGTCCTTAGAGACCGAATCAGGTCCCATTCATAGCGTGCTGGCCACTTGGGGAGGCGAAAGCATTCCGCTGTGCTGTGACGGGATGCATGCAGGACTGCGCCGGCGGTTGCGATCCTCCACACCGCATCGTGGCCGCAATGGCCGGAGGCGCTGCGCACACTGAAGTCGATGTGGCGTGAAACTCCTCTGGTAGGCATTCTGGGAGAAGAGACGGTCAGCTCGCAATGTGTGCGCAACGCGCTGGCCGGCGGCCTGAACGATTTTCTGTGTGCGCCGGTGCGGGAAGCCGAGTTGCGCGCTCGCGTCGATCGCCTGCTGAGCCTGGCCCCGAAGCGTGACGAAGAGACGGACATGCAGCTGTTCAAGGTCCGTCACCAACTGGAATCGTTGCTGGGTGAAAGCGAAACGTTCGGGCGCGTTCTGCGCCGCATCCCGCTACTGGCCACGGTCGATGCCACCATCCTGATCACCGGAGAGACGGGCACGGGCAAAGAACTGGTGGCCAGAGCTTTGCACTATGGCGGCCATCGGCGCAACGGTCCATTCGTTCCGTGCAATTGCGGCGCTCTGCCCGACCACCTGATGGAGAACGAATTGTTCGGACATGCACCTGGCGCGTACACCGACGCACGCACCGAGCAAAAGGGACTGCTGGCCATTGCCGATGGCGGCACGCTGTTTCTCGACGAGATCGAGAGTCTCAGTCTCAACGGGCAGGTTAAGCTGTTGCGGCTTCTGCAGGATCGAGAGTACCGTCCCGCTGGGATCGGCCCAAACCTGTCGTGCCGACGTTCGCATCATGGCCGCGACCAACGTCAAGCTGACCGACTTGGTGGCGCAGAAGCTGTTTCGCGAAGATCTGTTCCATCGCCTGAACGTTCTGCAGATCAACTTGCCGCCACTGCGGGAGAGAATTGACGACGTGGAAGGATTGGCGCGGGTGTTCCTGAGGCGTTTCAGCAACCAAGTCAACCGGCCCACGCTGAAGCTGAGTGCAAACGCATTCCAGGCGCTGCAGTCTTACGATTGGCCGGGCAACGTCCGAGAACTGGAAAGCGTAATTCAGCGGGCCGTCGTGCTCACCAAGGCGAGCGTTATCGAGCCCTCCGACCTGGAGCTTCCGGAAAGAAAGGGCCCGGCGTCGGCAACCGTCAACTTTGAGAACGCCAAGCGGCAAGCCATCCACGGATTTGAGCACGGTTATCTCAGCCAGCTGCTCTCGCAGTCTGACGGAAATATCAGCCGCGCCGCACGGCAAGCGGGCAAAGATCGCCGCAGTTTTCAGCGACTGCTTCGGAAGTACAACCTGAGCGCGAGGCAATATCACCACTAACGCGCTGCGGCATTGGTGGAACACCTGCGGCGCGGCGCCCGCGCCCTGCAGCGCGGCCAGCTGCACGCAAGTGAAACCTACGTGGTGCGGCGACGGCGTCGCAGCCATCTTCCTCCGTCTGTTGATATCCAAGCAGTTACTTCCCGGCCATCCAATTGCACATTCGCTTTCAGCGGAGCGCGCCTCCCTTGGAGCTAACTGGTAAAGCACGACGCATCGCGATCGCGATTCTTGCTTACTTGGTTAAGCATCCGGATGCCAAGGACTCACTGGCGGGAATCAGATTGTGGTGGATCGATGATCCAGACAAGTGCAGCGACAGAGAGTTTAGCTGGGCCGCAGAGGCCTTGGTGGAGCGCGGACTTTTGCGCACCTGGCAGGCCAGTCCAGGTTCGGTAGTCTTTGGTCCAAGCAAGAAGTTTCTGGACGCTCCAGAGGCGCTGCTGGGTGAGTTTGAGTCGAGACGACTGAACGATCAGCAGTAACGACGGCCGACTGGACGCTCATCGCCCGACGAACGGTGCGATCTCCAGATGCGTCGTAAATTTCAGACGTCAGGCGCAGCGCCTTGCAGTCAGCAAATGAGTATGGAGGAAGAAGCGATGGCTAACTATCAGGCACTTGGTACCGGTCCTGTCTCTTTTGTCGATGCCCATCAAAAGCAGCAGCAAATCCCGCTGAGTGCGATTACGTTCAGCGCTGGTGACGCCGACGCCTCAGCGTGGTCGCTGTGGTCGAAGATTAGCAGTGGCGACCAGGACATCGTTAAGGCGATGTTGACTCAATTGGTTTCGCAGGGGCTGCTGACGCCGGGGACCCAGACAGCTCCGACGCCGTCGCTGACCATCACGGCGGCGCAGCCGGGCACGACCGGCAATGTGATTGTCGTGACCTTCGCGGCCCCGAACCCGGCGGCGGGTACGGTAAATGTAACGGTGAGCGCGAACGAGGTTTATCCCGGACTTACGCTAGCCACGCTGGGGAATGCTCTGGGTACATCGGCGCCAACGGCGAATGGCTTGGTATATCTAGCCGGCCCGCCCGTCGCAGCTCCCGAGAACTTCACCGGCAAAATCAGCTTGGGGGCTCCATTCGACTGTGTGGTGCTAGACGCGGCGGCGACTGGAACAGCGTTCACGCTGGCGGCGACGAATACTTCGAAAGCCCCCGATGCGGCATTGATAGATATCAGCGTTACGCTCGATCCAACGCCTGCAACCACCTTTACCGTAACTGCGAGCTGGACCAAGACAGTCACAGGCGCGACGCTGACCATGCTCGAGACAGCGAACCCGTTTGGGATGCTGGTGTCGTTCAAAGGGCCAGCGGGTGGACCTCTGCCGGCGGCGGGCACAGTGACGCTGCAGGGTGGCGCGGCAGCGACCTCGACGCCGGAGGAAGCTGCAACGGCTGTAGTCGTTTTCGTCGTAGCAGCGCGCGAGTTGCTGCGTGACGTTGCCAGCCGTAATCGTTTTCTGCTGTCTGTAGCATTCGAGTCTGGGTTGTGAAGTTCAGGTTTGAGTCTTGGGTTGGAGTTCAAGTCTTCGTCAGGAGGTTTGCGCATGTCCGTTGCTTATAGCTACCCCGGCATCTACATTCAGGAGGTTCCGCTCAGCGCCCACACCATCACGCCGGCGCCAACGTCGATCACGGCGTTCGTGGGGTACACCCATCCGTGGAAGACCGCAGCCTTCCAAACGGCAGTCCACATCTTCAGCTTCACCGACTACGAGGCGAACTTTGGCGGACTGTATGCCAGCGGCTTGGTTGACTCCGACGTGGCGCAAGCGGTGTACGCGTTTTTCCTGAACGGCGGCAACAATGCCTATGTGGTAGGGCTGCAGCCGGAAGCGGTGGGAACCGCTGTGACCGCGGAGTTCGGCAACGACTCTGGCGACTTGGCCTTCCAGGCGACGATTCTTCCGGATCCAGCAGTGACGAGCTGTGGGAATTCAATTGCAGGGGTTGGAGCCCGGAGACATCGTCCCAATGAGAGCGACGGTGACCAACCTGCGTGCGTCAACCTCGGCAAGCCCGGCTGTCTACGACACTTTCGACCTCGTGATCACCTATGGCACACGCATCGAGGTCTACCGTGGCCTCAATCTGACGATTAAACAGGGAGACCCGAAAAGCCTGGACAAACTAATCAACGGGCCGTCGGGCCTGGTAACGGTTTCACCTATCTCCGGCACTTCGTATGGAACGCAATTTCCTTACACAGCGCCAGCCCTGCCCGTACCGCCGGCACAGGCGACGTTTGTCTTGGGAACGTGGGGGCCCCGACCACCGGGTTGCCGGCAGGTTTCAGCGGAGCGTTCAACGCGTCAGACTTTCTGCCGATGTTCGACGAGAACTCTTCGCTCGACAATGTCGAGATCTTCAACCTGCTGCTGATACCGGGCGTGGCCGACAACACGGTGGTTAGCGCGGCGCTGTCATTTGCGGAACGCAAGCGGGCATTCGCCATCATCGACCCGCCGCAGCAGGCGACGGCATTTCAGATACCGGGCAGCAAACTCCCGACGATGGAGAGTCTGATGCAAACCGATTCCCGAGAGCCAGAACGGAGCCCTGTATTTCCCCTACCTGAACGCCAACGATCCAGTCAGCGGGTTGCCGACGGCGATCGCCCCCAGCGGATTTGTGGCGGCGCCTATGCGGCGACCGACAGCCTGCGCGGGGTGTGGAAGGCGCCGGCCGGAATAGGGACGCCGCTGTTGGGGACCACCGGACCGGTGGCCACGGGCCTGATGAATGATCCGCAGCAGGGCGTGCTGAATCTGCTCTCGATCAACTGCATTCGGAATTTTACCGGCGCGGGGACGGTCGTCTTCGGGGCGCGAACCCTGGTGGCCGACAATACGGCATTTGCGCAGTCGAAGTATGTGCCGGTGCGGCGCATGACGCTGTTCATCGAGCAGACCCTGGTCGCCAACTTGAAGTGGGTGGTCTTCGAGCCCAACGACGAGCCGCTATGGCTGGCGATCAAAAGTTCGATCGAAGCCTTTCTGCTGTCGCTGTTCAATCAGCAGGCGCTGCAGGGCTCGACTCCGAGCGACGCCTTTCAGGTGAAGTCGATTCCACGACGACGACTGCGGCCGATCAGCAAAACGGCGTGGTGAATATCGTGGTGGGCGTCGCGCTGCTGAAGCCGGCAGAGTTCGTCATCATCACCATCTCGCAACTGGCAGGACAGACCTCTTAGGCACTAAGGAACAGGAATCGCAGGCAACGACGAATTGAGGAAGAGGAGAGTTCTATGGGTAAGCCGTTTACCGTGAATGTGAATCGTTTTGACCCGTACAAGAGCTACCGGTTCCTGGTGTATTTCGGGACGTCGACCTCGCCCGTGGCGGCGGTGAGCAAGGTGGGTTCGCTGAAGCGGTCGTCGGAGGTGATCGAGTACAAAGCGGGCGGGGACCCGGTGATCCGCAAGGGCCTGGGGCGGACCAAGTACGAAGCCATCACCCTGGAACGCGGCCTGACCCAGGACCTCGACTTTGCGACGTGGGCGAACTCGTCCCAAGTTCTGGACAAGGGCGCGCCCAGCGAGTCGCTGAAGAACCTGCGCAAGGAAGTGCGCATCGACCTGCTGAATGAGGCGGGGCAGCCGGTGTGGCGGTTCTTTGTCCATCGCTGCTGGGTCTCGGAATATCAAGCGCTGCCCGATCTGGATGCCGGCGCCAATGCCATCGCGATCGAACATATCAAGCTGGAGAACGAGGGTTGGGAGCAGGACACGACGCTCACCGAACCGACGGAGATCTAGCGATGGAGCTGCCGATAAGCGGGATCGAGGTGCTGATGTGTATGCCCAACGGGAAAGATGATCTGGCAATTCTAGAGGCAGGTAGCGAGCCGGTAGAGGCAGCGCTGGCGGTGCTGCCACGGCTGGCGCGAATGGTTGGACAAAACGACAGCGAGGGCCGCGACGATGCCGGCGCAACCGCGCCGTGGGCGAACTTGACGGTGACCGATTTCGATGTGGCACTTCTGGGGCTGCGTCGTTTTCTGTTTGGCGACACCGTGGCGTGCTTGTTTCGTTGTCCCGCGGAGGGATGCGGCAAGCGCCTGGAGCCGACGTTCTCCATTGCGGCTTTTCTCACGGAGGTCAAGCCGAGCGTGCCCAAGAGCGTGAAGCCCAGCGCAAGACCGCGCGGGATGGTTCAAGCTGAATCTTGAAAGGGACGATACGGTGCAGTTTCGGCTGCCGACAGTTGGCGATCAGGTGCAGGTGATGGGGCGGACGAATGCCTTCCAGTTGCTTTCGCAGCGGTGCATTGAAGCAAAACACCTGAACGCGCGAGGCTTGGCGCAAGTGGAGCGAGCCATGGCGGCGATGGCACCGGTCGTCTCGCGGCCGATGGAAGGCAGTTGCCCGGAATGCGGCACCGCCGGTAGCGATGCCGCTGCATGTGCCCGGCCTGGTGATGGATGAATTGAGGGAATCAGCGGCGGGTATCCACGAAGAAATTCACGCTATCGCGGAAACCTATCACTGGGACGAGGCCACAATTCTGGCCATGCCACCAAGCCGGCGGCGGGCCTATGCGGATACGATTCGGCGGCAGGAACGAGTGACCGTATGAAGAGCCGGAAGCCCGGAAAGACGCGGCGTTATCTGAGCCAAATAGCGGAGCCGGTGCTGTCAGGCGAACCGATGCTGGCGGTGCGGCGAGGGCTTCATACCCGTGGAGGCCCCGTGCCTTTGGACGTTCCGGTCGTTCAGGAAGGCAACGAGCGTGAGGAACATCATGGTATGCCTGTGCGCACCGACCACGGGAAGCGAGTGCCAACGCCAACTGTTGCCAGCGAAAGCGATCGGCCAATGATATCGGCGCCCACCCAACAACGTGGCGCTGATGCGGCTGTGGATCGAAAGCAACCAGCGCCAGGAGGCTCTCGAGATTACGACGAGTGGTGCGGAAGTCGCCGGCGACGCAGGCAGTCACGCAACAAGGCGAAGGAAGCCGGAGGCAAGGAGCAAGTCCGGCTCGCTCGCCGAAAAGCGACGCGCCTCAGGCGACGTTGTCTCCGACCGGACCCGCACAGGAGCCAAGCCTCGTTGCGTGTGAGGAGGCTGCCAGTCCATCACGACAGCTGACAGGCAAGTGGAAGTCAGCGTTGAAGATGACCGATGAAAGTTCGCGACAACACTGAGGTGAAGGAAGTCAAGACTGAGCAGGATCGAGCAGAACATGCTCGTGAAGCGAGGATAGGCCCCGACCCGGTGCGCAGCCTCGTGCGGGAAGAGAAGGTGACGGCGAATGCGCGTCCGCTGGAGGACGGATTGCGGCAGCAGACGCCAGAGACTCGGGGTGATTTTGGCAACCCGGCCGAGGCAGTCAGCAGAGCGCGGGTACATATCGGAACGGTAGAGGTTCGAACAACAACTGGGCAGCCGGCGCCGGTACAGGCGGTCGCGCCTCAGCCCATTGTGGAGAGCAGGAGCGCCCGTCGGGGCGAGGGCCGGAGCTGCGGAGCCGTTGGCGCGTGGGCTGGCGTGGAGCTATGGCTTGGTACAGGGGTAAGCGGCGATGGCATGGAGCGTCAACGACCTTACGAGCATTACCGATCTGCTGACCACACAGCTGACGAATGCGGTCAAGGCCTCGCCCATGTATGTCAAGTCATCACTTTCCCTTCGATGTGTCGGGATTGATGCCGGCGGTTTCGCGTACGGAAGGGACCAACGTGATGAGCCTGTACCTGCTGCATGTGGGACGCGATCCGTACTGGCGGAACACGCCGGTGCAGGGACAGGGCGCGCAGTTGAATACGTCGCAGCCGCTGAGTCTGAACCTGTCGTACCTGCTGACCACCTATGCCGAGAAGAACTGGCAGATGGAGCAGTACCTGATGAGCGTGGCGCTGTCCTACTTCCACGCTAATCCGATTTACAAAAGCGCGACGGCAGAATTCACGGTTACGGTGGACGCCGACTCGATCGAAGAGATGAGCCGGTTGTGGCAAGCCATTACGGTGCCGATCCGGCTGTCGGCAATGTTCCGCGTGGCAGTGGTGTTCTTGAAGCCGGCGTCTGCCGCCAGTGACGGATTCGCGACGGCCGGATGTGGCTACGGTGAGTGTGGGTGCCGACCTGAACGCGCCCGCGCCGGTTCCCGAGCCCGAAGCCGCGGCTGTTCGAAGTGGCGATGCAGTTGGCCTATCGCGTCCCGCCGGGGGAGAGCGATCCGACGCAGGTGACGGTGCTGCCGGGACCGCCCGTGGCAGTGGGCGGAGGCAGCATTCGCGTGCGGGGCAGTGGCCTCGACAGCGTGGATGCCTCATCGGTCTTTCTCAGCGTGCCCGGAGGTGGGAGCGAGTGGCCGCTGCTGCCAACCTGGCGGAAGTTGGGGACGTCGGCGTCGGGAACTGCCGGCGATGCGGATGAACTTGTTGTGCGACTGGCCGAAGCCTATGGGCCGCTGCCGGCGCCGGGAACGGCGCTGACCGCGACTCCGCCGCCGGGAAAATATTTAATCGCGGTGGGAAATTCCGGCACCGGATTTCGCAGCAACACGTTGCCGGTCACGATTGCACCGCGGGTGGACGGCATAGGTCCGGGCGATCCCGTGCTGCAGCCGGATGGACGCGCCAAGGTCTACACCATGTCGGTGAGCGGCCTGGCGCTCTCCGGGAACCACGGTGCTGCTGGAGACGGTAGCGTTGGCCGACGGCCCCGCGTCCGGCGCCGGGCGTGGCGAACATAAATGTGGCCACGGGCACGATTACGTGGATGCTGCCGACGCCGGTCGGCTTTCCCTCAGGCAGCTATGTGCGGGTGCGAGTGGTAGTGAATGCGATTGAAGCGCCTCCGGGTTGGTGGGTGCAGATTCCATGATGGCGGCGATTGGGACAAGCGCGATGCTGACGACTGATCTGGTCCTGGCCCGGGCGCGGGCGAGTGCGCGCCTGCGCTCGGCGTGGATGGAGCGCATGTGGAGCGAGGGCCGCACCAGTTATGACCAGGGCCTGGCCATTACTCCGGGAGAGGTGCGGCGAATCCTGACTGAGCCGGGCATCGAGGCGGAGCGCTATCGGCAGTTTCTGGAAGAGAACGAAGCAAGCCAAATGTCGCGAGCAGTGGAAGAGGCCGACGAAGCGCTGGCCTGGAACGGATTCTGGAATTGGATGGGGGAGACGTTCGAGCTCGACACCAGTGAGCGCGATCTGCTGCGCCTGATCGTCGCGGTGGAACTTGATCCGCGATTGAGCAGGGTGCTGGCCTACCTGGCCGACGATACCCGGGCGACGAGTCCCTCGGCGACGATGGCGGCGATGCTGTTCGAGAACAAGCAAAACGCACCCCGACCGGCGGTCACGCCGATGTCGGCGCTGCTGCGCTGGCGGCTGGCGCAGCCGCTTTCCGGCGAGGCTGGCGTGGCAGGCCAAGACGGCGTGGCAAGCCGATGAGGCAGCTCCTGTTGTCAGTGATGGCGGAGCGCTGGGTCGAACCCAGCCTGGAGCGTATCGCCCGGCTGATTGAACCGGACACGGCGAAACAACTGCCGTGCGTTTATCCGAGAGTCATGAGCGAGCTGCTGGCGCAACCGCTCAATCTCAGCGGCGAAAAAAACGAGCCCGTCGAGATCGCACTGGTTGGTCCGGATGGCTCGGGCCGGGAGACCTTGGCGGCGCAATTCGCGGCCACCATGGGACGTCCGCTGCTGGCGGTGAAGACGCCGT
Organism: uncultured Gemmatimonadales bacterium; assembly: GCA_963743195.1. GTDB lineage: Bacteria > Gemmatimonadota > Gemmatimonadetes > Gemmatimonadales > GWC2-71-9 > CAVVWJ01. The sequence continues at coordinate 9,800 of CAVUOO010000006.1, forward strand.
TGCTGCTGGGTATGGCAGGCCCTGATGCGGGCGCGGCCCGGAATGCAATGGTGCGCGCGGCGCGATGGGCGCATGCCACGGGCGCAGTACTGTACTGGCGCGATGCCGAAGGCGTGTTCCTCCGACTGGAGCGAGGTGCGGGCGATCACCGGTCTGACGATGCGTGGGGCGCAGACTTCGCCGGCCACCGCGACTCACTCGTTCACCTTGAGGCCACTGCCGACGTCGCAGCGAGTTGAGGTGTGGCGGCATTACAGCGACGCGCCGCCGGCGACGATCGTGCCGCACCGCAGCGGCTGACTCCGGCCGAGGTGAAGCGTGGCTTCTGCCGCTGACGAAGCCACTGCGATCCAGATCATGCTGCGGCGCGCGGTGCCCATTCAAGCCGATCTGCTGCAGCGGGTTCCGTGCCCTTATACCTGGGACGACCTGGTGGTTTCAGCGCCGTTGCGCAAAGCGCTCGACGACTTCGAGACGCAGGTGCGGCTGCGCTGGGCGGTCTATGAGGAATGGGGCTTCGAGCGGCTCGCCCATCTCGGCCACGGCATCTCGGCGCTGTTCGGCGGGCCGAGCGGCACCGGCAAGACCATGGCGGCGCAGGTGCTGGCGCGCTCGCTCGGGCTCGATCTCTATCGCGTCGACCTCGCCGGCGTGGTCAACAAGTACGTCGGCGAGACCGAGAAGCGGCTGCGCGAGGTGTTCGACGCCTGCGAGCGCGCCGGCGCGCTGCTGTTCTTCGACGAGGCCGACGCGCTGTTCGGCAGCCGCATGCAGGTGAAGGACGCGCACGACCGCTTCGCCAACATCGAGATCGACTACCTGCTGCAGCGGATCGAGCAGCTTCGACGGCGTCGCCATCCTCGCCACCAACCGCAAGAACGATCTCGATCCCGCCTTCGTGCGGCGGCTGCGCTTCGTCGTCGATTTCCTGCCGCCGCGCCCGGACGAGCGGCTCGCGCTGTGGCAGCGCGCGCTGCCGAAAGGCGCCCGCGGGCGAGAGCATCTCGACGACATCGACTTGCGAATGCTGGCCGCGGACATGCAACTGACCGGCGCGGAGATCAAGTCCACCGCGCTGGCGGCGGCGTTTCTGGCCAGGCGCGCGGGCACGCGGATTGGGCTGGAGCATATCGCTGCGGCACAGCGCGAGATCGCCAAGCAAGGAGCGGCGCGCGACGTTGGAAGCTGAGCCGCTGTAAGCGCGGCCGAAGAGTTGAGCGATGGACGAAATCACGATCGACCGGCTGGTGCTCGATGTGCCCGGACTTGACGCCCGCCGAGGCCGAGGACTGGCGCAGCAGATCGGCAAGGGTCTGGCGGCGGCCTCGCCGAAGCCGGGCACGCTCACCAGGATCAGCGTGGATCGTTGGGCGACACGGCCACGCAGCCGGAAATGTCCGCGACTCGCCGCGCGGATTGTCGAGCTCTCGTTGGGACAGATCGGCTAGGGCATCATGGCGTATCTTCGCGGCGCGCTGATCGAGTTCACCGAGAGCTTCCCGCTCCCGATCCCGAACGTGATCCTGTTCCAGTACAACCCGGAGACGATGACGCACACCTGGACGCCGGCGCAAGACGTGGCAGCTGAGCGCGCCGGGCAGAGCCCAGCAATCCGCTCGCGATGACCGGGCGCGCCGGAGGAGACCTTCTCGTTCACGCTGGCGATGGACGCGAACGACATGATCGCCGACGGCGAGCGCGGTGAGGCGGGCTTGGCGGAGTCAGCGGCGTCTATCCGCGGCTCGCGGCGCTCGAGATGCTGCTGTTTCCGCCGCGCCGCCCGGCGGCGGCCTGGTCGGGATCGGTTTCGTCGGCGCTCGGGGTTGGGGGCGGTCTCGCCGTCCGACACGCAGGTGCCCGCCGCGCACTTGCCGACGGTGCTGTTCGTGTGGGGACCGGGGCGCATCGTGCCGGTGCGCGTCACCGACCTGACCATCACCGAGAAGCTCTACGACGGCGACCCTGCTCAATCCGACGCATGCCGAGGCGCAGATCGCACTGCAAGGTGCTGACGCCGCAGGAGCTGCAGTTCGTCGACGGGCCGTTGGGATCGTGGCGCAAACCGCGCTACGTATCCGACCAGAGCTGCGCCAGGCGCTGGCGCTCGCCAACCTCGCCAACGCCGTCGAGTCGATCATCGGCATGTTGCCGGTTTGGTGGAGGAGACCGCGCATGATGTTCGCTACCAACAGCCGTTACGGAAGCTGAAGACCTACACGGTGACCCGCCGACGGCCGCGTGGTGACGGCGACGCGGCTGCCGCAGCCCCGCTCATCTGGCTCTTGCCGGCTACCACCCGCGCGCCCAGGGCGATCGGCTCGATCTGCTCGCCGCGCGCTATCTCAAGGATGCGACGCTGTTCTGGCAACTGTGCGATGCCAACAACACGCCGGTGCCGGACGCGCTCGCCGCACGCCCGCTGATCGGCATTCCCGAGGAGGGCTCATGGCCGAGCACCTTCTCCATCATGGTGGGCGGCGCGAGCGGCGACGGACTTTCGTCAGCGATTCGAGCTCGAGGTCGAGGAGAACGTGGATATGCCCGGCGCGTTCTCGCTCACGTTGCCGGTGACCGCGACCAGCGCGGGCGATTAGGACTCGTGAACGACCCGCGGCTCGCGCCGCTTTCGAACGTGCGGTGACCGCCGCCGGCGCGATGGACAAACTCATTGTCTGATCGACGGCTAGTGTCTGTCGCAGACCGCTCACCTCGACACCGGCACGGCGGCCAGCACGCTCAAGGTCTGGGGCCAGGACGCGCACCTGGTTGATGAACATGACCGAGAAGGCGAAATGGGCCGATGTGACCGACGGCGCGGTGGCCAACACCATCTTCGGCGATTACGGGATACGCCCGACCGGCAACCTCGACGACGATTCGCCCGCGCATACCTCCGACAAGCACAGCCTGATGCAGCGCGCGACCGACGCGCAGTTCCTGCGGCTGCTGGCGCGCCGCAGCGGCAAGCTGTTTCGCGTCTTCTGCACCCGTTCCCTCCCCATCCCCCCCCTTGGGTCGTCGATAATATTGAGCAACTGCGAGGGAATGGAAAGAGCAAATTCTATACAGTATTTAGAAGACTACCAACATGATTGGCACTAATACTTTGTTATATAAATAGATAGAATCGTGGAATATTAGTATTGTAACGAAATATCGTATAATAACCGATCAGTCGCCAGTAGACGGGCATTGCGTTGCACATCCAGCCCAACCCACGATTCGAGAATCGATTGCGAATTACCGTCTGCTTTCACGAAACAGTCGAAGTTGAGGGGACCAGCTGATGCTCGATCCTGGCCGGCATACCGCGCTACGCAATAGACTTACGGGGAACGGAACTGACTAGGGGGTGTGTCGCGCGGGGGTAAAGCGGAGAGGATCGTCGAGCGGGGAGAGGAGCCTCCGGCACGGCGGCGTAAGGGCACCCCGTTTACACGGCCCCGGTCCCGCGGAGGACGGTCGGCAACGTCCGAAGGAGGATTTGGGCTTCGAGGGTCAGGGACCACTCGTCGATGTACTGGAGGTCGAGCCGAATCCAATCGTCGAAACCAAGTTCGCTGCGGCCGCTGACCTGCCAGAGGCCGGTGATGCCAGGGCACACGCTGAAGCGCCGCATCAGGGCAGGCTCGGAGAACTTGCTGACGTCTCGTCGGGGGAGAGGCCGGGGGCCGACAAGAGACATATCGCCCCGAATGACGTTCACCAGCTGTGGCAGCTCGTCGATGGACAGTCGCCGCAGCAATCGGCCCACGGCCGTCACGCGCGGGTCTAGCCTGATCTTGAAGACCGGACCCTTCAGCTCGTTCTGGGTCTCGAGCGCATTCTGCTGGGCCTCCGCATCGACGACCATCGTTCGGAGCTTGTACATCCTGAACACCCGTTTGTTTCGCCCGTAGCGCTCCTGAGCAAAGACGATCGGACCTCGACTCGTGAGTTTGATCGCGATCGCCGCCAACGACAGGACCGGTGTCACGGCGATGAGGGCGATGCTTCCCAGAAAGATGTCGAGCGCGCGCTTGACCAGGAGGCGTGGATCGTCGGGAGCGATTCCCGCGGGGACGGCCGTAAGGGACGCCGAGGTACCGTGAACCTCACCGGATCGGCGTGACTGGAAGACGTCGCCGAGATACTTGGCCGGTACCCCTCCTCGTTCACACACCTCGATTGCCAGTTGGATTTCCGCGTACCGGGAACGGGCCGGCAAGGCGATGAAGACCTCATCGACCGTCTGCCGCATGAGAATCGACTCGAGGCGGTCCAAGGTCCCGAGAAGTCTGTCCTGAATCTCGGGTGCAATCGGACTGTCGGTCGAGTCGACAAAGCCTAGAAGGTGAAACTCGGCGGCGTGGCGCTCGCAAAGGTCGTTATAGAGCCGAAGGGCGCGCGGACCGCTTCCGACGATGACGATCTCCTGAGCCTTGGCCGACTGCGACGAGAGGAACGATCGAGTGCATACTCGGAGGAGGAGCATGCACACGACGCTCCCAAGCCAGTAGTACAGCACGGCGACTGGCGAGAACGCGCGGGTAACGCTGATGATGGGAAAGATCGAGGCGACCAGCGACCCTGCGGTAACCGAAGCCAGGACCCGGACCGTCTCCGCGCGGCGGTTCGCGACCATCCGCACGTCGTAGAGACCAATCACCGTACATAGCAATCGCCACGCGACGGCAAACCCGACGACGAGCAGGAAGTTCTTGACGGTGAGCCGCATCTCCAGGAATTGGTGGAGATCAGCCGGCGTCCTCCCCGGGTTCGCGGCAAGAAAGCCGCCGAGGAGGGCCGCGACCGCAATGATTACGTCGCCGAGCCGAGCGATTCGGAGATGCCGCCTGGCCCGTCGTTGTTCGGACGGTGAGAGAATCGCGTGACGTCGATGTCCATTCGAAGCCCCGTTCCCGTTGAGCCGGTCTCCGGCTTCTCCTGTGTCCTTTGGAATACTTAGCGTCACGGGTTCGGTGCTCCGGGCGCGAAATTTTGGTGGGCGCTTTTCGTGTGGCGCCAGAACGACACTGTCGACCTCGACAGTTGCTATCGAGCGACGCCTGAAGCTGAGCGGACTAACCCGTCACAAGTCGTTTCGGAGCCACAGGTTCATGAGGACAGCCGACCGCCCACACCCCCGCCCACGGCCCTCGTTCGGAAGTCCTTAGGTCACAGCGTGCTACGATCAGGCAGGCGGAAGGACTCACGCCTCGGGCGCGGGTGATATGCACCCCCTGCCAACAAGCCAATGCCAAGAGTCAGTTGGAGTTTCAGGATTGCACCGGGTCTCGGTGCAAGAGGTGGGCCGGATGGCAACACAACCACGTACCATTAACCTTCGCTGATTCGCCAGTTACCGGACGGGCTCCACCTGCCTGAAGGGGCCTCGAACGAGGGAATACAACGAGGCGGCCCCGACCGCGCTGAAGGTGAACAGAAGCGGGAGGACCGTGATCCGATAGCGCAGCTTGGCGACGAACAGAGCGAAGCCGATGGCGTAGGCGACGAGGATCGCGACCATCAGCACAGTCTGACGCGGTCGGTCCCGGACCGCGACGACGAGACCGATCATGGCCAGAACCAGTTCCAGCCCGAAGCTGACGCCGCTGACGGTATTGCGCAGCGTGGATGGAAAGAGCGGTTGAACGGGTAGCCGGGGATCGCGCTGGTGAAGCTCTTCGCGCTTGACGGGGTCATCGGTCACCAGGCGCGTCGGAGTGAGCTCCCAGAACTGGATGAACTGACGCCCGGTCCGCTCGGCGAGCGTCCGGGGATCGGTCCATATCCGATGCAGCATCGACATGATGAGTCCCCGACGCGCGACATCTTCCTGCCCCACCGGCGCGACCTGTGTGCCCGCCGTCGCGACCGGCACCATTCCCCGGTCGGCGCTGATGTTTCGAATCGTCCAGGGCGTGAGCACGAGCACGAACACCAGGGCGAGCACCGCCAAATGGGCGAGTCGCCGGCCAACTCGGGCGGCTGATGCCCAGAGCATCCAGCCGGCCACGACGGGAGGGAGGATCAGCGCAACTGGTCGTAAGAGCGCCAGGACCCCCAACAAGGCACCGGTGAGTGCGGAGTTTCCTAATGCGTCGCGCTCGGTGGCTTCGATCGCCGTGAGAGCGATGAGCGGAACGGTGATCGAGGCGATGGTCTCCGGGTAGAGGAGCGCCGAGGAGATCACAACGAGCGGATCCAGGGCATAGATCAGTGCCGCAAGGATCGCGATGCGGCGCTCGAACACGCGGTCGGCTAAGCTGAACACCGCGAGCGTCCCGAGCGCCCCGACGGTCGCCTGGGCCACCCGAAGGAAGGTCGGTCCGACGGACAACCCTAAAGAGAGCATCGCTAAGAACACTGGGTACCCGGGCACGTTATTGTAGTCGTGGCTGAACCCTCCGCCATTCGACAGATGCTGCGCCGCGTCGACGTAAATCGCTTCGTCCGCGAAATGAAACGCGCCGCCAAGGGACAGCGTGGCCCCGAGGCGCGCCACCAACGCGAGAATGACCAGCATGACCATCCAGCGGACGCGAAGTGACACCGTCGTCTCCGTCTAGGGTAAATCGGTACCGCTCGAGCCATGGCGGCTCGCGTATCGTGACCGGCCCAGAGAGAAATGGTCGACGACGGTGTGGCTGGCGGTCCACGGGCGCTGCGCGAGACTCCGGAGAGACTGCAGGGGCCGTGCCGGTACGGGCCGGAAATTGGGGGCCGGCCGCATCTTACGATACTGGCAGTGGGGAGCGTCGGCTAGCATGGGAGTTGCGGATACGATAGTCTGGTAAGGTGTTGCGCCCTCTCGAAAGAATTGATCCGACCTCGAGACCTACGGATCTCCCGAGTTGGCCGCGACTGCCGCCTTGCAGATTCAGACGTTCACAAGCTAAGGGCTGGCCATCGCTTTGCCGACGTCATGTCGGGGGGTCAGGGCGGCCAGCTTTTGCACTCGGGGCGCAGGTTTATCTGGCCCCGTATCTGCCCACCGTCGTCGCTCGCGCCCGGCGGTGTGGCATCGGGTCTACGCCAGGGCGCCACTTCCGCCCAGGGGAGTTGCTATCGAAATCGCGCCGGGGCGGGAGGTGAGTCCACCCGATCTGAGCATCGTCCTCGCCGTAACAGGCAGTCCACGTCTTGACGGTGCTATTGCCTCTCTTCGCGAGGCGTGTCAGGGTATTTCGGCCGAGCTGATCGTCGTCGCGGCCGGACCCCCTCCATCGGCGGCTGCGTTCCAGGCGGGCTTTCCGGAGGCCAAAATCACGAGTTGCCCCACAGGCACTCTGGTTCCGGTGCTCTGGAGCGTGGGCCTCAGTATTGCCCGGGCGCCTGCCATCGCGTTCACCACCGACCAGGTTCAGGTTGGGCCCGCTTGGGCGCGGGTGTTGCTCTCTGCGCTCGCAGGTGGAGCTGTCGGCGCGGGCGGACCCATACAGCTCGACCGTGACGCCGATGCGGCGACTGCGGCCACCTACTTCGTGCGGTTCTCAGCCTTTTCGGCTCGGGCCTGGACGACTTCGGCGCAAGCGCGGGACATTCCGGGTGACAATGCCGCCTATGACAGGGCCGCACTGGTCGGCCATACGGATCTACTCGCGACAGGATTCTGGGAGGTAGAGTTTCACAGGCGGTTCGAGAGGGAGGGAAGGGCACTGCAGATGGAACCGGGCGCTCATGCCAGGCTCGTCGGACCGGTGCGATTCGGGTCCACCTTGAGGCAGCGCTATCAGCACGGCAAGGTGTTCGGCGCTACGCGGGTGGTTCTCCATGGTGAACGCCGGCTTCGATTGCTGGCGCTGGCCCCACTGGTCCCATCCGTCCTCATGGCGCGTATCGCGAGGCGGGTGCTGTCTGCCGGCGAACAGCGAAGGCCATTCCTCAAGGCGCTTCCAGGGATTGCGCTGTTGAGTACCGCATGGGCCGCGGGTGAGGCGATCGGTGCGCTTGGCGCGAAAAGAAACGGCGGGAATTCTCTCGCCAAGGTGACTTAATGGCCGTGCCCGACCCTATCTCGAACCCTGCAGTGATAGCGCCGCGCTCGATCGCCCCGCTGGAGCGGGGTGACCGTGTGGTGGTCATCGGTGCCGGACCTGCGGGATTGACGGCGGCCTACCTGCTTTCAAAACAAGGGTACGCCGTGACGGTCCTCGAGGCCGACGAGGTCGTGGGAGGGATCTCCCGCACGGCCGAGTACAAGGGGTATCGGTTCGACATCGGCGGCCACCGGTTCTTCACTAAGATCGAACCGGTGCAGGCTCTCTGGGAAGAACTGCTCGGATCGGAGTTCATTTCGGTTCCCAGGATGTCCCGAATCCACTATGACGGTAAGTATTTCGATTACCCACTCAAGGCCGCGAACGCGCTCAAGGGACTCGGCCTCTGGAACGCGGTTCGCATTGTCTGGAGTTATTGCGACGCCCAGCTGAATCCGAATGCGGTGGAAGAGAACTTCGAGCAGTGGGTATCCAACCGGTTTGGCCGCCGGCTCTACGAGATCTTCTTCAAGACGTATACCGAGAAGGTCTGGGGCATACCGTGCACGGAGATTCGCGCAGAGTGGGCCGCCCAGCGGATTCAGAGCCTGTCGTTGGCGCGGGCAATCATCACGGCCGCCGCCATCAATCGTCGCTCGAACACGATCAAGAGTCTCATCAGTGAATTCCGGTACCCGCGACTGGGGCCCGGTCAGATGTGGGAGGCCGCGCGAGATCGGGTCGAGGCGCTGGGCAACCGCGTCCTGCTGGGTCACCGCGCCCGCGCGATTGAGTGCGAGTACGACCCGCTCACCGGGGTACGCCGGGTGACGGGGGTGCAGACCTCCACGGATTCAGGCGACCAGCGGTTCCCCGCGGATCACGTCGTGTCAACGATGCCCGTGCGCTCTCTGGTCCGTGCACTGGTCCCCGAGGCACCGGCGGACGTCCGGCAAGAAGCCGACGGGCTTCGCTACCGCGACTTTCTTGTCGTGGCGCTGATCCTCGCGCGCGAGAAGCTGTTCCCGGACAACTGGATTTATATCCACACGCCCGGAGTCCGGGTCGGGCGGATCCAGAACTTCAACAACTGGAGTCCAGCCATGGTCCCCGATCCAGGGCGCACCTGCCTGGGTCTCGAGTATTTCTGTTTCAAGCATGATGGGCTCTGGACCAGCTCCGACGCCGATCTCATCGCCCTCGCCTCGAAGGAACTGGAGTCTCTCGGGCTCGCACGCGCCGGCGAAGTCGTGGACGGGACCGTGATCCGCATGCCGAAGGCGTACCCGATCTACGATGCCAACTACCGGCACCACCTCGATCGGGTACGCGAATTCATCGACCCGATCGTGAACCTCCACACCGTCGGCCGGAACGGAATGCACAAGTACAACAACCAAGACCACTCCATGCTGACGGCAATGATGGCTGTCTGGAACATGCAGGGCGCTCGGCACGATATCTGGTCGGTAAACACCGATTTCGAGTATCATGAGGAACAGCGACTCGATCGTGGGTCGCCGACGGTTCCAGTGGCCCAGGCCATCTGAGGCGCATGCGGATCGGCGTGGATGCCACCTGCTGGGCGAATGGGCGAGGATACGGCCGATTCACTCGCGAACTGGTGACCGCCATGGTTCGCGAGGCACCGGGAGACGAGTTTGTCTGCTTTCTCGATGCTCGCGCGCAGGCGTGCTTCACGCTCGAGGCCGCGAACATCACCCTGGTTGTCGTCCCTCAACGCGTATCACCAACCGAGGCCGCCGCCACCGATTCGTCACGGTCGCCCCGAGATATGTTGCGGCTTACCCGGGCCGTCTGGAGGGCCCGGCCGGACGTTTTCTTTTCCCCCAGCATTTATACGTATTTCCCCCTGCCACCCGGGACCCCGGCAGTCGTCACCATTCACGACGCAATCGCGGAGCGGTTTCCCGAGCTGACACTGCCGACCACGCGAGCGAGGCTCTTCTGGAACGCGAAGGTGGCGCTGGCCCTCAGGCAGGCGCGGTTGATCCTGACTGTATCGGAGTTCGCGGCCAGGGAAATCGAGGAAGTGCACGGTATACCGCGCGCGAGGCTTCGAGTGACGCTCGAGGCACCCGCCGAAGCCTACCGACCAAGCGACGATCCGGCAGAGGTGGCCGCCGCGGCACGGCGAGCCGGTGTTGAAGGCACCGCGCGCTGGTTCGCGTATGTCGGCGGATTCAATCCCCACAAGAACGTGGACCTCCTGATTCGAGCTCACGCCGCCGTGGCGTCCGAAATGACCGACCCACCCCTCCTCCTGCTGGTCGGTACACTCGACGGAGACGTGTTTTACGGGGCTGTTCCTCGAATCCGGGAAGCCATTCGCCGTGCCGGCACAGAGGCGTTGATCAGATGGACCGGGTTCGTCCCCGATGAAGAGCTTCGGCACCTTCTCAGCGGCGCGCTGGCTCTGGTTCTTCCGTCCGCGTCGGAGGGTTTCGGGTTACCGGCGGTCGAGGCAGCGGCGTGCGGTACTCCAGTCGTGGCCACCACCGAGAGTCCGATACCGGAGCTGTTGGCCGGCAGTGGGGTGTTCGTCCCGCCAGGAAATGTCGAGGCGTTGGCATCGGCGCTCCGGTACATGCTCGAGCACGAGTCCGCGCGTCGGGAATTCGGTGCCACGGCACTCCGTCGCGCTGCCGCATTGAGCTGGCCGGCAGGCGCACGCGCGGCTCTCGCGGCCTTGCGAGAGGCGGCAGCGTGAGGGGTCTGCGATTTTGCTTCCTGACGACTTTCTACCCGCCCTACAACTTCGGCGGTGACGGGATTGCCATTCAGCGACTCGCCCGCGGGCTGGTCGGCGCAGGGCACCGGGTCAGCGTCCTCCATGACGCCGATGCATTCTTAGCCCTCGGCGGGAAGCAAGCGCGGGACGTACCATCCGAGCCCGAAGGGCTCGAGGTCATTCCGCTTCGGAGCAATGCAGGGACATTGTCATTGCTCCTTACCCAGCAGCTCGGGCGTCCGGTAATGAATGGCCGTCGGATCAACCGATTCCTTGCCGAGGGTCAGTTCGACGTTATCAATTTTCACAACGTCTCGCTGATCGGAGGGCCCGGCCTGCTGAAGTACGGCGACGCGCTCAAGCTCTACATGGCGCACGAGCACTGGCTGGTGTGCCCGACGCATGTGCTCTGGCGCCACCGTCGGGAGCTTTGCACTGGACGCCAATGCGGCCGGTGCCAGATCGCCTATCGCCGCCCCCCTCAGCTCTGGCGGTACACGAAATATCTCGAGCGCCAGCTGGGTCACGTGCACGCCTTCATCGCTCTCAGTGAGTTCAGCAGGGCCAAGCACCGCGAATTCGGCTTCCCGCGGGATATGGAAGTCTTGCCCTGCTTTCTTCCCGAAGCCCCGGAGCATTCCGACTCGGGTGGAGGGCCAAGGCCGCACTCGCGGCCCTACTTCCTCTTCGTGGGCCGGCTCGAGCAGATCAAGGGAGTGCAGGATGTCCTTCCCGCATTTCGAGGAGACGGAGAGACGGACTTCCTCATTGCGGGAGACGGAGAGTACCGGGAGGAGCTCCAAGCCCGGGCGGCCGGCATGCCTCGGGTCAAATTCCTCGGGAGGATCCCGAGCGACGATCTTGCCCGATACTATCGGCACGCGGTAGCGCTGATCGTGCCGTCGGTTTGCTTCGAGACGTTCGGCATCATCTTGCTGGAGGCGTTCAAGCAGTCAACGCCCGTGATCGCGCGACGCTTGGGACCCTTCCCAGAGATCGTGACGGAATCGGGCGGAGGCGAGCTCTTCGAGACTTCTGAGGAGTTGTCGGCCGCGATGGACCGGCTCCACAGTAATCCCGCATATCGGGATCGCTTGTCGCGGGCGGGCCACGAAGCGTTTCGAACGAGATGGAACGACCGCGTCGTCGTACCACGCTACCTCGAAATCGTCCGCGTCGCGGCGGAACAACAGGGCAGGACAAAGCTGGCGAGCCTTCTCTCACCGAGCCCGGAATCCATGCTGCTCGGACAGCACGGTAGTTGAGCGACCCATGCGCGCCATCTTGACGTGGCATTCGGTAGACCCTTCGGGATCCCCGATCTCGATTTCGCCCCATGACTTCCGCCGTCAGGTCGATTGGCTCGCGAGCGGGCAGGTGCCGGTCGTGAGCGTCGGCGAGCTGCTCGCCCTCCCCGAGGGGGCACCTGCGGTGGCGCTCACGTTCGATGACGGTTTCGTAAGTTTCGCGACCGAAGCCGCGCCACTCCTGCTCGAGCGGCATCTGCCGGTCACGCTGTTCGTGGTGACCAGTCATGTCGGCCGCGACAATCGCTGGGGTGGCCGAGGCGACCGCGGCGTTCCAGTGCTTCCACTACTCGACTGGGATGAACTCGGACGGCTCCGCGAGATAGGAATCACCGTCGGTGCCCACACGCAGACCCATCCGCGGTTGACTCGACTGGATATGCCAAGGCTCGAACAGGAGCTGTGGGTCGCGGCTGACGAAATTGAGCGTCGCATGGGCCAACCACCAGAGGGACTGGCCTATCCATACGGAGTCGTCGATCACCGGGTGGCCGAGGTTGCGGCCGCCAGGTATCGATGGGCTTGCACCACCGAGTTGAGACCCTTCAGCGGAGCCGAGCTGCCATACCGGCTCCCCCGGCTGGATGCCTGGTATTTCCGAGACACCTCGCGGCTTGTCGAATGGGGGTCAGCCGAGTTTCGCGCCAGGTTGTGGTGCCGTCGGCAGGGTCGCCGGCTCAAGAGTCTCACGGCCTCGGTCACGAGTAGCTGAGCATGTCCAACCCGTTTCTTTCCGTGGTGGTTCCGGTCCATCAGGGCAGCACCATGCTCCCGCTCTCGCTCTCGGCCCTCGCGGCGAGTGACTTCCCCAGAGCGCAGTGGGAGCTCATCGTCGTGGACGACGCAAGCAGCGACGGCACAACAGAGGTGGCCCGCGAGTGGGCTGACCATATCATCACGCTCCCGGGGCTGCCTCATGGGCCTGCGCATGCGAGGAACAGAGGAGCCGAGATTGCGAGGGGCGAGTGGCTGGTCTTCCTCGATGCGGACGTGGTCGTCTATTCCGATACTCTGCGCCGTTTCGTTGAGGCCTTCGAGGCGGACCCTACTGCGGACGCGTTTTTCGGGGCGTATGACGACGCGCCAAGGGCCCGAGGACTCCTGACGCAGTACAGGAATCTGATCCACCGATTCGTTCACATCACCAGCGCAGGGCCGGCCGAGACGTTTTGGACCGGGTGCGGCGCGGTCAAACGTGCTGCCTTCGTCGACGTCGGTGGATTCGACGGACACCGCTACCCACAACCCAAGATCGAAGACATCGAGTTCGGGTATCGGTTGCGCGACCGTGGGCACCGCATTGTGCTTGTGCCTGATATCCAAGCCACCCATCTCAAGCACTGGCGATTGCTCGGATCGCTCCGTACCGACTTGATCGACCGAGGGATTCCGTGGGTGACGCTGCTCCTCGAGCGTCGCCGCTTGGCTCGCGCCGCCCCCTTGAACCTCAAGCGAGGCGAACGAGCGAAGGCACTCCTGGTGACTTCGGCCTGCCTGCTGCTTCTCGTGGCAGTGGTCATGCGACACCTTCTGCCTGGGGTAGTCGGGGGTTTGATGCTGATCACGGTGACGCTGTGGAACGCTCCCCTCTTTGCCTGGTTCCAACGACAGCGCGGTTTGCTCTTCGCACTGGCCGTGATTCCCCTCAATCTGCTGTACTACCTGATAGGTGGGCTTGCAGTCGCGGCGGGGCTGGCAATTCATCTGTTCCGCCGCCGGCCGGAAGCCGGCTTGACCAATGATGACCCTCTTCCAGAATCGGTCGATAGCCGCTCCCGATGACGGACAGCGCACCCAAGATTTTCGCTCCGGAGTACTACGGTCGCATGCGAGCCCTCGAGGAGGGCTCCTGGTGGAATGCGGGAATGCGCGACCTTGCCGAACGCATGCTGCGCGGTGCGAACCTCCCTTCCCACGGCCTGCTTCTCGATGTCGGATGTGGCTCCGGCCAAACCATGACCTGGTTTCGCCATGGATGGCCCGCTTGGAATACCATCGGACTCGATGTGGCGCGTGAGGGAATTCGAGCGGCGCGAGCGGCCGGCGAAGCGCGGGTGCTCGGTGGCTCCGCCCTCGACTTGCCGCTCCCGGACGCCTGCACGGACGCCGTCATCACGCTCGATGTGCTTCAGCATCTCCCCCTGAATGGAGGAGACCTCCAGGCACTGACGGAGATGCACCGGGTCCTGCGTCCCGGCGGTGCGTTGTTCGTGCGGACGAATGCACAGGCGTTTCCCTATAGCCCGGACGATGCCGGCTATAATTTCCACAAGTACACCGCGCCGGAACTGCGGCAGAAGCTCGAAGCGGTGGGATTTCGGGTCCGCCGAATCGGCCGTGTGAACGCGCTGCTCGGTCTCGCCGAGATTCCGAGGGAGCTGCAGGCCCGGCGCTCGTCAGCGGGATCGTACGTGGGGCTCCTTGCGGCGGTGCCGCGGCGCGGCGCGGCATGGCGCGCGAAGCAAGCCTGGCTCGGTGTGGAGAGCACTCTCGTGGCCGCAGGGTTCTCGCTGCCGTTGGGCCGGACGCTCGTGGCACTCGCCGAGGCCCACACCCAAGGGGGTTCTCCATGACGCCTTCCCGCGAGCGCCAGGAAGAGCTCGTCGCCAGGGCCTTCCTCCCGATTCACAGGGTAGCATTTGGCGCGGCTACGAGCGCAGCGGCAGCGATGGTCGTCTTCCTCGTGACCGCCATCTACCTGGTGCGGAATCCCCAGCCTGGCTTCCGTCTAGGACTCCTTGCCCAATATTTCGCGGGCTATACGGTCAGCTGGCCGGGAGCTTTCATTGGTGCCGCGTGGGCGGCATTTTCCGGCTTCGTTCTGGGCTGGTTCCTCGCATACAGTCGCAATCTGTTGGTTGGCTTGTCGCTCTTCGTCATTCGAAGGCGCGCCGAGTGGGACCAGACAAAGGATTTTCTCGATCACCTCTGACGGCATGGACGAGAGGATGTTCCGATGACTCACCTGGACCCAGAGGAGGCACGCGCGATCCGGCAAGAA
The DNA here is from genome assembly GCA_963743195.1 of uncultured Gemmatimonadales bacterium. Taxonomy (GTDB): domain Bacteria; phylum Gemmatimonadota; class Gemmatimonadetes; order Gemmatimonadales; family GWC2-71-9; genus CAVVWJ01. The sequence continues at coordinate 24,821 of CAVUOO010000006.1, forward strand.
GTGCTCCGGTTGAACGCCAGAGCGTGGGGGCTGTCCTTCGGGCTGATTGGCGGGGTGGGCTTGTTCCTGTCCACCGTGATCCTGGTCCTCAAAGGTGGCGAGCGCGTGGGCCCACACCTCAGCCTCCTCTCGATCTATCTCCCGGGATACCGCGTGACGTGGGGGGGAGCCTTTCTCGGCTTCGTCTACATGTTCGTGATCGGCTACGCCCTCGGCCGGGTTATCGGCGCGGTCTATAACACCATTGCTCACCCGCATGGCCGATGAGGGAGCCCGACGGGACTGGCCAGTCCCGCGGCCATGTTTTCATGACTCTCACCCAAACACCGCGCCCAAGACAGTCATGGAGATGAGTCCGTTTCGTGTCGCGCTGGTCGGCCTGGGAGAGGCTGGATTCACCCTGCATTTGCCGGCCCTCGCCACTGTTCGGACAGCAACCGTCGTCGGTGCCTGCGATCATGACGCCGACCGGCGAAACCGTGCAGCTCAGCGCTTCCATGTGCCGGTCTTCAACGATTTCGATGAGATGCTCGCCCGCGCTCGACCGGACGTCGTCGTCGTCGGGACCCCCCCGAGTAGTCACGCCGATTACTGTTTGCGAAGCCTGGCCGTGGGTGCGCATGTCATCTGCGAGAAACCCTTCACATCGAGCGTCACGGAGGCGGACTGCGTTATCAGAGCCGCGATCGCCGCGGGGAAGCGCGTCGCGCTGAATCAAGAGTTTCGGGAGATGCCGATTTTCCGCGCATTGCGCGCGGCGGCAGACGAAGCCCCTCCACCCGGCGTGACATTCGTTCAAGTGTGGCAGTTGATGAACCTTGCTCCCTGGGCGGAATCCGGCTGGCGGGGCGAAATGCTCCAGCGCACGCTGTATGAGGCCGGCGTGCATCTGGTGGATTTTCTCATTGCGCTCTTCCGGGAAAAGCCAGTTTCCGCGTCCGCGAGCATTTCCACTGGGGGTATGCGCGATGGCGAGACCGATGCGATCGCGGTAGTGACACTCGAGTTTTCCCGAGGCAGGCTTGCGCAGATAGTACAGAATCGCTTGTGCAAGGGAGAGACACAGTACTTCGAGGTTCGGGCCGAGACCGCGGACGCGTCATTGCGGGCGTCGTTCGGTGGGCGCGCCCGAATCAGTGCCGGGTTACACCGGAGCACCACTCCGCATGTGCGCATCGACTATGGCGCCTCGGGGCTGGCGTGGCGGGAAGTGCGGAACAAGCGCACGCTCCTCGCACGCAATCCGAAGGATCCGACGATGGTGGCGACTCGATACGTCTTCGAGCAGACCCTGAAGGCGTTCCACGAGGGCACTCCGGCTCCCGCTCCAGCAGAACAGGCCCGCGATACGCTCGAGGTAATCGCCGCATGCTACCATTCAGCCAGGACTGGCCAGCGGGTTTCGCTCGAGAGCAGCGAGGTTCAGGCTCTGGCGGGAATGAAGATGGGAGCGGAACCAGCCGCGTGACGCCGAGGGCTCAGCCGGGAAGAGCGGACGCGGCGTCGGGTGCCGCAGCAAGCGACCGGGGGCCGCGGCGGGTGAGGTAGCCGAGCCATTCTCCCCACGACCATGCGAGCACAAGAAGCGTGAGCACCGGAAGCGCGCGGCAATACCGTAGCGTGCAAGTCCGGCTCCGCAATGCCTTCCGCGCCATGCGCGTCATCAAAAGCAGAGGCAGGGCGGGGGCGGTGGTTGCGTAATACAGGCGGTGTGCAGGGCCGGTCAACTGGATCCGAGTGTAGCCAAAGAGGCGACCGAACCCGTAGCGCTCGTGGACGGCGTCCGCCAGCCGGACACTCCGCCTCGTCCTCACCTCGGCCTCGGGTACCATCCAGAGCGACCCGAACCGCTGGCGGAGCGCCTCGTGAACGGCTGTCTCGAGAAATCTGCGCCCCCAGACCGACTCGACCTGCGCCATCTGTGACCGTCGGTAGGCCACGTTGCAAATGCTGAGCGAAGCCGACGGGCCGGCAGCGATTGGCTTCGTGTAGCGAAAGAAATCCGTGAACCAGAACGCCCAATCGGCCGTTGAGGTGACACCATCGGTTTCAACGAGGCCACCCACGGCCGCGCGCCCGGGCACCAAGGCGGCATATAACCGGCGCACCCAGTCGGGTCGAGGGATGCAGTGATCTTCGGTCAATAGGACGACCTCGCCCCGGGCCTCGCGCACCGCACGCGCGGCGAGCTCGACCGGCGTGTGCTCGCCTTCCTTTGCGACCAGGCGCGCTCTCGGGTAGCGCGGACCCAGGCTCTCGATGCGGTCGAGGCGCGAATCGTATGCTACGACGATATCAAAGGGGGGCGCTCCCTCTTGGCTGGCAAGCGCATCGAGGCAGCGGGCAAGGTGGGCGGCACCACAGATGCCGACTACGGCAACCGTAACCGAAGGCGATCCGGCGGTGGTTACGTCCTCGGCTACTGACTCCTGCGTGCCCGCTGACTCGCCATCGTTCGCGATCATGCCTACGCGAGTGACCGGCGCATTGAGCTGACGTGCACGCTAGGAAACGGGCAGCGTCGTGCTTGGGATGTTGCTGCCGCTGGTCTCGTCCGGCGCTTGAGGGGGGAGGGGATCAGCCCTGCGCCACACCTTTGCCCCGACCATTGCACGCATCAGCTGGACCGGCTGGAAGGTGATACTGGGCCACATGAACACCTCGGTGGTGCAATAGCAATCCTTGTTGTCGATGGACGTACGCAGGGCGCGCGCTTCCGCCGACGCCCAGATTTCCTGGAAAGACTTCTCCCGCAGGTTTCCCAGGGGCTGATGCATCTCGCAAACCCCGACGTCGCCATTGGCGTAGACGACGGCGGTCAAACGGCCTGCGCGGCAGGGGATGACCTGCCGCTGTTCTTTGATCGTCCGGACCTTCGCCCACTGCAGCATGGGCTCCACCACCGCCCCATAGCGCTGCTCTTCTCGCGGAGCCCAGAGCCGGCGGATGTAGTCGTACAGCTGCTCATAGAGCAGGAGTGATGGTCCCTGCAGCGACGGGTTCTTTCGCTCGCCGCGAATGATGGCCAGGTTGTGGTGATCCATCTTCGGGCACCGCTCGTACAGATAGCCCGTCAACCGCCGGATCTCATCCATGTTGACGTCTGTTGCCGTGGAGATGCAATGAATCCGAAGGCGGGGATCCTGCTGTTGGAGCACCGCTAGCGCGTCATATGTCTCCATGGCTTTCGCAAACGCGTGCTTGGCCACCCGGAAGGTATCGTGAAATTCGGGCATGCCATCGAGTGAGAGCTCCACGACGAAGAGCTCGAGATCCTTTTCGGCCAGGGTGGCCGACACCTGCTCCACGGTGCGATCGGTGAAGTACCCATTGGTCGGCACATAGATCTGACGCACGTGGTTGTGCTGGATGAATTGCCGGCAAATTTCCGCGAAATCCTTGCGCAGAAATGGCTCGCCACCGGACAGATTCAGGTTCTCGATTCGACCGAGCGAACGCGAGAGGCTGAACAGCTCATCCTTCGTGAGGTCGTCCCTTTGGTTCAGCTGCCGCCAATAGAAGCAGTGCTCGCATTTCATATTGCAGATCGAATTGATGAACAGCACGAGGAACGGCGGACTGGGAGCGTCCTCGTAATTCTTCTGCATGATGCGAAGATGGCGCTGCGCGCGTTGCACGACGTTCATGCTCGAACCCCTGGACGTAAAAGGGCCTCATAGCGGAAGCGGGTCTGCGCGAAGGGCGCGTCGGGTCAGAGCGGTGGGGCTCGGGTCCCGGGCGAGGATCTCTACTCTAACAGGTCGCGCAAGTAATTGCAGCCGCGGTTGCCAAGTGATCCATTGACAAGAGCATAAGGCGTGCCCCAAAGCAAGCTGAACTGGTCGGCAGCGGCGAATCGGCTTCGTTGCGGTGATGGGCCCGTAAAAGGCCTTAGCCGCCCGAATTACGGGCACGGATCTTCCCGTTGCCAGGCGGAATCGACCCGCAGACGCGGCGGAAACGTACCGGGCACGCATCAGGTGTGGCGTGGTCGCGTCGCGCCAGCAGGTTGGGCTCGCCGCGATTCTGGACGCGACGGCCAGGACTCACATACTTCACTCCATCGAGTCGACAATGCGAACCGTCGATGACTCGGCCGTCCCGGTGAAGGCCGCCGCCGGAACTGTGCAGTCGTGATACCCTCATGGCTCGAGGAGCTGCTGGCATGCCCGGCATGTCACGGCAGCCTGAAGCAGTCGGGGCCCGTCTATAGTTGTGCCGCCTGCGCACGCGACTTCCCGGTCCGTTTAGGCATTCCCGATTTCCGGCTCGCGCCCGATCCGTTCATTTCGATCGAACGAGAGATGACGAAGATTCTGGCAATGACCGGGGAAGGCGGGTTGAGCTTCCGTGAATTGTTGACCGCGTATTATCGGCTCTCCCCCGAGAATCCCCCGGAGCTGCATCGGCACTACCTTGCCGCCATGCAGGCGGCTGTGGGCCGTGGCGACGCCTTGTTGCGCAAGCTGGAGCGCCGCTTCCCAACACTGGATGGTGACTCACTGCTGGATCTTGGCTGCGGAACAGCGGGAATGACAGCCGCCGCCGCGCGACGCTACGAGCGCGTCGTCGGTGTCGATGTGGCGCTCCGATACCTGGTCATGGGCCGGCAACGGCTGGTCGAGGAGCAGATCGACGCGCCGCTCATTTGCGCCAACGCCGAGTCGCTGCCATTCAAGCGGGAGAGTTTCAGCGTCGTCGTTGCCGATGCCGTGCTGGAACACGTACGGGATAGTCTGCGCATGAGAGATGGCATCGAGCGCGTCCTCAAGGTGGGCGGGGCGTTCTTCCTCACGACAAATAACAGGTACAGCATTCTGCCCGAGCCGCATGTTCGCATTTGGGGATTCGGACTGCTGCCGCGCCGATGGATGGAGTCGGTGGCGTGGCACGTCCGGAAGACGCCTTACAAGGCACGCCTGCATTCGCGGAGGGAGCTCAAACGCTTGTTCAAAGGGCACGGGGAGTTGCTCCTGCCCTATTTCGAGGAGCAAGAGTTGGGCGCCAGGGGCGAGCGCCTGCGCAAGTGGTGGGATCGGATTCGCCGGGTTGGGCTGCTCCGGTTTCTCTTGCGTCCGGTCGTTCCGCAATACTTCATCGCGGGCCGGAAGGGTGGGAGCGGAGGGGTGGAGTGACGGAGGAGCGACGCCGAAGGGTTCTCGTCCTCGCGCGGAATTACCCGAACAACGTCCTGCCGACGCTCGGTTTGTGGACGCAGCGACTCGTGCTGGCTTCCACGCGGTCTGCTGATCCGACGGTCATCTCGCCGGTGCCCTACGCACCACCGCTGCTTCCCGTCGAGGCGTTCGCGAAGTTCCGCCGCGTTGTTCCCCGTCGCCGCGAGATGGCGTACGACGTGTTTCATCCGAGAGTCCCGATTCCACCTGGCTTTGCGTTCCATCGGTACGAAGCAGCCCTCTGGTGGCCGTGGATTCGCCGCATTGCCGACCGACTGCACGCCGAACATCGCTTCGATCTCATTCACGCGCATTTCATGTTTCCCGACGGCGTGGTCGGGGCACGACTGGCGCAGCGGTTCGGAATTCCGGCGGTGGTCACGGAGCACACGGATTGGCGACAGACGTTCGATGCCCAGCCGGCGGTGAAAGCGCAGGTGCTTCGGGCGCTCACCGGTGTACGGATGGTCTTGCCGGTGAGTCCATCCTTGCGCCGTGGCATCATGGACGTGGCGGGTAATCGAGTCGAGATCCGGGTGCTCCCGAACGTTGTGGACGATACGATCTTCCATCCGTCCGAGACCGAAGCACGCGATCCCGACCAGCTCCTCTTCGTCGGCTTGATCCGGCACGTGAAGGGGCTCGACGTCCTCATCCGTTCACTTGCGGCGCTGGTCCCCAGGCGACCACGGCTCCACCTGCTCGTGGTCGGCGGCTCCTTCTACCGCAGCTATCGGAGGGACGAGGAGGCAGTGCGTCGGCTCGCGGCGGAATTGGGAGTCGGCGAGCGCATCCGCTTCGTCGGCCAGTGGACCCCGGCGGAGGTAGCGGCAGCCATGCGTCGGAGCGCGCTTCTGGTCGTGCCCAGCCGGCGAGAGACCTTTTCCGCGGTGACGGTCGAAGCATTGGCTTGCGGCACTCCGGTCGTCGCCACCCGTTGTGGCGGGCCGGAGGAGATCATGGGGCCCGACTCGGGACGCCTGGTTCCAGTGGAAGATCCCATTGCATTGGCAGCGGGCATCGAAGAGGTGCTCGATTGCCGATCCTCCTACGATCCGCTTCTGCTCCATCGCGAGATGGTCGACCGTTTCGGCACTGCGGCGGTCGGCCGCCAGATCGAGGCGATCTACGACGAGGTGGTGGACGGATTCCCAGGAGGGCGATGAGGCCGGCAGGACCCGCGCTCTGCTTCAACGCGTGACCCGCGTCGAGGAGGTGCGAACCACTCATGAACATGGAGCTCACTCGGTGACCGGGCCGTATATTAGAATGTTGAGTATCCGACAGCTTCCAAATCGCGTGTACGTGGAGATGCCCCGGTGAGTGCCCGACCACGAGCGGACGCCGGTGCCTGCGAGCGCATGACAACAGTTGCGCGAGCGTCCGTGTGCGTGCCGGTGCACAACGGAGCGCGCTTCTTGCGCGAATCGCTTGAAAGCATCCGCGCCCAGACTCACCCACTGCACGAAATCATCGTCTGCGACGATGCCTCCACCGATGAGACGCCCGGGATCATCGCAACCGCCGCCGCTGCGGATCCGCGCATTCGGGTTCTTCACAATGAGCAGAGCCTTGGGGGCTACGGTGCCATGAATCGCGCCGTCCGCGTCTCGAGCGGCGAGTCGTGGCGATCTACCACGCGGACGATGTGTACGACAACCGGATCGTGGCACGCGAGGTGGCCTACCTGACCGGCGATCCCGATGCGGGCGCAGTCTTCACCCTCGATCGCTTTCTTGACGAGCGCGGCAGGGAGTACCACCGCTTGCGCGTGCCGCCCGAGTTGAAGGGGGTGACGCGCTTCGATGGGCCGTCACTCACCGAAGCGGTGATGCGGCACAAGAACACTTTTCTCCCTACCCCCTCCGTCATGATGCGTCGGGCGGTATTTGACGCGGTCGGGGGCTTTGACCAGGAGGGCTTCGGCATCGCGGCCGACCTCGACATGTGGCTTCGGATCGCGTACATCAACCCCATCGGTCTAATCCAGGAGCACCTGTTCGGCTACCGGCACTACGCGGCCCAATGGTCGCGCACATACGAACGGTTGCGCACCTCTCCCGAGCTCTATTTCGCCATTCTGGATCGGCATCTCTCCCGTCCCGGGATTCACGCGAACGTGTCGACCGAGGCGCACAGGTGCTATCGCGTGTGGCGAGTGAAGGACGAAGCGGAACGGGCCTCGAATTTCCTCATGCTCGGCGACCGACAGCGCGCGGTAGCTCTGCTGAACGCGTCGCTGGTGCGGCCCCTGCTGCGTTCGTCGCGGCGCACCGTGGTAGTGCGTGTGCTGGGGCTGCGCGTATTAGTGCGGTTGGCTGCAGCGGCGGGCGGAGGGCGTTTCGCCCGAGCGCTCGTCTATGGCGCGCGTTTCCGCCGATGGCCCCCGCGCACCTTCGAGGCGCCATCGGAACAGGTCGTGCAGGGACTCGCGACGGCATCGCCGATGGGCTCGCGGGGAGAATCTCCGAAGGCGGCGCCCGCGCGCTCGCATGAGCTTCGAGTGTTTCTGGATCCTTTCTCCTACCACTTTTACGGCAATATCATTTTCGACGTGGAGTCGACCCTCAATCGAGACAACTGCTTCCGGCCCTGGCTTCACCTGCGCGAGCGCCTTGCAGAACGCGGCATCGAGATTCATACGGCGGACTACTTGTTTGACGGAAGTCGCCAGTCGGCGGTGAACGTCTATACGTCTTTCGGCATCCACACCAGTTTGCCGAAAATCGCGAAGCGCGATGACGTCCTGCTCAACGCGTTCTATCTCTTCGAGACCATGATGTACGCTGAGGAGATGTACCGGAATGCTGCCAGAACTCTCACGTCACTTCCGCACGGTTTACTCCTGGACCGACGCAGGGACGCTGACTGCCTTTGTTGGACACGGGGAGTCGTTCGCCGTCAAGCCGTTCCAGATCCCCATGCCATTTGACCACGTGCTGGAACCGCACTGGTCCCGGAGGGACCGGAGCGGGATCGCGCTGGTGAACCGCAACGGCCGGGGCGCCCTGCTGCCCGGCGAGCTGCTGACCGAGCGGCTCCGCGCTATCCGGCACTTCTGCGGCCACGGCGGAATCGATTTGTGGGGACGGGGTTGGGATACCGTTCATGAGGAACAGGAGCCGTTCGCCGAGGCGATTCGAACGTCCTGGCGTGGGCCGCTCGCCGACAAGTACGAGGCCTACAGCCGATACCGGTTCGCAGTCTGTTACGAAAATATGGCGACGCCAGGCTGGATCACGGAGAAACTTTTCGACTGCCTCTACTCGGGGGTCGTGCCCATCTACCTTGGGGCGCCGGATATCGGCCAGTTCGTCTGGCCCGACTGCTTCATAGATCGTCGCGATTTTGCCACGTACGACGACCTGAGCAGCTTTCTGGACGACCTCACCCCGGTGCAGTTCGAACGATATCGTGAGGCAGCCCGCGAGTATCTCGCATCCCCGTTGTACTATCGCTTCACCGCACGCGCTTTCGCCGATCGCTTCATCGATGACATCGGCGCCCAACTGCGCGAGCGTGGCATGGCAGCGGCGTGGGACTGACTAGCGAGTCTCCCACTTCTCTGCGATCGGAACCAAGAGGTCGAGATACTGCCGAGTGACTCTGCGCCAATCATAGGCTTGCGCCCGCCGGGGTCCCTCGGCCGCCATGCGGGCTCGCCAGGCTGGATCTTGGAGAACATCCCAGATTCCCGCCGCCAGGGTCTCGACCTGCGCATCAGGAAGCAAATGCGCAACCCCTCCAGCGAATTCAGGGAAGGCGGTGTTGTTCAGCGCGATGACTGGCGTACCGCACGCCATCGCCTCCAGCACCGGCATGCCGAACCCTTCGTAGGATGACGGATAGACCAAGAGATCGGCGGCGTTGTAGACCAGGACCATTTCCTCGTGACTCGCATAGCCGCGCACCACGACCTCGCGTTCGAGACCCAGCTCTGTGATCACCCGGCGGAAAGGCGAATGACCGGGAAGATCGGCGCCGACGATGAGCAGGCGGTGCGGTAGGTGTCGGTGGCTCTTCAGTTGTGCGAAGGCCCGGATAAGCGCGGTGAGATTTCGTCGCTCGGTCGGCTTGCCCACATAGCACAGAAACGGCACGTTCGCCCCGAGCACCGTCGTGCGCCAACGCTCCAGGGCCTCCGCCTGATCCAGCGGGCGAAACAGTCTAGTGTCCACTCCCTCGGGTACTACCTGGATCGCTTCGGGTCGCAGACCATAGTACCGCGCCATGTCGCGACGGCTGTACTCACTCACGGTCGAGACACCGGTAGCCCGCCAGGCGCTAAGGGTGTAAATCGCCCGCGCCTTGTTCAGCGTCCACCAGCCGAAGGCTTGCGGGTATCCCTCGTAGGAGCCGTGATGGATCAGGAACGTGGGGCAGCGCGCGAAGAGAGGAATGACGTAGCTTGGGCACAGCAGAAGCCCACGACGACCGTGAGCGCGGGGCAGAGATACCTGCTCCCAGAGCGCCAATGGGAGTCGCGACGACAGCACTACGTTGACTGCCCCCGCCGGCAGGTGGATATCCCCATCCAAAGGCGATGGCGTATATACCCTGATCTCGCGGAACGGATGTTCCAGCTCACCGAGACTTCGTAGGATCGCCTCGATGCATCGCGCCACTCCGGACCGTTGCCGGACGAGGCGAATCCCGTTGATCCCGAGAATCATGGTCGTCGGCCTTTCATCGTCCCTTGGCCGCAAACCATGCGAAGCAGGTGCAGTCAATCCCCAGATGACGGCGGGCCTCGAGGACGAGTAGCACGTTCCAGACGACCAGGCTCGTCGTGGCCCCGACGGCTGCTCCCGGCAGTCCCCAGACCCGGATCAGTAACGCGCTCGCGCAGACACCTATGACCGCCGAAATGGCCATGACCCGCGTGGTGACGCGCTCGTGGCCGGTCATCATCATGACGGTGCCCACGGGACCGCAGGCAACGTTCACCAACTGGCCGCCGGCGAGAATGGCCAGGGCCAGTGTTCCCTCGGTGAACTGCTGCCCGAATAGAAGGAGGTACCAGCGACCGAAGACGATCATCGCGAGTCCGACCGGCAACGACAGCAAGAACGTCGCTCGCGCGGTCGCGGTGACGAGACGCTGCAGCCCGACATTGTCGCGCGCCGAATGGAGGCTCGCCACCGCCGGCCCAAGTGCGGGTGTGGCTGCCGCGAGGAAGAAGGAGACGAGCAGGCCACCACGAGAGGCAGCGCTGTAGACACCAACGGAGCGCGCGGTGGTGAGCATGCCGAGCAGCAGCGTATCAGCCTGAGACTGCAGGATCTGAATGGTTCCCAGCAACACGAGCGGGAAGATGCTCTGTCGCCACGGCAACGAGACGGAGTCTGCGCGGCTGTGCCGGGCGCCCTCCGGCATACTACGCCGCAGGAGCCAGGCTCCAACCACCAGTGCGGTTCCTGAGCTCGCGATGGCCAATGCCATGGCCAACGTGGGCGTGAGCTCGCGATCGGTCGCTACCCAGGCTCCAGTCACCAACAGGGCCAACAACATCGGCTGGAGCAGGAACTCGGGCCACTGCCCACGAACAACCTGGCGCAAGCCAGTGAGTGCCGCCTGTCTCACTTTCATCAGCGACAGGATCGGCACCAGCAACAACGCAATGAGAAAGGGCCCGATGAACTGGCTGAACCCGGTGTGGCTGGAGAGGAGGCCCACGCCCGCCGCGAGTAAGATGAGCAGGGCCGAGGCGATCAGAACGGCTCGATTCGCGGTGCTCAGCAGGCCGCGGAGATGTTCCCAGTCCTCGTGGTCGTAGTACACCGCGACTCGGCGGACCACGAGCTTGTCCATACCAAGCGCGGCAGGAACGCCAAGCAACACGGCCCAGCTCATGGCATACGTGTATGCACCCAAGCCGGCCGGTCCCAATGCGTGGGCGAGAAGGAGGCTGAGACCGAATCCGAGAGCCGAATATGCGATCTTCAGGAAGAACAGGCCCACCGCGCCCCGGGCTACACCTCTGCCCGTCGCTCGGGTGGCTGGCGCGTCGCGAGTTAATGGTGGGGTGATCGTTGGGACCTATCGGCGGCCGAGCAAGGCCCGGCCCCGGAGCCGCACCCTGGCGTATTTCCGTCCAACCTTGTCGATAAGCTCCGTGAGTTTACCGGTCAGACCGGACCTTCCAGCACTCGTCTTCTTTCGTTGTTCTGGCCGCAACACCAACGGCTCGAGCTTCGCAATGTCGAACTCGACCCCCACGCACTCGCTGAGCCGCGCGCACGTGGGGCCAAAGTCGTGGACGAGCTCGTCCAAATCGACCGAGATGTCAGCGTACCGTCGATGCTCGGCGAAGCTCAAGGCCCACAGCGCGGAAAACCGATCGTATCCTGAAGTGAAGTGCTTCGCATCCAACTCGGGATACTGGACCTTGAGGTCCTCGCACCATCTCGCGACGTTGAACCCGGTGAAGTTGACGCTTGCTTGTCCTATGTCCTCCCGTGCCAAGTACTCCTGTCCCCGGGAGACCATGCTCTTCCATTGCTCCTCTTTCTCCCGATAGATGTGGATGATCTTGGCCTGAGGGAACCTCGCACGCAGCCAGCCAAGCCGGAACACGATCCGATTTTCCTTCAAGACCACCTTGGGCTTGTGGCCGAAAGCAGTGCCGATGAGATAGCTCCAGTAGCGGTGCAGGTCATCCGCTGGAGCGGTCGATGAGAGGTGGAGCCCGCTCACACCCCATTCGGGGTTGAAGAGCCTGGGGATCTCACGAAAGCCTTTGTACTCCGCGAAGTAGGAATCGACGAACGGATGGTGGCGCTCGTCCGGCCGGATCGGGTGAATCAGGTACTCGAGGAGCCGCTCGTGCAGCGGCTCGTAGAGACAGTGGAACTCGTCGAGCGCCCGGAAAAGTGTGAAGAGCAGCGTGGTGCCGGACGAAAAATCGCCGCTGATAAAGACCGTGTTGCTCATACTGCGTTTCCATCCGCCATGAGATCCCATTCTCGCTCGTAGGGGCACGTGTCGCCGAAAGGTCGAGGCATGCGCCCGTCAATCGAACCCGGCATTGCCGCTCCTCGAACACCCGACCCAAGAAGAAATGGGTCGTCCATTCGGAAGAGCAGAAACAGGAGTTGTTACCGTTACTGGGTCAGTTCGGACTGTTGCTGGGACGCAACAAAACTGCTACGCGTGCACCGGTTTCCGCAGGAGTCAGACCACGAAAATCCGGCACTTGACAGCCTTTTGGGGGGCACGGATGTTGCCTTGTTGAGCCTTCTGCCTCGGAACTCCCGATTCGGTTTCGGCCGGGATACCGAGACAACTCCCTCGCCCTCAAAACTAATGACGCCGCTCCAGGCATACCTGGTCAACCCGCCGAACCCCGCGGGCCATATGTCCAACAAGGACTCGATGGGGGGCTTCGGACAGTTGTACCCTCCCGGAGGGGCGCCGTTCCCTCCGCTCGACATGCCCTACCTAGCGGCGGCGTTGACCGCGGCGTCGCTCCCGGTCAGGGTGTTCGAGTGCGGAGCTCTGGGCTGGTCAGTCGATGAGCTTTGTGGCGCGATCGAGGCGACGCCGGACTCGCACACCGCTCTCCTTGTCGTCCGCACGTCGCTGCCGACGATCGACTGGGACCTCGAAGTCATCGCGACGCTCCGCACGCGCTGCCAACCGGCCAAGATCGTGATTTACGGGCCAGTGGTGACACCGCTTCTCTCGAGAGTGCAGAGGGAGTCCGCGGTGGACTACGTCGTGCTCGGGGAGCCCGATCAGCCGGTGCTGGATCTGCTCCGTGGTACGCCACTGGCCGAAATCAGCGGGCTCGTCTGGCGGGACGGCGTCGACTGGCGGCGGAATCCTGAGCGGAAGTTCGAGAAGAATCTCGACTCGTTACCATTCCCGATGTGGGAGCTCTTTCCGTACGAGCGCTACACCATTCCGAAATCCGCTACGGCGGGAACGCTACGGTTTCTGCCGATGCTCACATCACGGGGATGCCCATTCGGTTGCAACTACTGTCCCTATCCGGTCGGTCAGGGGCTGCCGTGGCGGAACCGGTCGGCCGGCAACGTGGTCGACGAGCTCGAGCACCTGGTGAAGCATCTGGGCGTCGAGTACGTGATCTTCCGCGATCCGTTGTTCTCCGCGAACAAGAAGCGTGTAGTGGCGATCTGCGAGGCCATCGTCGCACGTGACCTGCACGTTCAGTGGCGCTGCGAGACTCGGATCGACTGCCTCGACGAGCCCACGATTGCCATGATGGCGAAAGCGGGTTGTGTGGGGGTGAATTTCGGTGTCGAGAGCGTCGATCCTCAGGTGCAGAAGAACGTTGACCGGAAGCCGATCTCCGAGGCGCAGTTCATCGAAGCCATTACGCTCTTCCGAAAATACGGCATCGCCACTTTCGCGTTCTTCGTGGTCGGGCTCCCCGGCGATACGTTGGATACCATCCTGACCAGCATTGGCTTCGCACTGCGCCTCGGGGCAAGCTGGACTCAATTCACGGTGGCCACGCCCTTCATCGGAACCCGGCTGCACGATTGGGCGGTCGAACACGGGTTCGTCGCTCAGGATCACTACAAGATCATCAGCGCAAACGAGGGATCGATCGGCAACGAGAACCTGACGCCGGCCCAGGTGCACCGCCTGCACCGCTTCGCCCAGATCCTGCAGCGTGACTTCATCAACCGCCGGGGCATCCTCAAGAACGAGCTCCGCCAGGACTCGACCTATCGCCTCGCGAAGGGAATGATGGATGCGGCCTTTGGGGCAATGGGCCGCGCCTTCTATGTCACGGGGTCGGCTCTGCTCCGGCTCAGCATGCCCAAGACCCGGAGGGGTGCCGCAACCGTCGTTCCCCACGAGAGGCGGGAGCCAGCGACTAGCGTTGCCTCGTGATTCTCGTAACCGGTGGCTCGGGGTTCGTCGGACAGGCATTGGCGCGACAACTCACGACGAACGGTCGCGCCGTCCGGCTCCTGAGCCGCCATTCTCAGCCGGTTCTCCTGCCCGGGGCCGTCGAGTGGGCACTTGGCGATCTCACCCAACCAAGTTCACTCCCTTCTGCCATGACGGGCGTCGAAACGGTGGTCCACCTGGCAGCGGTGGTGCCAGCGGGAAGGCCGCCTCGGGCCGACCTCGAATCGGTGAACGTGGATGGAACGCGGGCACTGGCTCAAGCGGCAAAGGCCGCGGGTGTGAGGCGGCTCATTCACGTCAGCTCGGCCGGGTGTCTACGGGGACGGGCTCCAAGACGCACCGCATCGAGAGGCTGATCCGCTCGCCCCCACCGGGCCATACGAACGATCGAAGGCCGCCGCCGAGCGAGCGGTGGTTGAGGCACTCGAGGGCTCCCCGGTCTGCTGGACGATTCTGCGACCTCCTGGACTGTACGGGGCCGATCGACCGGCCACGGCCGAGTTCTTCGCAGAGGTATCGAGCCGACGGGTATGGCTCCACGGACCGGTGCCGGCGTTCGTACATCCCACCCACGTGATCGATCTCGTCGGGGCACTGGTGCGCGTGCTCGATCAGACCAATCTCCATCGCGAGGTGCTGAATATCGCCGGCGAGCGCCCGGTGGATCTCCGAGAGTGGATCGAACTCGTCGCAGAGCGTGTTGGCAAGAACCCGCTCCAGATTTCCGCGCCAGGGTGGAGCAGGTCCGTCGCCGCCGGCATGGCCGATGCTTGGCAGCTCGTCGGAAGCCCGCCTGGAGTTCTTCGGCGCCTCGCCCGGCGCCGGGTCAATCGAACGGTCGACATCGAGAAGGCCCGACGCTTGATCGGATTCGAGCCTGTCTCGCTGGAATGGGGACTCGATCAGACGGTTTCCGAGTTACGCAACAAGGGACTTCTTCCCGCGCGGCCTGGACCGCCCATCGCAAGACGTTCCTCCTCAGCATGGCTGATCGGGTGAGAGCGCTGATCGTCGGCGCCGGACTGATGGGTCGGTGGCATGCCCATGCTATTCGGCGATCGGGAGGCGTGGTGGCCGGTGTCGTGGACATCGATGTCGCCAGGGCCGATGGCCTGGCACGCCGTCTGCCCGGCGTCCGACCATTTTCGTCGGTGGAAGCAGGGCTCTCCGCCGGCGCGATCGATGTCGTTCACATCTGTACCCCACCATCGACGCACGGAACCCTCATCCGAGCCGCGCTTGCCGGCCACTGCCACGTCCTCGCCGAGAAGCCCCTCGCCGCAACGGCGGCAGAGACGGCCGACCTGCTGGCGGTTGCGACTTCCGTCGGCCGCTTGCTCGTCCCCGTGCATCAGTACGGGTTTCAGCCGGGGGTTCTGCGCTTGCTGGCGTCCCGGCCGGTGCTCGGCCGAATCACGCACCTCGAGGTCGCCTGCGCTTCCGCGGGAGCGCAGGGAGGGTCAGAGACTCGGGCGGACGAGGTTGCGATCGATATTCTCCCTCACTGCCTTGGGCTCAGCCGCCTGATCCTGGATATTTCGCTCGCGGAGCAGCAATGGTCAGTGGTGAGGCTGCGCCCGGGTGAGTGGCGCGTGACCGCGCGATGCCCGCACACCTCGATCGCGTACGTGATCTCGATGGCATCCCGACCTACGTTCGCCGAGCTGCGCGTATTGGGTGAGGGCGCCAGCGCACGAGCCGATCTGTTTCACGGATTCGCGGTCTTCGACAAGAGCCCCGTCTCGCGGGCCGCCAAGGCCGCGCGGCCATTTCGCATGGCTACCTCCGCGCTGCTCGGCGCATCGGGGAATCTGGCGCGACGCATCATCCAGCACGAGCCGGCATATCCGGGACTGACCGAGCTGGTTCGGCGGTTCCATCTGGCTGCGATAGGGAAGGAAGGGAGCCCTATCCTACCGGTCGAAACGCTGGACATCGCGAAGACGCGAGATCAGCTGATTGCCCTCGCCCGATAGGTTCGAAGAGCACTGATGGCCGATCGTGGTCCTTACCCGATCGGTATCGCCACCGTCACGACGCTGTTGGCAGGTGCGACCGTCTCGAAGTCTCCACTGGACGACGCTGCGAACGGCGCGATTACCTGCCAGCGCACATTGGCGTACGAGGATTCTCCGGTCGCTTGACCACTCCCAGACGCACCAGAGAGGCGAATGCGAAGGAGTTGCTCGGTGGCTTCATTGTTGACGATTACCACGACAATTCGCGAGTTGGCCAGATCCCGAAAGGCAGTAGCGATCACCCGCGGCTTCTCGCTGGTCGCTCCGATCCGAATTGCGCCCGGTCGGATCCATCGGGCGTAGTGGCCGACGGCGTACCCCATTCCGGTGATGCGGATCTCCCCGCTGCCGTCATCCACCAGCACCATTCCGCTCTGCTCACTCAGGAAGGGAATGTCGCGGCCGGCGAAGTGCTGCTCGTGGGTCCGAGAATCCCAAATCGTATTCATCCCGAAGAAGGCAGAAGCTCCGGCATACTCGAAGTTGTCGTGGATGTGAATCGCGCGCGCCAGCACGTTCTCCATCGCATCGAATCCATAGTCGTTGGTCCCCGGACCTTCGCTCACCTCGGTCATCCAAATGGGAACTCCATACTGTTGGCCCAGCGTCTTGAGCTGCTCGAGCTGCTGCCGTGCCGCGGCATCGGGGGTCCCTTGACCCGATGACTCGAGGATTCGACGGGGACTCGAGTAGGCCGAGCCATAGGGGTACGGATGGTAGCCGATTACCCCGACGTAGGGCCGGGCGCCCGGATCGGTTAACATGGCCCGCGCCACTTCAATAGACCGCGCGATGGTTTCCTCATTGGGCACGAGAAATTTTGTAGCGGTGAAACCCGCGGCCTCAAGCCGAGCACCGACCCGCGCGACCAGGTCAACCGTTTCTTGCGTCGACGTACTCTGTAATTCCTGGTTACCGCTGGTGGGCTCGTTGAACAGATCGAGAAGCGCGGGCGTTGTTCCGTTGGCGTCACGCCAATGTTGAACCAGGGCCAGCACGTTTTCCGCCGCTTCGTCGAGATAGCGTGAGTAATCCGCGCTCCGAATCGGCTGCATCCATGAGAGCGTATACCGGACGTTCAACAGCGGCCCGAGAGTCAGGTCGGAGTAGCCGAAAGCGGCAGCCGGCGTGACGATCGTCCGTTCCATGTCGTCGGGACTGGTAAAGTTGAATCCGGCTGGATTGAGGACCTGGGGGTCGCCGTTGTCGTTGGCGCGTTGGCCGAACGGGTCAGTCGCGTTGGCTGGCGTCTCGATGATGCCGGTGTTCAGAAGGCCAATCGAGATGCCGACATCACCGAAGGCCGCCTTGAGGGCGGCTCCGCGAAAGGCCCCGAGATGGTCGCCGTCCGGGTAGATGAGACTCAGCGTGTTAGCGCCGAAGCCGTCCACGCTCTGAAAGCTCATCGCATTGTCTACCTGGATCACGACGGAGTCGGCGGCCGTCGGACCGGGAGTCGGGGACGGACCGGGCCCGGGTCCCGGCGCAGTCGTATCCGCCCCTGCGCAGGCGACGGACGCGACCAGCGCAAGAGTCACACGTATCGTCAACAATCGGGGAGAATCGCGCATCCGGTCGGCGGCCACTGGGGCATTCGGCGTCATTAACCGCTGAAGCTCAAGGACGAGGTGATACGTGTTCTGGCCTCACCTTTCGGCTGGCCCCTGCAACCCTCGAGCGTCGCCACTCGCGAACACCAAGCAGCTGAACTACCAGCGTGCCGATCGTCAGCAAAGCGAAGAGGACGACGAAACCGATCCGACGTTTCTCCAGGAGCTGGTACAACGCTCCGTGGAGCAGGGTTGCGATCGCCAGAACGTAGTTCAGCTGTTGCCATCGCTTCCATCGCCTCGACCCGAGCCATCGCAGCACCTTGTCGTTGGACAGGGTGAGGAGAATGAGGAAGACGACCCCCGCGAGCACGCCCAGATAGTTGGCCCCTCCGAACGCATCCGTCCGGAAGGGAAGGAGTGCTTCCGACTCCGGCGGGGGAATGAAGTAGAGCTGCATCCTGCCATGAAAGTGCACCGTCAGCCCGATGCCGACATGCACCAAACCTACCATGCCGCCCCAGATTCCCAGGTCTCTCCGGAGATCGCTGCTGACTGGGTTCGGCCGATTTCGCAGCAGGTTGAGAGGGCCAAGCATCAGAGAGAGCGCCACACATCCCAGACTGACGTACGCCGTCGAGACGCTGAAGTGTGGCCGGACTTCTTTAGAGGGAAACAGGACGCCGATGACGAGACCCAGGATGAGCGCGAAGAGGGCTATGACGAGATTGTGCCGGATCCGACGTCGAGTTCGGCGCCGGCCAACGCCTTCGCTTTGGGTCTGCTCAGGCTGCGGAAGGGCGCGTGACTCGTCCGGCACGTCCGCTCCTCTTCATCCGATCGTCACTCGGTGGACTGGCCTTGAAGCGCATTATCGCACTTGACGGGCCGACTCGACACCCCACTCGATTGTGTCGGTTTCCGAGCCATGAGTCTGAATCCGACCTCCGCGCCCCGCTCGATTGATGGCCCCGACAGGCGATTGAACTCGCTCTCCAATACTTGCCAATTCTCGACGTGATAGAGTCTCGTCAGGACGAGAGCGTCCGGAGCGCCGTTGCGTGACATGTCGTCGGTGGTAATGACGCCGATCAGGCAGAAATGCTTCCCGGAGTGGGTAGCGTAATGTGCGAGACCCCCGACGGCGTAGTTGGGAGCGACGGCCACGGTCGCTCCCTGGGGAAGGTGTGCACCGAGCCAGGCTATCGCCGCCCGAGAGTCGTCCTTGCGGTAGCGGCGCGCGTAGAACCATTGCACATCAGCCCAGATGAAGATGACGCAGAAGCTTATCGCCAGGGCGTTTCTCAGCCGCGGTCGCAAAGGCACGATCGCTGCGCTCAGGCTCGCGACGAAGCCGATGATTCCGATCACGGTGTACCGAACGTTGTAGGCCTTTGTCGTGGCGACGGAGCCGATGAGCGCCAGAACAGCGGGCAGGATGCAGAGCACCAGCAACGCAGTCATCGGAGCCCCGCGACGGGTGACGGCGAGTACGAACCAGAGCCCGAGCAGGATTGCGGCGAGACCGAGCTGCACGGTGTGATGGGCGGCGGCGGCTTGCCAACCTGCGTCCTGGATCTCGCGAACCGATGGCCCGAACGAGTATCCGCCGAGATAGGTGAGAGCCGTGTAGGGCAGTTCCAGGCCGGTCAGCGGGCGCTCGGGGGACCCGGTGCCGGTCGCGGTGACTATCGACCGGGCGAGCATGAAGTAGGAGGGTGCGATGAGCACCATGGTGGCCGCTAAGGCGAGCAGGGTCGGGCGAAGCGTCCGTGGCCGGTCGGCTCTGAGGAGCACCCAGACGAGGGCGATGATCGGCACCACGACGGCAACTGCGTGCGCCAGCATTGCCAGGCTGCTGGAGACGACGAAGAGCGTCCAGAGCCGGAGCGTGGGCTCCCGGAGCGCTCGGGCCAGCGCGACAAAGGCCGCCGTGCCGAAGAAGATCACGAGCGCGTAGGGTCGGGCCTCTTGGGAGTACCACAGGTGCAACGGATTGAGAGCGAGAAAGACTGCCGCCAGCGTCGCGACCTGCCGCTGCCGGCTGAGCTCCCACACCAGAAACCACACCAGGGGAATCGTGAGCGCCCCGGCAATCGCGGAGAGCAGACGAAGGGCAACCTCGCTGTCGCCGAATCCGGCCGAAATCAGATGAAGGAGCCAGAAGTAGAGGGGAGGTTCGAACGCGTCCTGCCTCAGCGCCGCTTGAGGAATCGTCCAGAAGCGCTCCCTGGCCGTGATGATCGACGCGATCTCATCGGTCCAAAAGGAGTTCTGGCTCAGGCGGTAACACCGAAGCACCGCGCCGACCGCCGTGATGACGAGCAGGCTGACGGGTATTGATGCCGGACCGGACTTCCCGCGAGGGGATTCGTTGTTCAAGCGGCGGGGGCGCGAGCGTGAGCGACGGGCAGTGGTGGAGAATGCACGCGATAGACCAGGGCCCACCCAACGTGGCCGAGAAAGAGGGGCGACTCTTTCATAGCGTCGTCGCCAGTTGACGCATCCGCGCCACCGTGCGCCAGTAGACGTCTTCCATCAGAATGTGAGCGAATTCTCCGTTCCGGCCGATGCTGCACAGTCCCGGTATGGGCGTGGCCCGCTCGAACTCCAGCCGTTGGGCCTCGTACTCACGCAGGAAGACAGGGTGGGCGATAGGCGTGCGCATCACGCGACATCCGAGGTAGCGCTGTCTTGCCGATGGAATCAATGACTCCAGATGGGTGAGACAGAGCTCGCCGAGCTGGTCATCCGTCATCGTCCAGTACTTGTCCCCCACTTCGCAACCGATGTCCGCATTGATCGTGGTCTTTCCTTCGGGCGCGAGCCAGGGCATCGACCAGGTGGCTTCGGTCAGGCGGAAGAACGGCTTTTCGCGGTCGGGCGTCCAGGTAACTACGTCCGGCAGCAGGCCACGTCCTTCGAACCGCAGATTGACGAGGACCATTGGGCGATAGCGGAACCGAGTGAGGTGCCGGACTGCCTCGGAGCCTTGGACCAGTTTGGCGAGAATGTGGACCGGGGCAGTGCTGACAACCGCCGACGCCTCGTGCACCTGTCCACGCACGCGAATGCCCACCGCTCTTCCATTCTCGACCAGGATCGCTTCGACTGGCGATTCCAGCCGCACCACGCCATCCAGCGCTTGGGCAAGGTGGTCGCAGAGAAAAGCAAGACTACCCTCAGGGTACACGTGCCAGACGTGGGGACTCTCCGGTTTTTCCCTCGAATAGCCGTTGGCGACGGCTCGGCCGCTCAGCCGGCTCGCGATCTTGAGGCCGACGACATGAGCCGTGCCACGGTCCACCTGGGGAGGAATGACCGAGGTCGCCAGATCATCCGCCGCCGCTCCCGACCAGGACTCCAGCAATGGAATGGCGACCTCATTGGCGAGTCGCTGGCCATAATGCGCTCGATACCACTCCGCCGCCGACTCCGGCGCCTTGGAACCCGGCCGCAGCCGACCCCACACGGCACTCCCGACGAATTTCGGTGACCGCAGCAGACCAAACGGGAATTGATAGACCTTGTTTCCGAGCGACACGGTCTCACCGTAGTGATGAACGTCCCGACAATTGGAGGCGATACCCAAGGCGGCGGCGAGACGGTTGGTAATGAAGTGGGCGCCGAAATCGCAGACGAAACCGTCCTGGTCGCGAAAGCTCGTTGCGAGACCGGCGACCTGCCGACCCGCCTCAAACACCGCGACCGGAATCGCCTCGACGACGGAGCTCTCGCGCAGCGACGAGGCCCGCGAGGCCCGCGCCCACGATCGCTACCGGGGGTCGCGCTGTCGTAATCACTCTTCTCCTGCTCGTTGCAGGGTCACGACGAGGAGCGCGCCCTTTCCGCGCCACCGAAGCATTCCTTCGAGGACCCCAAGTATGGCTCGGCTGAGGAATGACGTGTTCGTGAAGCGGCCGATCACCCATCGGGGGACCTGCCAGTCGCTGAGAGCGCGCCGGCAGGACTCGACCCAGCAGCCCGGAGCCGAGGCACTGGAGATCGACCGCATCTCGAGTCCTGACTCGTCCGGCGAGTCGCCGAATGCCCTCGATCGAGTACACGGCACGTTGCCTGGGAAAGTCGTAGCCCGCCCAGTGCCGGCCCCCGAAGATACCTGAAAGTTGGAGACGCGAGATTCTTGAGCATCAGAACGACCTGACCAGAGGGCGCAGCGACTCCCGGAGACTCGCGAGAAGCGCCGGCGGGTCCTGCGAGTATTCCAGCGTACCGTCGAGAATGACGAGGTCGTAGTGCTCACGACCAAGGCGGCCGCCGATCGATCCGCGTCAATCTCCCGGGAGAGGGTGACAACTCGGGCGGGATCGAGACCGGCGGCGCCGCTCCTCACACGCTGCCCGGCCGGCTTAAGCCGGCGGGAAGGAAGTCATCGGGCACCGTTCGCTGGTGCCGGACTGAGGTAGACGCTCCCGCACTCCGAGCAGCGAATTGCGAGAAACGCGTCCGCCGTTGCCGGGCGTTCGAAGTCCGAGCAAACCGCGATCGGCTCGGCCTCGACATCGCCGCAGACCGGACAATCGGTCGGCGTTAGCGCTGCGGGTAAGGCCGCAACTAGTTTCTGCCCGATTTGGCTCTGTAGTTCGACACTCTCGCGGTCCGCGGGGAATCGACTCGTGTGCTTGTCCCAGCCCCGTTGTCGACATCGACGATTCTCCGAGAGTCAGGGACCAAGCCGTGTCTGCACCGGAGTCATTACTGACCTCCATCGGAGTTCGAGGGTACGACTTCCGTCTCGGCGTGGGACCGACTTGGCGGGTGTCTCTGCGCTGTTTTCGCTGTGCACAAGCATGCGCTGATACGTCGCAGACCCGGCGAACGCCCTCGGCCAAGCGAAATTCGCGCCTCGAAGCCAAGCATGACCGCTGGCGCTCGAGCGTCGGTCGCTTGATCAGGGTCATCTGCGACGGGAGCGTCGATTCGCGGATCAGGGCAGGGTCGGCATCGAGCTCCGCTCGAATCATCGCTGCCAGATCGGCTGTGTATACCACCTCGGGATGGCCGATGTTGATGGCAGCGTACTGTTCGACATGTGCGGCGGCTTCGATGGCTCGGACCGCATCCGCGACGTGGAGCCAGGCGCGCGCACTGCCCTTGTGCACCTCGATCGGCAAGCCGCGCGCGAGATTCCCTGCGAATCGGATCATCGCCGATCGATGATCACCCAGGCTCTCGGCCTCATGATAGATCATGCAGGGCCGCAACGTCACCGCGCGCAATCCGCAGGAATGGACCTCGTACTGGACCAGCTGTTCCCCCAGCCATTTGGAGAGCCCATAGCGGTTGTTGGGTTGAGGAAGCGCGAGCGCGTCGTCCATTGGATCGCAGGCGGGGCCGTACACTTCCGAGGTGGAGAAGTACACGAGCATCGCCCCGGCACGCTTGCACAACTGAATGACGTTGTTCACCCCCGCGAGATTCGTGGTGATCGCGAGAGAGCCCGCCTGTTCGCAGGTCATTCGTCCTACCGCAGCCGCCGTGAGGAAAACCACATCCGGGGCCCAGTCAAACGCGGGAAGCAGGTCCAGCGGGTGCGTCATGTCGGCCATGAGATAGTCCTTGCGCCAGCCAGGCCGGATGTCCGCCTCCAACACGGCGTACCCCGTCGAGCGCAGGTGCTCGACAAGGGGTGCGCCAATGTTGCCGGCGGCACCGATCACGAGGGCCCTACGACGCATCAGCATGGTCGTCTCCAGTGCGGTTTACCGTCTTCGGTCAGCCCTGCTTGACTCTTAGATCGCGAGCGCAGGCACGCGGGCAGGGAGAACACCCGATGCCGCCAACCGCTTCGCGTGCGCGCCCACCGTGATGAGCTCGAATTCGCTCTTGAGAATGTCGAGCACCTCGGTGAACACCTGGTCGCTTCTTCTGCACCGGCAAATCCATTCCCGGGAAGAAGGAAAGTCCGGGGGCCTGATCTCCCCCCAGAAGGTCGAGAGGGTGCAGCAGAAAGCTCGGCTGGACGCGGGCGAGTCGGCACGCCAGCAGAGCGCTCCGCAGGTAAGTCAACATGAGCCGGTGTGAGAATCGGCTGAGGTAGAGCAGGTAGCTCATGTGGAACGGCACGCGGCACCGGGGAAACGTCGTGACCGGAACCTCCACGAGACTCCGACCCTCGCCGAACCGCCACTGGTAGGGCTTGTTCGGCCTGAAGCCATCTCGCAGACTGCCGAACAAGCCGGCCCGACGCTCGCGCTCTTCTCGATTCATCCGAGTCGCGGTCAGAAAGTAGAGGCGTGCCAGCGGGCCGATGAAGCTCGGGAGCGTGGACGCGTCGTAGACGTATTCGTGCCGTTCGAGCACGTCGAGCAATTCGGGCGACCAGGTGTAGCCGGGGCCGCGAAAGCCGATCGGCCGTTTCCCCGTGGCTGCTTGCAGCGCCTCCTGCGCCTGAGTGATCTCCTCCTCGAGCCGTTCGCGCGGCAGCAGATGCATCCACGACTGATGGGAGAAGGAATGATTGCCGATTTCGTGCCCCTGGTCCGCGACCGAGCGCAGAAAGTGTATGTTCGCGTCCTGAGTCGCGTCGAATCCGACCACGAAGAAAGTGATGCGGAGATCGAGTCGCTCCAGCAGCTCGAGCACGATTGGGAGATAGGTCGGCAGATAGGATGGCCGGGTCTGCCAGCGCGGATCACCTCGGGTCCGGAGATAGGTCCAGAGGTCATCCAGATCGAGGGAAACACTGGCGACGGGCAGGTCGGTGGTCATCAGTTCGTGGAATAGACCATGTGAGGAGCCTCGTCGACCGTGGCGGACCGGAACTGCATGGCACCTTCGTTCGCCACGGCGACGGTCTCGTTGACGTTCAACGTACCGTTTGCAATCTGCGCCGAATTCACGATGAACACGTTGGGCAGCGAGGTTCGGAAGTCGGGCCGCGCACGACTGGTGTAGTCCACCGTCGTGAGGGCGAGCATATCGCGAACCCTCGAGACCTGGAAGGCCACAACGTCCGCTCGGCGAAAGTCCGGGTACATCCGTTCGAGTGCTTGAAGAAATTGCTCGCGAATCTGCTCATCCGATGCCTGCCAGAACGGATCGTCCTGTGCGAGGTAGCGGGGCAAATACACGAGGGCGTTTCCTCCGAACTGTTGGGGATCCACCAGAGCGGTCATCTCGATCACGGCGGTGAAGGGGACCCAGGGCTCGGTGATATTGGTGATGTAGTAGTCAGCCAGCGGCTGGCGCAACAACACCGACGCGCAGGCGATTCCCTGATACACGACTCGACCCAGCCGCTCATGCTCCGCCGGCGTGAGCTGCGGACAGATTCGTCGAATCCGAGGGCAGGACACGGTCAGCAAGACTTGATCGAAGGAATGACACTGACCGTTCGCAAGCGTCACCTCCGCTCCCTGACCACGATCGGTTACACTCGTGACCGGCTGACCGCACGCCAGTTGAACCCCATCGGATGAGAGTCTTGCCGCGAACCGCTCGAGCACCCGAGCGTAGCCACCCTCCACGTAACCGAACATCTCCTTCTTGAGTCCCGACCGCCTCGCGGCGTACATCCGCGCGATCGTGGCCCAGATGAACGATGCGCTCGTGATCCGGTAATTATCCCCCAGCTTGCTCTTCAGCAGCGGGAGCCAGATCCGTTCGAATGTTCTGGTCCCCGACATCCGTCGAAGCCAATCCGCGACCGTGATCGCCTCGAGCGGCCGCCAATTGCGGATCCGCGAGGCGTAGAGAATGGTCATCGCGAGTCGCGCCTTGTCGATGAGCGAGAGCGCCGGAAACCGCAGAAACTCCAGCGTATTCGACAAGGAGTGCAGCCGGCCGTCGGTGTAGAACCCGGTTCGCGTCGTGCTCCACTGCAGACTCCCCGCGAGGTCCAGCTCCTCGAGCAGACCGCGGAGGTGACGATCTGATTGAAGTATGACGTGGTAGTATCGATCCCAGGTGTATCCGCCGATCGAGTGGGACCCGACCAAACCTCCGATTTCGGGAGCCGCTTCAATGACGGTGACCCGGTATCCCTGGCGCTGGAGGCGCAGCGCCAGGGTCATTCCCAGGATTCCGCCTCCGACGATGCCCACCCGACCGGCTTCCGTCGCGGGATTAACCGATTCAGATCTCATACGGTCTGTCCCGAGACAGGTGGGCCGGCGCGGCAGCATACACACGAACAATGGCTCTGCCGGGCCCCGACTCTCTCCGGAAACTCACGGACACCGTCGAGCGCACGAGGACCGGCATTATGTCGTCTGTGATTCCAACTGGAGATCCCCGACGCCACGCGAGTGAGCACGATTCGGGCCAGTGGCGACCCCTTGGCTGGGCAGTCGGCGATCCGGAATCACTCACCTAGCTAAGCCTCTGATGCTGCGTAGCTTGTGGTGTTTAGACTCCACCAGTTTCTCCGCTCAAAACCACTGAAAAAACCGCGCGTTTCATCCCTCAGATGGCGCATGAGGGCAACACCATTTCAGGACCCTCGAAAAGCCCATCGAGGCATCCAGAGTACCGCTTGATCATTTGTCTGCTGCACCTTCACTTAAGGGCCGGGCATTCAGCCCACCTGCCAAGGGACAACCCGTGCACCCTCCACGCCCGAAAGCGGCCGTTATCGGCCATCGTATCGAGGCAATTCTCTATCGGCGGCACTGGCCAGCTCGGCTGGGTCGTGCGCTCGGTTTGCAGCCGAGTGTTTGCATGGTGGAACACAGGGTGGAGCTTGAGGGTGACTCCGGAGAATCGTTCCCGCCACTCCGCCTCGTTTACGCCTCCGACTTTCACGCGGGGCCAACGACCGATCCGGCCCTCCTTCGCCAAGCGGTTTCTGCCATACGCGAGGCGCGCCCCGACGCTCTCCTGCTCGGTGGAGACTTTGTTGCTTTCCTTCCGTCCGAGGCAGACTGGCTTGTGGACGAGCTCGGACGTATTCCGGCTCCGTTCGGACGCTTTGCCGTTCTGGGCAATCACGACTGGTGGGCTGGCCCGGAGCCGATTGTTCGGCGGCTCGAGGCATCGGGGATCGAGGTTCTGACGAATCGTAACCGTCGGCTCGTCCCACCGTACGATCGGGCCTGGATCTGCGGTATCGATGATCACTGGTGCGGGAAGCCGAATGCAGAGACAGCCTTTCTCGGGGCCGGTGACGTCCGAGTGGTGCTCATGCACGCGCCGTCCGGACTGCTCGACCTCGGTCAGGAACGCTTCAACGTCGCTCTGTGCGGCCACACGCACGGTGGCCAGATCGCGCTTCCGGGCGGAGCGCCCATCCTGGTGCCGTGGGGGCCCCTTTCACGTCGATTCGCCCGCGGGCGCTTCGGCCTTCCCGGTGGGGCAACGCTCATCGTGAGTGTTGGCGTCGGCTGCGTCGTCGTGCCGTTTCGCCTGTTTGCAAAGCCAGAGATCGTGGTTTGTACGCTGGTTGGCAAGTCTGGAGCCGAGGGTCGCATCGCGCTGAGCCGGCTCACACCGCCGGGGTGGTGACGTCGGGGCACTTGCGCACCGCGGGCGTGGCTCGGGTAGACCGCATCCGTTCGACCGCAAGGGCGGCCAATAGCCCGAGATGGCCGACGATCGTGCGGAGCACCTTCATCTTCGAACGGCCGAGCAGGCGTGCCTCCAGCAGAGTTGGATATTCGACCACCTTGCCGCCGGCCAGATCCAGCCGACCGAGCATCTCCGCGACTCCCAGGAACCCGGATCGGGTCAGTCGGAGAGACAGGAGAGCCGAGCGTCGATATACCCTGAAGCAACTGGTGTAGGTGGCGAGCTTCTGGTGCAGGACGAACCGGTATAGGACGGAGGCGCCCTGAGACAGGCTCAGGCGCCACTGCGCCACGTTTCTGACCGACCCGAGTGGATGATATGGGGAGGCAGTCACCATGTCGACGTCGTCGGTGAGCAGGGGGATCATCGAGCTCAGCTCATGCGGATCGTAGGTGCAATCACAATCCATCGAGCAGACGATCTCGGCTCCCGCCGCCCGAATGCCGGTCATCATCGCCGCCGCAACACCCTGGTTGGTCGAGTGCCGGATCGTCAGACAATTCGCCCGTGAACCGAATGTCTGCTGCAAGGCCGCCCAGGTACCGTCCGAGCTTCCATCGTCAACGAAGATGAATTGCAGGTCGTAGGCTTCGCGAAGCGTGCGCTCCACGCTCTGCAGGGTGTTGTTCAGGTACGGCAGGATCAGCTCTTCATTGAAACAGGGAATGACCACGCTGACCGGGCGGCGCGGCGGTGCCCCGGGGCCGACTTCCTCGGCCTCGAGACGTCGGGACGTCGATCCTCACTGGGTTGGCGGCTGCCGCTTGATGGACAGACTCCAGCGCCGCGACCGGACCGGAATCGAGTCCCAGATAGTCCGAGACACTCGAGAACCGATATCGGGCCAGGTAGTGGCGGAGCATTCCCGCCATCTTGTCGAGGTTCCGGTATTGGCGAACACGAGACAGCCATGGAACACCGTTGACCTTGGGCTGCGCCGGGTCGAGCTCCCAGGTGTGGAAGTACATGACGAACGGCGCCGCGTAGGTCCGATCCCAGTGCGCGATCGCGCGCTTTACGAGAGGATGCGGGAACTGTCGGAAGTAGTTGCCGCCGGCTATCGGCAGGTGGAAGCCAAAGAGATCGAAGGCAGGCGCCGGAAACTCCCACAAGCGCCGATCGCCATGGCGATGCTCATGGGCGAAGCGTCTCCATGGCTCGCTGGCATACTCGCGAAAGATCGGCCGGATACTCGTGTCGTAGGCGTAGCCTTCGTCGGCCAGAATGTCCAACGCCCACAAATCCTCTAAGCCAAACCGGCCCTCAGCAACCCGATACCCGCGCACGGGACGTGAGGCTGCTCGCTCCAGAGCCTCTTTGGCGCGAGCGAGGTCCTCACGAAACACCTCGGGCCCCATCTCGCGGATGTTCCTGTGGAAATAACCCTTGCTCGCGATCTCGTGATTGTGCTCAGCGACGTCTCGGACCAGCTCGGGCATCGCGTCGGCAACCCACCCCAGCACGAAAAAGGTGGCGTGGATCCCGTACTCATCGAGCAGGGAGAGGGTCTCTCGGGTCCCGATCTCGAGCCGCTTCTCGAACCTCGACCAGTGACTTCTCCCGACGACTCGTTTGAGCGGCGAGACGTGATAGTAGTCTTCCATCACCACAGTGAGGATGTGGTGCTTGCGGGCGAGACCCGTCTCCTTCAGAGGGTCCGTTGAGTCCACGCCAACTATCCTCCGGGCGTGCGGGAAGAGTCGTACACGAGAGATATCTGTAGGGGTTGTTGAGTCTACATGACCCGGACAATGCCCCGCTAGAGATTTCGCTGCTGTGCGCTGGTCAGGAGTGCTCGCGCCCAACGTGACGGCGGCCGGGACGGCCCTACTCTGCAAGGTGCAAGCCCCAAATTCTGAGACAACTTACAATCAGCCTGCCCGGTCTGAGCACGAGTCTGTGGCTTTCACGCCACAACAACTGTGCGCGCGTTGCGGCGAGGCAACCCCCTATGCACCGTGCCGTTCGATCGCGGAACAGTCTCCAGCATCGCGCCGACGCGCACATTCTTGAGCCGGTAACCCCTCGGTCTGCCGATGTGGCGTCCGACTTGCCCCAGTCTTCTCGGGTCGAACCCCCTATTCCCGACTCCCACGAGACCTCGGAGGTCAGAGTGAGTGAACCGGTCTCCGGTAACGGGCGTCTCCGGGTTGTCGGCATTGCCGGGAGTCTGAGAAAAGCCTCGCTCAATCGAGCCCTCCTTCGGGCCGCACAAGAGCTGGCACCGCCCGAGATGAGGGTTGAAATCGAGGATCTGGCCGGGGTGCCGATGTTCAACTCGGATCTGGACAATGGAGCTCCGCCGCCGGCGGTCGCGCACCTACGTCGGTCGGTACGGGAGGCCGATGGATTGTTGCTCGTGACCCCGGAGTACAATCACGGTGTGCCCGGTGTGCTCAAGAATGCGATCGACTGGCTGTCACAGCCGCTCCATGCAAGCGCACTCGAAGGGAAGCCCACCGCATTGATGGGGGCATCGACCGGTCTCGCCGGAACCGCGAGAGGTCAAAGCCAGCTCCGGCAGGCGTTCGTACTGACCAACACCCCCGCGATGCTGAGGCCGGAAGTTCTCGTCGGACGGGCTCACGAGCGGTTCGACGCCGAGGGACGGCTGACCGACGAGACGACCCGCCGGTTCCTGAGCGATTTTCTTCGGCAGTTCATGGGCTGGATTTACCAGAACGGATCGCGTCGGCCCCTCGACTGATCGTCACGACGGAAATCACCGGTGGCACCCGAAAGCGAACGGGGATTCCGCTCGTGCCCACTCCGGTGGTAACGAAGAGGTCGCGACCCTCTTCCTGGATGTGCCCCCTGACGTACCGTTGGCCATATCTCGACGGAACGATTGGTGACCCGATCAGGGGAAGCCGGACCTGACCGCCGTGCGTGTGGCCCGCGAGAGTCAACAAGACTCTCTTCGGCACCTCTGGAAAAATATCGGGATTATGGGTGATCACGATGATCGGTGCATCGCTGCTCGGGATGCTTCCGAGAGCGCGCTTGACGTCGTGATTGCCGCTCCAGAAATCGCTCACTCCTGCGATCCAGAGCGGCCCCGACGGGGTAACGATGCTGACGGCCGTGTCTTCGAGCACTCGAAAGCCCGCGCGTGTGAGGGCGTCGTGCATCCGGTGTGAGCCCTTTGCGTGGTCGTGATTCCCAAGCACGGCCGCTACTCCCGCCGGCGCGCGAAGCCGACTCAGCTCAGCGGTCAACTCCTCGGGTTCGACCTTGCCTCCGAGCGGGTCGACCGTGACGAAGTCACCGAGCAGGCATATCAAGTCCGGATTGGTCGCATTGATTCGATCGACGACCGTTCTGAGATGCTCGACGGTCTCGTACGGAGAGCCAACATGGAGATCGCTGGCGACTGCCACACGCAACGGCCTCGAATAAGGCCAGGCGAGCGGCAAGCGCACCTCTTCCACTCGAAGGCTCCTCGGCTCTATCCAGAATCCCCATATCAGACATCCCCAGATCGTTGCCGTGAGGATGGCCAACATCGCCCGCTTCACCGTCATCCCCGTGCGCTCCTGTCGTCATTCCCTCACGCCGCACCTTGCGGAAGACACTGCCCGCCTCAAGACTCCATGACCCCATCCCCGAAATCGGAGATGCTGTGCTGCTGGCCCTCTGCTTCGGCACCCGTCCACAGGTCGTCAAGGCGTCCATACTTCTCGAGGTGCTGCGGCGCCGATGGCAAGTGGTCGCCGTCGATACCGGACAGCATTACGACTTCGAGCTGAACGGCCTGTTCTA
Organism: uncultured Gemmatimonadales bacterium; assembly: GCA_963743195.1. Classification (GTDB taxonomy): domain Bacteria; phylum Gemmatimonadota; class Gemmatimonadetes; order Gemmatimonadales; family GWC2-71-9; genus CAVVWJ01. The sequence goes on from CAVUOO010000006.1 coordinate 55,742, forward strand.
TCAGCAGCTCGGCATTCCTCGCCCCGACCACTTTCTCGAAGTCGGTTCCGATGCGCCCGCGCCTCAGACGGCCGCGGTCCTCACACGGACAGCGGAAACGCTCAAGGCGTACCGGCCTTCGGCCGTCATCGTCATCGGAGATACGAACAGCACGCTGGGCGCGGCCCTGGCCGCCAGCAAGGAGGGCTATCCGCTGATCCACGTGGAAGCGGGCCTCCGTTCGAGCGAGCCCAATCTGCCCGAGGAGATTAATCGGAGAGTGGTCGATGTGCTGAGCCATCTGCTCTGCGCCCCATCGGCTGCCGCAGCCGACTGTCTTCGGGCGGAGAGATCTCCGGGCATCGTCACCAACACCGGTGACGTCGCGCGTGACGTGCTCCTGCGTCACCTGTCACAGAGCCCCACCTCACCCCACACTACGCCCTTCGTGTTGGCGACTTTCCATCGCGCGGCACTGACGGTCGACCAGGGTGCGCTCGGCGCACTCGTCGAGGCGCTGGCCAACCTCGACATGCCGATCGTGCTCCCACTGCACCCGAGGACACGTGGGGCGCTCGAGCGTTTCGACCTCCTTCGGCGCTTGCCCCCGACCGTGGATCTTCGACTTCCGCTCGGCTATCTCGAGACCATCGCCGCCGTGCGCGATGCGGCGGTGGTGATTACCGACTCAGGAGGATTACAGCGAGAAGCGTATTGGCTGGGCACACCTTGTGTGACCATTCGTGGAGAGACCGAATGGACCGAAACGGTGGCCTGCGGCGCCAACGCTCTGGTGCCCGCGACGGGCGCGCCGGACAAGCTCGTCGAAACCGTCGAGCTGCAGCGCCGAAATGCGAAGCAGAGTCCCTGGATGCCTGACGCCTATGGCGACGGACACGCCGCGGATCGGATCAGCGACGCCATCATGGAATTCCTCGGGCATGACGGGACCCGATGATGGAAGTCCAGGTATTCGGGGTCAGAAAGAGCGCGGACACTCGGAAGGCCCTGCGTTTCTTCGCCGAACGCCGGGTCAAGACTCACTTCGTCGACCTTCAGGAGCGCGCGGCCTCGCCGGGCGAGCTGCGCCGGTTCGCACAACGCTTCGGCGTATCCGCGCTGATCGACTCCGGGTCGCGACGCTACGGTGAACTGGGCCTGAACGCGGCGCGCCTCAGCGATGAGCGATGGCTCGAGAAGCTCGCCTTGGAGCCGCTGCTCCTCAGGATGCCGCTCGTTCGCTCGGGACAACGGCTGACGCTGGGTGACAGCGAGGCCGAGTGGCGGGCGTGGACCGGTCGGTGACACAGCTCGCGCTCTCCGGCGTCGGTGTCGAATTCGGAGCGAGTCCACTATTCGGCGACCTCACGCTGACCGTCACCCGAGGTCAGCGCTGGGGAATCATCGGACGGAATGGGTCGGGAAAGACGACTCTGTTCCGACTCATTACCGGTGAAGCCCTGCCGACATCCGGCACCATCGCTCGCGCCGCCGGCCTCCGCTGGTCGGTCATGGAGCAGCACCGGGAGTTCGGCGGAGCAGCCACCGTCTGGGAGGCCGCCGCCGGGGCATTCGGAGAGCTGCGCGCGCTCGAGGGAGCACTGGCCGATCAATCCGCGGCGATGGCCGAGGCCGGAGACCAGTGCACGCCGGCGATGTTGTCCCGGTACGACCGCGATCTCGAGCAGTTCGAGCGGAATGGCGGTTACACCCTCACCGCCCGGATCGATGCCGTGCTCGATGGTCTCGGGTTCGATCCCGACGAGGCCCGTTCGAGGCCACTCTCGACGTTAAGCGGAGGCGAGCGCGGACGTCTCGGTCTCGCTCAACAACTCGTCGAGCCCGCGGACGTACTTCTGCTCGACGAACCCACCAACCATCTCGATCTGGACACCACCCGCTGGCTCGAGCAATACCTGCAAGGCCTCGATGAGACCGTTCTGCTGATCAGCCACGACCGGAGCTTCCTTCAGGCGGTCGTAGATCATGTGTTCCATCTCGAGGCGGGAACCGGTACGTCCTATGCCGGCGACTACGAGAGTTTTCTCCGTCAGCGCGCCGAGCGGCGTCTCGCCCGCCAGCGCGGTGTCGCCAAGCAGGCGCGCGCGATCGCGGCCGAAGAGGACTACATCCGCCGCAACATCGCGGGCCAGAACAGCGCCCAGGCCAAGGGACGCCGCCGCCGTCTGGAGCGAATCGGCCGGCTCAGCCCGCCGCCCGACGAAGACGGTGCCATGGCCTTGCGGTTGACCGCGGACGAGCGCGGTGGAGATCAGGTCATCGTGGCCGAAGGCGTGGGTCTAACGTTAGGCGAGCGCCGGCTCTTGACCGGATTCACCGCTCGCGTTGGTCGCGGTGAGGTACTCGGGCTGGTGGGACCGAACGGAGCAGGGAAGTCCACCCTGCTTCGTGGGATGGTAGGCGAACGAGCTCCTGACGAAGGTACGATCCGGGTTCCCGACTCGGTCACGATCGCCCACTACCGGCAGGACCTGGCTCAGGTGCCCGCAGACGAGACGCTGTACGACATCATCGCGATGCTCCGGCCGTCGTGGGGGCGAGGACCGGTGCAGGGACATCTTGGACGGTTCGGCTTTTCCGGCGACTCCGTGCAGCGTCGAGCGGGCACTCTATCCGGTGGCGAGCGCGCCCGGGTCGCGCTCGCGATGATCATGTTGTCCGGGGCGAATCTCCTCATCTTCGATGAGCCGACCAACCATCTCGACGTCGAATCGATCGAAGCGCTCGAAGATGCCATCGCCGAATTCGGCGGGACCGTGATTCTCGTGAGCCATGATCGCGCCTTGTTGCGGGCGCTCACGACGCGGACGTGGATTCTTCATGACGGTCACATCACCGATTTTCCGGGTGGCTTCGAAGAGTGGGAAACGGTGAGTGCCGAACGGGCCCACGCGGCCTCGGTGGCCGCGGCGGAGGCCGAGGCGCTTCGCCGAGTCAAAGAGCGGAAGCAGACGCGGCGCCAGGACAAGAACCGACGTGGGGTCGAGTCTGAACTCCGCTCGGCCGAGCGCGCGCTGGCCTCGGCCGAGGTTGAAGTCGCGGAGTGCGAGGCTCGTGTCGAAGCGCTGCGAGCGCGCTTGGAGAATCCCGACCTGTACATGACAGCCGAAGGGGCGATCCAGGCAGGCTCCATCGGTCGGGAGCTCGAGACGGCCAAGGAGGAGCTCGAACGGGCGTTCGAACGATGGGAAGCTGCTACTCGGCGGACGGAATGAGATCCCGCTCGTCCCCTTCGGCCCGGAAGTGCGGGGTGGTCGCGACTGAGGTCGGATACCTCAAGGCCAGAGCCAGATAACCCGCAAAGAGTGCGATCAAGCAGCCTGTATTGATGGAAACCACAGCCAGCCAAACTGAATGCGGGGGCTGCCACGCCTGTAGTGCCGACTGCGTCAACACCCAGTTCAGACAGGGGACCGCGAAGAGGATCCCGAAGCCCGCCTGGAGCCCGCGCGAGCGGGGTGTGGGGAGCCCATGCGCGAGCAGAGCGACAAGCGGTGCCGTCAGGAGAACGAGGTCGTAGGTCATGTGGTACACGGCAATGAGCATCCCAAGGCAGATGAGCGCCAATGACAGGTCCTCCGCGCTCCGTTCCTCATGCCCAGCGAGGCGGCGCAGACCAAGACCCGCACCTACCAAGACCGCCACAGTTAGAGCAATGGATACGGTTGTGGGCACGGTGTGGCCAACGAATCGGCTCACGAACGTGCCCATGTCGACCTGATTGAAGCTCATCGGGTCCATGCTCGAGCCGGGATCCATGCCCTTGAGGTGCTGCCAATCCCGGTAGCCTTGCGCGAGCTTCTGTATGAACGGTCCCAGTCCACCCGCCCGTTGAGCGAGCAGCAGAACAAGCGGCACGTTGACCACCGCGGCGACTGCCACGCCGATGGCAACGGCAGGCACGTAGCCGCTTGCAACCATGAGCAGAGCCAACGGGACACCATAGGTCAGTTTGTACATGCACACGCCCAGCGCGAGCCCACCGCGCATGGGTGACCCTCGCCCATGGAGGAGGGCGAGATAAGTGAGCAGAGCGAGGAGAATGGCATGCTGGCCCGAAATGAGCGTCCAGTGGCCCGGTCGAGAGAGCAGGAGGAGCCCCGCGATCAGTGCCACCCGTCGTCGAGTGGGAGGGATTCCTGTCAGTCGAAGAGCGACGACCGCGAACAGAAGGGTCAGGATCGCGTTAAAAACGAAATAGGCGACCGCCGCCGGCTTAGGCGGCAGGAACCCAAACGGCAGGTACAGGACGAGATTGAGCGGCAGGTACGGTGGGTACTCCTCGACTTGCGGATACAATGTCTTGAGTCGCACCCGATCATGTGGGTTTTCGCCATGGAGGAACGCCAGCACCGGGTAGTAGACACTGCTGTAAAAATCATTCATTGCCGCGGGAGCGCCGAGCCGGAGGCCCCCGACGGTACCGAGGGCTCCCGCTCGGAGGACGACAAGTCCCAGGGCACCGGCGAAGAGAATGGCTGCAATCGTGGTCCGCGCGCGTTCGCTCAATCGGAGTTTCATGGCGTTGAGAGTTAGGACCAGAGGACGACTTGGCAAGGGTGTCATGGGTGAGCCAGGCCCACCCGGCTCCCGTTGCCGCCGATCACGCCTCCCGTATAGCTTTTCGTCCGCAGTCCGACCCGAATCTCCCATTCCCTTACCGTTCCCGGGCCTATGCCGTTCGAGACCGCCGTCGTTGCCGCCGCCCCGCTGGGTCACGAGACTCCGTTGCTGGCTCTCGCGGTCGCTCGGGGGCCGTTGCCGGCATCGCTCGCCAAAGTCGATGAGGCGTCGGGAGGCGCACTGGGACGCCTCATCTCTTCCGGGGACTTCAGCGGAAAGCGTGACGAAGTCGCAGTGATCTACCCTCCTGGCCCCGCCGCCCGAATTCTGATGGTGGGTCTCGGGAAGCCGGATGAGGTCAATCGGAGCAACATTCGTCGTGCGGCGTCCACCGCCGCCAAGCGTGCCCGGTCGCTAGGCGTTCCCCGAGCCGCGTTCCACCTGCCGGCGGAATCCCGAGGCTCGATGACCGCGGAAGAGGCGGGTCAGGCGATCGCGGAAGGGTTGGCGCAAGGCGTCTGGCAATTCAACGAGATGAAGCGTCCCCCCGAGGAGAAGAAGCCCATTCTCGAGCGCGTGGACGTGCTGGCGCCATCTGAGACGGAGGCGGTTGCGCGGGGACACCGAACCGGAGCGGCAATAGGAGCGGGACAAGCCCTCGCCCGCGGCATCCAGGTGCTGCCGGGAAACGTCTGCACGCCGACGTACGTCGCACAGACCGCCTCCGAGATCGCTTCACGGCATGGGTTCGGGATCACCGTGCTCGACAAGGCCGCCATCGTGAAGGAGAAGATGGGCGCGTTGCTGGCGGTCGCGCAGGGGAGCAGCGAGGAGCCGCGGTTCATCGCGCTGGAATACAAGGGGTCCGATCGCGCGCCGGTGGTGCTCGTCGGCAAAGGCGTGACATTCGACACGGGCGGCATCTCGATCAAGCCCGCGCAGAACATGGAAGAGATGAAATACGACATGTCGGGGGCAGCCGCGGTGCTGGGTACCTTCGAAGCCCTGGGTCGCTTGCGACCGCCGGTGCATGTCGTCGGCCTCATCCCCAGCACCGAGAACATGCCGTCGGGCACCGCGGTCAAACCGGGCGACGTGATCACGTCGCTCTCGGGCAAGACAATCGAAGTCATCAACACCGACGCCGAGGGTCGACTCATTCTCTGTGACGCCCTGGCGTACGCCAAGCGTTACCAGCCGGCGTGCGTGATCGACATCGCCACGCTGACCGGCGCCATCATCGTGGCGCTCGGACACACCGCGACCGGCGTGATGGGAACCGACGATGCGCTGATCGAAGACGTACGCGCTGCCGGAGAGCGAGCCGGAGAGCGGGTGTGGCCGTTGCCGCTCTGGGACGAGTATCGTGACCTGATGAAATCGGACATCGCCGACGTGAAGAACGCGGGTGGCCGGCCCGCGGGAAGCATCTCGGCCGGCTGGTTTCTCCGCGAGTTCGTCGACGGCTTCCCCTGGGCTCACCTCGATATCGCGGGAACCGCTTACACCGACCGCGATGAGCCCATTCGGGTCAAGGGACCGACGGGCATCGGCGTCCGACTCTTCACCGAGTTCGTCCTGGCCAAGAAGTGAGGGAGAAGGAGTCGGTGCACGCTTCATCTCGCGCAGAACTCCGGTGCGTGCGGCCCGCGTTCCCCGTTCTCCGTCATTCGGTCTCGGTGCTCCTGTTCTCGGCCCTCTTCTCTCTTCTCCTTTCGCCGTTCTCCGTTCTCCACGCCCAGATCCTCGACGACACTCTCCCGCCGGATTCGCTCGCGCGCGACACGGTCGACTATACCGCGAAGTTTCTCGCCGCTCAGCAGGAGGAGCGGGTGCGAGTTCCGGTGTTGCTCGCGATGGGGGTCCCGGGTCCGCGGCCGCCGCTCGGCAGAATCGTCTTCAACCGTGACTCCATCGAGTGGGGGCACGCGGCCACCGTCGGCGACCTCCTCGGGCAGATTCCCGGCGTCTACCTCTGGCGTGGCGGCTATACGGGGCGCCCAGAGCCGGTGAACTTCCAAGGAGGAGGCGCTACCTCGGCGGAGTATTACCTCGACGGGCTTCCCTACGTCGCCGCGGGCATCGACAGCGTCGGAGTGGACCCGGCGCTCTTCAGTCTCAGCTTCCTCGATCGAATCGAAGTCGAGCGATGGCCCGGGTTCCTCCGGGTCGAGATCTTCACGCGCAAGCACGACCGGTTGGCTCCCCGGTCACGCATCGCCATTGCACGAGGCGACCACAACTTCGCCCGGTACGAGGGCGATCTGGAACGACGATTCCCCTCGGGGATCGGCTTTTCCCTCGCCGCGGATTACCTCAGCTCACCGACGGCGAGCGTCGTGAGTAGTAGCTACTCCAATACTCAGATCTGGGCCCAGGGTGGATACGTCCCTTCCTCCAGATTCGGCGTGCAGTATCAACTCATCCGCTCGCGTCCACTCAGCCGCGCCTTCGTGATTTCCGACGTCAGTGGAACGGACACCCTGTCTCCTGCGTTCAAGGGCACGCGGACCGATGCACAGATGCGGGTAAGTGTCCGTTCACGCGACGACGGTCTCGGTACGGGCCTCGACCTCGTCTACGGCCGCTCGGCGTGGGACGGCACGGGACTCGACCAACAGGTCAATCAGATCGGTGGCTATCTCTCCTACCGGGCGCCGACCTTCTCCGCCGGCGGCTCCGCGTTTCACCGGAACACCTGGACGGCGCTCGATACCCGGGGGACAATCGGCTGGACTCCTACTCCATTCTTCAGCGCGAGCGGGGAGGCCGTTCACCAGCATCACTATGGCGGCCGGAACAGCGATTACGTCCTCGTGGCCGGAGGTCTCCATCCAGTCCGAGGGCTCGCAATCACCGGGAGTGCCCGCGTCGGCAAGCTGGTAGCGGCTCCATCGATTCTCGCCGATACGGCGCAGAAGCTTCGGGACTTTCAGGGAACCGTTGCCTTCGAGGGAACTCGGCTCGGCATGCAGGTTGGCTGGTCCCGGACGTCGGCCTTCAGTCCCTTCGGTTATGCCGAGTTCCCACGGGTCGTTTCGCTCGCGCCGTCGCCCGATGTGGATTGGCTCACCGTCGGTGTGAGAGTGGCTCCGGTGCAATGGATCACCCTGGAGAGCTGGTACAGTGATCCACGGAAGGGCACCGTCGATGGCGTTCCACCCACCCATTCGCTCTCGGCCGCTACGTTGCGGTCGAAGTTTCTGCGGAAGTATCGCAGCGGAATCTTCGACCTCAAGCTGCGACTCAGCATGGAGAGCTGGGGGCGCGGAATTATAGGCCGCGATGACACGGGAGCCCCGATCATCCTCCGGGGTGCGACCTTTTTCCGGAGTCTTCTCGAGATTCAGCTGCAGAGCTTTTCGCTGTACTGGGATCGAGGGAATCTGACCGCGACGAAGCTGACGTATGTGCCCGGCTACAGGATCCCCGCGTACGGGAGCAATTTCGGAGTGCGCTGGGAGTTCGCAAACTAGGTGAGGTCGTGCGGTGTAAGTCCTGATGCAAATGAAGCTTGGCTATCGGCTACCAGCTATCGGCTATCAGTTATATGGGCCCTATCGAGTGATGACTATCGCCGCCTCGTCACCGCGGAACTTCGTGTCCCTTCCACCGTGGCGACTCCTCACGTTCTGACCGATAGCCGATAGCTGATAGCCTCGCATAGCCTTGGATCCCTCCTTCAAGTAAATTTCAGGGTTTACCGGCAACCGCGGAGGTTTCGGTGCCGTACAGCATGACCGGGTTCGGCGCGGCCGAAGGCTCTGTCGCCGGGGGAAGACTCCGCGTCGAGATTCGAACGGTCAATCACCGGCATTTCAACCTGGCTCCCAAGCTGCCTCTCGATCTCTCGACGCTCGAGCCTGATCTGCGCGAGAGACTTCGGAAAGAATTTGACCGCGGCCATGTGTCGGTCCAGGTGCGCTGGTCGGAGTATCCGCCACGGGCCGGAGGCGGAATCAGGGTGGACATCGATCGAGCGCGGCTTGTCGCGGCGCGCCTGAAAGAGCTGCAATCGGCACTCGGTCTCACGGGAGATCTCAGTCTGGAGCTGATCGCCCGGCAACCGGATGTGCTGACGACGAGCAGTGATGGAGATCTCGAGATCCCGTGGACCGAGGTCGAACCGATCGTAGGGCAGGCGGCTGCCGAGTGCCGGGTGATGCGAGCGCGGGAGGGCAACGCTCTCGCGGACGAGCTCCGTCATCGAATGGAATCGCTGGAAGGATTGGCGGGGCGGATTGCCGAGCGGGCCCCTGCGCGATTGACTCGCGAGCGGGACCGCCTCAAGGCCTCAGTGGCAGTGCTGCTCGACGGACGGCAGGCCGACGAGAACCGGCTGGCTCAGGAGATCGCCCTGCAGGCGGATCGCCTGGACATCACTGAAGAGCTGGTGCAGGTTTCGAGCGCACGCAGCCGCGGTGCGAGAGGCGCTGGACGGCGACCGGCCCGCGGGCAAGCAGCTGGGGTTCCTCGCCCAGGAGCTTGGCCGGGAGGTGAACACCATCGGTTCGAAAGCGAACGATGCGGAGATCACCCAGCACGTGATCGCGATGAAGGGCGAGCTCGAAAAGCTCCGGGAACAGCTCGAGAACCTCGAGTGAAACCCTTTCTGGTCGTGTTGTCGTCTCCGTCGGGAGGCGGAAAGACCTCCATTGCTCGAAGACTACTCGAGGACCGGGACGATCTGGGGTACTCGGTGTCGGCGACAACGCGCGCCATTCGCGAGCGGGAGCGGGACGGGATCGACTACCACTTTCTCACGAAGCCGGAATTCGTTCGCCGCCGTGATGCGGGCGAGTTCCTCGAGTGGGCCACGTACGGCGGCCATCTCTATGGGACCTTGCGCGCCGAGGTCGACCAGATTCTCTCGAGCGGCCGGAACGCGGTGCTCGACATCGAAATCGAGGGAGCGCGGCAGATCCGCGCCAGTTTCCCGAACGCGCTTCACCTGTTCGTGATTCCGCCGTCGGCCGGCGTATTGGTCGAACGGCTCGTGGGCCGCAACACCGACGCGGCCGCTGCGGTGCGAGAGCGGATCGCCCGTGCGGGCGACGAATTGGCCGCGGTCAGCGAATACGATTACGTGATCGTGAACGACAACCTCTCGCATGCCGTCGCCCAGGTTAAAGCGATCCTCGATGCCGAGGCGTTACGGGTCGAGCGACAGGACGCGCTGCCCGGCGTGGTCGAACGGCTGCGGCGGGAACTCGTCTCGGCAGCGGACAAGATCTAGTCAACCAAGGAGCTTCACCACATGCGCATCACGACACCGTCCGAAGTCGCCCGTCAAGCCGGAAACAAGTATCTCGGCGTTCTCGTTGCGGCGAAGTTCGCCCGCTACCTCAACGAGTTTCCCAAGGATCAGCTGGCGACCGGCGGGGAGAAGCTCACCACCAAGGCGTTGCAGAGCCTGGTCGACGGGGATCTGAACTACAAGCTGGTCCGCCGCCGCCGCTCCGAGGCGTGACCACCTGGACCGGCCGGCACGTCGTCCTCGGCGTGTCGGGCGGAATCGCATGCTATAAGAGCTGTATCCTCGCGCGCCGACTGGTCGAGGCTGGCGCGCTGGTGGATGTGGTGCTGACGCACGGCGCCACGGAGTTCGTGCGGCCCCTCACGTTCGAGGCCCTCACCGGACGCCCGGTCCACTCCTCGATCTGGGAGCGCGGCGGGGCGCTCTGCGCATCTCCAGCTGGGTAAGCAGGCCGACCTGATCGTGGTCGCTCCAGCCACCGCCAACCTGATCGCTCGGATCGCGCAGGGCCTCGCGGACGACCTGCTGACCACGCTCCTCCTCGCCGCCACCGCTCCGGTTCTGATCGCGCCCGCGATGAACGACGACATGTTCGCGCACGACCAGACCGCTGGCCAATCTCGACCGCCTGCGCTGCGAAACGTCGCGATCGTCGGCCCCGAGATCGGTGACCTGGCCGAAGGGCCGTCCGACCGACCCGGCCGGATGAGCGAGCCCGAGACCATCCTGGCACACGCCACTCGCCTGCTCCGGCCGGGCAGTCGCCTCGCAGGTCGCCGTGTCGTCGTGACCGCAGGCCCAACGCGCGAGTCCATCGATCCGGTCCGCGTCGTCACCAATCGCTCGAGCGGCAAGATGGGCTACGCCGTCGCCGAGGCGGCATGGTCGAGAGGGCGCCAACGTCACCCTGATCTCCGGACCCGTGTCACTCGCGCCGCCGGTCGGCGTCCAGGTGCGCAGGATCGAGACGACGAAACAACTCGAGGCCGCGGTACGGGAAGAGCTGCGCGGACGCCGACGTGCTCGTCATGGCCGCGGCGCCGGCCGACTTTCGGCCGAGCGCGCCGAGCGACCGCAAGCAGTCACGCATCGACGGGGCAATGGCGATCTCCATGGAGCCGACGGACGACATTCTCGCGGGTACGCGCGAGGCGCGCCGGCCCGGGAGCGTCATCGTCGGTTTTGCGCTCGAGACCGGGGACGCTCTCGCCAAGGGTCGAGCGAAGCTCGAGCGGAAGGCGCTGGACCTGATCGTGGTGAACGATGCGCTCGAGCCCGGCGCCGGATTCGAGGTGGACACCAATCGCGTCGCGCTCGTCGGGCGGAACGGGTCCGCCCGCATTCTCCCGCTTCAGTCCAAGCGCGAGGTCGCCGAGGCCATTCTCGACGCGGTGGAGGAGACCCTTGGCTGACGAGTGGCGCCGATATCTGGAGCAGCAGATCGAGCTGGGAGGCGCCGAGGTGTTTCTCGAGCGGACATCTCAGCCGGCGCCGCCGGCGACACCGAGCGCAGCGGCTCGCCATGAACGACGCGCAGCCGCCGTGGAGCCCGGGTCCAATCCACGAACCGAGATCTCGCAGACGAGTGAGCGGATTCAGCCGAGTGAGGAACCGAAGTGGAAGAAAGGCGCGCCGCCGATTCCGGGCCCGGGCCTTACTGGTCGAGACACCGCCCGCGAGTCTCCTGGGCAACGACCTCGCGAGCCTTTCGACGCTCGAGGAAATCGCCGAGCGAATTCGGGGCACTCACTGCTGCGGCCTATGCCGAGACCGCACCAATGCGGTACCGGGTGAGGGCAATCCTCGCGCCAAACTGATGCTGGTTGGCGAAGGGCCCGGGCGCGACGGAAGACGAGACGGGACGACCGTTCGTCGGTCAAGCCGGGAAGCTGCTCGACAACATTCTTCAGGCTATTGATGTTCCTCGGGAAACGGTGTACATCGCGAACATCGTGAAGTGCCGGCCGCCGCAGAACCGGAAGCCCTGCCGGACGAGATCGCCGCGTGCATTCCGTATCTTCATCGCCAGATCGACGCTGGTCCGACCGAAGGTACTGCTCGCGCTCGGCGGCACCGCCGGCGAGGCGATGCTCGGTGTGCGCAAGAGTCTTGGCGAGCTCGCGGACGAGGTGCACAGCTTCAACGGCATTCCGCTGGTCGTGACCTATCATCCCGCGGCCCTGCTCCGAAACCCGAACTGGAAGAAGCCTACCTGGGATGACGTCCGTATCGCCCGACAGCTCCTCGATCGCTGATACCGTACGTCGGTCGCGCCGCGCCCTGGAGCCAGGAGGCCGAGCAGGCCGTTCTCGGCGCCATGCTGCTCGACCAGGACGCCGCCTTGCGCGCCGCGGAGCTGGTCGACGACACGATGTTCTATCGGGAGGGACACCGCCGGCTCTTCCGCGCCATGCGTCGGCCTGATCGAGCGGCGGGTCGTCATCGATCACGTCACCCTGCGCGACGAGCTGCTGCGGCGGGGCGAGCTCGAGTCGGCGGGCGGGTCGGAGTACCTCGCCGAGCTGGTCGACGCGGTACCCACCGCCGCCAATCTCGAGTTCCACGCGCGGATCGTCCGCGACAAGGCGATTCTGCGCCGCCTGATCGAGGCCTCCACCGCAATCATTACCGAGGCGTACGACGGGCGATCGCACCGCCAGCGACCTGCTCGACGTCGCCGAATCCCGGATCTTCCAGATCTCGCAGCAGCGAGCGCGACGAAGGCTTCACCCGGCTCAAGGAGATGCTGTGGCCGACGATGGAGCGCATCGAAACGCTCCAGCGCAGCGGCAAAGCGATTACCGGGGTACCGAGCGGTTTCGTAGACTTGGACGACGCTGACGTCGGGATTTCAGCCGTCCGAGCTGGTCGATCGTGGCGGCCCGTCCCTCCATGGGCAAGACCGCCTTCTGCCTCAACATCGCGACCCACGCCGCGGCCGAGGGGCAGGGGGTCGCCATCTTCTCGCTCGAAATGTCCAAGGAAGCGCTGGTCCAGCGCATGCTCACGGCCGAGGCCCGGGTGGACAGCCATCGCGGTACGGCAGGGCATCGCTCCGCGATACCGACTTCACCCAAGCTCGCGCGCGCGGCCGGCATCCTGCAGACCTGCCCGGTCTGGATCGACGACACACCGTCGCTGACGCCTGCTCGAGATGCGCTCCAAGGCTCGGCGGCTCAAGATCGACAGCGACATCGAAGGTCGTCGTGGTGGACTACCTGCAGCTGATGCGCAGCCCGGACTACGCGGAGAACCGGGTGCAGGAGATCTCGGACATCTCACGCTCGCTCAAGGCTCTCGCTCGGGAGCTGGAGATTCCGGTGATCGCCCTGTCGCAGCTGTCGCGCGCCTCGGAACAGCGGGGCGGCGAGCGCCGGCCGATTCTGTCCGACCTGCGCGACTCCGGCGCGATCGAGCAGGACGCCGACCTCGTCATCTTCATTCATCGGCCGAGAGTACTACGACCGCGGAAGACGAAACCAAGCGAGGAATGGCCGACATCATGCTCGCCAAGAATCGCAACGGTCCGACCGGCGACGTCCAGCTCACTTCACCCGCGAGTACACCCGCTTCGACAACCTCTCCACCCGGGAGGAGCCGGAGCAATAATGGCCAAAGCCGCGGTCCGTCTACCGCTGCACCGAGTGCGGCCACGATCATCCGAAGTGGGTCGGCCGGTGCGAGGCGTGCGGGGCGTGGAATGCGGTGGCGGAGGAGCCGATCAGCGTCGCGCGGCCGGCAAGCGGACGCGGCAGGCAGACCGGCTCGGCACCGGTCGGCGGGCCCACGCCCGCCCGCCTTCGCGATGTCGCTACGGAACCGCTCGAGCGCTGGCGCACCGGTCTGCCCGAATTCGACTTCGTGCTCGGCGGCGGCATCGTGCCCGGCTCCATGACGCTGATCGGAGGCGAGCCGGGCATCGGAAAGTCCACGCTGCTGCTGCAGGCCGCCGCCCGGCTGGAGACGGCAGGGCGGACGGTGCTGTACGCCAGCGGCGAGGAGTCCCCCGAGCAGATTGCGGCTCCGTGCCGACCGTCTCGCGGAGGACGCGGGCGCCGTGCACGTGCTCGGTGAAACGCGCCTCGAGGCCATCCTCGCCGCCGCAGGCGCCCTCTCGGCCGACGTGCTCGTCCTCGACTCCATCCAGACGGTCTACACCGATACACTCGAAAGCGCACCCGGCAACGTCGGCCAGGTCCGCGAGTGTTCCGGTCAGCTGATGCGGTTCGCCAAGGAAAGCGGGAGTGCCGTCATCGTGGTCGGCCACGTCACCAAGGGAGGCGGAATCGCCGGACCCAAGACGCTCGAGCACATCGTCGATACCGTGCTCTACTTCGAGGGCGAGGTCACGCTCGATTATCGGTTGCTCCGCGACCACCAAGAACCGTTTTGGCTCGGTCGACGAGCTTGGCGTCTTCTCGATGACGGAGCGAGGGCTCGTTCCGGTGCCGAATCCGTCTGCTGTCTTCCTCGCAGCACGAGCCGCCGGCATCAGTGGGAGCGCCGTGACGGCGCTGATGGAGGGAACCCGTCCGGTGCTCGTCGAGGTGCAGGCACTCGCGGCGCAGTCCGGCTACGGCACTCCACAGCGCGTCGCGACCGGCCTCGATCCCAAGCGACTCGCGGTGCTCCTCGCCGTACTCGAGCGCCGAGCCCAGCACGTCTTTCGCCGATCTCGATGTCTTCGTCCAGGTCACGGCGGGGGTTCGGGTCTCGGAACCGGGAGCGGATCTCGCGGTGGCAGCCGCGCTGGTTTCCAGCCTGCTCAATCGACCGGCCCCGTCGGACGTGATTTTCCTCGGCGAGATCGGCCTCGGCGGCGAGATTCGCCCCAGTGGCGGCGGTGGAACGTCGGCTTGCCGAGGCGGCTCGGCTCGGTTTCCGTCGCGTCTTCGGGGCCGCTCGAGGGGCGTCGCAGGTCGCCGGCGTGTCGGTGGTCGGTCTCGATCATGTGGAGCAGCTGGTGCGGGCGCTTGCCGCGTGACGTCGGAGTAATCGTCGTAGCGGCGGGCCAGGGAATGCGGTTGCGCGGCTCGCTGCCCAAGCAATACCGGACGATTCGCGGGGTGCCCATGGTGTTGCGGGCAGCGCGCCCGTTTCTCGCCCACCCCGAGGTCGGTCGCGTCGTGCTGGTGCTTCCCGCTGCCGATGTGGAAGCGCCGCCCGAATTTCTGGCGGGGCTGGCCGGCGAACGTCTCGTGCTTGCCCCGGGCGGCGCCACCCGTGGCGACTCCGTAGCTTCCGGGCTTGCCAGGCTGGGCGGCGATTCTCCAGTGGTGCTGGTGCATGACGGCGCTCGCCCATTCGTGGAGCGCGACGTGATCGACGCGGTCATCAGGCACGCCAGGCAAGGCGAGTCCGCGATCGCCGCCATCCCTCTGAGCGATACGCTAAAGGAAACGGCGCCATCGGACCCATCTCGCATCGCGCGCACTCTCTCACGCGATGGTCTCTGGCGAGCACAGACGCCACAGGGCTTTCCTCGAGCGGTTCTCCTCGAGGCATACCGTCGGGCCGCGAGCGAGGGGCAAGCAGGAACCGACGATGCGGAATTAGTGGAGCGAATGGGGGTGCCGGTCAGGATAGTCTCCGACTCCTCACGGAACCTCAAGATCACGGGGCCGGAAGATCTCGCCCTGGCCGAGCTTCTCGCTACGGATTTTCCGTGATACTTCCGTTCCGAACCCCCGCCGAAGTGGCCCAGGCCATCCCGACCACGGTCAGTCATCTCGCCAAAGACGCGCCTCTCGCGTATCCCACCGAGACCGTCTACGGGCTCGGGTCGGGCCCGACGGTTCCCGCGTTGGCGAAGCTCTCCCAATTGAAGGGACGGCAGCCGGGGAAGCCTTTCCTTCTTCTCGTGGATTCACGTCTCATGGCCGAGGAGTGGGGTCTGGTCTTCTCGGCCTCGGCGCGCGCTCTGTCAGACGCGTTCTGGCCCGGTCCGCTGACGCTGGTGCTGCGCGGGGGAGAAGGACGTTTGCCCGACGAGTTGCGGGGGCGTGAGGGCGGTATCGCGGTCCGTCATACTTCGCATCGGGGAGTGGCGCAGCTCGTCAAGGCGTCGGGGCGGCCGCTGACCTCGACATCCGCAAACCGTCCCGGTGGACCGCCGGCGCCGGGACCAGATCGACTCGTCGAGCTCTGGAAGGACGAGGTGGAGCGAGGCGAGCTTCTCGTGCTCGACGGTGGAGTGCTCGGGAACGTTCCGCCCTCGACACTGGTGGACTGTACCGGTCCCGTACCACGCCTGATTCGAGAGGGAGCGATTCCCCGTCCCGAGCTGCGACGCGCGGCGGGACGGCTGGCGCCATGAGTCCGGCCAGCCGATAGCCGATAGCCGATAGCCGCTACTATGTTTGGACGACGTATGCACATTCTCTTCGTCTGTACCGGAAATACCTGTCGCAGCCCGACGGCCGAAGCTCTGCTTCGAGCCGCGCTGGCGGCCAAGGGACTCGATCAGGTCACGGTGTCGTCGGCCGGGACCGGAGCATGGGACGGGGCACCGGTGTCCGAGGCCTCGTATCTCGTGGGGCTCGAGCAGGGACTCGATCTGAGTGAACATCGAGCTCGACTCCTGACGCGCGACGTCGTTCGCAGCGCCGATCTGATCCTCGTCATGTCGGGTCATCACGTCGCCCGCGTCGCCGAATTGGGCGGCGAGGACAAGGTCCATCTCCTCGCCACGTACGCGGGCCGCGAGGAAGGACAGGGCGAGGTGAGCGATCCCTACGGCGCCGACCTCACCGCCTACCGCGCAACCTTCGCCGAGCTTCAGGATCTGATCGGAAGCGTGGTCAGCCGGGTTGCCGGCACGGTGCGGTGATCGACGGCAACACGCGCGTCTTCGCCATCCTCGGCGATCCCGTCGCGCATTCGCTCTCGCCAACCATGCACAGCGCCGCCTTCCAGGCCCTTGGCCTGCCCGCGGTATATGTGCCGCTGCGCTGCTCCGAGCAGGATCTTCCGACACTCATGGCCGCGCTGACCCGCTCGGGCGGCGGCGGCAACGTCACCGTCCCACACAAGGAAGCGGCGGCGCGTTCGGTAGACCGGTGCCTCGAGCAGGCGGAACTGCTCGGAGCATGCAACACGTTCTGGGCGGATGACGGCGAATCCGTGGGCGAGAATACCGATGTCGCCGGCATCACCGCTGCACTCGACCTGCTCGACGCGCCGCCAGGAGGCTGGCTGATCGTTGGAACCGGTGGCGGCGCGCGGGCGGTCGTGGGGGCGGCCCGCGCTCGCGGCGTCCCGGTGGCGGCAAGGTCCAGATCGGCTGAGCGGCGCGAACGTTTTCTCGCGTGGGCGCGAGACCTCGGCGTCGCGGAGGCTCCGGCCGACGGGTGTACCGTCGTGATCAATTCGACACCACTCGGCCTCGTCGGCGGGCAACCCCTTCCGCTGGAAGAGCCACCTCCCAGCGCCGTCGTCGCTCTCGATATGGTGTACACGAGAAACGAGACCGCGTGGGTGCGGGCGATGCGACACGCCGGGCTCCGTGCGTCCGACGGTCGCGCCATGCTCGTCGCTCAGGGCGCCGCCGCGTTTCGGTGCTGGTTCCCGCATGTGTCTCCTCCGGTAGACCTCATGCGAGGCGTCGTGGATGCAGCGCTCCGCTGAGTCAGGGCGACTCGCCGACTTTCGTCGCTCGCTCGCTGGCGTAGAACGTTGGCTCCTGCCGCCGGCGTGTCTGCTGTGCGACGCTCCAGTGCCGATGGGTGAGGGCGACACTCTGATCTGCGGGCCCTGCCGCAGCAGATGGCATCCGGTGTCCCGACCGTTCTGTTCTCGCTGCGGGCAGCCGGGATTGGCCGATCTCGACTGCCGTCTCTGCGCCACCTGGCTGCCCGGACTCACTCGTGTTCGCAGCGCCGTGTGGCTGTTGGACGGAGCCAGAGATGTGGTGCATCGCCTCAAGTACGAGGGATGGTGGCGCATCGCGGAGTCGCTTGCGGAGGCGATGCGGCATCTCGAACCATTGACCGGGCGGGTATCCTTGATACCGATCCCGCTCGGGTCGCGTCGCCTGCGCGAGCGTGGGTACAATCAGAGCGAGCGGATCGCGGAGGCCCTCGGCCGTCGCGTCGATCTCGAGGTGCGGGCGGACATTCTCCGGCGAGTGAGAGAAACGCCGACGCAGACGGCACTGACTCCAGAGGGACGACAGGCGAACGTGGCCGGCGCGTTCCGCGCAACGGGGGTCGCCGGGCTCCGGTGCGTCCTGGTGGACGACGTGTTCACCACTGGTGCCACACTCGCGGAGGCCGGTGCCGCGCTCGCCGCGGATGGCGCGGCCAGCGTTGAAGCGGTCACCTTCGCGCGGGCACCCGAGCTGGTTCGATGATGGGAATAGCCTACTACACTGAGGAGCGATGATGGCAATTCGAGTCGGCATCAACGGCTTCGGCCGGATCGGGCGCAACGTCGTGCGTGCGGCGCAGGCGATGGGCGTCAAGGACCTCGACTTCGTTGCGGTAAACGATCTCACCGACACCAAGACGCTGGCTCACCTGCTCAAGTACGACTCCGTCCATGGACGCTATCCGGGCGAGATCATCGCCGCGGCCGACGGCATCGTCGTGGACGACGACTCCATGCGCGTCGTCTCCGAAAAGGATCCCGCCAAGCTGCCCTGGAAGGACCTCGGCGTCGATATCGTCCTGGAGTCCACCGGCCGGTTCACCGATCGGGACCAGGCCGCGCTCCATCTGCAGGCGGGCGCCAGGAAGGTGATCATCTCCGCACCGGCCAAGAAGGAAGACATCACCGTGGTGTACGGGGTCAATCATACGAGCTACGATCCCGCCAAGCACCATGTCCTCTCCAACGCCAGCTGCACGACCAACTGTCTGGTCCCGGTCGTCAAAGTCATCCTCGAACGGTTTGGATTCGTCCACGGGTTCATGACGACGATCCACTCGTACACCAACGACCAGGTCATCCTCGACTTCCCCCACAAGGACCTCCGACGGGCACGCGCCGCCGCGATGTCGATCATTCCCACGACGACCGGCGCGGCCAAGGCGACATCGCTCGTCCTCCCTCAGGTCAAGGGCAAGATCGATGGAGTGTCGCTTCGGGTGCCGACGGTCGACGTGTCGGTCGTCGCGCTCTCGTGCGTGGTGGAAAAGACGACGTCGGCGGACGAGGTCAACACTGCCTTCCGGGAGGCGGCGAACGCGGGCCCTCTCAAGGGCATTCTTGTCGTCAGTGACGAGCCGCTCGTTTCGGTGGACTACATCGGCTCGCTGCAATCGAGCACCGTCGACGCCTTGTCGACCAACGTCGTGAACGGCACACTCGTCAACGTGACGTCGTGGTACGACAACGAGATGGGCTATTCGGCGCGGTGTGTCGATCTGTTGCGTTACGTGGGCCAGCGGTTGTGAAGCGCACGCTGGAATCGCTGCAGCCGGGAGCCCTCGAAGGACGCCGAGCGCTGGTGCGAGTCGACTTCAACTGCCCGGTCAAGGACGGAGTGGTCACCGATGCCACCCGGATCCGGGCCGCGCTTCCCACGATCCGGTTCCTCCGAGAGCGCGGCGCGAGGCTGGTGCTTCTCTCGCATCTGGGGCGACCCAAGGGCGGCCCCGACCCGAAGTACTCGATGCAACCGGTCGTGCGTGAGCTGGAAAAGCTGCTCGGGGCTCCAGTCACGTTCCTCCCCGATCCGACGTCCGATGAGGCAGTGGCGGTGACGAAGCGGCTCCCTCGTGGCGGCGTCGCGGTCGCGGAGAATACCCGGTTCTATCCCGGCGAGGAGAAGAACGATCCCGCGCTCGCGGCACGCTTCGCGGCGTTGGGCGACTTCTACGTCGACGATGCCTTCGGGTCGGCGCATCGCGCGCACGCAAGCACGGAGGCCGTCGCCCGGCTCCTGAAACCGGCGGTGTCGGGATTTCTGATGCAGCGAGAGCTTCGTTACCTGGGCGACGCGCTCCACGATCCCCGGCGGCCGTTCGTCGCAGTGCTCGGCGGAGCCAAGATCAGCGGCAAGATCGACCTCATCGAGGCACTTCTTCCCAAGATCGATCGCAATCTCATCGGCGGCGCGATGGCCTGCACGTTCTTCCGGGCGATGGGTCTCGAGACTGGCACCTCGCTCGTCGAGACGGACCGCATCGATCTGGCGCGGGATCTCATGAAAAAGGCGGGAGACAAGATCGTCTTGCCGAGCGGGGCAACAGTAGCGCAGGAGCTGAAGACCGATGCCCCAACGCGTTCGGTATCGCGCGATGCGATTCCACCGGGGTGGGCGATGTACGATATCGACGAGGCGAGCGTCGGTGAATTCTCGGCGGAAATCGGCAAGGCAGGAACCATATTGTGGAATGGGCCGATGGGCGTATTCGAGACGCCACCTTTCGATCGTGGGACGCTGGCCGTCGCGCACGCGATGGCGGAGGCCACGGATCGCGGGGCGATCACCGTCGTGGGTGGGGGTGATTCGGCGGCGGCCGTTGCCCAGGCGGGACTGAGCGATCGCATGACTCACGTCTCTACCGGCGGCGGCGCCTCGCTCGAGTTCCTGGAAGGCAAGGAGCTCCCGGGCGTCGCAGCGCTGGACGAGGCGTGATCCCGGTGGCACGCCGCCTGATCTACGCCGCGAACTGGAAAATGAATCACGGGCCCGCCGCCGCCCAGTCCTTCGCACAACGCTTTCTCGAGCTCACCCGTCCGGTCGACGGACGCGAGCTCTGGTTCTTTCCTCCTGTCATCTCCATTGCAGGCGTGGCCGAGGTATTCCGCCCCCGACCCGATATCACAGTCGGTGCGCAGAACACACACTGGGAGCTCAAGGGCGCGTTTACCGGCGAGATCTCGGTTACGATGGCGATGGAGGCGGGGGCACGGACCATCCTCATCGGACACTCCGAACGCCGCCATCTCTTCGGCGAGACGAACGACCAGGTCGGCCGCAAGACCGTCACGGCGCTCAAGGCGGGACTGGTTCCCCTCGTCTGCGTCGGCGAGACACTCGCCGAGCGAGACGGGGGACGGACGGAACAGGTCGTGTTACGCCAGGTCACTGCCGTGGTCGACCGTGTGGCCAAGAATGATTGGAACAGAATCGTTCTGGCCTACGAGCCCGTCTGGGCGATTGGGACCGGGAAGAACGCCACTCCGGATGACGCCGCCCAGGTGCACGAGCTGATTCGCTTCGAGGTCTCGAGACTCGGGGTCGGTGTTCGCGTCCCGATCCTGTACGGCGGGAGCGTAAGCACGGCCAACGTCCTCGGTCTCCTCGAGCGTCCGGAGCTGGATGGGGTTCTGGTGGGCGGCGCGAGTCTCGATCCCGATCGGTGGGCCGAGCTCGTGGGGTTGGGAGGCTAGATCCGGAAGCTCCAGTGTCGCTGGCAGTTCAGGTCCATCGGCTCTACCTTCTCTTCATCGCTGTTTCCCCTTCCTCCGGAGCCTGACGATCGTCGAACTCGCGAGCCGCCTGCAGGCCGTGGTCGGCGACAACTACCGCATCGTGCGCGAGCTCGGCGGCGGAGGGATGAGTCGCGTCTTCCTGGCGGAAGAGACCCGACTGAGCCGCCAGGTCGTCATCAAGGTCCTGCCACCGGAGATGGGAGCCGGCGTCAATGTCGAGCGGTTCGAGCGCGAGATCCGGCTCGCCGCGCGCCTGCAGCATCCCCATATCGTGCCGCTCCTCACGGCCGGTGCGTCTGGTGATCTCCTCTACTACATCATGCCGTTCATCGCCGGCGAGTCTCTGCGGGTTCGTCTCGCGGGGCAGGGCGAGCTGCCGATCCCGGACGCGTTGCGGATTCTCCGCGAGGTCGCCGACGCGCTCGCCTACGCGCACGCCAACGGCGTCGTCCACCGGGACATCAAGCCGGACAACGTACTCCTGTCGGCGGGGCACGCCGTCGTCACCGATTTCGGCGTCGCCAAGGCGGTGAGCGCGTCGAGCGGCGGGGGCCATCTCACGTCGCTTGGCCTGGCACTCGGCACGCCGGCGTATATGGCGCCGGAGCAGGCCGCGGCCGATCCGCATGTCGATCATCGCGCCGATATCTACGCACTGGGAGCGCTGGCCTACGAGATGCTCAGCGGCCGCACACCGTTCACGGCCACGTCTCCACAGGCACTCCTGGCCGCGCACATCACCCAGGCGCCCGATCCCGTCGCCCAACTCCGGCCGTCGATTTCTCCCGCGCTCAACGCGACCGTGATGCGCTGTCTCGAGAAGCGCGCCGCCGATCGGTGGCAGAGCGCGTCGGAGCTCGTGGTTCAGCTCGATGCCGCGAGCACACCCACCGCGGGCCTGACGCCTTCCAGTGCGCAGACCACCGTCATCTCGAGCGGGACCGAGGCCGCCTTACGACGAGGCCATCCGGCGAGAGTCGCGGCGATCTTCGTTGCGATCTCGGTCGTCGTCCTCGCCGGCGTCTATCTGCTGGTGCAGCGGCTCGGGCTCCCCGACTGGGTGCTGTATGGCGCCGTCGCGCTCCTCGTCATCGGTCTCCCGATCATGCTCGCCACGAGTCTGCAGGAGCGGCGGCGCACCGTCGCGCGAACCACCGGTTTGATGACCATGACGCCGCCCGGCTCGGCCGTGAGTCTCTTCACGTGGCGAAAGGCGCTCATCGGAGGGGGACTCGCGTTCGCCGCACTCGCACTCGTTGCGGCCGTCTACATGGCGATGCGGCTGCTCGGTATCGGACCGGTGGGAACACTCGTGGCGTCGGGGGTGATCAAGGATCGCGAGCCGATCGTCCTGGCCGACTTCGAGAACCGGGCATCCGATTCGACTCTCGGCCCTTCTGTGACAGAGGCTTTTCGGGTAGACCTGTCGCAGTCACCAACCGTTCGGGTGATGGATCAACAGGCGGTCCTACAGGCACTCTCGCGCATGCAGCGCCAGGCGACGGGCACGCTGCCGACAGGGCTGGCCCGCGAGCTGGCCGAACGCGAGGGCGTCAAGGCGATCGTGAGCGGGCAGATCGATCCGGTGGGGCAGGGTTACGTGATCGCGGCCAGCCTGCTTTCGGCGGCCGACGGCCGGACCCTGAGTGCCGTGCGGGAGACGGCCGACGGGCCGGGCGAGCTGCTCAAGGCGATAGATCGCTTGTCGGCGAAACTGCGTGAGCGAATCGGCGAGTCGCTGACGACGATTCGAGCCAACCCGGCGCTCGATCAGGTTACGACGTCCTCGCTCCCGGCGCTCCGGAAGTACTCGCAGGCGCTGCGATTGGAAGAGGCCGATCGGGTGGAGGAGGCGATCCCGCTGCTTCGAGAGGCGGTGGCGCTCGATACCGGATTTGCGATGGCATGGCGCAAGCTCGCGGTCCAGCTGGGAAACACGAGCGCGCCATACTCGCTGCAGCGTGAGGCGGCCACGCACGCCTTCGAGCACCGTGACCGCCTGCCGGAGCTGGAGCGCAACCTGGCGGTCGGCTTTTATCATGCCTACGTGGACTACGACCCGGACAAAGTCATCGCCGCCTATCGCTCCGCCCTTGCCATCGATCCTGACAACCTGGTGTCGCTCAACAATCTCGCCGTACAGTTCGCGCAGCAGCGGCGCTGGGTGGAGGCTGAAAGTCTCGTCACTCACGCCGCCAGGATCGGCCGCGGGGCCTCGTTCTATAACAATCTCTATCAGTCTCAGGTCGCCCAGGGACACTTCGCCGATGCGCACGCCACGCTCGCGCGGTACGCCAAGGTATCGCCAGGTAGCCCCTACGTTGCTGGCCAACAGAGCATGCTGGCAGCTGCGGAACGGGATTGGTCGACGGCCGAGCGATTGGTTCAGCAGCTCCGGAAGGAGCAGTCATCGAGTCCGTACTGGCACAAGGCGACTACCGACGCGCTGGCCCGGATTCGTGAGCGGGCCGGCAAGCTCGGGGAGGCTCGCCGGTATCGCGAGGAATTGATCGCCGATGCCGAAGCGCGAAGCTCCCCTGACGACTATCTCGAGGAAACCGCTCAACTCGCGGCGCTCGATCTTCGGTATGGCGTTCCACCGGCCAAGGTGATGGCCCGGGTGGATTCCGCCCTGCGGCGTCATCCGCTCGAATCGATCGACCGCTTTGACCGTCCGTACGTGAATCTCGCCTACGTCTACGCTCGCGCCGGCCGGGCGGGAGATGCGAAGAGGGTCATGCAGGAATACGAACGGGTCATACCCGAGGGTGTGCGGCGTGGGAAGCCGATTCGTTTTCTGGCGGCGGGCGCCGCGGCGGAAGCGGAAGGACGAAACCGTGATGCTCTGGCGGCGTACCGCCAATGGTATGACGCGGCGGGAATCTGCGGCATTTGCGGGCTCTACGAGATGGCGACCGTCTACGACCGCATGAATCTCCCCGACTCCGCACTGGTAACCCTACAACAGGCGGTCGATGTCCCCATTGTCGACGGCCGGACCTTTCAGGAGCCGCGCACACTTGCCCCGACCTACAAGCGGCTCGGCGAGCTGTACGAGGCTCGAGGCGATCGGAAGAAGGCCGCGGATTACTACGGGCGCTTCGTGGAGCTCTGGAAGGATGCGGACCCGGAACTCCAGCCCAGTGTGCAGGAAGTACGAGGCCGCCTGGCTCATCTGGCACAGGAGCCCGGCACCTGACCGTTCGCGCTACGCTTTCCGATCGCGATCTGTTCGCCCGCCTGGTGGGGTTCGACACCACGAGCCATCTCAGCAACCTGCCGATGGTCGAGTTTCTGTCCGAGTACCTCGATCGGCCAGGGGTGCGCGTTGCTCGCGTCCCGTCGGCCGCCGGTGACAAGACCAACCTTCTCGTCATCGCGGGGCCCGAACGACAGGACGGCAGCGGGCTGATGCTCAGCGGCCACATGGACGTCGTGCCCGCCGGCGAGGCCGATTGGCGCAGCGATCCGTTCACGCTCACCGAGTCTGGCGACACGCTGGTTGCACGCGGTGCGGCCGACATGAAAGGCTTTCTGGCGCTCGCGACCAATTGCCTTGCCTCGCTCGATGTTGGCACGATGCGTTCACCGCTCGCCCTGCTGTTCACCTACGATGAGGAGACCGGCACCCACGGCGCTCGACGCTTTTCCGAAACCTGGGCCGATCGTGCCGCGCTCCCGAACAGCGTCATCATCGGTGAGCCGACATCGCTCGAGGTGGTTCGCGCCCACAAGGGGATGCTGCGGCTCGGCCTCGATTTCACGGGTCGTGCGGCTCACAGCGGCTATCCACATCTCGGCCGCAGCGCGATCGAGCCGGCCGCTCGTGCGATCCTGGCGCTTGCCGAACTCCAGCGGCAGATGGAGCAAGAGCGTCCCCAACATGCCGAACAATTCCCGGACGTTCCGTTCGCCGCGATCAACGTAGGCACGGTACGCGGCGGCAGCGCCGCCAACGTCATTCCCGACCGGTGCGAAATGGACATCGGCATTCGGCTCCTTCCTGGCATGGCCGCCGAGGACATGGTGGAGCGTATTCGGACCACCGTGACGGCGGCGGCGGGTAACGCGCCGTTCTCGCTCGAGTATGGCAGCGAGAGCCCTGCGATGATCCTCGGCGAGGATGCCGAGATCTATCGGCAGCTCACCGAGGCCATGGGACAGCGCGAGTCCCGGAGCGTGATGTTCGCGACGGATGCGGGATGGCTCCAGCGCATGGGTCTCCAGTGCGTGCTCTTCGGTCCGGGCAGTATCGAGGTGGCGCACCGCGCGAACGAATTCATTCCGATCGCACAGCTTGGGCGCGCCAAAGAGGTGCTCCACCAGATCGTGTACCAGCGCTGCGTGGCGGCATGAACCCCGTCGTTATCCAAGCCGACCTCACCTGGACAGGAGCCGCGTTCACCCCCGGCGTGCAGGTAGCAGTGGATTCGAGCGGACATATCGAGGCGGTGGGTGCGCTCGGGCGAACCCCGACTCACCGGCTCGATCGGGCCGCTCTTCTGCCGGGTTTTGTCGACGCCCACTCCCACGCGTTTCAGCGTGGCCTGCGTGGCCACGGTGAGCGCTTTCCGGCTGGAGCCGGAAGCTTCTGGACCTGGCGCCAGGCGATGTATGGGCTCGTGGGGAGCCTCGACCGACCGATTCTTCGCGCGCTCAGCGTGCAGGCCTTTCGGGAGATGCGCGACGCCGGCATCACCTCGGTCGGCGAGTTCCACTATGTACATCACGAGCGAGAGGAAGACTTCGGCTTCGACGAGGTCGTGCTCGCGGCGGCGGCGGAAGCCGGGATCAGAATCGTTCTCCTGCAGTGCTTCTACGCAACGGGGGCGATCGGCCGGCCGCTGGAGGGAGCGCAGCGCCGGTTTGCAACCCGGTCCACCGACGAGTTTTTCCGCCGTCTCGATGTCCTTGCCGACTGCGTCGATCCTGCCACGCAATCACTCGGTTGTGTCGCGCACAGCATCCGGGCTGCTACGCCAGCGCAGATCCGCGCGGTTTACGACGAGTCGGTGCGGCGAGAGTTGCCGTTTCACATTCATGTGGAAGAGCAGCGGAGGGAGATCGAGGAGTGCCGCCACGCCTACGGTCGAACGCCGATGGCGGTCATCCTCGACGCGCTCGACGGCCGCGGTGACTTTACGGCGATCCACTGTACTCACACCGCCGACCGTGACATGGAGGCCTTCCTGGCAGCCGGCGGCAAAGTCTGCCTCTGCCCGCTGACCGAGGGCAACCTCGGGGATGGGATTCCGGCGCTGTCGCTGCCGCATGCCACCAGTGGTCGGCTCTGTCTCGGGAGCGACTCGAACGCGCGGCTCGCGATGCTCGAGGATATGCGGTGGCTGGAGTACGGCCAACGGCTCAAGGGTGAGATGCGCGGCGCGCTGACGGATCGTGACGGAAGCGTTGCCCAGAGCCTTCTCGCGGCGGCAACGACCGGGGGTGGTGGGGCGCTGGGGCTGCAGGTCGGCCGCATGACCCCCGGGGCCTGGGGTGACTTCGCGGTGGTCAACCTCGATTCACCATCTCTCCTCGGGGTGGCACCGGCGCGACTGCTCGATGCCCTGATCTTCGGGGCGGGGAATGAGGTCATCGCGGGCACGTTCGTCGGCGGCCGCTGGCGTGAGTCCGGGAGGGGGAGCCTTGACGGAGGGCGAGCCGAGCAGCATCTCTGACCCAAGCCCCAGCAGTCTGGCCCCCCGAAAAAGGAGATCGCGTATGGCCGCGCGCCCGCCGACCCGCGAGGAGCTCATCCGGCAGGACATCAGGGATCTCCATCACCTGGGATACGCTCAGCAGCTCTTCCGCGAGATGGGCGGATTCTCGAACTTCGCCATCTCCTTCTCCATCATCTCGATCCTGACCGGGGCCGTCCTCCTCTTCGGATACGGCCTCAAGTTCGCTGGGCCATTCATCAACTCGGTCGGTTGGCCCATCGTGAGCATCTTCACGCTCTGCGTCGCCGCCTCGATGGCGGAGCTCGCTTCGGCCTATCCCACCGCCGGCGGTCTGTACTTCTGGGCGTTCCGATTGGGCGGCCGGACCTGGGCGTGGACGACAGCGTGGCTCAATATGATCGGGCAGATCACGATTACCGCTGGGATCAACGTCGCGGCGGCGATTTATATCGTGGGCGCGATCACGCGGATCTTCGGCCTTCCCGCCGATCAGGCCGTGCCTGTCTTCGGCACCATGACGAGCTGGTACTTCTACATCTTCATCATGGTGTTGATCATGATCCCCCAGGTCTACATCAACATCACCGGTATCAAGCTCGTGGCGAAGCTCAACGACTTCAGCGTCTATTGGCACATCGGTGGCGTCGCCGTCATCGCGCTCCTGTTGACCGTGCTGGGCACGCACCACAACAGCCTCGAGTTTCTCTTCTCGCGCCAGACGGTCGTCAACCCGCTCGATGCTTCGTCCGCGGATCTCGGAACCGGGACACCGGAGCCGGCACTGGTCTTCGGCGACTTCAAGTTTGCCTCACCACTGTTTTCGTTGTTTCCGGGCCTCGCCGCTCTCTACAAGGCTGCTCCATTCGCGCTCGTGTTCGTCCTGGGACTGCTGCAGGCGCAATGGACCTACACCGGTTACGATGCGTCGGCCCACGTAGCCGAAGAGACGGTCATGGCTCGGAAGAATTCCGCGTGGGGCGTTTTTCTCTCGGTGGCCGTTTCGGCGGTCGTCGGGTACGTGATGCTGCTGATCTTCACCTGGACCATCCCCAACGGCGACGTGACGACCACGGCGAACGACGCCTATCCGGTTCTCCAGATCGTCTACGGAAACCTGAGCAACTTCTTCGCCAACCTGATCGCGGTGATCATCGGCGGGGCCATGTGGCTGTGCGGGCTGGCTTCCATTACCTCCATGGCTCGGATGTGGTATGCGTTCGCCAGAGATGATGGAATGCCGGGATCGGCACTCATCAAACAGGTGAGCCCGAAACACCGGACACCGGCCAACTCGATCATCATCACGAGCGTCCTGTCGGTTCTGATCTGCCTGTACGCATCGGCCTATTTCGTGGTGACCTCGATCAGTGTGATCACGCTCTACCTCGCGTACATGTTCCCGATCTATCTCAATTGGCGGAATAAGCGGAGAGGTACTGGGGAGTATGCGACGCCGCAGACGGCCCCCTGGAGCCTGGGCGGTTGGGGACCGATCGTCAACGTCATCTCCATCGTCTGGGTGTTGTTCCTCACGGTGATCTTCAGTCTGCCGCCGAACGAGCTGGTGCTCTGGACGATGCTGGCGCTGACCGTTGGGCTCATGCTGTACTGGCAGGTGTCGGCCAAGCGCAGCTTCGTCGGGCCCACCCGGGCAGACGAGCAGGCGCTTCGGAAGCTGGAAGAGGCGATGGGGGAGACGCACACCGGGTTGGCTACCGGATAAGGATGGCGGATCCGCCGAGCGGACTCGCCGCTGCCCCGGCTGACCGCTATCAGATGGCCACGGTCGATCGTGGACGGACAGAACCTCTCGGGCCGGCTCACCAGACATTGTCGGCCGCGACTGGACAATCCGCGCCCGTCGCTGCTTCTTCGTCTTGTGGAACTCTGCGGGCGATGTGCCAACCTGTGGAAGTGTGAGGTGAGCCTGAAGGCAGAGTAGGGGGAACCGATGACGCTGCTCGAAACGGCCGCTATCGACACGGCCACGAGCCGGAAGCCACGTGACGACGAAATGGACGTCTACGGCTTGACGCACCCCGGCGCGGTACGCAAGGAAAACCAGGACCACTTCCTGATCTGCTCACTCCGGAAGGAAGTGCTTGTACATCACACGAGCCTGACCGACCTGGGGCCACAGGCCACGGGTGCACAACGGCTCGCTCTCCTGATGATGGTCGCCGATGGCGTGGGTGGTGGGGCGAAGGGTGAAGAGGCGAGCCGACTCGCCGTCGAAGTGGTGACGCGGTACGTCACCAGAAGCATGCGCTGCTACTATGCCAGCGAATCGGCTGACGATCACGAGTTTCTCGAGGCGCTCGAGCAAGCGGCTCAGCAGTGCCACGCAGAAGTGGTGCGGCATGCTTCCGAGAATCCCGAGTACCACGGCATGGCAACCACACTCACGCTGTGGCTGAGCTCCTGGCCACGGGCCTTCCTGCTTCAGATCGGTGACAGCCGGTGCTATCTCCTGCGTGGGGATGAGCTGACCCAGATCACCCGCGATCAGACCATGGCGCAGGAGCTGATCGACCTTGGCGTGCTCACCCGTGCCGATGCTGCCACCACGCGGTACGCCACCACTCTGTCGAGCTCGATCGGCGGGCGGCAGACCGCGCCGGTCGTCACTCGTATCGGGCTGGATTGGGGGAACGTCGCGCTCCTGTGCAGCGATGGCCTCACTCGCCACGTCTCCGACGAACGAATCCGGGAGCGCCTCCGCACCATGACATCCTCTCGCCAGGTGTGCGAGGATCTGCTGCAGGACGCCTTGAACGATGGCGGCACCGACAACATCACCATAGTCGTCCGGCGCGCCGTGCGCCGAGCGGAGGGGTGAACATGAGCGCCCCTCCACCACCTGCTTCGAATGGCGCACTGGTCAAATCCACCGTGGTGGGGACCATTCTCCAGCTCGTGATGGTTATCGCGGGCCACTACTCTCCCGGAATCGCTGGACAGTTTGCCGCCGGTGGTATGACGATCTCCGGCATCGCGGGTCTGCTCTACTCATTGTGGAGTCGCCAGAAGGCCACGGGGGCGGCCGCCGGCGGTGGTGTGGTCGCGGGTGGGGTCTCCGCATTCCTCGGGATTCTCGTATCGCACCTCCTCGGCGACGTTCCCGCATCGGTGCTGGGGTTTGGAACCGCAGGATCGGCGGTCACCGGAGCGATCGGTGGAGTAATCGGGAAGCTGTTCGTGCCCAAGTCCGCGTAGTGCGACTCAGTCGCGGATCCAATATTCGGAGTTGACCCAACCCTGGGCGCCCGCTAGACTTCGCGGCTGTCCAGGAGACCCTTTCATGTTTGCGTTTCTGCTCACGTTGCTCATCCTCGACGCCCTGGTGCTCTCGGTCGTCGTACTGCTCCAGGCCGGTCAGGGGGGCGGGCTCGCCTCGCTCGGCGGTGCCGGTGGCACCGACACCGTTCTGGGCGGCCGCCAGGCGGTCACCATCCTGACCAAGGCCACGTGGTGGTGTGGCGGGATCTTCCTGGTCCTTTCCCTGATTCTCTCGTTCGTTCCCCGTGGCGGTGGCTCGAGCGATCTGCAGGAGCGACTCCGCGGGTCCACTCCCGCAGCACCGAGTGGGACGTTGCCGCTCGGCGGCGCTTCCACGACCGCTGCGCCGCCGACCGACACCAAGGCACCGGCCACGCCATCGCCGGCGCCACCAGCCAAGACGACCCCAAAGCCCTCCGCCGAAAAGAAGAAGCCGTGACGACGTCGGACAGCGGGGTGACAGGATGATCGATCGCCCCGCTTTCGTGTTGCTCGAGGACGGCGCCTGGTTCGCTGGTTCCACAAGACAGAATCTCGACCCCGCATTCGGTGAAGTGGTCTTCACGACGAATCTCACGGGCTACCAGGAGACCTTCACCGATCCGAGTTATCTCGGGCAGATCGTCGTGATGACCGCGCCGATGATCGGCAACTACGGCATCAACGTCGACGACATGGAATCGGCTCGGCCGCAGGTGAGCGGAGTGGTGGTGCGGGAGCTGTCCCGGCATGCATCCAACTGGCGCTCGACCCGGGCCTGGATGACTGGCTGGCCGCCGCGAGTGTCCCTGTACTCGAAGGCGTCGACACCCGCCGACTCACGCGCCACATCCGGGAGCGCGGGGCGATGCGCGGGGTGGTATCGCGAGGGGCGCGAGCCGACCGACGAGCTCACGTCACGCCTGCTCGCGTCGCCGTCGATGGAAGGGCTCGACCTCGCCTCCCGCGCCATCGGTCAAGGCCCCGTGGACTGAGGGTGAGGGACCGCATGTCGTCGCGTACGACTACGGCATCAAGCGAAACATCGTGCGCATGTTGGTGGCAGCCGGTTGCCGAGTCACGGTGGTGCCGGCGGAGACGACTGCGAAGGACGTGGAGCGGCTAAGACCCGGACGGCCTCTTTCTTTCGAACGGGCCGGGCGATCCGGCGGCCGTCGACTACGCCATCGAGAACATTCGCTCGCTCGCTGGAGCCGGGCTTGCCGACGTTCGGTATCTGCCTCGGTCATCAGCTCTTCGGCCTCGCATTCGGCGGGAAGACCGCCAAGCTTCCGTACGGCCATCGCGGCGGAAATCATCCGGTTCGCGATCTCCGCTCGGACCAGGTGCTCATCACGACGCAGAATCATGGCTTCGCGGTGGTTGGGGATGCCGAAGAGGTACCTGGGGCGCCGGACCTCGAGGTCACCCATCTCAATCTGAACGACGGCACTGTCGAAGGGGTCCGCCACCGCGAGCTTCCAGTCTTCGCCGTGCAGTATCACCCGGAGGCCGCTCCCGGACCCCACGATGCCTATCCCCACTTCGACGAATTCATCTCGGACGATGGCGATGCGAACCCAAACGGCCAACCCCTTGACAGACAACACTTAAGCTCCTAAGTATCGGCGCTAGGAGGGCCTGACCGCTGTGCTGCCTGCAACCCGTTTGGGGGACGCATGACCAAGGCCGATCTCGTCGAACAGGTGACCGCCTCGATCGCGAAGACCGCGGGCCCCATGATCTCCAAGAAGGACTGCGCCCGCGTGGTGGACGCCTTCCTCGAGGCGGTCAAGGACGCTCTCAAAGAACAGCACAACATCGAGGTCCGCGGTTTCGGCACCTTCAAGATCCGTCGGCGCAAGACGCGCATGGCACGGAATCCGCGCACCGGCGATCCGGTCGAGGTCGCGGCGCGGCCCGTGCCGGTGTTCAAGCCCAGCAAGGAGTTACGGGCGCTGGTCGCGGACGAAGGCGAGCCCGAGCGCGAATCGATCGAAGGCTGACGATCGCGGTGGTTGTACGGAGAGGTCGCTCCGATGAGGGGCGACCTTTGTTTTTGCGGGCGGTTTCCCCATACCCAGAGCAGGGATAGCTTCCATTCATGACCGCCGCACCCGAATCGATCCGTGTTCTTCTCTTCGCGAGCTACGCCGAGCGACTCGGTCTCGAGTCCGTCGAAGTGCGGCTCCCGCTGCCGGCCACCGTGCGTGAAGTGCTCGATCGGGTGCGCTCGCTGCCCGGCGGGAACGAGCTGCCGTCACGACCCTTGTGCGCGCTCAATCTGGCTCACGTCTCGTTGGACCACGAGGTGATGACGGGAGACGAGATCGCGCTGCTGCCGCCGCTGGCTGGAGGATGATCGTGGCGTTCCTCACGGCTGACCCGATCGACCTGCTTCCACTTATTGCGTCGGTACACTCACCGGCACGGGGCGGAATCGCGTCGTTCGTCGGGGTCGTCCGCGACCATCACGCAGGGCGTGGCGTCCGTCGTCTCGAATACTCCGCCTACGCCCCCATGGTCGAGGCCGAGTGTGCCCGCATCGTCTCGGAGGCCGGGTCGCGGTGGCCGGTGGCGATCGCCCTGCGGCATCGTGT
Source organism: uncultured Gemmatimonadales bacterium (assembly GCA_963743195.1). Taxonomy (GTDB): domain Bacteria; phylum Gemmatimonadota; class Gemmatimonadetes; order Gemmatimonadales; family GWC2-71-9; genus CAVVWJ01. Next base: position 88,483 of record CAVUOO010000006.1, read on the forward strand.
GGGCACGCTCGAGGTCGGCGATGTGGCGATCGCGGTGGTGGCCGGCGCCGAACACCGTGCCGCCGCCTTCGATGCGTGCCGGTACGTGGTGGAGGAAGTGAAGCGCCGGGTCCCGATCTGGAAACAGGAGTTCTACGCCGACGGAACGCACGAGTGGGTCGACCCTACGGCAGCCGTTCGATCGATTCCAGCGGAGTCGGCATGAACGGACCGATTCGCGACTTGTTCGAGCGGCCGCTTCGGAGCCTGCGCGTGTCGGTCACCGACCGCTGCAACATGCGCTGTCGGTACTGCATGCCGGAGGCCGAGTACATCTGGCTTCCTCGCGAATCGATTCTGACGTTCGAGGAGATCGATCGACTCGTCGCAATCTTCACGACGCTCGGGGTCTCCAAGCTCCGGCTCACCGGAGGCGAGCCGCTGCTCCGGCATGACCTGCCGAGTCTGCTCTCGCTTCTCCGACGTCACGGGTCGTTGACCGACATCGCGCTCACGACGAACGGGATTCTCCTTGGCCGGCATGCGGCAGCGCTGCGCTCAGCGGGCCTCGACCGGGTAACGGTAAGTCTCGACAGCCTCCAGCCGGATCGGATGGTGGAATTCGCCCGGAGCGCTCGCCATGGTGAAGTTCTGGAAGGAATCGCGGCGGCGCAGGCGGCGGGTTTCCCTCGCCTCAAGATCAATGCGGTGGTGATTCGAGGCTTCAACGACGACGAGGTGATCGATCTCCTCGAGTTCGGAAGGCGGAACAATCTCGAGGTCCGGTTCATCGAGTACATGGACGTCGGCGGCGCTACGGCGTGGTCAATGGATCAGGTCGTCTCGCAGCGCGAGATCCTCGACATGATCGGCCGACGCTATGGGAACGTCACGCCGCTCACCCGGGCCGGTGCCGCGCCCGCCGACGGCTTTGCCCTCCAGGACGGCACGGTCTTCGGTGTGATCGCCTCCACGACGGCACCGTTCTGTCGCACCTGCGACCGAGCGAGACTCACCGCCGACGGGACCTGGCTCTTGTGTCTGTACGGAGAAAGCGGTCTCGATCTGCGGGAGCTGCTCCGGCTCGGGGCAACTGACGAAGAGATCGCACAACGCATCACGGCAGCATGGCGCGAACGGACCGATCGGGGAGCCGAGGTGCGGGCAGGTCTGGACCACCGCGGCATCCTCTACCCGGTCGAGGGACTGCGGGCCAATCCCCGACGTGAAATGCACACCCGGGGAGGGTGATGCCGCTTCACGTCGCGCTGATCCAGCCTCAAATTCCCCCAAACACCGGCAACATCGCCCGGCTCTGCGCGGCCACGGATTGCCCACTTCACCTGATCGGTCCCCTCGGCTTCTCGCTCGAGGAGAGTGATCTTCGGCGCGCTGGGCTCGACTATTGGGACTCGGTAGACCTGTGGGTCCATCCTGACTGGTTCGCGTTTCGGGACGCGATGAACCGGGAAAGGTGTCTGTATTTTTCGGCGCGGGCGGAGCGGAGTTTCTGGGAGGCTCCCTACCAGGGAAATAGTTGCCTCGTCTTTGGCAGTGAGACCGATGGAATGCCCCCACGAATTCTCGAGAAGCATCCCGATCGGTGCTTTACGATCCCCATGTCGGGGCCGGTTCGAAGCCTCAATCTCGCAACGGCGGTCGGCATCGTGCTGTACGAGGCGATCAGGCAGACGTCGGATGCCGCCCCGCCGCGCTGATCCACTTTCCGCCACTCGCCTCTCTTAGGGGTTTGCCGCCTTTCCGTAAATCGCTATATTGCGGCGCTTTACGCCGCGTCAGCGAGAATTCCTCACTTCTTGGAAGCGAACACATGCTGGCAACAGTCGCCGTCGTCGGAGCGGGGAACGTTGGCGCCACCGCCGCTCAGCGTCTCGCCGAGAAGAATCTGGCCCGTACGGTCGTCATGATCGATGTGGTGGAGGGCGTTCCCCAGGGTAAGGCTCTCGATCAGTGGCAGTCGGGTCCGGTCGAAGGGTTCGACACCAGAGTCATCGGCACCAACGGGTACGAGGCCGCCGAAGGCGCCGATCTGTTCGTCGTCACCGCCGGAATCGCCCGAAAGCCAGGCATGAGCCGCGATGACCTCGTGAAGACCAACGCAGGCATCGTGCGGTCGGTCGCGCGGGACATCGCGCGTGTCGCACCCAAGGCGATCATCGTCGTGGTCTCGAATCCGCTCGACGTGATGTGTTACGTGGCGATGCGGGCGACCGGGTTCCCCCGCGAACGAGTCATCGGCATGGCCGGCGTGCTCGACACCGCTCGCTATCGAATGTTTCTCGCCGAAGCCGCCGGAATCTCCGTCGAGGACATCCAGGCCATGGTACTTGGCGGCCACGGCGACACGATGGTCCCGCTCGTTTCCTATACCACGGTGTCCGGCATTCCGATCAGTCAGCTCATCGACCCCGCGACGCTCAAGGCGATCGTGGACCGAACGCGGAACGGTGGGGCGGAGATCGTTGCCCACCTCAAGACCGGGTCGGCGTACTATGCTCCGAGCGCGGCAGCGGTCCAGATGGTCGAGGCCATTGCGCTCGACAAGAAGCGCATCCTGCCATGCTCGGCCTGGCTCCAGGGAGAGTTCGGCCTGCGCGACGTCTTCTGCGGCGTGCCCTGCAAGCTCGGCCGGACCGGCATCGAGAAGATTCTCGAGATCACCTTGACCGATGCGGAACGTGCGGAGTTGCACAAGTCGGCGGAGGCGGTGCGCTCGACTCAGGCCGTGGTCGACGCCGCGTGACTGGGGATGCGTCATGAACCGGTTGCGGGCCTTCTGGGATTCGTCGGTCGGCAAGAAGGCGGTGATGGCGGTGACCGGCCTCATCGGTGTGCTGTTCGTCATCGGCCACATGGTCGGCAATCTGCAGATCTTCCAGGGTGCGCAGCGAATCAACGCTTATGGTATGCTCCTCCACGGCCCACTCAACGAGGTGCTCTGGGTCGTTCGGGTAGTGCTTCTCGCGTCCATCGTGCTTCACGTGCTGGCCGCCGTTCAACTCACGCTCCGGGACCGCGCGGCCCGTCCCGTCGGCTACACACGGCGTGAGCCGCAGGTTACCACCCTCGCCGCTCGCACGATGCGTTGGGGCGGCGTCCTGCTCCTCGTCTTCATCGTCGTCCACATTCTCCACTTTACGACCGGCACGATCCACCCCGCGGGGCGCCTTCTCGAGGGCGACGTCTACACCAATGTCGTCGGGAGCTTTCAGATACCCTGGGTGGCGGCCTTCTATGTCGTCTCCATGATCGCGCTCGGCCTGCACCTCTATCATGGGGCTTGGAGCTCCGTGCGGTCGCTTGGGGCGGCACCAGCCTCGCCTCAACCTTTGCGGCGCAGGCTGGCGCTGGCGATCGCGTTGATCGTAGCCGTCGGGTTCGCCCTCGTTCCGGTCGCGGTGCTTGCCGGTCTGGTGAAGGGGGGGCATTAGCAGTGGAGCTCAAGGCAAAGGTCCCGGACGGCCCGATCGAGCGAAAGTGGGACAGTCACCGCTTCCAGATGAAGCTGGTCAATCCGGCGAACAAGCGGAAATACACCGTCATCGTCGTGGGCAGCGGCCTGGCGGGCGCGTCCGCCGCGGCGACGCTGAGCGAGCTGGGTTACAACGTGAAGTGCTTTTGTTTCCAAGACTCGCCACGGCGCGCACACAGTATCGCGGCGCAAGGCGGGATCAACGCAGCCAAGAACTATCGCAACGACGGCGACAGCGTGTATCGCCTGTTCTACGATACGGTCAAGGGCGGGGATTTCCGGGCACGGGAAGCCAACGTCTACCGGCTGGCGCAGATCAGCGTGCAAATCATCGATCAGTGCGTGGCGCAAGGTGTGCCGTTCGCGAGGGAGTACGGCGGGCTCCTCGCCAACCGATCATTCGGCGGCGCCCAGGTCTCGCGGACCTTCTATGCGAGGGGTCAGACGGGCCAGCAACTGCTCCTCGGCGCGTATCAGGCATTGGAGAAGGAAATCGCGCGAGGCGGCATCAGGATGTATCCGCGGACCGAGATGCTCGATCTGGTCGTCATCGATGGGCGCGCTCGCGGCATCGTCGTCCGCGATCTGGTTACGGGCGCTATCGAGTCCCACGCGGCCGACGCCGTCGTCCTCGGTACTGGCGGGTACGGGAATGTCTTCTACCTCTCGACCAACGCCAAGGGCTCGAACGCCACTGCAATCTGGCGTGCGCACAAGCGGGGCGCGGCCTTCGCGAACCCGTGCTATACCCAGATCCACCCGACGTGTATTCCGGTAAGCGGAGAGTACCAGTCGAAGTTGACCCTGATGAGTGAGTCGCTCAGGAACGATGGCCGAGTCTGGGTGCCGAAGCGTGCCGGAGATACTCGATCGCCTTCGGATATTCCGGAGGCGGAGCGCGACTACTACCTGGAGCGCCGATATCCCAGCTTCGGGAATCTCGCACCGAGAGACATCGCTTCTCGCGCCGCCAAGGCGGTGTGTGACGAGGGTCGGGGCGTAGGTCCGGGCGCGCTCGGGGTCTATCTGGACTTCGCCGATGCAATCTCGCGGCTCGGGGCGCAGATGGTCCGTGAGCGCTATGGCAACCTCTTCGAGATGTACCAGCGTATCACCGATGAAGATCCCTATCGGGTGCCGATGCGGATCTATCCGGCGGTCCACTACACGATGGGCGGGCTCTGGGTGGATTACAACCTGATGAGCACCATCCCGGGCCTCCACGTGATCGGTGAAGCCAATTTCTCGGATCACGGTGCCAACCGGCTCGGCGCGAGCGCGCTCATGCAGGGTCTCGCCGACGGGTACTTCATCATCCCCAACACGATCGGGGACTACCTGGCCTCGACTCGCCTCGAAAAGGTCGAGGCAACCCACCCGGAGTTCCGCCTGGTGGAGGCAGAAGTCTCGGCGCTCACCCGCCGATTTCTCGACACGCGGGGCACCCGCACGGTCGACTCGTTTCACCGCGAGCTCGGCAAGTTGATGTGGGACAAGTGCGGGATGGCTCGCAACGCCGCGGGACTCAAGGAAGCGCTGGAGCGCCTGCCCGTGCTCCGTGCCGAGTTCTGGCGCAACGTCAATGTCCCGGGTAGCGATTCCGAGCTCAATCAGGCGCTCGAAAAGGCTGGGAGGGTCGCGGACTTTCTCGAGCTCGGCGAGCTGATCTGCCGCGATGCCCTGCACCGCGAGGAGTCGTGTGGTGGCCACTTCCGGGAGGAGTATCAGACCGAGGACGGCGAGGCGCAGCGGAACGACGATCGATTCGCGTACGTCGCCGCCTGGGAGTATCTCGGTCCGGAGCGAGAGCCTCGACTGAACAAGGAGCCGCTGCGGTTCGAGTACGTGCATCTGGCGCAGCGGAGCTACAAATGAGCTATCGGCTATCGGCTATCGGCTTTCGGCGGAAGGAAAGATCGTGGACCTGACCCTGCATGTCTGGCGCCAGGCAGGCCCCAACGCGCCTGGTCACATGGTGCGCTATGATGCGCCGGACATCAGCGCGGACATGTCGTTCCTCGAGATGCTCGATGTCGTCAACGAGCGGCTTATCGAGCGAGGCGAGATCCCGATCGCGTTCGACCACGACTGCCGGGAGGGGATCTGCGGCTCGTGCAGCCTGATGATCAACGGCGCGGCGCACGGCCCCAATCCGGGCACCGCCACCTGCCAGCTGCACATGCGGAGCTTTCGGGATGGCGAGGAGATTACGATCGAGCCGTGGCGCGCGAAGGCCATGCCCGTCGTGCGCGACCTCGTCGTGGACCGGACTGCGCTCGACCGCATCATCGAGGCGGGTGGATTCATCAGTGCTCCGACCGGATGCGCCCCCGACGGGAACAGCATCCTCATCGGGAAAGAGCTCGTCGATACGGCGATGGACGCGGCACAGTGTATCGGGTGTGGCGCCTGTGTCGCCGCCTGCCCGAATGGCTCGGCTTCACTCTTCACCGCGGCCAAGATCACCCACCTCGGCCTGTTGCCCCAGGGACAACCCGAGCGGCTCCGGCGCGCCCGGCGCATGGTGACTCAGATGGACGTCGAGGGCTTCGGAGGGTGTACGCTCTTCGGCGAGTGTCAGGAAGCGTGTCCGAAGCAAATCAGCATCGACACGATCACCATGATGAACCGCGATTTTCTCCGCGCGGCACTCCTCCCGGAGGCCGCAACGGGGGCCGAGTCGGACTGAGCCGGCTCTGCCTCGCCTTGGTGCTGGGCGTGGCGTCCGCCGTGACGGCACATGCCCAGTCCCCGATCTGGGCGGATGCAGGCGCCGGCGCCGTGCTCGCGTATGAGCGGTCGGACCACCTGCCGGGGAACCGGTCTCTCGGTGAGCTGCGGGTTGTTCAGCCGATCGTCGCGTTCCACGCGAGTGCCTGGCGACGCCTGCGCCTCACCGGGATGCTCAACTTCGAGGGTGCAACCATTCCCGGCGGCGAGCTCGCTCCAGGCAACTGGGGTGAGGGCTTCGTGGATCGCCGCCATCCACACACCTACGTCCACGAGCTTGTCTTCTCCGTGAACGACCTCCTCGGGAGGGATAACACTACCCACGTGTCGGTCAGCGCGGGCAAGGGATTCGCGCCCTTTGGCACCGATGACCCGATGGTCCGCCCGTTTCTCCGATTCCCCGTCAATCATCATCTATCGCAGATTCTGGAACGGGCCATCGTGGTTGCGGCGGCACGGACGCGGTTCGTGTCCGGCGAGTTCGGATTGTTCAACGGCGACGAACCCGAGCGCCCGGGCCAGTGGCCGCGGATCAGCGGACGATTCGGCGACTCGTGGGCGGCGCGCCTTGGTGCCTACCCGATCCCCGGCCTCGAGGTCCAGGCATCTCATGCCCACGTCCACTCGCCCGAGCATCGCCCCGGGGCCGGCACCGATCAGAGCAAGTGGAGTCTCTCGGCGCGTTGGTCCCGAACCTTCGGGCGGTTCCCGGTGTACGGGCTGGTGGAATGGGCGCGAACCTCTGAGGCCGGCGGGTTCTTTGTCTTCACGTCGGTTCTGGCCGAGGGTGCATGGATTTCGGGCCGCCATCGTCTCCAGTACCGGTTCGAGCGCACAGAGCGACCAGAGGAGGAACGGATCAGCGACTTCCGTTCCCTTCGTCCTCACCTCGAAAACTCGATTCTCGGCATTACACGATGGACCGTCCAGACGGTGGGCTACGACGTGCAGGCGATTCGCACCGGACCGATTCGGATCCGTCCACTGGTGGAATTCTCGTACGGGCATATGGCGACCGTCGGCGGAGGGGTCTTCGACGTCGAAGGGGTGTACGGCGCCGATCACTTCTGGTCGTTGAGCCTGGGGGTGCGGCTTGGGGCGGGGATGGCGATGCACAGGATGGGACGGTACGGAGCGCTGGAGGATCTGGGGATGACTCACCATCGAGGCGAGGAGATGGAGTGAGGCACTATCTGTGGATGCTCGTGTTCGTGGCGGCTTGTGGAGGCGGGGACAACACCGCCCCTCACGAAACGCCTCAGGGCCAGTTTCACGTCGTGGCCGGAGGCAACAATGTCCCGGCACGATACAGCTCCGATCTCTGGGTGCACGACTCCTTCGCCTACACCGGCACCTGGGGTGGGGCCGCTCGCAACGGAAACCTGGGCAATGTGGTCAATATCTGGTCCCTCGGTCCGACCGGTGCTCCGAGCCTTGTCGACTCAGTCGTGGTTCCGGGCATCGGCACGGTCAGTGATGTTCAGGTGAGCGATGATGGGAAAGTATTGGTCTTTGGAGCCGAACGCGGCCCCGATGCCGGCCTCTACATCTACGGGCTCACCGATCCGCGTCACCCTGCGTTTCTCGACAGCGCGCTGGTCGAAACCGGAGTTCACACGGCGACAATCGCCGAAATCGGAGGCCGGAGGTACGTCTTCGCCGCACGGAATCCGGTGAATCCCGCGCTCCAGATATATGACATAACCACGCCGAACTCCATCGTGCTCACCGCTTCCGTGCCGATTCCTCCGGCATACGGGATTCACGACACGTACGTTCGGGACGGACTGGCATTCGTTTTTGCGTGGAACACCGGCCTCATCATTTACGACGTCGGGAACGGCATCCGCTCTGGAAGTCCCGCGTCTCCGGTCGAGGTCGGCCGGCTACTCACCAGCGACGACGGGGTGCAGGGCGGCGCGGCGGTGCACAATGGCTGGTGGTTTCACAATCCGGTGACCGGCGAGAAGCGGTACCTGTTCATCGGGCAGGAGGGACCCGGAGCGATCGGCACGCAATCCAGCGGGGACATTCACGTCGTGGACGTCTCCGACCTCGCCCACCCGGTCGAGGCCGGTTTTTACCACCTCGACGGTGCGGGAACCCACAACTTCTGGATGGACGAGGGTCGGCAGATTCTCTACGCCGCGTACTACAACGGAGGAGTCGTGGCACTCGATGTTTCGGGAACACTGACGGGCGACCTGTCGAACAGACTGATCGCGCGGATTACTCCGGGTGGTGCGGGTGATACCTACGTCTGGGGCGTACAGCTTTCGGGGGGATCGCTCTACGCCATCGATATGCTGAGCGGTCTCTGGCAATTGGCCGTGCCGTGAGCGCGAATCATTTCACGGGCCACTTGTTGTTCTCGCGTTTCACGTCTGGATACCACCCATCGGGGTCGATCGTTACGGCGTTCACTTTTCGGGGTCCCGGAACGACGGTGGTGTAGCGATTCCCGGCGAACCAGACTTCCACCGGCAGGGAAAGCCTTCGCGTACTCCCGTCGTCCATCAGCAGAGACAACTCCACCGGCATGGGTATTTCGCCGGCATTTCGCAGGTAGATCCGCGACACTACGCCTGCCGAATCCGAGAGCGTGACCGAGTCGACCGCCTGATCGAGGTGCTCGGTGGTGTAGAACCAGGATCGCCAGAACCAGCTCAGGTCCTCGCCGAGCCCGTCTTCGATGGTCCGGAAGAAATCCGCGGGCGTCGGATGCTTGTATGCCCAGCGCCGGATGTATTCGCGAAAGACCGGATCGAATCGATCAGGTGACGTGATGTGATCGCGCAGGAGGACCAGTCCAACCGCGGGTTTGTTGTAGAGCGCCTGACGCCAGTTCTCCGTCGACTGAGTTCGGTCCGCCGGAATCATGATGGGTTGTTCCTGGCCGGAGAGTGCGTTCTTCAGGTATGTCTCCTGCACCCCCCGGGCGAGCGGAAGCGGCTTGTCGGGCCAGCGCTTGGGGAAGTTGTAGTGATTGATGAAACTGTTGAACCCCTCGTCCATCCAGCCGTATCGACGTTCGTTGCTCCCCACAACCATCGGGAACCAGGTGTGCCCGAATTCGTGATCGGTGACGCTATAGAGCGCGACCGAGTCGGCCCGCTCGTGGCAGAACACGATCATCGGGTACTCCATCCCGCCCTCGATGCCGTTGACGTTCACGGCGACAGGGTAGGGATAGGGCACCCACTGTTGCGAGTAGTTCTCGATTGCGGTCTTCGCGTACTGCGTCGCCTCTTTCCACGTCGGCTCAGCGGAGGGCGGATAGAAGCTCATGGCCACCGTGCGGCCGCCATTCACGCCGACGGCATCCCAGACGAAATGCCTCGCGGCCGCCCACGCGAAGTCGCGCACGCTGTCCGCGGTGAAATGCCAGGTGAAGGTCGGGTATGTCGTCGGGGGGCGTGAGGCCGGGTCGCCGATCTCGTCCTTGCCACGGATGATGACCGTCTCGTTGCTCGTGCGCGCCCGGGCAAGGCGCGCGCGCTGGGCGGCTGTCAGGACCTCGTCGGGATTGCGCAGAGTTCCCGTCGCGGCGACGAGCATGTCCGCCGGGACGGTCAGAGTGACATCGAAGCTGCCGTACTCCAGGTAGAACTCACCTCTGCCGTAATACTGCTCCGTGTTCCAGCCGCGCACATCGTCGTACACGGCCATTCGAGGATACCACTGCGCCACCTCGAACACGGGACTCCCATCGATGTCCTCGACCCCCATCCGGTTGGCGTCGGCGGGAAATGGGAATGACCAGGCGATCGCCAATTGCTGTTTGCCCTTGGGTGCGAGAGGCCGGGGCAGGTCGATCCGCATGACGGTTCCGTTCACCGTGTACGCGAGATCGAGGGACTTCCCGGCGGGCTTCCCTCGCGCAGCTGCCGCGGCCGGTTGCGCCACCTTGAGCAGCCGGAGGCCGGTGTTTCCGGTCTCTGCGGTTCGGCCGGCGGCCGAAGGGGACGAGCCAGGCAGCGTGCCGAACATCACCGTTCCGCGGCTGGTGGGCGTAAAGAGGTTCTGATCGACCTGGAGCCAGACATGGCGCAACGTGTCCGGGGAGTTGTTCGTGTAGGTGATCGTCTCCTCGCCTCGCACCGAGCGACCGGCTGTGTCGAGTGTCGCGTTGATCACGTAGTCCGCACGCTGCTGCCAGTACCCAGCGCCGGGGCCCCCGTTCGCCGAACGAACGGCTGAGGGCGGTGCAAGGTCGAGGCGGCGAAAGGGCGAGGAATCGCCGGGTTCGGACGGCAGGAGCCCGTTGGGTGTCGAGGTCGCCTCCTGCGCCCCGAGCCGGAAGGGCAGGAGACCTAGGACAAGAAGCGCGAGGGAAGAGCGCATGAAGGTTCCGAAGCTCGGGGGTTGTTCGGTCAATGCGTGGTCGCCGCGGGTGAACGCCACCCGTCATTGGACGGGTTGACGTCGGGGAACGCGCCATCGGGATTGACCCGTGCGGCGACGATGTGTTTCCCCGGCGCGACGCGATAGACGTACCGGTTCCCACCGTACCAGATCTCCACCGGCAATTCGACGAGCTTCGTGGTATCGTCGTCAGCGGTGAGCAACAGCTCGACCGGCATTACGGCGCTGCCCAGATTTCGGACCGTGACGAGCGTCGAGCCGTCGGCCGTCTCGCTTCACGGATTCGACCGCCTGGTCGAGCGACGACGTCGTGAAGAAGAAGCCCCGCCAGAACCAGGCGAGATCGCGGCCGGAGACTTGCTCGATGGTCCGGAAGAAGTCGGCCGGCTGGGGATGCTTGAACGCCCACCGCCTCGTGTACTCACGGAATGCGCTATCGAACACCTCGGCGCCGAGCACCTTGTTTCGGAGGGCGAGGAGCATGATGGAGGGCTTCACGTACGCCAACGCACCGAGGTTGTTGTTGTTGAGGTAGCGGTTGGCAGGCGTCATGATCGGTTGAGCCGTGGGCGTCTGGTCGAGCGAGGTGACAAAGCTGCGACTCGTTCCGCCGGATTCGCGTGTCGTCGCGCTTCCAGTAGTCCTCCTCGGAGAACGTATTGATGAACGTGTTGAATCCCTCGTCCATCCAGGCATACCGTCGCTCGTCGGACCCGACCGTCATCGGATACCACATATGCCCGATTTCGTGGGTGATGACGTTGTAGAGCGCCGGCGCGTCGTCGTTCGGCGCCTCCATCGCGAGCATTGGATATTCCATTCCCGAGACCGGGCCCTCCGACTGCCGTGATCTGAGGATAGGGATACCGGAACCAGTGGGTGCTGTACTCGAGAATCGAGAAGCGGCTCATCTTGGCCGCGTCCTTCCAGATCTCGACTGCTGACGGGCGATAGTAGGCCTGGGCAAGCGTGCCGTCCCAGCCCGACGCATCCCACAGATACTCGGGCGACGCTGCCCAGGCGACGTCGCGTACGTCGTGTGCGCGGAAGCGCCACGTCAGCGTACCGTCTCGACGGGGCCGCGCCGCGCCGGAGCTCAGTTCATCGGCGGTGACGATGGGCACCGTGCTGTCGGACGTGACCGCTGCCGCCAGTCGGCGGCGCTCGGTCGGCGTCAGGACCTCGGCCGGGTTCTGAAGGATGCCGGTGCCGCCGACGATGTAGCCTGCGGGCAGGGTGACCTCGTAGTCGATGTCACCGTACTCCAGGTAGAACTCGCCCTGGCCGAGGTATTGGTCGGTATTCCAGCCATGGACATCGTCGTAGACGGCCATGCGCGGATACCACTGGGCAATCTCGTACAGGGAGCCGTCGCGTCCCATCCGGTCGGCGCCGTGCTCCGGGACGTTGAAGGCGTACTTCACCTCGAGGACGACGGTCCCACCCGGAGCGAGCGGCGAGGCGAGCTCGACGTACATCATGGTGTCGTCCACGCGCCATTTGACGGGAACCATCCTCCCCGGGCTCTTCGGAGCGGCCTGGCTCTTTCCGGGCTTCGTCACCGCAGCGGCTGTCGCCGTGATGCCGTCGATCTCGAATCCGCCCTGGAATCCCGCGCTGCCGAACCGGCTCTCCGAGGCGAACAGCAGAGAACCAACACTCCCGGGCCGGAAGAGATTCTGGTCCACCTGCATCCAGACAAATCGCAGGGTGTCGGGGGAGTGATTGGTGTAACGGATCGTCTCGCTCCCGGCGAGACGCTTGGTTGACGGTATCGAGGGTGGCCTTGATGCTGTAGTCCACATGCTGCTGCCAGTACCTGGGCCCCGGTGCGCCGCTGGGGCTGCGCACCTCCGTTGCCTGGGGTAGCGCGAGCGGGCTGAAAATTCCGGTGTCGGCTACGGGAGGCTGAAGGGAGGTCGAGTCGGTTGAGAGTTGAGGCGTCTGCTGTGCAACGAGCGGTGTGACGATCAGGAGCAAGAGGCAAGCGAGGTGGCGCATGAAGGGTCCCGTTTGGGTCTGGGCTAGAGCTTGGGCAGGGTCACGCCGGTCTGGCGCTGGTACTTGCCCTCCTTGTCCGCGTAGCTGATCTCGCAGATGTCGTCGGCGTCGGCCTCGAAGAACAGCACCTGGCAGATCCCCTCGTTGGCGTAGATCTTGGCCGGCAGCGGAGTGGTGTTGGAGATCTCGAGGGTGACGTGGCCCTCCCACTCCGGCTCGAACGGCGTCACGTTGGTGATGATGCCGCAGCGGGCGTAGGTGGACTTGCCGACGCAGATCGTCAGCACGTTGCGGGGAATCCGGAAGTACTCCACCGAGCGCGCCAGCGCGAAGCTGTTGGGCGGCACGATGCAGACGTCCCCCTCGAACTCGACGAAGCTCTCGGGAGTCGAACTCCTTGGGGTCCACGATGGCCGACAGCACGTTGGTGAAGATCTTGAACTCCGGCGCCACCCGCATGTCGTAGCCGTAGGACGAGACCCCGTAGGAGATCACCCGCCGTCCCTGGCGTCCAGCTGCGCGCACCTGGCCCTCGACGAACGGCTCGATCATCCCGTGCTTCATGCGCCATCCGGCGGATCCAGCGGTCGGACTTGATGGACATGTGGGCGAGCCTCGGGCACAGTGGGAGGAAGTTGGCGGACAGGTCCGATCGGCTGGTACGAGACCGTCACCCCAGGATCGGCGCGGGCAATATCAGCGGGTCCGGGTTGAAACACCTTTCTGGGTCGCGGTTACCTTGTCCGCTGGACACGTGAAAATTTTCACGAACGAAGCGCCCTCGATGCTCCAGCCCTACATCCCGCTGCTGCTCGTGATGGCGTTCGTCGTCGCCAACGCCATCCTGATGCTGGGCGTCTCCCATGTCCTCTCCACCTATCGCCGCACCCCGGCCAAGATCGCTCCGTACGAATCCGGGCATGCCGGTCCTGGGCGACGCCCGGGAGCGGTTTTCGGTCAAGTTCTACCTCGTCGCGATGCTGTTCATCGTCTTCGACATCGAGACCGTCTTCATGATTCCCTGGGCGGTCGCCTTCCAGCAGCTGGCCGAGATCCGCGGGCCTGCTGCTCATCGAGATGCTCGTCTTCATGCGTGATCCTCGCCGTCGGGTACGTCTACGTCTGGAAGCGGGGAGCGCTGCAATGGGACTGACGCCGCCGCCGGTACCGGACGAGCACGACCGAGATCTCGGCGTCTCGCCCAACTGGATGACGACCCGGCTCGACTTCCTGGCCAACTGGGCCCGCACCAACTCGCTCTGGCCGATGCCGTTCGGCACCGCCTGCTGCGCCATCGAGTTCATGGCCACCGCCGCCAGCCGCTTCGACCTCGCCCGCTTCGGGATGGAGCGGCAGAGCTTCTCGCCGCGCCAGGCCGACGTGCTGATCTGCGCCGGCCGGCTGCCGTTCAAGCTGGCGCCGGTCATCCGCCGCATCTGGGACCAGATGCCGCAGCCCAAGTGGTCGATCTCGATGGGCGCCTGCGCCTCGTCCGGCGGCATCTTCGACAACTACGCGATGGTGCAGGGCATCGACACGATCATCCCGGTCGACGTCTACGTGCCCGGCTGCCCGCCGCGGCCCGAGGGTCTGCTCTACGGCATCCTGCTGCTGCAGAAGAAGATCATGGGCGAGAGTATCGAGAACGATCTCCTCCGCGAGGAGCAGCTGGTCGGCCCCGACGGCCTGTTTCTGCCGGCCGAGCGGATCGACGAGCTCTCGCGAGCCGTTCGGCAACTCGGTGCACCAGACCCGCTGCCGTCATGACCGCACCGCTGTCGCCCTCGCCGTCGCCGCCGCTCCGCGCCCGAGTTCGGCGCCGCCATCGAGCGCCACGCCGTGTCCTGCGGCGACACGATCGTCTACGTCGACTCGCGACCGAGCCCACGAGGTCCTGGCCTGGCTCAAGGACGAGCCCGGCCAGCAATTCAACTACCTCACCGACGTCACCGCCGTCGAGTATCGCGACGCCGAGCGTGCCGCTCGAGGTGGTCTACCAGCTGCGCTCGCTGGGCCGCACGTGCCGATCTCCGCGTCAAGATCGCGCTCGACAAGGCGCGGGCCACTCGAGGTCGACTCGGTCTGGGACCTCTGGACGCGGGGCCGACTGGCTGGAGCGCGAGGTGTACGACATGTTCGGCGTGACCTTCATCGGCCATCCCGACCTGCGCCGCATCCTGATGTGGGAGACCTACGCCGAGGGATATCCGCTGCGGAAGGACTTCCCGCTGCGCGGCCACTTCAGCCGCGCCGAGCAGACCCGCCAGGCGCTCGCCGCCAATCCCGAAGCCCACTACTCGCTGGAAGAGCTGTCCATCGCCGAGGCGTTCGACGAGCTGCCCGGCCGACATGCGGGAGCGGCTGGCGCGCGGCGAGCGAGGATAGGTCGGATGAGCACGCCGCACCGTCGAAGTGAGCCCTGGCGACGCCGGGCCTCGACGCCGACGGGGCGGTCCGACACGGATTCCCCTGGGCGTCCACGAGCCCGGCCCGCGCACTTCGATGACGACTTCGGCGCCGAGCACATGCTGGTCAACATCGGCCCCCAGCACCCGGCCACCCACGGCGTGCTCCGCCTGGTGGTCGAGCTGGAGGGCGAGACGGTCATGCGCGTGTATTCCCCACATCGGCTATCTGCACTCCGGCTTCGAGAAGCTGGGCGAGTACCGGCACTACAATCAGATCATCCCGCTCACCGACCGCACCGACTACCTGTCGCCCATGGCCAACAACGTCTGCCTGGCGCTGGCGGTCGAGAAGCTGATGGGGCATCGAGATCACCGAGCGCTGCCGGGTGCTGCGGGTGATCGCCTGCGAGATGAGCCGGATCATCTCCCACCTCGTCTGGCTCGGCACCACCGGCATCGACCTCGGCGCCTACACGCCGTTCCTCTGGTCGTTCCAGCAGCGGGAGCGGATCTACAACCTGCAGGAGGCGTGGACCGGCGCGCGGCTCACCACCAGCCTCACCCGGGTGGGCGGCATGATGGCCGACATCCCCGACGGCTGGGAGGCCGGGCTCCGCGATTTCTGTCCGCACCTTTCCCGAAGACGCTGACGGAGGTGGACACGATGTTCACCCGCAACGCGATCTGGTGCGGGCGGACCCAGGGCGTCGGCGTGCATGAGCGCGGAGGAGGCGATCAACTACTCGCTCTCCGGACCGATGCTCCGCGCGAGCGGGCGTGGACTACGACGTCCGCAAGGATCGGCCGTACCTCGGACTACGAGACCTACGACTTCGACGTCCCGGTCGGCGAGCACGGCGACATCTACGACCGCTACCGGGTGCGGCTGGAGGAGATGTGCCAGTCGACCCGGATCCTGGAGCAGGCGCTCGACCGGCTGGCACGGCTCAGGGGCGCCCGATCAACGTCGACGACCCGCGCGTGATCCTCCCGCCCAAGTCGCGGGCGATGAGCGACATGGAGGCGATGATCTTCCACTTCAAGCAGGTGATGGAAGGGGTCGAAGCCGCCGGTCGGCGAGGCCTACCTCGGGATCGAGAACCCCAAGGGCGAGCTGGGGTACTACTTCGTCTCCGACGGGACGCGCCAAGCCGGTGCGCTGGCGCATCCGGCCGCCGTCGTTCATCAACCTGGCCGGCCTGCCCCAGCTGTGCGAAGGCGCCCTGCTCTCCGACGTGATCGCCATCAACGCGAGCGTGGACATCGTGATGGGAGAGATCGACCGATGAGCGGCGCCACACCGGCAACGCGGCACGCACGACCGCTCCGCATCAGCCGGTCTTCGTCGGCGAGACGCGCACACGGCTCGAGGAGCTCGTTCGCGAAGTACCCCACCAAACAGGCCTGCCTGCTGCCGGCGCTCTGGATGGTGCAGGAGGCGCGCGGCTGGATCTCCGAGCCGGCCATCGAGGAGGTGGCCGAGGTGCTGGAGCTGACGCCGGCGTACGTGAAGGGCGTGGTCACGTTCTACACGATGTACCACACCCATCCGGTCGGGCGGCACTTCATCCAGGTCTGCACCACCTCGCCGTGCAACATCTGCGGCGCGGAGGATGTCGTGAAGGCGTTGCTCAAGGAGACCGGCTGCGGCGAGCTCGGCGCCACCAGCCCCGACGGCCGCTTCACCGTGATCGAGGTCGAGTGCCTCGGCGCCTGCGGATTCGCCACGCCGATCCTGATCGACGACGACTTCATCGAGAGATGTCACCCCGGAGCGGGTGCCCGGCATCCTCCAGAGGTATCCGTAATGGGCTATCCGCATCCGAGTCATCCCAAGGAAACCGTCGTCCTCTCCAAGCATTTCGGCGACGCCGGCGCGCGCACGCTACGACGGCTGGGTCAAGCGCGGCGGCTACGAGGGACTTCAGCAAGGCGCTCGGCATGACGCCGCGAAGCCATCGATCGAGGAGGTGAAGGCCTCGGGTCTGCGCGGCCGCGGCGGGGCGGGCTTTCCGACCGGGCTCAAGTGGTCGTTCATGCCCAAGGACGACGGCAAGCCGCACTACCTGGTCTGCAACGCCGACGAATCGGAGCCCGGCACGTTCAAGGACCGGGAGATCATGCGCTGGACCCCGCACGCCCTGATCGAGGGCTGCGCGATCGCCGCATACGCCATCGGGGCCGAGCGGACTGCTACATCTACATCCGCGGCGAGTTCACCGAGCCGCTGCAAGATCATGGACGCGGCGGTGGCCGAGGCGTACGCCAAGGGCGCCCTGGGCGCCAACGTGTTCGGCAGCGGCAAGCGAATCGACATCGTGCTGCATCGCGGCGCCGGGCGCGTACATCTGCGGCGAAGAGACCGCGATGATGAACTCGCTCGAGGGCAAGCGCGGCAACCCCCGGATCAAGCCGCCATTTCCGGCCGTGCCGGGTGTCTTCGGCATGCCGACCACGATCAACAACGTCGAGACGCTGGCGGCGGTGCCCCACATCCTCGTGCGGGGCGCCGAGTGGTACAAGGGGCTCTGCCTCGGCAATCCCGAAGAGCACCGGCACCAAGCTGATCTCGGTCTGCGGGCACGTGCAGCGACCGGGCAACTACGAGATCACCATGGGCACGCCGATGAAGGACCTCATCTACGACATGGCCGGCGGGATGCGGCCCGGCCGCACCCTCAAGGCGGTGATCCCCGGCGGCTCGTCGGTGCCGATCATGACGCGCGGAAGAGGTCGAGGACTGCGCTCATGGACTACGAGGGCATCGTCGCCAAGGGCTCGATGCTCGGCTCGGCGGGCATGATCGTCATGGACGACACGCACCGACATGGTGTACCAGATCTTGCGGCTCGCCCGGTTCTACGCCCACGAGTCCTGCGCCCAGTGCACCCAGTGCCGCGAAGGCACCGCGTGGACGACGAAGATTCTGGAGCGGATCCTGGCGGGGAAGGGCAAGCAGGACGACCTCGAGCTGCTGCTCGATCTCTCGGAGAACATGACCGGCAAGACGATCTGCGTGCTGAGCGACTCCTGCGCGGCGCCGGTGGTGAGCGGAATCCAGAAGTTCCGCGGCGGAGTTCGAGGCCTATATCACGCGGTCGCGCGAACCGGTGATGGCCGCAGTCTGAGGTCCGGTGCCTTCGTGGTAAAGAGCCGCAGGAGCGCAGAGATGAGAATGCCGGACGAACTCGTCAACGTCACCATCGACGGCATGCACGGTGGCGGTGCCCAAGGGCACCACCATCATCGAGGCCGCCAAGCAGGCCGGCGTGCTGGTCCCGCACTACTGCTACCACCCGTCGCTGCCGTCGCCGGCCGTCTGCCGGATGTGCCTGGTGGAGGTCGAGAAGGCGCCCAAGCTGATGCCGGCGTGCGTCACCACGGTGGCCGAGGGGCAGGTGGTGCACGTCAACAGCGACAGCGGCCAAGAAGGCACGCGAGGGCGTGCTCGAGTTCCTGCTGATCAACCATCCGCTCGACTGCCCGATCTGCGATCAGGCCGGCGAGTGCGAGCTGCAGGACTACGTCTTCCAGGAAGGCCGGGCCGGCACCCGCTATACGCGACTACGCCAAGCGCTACAATCCGGTCGAGGACTTCGGGCCCGACATCCTCTACGTCCCCAACCGCTGCATCCTCTGCACCCGCTGCGTCCGCTTCATGGACGACGTGGCCGGCGACGCCGGTGCTCAACGTCTCCGAGCGCGGCGACCGCGCCTACATCGGGATCGCGCCGGAGCAGCAGCTGGATCATCCCTGGGCCGGCAACGTGGTCGATCTCTGTCCGGTCGGGCTCGCTCATCTCCAAGGACTTCCTGCACAAGGCGCGCGCCTGGGATCTCGACAAGACCGCGAGCGTCTGTCCGGGCTGCACCCAGGGCTGCAACATCACGATCGACACCCGGGACAACGTCGTCGTCCGGCTTCGGCCCGCGCGCCAACCTCGACGTCAACCGGCACTTCATGTGCGACTACGGCCGCATGAACTATCGCTGGATGAACCGCGGCGACCGGATCGAGGCCCCGCTGGTGCGCGACGGCGGCCGGCCCATCGCGACCGACTGGGACACGGCGCTCGACCGCCTGGCGCCAGCTGCTCGCGGGACGCGTCGGGAACCGGCCGTCATCCTCGCCTCCGGCCGCGCGTCGACCGAGTCACTGGGCCTGGTCCGCCGACTGCTCGAGCGGCCGCGACGTGACCGCCGCGGTGCAGGTCCCGATGGGCGAGGAAGCGCCGCTGGCCGGGATTCCCGAACCTGGCGCTCCGCGCGGAGCGGGCTCGCCAACCTGTCGGGGGCCGGCTGCTCGGGATACACCGACCGATTGGTGCGGCCGCACTCGACGCCGTACCCGACCGCGTCGCTCGTGATCGTGCTCGATGCCGAGCTCGACCGGCGCGAGGACGGCCGCCGCTGGCCCGGCGCCGGCGCTCGTGGTCGTGCTCGGCACGGTCGAGCCGACGCGCTCGCGCCGGGCGCAGCTGGTGCTGCCCGGTGACCAACATGGCCGAGGAGAACGGCACCTACGTCAATCGCGACCGGCGCGTCCAGCGCTTCCAGCAGGCGCAAGTCGCGCGCCGGGCATGGCGCGGCCGGCGTGGTGGGTGGCGGGCGAGGTCCTGGCGGGCCCGGGCCCGACGCCGAGTGCGCCGGCCACGGCGCGCGAGGCGTTCGACGCTGTCTCGGCGAGTACTGGCCGGCGTTCGGCGGCGCTCAGCTATGCCGACCTCGGCTTCACCGGCCGCGTCGCTGCGCGCCGGTCGTACGGCGGGAGCGGCGGCGATGACGCCCGAGCTGAAGGGGTTCCTCCTGCTCAGCGTTCTCAAGCTGCTCGTCGTCTTCACGGTCGATCATGGTCGGCGTCGCGCTGCTGACGCTGATGGAGCGGAAGGTCGCGCGCCTGGATGCAGAACCGGCGCGGGCCCCAACCGGGTGGGCTGGGCGGGCTGCTGCAGCCGGCGGCCGACGGCATCAAGAACATTCTCAAGGAAGAGACCTTCCCGGCCGAGCGCGAACCGCAGTGCTCTTCATCCTGGCCCCGGCACTGTCCTTCATTCCGGCGCTGCTGCTCTCGGCGGTCATTCCCTGGGCCGCGCCGCTGCCGGTCGACTTCGACTTCACCCTGCCGCTGCTCGGGCGAGTTCGTCCATCACGGCCTGATGCCGATGGTCGGTGGCCGATCTGCCGATCGGGTTCCTCTTCGTCCTCGCGATCAGCTCGCTCGGCGTGTACGGGATCGCGCTCGCCGGCTGGTCGTCGAACAGCAAGTACGCCTGCTCGGCGGCCTGCGCGCGAGCGCCCAGATGATCTCGTACGAAGTCGCGATGGGACTGAGCCTGATCCCGGTGCTGCTGCTCGTCCGGCAACGTGTCGTTCTCCGCGATCATCGACGCAGCAGCAGGCCGGCCTCTGGTTCGTCCTGCCCCTGTTCCTTTCGTTCTTCATCTTCCTGGTCTCCGGATTCGCCGAGACCAACCGGGTGCCGTTCGACCTGCCGGAGGCCGAGTCGGAGCTGATCGCCGGGTATCACACCGAGTACAGCGCGATGAAGTTCTCGCTGTTCTTCATCGCCGAGTACGCCAACATGGTCACCGTGTGCGCGATGGTCGACGACGCTCTTCTTCGGCGGCTGGGACATCCCGTTCACGCACTGGGACGAGACGGCGGGCTGCTGCAGACGCATCGCGACCGGCGGGTTCTTCTTCCTCAAGATGATCTTCTGGATCTTCGTCGTCATGTGGATCCGCTGGACGCTGCCGCGATTCCGCTACGACCAGCTCATGGCGCTGGGCTGGAAGGTGCTGATGCCGCTGGCGCTGGCCTACATCATGGTCATCTGCGCCGGCGATCTATCTGATCGAGCACGTCGCCGGCATCGACCGAATCCGCGACGCGAGTCGCTCGCGCTCTTCGGCGTGAACGTCGTGGTCGGCTGTGCTGGTGTTCTGGTCTGCTCGACCGCGGTCTCTTCGTGCAGCGGGTCGATCCGCCGCGCGCCGGTCGCGACGGCCGCGTGCCGGCAGCGCGCGGCAGGGAGGGCCTGATGGCGATCGGCGTGAAGGTGATGAAGCGGCCGGAGCGGGAGGTCAGCTACGTGCGGGCCACGCTCAAGGGGATGGCGCTGACCTTCAAGCACATGTTCGCAGCCGAAGGTGACGATGCAGTACCCGGAGGAGAAGAGCACGGCCGAAGCGGCATGGGGCAGTGGAGCATCTCGCCCCGGTGGCGCGGCACCCACCGGATGCTGACCGACGAGCAGGGGCGCTCCAAGTGCGTGGCCTGCGGACTCTGTCCCCAGATCTGTCCGGCCAACTGCATCAAGCTGGTGCCGGGCGAGGACGAGCAGGGCAACCGCTACCCGCTGATCTACGAGATCGACGAGTTCCGCTGCGTCTTCTGCGGCTACTGCCAGGAGGTCTGCCCCGAGGAGGCGATCCACGTCGGGCGTGCACTACGAGAACTCCGAGTATTCAGCCGCGACCGGTTCGTGTACGACCTCGAGCGGCTCTGCCGCGCAGACGCACCCGGTGTCGACCCTCTGGGACCCGACCGATCCGCGAGGCGAGTAGATGACCGAGCGCGGTCTTCTGGTTCTTCGCCGCCATCGCCGTGCTCTCGGCGGCTGCTGTGCATCCTCCAGCGCAACCCGGTGCGTGCGGCGCTCTGGCTCGTCTCGACCATGTTCTGCGCTCGCCGGCGATCTATCGTGCTGCTCGATGCCCAGTTCATCGCCGCGATCCAGGTGCTGGTCTACGCCGGCGCGGTGATGGTGCTGTTCCTCTTCGTCATCATGCTGCTCAACCTGGGGCACGCGAGCTCCGATATCCGCGGACCCTGCCGCCGTGACCGCCGACCGTGCGTGGTCGTGGGACTGCTGGCCGGCGAGTTGTTCGCGCTCTGGCGCTACACGCCCGGCGGCTCGCCGCGGAGGTACGCGCAGGCCAGACCGTTCGCCGATCCGCGCGCTGGTCTTCGCGGCAGGCGACGGTTACCGGCAGCGAGAATCAGCGTGCGCGGGGTAGTGGGTGGCATCGCGCAGCCGCTGTTCCAGACGTACCTCGTCCCGTTCGAGATCACGTCGATCCTGCTCCTCGCGGCCATCGTCGGCGCCGTCGTCCTCGCCAAGCGGAAGATCTGATGCTGCTCGGACCCGTCGCTCGCGTCTCTCCGCCATCCTGTTCAGCCTCGGTGTCGCGGGCGTGCTGCTGCGCCGCAACGCGATCGTGCTGTTCATGTGCGTCGAGCTCATGCTCAACGCGGTCAACCTGACCTTCGTGGCCCTGTCCCAGTTGTACGGAGCTCAGCGGCCAGATCATGGTCTTCTTCGTGATGACCGTGGCGGCAGCCGAGGCCGCGGTCGGCCTGGCGATCATCCTGGCCATCTTCCGGCACACGCAGTCGGTGGACCTCACAGACCATCAACCTGCTGCAGGGGCTGATGAACCTTTCCCACTGGGTCTGGCTCGGCGGTCGCGCTGCCGCTCTGCGGCGGCTTCCTCGTCAACGGCATCCTGGCGCTCCGACGACCGAAGCCAAGTCCGCTCGTCTCCATCGTCGGCACGAGCGTCCTCTTTGCCGCCTTCGCCGTGTCGTTCGGCATCTTCCTCGAGCTGCTGAGGAACCCGCCACACGAGCCCATCATCGTCACGCTCTGGCCCTGGATGCCGGTCGACACGCTTGCAGGTGGACTATGGCATTCCAGGTGGACCAGCTCTCGGCCGTGATGCTGCTGGTGGTCACGGGCGTGGGCAGCCTGATTCACTTGTTCAGCGTCGGGTACATGCGGGAAGACCCGGGGTACGCGCGTTACTTCGCGTACCTCAATCTGTTCGTCGTCTTCATGCTGCTCCTGGTGCTGGGCATCGAGCTTCCCGGTGATGTTCATCGGCTGGGAGGGAGTCGGCCTCTGTTCCTACCTGCTGATCGGCTTCTGGTTCTCCGAGAAGGTCAACGCCGACGCCGGCAAGAAGGCGTTCATCATGAACCGCATCGGCGACTTCGGTTTCCTGGTCGCGATGTTCATGATCTGGCGAGCCTGTGGGCACGCTCGACTTCGTCGGACGTCTTCGCTCGAGCCCCGCGGTGCTGGCGCCGGGCGGAGCCGTCGTCACCGCCATCACCCTGTTCCTGTTCCTGGGGTGCACCGGCAAGTCGGCGCAGATCCCGCTCTACACCTGGCTGCCCGACGCGATGGCCGGCCCCACACCGGTGTCCGCCCTGATCCATGCCGCGACGATGGTGACCGCCGGCGTCTATCTCGTCGCGCGGACCAACCTGCTGTTCGCCATGGCACCGGTGTCGAGCACCGTGGTCGCGGGCATCGGGGCGCTCACGGCACTCTTCGCGGCCACGATCGGGCTCCGGCAGTACGACATCAAGCAAGGTGCTGGCCTATTCGACGGTCTCACAGCTCGGCTACATGTTCCTGGGTGTCGGAACCGGGGCGATTCGCGTCGGGCATCTTCCACCTCGTGACGCACGCCTTCTTCAAGGCGCTGCTCTTCCTCGGCTCGGGCAGCGTGATCCACGCGATGCACCACGCCTATCACGCCACCCACTCGCACGAGGACGCGCAGGATATGCGGAACATGGGCGGCCTCAAGCAATACATGCCGGTCACGTTCTGGTTGATGCTGATCGCGACCTTGGCGATCGCCGGTGTTCCGCCGTTCTCCGGATTCTTCTCCAAGGACGAGATCCTCGCAGCGGCGTTCGGTCGCGGCGCGGAGCAGCCGCTCTACTACGTCTTCTATGGGCATGGGCGTCATCGCGGCGTTCCTGACGGCGTTCTACATGGCGCGTCTCATGGCGATGACCTTCCTCGGCGAGAATCGAACGGGCGAGAAGGAGCGAGCCCATCTCCACGAAGCTCCGTGGATCATGACCGGTCCGCTCGTGGTGCTCGGGGTCCTGAGCCTTGCCGGCGGGCTCATCAATCTGCCGTCGTTCGCAGGTGGCGGCGCCGCCCTCGAGCACTGGCTCGAGCCGATCACGGAACCGGCGACGGAAGGTCTTCCAGCTGGAGATGCCGGAGGGCTCCCTCGAGCTGACGCTCGTCGGGGCGGCGGTCGCGATTGGGGTGCTCGGGCTCCTGGCCGGCTTCCGCGCGACGCTCAGGCGCGCCATCCTCCCGGCCAGGCAGGCTCTCCCCGAGCACGGATTCGCCCTCGTGCTCAACCGCAAGTACTACATCGATGAGCTGTACGACGCAGTGATCGTCCGACCGGTCGAGTGGCTTTCCCGGGTCGTGCTCTGGAAGGGGGTCGATCAGCGTCTGGTGGACGGCGTCGCCGTCAACGGGACCGCTTGGGTCTCGCGCCTGCTCGGCGGCGGGTTGCGGCTGCTGCAGACGGGGCAGGTCGGTATCTACGTCGTGATCTTCCTCGTGGGCGCGTTGTGGATCCTGCGCGCCGTGCTGCGCTGAGGGCACGAGATGAGCCACTTCCTCGAGGCGATCGGATATAACGGCTGGATCCTCCACGCGCTCATCGTGCTCCCGCTTATCGGCGTCGTTCCCGTGCTGCTCGGAGACGAGCGCTCTGCGAAGCACACGGCCCTGTTCGTCACGACGCTCGAGTTCGTCCTCTCGGTCGGGCTCTGGTGGTCGCTCAACCCGGCGGGACCACCGATGCAGCTCGTGTCGAGCACACCCTGGATTCCCAACTGGGGCATCAGCTATCGCGTTGGGCTCGACGGGATCTCACTCGTGATGGTGCTCCTCACCACGGCGTTGATGCCTCTCAGTGTCCTTGCGAGCTATCGCTACATCACGTTCCGGGAGCGCGGATTCTATGCGCTCATGCTGACGCTCCTCACCGGGCTGGTTGGCGTGTTCCTCGCGCTCGACCTCTTCGTCTTCTACATCTTCTTCGAGGTGATGCTGATCCCGATGTACTTCATCATCGGGATCTGGGGCGGAGCCAACCGGCTCTATGCGGCCATCAAGTTCTTCATCTACACGATGGCCGGGTCGCTACTGATGCTGGTCGCGATCGTCGTCATGGTGTGGAAGGTGCAATCGACGACGGGCTATCTCTCCTTCTCCTACGAGCACCTGCTGGAGAACGCGGGCTCGCTCGGCAAGCTTGCTCCATGGCTCTTCGCCGCATTCGCGATCGCGTTCGCGATCAAGGTCCCGATCTTCCCCTTCCACACCTGGCTTCCCGACGCGCACGTCGAGGCGCCAACGGCCGGCAGCGTACTGCTCGCCGGCGTCATGCTCAAGATCGGGACCTACGGATTTCTGCGCTTCGCCGTTCCCTTCTTCCCTCAGGTGGCGCTGAGCCCTGAGGTGAGCCGGCTGATGGTGATCCTGGCTGTCGTCGGGATCATCTACGGCGCGCTCGTCGCGTTAGTCCAGCCGGACATCAAGAAGCTCGTGGCGTACTCGTCGGTCAGTCATCTGGGCTTCGTCATGCTGGGCATCTGGGGAGGCACGATGCAGAGCGTGCAGGGCGCGCTCATGGTGATGATCAGCCACGGTCTCTCCACGGGAGCGCTCTTCCTTCTCATCGGAATGCTCTATGAGCGCCGGCACACGCGGCTCATCGCGGATTACGGCGGGATCGCCAAGGTAGTGCCGGTCTTCAGCCTCGTCCTGACCGTCGTGGCCCTCTCATCGATCGGACTTCCCGGTCTCAACGGGTTTGTGGGAGAATTCCTCGTCCTGCTCGGAAGCTTCAGCGCATACCCGGCGGCGACGGTGCTGGCGACGACCGGAGTGATCTTCGCGGCCGCCTACCTGCTGTGGGCGCTGCAACGGCTCATCTTCAACCGCCTCGATGACCCCGAGAACGAACATCTCACCGATCTTAGCTTCCGTGAGCTGGCGGTCATGACGCCGATACTCGTCGGCATCGTCTGGATGGGACTCTATCCGGCGCCAGTCCTCAATCGAACCGCGCCCGCTGCGGCTCATTACATCGAAGCAATGAAGCCGAGGCTGCGACCCAGCGAGCCGACGCGTCTTGGGGCGGCGCCTGCCGCGGCGGTTGTCGAGCCATGATCCACCTCGATCTGAGCACGCCGTGGGGGGTCACCGTCGCCCTGCTGCCCGAGATTCTGATCTCCGTGGCTGCGCTCTTGGTGCTCCTGGTGGTGAGCTGGCGACACTCCACGGCCGAGGATAGTCGACTCGCGGGCTGGCTGAGTCTCATGGGGATTGCCGTCAGCGCGGTCGGGCTCGGTGCGCTCTGGTTCTACGATGTCGAGCCTGAAGGCCTGGCTCAGATGGTCGCGCTCGACCCCTTCCGGTACGCCGCGGCATTCCTGGCGCTGATCTCGGCGGCCGGTACGATCCTGATCTCGATCACGTACGTCGAGCGCGAGCGCCTCCTGGCACCGGAGTACTATCCGCTGATCCTGCTGGCCACTGCCGGGATGATGTTTCTCGCGGGTGCCGAGGATCTGATCGTGCTGTTTCTCGGTCTCGAGGTCATGTCGGTCGCCGTGTATGTGCTGGCGGGTTTTGACCGGACCAGTCCATTCTCGGCCGAGGCGGCCGTGAAGTACTTCCTGATCGGGGCCTTCGCATCCGGCTTCCTGCTGTACGGCATCGCCCTGGTCTATGGGGCAACCGGCACGACGAATCTCTCGCTCATCGGGGCCCAGCTGGCCGGGAAGCTACCACCGCTCATGGCATCGCTCGGACTGGGTCTTCTGCTGATCGGCTTCGGGTTCAAGGTGGCCGCGGTGCCATTCCACATGTGGGCGCCGGACGTGTACGACGGCTCGCCGACGCCGGTCACGGGCTTCATGGCGACAGGCGTCAAGGCCGCCGCATTCGCCGCCCTGGTGCGCGTGCTCTTCGAGGCCTTCCCCTCTGCGGCATCGGTGTGGCAGCCGATCATCGCCGCGCTGGCCATTGCCTCCATGGTGGTGGGGAATCTCGTCGCTCTCACTCAGCGGTCCCTCAAGCGGATGCTGGCCTACAGCTCGATCGCGCACGCGGGTTATCTCCTGGTCGCCGTGTGGGCAGGCTCGCTCATGGGCGCCGGGGCCGTGCTGCTGTACCTTCTGGCGTACGTGCTCACCACATTGGCGAGCTTCGGATT
This sequence comes from uncultured Gemmatimonadales bacterium, assembly GCA_963743195.1. Lineage (GTDB taxonomy): Bacteria > Gemmatimonadota > Gemmatimonadetes > Gemmatimonadales > GWC2-71-9 > CAVVWJ01. The sequence continues at coordinate 115,509 of CAVUOO010000006.1, forward strand.
TGTCGCGTTGCTGGGACGTGGCGGGGAGCGCTCGCTGACCAATGACGACCTCGCCGGCCTCGGTTCGACGCGACCCGGTGTGGCGCTGGGACTGAGCGTCTGCATGCTCTCGCTGCTGGGTTTCCCAGGGACGTTCGGATTCATCGGCAAGTGGTACATCATTTCGGCGACGGTCGCTGAGGGGCAATACATCCTGCCGGTCATCCTGGTGCTCACGAGCGTGTTGTCAGCCGGATACTACTTGCCGGTCATCATGGCCATGTACATGAGGCCGTTGCCGACTCCGACTTCCTCCGAAGTGAGCCGCTTCCCCCGAGCGGCGGCGGGCGCCATCGCGGTCTCGGTCCTGCTGATCGTGGTCCTCGGGTTCTGGCCACGTGAGCTCCTCGATCTGGCGGGTCAGAGCGCGGCGACACTCACCCAGACCGGGCGACCACTGGCTGGCCCCTGAGGATGTATCCACCGCAGCGAGGCCAAGGCCGATGAACGTCCCCAAGTCCATCTTCCGCCAGTACGACGTGCGAGGGATCGTCGGCAAGGAGCTGACGCCCGAGCTGGGACGTGCCATCGGCCGCGCCTTCGCCAGCGTCGCCTGGACACGCCTCGGCCGGGCACCAACCATCGCCGTCGGCCGGGACAATCGCCCTTCGGGGCCGGATCTCTCGCAGGGTGTGCGCACCGGCATCGCCGAGGCAGGTGGAACCGCGATCGATGTGGGCACACTCCCGACGCCGGCGCTGTACTTCGCCGTCACCGCTCCCGAGACCGATGGCGGCCTCCAGGTCACCGGCTCCCACAATCCGCCCGAGTTCAACGGCTTCAAGATGGTCCTCGGCGGAGAGTCATTCCATGGGGACGAGATCCTCGATCTATGGGAGATCATTACCGCCGAGCGCTGGCGGACCGGCAAGGGACGCGAGACGAGTGATGACACGGTGTTACGCCGGTATCGGGATGCGATCGTATCGCGCCATCATCTCGCCCGACGGGTGAAAGTCGTCGTGGACTGTGGGAACGGGGCAGGGAGTCTCATTGCCGTTTCGACGATTCAAGCGCTCGGAGCGGAAGTGACGGGACTCTTCTGCGAGTCCGACGGCACGTTTCCGAACCATCACCCCGACCCCACGGTACCCGAGAACCTTCACGACCTTCAGGTGGCAGTCCGGCGCACGGGGGCAGAGCTGGGCATCGCATTCGACGGTGATGCCGATCGAATCGGGGCGGTAGACGAAGCCGGAGAAATTCTCTGGGGCGACCAGCTCCTCATTATCCTCGGCCGTGATGCCGTGCGGCGCTTCGGCCCAGGCACCCCGGTGATCTTCGACGTCAAATGCTCCGAGGTCCTGCCTGCCGCTCTCAAGAAGGCCGGCGCCAATCCGGTCATGTGGAAGACTGGGCACTCTCTCATCAAGGCAAAGATGAAGGAGCTCAATGCCCCACTCGCTGGGGAGATGAGCGGGCACATGTTCTTTGGAGGCGACTATCTCGGATTCGATGACGCCCTGTTCGCCGCCGCGCGACTGCTGGAAATCGTGAGCCGGACACCGTTCGGTCTGTCGGGCCTCCTCGCCGACGTCCCGAAGACTACGGCGACGCCGGAGCTCCGCATCGATGCGCCGGAGGAGGAAAAGTTCGCCATCGTAGAACGCGCCGCGAAGTACTTCGCGGCCCGCTACCCTGTCAATACGATAGACGGCGTTCGAATCACCTTCCCGAGCGGCTGGGGACTGCTTCGCGCATCAAATACTCAGCCCGTTCTCGTCATGCGGTTCGAGGCCACCGACCCGCGAGCGCTCGACGCCTACCGCGGCGAAGTCGTCGATTGGCTCGCCGGGCAGGGCGTGCGCGCCTAGCCGAGTGTCCCGCCGCGGCCTGCGGCTCACGGCACTCCTCGCGGGACTCGTCGCCCTCCTCTTCGCGGGTCGATGGCTCTCGGCGCTCTGCGCCGACCGATGGTGGGCCGCCGAAGTCTCCCCTGCCTCCGTTGATTTCCTCACCGACTGGCACTTCCTCAAGCTGATTCTGGACGTGACGGGCGTCGTCCTCGCGTCCGCCTGGTTCGTCGGTCATTTCCTCGTGGTCTATCGCGCGGTGGGGTCCGTGCAGGTGCGGCGAAACGTGGCCAACCTGGAAATCAGGGAAGCATTGACGCCCAGCGCATTGCTGGGGGTCGCCACCATCAGCGGTGTCGCACTCGGTCTCCTCGTTGGCGTCGGGACGTCGAGATTCGCGCCGCAAGTGGCGCTGGCGTGGCAGGGCGTCTCGTATGGTGAGCTCGACCCGCTGCTCCAGCGCGACTTCGGCTTGTACGTGGCACAGCTCCCCGTGTGGCGGGCGGCGCATGGGTTCTTTTTCCTGCTCGAGGGGCTGGGACTGGGGACCGTGTTCGGTCTCTACCTGCTCGTCGGCGCCGTCCGCTGGATCGAGAGTCGCCCCGCGATCAACAACCACGCGAGAGTGCACCTGGGGTGGCTGCTCGTCGGTTTTGCGGTCGTGCTCATGTGGGGATATCTCCTGGAGCCCTACGAGCTGCTGGCGGGACTCGACGCTCCGCCCGACCAGGCGCAGTGGAGGGCGGTCACCCTGACGGCACCGCTCCTGGCAGGTGTCGCGATGGCGACCGCCGTCCTTTCGGCCGCCTGGGCCCTTCGTGCTCGCCACGCCCTCGCGGCGGCGGGGTGGATCGTCCTCGCGGGAGCCTCTCTCGTGGGCCACTGGATGGTGCCTCCCGCGATGAGCGGCGCCGGTGAAACCCTCGCAGATGCCGAGACCAGAGATCGGATCGACCGGGCCGCCTATGGGTTCGGGCCGCTCTTGACCACCAGCGTTGCCGAGTCGAGTTCTCCCGAAGCACCGCGACTCCCGAGTCTCTGGAATCCCGCGACGATCGCGCGGGCCATATCGGAAGATTCGACCGAGGTGCTCTCGATCGCACCGGCCATTCTGTCCGTCCGGAACGGACGGCATCCCGTCTGGCTCGCGGCGCGCCGGATGCCGGGAAACAATCTCTCTCTCGTCGCCATCGCCGACGATCGCGCCGGCCCGACCGGCGAGCCTCTCTTCTTCCATTCCAAAGACTCGGTCGCTGTGCCGGGTCCCACCCCGCTCCTGGAGCTAGGCAGCGACGCATCGAGACCGGGCGCTCCCCATTACCGGCTCCACGGTCGCGAGGGTCCGGGGATTCCGATCTCGCCCTGGCCGCGGCGCGTGATGCTCACCTGGGCCCTTCAGGCCGGTCGTCTTCTCGCGCGACTTCCCCCTGGCGCCCGAGTCGACTGGGAGCTGGCGCCCGTCGATCGCCTCGCACGGCTGGCGCCGTTCGTCTCGTGGGGGGAGCCCGTCGCGCGGGTAATCGACGGAGAGCTGGTCTGGTTGGTGGACGGCTATCTCGCGACGAGAAGCTTCGCGCTCTCGCCCCGGGTCGAGTGGCGCGGCCGCAGGATCGGATCGCTGCGCGCCAGCTTCGTCGGGACGGTGGCCGCGGACGGCGGAACGACCCGAATCTTTCTGAGACCAGGCGATAATCCGCTCGCCGAGGCATGGGCAGCGGTGTCCGAGGGCGTCGTGGAGCCGTCCTCGGCGATTCCGATGAGCGTGCTGCGCGCGTTACCGTATCCCATCGAGCTGTTGACGGCGCAATCGCGAGCCCTGGACCGAATCGGGGGCAAGCTCGTGGGCGTCAATCTCCGGGGGACAACCGACTCCAGCGCCACACCGAGACCGGACATCGCCTGGGCGTCGGATACCTCGGGAGTCGAGCTCGTCATTGCGTACGAGCGGGCCACCGATCGAAGGGTCAGTGCGCTCCTGGTCGCCAACCGCGAGGACGGAAACGATGCGCTCCGGCTCGTTCGCCTCGACTCGGCGCAGGCACTCCCGTCACGCGCAGCATTGGAGAGTCGCTGGAGTCGATTTCCCTCCTTCGGGGCCTTGACCGACTCGATCCGTGACGATGGGGGGAAACTCGAGCGAGGACCCGTTCGCTTCGACCTGACCTCGTCCGGCGTGGTGGCCCATCAGGCACACTTCGCGCATCGCGACGACGAGCAGGCGATTGTGGTCTGGATCAGTGTCGCGACCGAAGGCAGGCTCGGCGCCGGCCACACCTTTGCCGAGGCATGGAGCAATCTCCGCGGCGCCACCGTTCCTTCGGTGGCGGGAACCGCGCAAACGACCCGACTCGAGGAGGCACGCCGCCTGCTGCTGCGCGCGGACTCCGCCCTGCGGGTGGGAGATTGGGTCACGTTCGGACGCACCTGGGACATGCTGCGCAAATCATTCGGAATACAGGCCGAATCGGAAACACCATGAGCTTGCTCGCCCCTGGAGCCAGGACTAGCTTGGAGGACTTTTGACGGGGTCTGCCGCGCCGCGCACAGCCGTCATCGCGCTGGGCGGCAACGCGCTGTCGAGAGCCGACGAGCCGCCGACGATCACCAACCAGTTTCGGCGGGCACGCGAGAGCATGGCTCCGATCGTCGAGCTCGCGCGCGACGGTTGGCGCATCGTGCTCGTACACGGGAACGGACCTCAAGTCGGCGACGAGGTCACCCGCAACGAAAGTGCGCGACCCTTCGTCCAGCCGCTGCCCCTCGGGGTCCTGGTCGCCGAGACGGCCGGATGGATCGGCTACATGCTGCAGCAGTCGCTACAGAACGCGCTCGCGACGGCCAACGTCAAGCGTGAGGTCATCACCATTGTCACGCAGACTCTGGTCGACCGATACGACGCCGCGCTCAGCCGGCCCACCAAACCGATCGGTCACGTCCTCAACGCAGACGAGGCAGAACGTCTCCGCGATGCCGGTCGGGCGGTCGGCCAAGACGGGAGCGGTGCGTGGCGCCGAATGACGACGAGTCCCACGCCCCTCGGCGTGGTCGAGTTCGGGGTGATCCGACGCCTGATCGATGATGGGACGATCGTCATCGCCGCCGGTGGCGGCGGCCCTCCTGTCTATGCCGATCCCATCCTTGGACTCGAAGGTATCGATGCCGTCGTCGACAAGGATAGAGTCTCCGCCATCCTGGCCACTCAACTCTCGGCCGAAGTACTCATGATCCTCACGAATGTGGACGCCGTGTTCGAGGAATGGGGTACGTTGGCGGCGCGTCCGATCCGAAGGATGACGGTCCGCGAAGCGGAAGCCCTCATGGCCGGAGGCTCGTTGGATGCCGGGGGAATGAAGCCGAAAGTCGAAGCCGCCACGTCCTTCGCCGCGACGACCGGTGGACGGGGAATCATCGCCCATTTAGCGAATGGACCCGCCGCCCTCCGTGGCGAAACGGGCACCACGATCGTGAGGACGAATTGAACATCCACGAATATCAGGCCCGTGCACTGCTCAAGGCGCAAGGCATTCCGATGCTCGACGGCGACGTCGCTTCCACCCCGACTGAAGCCGAGGCCATCGCGCGCCGCCTTGGCGGTCCGGTCGTGATCAAGGCCCAGGTTCATGCCGGAGGGCGCGGCAAGGCGGGCGGCGTGCGTCTGGTGCGCACACCCGCCGAGGCGCTGGACCACGCTTCCGAAATCCTCGGCATGCAGATCAAGGGGCTGACGGTTCAGAAGGTGCTCGTGGTCCCGGCCGCCGAGATTTCCTCGGAGAGTTACCTCGGCCTGATCATGGATCGCGAGACCCAGCGGCCGGTCTTCATGGTGAGCGCGGCGGGAGGAGTGGATATCGAAGAGGTCGCGGCGAAGACTCCGGAGAAGATCGTCCGCCTGGCGGTGGACCCGACGTACGGAGTCTTTCCCCACCAGGCCCTCAGCCTCGCCTTTGCCCTCTATCGTGATTTCAACCAAGTGAAGGCGACCGCGAAGATCATCGAGCAATTGTACACGGCGTTCGTGACCAACGGCGCCTCGTTGGCCGAGATCAATCCGCTTGTCACGACCCCGGATGGTCGGGTGCTGGCGCTGGACGCCAAGATCGTGATCGACGATAACGAGCTGTTCTGGCGCCCGGATCTCGGCCTGCTGCGAGACGACACCGCGGAGGAGCCGAGCGAGGCCGCGGCGCGGCGGGCCAACCTGTCCTTCATCAAGCTCGATGGCAATGTGGGGTGCGTGGTGAACGGTGCAGGCTTGGCGATGGCCACGATGGATCTGGTCAAGTTCTACGGGGGAGAGCCGGCGAACTTTCTCGACATCGGGGGCAGCTCGAACCCCGAGAAGGTAATTGCCGCGCTCAAGATCATTACCAGCGATTCCAACGTCAAAGCGATCCTCTTCAATATTTTCGGCGGCATCACGAGAACCGACGACGTGGCCAATGGCATCGTCGCTGCCACGCGGCAGTTCAAGGTCGCCGTCCCCATCGTGATTCGTCTCACCGGCACAAACGAAGCTGAAGCCCTTCGAATACTCGAAGGGGTCGGGATGCGCGCGCTCAGCGACATGGATCAAGCCGTCGAGCAGGTTGTGAAGCTCGCTCGGGAGGCGGCATGAGCATCTTCGCCGATGCCGGCACCCGGCTCCTGGTTCAAGGCGTGACCGGACGAGAGGGCTCGTTCCATACCCGCCAGATGCTGGAATACGGGACGCAGGTCGTCGGTGGCGTGACCCCCGGCAAGGGCGGCCAGGTCTTCGAGGGGAAGGTGCCGGTATTCAACACCGTAGCCGAGGCGGTCGCAGAGACCGGGGCCAATGCCTCGGTGATTTACGTGCCGCCCATGGCGGCGGCCGCTGCCGTGATCGAGGCTGCCGATGCCGGTTTGCCGCTCGTCATCTGCATCACCGAAGGCATCCCGGTGATGCACATGAGCCGAACGCTGCCCTTCGTGCGGGCCCGCGGCATCAGACTCATCGGCCCGAATTGTCCCGGCCTCATCTCACCCGGTGCCAAGGCGAAAATCGGGATCATTCCCGGCAACATCTGCCTGCCGGGACGGGTGGGACTGGTCTCGCGAAGCGGGACGCTGACCTATGAGGTCGTGCATCACCTGACCCGCAACGGAATCGGTCAGAGCACCTGCGTCGGCATCGGCGGTGACCCGATCATCGGTACGAACTTCATTGATTGCCTTCGCGCGTTCCAGGAGGACCCGGCCACCGACGCCATCGTCATGATCGGCGAGATCGGCGGCACCGACGAGCAGAATGCGGCGGCATTCGTGAAGAGCCATGTCAGCAAGCCGGTCGTCGGCTTCATCGCAGGACAGACCGCCCCCAAGGGCCGACGCATGGGACATGCGGGCGCGATCATCTCGGGGTCTTCCGGAACCGCGGAGGAGAAGCTCGCCGCGTTCCAGGCTGCTGGGCTCGGAGTAATGCGTCGACCCGCCGACGTCATCGACCTGCTCCGCAAGCGATTGTGAGACTCACCGATCTCCTCAGCGAGCGCCGCATCGTGGTACCGCTTCCGGCCGCCTCGCTAGAGGAGGGATTGCGGTTGCTCGTCGGTGCCTGCGCCGCGGATGGGAAGGTTTCCGACCTCCGGCTTCTCGAACAGGCGATCAGCGAGAGCTGGCCCGAAGACACGATGACCCTGGGGCCTCATGCATGGCTCCCGCATTTCCGTACCGACGCGGTGCCGGCCCTGGTGGTCGCCCTCGGAATCGCCGAGGCGCCGATCCCCGGCCAGGGACGCGAGGGACCGTTCCCCCGCATGATCCTGCTCATCGTCGCGCCGCCAAAGGATGCCTCGGCCTACCTGCAGACCGTCGCGGCATTCGCCCGAGCCCTGTCCCTTTCGGCGGTCGCCGAGGCACTCGTCGCTGCACGGACGCCGGCGGCGGTACTCGCGCTGGAGCCGCTCAAAGAGATCGAGCTGGAGGGCCAGCTCGTCGTACGTGATATCATGGATGCAAACCCGCTGTCGTTGCAGCCGGACCAAACGCTCGCCGACGCGGTGCGCCTCCTTCTCGTGAGCGGTCTCGACGCCGTTCCAGTCGTAGACCCTTCCGACATCGTGGTGGGCCTCTTATCTCACCGCGAGCTCCTCAAGCACCTGGTGCCCGCCTACGTTCATCGGGTCACGTCGGGCGGATCGCAGATACCGAGAATGGGCGCCAAGGCCGCCGTAGACCCAAGAGTGTCGTTGGTTCGTGAGGTGATGGCGCGCAACGTTCTCTGCGTTTCGGAAGACCAGTCCGTCGCCGACGTCGCACACCTCCTCGCTACCAAGGACGTGGGACGGGTGCCGGTCGTACGTGATGGCGTTCTTCGAGGGATGCTGACCCGTTCGGATATCGTCCGCAAAGTGCTTGGGACGGCTTGAGCCGCCCAGCTCACCAAAGTCCGGAGGATTCGTGGCTGTTTCGCTGACTCTCGGCATCGTTAAGCCCGATGCCGTCGCCGGTGGGAAGACCGGGAAGATCATCGCCCACCTCGAGCAGGAAGGCTTCGTCCTTCGCGCCGTGCGTCTCCTGCGTCTCACGCAGGGACAGGCGGGCGCGTTCTACGAGGTGCACCGGGGCCGTCCCTTCTACAACGACCTCGTGGCCTTCATGACCAGTGGACCTTGCGTCCCAATGGCCCTTGAGCGATCTGATGCCGTGGCAACGCTTCGTACGGTCATCGGCGCTACAGACCCCGCTGAAGCGGCTCCCGGCACGATCCGGAAACTGTACGCGGAGTCGAAGGGTAGGAATGCCATTCACGCGTCTGATAGCCCGGAAAATGCCGCGCGAGAGGTCGCCTTTTTCTTTCCTGAGAGCGATCTCGCCGGTTGACCCAAGTCCTTGTGGCGGCTATCTTAAGGGGCTATGCTGCGACTGGATATTCGGGAGCTGCAGCGCGGTTCCGCGCGGACCAAAGGACAGCTCGGCGCCGGCGACCCAGCCTTCGACGGTCTCGACCTCGACCTGGTCGGGAGTGTTCTGGTCGACGGACAGCTGCAGGCGACGAGCGAGGGTGAATACCTTTGGCGTGGCACCATCCACGCCGTGGTGCGCGGCGAGTGCCGGCGGTGTCTCGCGGAGGTGCTTGAAGAGGTAGATCTCGACGTGAATGCTGCGGTCTTTTCCAGTGATCCCGAGGCCGCGGACGACCCGGATTTCTATCCCTTGCCACCGAGGCCCACGAGCGTCGATGTGACGCCCGTCGTGCGGGAAGAACTCGCGCTCGCGCTGCCGAGTCACCTTTTGTTGTGCCGGGACGATTGTGCCGGCCTCTGTCCCCGCTGTGGGGCAGACTTGAACGCGGGGCCGTGCGCCTGCCGCACCCTCGCCGAACCCGTCTGAGGATATCATGGCAGTTCCGAAGCGTCGGACTTCGAAGTCTCGCAAGCGTCTGCGCCGTGGTCATCACTCCGCGGCGGGGCCGCTCACCCAGGCATGCCCGCGCTGCGGATCACCCAAGCTCTCCCACCGTGTGTGTGAGTCCTGCGGCTACTACCGCGGCAAGAAGCAGGTTGAGGTCGAGGACGCCTGAGCGTGATTCGCGTCGCCGTAGACGCGATGGGCGGCGATAGTGCGCCACAGGCGGAAATCGCCGGTGTCGTCGAGGCGCTCGCTGCGTACCCGAACGACTTCGTAATACAGCTCGTCGGGCGACCCGACTCGATCGAGGCCGAGTTGACGCGACACCCCGGGGTTGACCGGACTCGGGTCGAGGTACACGAGGCGCCCGATGTCATCGGCATGGCTGAGAAACCACTCGCCGCCGTCCGCCGGAAGCCCAATTCCAGCATTGTCGTCGGTCTATCGCTTCAAAAGAACGGCAAATCCGACGCCTTTGTATCCGCCGGCAACACCGGCGCGATCCTCGCTGCCTCCACCGTCGTCCTCGGGCTCCACGAGGGTGTCGAGCGCGCGACCGTCGCCACCCTGTTTCCCACCGGAGGCGAGCCGGTCCTCGTCCTCGATGGGGGCGCCAACATCGACGCGTCCGCCAAGGAGCTCGTGGGCTTCGCGCTCCTTGGAACGGTCTACCTCCGCGACCTCTTCGGCCGGCAGCGGCCCGTCGTCGGCCTCCTCAATGTCGGAGAGGAAGACGAAAAGGGGACGGATGTTGTGCGCGAAGCGCACCGAATGCTCAAGCAAGCCACAGGCATCACCTACGCCGGCAACATCGAGGGTCGGGATATTCTTCCCGGGCCGCAGCAACGGGTGCCGGTCGATGTCGTGGTCTGCGATGGGTTCGTCGGTAACGTCATCCTCAAGTTCTACGAATCGGCCGCACGGGTGTTCGTGGGGCTGATGCGCGAACGCGCCCCCGACGCCTTCGAGCGACCCGCGCTTCGCGAGCTCGTGCGTCATCTCGACTACTCCGAGTACGGCGGCGCCCCTCTCCTCGGCGTGCGTGGCGTGTCCATCATCTGCCACGGTGCCTCCAGCGCCAACGCCATAAAGAATGCAATCCGCGTGGCCCTCCTTGCCGTGCGCTCGGGACTCGATCAACACATCGCCGCCGAATTGGCTCAGCGCGAAACCGCAGCCCGTCTATGATCTCCAGGCCGATCGCGGAGATCGCCAGCATTGGGACGGCGGTGCCGTCGGGCATTCTCACCAATGCCGATCTCAGTCGCGTTCTCGACACGTCGGACGAATGGATCGTCGAGCGCACCGGGATCCGCGAGCGCCGGATCGCGAAGCCGGACGAGTCTGTCGCGATGCTGAGTCGCGATGCGAGTCTCAAGGCACTCGGGCGCGCCGGCGTTGCGGCATCCGACATCGACACCATCGTGCTGGCAACGGTCAGCCCGGATCGCTTGCTCCCTTCAACTGCCTGCGATCTGCAAGCTCTCATCGGCGCGGACAATGCCGCCGCCTTTGACATTGGCGCCGCGTGCCCCGGATACATCTATGCTCTGACGGTCGCCGAGGGGTTGATTGCATCCGGTCAGAGCCGAACCGTCCTCGTGGTTGGCGCCGAAAAACTGTCGACCATCACCGACTACCAGGACCGTTCGACCGCCATTCTGTTCGGTGACGGAGCCGGCGCCTCGGTCGTCCGCAGCTCGAGCCGCCCCGGCCGAGGGATCCTCGCGACGTCGATCAAGTCCGACGGGCGCCTGGCGCCTCTGTTGTACCGGCCGGGTGGTGGCTCGGCGGACCCCATCAGTGAGAAGGTGGTCTGCGAACGAAGCCAGTACATGAAGATGGCCGGCCGCGAGGTGTTCAAGGCTGCGGTGTTATCCATGTCCGAGGCCTGCGATGCGGCGCTCCTCCAGGCCGGCGTGTCCGCCGACGAAATCGATCTGCTGGTACCGCATCAGGCCAATCTGCGAATCATCGAAGCGACGGCGAAGCACGCCGGTATCCCGATGTCGAAGGTGATGGTCAACGTCGATCGATACGGCAATACGTCGTCGGCATCGATCCCGCTCGCGCTCGATCAGGCCATTTCGGAAGGCCGAGTCAGACCGGGGTCGTTACTGCTCTTCGTGGCCTTCGGCGCAGGATTCACCTGGGGAAGCATGGTCGTCCGGTGGTGAGCGTGCTGATGTGCCCCGGGCAGGGGGCCCAGAACGTCGGCATGGGCCAGGATCTGGCGGAGCGTTTCCCGCCCGCTCGGGAGGTCTTTCAGGCGATCGACGATGCACTCGAGACGCCACTCTCTCGTCTCATGTGGGACGGTCCCGAAGACGAGCTCACCCTCACCCACAATGCGCAACCCGCGATTCTCGCACACTCGGTCGCGGTGTGGGCAGTCGTCGCCGCGACCGTCGGGACGCCTGCGGCGGGCGCCGGACACAGCCTGGGTGAGTACAGCGCCTACGTCGCCGCCGGCACGCTCAGCGCCGCCGATGCGGCCGACTGGTCCGCCGGCGCGGTGAGCTGATGCTCGAGGCTGGTCGCCAACGGCCCGGCGCGATGGCAGCCGTGCTCGGCCTGGCGGTCGAGGCCGTCGATCAGGCGTGCAACGAAGCATCGGGAGCGGAGGGATCGCGGTCGCTGCCAATCTCAACGCGCCCGATCAAACCGTGATCTCGGGCGACCCCGCTGCGGTGACCAGGCCGGCGAGGCCTGCAAGGCACGCGGGCGCCAAGCGGGTGCTTCCGCTCAAGGTGAGCGGCGCGTTTCATTCTCCGCTCATGGCGCCCGCCGTCGATGGCCTGCACGAAGCGTTGCGCGGCGCCACGTTCTCCGATCCTCGCTTTCCCGTGATCGCGAACGCGACGGCGAGTCGGTCCGGACCGGCGCCGACGCCAAGCGCCTGCTGGTCGAGCAGCTGACCTGCCCGGTGCGCTGGATCGAGTGCATGCGAGCGGCGGCAAACCTGGCTCCAGGCGCCACAGTTCGTCGAGATCGGACCGGGGAATGTTCTCAGCGGACTGCTCAAGCGGATCGTCCCCGGTACGGCGGCGATCACGCTCGGGACGGCGGACGAAGTGGAGAACCTTCTCAATCTCGGTTCTCCCTTCGGATGACGACCATCGATCTCACCGGCCAGATCGCCTTCGTCACCGGCAGCACGCGCGGCATCGGGCTCGCCATCGCGCGAGCGTTCCACGCCGCGGGGGCGCGCGGTGGCCGTCGTGGGGCGAGACGCGGATCGCGCCAAGGAAGTCGCCGCGAGCTTCGGCGAGCGCACCACTGGCGTCGGGTGCGACGTCGCGACGCGAACCCAGGTGGAAGCCGCGATCGCCGCGGCGGAGGCGGCGCTCGGGCCGATCGACATCCTGGTGAACAACGCCGGACTCACCCGCGACAACCTCCTGCTCCGCCTCAGCGACGCCGACTGGGACGACGGTGCTCGACGGCCAACCTCAAGGGCGCGTTCCACACCACCCGGGCGGTGATCAAGGGGATGATGAAGCGGCGGTGCGGGCCGCATCATCAACATCACGAGCATCGTCGGCATCACCGGCAACAAGGGCCAGGCCAACTACGCGGCGAGCAAGGCGGGGCTGATCGGATTCACCAAGTCGGTGGCCAAGGAGTACGCCAGCCGCGGCATCCTGGTGAACTGCGTCGCGCCGGGATTCATCGAGACCGACATGACCGTCCGGCTTGCCCGAGGAGGCGCGCGACAGCTTATTAGAGGAGATCGCGCTGGGGCGCCTGGGCGCGCCGGAGGACGTGGCCGGCGCGGTGCTCTTCCTCGCCTCCGATCTCGCGGGCTACATCACGGGCCAGGTGCTGGTGGTCGACGGCGGCATGGTCATCTGACGCGCATCATTCGAACTCTCCAACTCGAGGACGACATGAGCAACGTGGAAGAGAAGGTCAAGGACATCATCGTCGAGGAGCTCGGCGTCGAGCGCGAGAAGCTGACCGACGAGGCCAGCTTCATGGAGGATCTCGGCGCCGACAGCCTCGACACCGTCGAGCTCGTCATGGCGTTCGAGAAGGAATTCGACATCGACATCCCGGACGAGGACGCCGAGAAGCTCCGCACCGTCGGCGACGCGCTCAAGTACCTCCACGAGAAGATCGGGAAGTAGCTTGCCGCAGCGGGTCGTCGTCACCGGCCTCGGGCTGGTGACGCCGGTCGGCACACGATGTCGACGAGACCTGGACCGCACTGCTGGCCGGCAGGTCCGGCGCGGCGCCCATCACGAAGTTCGATCCGCCAGCAGGCTGTCAGGTCCGCTTCGCCTGCGAGGTGAAGGGCTTCGATCCGCTGCTCTACATGGACCGCAAGGAAGCCCGGCGCTACGATCTCTTCGCCCAGTTCGCGCTCGCCGCGGCCCACCAGGCGATGACCCAGGCCGGCCTCGAAGGGAAAGTTCCCCGACCCGAACGCACCGGCGTCATCATCGGCAGCGGCATCGGCGGGATGCAGACGTTCGAGGACAACTGCACGGCCTACGTCACCAAGGGCCCCGACCGGGTCTCGCCGTTCTTCGTTCCGATGTTCATCCCGGACATCGCCGCCGGCCTCGTCTCGATCCGGTACGGCCTCAAGGGACCGAACTTCGCCACCGTCTCGGCCTGCGCCTCGTCCGCCCACGCCATCGGCGAGTCGTACGGCTGATTCGTCACGGGATGGCCGACGCGATGATCACCGGCGGCGCCGAGGCGGCGATCACCGGGCTCACGATCGCGGCGTTCTCGAACATGAAGGCGCTGTCCACCCGCAACGACGCGCCCGAGCACCGCCAGCCGCCCGTTCGACAAGGACCGCGACGGCTTCGTGCTGGGCGACGGCGGCGGCCGTCGTGGTGCTCGAGAGCCTGGAGCACGCCGAGGCGCGCGGCGCCACGATCCTGGGCGAGGTGCTCGGCTACGGCCTGAGCGCCGACGCGTATCACATCACCGTCGCCGGCGCCCGAGAGGCGAAGGCGCGCAGCGCGCCATGCGCGCCTGCCTCGACCGACGGCGAGATCGACCTCAAGGACGTGGGCTACATCAACGCCCACGGCACCTCGCACGCCGCAGGGCGACGTCGCCGAGACGCAGGCGGTCAAGGCGGTGTTCGGCGACCAGGCGCGGAAGCTCGATCTTCGGCTCGACCAAGTCGATGACCGGCCACCTGCTCGGCGCGGCCGGCGCGCTCGAGTTCGGCGTCTCCCTGCTGGTCGCCACGCACGCGGCAAGATTCCGCCGACCATCAACCAGTCAACGCCCGATCCCGAGTGCGATCTCGACTGCGCGCCCAACCACATGGTCGAGCGGACGGTGGACGTGGCGCTGTCCAATTCGTTCGGCTTCGGCGGCCACAACGTGACCCTCGCGGTCCGGAGGTGGGAAGAGTAGCGATCGGATTCCGACGTTGTCCCGCAGCGAGTAGTTCCCTCCCGCGCGGCTGGCCCGCGGCCTTCCAGCCAGTGTAGATTGGACAAGCGTTAGTCCCTTCGTTCGAAGGAGATACGATGTCCGGCGAGCTCGACCCCGCATCGCCTCCACGATCCCGCGCTCCGTCCGATCGCCGAGAAGGTCCGAGCGGGTGAGCGGCTCGACCGCGCCGACGGGCTCGCGCTCTACGCGACCACCGACCTGCTCGGCCTGGGGTCGCTCGCCGACTTCGCCAACCGCCGCCGGAACGGCGACCGGGTGTTCTTCTCCGCCAATCAGCACATCAATCCCACCAACGTCTGCATCCTGCGGAATACCTGCGTCTTCTGCTCGTTCGCGCGGATGCCGAAGGAGGACGGCGCCTACACCCGCTCGCTCGATGAGGTGTATGCCGAGGCGGAGCAGGCGCGGGGCATGCCGACCCGCGAATTCCACATCGTCGGCGGGCTGCATCCCAAGCTGCGGCTGAGCTACTACACCGACATGATCCGCGGCCTCAAGGAGCGCCATCCCGACGTGCACATCAAGGCGCTCACCGCGGTCGAGATCGCGCACCTGGCCCGGATCGAGAAGATCTCGGAGCGCGAGGTGCTGCTCGCGCTGCAAGGAGGCCGGCCTCACCAGCCTGCCCGGCGGCGGCGCCGAGGTGTTCAGCACCGCGGTGCGCGCCACGATCGCCGAGCGGAAGCTGACCGGCGAGGAGTGGATCCGGGTGCACCGCGAGGCGCACGAGCTCGGGATCCCGACCAACTGCACCATGCTCTACGGTCACGTCGAGACGGCGGACGACCGGATCGAGCACCTCAGCGATGCTGCGCGACGCTGCAGGACGAGACCGGCGGCTTCCTGACCTACATCCCGCTCGCCTATCACCCCGACCACAACGAGCTGGGCGAGGAGCTGGGCCGGGTGGGCACCGCGACCACCGGCTACGAGGATCTGAAGAACATCGCGGTCGGCGCGGCTCTTCCTCGACAACATCCCGCACGTCAAGACCCACTGGCCGATGGTGACGCCGTTCCTGTCGCAGATCGCGCTCAGCTTCGGCTGCGACGACGTCGAGGGAACGGTGGTCTACGAGCGGATCTATCACGAGGCCGGCGCGCACACCGCAGATGCACATGCCGTATCTCGAGCTGGTGCGGCTCATTCGCGGGGCCGGGAAGCGGCCGGTCGAGCGGGACAGTCTCTACCAGCCGGTGCGCGAGCAGTTCGACGACCCGCCGCCTGAGCCATCGCTCCGGCGTGCGACCGTGCACGCGCTTCCAGTGCGTGCACGCCGCATGAGACTCGGCCGGATCCCCTGGATCAACTGCTACCCGGTCTACGGCGCGATCGACCGCGGCATCGTGCCGCATGCCGGCGGAGCTGGTGACCGGAACCGCCGTCGGAGCTCAACGATCTGCTGGCGGCCGGCGAGCTCGACGTGAGCGTCGTCTCGGCGGTCGAGTACGCCCGCAACGCAGCCGCCTATCATCTGCTGCCCGATCTCGCGATCACGCTGCGACGGCCCGGTGCACAGCGTGGCGCTCTTCTCAGCCGGCCGGTGGCAGAGCTGAGCGGCGCGACCGTGCTGCGTGACCGCGTCGTCGCGCACCTCGGTGCTGCTGCTCGAGCTGCTCTGCCGCCACCGGTGGGGAGTCGCGTCCGCACTTCGCCACGGCGCGCGCGGAGCCGACCGACCTCGACGCGCTCGCGCGGCTTGCCGCACGAGGCCGTGCTGGTCATCGGCGATGCGGCGCTGCATGCTCGCCGCCCGAAGGCGCTATCCCGTACGGCTCGACCTGGGCGCCGAGTGGAAGGCAGTGGACCGGACTTGCCGTTCGTCTTCGCGGTGTGGGCGGCCCGGCGGGAAGCCGACGCAGTCGGCCGTCGCAGGCCATCCATCGCCGGCTGCTCGAGTCCCGCGACTGGGGGCTGGCGCACCTCGACGATCTCGCCGCCGAGGCCGCGCCGCGCCACCGGGTATCGCGCGCCGCGTCTGTCGCGCCTATCTCGGCGATCTCGACTACGCCTTGTCGTACCGCCACCTCGCCGGTCTGACGGACTTCTTCCGCCGACTGGCGCAGGACGGGCTGGTTCCCGACGGACCTTGTCTTTCATCACCGCGGCGTAAGTACAAGACACTATGAGCGTTGTCGACCGCACTTCAAGTGAATTCCGGGACTACCTCGAGCTCTACGACAGGCGCGACCTCCTCGAGCTTGGCCGCCTCGCCGATGCCGAGCGGTGGCGGCATCCATCCCGAGAATGCGGTCACGCTACATCATCGACCGCAACATCAACTACACCAACGTCTGCGTCGCCGACTGCGAGTTCTGCGCCTTCTACCGCCGGCCCAAGCACAACGAGGGCTACGTGCTGAGCTTCGAGCAGATCGGCGCCAAGATCGACGAGTGCAAGGCGCATCGGCGGGGTGCAGATCCTGCTCCAGGGCGGGCACAATCCGTACATCCCGTTCGAGTGGTATCTCGACCTGATGCGCTACATCAAGCGCAATCATCCGATTCACATCCACGGCTTCTCGCCGTCGCGAGGTCGTCTTCTTCAGCGAGCGGTTCCGGCATGCCGGTGGCCGACGTCGTCCGCGAGCTCCACGCGGCGGGGCTCGACAGCATTCCAGGCGGCGGCGGCGAGATCCTGGTCGACGCAGTGCGCCGAGCGGGTGGCGCGCAAGAAGGCGCAGACCGACGAGTGGCTCGGCGTGCAGGAGGAGGCGCACCGGCAGGGAATGAAGACGTCGGTGACGATGATGTACGGCCTGGGCGAGACCGACGCCGACCGGATCGAGCACCTCTTCCGGGTGCGCGAGCTGCAGGCGCGCACCGGCGGCTTCACGGCCTTCATCTGCTGGCCGCTGCAGCCGGAGGGCACGCCGGGGATGTCGCACTATCGCGAAGACCGATGCCGTCACCTACCTGCGGACGCTGGCGATGGGGCGGATCATTCTCGACCAACGTGCCGAACCTGCAGTCGTCCTGGGTGACGATGGGCCACAAGGTCGGCCAGGTGGCGCTGCGCTTCGGGGCGAACGATTACGGCAGCCTGATGATGGAGGAGAACGTCGTCTCGGCCGCCGGCACGACCTACCGCGACGACGATCGGCGAGATCGAGCGACTCATCCGGGATGCCGGCTATCGACCGCGCCGCCGCCGGCAGGACTACTCTTTCATCGAGGAGCCGGTCGCGGCGTGACCCGCGTGGGGATCGGCTACGACTCCCACCGGTTCGTCGAGGGCCGCCCGCTCATCCTCGGCGGGCTGACCATTCCACACGGGCGCGGACTCGCCGGCCACTAGCGATGCCGATGCCGTCGCGCACGCGCTCACCGACGCCATCCTCGGCGCAGCCGGAGCAGGAAACATCGGCCAGCTCTTTCCCGACAATGATCCTCAGTGGAAGGATGCCGACTCGATGGAACTCCTCCGCACCGCTCACGAGCTCGTTCGCGGGCGCGGGTACACCCTCGCCCAGGCCGACCTGACCGTCATCACCGAGCAGCCGAGGCTCGAGCCTCATCTCGCGCCCATGGGGAACGCGCTTGCTCTGAGGTTGGGCGTCGCCAGCGGCGCGGTCAACGTGAAGGCAAAGACGAACGAAGGGATGGGATTCATCGGCCGCGGCGAAGGGCTGGCGGTTATCGCCGTGGCGCTTCTGGAGGCCCGCTGATCGAGTCCCTGTTCGCGTGGGTCTCGCAGCTCCCGCCCGCCGCCATCTACGCCGTTCTCGCACTGCTTGCCGCGGTCGAGAACGTGATCCCCCCGGTCCCATCCGACGCGGCGGTTGCGTTGGGTGCGTTCCTGTCCAATCGGGGGCTGACGACACCGTTCCTCGTCTTCCTCGTCACGTGGTCGGCCAACCTGTCGGGGGCGGCCGGCGTGTACCTCGCCGCGAGGAAGTTCGGCCGTCGTCTCTTCGCCTCGCCCACCGGACGCCGGCTTCTCGCCCCTCGCGCGTTGGCCGTGATCGAGCGCGAGTATCTCAGGTTCGGAACGGCTGGAATCTTCGTGAGTCGGTTTCTTCCCGGGATCCGGGCGGTGGTACCGCCATTTGCGGGGTTGGTCGGGCTCGGGGCCGTCCGCACCTTCGTGCCGATGGGATTGGCCTCCGCCATCTGGTATGGCGGCATCACGCTGCTCGGAGCATTCATCGGCGCGGAGTGGGGTCGCATCATGGCCCTCATCTCCAGAGTCAACCGGACGCTGGGGATCGCCGCAGGGGCTCTCATCGTCGGCATCGTCATCTGGCGGACGCTGGTGGCAAGGCGACGGCGACGGGAGCGGGTATGGCACGCCACGAAGGATGCACTCGACCCCGCGGCTCCCTCGTTTCTTGCCGGCACCGACATCGCGGAGGGGTCGGCCCGTCAGGCGGCCGCGCTCCTCGTCCTGGAGCTCGCCTATGCCGATCCCGTGCTGACGCCACCCGACCGTGAAGCGGTGGCCGCCCATCTGCGCTCGAACTGGGGTGTCGCGGACGTTGCCCCGCCGAGTACTCCAGCGCTGACCGAAGAGACTCGACGGACTCACTTCGCGGGCTACGCGAGGCGCTTGCGACAGGACGTCAGTCGGGCGCAACGAGTGGAGCTGGTGGAGCGACTCTGGACCGTAGCCTTCAGTGACGGAACGATCGGAAAGCACGAAAACCGGCTGATGCATCTCGCCGGGGAGCTGCTCGGGATCGGCCCAAACGAAGTGGCCGATGTGCGGCAGCGGCTTCGCGAGCAGCGCCCGTCATGACGCCGGTCGAACTGCGCGACCGCGTCGACGCCGATTTCTGGCTCGAAGGTTTCCGCGATTTCCTCGCGCTCGAGTCGGGCAGCAGCGCAAATACGGTCGAGGCCTATATCCGGGATGTGCGTCGCCTGGGCGAATTCGCCGAGTCGAAGGGTGTGCGCGATCCCGCTGACCTCGGACGAAATCATCTTCGCGACCACGTCTACCTTCTCAAGGATCTCGGCCTCAGCGCCGCAACGATTCGCCGCGCCGTCTCCTCGATTCGCACCTACTTTCGATTCCTTGCCGGTGAAGGCCGAGTGAGCGATGACCCGAGCGACCGGCTCGCGGCGCCTCGCCGAGGACGAAGCCTGCCGGATACGCTGAGCGTGAGTGAGGTCGAAGCCCTCCTCGCCGCGCCGCACCTCGACGATCCCCTGGCATGGCGCGACAGAGCCCTGCTCGAACTCGCCTACGGGGCCGGCCTCCGCGTCTCCGAGCTCTGTGGATTGGTCGTGACGGATCTGCTCCTGACGGAGAACCTCGTACGCGTCTTCGGGAAGGGCGGGAAGGAGCGCCTCGTCCCGATTGGGCGGAGCGTGATCGGTGCGATCTCGGTCTACCTGCACACGCTTCGACCCACGCTCGACCGGGGAAAGAGCGGCGGCCGGCTCCTGCTCAATGTTCGGGGACAGCCACTCTCGCGTGTCGGCGCATGGGGGATCGTCAAGCGCGCTGCGACTCGCGCCGGCATCACCAAGCGGGTGACTCCGCACACACTCCGTCACACCTTCGCGACCCATCTCCTCGAGGGGGGGGCCGATCTTCGCGCCGTGCAGGAGATGCTCGGGCACGCGGACCTCTCGACGACCCAGATTTACACGCACGTCGATCGCGAGTATCTGCGCTCCGTGCACAAGCAGTTTCACCCCCGAGGGTAGGATGAGGCGCGGCGGGCCCACCTTCGCTCTCTTGGGCGTCGCCGTGGCCGCCTCCTGCGCCCGCTACGAGCCGCAACCGATCGACCCCGCGATCCACGTCTCGGAGTATCGCGCCCGCAATCTCGACGATTCGTCTCATCTCCAGTGGGTCACGAAGTGGGCCGGGCCCATTGCACCACGGGGCTGGACCGACCGCCAGCTCGCCGTAGCCGGACTGCGCCTGAGGGCCGAAATTCAGCGTGCGCGAAGAGAATGGGACGCAGCCCGCGCCGGTGAGCAAGCCGCAGGGGCACGCCCGCAACCGGGCGCGAGTGCCGATGTCGAGCGCGCGGTGTCCGGCAACGGTGAACAATCTCCGTGGGTCGTTGCCCTGGGTGGCCTCTATACCGTCGAGCTCGGCGGGAAGCGGGGTGCAAGACTCCAGCAGGCGCGCGCGAAAACCACCGCCGCGGAGGCCGACCTGGCGCTCGTCGCTTGGCAGGTGATCCGCGGTATTCGGGCCGCTGCGCTCGCCGTCACTTTGGCCGATGGGGAGCGGCAGGCAACGGCACTCGAGCTGACGACAATCGGCACCGTCCTGGATCTCGAGCGTCAGCGTTTCGCAGAAGCCGCGGTGTCTTCCTCCGAGGTGGCTCGGACGGGCAGCGAGGTCGAGGAGGTGCGCGCCAGCCTCGCCCGCGCCGAGCGCGAGGTGATCGAAGCCCGCGGCGCCCTTTCCGCGGCGGAAGGAGTGCCACCCCGCGCCATGGACTCGATCGCCATCGTTCCCGTCGCGTCGCACGCATGCGAGCGACTCGATTCGGTTGGCATGGATTCGCTCGAGACGCTGGCGCTCTCGACCAGACCGGAGATCGCCCGCGCACTCGCGGAGTACGCCGGCGCCGAGGCGAGTCTCAAGCTTCAAGTCGCACATCAGTTTCCGGACCTGGACCTGGGTCCCGGATTCATCTGGGACCAGGGCGTACACCGCTGGACCCTGGCGCTCGCCGTTCCTGGCCTTCTCGCCTTCCGCAATCGCGGTCCGATTGCCGCGGCGACAGCAAACCGACGTGCCTCGGCCGCACGAGTCGCGGAGAGCCAGGACTCGATTCTCGGTGAGCTCACGATCGCCGCAGAAGGATGCAGAGGGGCGCGACTCGAGCAAGCCGCCGCCGATTCCCAGATCGCCGTCGCTCAGCGGAGTTTGACGCGGGCCCGCGCTGCCTATGAACGAGGAGAGACGGGGAGGCTGGACGCCGCTCTCGCCGAACTGGCGGTTGTCAGGGCGGGTAATGCCAAGCGCGCTGCCTACCGGCGAGGCATGCTGGCCGGACTCGCGCTCGAAGCAGCGATCGGGGAATGGGGTGGCGAAGCGGGAACCGGGTGGCCGGATCCACGGGTCGAGCCGGCCGAGGAGGTGCGGAGATGACGGGAAGAGTACGGTCGATCGGCGCTGTCTTCGCGGTCGCGATCGGGACGATCGGGCTGGTCCTGTTGTACCTCGCTCACCGGCGTGAGGCGACGGCCGAGGATAAGCGCGATCAACCCGTGGTGGCGCCGAGTCGAGTCCAACAGAGCAACGGCGTCGTGGAAGTCGCGATCGGCTCCGCCGATGCTGTCCGCATTGGCTTGGAGACGGCGGCGCTCACGGCGATATCGCAGGCGCCCGAGGAACGGTTGACCGGCGAGGTCGTCAGTGAGCCCGAGCGTCTCGCGACGTTGCGCGCCCCGGTGGCAGGCCGTCTCGCTCCGGCCGACGGGAAGCGCTGGCCCCGTCTCGGGGATCACGTCGAGTCGGGACGCGACCTCTTCCAAGTGTCCGATGCCCGCCCGATCGCCTCGCCGATCTCCGGAATCGTGACTGCGGTGGGAGCGCAGCCTGGAGCGATCGTCGAGGCGGGACAGGACCTCCTGCAAGTGGTCGATCAGAGCCATCCGCTGGTTCGTGTCGCATGGAGCGACCGGGCCGGCCCATCGCCCAAGCCCAGAATCATCCTCGGCCCTGCAGCGGGAAACGCCCGCGTGACGGGGCGACTCATCGGTCCCTCGCCCGAGGCTGATCCCGCAACGCGTCGGGCCGCGTACCTGTACCGTGCGGACCGTGCGTGGCCTGGCGCCGCGCCAGGCACCCCTGTCGTTGCGGTCATCATTGGCAACGTTTCCGCCGCCGTGCGCGCGGCGGTGCTCGTCCCCGATCGTGCGGTGGTGCAGTGGGACGGGCTCGCATGGACGTACGTGCGTCGCGCACCCGGCCGTTTTGAGCGGGTCCGAGTTCCGACCGATCGTCCGACGACCGGAGGCTGGGTGGCATCGGCAGGCCTGGCTCCCGGCGACAGCGTCGTCATCACCGGCGCCCAGGAGCTGCTATCCGAGGAGTTTCGGGCCCGTGTGACAGTCGGTGACGAGTCGGGCGAGTAGATGAGCTGACCCGTCCATGCTGAACGCCGTCGTCCGCAACTCTATCCGGCACCACGGAGTCGTCGTCGGTCTCGCCATCGCGCTGGTGGTGTACGGCACGGGCACCGTGCTGGACTCACGGCTCGACGTCTTCCCCGAGTTCGCCCCTCCACAGGTCTCGATTCAAACCGAGGCGCCCGGCCTCTCGCCGGAGCAGGTCGAAGTCCTGGTCACCAAGCCGATCGAGGATGCGATCAACGGCGTCGAGGGAATCGCGGTCGTACGCTCGCAGTCCATTCAAGGCCTCTCGGTCATCACGGCCGTCCTGGGCCAGCGGGTGGACATCTATCGCGCCCGGCAATCGCTTGCGGAGCGACTGACCGAAGCGATCGGCCGCCTGCCCGAGACGGTGCACCCGCCCGTTCTCACGCCGCTCACCTCGTCGTCGAGCACCGTCCTCGTCATCGGCATCACGTCGGCCACGAAAACAGCGATGGAGCAGCGCACCTTTGCCGACTGGGTCCTTCGGCCGAGGCTGCTTGCGACACCAGGAGTCTCGAAGGTCGCGATCTTCGGGGGCGAGGTCCGCCAGCTCCAGATCCAGCTCGACCCGGAGAAGATGCGGCTCTACCGCGTGGGTCTCACCGAGGTGACCGAGGCCGCGCGCCAATCGACAGGCGTGAGAGGGGCCGGGGTGATCGACGGGCGCAACCAGCGGATTACGGTCCGCGCAGAAGGCCAGGCGCTCACTCCCGAGGCGCTCGGCGCCACGGTCATACGGGAATCGGGTGGCTCGGTGCTCCGGCTTTCCGACGTGGCGCGGGTCGTCGAGGGTGCGGAGCCCCGGGTCGGTGAAGGCGCCGTGGACGGCGAACGGGGCTTGGTGATCGTAGTCTCCGCCCAGCTCGGTGCCAACACGAAGGTCGTCGCGCAAGGGGCCGAAGCGGCACTCGCCCGGCTCAGCCCGGCAATTCGGTCGGCGGGGCTGGTGCTGCACCCCGCGGTCTTTCGGCCGTCGGAGTTCATCGACCTGGCTCTCCGCAACGTCACCACCTCACTCCTGCTCGGTGCCGCTCTCGTCGTCGCGGTCCTCTTCGTCTTCCTCTCCGATGTCGCCGCATCCGCGATCTCGCTCACCGCCATCCCGTTGTCCCTCCTCGCGGCGATGGTCGTTCTGGATGCGATGGGATTCGGTCTCAACACGCTCACGCTCGGCGGCCTCGCCATTGCTCTTGGGGAAGTCGTGGACGATGCCATCATCGATGTCGAGAACATCGCCCGCCGACTGCGGGAGAATCGGCTCTCCGGAGAGCCGCGAGCGGCCGCCGCGGTCGTTCTCGATGCTTCGCTCGAGGTGAGGGGAAGCGTGGTATATGCCACGTTCGTGGTGGCCCTCGTGTTCATTCCGGTTCTCACGCTGACCGGTGTGCAGGGTGCCCTGTTCCGCCCGCTGGGCCTTGCGTACGTCCTCGCCATTCTTGCCTCGCTGCTCGTCGCCCTGACAGTGACTCCGGCGCTAGCGCTGATCCTTCTCGGGCGGAGCGGACGCCGGCCACGCGAGTCCGCGACACTCGTCTGGCTCAAGACCCGCTATGCCGGGGCGCTCGACTGGCTGACGAGTCACCCTCTCGAGGTCGCACTGACGGCGGCCACACTCTGCGTGCTCGCCATTCTGACGGTTCCGTTCTTCGGGGCGACCTTTCTGCCGGAATTCCGCGAAGGCCATTACGTGATCCACATGTCGGCGGTGCCCGGGACATCGCTCGACGAGTCACGTCGCCTCGGGGCGAAAGTCACCGAGGTACTCCGGCGGGATCCGCGCGTCAGAACCGTGGCCCAGCGTATCGGCCGAGCGGAGCTCTCGGAGGATACCTGGGGGACCCACTACACCGAATTCGAGGTCGACCTGGTACCGCTCAGCGGCAAGCGCGCGGAAACAGTCGAGGACGACCTCCGCCACATGCTTCAGGGATTTCCCGGTGTGAACTTCGCCATTCGGGGATTTCTGACCGAGCGGATCGAGGAGACCCTGACCGGCTCGACGGCGGAGCTGGTCGTCCGCGTGTTCGGCGATGATCTCGATAGTCTCGACATGGCCGCGCGTCGTGTCGCCGAGACCGTCGCGAAGATTCCCGGCGCGTCCGACGTACAATACGATCCGCCTCCGGTGGCGCCGGAGGTGACCGTCCGGCTCCGGCTAGCGGATCTTCCGCTCCAGGGGCTCAGACCCGACCAAGTGCTCGCCGCGATCGAGACGGCTACCAGGGGGACTCGGGTGGCCCAGACCTTCGAGGGCAATCGGAGCTCCGACGTCGTGCTCACGGTCATCCCCGAGCCACGGTTACGACCCGAGGACCTTGCCCGACTGCCGCTCACGGCCGAGGGGGGCAGGATCGTCGAGCTCGGACAGGTGGCAGATGTCGCCCGGACGACCGGTCGCTTCGTCGTGGCTCATCTCGGTGCTCGACGGGTCCAGACGGTCACGGCGAATGTCTCTGGCCGCGACGTGGAGAGCGTCACACGCGACATCGAGCGCGAGCTGGCACAGTCCACTCGCCTGCCGGTCGGAGTGTATACCGAGGTAGGCGGCACCGGCACGGCGCAACGCGAAGCTCGCCGCGAGTTGTTTCGCAACAGTCTCATGGCCGGTGCCGGGATCGTCATGTTATTGTGGGTCGCGTTTGGGGAGGGAAGCCGGTTGTTGCTCGTGCTGGTCAATCTGCCCTTCGCCCTCGTTGGCGGAGTGCTGGCCGTCTTTGCCACCGGAGGACTGCTCTCGCTCGGTTCACTGGTCGGCTTCGTCACGCTCTTCGGGATCGCCACGCGCAACGCGGTCATGCTGATTTCCCACTATGATCACCTCGTCGCGGTCGAAGGAATGCGGTGGGAGCGGAACACTGCCATCCGCGGTGCGCTGGAGCGCCTCGGACCGATCCTCATGACGGCTCTCGTGACGGCGCTTGGCCTCCTCCCGCTTGCGATCGGCAGCGGCGACCCGGGACGCGAGATCGAGGGCCCGATGGCCATCGTGATCCTCGGCGGACTCATTACCTCGACCGCGCTGAGTCTCTTCGTGCTTCCGGCGCTCGCCCTTCGTTTCGGTCGCTTCGAGAAGGCATCATGACAGTGATATGGCTGACAGCGACATTGTCGATCGGGTTGCTCACGGGCCCCCGTCTCGAGGCGCAGGTCGACTCGACGGTAGAGGAAGGAACCTTCCGGATTCACAAATTCAAGCAGCCGATCGGAGAGGAACGATACCGGATCCTGGTCCACGAGGAGGGCAGGAGACTCACCACGACGTTCGAATTCACCGATCGAGGGACGCCGGTCAGGTTGGACGGCACGCTCGACGTCTCCTCCGATCTCACTCCCCGGCATTTGGACCTCCAGGGAAACACATCACGGCAAACCCGAATAGACGTCGCGGTCGATCTGGAGGGGGAAAAGGCACGGGTGAGGAGTGATAGCTCCGTCCGCGACACGACCCTGACCGGCGCCGCATTCTCGGTAGCCGGCTATGCGCCGATCGCTTTTCAGCAGGCCGCCATTCGCTTCTGGGAGTCGCGGGGTCGGCCCGACACGATTCGGACGCTTCCGGCAGGCTGGATGCACGTCGTGGATCGCGGCACCGATACGATCGTCGTTCGCGATCGTAAGGTCGCGCTCCGGCGATTCGGCGTGGACGGTCTCATCTGGGGGCGGGAGACGCTCTGGCTCGACGATAACGATCGGCTGATTGCGGCGGTGACGATCGATGCGGAGTTCGATCATCTCGAGGCTATACGCGAGGGGTATGAGGGTGGACTGGCGGCTTTCGTCAGTCGCGCGGCCGCTGATCAGGCGCTGGCTCTCGCACAGGCCCTTCACGATTCCGCCGCCGCAGGCGAGCGATCCTTCGCCCTCGTGGGTGGTACTCTCATCGATGGCACTGGAGCCCCGGCCGTAGCCAACTCTACCGTCCTGGTCCGCGACGGCAGAATCGTCGCCGCGGGACCGAGCGCCTCGATCGTAGTGCCGGACGGCATCCGGCAAATCGACGAGAGCGGAAGAACCGTGCTCCCGGGTCTCTGGGACATGCACGCCCATTACGAGCAGGTCGAGTGGGGTCCGATCTACCTCGCAGCCGGCGTCACAACCGTGCGCGATGTGGGGAACGAATTCGAGTTTGTGACCGCGGTGCGGGACGCGATCGAGAACGGGACTGGAATCGGGCCGAGGATGGTGCTCGCCGGGATCGTCGATGGGTCCGGTCCCGAGGGAGTCGGCGTGGACAAGGCGGATACTCCTGCCCAGGCCGTCTCCATTGTGCGGCGGTACCATCAGGCTCGATTCCGCCAGATGAAGATCTACAGCAGCGTGTCGCTCCCGGTTCTTACTGCGGTGGCTCGAGAGGCCCATCGGCTCGGCATGACCGTCACAGGTCATGTCCCGAAGTCGATGGACGTGTATCAGGCCGTGCGCGCCGGCATGGACCAGGTGAACCACCTCACCTACATCTACGCCGTCATGCGCCCGCCGAAGCCCGATTCGGGCGCTCGCCCACCGCTGGATCTCTCCTCTCCACGCGCGCGACGAGCGATCGCGTTTCTCCGCGAGCGACACATCGTCCTCGATCCCACGATGAGCCTGTTCGAGTGGCTTACGCACCCGGCTCGCGTGCCATTCAGCGAGATCGAGCCGGGAGTCGTGAAGGCTCCTCCCTCACTCGCGGGCCCTCTGACCAATGCCGGTGTTCCGCCGGAAGAGGAGGCGCATGCCGCGGAATCGTTCGCGGACCTCCTCGCCGTGCTCGGCGCGCTGCATCGGGCCGGGGTGCCCATCGTCGCGGGCACCGACCAGGTCGTGCCGGGGCACAGTCTCCACCGTGAGTTGGAATTGTACGTGAAAGCGGGGTTCACACCGATGGAAGCGATTCAGGCGGCGACGCTCGAGCCCGCCAAGGCGCTCGGACTCGAGCGCGAATCGGGAACGATCCGGCGCGGAAAGCGCGCCGATCTGATCGTCGTGGACGGCGATCCACTCGCCGACATCACCAACCTTCGTAGGGTCACGCTCGTCGTCGCAAACGGACAGCAGTATCGACCCGCCGCACTCTGGCGGAGTGTGGGGTTCGAGCCTTAGGCGTCCATCGAAACGAGGTCGGTTTGCTCGACGGTCACGCCGAGTCGCTTGACCATGACCCGTGCCTCGAATGCCATGAGCGAGATGGCGAGGCCTGCACCGAAGACCTCGGCCCAGCCACCGATCGCGGGGTACAGCAGCGCATGCAACCCCACCGCACTGGCCGCCGGCACGGCGATCAGGACAGCGAGGGTTGCCGCGTGAATGATGATGAGCAGCATGTTCTGACCCAGTGCCTCCACGCCGCCGGCGCGCTCGGGCCCAGAGCGGACCCAGGCGGGAAACAAGACGGCCCCCCCGTTCTGAATCAGCATGCCGAGGTAGTTGACGGGCGGGAGGTAAATTGTGGCGGCAAGGAGTGCCAAGGAGCGTTCGTAGAGGGTCAGCGGAGGAGTCTCGTTGCCGAGGAAGGCAAGGTAGGCGAATACGAGGAGACCGAGTTGAATGGCGGTGATCACGATCGCTGAGCCAGCCACCTCGGCGGCGACGAGCGACGCGCCGGGAATGGGGTAGCTCCGCAACAGGTCGAATCTCGCCAGATCGGTTCGCAGGTCGTTTCGAATCCACTGTGGTCCCACGAACAACATCAACACTGCCCAGATGAGCGCGAGCGACCCGGCGAGATCCGCGACCGACGCTCCCGAGCCGAACGACAGAAGGGCGGAGACTACGCCGGCCGCGAGACTCGTTGCCAGCACGCGTCGGATGGGGCGCGCCCGGAACACGGCGACCAGATTCTTCCAGAGAATGGCCCCCGCGGGCCAGCCGGTGGGCTGCAGGTGAAGCCAATGCGGGAGGCGGCGTACCGCGAACCTCGACGAGTCGGCCCGGTTGCCTCCGGCCGGAGTCTCCCGGCGAGCGCGCGCCAAGGTATGCTCAAGGGCAGCCTCCTCGAAGGCCGCGTCGGACCGGATCACCCACCCGATATGCAACGCCAGAATGCCCACGGCCGGCCCGAGAGCTGCGAGCCACGCTGCCGAAGTCGGGGCGGTCAGCGGACGCACGACCAGCTCGACCGGGAAAAGGATCCAGGCGAGCGGAGGCTGATGGGTGACCGCACGCAGTGCCGTAAACAGAGTGTCGGGTCCCCCGGCGTGGAGGGCCGCTAGAAAGTCGGGGACTGCACGCCACAGCGTCCACACGAAGACCGTTATTCCCGTGATCGCGGGTACCAGAGAGACTATTCGGAATCGAAGTCCCGTCGTGCCATGCTCGATGAGGCTGCTGCGAACGAACGAGGCGCCGATGCGATGCATGGAGAGCGTCGTGAGGAGTACCCAGAGCGAGAGCGCTCGAAGCCAGGCGGATCCCCCGAACTCCTCGCGCGACAGGAGCAACGTCCACAGCAAGGTGTTGAAGAGCACCACGAGCTGGGCACGGAGAAGTTTGTAGGCGACGAGCCCACGTCGGGTCACGGGGCCCGGGAACAGAAACGTGACATCGGCAGGCGAAAAAGCGAGCACCCGACGCTCGGAGCCGAAGATCCACGCCCACGCCGCCGCGCAGGCGACACCGATCGTGACGACCAGATCCACCCAGCGGGCGGATTCCGGGCTGGCCCCGTCCCGGGCGGAGCGCTGCTGCTCGATGATCGCATAGAGATACAACAGCCCGAGGACCACGGCGATGAAGTATCGTGGCGTGCGAAGACGCCGGATTTGACGGCTGAGACGGTTCTGGATCGAACGACTCGCGAGGTAGGTCAGGGCGTCGATCATCGTTCGCCCGAGCCGTCTGCATCGACGATCCCCACGAACACCTCTTCGAGCGTCCGCCCGGCCATCTCCGGCCTCGCCGAGAGAATCTCGGAAATCGAGCCGAGGGCCAGCGCACGGCCTCGATTCATGATGAGCAATCGGGTGCAGACCTCCTCCACCAGATGCAGGAGGTGCGAGCTCAAGATCACGGCGGCGCCGGCCCCGGCCCGTCCGACGATCGTCGCCTTCATCCGACGGATGCCGACGGGGTCCAGCCCCGTCAGTGGCTCGTCGAGCAGCAGGGCCTTGGGGCGATGGAGAAGTCCGCACGCGATCAGGAGCTTCTGCTTCATCCCCCGGGACAACTCCCCCGGCAGCGCCTCGCGCTTTCCCATCAGCTCCATCTCATCGAGCAACAGGGGGATGCGGTCTGCCGCATCAGCGACTTGGTACAGCCGTCCGACGAAGCGGAGATGCTCTTCGACCGTGAGGTATTCAAAGAGATGGGGCTCATCGGGGACAAAGGCGAGCTGAGACTTCGCCGCCACGGGGTTGGTCGGCAGGTCGAATCCGGCGATCGTGATCCGGCCACGGGTTGGCCGAAGGATCCCGGCGACGCTCCGGAGGGTTGTCGTCTTTCCGGCCCCGTTCGGGCCGACCAGCCCGAGGACCTCCCCGGGACCGACCTCGAAGGAAAGCCCCTGGACCGCGATGAAGTCCCCGTACACCTTCTCCAGACCGCTGACCTCGATGACGGGCGAAACTTTCGGTGGGGTCAAGACGTCTCTCCTTGGAACATCTGACCGGTCATCCGGCCGGCTTGGCACACTGGAGCGAAGGCATGCGAAACTACTGGCTCAGGATCCTGGTCGGGGCGCTCATCATATTCGCCATCGGAATGATCGGGGTCACGCTCATCCGCCACGGTATGGTCAAGGTCAATGACGTGGTTCATGGCAGCGGCCCCATCTCGCTGCCCATCGCCTTCATCCCGTTCGAGATCGGCGGCAACAAGCTCGGCAAGCTGGACCGGGTGGTGCTCGAGCGCACCGCCCCCAAGAACATCTCGTCGGTCCACGTGGATGTGAATCTGGACGACCCCCTGGTAGCTCAGGGCCTCAGCGAGTGCAAGCTCGCCGCCAATTTCGACGCATCGGAGGAGCATTCCAAGGGCATCCATATCCGGACAGGGAAGGGACGCGAGGGCACGTTCCGGTGCCTGGCCGGTGCCGACTCGGACTCGACCATGGTCGAGTTCGGGCAGGCAGTGCTGCATCCGGGGGAAGTGACCCTCGCGTTGTATCTGCCTAAGGACTTGGTCAACGAGCTCCAGACAGGAAATTTCCTCTCGGATTCCTCGGAGAAAGCCGACTCCATCAGCGAGGCGATGGAGGCGCTGAGCGACTCGATCAGTGAGGCCACGGAGGCCAAGGTCGATTCCGTGCGCGAGCAAAACGACAAACTTGCCGAGTCGCTTCGGGTGGTCGGGCGCAAGCGGGTGGACTCCATCAAGGTGGCGGCGCTCAAATTGGCGGACTCGATCAAGGCCGCTACCTTGAAGAGCAATGCTCCTCGTAATTGATAACTACGACAGCTTTACCTACAATCTCGTTCAGTACGCCGGAGAATTGGGCGTCGAACCGGTCGTGTACCGGAACGACGCCGCCGGCGTCGACGAGCTTCTCGCCCTGAGACCCACCGCGATCATCATTTCACCTGGCCCATGCACCCCCACCGAGGCCGGCGTTTCGGTTCCCCTGGTCCGGGCCGCCGCCGGAGTCGTTCCCGTGCTGGGGGTCTGCCTCGGCCACCAGGCTATCGGCCAGGCTTTCGGCGGCCACGTCGTGAGGGCGGATCGCCTGATGCACGGCAAGACGACGATGGTCATGCACACTGGTATCCCGCTGTTCGAAGGCGTGCCCTCGCCCTTCGAGGCGATGCGGTACCACTCGCTGATCGTCGCACGGCAGGGACTGCCTTCGGAGCTCGAGATCACGGCCTGGTCGAGTGATCGACCGGCGCTCAGCGAGATTATGGCTCTCCGGCACCGAACTTTACCGGTGTTCGGCGTGCAGTTTCACCCCGAGTCAGTCGGCACCAAACATGGGCGCCGCATCATCTCCAATTTCCTGACAATCGCGGCGGATCGCGCGGCGGCACTCACGTCCTAAGGCTTTCCCCTCCAATCCGATAGCCAGTATCCGATAGCCGATAGCTCACGACGGCACGACTTTTGACTCCGCCCCACGCCTTCATTAACTTCCGTGATGCGCGTCCTAGGTGTGATTCCGGCTCGTCTAGGCTCGACACGACTCCCCAACAAACCGCTTCAGCTTCTGGCCGGCGAGCCACTCATCACCCGGGTGATCCAGCGTGTGCTGGAGCACGGCCTGACGGACGAGCTCGTCGTCGCGACCGACTCGCCGATGGTCGCCGAGGTTGTCGAACAATCACAGGTTCGGGCGGTGCTCACAGATACCCGTCACGCGTCGGGGACCGATCGCGTGGCCGAGGTGGCTCGCCGTCCCGAGTTCATGAGCTTCGACACGATCGCGAATGTGCAGGGCGACGAGCCTTTCCTGGCGAAGGAAGCCCTGGCAGGCGCGCTCGACCAGATCACGCTCGGCAACGATGTAGGCACGGCGGCCGCTCCGCTGGATCCGTCGCTGGTAGATGATCCGTCCCGGGTCAAGGTCGTCACCGATGGACTGGGCAGGGCGCTCTATTTCTCACGCGCCCCCATCCCGAGCCGGCGCGAGTCCGGCCATCCGGTCGAGGGACTCTACTGGCAGCATGTCGGCATCTACGCCTACACGCGGCCGGCTCTCGAACGTTGGGTTGCCGAGCCGCCGTGCCTGGCCGAAGAAGCGGAGCGGCTGGAGCAGCTTCGCGCCCTGCATTGCGGGCTCCGCATCGGGGTGGCCCGCCTCGACACCGCCGTCCTGCCCGGCGTCGACACGCTCGAAGATCTCAGACGGGCAGAAGCTCATTGGCATGCACTCCAGGGGGTAGGGCTATGACCACGGGTCCGAACGCGACCAAGTACATCTTCGTGACCGGCGGCGTCGTGTCGTCCCT
Source organism: uncultured Gemmatimonadales bacterium (assembly GCA_963743195.1). GTDB lineage: Bacteria > Gemmatimonadota > Gemmatimonadetes > Gemmatimonadales > GWC2-71-9 > CAVVWJ01. Next base: position 148,065 of record CAVUOO010000006.1, read on the forward strand.
CGGCAAGGGCATCGCCGCCGCATCACTCGGTCGATTATTGGTCGAGCGCGGCCTCAGCGTGACGATGCAGAAGTTCGACCCCTACATCAACGTCGATCCCGGGACGATGTCGCCGTTCCAACACGGCGAAGTGTTCGTCACCGACGACGGCGCCGAAACCGATCTCGACCTCGGGCACTACGAGCGCTTCATCGACCGGTCGTTGTCTCAGCAGAACAATGTCACGACGGGTCGGATCTACCAGTCGGTCATCAACAAGGAGCGTCGCGGCGAGTATCTCGGGTCCACCGTCCAGGTCATCCCGCACATTACCGACGAGATCAAGAACGCCATTCGGCGTACGGCGCCCGGACACGACGTCGTCATCACCGAGATCGGCGGGACCGTCGGCGACATCGAATCGCTTCCGTTCCTCGAGGCCATCCGCCAGTTCCGCCAGGAAGTCGGCCGAGACAACGCCCTCTTCATTCACCTGACTCTCGTGCCCTACATCGCGGCCGCCGGAGAGCTCAAGACCAAGCCGACCCAGCACTCGGTCCGCGAGCTCATGCAGCTCGGCATCCAGCCCGACGTCCTGATCTGCCGCAGCGAGCAGCCGATCTCGGCCGACATCAAACGGAAGATCGCGCTCTTCTGCAACGTGGATTTCGGGTGCGTGGTCGAGAGCCCGGACGTCCGGTCGATTTACGAGATTCCGATCCGGTTCTTCGAGCAGGGTCTCGACCGCGAGGTGTGCCAGCGGCTTCGGCTCGAAACAAAGGAGCCCGATCTTCGCGGCTGGAAGGCGATGACCGAGCGCATCCTTCACCCGGCGAATCGGGTGCGCATCGCGGTCGTCGGGAAATACACCGCCCTCCACGATGCCTACAAATCGGTCGGCGAGGCGCTCATTCACGGTGGAATCCCCCATGATGCTCGCGTCGAGGTCGAGTGGATTCCGAGCGATCGCTTTACCGATGCGGCGGCAGCCGGCAAACTGCTCGAAGGGTTCGACGGATTGCTCATCCCGGGCGGATTCGGTGAGCGCGGCGTGGAAGGCATGCTCAATGCCGTCCAATGGGCCCGCGAAAACGATTTCCCATTCCTCGGTATCTGCCTCGGTCTTCAGATCGCCATCATCGAGTTCGCCCGCAATGTCTGCGACCTCCCCGACCCCAATAGCACCGAATTCTCTCCGGAATGCGAGACCCCGGTCATCGCGCTGATGCAGTCACAGCGGGATGTGAGTGACTTGGGCGGCACCATGCGCCTCGGGGCCTATACCGCGCGTCTCCGGCCTGGCTCCCGCGTGGCGCAGGCATACGGCACGACGGAGATCAGCGAGCGGCACCGCCATCGCTGGGAGGTGAGCAACGCGTATCGCGACGTGCTGGCCGAGTATGGCCTCCGGCTCTCGGGACAATCGCCGGACGGGGGATTGGTCGAGACGATCGAGCTACCAGACCATACATGGTTCATCGGCTGTCAGTTTCACCCCGAGCTCAAGTCGAGACCCACGCGTCCTCATCCGCTCTTTGCCGGTCTCGTCGGCGCCGCACTCAAGAGGCGGGAGGCGGCGGCCGCCCCGCCGATCCCCAAGCAGATGGCACGAGCCGCTCACGGATGACCTGGACGTTCGGGACGGCTCCGTTTCTCATCGCGGGCCCGTGCGTCATCGAGCCCGGTGACGTGCTCCCCCGAGTGGCCGATGCTCTGGCCAGAATTGCCCTCGAGCGCGGGGTTCGGGTCTGTTTCAAGGCGAGCTTCGATAAGGCGAATCGCGCACGACTCGACGCACCGAGAGGACCGGGGCTCGACGAAGGACTTCGGGTTCTCGAACGGGTCCGAGCGGCGAGTGGGTTGCCGGTGCTCACCGACATTCACGAGCCCAGCCACGCCGCCCCAGCCGCGGCAGTCGCCGACGCCCTGCAGATTCCCGCCTTTCTCTGCCGTCAGACCGACCTGCTCGTCGCCGCGGGACGCACGGGAAAACCGGTCAACGTGAAGAAGGGCCAGTGGGTCCACCCCGAGGCCATGGCCGGTGCCCTCGAAAAGGTGCGAAGCGGCGGGAGCCAAGACCTCGCGGTCACCGAGCGCGGGACCTTCTTCGGGTACGGCGACCTGGTGGTCGACATGCGCAACTTTGCCCGCCTCCGGTCGGCGACGGGCGCGGCCGTCGTCTTCGATGCCACACATTCGGTTCAGCAGCCAGGCCAGGGCGCTGAAGGCTCGAGCGCGGGAACTCGCGAGTTCATCCCGCAGCTCCTGGCAGCCGCGGCGGTGGCGGGTGCCGACGGCTTCTTCCTCGAGACGCATCCCGATCCGGACCGCGCGGCGAGCGATGCCGCGACACAGTGGCCGCTCGACAAGCTCGACGAGCTCGTCGAACGAACGCTCGATTTCTGGGCCCGCGCCCGCGATCGCGCCTTGACGCATGGCTCAACGGGATGATCGAAGCGGCAGCCGCTCGACGCGTGCGCCTCCTCGGTCTGGACGTGGATGGGGTGCTCACCGACAACGGGATCTTTGTCGGCCCGGTGGCTGGTGAAAGAGTCGAGCTCAAGCGGTTCGATATCCAGGATGGGCTGGGTCTGATGCTGCTCCGCCTCGCCGATCTTCCCGTGGTCTGGCTGAGTGGACGGGAGTCAGAGGCGACGACGCTGCGTGGTCGCGAGCTCCGCGTGGACGTTCTGCTCCAGGTTCCCGGCCCCAGGAAGCTCGAGGCGTTCGCGGAGGTCCTGGAAACGCGGGGGATTTCCTGGGAGGAGACGGCATTCGTCGGAGACGACCTGGCCGATCTCAAGATCATGCGACGAGTGGGACTGCCGATCGCGGTCGCGAATGCCGTCGCCGAGGTGAAGGCGGTTGCCCAGCATGTCACCCAGGCCGCGGGGGGGCATGGAGCGGTGCGGGAAGTCGTCGAGACTCTCCTGCGGGCGAGAGGAGAATGGGCTGGCATCCTCGAACGCTACTTCACGGAGCCGGTCGCTCGTGTCACCTGACGGTCCGAAGCTCACGGAGCTCGGCAGGCGCGTGCTGACGCTCGAAGCGTCTGCGGTAGCCGGCGCGGCCACGCGTCTCGATGGCCGCTTTGGCGCCGCCGTGGAGTTGCTGGCGAAGGCACGTGGAAGAGTGATCGTCTCGGGCGTGGGGAAGTCGGGACTCATCGCGAGAAAAATCGCGGCGACCCTGACCTCGACCGGTACCGCGGCCACCTATCTCCATCCCGTCGACTCGCTGCATGGGGATCTGGGCATTGCCGGCCCGACTGACGCAGCCATCCTCCTCAGCAAGAGTGGTGAATCGGAGGAGTTGTTTGGTCTGGCGGGTACCCTGCAACGACTGGGCGTGCCCATCGTCGCCATCACCGGGGCGCTGGATTCCACGCTCGGCCGGGTGGCGACGGTCGCCCTCGATGGTTCGGTGGCCGAAGAGGCCTGTCCCTACGACCTCGCTCCGACGGCCAGCACCACTGTGGCACTGGCGCTCGGGGACGCGCTTGCCATCGCGCTGCTCGAGGTGAAAGGCTTCCGGCGCGAGGATTTTGCCGCCGTTCACCCCGGCGGCCGACTCGGGCGCAAGCTGACGCTGAGAGTACGAGACGTCATGCTCGCACCGGCTCGTCTGCTCGGCCCAGGCTCGACGATGCGGGAGGCGGTGGTGACGCTGGCTCACGAGCGAGGGCTCGCGATGATCGTGGACGAGGGATGTCTCAAGGGCGTCCTCACTCCCGGCGACCTCACCCGTCTGGCGGAGCGTGATGCCGATTTTCTTGGCCGCTCGGTCACCGACGTGATGACCCGCACGCCTCGAACCGCGGCGCCTGACGATCTCGCCGCGTCGGCGGCAGGCACGATGGAGCGATTTGGGGTCATCGTGCTTCCCGTGGTCGAGAACGGCAACACGGTCGTCGGCGTGGTGCACCTGCACGATCTCATGCGCGCAGGGGCAGTGTGACTGGAGCGCGGTGTCGATGGTGGACGGCTGGAGCGCTGGTCTTCGTCCTCGTGGCATGCGAGGAGACCGGCGCCAAGCCCACGACCACGGTCCAGGGCACGGAGGACGCCGATCAGGTTCTGGAGGGCTTTTCCCATTACGTGACATTCGGCGGCGTCCGGCGCAGCAGGGTCGAGGCTGACACCGCGCTCTTCTACGAGGGCACCCAGATCACCGATCTGCGCCACGTAAAGGTGGTCTTCTACGATCTCCGAGGTGTCGAGGGATCGACCCTGACCGCCAAGCGGGGCACCTACCGCTGGCAGGACGGTTCGATGGAAGCACATGACAATGTGGTGGTGGTAAACCCGGATGGGCGCACGCTGAGAACGCAAGCGATCAAGTATGACAATGCCACCAACACCATTTCCACCGACGTGCCGTTTACGTTCGATCGAGGCGACGAGCATCTCGAGGGCAACAGCTTCAAGTCGGATCCGGACTTCAAGAATGTTGTGACGGACAAGCCAAGGGGTGTGACGGGGACAGGAATGCTCCTTCCGGGCCAGGGCACCGATTCAGCGCCGGAGACCCGTGCTCCACAACGGAAACCCACGCCGCAACCGAACGCTGCGCCCGCGCCTGCCCCAACCTCGAAGGACTCGCAATGAGGCGGGTCGTCGCGATCATCGCCCTTCTGCTGCTGCCCCTTGGGTTGCGCGCCCAGGTGAAGCCGCCGACCAAGCCATCGCCGTCGACACCGGTCGGTCAGTCCGGGCGTTGCGTCTTCCAGATCGACAACGTGGATCGGCAGGGCGCCGTGAACGAGACGCCGAGCGGAACCAATTACTTCGCGGGAGGAAATGTTCGGCTGCGGTGCCGCGGAACCCAGATCTCGATGCAGAGCGACAGTGTCGCGGCGTATGGCGGAGCAGTCGTCCAGTTCATCGGCAACGTCAAGTATCGAGACTCGACGATTTCGATGGATGCCGACCACGGAACCTATTACAAGAACGGCGAACGCTGGGAGGCTCGTGGTCGGGTACAGACCCGGAATTTGGTCACCGGCTCCTCGCTCGACGGCCCCTCGCTCGATTACTACCGTGAGGTGAAGGGCGTCCGTGACACGCTGGAGATGTACGCGGTCGGGCGGCCCCGGATCAATTACGTCCCCACCGATTCGGGAGCGAAGTCGGCGGAAGCATACGTCATCGTCGGTGACCGTGTTCGGTTCAAGGGCAATGACCGCATCTGGGCCGGAGGCAAGGTGACGATCGACCGAAGCGATTTTGCGGCTCGATCGGATTCGATGCGCCTCGACACGGGCCCGGGTAATGACGGCGCGCTGATCGGCGGCGAGCCCGTTCTGCGTGGGCTCGGCCCCGACAGCTTCCGGATCAGCGGGACGAGGATCGATCTCAAGCTGGCCAACCGCGAGCTCGATTTTCTCCTGGCCAAGGGCACCGCCCACGCAGTGAGCAGAGACCTCGACCTCGTCGCCGACACCATCGCGCTCGACCTCGAGGCGAAGAAGCTCGAGCGCACGTTCGCCTGGGGTGACCCGAGTCGTACCTTCGCCAACTCTTCCGCGTACGCGATGCGGGCGGAATCGCTGGCGATCGACAGCCCGGGTCAGCGCCTGCGCGAGGTGCGCGGGTTCCGGACCGCGTGGCTCGGCGGCGCCATCGACACCCTCAGCAAGGACCGCGACTGGATGCGAGGCGATACCATCGTCGCGCAGTTCGCATCCGCCGACTCCGCCGGACGATCGCGCGCCGTGCTGAGCAGGATCGAGGCTCGGCAGAAAGCGCAGTCCTATCACCTCGATCCCAACAGCAAGACGCCGCACCGGCCGTCGATCAACTACTCGCGGGGTGATGTCATCGTGGTGACGATGCGGGGACCGGCGACAGGGGGGGTGGATCGGGTGGACGTGCGGGGAAAGGTCGACGGTGTCCAGCTCGAGCCCGCGTCGGACTCGCTCTCGGTGCCCCCGGATTCGACCAAGAAGCCCCGCACGAGACGGCCGCGATGAGCACACCCGACTGGATCGCGACACTGGGAGATCGGGACCCATCGGTGCCGATCGCGCTGGCCGCAATTACCCGGGGGGCCGGAGCCGAGCCCAGAGTTCCCTTTGCCGTGCTGGTGATGAGCTACCGGGAGGCCCATCTCGCCTGCTATCACGGACTCGGCGGCCAGAGCGATCAGGAGGTCTCGGGCGACGAAGTGCGAGGGCATCTGTCCCGATCCGTGCTCCCACGCCTCGCGACCGAAGGCTGGATCCTCGATACCGAGAGCGGCGACTGGGACCCCGTCACGCCTCGAGTTCGGTGGTGGGGCGAGAACGCGCAAGACCGTCAAGCGGTCTACGAGGCCTTGTTATCGGCGGCGCGCCGGGCGGTTCTCCGATCCAAGGCGCTGACGCCGCATCGAGCCTCGGCGAGCGTTCTCGAGGGGGCGGATCTCGCGAAGAGCTTCAAGGGACGGCGGGTCGTGGACCATGTGAGCGTGCGGGTTCAGCAGGGGGAGATCGTCGGCCTGCTCGGCCCCAACGGCGCGGGAAAGACCACGACCTTCTACCTGATCACCGGCCTGATCCGGCCCGATGAGGGCCGGGTCCATCTCGATGGCCACGACCTCACCCGTGCGCCGATGTACCAGCGCGCCCGAGCGGGGATCGGCTACCTGGCGCAGGAGCCCTCGATCTTCCGACAAATGACGGTCGAGGAGAATATTCTGGCGATCCTCGAAACGCTGGCACCTCGGGCGCGAAGAGCGCATGCGCCGGCTCGAGCGGATGCTCGACGAGCTATCGATCAAGCACCTGCGGCAGCAGCAAGGCGTATTCGCTGAGCGGTGGTGAGCGCCGGCGCCTCGAGATCACCCGCGCACTGGTGACCGAGCCGAAGTTCATGCTGCTCGACGAGCCGTTCGCCGGCGTTGATCCGATCGCCGTGCACGACATCCAGACCATCGTCGCCGGACTGCGACACCGCGGCATCGGCGTGCTGATCACCGACCACAACGTCGAGCAGACGCTCGATATCGTCGATCGGGCCTACATCATGTTCGAGGGCAAGGTGCAGGCGCCGGCACCGTGCGGGACCTGGTGTACGACGATCGGGTCGCCGCAGCTGTACCTCGGGCCCACCCTGACCGCGCGGCTCCGGGCGCGTCTGGAGGCCGTGCGCATGAAGACCGGGCTGTCGCAGCACACCGGTCTCCGCCAGGAGCTGCGGATCAATCCGCGGCTCTACCAGGCCATGGACATGCTGTACATGCCCATGATGGACCTCCAGCAGCACCTCAAGCAGGAGCTGCTGGCCAACCCCTTCCTCGAGCTGCTGGAGCCCGAGGAAGAGGACCGCCGAGCAGAGAAGATGCCGAGCAGGAGAAGGAGCAGAAGGAGAAGGAAGAAGAGATCGACTGGGAGGAGATCCTCCTCAACGGCTTCGAGGTTGGCGGGACTCGGGAGCAGTACGAGCAGCTCGAGTACACCGAGCCGGTGACGGTCGAGACGCACAGACCTCGATCGATCACCTGCGGGAACAGCTCCAGATGCTGCACCTGACTCCCCGGCAGCTGCTGCTCGGCGGAGGAGTTCCTCGGCAACATCAACGAGGACGGCTATCTCGCCGCCTCTCTCGAGGAGATCCTCGGATCGGTCAATCAACTGCTGTGGCCAGTCATGTCGAGCGAAGGCCCGGAGGACGGAGCGGAGGGACGACGAGTGGACGAGGATGGCGAGGACGCGCCGGCTCGCGGCATCTGCCTCCGTACTTCACCATGGCCGAGAGTCGAGGAGATGCTGCGCGATCATCCAGCGCCTCGACCCGCCCGGGCATCGGCGCGCGCGACCTCCGCGAGTGCCTGCTGCATCCAGCTCCGGGAGCAGGGCGACACCGAGCTCGCTCACCTACCGCCTCGTGGCGGAGGCGTTCCCCGACCTGATCGCCCACCGCTGGAACGATCTGGCCAAGCGGTTCGGCGTCGAGCCGCGGCGGTCCAGGCCGCCGCCGACGCGCTGGCCCGGCTCGACCCCAAGCCGGGGCTCAAGTACTCCGACCGAGAGCGACGGCTACATCATCCCCGACCTCATCGTGGACAAGATCGACGGCCGGTACCACGTCTTCCTCAACGACACCGGCATGCCGCGGCTCCGGCTCAGCCGCGTCCTACCAGGAGATCGCCCGCGACAAGAAGAAGCTGACGCCGGAGAACCGCGAGTTCATCGCGTCGCAAGATGAACAGCGCCAACTGGATGATTCAGGCCATCGAGCAGCGCCGCCAGACGATGCTCAAGGTGATGAACTTCATCGTGGACCGGCAGCGCGACTTCTTCGAGAAGGGCATCGAGTACCTCAAGCCGCTGACCCTCCGCGAGGTGGCCGAGGTGATCAACATGCACGAGTCCACGGTGAGCCGGGTCACCAACGAGAAGTACGTGCAGACGCCGCGCGGCGTGCTGCCGCTCAAGTTCTTCTTCTCGAGCGCCCTCTCCACCGCCTCGGGCGAGGACGCCAGCGCCCGCTCGATCCGCGCCAAGCTCGCAGAAGATGGTCGCCGAGGAGGACACCGGAAAGCCGCTCACCGACCAGCAGATCGTCCACCTCTTCCAGGAACAGGGGATCCAGATCGCCCGCCGCACCGTCGCCAAGTATCGCGATCAGCTCGGCATTCTCCCGGCCCGGATGCGGAAGCGGGTATGACCCTCGCCGCCGCCGGACGGTGGACGTCAGCGTCCTGGTCCCGGCCAAGGACGAGGCCGAGAACCTCCCGGAGTTCGTCCGGCAGTGCGCCGAGGCCCTCGGGCCGGCGCCGTTCACGCTTCGAGGTCGTCGTGGTGGACGACGGCTCCCGCGACGAGACCGCCGCGGTGCTGGCGCGACCTGGCGCCGCAGCTATCCGTTCCTCCGGTCGGTGACCCACCGGCGCCAGCGCGGCATCGCCGATGCGCTGCGCTCCGCCGGCGACGCCGCCCGCGGCGACATCTTCGTCTTCTATCCCGCCGATCTGCAGTACCTGCCCGACGACATCCCGGCGCTGGTCGCGCCGATCCTCGCCAGGCGAGGCGGACATCGTCACCGGCACCAAGCAGGGCAAGTACGAGAAGGCGTTCGTCTCGCGGATCTACAACCGGCTCTGCCGCTGGCTCTTCGGCGTCGCAGGTCGACCGACCTCAACTCGGTCAAGGCCTACCGGCGCGAGATCATGCGCGGCGTGCCGCTCCGCCCCGACTGGCATCGCTACATGGTGGTGATCGCGGCGGCCGACGGGTTCCGCCTGACCTCGCGGCCGGTGCCGCTGCTATCCCCGACGGGCCGGCGTCTCGAAGTTCACCTGGCGGCGGATCCCGGTCGGCGTGCTCGACCTGCTGTCGGTCTGGTTCCAGCTCCGCTTCGGCCGCAAGCCGATGCTCTTCTTCGGCCTCGGGGGCGCGGCGCTCTTCCTGCATCGGTTTCCTGGCCGGCATCGTCGCGCTCGTGCTCCGATTCGGCTTCGGCATCGGCTTCCGGCCGCTGCTCAACCTGGTCGAGACGATGGTGATCAGCGGCATCGCCCTGTTCGGGTTCGGCTTCGTCGGCGAGATGATCGCCGGGTCTGCGGGAGGAGACGCGGGCGATCGCCCGTGCTCTCGCCCGGTTGGACAAGCTCGATTCCCGGGACTGATCGGTGCGGGTCGTTTTTCTGACCCACAATTTTCCCCGCTGGCCGGGCGACCTGTCCGGCGCGTTCCTCGGAATCCTGGCGCAGGCTCTGGCGCGCCGGGGAGTCGACGTGCGGGTGCTGGCGCCGAGCGACCAGGGCAAGGGCGGGGAAGAGGTCGTCGACGGCGTGAGCGTGCGCCGGGTCCGGTACGCGTCGGCCGGAGCGGAGACCATCGCCTATCGAGGCACCATGCAGGCGGCGCTTCGACGCCCGGGCGGCTGGCGGGCGCTCGCCGGACTCTGGCGCGCCTTGCGCAAAGCGGCTCGCCACGAGTTCGACAACGGGGCCGATCTGGTCCACGCACATTGGTGGGTGCCGGCCGGGTTGGCGGTCCCCAAGGGTGTTCCGACTGTCCTCACCGTACATGGGACCGACGCCGCGTTGCTTCGGCACTCCCGGATCGCACGCGCCCTGGCCCGGCCGGTCTTCGAGCGCGCCAAGGTCGTCACCGCTGTTTCCCGCGAGCTGGCGGGCTGGGTTCAGGCTGGGGTCGGCCGATTCATTGCACCGGACCATGTCCAACCCATGCCGGTCGACGCGAGCACATACCCCTGGACCAGCGGGGGCGGGGGCGCCATCGTGGTCGCGCGACTGACCGCGCAGAAACGGGTGCACCTCGCCATCGATACGATCGCCTTTCTTGCGAGCTGCGGACACGATCTTCCACTCACCATCGTCGGCGACGGACCGGAGCGTGGTGCGCTCGAGCGCCAAGTGGATCGGCTTGGCATCGCCCCCTTCGTCCACTTCACCGGTGCCGTCCCACACGCCGAAATCGCAGGACATCTGGCCCACGCCGATGTCATGATTTTCCCGGCGCAGGGTGAGGGGTTTGGTCTCGCTGCCGCCGAGGCGCTCATGGCAGGAGTGCCCGTAGTAGCCTGCTGGGACGGCGGCGGTGTCCTCGATATCGTGCCAGAGTCAGGCGCGGGCCGCCTCACGCTGCCATCGCCAGAGGCGATGAGCGACGCGATCCTCGACCTGCTGCACGATCCCGCTCACGGCGAGCTTACCCGGCTGGTCGGCGAGTCGTGGCGCGCCCGGCTCGCACCGGACCAAGTGGCCGAGACGTGCGAGGGGTGGTATCGCGAGGCCCTGGGTGCGTAGCACCTGGATCCGAGCCGCCGGATGGGTTGTCGCTGTGGCCATCATCGTCATGGCCGCCCGTGCCGTGATCGGCAACTGGGAGCAGTTGAAGACGCAGCCGCTCGATTGGAAAGTGGAGCCGGCGTGGATCTTCCTCAGTGCGCTGGTCGTGTGGCTCATGTACGGCGTGCTCATTGTCGCCTGGCGCCGCATGCTGGCCGGGTGGGGACAGCGATTGCGTGGTTGGACGGCAGCGCGCATCTGGACCGTCTCCAGCCTCGGCAAATACATCCCGGGCAAAGTATGGGCCGTCGCGGGTATGGCGCTGATGTCGAAGGAGGCGGGCATCGAGCCCTGGGCCGCCACCGGCTCAGCGATCATTCTGCAGGTTCTCGCGATCGGGACGGGGGCGGCCGTCGCCGCATGTTCGGGAGCCGGGGTTCTCGAGTCGAGCCGACCGGGCATTCGGTTCGCGTTGCTGGCTCTTGTCGCTGCATCGGTTGCGGGTGTCGGGCTCCTCCTCTGGCCGCCGGTCCTCCGCAGGCTGCTTCGTCTCGCGGGATCCGACCCTGTTTCAGGGACAGCGCCGGCGGCAGGTGGAATCGTCTTCGGCATCGCGGCCAATCTCATCGCGTGGGTGGGGTATGGTCTCTCCCTGTGGCTTCTCGCGCGAGGCCTCCTGCCGGGAGCCGGACTGACTCTGCTCCCGGCGATCGCGGTGTTCACCGCCTCCTACCTCGCGGGATTTCTCGCCCTTCTGGTACCGGGGGGTTTTGGTGTCAGAGAAGGACTATTCATTCTCATGCTGCAGGGACCCATTGGCATCGGCGCCGCCACCGCTCTTGCCCTGGCATCCCGATTGTTGCTGACAATCACCGAGGTCGGAGCCGCTGTCCCGTTCCTCGTCTTCCCGCGGGGTACCACGCGTGTCGCATCCTGAGTCTGCCTCGTCGGACGATTTTGTCCCGCGCCACCCGGCCCTCGTGGCGATGCTGGTTTTTCTTTTCGCGGCCATGACGCTGTGCTGGCCGATGCTCTCGGGCCGGTTCCTCGTCGGTGATGACCAGTACATTGCCGGCTACGGCTTCCGGCTCTTCGGCGCGGAGATGTTCCGGCAGACGGGACACATCCCGGAGTGGAATCCGTATCTCTTTGGGGGACTCCCGTACATCGCCGCCATGCATGGCGACATCTTCTATCCCACGGCCTGGCTCCGATGGGTTCTCCCGATCGACACGGCGATGAACCTCGGGTTCTTCTCCCACATCGTGCTCGCGGGCGCGACGATGTACGCCTTCCTGCGGGCGCTTCGAGTCGGCTGGACCGCCGCGCTGGTCGGCGGCCTGGCGTACGAGCTGACCGGCATCGTCGCGTCGCTCGTGCACCCGGGTCACGACGGCAAGCTGTTCGTGTCGGCGCTGACGCCGCTCATGCTGTTGGCGCTACTGCGCGCCATTCGGGATCGCAAACTGAGCGGGTACGGCGTGCTCGCCATCACGGTTGGCCTGGCGATGCTGAGCCCCCAGTATCAAATGGCGTACTACGCGCTCGTTGCGTCGGCGATGTGGACGATCTATCTCGTGTTCTTCGATCCCGACCGACCCACCGGCATTCGCTGGCCGGTGGAGCTGGGTTTCGCTGCCTGCGCCGTCGTTCTCGGTCTTGGCGTCGCGGCAATCCAGATCCTGCCATTCCTGGCGTATATCCCGTTCTCTCCGCGGGGCGCCGGCGGCCCGAGCACGGGATGGGAATACGCGACTTCGTTCGCGATGCCCCCGGTGGAGACGTTCACAACGGTGCTGCCTCAGTTCAACGGCGTGTTGGAGAACTACTGGGGCACGAACTTCTTCAAGTCGCACACGGAGTATCTCGGCGCACTCGTCGTGACGCTGGCCGCGATCGGCATCGGTGACCCGTCACGACGCCGTCTGGTGCGCGCGTTCGGCGCCATCGCCATTCTGTTTCTGCTCATCGCCTACGGGGGACACACACCGTTCTACCGGCTCTGGTACGAAGTCATGCCGATGATGAAGAAGGTGAGGGCACCCGGCATGGCGTTCTTCCTGGTGGCGCTCCCATGCGCGGCTTTCACTGCGTTTGGTACCGAGCGGTTGCTCCGGGGGCCGCTCTCAATCCGCGCCCTCTTGACTCCCCTGGGCGTCCTGGCCGGCCTGGCGCTCCTCGGTGTCATCGGTGTGCTCCAGGCGGTGGCCACCGTCCTCGCGTCACAGGAGCAGGCCGGCCGAGTCACGGCCAACGCGGGAGCGCTGCAGGCAGGCTCCCTCCGTCTGCTCCTTGTTGTCGTGGTAGGCGGTGGGATTCTGTGGGCGGCGTGGAAGGGACGGCTGCGAGGCCCTGGTGCCGCCGCCATGCTCGCCCTCGCGGTGACCGCCGATCTCTGGAGCATCGACAGACTCTTCTTCCAATTTCGGGATCCCGCTGCCCAGCTCTATCGGGATGACGAGGTGACGACTCGCCTGCGGAATACACCCAAGCCGTTTCGCGTCCTCGACGTGGGCGTCTATCAAGGCTCCTACCTCATGGCGCATGATCTTCAGACGATGTTGGGATACCACGGCCAGGAGATCCGATTCTACGATGAGCTTCTGGGAGGGAAGGGGCAGTGGAAGTACGCGGGAAACCCCACTCTGCACGACCTGCTGAGCGTCCGATTCCTGCTTCTCCCGGAGGCCCAGGATGTACCGGGCTTTCATCGCGTGATCGGTCCGGTGACAACGACACCGGGTACGCCGGCAATCTTGATGGAACGAGATACTGTCCCGCCGTATGTCCGCGTCGTCTCGGGGGCCGCAAAACTTCCGGAGGAGCAGATACCGCCGACCGTGATCGATCCGCGGTTTCCCATAAACGCCGTCGCCTTGTACTCGGATACCGCCACCGTCTCGCCTGCGGCCATCCGCGCCGGGCAGATGCCCGGATCATCGCCCGTACGTGCGACGCTTGCCGATTGGCGCCCAGGCGCCATTCGAGTGACATTGACAGGCCGCTCGGACAGCACCGCGTATCTCCTGGTTTCCGAGAACTGGTACCCCGATTGGCACGCCGAGGTGGACGGTAAGCCGGTGCAGACACTCCGAGGTGATTACACACTCTTGAGCGTGGCGCTCCCGCCCGGCGCGCACGAGGTCCGGTTCACGTTCTCTTCTCGGGACTATGCTCGGGGAAAGTTGGTGACGGTGTGTTCGCTGCTGATCGCTGCCACCCTGTGCGCGGCACAGTTCTGGCGGCGGAGACTCGCGAATGATTGAGCGCGCACTCGTGGTGGTGCCCACCTACAACGAGCGCGTCAATCTGCCCGCTGATCGTGCCGCAGATCCTGCAGCAGGACCTCCGGATCGAGGTGCTGGTGGTGGACGACAACTCGCCGGACGGAACCGGAAAGCTCGCCGATGAGATGGCCGCGGCCGAGCCGCGGATTCACGTGCTCCATCGGACGGCGAAGGAGGGCTTGGGGAAGGCGTACCTGGCCGGATTCCGCTGGGCTCTCGAGCGGGACTACGATTACATCTTCGAGATGGATGCCGATTTCACCCACGACCCCAAGTACCTGCCGGAATTTCTGCAGGCAATCGAGCGGGCCGACCTCGTGGTTGGCTCCCGTTACGTCAGGGGTCAACGTCATCAACTGGCCGATCTCGCGCTTGCTGCTCTCACTCGGGGCGAACGAATACGCCCGACGGATCACCGGGCTGCCGCTCACGGACTCGACCGGCGGCTTCAAGTGCTTTCGCCGGAGAGTCCTTGAAACCATTGATTTTTCAAGAGTTCGCTCGAACGGGTACTCCTTCCAGATCGAGATGAGCTTTCGGGCCTGGAAGCAGGGATTCAGGCTCGTCGAGATTCCGATCGTCTTCACGGACCGGGTGGAGGGCCAGAGCAAGATGAATAAGCGCATCGTGCGGGAGGCCATCTGGATGGTCTGGTGGCTCCGGATCAAGTCACTCGGGGGACGGCTGTGAAGGGTACGATTCTCTACAAGATGACGGGCTCGGGCAACGACTTCGTCATGCTCGACGGACGCTGCGTAGAGGCCGACTCCTTGTCGCCGGAACGCATCGTTGCCGTGTGCGACCGCCGGACCGGGGTCGGCGCTGACGGCCTGGTCATCCTCACGCCCGAGGGCGGTGACGCCGTCCGCATGGTCTATTGGAACTCCGACGGATCCCGCGCAGCCATGTGCGGCAATGCCGCCCTGTGCAGCGCCCGGTTGGCGGTCTACCTCGAGATGGTGCCAGACGGCAATGTGCGACTGCTGACCGACGCGGGAGATGTCGCGGCGCGGAGCGGAGACTCCGGTGACACAGCCGAGATCAACGTGCCCGATTTCGACACGCCGGTGGCCGTTCCGGAGCTCGAGCCAGCTGCCGGGGAGCGGTGGCTCGGGTTCGTCACTGTGGGCGTCCCTCACCTGGTCGTGCGGGTTGAGGACATCGAGGCGGTCGACGTCGCGGGACGAGGTCGGGCGCTTCGATACGCTCAGACCCTGGGGCCGGCGGGCGCCAATGTCAATTTCGTCGCACCGTCGCAGAACGGGGTCTGGCTGATCCGCACCTACGAGCGGGGTGTCGAAGGTGAAACGCTGGCCTGCGGAACCGGCACCGTCGCGGCGGCACTGGCGTTGGCGTGCCGGAAGGAGGTCACGTTGCCGATCAGATTCCGAACCAGAGGCGGGCCCGAGCTCGCCGTCCGCGGTACGATGGAACGGTCGCACGCTCGTAACGTTTGGTTGGGCGGGCAGGGCAAGCTGGTGTTTCGGGCGATCTGGGAAGTTTAGCGATTCCTGGCGGCCCGTAGGTTTCTAACCGCAATCCTCCCAAGTCATTACCCAACACATCGTGGAGAAGTCCTGGGGCGGTTTCCACACTTCTCCACAGTTATCACCAGAGCTACTTAACATAACATATCTTATACGTCGTTTGCCGGTTACATCAGATCGCCCTGCACCGGAATCAGGTCCCTGCCCGCGGTATCAGGCAACAAAAAGGTCGCCCTGACGGACGACCGTGTTTCCGGGGACCTAACGCCCGGACCCTACATCTTTCCGCCGGTCAGCTCCGCCAGGCGGACCTTGGCCTCTGTCACGCTGGAAGACTTCGGAAACTTGTCGATGATGGTTCGGTAGGCCGCAATCGCCTGTTCCTTCTTTCCTGCCTGGGTGTAGGCTCGTCCCGCGTCCAGGAGATAGTGCGCCTTGAGGTATTCCACGTCGGCTGCTTGAGACGCCCGCGAGAAGGCGTCGCCGGCATCGGACCACTTGGCGGAGTTCTCGAGCGACGCGCCGAGGAGACCGTTAGCCGGCGCGACGTACCTCGTGGCGGGCTTGGTCGCGAGGAAGTCTCGGAGGCCGACCGCCGCCAGCTCGCCCTGACCGTTCACGAGCCTGACCTCATTGAGGGTAATGACGGCCTCGTTCGCTGCGTCGGTGCCCTTGTAGGTCTGGATGAGCTTCTGCAGCTCGCTCGAGGCCAGCGGCAGGTTCCCTGCCTCCGCTGTTTCCCGCGCCTGGCTGAGGCTCCGGGAGGCGAACTCTTCCTTGCGCTTGCCGCTGGTTACGACGAACCACGTCGCCGCTGCGACCACCGCGGCGAGGATCGCGCCGGCTGCCAACAGGCGATTGCGATCCCGGTACCACGGTGCCGCCGGAACGGTACCGGGCGCCTCGCGGGAAGTTGATGCTACGCTCGTTGCCATGAGATCCTGTCAAAAGAATGAACTGCCGTGTCGGCCCGCATCCACCGCTCTCGAGTGCCCCCGGCGTGACTCGAACACGCGGCCAACAGTTTAGGAAACTGCTGCTCTATCCATCTGAGCTACGGGGGCAGTACTCGCCACCCGCCCGGGGGGCGCTCGGGCCCCTGACGGAGCGTATCGAGCACGGAAAAATGGCACGGGCTGACGTGGTGGGGCAAGTCTTGGGAGCATCCCAACTTGCCCTCGCGCCGCTTATCCAGGTCGCCCGCTCTACCGAGGTCGTCGAAAATTCGTGCCTATCGCTTTGCGACGATATGGCAGACGCCCCGCTCGAGTCGCTCCTTGCCGCCGAGCCCGGCGATCTCCAGAAGGAAGCTCCAGCCGACCACGTGCGCCCCCAGACCACGCGCGAGCTGGCCCGCAGCACGCGCAGTCCCGCCGGTCGCCAGGACGTCATCCACGACCAGAACCCGCGCCTGTTGGTCCACTCCATCGCGGTGGCACTCCAGTGCGTCGGTGCCGTACTCCAGCTCGTACGATTCGCGCACGCGTTCCCAAGGCAGCTTGCCCGGCTTCCGTGCCGGCACGAACCCTACGCCCAGACTCGCTGCGACCGCACCACCCAGGATGAACCCACGAGCCTCGATGGCGAGCACGTGCGTGACGTCGAGCTCACGGAACGGATCCGCCATCGCACCTATTACAGTCCGGAACAGCTTCCCATCGGCGAGAACCGGGGTGATATCCTGAAAGACGATTCCCGGTTTGGGGTAGTCAGGGATCGGTCTCAGCGTGTCGAGCACATGGCGAGCGAGCGGGGTCACGACAGTCATCTGATGTCGAAGCTCCTCGTGATCGTGAGACTGTTCTCCGGTCGATCCTCTCGATCGACCGACTCCACTGCCGCGCCACGTGGTCCCCGGCGGAGTGTCTCTTCGAGGCGTTGAAGGACCGTCGGGTCCGCTGCTGATGCGAGCACCTCGACGGAACCGTCCACGAGGTTCCGCACGTACCCGGCAATGCCGAGCGATTGCGCTTGTCGGGAAACGAACCACCGGAACCCGACGCCCTGGACCCTTCCGCGGACCAGGAACCGCGCGCTGGTCACGCTCGCCGCGCCTGCTGCCAACGCCGCCAGACGACATACACGACGACCAGGACGACGGTGCCCGGAAGGATGTATTTCACGAGCGCCTGGTGGACGTACGGTCCGATCGCCGCGTCGACTTGCTCGCCATGACGACCAATCAACCAGCCGAGATACGTGAGGATGCCGCACCACAGCCCGGCACCAAGCGCCGTGAATGCGATGAACCGTCCCAATGCCATGCGACTGATACCGGCCGGTATCGAGATGAGGTGCCGAATCACCGGCAACAGGCGACCGACGAAGGTACTGATCTCGCCGTGGCGCCGGAAGAACGCCTCCGTTCGATCGAGCGAGGCTTCGGACATCAACAGGTATTTCCCGTACCGGCGGAGCACCGGCTCGCCCACGAACACGGCGAGCGCGTAGTTCACGAGGGCACCCAGCACGCTGCCGGCTGTCCCGGCAGCGATCGCGATCCACGGGTTCATCTGGCCCTTCGCGGCGAGGTACCCGGCCGGCGGCATCACCAGCTCGCTGGGCAAAGGCAAAAGCGAGGACTCGACCGCCATGAGCATGAGAATGCCGGGGTAGCCGAGGGCAAGAACCGTTGCCGCGAGCCAGTGGAAGAAATTGGTGAGCATGTCGCCGTGAGTTAGGGATCGAAGCCGAATTCACCCAGGAGCGGGACGAATCGCACGTCTTCGAGCGTACTCATCTTCAGCCCGTCGGCTTGACGCCGGACCAGGGTGAGCACCTGCGACGCCCGATCGCCCAAGGGAATGACCATTCGTCCGTCCGGTGCCAGTTGTTCCACGAGTGGCGCCGGAATCTCCGGAGACGCCGCCGCGACGAGGATCGCATCGTACGGCGAGTAGGGTCGCCAGCCAAGCGTCCCGTCGCCCACCAAGACCGTGGCGTTCCGAATGCCCGCTTCTTCGAGCGCCGCCCGGGCGCTTCGAGCGAGGCCCGGGATGCGCTCCACACCGAACACACTCTCGGCCAGCATCGCGAGCAGCGCAGTCTGATATCCCGATCCGGCGCCGATTTCCAGCACGCGCTCGCGGCCTCCGAGTCCGATCAGCTCGAGGTAGCGTGCCTGCACATAGGGCTGTGAGATGGTCTGGCCGTTGCCGATCGGAAGTGCGGTATCGTCGTACGCTCGGTGCCGAACGCTCTCGGGTACGAAGAGATGCCGAGGCACCATGCGGATGGCACGGAGCACGGCCAGGTCGCGAATCCCCTTCTGCTGGAGCGTCTCGACCAATTGACCGCGGTAGCCGCCGTACCCGTCCGCGTCGCCTACCCCTCCAGCGACCATCCCATGACCGTTTCGATGAGAGAGTAGTTGGTGAGGTCCATGTGCAGCGGCGTGACCGAGATGTAGCCCTCGGCCACGGCAAGGTGATCGGAATTCTCGGTGCCGGTCCAGGTGATCGTGCCGCCTCCGATCCAGTAGATCTCCCTGCCCCACGGGTCCTTCATACGCGTGAGCGATTCGGAAAAGTAGCGGCTGCCGAGCTTGGTGACCTGGATCCCTCTCACGTCGGAGGCCGGGACCTTGGGCAGGTTGATGTTGAGCAGCGTCTGATCGGGGAAGTCGGGTTGACTGGTGATTCGTCGAACCAGTCCGATGAGGAGATCCCGGTAGGTCGCCATCGTCTCCGGCTGATTGCCCGAGAACGAGATACCGATGCCGGGCACTCCGAGCGTCACGGCTTCCATTGCTGCCGCGACCGTCCCCGAATACAGCACATCCTCTCCCATGTTGGGGCCGTGATTCACCCCGGAGAAGACGAAGTCGGGGCGCTCCGGCATGAGCGCCTGCACCGCAAGCATGACACAGTCAGTGGGTGTTCCGTCGATCTGCCATCCGCCGTCCGGCCGCCGGGTGGGACGAAGCGGCCGGTGCAGAGTGAGTGAGTGGGAAGTACCGCTCTGTTCTCGGTCCGGCGCGACGACCGTGACCGTTCCCACTTCCCGACAGACGTCGGCAAGGAGCGCAAGACCCGGGGCGAGGATACCGTCGTCATTGGAGACGAGGATGTTCATTCCGGCTGCCCGGTCACGCGACCGTCGAGGATCTTCATGACGTCCTCGATCGTCGTGCGAACCTCCGCGGCCAGTTCCGCCTCGAATGCCTTGCGCGCCGACACCCGTAGCTCACCAGTGCGACGGTATTGATCGATCCGCTGCCGCGCTCCGTCGATCGTGAATTTCTCGGTGTACAGGAGCTGTTTCACGAGCATGATCAGCTCGACCTCTCGGCTCTTGTATACCCGGTTGCCGGAACGGTTCTTGGCTGGGTTCAGGAAGCGGAATTGGCTTTCCCAGTAGCGCAGGACGTGCGGCTTGAGGTCGGTGAGGGCGCACACTTCACCGATGGAATAGAATTCCTGGACCGGTCGGGTGGTTGTCGTCATCTCCACTGCTCCGGTTTGAGTTCGCGGCCCATCAGATCGGCAACCCCGTCACCGGGCGACTTGCCGCTGAAGAGGACCTCGCATACTTGGTGAACAATTGGGAGCTCGACGCCGTGGCGGGCTCCGAGCGCCGCGCCCGCGCGGGCTGTATTCACGCCCTCCGCGACGCTACGGTGAGTCCGCCGGTACTCCTCGAGTGACAGCCCGGAAGCCAGCTCGACGCCGAGCGTCCGGTTGCGGCTCAAGCTCCCTGTGGTGGTGAGCACCAGATCTCCCATTCCAGCGAGACCCGCAAACGTGGCGGGATCGGCCCCCATCGCCAGCCCGAGTCTGGTGATTTCCGCCAGACCGCGAGTGATGAGCGCCGCCCGTGGATTGTGGCCGAGCCCGAGACCCTCCAGGATTCCCGCCGCAATCGCGATGACGTTCTTGAGCGCTCCCGCGAGCTCGACGCCGATGACATCGTGGCCGCTGTAGACTCGAAAGGTCGGGGTCGCGAAGACGCGCTGTGCGTCGCGGGCCGCCTCTGCATCCGAGGAGGCGGCGACCACGGCCGTCGGTTGGCCCTGACATACCTCAGCGGCGAAGCTGGGTCCGGACAGAGCGACAAATCGCACGGCCGGCGCGCACTCGGCGTACACCTGCGACATCAGCGCCAGCGTGTCGGTCTCGATTCCCTTGGTCGCGCTGACCACGAGGGTGCCGGGCTTCAGGTCTTTCGCGACCTGTCGGAGGACGCTCCGTACCGCGTGGCTCGGCGGGGCCGAGACAATCACGCTGGCGTCGGCGACCGCGTCGCGGGGATCCGCTTCGGCGCGCAACGAGGCTGCAAGGGCAACGCCCGGCAGAAACATCGAGTTCTCGCGGTCGCGATTGATCGCCGAGACCACCTCCGCCTCGTACGCCCAGATCCGGACCGTTTCACCCTTGCAGGCGAGCAGGTTGGCGAGCGTCGTCCCCCAGCTCCCCGCTCCGAGTACCGCGACGATGCTCATCGGGTTCCCGCCGGAGCGCCGCGCCGCCCGAATCGATTCTCCGTTCCCTTGATCAGGCGCGCGATATTCGCTCGATGAAGCCAGATGATGGCCGCCGCCACGGCGACGTCCAGCCAGAGAATCGCGGACTGCTCCGGCGGGTCGAGGATCCACACCGCCACCGGAAATACCGCCGCAGAGATGATGCTGCCGAGGGAGACGTAGCCGGTGAGGCCGACGACAATGAACCAGACCGCGAACGAAACGCCGAGCGCGAGCGGTGTGAGTGCAAGCATGACTCCGGCCGCGGTCGCGACCCCCTTCCCACCTCGAAAGCCGACGAAGATGGAATAGACATGCCCGAGCACCGCCATGATCCCGCAGATCAGTCCGAAGAGCTGAGAGGACGAAGCGCGTGGCGCGAAGACGAGGACCGGCACGAGCCCCTTCGCCATGTCGAAGATCCCGACGGGCAGGGCGAACTTCCAGCCAAGCACACGGTAGAGGTTCGTCGCGCCAAGGTTGCGGCTGCCGTGTTCACGCAGATCGATGTGGCGAAAGAGTCGAGCGGTGATGTAGCTGCTGGGGATGGCACCCAGCAGGTAGGACGCCAGTAGCCAGGGAATCATCGCCGTCGTCACCGCCGCGACCCTCGAGCCGTAAACCGAAGCCGCAGTGGCGAGCCGGTGAACGGCCAGACGGTGCGGAACCCGTGAACGAGGTATCGCTGGTAGGCCTCGGGTACGTCGTCCGGCCGGTTGCTCACGATGGCGAAGGTCGGCGGCGCCGTCCCGACCTGTGAGGCGTAGAGGAGCTTGACCTCTTCACCGGGCTTCTGTGGAGGTGCGGTGCGCTCGAGAAGGGTGGCGAGCACCTTGTTGACTTCGGCGGTTGGAATGCGTCGGTCGCGTCCGTCGGCCACCTCGAGGATCAGGTCGAGAATCTTCCGGACTCGCTGGCCGGTCAGTGCCGAGACGTAGACGAAGGGTACGTATCGGAGGAACGGCGCCTTGGCGATCAGCTCCTCCTGGCCGCGGTGGGCCGTGTTCGCGTCCTTCTCCTCGACCAGGTCCCACTTGTTCACCACGACGATGAGCCCGCACCCCTGGTCCCACGCCTCGGTGGCGATCCGAAGATCCTGATTGTGCAGGCCGACCACCGCGTCGACGACGAGAACGCAGACCGTCGCGCGCTCGATGGCTCGCTCGGTTCGAAGCGTGGAGTAGAACTCGAGGTCATCTTCTACTTTAGCTCGCCTCCGTAACCCTGCGGTATCAATGAACTTGAGCAACCGACCATCGTAACGCAAGGGGGAGTCGATCGCATCGCGAGTGGTGCCGGCCTCTGGCGCCACGACGTGCCGCTCCTCGCCGAGAAGCCGGTTGACGAGCGACGACTTGCCTGCGTTCGGCCGACCAACGACGGCGACATTGATTGCCGGCTCCGCGTCGGTCTCATCGGCGGGGGGCAGTAATGCGACCATCGCATCGAGCAGGTCGCCGCTCCCCTTCCCGATCGCGGCGCTCACGCCGAGCGGATCGCCGAAGCCGAGTCGATAGAAATCGTACTGCGCGGTGCTCCGCTCGAGATCGTCGAGCTTGTTCACGGCGAGCACGACCGGCCGTCCCGCCTGACGAAGCCGATCGGCGATGGCGCGGTCGACCGGATTGATCCCTTCCGCTCCATCGACGACGAAGAGAACGAGATCGGCTTCGTCGAGGGCGAACTCCACCTGTTGGCGGATCGCGCGGTCCATCGAATCATCGGAGTCGGGCACGAGCCCACCCGTATCCACCAGCCAGAAGTGCCGCCCGTTCCACTCGCCCTCTCCGAAGTGACGGTCGCGAGTCGTGCCCGGCTGCGACGAAACGATCGCGCGGCGTCCGCCGAGAATCCGGTTGAAGAGGGTGGACTTCCCGATATTGGGGCGACCCACGATCGCGACCGTCGGTCTGCTCATGCGGCCACCGGAGGGTGCAGAGCGTCTGCGAAGTCCTTCGAGGCCCGGATCTCGACGGGTATCGAGTCGGCGAGCGCGTCGAAGCTCATGCTATCGATGAACAAGGCATCGTCGTTCAGAGATTCACCGGGAAGCAGCGCGAGATCGAGATGCCGAAAGGTCTGAAGCGCCGCGTGCACGGCAGCGCCTGGCAGCAGGCCCGCTGTGGTGACGGAGGGGCCGAACAATGAGTTCACGACAGGAATGAGCTCGAAGTGCGCGCCGGTCATCGTGGCAAGCGGCTCGAGCACCATCGGCATGAGCGGTGCCATCGCCGTCCCCGTGACGATGCCGACGCGGCGACCGGACCACTCGGCGAGATCCGCCGACGCTTCGCCGATCCGCTGTTGCAGCCAGCGCACCGCGCCGACCCCGTTCTCGACCTGATCGAACCCGTCGTAAATCTCCGCGGACGGCAGCTCGACACCGGCGCGAAGATAGAGCTCATCGGCGCCGAAGGCCCAGGTGAGTCCCCGCTCCGCGCGAGCGATCGCGGCGTGTTGGTCGATGACCGCGATCGCGGCGCGACACTCTTCCATTGTCGGCTCGCGCACCAGGTGGTGCTTGCTGTACTCGGTGAGTCCGACGGGCACGACCGAGCATCCCAGGACTGCGGGCCCGAATGCGAACAGTTCCGCGAGCGTCTGCCGCAGTACCGCTCCGTCGTTCACGCCCGGCGACATCACGACCTGCGTATGGAACTCGATTCCCGCGTCGGCGAACTCCCGAAGCTGCGGAATGATCTCCGGCGCCGACGGATTCCGGAGCAGGTAGCGCCGGATCGTCGGATCGGTCGCGTGAACCGAAACGTAGAGCGGGGAGAGCCGGTATTCGATGATGCGGCGGATGTCGCGGGGCTTGAGGTTGGTCAGCGTGGCGAAATTGCCGTACCGGAAGGAGAGCCGGTAGTCATCGTCCCGAATGTAGAGCACATCGCGAAGACCGTCGGGTAGTCCATCGACGAAACAGAAGTCGCACCGATTGGCGCAGCGCCGGATGCGGACCGGCTCCAAACCCACGCCGATCGGCTCGCCGAGCGGTCGCTCGATGTCGAACTCGATCTCCTCACCGTCGGGCTGGCGCACATGCAGCAGAAACGACTCTTCGGCGGTAGCGAACTCCCAGTCGAGGAAGTCTTCCAGCTCCCGGCCGTCAATCGCGATGAGCTCCGTTCCTACCTGGAGTCCCAACTCCTCGGCAATCGAACCGTGTTCAACAGCGGTGACCTTGATCATTCAACCGTCCCGTCGGCCGGTCGCGTGATTGCGCCGGCGAAGCCGGGTAACATGGTCACGTCACACGGTAAATTCAAGAGCTCCCAGCACTTCCCTGAGAGACCGGAAGTGCTTTCTGAGCCAGATCGACTGCGGCGTTCGTGAAGTGATCCTGGCTGCCGAGCGAGCCGGTGGCTGAGGTCCGGCGCTCATAGCTGCCGTCGTGCCGAAGCTCCCACGCGGTAGGATCGGCCAGCTCCACATCGAGGATCGCCGCGACTCGGGTGCGGATTTCCGGCGACTGCAGCGGGACGACGACCTCCACCCGGCGCCGCAGGTTCCGAGGACGCCAATCCGCGGAGCCGATCGCGTAGCGGTGTTCACCTCCGTTCGCAAAGTGGTAGATCCGTGCATGCTCGAGGAACCGCCCCAGCACGCTGACGACCCGGATACGGCTCGAGTGACCGGGGAGCCCTGGCCGCAGCGTGCAGAGCCCGCGCACGACGAGGTCGATCTCGACGCCGGCCTCCGACGCGCGATAGAGGGCGCGAATCACCTCGGTATCGGCGAGGCCGTTGATCTTGGCGCGAATTCTCGCCTCGCGGCCGGCCTGCGCGTGGGCGATCTCGCTCTCGATCGCCTGGAGGAGCCACGGAAGAAGGTGATTCGGGGCAACGGCGATTCGCCGATACGCTCCGGTCGGTGGTTGACTCGACCCGGTCAGCTCGTTGAAGAACGCCTGCACATCCGCGCCCAGCTCGCTGTCCGCCGAAAACAAGCCGAGGTCGGTGTACAGTCTGGCCGTGGCCGCATTGTAGTTTCCGGTTCCAATGTGGACGTAGCGCCGCAACGCATCGCCATCTCGACGGAGCACCACTCCCACCTTCGCATGGTTCTTGAGCCCCACCACGCCGTACACCACCGTCGCGCCCGCCTCCTCGAGCCGCTGGACCCAGGCGATGTTGCGGGTTTCATCGAACCGCGCCTTCAGCTCGACGAACAGCACGACTTCCTTCCCTGCCACGCGCGCGCGCAACAGCGCATCGACGATCGGCGACGCCTCGCCGACCCTGTACAGTGTCACCCGAATCGAGCTGACCTGGGGATCGTCCGCCGCCTCGGCGAAGAACCGGACGACGCTCGCGCGGAAATCCTCGTAGGGGTGATGCACCAGCACATCGCCGGCGTCGAGCCGCTGCCAGATCGTGGCGTCCCGGGCGAAGGGATCGCGGCTCACCAGGGGTGGGAACCGGCCCTCCGGGATCGGCACGGCGGTGAGCTCGCGGAGTGATCGAAGGTCGAGCAACCCGTCCACTTCGTACACGTCACCGTCGGCGACCCCGGCGCCCTCAGCGCCCCGCTCGAAACGCAGCTCCCAGCGGATCCGATCCCGAACGTGCGCTGGCATCGCGCGCTCGACCTCGAGGCGCACGACCGGATTCGACCGGCGACCTCCGACTGCTTCGCCGATTGCCTGGAGAAGGTCTCCTGACTCCTCTTCATCGAGATCGATCTCGGCCGCCCGAGTGAGCCGAAAGAGGTAGACCCCCGCGACTCTTCGCTCGGGATAGAACACGGCGACATTTGCTCGAATGACGTCTTCCACGGGGATGAATTCGCCGGCATCGAGCGGCAGGAAACGGGGAACGCGATCGGGAACTCGCAGGTACGCGAAGTGAGTCGGGCCCGCCTCGTCCGCGAGCGATACCGCAAGACTGAGGGTGAGGTGCGGCAGCAATGGGACCGGGAATCCGGGGCTCATGGTGATCGCCCGGGGCGTGAGGAGCGGATAGATCTCGCGCTGGAAGCGCTCCATGATGCGCTCCCGTGAAGCAGCGTTCAGCTCGGACCATCCCAGTATGCGGATTCCGTAATGCCCCAGCTCGTCGAGGCACGCGGTCACGGCGCGGCGTTGACGCTCGAGCAACGGTCCCAACCGCAAGGCCACCGCTCCGAGTCGTCCCTCGCCGTTCTCGAGTTTCAGGCCTCCGACGTTGACCATGAAAAACTCATCGAGATTGGCGCTGACGATGGCGATGAAACCCAGACGCTCGAGCACCGGAGTACGCCGATCTTCGGCGAGCGCAAGCACCCGTGAGTTGAACTCCACGAGGCTGAGATCGGGATCGAGTAGCGGGGTATCGCCGATGTCGGCCGCCGTAAACGCCGGAGCGCGCTCCTGACGCGAGGGCCGTTCCCCGCGTTCCGGGGCAACGCCGGAGCGGAACGCGAACGCTATCGCCGCGAGCGTTTCCGCATCCTCGAGCCCGGGGCCGCCGGCGGTCGCGACGAGCTCGTCGAGGGGCATCCACACGACGTCATTCGGCATGGCCCGGTCGAGGCGGATCCGTCGGGCGACCCAGACATCGAGGAGGCGGATCGTCCCGACGCCGGGAACCGTACCAAGAAGGGACAGGTCTCCTACGCCGCTCCCAAGCGTTTCCTGAAGCAGATGGCGGCAGGCCGACTCTCCTTGACCCTCTCCCGCCGGCAGCCGAAGCCCATGGCTCGTCTGTCGAAGCGCCACCTTTCCGCTGTCGATCGCCAGGAGCACGGTGGTCCGCCCTGAGGCGATGGCGCGCGCCAGTGCCTCCCGCTCGAGATTCGCGGTCAGCCGCTGTGCTCGGGCGAGCTTCGTCTCGATCACGCTCCGAAGCCCGGGAGCCGTACCAATGGCCTCGCCGAGTCGCTCGAGAGATGGTACTCCGGCGTCCACGCGTCTGAGCTTGAGCTCCTGGAACCCGCGAACGATCCCACTGCGGCGCACGGAGACGGCATCGTACATCAGCGCGAACCGGCCGCCCCACGGCCATGGTGAGCGCGCTTCGCGTGTCATTCGCTCGACCTCGAGCTCCGCGAGCACCTGCAACGCGGCAGGATCCGCTCCACCTCGCAATCGTCTGGCGGCCTCGCTGCCACCGGCGAAGGCGGCAACGGGGTCGGTTTCGGGTATCTCGGATGCGACGAGTGGGGATCCCGGAAAGGAGACGCTGAGTGTCCGCCGGTCGTCCGCCCCGACGCGCCATCGGCAGATGATGCCTCGTCGCGAGAGCGAGCCGTCAGCGGTGTCGAAATAGAGGTCCCGATGAAAGGACCGGTGGATCTCCGAGGATCGCAGCCGGAGCGGGAGGCGGCCCGCGGACAACTCGCGCAGAAGGTCCGGGGAGGGTACATCCCATTTGAGCTCTTCGGGTGGCCGCACCTTCATCCCGACGCGGTCGTGTCGGCTCGATCCCTGACGATCTCGAAGATCCGGGAGAGTCCGGCCTTGAAGCGTGGATCGTTTCTGACACGGTCGAAGAGTCCCGAATCGAGTTGCCATGCGGAGATGACCGGTGTCAGTCGAGCGGTGCGCTCGAGCCACTCGAGCGTGCGGCTTACATCAGCCGTCGAGGCGTAATACGCCGCGAGATCGGAGTACTGGTAGGTATTGCTGTACTCGCCGGCGACCAGCTGCGCGGCCAGTGAATCGCTGAGCGCGCGGGCCTCGGCTGTCCGGCCGGCCGCGTTGAGACAGATGGCTCGTGCCGCCAGCCACGGTCCGAGGTCGAGTGTGAGACAGCGCTCGGCGTTCCCACTCAGGAGAAGCGCATAGGCCTGGAGCACCGCAG
Source organism: uncultured Gemmatimonadales bacterium (assembly GCA_963743195.1). Lineage (GTDB taxonomy): Bacteria > Gemmatimonadota > Gemmatimonadetes > Gemmatimonadales > GWC2-71-9 > CAVVWJ01. Next base: position 175,798 of record CAVUOO010000006.1, read on the forward strand.
GTACCGGGTCACCAGGGGCAAAGGCACGGGCCCGGCGCGACTCGTCGAGCGCCAGGTCGTAGCGATGTCCGCCCAGCGCGAGGACAATGAGACTATAGCGCAGTCCGGCCGACAACGGATCGAGCCCCAGGGCCGCCTGGGCCAGAGGTACCGCGTCCGCATAGCGATGGTCGTTCGCGAGCGCGAACGCGGCCGACATTTGAATCGCCGCATCGTTGGGCTTGAGGCGACGGGCGCGTCCGAGTTCGGCGAATACCGTGTCCCTCGGCGCACTGGTCAGGGCAAGCGCGTCGGCGAGGGCATGATGACCCTCCGCGAGCGTGGAGTCGAGCGTTACCGCACGCAGGGCATATGAACGAGCCCTCGCGGAGATGACATACCGATCGCGGCCTCCGGCATACCCGTAGTACACCCATGTCGAGTTCGCGGAGCTGAGCCCGGCATACCCCGTGGCGTAAGCAGTGTCGAGGCGGACAGCGTCCTCGAACGCGCTGATGGCTCCCTCGATCGCCTTTGGGTCCCGTCGCTGCATCAGATACCGGCCTCGAAGCACCGCGTCGAAGGCGGCGCCCTTCGTCGGCATCGCACCAGAGGTCATTGGGCGCACGGTTCGAAGGCCACTGGCCAACTCGTCACGGACTTTGCGGGCGATATCTTCCTGCACGCGGAACCTGTCGGAGAGGTCCCCTTCGAACGAGCCGGCCCAGATGTGCGCTTCGTTCTTGGCCTCGATCAGCTCCGCCGAGACCCGGACGCGGTTGCCCTGTCTGCGGACGGAGCCTTCGACGACGTGGCGTACGCCCAACGTCTCGGCGATTTGAGGCAGCGTGAGGGCCGCGCCCTTGAGCGCCATGACCGACGTCCGCGAGATGACCTTGAGTCCCGGTATCTGCGCAAGCTGTTCGATGATCTCCGCGGTGATTCCTTCACTGAAGTACTCGTTCGACGAGTCTCCGCTCAGGTCCTGGAACGGGAGGACCGCGACCGACGCGGCGTACCGTCCGCTGGTATCGGCGCGGGCAGACGCTGCAGGTCGCCGCTGTTTGAACGGCAGGGAAACGCTTATGCCAAGCGCGATCAGGGCCAGGAGGGCGGCGGGCACGAGCCAGCGCCCTGCTCCGCCGCCTCGTCCCGATGAGCTGTCCTCGCCCTGCCCGGTCGGGACGGCGGGCACCGGCGTCGATAGCCGCGGGAGGGTACTGAGTGTCTCGCGCAGCGCGTCCGCGAGCGCTCCGGCAGTCTGGAAGCGATCCTCGGGGGCCTTGGCGAGACATCGCCTCACCGTCGCGATGAGTCCCGGAGGAACGTCCGCCTCACGGAGATGCTCGAGCGGCGGTTCGCTCGTGATCTGCTGGTTGAGAACGCTCCTCAGGTTCGGTCCGCTGAACGCCATGCGCCCGGCCAGCATCTCGTAGAGGACGCATCCCAGGCTGTAGATGTCGCTCCGTCCATCGACCGGTGCCGCTGCGGTGGCCTGCTCGGGGCTCATGTAGGCCACGGTGCCGATCGGAAGCCCGATTCCGGTGAGGGTGGCGCCGCCCGCGAGATCGACCGCGCGCGCAATGCCGAAATCCGCGATGACCGCGTGGCCGTTGGAGAGGAGAATGTTTTCCGGCTTGATGTCGCGATGAATCACTCCGTGTTGATGCGCGTACTCGAGAGCATCGGCGACCTCACAGGCGATCGACGTCGCCTCCGCTACCGACATGCGCCCGCAGCACATCATACGGTCCCGCAGCGATTCTCCCTCGATGTAGGGCATCACCGAGTAGAGGAGCACTCCCGCCTCTCCAGAATCGAGGAGCGGGACGATGTTCGTGTGTTGGAGTTGGGCGGTGATCTGGATTTCGCGGAGGAAGCGTTCGGCGCCGACTGCGGTCGCGATATCAGGGTCGAGGATCTTGATGGCGACTCGTCGGCCGTACTTCCGGTCTCGGGCGAGAAAGACCTGCGCCATGCCGCCCCGGCCAAGCTCTCGCTCGATGGCGTATCGGTCGCGGAGCGCTCGTTGGAGCTCTTGGAAGATGTCGGTCACGCAGGTCCGGGCTTATTTGCCTTCCACATCGGTGATCTGGGGTCCGAGGCGCGACCGGATCGCCTGAACGACCGCATCGAGAGGGACGCTCTTGCGGAGGCGCATGCGGTATTCGAGCGCGGCGATGCCGCCGTTGTCGCGGGAAGCGCCCATGAACTTCCACTCCTTCACCTGCACCGCGAGAAGCTCCTCCACGGCCGGCTGGACCACTTCCTGCCGGGAAGTCCGGATCTTGAGCACGGTGTCGAGCGGCTTGGGTGGCTTTGAAACGCCGGGCTGGTCGGCCCGCTTTTGTGCTCGCTGGGCGATCGCTTGCAATTGCTCGGGGGTCATCGAGCGCAGGATCTCTCGATCGAGCATCGAAACGAATGCGCCCGTGCGGTTGGCCAGGGCTCGCGATCGCTCGAGGCGCCTCGCCGCGCCGGGGCCCTCGAGATGGGCCGGCGCGCGGCCGAAGTCGGTGTACCAGAAGACGAGAATGACGATGTTGAACAGGAACGACATTACCGCCGCGGCCGACATCACCTGGACGCCGGCCGCGAGGCCCACGGCGGTCGCGAGGAAGATGCACACCGCGTCCTTCGTGTCTCGAAGCGTATTGCGGAAGCTGACCGCCGCCACGATACCGCCAAGGCTGAAGGCCAGGGCGACGCTGTTCTTGACCAGCAACACGACGCCGGCGACGACGATCGGCAGGATGACGAGGGTCTGCACGACCGACTGGCGGTACCCCTTCTTCTGTCGAGTGAGGATGTAAACCCAGGTGACCGGAAGCATGAGGAGGAATGCCCCGGTCATGCACAGCGCGGTCGTGATGGCGAGCGCGAGCGGAGGAGGGAGTGTCTCGTTTCCGCCGCTCAGAGATTCGAACAGCGGGTTGTCGCTCACGTTCCGCCCCTGACTCAGGGCATCCAGCCGCTCCGCGGAAAAGACGGTCCGTAACCCGGGGAAAATCCGCCACGCAATGGCGGTCCCGGCGGCCAGCAGGACATAGTAGGCGGCCACGCGGACCACGGGATTTTCGCTGAGCTTGCTGGAGCGGCCCTTAGCGGCCTGGGGCAAACCGACCCCCTTGGGTAAACCGGCGTTTCGCGATTGCGGTTGGGGTCTTTGGAAGATGGGGCCGCCGGGAGGGCAGTTCAAGCTCCGTGGCCATTGGCAAACCGAAAGCCGGGCATGAAATTGCAGCGAACCCCCACTCCCCAGTCATGACGCATCGCGCTCGAATCGATCCGCGGGTCAATACGGTGTCGTCGGTCTCCGGGACAGCCGACGCGTCCCTGCCCGACGACCTGGTCCTGGAGAGTGCGCGCCGCCTTCGCATCGCGGCGGCAACCTGGCTCGGGCTGTGGACGATCGGGCTCGTGATGAACCACATCGTCCGCCCGGTGCTCGACCTGCCGGCCGGGCTCGTGCTGCCGTGGCCTCCCCTCGCCGATGCGTTCGCGGTCTTCTACATCGTCGTCTCGGTCCTCCTCTATTACCGAGCTCCGACGCTGGAACGCCAGGGAAAGCAGCTCACGAACATCGCCCTTGCCTACGAGGCGGCGCTTGCTCTCGGTATCGGCATCGTGAATCAATGGACCCCGGCCGTCCTCGGCGGGCGGCTCTCCTGGATCTGCGTGGTCATTCTCGTCCATCCGATGATCGTGCCGACGACCCCCGGAAAGACGCTGCTCGTCTCGTTGTTCGCCGCGTCCATGGATCCGCTGGGTCTTCTCATCGCCCGACTGCGCGGGGTCGAGCTTCCGACCACCACGGTGCTCGTCTGGGCATACATGCCCAATTACGTCTGCGCCGTCCTGGCGGTCCTCCCGTCCAAGATCATCACGCGCCTCGGGAAACAGATCACTCGCGCGAGAGAGATGGGAAGCTACCGGTTGGCCGACCAGATCGGCGCGGGGGGAATGGGCGAGGTGTGGCGCGCGCATCATCGGTTGCTCGCTCGCCCCGCGGCCATCAAGCTCATCCGGCCGGGAAGATTGTCCGGAGGAGACGAGGGAGGTGCCACAGCGATCGCGCGGTTCCGACGCGAGGCGCAGGCCGCGGCCAGCCTCAAGTCCCCACACTCGATTCAGCTCTACGACTTCGGTGTGACGCGCGACGGGCGATTCTATCTCGTGATGGAGTTGCTCGATGGGATCGATCTCGAAACACTGGTCCGCCGGTTCGGCCCCCAGCGGCCGTCCCGCGTAGTGCATGTGCTCCTGCAGGCGTGCGAATCGCTCGCCGAGGCGCATGCGACCGGTCTCGTCCACCGCGATATCAAGCCCGCCAACCTTCACCTCTGCCGCCTCGGCCTGACCTACGATTTCGTGAAGGTCCTGGACTTCGGCCTCGCGAAGAGAGGCACCGAGGGGGGATCCGCGCAGACACTGCTGACCGCTCCTGAAACGACGACCGGCACGCCGGCCTACATGCCGCCGGAGCTGGCCTCGGGCGAATCGATGGACGGCCGCGGTGATCTCTACTCACTGGGCTGTGTGGGCTACTTCCTGCTGACGGGAAAACTGGTGTTCGAGGGAGAAAATGCCTTGCGGATGATCCTGCAGCATGTCCAGAACGAACCCGTGGCGCCGTCCATCCGGTCTGGTTTGCCCATTCCAGCGTCGCTCGACCGGCTCATCCTCCGGTGTCTGGCCAAAGATCCAGGGGCACGGCCCGCCACCGCGGCCGTCCTTGCGGCAGAGCTCACACTCATCGATGTGGGAGACCCGTGGACCGATGAGGATGCGCGCGCATGGTGGGATGCCCATATCGCGAAGGGTGCTCCCGCCCCGGCGGAGAGCGAGCCCACGATTACGCTCGATGTCGCCTACTGAATCTTGATGAAGCTTCCCGTCGACGGCACTCCGTTCCGATTCAAGATGAAGAGCATGTAGTGTCCCGGCGGCGCCAGATTCGCGCTGTTGGGCGCAGTGACGTTGATACCGCCAGCCGTGGGAGCGAACGAAACGGTGAGCGCGCGCCCGTTCTGATCGAAAGCGTGGGTGACGGAGCCCAAGCGGATGAGTCGCACCTGGGTGATCTGGGCGGCGTTCGGGGTCGTGATGGTGAACGCGGCTCCGTACCCAACCGTGGCCGGCGCGTTTGTGATGGTCGGACGCGCGCCCTTGTACAGATAGGGCGGATGGAAGATCTCGTGGCTTTCCTCGTCGGGATACGGTGTTGTCGTGCCCGGAATGGTCGCGTTGCCACTGCCGCCGTGAAGTACCGTGGCATCGGGGAGAAGCAGAGACACCGAGTGGTACCCTCGGTCGACGGAATTGCTCGCAAGGGCAGTCCACCCGTTGCTCGCGGGGTCCCAGATCTCCGCGGCATGCTGAGCGGTTGCGAGATTGTTGAACCCCCCGCCACTGACTCCCCCGGTCACCAGCACTTTCCCATCGGGAAGTACGGTGGAGTTGAGATGCCGGCGTGCTGTGGGGAGCGAGCCTGCGCTCTGCCACGTCGGCGTTCCGTGCGTCAGATCGATATCGATCTTCTCAGCGGTCTCCGTCGGGGTGGGCGACTTCGAGTCCGGCGTATCCCACGTCGGATCGCCGCCGCCACCCACGTAAAGGATCTTCCCCGCATCGTACATCACCGCTGAGCCATAGTCCCGATTGAACGGCCAGATATGCGCCGGACCGGTCGTCCAGCTTCCGCGTCCGCCGGCGCCCGTGGCGTCCACATCAAGCCACCGCGACGTGGTGCGCTCACCGGCCATGAATATGCGCCCGTCGGGCGCTACGAAATCCCGTGGGTAATACGGAAGCACGAGGCTCGCTCCTGGCAGCTGGACCCACCCACCGTTCTCCCAGATCTCCGGAATCGTCACGACCGTCTTGCTCGTGTCCTTTCCGGCCACGGTGACCATCCGCCCGTCCGGCAGCTCCGTGACCGTGGGATACCAACGGCCCTTCGCCATCTTGGGCCCCGCCGTCCATTGCTCGGTGGACGGATTGAAGAAGTTGGTGACGTCGAGCCCTCGATCGTCGAGCTTGTGGCCCCCGGAGACCATGAGTGTGCCGTCGGCCATGAAGGAATGACCGGAGCAGAAGAGCATCGTGTCGGCCGGGACGACCGTGGCCGTCGTCGGCGCCCCCACTGATGGATCCCAGAGGCGGGGATCATCCATCACCATGGTGCCGTTCTCGAATTTCCCCCAGGCGAGGACCTTTCCGGTCGGCAGGAGATGGATGTGCAGCGGGACGATGTTCCAGTCCACTTTGGGATCCCACTTGCCCGACGTCGCTTCCGCCGGCAATGTGGCGATGTTGATGGCAGACGACGTCGCCGACGCCGGGTCGGCGGTGAACTTGAGTGTCTGAGACCCGGGCCCGCTGATCCCGAGATCGGTGAAGGTGGCCACTCCGCTCGCGTTCGTGGTGGCCGTGTCTCTGCCCTGCAGTGTTCCCGTTCCCGATCCGATCGCTGCCGTGACGAGAGCGTTGGGCACGGCGTTGCCGCCCGCGTCGGTGACGGTGACGACCGGCTGCTGCGCCGGATCGAACACTTCCTTATCGAGCGCACTCGTGGGCTGCACCGTGATCGCGATGTTCGCGGGCGGTCCGCCGTTGAGCACGATGTTGTCCGATGTGGCGCCCGTGAGTCCGCTCGAGGTGAACTGGATGTTGTACGTCCCGGCCGGACCGGACAGACTCAGATCTGGTAAAGCTGGCTTTCCCCGACGCGTCCACCGCGACACTGACCGTCCCACCGAGAGTCGCCGCGCCGCCCGGGAGAGCAGCGGTGACGGTCGTCCCACTCGGGGCGGCGACGCCGTTTCCGTTGGCATCCTGCACCTGGACCACGGGCTGGGCGGCCAATGCTTGGCCGCTCTGCGCACTGGCAGATGGCTGCGTCGCGATGGCGAGCTTGGCAGGGTCGTTGGGATTCGGATTGGTATTGTCCCCGCTGCAGCTGAGCGAGCCGGCAACGAGGACGAGAAAAGTTCGAGACGTCAGACGTGAGAACCAGGTCATGTCGGGCGCGTTGCTGAGGTTGATCGTGCTCGAGACAAAACGTGCGAACACCGGTTAGCCAACAATTCTCCCGCACGTTTTGCGCCATGGATCATCCGAGGCGCAATTCAGTAAGTCGTTGCCCTGCAGATACTTAAAGCTTCATTCATGCTCTGATGTTGCAGCAATTCCTGCCACTCGTGCCACAGAATAGTCGCGTCGCGCCAATCGCGCAGTGAGGCATGCCACCCCGCGCCGACGCAGAAGCACGCCAAGGGGACGGATACACAAACCCCGCCAGGGACCGAACCCCGGCGGGGACAGGGCTTCCTTCAGAGCGGGCGACCGGACTCGAACCGGCGACGTCCAGCTTGGGAAGCTGGCATTCTACCACTGAATTACGCCCGCGAGTCGGCCTGAATGTGAATGGACCACCAGGGAGTGTCAAGCATGGTCAGCGACTTCCCGCCGCCTCCAGAAAACTCCGCAAATCGGGCTCGCTGACGGCCGGCTCGCCCGGCGACACATTGTCGAGTTTTCCCTGCCGCATCCACGCTTCGAGCTCGCCGACGAGCTCGAAGAGATGATCGAACGAGTTTACGATGAAGAGCAGCGGTTGATAGTGATCGATCTCGAAATACTGGTTGATCACCCACTCGAGCTGCAGCGGATAGCGTTGTACTTCCGGCGAATCGATCGAATGCGCGATCTCTCCGTAGGAGCTCAACAACCCGCTCCCGTACACCTTGAGTCCATCCGGGCCTCGCATGAGGCCAAATTCGATCGGTAAACCAGAAGAAGCGCGCGAGCGCCTTGAAGATGCTCGTGACCCGGCGGATCCGCTCCTGCTCGTCCGAGATGCCCGCCACGATTTCCGCCGCGGTGTGCGCGCAGTCGCCGAAGCGCACGAGCGTGTCGGCGAAGGCGCGATCGGTGTGCATCGGGACGTGCCCGGCGATGTCGTGGAAGATGTCGGGCTCGGGAAGGTAATCGAGCGTCGCGCCGTCGCGGATGGTGATCGTCGTGGGGAAAGCGCGATTGCGCAGACAGTCGAAGAAGATGAACGAGGGAACGTACCCGCTGACCGGCTTGGCCGTGAATCCGGTCAGCGGGCTCAGAAATCGATTGACGTCCTCCAGTTTCGGCACTCGATTCGCGTCGAGGCAGAGGTTGTCGATGCCCTGCAGAAAGCGCGCGTTCGCGTAGCGCCGCCAGCGGTCTTCCATGCGCGTGAAGAGCCGCCGCCAGGCGTCGTGATTCGCCTCGGAATAGAGCTCGTACGGCTGATGGATGTAGAGCCGCCCCTCTTCCTGCGCCTGCTCGATGAAAGGGGCTCTCGTCGTGGTCAATCCGATCATCGACGTCCGCTCTGCCGGGATTCCTGCCATGACGCTCTCCGGAGTTACTTGCGCTTGTACCGCCAGGCCGTGATGCCCGCGCCTTGCGCGGAGAGCTTGACGTCCTGCGCCGCGCCTGCCTTGAGGGCCGGCACTTGGGTCTCCTGTGTCGTCACCACCCCCCCGCTGGCATCGAGGAACTCGAAGACCAGTCCCACTGGCACCGCTGCGATCGGTTTGCCGCCCGGGGTTTGCGCATCGCGACCGGTGGCGGTGGCGGCGAGCGCGGCACCGTTGGCGTTGGGCGTGAAGTCAGTGACCTTCACATCGACCGGAAGCGCCAGCACCTGCTCGGCGATCTTCACAGCCTGGTCGACCTTCCCGGCCTGCTTGTAGCCCTCGCCCTCCAGCTTGAGCGCGGTTTCGCTCATCGGCTCGATCGCGACGAGCTTCGTGGCCGTAGCGACCAGCTTTGGGCCGTCCTTGAGAGCTAGATAGGTATTGCTCAAGTTCGAGAGCGCGTCTCGGTTGTATGGCTCCGCTGCCGACGCCTTCTCGAACGCCGCCGCAGCCTCGGCGTATTTCTTGTCGTTGTACAAGTTGACGCCGACACTCATCAGGTCCTGCGTGCCAGCGCCCCCCGCAACACCACCAGGCCCCGCACCAGCCGCACCGCCCGCATTCACCAGCTCCTTCTCGATGGCCTGCGCCTTTTCGGCCTGACCCTGTCCGCGATACGCGGACGCGAGACCACGCTTGCCTTCATTGTCGTCGGGTACCCACTTGAGGTATCGCTCGAACGCCGCGGCGGCACCGTTGTAATCCTTCTTGTTCAGCAGAATGGCGCCTTCGTTGAATGCCGACCGATTCCGGATCTTGACCTCGATCGTGTCCTTGGGATTCGCCGGGGCGGCGGCTGCCTTGCCGAAGTAGGTCGCGGCGCTATCGGGGTTGCCCTTGTCGTTCATGATCGCGGCGATCTGGTAGTACGTCACCGGCGAGCCCTGATAAATCGTGCCCGCCTCGCGATAGAGCACGAGGGCGGAGTCCACGTTCTTCTCGTCCTCGAACTTGCTCCCCGCCTTGATCAGGGCTACCCACGCGTTCTTTCGGTAGTTGTTGATCTCGTCGGCGCAATTCGGAGCGAGCTGAGCCGCCTTGGTGAGTGACGAGTCCGCCCCATAGAGATCACCCATCTGGAGGTAGATGCGACCGAAATAGTACCAGGCCGCCGGATTCTTGTCCTGGCCGTTCTGCTGCATTGCCTCCAACAGAATCTTCTGACCGCTTACGAGCGCGCGCGCCTTGTTTTCGGGCACCTCGGTTTCGATGCTCGTCTTCAGATAGGTGGCACCGCTGCTGACCTTGAAGTGGTTCGGCTTGATCCCGCACTCCGCTGCCCGGTAGGTGCTGGGCATCGACTTGGCAATGCGATCATCGATCACGCGCTGCTGTTGGGCCGACGCGGGTCCGGCGATCGTTGCGAGCATGAGAAGGGCAGACGCGATCTTGGCGTTCACTCGTCACGACTCCTTGTTCGAGGTCCATGGCCGGGTGGCTCCTTGCGGACTCACCTGGCGGAGTGCCCGCTCACGCAAGTCCCTTGCCACCTCGTGGGCGGGGCGACCAGTCCTTCGCGCAACCGCCGCGACATCATCGTATTCCGGTTTGACTCGAGGACCGTCCGGCGCGTCGAGCACTTTCACGCGCACGTGGGTTCCGTCACCAACGTCAACCTGTACTTCCCGCCGCGCGAGGGTCACCCTTTCCGCCGTCTGCCGACGGATACCGGCAGTCGTGCTATGGCGGAACAGCGCTTCGACGACCCGATCGGCGGAGCCCGAAGCGACGGTGGCTTCGAGGCGAAATCCGGTGCGGCCCTTCTTCGACTGCGTGGACCAGACCTGCACGTCCAGCGCCCCGGCAGCGAACAGGGCCTCTCGCAGCGGATCGATGTATTCCGGGCTCAAATCGTCCACATCTGTGGACAGTAGGACAACCTCCCCGGCCTCGAGGGCTGGTTCGGCTATGATGAGGCGCAACGCGTTTGGATACTCCTCCGGATTCCTGCCGCCCGCACCCCATGCGCCTGCCTGAACTGCCCGCCACCTCTCCGGCGGCGTGCCCGAAGACAGCACGCGCAACAGAACGGCACCGGTTGGCGTGGTCGCCTCACCGACAACCGGCCCGTTTGGTCCCACCTCGATCCCCTCGAGGAGAATCGCCGTCGCGGGAGCAGGCACTGGAATGACACCATGCGCCGCCCGAATCCAGCCCGAGCCGAGCGCCACGGGACGGTTATAGATCCGTGTGACGCCGAGCTGCTCGAAACCCTCGATCGCACCGACGATGTCCACCAACGCATCCAGGGCGCCCACCTCGTGCAATACGACCTGGTCGGTCGGGACGCCATGTACGCGACCCTCGGCCTCGGCGAGAAGCTGGAATGCCCGCACGGCCCGCTCGCGCACCCACTCCGAGAGCGAGGCACGCTCCACTGCCGCGATCAATTCACCGACATGCCGGTGGGGACCCTGGTGGCTGTCGTGGAGAGAATCGTGATTGCCGTGGGGATGGTCGTGCGGGTGGGAGTGCGGCTCGGCGGGAGGTTCGAATCGCCCGCCGGGAAGTCGGACGTTGACCTTGAGACAGTGGAGCCCTCCGCGAGTCACGCGATCGATCTCCACCTCTACCTCGGGGACACCGAGCCGTGCCGGCAGTCCCCGCAGCCATGCCTCCTTGGCCCCGGCCGCAAGCAGGGCGCCAAGCACCATGTCTCCGCTGATCCCGGCGACCGGGTCGAGGATGGCAAAACGACTTTCCGACATAGACTTAAAGATCGCCCGATTTCCGGGCCAAGGCAAATCTCAGCCCCGGTACAGCCAGCCGGCCCCCGTATTGAAGAGGACAATGCACTCATCGGGCCGGATCCCCCCAGCCTCACGCAAGGCCACGGCGGCTGCCACCGTTGCCCCACCTTCCGGGGCGAGGTCCACCCCTTCCCAGCGAGACACGACTCGTGCGCGCTCTGTGAGATCATCGTCGGTCACCGCGACCGCGCTTGCGCCAGTGTCCCTGATCGCCCGCAGCATGAGCGAGCCCCCGAGCGGTGCGGGCACGCGAAGACCGCTCGCCACTGTCCATGGTTCGGCCCATGGTTCGCACCGATCGGCGCCGGCACGGAACGCGCGGACGACTGGCGCGCAGCCCGAGGACTGGACCGCGTAGAGACGGGGCAGTGAGCCTCTCACCCAGCCTGCGGCGATCAGCTCCTGGAAGGCGAGCCACATTCCGATGAGACCTGTGCCACCTCCAGCCGGATAGATGATCACGTCCGGAAGCCTCCAGCCCAATTGTCGTGCGAGCTCGAGGCCCAAGGTCTTCTTCCCTTCGATGCGATAGGGCTCTCGGAGTGTGGACATGAGAAAGGCACCGGTCCTCGAGGCGAATTCGGTCGCGGCTGCACCGCAGTCTCCGATGTGGCCTTCGAGCAGCTCGAGCTCGGCGCCGAACCGGCAGATCTGTGCGAGGATCGTCGGCGGAGTGCTCGCCGGCGCATAGACGCGGGCCGGCAATCCCGCTCTGGCCGAGTAGGCTGCCAACGCCACGCCCGCATTGCCCGCGGTGGGAACCACGAATGCCTGCGCGCCTCCCAGCACGGCCCTCGTCACCGCCATCGCCATCCCGCGGGCCTTGAACGACCCTGTCGGATTCGCCCCTTCGTCTTTGAGCCACAGATCGGAAAAGCCGAGCGCTCGAGCGGTTCGAGTGATCTGCAGAAGTGGAGTGTCCCCTTCCCAGAGCGTGATCGGTTGCTCACCGTCGTTCAGTGGCAGGAACTTGCGGAACCGCCACATCCCGGCGCCGCGGTGCGTCTCGGCCCGATCGGTCAGATTCAGGCGCCGAGTGGGATACCGAACGAGCCACGGCTGTCCACAGCGAGAACAGACCGTCGGAAGTCCTGCCGGATCGGCCACGAGCTCGCACCCCGAGCACTGAAGCTTCCAGTCCGCCGTTGCGGTCAGCGTCATCGCGTCAATCGCTCCTCCATTTCATCCAGGCTTCGCGGCCAGTCCTCGCGCAAGAGGCGGGAGAGCCCCCGATCGGCGAGAAGCTTCCCACCGGTCTGGCAGGTCGGACAGTAGTTGGTTTCGTTGTCGGCGTAACGGATCCGTTGCACGGGCGTGCCGCAGACCGGACAAGGTTCCCGGTAGCGGCCGTGCACCGCCATCCCCTCTCTGAATGCGGTCACCTTCTCCGGAAAGCCGGATCCGGTCTCTCGACGCAGTCGGTCGGTCCATTCGGTCAGCACATCGCGCACGGCATGGTAGAGCCGGGCGATCTCCTCGGGCAGAAGGCGCGACGTGAGTTGAAGCGGAGAGAGGCGCGCCCGATGGAGGATCTCGTCGGAATACGCGTTTCCGATTCCGCTGAATAGCCGAGGGTCGGCGAGCGCGCGCTTGAGCGTGTGATTCTCGCTCAACAGTCGCTCTCTGAAGGCTGCCTCATCCGCTTCCAGGGGCTCGAGTCCGCCCCGGTCAAAGATCGCCACGGGGTCCGTCCCTCCGACCAAATGCATCGACGCTCGGCGTTTGCTTCCCGCCTCCGTCAGAAGCAGCGTGCCGTTCGGAAAGTCGAACGCGACCAGGCCGATTCGCCCGGGTGGCTTTGCCCCGCGTGATTTCCACCGGAGCCGCCCCGCGATCATCAGATGGATCACGAGATGGAGATCATCGTCCAGGTCGAAGATCAAACGCTTGCCCAGGCGTCGCAGTCCGATCACGCGCCGTCCAACGATGGACCGGATCGATGGTTCGACCGTGCGGAGTACGAACGGGCTCTGGATCCGTACGTCCTCGATCGGTTTCCCGAGAATCCGCGGCCCAAGGGCGTCGAGGTAGACCACCACGTCCGGCAGTTCAGGCATGGCACGAGACCCAGCTCGTCACGACCGCTCGTTCAGGTGGGAGAGAATTCGTTCGGCGAGCCGGGTGGAGAATCCCGGCACCGTGGCAAGCTCGGCCACCGAAGCGGAGCGTACGCCGGCCAGGCTCCCGAATCGCTCGAGCAGGAGTCGTCGGCGGTTGGGACCGATGCCCGGAATGTTGAGGAGCTCGGAGGTGATGGTGCGCCGGGTGCGACGGTTGCGGTTGTAGGCCAGCCCAAACCGGTGTGCCTCGTCGCGCGCGCGCTGCAGGAGACGCAGCGATGCGCTCCGGCGCGGCAGTCTCAGGCTTTCTGCTCGGCCAGGCAGGAAGATCTCTTCCTCGCGCTTGGCCAGGCTGACCATTGGAATGTCCGGAAACCCGAGTGCCGCCGCTGCCTCGAGGGCGGCGCTGAGCTGACCCTTCCCTCCGTCGATGACGAACAGGTCCGGCACCGGGAGCCCTTCGTCACGGCGACGGGTCAGGTAACGGGTGATCACTTCCGCGATCGCGGCGAAGTCGTCCTGCTGTCCCGGTCCTTTGATCCGGAACTTTCGATACTCGGACTTTTTGGGGCGTCCCGCCTCGAACCAGATGAGCGAGCCGACGGTATCGCGGCCTTGATTGTGAGAGATGTCCACGCATACGAAGCTGCGCGGGACGGCGTTGAGGCCGAGATCACGGCCAAGCGCATAGACCGGGTCTTCGGCGCGCTCTTCAGTTTCGAACGATTCGATCCGGAGACTCTCGAGCAGGTGTCGCGCATTCTGATCGGCAAGCTCCAGCCAGCGCGACGCGGTCCCTCGCTGGGGAATGTGCCAGTCCGTCTCGGGTAAGAGCTCGCGCAGCGTATCCCATTCGCCTGGAGGAAATGGCAACACCAGACGGCGCACTCGGCCCTCCGCCGGAACGTAATAGCGCACCAGAAAGGCGCTGATCACTGCCGAATCCTCTTCCTCCTCCACACCCTCGAGAAAGCGATGCTCTCGCCCTACGATGCGGCCGCCGCGCACCCGGAAAAGAACGGCCGCCGCATCGTTGCCGTCCCGCGCGAACCCGACGACATCGGCGTCCCCGGTGCCCATCACTTCGACGCTTGGGGCTTCATCGAGTCGGTCGAGCCAACGGAGGGCGTCGCGAAGCTCCCGGGCCCGCTCGAAGTTCTCCTTGGCGCTCGCCTCGAGCATCGCCTCCCGGACTTTCACGCGAACGTCCTGGGTTCTACCCTCGAGAAAATCGAGGACATCCTGCACCATCCGGCGGTAATCCTCTTCGGACTGCCATCCGACGCACGGTGCGAGGCACCGGCCGATGTGATAGTCGAGACAGGGCCGGTCGCGGGTCTCGTTCGGGATGTCATCGCCGCAGCTGCGGACCGTATAGAGGCGCCGGATGATCGCGAGTGTGCGCCGGAGCTGTGCGACATCGGTGTACGGTCCGAAGTACCTCGCCCCAGGGATGTCCCGCTTCCGGGTGACCAATACTCTCGGGAAGGGATCCGCGAGGGTGACAGCGATGGAGGGATAGCTCTTGTCGTCCTTCAGGCGGATGTTGAACCGAGGACGATACTCCTTGATGAGGTTGTTCTCGAGGATGAGTGATTGCGGCTCGGACGGCACCACGATCGTTTCGACATCGGCGATCAGCCGCTGGAGAACATGGCGTTGGGGGCTCAGATCGAAGTCGGTGGCGAAGTAGCTGCGGACCCGGCTCCTGAGCCGCTTGGCCTTGCCGACATAGAGTACTTCCCCCGCGGCGTCCTTCCACAGGTACACACCGGGGCCTTCGGGGAGGGTATCGAGCTTGCGTTGCAGCGCTTCGGAGAGGTTCGGAACCGTCATCGCTTGAGGCGGCGGAGGAGCCCGCCGGCCTCGGCCACCCCGAGCGCGGCGGTCAGCGCCAGATAGAGTGCGCCATACAGGCCAAGCAGAAATATCGCCAGAATGATCGGGTGTTGCACCGGCAACAGATACCGGAGGCCGAGGCCGCCGGCGGCGGCCGCCACCGCGCTCCCCCAGAGCCGAGCCGACAACCCGACCGGGAGTCCGGTGGCCCCGATGCGCCGGTTGAGGGCGCGACGGAGAAGCAGGAACTCGATCCACCCGGCCAGTCCGGCAGATGCCGTGAGGCCGGCCGCTCCCCAGCGCGCATCCACGCCGAGTGCCCGCGGAAGCGGCAACGCGAAGAGATACCCGAGCCCGATCGTGAGGCACACTCGCAGCGTCGCCATTCTGAGCGGCGTACGGGTATCGTGGAGGGCCCAGAAGGTGGAGGCGTACAATCGGCCCATCGTCGAGGCGAGGAGGCCGACCGCCGACCCGGCCAGAATTCCCCAGACGTAAACGGTCATCGCCCGAGTGAACTCGCCAGACTGGTAGATCGCGCCGGTGATGACGTCGCCGAGCGCAAGAAACGCGACCGCGGATGGGACCACCAGGAACGCGATCTGGCGGAGCCCACCGTCGAGTCTTCCTCGAAGATATGCGGCACGCTGCGCCTCGTCTCCCTGCGCGCTGGACATTTCCGGCAGCTCCGCCGCCGTCACCGACATCCCGAACAGACTCACCGGCAGGGTGTAAATCACCTGGGCGTACGACAGGGCCGCGACCGCTCCCGTAGGTAGAAGGCTCGCGAGCACCGTGTCCACGTAGGCGCTGATCTGGACGACACCCCTCCCGATGAACACCGGGAAGAAGTTCCGAATTACGGTCGCGACCGCGGCCGAGCCACGGACCAGCCGGGGCCACGTTCCATCGAGCAACCGAAGCACCGTCGGGTACTGCACCGCGAGCTGAAGAAAGCTGCCCGCCACGGCGCCCCATGCCGCGATCTCCGCCAGCGGGTATTGCGCGACGCCCCGACCGAATCCCACGAGAGCGAGGATGATCGCGACGTTCCAGATGACCGGTGCAGAATAGGAGAGAAAGAAGCGCCGATGACTGTTGAGCACGCCGAGACACCACGCCGACAAGGCCAGCAATCCGGCACCGGGAAACAGAATCCGAACGAGCCGGATGGTCTCGGCGCGCTTCTCACCCTCGAACCCGGGAGCGATGACGGCGATCAGCCACGGCGTCAGCAGGACACCGGCCAGCACCAGTGCCGAAGTGGCCAGGCCCAGGAGGGCCGCGACCGCCCCGGCGACACGTTTCGCTTCAGCCTCGTCACCGCGCGCGCGAAGGCCGGCGTACACCGGAATGAACGAGGCGGAGAGAACGCCTTCCCCGAAAAGGTTCTGAAGGAAATTGGGAATGCGGAATGCCGCGTTGAACGCGTCGGCCGCGTCCGAGGTGCCGAAGTAGTGGGCGAAGACGCGATTCCGAACCAGGCCGACGATGCGGCTGGCAAGAATCCCCGCGGCAACCATCACCGCCGGTCGAGCGGCACGGCTCCGGGGAGCGGTCAGGAACGGGGTGGTGGTGGCAGGGTAGAGCGACCGGATGGATCGGCGAGCAGCCGATGAAGGAACGCACTCTCCTCCTGAAGGGCCTGAACCGTTCGATTCAGCTCGTCGACCTCCGCCTCCAGTGCATCGACCTTCTTGACGAGGTCGGCAACCGCCGGGGGCGCAGGCGGCGCTCCCTCGACACGCCGGGCCAGAGCGCGGCCGATCGGTGAATCCAGCACAACACTCATGATGGGAATGAGCAGCGCTACCAGGATCAGGAGGACGATGACCGACATAGGGTCGAGTCTATGCCGGTTGCGACGGCCCTTCAAGGGCATCGGCATACCATCGCACGATCTCTTCCGACAGGCTGCGAAGCAGGCCCGGACCGTAGCGCGCGAGAAACGGTGCGAGAGTCAGGACGCGCTCCTGTGGCTTTCCTCCAGGGAGCACCGCCGTGCGGGCACGGCCAAGCTGGGAAAGTTCCGTCTCCTGCCTCTTCTTGAGATGGTGCACGAGCTTTCGCTCCACGTCGTGGGTCCCGCTGAGGGCCTGCTGTTGCACGCCCTGGATGGAGCGGTCGAGCGTGGGATCGATCTCGACGGCAATGTCGTGGAGCCTGCGATAGCCCTGGTCCAGCGCCGCGCGAAGGGAGCCCAGCGCGTCGTGTGCCTCGGGGGGAATCTGCGAGCGAACCAGGCGTGACTCGAGAGCCCCAGCGGGAGCGGCCAGGTCGTCAAGAGTGATGCCGAACTTGTCCAGCACCCGATCCACGCGCGGCTCGACCAGGACGCCGGACCATCGCGGTAATGGCGTCTGCCGATGCACATCGAGATGCTGGTAGATCGGCGGGGTGATCGCCAGGTAACGAAGCTCGCCGGGACCGCCGAGATAGGCGACGGTGGGCAGCAAGGCGCTCTCGAGGACCGGTCGAAGCAGCACATTGGCTGACAGCCGTGTCGGCTCTGTCGCCGCGATTGCCTTCAAGTCTGCCAGCGTGAAGCGTTCTCTGCTTCGCCGCGTGACGAATCCATCACCGTCACGGATCAGCCGATCTCGTCCCTGTTGAGCCTCGAGCATGACGAGCGATGCCCCATCGCCGATCGTCACGCCGGATGTCCGCGCCGTCGTCCCGACCGTATCGAGATACCGGTCGATCTCCGCGTCGAGCTGCTGAGCCTGCGTGAGAGCCCGCAGCAGCAGCGGCGCTCCTGCGCGCTTGGCCACCGAATGCGTGCTATCGAAGCAAATGATCCCGAACGGCGCCAGCAACTCCGAGATCGCCCCGGCGAAGCTGGTGGCGACGGTCTGCTCCGGCCGGTAGTAGCGCGCCAGCCACTCCAGTGTCGAATCGCGATACTCGGACGCTGGCAAGCCCGCGGCGAGCGCTTCGATGGCGGGAGTGATTCCGTCGCCCAGTGGCTGGCGGTACATCGGGGTGAGCGGGGCCTCGATCGGCCGTGGGGGCAGCGATACGGTCATGAGATCGCCGTCGGACCCGATCCAGGCGGCCTGGCTCGCCTCGGCAAAGTCGTGGTCGTCACCGGCCAACCAGAAGACCGGCACGACCGGCCGGCGCCAGCGTTGCTCGAGCAGCGCGGCCAGTGCGGCAGTCGACAGCGCCTTGTACACGGTGTACAGCGGGCCTGTGAAGAGCCCGGGCTGTTGCCCCGAGGTGACAATCAGGGCGCCGGGCAACCGTAATCGTTTCAGCCCGTCTTCGAGTGCGGTAGACGGAAAAAGGGCCTCGGCCAGGGCGTCGTCGAAGCCGCCGGCCCTCTGCTCGGGCACCCCGAGCGGTGCCGCGAGGGGCGTCGTGGCGATCCGGGGATTCACGTCGATTGGCCGATGAGGATGGTTCGCGGGGAGTCCGGGGTCAATGTGCGGCCGTCGTATTCGCCGAACCTCGCCGCGATCGTCAGACCGGCGCGCTCCGACATCGCCACGATCTCGTCCGGTTCGAACAGGCGAACGCGCTCGATGAACCGCCGACCGGACGACCACTCGATCGTCTTGCATACATAACGGTTGTCGGGTGACAGACTCCGGGTGACCTGAGCCGTGACCTTTCCCGCTCCGACCGTCTCTCGCGGCACCAACGCGCCGCGAACGGACGCGGGGTTGAGGAGATCGATCACGAACCATCCGCCGTGGCGGATGGTCGACGCCATCTCGGCAAGCGTGGCTTCGTGTTCTTCGTCGTGCTCGAAATACCCGAAGCTCGTGAAGAGGTTGACGGTGAGGTCCATCGAGGCGGGCCGGATTGGCAACCAGCGCATGTCGGCCCGGACGAGCGGCGCGTCCGTTACCCCTCGCGCGACGCGCAGCAGGCTGGCAGAGAGATCAACCCCAAAGCAGCACGCCCCGGCGGCGCGGAACGCGCGGGCGTGGCGACCGGGTCCACAGGCCACGTCGAGGACCCGCCACCCGGGAGTGAAGGGCACGGAGCGGAGAATGAGCGCCACCACCCTTTCCGCGTCGGCATCGTCGCGGTGGGGGTAGAGCTGCAGATATTCCTCGCCAAACCATTCTTCATACCACTCGGGCATTCGGCTATCGGCTATCGGCCATCGGCTATCGGCCTTTGTGATACTTCGCTCCGCTCAAGATCGTGAACGCTCGATAGAGCTGCTCCAGCACCACTACGCGAGCCAGTTCATGCGGTAGGGTCAGCGGTCCCAGGCTCCATCGGATGCTCGCCCGGGCCATCAGCTCGTCCCACAATCCATGTGAGCCTCCGATCGCGAGGGCCACAGGGCGTGCGCCCAGTTGCCACCGCGCCACCTGTTTCGCCAACTCCTCGCTGGTCCAACCGGTTCCCGATCGCGTCACGGCAACCAGGACGCCCCCTGGGGCCACCCTGGGCGCGAGGCGTCGAGCCTCCTCAGCCCGCTGGGCGCCAGGACTCGGCGACCGGCTCGCCTCCTTCACTTCGACCTCCCGCAGTGTCACATAGCGACCGAGGCGTCGCGTGTAATCATCGGCTACCTCGCGCAGGCTCGGCCGGAGTTTGCCCACCGCGAGGAGGGTGATCTCCACCTACGCGTACATGCCGCGGAGCCGGTGCACGGTCGCCACGCGCTCGATCGCCAGCATGTAGGCGCCGATCCGGATGATTCACACCTTGTCGGGCCGCCATCTGGGCGACCTCGTCGAACGACTGTACCATGATCTTCTCGAGGCGCTGATTGACGGTCTCCTCGTCCCAGAAGTAGCCGCCGCGGTCCTGCACCCACTCGAAGTAGCTGACCGTCACGCCGCCGGCATTGGCGAGGATGTCGGGGATGACGAAGATGCCCTTCTCGTCGAGGATCTTGTCGGCCTCGGCGGTGGTCGGACCGTTGGCGCCTTCGCAGATGATCCGGGCCTTGATGTCGGGCGCGTTCTCGCTGGTGATCACGTTCTCGAGCGCGGCGGGGACCAGCACGTCGCAGTCCAGTGTCAGGAGCTCGTCGTTGCTGATGCGCGTCGGCATCCTGGGATACTCGTCCAGGAGCGTTGCTTGCCGCACGTGCTGCTGGAGACGTCGGCGAGATCGAGCCCCTTCGGGTTGTAGAGCCCGCCCGACTTGTCGCTGACCGCGACGATCGTCATTCCCGCTTCTGCCATCAGCTCGGCGGCGATCGAGCCGACGTTGCCGAAGCCCTGCACCGCGACCGCGGCCCCTGCGACCGGCATCTCGAGCCGCTTGAGCGCCTCGCCGGGTGACGATCATGCAGCCGCGGCCCGGTCGCCTCGCGGCGGCCGAGCGAGCCGCCCATCTCGATCGGCTTGCCGGTGACCACGGCGGTCACGGTGTGGCGCTTGTGCATGGAGTAGGTGTCCATGATCCACGCCATCACGCGCTCGTTGGTGTTGACGTCGGGCGCCGGCACGTCGGAGTCGGGGCCGAGGGTGTCGATGATGGCGGAGGTGTAGCGGCGGGTGAGGCGCTCGAGCTCGCGCATTGGACATGGTGGCGGGATCGCAGATGACGCCGCCCTTGGCGCCGCCGAACGGGAGGTTCACGACCGCGCACTTCCAGGTCATCCAGGCGGCGAGCGCCTTCACCTCGTCGAGCGTGACCTGCAGTCGAAGCGGATGCCGCCCTTGGCCGGCCCGCGCGAGGTGTTGTAGAGCACGCGGTAGCCGGTGAAGACCTCGATCTCGCCGTTGTCGCGCATGACCGGGACCGAGACGATGATCTGCTTCTCCGGCGTGCCGCAGCACCTTGTAGAGCCCCGGCTCGAGGTTGAGGCGCTGGGCGGCATCGTCGAAGCGCGACATCATCGCCTCGAACGGATTCTCCTCGTTCGAGGAAACGGTCCTTGTCGGGACGGATCAGGGCTGGGGCGCGGACGGGTCAGCAGTGCTCATAGAGGATTCGGGGTTCTCCACGGTGAGTTACAGACCTTCCACGGGGGTCACGACGGCGTCCAGCGCGGCGGCGATTCTGTCGCCGCCGTCCTCCCACACGAGGTCCAGCACCGCCACCAGCGGCTCCGGAGCCGACGGCCGGCCAGCGGTCGCGCAGCTTGACCGCGTCCTTCTGCGGTGATCACCACGAGGTCGGCCCGCCGCGCCGCGTGGGCCAGCCAGGCGACGTCCTCGTCGCGATAGTCGTGATGATCCTTCCAGGTCGCCACCTGGACCGCCGCTCCGGTCGCCTTGGTCTGGGCCACGAAGGCATCGGGATCGGCGATGCGCCGACGCGGCCACCACGCGCTTGCCGGCCAGCGACTCGGCGGGTCGCTTGGTGCCCGACGCGAGTCCTTCGAGGTGACGAAGTCCCAGGTGCGCAACCGCCACCGGTCGACGCGGTGCGGGTCGCCAGCTCGGCGGCGAGCTTCGCGGCCGCGTCGGCTGTCGCTCGCTTGCGGGTCACGATGAGCGCATCGGCCCGCTCGAGCGCGCTCCAGCCTTCCCGCCACGGTCCGGCCGGAAGCGGCCAGCGCACCGCCCGGGTGGTCTCCGCGCTCACCACGGCAATGTTGAGGTCGCGACGGACGTCGAGCCGCTGATAGGCATCGTCCAGCACCAGGACTTCGGCCCCGCCGCCATCGCCTCGCGCCGCACCCACGGCGCGATCCGGGTTCGCCACGACTACGGCCTCGGGAACATCGTGTCGATGCACGAGCGTCTCGTCTCCGCCGTAGCCGCGCAGCAGGATCCCCGGGCGGAGACCGCGGCCGACGTAGTATCGCGCGATCCAGATGGCGATCGGTGTCTTGCCGGATCCGCCGACGGTCAGGTTGCCTACCGCCACCGCCGGCAAGGGCAGATCGTGCACCGGCAGCCATCCACGCCGGTAGGCGAGTCCCCGGGCCGCGACGGCGCCGCGCCAGAGCCCCGAGACCGGCAGGAGGGCGAGGCGCGCGAGGCGGGCGTCGGGACGCCGGCTGGTCCACAGCCATCGCATCACCCGGTGACTGTCACCCCGTCGTGTCATTCGGCAATCCCAGCGATTTCGCCGAGTCGTTCCACGGCATCGGCGAGACCACGTTCGAGACCCTCATCCCCCGGTGCCACGTCGAACGGCCTCCCGTAACCGATCTCGCACCCGGCCGAACGGGCTTGGGGATCAGAAATCGGTCCCACGAACTTAGTCGCCACGCCCGACTCGGCCTCGGCGTGCAGCGGGACGACGGTTCCTCCACCTCGCTGCGCCGCGGCCACGACTCCGGGCTTGAACTCGCGGCGCGGGCCAGTGCGGTCCATCCGGGGTGAACGCGACGGCATGGCCGGCCTGAAGCTCTCGCACGGCACCGAGCAGCGCACGAGCGGCACCTCGCCTGCTCGACCCACGCACCGCCCCGTAGCCCAGCGACTGCGCAAATTCGGCGAGGTACTGTCCTTCACGCGCCTCGCTCACCACGATCACGATCCCCTGATGGCGGTGCTGCCAGAGCAGCGGCAGCAACACTTCGTGCCAGAGCAGAAACACATGAGGTTTGCGAGCCTCGTAGAGCGGCCTCCATCGTTCTTCGTGCACGGTCCGAATTCGCCACGACGATGCGAGCACCTTGAGGGCCGGGCCCGCGAGCGCGCGGACGGTGCCAGGCGAAACCCTCAGCCGCACGCGCCGAGTAGCTCATCCGCGAGCGCCACGACGCGCGTCGTTGCCCCGGGCGCCCCCAGCCGCTGCCGAACCAGCGCGAGTCCTTCACGTTGGGCAATGGTGCGTGGATCTCTCGGATCGAGTAGCGGACGGAGCGCGGCCGCCAGTGCGTCGGCATTCGCGCGATCCTGCAAGATCTCCGGAACGACCTCGCGCTCGGCGACCAGGTTGACGAGGCTGACCCAGCGAACGGTGCGCAGCCACTGGAACATGAACCAGGTGAATGGGTGCACCTTGTAGGCGACGACCATCGGTGTATCCGCCAGAGCGGCCTCGAGAGTGGTCGTGCCCGACTTGGCCAAGGCCGCGTCGGCGGCAGCGAACAGCGAAACGGGATCGTTGCGGACGATCTCGATCGGCCCAGGATCGGGATACACTCCCTCCGCGGTTCCGGCCACGAAGATCCGCTGACACCGCCCCTCGGCGAGCAGAGTATGCGCCGCGTCGCGGAAGGGCTCCCACAGTCGGCCCACTTCCTGACTCCGGCTCCCGGGAAAGATGCCGAGCACTGTGGTGTCCGTCGCGATCCCCAGTCGCGAGCGGGCCGCCGCCCGGCTGGGCCAGGACACACGGTCCACGCAGCGGGTGGCCGACGTATTCGCTCCTGAGGCCGAGATCGCCGAAGAAGCGTTGCTCGAATGGCAGCACGACTGCGAGACGATCGACTGCCGCTGCGAACCGCCGGGCTCGACCGGGATGCCAGGCCCAGAGCTGCGGGGCAATGTAGTAGAGCACTTTCGTCCCCGCCTCGCGGGCCGCCTCGGCCACGCGAAGATGAAACCCCGGGTAATCGATCAGAATCACGAGGTCATAGCGGCCGGCGCGGAAATCGTCTCGGAGCGAGTGCAGCAGCCGCAGATGCGCGCCCAGTTTGGTGACCACTTCCACCAGGCCGAATGCGGACAGTCCTTCGATCGGATATCGAATGATCGCACCAGCCTCGGCCATTCGGGGTCCGCCGAGCGCCTCGATCACCGCGTCGGGATGGCGCACCCGAAGCGCGCGGATGACCCCCGCGCCGTGAAGATCCCCAGAAGGCTCACCGGCGGAAACGAAGATGCGAGGAGAGGGACGCGCGATCATCCGACCGGGGTGGCGGCGAGGGGCGACGTCCGGACCGCGTCGGCCACCCGAAGGGCGAGCGCCAGCGCGGCCCGGCCCTCCTCGCCCCGAACGACCACATCTCGCCCGCCTCGGACCGCGTGCACGAAGCTCTGCAGCTCGAGACCGAGTGCGTCGGCTTCGGGCGCCTCGAGCACGATGCGCTCCACTACATCCGAGAGCGCCTCGCCGGTGCCCGGCTGCCACCCCGGTCGGACTCGCATGAATTCGCCGCCGCCGCTGGCGAGATCGAGCGAGAAGTATCCATTGGGCTGGAAGAGACGCAGCCGCCGGATCCGCTCTCGCGAGACTCGGGATGCCGTCGCCAGCGCCACGGCGCCATTGGCGAACTCGACCCTGGCATTGGCGAGGTCGAGATGAGACGAGAGGAGTGACAGGCCCGATGCGCGCACCTCAATCGCCTCGGCGCCGCCGGTGAGGTGAAGCACCAGGTCGAGATCGTGGATCATCAGATCGAGAACGACCGCCACGTCGGTGCCCCGTGGCTGAAACGGCGCCAGTCGCTGACTCTCGATGTAGCGCGGCCCGTCCAGGTACGGCTCCGCGGCACGCACCGCTCGATTGATAGCGTTCGATGTGCCCGACCTGGAGCTGGACGCCGCGCTCGCGCGCGCGGGCGATGAGCGTGTCGGCGGCCGCGAGCGTGTCGGTCAGCGGCTTTTCCATCAGGACCGGTACGCCCCGCTCGAGCGCTCTGAGCCCCACTTCCGCGTGGACCGGTGTGGGGACCGCGATGGTCACGGCCTCGACCTCGCTCAGCATGTCGTCGAGGTCGGCGAAGGTCCGCGTGTCGAATTCCGAGGCCACCGCCGCGGCTCGCACAGGATCGGTGTCGCAGATGCCGATCAGGCGTGCCCCGTCGAGCCCCGCCAGGTGGCGGGCGTGATGTCGCCCGAGAGCACCCACGCCGATCACCCCGACCGGAAGTCTGGCCGTCACGCCGGCACACCACGCTCGGACGAGGCCACGAACTCGAGGAAGTGCTCGACCTCGGGAAACGGCGGCAAATCTGCGCGCGCCCGCTCGAGAGCCTGGGAGAGATTGAGCTCCGAGTTGAAGAAGAGTCGGTACGCGCGCTTGAGCGCCGCGACGGTGTCTCCGGGAATTCCCGCCCGCTGCAGTCCGATCGAATTGAGGCCGTACAGCTCCATCGGGTTCCCGACCGCCTTGACGTACGGCGGGATGTCCTGGTTCACCCGCGAGCCGCCACCGACGAACGCATAGGTCCCGATGGTCACGAACTGGTGAACCGCGTTGAGACCGCTCAGGACCGCCCGATCGTGCACCGTCACGTGGCCGGCGAACTGCGTCGCGTTCGCGATCACGACCTCGTCGCCCACATGACAGTCGTGCGCGAGATGGACGTAGCTCATGATGAAGCAACGGGCGCCAACCGGTCGTCCTGTAACTGTGAGAGGTTCCGCGGTTGATGGTGGTGTACTCCCGGATGATCGTCCCCGGCCCGACTTCGACCCAGGTCTCCTCTCCGCGGTACTTGAGGTCCTGTGGATCGCCGCCGAGAATCGAGCCGTCGCCGACGCTCACATCCTCCGCCGAGGCGGACATTGCGCTGCAGATGCGCCCGCGGCCCGATACGACAGCGATCGCCGATCGTCACCTGTTCGCCCACGATCACCCACGGACCGATCTCGACGCCCTCGCCCAGGCTGGCGGAGGGATCGATGATCGCCGTCGGGTGAACGTGAACCGTCACCGGTCGACCACCCTCGCCATCATTTCCGCTTCCGCGACCACGTTGCCGTCCACTAGGCGACGCCCTTCATCCGGCACGTACGTCCGCGATTCTGGATCATCTCGAGCTCGCAGCGCAGCTGGTCACCCGGCAGCACCGGCCGGCGGAACTTCACGTTATCGAGCGACATGAAGTACACCACCTTCTGGTCGGGATCCTCGATCGTGCCGAGCAGCAGCATACCCCCGACCTGGGCCATGGCCTCGATGATCAGCACGCCGGGCATGATCGGGATGGCCCGGGAAAGTGGCCCTGGAAGAACGGCTCGTTGATGGTGACGTTCTTGATCCCGACGATCCGCTTCGTCCCCTCGACCTCGAGGATCCGGTCGACCAGCAGGAACGGGTACCGGTGCGGGATCACGTCCAGGATCCGGCCGATGTCCATCGCCACGCCTCCGTCGCGCTGTCCGGTGCGAGTGAGCCATCGGGCCAGCGCAATATTGCCCTGGTGGCTCGGTTTGGTCGCGATCACGTGCGCCTTGTACCCGGCCGCCGACCAGCGCCAGGTCACCCAGGATGTCGGCCGCCTTGTGTCGGACGAACTCATCCGCCCAGCGCAGTTCCCCGCCCACGAGGCCGTCGTCGGACAGCACGAGGGTGGAGTCGAGCGCGGCGCCCGAGGGCCAGGCCCCGGGCGCGCAGAGCCTCCACCTCGTGCAAGAAGCCGAAGGTGCGTGCCCCGGCGAGCTCGCGGCCGAAGGCCTCCGGTGTGATGTCGTAGCTCCCCGATCTGACGGCCGATCAGCGGATGCCGCCACTCGATGGTGGTGGTGAGTCGAAGTGCCTTGGCCGGCGCCACGACGTAGGTCGAGTCGGCCTCCGAGAGCTGGAATGGCGCGAGCACCCGATAGACCACGGGATTCCCCGGCCGCTCGACGACACCGGCCGCCTCGAGCGCTTCGAGGTAAGGAGCAGAACGAGCCGTCGCCGATCGGGGGTTCCGGGCCGTCGAGCTCGATGATGAGATCGTCCAGCTCGAGTGCCGCCGCGGCCGCCAGCAGGTGCTCGACCGTGTGCACCGCCACCTCTCCGCTGCCGAGCACGGTCCGGCGCTCGGTGGACTGGACCTCGCTCAATCGGGCCAGAATCGTGGGCGCCCCCGGAAGGTCCACGCGACGAAATAGAATACCGGTTCCGGCTCGGCGGGGAGGCAGCGAGCGGTCACGGTGAGTCCGGTGTGCAGTCCGGTTCCGTGGACCTCGGCGCGTCGCGCGAGTGTCCGCCTACTCATCTTTGCCTCGAGACGAGACCAGCCGCTCGACGTCGTCGATGATCGGTGCGAGCCGGTACAGGGCAGCCTGGGCGCGGAGGAACTGGCGGTGAGGGCGCGCGGGATGGCCGCTGAATGAGGCACCGCCGGGGATGTCGCCGAAGACGGCACTCTTGGCAGCGATGCGAGCCCCGTCGCCGATCGTGAGGTGATCGGTGACGCCGACGTGTCCGGCGAGAATGACGTCATTTCCGAACTTCGTGCTTCCAGCGACGCCGACGCCGGCCATCAGGAGACATCGCTCGCCGATCCGCACGTTGTGCCCCACGTGGACCAGGTTGTCGAGCTTGGTGCCTCGCCCCGATCGACCGTGTCGTCGACGCTGCCGCGATCCACGGTGGAGTTCGATCCGATCTCCACGTCGTCCTCGATGACGCAGATGCCCACATGTGGGATGCGGTGGTGTCCCCCGGAGTCCGAGAGATAGCCGAATCCGTCTCCACCGATCACGGCGCCGGCCTTGAGCACGACCCGACGACCGATTCGGCTGTCCCGATAACATACGACTCGTGGCCCGATCACGGTGTCCTCGCCAACCGTCACGCCGTCGCCGAGGGACACGCCCCTCCGCCACCCGACATCGGTCTCCGAGTCGAACCCCGCGACCGAAGACACAGAAGGGCCCGACGGAGACGTCGAGGCCGAGCACGCACCCGTCCCCGAGGCGTGCCGTCGAGTCGATGCCCGGCGCTGCGAGCGATGATGGGAAAAGCGCTCCCATCGCCCGTACGAGTGCCGCATAGGGGTCGCGCACGACGATCCGAGTGGTCGGACCGCCCGCTGTCCCCGCCAGGGCGTCGGGGACCAGCACCGCGCCCGCCCGAGAAGCCTTGAGCTGCTCTGCGTAACGGGGGGAGACGACCAGGGAGCAGCGCCTCCGGACCGGCCCGGTCGAGCGGGCCGATCGCGCGCAGCACGACCTCACCATCGCCAAGCAGGCGGCCGCCGACCAGCTCGGCGACCGCCTGCGCAGTCAAGCCCGCCAGAGGCCACCGGCTCAGGTGCCCGACTTGAGCTGGGTCAATGACCTTCTGGGTCAGGTCGAGCGACTTGTCGGCGGTGACGATCCCGCTGTTCGGCGCGCTGACGTCGAAGATCATCGCGTAGTTGCCGGCCGCGCGGATCGCCCTCGATCACGCTGTTCACCTTGGTCTGGATCGGATCGAGCAGCTCCCGCTCCCGTCCCGCGGCACGCTGCTGCAGCTCCTGCGTCCGCTCCTCGAGCTTCTTCTGCTGGGCCTCGAGGTCCTTCCGCTTGGCCTGGCGCTGCGTCGGGCTCAGCATCACCGACTGCTGCTCGAAGTCCGAGGCGGCTGAGTCGAGACTCGCCTGCAGCTTCTGCACCTCGCCCCGGTAGGTCTCGAGCTCCTTGGTGAAGGTCGACTCGGCCTGGGCATAGCCCGGGGTCTGCTTGAGGATCGCCTGCGTGTTGACGTAGGCGATCTTGCCGGCTCCGCCGCCCTGCTGGGCCGCCACGGGGGTGGCGACGACGATGAGCGCGAGGGCACCGGCCCAGCTTGCCGACGACGGACAACAGCTTCATGCTCTGCTCCCGATGAAAGGTGCGTGCCACTAGAAGAAGTTGCCGAGCTTGAAGTGCAGCTTGCCACCCGGGGCCGGGCTGCCCCTGTCCGTCCACCCTGTCGAACCCGTAGCCCAGGTCGATGCCGATCGGGCCCAGCGGCGAGACCACCGCGACCCCGAAGCCGGCGCCGCGGAAGAGCCGGGTGGGGTCGTACTGCACGCGCGGTGCGGTACACGTTGCCCGCGTCGAAGAACGCGTCGACGTAGAGCGACTGGCTGATCCGGGCGCCGGCCTCGACGGTGAACGCCGCGTACGACTTGCCGAAGGCGTCGGCGCTGGCCGAGTTGCTGCTGGCGTTCGGGTCGAACCCGTTCGGGCGTGATCGAGAACTCGTCGTAGCCGCGGAGCGGAATGCCGTACTGGACGCCGCCCAGCGAGTAGAGCTCGGTGAAGAACGGCCCGGCATCGCCGAAGATGAACCCCGCCTTGGCGGTCAGGCCGAGCACGAACTGGACGCCCGCCGCCCGAGCTGCGGCGCCTGCCGCCCAGCGATCCGAGCGGCGCGTACCAGCGGCCTTCGAGATCGAGCTTCTGGTAGTTGCCGGTGCCGCCGAGGAAGCCGCCGTTGAGCTCGCCGCTCACGTTGGCGTACGAGCCGCCGGTGGCGAACGGCAGGCCGAACCGGGTGTCGCGCAGCAACGCTGACGCCGAGCGTCGAGCGGCTGCAGTCGCTGCAGTTGAAGCGGGCCCGCAGATCGGCGGAGCCGCCGCTGTATCGGATCCGCTGCAGACCGAGTACGAGGCGAAGAGCCGGGTGTAGCGCGAGCCGAGGAACGGGAAGCCCGATCTGGAGCTGACCGCCGGCCTGCTGCCGCTCGGCCCGAGGTCGCCGACGGTGTACCGCGGCGCGCGAGTCGAACAGCGAGACGGTCCCCGAGATCCGGCTCTCCCGAATGGCGGGATCGGTGTAGCTGAGAGGTGAAGTCGTTGATGTTCTGGCCGAACTGCCACTGCAGCTTGCCCCGCTTGCCCCGGCCGAAGAGGTTCGGCTCCTCGAGCCCGAGGAAACCGCCGACCCCGGTGCCCTGCCCCAGCGACGCGCCGAAGTTGATGTTGCCGGTGCGGCTTCTCCTCGACCCGGAAGGTGATGTCGACATCGACGCCGTTGGCCGGCCGGCTTGACGTCGGGCGACGGCATCGGCTGCTGGAAGAAGCCGAGGTTGGAGATGTTCTGATAGCGAGCGGATCAGCCGGTCGCGGCTGAACAGCTCGCCCGGGCAGCAGCACGATCGCCTCGCGGATCACCCGCTCGTGGGTCACGTCGTTGCCGACGATCTCGATCTTGTTGATCGTGGCCGGCTGACCCTTCGCGGATGTTCCAGCGCAGGTCGATCACGGTGCTGCCGTCCGGCGTCGGTGCGCCGGATCTCCTCCGGCGTCGACCTGGGCGTAGATGTAGCCGTTGTTGGCGTAGAGGTTCTGCGACCTTCTCGGTCGCCGCCTCCCACTCCGACTGCTGTTGAACGCGGCCGCCCGCTGGCATGCCGTCGGCGCCCACGCGGCCGAAGGGGTAGAGCGCCTGCAGCTCCTCGGTGGAGAACCGCCGGTTGCCCATCGATCTCGAACGTGCCGACCTAGTACGGCTGGCCCTCGTCCACGGTCAGGTGCAGCATGGCCTTGCCGCTCGAGCGAGTCGGCGCATCAGGGAGTCGCTGCGTCACCTGGAAGTCGACGAAGCCCTGGTCGCCGTACCAGGCGGGCAGGCGCTCGCGCATGTCCTGCTCGCACCTTGTCGTCGTCGTACTCGCCCTTCTGGAACCACCAGAAGCCCTCGGGCTGGGTGGCCATGTGCTTGACGAGCGCCTTGTCGGCGAACCGCTTGTTGCCGTCGATCGACCACCTGGCTGATCGCGACCCGGTTCGCCTTCCTCGACGTCGAAGACGACGCCGCACGCTGCCCGAGTCGCTGGGGCATCTCGATGGCCTTCACCTGCGCGGCGTAGTAGCCCTGGCTCGCGTGTAGAGCGAATCGATGCCGGCCCGCGACCTGCTCGACCGCGGCCCGGTCGATCGGCCGGCCTTCGGACAGCTTGACCCGCTCCTTGACCGCGCCGCTCGGACAGCTGCTCGACCCCGCGCACCGCCCACTTCGGCAGGACCGGCCGCTCCTTGACCTGGATGAGCGAGGACCAGCTGGCCGCCGAGCGTCGCGCTGCTCGAGCGACCGACGTCGTCGAACTGCCCGGTCTTGAAGAGGGCGGTGATGGCGCGCTGGATGTCGCGGTAGTTGATCGGCTGGTGGACGACGAGGCCCGAGGTGCCGATGATCTGGGCGGCGGTGAGGCGACGTTCCCCTCGACGGCGATGCTGTCGACGGCGGCGGCGACGGCTGGCTCCTGGGCGCGGCAGGCGCGCGCGGAGCCGCCGACCAGGAGGGACAGCGAGCGGCGACGAGCGATGGAAGTCGCTGCATCCGCACAGGGTCGGAAGGCGGGCGCGCCGGCCCGGGTGGCGCCGGCGCTGCGGCGGGTCAGGCCTGGGTAGCCGGTCAGGGCGCGGAAGGCGAGCCGGTCGCCGTCGGGCGCCACATCGACTTCGATCTCGTCGCCCCGGCCGAACTCGCCCATGAGGATCTTCTCGCTCAGCGGATCCTCGATGTACTTCTGGATCGCCCGCTTGAGCGGCCGCGCCCCGTAGTTCTGGTCGTAGCCCGTGCTCGACCAGGAAGTCGATGGCGGCCGGCGTGAGCGTGACCTCGTCGCCGAGGCGGCGCTGCACTTCGCGCAGCAGGATCGTCGACGATCTGCGCGATGTGCTCCTTGGTCGAGCGGGTGGAACACGATGACGTCGTCGAGCCGGTTCAGGAACTCGGGATTGAAGACCTTCTCGATCTCGTCCTTCACCTTCTCCTGCATCTTGTCGAACGACTGCCCTTGACGTCGGTGCCGTGGAAGCCGAGCGTCTTGCCCTGCATGATGTCGCGGGCGCCGACGTTCGACGTCATGATCACGACGGTGTTCTTGAAGTCGATCACCCGGCCGTAGTTGTCGGTCAGGTGGCCCTCGTCGAGCACCTGGAGCAGGATGTTGAACACGTCCGGATGCGCCTTCTCGATCTCGTCGAGCAGGACCACCGAGTACGGCTTCCGGCGCACCGCCTTGGTGAGCGTGCCGCGAGTCTTCGTAGCCCACGTAGCCCGGAGGCGCGCCGATCAGCCGGGACACCGAGAACTTCTCCATGTACTCCGACATGTCGACCCGGATCAGCGCGCTGGGCGTCGGCGAACAGGAACTTGGCCAGCGCCCGCGCCAGCTCGGTCTTGCCGACGCCGGTCGGGCCGCGAGAAGATGAACGAGCCGATCGGTCGGTTCGGGATCCTTGAGCCCGGCGCGCGACCGGCGAATCGCCCGCGACACCGCCTTGATCGCCTCGTCCTGGCCGACCACCGAGCTGTGCATCTCGTCTTCCATCCGGAGCAGCCGCGCCGTCTCCGCCTCCTGCAGCCGCGTGACCGGAATGCCGGTCCAGCGGGACACGATGAAGGCGATGGCCTCCTCGTCGATCACCGGCCGGCGGGTCTGGCGCTCCCGCTCCCACTCCTCCTGCTTCAGCCGGATCTGGTTCTGGAGGTCGCGCTCCTGGTCGCGCAGGGCGGCCGCCCGCTCGAAGTTCTGATCGCGGACGGCGTCTTCCTTCTCGAGGTTGACCTTCTCGAGCTCGGCCTTGAGCTCGGCGACTTCGGCCGGCGGCACCTGCGAGGCCAGCCGCGCGCGGGCGCCGGCCTCGTCGATCACGTCGATGGCCTTGTCCGGCAGGAACCGGTCGGTGATGTAGCGCTCGGAGAGCTCCGCCGCGGCGCTCGAGCGTCGCATCGGGGATCGCGACCCGGTGGTGCTCCTCGTACTTCTTGCGCAGGCCCTTGAGGATCTCGATCGTCTCGTCGACGCGACGGCGGCTCGACGATGACCGTCTGGAAGCGCCGCTCGAGCGCGCCGTCCTTCTCGATGTACTTGCGGTACTCGTTGAGCGTCGACGCGCCGACGCACTGCAGCTCGCCGCGCGCGAGCGCGGGCTTGAGCATGTTGGAGGCGTCGATGGCGCCTTCGGCGGCGCCGGCGCCGACCAGCGTGTGCAGCTCGTCGATGAACAGGATGATGTTCTTGTTCTGGGCGATCTCGTTCATGACCGCCTTGAGCCGCTCCTCGAACTGGCCGCGGTACTTGGTGCCGGCGATGACGGCCGCCATGTCGAGCGACAGCACCCGATGATCGCGCAGCACGTCGGGGCACAGCCCGTTGGCGATCAGCAGCGCCAGGCCCTCGACGATCGCGGTCTTGCCGACGCCGGGCTCGCCGATCAGCACCGGGTTGTTCTTCTTGCGGCGCGCCAGGATCTCCATGACGCGCTCGATTTCCTTGGCGCGGCCGATCGTCGGGTCGAGCTGGCCCTCGGCGGCGAGCTGGGTGAGGTCGCGGCAGAAGTGATCGAGCGCCGGCGTCTTGGACTTCTTCTCGGACTTGGGCGCCGCGGCGGGCTGCCGGCGGAGCTGCCGCGGCTGCTGGCGCCTGCGGCATGTCGCTGCCGAGCAGCCGCAGCGTCTCGGCGCGGGACTGCTCCAGGTTGACGCCGGCGTCGGTCAGCACCTGCGCGGCGATGCCCTTCTCCTCGCGCAGCAGGCCGAGCAGCAGGTGCTCGGTGCCGACGTAGCGAGTGATTGAGCTCGCGCGCCTCGGTCATGGCGAGCTCGAGCACCTTCTTGGCGCGCGAGGTGTACGGCAGGTCGGGGCCGGCCGCGGCAGCCGCTTTCCCCTTCTTGACCGTCTCCTCGATCTTCTGCTGAATCTCTTCGAGGTCGACGTTGAGGTTGGTGAGCACCGCGGCGGCGACGCCTTCGCCCTCGCGGATCAGGCCGAGGAGGATGTGCTCGGTGCCCACGTACTCGTGGTGCAGACGGGCCGCTTCCTCGCGGGCCATCTGCAGGACTTTGCGCACGCGGTCGGTGAAGTTGTAGCCGTTCATTGCGGTACCCTGCGTAGCTCCGAGGCTCGCCGTCGCGGCTTATCCGCGACGTCCGACCTCGGCTTCCAGCACTTTGCGCACGTACCGTGCCCGCCGAATCGGCAGGTCGGCCTCGTCCGGCGCGACTCCCTCCGCAGCGGCGAGGTGCGCCGGCTGGGTGAAGACCAGCAGCTTGTTCAGCGTGTACATGCGCGACGTCGGAGATCAGCTCCAGCCCACGCCCAGCCGCACGCCGCTCAGCAGGTTCATCGTCTCTTCGAAGGAGAGCGATCCGGGCATACCGCAGCAGCCCGTAGGCCCGCCAGACCTTGTCCTCGATGATCGCCGGCGCGTCGCGCAGCAGGACCTGGCGCGCCTGCTCCTCGTACTCGATCACCTGCCGGACCATCTTGCCGAGGTGATCGAGCAGCTCCTGCTCCGACTTGCCGAGCGTCGTCTGGTTGGACAGCTGGAAGAAGTTGCCGACGACCTCGCTGCCCTCGCCGTACAGGCCGCGAAACGTCAGGCCGACCTGCGCCAGCCCCTGCAGGACCTTCGAGATTTCCTTGGTCAGGACCAGCCCCGGCAGGTGGATCAGCACCGACGCCCGCGAGCCCGGTTCCGACGTTGGTCGGACAGGACGTAAGGTAACCGAACTCAGGATGAAATGCGAAGGCAAGTCGTTGTCCCAGTTCGGCGTCCAGCCGGTCGGCCTCGGCGTAGGCCGCCTCCAGCGCGAACCCCGAACGGAGCCCCTGGAGCCGGAGGTGATCCTCCTCGTTGAGCATGACCCCGAGCCGGTCCTGGACCAGCAGGGTCGCGCCGGAGCCGGACCCGTCCGTCCGCGTCCAGCCCCGCCAGTTCCTTGCTGACCAGGTGCCGCTCGTGCAGCAGCTGGCGATCCAGCACGATCCAGCCGGTCGAGCCGGAACCGGGCCGCGTGCCGCAGCAGAGACGGTGTCCTGGGCCGCCGCCTCGACCACGGCCGAGGATCGCCTCTCGCTCCGTTTCCGAGTTGCGTCCGGTGCGAACACGATGGTCGGACAGGTTCCGGGCCAGCCGGATCCGGGTCGAGAGCACCAGGTGACTGGCGGGACCGCTGGCGTCGAGCCAGCCGATGCCGCCGTCGGGCAGGAGACTGAGGTCGATCATTCCAGCACTCGCAGCCGGTCGCGCAGCTCGGCGGCCAGCTCGAAATTCTCCGTCTCCACCGCCAGCCGCAGCTGCTCCCGCAGCTCCGCCGCCCGATCCGCGCCCGAGGTCGGACGGGGTGACGGTCTCCGCGGGACGTACCGCTCGCCGAGATGGTGGGTCGAGCCGTGCAGCCGGCGCAGCAGCTCGCGAAGCGGGATCTCGAAGGTTCGCTAGCAGTCGGGACAGCCCAGCCGGCCGGTCTCCCGGAAGTCCTGCAGCGTCGCGCCGCATCGACCGCAGCGTTCCATCGCTGCGCGGCAGTCGGTGTCGCTCCGGCAGTCCCTTGCCCATCGCGGCGAGAAAGCTGCCCAGCGGCGTCTTGGCGACGCCTCCCGGGCTCTCGACGCCCTTCTCCGCCGCGCACCGCTCGCACAGGTGGAGTGTGGTCACCTGTTCGTTGACGATCTGGGTCAGGTGGACGACCGCCTCGCGCTCGTGGCACTGGTCGCAGGCATCACGGCATCGACTCCACCCCCGGAAGCGGCACCAGCCGGCCGTCTTCGAGGGTCAGCACCCGGTCGGCCCGTCCTGCCAGGTGCCGGTTGTGCGTCACCACGACCAGCGCGGTCTCGAACTCCCGGCTCAAGCTCCCGAAGAGCTCGTGCAGCCGCTCGCTGTTGGCGTGATCGAGATTGCCCGACGGCTCGTCGGCCAGCACGAGGAGCGGGATCGTTGGCCAGCGCCCGGGCCACCGCGACGCGCTGCTGCTCGCCGCCCGGACAGCTGCCGACGGCCGATGGGCCATCCGCCCCGCCAGCCCCACGGTCGCGAGCAGCTCCTCCGCCCGGATCTGGCCCGGCCTCGTCCTCTCCGGCGATGAGCAGCGGCATCATGACGTTTTCGAGCGCGGTGAACTCCCGGAGCAGGTGATGGAACTGGAACACGAACCCGATCTCGCGGTTGCGGATGGCGGCCAGCTGAGCGGCGCTCGCTCGGCTGTAGGCACGGCCATCGAGGCGAACCGTGCCGCCCGTCGGCGCGTCGAGCGCCCCGAGCAGATGCAGCAGGGTGCTCTTCCCCGACCCGCTCGCGCCCATGATGGCGACGAACTCGCCTCGGCGC
Source organism: uncultured Gemmatimonadales bacterium (assembly GCA_963743195.1). Lineage (GTDB taxonomy): Bacteria > Gemmatimonadota > Gemmatimonadetes > Gemmatimonadales > GWC2-71-9 > CAVVWJ01. The sequence continues at coordinate 211,452 of CAVUOO010000006.1, forward strand.
GACGTCGAGATCGACACCGGACAGCACCTCGATCGGCCGGCCGTCTCCGCCGCGGTAGACCTTCCGGAGCCCGGCGCCTCCAGAACCGCGCTCATTCGTGCCGGATCGCCTCGACCGGCGTGAGCGCCGCTGCCGACCGCGACGGGTAGAGCGTGGCCAGGACCGCGATCGCCAGGCTGGCGACCACCACGACCGAGTACGTCGAGCGCTTCGACGTGGACCGGGAGGTGATCGATGAAGTAGACCGCCGGGTTGATCCGGATCCAGCCAGACTGGTCCACGACGTAGGCCACGATCAGGCCGCTCACCAGCCCGATCGCGTACCCCGACGACGCCGATCACCGCGCCCTGAGCGAGGAAGATCCGTGCCGACGCTGCCGGGAGCGAGCCCCATCGCCCTGAGGATGCCGATTTCGCGGGTCTTGTCGGCCACGACCATGGTGAGCGTCCCGACGATGTTGAACGCGGCCACGACCATGATGAAGAAGATGATGAGGCCCATCGCCGAGCTTCTCGAGCTTGAGCGCGCTGAAGAGGCTAACGTTCTGCGTCTGCCAGTCGAGCGCGCGATAGGGATAGCCGAGCTGCTTCTCGATCGGCCTCGCCGATCTCCGGCGCGTGGTCCACGGGTCGTCCACCCGCACCGCGATCCCCGACACGGCGTCGCCGAGGCCGGTGAACTGCTGCGCGACCTGCCGCTTCACAACGACGAATTGGTTGTCGTACTGAAACATCCCGGTGTCGAAGAGCCCGGTCACCTCGAACCGCCAGAATCGCGGCACCGCGACACCGAGGGCCGCATTCATCTGTCGCCTGGGTGCCGGGACCAGGGTCACGATGTCGCCGGGGTACACCGACAGGCGGGACGCGAGCCGGCGCCGAGGAGAATCCCGCCGTCGACATCCGGCTTGGTGGTGCGGAAGGAGAGATCGCCCTGCTTGATCGATGCGGGAGCGACGTGACCGACTTGGTCCCGGTGTCCGGCTCGAAACCCAGCAGGTTGCACGCCCTCGCCATAGTCTGCGCCGGCCGTGATGCCGGACTGGCTGATCACCTCCGGCGCCGCGGCGACGACTCCCGGGGCTTTCCGCACCCGGTCCAGGACCGGCTGCCAATCGTCCAGCCGAAGCCCGGCGCCGAAGGTCAGGATCCGGAGGTGGGGATTCGCGACCAGGATGCGCTCGCGCAGGTCGTCGCGCAGCCCGTTCATCACGCCGAGCACCACGATGAGCGCCATGACGCCGACGGCGACGCCGCCGGTCGAGATCACGGTGTTCAGAGAGGCGACGCGCGACGCCTCGCCGGCTCTTCAGGTACCGCAGCGCGATCCGCCGCTCGAGCCGACTGGGCCAGCGCAGCACAGGATCCCGCCCGCTGTCCGCGCGCTCGGACTCCGGCGTGGCCATCACGCCTCGGGCCGCATGGCCGGAAAGAGGATCACGTCCCGGATCGACGGCTGATCGGTCAGCAGCATGACCAGACGGTCGATCCCGAGGCCCATGCCGCCGGCCGGCGGCATTCCGTATTCCAGGGCGCGGATGTAGTCCGCGTCGTAGGGCTGGGCTTCTTCGTCGCCGCCGCGCGCTGTCGGCCCTGGTCCTCGAAGCGACGGCGCTGATCGTCGGGGTCGTTGAGCTCGCTGAAGGCGTTGGCCAGCTCGCGGCCGCCGACGAACAGCTCGAATCGTTCGGTGAGAGCCGGGTCGCTGCGGTGCACCTTGGCCAGCGGCGAGAGCGGCGTGCGGATAGTCGATCACGAAGGTCGGCTGCATCAGCGTCGGCTCGAGGACGGTCTTGAACACCTCGTCCAGCAGCCGGCCGCCGCTGAGCGCCTCGACTGCGTCCGCTTCGGCTCCGCGCGACCGAAGCACGGCGCGCATCGCGCCTTCGGATGCGGTGCGCAGGTCGAGCCCGCACCTCGCCTCGACCGCCTCGACGAACCGGAGCCGCGCAAACGGCGGGCTGAAGTCGAGCGTGGTGCCGTCGCGCTCGATGACCCGGCGTTCCGAGCGTCTCGTCCAGCACGCCGCCGACCAGCGACTCGGTCAGCTCCATCATGTCGCTGTAGTCGGCGTAGGCCTGGTAGCAGCTCCAGCATGGTGAACTCGGGATTGTGCGTCCGGTCCATTCCCTCGTTCCGGAAGTCGTGCCCGATCTCGTAGACCCGCTCGAGGCCGCCGACGAGCAGCCGCTTGAGATAGAGCTCGTCGGCGATGCGCAGATAGAGCGGCATGTCGAGCGCGTTGTGGTGGGTGACGAACGGACGGGCCGCCGCGCCGCCGTAGAGCGGCTGGAGCACCGGCGTCTCCACCTCGAGGAAGCCGCGCTCGTCGAGGAAGCCGCCGGACGTAGCTGACGGCGCGCGCGCGGAGCCGGAAGACCTCGCGCACCTCCGGATGCACCGCGAGATCGGCGTAGCGCTGCCGGTAGCGAACCTCCGGGTCCTGGAGTCCGCCATGGCGGACGGTTCCCGTCCGGTCCGGTCTGGGTCTTTCCCCGGGGCAGCGGCCGGAGCGACTTGGCCAGCAGCTGCACGCCGGCTCGTCGCCATTCGGGGGCGCGCACGGTGACTTCGCCGGCCCTGGTGCGAAAGAGCGTACCCTGCACACCGACATGGTCGTCGAGGTCGAGCAGCTGGACCATGTCCCACGCCGGCCCGAGCAGATCCTTCCTGAAGTAGACCTGAATCCGGCCGCTCGCGTCCTCGAGGTGCGCGAACGCCGTCTTCCCCTGCGAGCGCAGCGCCACGATCCGTCCGGCGACCGCGACGCTCGGCCCGTCCTCTCCCATGGCGTCACCGTACAGGGCGAGCGCCTCGGCCGCGGTGTGGGTGCGCATCGAACCGGTAGGCAAAGGCGGGCACGCCCACGGGCCTCGAGCGCCGCGCAGCTTGTCCCGTCGCGCCTCCTCGACGTAGGTGCGTTCTGTCCACCGCGCTCACGCCGCCTTGCCCCCGAATCGCTTCAGGTACGCCTGGATGAACTGATCGAGGTCGCCGTCCATCACCCGCTGCACGTCGCCCACCTTCAGCTCGGTGCGATGATCGTTGACCATGGTGTACGGCTGGAACACGTAGGACCGGATCTGGTTGCCCCACGAGTTGTCGGTCTTGGTGGCCTCGACCACGGCCCGCGCCGCCTCCTGCTCCTCCAGCTTCCGCTGGTAGAGTGCGGCCCGCAGCATCTTCATGGCGGTCGCCTTGTTCTTGCCCTGGCTCCGCTCCTGCTGGCAGGAGACGACGACGCCGGTCGGAATGTGCGTGCAGCCGCACCGCCGAGGAGGTCTTGTTGACGTGCTGCCCGCCGGCGCCGGAGGCGCGGAAGACGTCCATCTTGATGTCCTCTTCGCGCAGGTCGATCTCGATCGTGTCGTCGATGTCCGGATAGACGAACACCGACGCGAACGAGGTGTGGCGCCGGGCCTGGCGAGTCGAAGGGCGAGATGCGCACCAGCCGATGCACGCCCTTCTCGGCCTTCAGGAAGCCGTAGGCGTACTCGCCCTTGATCTCGAATGGAGACCGACTTGATGCCGGCCTCTTCCCCGGGCAGCAGGTCGAGAATCGTCGACCTCGAAGCCGTGCCGCTCGGCCCAGCGCACGTACATCCGCATCAGCATCTCGGCCCAGTCCTGCGACTCGGTGCCGCCGGCGCCCGGGTGGATGGTGAGGATGGCGTCGCGGGCGTCGTCCGGACCCTGCAGCATCGCCTGGAGCTCGAAGGCCTCGACCGCCGTCGACAGCTCGTCTGCCTCGTGCGCCGAGCTCGGTCGCCATCGACTGCGTCCGGCTCGTCCTCGAGCAGCTGCGCCATCTCGACGCGCGGCACCGAGCCGCTGGCGCAGCTCTTCGTAGGGCGTGACCCAGGCCTTCAGTCGCTTGATCTCCTGCACCGACGGCGCGGGCCCGATTCGGGGTTGGTCCAGAAGCCGGCTTCGCGCCTGCTGGGCTTCGAGCGAACTCAGGCGGTCGCGCTTTCCCTGGCAGGTCAAAGAAAGTCTCGGAGCTCGAGGATTCGGTGCTGCAGCTCTGTCAGGCGCTCGATCGAGATCGGCCATGCCGGCGACTCCACGTCGTGAGGACACAGGAACCCGACGGTAACGAGCGAGCCGCTCGACCGCCGGCGGCGGAAGAACGGCTCGTCGAGACGAAATATAGCGCGACACCGTCAGAAGATCTGGCGACCGCCCGCGAGGATCTCGTTCAGCGCGTCGTTGAAGTAGCGGCGTCGACTCGGCGATGTCCCGGCCCACCTGGTCGGCGTACTCCTCCCAGCTCTTCTTGATCTCTTCCTCGAACAGCTCCTTCAGGGTGCCCGTCGCGGAGCCCGTCCTGGCGCTTGCCGGGATGAGTAGACCACCATGTCGGAAATCAGCGCCCGAGCGAGGCGCCGGGCCTTGAGCGCGGGATCCTGTGACAGGAAGGGATTGACCGCCCGAGCAGGCGCAGCCGGCCGCGGAGGAGCAGCTGGCGTCCCGGCCGAAACCGACGGCTCCGGTGCTGGAGCCCACGGAGCGGGTGCAGGCGGGGTCGCCGCGGTTGGCGGTGTCACGCCGGCCGGTGACGCCGCCGGGGGCATGAACGGGCGCGACGGCGCCGCAGGTCGAGCCGGTGGTGCAAGTGGTGCGGATGGAGCACTCGCCGGACTTGCCGGGGCCGCCACCGGTCGCGCCGGGGTTGGCGGAGCCGGCGGCATTGTCGGCGCTACGACGGCCGGAGCGGCCACCGCCGGAATTGAAACAGGCGGTGGCAGCGCAGGCCTGGGAGGCTCCGTTCGCGGCGAGGAAACAGTGCGCGGGGGCTGGCATGCTCGCCGCGGCCGGCGGAGTCGCGATTCTGGTCGCGACGACCGGCGCCTCGTGTCGAACGGCGAACACCGCGCTGCACACGTTGCAGCGGGCCCGCACCCCCGACTCCGGCACCTTGGCCGGATCGACCCGGTAGATGGTCGCGCAATTGGGACAGGTCACGTTCATCGCGTCCTCACTGCTGTTCCCGGAATGCGGAGCCCGGCCGCTCCTCACCATTGGCGCCCTGCCGACGATCGACGACGAAGACCGAGCCCGGCAAGCGTCTTGGCGTAGCTCTTCATCTCGGTGGCCAGCTCGCTCACCTGCGCCGGATGCGCGAACCGGCGGTGCCGGTTGGTCACGATGCCGATCGACAGCGTCATGAGTGGCACCCGGTGGAGCTGGCCTCGCCGGTCCTTTCCGAAGAAGTAGCCGGCCCGGCGGTCCTGGTCGTTGTACTGGAGCGGGATCAGCGTGTCGAACACGTCGAGAATCTCGCCGCAGACCGGCACTGATCTCTCCCGCGGGTATCACGAAGATGAAATCGTCGCCACCGATGTGCCCAACGAAGCCGCGGGGCCCCAACAGACCCTTCACCACGTCGTGCAGGATGCGGGACAGGAGGTAGATGACCCGGTCGCCGTCGTAGTAGCTGTAGCGGTCGTTGAACTCCTTGAAGTGATCGAGGTCCGCGTAACAGACCGCGAACTCCTGATCCGACTCGAGGCGGCGGCGGATCTCCCGCTCGATCTCGGTGGTGCCCGGCAGTCGGGTCGAGGGATGCACCGAGACGTCGCGCTCGGTTCGAACCAGCATCGCATCGAGCCGCGCCCGCTGCTCCGCCGGCGTGAAGAGACCGGTGACGACTTCGTCCGCACCGGCGGCAAACCAGGCCTGCACCTGGTCCGAGTGATGATCGGGAGCAAGGGTGGTCACCGGGACAATCGCGGTGAACGCATCGCTTTTCAGGCGCTTGACCAGACCCGATCGCCTCGGCGCGGGCGCCGTTGCCGTCCACAAAGAGAAGACACGGGTGCCCGCGCAGGACGATGGCTTCGACCTCCTCAGGCTGATCGAAGACGAGGAGGGGAAAGGCATTCGTGGATGCCCACTGGCGCACCAACGCTGGCACCGGCGAGCCGTCCGGCGAAAAGAAAAGAATCGTCGGGCGAGTCCGCAACCCAAAGCCTTTCGTAAGAGGTTATCACAAGCTAGCTTGGCCGGGCCGAAGCGCCAAGACGGTCAGAGGAAAAACGCACTCACCGCCACCATACCATACAACGCAAGAAGTTGCACGCCCTCGAACCAGTGGGACTCTCCGTCCAGGAGGATGATCGAGGCCAGCCCCGTCGCCAAACCCAGGGCCACGACCTCGAACGGGCGAAAGACCAGGTCCATGTTCGATCCCAAAGCCAGACCCGCGAATACCAGCAGCGGTGCGACCAGGAGAGCGATCTGAGTGCTTGACCCCAGAGCGATCTGGAGCCCGAGATCGATCTTGCCCTTCCGAGCCAGCATTACCGCCGCCGCATGCTCCGCCGCATTCCCGATGATCGGGATCACGATCAGGCCAAGAAAGATGGGCGAGAGTCCGACCGCTTTGGTGGCCTCGGTCGCGGCGTGGACCAGCAGCTCCGACTCGACGGCCACCCCGACCGTGGCGCCCGCGAGAATGGCCAGCGCCTTACCCATCCCCCAGATCGGGCCATCCATCGGATGGGCCTCGCCCCCGAAGAGCAGGCGGTGGGTCTTGAGCGTGAACAGGAGCGAGCAGCCGTAGGTGATCAGCAGGATCACTGCCACGGATTCGGACATCCGAAGTTCGAACAGTTCCGCGCCCCGTCCGGCGTGCAGCGCATGGAACAAGGCGGGGAAAACCAGGCCCACCACTGAGAGGCACAGCATGCCCGCGCTCATCCCGGCGCTGGTGCGGTTGAATCGCAGCTCCTTGCGCTCGATCCCCCCGGCAACAATAGCTAACCCCATGATAAGCAGCAGGTTACCGAGAATGCTCCCGGTGATCGATGCCTTGACGAGGTCGATCAACCCAGCCCGAAGGGCGACAATCGCGATGATGAGCTCCGCGGCATTCCCGAACGTGGCGTTGAGGAGGCCGCCGATGGTCGGGCCGGTTCGGTGGGCGAGATGTTCCGTCGCCTCGCCCATGATGGCGGCGAGTGGCAGGACGCCCAGACACGCCGTGACAAACACCCAAATTGCCGGGGCGTGCAGGAGATAACCGAGGACTATGCTGACGGGGACGGCGGCGAGGAGGAGGAGCCGCCAGGGAATGCCTCGCCGTGCTTCCGAAGAGCTCGGGGGGTTGGTCAGAGGGGCTTGGCCTCTTCGATCAGCATGATCGGAATCCCATCTTCGACCGAATATACGAGGCGACACGCGGCGCAGATCAGCGCCTCGGGAGACGTCCGATACTCCAACTCACCCTTGCACTTTGGGCACACCAGGATCTGGAGCAGTTCAGGGGCCAGGGTCACTTAGACCTCCGTGAGAAGGGGGTCGGGAAAACCGAATCGGGTGAGAGCAGCAGCGTCGGTCCGCCAATGAGGGAGCACCCGAACCCAGAGATCGAGATAGACAGGCGTGCCAAGCAGCTCTTCCATGCGTACGCGCGCCTGCGCCCCGATGGCCTTGATGACGCGACCACCCGCACCGATGACGATTCGCTTTTGTGATTCCCGTTCGACATACAGGTTCACCCGAATGTACACGGGCCGCTCGTCTTCGCGATACTCCTCGACCTCGGCCGTGAAGGCGTAGGGAATCTCGTCTTCCAGCAGAGCAAAAGCCGCCTCTCGAAGGTATTCACCGACGAAGAATCGAACCGGCTGGGTGCCGACGTCGTCGGGCTCGAACTCATGGACTCCTTCGGGCAAACGAGCCTCGATCGCGGCGAGGAGCGAATCGATGCCGATCCCTTTCGTGGCAGAGACCACCAAGGCGCTCTGCTCGAGCTGGGCGCGTCGCTCGGCGCTGAGGAGATCGCCCTTGGTGTAGACGACGGCAATCGGAGAAGCAGGCCGTCGGTCGAGCTTGGCCACCTTTTCGAGCGGCGGCGCCGGGGCGTCGGGTGCAGGATGAAGGTGGAGGATCAGGTCTGCCTTGGAGAGGGTTGCCAGGGCCGCGCCCTGCATCCGGGCGTGCATGAGGTAGGCAGGATCGAGGAGCCCGGGGAGATCGTGGAAGACGATCTGCCGGTGTCCGTCGGTACGAAGACCGACCACCGGCAGACGGGTGGTCTGAGCCCGCGGACTCACGATCGCCAGTCGCTGCCCGACGAGGGCGTTGAGGAGCGACGACTTGCCGGTGTTCGGTGCGCCGGCAATGGCGACGTGGCCGAATTTCGGCATGGGACAATATAGGGCGGAGGGGGCTGAGGGAGCGGACGGAAACACGGAAGCCCGGAGATCGATGATCCCCGGGCTTCCAAGATGAGGCTGGCGACGGCCTACTCTCCCACGATCTCGCGATGGCAGTACCATCGGCGCTGCAGGGCTTAACTGCCGTGTTCGGAATGGGAACGGGTGTGGCCCCTGCGCGCTAGTCGTCAGCCATAAGAGCGGGCATGGCATCGGCGGAGCTATCGGTGCTCCGCTGTGGATCCGCTAGAGCGGTGACCGCGGAACGGCATTCCCGATGCCGATGCCGATACGATGGCAACCTGAAGGATGGATGATAGAATGCGTGGAATCGGAAGAGATCAAACTTCACGGGCGATTAGTACGCGCTCGACTGAAGGGATTGCTCCCCGTGCATCTGCGCGCCTATCAACCTGGTAGTCTCCCAGGGCCCTTCAGGGAGCTTACGCTCCAGGAGTGTTCATCTTGGGAAGAGTTTCCCACTTAGATGCTTTCAGCGGTTATCTCCGCGCGACATCGCTACCGGGCGCTGCCCCTGGCGGGACAGCCCGTACACGAGCGGTCGCTTCGTCTCGGTCCTCTCGTACTAGAGACGACGTCCCTCAACACTCCCACGCCCACGACGGATACAGACCGAACTGTCTCACGACGTTCTGAACCCAGCTCATGTGCCACTTTAACCGGCGAACAGCCGGACCCTTGGGACCTTCTCCAGCCCCAGGATGTGACAAGCCGACATCGAGGTGCCAAACCGCGCCGTCGATGTGAACTCTCGGGCGCGATAAGCCTGTTATCCCCAGCGTACCTTTTATCCGATGAGCGATGACCCGTCCACACGGGATCACCGGATCACTTAAGCCGACTTTCGTCCCTGCTCGCGCCGTCGCGCTCGCAGTCAGGCGGGCTTTTGCTTATACACTCGTCGTGCGATTACCGACCGCACTGAGCGCACCATCGCGCGCCTCCGGTACTCTTTAGGAGGCGACCGCCCCAGTCAAACTACCCACCTGCCACGGTCCTCGGCGGTGTTGCCGCCTGAGTGAGATCGTTAGTAAAACAAGGGTGGTATTTCACTGTTGCCTCCGCGCCGAGCCGAAACCCGGGCCTCAACGGCTCCCACCTATGCTACGCAGGTTATACCGACAATCAATGACAGGTTGTAGTAAAGGTGCATGGGGTCTTTTTGTCCTGTCGCGGGTAATCGGAATCCTCACCGATACTGCTATTTCGCCGAGCTTACGGAAGAGACAGCTCCCAAGTCGTTACTCCATTCGTGCAGGTCGGAACTTACCCGACAAGGAATTTCGCTACCTTAGGACCGTTATAGTTACGGCCGCCGTTTACCGGGGCTTCGGTTCGCAGCTTCGCCTTGCGGCTGACCACTCACCTTAACCTTCCGGCACCGGGCAGGAGTCAGAGTCGTATACGTCGGCTTGGACAATGCCTTGGCACGACTCCTGTGTTTTTGCTAAACAGTCGCTTGGGACGATTCTCTGCGGCCGGTCTCTGCTTCCCCTGTAGCGGGTCACATACTACCGGCACCCCTTATCCCGAAGTTACGGGGTCATTTTGCCGAGTTCCTTTTCCGTAAATCACTCGAGCCCCTTAGGCTGCTCGCCTCGCCCACCTGTGTCGGATTACGGTACGGTCAACTGCAGTCCTGGTCCGCGAAGCTTTTCTCGGCAGTGTGCGTCAGCCACCCTTTGCGGGGCCTGACGGCCCCTTCGGCATCGGTTCTCGACTATCCCAGCGGATTTGCCTACCGGGAAACGTCTACCACCTTGCAGCGGATAATCCACCACCCGCCGGTAACCTTGCTCCTGCGTCCCTCCTCGGACTCGTAACGGCTTACAGTTGGTACGGGAATGTTGACCCGTTTCCCATCGTCTACGCCTCTCGGCCTCGACTTAGGGACCGACTGACCCTGAGCTGATCGACATGGCTCAGGAACCCTTAGGCTTACGGGGACCATGGGTTTTCACCATGGTTTCTCGCGTACTTAATCCGGCATCCTCACTTCCCACCGCTCCACCGGAAGGCTTCCGCCCCGGCTTCACCGCTATGGGAACGCTCCCCTACCCCTCATGCTTGCGCATGAAGACGTTGCTTCGGCGGGTGGCTTGAAGTCCCGACCATTATCGGCGCGACCACGCTGGACTGGTGAGCTATTACGCACTCTTTAAAGGAATGGCTGCTTCTAAGCCAACCTCCCAGTTGTCACAGCATACATCACATCCTTTGCTACACTGAGCCACCACTCCGGGGCCTTAGCAGACGTTCTGGGTTCTTTCCCTCTCGCCGCGGTACATTAGCGCACCGCGACTGCCTCCCGGGCAGCATTCAACAGGCATTCGGAGTTTGGTTGGGGGAGGTATCGTTATTCACGACCCGGACCCATCCAGTGCTCTACCTCCTGTGAACTCATTTCCCGAGGCTATACCAAAATATATTTCGGGGAGAACCAGCTATCTCCGAGCTTGATTGGCCTTTCACCCCTACCCTCAAGTCATCCCAGCGGTTTTCAACCCACATGGGTTCGGTCCTCCACCGCCTGTTACGGCGGCTTCAACCTGCTCAAGGGTAGATCGCCACGGCTTCGGGTCTACGCCCACGTACGATGACGCCCTATTCAGACTCGCTTTCGCTTCGGCTCCGGCCCTGAAGGCCTTAACCTGCACGTGAGCAGTAACTCGCCGGATCATAATGCAAAAGGCACGCAGTCAGGCCCTCCGAAGACGACCCTCCTACCGCTTGTCGGCACACGGTTTCAGGATCTATTTCACTCGCCACCTGGCGTGCTTTTCACCTTTCCCTCACGGTACTCGTGCACTATCGGTCATCGAGGAGTATTTAGGCTTGGAGGGTGGTCCCCCCGGATTCGCGCAGG
>CAVUOO010000006.1:225000-337365 GCA_963743195.1 uncultured Gemmatimonadales bacterium
CGCAATTGTAACCAGCCGGTACCGGAGTCGCAAGTCTCTACCGCGTCACGATCTCCCCCGCTCGATCGAGTCCCCGCCGGAACAGCACCGACCCCATCGATTCGTTGAACGCAATCACCCCCACCGTCACCGTCTGCATGGCCAGCCCTACCACCGGCAACCGATCCGCCACGATGGTCGCAAGGCCCAGGGCCACCCCCGCCTGCGAGACCAGCCCCATCCAGACATCGCGGGTGACTCCTGGCTCCGCCCCACCCATCCGACCGCCAACCCGGGAGCCAGCGAAAATCGCCACGATCCGGACGAAGGCCACCGCGAGCACGAGACCCCAAACCGCCGCAAACTCCTCGAGATGAAGCTCGGCCCCGGCCATCGCAAAGAAGATGACGAACACCGGCACCGCCATCTGATGAAGCGTTTCAACCAATGGCTCCGCGCGCACCGGTGCGACGTTCTCAACCAGAAACCCCGCAACCAGAAGACTCAACATCAGCTCGAAGCCGAGCGCCTGAGCCGCTGCCGCAGTGGCGAAGACCACAACCACGGCAAAGACGACCAGCTCACGCTTCACAAAACGCAGATACAGGCTCAACACGCCACCCACGAGAGCGCCAGCCAGAATAGACCCGAGCACTTCGCGCAGCAGCCGCACCAGAATCTCCGGCGCACCGGTCGTCGCGCCGCCGAGATTCGCCTGAGCGAGACTGAACGCCACGGTGAAGGCGAGCAGAGTGTCGCGACGGCGGCGAGCGTCGCCGCCTGCGCGGCGGCTTCCGGCCACGAGTCTCCGACGAGGAAGCGAAAGATGGCCAGCATGGCGACCAACGCGATGCCGAAGGTCGTCCCGGCCTCGGCAAAGGCGATCTGGATATGGCTCGCGGGGAGGAGGGCCAGGGTCCGAAGCCGGAAGTACGCCCCAGTTCCATCCCGAGCCACCCGAGGGCCAGACTCACGATGGGAGTGAGGTCTTGCACTTGTCCGGCTCCCAACAGACCCGTGACTCGGGGACCAAGGATGAATCCGATCAGCACGTATTCCGCGCCGCCGACGTAGCCTTATCGGTCCCGAAGCCGGTCGAACAGCAGATACGCCAGGATGTAGCCGACGGCGACGACGGCAAGCGCGGTGAGGGTGGTCTGCATGCGTGGATGCTACTTCGCGCCTGGTACGAGAGCCAGTACGGTGATGTAGAACACGGAGTTGTCGTGCCGCGGCCGGCTACCTTTCGGCTACGCCAGCAGGACTCCACTTCCGATTATCGCACTCGCAAGGAGATGGGGATGCCGAAACTCGCCTCGCTGGACGACTTGTTCGTTCACGACCTGCAGGAGGCCTACGAAGCGGAAAGTCAGATCAAGAGTGCCCTGCCCCGAATGATCCGGGCTGCCACCAACCCCGAGCTCAAGCACGCGTTCACGACCCACGGCCACGAGACCGAGGAACATGGTTATCGCCTCGCGCAGATTCTCGGCATCCTCGGCGCACCGGCGTATGGGAAGACGTGTGACGGGGTGACCGCATTGATCAATGAAGGCGAGCGGCTGATTCAGCGCATCGACGAGCCGGAAGTGCTCGACGCTGCGCTTATTTCGGCCGCCCAGAAGCTGGAACACTACGAGATCGCCATGTACGGTTGTCTCTGTACCTACGCCGAGATGCTCGGTTACGACCAGGCGCGCCGCCTGCTCGGCCAGACCCTCGACGAAGAAGAGAATACAGACATGAGGCTGACGGAGCTGGCGGAGGCCGTCATCAACCCACATGCAGTCGAAGGAGACAGCGCATGACCAAGCAAAACCCTGGCGCACCGGCAACCGACCCCGCTGAGGTTGCAGACATACTCAACGGATTACTCGAAACCGTGCGGGATGGGGAGAACGGCTTCCGGTCCGCCGCGAATGGCGTCGATGACGCCGAGCTCAAGCGTTTGTTCCTGAGCCTGAGGACTCAGCGAGCGGAATTCGCTGCCGAGCTGGAATCGGAAATTCTGCGCCTGGGCAAGGAGCCAGCCGAGCACGGGCATCTCGCGGGCGCCATGCACCGTGGCTGGATCGATATCAAGGCCGCTGTCACCGGTAAGGACGAAGGCGCGATCATCGGCGAAGCCGAGCGGGGAGAAGATTTCGCCGTGAAGGAATATCGGGAGGCGCTGCAGAAGGGACTCCCGGCGGCCATCCAGTTGGTCGTCGAGCGGCAGTACACCCAGATTCAGGACGCGCACGATCACGTGCGCTCTCTCGAGCGGGCGCACGGTCGCAAGTAGGACGATTCAGGGGGCCGGCGCCGGCAGATCGATCAGCACTCTGGTCTGCTGGCGTGCGAGCCCCACTCTCACCCGAACGAGCAGAAACGTCGCCACAACACCAAGACCCAGAACGAGCCCCCACCAGAGTCCCGCTGGTCCGAGGTGCAGGGCGAATCCCAACAGGGCGCTCACCGGCAGGCCGAGCGCCCAATAGCCGAGCAGGTTCACCACCATCGGCGTCCGGGTGTGTCCGAGCCCTCTCAGGATCCCACTGCCCACCGTCTGCAAGCCATCGAAGACTTGAAAGACACCCGCGATCGGAATGAGTGCCGAGGCCACCGCCAGCACATCGAGGTCGCTGGTATAGATCCTGGCGAGTGGCGTCGGGAGCGACAGGAACAGCGCCCCCGTGCACGACATGAAGGCCGCGGCACAGACGAGCGCTGCACGCGCCGATCCGCGAGCACCTTGGGGATCGCCGCGTCCAACCGCGCGGCCGACCAGAATCGAGGCGGCGTCGGCGACCCCGAGCGGCACCATGAAGGTCAAGGAGGCAAGGTTGATCGCGACCTGATGTCCCGCCATCTGTCTCGTGCCAAGCCAGCCCATCATGAGCGCGACGAGCGCAAAGGCGCCGAACTCAAGGACGAATTGCGCACCAATGGGAGTTCCCAGGCGGAGCATGCGCCCGAGGGGAGCGGGTTGCCAGACTTCCAGCCTCGCGGGTCGCAGGTGAGGAACGAGGGTTCGCCAGGCAAAGGCGAGCAGACCGAGGCAGAGCAGCCAACGACTGAGTGTCGTTGCCCAGGCGGAACCCGCGACTCCGAGTGCCGGAAAGCCGAAGCGACCGTAGATCAGGATCCAATTGAAGACGATGTTCGTCAGATTGGCGAGAACGATTACCCAGACGATGGGCTTTGGCCGACCGAGGGCCTGAAGACTCTGCCGAAAGACGATGAAGAGGAAGAACGGCAGCACTCCGGGCGCGAGACGGACGCTGTAGGACGCCGCGAGAGGCACGACCTCGGCCGGCTGATGCAGGAGTGCCAGGATCGGCTCGGCTGCCAGCAGCAGGATCGCCGAGGGTACGGACAGCAGGCCGGCGAGAATCACTCCTCGTTGAACGCCGCGCGCCACCGAAGGTGCGTCGCCCGCGCCGACGGCCTGGGCCACGACCGGATCGAGCACCATCAGCGTGCCCATGCCGAAGACCGAGGGAACGAAGAAGTACAGGTTGCCGAGCGCGACGGCGGCGAGTGCCTGCGGGGACAGGTGGCCGACCATGATGGTGTCGACCACGCCCATGCTCATGATTCCGACTTGAATGATCACCACGGGCAGCGCGAGATCGAGCATGGCGCGTAACTCGTCCCGCCGGGGCAAGAGCCGACCGGTCAAGCGGCGGCGCAGCGGCATTCAGGATGGACGAATCGGGCGGGTCGCGGTCTCTTCCCCGCGGGGTTGGGCGAGCAGCCTTTCGGCGAAATCGAGACGATCCGACAGCTCGGCGACCTCCGCGCGCAAGGCGTCAACCTCCTCGAGCACGTGCTGCGGCAGAGAACCGCCCGATGCGGTTTCCTCCACTTCCCACCGGGTGACCAGCCGCCCGTTGCCGTCGCGAAAAGAGCCGGTGGCCACCAGGATCAGATCGTACAGCCACCAGATTCCGAGTCCACCGAGCGTGAGCAGCATGAGGGCGCCCGACTCCGGACGGCCAAGATAAAAGCGGTGCGCGCCGAACACGCCGAGCACTGAGGCAAGCGCGGTGGCGACTCCGCGGGACTTCTCGGAGGGCTCCGGCGGACCAACGTGGGTTAGTGAATAGGAGTCGGGCATGGCCGGAATATTCGCGCTCACTCTGGTCGGTGTCCACGGGAATACGTGGAGCGCGCCCGCCAGGATTCGAACCTGGGACCCACAGCTTAGAAGGCTGTTGCTCTATCCACCTGAGCTACGGGCGCCGGTGAGGCGAAATCGGGGCGCCGGGATTCGAACCCGGGACCTCCTGCTCCCAAAGCAGGCGCGCTACCGGACTGCGCCACACCCCGTGCTGATCAGACAAACGCCTCGGCCGGCCTTCATGATAGCCGTCGCGAGGTGGTGTGCAAGATAGTCGGGGACTCAGTACTTCACCTGCGCCTGGGTGATCAGGAGACCCGTGCGCTTTCCCGGTATTCCGATCTTCCGGCTCACGTAATTCGCCAGCAGTCGTACCTTCCCGCCCCCGAACTCGACGTTGATGCCGCCCGTCGTGGCTCGGTTTCTGAGAGCGGCGCTGATGGCGGATCGGCGAAAGTCTTCCTGCTTTGCCACCAGCTGCACCCACGGCAGCACGCGGAAGGTGGCCTGAGCGTACCAGCCGCGGTCGTCGGCTCCGGTAGCGGCTTTCCGATGCTGCCCGATGTACTCTCCTTTCAAGGCGGCCCCCATGTACTCGAGCGCCAGATCCACCCCGTAGCGCGTGCTGTCGCTCTGGTAGCTCGCGACGTTTCCTCCCAGGGTCACGTACGCGATCGGTCGCACCGTCGCCCGTCCAACCCAAAGCACCGCTGAATCGGTATTGGCGGTGACGTTGATGTTCTCGCCATTGAAAACGCCGAGCGCGACGGTCGCCACGGTCGAGAAGGCGTAGTCGGCCATGATCCCGATGTCGCGCTTGGGCGCGATCGAATCCACGACGGTGGAACGATCGGCGGTCTCGACGTCGGCCAGCGAGGTGAGATACTCGCGGGTGAACGGAGTCTTGAACTGTCCCACCTGGATTCCGAAATCGCTCAACTTCCATCGGATGTACGCATCGGTGAGGGACGCACTCGCCTTTCCATTTCCGACCGACCCCGTGCGAAGCTCTCCCTGGAGGCGCCAGGTGACGTTCCTGGCCAGTCCACCCGAGGCGGTGAGACGGGCACGATTGATCGATCCGGTGAGTCCCACTCCGTCGCGATACGATTCTCTCGCCTGGAGGTATCCTCCGAGCCGGACCGAAGGAGAAGTCGAAGAGGCCGGACTCGCCGCGGGAGATTGGCTCGAGGCGAGGCCGACGTGGAGAACACCCGTCAGGATCGCGCAGAGAGGTATGGATCTCATGAGAGCCGGGGCTCGGGTCGCGTTGCTATTCATTCATTGGGATAGTTAGAGGCAACTTGACTTGCCTATGAGGGTGCGTCAAGTATGATAAGGATACTTAACGCGGACCAACCCCACCACACAAACTCCGGGCTTCATGAACAACAGACACGCATCGCGCTGGCCCCGCCCATCCACATGGCTCCCCATCGCCGGTGGTCTGGTCGGACTGACCGGGGCGGCGGCGCCGTCGTCCTCTCCCCACCGCGCTTCAACCACACTGACTGTCTTCGCGGCCGCCTCTCTGACCGAGGCGTTCGGTGAGTTGGGGCGACGACTGGAGCAACAGACTCCAGGACTCTCGGTGACATTCAACTTCGCGGGGTCGCAACAGCTCGCACTCCAGCTCGAGCAAGGCGCCGCGGCCGATGTCTTCGCGTCGGCCGACCAGCGGTGGATGAGCTACGCGCAGGAGCACACCCTGGTGGAGGGCGATCCGCAGGTGTTCGCCCAGAACCGTCTCGTGGTCATCGTCCCGAAGACCAATCCCGCCCGCATCGCCGGCTTGCCCGATCTGGTGCGACGAGGGACCAAGATCGTCATTGCCGCCGGGGCAGTGCCCGCCGGCAAGTACAGTCGGGAGGCCTTGCACAACTTGGCATCGGCGTCGGGATTCCCGGCGAGTTACGACACCCGCGTGCTCGCGAACGTCGTGTCGCAGGAGGACAACGTGAAGGCGGTTGTGGCGAAGGTGCAGCTGGGCGAGGCGGACGCCGGAATCGTGTACCGCTCGGACGTCACGCCGGCAGTCTCGAGGTACGTACGCACGTTCGACATCCCTGACCAGTACAACGTGCTGGCCAGCTATCCCATCGCGTTGGTAAAGGGAAGAAAGAATCAGGAGGCGGCGCAGGCCTTCGTCTCGCTCGTGCTCGGCGAAGAGGGTCAGCGGGTGCTCGGTCAGAACGGGTTTCTTCGGGCGACGGAAACCGCACCGGGCACGGCGGGAGCACGCCCGTAGCGACGCGCGTCAGGTGTAGGTCTGCACGCCGGTCGCCTTGAACGCGGCGTACACAAGCATTCCTTCCCGCAGCCCGAGCGACGCGACCGCGGCGTCGGTCACTTCGGCAACGATCAGCGGCTCGGTCCCCACCACCACCCGCACGCGTTCTCCTCCAGGCGGCTCGGGCGCCACCTCGAGCACCGGCCCCGCGAAGACGTTCTGCGCGCTTCCAGCCGGTGCGGCCAGGGACAGGGTGATCTCTCTCGGGTTGACCGTGCCGAACACCGCTCCTTCGCTCGGCACGTTTCCGACCTCGAGCGCGCCTTCGGATGTTCGCACGACCGGTCCATCCCCGACCGGCATGGCCCATCGGCCGACGAAGAGATTCGTGCCGATGAGCTCTGCCACGTACCGCGAACGCGGTCGCCGAAGCAGCTCTTCCCTCGACCCTGACTGGGTCACCCGACCCTCCTCGACCACGACGATCTGGTCGCCGAAGAGGACTGCTTCCAGCGGGCTGTGGGTCACGTAGATGGTTACGCACGGGAGCTCCCTGAGCAGCGCGCGAAGCTCTCCGCGGAGCTGACGACGGGTCTGAACGTCCAGCGCCGACAGCGGTTCGTCGAGCAGGAGGAGCCGAGGGCGGAGCACGACCGCGCGAGCCACGGCCGCCCGCTGTTGCTGCCCTCCCGAGAGTTCGCCGGGCAGCCGCTCGGACAGGCCCACGACCCCCGTGCGATTGAGCGCGTCCTCTACCCTCGTCTCCAGTTCGGTTCGGGCCACACCGGAGGCCCGGAGCCCGAATGCCACGTTCTCGAAGACGGTGAGATGGGGAAAGAGGGAGAAGTCCTGGGCGACGTATCCCACGTCGCGGGTCCACGCGGCGCGGCGCAGGCCGGCCGACGTGTCAACGTACACGTCGGAATCGAGCTTGATGCTCCCACGATCGGGATGATCGAGACCCGCCAGGAGCCTGAGGATGGAGGTCTTGCCCGCCCCGCTCTCTCCCACGAGGACAGTCGTCGCGCCGGCAGGGGCCGCCAGCGAGACGGCAAGCTCGAATGAGCCACGGCGCTCAGCGAGGTCCGCGACGAGCATCGACGAGCGGGAGTGCGAGACCAAGCGGGACGAGGCGGACCGCGAGCAGCACCGCGATGGACACCGCCAGCAGCAGAACCGACAGGGCAACCGCGGCATCGAGATCGCTCTGCAGGGCGATGTAGACCGCTAGCGGCATCGTCTGCGTGATCCCGGGCATGTTGCCCGCGAACGTGATGGTCGCCCCGAACTCACCGAGGGCGCGGGCCCAAGTCATCGCCGCGCCGGCGAGCAGGGACGGGAGAGCAAGCGGGAGCATGACCCTGAGGAAGGTGAGCGGTGGGGGCGAGCGAAGGGTTGCTGCCGCGTCGAGGTAGCGGCGGTCCACCGCTTCCAGTCCGGCCCGCGTCGCCCGGATGAAGAACGGCGCGGCCACAAACGCCTGGGCCACGACCACACCCAGCGTCGTGAACGGAAGCGTGATCCCGATGGCCTGCAGAGTACCGCCCGCCAACCCTGCCCTGCCGAACGCCGTGAGCAGCGCGACGCCTGCCACGGTCGGCGGCAACACCATGGGGAGATCGACCAGCAGCTCGACGAGACGCTTGCCTGGAAACTCCCTGCTCGCGAGCTGATGTGCCACGGGAAGCCCCAACACGGCAACGAGTGCGGTGGAGGAGACACTCGTCAGCAGACTCAAACGGAGGGCATCCAGCACTGCGGGCTCGCGGAGCCTGGCGAGAAGAGTGAGGACCGGGATCCGGGTGACGAGACCTGCCAGCGGGAGGGCCAGCAATACGACCAGGAGAACCAGAGCAACCGCTGCCACACCTTGGAGTGCGCGCATCACGACCGATTCACCCGAGGGCCGAGCCCTTACCGATCATCACCTCGGTGGACTTGATGACGGCGTACACGTCGTCGCCTACCTTGAGGCCCAGGCGCTCGGCCGATCGACGGGTAATGACCGACACCAGCTCCTGGTCGCCGATTTGAAGGCGCACCTCCGCCATGACGCCCTCGATCTGCAAAGCGACGATGGTGCCGCGAAGCTGATTGCGTGCACTCAAGTCCATCCCAACGGAGATCTCGTGCCGGTCGCGCTTGCCGAGCAGCGCATCGAGGTCACGCCGGTCGAACAGCCACTTCCTGCCGACGCGGCGACCGGGCAGCTTGCCGGATCTCGCCAGGGTCTGGATTCGTTTGGGATTGAGGCGAAGGTACGAGGATGCCTCTTCGGTGCTCAAGAGTTCCATATGCTCCCTCCTGTCCGCCAGAATACACCCTCAGGGGCGCTTGGCAAGAGTGGAGGCGAGCGCCTGGAGAGCCCGACCGCGATGACTGACGGCGTCCTTTTCGGTGGGAGTCGCTTCTCCGAACGTCTTGTTCAAATCGTCGCTCAGGAAAAGTGGATCGTATCCGAACCCTTCCGATCCGCGGGGCGTCTCGAGAATCCGCCCCGCGCACATCCCTTCGAAGACCTGGGGAACCGCGTCAGGGCCGCGAAGGTAGACCAGCACGCAGCGGTAGCGGGCTCGACGCCGAGTCTCGCCTGCGCCACCGAGGCGCCGAAGCAGCATCGCGTTGTTGGCCGCGTCGACCTGCGCCGCCGACCCCTCTACGCCTGACCACCTGCGCGAGCGAACTCCGGGCTCGCCGCCCAGAGAGAACACCTCGAGTCCGGAATCGTCGGCAAAGGTGGGCAGCCCGCTCTTGCGCGAGAAATACTCCGCCTTGGCACGGGCGTTCGTCTGGAACGACTCGCCCAGCTCGAGGATGTCTTCCTGAGGAGACTCGAAGATCCCGATCTCGTCGGGAAATACCACTTCGATCCCGGCAGGCTCGAGTACCCGACGGATTTCGCGCTGCTTGCCTTCGCTCCGGGTCGCGGCCAACAGCTTCACCAGCCGAGCACCGCGCGTTGGGCCTTGAAGAGCTCCGCGATCCCGCGCTCGGCCAGGTCGAGGAGGGTCTCGAGCTGAGCGCGGGAGAAGGAGTCGTGCTCCCCGGTCCCTTGCACCTCCACGAACTGTGCCGGGTCGAGCATCACGATGTTCGCGTCCACATGGGCATCTCGATCCTCGAGGTAGGCCAGGTCCAACCGCTCTTCTCCTGCGACGACTCCGACCGAGACGGCGGCGACGAGCTGTCCGAAAGGCGAGGGCACGCCGGTCCGCTCCGAGAGCCACGCGCAGGCGTCAGCGAGGGCGATGCAACCGCCGGTGATGCTGGCCGTGCGAGTGCCGCCATCGGCCTGGAGCACGTCGCAATCGATTCTGATGGTGTGCTCTCCAAACGCCATCGTGGCCATCGCGGCACGAAGCGAGCGTCCGATGAGACGCTGGATTTCCTGCGTGCGGCCGCCGGGGCCGGTCCGCTCCCGCGATGTCCGTTCCACAGTGGCCCGCGGAAGCATGGCGTATTCCGCCGTGACCCATCCCTCTCCAGTCCCCTTCTTGAATCCCGGAACGCCGGCTTCGACCGAGGCCGTGCAGTGAACCAGGGTCCCTCCCATTCGGATGAGACACGATCCTTCGGCGTACGGGTTGGCCTTACGCTCGAGGACCAGGGGACGCAATGCGGTATTCGACCGGCCGTCAGGACGGGGCACGGAGACGCTCCACGAGAGCAGAAGTTGAGTGACCGGAAACGAGGGGCACACGGACCACCCTGCCGCCGTGCGATTCGACCCAATCGGCGCCCACGATTTGCTCGCGCGAATAGTCGGCGCCCTTTACCAGCACGTCTGGCGATATCGCCTGGATCAACGCCAGAGGGGTGTCCTCATCGAAGAGAACGATGCAGTCGACGGCGGAAAACGCGGCCAGGACGCGGGCCCTTGCGGCCTGGTCCACAACCGGACGTCCGCTCCCCTTGGCGAGCCGGCGTGCGCTGACGTCGCTGTTGAGGCCGACGATCAACGCCGACCCTTCACGCCGGGCGGTCTCGAGCAGCTCGACGTGCCCCGGGTGAACGAGATCGAAGACGCCATTGGTGAATACGACCGGACCGGACTGCGCGCGTCGCCAGGCGAGTGCCGAGGCTGGATCACGGAGCTTGCCAGCGGTGTCGGTCACGCTTCCTCCCGCGGCCGGGAGCTGAAGAGCGCTTTGAGCGCGGGAGGGGCCACGAACGTCGTGGCCATGACCATGACGAGGACCGCACCGAAGACATCCTCCCCGAAGACCCCGGTTCGCCGCCCGATGTCGGCGAAGATGAGACCAACTTCTCCCGGGGGATCATGCCGACGCCAACCACCAGGCGGCGGAACGACACCCAGGGGGCGGCCCATCCGGCAACGACCTTTCCGAGGATGGCGATCACGATCAGCGCTGCCGCGATGCCGAGTGTTGTCCTTGCTGCCGGGCTGGTAGGATCGAGCAGCCGGAGATTGACTGATGCCCCGATGCTCACGAAGAAGATGGGGGTGAAGATGGATGCGACGGGCTTCACTTCGTGCTCGATGGTGTCGAACTGGTTCGTGCCCGAGAGAATCAGCCCCGCGGCAAAGGCGCCGATGATGAGCGCCGATCCCGCGAGGTTGGCAAGCGAGGCCAGGAAAAGCGCGAACGCGAACGCGAAAACGAGCAGTACGTAATGCACCCGCATGCGCACGACGAAATCGAAGAGTCGGGGCAACAGATACCGACCGGCGATGACTGCCACGACGAGGAAGCCGACGCCAACGGCGAGAGTCTTCGAGATCCCGAGGAACGAGATAGCGGTCCCGGACGCCACCCCGGAGATCACGCTCAGGATGACGAGACCCAGGACGTCGTCGATGACCGCAGCGCCGATGATTATGCGGGCCTCCCGGCTGGCTGTGCGACCCAAGTCCGAAAGGACGCGCGCCGTGATGCCGACCGACGTAGCGGTCAGGGTCGCCCCGATGAAAATCGCCTCGGTTACCCGATCGGGACCCTCGAGCGTTGATGCGTGTGGCAGAAACACCCAGTAGGCGAACCCGAGCGCGAAGGGCACTGCAACGCCGACCGTGGCCACCGCCATCGAGGCGGGGCCGACGCGGAACATCTCCCGCAGGTCGGTCTCGAGTCCGATCTCGAAGAGGAGCAACAAGACGCCCAGCTCGGCGAGCACATGCACCACGTCCGCGGCGGGACCGTGAGTGGGCACGACCCCGAGAACGCCGGCGCCGAGGAGAACCCCGGCGACCAGCTCGCCGAGGACGGCGGGCTGCCCAATCCGCTCGGCCAGCTCCCCGAAGAGTTTGGCACCGACGAGCATGGCCGCGATCGCGAGAAACAGCCGCGCGATGTCCGGTCCGCCTTCCGCGGCAAGCAGTGGGAATACGAGCAGGATGGTGAAGGGTGCCACCCGAGACGTTACGACGTCAGAGCGGCTCTTCCGCCTTCGGCGTGAAATGGAAGGTGTGCCGGAAGAACGGAAGGTCGACACTGTCGCTGTACTCGGTGTGAATGGTGATCGTCTTGGTTCGCCGAATGTCGAACGTCAGCGTACGGCCGAGCAGCGAATCGGAGGTGGCGGCAAGACGACGGTAGAGGACGTCGTCCTTGAGGCTCGGCGCCATGCGAGCCGCAGACTCCATTTCGTCCTGGAGCTGATAGAAGCGGAAGTAGACCTGACCGATATGGTAGCCGTAGTACCCTGCCGCGACGAGAAGGATGATGGAGACCAGGCACCCGAAGGAGCTGGTACCGCGCCGATCGCGTCGCCCGAGGATCACCATTGGGACTGGGCTCCCTCCACGATGTTCGTCACCAACTTGTCCAGCGCGGTCTTTCGGCCCGCGGCCTCCTGACCCGGAGTGTAATCACCCTCCAATACGAGGCCGCTGCGCTGCCAAAGTGGTTTCCCTTGCTTCTGATCCAGAATCTCCACCGACACCGTAATCTGGACCAATCTGCGCGTAACCGTTACCTGCTGCTGGCTCTCGTTCCCGACGTACTGCACCGGAAGGTCCGGCTCGTACCGGGAGATCGTCCCCTTCACCACCGCGTCGGCCTGCTGCTCGGACGCTTGCCGCAATCCGAGCCTGCTCTGCACCGCCTCGCGCACCGCGACGGAGACTTCCTGGGTGAGGGTCGGCTCCGACGTCTGGTTGTCGAAGGGCAACACCGCCACCGTCTTGATCGAGGATGGGAGACCACCCCCGGCAAACCCGTACAGACAGCCCGACAGCGCGATCGTGCTAAGGGTGGTGAGCAGTCCAGATATCAGTCGCAAATTCAGCTCGGCCGGTCGAGAGGAATGTGAGGGCGAGCTTGGCCGGCACACTCGGAACCACCAGCTTGGCGGAGACCGGCGCTCCATTTCCGTCGAGCGTGGTCTCCGCGCGACCGACGAGCTGTCCACCATGGCGAACCTCGGTGACAAGCCGGCTCGTCTTGCCAGCCGTGCGCACGTAGCTGACGGTGTCGACGTTACCGGAGTAGCGCCACGCCGTCACGTCGCCGCGAACGATGCCGCTCAGCGAGTCCCCATCCTCGGGGAGTCGGGCGACGCCGAACATCGCCCACAGCAGCGGATAGTTCGGCACAAGCTTGGCGACTGCATCGGGCGGCTGGGCCCAGAGCGGGTGATCGCCGATCACCGCGGCCGAAGCCGCGCCCGAGCCGAATGGTCCCGCCACGTCGAACCGAAGCGAATCCGGCGGTGCGATCCGCGCACTTCCCCGTCCCCCGGCACTCGAGCGCTCGTCCTGAAACAGCCACTTGAATCGATGCAGGCGCTTTTCCGAGGGGAGCGTGGAGGAGACCCAGGCGCTCACTTGGGCCCGGTCGACAGGTGCGGCACCGGCCGGCACCACGGCGCCCGGACCGCCACTGCATCCAATCACCGCCACGGCAAGATAGGCCAAGGCCCACTGTCGGTCAAACCCAGAATGTTGTCGCATCAATAGTTATAGCCGAAGAAGAAGCTGACAAAGCCCCGCTTCTTTTGGTCCGCACTCAGGCTGTAGCCCTCGAAGTGGTCACGGTCGCTGAAGCGGCGGCCGAGGTCGAGGCGGAGGACGGTGAGAGGCCCGAGTGCCATTCGGAAACTAAACCCGTAGCTGCCGAGTAGCGCTCTGGTCGTCGACGTGGAAAACGAAGCCCGACCTACATCGGTGAAGAGCCCGGTCTGAATCTCCGGAAGATCGAGGTCGCCGAACGGGGTACCCAGGGTGAGATGCGTGAGAAGGGGAAATCGCAGCTCCTGATTGAACATGAATGCTCTTGATCCGACGATGTACCCGAACTGCGGGTACCCGCGAAGCGCCACGGTTCCACCGATGTTGATGCGGCGCGGCCGATCGCCTCCGCTGAAATATCCGAAAGCGCGCAGGGCCCAGGCGCTTTTGCCTCCGAGCCGGAAATACTTCCGCCAGTCGCCCGAGACGAGGTAACTGTCGAAGCGACTATTGGTGAAGTCACTGGAGACACCAGCGGTCAGACTCAGGCGGCCACCATCGATGGGGCCGCTCGGGATCCAGAGCGAATTGTCCCGTACATAACTCAGATAATGCGATGCGATCCATCCAACGCGACGCGGCTCGTCCACCGCGAGCGTGAAGTCGGTTCGATCCGATCGCTCGATGACCGTGGTGCCTTCGACACGAGTGAATCGCGTGAGCGGGTAGCGGAGGACGCCGATGACGCCATATGCGGTCTCCTCGAACGACACCTCATTTTCGCCTTCGAAGTTTCGACCCTTCGTGCGGAACGCACCGAGGCCCCAGTTGACGCGGCGCGACCGATTCAGATAAATCGCCGTCCCGCTGAGGTTAGAGACGATGCTGCCGAGGCGCCGTCCCTGGAACGACGAGATCGAGCCATAGAGACTGTTGTCGCCCAGCAGATCGCTCATGACGAAGAAGATCCCCTGCGCTCCCCCATAGCCCGGGACCAGGACGGCATCGCCCGCGGCAAAGTCCAGCGTCATTCGGCGACGATAGGGCTCACGAATCGCGGCATGATCGCTCGAGGAATCCGCCGGCACCGACCACGCCCAGGCCCCAGCCGGTGCCGCGGCCGCGAGCGAGAAGCTGTTGGCACGAGCGGCCGAATCCACGGGATAGCGATAGATGTTCCAGCTGAGATCGTGGAATCCGCCGACCAGGAGACCCGCATTGCCGGGGAGCGGGACGGCATCGAAGGCGCCAGTCCATGCCGACGTCTCGCGACGGCCGTTGCCGAGAGTGTCGACGGAAAACACGTTGAGCACGCCGTCGCGATCGGACGAGAAAACAATTCGCCCGTCGTCGGACCAGACGGGAGACTCGTCCCTCCACGGACCCGAAGTGAGCTGGGTGATCGTCGAGGTCCCGAGGTCGAGGAGAAAGAGATTCGCGGCTCCATGGATGCCGTCGGCGGTGCGGTCGGAGGCGAAGACGACACGTCTCCCGTCCGGACTCGGACTCGGGTCGAGATCCTGGAACCGATCGGACGTGAGCGGCAGGAGACGACCCTCGGGCACGGTAATGCGATAGAGATCGGAGACACCGCTCTCAGAGAGCCCGCTGACGATGATTCCGTCGCCGTTGGACAACCAGTGTGGTGACAGCAGGGAGACCAGCTCGAGAAACTGATAGCGCGCGGCCATGCGGTCACGCTTCAGGTCCCAGACGACCACGGCATCCCGGTCATTGTACCGCGCCGTGAAGAGGAGGTAACCGGGGCGGGAGGCGTCCATGCGCGAGTCGAACGGATGAAACGATTCGAGCTGCGCTGAGCGGCCGCCGGTCAGAATCGGGTGCGCTTTCCTCCCCTCGAGCGACTTCCGGTAGATCGCGAGATATCCCCTGGACGGTGAGTGGTAGACGAAGCTGCCCAGGGAGTCGCTGCTGACGCTGTCGGGAACGTACGCCGGCTTGACCGCCAACTTCGCCACCTGGATGCCGAGGACGCTGAGAGGGGCGAGGCTATCGACAGACGGGTAATAGGAGCGCCGCATAGCGAGCTGGAACTCCTCGCTCAGCTGATCGAGGGGCCGGCCATACACGGCCTTCACGGCGTCCTCGAACGTCTCATAGCGGTTCAGCTCCTTGTACATCACGGCAACCCGCCAGTCGCCGTAGGTATCCGCCAGCCAGCGGTGGATCTGCCCGCCGATCGGATACACGATCCCGCTCGTCGTGTAGGTCAATTGGCGGAATGTCGGGAGGCGACCGCTCAGCGTGAGATCGCGCATCACCATCTCGTCGCGCGCATCCTGTCCAGCCGACCAGAGCTCGGCCAGTCCCTCCGTCCACCACAAGGGGAAATTGATTCGGCTCGCGCGAGGCGCCTGGTGGTAGCTCTGGGCGTCGAGATCGAGTTGGAAGACGTGGACCATCTCGTGACGGATCGTGTGGCGAAACTCGGCGAAGTTCCCCTGGAACGGCAGCGAGACCCTGCGCTTGAGGAAATCCGTCGCGCCGAGCAGGCCCTCGGGTGGCGTATACGGCAGGATGTTGGTCTGCTCGAAGTCGGTATGCGAGGCGTATACGATGAGAGGAATCCGGGAAGCGACCTCGTGTCCGAACTGCACAGAGAGCGTGTCGTAACTCGCCTCGGCATAGGCCAGCGCCGCCGGGGCGAGCTCGGCTTCAGCGGGATAGTAGTAGAGATCGATATGCCGACCTCGCATCACCCGCCAATCCAGCTTCCGATACTGAATCTTGTTTTGACCAAACGCGAAAAACTGCGCGGCAGCCGGCGCGGCCACCGTCGCGCAGAGACTGCCGACGAATGCCGCACGGGTCAGGAGACGAAACAGGAGAGGCATCATCGATGGATCGTTCGGATTTGATCACCCTGTGTAATACGGAGGAGGCTGGCGATGCCGCTTACCACTCGGCCGAAGATGGTGTATGTCCCGTCGAGATGGGGCTGCGCGCTCAGCGTAATGAACCATTGGCTGGCGCCGGTATCGGGGCCCGAGAGCGCCATGCCCAACATCGGGCCGTCGTACCGATTCATATTGATCTCGTCGCGAATCGCGCCGCCTGGGCCGCCGAAGCCGTCGCCGCGCGGATCGCCGTCCTGCACGACGAAGTTCGGGACCACGCGGTGCCAGCGATTCCCGTCGAAGAAGTGCCGGTCCACGAGCCGCAAGAAGTTGGCGACCGTAAGAGGTGCGTCGGGGCCGAGGAGCTCGATCACGACCGGCCCCCGCTGCTCGGTCTCGATCGTGATCTTCGGGCGAGCGATGGAATCGGTGCGAGTGATGAAACGCCGCACGAGATCCCGATAGTCCTGGGTCGTTCGCCCGGTCGCGATCGGGTACGCCGGCCCCCACTTGGCCTCCGCCTCCGGCCAGTTCTCCTCGGCCCAACGGCGAACGAGATAGTCGGAGGGGCGGCTCGCCGGCTGGAGGAACTCCCGATCCACTCTCGCCTGGCCTCCCGGGCCGCTTTTTCTGATCGCGAGAATGCCTTTGAGCGCGGAAAGCGCCGCGTCAGGAAACGAGTCGCGGCCGGTCCGGGCATACATGGCTGCGAGGGCGGAGAGATCCGCCGGGTCGGCGGCCCGGGTTACGATGTCTGCGGCGACGCTGCGCACACCGGCATCGGCATGATTCAGGAGTCGTCGAGCCGCACCGAGGATGGCAGGGTCTGCGCCGGTGTCCGCGGTTGACCACGCCTGCAGTCCCGCCGCGACGACGCGCCCATCACGATCGGTGAGGAACCAGGGGTTCGAGCCCGGCGCGTGGGCGGCCGTACCCTCGGCCACCGCGGCGCGTTCTCGCCAGTCCATGCTCTTCCGCCAGGCACTCGCGGCGACGGCGAACGCCGTGGTGTCCGCCTGCGCCAACGCCACGAGCGCGGCTCGGCGAACCGCGAACAGCCCCCGCGCTCCAGCGAGGCGGGCAAGACCTTTTAACGCTTCACTCCCCCCGAGATTTCCCATCGTTTCGGCAGCGGCCACCTGAACGTTGGGGACCTGGTCGTTAAGCTGTGGCACAATCCGAACGGCGAGGCTCGAATCGTGGTAGCTACCGAGCGCGCCGAGGGCGTTGATTCGCACCTGCGCATTGGGATCGGAGGCCAGTCGGGCGAGCACATCCGCGACGGTAGCCGGGGAGAGTCGAGCCGCCTGGGCGTACCCGCGGCTCAAGGCACGCGCGGCGAGCGAGCGGATGTAAATGTCCTCGTCACGGAGGGCCAGAAGCATCCGGGCCGCGGCGGCCGGCGCCCGCAGACGGCCGAGCGCGAAGACGGCACGCCAGCGCACCGCGGCATTGGTATCGTCCATGAATGGCAGGAGATTGGCGACCGGTGCGTCGGGCCCGAGTCGCCACGACTGCAGCACGATCTCTCGCCTTCCGGGCTCGCGATCATCCTGACTGAGCACGACCTTGCCCCCGAGGACACCGGCGAAGAACCCGCCCACGGTGGGTCCACCGATCTTGGCGAGCGCCGTGACGGCTTCGACGGCCGTGGCAGGCTCGAGCGCCGGGAGGCCCGTGAGGCGATCGATGATAGGCGGTACCGCCGCGCTGTCTCGCAGCACGCCGAGCGCGAACGCGGCGCTCACGCGGACGGTCGAATCGGGATCGGCGAGAAGCGGGACGATGAGCGGGGTCGCACGGAGGTCGCCGATTCGGCCCGCTCCGAGCGCCGCGATACGTCTGACGAGGGAATCCGGCGCCACCATGCCACGGGCGAAGAGGTCGGGCTTGAAGTCGCGTGCATCCTCGGCGGCGATGAGGGGCGCGAGTTGCTCGACAGTCGCCTCTTCCTGCGACGCCGCGGGTGTCGCTCGCACGAGGAGGCAGACACAGAGGCACAGAGACATTCCAGTGGGGCGCGTCATGGCGTGCGAGGGGAACAACCGTCTCTTCATGACTCGTTGCCCTCTGAGCCTCTGTGGTTTGCGTCGGCTGCAGCCAGCCCCAATCTCACGGGATCGGGCACGATCCGCAGCGCGGCCCGCACCTTGTCCGGGATCGTTCTCAGTCGCATGTCAGCGCCAAGGGACATGAGGCCGGTCGCAGCGGTCGCCAGGAGTCTTCCGTTGGCCCCGTCCTCCACCGCGTACCCGAACTCCACCCGTCGCGTGGCGACGTCGCGGACCCAGCATCGCACGCGAACGATGTCGTCGAACTTTGCCGGCTGGCGATACCGCACCGACATGTCGGAGACCGCGAGCCTCAATCCCTCGGCTTCCAGCTCACGGTAGCTCGTTCCGCTCAACCGAAGGTGCTCGGTGCGGGCGACGTCGAGCCAGACGAGGTAGCGCGCGTGGTACACCACCCCCATTTGGTCGGTCTCGGAGTAGTTCACGCGGACCTGAATCTCCGAGACTTCGGGGAGGGGCATCGGAGGCCTCTTGGGGTTGTAGACGTTCGGGTGACTCGCGATGTCACACCGGTTGCGGTGGGGAGTTGAGCGGATCATCTTTGGCGCCGTGCTTGGCCGCGCTCTAGTCGTCGTCTCCGACGCGCATCTCGGAGCGACACCCCCCTCCGTCGAGGAGTCCTTTCTCGCTTTTCTCGACGCCGTCCCCGATCTCGGGGATTGTCTCCTCGTCAACGGCGACCTGTTCGACTTCTGGTTCTCCTACTCGCGAGTCATTCCGCGGAGGGGATTCCCCGTCGCCGCCGCCCTGACTCGCCTCGCCGCCCGGCTGCCGGTGCTCATGGTCGGAGGAAATCACGACCGCTGGGGTGGCGACTTCTGGGAGCGGGAGGCCGGACTGCGATTCGACCCGCGCCGCCTCGACTTCCAGGTGGGCTCCCAACGGTTTGCGGCGATCCATGGGGACGGTGTCAACGAGCCTCGCCTGCGCGCCTCGCTCCTGCACCGGCTGATCAACAACCCCGTCACCGCAGGGGTGTATCGCACGCTTCATCCCGAGATCGGCCTTCGCCTCGTGGAATGGCTGAGTCCTCACCTCGGAGACCACACCCCCGACGAAGCTAGGCTTCGAGACGCTGCCCTGCGGCAACGCACATGGGCCGCCGAACTCCTGGCCGCGGAACCGGAGCTCGATGCGGTGATCATGGGCCATACCCACCGTCCCGAGATCGCGGAAATCACCCCCGGGAAACGCTACGTCAACTCGGGGGCCTGGTTCGACGGCTATCGCTATGCGCTCGTCACCGAGACGACCGCAGAGCTGCGCCAGTTCAACCCAGCGGCACCACTTCAGCCTCGCCCAGCCGCTCTCCGATGAATCGCGATCCCACGAGGCGGAACCGCGCCTCGTCATCGCTCACCACGAACCGATGCCGGGGGGTCATGGCCGGCGAAGCGGCCATCGCTCTCTCGCGCAGGACCGTCTCCAGCGACTCTGCCGTCGCCTCTCCGCTATCGATCAGCGCCACACCGGGACCCATGATCCGCTGCAGCAGTGGCCGCAGGAGCGGGTAGTGTGTGCAGCCAAGAACCAGCGCCCGCACGCCTTCGTCGCGTAGGGGAGCGAGATACTCCGCCGCGACCAGCTCGGTCGCCTTATGATCGAACCACCCCTCTTCCACCAGCGGTACAAAAAGCGGACAGGGTCTCTGCACGACCTTCAATCCCGGCGCGAGCGCGGCGATCGCGCGGGCGTAGGCATTGCTCGCGATGGTGCCGGCCGTGCCAATGACCCCGACCGGGCCACCGCTCCCTGCGGCGATCACCGCCCGTGCCCCCGGCTTGATGACGCCGATCACGGGCACCGGGGTCGCCTCCTGCAAAGCACGGAGCGCGTGCGCCGTACTGGTGTTGCACGCGACGACGACGGCTTTCACGCCTTGTCCGA
This sequence comes from uncultured Gemmatimonadales bacterium, assembly GCA_963743195.1. Lineage (GTDB taxonomy): Bacteria > Gemmatimonadota > Gemmatimonadetes > Gemmatimonadales > GWC2-71-9 > CAVVWJ01. The sequence continues at coordinate 245,042 of CAVUOO010000006.1, forward strand.
GGAGCCAATGAAGAATCTCGAGACTATACCGGCGCACGGTCTCGGGAGACTTGGGCCCATAGGGTACCCGCGCCGTGTCGCCGAAATAGATCGTGGATTCGCCCGGGAGGCGTTCGTATATCGCTCGAGCGACGGTGAGTCCACCGATGCCCGAATCGAAGATGCCAATGGGAGCGTCGTTCATCGCAGCCGGAAGGGAATGGAATACGAGGCGCCGAGGCCACGCCCAGGCCCGGCATGAAGCTTGAGGTCGCGGGGAAAGTCACTCAAGTGTGCTGAGACGTAGGCTTCGAGACCGGCGAACAAATGATTGAAACCCAAGAGCACGAGCCAGTCCTCGTGCTCGCGTCGCTTGTCGTCCGCGCGCTCGGACCCGGTTCGTCGGAGGTAGGCCAGCTCGTGCCTGGTCTTGAGGCTCATCCCGAGCGTGACCCCCTCCCAGGCGACAAAGATTCCCGCGGTGAGCTTCCGATCGAGCTTGGCTTGTCCCCAACCAGGCAGCAGGAACGATCGGAGAAAGGCGTTCATGGGACTCGGCGCGGATCGGGCGGAATCCGGAGGTGAGCTTGCGACCGCGGGATTGATCTTCACACTATCCTGTGCGCTCAGCCGGATCGGGCCCGCGAGGCCGAGCAAGAGCACGACACATCCGATCGGCGCGGCGGAGCGCAGGCTCACAAAACCAGGCTTCCCAAATAACGAGGAACGGGATGATGAGTTCTGCTGTGGCGGGAGCGTGTGGGAATCGAACCCACCGGAGCCACCGGAGGCGCCTCCATCGCGGTTTTGAAGACCGGCCAGACCACCAGGCCCGATCCGCTCCCGTCGGCTCAGGAAGGTAATACCGCGACGGCGTCGATCTCGACTCGGACGCCTCGGGGCAGCGCCGGCCACCGCGACCGTGCTCCGGGCCGGTCGGTGGTCGCCGAAGGCACGGGCGTAGACCTCGTTCATGGCGGCGAAGTCGCCCATGTCCACGAGGAAGACCGTGGTCTTGACGACGCTCGGAGAGACTCGGCACCGGCAGCCTCGAGCACGGCTCGCAGGTTGTCGAGGACCCGCTCCGTCTGCTCCGCGATGCCGCCGTCGACGAGCTCTCCGGTCGCGGGATCGAACGCGATCTGGCCGGCGGTGAAGAGCAAGCCGTTGGCACGGTGGCCTGACTGTAGGGGCCGATCGCCCGGGGGCGTCGGGCGTTGACACGTAGCCGATGCTCATCAGAACAGTCCCTCGATGCGTGCCGTCGGGATGGACCCGGATCGCCTCGGCGGAAGGCGTCTTGCGCGAGGCCGGGCATGGTCATGATCTCGCCGGCCAGCGCGACGACGAACCCGGCGCCAGCCGAGGCGTATGACGTCGCGGATCGTGATCCGGAATCCCTTCGGCCGTCCCAGCTTGGTCGCGTCGTCGCTGAAGCGAGTACTGGGTCTTGGCCATGCAGACCGGCGTCTCGCCGAGGCCCATCGCCTCGCACTGCGCGATGGTCTTCTCGGCCGTCGGCGGTGTAGTCGACACCATCGGCGCCGTAGATCTCGCGTGGCGATGGTTTCGATCTTCTGCTTGATCGGCAGCGCTGCGTCGTAGATCGGCTTGAACTCGGCCTTTCTTCTCGTCCAGCGCGGCCAGAATCTCTCGCGCCACCGCCTCCCCACCCTCGCCGCCCTTGGCCCAGACGTCGCTCAGCGCGGCGCGCGCGCCCCAGCCCTTGGCCGCGTCGAGCACCGCGTCCGATCTCCTCGTCCGAGTCGGAGATGAACCGATTCGAGCGCGACGATCGACCGGCACCCCGAACTTCTGCACGTTCTTGACGTGGGCCTCGAGATTGACCATGCCGCGCTCGAGCGCCGCCACGTCGGGCGTGCCCGAGGTCGTCCTTCTTGACGCCGCCGTGCATCTTGAGCGCGCGGACGGTCGCGACGACCACCGCGGCCTCGGGATTGAGGCCGCCGAACCGGCACTTGATGTCGAAGAACTTCTCGGCGCCGAGATCGGCGCCGAACCCGGCCTCGGTGAGCACGATGTCGCCGAGCGACAGGCCGAGCTTGGTGGCCACGAGGGAGTTGCAGCCGTGGGCGATGTTGCCGAAGGGCCCGCCGTGCACCAGCGCCGGCCCGCCCTCGAGGGTCTGCACCAGGTTCGGCAGGATCGCGTCCTTGAGCAGCAGCGTCATCGCGCCGGCGGCCTTGAGGTCGCCCGCGGTGACCGGCTTCTTGTCGCGGGTGAGCCCGACGATGATCCGGCCCAGCCGCGCCTCGAGATCCGGCGAGATCGCGTCGGCGAGGCAGAGGATCGCCATGATCTCGCTGCCGGGCACGATGACGAACCGCTCCTCCCGGATCGGGCCGCCGTTGATGCCGCCGAGGCCGACGATGATCGAGCGCAGGGCCCGGTCGTTCATGTCGATGGTGCGCGGCCAGGTGATGCGGCGGGTATCGAGGCCGAGCGCGTTGCCCTGATGGAGGTGATTGTCGAGCATCGCGGAGAGCAGATTGTGCGCCGAGGTGATCGCGTGGAAATCGCCGGTGAAGTGCAGGTTGATCTCGTCCATCGGGACCACCTGCGCGTAGCCGCCGCCGGCCGCGCCGCCCTTGACGCCGAACACCGGCCCGAGCGACGGCTCCCGGATGCAGAGCACCACCTTCTTGCCCAGCCGGCGGAGCGCCTGGCTCAGACCGACGGTGACCGTGCGACTTCCCCTCGCCGGCCGGCGTCGGGTTGATGCCGGTGACCAGGACCAGCCGACCCTTCGGCTTTCGCCGCGCGACGGCCTCGGCGCGTGATCTTGGCCTTGTACCGACCGTAGGGCAGGATCTCATCCGGCCCGAGCCCGATCTCGGCGGCCACGTCGCTGAATCGGCCGCAGCTTGGCCGCCTGCGCGATCTCGATGTCGGACGGAACGGTGCTCACGAGATCGTGCTCCCGGGAGCCGGGATTGGGGATCGGAGGTCCGGAACGACACGCGTAACGGCATTGCGCCCGGTCGTGACGCCGACCGGACTCTTCCGACCGGGATCGCCGCAGCACGCACGCGCGATCCGCTCGGCGACCTGCCGGACGAAGGCCGGCTCGTTGCGCTTGCCGCGATGCGGGACCGGCGCAAGATAGGGCCCGTCGGTTTCGACCAGCAGCCGGTCCAGCGGGATCTGCGCGGATCGCGTCGTCCAGATGCCAGTTCTTGAAGGTGACCATGCCGCTGAACGACACATAGTGGCCCAGGTCCAGCCCCGCCCGCAAGAGGGCGGGCCCGCTGCTGAACGAGTGCAGAATCGCCGTGGACCGGCGGATGGTTCGCGCAGCATGGCCGCGACGTCCTCGTCGGCTTCGCGGGCGTGGATGACGGCCGGCTTCCCGGCCTCGCCCGCCAGCGCGAGCTGAGCCTCGAAGACCGCCCGCTGGACATCCCGGGCGAATGATCGTAGTGATAGTCGAGCCCCATCTCGCCCGCGGCCACCACCCGCGGATCGCGGCAGGCGCTCGGCGAGCCAGGCCTCGGTGTCGGCGGCCCAGGTCGCCGCGTCGTGAGGATGGACTCCGGCGGTGGCCGAGAGCCGCGAGTCGGCGGCGGCGAGCTCGAGTGCGCGGTCGGCGGCCTGCGGGATTCACCGATCACCACGATCCGGGCCAACCCCGCCTGCCCAGGCCGCGTCCAGCACCTCGGCCGCGGTCGGCGTCGATAGGCCGGCGTCGGCGAGATGGCAGTGGGTGTCGATGAGCATCGGCTGGTCAGCCTCAGCCGCACGTTCGACCGCTGGGCCTTCGGCTCCCCGACACCGGCTTCGGGGCCGGCGCGGACGGTTGCCCGCCGGGCCTCCGGGCCCGGCCAGCGCTTGCTCGATCGCACATCAGCACCGGCGACGCGATGTAGATCGACGAGAAGGTGCCGGTGAACACGCCGAAGAACATGACCAGCGCGAACGGCCGGATCACTTCGCCGCCGAAGATGGCGAGCGCCAGCAGGGTCGCCAGCGTGGTCCCGTGGGTCAGCACGCTCCGCGGCAGCGTCTCGTTGATCGACCGGTTGAGGATCGTCGGCGAAGATCGTCCCGCTTGTGCTTGCGCAGGTTCTCGCGCACCCGGTCGAAGATGATGATCGTGTCGTTGAGCGAGTAGCCGACCATCGAGAGCACCGCGCCGACCACGACCGAGGCTCACCTCGAGGCGCATGACGGCGATGAAGCGCGATGGTGGCGAGGATGTCGTGCGCCGTCGCGACCACCGCGGCGAGCCCGAACCGCCATTCGAATCGGTAGGCGAGGTAGGCGAGCACCGCGAAGAACGAGAGGAGGATCGCGAGGAACGCCTTCTGCCGGAGCTCGCCACCGACCTTCGGGCCGACCGCCTCCGTGCCGCGACGATCGTGTAGTTGCCCGTGCCGAGCACCTGGTCGAGCGCCTGCTCGACCGCCGCGGCGGTCGCCTGGGTGTCGTTCGCGTCGGTGCCCGCCTTGCGCGACCCGGGCCCGGATGATGAACTCGTTCGGGCCGCCGAACGACTGGATCTCGGCGCCGTGGATGCCCTCGCGCGTCGAGGCCGGCGCGGAGCCGCGGCGACATCGCAGCGGCCTGCCGGTCTGTGACCTGCATCAGGGTGCCGCCGGTGAACTCGATGCTGTAGTTGAGCCCGCGATCAGCGAGCGAAGATCAGGCCCGGCAGAATGAACGCGCGCGGTGACGCCGTAGGCGTACCGCCGGACGCCGATGAAATCGTAGTTGGCGTTGGCGAAGAATCGCGTCATGTCAGATGCTCAGCGGTGGCCATGCCCGGCCGGCGCTCGAGCCAGATCATGTAGAAGGTGCGGGTCACGAACATCGCGGTGATCATCGAGGCGATGATGCCGATGATCAGCGTCACCGCGAAGCCCTTGACCGGTCCGGTGCCGAACTGGAAGAGGAAGAGCGCGGTGAGGACCGTGCAGACGTTGGAGTCGATGATCGCGTTCATCGCGTGCTTGAACCCCTCGTCGATCGCGAGGCGCACCGTCTTGCCGAGCACGCAGCTCCTCTCGGATCCGCTCGAAGATCAGCACGTTGGCGTCCACCGCGATGCCGATCGAGAGCACGAGGCCCGCGAGTCCCGGCAGGGTGAGCGTGGCGTCGACCATGGCGAGGCCGCCCAGCGTGAAGAGGATGTAGAGCCCAGCGCCGCACGACGGCCAGGACCCCGCTCAGGCGGTAGTACCCGACCATGATCAGGATCACGAGCACGGTGCCGACGAGCCCGGCCGTGATGCCCGTCGTGGATCGAGTCGCTGCCCAGGCTGGCGCCGACCTGCCGCTCCTCGACGATCTTGAGCGGGATCGGCAGCGCACCCGCCTTGAGGGTCAGCGCCAGGTCCTGGGCTTCCTGGAAGCGTCTTGTCGCCGAGCGTGATCTGCCCGTTGCGGTCGATGCGGCTCTGGATCACCGGCGGACGGCCCTGCACCCGGCCGTCGAGCACGATCGCCATGTAGTCGCCGACGTGCTTCCCGGTCTCGTCGCCGAACTTGCGGCCGCCGGCGCGATCGAGCTCGAAGGTGACGATCGGGTCCGTTGGTGAGCGGGTCGAGCTGCGCCGCGGCATCGATCGAGATTGCTGCCGGTGATGATCGGCCGGTCCTCGAGCACGTAGAGGTATCGAACCGACTGGACGCCCACGCTCGTCGGCGCCGAGGCCCACGTAACGTCGACGCCGCGAGGCAAGCTGACGCGCGACGGCAGGCAGGCTGAGCAGACTGTCCACCCGGGGGAATGCGGTCTCGGGGACGATGTACTCACCGGGCACTGCGCTGCCCGACGCGGCCCCAGCCGACTGCACCAGCGAAGCGAGGATCGGACCGCCCGCGACGCGGGTCGTATCCGTCTTGGCGCTGTCGGTCCTTGCCGTGGCCTTGGCGGTGTCGCCGCCCAGGAGCTTCTCGACCGCCGACTTGCCTGCGGCGCCGGTATCACCCTTGACGCCAATGACGTGCAGCGCGCGGTCCATCGGCGGGAGCGCCTTCTCGAGCGCGCCGGTCTTGTCGGTGATGCGGAACTCGAGGAACGCGCTGCTCTGCACGATCGCCTTGGCGCGCGCCGGATCGCGTGATGCCGGCCAGCTCGACCACGATCCGGTCGTCGCCGACCTTCTGGATCAGCGGCTCGGTCACGCCGAACTCGTCGATGCGCTTGCGCAGCACGGTGAGCGCGAGGTCGAGGTCCCGCTTCGGGTCGGCGGACACCTGCTTGGACTGATCGAGCTCGAGGGCCAGGTGCATGCCGCCCTGCAGGTCGAGGCCCAGCTTGACCGGCACCCGTTTTTCCTTCCGGTCGATGCATGACGCCGGTCTGCGGGTCGCGCTCGCGCACCGTGATCGTTGCGGGGAACGAGGAAGAAGATGCTGAGGGCCACCAGCCCGACAATCACGAGAAGGCGCGCACGAATAGACATCGATCAGGCTCGCTCAGGCGTTGGTCACGCGACTAGGGTTCGAACCGGCCGCCGCCAAGTACCGCGAGCGCCCGGGTGCGATCTCGCTCCAGCTGCTGCTTCAGCGCGTCGACGGAACCGAACGACTGCACATCACGCAGTCGCTCGACCCACTCGACCCGCACCCACTCGTCGTACAGGTCACCCTCGAAGTCGAAGAGATGCACCTCGAGGGTGCGCCGCCCGTCCTGGAACGTAGGTCGAGCGCCCTGGTTCATCATGCCGCCGGCCTGCCCGCCGCGCCATTCCACCCGTACCGCGTACACGCCGTCAGGCGGCAGCAGCTTCTGCGGCGGAATGTCGCCGAGGTTGATGGTCGGCACACCGATCGTGCGACCTCGACGCTCCCCCTCGATCACGCGGCCGCTCACCCGGTAGGGCCGTCCCAGCATGCGTGCCGCGCTCGCCAGATCGCCGCCGGCAACCGCTCGGCGGATTCTCGAGCTGGAGACGTGCTGGTCACCGAAATCCACTTCCGCGACCACATCCACATCGAAGCCGTGCTGGCCACCGAGCCGCCGAAGCGTTTCGACGTCGCCACTTCGTCCCCGCCCGAAACCGTGATCGTGACCGATGACCAGCTCCCTCATCTGGCACCGGCCGAGCAGAATACCTTCGAACGAACTCTTCCGGACTCAGGCTCGCCATCCGCCGATCGAAGCGGAGGAGCACGACGTAGTCGAGTGCGGTCTGTGCCAGGAACTCTCCCCGCTCCGGTCCCGTCATCAGAATCGGCGGGGCCGCCTGGGGATTCACCACCTCGAGCGGATGAGGGTCGAAGGTGACCAGTACGCTCACTCGACCCGACGCCGCCGCCCGATTCGCGATCTCGCGCAGCACCGCCTGATGACCCAGGTGCATGCCGTCGAACGATCCGACGGTGACCGTGCTGCCGCGCGGCAACGGCGGCAGTCCGCTCATGGAACTCCGAGCACGACGGACGGTCTCAGCCATCCATCGGTCGCGCGGGCCACGGCGATGAGCTCGTCGCCCTTCACCAACGCGACGTCACCCTCGGGGGCGTCTCCCGCTTCCACGGGCCGACCGTGACTCACGGCCAGTCGCCCGGCCTCGTCCAGCTCGCGCACCGGCAGGTGACCAAGCACGCTCCGGACGGGTCGGATCGATCCGTCGGTCACCTGTTCGAGAGGCGTCGCGTCTTCCACTCGAAGCCCGCCGATCGCCTCACGCCTCAGCGCGGTGAGATGGGCTCCGGTGCCGAGCCGCTCACCGAGGTCTCGGGCGATGGCGCGGAGGTAGGTGCCGGCACTCACGGTCGCGCGGAACATCACGAGCGGCCACCGGTACTCCGTCATCTCGATCCGATGCACCGTGATCGTCGCCGGCCGCGGTGTCACGCTTCCGCCTCGTCTCGCCAATCGGTAGCTGCGCTGGCCATCGACGTGCTTGGCCGAGTAGACGGGCGGCCGCTGCTCGTGGGTCCCTTCGAACTCCGCGAGCACGGCCCTTACCCGCTCCGCCTCGACCTCATCGCCGGTGTACCCTTCCCCGAGCAGGGCACCGGTGAGATCGTCGGTGTCCGTCGCCGTGCCGAGGAACGCGGTGGCCAGATAGGTCTTGGGCTGCGCCTCGACAAACCGCGCGAGGCGCGTCGCCCGTCCGACCAGCACCACCAGCAGCCCGGTCGCGAAGGGATCGAGCGTGCCGGTGTGCCCCACCGCGCGGCTGCCCACTGCCCGTCGAACCCGCTGCGACGACGTCGTGGGACGTGAGGCCCGCCGGCTTGTCCACCAGCACGCTCCGCGCCGATCAGTCGCTCGTCCTCCCGCCGGAGCCCGTTCAGCAGCTCATTGATCCGAGCGGCGTGCTGCAGGCCCCGGTCGAGCTCGAAGTGCAGTTCGGGCACCATCCGAGTGGTCAGAGCGCGGGCGGCGCGCGACCGGAGGAACCCGGCGGCGCTCTCGAGTCCCTCCAGCGCTCGCTGCTTCTCCGCGTCGTCGCCGGCAACGCTCACCAGAATCCGGGCGTGTGAGAGCTCGTTGGTCACCAGTACGGCGGTGACCGTGACGAAACCGACCCGGGGATCTCGGACTTCGCGCGCAAGCGCGTCGGCGACGACCTGGCGGACCGTCTCCGCCACCTGCTCGGGCCGCCGCGACGAGGCTCTCATCTGGCATTCCGTCATCGTGTCGACGATCCGGACGCCGTCGGTATGCTCGATCGATCCGATCGGCCGAGCGCAGAATCTCCTCGACCACCGAACGCGCCGATCCCACCGCCGCACATGCGATCTCGGCACGCTGCCACAGGTCCTGGTGGTCCGTCTCGGCGACCGACACATTGAGCGACCGTCGCAGCGCCGCGGAGAGCGACTTCAGCACGCCGCGCTTGTCCTTCAGCGATTGGCAGCCGGGAAGGTGCAGGTCCCAGGTTTGTACGGCGATGATCATAGCGGCTATCGGCTATCGGCTATCGGTTATCGGTGGATCCGATGGCCGGCAATCGAGAACCGATAGCCGATAGCCGTCAACCGGTGCCCCCACTCGCGGCACTGCCGGCGAGCGTCCGCTTCACCTCTTCCATCCGGAACGATTCGATCCGGTCGCCGACCTTGAGGTCGTTGAAGTTCTCGATCGCCGATGCCGCACTCGAGACCTTCGCGGACTTCCTTCGACGTCGTCCTTGAAGCGCTTGAGGCTCGAGAGGTTGCCGGTGTACATCGGCACGCCGTCGCGGATGACGCGCACCTTGGCGGTCCGCTGGATGACGCCGCTCCGGACCATGCAGCCGGCGATCGTGCCGACCTTGCTGACCTTGAAGAGCTGCAGCACCTCGGCCTCGCCCAGCACGGTTTCCCGCTCCTCCGGCTTGAGCAGCCCTTCGAGCGCGTTGCGCACGTCCTCCACCGCTTCGTAGATGATGCGGTAGGTGCGCACGTCCACCTGCTCCCGCTCCGCCGTGGCGCGGGCGTTGGAGTCGGGCCGCACGTGGAAGCCGAGGATGATGGCGCCCGAGGCCTTGGCGAGCAGCACGTCGCTCTCGCTGATGGCGCCGACGCCGCGATGGACGACGTCCACCCGGACCTCGCCGGTGCTGAGCTGGGCCAGCGCGTCGGCCAGCGCTTCGGCCGGGCCGCCCTGGTCGGCCTTGATGATGATCCGGAGCGCGCGCCACCTGCGCCCTCCTTGAGTGCGCGGCTGAAGTCCTCCAGCGTGCCGCCCCGCGTGGCTCGCGTCGGTTCTGCGCTTCGCGCTCGAGCCGCTGGCGCTTCTGCGCGATCTCGCGCGCCTCGACCGCATCGGCCACCACCGCGAACGTGTCGCCCGGCGGCGGGCACGCCCTCGAAGCCGAGGATCTGCACCGGAATCGACGGGCCGGCCTCCTTCACGGTCTTGCCACGCTCGTCGAGCAGCGCGCGCACGCGGCCGGAGAACTTGCCGCAGATGAAGTTGTCGCCGACGCTGAGCGTGCCCTTCTGCACCAGGATCGTCGCGAGCGGACCCTTGCCCGGATCGAGCGTCGCCTCGAGCACGGTGCCGTGGCGCCTCGCCGTCGGGATTGGCCTTGAGGTCGAGGATTTCGGCCTGCAGCAGGATCTGCTCGAGCAGCTCCTCGACGCCGATCCCCTTCTTCGCCGAGATCTCGGCGTGAGCAGCGTCTTCCCGCCGAACTCTTCGAGCACGACGTTGTGCTGCAGCAGGTCCTGCTTGACCTTCTGCACGTTGGCCGTGGGCAGATCGATCTTGTTGATCGCGACGATCATCGGCACGCCGGCGTTCCGGGCGTGGCTGATGGCCTCGATGGTCTGCGGCATCACCTGGTCGTCGGCCGCCACCACCAGGACCACGATGTCGGTGACCTGCGCGCCGCGGGCGCGCATGGCGGTGAAGGCCTGGTGGCCCGGCGTGTCGAGGAAGGTGATGTGCCGGCCGCCCGGCAGGGTCGACGTGATAGGCGCCGATGTGCTGGGTGATGCCGCCGGCCTCGCCGGCCACGACGTTGGCCTTCCGGATGTAGTCGAGCAGCGAGGTCTTGCCGTGGTCGACGTGACCCATGATCGTGACGACCGGGCGGCCGCGGCACGAGCTGCTCGGGCGTGTCCTCGACCACGTCGGCCGTCGAGCTCGGCGGCGTAGGCTCTCCTCCCGGACCGCCTCGAAGCCGAACTCGGAGGCGATCAGCTCGATCTGGTCGAAGTCGAGCCGCTGGTTGACCGTCACCATGAGTCCCAGCTCCTTGAACGCGAACTGGACGATCTGGGTGGCGGGCACCTTCATCGCGGTCGGCGAGCTCGGAGACCGAGATGAACTCGTTGACCCGGATCCGGGTCTTCTCCCGCTCCTTCTCCTCGGCCAGCCGGCCTGCCTGTACTTCGCGGTACGACGGCTCGTCCGAGCGGCGTACGCCTTTCCGGCCGGCCGCCCTTCATGCCCTGCAGCGTCTTCAGGATGTTCGCCTGCACCGCATCCTGATCGACCATCGAGCGCTTACCCTTCTTGCCCTTCTTGCGGCCGCCACCCTTCTCGGCATCGGGCCCGAAGGTTCGAACCGGTGCGGCGCCGCGATCGGGCGTACCCGGACCGCGGCTCGGCGCACCGGGACGACTCGGGGGACCGGAGCGCGGCGGCGCCGGCGTGGGCGCGCTGCTGCTGAATACGGGCTTCGGGCCGCGCGGCAGCGGCGGGCGGCGGGACGCTGAATCCGCGGCGGAATGAAGGGCGCGCGTGCCGGCTGCCGGTGCCGTCGCTCGGCGGTGCACCGGAGGACGCGGAGACTCGGCGAGACGCCGGGCTCGTGGCGGGCTCTCGTCCTCGGTCTCGGCAGGGGCCGGCGGCAGATCCTTGAACAGCGCGCGGGCGCGCTCCTCGAGCGAGAGCGCGGTACGCCGGCTCCTCGGTCTCGGCTAGTACCGGCCGCTCGAGCTCGAGCGCCGCCAGCTTCGGCCTGCTTTCTCGGCTTGCGCCTGCGCCTCGACCTGGGCGACTTCGGCGGCGGTGCGCCGGCGCTTGGACGGCTTGGCCTCGACCGGTGCCGGCGCAGGCTCGGCGACCTTGACCGCCTTCGACGTCTGCGCCTTCTTGGGCTGCGGGCTCTTCCGCGCTCTTCCGCTTCTCGCGTTCCCAGCGCACGCGCACCGCCGACACCTGGTCATGCTCCAGCGCGGACAGATGACTGCGCACGAAGATGTTCATGTCCTTGAGCATGCCCAGCAGCTGTTCGGCGGCGACGCCGAATTCCGCCGCCAGATCGTGTACTCTCGTCTTGACCACTCAGTCCTCCATCAGGCGCGTCACGGGCGCCGCGCGACACCATGCCGTCGGCCAACGCGCGGTCCCGCACCCCAACCACCATCACCGGCGGCTTTCCCAACTGCGCGCCGATCGCGGCGGCCGCCGGGTCCCGGTACGATCGGGACACCCTTCGCCCGACGCCAATCGGACCACCTTTTCCACCGCGCGTGGACTGGCGTCGGACGCCACGACCACGCACCGGCACTTCCCGCCTGCAGCTCTCTCCGCACCGCCTCCACTCCGACCACGACGCGACCCGCCGCGGTAGCCCAAGACCGATGAGGCCGAGCAGCCGACTCATCCGCGCGACCGCGACTCCTCGCCGCCGTCCTCGTCGGTGAGCTCCGCCAGGAAAGCCGAGGAGCTGCTCGGCGGTCTCGGGCGTCATCCCGGGAATCTTGGCGATGTCTTCGCGCTCGAGGTCGAGGATGTCGTTCAGCGTCTTGTAGCCCGGCCGTCTCGAGAATACCGGTCAGCTCGGGCGACAATCCCTTGAGCTCGGTGAGCGGCACCTGGGCGACGGTCTCTTCCTCGGGCGGGAGCGGCGCGAACAGCGGACCCTCGCCACCGCGCTCCAGCCACTCGCGGCTCGAGTAGAGGTCGATCTTCCAGCCGGTCAGCTCCGACGCGAGCCGGACGTTCTGGCCGTTGCGGCCGATGGCGAGCGAGAGCTGATCCTCGTCCACCACGGCCTGAATGGTCTTGCCTCGGGATCGGAGAAGACCTTGGCCACGCGCGCCGGCGCCAGCGCCAGCCGCGCGAACCGCTCCGGATCGGGCGACCACGGGCACGATGTCGATGCGCTCGCCGCCCAGCTCGTTCACCACCGCCTGCACCCGCGAGCCCTTGAGGCCGACGCAGGCGCCCACCGGATCGATGGCGTCGTCGCGCGAGATGACGGCGACCTTGGTGCGGCTGCCGACTTCGCGCGCGATGGCCCGGATCTCGACGATCTCCTGCTGGATCTCCGGCACCTCGAGCTTGAACAGCGCCTTCACGAACAGCGGATCGCCGCGGGAGAGGATGAGCCGCGGACCCTTGGGCGTCTCCTCCAGCCGCTTGAGCACCGCGCGGATCGTGTCGCCCTGGTGGAAATGCTCGCGGTGATTCTGCTCCCGATAGGGGATGATCGCTTCGGCCTCGCGGAACTTGTTCAGCATGATCACCAGCTTGCCGCGCTCGATCTGCTGGACCTCACCGGAGAGCAGCTCGCCGACCTTGGTGGCGAACTCTTCGCGAATCCGGGTCCGCTCGCCCTCGCGCACGCGCTGGATGATGCGCTGCTTGGCCGCCTGCACCGCGAGCCGGCCGAAGTCCGCGAAGGGGACATCCTCCTCGAGCATGTCGCCGACCTGAAAGTCGGGATCCTCGTAGCGCGCCTCCTCGAGCGGGATCTGCCAGGACGGATCTTCGACCGTCTCGACGACCTGGCGCAGGCGGACGACCCGGATCGTGCCCTGCAGCTCGTCCACGCTCAGCTCGAACTTGACATTGGGCCCGAACTTGCGGACCAGTGCCGCCTGGATGCCGTCGCGCAGCAGGTCCAGCAGATCCGAGCGCTCGAGTTGTTTTGCCGTTGTCAGCTCGCGAAACGCGGCCAACATCTCAGCCGATCCTGCCATGCGTATCACTCCTGTTGATCATCGTCGAGTCGGCGGATCGTCATCGCTGGTGTAGCGAAGGATCGATCAGATTCGCCTGGCTGACGTCGGCAAACGGGATGGTGATCTCCGTGCCGTCTTCCTGGCGTAGCGTGACGTGGTCGTCATCGGGGACGGCCACGATCTCCACTTGCTTCCGGCCCCCGAGGGCGCGGGCTCGAACTCGCGCGCGTCGTCCGACGAAGCGTCGCCAATGCTCGGGCCAACGGAGCGGACGCTCGATTCCCGGCGACGACACTTCCAGCACGTACCGAGGGCCGACCAACGCGCTGGATTCCAGAAGGCGCTCGAGGGACCGGCTGATGCCGGCGCAGTCACCGGCCGTGACGCCATGGCCGGGCTGGCTGTCCGGTCGGTCCACCCGTACTTGCAGGATGGGGCGCTCCAGAGTTCCTACGCGACGGAGATCGACCAGCTCGAATCCGAGGCCGGCGATATGGTCGCGAAGAGCAGCGAGGAGCGTGTCGGCGAACATCAGCGGTGCAGGAAAAAAAATGTGGGGGAACTCCCCCACATCGACAGTTGGCCCGAACCGGCGCCCCCCGGGACAGCGTTGAAATACTATCCGCATCCGCGGCTCTCGTCAATGCGAGAGCGGCATCCCGAGATACGCGACCATTCGGCCATCCGCGCCGCCGGAACGGCGATGACTGTAGAACCGTTCGCGATCGTGGGCCGAGCACCACTCGGAGGTCGTGATCTCGGTCAGCCCGAGCGACTGGGCCTGCTCTGCCAGCCGGCCGCGCAGATCTAAATGAAAGGGACCAGGGCCCCCGGCGGGAACTCCGCATCCTTCCATCACTTCAGAACCCACTTCATAGCACTCACCACAAATCCCAACCCCACAATGCATTACCAGCTCAGACGATGGAACCCCGGTGGCTCCTGTCAGCCGCGTCACCCCCCGCTCGAGGATACCGCCAGCCGTTCCCCGCCACCCGGCGTGCAGAAGAGCAACCGCCCGCCCGGGGACCACGAGGTACACCGGCACACAATCGGCGATCGTGACGGTGAGCAGAATGCCGTGCGCCGCGGTGATCCAGCCGTCGATCCCCTCCACCTGAATCCATCCCACCCCGGCATCGAGCGTCATCACCTCTACGCCGTGCACCTGGTTCCCCAGCACAACGGCGGAAAAACCCTGCATCGCTCGGCGGAACGCCAGCCAACGACTCATCGTTTCGCCGACCGGTGACCTGCTCCACAGCCCGAGATCGAACCCGGCGCCTTCACCGCGACCCGTGATGCCGGCCACTACACCGTACCGCTCACGCCAACCGGGGATCTCGTATCGCGGCACCGGGCCGTGGACCGGTGACTCCCGCAACGTCACGCGCCGGCTCGCATCCGGTCGAGTGCCTGGCCCAGGTCGGCGAGGAGATCGTCGATGTGCTCACATCCGGCGCTCAAGCGAATGAATCCCTCACCCACCGCGTCACCGCCCCATCGGGCGCGCCGTTCGGCGGTCGTGTGCACGGCTCCGAAGCTCGTCGCCTCATCGAGCAGCCGGCACCCGCCGAGAAACCGCTCCGCCTCGGCGCGGCCAGGCAGCTCGAAGGAGACGATGGGTCCGAAGCGCCGCATTTGTCGTTGCGCGATGGCGTGCGCCGGGTCTCCCGGCAGTCCCGGGTACCGGACGCGGAGGACGTCGGGGCGACTCACCAGGAATTCGGCGATCGCCTGCGCGTTGTCGCATTGGCGCTCGAGTCGCACGGCGAGCGTCGAGAGCGAGCGATGGGCGAGCCACACCTCGAACGGTCCGGGCACCGATCCGGTCTGCGTACGCCACGTACGCAGCTTGTCCATCCAGGATGCTTCACGCACGGCGACATGACCGAGAATCAGGTCTCCGTGACCCGTCACGGACTTGGTGTCGGACGCGAGCACGAAATCGGCGCCCAAGGCGAGGGCACGTTGACCGAGCGGCGTGGCCGTCGTGTTATCGACCGCGACGAGCGCGCCCGCCGCGTGCGCGGCAGCGGCGGATGCCTTGATATCGCAGACGTCGAGACCCGGATTCGTTGGCGACTCGAGCCACACGAGCTTGACGCCCTCCAGCTGTTTCGCATCGAGTCCCCCCACCGTAGGCGTGAGCCGGACCTCGACGCCCACCTCGCTGAAGAACCCGCGGGCCAGGACGCGTGTGGTGTAGTAACACTCTGCGGGGAGAAGGACGATGTCCCCGGGGCGAAGCACCGATCCGAGAATCGCCGTTGTGGCCGCCATTCCGGAGGCGAAGACCAGCGCGGTCCCGCCTTCCAGCTCACCGAGCGCGGTTTCGTAGGCGGACCAGGTGGGATTGTGGAATCGGCCGTACGTGAACGGGACCGAGGCAGGGTCGCCGGCGGCGTGATATGGACCTGCGAATACAGGGCCGGGGAGAAAGGCCGCGCCCTGGGACGCGGGGGGGTGCCCTGCCCGCACCACCAGGGTCTCGTCGCGCATGGACTATTCGACTCGCTCGATGTCGGCCCCGAGCGCGCGCAGCCGCTCGTCGATCCGCTCGTAGCCCCGCTCGATCTGGCCGACGTTGTGGATGACGCTGGGGCCGTCGGCGGCAAGCGCGGCGAGCAGCATGGCCATGCCGGCACGGATGTCGGGTGACTCGACGGTGCCGCCCTTGAGCGTCGAGGGACCGGAGATGACGGCGCGATGGGGATCGCAGAGCACGATCCGGGCGCCCATGCCGATGAGTTTGTCCACGAAGAAGAGCCGCGACTCGAACATCTTCTCGAAGATCAGAATCATCCCCGAGCATTGCGTGGCCGTCACGATGGTGGTGGACATGACGTCGGCCGGGAATGCCGGCCACGGCCCGTCCTCGAGCTTGGGAACGTGGCCGCCCAGGTCGGGACGGATTCGCCGCTCCTGGGCGGCGGCGACGGTGAGTCGCTGCCCCTCGATCACCGGTCGGATGCCAAGCCGTTCGAACCCGAGCAGGATGCTCCGGAGATCTTCCCCGCGCACCGGATCGATCGTGATCTCGCCGTTGGTGACGGCGGCCAGGCCGATGAAGCTGCCGATCTCGATGTGATCGGGACCGATCGTGTATTTCGCGCCGCCGAGCGGATGGCCACCCTCGATCGTGTAGACGTTGGATCCGATGCCTTCGATGTGAGCCCCCATCGCGACGAGTGCACGGGCGAGATCCTGGACGTGCGGCTCGCAGGCGGCATTCCGCAGAACCGTTCGTCCCTTCGCTGCCACGGCAGCCATGAGGGCGTTCTCGGTTCCGGTGACGCTCGGCTCGTCGAGGAAGACGTCCGCACCCACGAGATGCTTGCCCTCGAGCTCGTAGCGGTCGCCGACTCGTACGGTGGCCCCGAGGTGCTCGAGCGCCAGGAAATGGGTATCGACGCGGCGGCGTCCGATGACGTCACCGCCCGGCGGCGGCAGCGTCACCGTCCCGAACCGGGCGAGCAGCGGGCCCGCGAGGAGGATCGAGGCGCGGATCCGCGAGCAGAGTACGGGATCGAGCGGCTTGGGCCGCACCGGACGGGCGTCGATCCGAACGGCGTTGGGCCCGTTCCATTCGACGGTCGCGCCGAGATCGGTGAGCAGCGCGAGCATCGTCTCGACATCGCGGATGCGGGGAATGTTCTCGAGCTCGAGCACGGCCGTCGGCGAGCACGCTCGCAGCGAGAATGGGCAGTGCCGCGTTCTTGTTGCCGGCCGGCTGAATGGTTCCGCGCAGGGCACGGCCGCCGCGGACGAGAAATCGAGGAGGCATGGCCAAAGCTGGGCAGGACCCGAAACCGCGTCAAGCGCAGCAAGGGGGTTGCGGAGGTGGCGAGACCCGGTTGTTTTCACGTGAGTGCGCGGATGTCGGACGCGCACCGGCTCATGCGGGGAGGTCCGGACCGAATGAACACTCTCGCCTTGCTCCAGATCGATCAGACCCCCACGTGGGTCGGCCCGACTATCGCGATCTCGCTGGCGGTCATCGCGCTCTCCATCGTCGCCGCGGCGGTGGCCGCTGCCATCGCGGTGCTGCGCCTGTCGGGTCAGGCACGCAAGATCGCCGAAGTGGTCGACGGCCTTCAGGACGACGTCGCGCAGGCGGTCAAGGCCGCACGACAGCTCACCGAACAGGCGCAGGACCTGATGGTCCTCGTCCGGAACGAGGCCGGTGCCTATGCTCAAACCGGTCGACGCCTGCGACGGAAGGTGGTCCGTGGGGCGGATCGGATCGAGAGCCGTCTCGCCGATCTCGATTCCCTCTACAACGTCGTGCACGATGAGGTCGAGGATACGGCGCTCGACGTAGCCGCTGCCCTCCGCTCGGTCCGCCGGGGCAACGGGATGCTCGGGCGGGTCCGGCGACTGCTGGTGGCCAGCCGTCGATGACGCTCGGCCGCCTCGCGCTCGCTGTGCTTGGCGTGGGGCTCGTCCTCCTGATGGTCCCCGCCTGCGCCCACGCCTGGACGCCGGGGACCCACATCTATCTGGCCGAGTCGGTCCTGGGCAACCTTCAGTACCTGCCCGCGGCCGTGGCGGATCTCCTCCGCTCCTATCCGTTCGATTTTCTCTACGGCAACATCGCGGCCGACTCCTCGATCGCGAAGCACTACGCCCCCCTGGGCCGGCATTGTCACTTCTGGCATGTGGGACAGGAGATTCACGACCTCGCCGGCTCCGATGCGCTGCGCGCGTTCGGGCTGGGGTACCTCTGTCATCTGTCGGCGGACACGGTCGCACACAACTACTTCGTTCCCCGGCAGCTCACGCTCACGAGCAGCACCGCCGCCGTCGGTCATTCCTACTGGGAGGCGCGCGTCGAGAGCCATCTCGGCGACGCCTATGCCAAGGCGGCGAAGGACGTCATCCTGCTGGATCACGGCGAGGCAGACTCCCATCTCGACCGGATCATCGCGCCCACCATCTTCAGCGTGCGAACCAACCGCCGCTTGTTTCGCGGAATGGTCCGCATCACCGAAAGCTCGAGCTGGCAACTGGCGACTCAAGTCGCCCGGGAGTACAGCCGCTGGCCGCTCGAAGATCCCGACGTCGACCAACATCTGGGGCTCTCTTTCGATTTCATGATCGAATTTCTCCGCGGGCCGGCGTCCCCGGCCCTTCAGCTCGATCCGTCGGGCGAGCGCCCGCTCAAGAGCGCCAAGGAGATACGTCGGAAGGTGATGCGAGGCGGTGTACGGCGGAGAAGCGAGAGGCTGTTGTCCGCCGCCTCCGAGCATTTCGGCCTCCCCGATCGCCCGCTCGACTTCTGGACTACCATCCCGTCGAAATTGCCGTGGCGTGCGTCCGAGGGAGCGGTGCCGCCACCGCATCTCCTCGTGAGCGGCGACCGCTGAACGCAAGCGAGACGATCCGCCGCCTGGGACTCATTCCCCACCCCGAGGGCGGCTTCTATCGCGAGATGTTTCGAAGTGACAAGCGGATCACGCTGCAGGATGGACGGGTGCGCCGTGCCTCGACGGCGATTCTCTACCTCCTGTCAGCCGACACGTGGAGTGCATGGCACCGGGTCACGTCGGACGAAGTGTGGCACCATTACGAGGGAGCACCGCTTCGCCTGCACCGACTCGGTCACGACACGGTGACACTCGACCAGGGCAACCCGCAGGCCGTTGTGGCCGCAGGCGTGTGGCAGGCCGCCGAGCCTGTGGGTGGGGCGGTGCTGTGCGGCTGTACGGTGGCGCCGGGGTTCGAGTTCGACGACTTCACGATGGGAGATCAGGAGGCGCTGATTCGCGAGTTCCCCGACGAGGCGGGGCTCATCCGACGACTCTCACGGTGAGAATCCGGCGTTGCGCGGGTGTCGTGGCGGTGATCGCCCTCATGGCGGTGACCGCCGCAGCGCAAACGAAGCCTGCCGCCGTAACGCTTCGCACGATCCCGGCGGTGCCGGTCCGCGGGACTCTCGTCCTGGTGGTCGTTCGCTCGAGGGATTCAACGTCGAGGGTCACCGCTGTCGACGGTGAAGCCGCGGGTGAGCCGCTTCACTTCGAGCACGTCGGACGCTCCTACCGAAGCATTGCCGGCATTCCGCTCGAGGGCCCCGATTCTCTCGACGTCACACTCCACGTCGTCCGACACACTACCACCGACACGCTGCAGTTCATGATTCCGATCGGGACGCCGGTCTATCCCGACGAACGGCTCACCGTCGCGCCCAAGTATGCGCAGCTCGACAGCGCGACGCAGGCTCGCGTCGATGGAGAAACCGAGGAAGCCCGCGCCGTCGGCCGGGCCGCTCATGACATGCCGCGGCTCTGGAGCGGACCATTCTCACCGCCGCGACCCGGTCGCGTGCGGAGCGCCTTCGGCACGGGCCGGATCTTCAACGGGGAGGTCACGAGCCGACATTACGGAACCGATTTCGCCGGCGCGATCAGTGCACCCGTCCGAGCCGCCGGACGAGGCGTAGTGGCGCTGGTCGCGGACTTCTACCTCGCCGGACACGCGATCTATCTGAGTCACGGCGCCGGACTGGTGACGGGCTACTTCCATCTGAGTCGAGTGGATGTGGCGGCCGGAGATACGGTGGCGCGGGGTCAGATGATCGGCGGTGTCGGGAGGAGCGGGCGGGCGACGGGACCCCATCTGCATTGGATCGCTCGCTATGGCGGGATCACGGTTGACCCCATGACCCTGTTGCGGCTGCCAGCCGATGGCCGATAGCCGTTAGCGATCAGCCATCAGCCTCTCCGCCAACACCGGCTGGACGCCCTTCGGATCGGCTTTTCCCTTGCTTCGCTTCATCACCTGCCCGACGAAGAAGGCCATGAGCTTGGCCTCTCCCTCACGGAAGCGAGCGACCTCGCCCGGATGGGCGGCGATCACCTCGTCGACCCAGCCCGCGAGCGCACCCTGGTCGCTCACCTGCACCAGACCGAGCCGCTCGGCAACCGCTCGCGGTTCCTCGTTCGCATGCACGAGCTCGCCGTAGACGCGCTTCGCGGCCTGATGACTCACGACGCCGTCGCGAACCAGTGCGATGAGTCCGGCGAGACGCGAAGCCGACACCGGAAAGCTCGCGGTCTCGTTGAATGTCGCCATCACGTCACCCATGACCCAATTGGCGGCGGACTTGGGGTCGGCGCCGGCGCTCACGACCGATTCGAAGTAATCGGCCAGGGGCGCCTCACTGGTAAGCACGCGGGCATCGTACGTGGACAGGGCGAAGGCGCGCTCGAGTCGTCCGCGCCGAGACTCGGGCAGCTCGGGCAGCGCCGCTCGCTGTTCTTCGATCCAGGTGGACGACAGAACCAGGGGGGGAAGATCCGGATCGGGGAAGTACCGATAGTCGTGGCTCTCTTCCTTCGAGCGGAGCGGCTTCACCTTTCCGGTCCCCGCGTTGAAGAGCAGGGTCACCTGATCCACCCGTTGCCCGCTTTCCACGAGAGCGATCTGACGCACCCGTTCCGCCTCGAGGGCACGTTCGACATTGGCGAAGGAATTGAGGTTCTTCACCTCGGTCTTGGTCCCGAGACCGGTCTCTCCCGCTCGCCGAATGGAGATGTTCGCATCGACCCGGAGACTTCCCTGCTCCATGCTGCACTCGCTCACCCGGGCGTACACCAGGATCTGCCGGAGCACCGTCAGATAGGCTCGGGCCTCGGCAGGGGATCGAAGGTCGGGCTCGCTGACGATTTCGGCGAGAGGCGTTCCCGCCCGGTTGAGGTCCACGGCCGTCTTCCCTGGAAAGCGGTCGTGGAGCAGCTTGCCCGCGTCCTCCTCCAGGTGGAGCCGCGTGATCCCCACCTCGATGCGTCCCCGCTCCGGCGATTCGAATCCCACGCGCCCACCCGTCGCGAGCGGCTGATCGAACTGTGAGATCTGGTAGCCCTTGGGCAGATCGGGATAGAAGTAGTTCTTTCGGGCAAACACGCTGGTCGAGTGAACGTCGCAGCCGAGTGCCATCGCGGCGCGTGCACCGAGTCGAACGGCCTGGGCGTTGGGTACCGGAAGTGCCCCCGGCAGTCCGAGACAGGTCGGACAGACGTTGGTGTTGGGCGCGTCGCCGAACGTCGTGCGGCAGCCGCAGAACATCTTGGTGGCGGTGCTGAGCTGCACGTGGACCTCGAGACCGATGACCGTCTCCCAGCCCATCAGCGCACCTCCGCCGTCGCCGGCACGGCACGCTCGATCGCTCCCGCCGCGGAAAGCAGCAGCTCTTCCTCGAAGAAGGGCGCAATGAGCTGTGCGCCGACGGGAAGTCCCTCGCTGCGCCCCACGGGAAGGCTCAGCGCCGGGAGGCCGGCAAGGCTGATGGCGCAGACGAAGATGTCGGCCAGATACATCGCCACCGGGTCTTCGGTCTTTTCGCCGGCGCGGAACGCCGGTGTCGGCGTCGTGGGGGTGAGCAGCAGATCCACTCCGGAAGCGAACGCGCGCCGGAAGTCGTCCGCGATGAGGGCGCGGGTCCGCTGTGCCTTCCGATAGTAGGCATCGTAGTAACCGGCGCTCAGCACGTACGTACCGACCAGGATGCGGCGCCGCACCTCCGCCCCGAACCCCGCTCCGCGAGTGGCCTGGTAGAGCGCACGAATGTCGCCCCCCGGTCCGATCATTCGCGGGCCATACCGCACACCGTCGTAGCGAGCGAGGTTGGCCGCAGCCTCCGCGGGAGCGACGATGTAGTAGGTCGGCACGGCAAACGGGGTATGAGGAAGCGACACGTCGCACACTTCGGCGCCCAGATCGAGAATCGCTTCCCGAGTCCGCTCGAGGGCGGCCGTCACCCCGGCGTGGAGATCGGCCGGGAAATACTCGCGGGGGAGCCCGACACGAAGGCCCCGGAGGTCTTGTCGAGGCGCGGGCATCGGCATCGGTGGCCGATCGAGCGTGGTCGCGTCGAGGGGATCGGCCCCGCTCATCACGCTCAGAACCTTGGCCGCGTCGTCGACCGTCCGTCCGAAGACCGAGATGCAGTCCAGGGACGAGCCGAACGCGACGAGTCCGAAGCGACTCACTCGCCCGTAGCTCGGCTTCACGCCGACCACTCCACAGAAGCTCGCGGGCTGCCGCACCGAACCGCCGGTCTCCGAGCCCAGCGCGGCGGGCACCACGCCGGCCGCAACGAGCGCGGCCGATCCTCCCGACGAGCCGCCCGGCACCCGGTCAGGGTCGAGCGGGTGACGCACTCGTCCGAAGGCTGAGTGTTCGGTGGATGAGCCCATGGCGAATTCGTCCATGTTCGCCTTGGCGGCGATGAGGGCTCCCGCCGCGCGGAGTCGATCGACCGCGGTGGCGTTGTAGGGCGACGTATAGCCCTCGAGGATGCGGGACCCGCAGGTCGTGGGCTGTTCGGCCGTCACGATGTTGTCCTTGATCGCGATCGGCACCGACGCCAGCCTACCCGCAGTGACTTGGGCCTCCACTCGCGCCGCCTCGGCATCGAGGAGGCGTTGCGACCAGTGCAGTGTCGCGTTGAGTCCGGCGGCATCCGCAGCGGCGAGGCGCTTGCCGGTCTCGGCCGCAACCTGGGCCGCGGTCACGATTCCTCCATCGCGCCGAGACGCGGCACGAGGAAGAAGCCTTCGGAGAACTCGGGCGCGAAATCCGCAGGAGGGTGCTGAAGCGGCACCGACCCCGGTCGGTCTTCGCGCAGCGCCGCTGCGTGTGGGCCCGGAAGGAACGGCTCGGCCGCGACATCTCCGGGTACCTGCTCGAGCTGGGCCACGTAGTCCACGATTCGGTTGAGCTGCTCCACCAGCCGATCGAGCTCGGTTTCCTTGACGGCCAGCTCAGCCAGCCGAGCCACGTGACGCACTTCCTCGCGACCAATGCTCATGCGCTCTCCATCTCTCGCTCGAGCCCGGCATAGGCGACGAGCAGCTGCTTCACGCCCACCTCGTCGTCATCGAATACCACCGACACCTTGAGATCCCTCCCGACGCCCGTCAGCCCCTGAATCGTGCCGCTGCCGAATCGGCGGTGCCGAACTCGCTCGCCTTTCACGTACCGCGGCGAGTCCTGCGAGGCCTCTTCCGGAGCCGTCTGGTCGAAGGAGCGGGCCGATGTCAGGCCACTCTGCGCGACTGCGCTGCGATCGCGCCGGCCGAATCCAGTGTCGGATCGCCGGCCACTCGCGCTCCAATCGGGCGCCCACAGGGAAGTGGTGCGCTTCTCCTCTATGATGCCCGGCGGCAGGTCGCGCAGGAACCGCGAGGCGATCCCGGGCCGCAGCTCGCCACCACGCCGCCGCGCCCGCGCCCAGCTCAGGTAGAGCTTGTCCTTTGCTCGCGTGAGCCCAACGTAGCAGAGCCGACGCTCCTCCTCGAGACCGTCGGGCAGCTCCTCGGCACGAGCGAGCGGGAAGAGCCCATGTTCCATCCCCGTCAAGGCCACCACCGGCCACTCGAGCCCCTTCGCGGTGTGGAGCGTCATCATGGTCACTCCGTCCTCCCGCCCCACGACCGTGTCCGCCGACGCCAGGAGCGCGGCCTCCGCGAGAAAGCGCTCGAGCGGGGTGCCCTCGGCCTCGTCCGTCACTTCCTCCGACTGATTGGCGGCGCTTGCCAGCAGCTCCCGCACGTTCTCCCAACGTTCCGCGCCTTCGGGCCCTTCCGCCAGAAGAACCGACTCGTAGTCGATCGCGCGAACGATCTGCTCCAGGATCTCGGCCGGAGCCAGCCGTGAGGCTCGTGCCGCCAGCCCGTCGATGAGCCCGGCGAAGGAGCGAAAGGCCTCCCGAACATTCGGGCGAAGGTCGGGCACCCGGTCGGCCATTCGCGCCGTCTCGAGCAAGGGATGCTTCCAGGTGTTGGCCGACAGCGTGAGCGACGCGAGACTCGTTTCACCGATGCCGCGACGAGGCACCGCGATGGCACGCAGGAACGCTTCGTCGTCGGCGGGATTCGCGACGAGTCGAAGATAGGCGAGCAGGTCCTTCACCTCGCGCCGTTCGTAAAAGCTGATCGCCCCGACCAACCGATATGGGACCCCCGCGCGGCGGAAGGCTTCCTCGAGTGCGCGCGACTGCGAATTCGTCCGGTAGAGCACGGCCATCTCGCCGAAGCGCCACTCGCCGGCGGCCTGGCGGCGCGCAAGCTCGCGCACGATCCATTCTGCCTCGTCGCGCTCGTCTGCCGCGGCCAAGACGGTGACGTTCTCGCCGCCCTTCCGCACGGTTCGCAGAGTCTTCCCGATCCGCCCGCGATTCTCGGCGATCACGCCGTTGGCCGCGTCGAGCACGATCTGGGTCGACCGGTAGTTCTCCTCGAGGCGCACGAGCTTGGCGCCGGGAAAGTCCCGCAGGAAGTCCTGCATGTTGCGCACGTCGGCGCCCCGCCAGCCGTAGATGGACTGATCGTCGTCGCCCACGGCGCAGACGTTCCCGTGCGCTCCCAGCAACTTGATCAGCTCGTATTGCGCCCGGTTGGTGTCCTGAAATTCATCGATCAGCAGGAAGCTGAAACGATCCTGATAGGCCCGCAACCGGTCGGGGTGACTGCGAAACAGCTCGAGCGGATGCAGGAGAAGATCGTCGAAGTCCATCGCATTCGCCGCACGCAGGGCCGGGCCTATCGCCTCGTAGACGTCGGCCGCGACCTGGACGAGACGATCGAACGAGGCACCCGCGAGCTGAGCGGGCGGCGTCATCCGATTCTTTGCCGAGCTGATCAGCGATTGCACGGCGCGAGGGGGGGCCAGCTTGGTGGAGTGTCCCCGTTGTTCCATGATCCGACGGATCAGACTCAACTGGTCGTCTTCGTCGTAGATCGTGAACTGCCTGGTGAAACCGATCAGTTCGGCTTCGCGCCGGAGCAACCGGGCGGAGAGCGAATGGAAGGTGCCGATCCAGAGGCCCGAGGGGTCGCGCCGCAGCAGGCGTCCGATCCGCTCCTTCATCTCTCCTGCCGCTTTGTTGGTGAAGGTGACGGCGAAGATGCGGGCGGGCGGCACCCCGTGCCGATCGATGAGGGCGGCGATGCGAGCGGTGAGCACTCGAGTCTTTCCTGACCCCGCGCCGGCGAGCACCAGCAATGGACCGTGGACGTGATCGACGGCATCCCGTTGCGCGGGGTTGAGGGCCTGCTCGAGCTCGGGCGCCGGTGCGCCGATCATGTGTCCTGCGGAGCAAGCGGTACGCGGATCAGAAAGGAGGCTCCCTTCTCGGTTTGCTCCAACGTCAGAACGCCGCGATGGGCGTCTTCCACCACGCGGCGTGAGAGCGCGAGGCCGATCCCCCAACCACCGCGCTTGGTCGTGATTCCAGGTTCGAACAGTGTGCGGCGAATGTCGCGCGAGACGCCCGGGCCGTCGTCGATCACCCGAATCTCGCCCATCCCCTGCTCCGCTCCCACTCTCAGGATAATGGTGCCGCTGCGTCCCTGCAGCGCGTCGATCGCGTTCTTCACCAACGCCTCGAGCGCCCACTCGAGCAGGACGGCATCGCCGACCACCATCGGTCCCATTCCTCTCGCCTCGAGCTTGAGCTCGATGGGATTGGCGCGTTTGGGCAGTCGGGGCCTGAAGTAACCCGCCACTCTGTCGGCCAGGGCGCCGAGGCCGACCGGCTCCCGTTTCGCAGGATTGCCGATGCGCTCGAAGCGTTGCGCGACGCGATCCAGTCGCTCGGCGTCGGCGGCAAGATGCTCGGCCAGGTCCTCCACCGGCGTCGGTCGGGAGCGCACCCGTTCGATCCAGCCCTGCAGGCTCATGAGCGGTGTCCCCATCTGGTGGGCGGCTTCTCGCGCCATCGCGACCCACAGCCTGTCCCGCTGCGCCGACATGGCGCTCCGATACGCAAAGATCGCGACGGCGACCATGACCGCGATCGTGAGTCCCTGAAGCACCGCAAGCGCAATCAGATTGCGTTGCGCCGGTAGCGGTCCGTAGTGCACGGTCCCGACCGCGATATCTACGATCGGCGGGTTCTGCCGGTCGAGACGCTCGGCATACTCGAGGACGCGCGGATCGTCGAGCGGCGCCTTGAACGGGAGGTTCGCCGCCGCGGTTACTCGACCCGTGCGATCGGTGACGATCAGTGGCAGCCCCAATGCCCGGACCTGCGCCCCCAGTCGCAGCAACGCGTCGGCCTCGGCACCGGCTCTCGGATCGTTGAGGCCGCCGAACACGCCCGAGTAGAGTCGGCTGGTGGCGGTGGCATCGGACTGAAAGTGTCGGAGAACCAGCAGACCGCTTCCCAAGCTCAGCCCCGCCAACAAGGCCACGAGCACCACGGCAAGCGTGGGCGCGAGGCGCTGCAGACGGTCTCTAGGCACGGGGAATCAGGCGGTCGGAACCGAAGTACGGCGCCAGCGCCGCCGGCATCCGTACCGATCCGTCGGCCGCTTGATTGTTCTCCAGGAGAGCGATGATGGTCCGCGGGAAGGCCACGCCCGAGGCATTGAGGGTGTGGACCAATTCGGGCTTGGCCTTGGCGTCGGGGCGAAAGCGAATGTTCGCGCGGCGTGCCTGAAAATCCGTGAAGCAGCTCGAGCTCGAGACCTCGAGCCAGGTGCCCACCCCCGCGGCCCAGACCTCGAGGTCGAGGGTGCGCGCGCTGGCGAAGGTCGTGTCGCCCGCCGACAACTCGACCACCCGATACGGAAGCTCGAGACGCTCGAGGATCGTCGTCGCATGACGGGTCATCCGCTCATGCTCCGCGTCCGAGTGCTCGGGGCGACAGAAGCGGACCAGCTCGACCTTGTCGAACTGATGAACCCGAATGAGGCCGCGTGTGTCCTTTCCGTGGGCGCCGGCTTCACGTCGGAAGCACGGCGTCCAGGCCGTGTACCCGATCGGCAGGGACGCGCCGTCGAGAATGTCGTCCCGGTGGACATTCGTGACGGGAACTTCGGCGGTCGGAATGAGAAAGAGGTCGTCGGGGTCGGTGCGGTACAGGTCCTCTTCGAACTTGGGGAGCTGACCGGTGCCGATGAGGGACGCACGGTTCACGACGTACGGCGGGGCGATTTCCTCGTAGCCATGCTCGCGGGTGTGAACGTCGAGCATGAACTCTCGCAATGCCCGAACCAGTCGCGCGCCCTGACCCCGAAGCAATGGAAATCCCGAGCCCGTGATCTTGGCGCCCGCAGCGAGGTCGAGAAGACCGAGTCGAGCTCCGAGATCCCAATGCGCAAGGGGCTCGAAATCGAACCGAGGCAGATCACCCCACGACCGCAGCACCCGATTCGCCGAGGCGTCGCCGTCCGGAATCTCCGGAGACGGAAAATTCGGGATGCCAAGCGCCTGGGTCTCGAGTGCCGTTTCGATCTCTCGCAGGCTGGCATCCAGCCGCTTCACTTCTTCGCTCGAGGCCTTGAGTCGCACCATCAGGTCGTCGGCCGGCTCCTTGGCGCGCTTGCGCCGGGCAACCTCCTCCGTCGCCGCGTTCCGCTCGGCCTTGATCGCCTCGGTTTGCACTAGAAGCTCTCGGCGCTGGCGGTCGAGCTCGAGCACCGCGTCAACCACGGCAAGGAGTGAGGGATCACCACGGCGGGCGAGGCTTGCGCGGCTCCCCTCGGGATCCTGGCGCAGCCGCTTCAGGTCGATCACGTGATGTCAGCGGCTCGGGAGGCCGGGCTCGAGGCCCTTGTACCCGCAGTTGTTGTCGGCGAGAACCTTGAACGTCACGCTACTGTCCGCGAAGCTCAGAATCTCGAGCTTGGCATACTGCGGCACGCCGATGGCGCAGAACACGCGTGAGCGAACCAACCAACGCTGCCCGACATCTACGACCACGGCGGAGTCGGTCACGTACCCGTTGCTCGGCGCCAGGGTGATCTGGTCGAAGGTGGCCGATGAGGCCTGCACGCCAGGGTTCGCGCCCGATGTAGAAGTCAGCCCAAGCACCTGCCGGGGCAGAAAGACCCGCCGGCCCGTCGAGTCTACGTTGTAGGCGAACTCGAAATCGGTTGTCTGGTCGGTACGAACCGCTCCGTTCAGCACCGAATACGCACTGGGGGTCTGGATCGGTGTGCCCTCCAGCGCGCCGAGCGTGACCGTATCGACGACGTTAGTCGAAGTCGGATCGGCGAGAGCATTCGAGTCGCCGCAGCCGGCGAGCACCGCCAGCGCGAGAAGGACGACGAAGTCGCGAATTGAGCGCATGAGCCGGGAAGGTTAAGGCCCGGAGAATGAGGGGTCAACCTCTAACAGTTTCTTGACTTCGATCACTGCGCGCCCTATTCTGCGCTCACCTTTTTTCCTGGTGGCAAAGTGCGACCAACGACCGGCCTCTCAGACGTGGTCCGTGGCCTTGCGACGCGCGACGGCGTTGAAGCGGTTTTGCTGCTGAGCAGTGACGGGCTCTCCATCGATCACGCGTCCTCGATCACGTTCGACCCGGATATGGTCGCTGCGCTCGCGGCGACCCTCGCCCAGCATATCGCTCGGCTGGGAGCCAGCGCCAAACTGGGTGAGATAGCAGTCGCAGTGTTCGAGTACCAGGAAGGGGTCCTCGTGCTCGGACGTTTGCCAAGCGGAGATTGGCTGGCGATCGTTGCCTCGACCGATGCCGATATCGGTCCACTGCTGTACGACGTGCGCGAGCACGGCCCCGCGCTCGCGACGCTCCTCTGACAGCGACTCGCGCTCCATGAGATGGGCCGTTCTTCTCGCCGGCGGGTCTGGCACCCGCTTCTGGCCGCTCAGCACTCCTCGAAACCCCAAACAACTGCTTCCCCTGTCCGGCGCCGCATCGAGTGCGGAGGAGTCGGTCGATCGGCTGAACGGCCTGATTCCGCGCGAGCGAATCCTCGTCGTCACGGGACAGACGATCGCCAGGCGGCTGCAGGATTCTCTCCACCTTCCCGGCGAAAACATTCTCGTGGAGCCGGCACCCGCTTCTACGGCTCCCGCGCTCATCTGGGCAACGTGGGAGGCCCAGCGACGCGATCCCGACGCCGATGTCCTGTCGCTCCATGCCGACTGGGCGGTGGCCGACCCTGCCGGATTCAGGCGCACTGCAGATCTCGCGCTGAACACGGCGCGGGCGCACGACCGGCTGGTGACCGTCGGCATCGTCCCCTCACGTCCGGAAACCGGATATGGATACATCGTACCCGGCTCGCACCTCGACGCCTCGTCGCGCACCGTTGCCCGTTTTTCCGAGAAGCCCGACGCAGCCACAGCGCTCGATCTGATGGCCAACGGGGCGCTCTGGAATAGCGGTCTCTTTGCCTGGACCGCACGCCGGCTCTTCGACGAAATCGCAGCGCATACGCCCGAGGTTTCACCGGCTCTCGCCAAGCTTCGCGCCAATGACGTGCCGGGCTTCTTCCGCGCAGTCACACCGATTTCCATCGACGTCGGACTCCTGGAGCGGAGCAGCGCGGTGGCGGTCGTCACCGGAGATTTTTCCTGGGACGATGTCGGAACCTGGGCCGCGCTTGCGCGCGTTCGCCCCAAGGATGGCTCCGGAAACATCGTCGTTGGCAAGGCGTTTCTCCGTGATTCCAGGGATTGCATCGTGTGGTCCGACGGCGAGCCGATCGTGCTGTTCGGCGCGCAGGACCTGGTCGTGGTTCACGCTCACGGTCGCATCCTCATCATGCCGACGGACCGCGCGCCGGACATGAAGCTGCTGCTGGATGCGCTCCCGGCGGAAATACGCGACATCGAGACATGAGCACGCTCTACCTCCTCGAGCCGCAGTCGCCGGGACCCGAGTGGGCCCCGTTCGCGGGCGTCCGGCCGATCGCGGAGCTTCGGGCCGGAGCGTGGCTCATCCGTGAGCGCTGGGAAGCCGCGCTCGACACGGAGACGAGTGGAACCATCGCCGCGCACGTGCCCGGATTCCACGAGGCAGGCGCTGCACCCGTCGTCGCGGACGGACCGGCGAGCGGTCCGGCGATCGTGGTCGCTTCGTGGTTCGCGCCCACGGGCGCTCGCATACCTCTCGCACCGACCGTCCGCCGATTGACCCATCGCGGAACCACCGTCGGGTGGGTTCTCGGTCCGCGCGATACGTGGCGTGGACCATACGCAACGGGGCCCGAGCTCGAGATCGAGGGACTGCTGCTCCGAGGAGCATTCGATCTCGTCACCGCGTTGGAGCTGCTGCTCGAGGCCGATTGTGCTGATTTTCTCGCCGCGCCGGCCCTCGGCTTGCCGAAGGGCAGCATCGTTATCGGCGACGCAGAGCGAGTGGTCTGTCGCAGCGCGGCGATCGAGCCCGGTGTGGTGTTCGACGTTCGGAACGGCGCCGTGGTCCTCGAAGAGGATGTCGAAGTACGGCATGGGACGCGGCTCGAGGGCCCGGTGTTCGTCGGGCAGAAGACACGGGTCCTCGGCGGGGTCATTCGCTGCTCGGCGTTCGGACCCGAATGTCGGGTACACGGCGAGGTCGCCTCGACGGTCTTCTCGGGGTATGACAACAAGAGTCACGATGGCTTCGTCGGCCACAGCGTGCTGGGCCCCTGGGTGAACCTGGGTGCCGGTACGATCACATCGAACTTGAAGAACACCTATGGATCGGTCCGGCTGGATCTGCCGGACGCTCGGATCGAAACCGGCCGGCTCAATCTCGGCACCTTGTTCGGGGACCACGCGAAGACCGCGATCGGCACGATGCTCTCTACGGGCACGGTCGTCTGCGCCGGTGCGAATGTGTTTGGACCGGCGCCGCCCAAATATGTCCCTCCGTTTGCATGGGGATCCGACGGGAGCCAGCGTGTCAGTGAGGAGGGGTTCCTGCGGGTCGCCGAGCGTGTGCTCGGACGGAGGAGCGTCGAGTTTACCGGCGCCGTGCGGAGCTCGCTCCAGCAGACATACGCCAGAGGGACGTCCACGTGACGGTGCTCTACGGGTTGGGGTCGGGCTCGCGAGGAAACTGCTTTGCCGTCGAATCGGACGGCGCGGTACTCCTCATCGATGCCGGCTTCAGTGCCAAGGAGATCGAGCGCAGAGCTCAGACTGCGGGGCTGTCACTCGACGGCGTTGCCGGAATCGCGCTGACGCATGAGCACGGTGACCACGCCTGCAGCGCCGCGCGACTGGCGCACCGATTCGGCGTACCCGTTCTGACGGCGCCGGGCACCTGGGCCCGACTTCGGAACAGCTTGCAATGCGCACATCGACCGATCGGAATGGGTGTTCGGGTGGAGCTCGGCCCCTTCAGCATCGACGCCTGCCCCACGAGCCATGATGCCGTCGAGCCGCTCGCCGTCGTGGTTCGAGACCGCGACGGAATCAGCGTCGGTGTCGCGTATGACCTGGGACGGCCGACCGGCGGTGTGAGATACCTGCTGCGCCGTCTCACCGCCGTGGTGCTCGAGTCCAACTACGACGAGATCCTGCTGAGGACGAGCGGGTATCCTCCAGTCGTCCAGAACCGGATCGCGGGATCGAGCGGGCACCTCTCGAATCGTGCCGCGGCGGAGCTGCTCGCCAGCCTTCACCATCCGGATCTCGCCGCCGTGGTCCTCGCTCACCTGAGTGAGCGGTGCAACAGTGAAGCCGACGCTCTCGCGGTGGTCGGCCCTGCGCTCCGGCGAGTGGGATTTCGCGGTGCCTTGCACGTGGCGACCCAGGACACCCCACTGCCGCCGATTGCCCTGCGCTCCCGGCAGGTCCAGCTCAGGCTGGCGCTCTAGCCGTCGGCAGTCGAGGAATTAGGAGGGGTTGGTATCGGGATCGGGTGGCACCGCAATGGAGTCGGGCCGGGGAGTCGGCGGTCCAACCAGATCGAAGGTGACTGGTTCCGTGAGATCCCCACCGGAGAGGATCAGTCGTTTTCCCTTCAGCTTGAGCCGGTAGTTCACCCATTCGCCGCCGAGCGCCAGCGCGAGACTGTCGCCGAGTATGCGCCAGCGCACGGTCTGGGTCCCGTAGCTCGCGCTGCTGTCCTGCCGAACGATCACGATTCTCGGCCCGTCCTTCTTGGGCCCTTGCTTGAGATCAAACGTCCAGGTGCCGATCAACGATGCTTTGGCGGCGGTCTGTGCCGAGACCCGCATCGGCACAGCCGCCGCCAGCGCCACGGCAAACACGATCAGCTTCACGAACACCTCATGAGAGTCGGGCGAGTGGTTCCGCGCGAACCGACCCCATTCTAACCGGGGCTCTTCGACCCTCAAAGCCCCACGACCCCCCTCGTAGCTTCGACTTACTTCCCGATCGGCAGGCCGAAGCCCACCGCGATCTGCACATCGTTCTGGGTCTGCTTGGTGGTCGCCGTCGGGTCGGCGATCCGGGTTCCGTAGATATAGTCGTCAGCCGCCACGTAAAAGCTCAACGGCCCACCGAGGTTGAGGCCAATCGAGGCGCCGACTACGCCACCGACGTCCGTCTTGTCCTGGACGTCCTTGTACGCGTCGCCACCATGCTTGACGAGGCTGGCTCCGCCGTTCACCGTGAGCCATACCGGCTTGGTCAGGGGGATGACGTGTAGCGTCGCCCGCAGACTGCCGAAGAGCAGGTTGGCATCGGTCTTGGTCTGCGCACCGGTCTGATCGAACTGGAAGTTGAGTTTGCTGGGGACATAGCTGACCGACGTCTCGATACCAAAGCGCGGACTGAATGACACGCCGAGTCGGCCGCCGAGCGCGATGCCGACTTCCTGTTTGAACTGATCGCCGTTCGCGGCTTTGAGCAGCTCGGACGTCGGGATGTAGACTCCGACGGTCGGCGAGAGTGAGAGACGCTGTGCCGATGCCGGCACGGCGAACGCCGCGGTCAACAGCAGGGAAATCGGCCCGAAAGAACGGAAAGTCGCGCGCATGGGTGTCGCTCCTCGTGGGTTTACTTGACCTTGACCAGCTCGAGCCGTGGATTCTTATCCCGCTTCGCCTTGCCGATCTGTGCCGCGGTAGGATCACCGATTGTTCCGGCGAGAGCCGATTGCACCGCCTGGAGCCGCGCCGGACCGAAGGTGGAGACTGCGGCATCGTCATAGCGCTGGTCCATGTACAGGTCCAGCCGATAGTGCTGGCCTGACTGCTTGATGGCCGCGCCCAGCGTTGCCATCGCCTCGTCGAAGCTTTGCTTCCCGGCCGGTGACAGCTCAACGGAGCCGGCGACCCAGTCGATCCCGCGTACCGTGGTCTTACCCTTCTTGAGCTCGGCAGCTAGATCATCGGAGAGTGTCACGGGCTGTCCAGGCGCTTCGCTCGTCGCGCCCGCGCCGCCGGCAGAGACCTGGTTCGCCTGCGCCATCTTGCTCTGAGCTTGCAGCTGGGCCTGACCCATCACGGCCTGCATCTGCGCGGCCTGGGCGTGTGCCTGCTGCATGCCGACCGTCTGGTTGCACATCATCTGGCGCTGCGGTCCCACTTTCTTGCTCACCTGTTGCATGCGCTTCATCTCGGCCTTGGTCACCGGGCGAGGTTCTCCGTTGGTGGGATTGGTGAGCGCGTTGTACTCGTCGACCGTCAACCCCATGCAATCGGCCATCGGCTTGGGGTCGGGCATCATCCCATAAGCGGCGGCCATTTGCATACCATTCGCTCCCTGGGGGTAGCCAGCCGACCGGGAAGTCATGCCTTTCGCGGCGGCACCGGCCAGTTCGGCTCCGGCCAGACCGGCGAGGCCTGCACCGGCCGCCGCACCCGCACCCGACATTCCAGCTCCCGCCATTCCGGCGCCCGCTGCCATCCCCGCGCCGGTCATTCCGGCGCCCCCCATCCCCCCCATCCCCGGCATGCAGCTGGTCCCGGTTGCTGCGCCTGCGGCGCCTTGGGCCGCCTCGCCGGCGCTCTTGCTGGACGCTGCGTCAATCGCTCCGGCAATCGCCTGACCGCCCGGCACCATGGTGCATGCGGCAGTCTTGACCACGGCCTTGACGACCTTGTTGCCCATTACGCTCTTGGCCTTGCCGAACAACCCTTTCTTGTGATGCGCGGTATCCGGCGTTGTCGAGTCCACCACGGGAGCCGAATCCGCCACTGGCGCGGGCGCGGCTGCCGTCTCGACTGGGGCCGCGGTCTGGACGACCGTTGACGTCTCCGCAGCCTTGGCCGCCTTGGCCGTTGCATTCTTCTTCTGCGTGGTCGACCTGGACGTCTGCGCTTGCGATGCCTGCCACGTTCCGGCCAGCATTGTCACGGCCATCGCCAGCAGCAGTGCGCGCTTCATAAGTCCTCCCCGTGCGACCGTGACCGGTCGGAATTGAATGTTCATGGGTTCACATAGTTCAACGTGGCGAGTGGGTCTGTCGTCTCACTCGGGAGCGAGGGTCAGTCGCCGGGGTCGGATCCCATGGTGGGATTGCCGGTGCCCACCGGGGCCTGCAACTTTGATTCGGAACTCGCCCATTCTGCGACCAGACCCAGCAGTTGCTGTCCGGTGCTGAAGCTGCGCTTCTCCCCCGTCCCCAATCGCTCGACCAGACCGGCGAGCTGGGCGGCGTCTTCCGTCCGGGTTACCCGGACCATGAAGTAGTCGAATAGCGGAAGCATGTCCGTCCGATCCTTTGCGAGCGTGAACCCAGTTTAGGACCGGCCCGCTAAACGGCCGTCAAGCCGTGCGTCAAGCCTTTACGAGGTAACGGTTTGGAAGGAGTGCATCGGTTGCTGCTTCGGACG
The DNA here is from genome assembly GCA_963743195.1 of uncultured Gemmatimonadales bacterium. Classification (GTDB taxonomy): domain Bacteria; phylum Gemmatimonadota; class Gemmatimonadetes; order Gemmatimonadales; family GWC2-71-9; genus CAVVWJ01. The sequence continues at coordinate 279,838 of CAVUOO010000006.1, forward strand.
CTCGGTGAGGTGAAGATCGAGGGTGCTGAGGGTGCTGAGGAAGCCCTCTCGAGCCGCCGGAAGGAGCTGGCGATGCTCGCCTTTCTGGCGCGCCGCGGTCCGCGTGGCTGCACGCGCGACGAGCTGAGCTCGCTGCTGTGGGAGGATCGGGACCGAAGCCGGGCCCGTCAGTCACTCCGGCAAGCCTTGCTGGAACTCAAGCGGACGTTGGGCGACGCGCTGGTGATGACCGGGGAGCAGGTCACCGTCGACCACTCGAAATTCCAGGTCGATGTCCGCGACGTAGAACAGGACCTCGAGGCGGGACGGCTTGCCAAGGGGGTGGAAGGATGGCGGGGCGAGTTTCTGCCTGGAATGGAGGATGTGGGAGGAGAGGCCTTCCGGGGGTGGCTCGAAGGGGAACGGGCCTCGCTTCGGTCCCAGATCCGGATCGCCTTCGTCCGGCTCACCGGAGACGCCGGGTCGGCCGGGGCATGGAGCGAGGCCGCGACCTGGGCCGAGCGATGGACGGCAGCCTTTCCGCTCGATGAGGAAGCCCACCGTCAGCTCGCCGAGGCACTCAACCTGAGCGGCAAGCCCGCGGCTGCGGTCAGCAGGCTCGCCGGTTATGCTGCCCGCGTCCAAGTAGAGCTTGGAGTTCCCCCCTCGCCGGCAATCATCGCCCTTCGTTCCAGCCTCGAGCGCTCCCTGCCCTCCTCTCGCCGCTCCCCCGCACTTGGTGCCGCGGCGCTCTTCACCCCCGACGTCGTAGGACGCGAGCCGGAGCTCGCCGCGCTTGCGGCGGCGTTGTCCGAGGCGCGAGATGGCGGCACGGCAACGGTGGTCGTCGAAGGCGACTCGGGTATGGGCAAGACTCGTCTCATCGAGGAGTTCCTTCATCGCATCCGAAGCTCCAACCGCGCGGTGATTCTCCAGACCAAGGGCCGCCGCAGCGGCACGGCCGATCCGTGGAGGGGAATTCGTGAGCTGCTCGAGCATGTCGCCCGTGCGCCGGGAGTCTCCGGCGCCGGACCCGAGGCATTGGCGTCCCTCGTGCCGTTGGCGCCTGGTCTGCGAACCCGCTTCCCCTCTCTCCCGATCACTGAGGACTCAGGGTCCAGCCGCACGGCGGCACTGGCCGAAGTACTGGGAGCGGTCGCCGAAGAGCGGCCCCTGCTGCTCGTCCTCGATGACATCTCGCGGATCGATGCCCAATCCGTAGAGATTCTCACCAATGCCGTTGCGGCGAAGCCGCACCGGATCCTCCTTCTCGCCACGCTGGGCACTGACGATCCCGGCGCCACATCGATCCTCGACGTTCTGCGCGGGCTCGGCGGCTTTCGCCGCCTCAAGCTTCCGCCCCTCGATGCGGCCGACATCGAGTCCCTCCTCGAGTCGATGCTCCAGCTCGCACCCGCGGACCGGCATCAACTTGCCCAGCGCCTGCACGACGAAGGAGGCGGCAGTCCCTTCTACGCCGTGGAAATGACCTCCGCACTGGTGGACGAGGGTCTATTGACGGCCACCGAAGAAGGACGCTGGCGGCTCGCCGCAGGAAGCGACTGGTCGTTTCCGCGGCCCGCCTCGATTCGCGAGGCCATCACCCGTCGCCTCACTCGATTGCCGGCCCACGCACGAACAGTGGTCGAAGCAGCATCAGTGATGAGCGGGCCCTATGACCGCGATGCACTCCGCCGCCGATCCGGACTCGATGCGCAGGCGCTGGAGGATGCGCTCGAGATTCTCGTCGCAACCAAGATCATGCGCGTGTCTCCGGCAGACGGTCGCTATGCCTTCACCCAGGACGCGACGGCTGGCGTCGTCTCCGACACGATGCCGCCCGACCGGCGCAAAGCACTCGAGGATGCCGGACGAAACGGCCGGCGTCGGACTCGTTGGCTCGTTGGCGGAGCCGCAGCGCTCGCCGCATTGATCGCCTTTGCCACCCTTCGAGCTCGAGAGACGCCGAGTCTCGACCGGCAACTGGTCGTGGCGGCACCGCTCCGCAACGAAAGCGGGGACGCGAGCCTCGATCCTATCGGGGATCTGGCCGCCGATTGGATCACCCAGGGAATCGCCCAGAGCGGCGTGGTTCACGTCGTCTCCCCTCAGGCGCTCCGGGCTTCGATTCGAGCGGTGAGAGCGGAGTCACCGGCCTCCGACCAGCGCCTCTCCGCACTCGCCAGAGAAACTGGTGCCGGTACGGTCATCAGCGGGAGTTACTACCGTGCCGGGGATAGCCTGATGTTCCAGCTCCGGATCACGGACGCCACGTCGGGACGAATCCTGAGTGCGCCCGAGCCCATACGGGGTACGAGCGCCGATCCCTCACCGGCGCTGGGGCAGCTTCGGGAGCGCGCCGTCGGGGCCCTCGGATTGCTGTTCGGCGCGCGAATCAGCGGCATGAGTCAGAACGCGAGTCGCCCACCGCCGTATGCCGCGTATGAAGAATTCGTCCAGGGACTCGACCTCCACGTGCGCTATCAGTATCCGGCGGCACTCGACCACTACCGTCGAGCAATCCAGCTCGACTCGACATTCGGGAGCCCGGTCGTCTGGTCGGCGCTGGCCTATTGGACTCTCGACGACTACGCGCAATGCGATTCCATGCTGCGGATCGCCGATCGGCTCGACGGCAAGCTGTCGGCATTCGACGCGCTTCTTGCCGCCAACCAACGCGGAGAGCTGGACGGCAACTGGGGTGCGGCCCTGGCCGCGGCGCAGGAGATGACGCGTGTCACCTCGGGATCCGAGGGATACATCCTCGTGGGACAGGAGTCGCTGCGCCTGAATCGCGGGAGGCAGGCGGTGGAGGCGTTCCGTCGCGCCGATCCGGATCGCGGGTGGATCAAGGGTTGGGAAGGCTATTGGGGACATCTGGCCTTCGCCTACCATATCACCGGCGACCTCGAGGCAGCGCTCGCAGCCGCGAAGGAGGGACACCGCCGGTACCCCTCATCGCCGTTCAGCTTATCCTACGAGGCCGCGGAGTTGGCTGCGATCGGGCGGACCAACGAGCTCGAGGCGGTGATCTCGGAAGCGCTGTCGCGGAAGGTGGACCCCGACTGGCCTCCCGCGATCACGATCTACCAGGCAGCGGTGGAACTTCGGGCCCACGGTCATCGCGATGCGTCACGCGAGATGGCCCGACGCGGAATGGACGCGCGGAAGGCGAATCCCGGGCCACCCCCGAGGTTTCAACCCACCCTCGATATTCAGCTCGCGTACATAGCGGAAGACTGGCAGGAGGTCCGGAGGCTCGCTGAAGAGATGACCCGCGACTCACTCTCGAGTCCCTCCGGTGAGGGATACCTCGGGTATCTCGCCGCGCGGCAGGGCGACACCGTCGAAGCGGAGCGGCTGATGGCGGCGATCGGACGCCGGACCTATTCGTACGGATTTGGCGAAGCGACGATGTTGCGCGCGAGGATCGCAGCGTTGCTCGGCCGCAAGGACGAGGCGGTCCGGCTCATCCGGCTCGCCTTTTCCGAAGGCGCGCGGCGCGACCGACTCGATCACGTCATAGACTTCGAGGGATTGCGAGGCTATCCCGCCTTCGAGGAGCTGCTCAGGCCGCCGGATTAGCCAAAGGCCGAGACCCACAGAGGAGAGTCCATCGTCATGCGTATCGGTATCCTGGGGTCGGGTAACATGGGAGCCGCCCTCGGTCATCTCTTCGCCAGCGCCGGACACGATGTCACGTTCAGCTATTCCCGCGACCCGGCCAAGCTCGAGAGGTTGGCTCGGCAGAACGGCCCACGCGCCCGCGCAGGCGCACCGTCCGATGCCGTGCGCGGTGCCAATGCCGTGCTCCTCGCCGTGCATTGGACGCGGGTCCCCCAGGTGTTGCGTGCCGCGGGAAGCCTGCGAGGCAAGATCCTGATCGACTGTACCCTCCCCATGACCGCCTCCGACGAGCGCCTTGCGGTCGGCCACCGCATCTCGGGTGGAGAGCTCGTCGCCCGCCGCGCCCGGGGAGCACGCGTGGTGAAGGCGTTCAACACGATTCCGGCCGAGTTACTGCGGGCCGGTGCCGCGGTGCTTCCCGAGCAGCCCATGGTCTGCTACTGCGGCGACAATGCTCGGGCCAAGGGGGTCGTCTCGCGACTGATTCGGGAGATCGGGTTCGAGCCGGTGAATTGCGGCGGTCTGGTGATGGCGCGTTATCTGGAGCCGTTCACCCTGCTCGTCGCCGAGCTCGCCTACAATCAGCATCGGCGGCCGGAGGTCGGCGTGCGCTTCATTCGACCGCGCTCGACGCGTGGCTCGAAACGACGCTGATAGCCGCCCACTACCCGGTGATCTCTATCTGAGCTCTGCGATCGAATCGTAACCTCCTGCCGCCGAGCGCAGGTACTCCACCGACGGTCGTACTCCACCGCTTGGACTCGCAGCGACACGAAGCGCGTGGGCCAGATGATGGGCCAGGGCGACGCCGATCTCGCGTTCGGCCAGCCCGACTCCCCACGCCGCCCACGTCAGACGGCGGAGGCTGTCGACGAGCTCATCGCTCAAATGGTCTTCGACAATCGCTTGCCACGTGATCGCGTATTCCGCTGTCGTTCCCGCGGGGTGCGGATTCGGTTCCATAATCGCCTCGCTGTCTCCTCACTGGGTTCGCGCGATCTCGATCCGCGCGCTGCCGCCGCCGCCGAGCGGACGCGTAGCTCCGTATCCCGCGGCGGCGAGTTGCATCTGAGAAACCCCGGCTGCTACCAGCGCAGCCTTGACCGTGGCAGCCCGCTGCTCGGAGAGCGCCTGTGCCTGATCCGCCTCAGCCTTGTCCACGTGCCCTTCGATCAGGAATTGTCCTGGATTGGCCGACATCGCTTGCGCGAGCTGAGCGATGAGTGGCCCGGTAGACGGGTCGAGCATTGCGGTGTGTGCCTGGAATCGGAGGCTCCGCAGCACCACACGGCCTCTTGCCAGGTCCCCAGCCACGTCTTTGCTGTCTCCCGGGTCTCCCCCACCGCTGACAAGCGCTTTCCCCACTTGACCAACGCTGCCGGCCGTTGACTGCATGTTCGATCTGATCACCTGGCTTCCGGCCTCGAGCGTCGTGTCCACGACCTCGTTCGTGGCCTCCGCCGTCACGTCGACGGTGTGCGCGGCAACCTCGCGTGCCTTCAGCTTGGCGTGAGTGGTGATCTTCTGGAGGAACTGTTTGGTGTTCGTCGCCATCTGCGGTTGCCCTGTAAACGTGGGCGCAGGACCCGTCAGACTGGGGTTCGTAGACGCACCATACGGCGTTGGCTGACTGGGACCGGCACTCGGTGGCCCGTACACCACTCCTTGTTGTCCGGGGTACGTGGCAGGCTCGGTCGGGTAGACGCCGGTTTGGTACACACCTTGTCCACCGGTTTGGTACACACCTTGTCCAGATGATGGACTTCCGGGTCCGTATCCCGTCGCCACGGTTCCAGGTGCCACACTTCCTGGTGGCCCGTATCCTGGCGGTGGTGGCATGTTGGACACTGTGGCGGCCGTGGAGGGCGCCTGCACGCCCTGCATGGCCACTTCCACTGATTGCGTGACGTCCACACCGGCGACGATCTGGTTCGGCTTGAGCTGCGACCCCGGATAGTGGGCGATCACCGTCGCCGACGCCGCCGTCGGCGCCCGGGCGCAGAGGAAGCGATGCCTTTCGTTGCTCCATGCGAACGCATCGGGTGAGGCGGCCGTGAACGTCAGCTCGAAGTCCTGCCAGTCCAGCTGGCTCCCATTCGGTCGCAGCGGTGTGTAACCATTGGGGTCCTTGACGACGACCTCGATGGCGGTGCACTGCCCGACGGGCAGCGGGTTCTGCATGGCCCGCATCGAGATGTTCCACTGGGCGTGGACCGTCGTGGCCCGGAGGATAGTGCCCAGGAAGAGCCCGAGGCCCACCAGGCTGGATTGAGTTGCGTGCCGGCGCATTGGGCGCCCCCGAGAGAGATAGTGATGGATGATGCCGAGCCATTCATTCAGGGAGATCCAACCGAGGAACGGCAGCCAACCGGATTCCTTCTCACTCGCGGTCCGAGGGGCCTCGGCGTTCGGTTGCTGGAGTTTTGCGCGGTTCGACGGAGGTGCTGCGGCTGGATACAACAATGAAGGCGACGAGCCGCGGAAGGACGCGGTGCCCGGACTCGGAGGGCTTCCTGCTATGGAAGGGGTCTAGTGGAGCTCGAAGCGCGCCACCTTGGAGTGCCGTTCGGAGCCATCGGGAAGGTACGCGCGAACCCACCAGGCGTAAGCGCCCGAAGAGATGGCTGATGGCCCCGAGGTCGAAATCGTGAGGGTCGAATCCGGTGTGTCCCACGACCGTATCAGCTTCCCATCGGGTGTGAGCACCTCGACCGTGTAGGAACGCGCACTGGTCACAGCCTGCCATGCCAAGATCGTGGGCGACGTCACCTGGGCTCCCGCAGCGGGCCGAATCAGCTCGACCTGGCCCTCGTTGCCCCGGAGAGCATCGGCGTCGGACGACGCGATCTTCAACCAGACTGCCGTCCCTCCTATTCCGAGGAGAACGGCGACGGAGGCCGCAAGAGCGAGCGCCTGAAAACGCCTCGCGGGTCGGACCCGCGAGGCAACATGCACCGCCCGCAAGAGCTCCACCTCGTGGCGGCAGGCGGCACAGCTCATGACATGGTCAAGCAACGCCAGCCGTTCCGTCTCCGCGCCCTCCCGCGCGACCAGAGCGCGGATTGTCTCCGGCGAGGGACATTGCGCCCGTCCCTTGGTGCGAGTGGAAATTCCTGTCTGATAGGCCCGCCGTAGCGCTTCGTCTGTCATCAGTCTCCTCTCGGCCCGAGACCTCTCGCCACGAGCTTCGACCTAAGGTCGGCTAATCCACGATATAGCAGGTTTCGCGTCTTCCCCTCCGACCAGCCGAGGAAATCCGCGATCTCCTCGCGAGAATAGCCCTGGAGGTACATCCGGACGACCGGCCGACGTGAGGCTGGAAGCGTTTCGACGAGCTCGACCACCCCGGCCTCGAGCTCCGCGGTTTCCAGATCGCGTTGAGGATCCGGACCTGGATCGCTGGGCGGCCCCGACATCTCTTCCACCGGCTCGGCCTCCACCAATCGAGATTCGGAGCGGTGGCGGCGGATGATATCGATGGCGGCCGATACGGCAGTGCGATGGACGTACGCGGCCTGCAGCTCTCCGATCACGTCGGACCGGGCCTTCCAGACCCGGATCCGCACCTCCTGCACCACTTCTTCCACGTCCGCTTCGGTCAAGCCATGATCGAACCCAACTCGGCGAACCATCCTCCCGAACCGCGTCACCAGCGCGTCGAGCGACGCCGAGACTCGATCGATTGGGTCGGTCATGCCTCAATCGTATGCGGCCCCATACTCGATCGCCAGCGTGGCCGGTCCGCCGCCGCGGTATGGTCCCGCTGACGGAGGAACGTAAGAGGGGGCCCGTTCTTCTCACGCGTGATCGCATCTCCTCTTGCGCCGATCCTGGGGGAGCATCACTGTAGCCCCATGCTCGCCACATTGATGGGTGCGGCGCTTGCGGCCGCTTTCCTTCAGGGCGCCCAGCCCGAGGGCCCTCGCGCGATCGTCCGCGAGGTGACGGCCGGGGTCGAGTCGGATCACGCTCAGACCGTTCGAGCAAAATGGGCAGGCTTGAACGCTCAGGACCCGTCGAAGCCGGCCCCTCGCCTCGCTCTGGCAACGCTCGCTCGTCTCACCTACGACTACCCCGTCGCGGACAGCCTGTACCACGGACTCTTCGCCGGAGCGCCAACCGCCGACCGTCGTTTCTCCGCATCAGCCCATCTGGGACTCGCCGAAGGACTCTATGCGCGAGGAAGTCTCGGGGAGATCGATGAGCTGCTCACAGCTGCCCGAGTGGACGCGGTCGCAGCGGGTGACAAATACACCGAAGGGGACGCCATGCTCGGGCTGGCCCGTGTTCGGGTGCTTCACCAAGGCGCCGAGGTGGGCATCGCGTTGCTGGACAGCGCCCTTCGGATCCTTCCGCAGGACGCAACGCTCGAACGTGCATCGGCCCGATGTCTCCATGCCCACTTTCGTCTCGTCCTCGGAACCCGTGATGCGCCCCAGGAGCTGGCGTCGGCCCTGGAGTTCAGCCGTCGGGTTGCCGAGCCCCGAGCCGAGGCCATGTGTCTTCGTGCGCTTGCGCTGGAGCATCGCTTCGCCGGCCACAATGACTCCGCTGTAGCCGATCTGCAGAGGATGGGAAACCTTCGTCGTCAGACGAGAGACCGGAGCCGGCTCGCGGAAGCCTTGTTCCTTCGGGGGGATGCCCTGCTGGACTTGGCCGCGTTCGGCGAGGCACTCGACGACTGGCATCTCGCGTTGACCGAAGCGAGCGCGTCCCACAACCTCTACGTCGCCGCGTCCGTCAAGCTCGCCCTCGCCGCGCTCTACTTCAGACTCAATGACATCGCCACCGCCACCGGGTACGTGAACCAGGCCATTCGGGAATACGAGACTCAAGCCGATACGGGCGGCCTCATGATGGCGCGCTCGTGGTCCATGCAGGTGAAAGAAGCAACCGGAGACTTCGACGGCGCTCGGCACGAGACGATGGAAGCCATCGCGTTTTTCGAGCGCCAGGGAGACTTCAATCATCTGGCCGACCTGTACCAGACCCTCGCCGATATCGCCATGCGCCAGCGGGACTGGGACCGCGCCGAACAGGCCCTCGACACTGCCGCCTGGGTCCTGAGAGCCCACAGCGGCACCTCCGAAGATGTCGACATGCCGAGTTACCGCGGCCGTCTCGCGCTGCACCGTGGCGACCTGGTGAGCGCGGAGCGGTATTTCAAGCAGTATCTGCGCGGCCTGGGCTCGCGCGAAGGTCTCTGGCAATACGAGACCCGCGCGTACCTGGCTGAGATCTATGCCCGGTCGGGGCGATTGGCTGAGGCAGAACACGAGCTCACGCTCGCCTCCGATCAGCTCGACGCCTGGCGTGCCACCCTGGGCGATCGCGAGTTACGCAGCCTTGCGTTTCAGGCGAGCACTTCCGAGGCCAATGACCGCAACAACAGCATTGCCTGGGTCATCGCCCTACTCGCTTCAGGTGGCCGACCGAGTGCGGCCTTCGATTTGGCGGAGCATCGCCGTGGCCGTGACCTGGCCGATCGAATGCAGCGAGTCGAGGCTCTCGGGAGAAACGAAAGCGCTGCTTCAACCGCGGCCGTTCCAGTTGCCCACCCGCGCGCCTCGGAGCTGGCCGACGCCATCCCGGATGACAGTACCGCCATCCTCGAGTTCGTCACCGGCGCATTCGGCTCGCCAACGACGCTGTTCGCGCTCACCCGTCCGCATCCCGATGGGGTGTTGGTTCACGCCACGGTGATCGAGCAGGCCGATTCCCTGGCCGGGAAGATCGCGCGCCTGCGTGCGATGCTGGAGAGCGGTGACGACGCGTCATGGCTCGCACGATCACTGGGTGACGCGATACTCGGACCGATCGTGGCGCAGCTCGGCCCACAGATTTCCCGTTTGGTCATCGTGCCAGACGGTCCGTTGCACCGGGTCCCATTCGACGCCCTGCGGTTGCCGGATGGCCGGGCCGCCATTGAGCGCTTCGCGATCAGCATTGCGCCGTCTGCCGGCCTGGTAGCGGAGTTGTGGCGGCGAGACTCGAGCGATACCGCGCGACGAGCGGGCCCGGTCCGAGTCCTGGCTTTTGGTGACCCCGAATTTCCGGCTGGCGGACCAACGGCGGGGGCCACACCGGGCGATCGTGCGGCCGCTGAGACCTATGCGGCGGCCTTCGCGAGCAGTGGCGGTCTTCCTCGTCTCCGGGCATCCGGGAAGGAGGTGGAGCGCGTCGCACGATACGCGACGACCGCCGACGTGAGGCTCAGGCAGGACGCGAGCGCGTTATACCTCAAACACGTGGATCAGACGCAGTATCGCGTGCTGCACTTCGCCACGCATGCGCTCGTCGATGAGCGGGCAACCGGGCGAACGGCGCTGGTCCTCTCACCCGGTGGTGGAGAAACGGGTTTCGTGGGGCCTGTCGACCTGGCGAGACTCCACCTCGACGCGGATCTGGTCGTTCTCTCGGCATGTCGATCCGCCGGCGGTGTGGTCGTCGATGGAGAGGGGGTGCTCGGGCTCACCGCACCGCTTCTGCAGGCGGGGGCTCGGTCCGTCGTTGCAACGGGATGGCGCATCAGTGATCGCGGTACTCTCAAGTTCATCGATGCGTTCTACGCGTTTATGGCCCAGGGGCAATCGGTCGGCAATGCGCTGCACGCCGCCAAACTGGAAATGGTGCGGCAGGGGAGACCCGCGGGAGAGTGGGCGGCCTTCACGCTCGTGGGCGACCCGTCCATCCGCATTCCGCTTCGGCAACCGCCGCGAACGACCGCGGTGTATTGGATTGCCGGAGCGACGGCGCTGCTCGTGCCGATAGCCTATGCGGTCAGATATCGGAGGAAGAATGGCTGGGACCAGAACTAGCCGGGACCGGTGAGGCCCGAGCGGGGAGAACGCGAAACGCCCCCGGAGGTGACTCCGGGGGCGTTCCTTCGCACCACCAGCGACCGGCTTGCTGGCGCTTAGTACATCCCGCCCATGCCGCCGCCCGGAGGACCGCCCGCCGGAGCCGGCTTGTCTTCCTTCTTCTCGACGACGACGCCTCGGTGGTGAGCAGGAGGCCCGCGATCGACGCCGCGTTCTGCAGCGCCGTGCGGGTGACCTTGGTCGGGTCGATGACGCCCGCCTTCACCAGGTCCTCGTACGTGTCGGTCGCGCGTTGTAGCCGAAGTTCTTGTCCTTCGACTCCTTGACCCTGCTCGACCACGATCGAGCCTTCGGCGCCCGCGTTCTGGGCGATCATGCGGATCGGCTCCTCGAGCGCGCGGCGGACGATTTCGACGCCGATCTTCTCGTCCTCGCTGCCCTTGACCTTGTCGAGCGCCGACTGGGCGCGGATGAGCGCGACACCGCCGCCCGGGACGATGCCCTCTTCGACCGCCGCGCGGGTCGCGTGCAGCGCGTCCTCGACACGGGCCTTCTTCTCCTTCATCTCGGTCTCGGTCGCGGCACCGACGTTGATCACCGCAACGCCGCCGGCGAGCTTGGCCAGACGCTCCTGGAGCTTCTCCTTGTCGTAGTCGGAGGTGCTCTTCTCGATCGCGGCCTTGATCTCCTTGATGCGGCCCTGGATGTCGTTCGTCCTTGCCCTCGCCGTCGACGATCGTGGTGTTGTCCTTGTCGATCACGATGCGCTTGGCGCGGCCGAGATCGGTGAGCGTGGCGTTCTCGAGCTTGAAGCCGACTTCCTCGGAGATGACCTGGCCACCGGTCAGGATCGCGATGTCCGCGAGCATCTCCTTGCGGCGATCGCCGAAGCCCGGCGCCTTGACCGCGGCGACCTTGAGCGTGCCGCGGAGCTTGTTGACGACCAGCGTGGCCAGCGCCTCACCCTCGACGTCCTCGGCGATGATGAGCAACGGCTTGCCGCTCTGCGCGACCTTCTCGAGGATCGGGAGCAGATCCTTCATCGCCGAGATCTTCTTGTCGTGGATGAGGATGTAGGCGTCCTCGAGCACCGCTTCCATCTTCTCCGGATCGGTGACGAAGTACGGCGAGAGGTAGCCGCGGTCGAACTGCATGCCTTCGACCGTCTCGAGCGTGGTCTCGAGACCCTTGGCCTCTTCGACCGTGATGACGCCGTCCTTGCCGACCTTCTCCATCGCGTCGGCGATCAGGTCGCCGATCTCCTTGTCGTTGTTCGCGGAGATGGAGCCGACCTGGGCGATCTCCTTCTTGCCGGCCGTCGGGACCGACATCTTCTTGAGCTCCTCGACGACGGCCTCGACGGCCTTGTCGATGCCGCGCTTGAGCTCCATCGGGTTGGCGCCGGCGGTGACGTTCTTGAGGCCTTCGCGGAAGATCGCCTGGGCGAGCACGGTCGCCGTGGTGGTGCCGTCGCCGGCGACGTCGGAGGTCTTGGTGGCGACTTCCTTCACCATCTGCGCGCCCATGTTCTCGATCGGATCCGCCAGCTCGATTTCCTTGGCGACGGTGACGCCGTCCTTGGTGACGGTCGGGCGAGCCGAACTTCTTGTCGATGACGACGTTGCGGCCCTTGGGGCCGAGGGTGACCTTCACCGCTTCGGCGAGCGCGTCGACGCCCCTCTTGAGCTTGGCGCGCGCATCGGTATCGAAAAGCAGTTCCTTCGCTGCCATCTGTCGTATCTCCTAGGGTCGGATGCGCTGAAATCAGCTGAGCTTGGCGAGGACGTCGGACGCCTTGATGATGACGTACTCATCGCCATCGATCGTGAATGGAGTCCCGCTGTACTTCCCGTAGATCACCTTGTCGCCGACCTTGAGCTCCATCGGCACGCGGGCGCCCTTTTCGATGCGGCCGGGACCCACGGCGATGATCTCACCCTGGGTGGGCTTTTCCTTGGCGGTGTCGGGGATGTACAGGCCGCCCCGCATCGACTCCGTCTCCTCGGCGGGCAGAATCACCACCCGGTCCTCGAGGGGGTGGATCTTGGTAGTGGGCTTGGCCTTCGAAGCAGTCGCCATCGTCCATCCTCCACTGCAGATATGGTGATTGTGTAACACGTTGATTATCATTGTGTTGGCACTCTGGCTTGCGGAGTGCCAATCGTCTGCTGGCAAAGATAAGTGGGTGACGAAATCTGTCAAGCGCAAAGGGGCACGGGAGAAGGGGAAAAGAGGGTATCCGGCCTCGAGAACCTCCCTTCTCCGTTGCCCCTGCCCCTACAAATCGAACCGCACCTCCGCACCCACGTACCGGCTCTCCCGGCGAAAGAACTGGCGTTGCGTCGAAAGCCCGGTGTGGCCGACGACCGCGAATCCGATCTGCCGGCCGAGTGGAGTACCGAAGGCCACGCCGACCTTGGCGGAGGTGCTTACGCGCCACGCGGTCGCCGCCTCGGCGTTGAAGTAGATCCCCCCAACCGGCCTCACGTCGGCACCGAGGAAATGGCCTCCCTGGCGCTGACGATAGTCCAGGGCGAGGACCGCGCCGGGGCGTTCGAGGTCGAGCTGATCGATCAGCACGTAGCTCAGGCTCCCCGTCGCTCGCCATGGTCCCGTCGAGTAACTGACCCAGCCAGAGGCAACTTCGCGGGTCCAATCGATTCGGCTCGTGTCGAAGCGGTCCCGGTACTCGTCCCCCAAGTGACTGCTCTCGTGGATGATCTCACCGGTGAGCGACCAATGCCCGAGCTCAACAGTGGTATTGAGCCCGACGACCCAATCGTTGCTGATCAGCGCGCTTTTCGAGTCCACCAAGCTGAACCGACCATAGACCTCCGCTCCGAAGCCGAGCGAGATCGGCCGAGGGCCGCCCCGGAGCGCCAGGACCGGGAAGTTCTCCCCCAATCCGACTTCTGCCTCCGGCTCCTTCCCGAACTCACTGTCGCCGAGTCGTGCGGAGAGAAGGCGGCCGACGAGTCCGTGCACTCGTGGTGACGCCTCGGGCAGCTCGAAGCTCGGCACCGGCGGAAAGAGCCGTTGGGCCGACGCCGGGCATGGTAGCGCCAGGAGAACAGAGAACAGAGAACAGAGAACGGAGAGGCGCGGCCCGTTCTGTTCGCGGCTTCTTGACATTGCCCTCCTGCCCTCAGATGTTCCGCGCGGGTAACCCGGAGCCGCATCGCCGGTCCCGGGCCGTGCGCATTTCCTCGTCGCGGAGTCCGTTCATGTTCCTGTGGAGTGCCGTTGTCGCCGCCTCGCTCGCCGTAGGCTCTGGTCCCGGTGACCCCCGCACCACTGTTTCCATTGCGGTGGATTCCTCCAAACACGAGCTCACCATCACGGCCGGGCCGTACAATCTCCCGAACATGCCCAAGATGGAAGAGCACGGCATGATGGACCACGGCATGTCGCACGATACGCCGATTCAGGACTTCGACTGGCCCGTGGACGGTTGGTTCCGCGGATACCGAATCACTCTCGTCGACGGGCATGGGCAGCCGGTCCCGAAGCACATTCTTCACCACATGATCATGGTGAATTTCGGTCGCCGCCAGCTGCTGTACCCGGCGGCCGAGCGGCTGATGGGGGCCGGGACCGAGACCGATGACGAGGTGAGCGTTCCGAAGACCATCGGCATCCCGCTGACCCCCGGCATGCGCCTCGGCATGTACGTCGCCTGGCACAACGACACGGGCAAGGATCTGGACAGCGTCTTCCTCAAGGTGACGATGCTCTGGACCCCGAAGAACCAGAATCCGCAGCCGGTGAATTCGCTCCCGATCTATATGGACGTGAATCTCACCGTGGGCGGCAGCAACACGTTCGATGTCGTCCCGGGGAAGTCAACCAAGTCGTACGAGTTCACGCTGCCCGTCGGTGGTCGGCTGCTCGGCGTCGGGGGGCACCTGCACGACTACGGGGTTCGCGTGCGGTTGGAAGACGCGGAAAGCGGAAAAGAGATCGCCCAGGTCACGGCCACTCGTGATTCGGCGGGCCACGTGAGCAAGGTGAGTCGAAAGCTCTACGGAGTGACCGGCGAGGGCCTCAAGCTCAAGGCCAACCACCGGTATCGCGTCGTCGGAGAGTACGACAATCCCACGGGGGAGACGTTGGTCAAGGGCGCTATGGCGCACATGGTCGGACTCTTCGTGCCGGATGACATGGCGAAGTGGCCGGCGATCAATCCGGCCGACCCGACGTATCAGCGGGATCTCGCGTCGCTACAAGTGCGCGGGGCGAATGGACAGATGGAGGGGATGCATCACGGCGCCGATCACGGGGACCATGGCGACCACGGCGCTCATGCCGAGATGCAGATGAACCACACCGACCAGGGCGATCACGGCGACCATACCGGGACCGCCGACACTCAAGCCGCGCAGTAACCGGACAGAGCGCGTCGGATCAGGAACCGAGGATCCGGCGCGCCCCCACCCACCGCTCGTACCACCAACGGCCATACGGATCATCGGGGCTGAGCAGGCTGATCTGCACGCCGCTAGACGCGCTGTGGATGAATTGCCCATTCCCGATGTAGAGCGCCACGTGGGTGACCGGTCCACCCGAGTTGCTGAACGTCAATAGATCGCCGGCCAGCAGGGCATTCGGGTCTTTGGCCACGGGCGTGCCCTGCCGCGCCTGGTCGGCGCTCACACGGGGAAGGCTCACCCCGTGTTTCGCATAGGCGTACTGAATGAGCCCGGAGCAGTCGAACCCCTCTCCCTCTTCGCCGGTTCCGCCGTACTCGTACCGGCGTCCCATCATCTCGGTTGCGGTCTCCACGACGGAGTCGGCGAGGGCGGCCGAGCCATAGGTCGCGGAGGATGCAGGAATTTCCGATGGCTGCGAGGACGGTGCGGGTAACACCGAAGGCGGGGGCGACGGTAACGTCGAAGGGGCCCTCTGACCGATGGGTTGATGGACGACGCCACTCGTCGGGGCCGGTCCCTTTCCGGCGGGCCGGTTGGTCCCGAATCTCAGACCGAGTCCGGCCGCGAGCTCGAGACCGCCGCGGTGATCGAGTGAGATCTGGCGCCAGCGAAGCTCGCCGCCGAACGTGAGGAACGGTGCCGGGAGCAGATCATACCCGGCGCCGGCGGACCACGTCGTCCAGAAGCTCGAGAAGGACTTCGAGTGAGGCGACCCGATACCTCCGCCCACCCCGAGAACCGCGTAGGGGCCCTGCGCCCCGGTCCGAAACGCCGTGAGATCGAGTCCCGCTCCGGCGAAGGCTCCCTCCCCATCTCCCACGCGGGTCATGTAGTCGCCATGGTAGGCGAGCCCCACCGGACCTACGAGTCCCCGGCTGAGTCCCACGCGGTAGAGTGTCCATCCGCCATCGTCGTAGAAGCGGCCGATCTGGCCGACGAATCCCTGCGCTTCAGCCGTCGTACCGACAACCAGGCTGAGAGTCGCGACGAGTGCGAGGGCTCGGTGTGTCATTTCTTCTCCCGCGTGGGACGTCCGCTTCTGAGATCCACCAGGTACGCATCGCCGGCCACGCAGCCGGTGTAGAGGACGGCGCGAGCAGTGGTGTCGTTCACGATGCTCGGTGCCTCCCGCGTGTACAGGAGTGGAACCGGGATTCGCTTTCCATCTCGCCTCAGCTCGATCGCGCGGTCGGCACAAGGAGATCCATCGGGAGACTTCCCGGCACGAGACAGGGTGAACCAGATCTCCACTCCCGGACCGGCAACGGCGAGTGAGTCCTTGGGTGCGTTCGACACGGTGCTGTCCACCACGGTGGCGGGCTTGTCGGCGCTCGTACCACACGCCACGAGCCAACTTGACAGGACCAGCGCCGCGACGCGAGTCACTCGCCCCCGGTGGGAATACCGAGGCTGACAGTGTCCGGCGTTCCGTCCTCGGTAACCGCCAGCACCTCTCGTGCCTCGGGACTTTGGCGAAGGTATCGAAGCCATACGATAAGAGCAGTGAAACCGGTGAGTGCACCGCACAGGGCGGTCACTGCGAGTCCCTGCACGGGATCCTGCACTTTCATGGCGATAAGCGCGCCCCCCACGGCCCCGAAAAATGAAGCTGCCCACGCGAGAAACGGCGTGAGCAGCCATCCGAAGACCCGGAAGAGGAGACGGACCCAACGCATCGATCAGCCTCGGCGCGATCCCAGTACCGAGACTGTGGTGGCGAGCGCGATCCCTGGGAGGAAGGCGACGCCAAACGTGGGGAGATTCCATCCGGCGCCTGGAATCCCGATCACAACCGCGAGCACCCCGGCGATGATGGTGCAACCAATCACGATCCCGAAGGCGACTGGAGCGCCCGGCTCACCGGTGCGCGCCGTGCGATTCGCCAGCAGCCAGGCGCCCATCCATGGGATGAACGTGCCGACCATCCACCACACCGGATGGTACCACCAGTTGCTTCCGCCGCCGATAGCCAGCCAGCGATTGGTATAGGTTCGAACGTTCTGCAGAATGCTGACGTCGATCAGCATAAAGACGACTGTCGCAGCGAGGCCGATCCCGGCAGCGCCCGCGATGCCCTCGATGGTGCGGGCTCGAGTCCAGAGTCCGGGCAGAAACGCAACCGCGGCCAGCCCAGCGAAGAGGATGATGGCCAGCACGATCGTCTCGACTGGGCCCGCCGGCAGAAAGCGCGAAGCAAGCGAGAAGAGAAGGACGAACAGCGACTCCATGAGACCGAGCTTGACGGCACCACGAACAATCCATGGGACGTCAGTAACGTCCTCTGCCGCGTGCAGTTCCACCGCCGGATTCATCCACGTCTCCGCTTGGGGATTGATGACGAATCATACCCAAACATCGTGGGCGTGGCCAAGGGCCGTCACCCCCAGCCCAGGACCACGACCACGTCTGTCACCGCCCACGCCGCCAGGGCCCGGTACATCCCTCGCTGGTGATCGGCCGGCGTGAGCCGCGATATCCGCAGTCGCCACGGCATCAGCACCATCCCCCAACCAAGGCCGCGGCGACGAGCGCAAACCAGCGCCACCTGTCCCCTGGGATTCGCCAACCTGCCCGCACTCCCCCCGCGACTAAACAAGCGAAGGCAATGATTGCCGCGAGGATCGCCGTATCGAGACTTCGCTCCATTCCGAGCACCGAAGCCAGCGTCCGATCTCCTCGGCGAAGATCCTCGTCGAGCTGGTAGAGCTGGGTGAGCGGATAAAGGGCGGCAAAGAGAGGGCAGAAGGCGAGCAGCACCAGCCCTCTCGCTGCATCGACGGGAATACCGGTAGCGGCCCATCCAGCATACGGCGTGAGCGTGCCGAAGCCCCACATGTTGATCACCCAATCGGCACCGGCCACGGCCTTGAGACGAACGGGAGGCACAGAATAGAGAATCGAGAGGAGAAAGCACCCGCCATAGGCAAGAGCGAACCCGGACGGGAGGCGGAGCGCGGCGAGCTGGCCTGCTCCCATCAACACGAGACTGAATGCGGCAAGGCCTCGTGGCGGTGCTGGAGGCCGCCGGAGATAGGCGATGTCACCCTCGTCCCGATCGAACGCGCTGTTGAGTGCGAGGGTGCCGCCATTGAGGAAAACCACCCAAAGCACGAGGCCGAGAAGTGCGGGACCGAGGTGCTCTCCCGCCAGTACACCGGACAGTCCGACCGCCAGCATGTAACCGACAGCAGTGTGGGCCGCGACGATCGGCCATTCGGCAGGACGAAGGTGGAGGATGTAATCGAAGCGTTTCCCGAGCAGCGCATATCCCGCAGACCGGGCAGTGCTCACCATTCGAGGCCGAGGTGCCGGGCGGCGAGTCGCAGGCCTCGAAGCGTGAGATCGGGATCGGTGAGTTCGATCGTTTTCGATAATGGTGCGACGATCGACGCGAGCCCTCCGGTCGCGACGACGCCTGGACGCCGGCCGCCAGGCCATTCTGCGCGGATCCGCCCAACCATGCCGTCGACGGCATCGACCGTTCCGTACAGTACGCCGGCTTGAATGCACTCCTCGGTGCGCCGCCCGATCACGCGCGTCGGCGCTCGAAGCTCAGTCGCCGGGAGCTTCGCGGTTCGCCGGGTGAGTTGATCGGCCGCGGTACGAAGGCCCGGCATGATCACGCCGCCCAGGAATCGCGCATCGGCCGTGACACAGTCGAACGTCGTTGCCGTCCCGAAGTCCACGACGATCGTGTCGGCGTGATACAACTCCACCGCGGCGAGCGCGTTGACGATGCGGTCGGCGCCGACGCTGAGTGGCTCGTCCACGTCGAGGGTGATCGGAAGCGCTGAGCTCGGGCTCACCGCCACACCGATGCGTCCTGTCGCGCGGGCGACGCCATCGACCACACTCTGCGTGACCGCAGGGGCGACCGAAGCCAGACAGACCGCCCGAACCTCATTCGGCGAATGACCCGCCTGAATGAGAAACGCCCCGACCGCACTCCCCCATTCGTCCGGTGTGCGGTCGGGATTGGTGGTCATCCGCCAGTGCGCTTCGAGATCACCGGCGGCGAAGAGGCCGAGGGTGATCTCGGTGTTCCCGATATCGAGAGCCAGGAGCATGCGTCGAAGTTACGCGCGCAGGGAAGAGTCGGCCAATTCCACCGGTCCCACTCGGATGGCCGCTCGAGGACCGTCGGGGAGTCGCACGAGGAGCGCGCCCTCCGGATCGATCCCGTCTGCGATGCCGACCGCTGGAGCCTGAACAATGCGTCCATACGTCCAGTCCAGGTCGCCGAAGTGTGCGAGCTCGTCGAGGCTGAGCTTCGGACTGCGGGCGTCGATCTTCCGGATCACCTCGGCCAGCGGCTCGGCAAGGTCATCCGCGGAGTGTCCGGGGAGGATTGAGCCAAGGGTTCCGGCAGCCTCGCGCAGCTCATCGGGCACGTCGTTGCTGATGTTGAGACCCAGCCCCACGACGACCCAACCGAGGGCGTCACCCTGCCAGCGCGCCTCACAAAGGATCCCGCCGAGCTTGCGATCGCCGAGCATGAGATCGTTCGGCCACCTGAGTCGTATGGGCGCGAGTGGCGCGAGGTCCAGCAGGACGCGCGCAACGGCGAGTCCCGCGCGAAGACTCAGCAGGTCGAGGCCGGATGCGGTCTCCGGTCGGCGGAGCACACTCAGCCAAAGACCGCCCGGAGGAGACGCCCAGGGCCGGCCACGCGATCCACGCCCACCGGTCTGCTCGCGAGCCACGACCGCGGCGCCACCCGGGGCGCCATCGAGCGCCATCGCGTGGAGCACATCCATGGTGGAGTCCACGCGCTCGAAGCGATGCAGGATCGCGGCGCCGGTCGTCATCGCAGGAGCACCAGGAGGAAAATCCCGAACACGATCCGGTACCAGGCGAAAACCGAAAAGCTGTTCTTCGAGACGAAGCCGATGAACAGTTTGACCACCACCAGCGCCGACACGAAGGCCGTGGCGAATCCGACGGCGAAGGCCGGGAAGTCGGCGGCGGAGAGTGTCTGCCAGCTCGAGTGGAGGTCGAAGAGCGTCGCGGCGAACATGACCGGAATCGAGAGGAAGAAAGAGAACTCCGTGGCGGCGGTCCGGGAGAGCCCAAGCGCATACCCGCCCATGATGGTCGCCCCTGACCTCGACGTGCCCGGAATGAGCGAGAGGACTTGCGCCGCTCCGACACCGAGCGCGAGTGGCGACCGCACATCATTCACGTCGCCTACGCTGGTCGTGGGCCGCCACCACTCGATCGCGAGGATGATGATCCCACCCACGATGAGCGCGCAGGCGACGATGACCGGATTGAACAGTCGTTCCTTGATCCAGTGATGGGTAAGGAGCCCGACTACCGCGACGGGAATGAATCCCAGCAGAAGGTTGATGAGAAGGCGGCGCCCCGGGCCACCACGCCACGCCTCCACGACCGCAGTCGTGAGGCGAACCCGGTACAACCAGACGATCGCGAGGATGGCGCCGAGCTGGATGAAGATCTCGAAGGTCTTGGCGCGTTCCCCGGTCTGACCCAGCCACTGACCCACAACGATCAGGTGTCCGGTGGATGACACCGGAATGAACTCGGTGACCCCTTCGACCACCCCGAGGAGCGCCGCCGTGAGCAGTGGGTCAACCGCCATGGCTCGCCCTCACTGCGTCGCCTCGCGATACAGCGCCTCGTACATCGGCACGATCTTCTCGGCGGAAAATCGCTGCGCCTTCTCGACCGCGGCCGCGCACATGGCCTGGTAGCGCGCAGGGTCGCGGAGCAGCTCCACCGCGCGTCGCCCCATCGCCTCCACCGAGCCGACCGGCTCCAGGATGCCGTTCACCCCGTCGTCGATCACCTCCGGAAGGCCACCCGCCCGGCTGGCCACCACCGGCGTCCCGCACGCCATCGCCTCGAGCGCCGCGAGCCCGAACGATTCGGTCTGCGACGGAAGGATGAAGAGATCGCTGCTCTGAAGCAGCGTCGCGACCGAGTCGAGGCGGCCGAGGAACCGGACGTCGGCTTCCACGTCGAGCTCACGCGCCTCATTCTCGGCATCGACGCGATCGGGGCCGTCGCCGATCATGAGGAGAGTGGCCGGCATGGCGCGTCGGATCCGGGCGAAGACTCGGACCACGTCCTTCACCCGCTTGACCTCGCGGAAGTTCGAGACGTGGACGATCACGCGGTGCGCTTCCGGGGCCAGCGAGCCCGGACACCGGGTCTCCGCGGGCCGGTACTCCTCCAGGTTCACGAAGTTGGGGATCACCCGGATGTCGCAGCTGACACAGCCGAAGGCGCGATAGGTCTCGTCCCGCAGGTAGGCGGAGACGGCGGTGACCTCGTCCGATTGCTCGATGGAGAACTTGGTGATCGCGTAGAAACTCGATTCCTGCCCGACCAGGGTGATGTCGGTCCCGTGCAGCGTGGTGATCACCTTGAGCGGGTTCTGCCCTTTCAGCATCTCTCGCGCCAGATACGCCGTGGTCGCGTGGGGGATGGCATAGTGCACGTGGAGGATGTCGAGGCCCTCGCGAACGACGACCTCGTGCTGCTTCGACGCCAGCGCCAGGGTGTACGGGAAATGGTCGAAGAGCGGATAGCGCCCCATCCGGGTCTCGACCTCGTGGAAAAACACCCGCTCGGCGTAGCCGCGGAGCCGGAAGGGCAAGTCGTAGGTGATGAAGTGCACCTCGTGCCCGCGGCGGGCCAGCTCGAGGCCCAGCTCGGTGGCGACGGCGCCGGAGCCGCCGTAGGTGGGATAGCAGGTGATGCCGATCTTCATCCTCGCGTCCTCTCCCACGTCTCGGCGATTTCAGCGGCGATCCGGTCGGGCGGCCGCGTGGCGTCGAGGGTGAGCACCGGCCCATCGAGCTGGTGCCGAAACCACGTCTCCTGTCGCTTGGCGTACTGCCTCGTGCTGGTGGCGATCGCCTCCGCCACCGATTCTCTCGACCGCTGCCCGTGCAGGTACTCCACCGCCTCGCGAATGCCGATGCCGTCGAGCCCCGCGGTCCCTGGCTGATACCCGTCGGCGAGCACCGCGGCGACTTCCTCGATCAGGCCGCGGCGGACCATCTCTTCGGCGCGTCGCGCGATTCTCGCTGGAGAACGGCCCGCGGCGCCGTGAGCACGACGTACCACGGCGCGATGGTGCCGCTCTCGCGCGCTGCCCGCTGCCAATGGGAGAGCGGGGATCCGGTGAGCAGCGCCACCTCGATCGCGCGAGCGGCGCGCTGGCGTCCGCCGCCACGGAAGTTGGCGTCGAGCCGGCCGGCCCAGCGCACCAGCTCGAGGGGCTCGAGCCTCGCGGTCCAGGCGTCGAGGCGCCGCCTGCGCGCCGGGTCGAGCGCCGGCTCCCGGAACAGTCCCTCCGCCAGCGCGCGCACGTAGAGCCCGGTGCCGCCGACCACCACCGGCATCCGGCCCGCCGACCGGATCATCGCGATCTATCCGGTCGCGTCGCGCGCAAAGCGTCCGGCGCTGTATCGGGCACCGGGGTCGACGAGGTCGATCCCGTGATGCGGGACCTTCGCGCGCTCTTTCTTCGTCGGCTTCGCCGTCCCGATGTCGAGCCGGCGGTAGACCTGGCGCGAGTCCGCGGAGATGATTTCGAGCGGCCAGTGCGCCGCGAGCGCGAGTGCGACCGCGGTCTTGCCTACCGCCGTCGGGCCGACCATGACCGGCGACTCTATCGGCGGCCAAACCGCCGCTCCAGCTCCTCCCGCGGAAGCTGCACGATCGTGGACCGACCGTGCACATCGTGCGGCGGAAGGTCCGTCGCGAAGAGCCGGAGCAGCAGCTCCCGCATCTCGGCCGGCTCGAGCCGGTCGCCGCCCTTCACCGCGGCCCGGCAGGCGAAGGTCGCGGCAAATCGCTCGAGCCGGTTGGCCCAGCCGCCGAACCGCCCACGCGCCAGATCGGCGACCAGCTCGCGGAAACAGGCACCCGCATCGAACCGCGGATGTGGCGCCGGCACGGCATGCACGACGACCGTCCGACCGCCGAAGGGCTCGACCTCGAACCCTACGCGCCGCAACTCCTCGCCGTGTCGCTCGACGGCGTCGAGCTCCTCGTCGGTGAGCTCGACGGTGAGCGGAAGGAGCAGCCGCTGGGCCGGCGCGCCGCCACCGGTGAGCTGAGCCATCGACCGCTCGTACAGCACCCGCTCGTGGGCCGAGTGCTGGTCCACGAAGACCAGCCCGTCCTGGGCCTGATAGACGATGTAGGAGTCGAAGAGCTGGAGGAGCGGCGCGTCGAATGCCGGATCGACGGCCGCGTCATCGGGCCCCCCATCCCCTCCTCCGGCGAAGAGCCCGTCGAGCACCTCCGCCAGAGGGACACCAAGCCCCGCGGGCGATGCTCCGACGGGAAGCGGCCGCCAGTCTCCCACGGGCACCGCCGCGACCAGTGCACCGAGGGCGTGACGCACCGCCTCTTCGACGACTCGCTCGACCCCGATGCGATCGCGGAAGCGGACCTCGAGCTTGGCGGGATGCACGTTGACGTCCACGTCCTCGGGGCCGACGCCGATCCGCAGGTACAGCGAGGGCCGGTCGCCCGGGTGAATCGCGGAGCGATAGCCCGCTTCGGCGGCCCGGACCAGGAAGGGGTCGCGGAACGGGCGGCCATTCACGAAGAGCTGAGTGCGACGGCCCGTGGGTTGCGCGTCGCCCGGCCGCTGGACGAAGCCCTCGACGGTGAATGCGCCCGCGGCATAGGACACCGGCACCAGGGTGCCCGCGGTCTCACGACCCCAGACCGCCGCCAGCCGCTCCTCAGGTGCCTGCCCGGCGGGGACCGCGAGCCGGCACGTGCCATCGACGTGCAGCTCGAAGCCACACTCGGGATGGGCCAGCGCCAGCGTCGCGACGGCCTCGTGCGCGGCGCGGGTCTCGCTCGCAGCCGACCGGAGGAACTTCCGGCGCGCCGGCGTATTGAAGAAGAGCGCACGAACCGTCACGGTCGTGCCCCGCTGCCGAACCGCCTCGCCGACCTGGTCCAGCCGACCGCCGTTCACGCGGAGCTCGGTGCCGCCGCCTTCGATCTCGGACGTGGTCAGGGTGAAGCGGGAGACCGACGCGATCGCCGGCAGCGCCTCGCCGCGGAACCCGAACGTCGCGACGCCGACCAGGTCGGCGGCGCTGCGGATCTTGCTCGTCGCGTGACGGTCGAGCGCGAGCACGGCGTCCTCGCGCCCCATGCCGGTGCCGTCGTCGCTCACCTCGATCAGGGTCTTGCCGCCGTTCTCCAGCTCGATGCGGACATTGCGCGCGCCCGCGTCGAGCGCGTTCTCGACCAGCTCCTTCACGACCGATGCGGGTCGCTCGACGACTTCGCCGGCGGCGATCTGGTCGGCGACGGCGTCGGGCAAGATGGCAACGCGTTTGGACATGGGGAGAATTTAGCCGCCGACCACCGCGACCGCGTCGCCGGGGACCCAGCCTTCTCTCGCACCACCGGCCCGCACCAGGGCCCACCCGGGCACACGCCGCAGCAGCATCACGGCGCTTCCTCCGTCGACCGGTGCAATCGCCGGCGCGAGCCCGTGGGGAGAGAGCCGCAGCGTGGCGGCGTCCACCACGATCGCGATCGGGCGCCGATACCAGGCACGGAGGCCGAGGCCCCCGATGATCGCACAGGCCGCGAAGACGAGCAGGATCGTCCAGCGGTCCCTGACGCGGGGGGAAAAAGCCCAGCCGAGCCACGCCACGATCCACCCTCCGCTGCCGAAGAGGAGAAGCTCTTCGGGCGTCACGGGAGGCGACCAGGTCCAGCGAGCAGAGGTGAGGTCAGCCGGTGGCGTCAGCTCGAGCGCGCGACGGACGGCGGATTCGCGTGGAGCGAGCCGTCGAGCTTCGAGCCACGCCGCCGCGGCTCTGCCCTTCTGCCCCATCCGATAATACGTGGCACCGAGATTGTACCACTGCGCCGCCACGGCAGGTTCAGTCGTGACTCGTCGGGCGAACCCATCCGCCGCCGCGCGCAGCGACCCGGATTCGTAGAGGCGTTCCGGGGCCGGCGTCTGTGCCTGAAGAGTGACGCTGAAGAGAAGAGCCAGCAGGACCGCTGCGGCACCGGATCGCCGCCATGCCTTCACCGCGCCGCCCAACCGTGCGACGATCTCGCGTACCTCGGCCATGAGCCGCGCGTCCTCACCGATCACCGACTCGGGACCGTAGCGGCGCGCGAGCAGCCGATCCCGTGTACTCGAGACCCGCGCGGCGAGCTCGGGGTCGGCTCCCGCCGCGCGGAGGGCCGCGATGAATGAACCGCTCGACCCACGTTCCTCCTCCGGGACGAGCATCGCCAACAGATCATCCAGGTCCTGCTCGGCGCCGCGCAGACCGCTTCTCACGATCGGAGGGGCGGGCCGGCGGAACCGTGGCACGGTTCGGCCCCGCGTCATCGCAAGCAGCGGCGGAAGCACGAGTGCGAGCACCCATACCCAGTCGGGAATCGCGTGGCCCAGGCGCCACAGCAGCGATGGAACCGCGCCGGTCAGGAGTTCCGGCGGGAGCGCGGCGGTGGCAGCGGACTCGCCACCACGCACGACCGCGATGGATGTCGGCCCTGCTCCGATCTCCGCGTACCGGCCAGTGGCGAGATCGTAGTACGGGTAATGCACCGCCGGCAACGCGAGGACGCCGGCAGAGTCCGGAACGAGAAGATGTCGGAACGTCTTGGTCCCGCCGATCCGACCTTCGGTCGTCGTGACGTGTTCTTCGACCCGCTCGAGATACGCGCGCCCCGTTCCGGGCCAAGCGACCTCTGGTGCCGGCCAGAGCGCGAGGTTTCCTTCCCCACTCACTGACAGCTCGACCGCAACGCCCTCGCCGACCCGCGCCGATGTCGGCGTGATCCTTCGCTCGAACCGGAGTCCCGACCCGATCGCTCCGGCAAACGTTGCGGGCCGTCCGGCGTCCGGGAGCGGGGCGACGACGAGAGTGTCCGCCCGACTCGAGAGCGCATACCGCTCCTCCTGGCTGAAGAACTGCAGCGCGACGGGCAGGCTGTACTTGAGCGTGGCTCGCGGGATGTTCGTGATGCCGGCGACGAGCGGGAACACCACCTGGTGCGACACGAAGAGATCGTACCACTGTCCGCGCACGCTTCGGGTCGCCGCGATGCCGTTCGGCGTCGCCTGCGGATAGCTCCAGACCCCGTCGATCACCGGCGGCTGGAGCGTGGGAGGACGCCGCAGCTGGAGACGAAGGTCTCGGGGAAACCAGGCCAACGTTACGACGTCCACCTGTTCGCCGACGCGGGCGGTGTCGCTGGAGACGAGGAGATCGATTCCCGGTTGGCCGCCGGATGGTGGTGCGGCCCGCTCGAGCAGAAGCCGGAGACGCGGCGTCAACGTAGTCGCAACGGCGGCACGATTCGCCGAGATATCCACGACGATGGCCGCCGCCTCGACCGTATCCCGGCCCTGCACCGCGCGGGCGGGCCCTACCCGCCACCGTCCGGGTCTCACGGCGCGAAGGCGAATCTCGAGGATGGTGGTGCGCGTCGAAGGATCTCCGAATGACAGCTCGGTGCTCTCGCTCCTGCCAACGAGCTCGAGGCCGGTGAAGGGCTCGATGGTCACGTGAGTCGGCACCGGTGAATGACTCACGGCCCGCACCGTATAGGTGAGCTCCTCGCCGACCGCGAGCCGATCCATGTCCACGGTCGCCTCCAGCTCCGGACCCTGCGCCTGCCCCTGCAGGTTCGCCGAGAGTGCGTGAGCGAAGAGCGCGAGGGCTGGAATCACTCCGATCACCAGTCCTTCACTCCCGCCGTGGACGAATTCTGCAGGCGGCGCTGCTGCTCCTCCCGGGTCTCTCGCTCACGGCGATCCATGGAGTTGAGAATCTGCTCCGCCTGGTTCGGGGACAATCCCTGACTCGGCGGCGGCGGACTCTGTTGCTGGGGCGATGCCTTGTTCGGTGGAGGCGTGCCGCCGCCACCCCCGCCGCCTCCCTGGGGAGGCGGGGGAGGCCGGCTGCGGTCGGTGAGCTCGAGGTTCCACTTGGCGCGCTCCGACGAGGGCTGCAGGAGCAGCGCTTGCCGAAGATGATCGGCCGCATCGTCGAGCAGCTCGTCCCGATGGGTGCTGTCTGCCCGTGCGGACAGGAGACCGACGAGCCCGAGATTGTAGAGCGCGCGATACCGGAGCGCGGGGTCGAGGGACTTGGCCGCCTCCGTCAACGCGCCTCGCGCCACGTCCATACGACCCGCCTCGAGTGCGGCCGTGCCGGCGTTGTAGAACGCCGTGTCGCGCGCCGTCCCTCGCCGAGCCTCCACCAGAAACGCCGCGGCAGCCTTCGTCGGATCACCGGCGGCGAGCGCGCGCGTGCCTGCGGACGGGCGCTGCGCGGAGAGCGAGCTCGCGGCGATCAGGATGCCGGCGAGACCCACGAGCGCCGGGCCTGGACGGACGACGGTATACCCCAGGAGCAGGAGCGCCGCGACCAGGGCCGGGATCCACGAGCGAGGAACGAGATCGGCGGAGCGCGTCTCCGACGATGGGCTCCGCTTCATCGACGCAACGAGGTCGCGCACCGCCCCCGCCTGATCCGGCAGGTCGCTCGGCACCAGCGTTCCCTCCGCCGCATCGACCGTCGCCCGAAGGATGTCGTCGCGCCGCTCGGTGAGAATGACGTGCCCGCTCTCGTCCTGCTTGTACTCGAGCAGGTTTCCAACCGAGTCTCGCACCGGAATCCTCGCCGGCGACGGGCGCCCCTCGGAGACCATGATCAAATGCACGCCGGCCTCCTTGAGCGTCGCCGCCTGCGCCACCACATCGGGAAGAGTGTCGTGCGCCTCTCCATCGGTGAAGACGACGAGGACCCGGTCGGCCGGATCGCTGGTGGCTCCGAGGAGCTGCCCGCCCTGCGCCAGAACGCTCGAGAGGTTCGAGCCACCCTCGCTGGCGAGATCGGGATCGAGGGCGTCGAGGTACATCCGGATCGCGCTTCCGTCGATCGTGAGTGGAGCGAGGATGTAGCTCCGCCCTGCGAAGGCGATGAGCCCGAGCCGGTCGCCCTCGAGGTCCTGAATCAGCCGACGCGCTTCACGAACCGCTCGCCCCAGCCGGCTCGGCTCCACGTCCTCCGCGAGCATGGACCGGCTGATGTCCATCGCGAAGACGAGGCTCAGCGCGCGCGTTTCCGTCTTGATCTCCGTCCGGCCGTACCGCGGGCCGGCCAGCGCGACCGTCACGAGCACCGCGACCACACCGAGCACGATCGGGGCCCAGCCCCCACGACTCCGGGCCGCCCGCCCCAGCGCGGGGGACCAGCGGCGAGCCAATCGGATGCGGCGTCCACGACCCAGCCACGCGGCGAGGCCGATGGCCAGTCCGAGCAGCGGGGCGACGAAGAGGAGCAGCGGAAAGTCGAAAGTCATGGCACGCGCACCACCAGGGTACTGCCAAGCAGGAGCTCGAGAGCCAGGGCCCCCAGGCCGAGCAGGAGCAGCGGCCGCGTCGCCTCCTCGTACTTGGTGTAGCGGGTGACCTGGATCGGCGTCTTCTCGAGCTGATCGATCTGATGGAAGATGCGGCTCAGCGCCTCGCTGTCGCGTGCCCGGAAGTAGCGGCCGCCGGTCTTGGCCGCGATCTCCCGCAAGCAGCGGCTCGTCGATCCGGACCGGCAGCATCTCGTAGCGGAATCCGCCGATCCCTCGGCCGGTCGGGATCGGCGCCTCGCCGATGGTGCCCACGCCGATGGTGTAGACCTTGATGCCGAACGCCGCGCCGTCGCCGCGGCGGTGCGCGGATCGATCAGGCCCTTGTTGTTCTCGCCGTCCGTCAGCAGCAGGATCACCTTCGACTTGTCCGGCGCGCGGCGCAGCCGGTTGACCGCGGTCGCGAGACCGCTGCCGATGGCGGTGCCGTCTTCGAGGCTGCCGATCTTGAGATCCATCACCGCCTGCTCCACCACCGCGTAGTCGAGCGTCACCGGCACCTGGGTGAGCGCCTCGCCGGCGAAGGCGACCAGGCCGATCCGATCGGCGGTGCGGCCCGCGAATGAAGCCCGATCGCCTGTCTGCTTCGCCACCTCCAGCCGGTTGGACGGCGCGAAGTCCTCGGCGAGCATGCTGCTCGAGATGTCGATGGCGATGACGATGGCGATGCCCTCCTGCTTCACCTCCACCGTATCGCCGCCGACTCGCGGGCCGGCCGCCGCGATGATGAGCGCGGCAAGGGCGACGGACCGGAGCGCCGGCGGAAGGGCCACCCACCAGCGACTCACGGCCACGGCCGCGGGAATGCTGACATCGCTGTAGCGCGCGGCCGGCGCATCGCCCCGGTGGCGCCGCCACCACCAGAGAGCGAGCCCCACCAGCAGCAGCAGGAGCCAGGGGCGAGCGAAGCTCATGCGAAGCCCCGCCATCAACCGGGTCTCGAGCGCGGAGGCAGCGCGAGCGAGGGCGACCACGTCCGGGAGATGGATCGTGCCGAACCGCGCTTCGTCCAGCGACCGGAGGATTCTCCCGATCTCGTCGGACCGGCCAGTCCGGGCGCTCGGCCTCGAGGACTCCGAGCAGCGTGGCGGTGTCGAGCCCACGGTGGGCGGATGGAGTTCGCACCGCGATCGCCACACGGAGGCGCGGCGGTCACCGAGGCCGCGGCCGCTCGCGCACTCGCCCGCGTCCGCCCATCGTCCGACCGGTGGGGCCACCTTGACCGGCGCCGGCGCCGACACGGATGATGCCGGAGGACCACGCCGTCGCCACCACCAGTGCAGCGGTGCGAGCAGCAGCAGTGCCAGCCCGAGGGCGATCAGCAGCGGCAGAACGCTGCGGATCCCACGAGGGACGATGTCCGCTCGGGGCTGGGGCGCGATGGTGGAATCGGGCGGAACTCGGCGGGAGGACACTGGCGATCTGAAGGGTGAGCGTGCAGCGGCGGCAGCGAGTCGACGCCGCCCCCCGCACCGAGCAGCAACGGCCCCGGCACCTCCACGACGTGGCGTCCCGCACGCCACACCACGACGGGATACAGCGATGCTCGGCGGAGTCACCTCGCTCGACGATCCGCGGCGGTCCGAGCACCTCGACCGGATCATCGGGGTGCCAATCGCCGGCACGCAGGGTCCGCCCCGACGGGACGGCGACGGTGCGCAGATACCCAGATCGTGTCGCCGACCGTGGGCGCACCCGCCTGCAGCGTCAGCCACAGCGCCGCCGCGATCATCCGCGATGGATCCGCCTCGCACGGCGGGCAAAGGCGCGGCGGAGCGGCAGTGCGTACGGCACTGCCCGTCGCCAGACCCACCTGATCCGCACCCGCCGCCGCGAGCGTGCGAGCCTCGCTCCTCGAGTCGCGTGCCGCGCGCTCCGTCACGCGATCCGCGGACCAGCCGGCTGCCGCGTGTCCACCAGAACCCGCCGGCCCGTCTCCGCGTCCTCAGTTCGATCCAACCCGATTCGGGCAGGTCGTGCTCGCGCGGATCGTCCACCGTGATCGCGACGACCTCGTGCCGCGCGGCGAGCCGGCGCAGCGGGCGCTCCCAGTCCCTCGGCGATGAAATCGGAGAGCACCACGACGATGCTCCGGTGGTTGAGCAGCCGGCTGGCGTAGGAGAGGCTCGGCGGCGAGGTTGGTGCGCCGGCCCGCGGGCTCGAAGGCGACCAGGTCGCGGATGACCCGGAGCGCGTGGCGGCGGCCCTTGCGCGGGCGGGATGACACGCTCGACTTCGTCGGCGAACAGCAGCGCACCGACCCGGTCGTTCTGATGCGCGGCCGCGAGCGCGAGGACGGCGGCCACCTCGACGGCGAGCGCTGCCTTCGTTACGCGGCTCGCCGAAGCGGGTGGAGCCGGACTGGTCCACGACCAGCATCAGCGTGAGCTCGCGCTCCTCGGTGAAGGTCTTGACGTAGGGACTGGCGAGCCGGGCCGAGACGTTCCAGTCGATGGCGCGGAAGTCGTCGCCCTGCTCGTACGCGCGCACCTCGGCGAACTCCATCCCCTGCCCCCGGAAGACCGAGCGGTACTCGCCGGCGAACAGCGAGCCGACGAGCCCCCGGGTGCGGAGCTCGATGCCCTTGACCTGCTTGAGGATTTCGGGGGAGACGGAGGCATGGGGTGTGGCAGTGGCCTAGGTGGCAGCGCGACCTTCATGGCACCGTTCAACAGCGGCCAAGGCACTTTGCGTCACCGACAGTCGTCACTCGTCGATGTCCTCCGCCTCGGCCTCGAAGGTGAGCACGATCCGGTGGCGGAGCACGTCGGGCGCGAGCGCGCGCACGTCCTCGGGCACCACGTATGACGGCCCCGCAGGAAGGCGTGCGCCCGGGCCGCCTGCGCCAGCGCGATCGACGCCCGCGGCGACGCGCCGAACGCGACCAGCGGCTTGAGATCGCTGAGCCCGACGATTCCCGGATCACGGGTGGCGCGCACCAGATCGACGATGTAGTCCACCACCTTCTGGTCCATGTAGAGTCCCGGCGATCGCCGCCCGCGCTGCGAGGATCGCCGCCGGGTCGAGCAGCCGCTCCACCGGAATCTCCTCGCCGGCCGCTCATGCGCAGGAGCACTTCCTTCTCCTCGTCGCGGGACGGGATAGCCCACCCGGACCTTCAGCATGAAGCGGTCGAGCTGCGCCTCGGGCAGCGGATAGGTGCCCTCGCTCTCGATCGGATTCTGGGTGGCGAGCACCAGGAAGGGCTCCTCGAGCAGGAAAGGTGGTGCCGCCGATCGTGACCTGGTGCTCCTGCATCGCCTCGAGCAGCGCCGCCTGCACCTTGGCCGGCGCGCGGTTGATCTCGTCGGCCAGAATGATCTGGGCGAAGAGCGGCCCCTTCTTGACGTGGAAGTCCTGCGTCTTCTGATCGAAGACCATCGTGCCGATCAGGTCGGCCGGCAGCAGGTCGGGCGTGAACTGGATCCGGGAGAACGACGCGTGGATGATCTCGGCCAGGGTCCGCACCGCGAGGGTCTTGGCGAGCCCCGGCACGCCCTCGAGCAGGATGTGTCCGCCGGTGAGCAGGCCGATCGAGCAGCCGCTCGACCATCGCGTCCTGTCCCACGATGCGGCGTGAGACCTCCTTCAGGATCGATGGCACGGGAAGCGTTGCAACCGGGGTATCGGTCAGCTTCGGGGCACTCACGCGACTGAGCTCCTCTGAGGTGTGGCAGGAAAGATAGAGGGCGAAATGGCGAAAGGGCGAACGGCGATGAACGAGACGACACCCGCCCAGGCTTCTGCCGGGTCACCGGTCTTATCTGTCGCCCTTTTCGCCCTTTCGCCCTTCGCCACCAAATGTTTCATCCGGCATCCGGGTCCAGCCGGATCGCCTTGTACAGCGCCGATTCCTCGCGCGGCGTCAGCGGACGCGAGCGGCCGGGAGCAAGGTCGCCCAGCCGGACCGGGCCGTAGGAGAGACGGGCGAGACGGTCCACCTTGAGTCCCATCGCCTCGCACCAGCGGCGCACGATCCGGTTGCGTCCCTCGACCAGCGTGACGTCCACGATGCTTCGCCCCTCCGTCCCGGGGCGGACCCGCGACTCGACGGGAACGACCGGCCGGCCGTCGATCACGACGCGGCTGCGCGAATCGCCTGCGCGATCTCATTCGTCGGCTGCCCGTGGACCAGCGCAGTGTATCGTCGTGGAATCTGGTAGCGCGGATGCGTGAGCCGATGCACCGCTTCGCCGTCGGTCGTCAGGAGGAGCAGGCCGGTGGTCATCACGTCGAGCCGCCCCACGTAGGTGAGGCCGGCGTGATCAGGCATGAAGTCGAAGACGGTGCGGCGGCCCTCTTCGTCACTCGCGGTGGTGACGACGCCCAGCGGCTTGTGGAACGCGAGCCAGCGACGCTCCGCCGGCTTCACGGTTCGCCCGCCGACCGTGATGCGCTGGCGCTCGGGATCCACCTTCATGCCCAGCGTCGCCACCCGCCCGTCCACCCGGACTCGTCCGCCCTCGATCAGCTCTTCGGCCGCCCGGCGTGACGCGACTCCGGCGCGGGCAAGCGCCCGCTGGAGTCGCATCTGCGCTCACGATTCGGCCTCGACGTACGCGGCCGCGTCGTCCGCTCCTTCCGCGACCGCGCGATGCGGCTGCAGCGCGATCGTCAGCTCCTCCGCTCTCGGGAGGTCGGCAAGGTCGCGAAGCCCGAGCAGCTCGAGGAAGAGCGGCGTCGTGCCGTAGAGCAGCGGTCGGCCGAGCGCTTCGCCACGACCCACGACCTCGATCAGTCCCCGCTCCTGCAACGAGCGCAGCACGCCGCCGGCCGACACGCCGCGGATCTCTTCGATCTCCGCCCGTCCCACCGGCTGCCGGTAGGCGATCACCGCCAGAGTCTCCAGCGCGGCGGCGGTGAGCTTGGGAGTGCGCACGGAAAAGTGCGCGCGTTCGATCGCGGCGGCGTACACGGGCCGCGTGAGGATCTGATAGCCGCCGGCCAGCTCGACCAGCTCGACGCCGTGCGGCTCGAAGTCGTAGTGCTCGCGAAGCTGCTCCAGCGCGACCCGGACGTCGGCCAGCCCGGCGTCGGGATCGAGCGTGGCGAGCTCTTCGACGGTGAGCGGGCGAACGGCGCTGAAGAGCGCCGCTTCAAGCAGCTGGGCGAGTGGCGTCACGGGCGATCACCATGGGCGCGAAGGCAACGGATTGAACGATCTTGAGCGAGCCGCGCTTGGCGAGCTCGAGCAGGGCCAGCAGAGTGGACAGCACCTCGACGATTGTCGGATGCGATCCCAGGGCATCGATCCAGCCGAACTCCTCGCGCTCCTCGAGGAGGCGCTCGATCCGGCGGATGGCGCCCTCGACGTCGAGCGGACGCGCCACGACGCGGTGCAGCACCGGCGAGGGGATCGCCGCGATCACCCGCTCGACCGCCTCGAGCATCGCGAGCAGGTCGAGGGTCAGCGGTGGAGGCGGCGACCTCGGGGGCCGGCGGCAAGTAGCCGCGTGGGATTCGCTCCGCGCGTCGCTCGGCGGCACGCCCCATCCAGACCGCGATCTCCCGAATCTGCTGGTACTCGAGCAGCCGCCGCACCAGCTCGGCCCGCGGATCCTCCCAGTCGTCGTCTTCGGCGCGGCGCGGGAGCAGCATCTGCGCCTTGAGCCGCACGAGCCGGCTGGCCATGTCGAGATAGTCGGCGGCCTGATTGAGCCCCAGCTCGTGGATCGCCTGGAGGAACTGATCGGCGATCCGGCGATGGGAATGTCGGCGATCTCGATCTGCTCTTCGCGCAGGAGATGCAGCAGCAGATCGAGCGGACCGGAGAACGCTTCGAGCTCGACGACGAATCCGGGGCCCGCGCCGAGCGCGGTGGTGGGGGCGTCGGGGAGCGTCGCGCCCACTAGACGACCCCGGCCGGGCCGACCTGATACGGCGCGATCAAGCTGCCGAGCAGGTTCATCATGGTGAATGCCGGAATGAGCAGCGTCTCCATGACCGGTCGAAAGAGAAACATGAGGGCGAAGATCGGAAGATAGCCGAATCGTTGTAGTCCGCGGTACCACTCACCTGCCTTCGGGGGCAGCAGATGATAGAACAGGTGCGAGCCGTCGAGCGGAGGAATCGGAATCAGATTGAAGAAGCACAGCAGCAAATTGAGCCAGATGCCGTGCACCATCATCCGCTGCGCCGTCTCCAGTACCCCGACGGCGCCGGGGATCGCACGCCCCAGCGAGACCCAACAGGACGAACACGAGCGACCACACGAAGGCGAGAAAAAAGTTCGTGGTCACGCCCGCCGCCGACACGAGGATATCACCGCGTCTGTAGTTCCTGAACTTTCTCGAGTTGACCGGCACCGGCTTGGCGCCGCCGAAGGTGAACCGCCCACCCGATCCGAACCACAGGAGCGTCGGCAGGATCAGACTCATCACCGGATCGATGTGCGGCAGCGGATTGAGGGTGACGCGTCCGAGGGTGTAGGCGGTATCGTCCCCCTCGTGCAGGGCGACGGCGGCGTGAGCGTACTCGTGCGCCACCATGGCGAACACGAGCATTGGAAGGGCAAGAACGAAGTCGCTCAGCTGAGATTCCAGGGCAGTCGTTCCTCTGGGTAGGATGGTGAAGGTTAAGCAGCCCCTCGATTCAAGTCAAAGCGCCGTCCCGCTTGACCTTGCGTAGAGTGGCCGGTACCTTTCGCCCCGACTTCGAGAGGCGAAGGCAGAAGGGGACATTTCTCCAAACCAGAGGTCGTCGTGCCGAGAATCAAGTCTGCCAAGAAGCGCATGCGTCAAGCCAAGACTCACGCCGCGCTCAATCGCACGCAGCGCAGCAAGTTGCGGACAGCGATCAAGAAAGTCCGCGCCGCGGCTGCCGGTGAGATCGCGAATGCGTATGCCGAGGCCGTCAAGATTCTCGATCGCACCGGACGCAAGCGTCTCATTCACCCGAATGCCGCCGCGCGGCAGAAGAGCCGTCTGGCGAAGCTGGTTGGTAAGTAGGCTATCAGCTATCGGCTATCGGCTATCAGTTAACAGAAAGGCCCGGTATGGTTCACCGGGCCTTGTCATTTTGAGCATAAGGAGTTCACAAATCACTTTAACTCATTGGCGTAAGCCGATAGCCGATAGCCGATAGCCCCCCTACAACCCAGCCAGCTCTCCGCCACACCGCTCGCAATACCATTCCGTCGGACGGTTGAGCGTTCCGCACTCGCTGCACTTGAGCGTCTTCGCTCCCGTCGGCGCGGCGGTCTTTCCACCGCCGGCGCCACCCGGTGAGGGCGGTGCTGCGGTCTCTACCGCGCGCGAGCCCGAGTGTGGCTGCGACCCGCCGCCGGGGTTGCTGGGCCGGCGAGGCGGCGCAGGCTTTCGCTCTTCTTCCGAAACCGATTTGAGAAAGGCCAGTTCATCTGCCGGCGCTGCCGCTTCGCGGCGCGCGGCCGGCGTCGCGGAACGCGGCGACGGTGGCGCCGGCGTCATGGCCGGCGGTGGCGTGCCTCGCTCGATCTCGAGCTCCGGTTCCATTACCGGCGCGGGCGCCGGTCTCGGCGGCTCCGCTGCGGCCTCGACTCTCGGCGGAGGTGGTGGTGCCGGTGGTGGCTCGTTGCGACGGGGAGCAGCCGCGATCAGCGACTGAACCTCGGCCAGTCGAGCGATCTCATCACCCACCGCATCGAGGTCCACGCGAAGTCGGCCCAGATTGCTTTGACTGTCGCCGCTCAGGCGGCGCCACTCGTCCTCCGAGTATTCCCCGACCGTGTGTCGAACCTCCGCCTCGGCCAGCGCCTCTTCCGCCTGCCGCCGCTCGCGATCGAGCTCGGCCTGCGTACTGCGATGGCGCTCGAGCTCCTCGCTGATGGTCGCGGCATGACCCCGCAGCTCATCGATCACACCCTTCAGTCGCGCCTCGTAGTCCGCGCGCACCCGCTGCCGCACAGCGGGAGGTGCCTTGTCGGCGGCCGATTCGAGTCGCCCGAGCCACTGCTCGTACTGGGTGCGCTGCTGGAGCAGGCCTTCGATTGTGGTATCGGTTTCCGAGCCCATGTCGAGATGTTCCTCTCAGCCGCTCAAGGTCCGCGATAATCTCCCGCCTGTAAATCTAAAAGGGGAAAGGAGAAAGGGGCAACGAAACCTTCCCTTCTCACCTTCTCTCAAAGACGACTTGCCCCCTCACAATCGTCATGTCGGCCCGTCCCCGGAGCTCTCGCCCCGCGAACGGGGTGTTCCGGCTCTTGGAGTAAAACTCATCGGGCCGGACGGTCCAGCGAGCGCCGGGGTCGAAGAGGACCACGTCGGCCGCGGAGCCCCGCGCCAGCGTCCCGCCGGGCAGCCTGAAGATGCGCGCAGGCATCTCGCTCATCCTGCGGATGAGCGTCGGAAGATCCAGCAGGCCGGTTTCGACCAGCTCGGTGATCGCGAGACCGAGCGCGGTCTCCAGTCCGATGATGCCGTTCGGCGCGTCGTCGAACTCGCGCTCCTTCGCGTCGTAGTGGTGCGGCGCGTGATCGGTCGCGATGACGTCGATGGTGCCGTCGCGGAGCGCCTGACGGATGGCCTCGCGGTCCTCGGGCTCGCGCAGCGGCGGATTCATCTTCGCGTTGGTGTTGTATCCCTCGCACGCCTCGTGCGTCAGCGTGAAATGATGCGGGACAGGCTTCGGCGGTGACCCTGAGCCCCTGCTCCTTGGCCCGACGGATCAGCGCGACCGAGCCGCGGGTGGACATGTGACAGAGATGGACGTGACCGCCGGTCAGCTCGGCGAGCAGGATGTCTCGCGCGACCATGATCTCCTCGGCCGCCGCCGGAATTCCCTTGAGACCGAGCCGGGTGGAGACGAGACCCTCGTGCATGACGCCGCCGGCCGCGAGCGTGGGTTCCTCGCAGTGATCGGCCACCGGAATGCCGAACGTCCGCGCGTACTCGAGCGCCGTGCGCATCAGGTGGCTCGACGCGACCGGCTTGCCGTCGTCGCTCACGGCGACCGCGCCGGCCCCGACCATCTCGCCGAACTCGGCGAGCTGCTCGCCCCTGCTGGCCCAGCGAGACGGCGCCGATCGGATAGACGCGCGCCTTGCCCGCGCGCTGCGCCTGGCTCACGATGAAGCCGACCGCCGCCTGGTTGTCGGTGACCGGATCGGTGTTCGGCATGGCGCAGACCGCGGTGAACCCACCGGCCGCCGCGGCCATCGCACCGGTCGCGACCGTCTCGACGTCCTCCTGCCCCGGCTCGCGCAGATGGACGTGCAGGTCGATCAGCCCGGGCGCCACGACCTTGCCCGTCGCGTCGACCACCAGCGCCTCATCCGGCCGTCCGATGTTCCGCCCGATGGCCTCGACCTTACCGTCCTGCGAGGAAGACATCGGCGACCTCGTCGACGCCGCGCGACGGATCGATCACTCGGCCGCCCCGGATCAGAATCGGCCGCATCGCTAGTCTCCACCTCCGGCCTGCTTCGCCCAGTCGGGCGAGCCGCCGGCCAGCAGGTAGAGCACCGCCATCCGCACCGCGACGCCGTTGGTCACCTGTGGCAGGATGACGCTGTGCGGACCGTCGGCCACGTCGCTGTCGATCTCGACGCCGCGATTCATCGGACCGGGATGCAGGATGAGCAGGTCCTTGGGGGCCCGCGCCAGCCGCTCGCTGGTGACGCCGAAGACGCGGTTGTACTCGCGCAGCGAGGGGATGAAATCCGGCCTGCATCCGCTCGAGCTGCAGCCGCAGCACGTTGAGCGCGTCGGCCCACTGGATCGCGTCCTCGATGCGCGGAAGGATCGTCACGCCGAGGTCCGTCGACGTTGCGCGGCAGCAGCGTCGCCGGGCCGCACACGCCGACCTCGGCGCCGAGCTTGGTGAGCCCCCAGATGTTGCTGCGCGCCACCCGGCTGTGCAGGATGTCGCCGCAGATGGCGACCTTGAGTCCCTCGATCTTGCCGAAGTGGTCGCGCAGCGTGAGCATGTCGAGCAGTCCCTGCGTCGGGTGCTCGTGCTTGCCGTCGCCGGCGTTGATGACGTTCGAGCGAATGCGCTGGCCCAGAAACTGGGCCGCGCCCGACGCGCCGTGCCGGATCACCACCATGTCGATCCGCATCGCCTCGAGGTTGCGCGCCGTGTCGACCAGGGTCTCGCCCTTGGAGACCGAGGAACCGGTCGACGCGACGTTCACCGTGTCGGCGGAGAGCCGCTTCTCGGCGAACTCGAACGAGATGCGGGTGCGGGTGGAGGCCTCGAAGAAGAGGTTGACGATCGTCTTGCCGCGCAGCGCCGGAACCTTCTTGATCGGGCGCTCGCTCACTTCCTTGAACGGCTCGGCGGTGTCGAGAATCAGGCGGATCTGGTCGGCGCTCAGACGCTCGAGGCCGACCAGGTCCTTGCCGAGGTTCAGTCCGGTGCTCACCTCAGCCACCCCGCACCAGCTCGACCGCGTCGCGGCCGTCGAGCTCGCTCACGAATACATCCACCCGGTCGGCGGGAGTCGTGCTGACCGACGTGCCCACGATGTCGGCCTGGATCGGCAGCTCGCGTCCGCCGCGGTCGATCAGCACGCAGAGCAGGAGTCGCCGGGGCCGGCCGAAGTCGGCGCACTCGTCGAGCGCCGCCCGGACCGTCCGGCCCGGTGTAGCAGCACGTCGTCCACGATCACGACCGTGCGGCCGTCGAGATTGGGCAGACGGGTCTCTCCGACGACCGGCCGCGGGCCGACCGTCTGGAGATCGTCGCGATAGAGCGTGATGTCGAGTTTGCCGGAGGGGACGTTGGCGCCTTCGGCGTGATCGATGAGACGCTTGAGACGCTCGGCGAGCTCGACACCACGGCGCTGGATGCCGACCAGGACCAGATCGTCGGTACCGCCGGAACGTTCGACGATCTCGGAGGCCATCCGGACGAGGGTCCGGGCGATCGCCCGGTCGTCGAGGAGGGGAGTCCGGGTGGGCATCGGGGCGGGAAGGTAGTGGGAAGGGCGGAACGGCGGAAGGGCGCCATTCCGCCATTCCGCCCTTACTCCGTCCCCGCCCCCAGGATCCGCTCGCCGCCCGCGTCGAGGTAGACCCTCGCGGCACGCGCATGTCCCCCCTCTGCCTCGTGCACCAGGCGCACGAAGTCGGGCCGCGCCCGGAGCGAATCGAGCCACGGATCGCGCGTCAGCGCCGTCGGACAGTGAAACCCGCCCGCCACGACCCGCTCGAGCTGCACCATCGCGGCGTCGATCTCGCCCAGGTACGCCAGCGCGCGCACGCCCAGCAGCAGCCCTTCCGGGTCATGGAAGCCGCCCTCGACCATCGTGTGCATCTGGCGCACACAGTCGTCCTTTCGTCCTTCCATCGCCGCGACCTGCGTCTCGATCATGAGGCGCTCTAGGCTCCTCGGCGAGTGGGTGAGCACGTCGCGCAAAGTCAGAGTCGCTTCGTCCTGCCGGCCCAGCATCCAGAGCGAGCCGCTCCGTATCATCTGGGTTTCCTCGACGTCGTACAGCGCTGCCTGCTCCCAGTCCGCCAGTGCCCAGTACGTGAAGTGGACACTGGTCTGGATGCCCGGATCGATCCGGCGTGCCCGGCGGTCCGCCGCGATCGAGGCCTGCATCAGTCCGCAGAATCGGCATGCCACCACGAGCCCCGCGAAGAGATGCGGGTCTGCGGAGCCGGTGGATACCCGCTCGAGCAGTCGGGCCATCGCTTCCGGCGCCCGGCCCTGCTCCTCGATCTCGTAATAGGTGTAGAAGTTGTGCGCGACCGGGAGGTCGGGATTGATCTCGAGTGCTTTGCGGAATGCGTCGCCGGCGAGGGCGATGCTCCGCTCCTGGTCCACCGCACCGTACTTGCCGAGCACCCGATGCACCCGGCCGAGCCGGGCCCAGGCCGGCGCGTAGTGGGGGTCGTCTCGCAGACACTGCTCGTACAGCTCTTTCGCCGCGGTCAGCCGGGACCGATTGGAGGTGGCGGCACTCAGGTGATTGGCCCGCAGGTAGAGATCGTAGGCTCTGGCGCTCACCGGGAGGTTTTGTCCGAGCACCCGCTCGTCGCGCGCGGAGAGCGGGATGGCGAGGGATTGGACGATCTGATGCGCGAGATCGTCCTGCAGCTTGAAGATGTCGGTGAGCTGCACCTGTGCCGTGTGCGAGCAGACCACCGCTCCGCCCGGCGCCTCGAGCATCTGGGTCGCGACACGGACCTGCTCTCCGGAGCGGAGCAGCGTTCCGGTGACGACCACATCGACTCCCATCTGCGCGGCAATGGTGTTGAGGTCCGGCGCGTCCGACACGAAGCGCTGGCTTGCCGCGGTGGACCGGACCACCAGGGTGCCAAGCCCCGAGAGCGACGCCGTGATCGCGTCGGGGAGGCTGAAGCTCAGGAAATCCGTTTCCTCGTCGGGACGCAGGGGGCGGAACGGCAGCACCACGAGGCGCGTCATCGCTCGTGGCGGCGTGGCCGGCTCGGGGCCGAGCCGCGTCATCGCGTCGCGCACGTCTCTCGCCATCGCCGCCGCGTCCGGATAACGGTCCGCGGCCGCCTTCGCCAGGGAGCGCTGGATGATTCGGTCGGCCGCCATCACCTCGGGCCCACCCGCGAGCGCCGGCGGCTCGCCCAACGCGATGCTGCGGTAGAGCTCGATGATCGTCTCGCCCGCGAAGGCCGGCTTGCCGGCGATCATCTCGAAGAGGATGGCACCCACCGCGAAGAGGTCCGAGGCCGGCACGATCGGCTCGCCCTCCCACTGCTCCGGCGGCATGTAGCGTGGAGTCCCCAGGATCGTTCCCGGCGCGGTCAGGCCGGGTTCGACCTTGAGCTGTTCGAAGAGGGGACGCGCCAGACCGAAGTCGAGCAGTTTGGTCCCATGCGCGCTGAGAAAGACGTTCGAGGGCTTGAGATCACGATGCACGATGCCACGGGTGTGCAGCGCGTCGAGCGCCCCGAGGATGCTCAGGGTGACCTCGAGTGCCTCGGCCAGAGGCATCTGTCCCCTGGCGATGCGATCCGCGAGCGATTCGCCGGTGAGCAGCTCCATGACGAGATAGAGCCCCTCTGCGTCCTCGGCGAGCTCGTAGACCTGGCAGACGTTGGGATGATTGAGACTGGCGGCGGCGCGGGCTTCCCGGAGGAGACGCTCGTCCAGCGAGTCGGCGGAGGACCCTTGGCGGATACGCTTGATGGCGACGGGGCGCTCCAGTCGCTCGTCCCGCGCCGCATAGACCACGCCCATTCCGCCCTCACCCAGGGTGTGGCTGATGCGATAGCGGCCGATGGTTTCCGGGACGCCGGCGGAGTGCCCCACGCATTCTCCCACGACACGATGGAACGAAATACCCTGGCCGTTCCGCGAAAGCGAATCGACCATCCGCCTTCGCGCAACCATTACTTGGTTGGATGATGGCCGGAGTGATCGGTGCTGTCGGTCGCGGATGAGTCGGGCTTCGCCGGGGACATCGGGCGAGGCTTGTTCATCATGTTCATCCTGCCACCGCGTTCCATCATACCGTGCATGCGATCTTGCATCATCTTGCGTTGGCTCACCAACTCGGTGATGACGGCCGCCATGGCCTGCACCTTCTGGTCGCCGCTGCTTTGGTTCATGCGATC
The DNA here is from genome assembly GCA_963743195.1 of uncultured Gemmatimonadales bacterium. Lineage (GTDB taxonomy): Bacteria > Gemmatimonadota > Gemmatimonadetes > Gemmatimonadales > GWC2-71-9 > CAVVWJ01. The sequence goes on from CAVUOO010000006.1 coordinate 321,619, forward strand.
CACGAGGCTGTCGAGACGAGCGTTGAGGGAATCCATCCGCATCATCATCTGTTGGTTGCCCCGGCGTGGCATCGCGGGATGGCTATCAGGGCGCTGCATTTGAGGCTGCTGCGCCGCAACCGAGGACGCGCTCAGCATCAAAGCGGTGAATGCGCCTACCAGTCGTAACATCGTTGTGCTCCATTGGGGTTTTTGGTTCATGTCCGGGCCAATGCTGGTCGAGGCCACAATGTCCACGACGAGCATCAGCAACCGGGCAGCCCGCACGGGCCTGGAAGTACGCGCACCGAGAACCATGAGAAGGACCGCAGGCGCTGGGGCGCTCAGATGCAATAATACTGGGTTTCACGGGCAGCGTTGTACGACGGATGGCGAAGCAGGCGGACTGCTCGCGGAACACGGACAGGGAGGGATTCGAACCCTCGAAACGCTTTTGACGTTTACACGCTCTCCAGGCGTGCGCCTTCAACCACTCGGCCACCTGTCCCGAGGATGTTGCGAGGGCGCAACCTAGCGCACTGCCGGAGGGTCGTCAACGAGGCTCCATGGTTCGCGTTGCGAGCCATCTGCGCCCGATTACATTAGTCGCGATCAGCGTCTGCAACTTCGCACTGATCCTTTCCCGAGCGTCAGCGCGGCTATGACCACGCCCATCCAATCCACTCCGTCCCGTGGCTCCATTCTCGTCGTCGATGATGAGATGACGCTGCGGAGCCTGCTGGTCCGCACCCTCGTGGATGCCGGGTTCGAGGCGGTGGAGGCGGAAAATGGAGAGGAAGCTCTTCGTGCGGCGGCGGGCTGCGGGGCAAGGCTGCAACTGGCGGTCACCGATCTCACCATGCCGGTCATGAGCGGGATCGAGTTTGCCCGGGAGTTCCGGCCTCGCTGGCCTCGGGTTCCCATCCTCTTCATCACCGGAAAGAATCCCGACCCGCGCGCCGGTGCGGTCCAGTCGTTGGGAGAGCTGATGCTGAAGCCCTTTGGCCCCGACGCCTTTCTCACGAGGGTCCTGCGGATTCTCGACGATCGGGAGGACGCCGTTCGGTCCACTGCCTGAAGGCACTACGCTGAGATCCCTCTTGCCGCCTCGAGCGCCTGCCCGGTGGCTTTGGGGTCCCGCACGATGGTGTAATCCCACTGCCCGAAGCTCCCTTCGGCGTTCACCGCCGCCACCCAGCGCCGCGCCGCCGCGGCCTTCACCTGCTCCAATGGATCAGGCCGCCCCTTCACCTCCATAATGAGAGTGACGCTGGGTTCTCCGGCCAAGCGCACCAGAAAATCGGGGTAGTACTCGTGTCCCTGCCCGTTGTCCACGTAGGGAATGGCGAGCTCGAGGAATTCGTTCTTGACGAAGGCGCGAACGGCGGGATGACGGTCGAGGCGCTGCGCGACCTGCTGCTCCCACGAGCCGGTGTGCGCCACCATCAGGTTCACGTGGCTCTTCGCGACCTCAATCACGGGCTTGCTGGTCCACGCGTCGATCTGCCCGGTGCTCCCGGTTCTGCGTACACCACGTTCGTACACGGGGAGCTCGGGCCCTTCTCCAGCTTCCCCGTCGGGCCGAATCGCTTGACGCAGGCGCTCGATCGCCCACCCGTAGTACGGTGACAGGAACAGGTCGAGTCGGTCGCTCGGCGGCACGACGAACACCCGGTCGTCCACGAAGCGTCGCACGATCGCGGCGAGCTGCGGGAACAGCACGCCCGCCGGCACCGCCACGTCGCCGTTCTGCACCATGTCGCGAGTGAGGTCCTGCGCCATCGCGAACACCAGCTCCTGCACCCTTCTCCCGCGGCGAAACGGCTCGAGGTTCGCCTCTTTCACGCGGCCGGGAGTGAGAATGCTGGGCCGGCCCTGGTTGTTGGGGAGGTTCGCCGCCATCTCCACTTCGGGCGGGATCTTCGCGGGGTTGATCTCGAGCGGCGGCACCTCATCCCAGCGCACCGCGACGCGGCCAGTGACTCGCTGGGTATAGCGATCTACTCTGGGAAACGTGATCTCGTATTCCGCCTTGGCGGGGACGGCATGGATGCGCTGGCGCGGCTTGGTCGTCGTGGAGCCTTTACCGGTGGACTTGAAGGGGATCACCTCGAACGGCACGCCCAGTACCTGGGCGATCTCCTCACTGAAACGGTCGTCTTCGTTGAGATCGTAACGGCGGCGCCGGAGTCCCCGCCCCACCACCTGCTCGCATAGAAGCTGGCTCATGAATGGCCGGAGTCCCACGATGTGGCTCACCGTGTTGGCGTCCCATCCTTCCGTCAACATCGCCACGCTCACGATGCAACGGACGTCCCGGCCCGGCGGATGGAGCTGCCGTTCGAGCTTCTTCGCCAGCTCCTCGAATCCCTCGGGGTAAATGGCGCGCCCCTGCGAGTCGCGGGTCCAGTCGGTCTTGCCGACGGTGTCGAGCGTGAAGCGCATCCAGCGCTGCTCGTCGGCCTTGGATCCGCCGCCCTCCGCTTCGCCGCGGTCGGTGTCGTGGACAACCTTGGTGTCAACACGAATCGTGTTGATCACGCCGCCGCGGTTGAAAAACTCCGGCAACCCCGACGACGGGATTCCCGCCGGCCGCTCGTCCTCGGCGAGCCACTCGTACACGACCTTGGCGATAGCAGTGTTCTTGCAAACGATGATGAAGACCGGTGGCCGTGCATCGCTATCCTCCTCCGCCTGTCGCCGCTGGAACTCTTCGCGCCACTGTCCGGCCAGCATCGCGATCGGCGCGTGGGCGTACTTGAGGATGGCCTCCGGCTTGGGGCTGCCCTTCATCCCGCCCTTTTCCGCCGGCGTGAGCTTCTTCCGGACGATCCAGTCCCAGATGTTGAAGTAGTCGGGACGCTCCTGTCCGCTCGTGTCTCCCAGCGCGAGCTGCGGGATCTTCACCAGTCCTGACTCGATCGCGTCCACCAGCCCGAACTCGCTCACGACCCAGGGGAACGGCCGACCGGTCATCCGGCCCATGCGTCCGAGGAAGTACGGCGTCGCCGAGAGGTCGACGCAGAGGTTGATGCCGCGGAGCTTGTCAACCCGGTCGAGGCCTTCGACCCAGACGGTCGCCTCGCGGTAGAATTCGTCCTCTTCCTCTCCCTCGTACAGCTCCTCGTCGCCGCCCTGGTCCCGCTGAATGCGGTAGGCATGGTGCGCCTCGTCGTTCATCACCAGGATGTTCTGCTTGCCGCCGACCTCTCGGCCAAGCACGCGGGCGACGATGGCCGTGTCGCTCTCGACCCAGCGCTCCCGCTCGACCACGATCGCGTTGACGTGTCCCGCCGCATCCCGCTTCTCGTCCAGGATGCGGATGGACCCGGCCGCCGCGAGGGCATCCACTGCCTGTGGCGTCATGTAGCGGAGGTTCCTCGCGGTGGTGGTCTTCTCGGCGATCCTGATCGTCTCCTGAGTAACCTGCCGGACACCTGCCTTGACCACTCGCGCGCTCACGTCTCCCGCGTCGGCGGTCTGTGGCTCGAAGACGTGCCAGTTCCAGATCACGACTCGTCCGCGCGTGAGCAGCGGCATGAGGTGCGGTGGAACGAGGTCACGCGAACGGTAGAGCGACGCGTCGCCTCGTCTGGGATCGAGCTCGAGGAGCCGGTCGCGGATCGTGATGTTGGGGCAGACGACGAGGACGACGTCGGAATAGGTCGGGTTGGCGCGGTCCTGCACCTTGTTGAGGATGCTCCAGGCGGCGGTCATCGCCATGACCGTCGTCTTGCCGCCGCCGGTCGCCATCTTGCAGGCGTAACGCAGGAAACCATCGTATCCGCGCTCCCGCCACTCGTCGCCCGGATCGTCACGGGGGACGTCGATGCCCTGCCGGTAGTCCGCTCGCGCCTCGCGGAGGAAGATCAGCGTCTCCGCCGCCTCGAGCTGAGCGAAGAAGAGCCGCTGCTGCCGGCCGTCGCGGCGCCACCAGTCGATCAGCTCTCGTGTGATCCGTGTGGCGCCCGGCCGCCCGTCGGCCTGCCACTGCGCCAACCGGCTCCGGATCAGGTTCACCAGCGTGAGGCCGTACGCCCGCTCGTACTCGGCGAGGCGCTCGAGCGTCGCGTCGCCTTCGATGTCCCACGGGTCCGGCTGATCGCGTGGCTGAAAGACGAGAGCCGGACGCCTGCCGCTCCGCCGTTCGGGGGGGTGCCCGGGGCGGAGGAACCAGTGCTCGCCCGGGGGGTCGAAGGGCGAGTTGAGAATGGGGGTTTCGACTTCGAAGGTCATGGCGTATTCCGCACTATTACGCCTCTCGTCGCATCACGTTGAATAGTTGATCGCGGGGCGCGTTACGAGTTTGCGCGCGTGTCCGAGATCTCCCGGTTCTTCGGGATCGTGATTCAGATGTACTTCGCGGATCACGAACCGCCGCACTTCCATGCACGGGCCGGTTCCGATCGGGCACGGATACGAATTGGGCCAGTTGCACTGTACGATGGTGCCCTCTCTCGGCGACACTTGGCAATAGTTCTGGAGTGGGCTAGGCTACACGAGGCGGAACTCCTCGACAATTGGCGACGGATGCGCTCCGAGAGGACGCCACATCGGATCGCACCGCTGGAGTAGCAGATGATCCCTCGCGTCACCGCGGTTCAGGTCGTCCCTCCCTATGGTCTGAATCTTACCTTCGAGGATGAGACGGGCGGATTCATCGACTTTCGCCCGCTACTCTACGAGCGCCAAACCGGAGTCTTCGCTGAACTTCGAGACCCCGACCTCTTTGCCATGGTGTGGGTCGACCACGAAGCCGATACCATCGTGTGGCCAAACGGCGCGGACATTGATCCGTACGTCCTTTACGAAAAGGCTCATACCTCCGCAGGCACTTAGACATGAACTCATCCACCTTCGCACGACGTGTCCTGTGCGCACTGAGCTACTCATCCAGGTTCGTCGCGTGAGTGACCCGTGTTACCTATCTTCGCACGGGTGACCCGTGTCGCGGCGCTCCCTGAGTACCGGCTCGAGATCGGGTTCGCCGACGGAACCAGTGGAATCGTAGACTGCTCCCATCTCGTGCTCCGGGAAGACGCCGGCGTGTTTGCCCCGCTGCGCGATCCGGCCGAGTTCGCCAGGGCCTACGTCCACCCCGAGTCCCGAACGGTTGCCTGGCCGCGCGATCTCGATCTCGATCCTGATGTCCTCTACGCGCGAGCGCACTCCATCCCGATCCCCACCGAGTAACCCGCGCGCGGATGGTCCAGGGCGCGCTTGTCAGGCCTCAACCGGCATCGGAGCCCAGATCCAGCCTTCCTTGCGTGCGGTCTCGAAGTCAGTCGGTGAGACGGCTCGGCCTTCCAGGAAATCTGCTCCTCCAACCAGACAGACGACCGCATCCAAAGCGTCGGCAGAGCCTTCGAGCACTCGACGGTCGCTGGGGAGCGTAACGCGTGCGCCGAGCCGAGTGAGCAGACCTCTCCTGCCATCGACGTGAGAAGTTCGCTTGTATTCGCCGGGCTCAATTCCATGAGCCCGGAGAGTGGCTGCAGGATAGACCTCAATCGCCTGGACGCCTTCACTCCTGGACCGGTCCCATGCAAGGGGGATCGATCTCCCCGTCAGCCGCCGAACGTCCTCGAGGAACGCCAACGCGGCATGAGCGGTCCTCGCGATCAGGTTTGCCCCAACCTCGAGGGCCTCTTCCCCAAGCGGCGCTCGATCTCGGTATCGGTCTGACGATGAAACAGCAGGTCGGCCGCAGGAGCCAACGCTTTGCCCGCGTCATGACTCGCCAGGCTCGGACCCAGAGCCTTGGGCCAACCCAACGGTGCATCGATCGCAAGAAGGACGCTGGAGTTGTCTCTCAGCAACTCGGCTACGATTGTAGCCGGCCGACGTGCGCGGCTTCCGCATTGGACCGATGTCACAGCGATCACGCCTTGGTTCAAGAGCCCTAGTGCTACACCGACCTTCTTGGGATCAGTGGCGCAATCGATGCCGATGATGGTCGCGATGATGGAATCTCCATTTCCTGAGGCCAAGGCTCACTCCGGTGCGATCCGGTCTGATGGGGTATCAACAGGTAGAAGCATCCGCGTGCCATACCTAGCCAGAAAGCGCTTGGACGACCAGCAGCTCGTTCCCCCGCTCATCAATCACCTTCACGGCGATCTGTCTCTGCTCCCCCGCCTCGAACGGCGCCGAGGTCGTTCCGCTCAGATGGTCCCACAGCGACTCGTCGTACTCCGCGCGGAGCGCCCGCTTGAGGTTGTCCCACGCGCCCGTCCGCGGGAAGAACGCCTGGCACACCCGGAAGCAACGGGTGCCGTCGTAGTCGGTGTCGAGGAACCAGGCAGGCACGTCGCCGCCGGGAGTGTGCTCCGCCTCCATCGTCGCCGGGTCGAAGGTATCGAGGCCGAGCAACGTCACCTGCCAGCGCGGGGGCTCGCCCTTCTGCGTCTTCGCCTTCGTGACCTCGATCTCCGGCAGGCCGCACACACTGAACACCTGGCTCGACCGCATCGTCTTGAGCAGATCGCCGAGGACGAGGTCGGGCGTCGCCTGCACGTACGTCGCCGCCACGCCCACCGCCGCCTCGGCCTGCTCGACGAGCTGGCGCGCGTTGGGCTCGATGGCGAAGCCGATGACGTAGAGGTGGGTGAAGCGCTTGGCGGTGGCCTCACCGCCGGCGTTGAAGACGAGCTTCTCGCTCACCGCGCCATGCTCCGGGCCGAACACGATCGCGACCGGCTTGCCGTCCACCGTCGCCTCCGCCGACAGCGACAGCGTCTTCGCCGGGCGGCGCACCTGCTCGAGGCGCGCGGTGCGGTTCCCGGGGAGACGGAAGTCGGGCGCGCGGCGGAGGACTTCGACCATCCGGTCTACGAAGTCGCCGTGCTCGTCGGCTTCCTCGGAGCCCGAGTCCTCGACGCCGTCGGCGTCGAAGTAGCTGGCCGCGTTCGAGAGCGCGCGGAACCGTTGCTTGGCCCACGGGTGACGGTGTCGCTCAGCCGTCCACCCCCACTCCGCAGGACGGCTCGGTAAAGCCGGCGGCGTGAGAACGGGCGCATCATATGAAACCGGGCATCGATTGGGCGGTTGACATGGCCGTCAGGGTACGCGACTTCAACTGGGCGCATCCCTGGTCCAATACGGGCTACATCGCCGCAGCGATCGGCTCGCTGAGCGGATCGCCCGCGCCGAGACGATCACCCCGCGGCCCGGAGAAGTCGCATATGCCGACTCCAGCGCCGAGTTGGATGCGGTCATCGGCGAGATCATCGGCCTGGTGTGCCAGCTAGACGCGCTCAATCGGTTCCGGTTCCCCACTGATGCCGAGTCGCTCGCCGCTTGGCTCAACGCCCGCACTCGCGCAGCGCCGCCCGTCGGCGATCAGATACAACCAGCGGCCTGACGAGAGAACAGAGAAAGCCAAGCTACTAAATGCGCGGTTCGGTGCGACCATTCCCACATTCTGAGGAGGAGTGACCAATCACCGATCTCAATACCCCCTTCATCACCGCCGCCGTCCGCACGCCCATCGGGCGCGCGGGCAGCGCGTTGGCGGAGGTTGCCCCGACGACCTCGCCGCCTGCGCGGTGCGCGGAGTGATCGACCGCTCGGGCATTCCCGCCGATCGAGTTCTAGGACGTCATCTTCGGATGCGCCAACCAGGCAGGAGAGGACAACCGGAACGTCGCGCGGATGGCAGCGCTGTCGCTGGTTCCCGGCGGAGGTCGCGGGACAGACGGTGAACCGCCTTTGTGGCTCCGGACTGCAGGCGGTGGCGAGCGCGGCCCACGCCATTCGCGCCGGCGACGGCGACGTCCTCATTGCCGGTGGAGTTGAGAGCATGACCCGTGCGCCGTACGTCACGCTCAAGTCGGGGAAGCCCTGGGATCGGACGACACCCGCCGTGGCCGACACGACGGTCGGATGGCGCTTCTGTGAATCCCAGGATGCCGGCGGCGTGGACCATCTCGCTCGGCGAGACCGCGGAGCGCGTCGCCGAGCAATACGGAATCACTCGGGCGGAGCAAGACGCGTTCGCGTTGGAAAGCCAGTGTCGGGCACAGGCCGCGCTGGGCTCGCGAATCTTCGAGGGAGAGATCGTGGCCGTCGAAGTCCCGGCGGCGCGCGGCACCACGACGGTGACCCGAGACGAGCCGCCCCGCCCCGGCGTTACCCTCGACTCGCTGGCGGCCCTCAAGCCGGCCTTCTCTTCGTTCGCGACGGTACGGTGACCGCCGGGACCTCTAGTCGTACCAATTATGGCGCGGCCGCCCTGGCCGTCGCGAGCAGGCGCGCGCTCGACGAGCTGCGGCTCACGCCGATCGCGAGGGTCGTATCCACCGCGGTCGCGGGCGTGGATCCGAGCGTCATGGGACTCGGTCCGGTCCCTGCCACTCGCAAGGCGCTGGCCCGTGCCGGACTCGACGTGGCCGACCTCGATCTCATCGGCTCCACTACGATTTGCCACTCCCCGTGCTAGATTATTTCGTACCTTCACCAAGGCATCGATCACGGGCTTTTCCGCCCTCTCGAAGTCCGATCCGTACGGCAGCCCAAGACTAAGCATGTAACTCTTAAGAACTTGCGAATTGAGGTTGCTTGTGCTGATAACATCATCCGGGTCAGGCAACCGCTCCCTTCCCACACCTCGAGCAGCAGCCAACCGTTAGAAGTCGCGATGACTGTCGATTCGGTCTACACCCACTGTCTCCAAGCTTTGCTTCAGGGCCAGACCAAGCAGGGGGATTGACAATTCGTAAGACCTTCAGCCGAATTCAGTTGATCTTGCAATTTGACGACCATGACATTCAACTGTGTGCATGGCAACCAAGGGTACGGACACCCTGGATACGGCATCCTTGCAGGCCTTGCTCGGTCCGCAACTGACCGCCGAGCAAGCCGCGCTGATCTTTCAGCAGGGCCAGGAGGCGGTCGTCTTCGCGCTGTCTGACCTTGGCCAAGCAATTGGCCGAGAAGCAGGCCGTCGCGCGACGACGCCCGATCCCGTCGGCACCTTCGGGACAAACTCCGCCTTACGTCAAGCCGACCGCCAAGGGGCGGGCCAAAGCCAAAGGTGCCAAGCCGGGACATCCCGGTCATCGTCGACCCGCGCCGCCGCGGATCGACCGCCGCGAGGAGCACACGCTCTCGGCCTGTCCCAAGTGCCACGGGCCGGTTCGTCCTTGCCGCTCGCTCGCGGACGCGGGTCATCGAGGACATCCCCGCCGACATCACGCCGGTGGTCACCGAGCACACGATCCATCGCTACTGGTGCCCGCAGTGCCGCGACACCGTCGAGCCGGTCGTGCCCGACGCCTTGCCCGGCTCGACCATCGGCCTGCGGGTCGTGGTCCTCTCGGCCTGGCTGCACTACCTGCTGGGCACCACGCTGGCCCAGATCATCGACGTGTTCAACTTCCATCTCCAGTTCAAGCTCTCCTCCGGCGGCCTGGTGCAGATGTGGCAGCGGCTGCGGGAGATCCTCTTGGCCTGGTACCTGGAGATCCAGGCCCAAGCCCTCGACAGCGCCGTGCTGCACGCCGACGAGACCGGCTGGCGGGTCAACGGCAAGACCCACTGGTTGTGGTGCTTCACGTCGAAGGACGTGACCTATTACATGATCGACCGCAGCCGCGGCAGTCCCGGCCTTGAAGAAGTTCTTCAAGAAGGAGTTCGCCGGGGTGTTGGTGACCGACTTCTGGGCCGCCTACAACGCGGTCGTCTGCGCGCAGAAGCAGAAGTGCCTGCCGCACCTGCTGCGCGACCTGAAGCGGACCCAGCATTACCACAAGCCCGGCGGCGACTGGCCGGCGTTCTCCAAGCAACTGAAGCGGCTGATCCGCGACTCGATCCGCCTGAGCAAGCGGCGTGAGGGAGCTGTCGGCGGAGCGATTCGCCTCGCGGCGGCAGCGGCTGGAGCGAGCGGTTGCACGACCTGCTGGCTCAGCCGTGGGAGGAGCGACACGCACGTCGCCTGGTGAAGCGACTGCGGCGGCACGCAGTCCGAGTTGTTCACGTTCCTGGACCATCCCGACGTCCCGTCCGACAACAACCATGGCGGAGCGACAGATCCGCCCGGCCGTGCATCGTGCGGAAGAACAGCTACGCCAACGGCAGCGAGGACGGAGCCGAGACCCAGGCCGTCCTGATGAGCGTCTTCCGCACCCTCAAGCAACGCGGCCACAATCCGGTCTCCGCCGTCCTCGACGCCGTTCGCGCCTATCTCCAAACCGGTCAGCTGCCACCACTACCGGAGCGGATTACTGAGAACGGCTGAAGCTTTACGACAATTCAGATTCCGGCAGTTTTCGCAGTTTGACGAATTCGAGGTATATGCGGCAGGACGATTTGACGAAGCCCTCCCAGTGGGCGTACAGACTGGCGATTCGCCCTCTGAGAATCGCCTGTTTCTGGGACGCCTCCGTTCTATCAACTAATGTCTGAAGAGCCTTGTTCTCTTTTCGCCTCCACGCAAGGTCGTCCTGCAAGAACGCCGACAGATCGTCTCAGTGTACGTGCTCTCATGGCTGGAATACTTCGCGACCAAGAGGAATGGTATTGACCATTCTATACCTTACGCGGCCATGAGTGAGACGTCGTCGAATTGCTGGAAATTGAGCGTCATCAACGAGGCCAGTTGCTCGGAGTACTTGGTCGACAAACCGTCGAGAACCTCTTGGATGGCGGCTTGAAAGTCCCGGAACGTCGGGTGGTAGCGACCGTATAGGCGCGCGACGCTTGGTGAACTTCCACAGTCGCTCGATCAGGTTCAGGTTGGGAGAGTACGACGGCAGGAACAACAACGTGATGCCCAACTGGGCCGCCAACGCCTGCACCACGGCGTTTCGTTGATAGCGGGCGTTGTCCAGCACCAGCGTGATCGGCCCGGCCAGTCCCAGGGCCGCGATCTTGCGCAACAGTTCGCACATGGTTTCGGTGTTGACCACCGTCGTGTTGGTCACGGCGATCAGTTCCCGCGTCACCGCGTTCCAAGCCCCCAAGACGTTGAACCGCTGCCGCCCCGACGCCGCTCTTACGAACATTCGCCCGAACGACCACAGGCAGCACAGAAAGGTGCCGAACACGAAGTGCGCCGCATCGACGAAGAACACGTGCCCTTGACCGGCTTCGGCGGCGTCCAGTCGGGGCTTCAGCTTGGTGTCGAGAAACTCGGCTTGACGTCAACATCATGCCGGCCTCGATCGCCTGCGCGAAGGCCGGCGTCACCACCGGCGAATGGGGCGAGGTGCTGCGCCAGGGGTTCGGCGAGTACCGCGCGCCGACCGGCGTCTCGCAGCCGCGCGCAACGACTGCCAGGGCATCGACGATCTGCGCGCCGAGGTCGACCGCATGACGAAGAAGCTCGGCCGCCGGCCGAAGATCCTGGTCGGCAAGCCCGGCCTCGACGGCCACTCCAACGGCGCCGAGCAGGTCGCGGTGCGGGCGCGCGACGCCGGCATGGACGTGGTCTATGACGGCATCCGCCTCACGCCCGACGAGATCGTCGACGCCGCGCGCGACAAGGACGTGCACGTGGTCGGCCTGTCGATCCTCTCAGGCTCGCACCTGCCGCTGGTCAAGGACGTGGTGACGCGCCTGCGCGACGCCGGCCTCGACGACGTGCCGGTGGTGGTCGGCGGCATCATCCCGCCCGACGACGCCGCCGAGCTCAAGGCCGCCGGCGTCGCCGCCGTCTACACGCCGAAGGACTTCGAGCTCAACCAAGTGATGACCGACGTGCTGCGCATCGTCGAGCGCAGCAAGGCGGCGGGGTGAGGTGTCGCATCCGGCGCACTCCGCAGCCCGGATGAGCGAAGCGACTATCCGGGCGGGCGCTTCGGCCGGGCACTTCGGCCAGGCACCCCCGCATGTCGCTCCGCTCATGCGGGCTACGGCGTCGGATTACTTCCGGCAGCCCCGCGCACCCATCCGCCCGGTCCGCGGCTCGAGCCCGCACACATCGCCGTCGATGTGGTTGCTCCGCGCCCAGTCGCGCACGGCGGCCGGGTAGCCGGGGCTTGCGGCTCGTCGAGCGCCCAGCCGTCGGGGAACCAGCTCGAATAGCCGTTGACGGTCGGGATGCCGCGGATCTGCGCGAACAGCATGGCGTCGTCCTGGTGCTGCGGGCCGCTGCGTTCCGGCGGTCCGGCGCCGGGGAACGACATAGAAGGCGCGGCAGCCCGCGGGCGGCGCCGGCGCGGCGTCGATCCAGGCGAGCGCGCCTTGCGCGACATCGTCGGCGGCCACACGAGGTTGACCTGCTCGACGATCAGGACGGCGCAGAGGACGACGATCGCGATCCGGCGGCGCGCGAGCGCCGGCCAGCGTCCGCGCGACGATGAGCGAGACGAACAGGTTCGCGACGAGTTGCGAGCGGAAGGTGTAGCGGATCGCCTTGGCGCCGGGCACCACCGCCCAGACCGCCTGCCACGGACGCACGCCGAAATAGTCCATCTGCAGCAGCCAGAGCACGACGACGGCGAGCCCCATGAGCAGCAGGAACCGGTCGCTGGCACGGCTCCCTCCCCGCCTTGAGGTTCAGCCGTTGCCGGCCCGGGAAGCTTTCCCCGCGCGCGGAGAGGGTCGGCGGCCCTCGCGCGTCTGGGCTGCGGAGGGCATCTCGCAGCTCGGAGTCGTGTCGCCAGCCCCCTCACCCCGACCCTCTCCCCGCGCGCGGGGAGAGGGAGCAGGTGCCGCGCCTGCGCGTGAATAACCGCGCCGCCGCCGTGCCCAGCGCCACCGCGAACACCGCGAGCACCACCGGGGTGAACGCGAGCTCGACCTCCCAGACCGGGCGGTCCGGCCGCCCGGCGATGCCGAGCCGCTCGAACAGTGCGCCCCAGACGCCGTTTTCCGGGGTGACGTTGAGGAGGTCGCGCCACAGCGGCATGTTGCAGGCGACCTCGGCGAAGCCGCGGCTGTGGCCGGAGAGGAACACCGGCACGTAGAGCAGGAGAAACGGCACGATGCCGGCGGCAAAGCCGGCCGCCGCAGCGAGCATGATCGCGCGCTTCGCGACCACTCTCGCGCAGCAGCGTCGCGCGTCGCCTGCAGCCGAACACCACCGGATAGAGCAGCGCCATCAGCAGCGAGGTAGAAGGCGAAGAACCACGAGGCCTGAAAGGCGGTGAGGAACATCAGCCCGTAAAGCGCGCCGGCCGCCGCCGGCGAGGATCGGCGCCGCCCCGCGCGCCCTTCCAGGCCGACAGCGCGAGGTCGCACAGCACACGGCAGCAGCATCGCGCAGTAGACCTGGACGTGGATGAGCTTGACCGCGTCGAGATTGGAAAACGCGAACAGGAACGCGCCCATGGCGGCGAACGCCGGCGGCACGCCGAAATGGCGGATCGCGAGCCGGCGAAAGCCGAAGAAGCCGATCGCCGACACCGCGGCCATCACCACCATGAAGGCGGTGAAGGCATCGAGGCCGAGGCCGCGCAGCGCCGCATCGGCGGCACCGAGCAGGAAGAACGCGTCGGTGTAGCCGAGCGTGCCGCGCGCGGGAAAGAACACGATCGGGTCGGTCCAGTGGACCGTGCCGGCGAACACGTGGCGCCAGTGCTCGACGATGGCGAGCGCGAGATAGCCGTCCTCGTCGTCGCCGAAGGCACGGTCGAAGCCGGTGAACAGCCAGCCGCGGAACACCAGCGCAAAGCCGAGCGCGAACAGGAAGCGAGCGCGAGCAGGCGCTTTCTCGGTGTGTCGGAAAGTCGACCTGTCATGCCCGATCCGGGGTCGAGTACGCCCTCACGCCGAGGGCGCGGCGGCGCCGCATGGTCAGGAGCAGATTGCTCGGCCAGCCCGCGAGAAAGACCGCAGGAACCGCGGAGCGTCGAAGACCGGGTCGACGCCGGCGGCGGCACGGCCCAGTTCCCGCGCGGTCATCAGGTTGAGATTGGCCTCTTCGCGCGAAGAAGCCGCGGCCGGTGCGGCGCATGAGGTCGCGGAAGATCGGCTTGGGGAGCCAGTGCACCACCGGCAGCACGGTGTGGAATTCGATCGGAAACCAGCGGTTCGGCGTCGTCACGAACACCGCGCGCCGGGCGACCCGGCAGCATTCGCGCAGCAAGCCGCATTGCCGCTCGAACGCGCCGACATGCTCGATCACCGCGGCGGCGTGGACGATGTCGAAGGCGGCGTCGCGCGAACGGCAGGGCGAGCGCGTCCGCCTGCACGAAGCGCATGCCGGGATAGAGCGTCGGCAGGAACGAGGCGTCGTCGAGCCCGAGCGCCGTCACCTTGTCTTTGTGCGGATACCACGCCTCGAGATAGTTCGAGGCCTCGTAGGTCCGCTCGGAGGTCGCGCCGACGTCGAGCACGGTGTCGTTCGCGCCGGCGCCGGTGTCGGCGAGGAAGCGCGCGAACATCTTGCGGCGCTGATGCGCGGCGATTTTCACCGGCAGGCTGTCGGCTGCGGCAACATTGTACTGGGCATTGGGCGCAACGCTTGGCATGATGCTCGGCATGCCTTAGCATGAAGGCGGGGCGGCGGCGATTGCAGCCGCAGCTGCGGTGCCGTACGAGTTTCCCTCCGACTGACGCGAGAGCTGTCATGTCCCGGGCATTGCCCCCTGATGCCATCAAGCCCGCCGTCCCGGACGCCGGAGTCCGCGCCGTCGAGCTCACCATCCTGATGCCCTGCCTCAACGAGGCCGAGACCATCGCCACCTGCATCGACAAGGCGCAGCGGCTTCCTCGCCCGCTCCGGCATCGCCGGCGAGGTCCTGATCGCCGACAACGGCTCGACCGACGGCTCGGTGGAATATGCGCTGGCGCGCGGCGCCCGCGTCATCGCCGTGACCGAGCGCGGCTACGGCGCGGCGCTGCGGGCGGGCATCGCGGCGGCGCGCGGCCGCTTCGTCATCATGGGCGATGCCGACGACAGCTACGATTTCTCCCGTCTCGAGCCGTTCCTCGCCAAGCTGCGCGACGGCTCCGACCTCGTCATGGGCAACCGCTTCGCCGGCGGCATCGCGCCCGGCGCCATGCCGTTCCTGCACCGCTATCTCGGCAATCCCGTGCTCAGCCTGATCGGCCGGCTGTTCTTCCGCTCCGGCATCGGCGATTTCCATTGCGGCCTGCGCGGCTTGCGCCGCGACGCCATCCTCGCGCTCGACCTGCGGACCTCCGGCATGGAGTTCGCGAGCGAGATGGTGGTGCGCGCCGCGCTCAACGGGCTCGCCATCGCCGAAGTGCCGACCACGCTCGCGGTCGACGGCCGGTCGCGGCCGCCGCATCTGCGCACCTGGCGCGACGGCTGGCGGCATCTGCGCTTCCTGCTGATGTTCAGCCCGCGCTGGCTGTTTCTCTATCCGGGCGCGGTGCTGTTCGGGCTCGGGACTGATCGGCGACGCTGGTCCTGCTGCCGGGGCCGCTGATGCTCACCCCGCGGTTCGGGCTCGACGACCACACCTTCCTGGTCGCCACCATCGCCATCCTGGTCGGGGTCCAGGTGGTCGGCTTCGGCATCATCGCCCGTCATTTCGCCGCGGCGAACGGCCTGTTGCCGCGCTCGAAGAGCCTCGACGGGCTGATGTCGCGCGTCACCCTGGAGCGCGGCCTCCTGATCGCGCTGGCGCTGATGTGCGGCGGCATCGGCGGCGTCGCGTGGTCGCTCTGGCAATGGGCCGCGCTCGATTTCGGTCCGCTCACCGCGCCCGAGGTGACGCGGGTGCTCACCCTCTCGCTCGTCCTCATTGCGACCGCGGTCCAGCTCGCCTTCACCGTGTTCCTGCTCGGCATCATCGACCTGCCGTTGGGCGGCAAAGGCGGGCGCAACGCGTAGCCGGCAGCGTGGGCGAAGCGAAG